>JAEINU010000001.1 GCA_016342685.1 Bacteroidales bacterium | reverse complement strand
TCAAGAATCAAAAAAAACATTGCTAAATTTGATCTTAAACCCGAAGATGTCGGATTTGTTAAAACACTGAATATTAACACTTAAAATTTGACGTTAGTTGGAATAAGATTAGCACAATCAAAACAAACTTGTTTAGCATTTCATTGTTAGTATTGCAGCTAAATTGATTAGTATAGTGTTTTGGCGCACAATCTGGAACATTATATTACCAGTAATTTGGGGTGTTTGGCGGTTTGACAAATTTTTGGTAATTTCGGTTTCAATTATCTGTCTGGCAATGTAAAGCTTTGGAAGCCCAAAATACATGGTGTGTGAGGGCCATTAGTAACAATATTTAAAAAGCGAGAATTGAAATGATAAGCGAGAATTTATTAAAGCAAATAGAGTTTATTAAAGAAATTGATAAAATAAAATACATAAAGAGAAGGACAAAATTGTTTAATAGTAACCGAAATGAAAATGATGCTGAACATAGTTGGCATTTAGCAATGATGGTAATTGTCTTAAGCGAATATTCTGATGTAAAAATTGACTTGTTAAAAGTCATAAAAATGGTATTAATACATGATGTTGTTGAAATAGATGCTGGCGACACTTTTATATACGACCAAAATAAAAATCACGAAAACACAGAAGAAGAACTGAAATCTGCCAAACGGATTTTTGGTATTTTACCCGAAAAGCAGGCTGCAGAATTTATCGAAATTTGGACTGAATTTGAAGATGGCATTTCTAATGATGCAAAATTTGCAAAATCAATGGACAGACTTGAACCTTTATTGCAGAATACATCAAATAATGGTGGGACGTGGAAAGAATTTGGAGTAAAATATCAAACAGTTTACGATAAGAAAAAAGCAATAAAAAATGGTGCGACAGAATTATGGAATTATGCCGAAAAACTTATTGAAGATAGTGTTGAAAAAGGCATTTTAGAGAAATAAATACTGTTGCTAATCTCAAAATAACCTGATAATGCGGGTGTTTTGGCGGTTTGAAAAAGTTTTTCTATCTTCGTTTTTGTTCAACGGTCTGACAATTCAGAGTAATGGAAACCCGAACTACTAGTATGTTTAAATCGTTGTAGTGTATTTATGGAGAGAAATTAAGCAACTAATATATATAACTAATACCATGATTAAGAAGATATTAATAGTTTTTGTATTCTTCTCTTCTCTAGTGAGTTGTGAGAAAAATTGTGATTGTCCATTAGACATAAATTCAAATGGAGAAATATCATGTATAAAATTAGAAGAACCAATTATTAATGAAAACAGTATTGAGTTAAACTGGACAGTATCAAATGATAGTATTACCTCGTTCAATGTTGTAAGAGTAAATGGAGAAATTAGCAGTTCGTATTATTCAAGTTCAAATACAATTGCAAGTTACTTTGATAATGAGACTTTAAGCTTTATAGATGAGGAAGTTCCTTATACTCCTTTTATTTCATACCAAATTCAAGGATTAATTCCAAATCCAGACAACCCCTATTATTCGAAAATTATTTATAGTAATACTATTGAATATGTGCGAGATATTCCTTTAATAGAATTTAAAACGGATGATATTATATTTTACCAAAAGAAGGACCAAATTTTCTTTATAAATAGAAATGAAGGTTTGATTAAAGCTTATAATTATAATACAAAAGCGGAAACTGATTTTGATTTTAATTCGGGGGTTGGTTTTTGTACTTTAAATATAGGCAATCAAACAGATGAATTACTTGTTCCAAGAGAGGATGGTTGGTTGTTTATCTATAATGCTGAAAATTTTGAACTTATAGAACAAATAAAAGTAAGCCCATTTTCAGTAATTTCTTCTGTGTTAAAAGATGAAATTATTTTTAATTGCACCAGTACATCAGATGAACCAATGGTTGTAATAAACAGAAATACAAATGAAGTTATTTCTAAGTTAACATGGTGCGGAGATGAGAGTAGAAGGCTAGAAATAATCCCAAATACCAATACTGAACTTTTTAGTGTTAATTCGGACGAAATATCCTATTATAATTATGATAGCAATGGTAATTTAGTTACTAGGAAATATAAAGACCCTTGGGATAGTGAATATGCAATATCAACACGATTTGAAATAATCCCCAATTCAAAAAAGTTTATTTGTGCTCCACTTGGAAATATCTTTGACAACTCTATTTCATACTTAAATGGATTACCTAGAGGAGATTTAAAATTCTCAGATTTCATTATCAATAGTGATGGTTCAAAAGTTTTAGCATCATGTAGTAATAACAAGTCGATAGAGGTTTATAACTTAAATAATCTATCACACATTGAAACTATTACCACCAAAGGCTATCCGTACAGAATTTTTTACAACAATGGAACCTTGATAGTAGTTTCAAAATCATCTGCCTCGGATTATTATTATTCCACAACTAATGAATTAATTATAGAAGAAATAACATATTCTTTTGAATAAAAATGCACTACACCATCACATTACTAGTAATTTGGGGGCTTTTGGCGGTTTGACAAATGTTTTATTAGGAAAGGTTTGGTTAATATGATAGAAAAACATTTTTTGCCCGCCCGCTTTTGCAGCTGAAAGCTGCATTTGATTCCCATCCCTCATTTAAATACTTTTAAAGTTACTTGCTCTGTAATAATAAGTTATTTATCTCTAACTTTTTTTATTGTTCTGTGCAAAACTGAAAATGATAATATTCCAATAATAACATTTGCTATAAGTCCTGCCCAAAAGACACCGTAAATACCAAATATTATGGAACCAAGCCAAGCCAATGGGGCATATAAAACGAGCATTCGAATTATGGAAAATATTGCTGAAGGGTATGGTTTATTTATCCCATTAAAACTCGCCGTGCTTAACATTACTAAGCCCTGAAACCCATAGCTTGCACCCATAATGTAAAAGTATTTTTTTGTAATTTCAATAACAGCTAAATCATCAGTAAATATTGAAGCAATTGCTTGTCCAAAAAATAGGAGAATAATGAATACTAAAGTACCCCAAATCATTGAAAATTTCAAAGCATAATTTAATGATTTAAAAATACGTTTAAATTTCTGTTTACTAATATTTTGACCAATAAAGATAATCAATACAGAACCCAATGATGCAATAACCATAAGAGCAAACATTTCTATCCGTGAAGCGACTCCGAAAGCAGCAACTGCTTCTTTTCCAAACCCAGCTATTATTTTTGTAATAAAACCTATTGAAATAGGTGTAATAAGCATTCCTAAAGATGCAGGTCCAGCAATATATATTACGTTTTTCCATGTTGAAAAAATATCCTTTAGACGTCCAAAATAAATGGTTAAAAGTTTTTCTCTTTTTATTAAAACTATCAGAATGAAAACTAAACTTGTACTTCTTGCAATTACAGTTGCAAGAGCAGCTCCTTTTATTCCCATTTCTGGAAAGGGGCCATATCCAAAAATTAGCAAAGGGTCAAGAATAATATTTACTATTCCAGAAGAAACCATTAACATTCCAGGCGTGAAAGTATCACCAGTTGCTCTAACAATATTGTTTCCTATCATTGGAATAACAACAAAAGGTACCCCAAGATACCAGATGTTCATGTAATCAAAAATATATTTTAAAATATCCTTTTCTGCACCTAATGCGATAAAAGTAGGTCGGATGGTTAACAGTCCAACTATTACAAAAATAACTACCACAATTACACCAAGTAAAATGGCTCGGCTAGCCATCATTTTTATGTTCTTTCGGCTGGTAGTTATAATGTTTCTTGAAATTAATGAGCTTGTTCCAATTCCAATACCTTGCGATAAGCTATTAATAAACATAATAATTGGAAAGCTAAAGCTCATGGCAGCAAGTTGTTGAACACCGAGCCTCCCGACAAAGTAGGTATCAACAAGGTTAAAAATAACCATGCCCATCATACCCAATAACATAGGCCAAGCCAAATCGAAAAGCTGTTTTTTTATGTTTCCTTCGATCAGGTTTTTATTTCTTTTCTTCATTTACCTTGAGCTCATTAATTTTAGTTTGTGCATTTTCTTGCATTTTCTTAAGCAATATAAAAATGTCTGTTTTTTCTTTTTCACTAAAGTTGTTTAGTAGTATATCAGTCCACGATGAAAAAATATTCATCAATGAACCAAAAATTTCTTTTGTTTTATCAGTGATATTAATAGTTCGAATTCTTGCATCTTTAGATGAAATTGTTCTGTTTATATATCCATTCTTCTCAAGATGGTTAAGTTGTGATGTTACAGATGACTTATCTAATTTTAAATATTCTGTTAAATCGACTTGGGTTATTCCGTTATTATGCGATAGAAAATGCAATGTTCTTACTTGAGCATGACCAATTGAATAGTCTTTAAATTGATGTTGAAAAAAGACATGTGCGGCGCGAGATAATTCACCAATTATTTTTCCAGCTGACTGATGTTGTTCTAATTTATTACTTGTCATTCTGCAAAAATAAGATTATTAGTTGGAATTCCAACTAATAATCTTAGCAAAAGAGTTTGATATTTAATACAATCCAATTTTACTCTTGAACAATAAAAATTTCCACTAAAAAAATGTTTTTAGTTTTTTTATAGCTAACCAAACTACTAAATTGATTGGTTAGTCTTTTTGCGCCTAATTTGTAACCGAACATTACTAGCAATGTGGGTTTTTTGGCGTTCTGACTAAGTTTTGCTATCTTCGGTTTCGTTCAAAGGTCTGACAATGAAGAGTAGGGTAAACCTGCACTACTTTTATGTTTAAATCGTTACAAACCATAAAAAGAATACAAATATAATAAACCAAAAATTGAATATGAACAAGCCTATTTTAACAATTTGTATATTGATACTATTAATTACAAAAACGTACTCGCAAAATGAAGTGTCAAAAATCAATTTAGTGAATGCAATAAATTATAACGATACCTCATTCTTTGATTTGCCAGGAAACGCTTTTTTAATTGATATTGGTAATGAAACACTTGCCGTAACTTGTAAACATACACTTTGGGTTAACAGTCCAAAAGATTTGAGTAATGTTGATTTATCAGGGGAATTAAAAACTTGGAAAATGGTTGTACCCAACGATTCATCCCAATATGTTATACTTGGAGATTTAGTAAACACCGATTCAATGGAAATGATTGGAGAACAAAACATTGATGAAGATTTTCTTGTTTTTAAAATTAAAGAAAATTACTCATCTATTGTTCCTTTGAAAATAAGTAATAAATTAGTTCAAAGCGGAGATACAGTTTATCAACAAGGTTGGAGTTTTCAATTTAAAAACGAACCACCACGCGCTTACCCAGCTCAAACGGTTCAATATTATGGGGCAAGTTTATTAGTCAATAGTTTAGTAAATCACAATGGAGCAGGATTAAGTGGCTCTCCAGTTTTAAGTAGTAATAATAAATTGCTAGGCATAGTTTCTTCATGGAAATATCATTTGCCCGATAGTACATGGCATGAGGCTATTTGTTCAACCGATTACTTATGGATTGTTTTGTATAAATATTGGATTAAAGAAAACAAGCTAGGGCAAGATATCGAAACATTCAACTTGTTTTTACAGAGTTATGAAAGCAAAAATTATTCAAAACCTGAAATTTCTTCATATGTATTGACAAAACTGTTTTATAAAGATGTAAAAAACAAAAGCATAGAAAATTATAAAAAGTGGATAGATAATACTGAAAAAAAGTATGGGAATAAAATTTTAATGGATAGTTATCAAAAATCAATCTTAATTTTTGAAACATGGAAAAATAAGTATTTACAAAATAAAACTTCTTTAGAAAATTTGACTGTTGAACTCAAAAAAGAAAATGTAACGTATCCCGAAATGCTTGTGTTTTTCAATTTTTCACAAGAATTAATAGATTTAAAGAAGCCCGAACTTGCTATTGAATTACTGCTTTTTACCGACACCATACATCAGCATGCAGGGCAATTATATGCTTTCATTGGCGACGCTTATAAGGCGAGGGGTGATAAAATTAAAGCAAAAAAATATTATCAAAAATGTCTTATTACTTATCCCTCATTTCCACAAGCAGTTAAAGGATTGAAGAGTTTAGGGAATTAAAAATATAAAAAACAATATATGGATATAAACCACAATGGACTAAAAGTCTATTGTGGTTTATTAGATTTTTGGGCTTCATGGTATGGTTCGTGCAGAGATTCATTTAAAGACCTTAAAAAAGGATATTCCAAATATAAAGACAAGGGTTTTGAAGTTTACTCTGTTTCTGGCGACGACAGCAGATTACATTAGCTTAATGTTATGTCAGAGGACTTAAAACCTTGGGTTAATGTTTTTGGTTTAAAAGAATTGAAAAACAAGCATTCATTGATTATAATGTTAATGGTGTTTCGGCAAACTACTTAATTAATAAAAATAGAGTCATAATCTGACAAAACTTTTACGATTTAAAATTATTAGATAAAGAATTATAAGAAATATTTAAAGAAGAAAATAACGGTTTGTAAAAAGGTTTCACTATAAGTCTGGCTTATATTTTATTAGTAGAGGTTATTTATTTTTTATGCACCCATTCTGAATATCCGTGAAATTTTTTTCGTTTTTAAACGGAATGGGCACAGCAAAGTCTGATACAGTTAATTTTAGATTATAGTTTTTTTACTCATACCGTAAGCAATCTGCAGGATTTGTTTTGGTCGCTTTAAAAACCACTATGCTTACTGAAATTAAAGCAATGCTTAATACAATAAGCACAGCAAAAACAAACACTCCAATATTTATTGATGTCCTAAAAGCAAAATTCTGAAGCCACTTATCTGTAGCATAATATGCAATTGGGCTGGCTATTATAGTTGCTATTCCTACCCATTTAACAATCCCTTTGTTTAGAAGCATTAGAATGTTAACAGCTGAAGCTCCGTTTGCTTTACGAATTCCTATTTCCTTTTTTCGTCTTTCGCTGGTAAACGATATCATTCCAAACAATCCCAAACAAGCAATGAAAACAGAAAACAAGGCAGAAAATTTAATTACCAATCCGAATTCTACTTCTGTTTTATAAAGCTCATCATATTTTTCGTTCAGAAAATTGTATGTAAAAGGTACATCAGGAACGGTTTCTTGCCATACATTCTTAATATGCTTAATAGTCTCTTTTTTGTTATGCTCATTGATTTTAATAATAACTTTATGCAGCATCATTCCGTAATTCATCATAACACAAGGTGTTATTTCCTGATGAAAGGATTCACTATAAACATCCTTATAAATACCTATAACTTCCTGATGATCATTAAATTTCTCCATTTTCAGTCCAATAGCAGTATCCACTCCAAATTCCCTTGCAGCAGTTTCGTTAATTATCATGGCACCCATATCGCTTTCTCTGTCCCATTCATATTTTCTTCCTTTAACAATTTGTAATCCCATGGTCTCAACAAAGTCTGGATCAGCAATCATTGCTTGGAATGATATTTTTACTCCATTAATCTCTTTAGTCATAGTCATATGCAAAGGTCCTCCAAATTCATTACCCGCGCGGCTTAAAATTGTAATATTTGGATTTTGCAAAAGTTCTTCTTTAAACAAATCATATTTCTCATTAATGAAATCATTCGACTGGAAGTAAATAAGGTTGGAATTATCAAAACCTATATCTTTTGTTTTCATATAGTTGATTTGTTTCGAAATAATAATAGCACCAATAATTAATACAAGAGCTACACTTATCTGAATAATTGATAATGATTGTTTGAAAATATGTCCTTTTTTTCCCGATGTTAATTCGTTTTTTATAGTTTTTACGGGATTATAACGTGATAGAATTATTGCTGGATAAAATCCAGCGAGAAGACCAATAATTATTGTTCCAGCAAGAAAAATTAATAATATTTGTGGCTTATCAATATATCCGATAGATAAATCTTTTCCAACCATTGTATTGAAGAATGGTTTTAAAATCTCTGTGAGAATGATAGACACAATAACCGCAATAAATACAAGCACTGTTGCTTCGCCAATAAACTGCTCAATAAGGTTTGTGCGAGAAGACCCTGCTACTTTACGCAGCCCTATTTCCTTACTTCGTAATGATGATTTTGCAAGCGAAAGGTTAATAAAATTAATTATAGCTATAATGATTATAATAAACCCAATAAGAACAATCAGGTATATAAATTGGAGCTTGTTATTCTCATAAAAAGGCACTTCGTTAAAGGGAACCATTTCCATCTCAAATTCATTTGCTTCATCACTTGTAGGATCAATTTCATATTTCTCACAAAGAAACTCTACAAATTCCGCACGTGCCTTTTTCAGAAAAGCATCCTTATCAACTTTATCATTAAGTATGATGTAAGTACTATATCCCCAGTTGAAATAATCCTGATCAACCTCAACACCTCCTGGTTTTATATCATTTAATGTAATAAATGATGTAATTCCTGAATATTTAACTGATGAGTTCTCAGGTGCATCTGCAATAATAGCGGTAATAGTCAAAGTATGTCTAATACTTCCTTCTCCACTAATAAAACCAATGGTTTTATTCACAATATCTGTACTCCCAAATAGCTTTATAGCTGTCGATTCTGTTAAAACAATGGTATATGGATTTGCTAATGCGCTGGAAATATCTCCAGCTATGACTTCAATACTAAATAAATTAAAAAAGTCGGGCGAAGCATATAATATATTCTCAAATTCAACATGTGTATCAGAATCTAATAGATTTAAATATGCCTTTTCTCCTCCGCCATAGTTCACAGTACTTCGAACTAGATACTTCATTTCAGGGAATTTCTCTTTTAGCATATACCCAAGATGCGCTGTTGTAGCTAAATCCTTTTGTATACTAACTTGGTAAATTTTTTCGTAATTTTCGTGGTATTTATCGTAGCTTAACTCACTTATAACGTATATCATAATAAGTGTAAATATGGATATTCCAATGGCTAAGCCCCCAATATTAATAAATGAGTGCAGCTTAAACCTTGTAATATTTCTAATGGCTGTAATAATGTAATTCTTTATCATTTTTTTATAAGTTTTTCCTATAAAAGCCAATTACTATACCATAATAACTATATTGCTACAGAACAGCACATTATATTTTTATTCATAACGCTAAAATTAGTTTAGTGACTAATTTTTAGCCATTCACTGTCTAATTATTAGTCATTATTTAATAAATTATACATATATTTACATATCAGTCTGAAAAATACTGAATTGTACAATAAAAATTGGCAATTATGTCTGTGAAAAAGAGAAAACTTTTAATCGTTGACGATAATAAAAATGTGCTTACTGCATTAACCCGCTTATTGGAGATGGAATTTGACCAGGTAGATACTGCAATTAATCCTAATCTGATTCCAAATATGGTCAAATCAGATGATTATGACACGATACTCTTAGATATGAATTTTTCAGCAGGTGTGAATTCTGGAAATGAAGGTATGTTCTGGATGAAGGAAATCCTTCAAATTGATCCGAATGCAAGCATAATTCTAATAACCGCATACGGTGATGTCGATTTAGCTGTAAAAGCAATTAAAGAAGGTGCCGTTGACTTTGTTGTAAAACCTTGGGATAATGATAAATTGCTGGCAACTTTAAACTCAGCATATAATCTAAGACAATCAAAACTTGAAGTGGAATTACTAAAGGATAAGCAAAAATCACTGTTGGAAAAAATTGACAAGAACTATTCCAGTATAATTGGCTCATCATCAGTAATGTTGGAGATCTATGAAACCATTAAAAAGGTTGCTGTAACTGATGCAAATGTTCTAATACTTGGTGAGAATGGTACAGGAAAAGAGGTGATTGCTCGTGAGATTCATCGTCAATCGATCCGAAATCAAGAGATACTAATAAGCGTTGATATGGGTTCTTTAAGTGAATCCTTGTTTGAAAGCGAAATGTTTGGATACGAGAAAGGAGCTTTCACCGATGCAAAAGAAATGCGTAAAGGAAGATTTGAAATAGCTTCAGATGGAACATTGTTTTTAGATGAAATAGGAAATTTATCGCTCTCAATGCAAGCCAAATTATTAGCTACATTGCAGAATAGAACATTTACACGAATGGGAGCTAATACTCCTAAAGAATTTGATACCCGTTTAATTTGTGCTACAAACAAGAATCTCAAGAACATGATTTCGGAAGGTTCATTTCGCGAAGATTTATTTTTTAGAATAAATACTATTGAGATAGTTATTCCTCCACTGCGAGAGCGGGGTGATGATATTCTGGAACTAACAGATTTCTTTCTCAACAACTTTAAAGTTAAGTATGGAAAAAACTTATTAAAATTAAATAAAGACACTTTTAATGCTTTAAAGAATTACCATTGGCCTGGAAACGTTAGGGAATTGGAGCACACCATTGAGAGAGCTGTTATTTTATGCAATTCGGATACTCTAAAACCTGATGATTTGTATTTGCCCAGTCAAGCAACAGAGAAATTTCCAGAAGATATGGCTTTGACTTTTGACGAAATTGAGAAACAAGCTGTCTTAAAAGCAATTGAACGAAATAAGGGTAATATTTTTAAAACTGCCAAAGAACTAAATATTGCCAGACAAACACTTTATAACAAGATTCAGAAATATAAACTATAGATCTCACATTATGTATAGCAAAAGCCTGTTTATTGTAGTTCTTATTCGAGTATTACTAATAATATTAAGTTCGTTTGCTTTTATTTCTATAATTCCATTCGTGCATAAAGAATATTTCTTAAGTCTCATTGGAATCGGAACTCTCATTGTATATCAGATTTATCTTTTAGTAAATTATGTTAATAAGACAAACCGCAAGCTAGCTCATTTCTTTAATTCTGTGCATGATAACGATTCAATTCTTACTTATCCTCATGATAATCGCGAAAAAATCTTTGATTCACTTGGCGTTTCCTTAAATGAGCTCAATCGTATAATTGGTAAAATGCGAAGAAAAAATGCAAGTCAAAGCTTATTTTTAAATGATCTGGTAGAACATGTAGCAGTTGGCTTAATCACATACACAAATGATGGGAGCGTCAAAATTTTTAATAATGCTGCAAAGGAATTACTACAATTTAGCCAACTTAGAAAAATAAATGATATTGGCACTTATTACCCCGAACTAAATAGATGTATTTCAGAATTAAAACCACGCAATCAACAGTTGATTAAGGTTTTAACAAAACAATCAGTGTTGTTTCTATCTTTAAAACTTAGTATCTTTAAATCAGAAGAAGAAACGATAAATCTTTTATCCATCCAGAATATACGCACTGAACTGGAACAAAACGAACTAGATTCCTGGCAAAAATTGATTCGGGTATTAACACACGAAATATCCAATTCTATTAGCCCAATAGCATCGCTTGCAAACACGACTAAAAAATATTTTGTAAGAAAAGGTACCGAATCGCTTTTAGAAAAGAATGAATTAGACGATACATTACTACACAAAACATTTGATAGTTTGGATACCATAGAAACTACAGGCAAAGGACTAATAGATTTTGTTGGAAAATATCGAAGTTTAACTGCTTTGCCACAACCCAAATTTGAGAAGTTCCAAATCAGCATGATGTTTGATAAAATTCAGACTTTACTTAAAGGAGAATCCAAATCAAATAACATTGCCATAGAATTTAAAATATTCCCACCAATGCTTGAACTTAATGCTGATATTATTTTACTTGAAAAGGTTCTAATTAATTTAATAAAAAATTCATTTCAGGCTCTGGAAAGAACTTCAAAAGGGAAGGTCGTTGTAACTGCTTTGAACAATATCGAAAGCAGGATAATAATAAATATTAGTGATAATGGTATTGGAATACCTTCAAATATTATTGATGACATTTTTATTCCATTTTACACAACAAAAGAGAAGGGGTCGGGTATTGGTTTAAGTTTATCAAGGCAAATAATGCGATTACATAATGGAACAATAAGAGTAAACTCGACACCCAATAAAGAAACAGTATTTAGTTTGGTATTTTAAGTTTAAATACTCAATAATAGATGAAAGTAAATGATTTAAACATTTCAAAATTTCTTCTATACTAAGAAAAAGAACAGATTGTAATAATCGCCGTATTATTTTTTCACTTTGTTGGAAACCGTTTTTAGTTTTCAGCTCTATCCAGCAACCTGAGTAGAGCTGAAAACTATATGACTAGTTACTAACTGAACTTAAGGAATCACCTTGATAGACAGTCATCTCTAACAACTTATATTCTTCACTAATTTTTTGAGGATCAGAATCTGGTTCGTTTTTCAGATGTTTGTCAAAAAAAGAAGTAAGCAGTTTTGTGACTATTTCGATTCCCTGATAGGGATCAATGCCTCCCGCCCTTGAAAGAGATTGAACTGGGATCATGAAAGGTATATCCATGAAGTTTGAGTGACCGGAATTTAAAAGCTTACTTTCATAAAAACAATCTGCACTTTTATTGATATAGATATGTGAGTTTATATCCCAGTACTCCTCAGGCCAATCAGCCGAAACATGGAGAAACGGTATGTTCAAAGTAGTGTCAATCAAATTGCCCCATGGATTTCCGTCTAGGTTGGCCGCAGCTTTTACCCTGCTATCCAATCTGGCCACATTGGCTGATGTTCCCCCTCCAGCGGAGTGTCCAAAAACGCCTATTTTATCAAAGTCAATTTTGTCTTTAAGCAAGCCTTTAGCATTCCATTTTTCTAGTAGATCTATTGTGAATATTATATCTTCAGCCCATCGTACTTGTATTTCGGCCTTATGATAATTTTTCATTGCATTCTTGATAATAGTATGTCTATCTTCAAAATCACGACCTTTTTCGAATGCCTTTTCTAAAGCTTCATCCACTTTCATGGATTCTTTTGAAATCTCTCTCGCATAATCAAAATCAAAAGATGTTATTCTCCCATCAGGAAAGGTGACTCCCAAACTTTCGTAGGTGTGATTCATATTGATAATCACATACCCTTGGCTGGCAAGTTCTGTTAGCATTGCATAGTAGCCCGTCGCTTGTGATGCATAACCATGAGAAAATATTAATACAGGAAACCGGCCATCGGCCACAGGAAGATCTGTATAGACAAATGTCTTTACCAGATCAAGATAATTGAGTAATGCAGGAGGAGTGCCATACATTCTTGCTAAACCAATTCGACTAGCTTGATCCACATACTTCTCGCCTTTTAAGGATGAAACGTCTGCTTCACTTGGATACCAGATTTTATACAAGAGTTCTCGCTTATCGCTTGGGTCTTTTGTGATTATTTCGTCTCGATCAGTTTTTACATGAATCAAATCTGTACCAACATTATATGATCCTCGTGGTTCAGGTAATTCAAACACTGGCAGTATTGAAGGAATGATGATAGATAAAATCAGTATGACAAGAATTCCAATAGTTTTAAGCACCCTAACGATTATTTTGGGTTTATGTACACTATGCCTCAAAGCTGTGATAATAGCTATGAGCAAGATTAAATAAGCAGGTATCATCTGAAATCTAAATCCATTTAATATCAATTGCAGCGCTATAGTGAACACCAGCAGGCCTAGTATATATTTGGTTCCGAGTTTTTTGTTTATATAACGATTAAACCCTACATAAGCCGTTGAAACTATAATAAGTACTATTTCAAAAAATTGCATATTCGTTTATTTTTTTGTTTTTATATTATTGTAAAAACACAAATTATTCTTTCTCTATTAGTTTTAAAGTATAGTTTAATACAGTATCTGTATTGTTTAAAATGTTATCAATATTAGGAATAACATAATAGTCAGGAATAATTCCATGTTCGTTGGTTAAATTGCTTGCAGTAGTTTTACATATTTGTCTTGCAACACGTAATGTAAGCTTTGTATTTTTTAACGTAAAATTTTTACTAAAGTCATTACAAGTATATGTTCCTGCTGTTTCATCTCCAACAAAGATTCCTAAGTTATTTTCTTTAACTAAAGAACAAAAATGTCCTGTGGTTGAAAAACATAACCCATTAATTAATATGTATGGCTTATTTTTAAAACCATTTGAACTTGGCTGAATGGTCTTTTTTAAGTCAGAATATCTCTTAATATCTTTATGAAAATAAGTAAATGATTTATTTGCTAAATGCTGAAGAAGATATGAACCACAAAAAGGATCACCTCCGGTATTATTTCTTAAATCTATTATCAAATTCTGAATTTTGTTTTCTTTAATTTGATAAAAACAACTATCAACAAATGACTCGAAAATTGGGAACCTTTTTTTTCCATAATAACCAAAAGAACGAATTGTGATTATTGCCGTACTGCTTTCTTGATTCATATCAAAACAAAGTTGATTTTCACAATCATCTAAAAATGTCTTTTTAGCTTCAAGGTTCACGGCTTCTTCTAATTTTATTTCTTCCATATTTCCGTTTTGCTTTACAGTAACTGTATAAGAAGTAGGGAAGTCGAAAAACATTGAGGAAAACCAGTAGAAATAAAGATTCGTACTTTCATGTTTTACAGTTTCATTAAAACCATCCGAAGGGAGATGTTGAAATATCTCTTTTTGAAGAGTTTCCACATCAACTCCGTTTATTTTCAAAATCTCATCTCCTTCAGATACCTTATCAGAATTATTCTTTGCATCAACAATGTATAATCTGGAATTTACATATTTGGCTTTTATTGGAAAAAGCAGTGACTTTGAGACTCTACCAAATTTGGCGGGTAACATAATATTAGTGTGTCCACAATTAATAGCTGTAACAACCGACTTGCATATCCACAAGAATTCTCCTATTGTTGTTGAATCAGTGATTTTATCATATTGAAGATTAATCAGTTTTTTTAAAGAATCTTCACTTATAAAGGCGTAGGGTTGAGGATGGTTTTTAACTAATATCTCAGTCATTTTTTCAAAATCTTGTTGATAATCCGTTAAAGCGAAGATCTCTTTAATATTCTCTGTAGTACCACTTTTGCCTGTATTTTCATTAGCATTTGATTTTTGATTACAACCAAATAAAGTGAAAGTTATTAAAAGTAGAATTATATTTATTTTCATAGTTCAATTTTTTTTTGAGCAATCATAGTGTTATACCCTAAGTTTGCTGTTAATATTACTTATTATTTAGTTTTTTTTCAATCATTGTACTGGCTATAAACCATAACACTAATGAAAATAGATAAATAAGTATCCCATAAATGGTTACAATCATAGTTACTCTTATCGCTCCAAACACCAACATAGGGTCAATATCACCTGTCTTTTCTATTACTTCTTTAATTGATGAAAACATGGCAGAAAGTCCCATCATCTGGCCTAAAATTCCAGTTGTCAGGGCAAATAAACCCATAGATTTTCCGTAACCAAACAAGCGTAATAATTTTTCTTGGTTTATTTTTTTAGAATTATAACTAAAAATAAAATGATAAATAAACCATGTAGTCGTAATAATTAATAAGATTGTTAAAGCACCCATAAAAAACGGACCGCCTTGGTAAAATAAATTTTTCATAATAATTTTTTTGATTAATACTTCTGCCAAAGTACTTGAGATATCGAAATTCGTCAAGGTCGAATCCAGTTCTTACCAGGTTGTTTGTCGACTCAAACTTGTAATTTTCATATCTTTGCCGAAATTAGCTTGAAAAAATCAAAAAGAATGAATAAAAAATCAAAAAATCCGTATTATCATATCGCATATTGGATATTTGTTATACTTGTTTTAACATTTGTATTTGGATTTTCTTGGGGAAACAATATGGCGGCATTTTTCTTCGTTTGCATGCTTCTTCCAATTGTTTTAGGAACTTCCTATTTTTTTAATTATTTCCTTGTACCTAAATATTACCTCACTAAAAAGTATGGAAAATTTGCACTATATACCTTTAGTACGGCTATTGTTTCAGTTTACTTTGAAATGATGGTTTTAGTTTTTTCGTATGTATATCTGGTAAATTTAAGTTTTCAGAAATTGAGCCCGAATGCAATTCAAATTATTTTATTGGCCGTAATATTGTATTTACTGGTATTTATAGGATCGTTTTTATTAATGATACATCAAATATTAGAAAATCGACAAGTAATTCAACAACTTCTAGACGAAAAAGAGAAAATGAAGAAATCGTTTCTTGAAATTATGTCCAATAGGAAAATTGCAAAAATACCATATGACGATATTGTTTACATTGAAAGTTTATCGGATTATATTAAGGTTATTACTATAAAAGATCAGATTATTAGTAAGGAGAAAATCAGCAATTTGGCTTCCAGATTACCGGATATTTTTTTAAGAATTCACCGTTCATTTATTATTAATACAGATAGAATAAAAAATATTTCATCTGATGAAGTCATGGTGGATGATGTGATTTTAACAATAGGGCGTAGTTATAGAAAAGTGGTTAAAGAAATCTTGAAAAATAACAGATCAAATTAGATAACAACTATCGCCAACACAACATCAGCAGATAATACGGTGGCTTTGGCGGTTTGACTAAGTTTTGTTATCTTCGGTTTCATTATCGGTCTGAAAATTTAGAGCAATGAAATCCTGCACTATTGGGTATGTTAAGAACGTTAGTAGCATTACAAACCAAGAAACAAAATTCAATAACTCAACGCAACAAAAAAAATCTTAAAATCAAAAAAAAGTTATTCGTACTATTCTTCGCAATATCTATACTCATAATGAATAATTACAGTTTTGGTCAAGAATTAAAAAATAAACTTATTATTACAGATACGATATCATCACAGATATTGAATAGTAACAGAATAATTGATATTTATTTACCTACTAATTATTTTAATACTAATGACACTTATCCTATCCAAGTAATAATTGGGCATAAGCAAAGAAGCAGTATGTATTATGAAATATCAAATTATTTAGGACAACCATATCATATAGAAAACGGGGCTTTGCATACAGTTCCTGAAACGATAGTAATTGGATTTAGGACTCTTAATGGTGGTCGAGAATTGCATTATAAGAATGATTGGGCAAGTATCAACAAATTCATTTCGCAAGAATTAATCACTTATATAAGTAATAAATATCGAACCAATGGATATAAAACTTTGATAGGACATTCATTAGGTGGTGGGTTTGTATTAAAATCAATGTTTAGTAATTCAAGTGATTTCAATGCCTATTATTGTACAGCACCAACTGAATCAAAATATTTAGTTACATTAATAAGAGAGAGCTTTTTACAAAATGATATAACTTCTATTAACAAGAAGAAATTGATTTTAGCTTGTGGCAAAATGGATAAAGAAATTCCTTTTGTAGAGAATGAAGAATTAATTAATGAACTATTGAAAAAAAATCAAAAAAATTTTTCATTTAAATACATTGAATTGGATAATGCCAATCATCATTCAATATATCCTGCAACGATAACGGATGCTTTATTATTTATGTTCGAGGACTGGGGATTTGAATTAACTGAGTCACAAACATCCAATGCAACTGAGCTCTTCGTTAAACATTATACAAATTTGTCGAGTAAAACTGGAATTTCAATTATTCCACCTGAAAATGATTTTTACTTGCTGACTTATCTGCTTTTTACAAGAAATAATACGGATGAAAAGATTTTAGTCTTAAAAAAATGCAAAGAGTATTATCCGAAAGCACAGATGGCTGATGCTTATTTAGCTCGTACATATTATATGATTGACGATTTTGAAAATGCCACGATCTTTAATAATAAAGCATTACAATTAAATGCTAGAAATAAGTTTGCAATGGAGACAAGAGATATGTTGAAAAAAAAGAGTAATTATATCTTGTAACTTCATTAACTATCTGAAACCGGTAAAGTTTTATGTTGATATTACAAATATGTTCGTTTTAAATATGGAGTCAGATTGTAAGGATTTTGATTATCCTTTACATAAGTATCACCTGCAAGCATATGTTAAATTTTTTTGGTAATACTTTGCCGATATATAAGCAAAGTTCGCTTGAAGTTATATTCAAATTCTGACTGTTTTGAGGTATAGCCATAAAACCTGTATTAGTAAATAAATCGGGTTCTATAGAATATTTCTTTGCCTTATTGCATCCTTTTGTGCACTGCAATAAAATACTGGAATACGGAATGCAGAAAAGCAGTAGAAGAAAAGTATATCTTCTGCTGCTTTTCATCTTTTCAATATTTTTTCGGCATATTATAGAATATTGATAATCATTATAACCGAAGCCAACAGTTGAGTGCCTGCAAATAAATACTTTAGATTTTTAGGTTTTGATTTTAATGCCATTTTAGCACCCGCAAAACCACCAATAATTCCTCCCATTGCTAAAGGAATAGCTAAAGTGAAGTCAAATAGTCCAGCGCCTAAATGACCAAATAATCCAGCAGCTGCAGAAATGGTAACCAAGGTGGTTGAGGTTCCAACTGCTACATGCATAGGAACACTCATAGTTAAAAGCATTAATGGTACTAAAAAAGAACCACCAGAAACACCGACCATCCCTGAAATAAATCCTGTCAGCAATACAATTGGCACAGTTACTAATAAGTTAACTTGATACGCATCACCATTTGACTTTAGCGTTACAGCCCATTTTCGATTACTTTTGGGTTTTGGCTTTGGCTTTCGTAACATAAGCAATGCTGCTAAAAACATAACAACAGCAAAGATTAGTTTTAACATTTTTTCATTAAAATATTGACCAAAGAAACCACCTGCCATAGCTGATACAAAAATCAATACTCCAAGTAAAATGGTCAACTTCCAATGATTCATTTTTTGCTTGCTGAAAAGAATAGAAGCCATAAGGGATGAACACATTAATATAAATTGTCCTGTTGAAGCTGAAAGGTTCATGCTAATACCATATAAAACAAGGGTAAGTACATAAAAATTACCACCTCCACGTCCGGTCATGGTCATTAAAAAAGCGATAAGCATAATTATGACCGCTAATATCCAAATACTCATATTACCCGTTTAAACTTTTGAATAGTTTACCAGGCATTACAGCTTGCATTAATGGTGAATAACCACCCAAAATTATTTTTACATTATTATACCCCATGCTTTTTAGATAGATGAAAATAATAGTTGCACGTACTCCTGCAGAACAAAAAACACCAATTAATTTATCTTTTGGTATTTCATCAATGCGAGCAGGAACTTCATCGGTTGGAATTTCTAATACATCGCAATGGTGCGACAAAGCAATTTTAACCGTTTCAATTTCTTCCTTAGCTCTTACATCAAGAAAAACTGTTTCTTGAGCAGCAAGAAATACTTCTGCTTCCATTTTGTGTTGACCTGTTCCAAAGTATTGGAAATCCATTTTTTTAATTACTTTTTCTAACTCGTTCATTGTATTAATTTTCTATTTGGCAAAATAGCCAAATGTATTTGTAAATTTTTTATTTTTTATTTATAACTTTTATTGCACAGCTCATGAAATCAAGCACACAAGGAATAGCTAAACGGTAATAGATGAAGTTTTTAAACTTATCTCCTTCAATTATTTTATGTTTTTTAAGAATATCAAGATGCTTTGACATGGTGGATATATCAATCCCAACTAATTCTGTAAGCTCTTTCACTGACATTTTTTTATCTTTCACAGTATGAATAATAAATAAGCGTGTTGGATGAGCCAAGGCCTTAAATATCTCAGCCTTTTCCAAAAATTCCATTTCGATTACTTTGTTCATAATACTTGATTTTAAGTGCTGATTGTTTTAAATCCTGCAGAAATCCAGCCGTTTATCCCATCGGAAATAAATATAATTTTGCCATTGTAATGTAATTCTTTCAATTTTTCAATTATTAATTCGCTTCTTCGATGATTTGTGCAATAAACTATAATTTTTTTATCCTCTAAATAGTTTTTCAATTCTGTTGTAAGCGAATCTTTAAAAGCATCTATATTAATAGCCCCTTTGATGTGTTTATCTGCATACATTTCAGCGCTTCTTCCGTCTATTATTGTGGTATTTACTAAATCTCGGTTATTAACAATTTCGAAAGCATCTTTTGCCCTAATCTCTTTTACTTTTTGGCTATTTGCATTCATACTAAAAAGAAAACAGCAAATCAGTATAAAATAAAGTTTCATATTCAAGTAAATTTTCTATTTGGCAAAAATACCAAATTGCTTTTTATATCCCAAATTAAGTTTTGATGTTTTTATGTGCACAGTTTATAACTCAATATAACCAGATAGTGCTGGGTGGTGGTTTGACAATCCAAATAGCTATCGGGATGTTATCTTCGTTTTAGTTTATCGGTCTGACAATGCCATGGTACGCCAAATTATTTATGACCGCGTGTAATACGCTTTTCTTTATTTTTCACAAATATTAACTTATGTCTACTCTTGGGGCTTTCCCTTTGCTCTATTTCAAACTTGTCAATTGAGTTTATTAGAGGTGTCAATTTTTGAAATCCATAATTTCTTGGATCAAAATTTGGTTTCTTCTTTTGTAACAAACTTCCAACATCACCCAAAAAAGCCCATCCGTCATCATCTGATAGATCTGTAATTGTTGCAGCAATTAATTTGATTTCCTTTGCCGTAATTTTATCGAAAGTTTCCTTTTCCAAATCCTTATCATCTTCAAATTCTTTTTCTTTAGATTTAGTTTTCAAAATTTCGATGTAAACGAATTTATCACATGCAACTATGAATGGGTTTGGAGTCTTTTTTTCACCAATTCCAATTACTTGCATTCCCGCTTCTCTTAATCGTGTTGCTAACCTTGTAAAATCACTATCGCTTGAAACTAAGCAGAATCCATTTACTTTTTCAGAATATAGGATATCCATAGCATCAATTATCATAGCTGAATCCGTAGCATTCTTTCCCGTTGTGTATGCATACTGCTGTATTGGAGTAATAGCATTCTCAAGCAATATATTTTTCCATTTAGACAGATTCGGCTTTGTCCAATCACCATATATTCGTTTGATTGTTGGATTACCATATTTGGCAATTTCTTCCATCATTTCTTTTACATATGCTGATGGTATGTTGTCTCCATCAATTAGTACAGCCAAATTTATATTCATTAGTTTTAATTTTGGTTCTTTTTCATGTCATTTTGATTAACTGTAAATTTACAAATTCATAAATCATTAACAATAAATATTTTGATAAATTAATCGTTCAGTTCAAAAATCAATATCTGGAAAAATTGCCTATAACGTTTGTTACATTTATCAGAAATAATGCTCTCTTTCTTTAGAGAAATCAATTTTAAAAATTTAAAAAGCCCATCAAATTTGATGGGCTTTTACAATGCTAGAAAGTCAAAAAATAATATTATATTTTTTTGACATTTATTGCGTTCAATCCTTTTTGTCCTTCCTCTACATCGTAGCTTACTTTATCTCCTTCATTTATCTCATCGGTTAATCCGTTTTGATGGACAAATACATCTTTACTGCCTTCATCAGGGGTGATAAATCCAAAACCTTTAGACCTGTTGAAGAATTTTACTGTTCCGTTACTCATGATTAATAATTTAAATGAAATATAAAATTAGTATTAAATATTATAATTGGAATGTTTTATGCAACTTAATTTGTATTATACTGAAATAGCTTGACTATTTTATCATAAAACCTTAGAATTTAAGTGATAAAATCTTTCGAGAAGTAATATTGATTATATTTAGAGATTAATACATTGAGCCAAAATTCAACAAAATAGGGCAAAAGTGTTAATTTGTTTTTATTTAAAAACTTAAATAAAGAATTAGCATGAATATATTACATATATCAGATATGCATTTTGGGCCAAGGCACTGGGATGGAAATGATAAGCTTTTACTTGAGAAAATCAATTCATTTGATGCCGATATAGTTATTAATACCGGAGACAATACAACAGATGGTCTGGAAAGCGAATATGCTGAGGCAGGAAGCTTTTTAAAAGAGATTAAGTGTAAAAATATTATTTCTACTCTGGGCAATCATGATAAAAGAAACATGCGTGCACATGAACTATTCCAACAATATATTGATGATTCCAAGATCATTCCCATTTCAAAAACAATTAAAACAAGTAAGAAACATCTTTTTCTAAATCTGGACATTACAAAGCTGAATGATCATTTCACCGATATAAATTTTGTTAGATCTATTGAAATTAAAGGAAAAAAAGTATTAGTTATAAGCATTGATTCCAATGAACTATACAATGATGATGGATATGTTGAAGAGAAAGTACTAAAAGCTGTATCTAAAGTAATTAGGCAGACAGACTATGACATACCTTTGCTCCTTACTCATTATTCTGTTTTGGGTACCGATGAGTGTCCTCTAAAGAATTCTGCAACCCTTATTGATTTTGTGCAAAAACATAAAATTAAACACGTATTTTGCGGACATACGCACGAGCTGGAACTTATGCGTACCAATGATCTCTATCACGGACATACATTTGATCAATTTATGTGCGGTACGCTTTCTTCCAGCAATCATCCCAACGACGATAACATGTTCTTATATTATGAGAATTTGGGAACTAAGGATATGCATCTGTATGTGATACGTATATTTATAGATAAGAATAAACTGCGTTTTAAAGAGAAAAAAGTTTTTTAGTGGAGTTTTTAAAATATAATGATGCCAGAATAATTATTACTTGTATGAAATCTATAAAAAATAATATACCCAAGCGTATTGTAGAGAAAATAGAAGAACTGAGCTTAGTCAAAAATCAGTATGCTGCATTTGATTTAGATAATACTTTGCTTATTGGTGATATAGGAGAAGCCGTTTTTGCATTGCTTGTGAAGAATAAAAAGGTTAAAAATTTTGGTTGGAATGATTATATTGATTTGATAAAATCGGATAGAGAAAAAGCCTATTTTAAAGTGATAGAAGTTATGGATAATCTTGAACTAAGGGTATTAGAAAAAATTACTCATGAAATTATCCACACCAATGATCTTGAAATTGAACTTGAGGGATATAGCATTCCTATTCCAAAACCAAATGCAATAATGCAGTCAATAGTAACATTTCTTAATACTTCATGCATTGAGGTTAATGTTGTTACCGCAAGCAATAGAGTTTCTGCTGAAATAATTTGTTGGGAATATTTTGGTATACATGCCAGTAATGTTTTTGGTGCAAGAGTTGACATAAACGACAATAAAAGAATAAAAACTAAATTCAATGAAGTTCCATATGGCAAGGAAAAAGTGAATGTGTTAAAACGAGAATTTAAAGATAAACCTGTTTTTACGGCAGGTGATGCTATTTGGGATAGGTTTTTACTTAGTTACACTGCTCTAAACGGAATTAGACTTTGGACAGGAAAGGATAGTGAGTTTAAAAAATTAAAAGAAAAATATTACCAAGATTTGGAGTTTTACCAAATATTATCTCGATAAAAACACCCAATAACATTCAATCGCCGCCAATTTAGGTTTTCTGTTGGTCTGACAGTTTTCTGGGGAAAAACTCCCAAAAGTTAGTGGTTTTTAAAAAGAAAAAAGTTTACTTTTTTGCTTTAAGGTCTTGAATCTAGCGTCTTTTTTTTGTTTAACAGATCGTGAGTTCTAATTTATTTCTTCACCATAATAGAGTACGACAGACATTGTTATCCGTTGATTGTAAAATTTAATATCAGACAGTAATATCTGATGTGCTAAATCAATTCGATATAGCTAAATTTTCATACTAAAAATGCTTTTTCCATAATATTTCCTTACAAAGGGGTGTCGCCTTTCTTTACTTGTAAAAAAAACTAACACAACTTATTTAAACAGTAGATCATTAGAGAGTTATATTAATCTCCTTTGAGCCATAAATAGTACTAGTAAAAAAGCTTTACAGGGGTTTATAATCAAAATTATAGAGAGAAAAATTTATTTTAACCACCCATAAATAACTGATTTACTGATAGTATAAAATTTATTTTCAACAGCCATATTTTATGTGGCATTCACCTTGTAAAAGAGTTTGAATTGGAAACATAAATATTTATAAACAATTAAATCATTTTAATATGGCTAAAAGTTTTAAAGAAATGTTGGCCGAGTCAGGTCAAGAATTAGAGTTTCAATCTGGGGGAAAAGCTCCGGATAAATTGACCCCAAGAGAAATTATTTGGGAAGCACATCCAAGAATTGAGAAATTGAAAGAGATCTATATGGATTCACTTTCCTCAACAAATAATGAATTTCCTTATTGGTATACCCGTGAATATTTTCAACATGACAATGAAATTCCGGTAATCAGAAGAGCTAAAGCTTTAAAAACTGCATTTTCACATTTAACTCCCCTCATTTACCCTGGTGAATTGATGACAATGCGTAAAGGATCTTTCTTCCGTGCATCATTCCCAATGCCATGGTTATCAGAAGGCTTTTATATGGCCAACGAATCTTCTTTCTATCAAGAAGCATTAAAAAGAGGTTCTGCCAGTGTGGATGAACACTCTGAATTTGGTCAAGGTGGTGGTAATGTTCCAAAAAGTTTTGGAAAAGTAATGTCAATCGCTGGTAAATTCGGTATGCGTCAAGAAGAAATTCCTGTTTTACTTGAATTAGCAAAAAAATGGGAAGGTAAATCTGTAGACGATTTAGGTAATAAATACGAACGTATGGTTCCTGACTATGATGTTAAGGAAGCTATTATGCGCTCAGTAGTATGTATGTTCGATTCAGGATTTACATTACCTCAAGGTCGTGAAGTAGCCAACTATTATTACCCATTAGAATACGGTTTCGAAGGAATTAAAAAAATTGCCAGAGAAAAGAAAAGTGAAGTTGCTGGTAAAGCTGATGGTGACGGTATGGTAGGTATGAACAGACTTTATAACTACGAAGCTGTTATTATAGCCATCGAAGGTGTACAAAAATGGATTAACAATTATGCAGAGCATGCAACTTGGTTAGCAGCTAGAGAAAAAGATGCAACTCAGAAAAAAGAATATCAAGATATAGCAGAGCGTTTATTCTGGATTGAAAAAAATCAACCTAGAACTTTTATCGAAGCATTCCAAATGATTGAAACCATTCACTTGGCAATATTAAATGAAGATGCTATTTCTGGTTTATCTGCAGGTAGAATTGGTCAGGTTTTATATCCTTGGTTTGAGCAAGATATAGAAGCTGGTAGAATTACTGAAGACGAAGTATTAGAACTTCTAGAACAAGATCGATTAATTAAAACTTCTATCGACTGTTTTGCTTCTGTAGGAGTTGTTGGTGGTGTTTTATCTGGAAATACATTCAACACATTATCTGTAGGTGGTGTAAATAAACATGGAAAAACTGCCGTTAACAAATTAGAATATCTAATAGTAAAAGCTGGTGGAACCAATGCAATGCCTCAATCAAATATTGCACTTCATTATGACGAAACTTTACCTGATGATTTCTTAGCTCTTGCTGCTGATGTTATTAAAACAGGTTGTGGTTATCCTGCATTCATGAACAATGACATTGCCGAACAATTTATGATTAATCATTACGGCCATGAAGGTATGACTATTGAAGAAGCTCGTTCTTGGGCTATTGGTGGTTGTCTTGAAACATCACCTTCTTGCTGGAAACCTCTTCACCTTAACGGTAAAGAATACTTTATTCCTGGTGGAGCTGGACAGCCAACTTCTGTAGGTGTTCACTTTATAGCTATGCCAAAAGTACTCGAATTGGTTCTTTTCAATGGTGTTGATAAACGAAGTGGTATCAAAGTTTTTGAACCTCATAATAAAAAGCTTGAAACTTTTGCGGAATTATTTGAGCAATTTAAAGCATATTGGGAAAAAGCAGTTGATGTACTTGCCCTTACTAATAATATCCAACACGACGTTTGGAGAAAAAATAATATGGCCGTATTCCAATCTCTAACTAAACCAGATTGTTTAGATTCAGGTCATCTTATCAATGAATTAGGTTATCGATACAATGCAACATTTAATGTTGAAAGTGCTGGTAACGTAACTTGTATAAACACTTTAGCAGCTCTTAAAAAACTTGTATACGACGACAAAAAGTACACTTTTGAAGAAATGCAAGATGCCATTGAGAACAACTTCGGATTTAAAACAGCTCACGAAATTGGTAAATTCTCATTGATGGATCAGGAGAAAAAAGATGATGCAACTAAGAAATACGACAAAATGCATTTCGAATGTCTTAATGCACCTAAGTATGGAAATGATGACTTCTACGCTGATGAGATTTTACTTGATTGGGAAAACTGGTTCTGTGAACATTCAGAAACTATTGAATCATTATATGCTGAGCCAATGTATTCTTGTCAAATCTCTGTTTCTACACACGGTGCAATGGGTTCTGCTACTTTAGCAACCTTCGACGGTCGTTTACAAGGAACAACATTTGCTGATGCTTCATTATCTGCTTATCCTGGTACTGATAAAAACGGACCATTTGCTTTAATGAATTCTGCTGCAATCTGGGATCATTCAATGTCTCAAAACTCACAATTGAATATTAAAGTTCACCCAAGTGCTATTAAAGGCCCTGAAGGTTCTAAAAAATTGATCGAATTAGTTAGAGGTTATATGCGAAAAGGCGGGTTCCATGTTCAATTTAATATTGTGGATTCAAAAGTATTGAAAGATGCTCAGGCAAATCCTCAAAATTATCGTGACCTAATGGTTCGTGTTGCCGGATTTACTCAATATTGGGTTGAAATAGGTAAACAGGTTCAGGATGAGCTTATTGCACGTACTGAATACGAAAGTGTTTAATCAATTTAACTGGAATTATTAATATCAAATAATTACTAAAATGGAAGAAAAAATATATAGAAATAGTCTGAATTTTGTACCTGTTGATGTTGCAAAAGGAATAGACAGAAGTACTGGAAAGAGAGTTAATGCTGATGACATTGATCCTAACTACGAAAGAATGCCAAAATGTATGCATTGCAAAAATTTCACTTTGAATGAAGAGAAAATAGGTTTAGGAATTTGCTCTATGATGGGCAAAGAACATCTTGCATATCCTGATATGGCTGCTATTACCTGCGAAGGTTACGACGAAAAATAAGCAGTCTTAATTTTATAATTACAGGGAGCTTAAACTCCCTGTAATTCTTATCTCCTCATAAATTGAGGATCAAATCACAATAAACGTTGTAAAAAATTTAATACTAAATTTTATGAAAATAGATAAAGCAAAGTTATATGGGCCAATGGTTGTTTTTGCATCTTGGCTTGCGGTATTTAGCCTTTTTGGCTATCGGGCAACTTTTGCTATGTTAAAAGGACCTATGGCCGCAGATTTAGGATGGTCTCAAGCAGAAGTAACTCTTGGATACTCTTTAATGATGACTATTTATGCCATTACCGCTTTTTTTGCAGGAATGATATTGGATAAGTGGGGTACAAAACCTATTTATGCAATAGCTGCAGTTTTTGGTGCTTTGGGTTTTTATCTCACAAGTATGATAAGCACACAGTTCGCCTATTTCTTTACTTTTGGATTTCTTGCAGGTATCGCAACAGGTATGCTTTGGGTAACTTCAACCGTTTCCGTTCGAAAATGGTATGTTGGAAAAACCTATGGTACAATGTGGGGTATTGCTTTTGCTGGAGCTCCAATGGCTCAATGGTTATTAGCCGAAGTTGTTAAAAATTCAATGAACAATGGCGGAACATGGCGTAGTACAATGGTTACATTAGCCATTATTATTTTCGTTCTTTTGGTTGTTGCAGTATTAATGGCCAAACGGAATCCCGAAAACTATAACCTTACACCTCACGGAGAAGTTCCAGTTAAAGCAGGTGAAACTAAACATGTAGAAAAAGTTTGGACAATCAAAGAAGCTTATTCAACTTACCCAATTTGGGGAGCCATTTTTATGTTTCTAACCAGTATGATGGCCGAATTTTTAATTTGGACTCAAGTAGTAAGCTACTGGGTACAAGATAAAGGCTGGGAAACAGATAGTGCCATTAACGTATATAAAATAATTGGTATAATCGGAATCTTCAGTATGCCTCTTCTTGGTATTGTAGCTGATAAAATTGTTGGTAAAGTAAAAAACGAAGCAAAAGGAAGAAAAATTATGCTGATTGCAGGTCCTATCGTTGGACTTTTAGCATGTATTCTTTTATTAAATTGTTCAACAGAAGTTACATTTATAGCTTATATCTCAGCAGCAATTTTTGCCATTTATTGGGCTATTGTTCCTGGTGGAGTTGTTGGCTATACCGGTGCTATTTATGGAAGACAAACCTTAGGTAAAATTTGGGGTCTTGCAACTTTAATTGTAATGGGAGTTGGTCCATTTTTAGGTTCATTTATTGGTGGATGGCTTAAAGATTTTACCGGAACATATACTTATTCAATATACTATGCTATTGGTTCTTTTGCTGTGTCTATAATCCTTGCACTGTCATTGCCATTACTAGCAAAAAATAAAAACAAATAATAATTTTATTAATGGGAGAATGACCATTCTATTAAAATAAAAATTGCATTATTATGAATACCACTGTAAATAATAATTCCGATCAAATAAAAGGTTTAGTCTTTAGTATACAATCATATTCGGTACATGATGGTCCGGGAACCCGAACTACCGTATTTATGAATGATTGTCCTTTGAGATGCAAATGGTGCTGTAACCCCGAAGGGTTATTCAGTAATCCAATATTGTTACACAGCAATGTAAAATGTGTTATGTGTGGAGACTGTATAGAAGCTTGCTCTAATGGAGCTATATCGGTTGAAAAAGAAGATTTGGTTTTTGACAGAAGTATTTGTGATAAATGTACAACAATGGAATGTGTTGATGTGTGTTTACATGAGGGAAATTCTATCTCTGGAAAATATTACACGATTGCAGAACTAATGCACAGATTTAGCAGAGAACGTGCTTTTTGGGGCGATAAAGGTGGAATTACACTTAGTGGTGGCGAGCCTTTATTACAGAAAGATTTCATTCTCCCATTATTAAAAGAATGTAAAAAAGCATATATACATACCTGTATTGAAAGTACAGCGAATGTGAACTCCGAATACTGGTTGGAGGTATTAAATTATGTTGATTGGGTTTTTACCGATATAAAACATATGGATCCGGATAAACACAAATCCATGTGCGGTGTTAAAAACAATCTCATTCTAAAAAATATCAAGCTTTTGGCACAAGCAGATTGGTGGAATGGGTTTGTGGTTCCAAGAATTCCTATTATCCCCGGTTTTAACGATGACGATGAAAATATCATTAAGACCGCCCAATATGTAAAAGAAATTGGCTTAGAAGTTATCAATATCCTACCTTTCCATCGGCTTGGGGAATCAAAATATAGGCAATTAAGCAGAACTTATTTACTTGAAAACCAAGTAGCACCAACCGAGGAGAAAATGGTGCATATCAAAACACTTATCGAAAAGGAAGGGTTGACCTGTTTTATTGGTCATAACACTCCATTCTAAAGCACATGCACCTCAATATCAACTATAAAACAAAAACAATGGCAACAAATATTTCTGAAAACTCTGCAGCTAAAATTGATAAGTGGGATATTATTGATAGCATTATTAATATTGAACTTGAAATGTTTCTAGATGTAAAAACACGTCAGGAAGATGGTAATGCTCAATGCCAAGAAGAACCCGACACATTTAAAATTATGCGTTGGATGAGTCATAGCGTTTTATCTGTGGAAACTTTAAAGTCTTATCTCGAAGATCTTATTGGTGCAAAAATAGCCGATCGCAACTTAATGACAGAAAAATATGCGCTTATGGAAAATCTAATTCCACATCCAAAAGATAACCCAATCATTACTCAAATTGCTGTGATTGAACTAAATTGGATGAATGAGCTCAAACCAAAATATCCCAATATGCTTCAAGAAAATAGCAGTACTTTTAAAAACTATCTGATTTGCGAATACGAAACCTATTCGGATAAAACAATCGATTGTTTGATGGCAGATATTAATACAGCCATTGACAAAAAACTTAACTTAACAGAATTGCGCTATAAAAATCTTTTTAAAAGACTAGGATATAAATCCTTAGAGGACTTAGATCAAAGATGTAAAAAATAAACAGATTGTAAAAAAAATATGGGATCATTATCAATTCCCATTCATAAATATAAAATTATGAAAAATAAAAGCATACTAATCGCAGGAATTCTACTCCTCATTTTTAATACGATCAATGCTCAAGATCAAAGTATAGATAAAAAACTGCAATTTTCTTTTTCTGAAAGAGTTCGACTAACAAGCTTTGATAATGCGATTTCTCTTAACAACGAATCGGATATATGGGCTTTTTCAAGATATAGAACAACTCTTGGAATGAGATATCTCCCGAATAAAAACATTGAATTAAAATTGAAGTTTGGTAATGAATCGAGAATTTGGTTATCACCAGATACTAAAAAAAGTAAATTCGATGAAATTTTTGTTGATCAACTATATTTCAAATGGAATAATATTGCTAAAATTCCTTTAGAATTGACGATCGGTAGACAAAATATAATGTTAGATGAAGGCTTTATTTGTCTGGATGGTCAACCTTTAACAGGTTCCAGATCAGCTTATTTTAATGCTGTAAAAGGAGTTTACTCTATTAATGAGAGAAATAATGTTACGGCATTTATCTCATATATTCCCGAATCAGACAATTTATTGCCAATAATTAATGAAGATAGTTCGCCTGTACTTCTTGAAGAACAGGAAAATACTGGTTTGGGCTTATATTACAAAGCCAATATTAAAAACTCAAAATTGTCGGTATACTACTTCAATAAAACAACGTATGAAAATGATGATTTTCCGGTTGAATCACAAATAAATACATTCGGAGCACGTTTAAATCAACCTTTGCTTAAAGATTTGTCTATTACTGCAGAGCCGGCATTTCAGTTTGGTAAATCAGGCGATTTTGATCGTAGTGCTTTTGGTGGATATTTTCATTTGGATTATATTTTAAAAGGAAAAATCCCTGTGGTTAACAGTCTTTCTCTCGGAGGTTTTTACCTGAGTGGCGATGATCCAACAACTGAAAAACATGAAGGATGGGATCCATTATGGAGCAGGTGGCCAAAATGGAGTGAATCGTATATTTATACTTTGATTGTTGAAAATAAAGGGAAAGTTGCATATTGGTCAAATATTTCTTCGCTAAACTTTACGGTAAATGGAGCTTTATCCGAGAAGATATCCTTTAAAGGATCATACAATCATATGTGGGCTCTGGAAGACAATACTTCTGCTTTCTGCGATGGAAGTGGTAAAAATAGGGGAGATCTACTTACTTTAAAATTAAATTATAAAATAGATAAAAATTGGTCAGGTCATCTTTTATGGGAAAACTTCACTCCAGGAAATTTCTACCCTTCTACAGCTGATGGCTACAATTGGATTAGATTTGAATTAATGTTAAAAATTTAAAGTAAATTATATTACAATTAGTTTTTTAGCTCGGTGGATTAAATAGTTTTATTTAATCCACTATTTTTATCCGAAAAGTATTTTAGATTAGTATTTTATCGAATATTAATAAACCTTTGCAAATAATCTATTTTTAACATTTAAATAGTTAATGATGCTAAAATTTTCTAAAATAGGAGGAAATAAAAAAACTTTCATAATTGTAAGTATCTTTATTTTCATTTCAATTGCTGCCTTTGTCATTTTTTTCTCAATTCTTGATATTTCAAATTCAAGAAAAATGGCATCGAAATATTTAACTGCTGTTACCGACGGAGTTGCCAAAACTGTTGATTCTTGGATAGAAGAAAAGAAAAAAATGCTGATATTTATTTCCGAAATGCCGGAGATAAAAGATGCTTTTATCGATAAATCGGTAGATATGGGCTCACGCCTTGAGCTTGTAATAAAACATTATGACAATTTAGAAAATATATTTATAGCAACTTTGGAAGGTGAAATAATAAAAGGATCACTGGATTCCGATAATGAATTTACCCACGTTAATCAATTAGAAATATGGGATAAATTTAAAAATAGTAATTATCAAATTTATTTAGACACCTATATTTCTAGATCACATACAACGGGTAAATTAAATTTCATTTTGCTTAAAGGAGTTTTTTCTTCGGAAAATGAGCTTTTAGGTTTTGTTGGATTTACCATTAATTGGGATAAGTTTATTAAAAAATTTATCATTCCTGCAAAAGTAGGAGAAACAGGATATTTTGCCATTACTGATACATCCGGTAGGAATATTGGACATAGAGACATATCGCTCACACTTAAAGGCATGTCAGACTATCCATGGATGAAAAAAATGATTGCTGAAAAAAATGGTTTTCAGGAATATCGGTTTAAAAATGAAAATAAATTAATGGCTTTCAGACAGTCAAAAGAAACCGGTTGGATAATTAATACTTCCTTAAATGAAAATGAACTAATTAAAGATACCATTCGTATTCGAAACAATATTCTAATGATCAGCATGGTAGTATTATCCCTAATCATATTTATTATTGGTTATTTAGATATGTTTAAACTTGAAGCTGCTGAAAGAAATCTAATTGAAAGCCAACGTAATTTTAAACTTATATTTGAAAAAGGGAACGACGGTATTTTTGTTCACAAAATTGGAAATAATGGCGAACCTGAAAATTTCACGAAGGCCAATAGTGTATTTTTAAACTTATTTCAATGTAAAAATACGGACTTGCTCAACAATACTCCTTCAACTCTATTTGATAAAAATCGGGGAAATGAATATTTTGAAATATTAAAAAAAATTATTCAAACAAAACATCAGGTATTAGAAACCGAATTATTCATTAATGATAAAAGAACATTTGTAGAATTTAGACTTTTTCTTATCGAAACCGATAAAGATTACTCTGTTATGGGTTTTGCCAGAGATATTACAGAGCGAATTACTTCGAAGCGTAAATTAAAAGAAGATCGGGATCATCTAAATCAAAAGGTTGAAGAAAGAACAAAAGAAATTACAGAAACAAATATCCAACTTAGAAACTATATCAAAGAAAAAGAAAAAATACGCTTGGCATTAACTGAAAGCGAAGACAAATACAGAAGCCTTATAGAAAGAGCTAATGATGGTATAATGCTCATTCGTGATAAAAAAATAAGTTTTGCTAATAAAAAAATGGGAACCCTTCTAAATTATAAAGAACAAGAACTTTTCGAAATGCCTTTTGAACAAATAATTTCAAAAGATGACAAAGTAATGGTATTAAAAAATCATGAAAACCGATTAAAAGGCAAAGCAACAAAAAGCATTATTGAAACAAGACTTCTTTCGTCTGATAGGCAATTAATTGATGTTGAGGTAAATGCAGGTGTTATTAATTACGGGGGTGAACCTGAAGATTTTATTTTTGTTCGTGATATTACTGAACGTAAAAGAAATGAAGAAGAAAAAAGAAGACACAACGAACAACTTGTACAAACAGACAAGCTTGTCGCTCTAGGAATATTGGTATCTGGGGTTGCTCATGAAATTAACAATCCAAACAACTCAATTATGCTTAGTAATCCGATCATAAAGCAAGCTTGGGAATCGACGAAACCAATTTTAGAAAAATATAAAATTGAAAATGGTGATTTTGTTATTTCAGGAATGCCATATTCTTATTTTAAGAGTTTTTTCGATGACATTTTAGATGATGTTCAGGAAAGTTCTGAAAAAATAAAGACCATTGTAGAAGACTTAAAAAATTTCGCCAAGCCCGATACAGGAAGCACGAGTGATGATGTTAATATTAACGATGTAGTTAAATCTTCTGTCAAGTTAATTTCTAGTCAATTAATAAAACACACGAATAACTTAAATTTGGAATTAGGACAAGAAATACCGCTTATAAAAGGTAATTTTAGACGATTAGAACAGGTTTTTGTGAATCTTCTCCAGAATGCATGTCATTCACTTAAAACTAAAGAAGATGAAATAAGTGTTTCTACATCTTACAAAGAAGGTGAGGATTTTGTTAATATTGTAATCGTTGATCAGGGATGCGGAATTTCAGCAGAAAATATAAAACAAATCTTCGATCCTTTTTTTACAACTAAAAGAGATCAAGGAGGCACAGGCTTAGGACTTTCTGTATCTTTGGGACTCATTAAAGAACACAATGGAAGCATTAATTTTGATTCCGAAGAAGGACAAGGAACTACAGTAAAGTTACAATTGCCTATAATAAAAAAATAAAATGGAAATAAAAACACCTATCCATCCAATATTAATTGTAGACGATGAAAAAGCCATTCTGAATAGTATGGAGTTTACATTCAGATCAAATGGTTATACAAATATTGTTTGCTTACAAAACAGTGAACTGGTAATGAAATTTGTGGAGAATAATCCTGTTGAGATCATTCTTTTAGATATTACAATGCCCGTAATTTCAGGAGAAAAATTATTAGAACAGATAAATACAGAATTCCCCGAAATACCAGTAGTTATTATTACAGGTTTAAATGATGTTAAAATGGCTGTTTCGTGCATGAAACTGGGTGCCATAGATTATTTACTTAAACCTGTAGAGAGAAATCGTTTGTTATCTTCCATTAAAAAAGTAGTTGAATTAAGAGAACTAAAACGACAGTACTCTCTTTTAAAGCGACACATGCTGAGCGATAGTATTGAAAACACAAAAGCTTTCAGGCATATTATTACACAAAATAAAGCGATGAAATCCATATTTAAATATATGGAAGCAATTGGGAAATCGCATGAACCAGTTCTTATCAATGGAGAAACAGGAACTGGAAAAGAACTTTTTGCCAGAGCAATATATAATTTAAATGACTACAAAGGAAAGTACGTATCTGTTAATGTTGCTGGTCTTGACGATACAATGTTTACCGATACCCTGTTTGGGCACGTTAGTGGAGCATACACAGGAGCCACCTCTTCCAGAGGTGGCCTTGTTGATCAAGCAGACAATGGTGTATTATTTTTAGATGAAATTGGAGATTTGTCCCCATCTTCTCAAGTGAAAATTTTGAGATTGATACAGGAAAAAGAATATTATCAGTTGGGAGCAGATGTTCTACGAAAGTCGAATTGTAGAATTGTTGTGGCTACGAATACTAATCTCATGAAACAAATGGAAGATGGCTCTTTTAGAAAAGACCTTTTCTACCGACTATCAGTTCATAATATCCAGATACCACCTCTCAGGAAACGTTTGGATGACATAACTTTGTTAGCGGATCATTTTCTTTATGAAGCAGCAAAAAGCATGAATAAAAATAAACCTACACCTACCAAGGAACTCTATTGTCTTCTTGGAACATATAGTTTCCCCGGAAATGTCAGAGAGCTACGATCTATGATTTACGATGCAGTTTCACAACATAAATCAAAGGTAATGTCATTGAGTGCAATTAGCGAGGTTATCAATAAAAATGTAAAAGATATAATTTCAAACGAAACAAATAATGAAGCCTGCTTAAACTATTTTCATGCATATGATAATTTACCCTCAATAAAAGAAGTAGAAGATCAGTTAATTCAGGAAGCACTGCACAGATCGGAAGGAAATCAAAGTATTGCAGCTAAAATATTAGGCATTTCACGACAAACACTTAATAAGAAGATAAAAACAGATAATACAGATACAAAATAAATTTTGCTTAAAATAATTTAAAACATACAATAAGTTTAAAGATTAAAAGACTTATTAGAGAAATATTCAAATAAATATGTGTTTGTAGATAAAATAAAAAAAATCATATTTTACACTAAATAACAAATCATTTTTTATCTTTGCAAGCGTAGCTGTTAGGGGTGCCTTAAGGTATATAGTAGGCTGAGATAACACCCTTGAACCTGAAATGTTTAATTACATCGTAGGGAAATGGTTTTAAATATTAAAATATTATTATTTTCATATAAGCCGTTTCGTATCATACGAGGCGGCTTTTTTAATTTATATTAAATGAATAAAAAAAATAGTTTTGATAAGTATGCAGGTGAATATGATTCGTGGTTTTTCGATAATACTAATTTACTAACTTCAGAAGTAAATTTAGTAGCACATTTTTTAAAGGATGCTGGGAAAGTATTTTCTGTTGGTTGTGGTAGTGGTTTATTTGAATCGATATTAGAAAGAGATTTTAATATTGAGATTAAAACAGGGATTGAACCATCGGATGGAATGGCCGACATTGCTCGTAAGAGAGGAATGAATGTTGAAGTAACTACTGCTGAAGATGCCGATTTTGGAATTGATGTGCACGATACTGTTCTTTTTAATGGTACTCCTAGTTATATTACAGATTTAGATAGTGTGGTTCAAAAGGCTTATGCATCAATAAAAAAAGGTGGGAAAATTGTTATGATTGATGTACCTAAAGAAAGCTCTTATGCAACCATGTATAATTTAGCAAAGGCTTTAGATACTTGGGAGCATCCTTTATTAGAAGGAGTGCATCCAGTAGATCCTTATCCAATAGAATTTGTAAGAGTAGCGAACTGGCGAACAACAGATGAAAAAATTAAACTCTTAGAAAAAGCAGGATTTAAAGATTTTGAATTTGCTCAAACTTTAACAAAACATCCAAAATATTCAAATAAAGAAATAGAAAATCCAATTGAAGGCTACGATTGTGGTGATTATGTAGCTATTTGTGCCATTAAAAATTAAATATCGTGATAAAAGCAAATCAAATAACTGAAGCATTACAAAAGCTGCGTGAGAAATCACCTTTAGTTCATAATATAACCAATTATGTAGTAATGAATAATACTGCTAATGCTCTTCTTTCAATAGGAGCTTCGCCAGTAATGGCTCATGCAACCAACGAAGTTGAAGACATGGTAGGTATCGCCTCATCATTGGTAATAAACATGGGTACATTAAGTGAGAAATGGGTAGAAGCTATGATTTTGGCAGGAAAAAAGGCTACAGAAAGAGCTGTTCCCGTAATTTTTGATCCTGTTGGAGTTGGTGCTACTGTATATCGAACTAAGGTTGCTCAGCAAATAATAGAAGAATGCAAACCTTCTGTAATACGAGGGAACGCATCTGAGATAATGGCTCTGAGTAATACTAATGTAAAAACAAAAGGTGTTGACAGCACGGTATCGTCCAATGCAGCACTTGATTCTGCTAAATTATTGGCAAAATCAATAAATTCTATTGTGGTAGTTAGTGGCGAAACCGATTACATAACTGATGGTGAAAGAGTAACTAGCATTAATAACGGGAATACTATAATGGCGAAAGTTACCGGAATGGGATGCACAGCTACTGCCATTACAGGAGCCTTTGCTGGAGCAGAGGAAAATTTATTTGTTGCAGCAGTAAGTGCAATGGCAATAATGGGTATTGTCGGAGAAATGGCTAGTGAAGCATCCAAAGGACCAGGATCTATGCAAATGAATTTTATCGATCAGCTTTATAAAATTTCAACCAAAGATATAGAACAAAGATTAAAAATGAGTTATGAATAAGTTCGATTTAAGTTTATATCTTGTAACGGATCAAAGCCTTTCTAAAGGTCGGTCGCATGAGTATATTGTAGAGGAAGCTGTAAAAGGCGGTGTTACCATGGTTCAATTGAGGGAAAAGGATATTTCATCGCGTGAGTTTTACGAATTGGCAAAAGCGCTCAAGTTAGTTCTAAAACCTTTGAATATTCCATTGATTATAAACGATAGATTAGATATTGCTCTTGCCGTTGATGCCGATGGTTTACATATAGGGCAAAGTGATTTGCCATACTCTATTGCCAGAAAACTACTGGGCAAAGACAAAATAATTGGTTTGTCGGTTGAAACCATTGAGCAGGCACGTGAAGTGAATAATGTGGATGTAGATTATATTGGTTTGTCTCCTGTGTTTTCAACAAATACAAAACTTGATATAAACACACCTCTTGAATTATCAGGAATTAAAGAGATTGCAGGTTTTACGAAACATAAAACCGTTGCTATTGGAGGTATTAACAGTTTAAATGCAGAAAGCGTTATTGCTAGTGGAGCTGATGGAATAGCTGTTGTTTCAGCTATTGTATCACAAGAGAATCCGCAGGAAGCAGCATTTAATCTTAAAACAATAATTCGTAAAGCAAGATAGTTATTATGGATTTAAAAGATATTGGCGAATTTGGATTTATAAAACGTTTCGCAAATAAGTTTGACAGTTTTATTAAGGAAGAAGAATTGGGCATTGGCGATGACTGTGCAGTAATTCCCATAAATGAATCAGATAACTATGTAATAACTACAGATTTATTAAACGAAGATATTCATTTCTTAAAAGATAAAATCTCTCCCGAAGAATTGGGGTATAAGTCTTTAGCTGTCAATTTAAGCGATTTAGCAGCTATGGGGGCGGAGCCTAAATTTTCATTCCTGTCTATAGGTATCCCTAGCCATATTTCAGTGGAATATTTAGATGCTTTTATGAGTGGGTTTTATGCTCTTTCAGAAAAATATAAGATGCCATTGATGGGAGGAGATACTACAAAATCATCTGATAAACTGATCATAAATGTTGCTGTTATAGGCCAGTGTAAGAAAGCAGAGATGCATTTACGGTCGATGGCCAAAGAAGGTGATTTAATATGCGTTACAGGTTTTCTTGGAGATTCTGCAGGTGGACTTAATGTAATACTTAATGATGTAGAGCTAAATCCTGAAAATAAAATTCTGGTACAGAAACATCATGTTCCTGAGCCAAGGATTAATGAAGGTATTTGGTTGGGCAAACAAAAATCAGTGCATGCCATGATGGATATTTCTGACGGTATTTCATCTGATTTAATGCATATTTTAGATGCTTCAGGTAAATCGGCCTTTATACATATGGATAAATTGCCAATAACTGAGTCGTTGCGTAAAGTTGCTGCAGAAAATAATTGGAATCCCGTTGAATTGGCTTCTTCGGGTGGTGAAGATTACGAGCTGCTTTTTACCATTGATGCGAATGATATTGACAGATTAAAAAAGGAATATAAGGCATGTTTTTTGGAAGATATTTCAGTAATTGGTGAAATAAAAGAGGGACAAACAGGAATAAGCTGGTTCAAAAAAGGTGAAAATATATCAAATAATAAAGATGGTTTTAATCATTTTACAAAGAGTTAATAATGAAAAAATATAACAGAGTACTGGCGATAGCTGGTAGCGATTCAGGAGGTGGTGCAGGTATTCAGGCAGACATAAAAGCCATTTCGGCTTGTGGTTGTTTTGCCACAACAGCTATTACTGCTATTACTGCACAAAATACTTTAGGAGTTACCGATATTCACCCCATCCCCATTAGCACCTTAAAAAAACAGATCGAAGCTGTACTCGAAGATATTGGAACCGACAGTATAAAAATTGGGATGTTGCATAATTCAGAAACGATTATAGCTGTTAGGGATATTCTTAAGCAGTTTAAAATGACAAATATTGTTCTCGATCCGGTTATGGTTTCCACATCAGGGAATAACTTATTACAGACCGAAGCTATTAATACTCTGATAGATGAGTTAATACCAAATGTGAGAGTAATAACTCCTAATATTCCCGAAGCCGAGATTCTACTGGGAGAAAAAGGTTTAAGTCAGAAGGATTTCCCGGAGCATGCCCGAAATCTTGGGAGTAAATACAAGGTATCTGTCTTATTAAAAGCAGGCCATTTAAACGATAATGAGTTGATAGATGTATTCTTTAACCATGAGACAAATGAAATACTTGAACTAAAATCTCAACGAATAACAACAAAAAATACGCACGGAACAGGTTGTACTCTTTCATCAGCATTGGCTGCATTTTTAGCTCAAGGTCTTGAACTTAACGATGCGGTACAAAAGGCAAAAGATTATATAAACAATGCTATTAATGCCGGGGTTGATTATACTATTGGGAAAGGGCATGGTCCTGTTAATCATTTCTTTAAATACTGGAGCTAATGAAAGCTGAAGGAAAATTTACAGAGAGCTTATGGAGTTCTGTACAAACTATTTATTTAGATTTAATCAATCATCCTTTCGTAAATCAATTGGTAAAAGGAACGCTTCCGCTCCAGTGTTTTGCTCATTATTTGTCGCAGGATGTTTTGTATATCCGCGATGATTCAAAAGCGCTTGAAAATTTATCTAAAAAAGCTACTGAACCGACAGAGCAAGATTTCTTTATGACTTTAGCAAATGATGGTATTGCTATCGAACAAGAACTTCATAATCATTACTTGAAAATTTTCAATGTTATAGAAGCAAAAACAAAATCTCCAACCATTGAAGGATATACCCGTTTTTTGATTGAGCATTCAGAAAAATCAACATACCATATTGCAGCAGCTGCTTTATTGCCCTGTTTTTGGGTTTATAATAGCGTTGGAAAACATATTTTCACCCATGCAGTAGAAAATAATGCATATCAAAAATGGATTGAAACCTATCAGGGGGGTGAATATGAAAATTACACAAAAAAATTTATTCAAATAGTTGAGCGTTTAGCTGATAACTCAAACAATAATGAAAAGAAACTAATGCAGGAAGCTTTTGTTCAAGCAACTATGTTTGAGTTAAATTTTTTTGAAGAGTCTATTTCCAAATAGTAGATAAATTTTTATTAAAGATTTATATTGATAATAGGTTGCACTTAAAAGAAAATTTGCCCTTGCTCACAGTCAAGCACATTTGTAATTCACACAAACCAACCCACAACCAAGAATTACAAAAGAGCTTGTTTTTTTGCTAAAGCTTTTGACCAAACCTAAAACTATTTTTTTTGGAGTAGTGCTTTTATTGAAAAGATTATTAACTGAAATATATTGATAACATCTACAAATACATGAGTCTATCAAAGAAGAGTTAATTAGATTATAAAAAAAAAATCAACCGTGTATAAACTATCATCAATAGTGACACGGGGTTTTTAGCAATCTAACAATCCCGATAGCTATCGGGATGTTATCTTTGCTATCGTTCAACTGTCTTACAATATATTTTTAATTGCTCGCATAATTTGGTCTGATAATTTAAATAAATTCTATTCGTATTTCAATACATCAATAGGATTTGTATTTGAACTTTTAAGAGAATTTTTAAATACCGTTAAAAGTACTATTAGCATAGAAAGAACAAACGATAAAATAAGGACTTTAAAAGTCAAATCCTCTCTGTAAACAAAATTTGATTGCCACTTCTCAAGAAAATAGATAACAATTGGCCAGCTAATAATATTGGCTAATACAGTTAAAATTCCATATTTTCTTAAAAATAACAATACAATTTTATAAGAAGTAGCTCCATTGACTTTTCTAATTCCAATTTCCTTTCTCTTTTTAGAAATTGAGAATAGTGATTGTCCGTATAATCCTATTGCTGCAAGAACTATTGATATAACACAAAAGAACAGAATAATATGATTTAGTCTGTCATCATCGCGAAACGATGAGTTAATTTTATCTTCTACATGAAAAATCTCTGGCTGATTATCTGGAAAATATTTCTTCCAAACATCCTTGGCAAAAGCCATTGCTTTTTCTTCTCCTTTATCGGTAGTTTTTAAAACAAAATGATGAATGTAAGTCGGCTTATTTAATACAATTTGTGCTGGATTATTTTCATTTAAAAGCGAGAAAGTATGAAAATCTTCTACCACACCCACGACATTACGACCTCTAACTGTTTCGTCCAGTGGATTTTCGAAATTAAGCATATTTGCTGTCTTCTTATTTATAACACAGGATTGAGAGTCAGTAGCCATTCGATCATCCAGATATCGTCCCTGCACCAGTTTTATTCCCATCAAGCTTAAATAATTACCCGATGCGTGAATTACATCAACAATCACTTTATTCTCAGGATCATCCTTTATAGGTATATGGCTCACCATTTTCCAATCGGTTGGTGGCAGACAAACACCAGAAGCAACTTCTTCAATCTCTGAAGACTGTAATAAATTCGCTTTAAAATTGATCAATTTACTTGCCGAAAAACTTGCACCCCCATCCGTTATATGCACTCTATTTTCAGTTTCGAATCCTGGGTTTTTCTCTTTTAAATATGATATCTGACTGAAAATACTATAGCTTCCCGCAATTAGAATCGTGAAAATTAGAATCTGAAAAACGGTTAAGGAATACTGAAGAATGTTTTTCCCTTTTATCGAACTAGTGTTTTTACTTAATAGTTCTATGGGTGATTTTCGTGCCAAAAAGAAACTAATATATCCCGATGAAATAACGCTAATAAGTATAGTGATTAAAAGGAAAGCTCCTAATTGCTGCCAATTTCCAAACAGATCAATTTCGATTTGAGTATTAAACAAAAGGTTTATTTTATCGATGCTCAAATTAATAAGAACAATTGCAATAATAAATCCTATTAAACTTATAGAAAAACTTTCTACCAACTGCTGCTTTCTTATGGATCCCGAATGACTACCTACAGTTTTTTTTAATCCTATTTCTTTTAAACGCGATTCAGAACTTGCCATCGATAAGATTATATAATTTATAGAAACAATAAATAATATTAAAAACCCAATTCCTGAAAACAATAAAAGATGGGTTATATTCCCTCGATTCTTACTACCAGATATTCCATCAGAATGAAAATGCATATCCAATAGTGCTTGAAAATAAAAATGGGAAGTCTTTTTTGGAAAAGATTCACTCTCTTCCAATTTATTCCACTTTTGAGTTAATAAATCTATTTTATCAGATGCAGCTAATGTAAAATACGTATTAAACCATGTAGCAGTCCAAGCTGTTCTCATAGGTTTAAAATTTTCATGACTAGCAATTTTGTGACTTATAAACAATTCTTTACTAATTAATGCAGCAAAACTAAGGGATGATTCATTAGGAAAATCGTCAATAACAGCAGTTACTTTTAATGAATAAATTTCATTATCTACCTTGAATTCAATAAATTCACCAACAGGATTTTCACTGCCAAAATACTTTTCACAAATACTTTTTGTCAACACAACTGAATGTATTTCTGTTAATGAATTATCTGTATTTCCAAAGATTGTTTTTGTGCTAAATATATCAAAGAATCCATTCGATGTAAAATATGTCTCAGGAATCATTATAAATTCATTATCAACTTTGATTTTAACTTTATTATGGGTATGTATTTGAGCTACGGCTTCCACTTCAGGAAAATTGTTCTTAAGTTGATTTCCCATAATATATGGTGTATACACAGTTTTATTTTCATAGGATTTTTTGTGATTTACAACCCTATAAATCCTGTCTTTTTTCTCGTGAAACTTATCGTAGCTATTTTGTTTAAGAACATACGAAAGTATAATAAATGTACAAGCGAAACCTATTGAAAGTCCGATGAGGTTTATGAAAAACATGGTTTTGTTTTTCATAAATAACCTAAATGTAGAAACTAAATAATGTTTTATCATTTTGTTAATTTTGAATATTGCTTATATCGCTGATTATATGAACTGTTATGAGTTTAAGGCATTTCCTTAACAAACCAAGGTTTATTAAATGAAAAGGTGTCAAATTTATGTTTTGTTATTTCATTTCTGATAATACTTTTTCAGCATTTTTATTCTCTGGATTTAATTCTAAAGATTTCTTATAAGCAACAATGGCTTTTTCTTTGTATCCTAAATCTAAAAGACACTCTCCATAACTATCAAAAGTGTTAAAACCAGTTGGGTACAATTCTGTATTTAATTTAAAAATCTTCAGGGCCTCTTCTTTTTCACCTTGGAACATAAGTTGATAACCAAAGCGAGTTATCCAATCTTCAGATAAATCGTATTGAGATTTCTTAATATCCTCATGCTTGACAAACTGTATTATGTCATCAACGCTTTTCCCTTCATTTAGTAATTCTGATAGTTTTTTACGATTCAATCGTTTTACTTTCTCCCTTTGCTGAGCCAAAGTTTCCACACCATATTCTATTCTTTCTGCGTCAGTAATCTTTGTTGTGTCAATTTCTCTTAATTCGAATGGTTGGTCTTTCTTTTTCCAATACTGTGTACCATAGATTTGAGGTTTATTTCTACTTAATAAATCTCTATCAATTGCTGCAGCCAACAACCATTTACTTCTTGTTGAATCTAATTCTATAGATTTTTTCATAAGTTTCACAGCCATTCCATATGCAATGGAGTCTCCACCATGCTGAAAAACAATTGCAGCATTGCTATAATCTGCTGAAGTAATCACTTTGTTTAAATCTAATAATTTATAGACTCTTGCTTCCCTTAAACTATCATTTTTTTGTACAATATTCCAATCGATTTGATTAGTTCTATCTGACTGGTCGCTTTTAAAGATTTCAATAAGTTCTGGGTTATCTGCAATTTTCTCTTGGGCTAAACCATTCTTAGAATTATAGGAAATAAATCCGATAATTATTGCTAGTAAAATAATTTTTCTCATAGCTTCTAGTTTTATTTTCAATAAAGTATAGTAATTAATGACATAGATGTAGATTGTAACCGACAAATTCTGAAGATTCAGAAAAGAGCTTAGCCCTCTGTTTCTGTAATTTGAAAATGGATTGGGAATGTATATTGTGATTTTACATTTCTTCCATCCTTCAGTGCAGGGGTAAAGCCGTTCAATAAATTTATTAACCTAATAGCTTCAGCCTCTAAAACTGCCAAAGATTTAGTTGTAGTTTCAGAGCTTGTTTTAGGCTTAAGAGTAGTTACCATAACCTTTTCAATCTCATTATTTCTTATATCGCTGCGATTAATCTTTACGTTTGTAACATTTCCCTTATCATCAATATCAAATTGCACATAGATGATTGCTGAAATATTATCTTTGATCGCAGATTTTGGATAGAAAACATTTTGTTGGGCAAATTTTCTCATGCCTGCAATACCTCCATCATTATATTGGGCCATTGTGTCAACTTCTGTATAAATTTCGTCCTGCCCATAGGAATTAAGATTTACTGCAAATAATATCATAATTAGAAGCATTGTTGGCATGGATAGTAGATACTTTAACTTTATAATTGAATTGGTTTTTTTTGTCATCATTTTTAAGCGTTTTTTCAATAGCGAATAATTAAAATTGTTAGTTAGGTTCAAAGTTGTTATGCCCAGAGTTTTCTCAAATAACAACTTTTGATACTCAAGCTTATCAAAACCTTCTTTCAGTACCTTATTATCTGCTATGAATTCATGTTCAGATTTTAATGACAATCTGAACAGCCATACGAAAGGATTAAACCATTGAATAATTGTCATTACCTCTAATAAGATAATATCAAATGAATGATATTCATCTCGATGGGCTTTTTCATGAACTATTATCTCATCAGTATTTCCACTTTCATAGTCGGAGCGAGAAATAAATAAAAGATTGAAGAAAGTAAAAGCAGCTTGATCGTTATCAAGAATTACTGCTTTAAACTCATTAAATTTATACTTTGGAAATCGAAAGTATAGGAAATAAATTCTGGCAATATTCGATAAAAATCGCAAGCAAAAATAGGTGGCGCCTCCTATATATATTATTGTTAATATACTTAATGCATTTGATGTATTTATAGATTTAGCTGGAATATAATTGGGATTAACGACTAATGGCTCAAGTATAAAACTATAAGAATTAGATGCAATATTTTGCGGAAAAAAGTTTAATGTTGGTAATAGAAAGGATATTACTAATGATAGCAATAGAAATACCCTATTCCATGAATAATAGCTTCCGTTTCGAATGGTAAACCAATAAGCAATGTAAAGCATTGATAATAATGATGTGGATTTGAGTAGGTAGATTTCAAATGCTTCCATAATTATTTCTTTTTTTGTGATTCTAATTGCTCTTGTAGTATGCTAATAATTTCTTCAATTTCTTTGGTTGATAAGTTTTCATTTTTTGAAAAGAAAGAAAACATATTTTTATATGAGTCTGAAAAATAGTTTTTAATAATTCCACTCATAAATCCTTTTGTATACTTTTCTTTTGAAATTAATGGAAAATATTCCCGATTACTTCCGTGCTGATTAAATCCAACATATTGCTTGTCAATCATGCGTTTTAATAAGGTCGCAATAGTAGTGGTTGCAGGTTTAGGTTCTGGGAATTGATTAAGAATATTTTTTAGATACGCTTTTTCTAATTTCCAAAGGTATTTCATTATTTGTTCTTCAGCTTTTGTCAAATGCATTGCTCTACGTTTTGTTTTTATGCTCTACAAATGTAGAATGTATTTTTGCTTTGTCAAAGTATTTCGGTAATTATTTTCAAATAAAATAATTTTATAGATATGGATGTCATATATACTACATTCTTTTTTGCAAAAAATTTATTATAGTTTGACTGATTAATTATATGTGAAAAAATAATTAATGTAAAGACAAAGCCTAAGAGATTTAGGAAATTATTGTAAAAAAACGTCTCCATAAATATCCTATTTTATAAAGCCTGCACTAACCTAGTGCATATCATAAGGTCTACTAAAAGGTCTGTAATCCTACTGAAAGCTTTCGGGACTAATTTTGCATTTGTTGCCAAGGCGTCAAAGTATTATTTAGTTCCCGGACGAAATGAACTTTTTATAGACCATCGATGTTAAAGCTGTTAAATGAGTAGAGATATGAATCTATGGCAAAAATTTGCATGTAGAATACTATTCTTACTGATACTGTTCAGTATTTCAGCTTTTGGGATGGCTCAAAAGAAAAAAGTACTAGTGCTACATTCCTATCATCAGGGACTTAGTTGGACCGATAATATTACAAAGGGCATACAATCGGTATTGGGTATCCATCAGGATATTGAGGTGCATTTTGAATATCTCGATTCAAAACGAAACGTTGACTCCTTATATTTTAAAGAGCTTTATCAGCTTTATAGAACAAAACATCATAATATTCCTTTCGAAGCTATTTTGGTGTCAGATAACAATGCACTCTACTTTGTACAAGAGCATCGCAATGAGTTTTTTAAAGATATTCCCATAGTGTTTTGTGCCATTGATCAGTTTAGCGACTCGCTAATTAAAGGTATGGACAAGATAACAGGAGTAACTGAACATATTGATTTCAAAAGAAATATTGAGCTGATTTTGCAGTTACATCCTTTTATCAGTGAAATTGTAATTATTAATGATAACCAAACGGTATCAGCACGAATTAATAAAAAGTTTATTCAGGATTTCTGGCCCGACCTGAATACCAAGGTAACATATCGATTCTTTGAAGACTTAAGGATCCCTGAATTATTAGAGCAAGTAAACCAACTCACAGCATCGAGTGTGATTCTGTTAACTAATTTTACGCGTGATCGTAAGGGTAAATATATCTCATATCAGGAAAATATAGAGATGATACGCAAGGTGACCTCTATTCCTGTATACAGTGGCTGGGAATTCTATCTGGATCGAGGAATTGTTGGGGGTATGCTTACCAGCGGCTATGATCAGGGGCGCATAGCCGCCGAATTGGTCATGTCTATTATTAATGGTACTGATCCCGATCAGTTGCCTATCGTAAGGGAGGGTTACAACCATTTAGAATTTGATTATCGCCAACTCATAAAATACAATATTTCGCTTAATTTATTACCTCAAGGTAGTCTTATCATCAATAAACCTCCTGGTTTTTTTACCCGTTACAAATACTTGTTATATATATCTGCGGGTTTCATTTTATTAATGGCGCTGCTATTAGTAAATAATGAGATGCGCAACCGCAGGAAGGCTTCTCGATTGGTAGCTATGAATCGCGAGTTAGACCAGCGTGTTTACGAGAAAACCACTGCTTTACGAGAGGCCAACACGGTATTAAAGCAACAAAAACAGCAAATTATTGTACAAAATAATGAGCTAGATAAGCATCGTCATAACCTGATTGATCTGGTAAAAGAACGAACCAACGAATTAGAACATGCCAACAGAAAATTAGAAAACGGGCGACACCGTTTAATGATGATGCTGGATGTAAGTTCAGATGGTGTATGGGAATATAACATTAAAGAGGGAACTTTCATGTTTAGTAGTCAAACATGGGAGAGGCTGGGATACAATAAAAAAGACATTGCAGAAAATGTTGAATTTATTGATTCGTTAATTCATTCCGATGATGTAAAAGTGGTGCAGCAAAGTCGACGTAACTATATAGAACAGAAGATCTCGGTTTATGTTTGTGAATTTCGTATCATCAGCCGAACAGGGAATTGGATTTGGCTGCTCTCGCGTGGAAAAATCCTAGAATGGGATCAGGATGGTAATCCCAGGATGCTTGTGGGCACACATATCGATATCACCGAAAGAAAAAAAGCCGAACAGAAACTACTACAGGAAGAAAAACGACTGCGCGATAGTGAAAAACGCTGGCGCTCTCTTTTTGAGCAAGCAGGCGAAGGCATTATCATTATGAGTCTTGTGGGAGATATTATCGAGGTCAATCCAGAAGCTGCCATAAGCTTACAATACAACAAAAACGAGCTCCTTTCTATGAATATTCTTGATGTGGATGTAGAAAAAGAAGATCATAAGAATGCCCGGGAATTTTTAGCAAAAAAGAAACTTTCCAACGACTCTTTCTCATATGAAACAATCATAAAACGCAAAGATAAAAGCACATTCCCCGCCGAGGTGTCGCTCAACCAAATTGACTATTCAGGTTCACGACACTGGTTAGTAACCTTTCGGGATATCAGCAAAAGACAGGAATTTGAAAGGCATGTGCTAAACGCTATCATCCAAACAGAAGAGAACGAACGTAGTCGTTTTTCTCGCGATCTGCACGACACGATTGGCCCTTTGCTTTCGGGGATGAAACTATACCTGTCGACTCTTGAGAAAACAAAATCTGAAGAACGTAAGAAGAAAGTTTTCTCCTTATCGAACGAGGCGATTAACGAGGCCATTGCCAGCATACGTGAGATATCCAACAACCTGAGTCCCCAGACATTAACCGATTACGGTCTGGTATCGGCACTCAAAGGGTTTATCCAAAGACTCAATGCCAGTCATCTTATTAACGCCAGCTTAAATACCATCGATTGGAACCAACGCATTGATCAAGAAAAAGAACTGGCACTTTACAGGATCACCACCGAATTAATCAATAATACCCTCAAGCATAGTGAAGCCACAAAAATCGACATTCTTCTGGAGCATAAAAAAAGAAATATCACGATTACCTACCGCGATAACGGGAAAGGCATGAAAGATCTGCACCTAAAATCAAAATCAACAGGCATGGGGCTTTCAAATATTCAGAGTCGCTTAAAAAGTGTAGATGGAAAAATATTTATGTCACACGAAGAAGACTGGCGATTTATTGCACAAATAATAGTACCTATAAAAAAATTGACATGAATAAACCCAAGATATTAATCGTTGATGACCACCGCCTGTTTAGAGAAGGCTTAAAACTAATGTTACAAGACATTGATAAGTATGAGGTTATTGGTGAGGCCGCCAATGGAAAGCAGTTTTTACAATATATCCAACACATAAAACCCGATCTGGTGCTTATGGATATCAATATGCCAGAAATAAATGGCATTGAGGCGAGTCGCAAAGCTTTAGAGCGCTATACTGATCTAAATATCCTGATATTATCAATGCTCGGCGAAGAGGATTACTATAATGATTTGGTAGAAATCGGTGTGAAAGGATTTTTATTGAAGAATTCCGATCCCGACGAACTAATAAAAGGTATTGAACGCATTTTAGAAGGAGCCACGTACTTTTCTCAAGAGCTGCTTTTACATATCCTCGAGGGTAAATCTCGACGTGATCAGATATTAAAAGATATATCATTCACCTCACGTGAAAAAGACGTACTGATCTTGATGTGCGAAGGAATGACTAACATAGAGATTGCTGATAAGCTCTTTCTTAGCCATCGCACGGTAGATCGCCATAAATCGAACCTCTTTGCCAAAACAGGATGTACCAATTCAGTGGCTCTCGTGATGTTTGCCATCAAAAACAAAATTGTACCTCTATAAATAAAATAATCCTAAACTCTGAGTTTTTTTTTCAACAAGCTAATTACCGCTACCATTGATTTTGATTATTTCCTTACCCGATTCATCATTCGCTTATGGCGTAAATTACCCAATATAAATGGGCATATTACCCGCTAAATTGGGTGTTTCCCTGTTAACATAGCCTTGATATTTAGAGTTCCTTTACATTGTAAAACTAAAAATCTAAGACTATGATTACATTTCTTTTATCAATTGTCGCATTAATATTAGGTTATTTTATCTACAGTAAGATTGTAGAGCGTAATTTCGGAGCAGATGAAAACAATACTACTCCAGCCATAGCAAAGAATGATGGTGTGGATTTTGTTCCTATGAAATGGCCAAAAATCTTCTTAATTCAATTTCTTAATATTGCAGGTCTGGGTCCTATTTTTGGAGCCATTGCCGGAGCCTTATGGGGTCCCGTAGCTTTTATATGGATTGTATTCGGTTCTATTTTTGCTGGAGCGGTGCATGATTACTTTTCGGGTATGCTATCCTTACGTCATGGAGGAGCAAGTATTCCTGAGGTTGTGGGTAAATATCTGGGTGTTGGATTTAAAAACTTCATGCGTTTTTTCGCTGTTGTTTTATTGATTCTGGTTGGCGTTGTATTTATAAAAGGACCAGCGAGTATACTCCATAACCTTATTGGTACAAATGTCACCTTGCTTATTGGCGTCATCTTTGCCTATTATCTTATTGCCACTATGGTGCCTATAGATAAGCTTATAGGAAAGATATATCCTATTTTCGGTCTTACCTTGCTGATTATGGCATTGGGTATTGGTACTGCTATCATCTTCGGAGGTTACCATATTCCTGAATTAATACCCTCAAACATTACAAATATGCATAGTAATGCCGAGAGTCACCCTATATTTCCCTTACTATTTATTACCATAGCCTGTGGTGCTATCTCGGGATTTCATTCTACACAGTCGCCACTGATGGCACGTTGTATCACCAATGAAAAACAAGGACGTAAGATCTTTTACGGAACCATGATCGCCGAAGGTATTGTAGCTTTAATATGGGCTGCTGCTGCCATGGCATTCTTTGGTGGTGTGCGCGAGTTAGGCGAAACAATGGCCTTACCCGGACATAATGCTGCCTGGGCTGTGAATGAGATAAGCAATGGATTGCTGGGTAAGATCGGTGGTTTTCTTGCTATTATTGGTGTGGTTGCTGCTCCTATCACCTCTGGCGATACAGCTTTTCGTAGTGCACGACTCACGATCGCCGATGCACTGAATCTTAAACAAGGAGGCATAAAAAAACGATTAATGATTACCATACCTTTATTCGTTATAGGATTTATCCTTACACAGGTAAACTTCGTGATCATATGGCGTTACTTTGGTTGGGCTAACCAAACATTAGCCACTGTAGTACTTTGGACTTCGGCTGTTTATCTTATGCGCGAAGGGAAAAACTATTTTATTGCTCTTATCCCATCTATCTTTATGACTGCCGTAATATTCACTTATATACTTATTGCTCCTGAAGGATTCTCCTTGCAACAGACACCATCATATATTGCCGGTATAACTATAGCATTGGGATGTACAGGACTATTCTTTTATATGAAGAGCAAAATGAAAAAAATAGTTAAAAAAGATCAATTAGAAGAGAAATCATACATTAAAAAAGCCGTATAAAAATGAAGATAAAACAACTATTCGCACTTTGCATATTGACGATACTCATATCTACACAGGCAAGTGCACAGGACAATACACCAGCTTTTGGGGTTAAATTTAAAGGATTTGTAAATTATGAAATGATATACGACAGCAGACAGATGGTGAGCGCACGTGATGGTGACGTGTTACTTTACCCGGCCAATGTGAAACTTGATCCTAATGGAAATGATATCAATGAGAGCAGCTCGTTCAATGCATTAGCAATTACTTCACGATTACAAATGGCTATCACCGGACCTGATGCTTTTGGAGCCAAGACATCAGGAATGATTTCGGGCGACTTTTTTGGCACCGCCAATGATAAAATAGGCTTATTTCGATTACGTCAGGCCTTTGTTAAGCTCAAATGGGACAAAGCCACATTGTTGGCTGGAAAAGCATGGCATCCTTTATTTGCTGTAGAGGTATTCCCTAAGGTATTATCTTTTGGAGCAGCTATACCCTTTTACCCATTAAGTCGTGCGCCGCAGCTGCGTTACACGATCGACGGAGCACATTTCCAATGGCTTGTAGCAATATCGGCACAACAAGATTTTTCTACCGCAGGACCTGACGGACGCACTCCTTCGTATCAGATGCATTCGGGCATGCCTGAATTTAATAGTCGACTGATGTACAAAGGGAAAAATCTATTGATGGGTGTTGGAGCAGGATATTGGCAGGTAGTACCCATGCAGCAAACAGCTTCGGGATACAAAACAGACGAGGCTGTAGAAAGCTATTTGATTAACTCCTTTGCTAAGCTTGAATTATCAAAACTCACCATACGTGGTGGAGCTCTTTATGGTAAAAATCTTACTAACCTGTTTATGTTAGGAGGCTTTGGAGTAACATCTATTTCGACCGACGCAAGCCTGGAACAAAAATACGAAGGTATCGCTGCTTCGTCGGTTTGGACAGAGCTGGAGACTAAAAATAAATCTATTAACGTAGGCCTGTTTGCCGGTTACACCAAGAATCATGGCACCAGTACCGAAATTATAGGAGATGTTTATGGCTCAGGAACAACCATAGACAATACCTATCGTATCGCTCCCCGTGTAACGTACACCAGTGGTAAAGTAAAACTAGGTATTGAAGGAATATACCAATCAACCGCTTATGGCACACGTGATGAGTTTGCAAAAGTCATAAATACAGAACCTGTAGATGGCCTTAGGATACTTTCGTCTATTGTATATTTTTTCTAAGAGCGAATTTCAAGAAACACTCTTTACAACAAACAAACAAACAAACGTATTTAAAGGGAGGGGCATACCGTTATGGTTTTGTCCCTCCCTTTTAGTTTGTGCAGCAAGCTTTTCATATCAAGAGTATATATTCTCGTATATACTCCACAATATTCATGTCTTAGCTATAATTATTTTTTTCTTTTGGTGCTGAATCTTCATCTTATCACGTGATATAATTGTTACTCAAGAGTCCGTTAAGATAGTGCAGGATATATGAAATAACAGGCCTAAAAAGGTGCTCGAATTCAAGACACCTCATGAGATTATGGACTTAGAATACTCTTAATTTTTTTTTCTTTTTGAAAGCCTCAAAAAAAAATAGCGGTTTTTAAAAGAAAAAGTAACTTTGATTTAATGAGAAAAATTAAACTTTGTTGCGTTAAGGTCTTGAATCCATCCAAGTTGCATATCTCAAAAAAAAACAGTATAATAAACTCTGAAATTTATTTACTGATTAAAAGGGAAAATATTTTATGATTCAAACAACAGTATTTAATCCTACAAGAAAACCGAATTTAAAAGAAAAAGAAAACCTAATTGATTTTTTATTTGACAATTTGCAAGAATATGGTGACCCAAAGTTCGATATAGAAAAAGCGGTAAATTATGCATTGAAAGAAACTCCTTCATTTGGGGGCTTTATTGTAGTATCATTATTAGAAAATGAGATATCGGGTGTTGTTGTGGTAAACCAAACTGGGATGAAAGATTATATTCCGGAAAATATACTAGTTTATATAGCAACACATAAAGATCATAGAGGTAAAGGAATAGGTAAAATATTAATGAAAAAAACCATTGATTTAGCGGAAGGAAGTATCGCATTACATGTGGAACCAGAAAATCCAGCGAGATTTTTATATGAAAAAGTTGGTTTTAGCAGTAAATATATAGAAATGAGACTGAAAAAATAGACTATGCATATCCACATAATTGACATTTCGATATTTGTATTATACATGTTTTCAATGCTTGGTGTTGGTATCTATTTTCTAAAACGCAATAAATCACAGGACGATTATTATGTAGGAGGTCGAAAAATGACTTCGCTTCATATCGGACTATCTGTTGTTGCAACGGATGTAGGTGGTGGTTTTTCCATAGGATTAGGTGGTTTAGGTTTTTTAATTGGTTTGTCGGGCAGTTGGATGCTTTTTACAGGCATCATTGGTGCGTGGATTAGTGCTATTGTGCTAATTCCCAGAATATATCCTCTTGCTAAAAAATACCACTTTTTAAGCTTTCCCGAAGTCCTCAATCATTACTATAATGGTAAAGTAGCTCTTTTGGCAGGTATTATTTCGTTGATTGGTTATATTGGATTTACTAGTTCCCAAGTATTGGCAGGTGCTAAATTAGCTGCTGCAACATTTCCTTCAATAACAATTGTAAATGCAGTTTTACTAATGGGTGTTGTAGTAATTGGATATACTGTACTTGGAGGACTAAAAGCCGTTATTTATACCGATACTATTCAATGGATAATTCTAATGCTTGGTCTTATATTAGTTGGTATTCCATTAGGCTTCATAAAAGTTGGTGGCTGGGAAACAATACAAACTTATTTACCAGATAGCTTTTTAAGTTTTACAAATATTAGTTTTGTTCAATTTGTTAACTGGATAATTACAATCGTTCCAATTTGGTTTGTAGGTATGACTTTATATCAAAGAATTTATGCCTCCAAAGATGAGAAAACAGCAAAAAAAGCGTGGTTTATAGCAGGTTTGTTTGAATGGCCGATTATGGCTTTTATGGGAATTACTTTAGGTTTATTGGGCAGAGTGGCTTTTGAGCAAGGAATGTTTACTGAATTTGGATATGCTCCGGGTAGTCTTATTGACGAAGAAATTGGTTTGCCCTTACTCTTAACTCATATTTTTCCAATTGGTTTGATGGGATTGCTTATGTCATCTTATTTTTCTGCAATAATGTCAACGGCAGATAGTTGTTTGATGGCGGCATCGGGGAATTTTATGACAGATATTTTACGGCTCTCGAAACAAAATACCAAGAGTATTAGATATTCTCAATTAGCAACATTGGTAATTGGAATACTTGCAATCATATTAGCCACAATGATGCAAAATGTTCTAGATTTGATGTTATATTCTTATGCTTTTATGGTTTCCGGATTATTTGTACCCGTTTTGGGTACTATATTTTTGAAAAACCCTTCTTCCAAAGCAGCACTTTATTCAATGCTATTTGGTGGAGGAATTACTTTGATTCTCATTTTAACCGAAATTACATTACCTTTAGGCTTAGATGCAAATTTCTTTGGGATAACACTTTCAGTAATTATTTTTGTTTTAATACAATCATTCCATAAGAGATAAATTTATTGAAATTAGGGCTTATTTTATAATGATGACTATAGATATTAATACATGAATCAGAAAATAATAAAGTTTAGACAGGAAATACATAAACACCCCGAAGTTTCCAATGATGAGTATAATACTTCTGAACGGATAATTAACTATATCAAGAAATTCAATCCTGATGAGATTATTAAACTTGGAGAAACTGGAGTCGCATTTGTTTTTAATGGAAACGAGAAAGGAAAAATTGTAGTATTCAGATCAGAGTTAGATGCTTTGCCGATTAAAGAAAAATCAGGTGTTGAATACACATCAATAAATGATCATATTGCACACTCTTGTGGACACGACGGACACATGGCAATCTTGGCAGGACTTACTCAGAAAATTTCTGAAAATCGTCCTAAAAGAGGAAGGGGTGTCATGCTCTTTCAACCTGCCGAAGAAGTGGAACAAGGCGCTCGTGATGTAGTTGAAAATCCAAAATTTATTGATATTAAGCCGGACTATATGTTTGCTCTGCATAATGTACCCGGATTTGAAAAGCATAAAATAATACTTAAAAAAGGTAGTTTTGCCTCGGCTTCAAAAGGCATGACAATTCAACTTACTGGAAAAACTGCCCATGCCGCCGAACCACAAAATGGAATTAGTCCTGCAGATGCCATTTCTGAAATTATTAAAAAACTGCATGGATTAAGAGAGAATAAAATGCTTTTTAAAGATTTCGTTTTGCTCACCATTATTCACATTCAATTGGGGGAGATATCTTTTGGCACTTCTCCAGGCTATGCTGAATTAAGGGTTACATTACGTGCTTTTGAAAATGAAGACATGAAAGTGCTCACTGATAAGTGTGAAAAAATAATAAGAGAAATATCGAAAGAAGAAAAATTAGAATGTAAGATTTCGTATAGCGAAGTATTTCCTGCAACTGTAAATAATGATGATTGTGTTAATATAGTTGAACAATCAGCAAAGCAGATTGATTTAGATATCCAAAATATTGAGAACCCGTTTAAGTGGTCCGAGGATTTCGGGTATTTTACAGAAAAATATAATGCATGTTATTTTGGTTTAGGATCTGGAAAAAATCAGCCACAGTTTCATAATCCTGACTTTGATTTTCCTGATGATATTATTGAATCTGGAATAAATATATTTTATGCTATTTATAAAAAAACATTAAGCGATGATTGATAATTCTCTAATAACGCTAAATGAAAATGCAGTTGAAAATAATATTGCTTTTTTAAAAAAGAAACTTGGGAACAAAGTAAAAATATCAGCCGTTGTTAAAGCTAACGCTTATGGACACGGCATAGAGCAAGTTGTTCCACTTTTCGAAAAAAATGAAATAGAGCATTACTCGGTTTTTTATTATAGCGAAGCTATTCGGGTTTTTGATAGTCTCTCTAAACCAGCAACAATAATGGTTATGGGATGGTTGTGTGAAACAAGTATCAGAGGAGCAATTACACGAGGAATTGAATTTTTTGTTTTTAATATTGAACGACTCAATATTGCAATAAAATATGCCAAAGAGCTTAATTTAAAGGCTAAAATTCATCTGGAAGCTGAAACAGGTATGAATCGTTCAGGCTTAAATACTACAGAACTAAAAAATGCGATTGCCATCATAAAAGAGAATGTTGATTATATTGAAATAGCTGGATTTTGTACACACCTTGCAGGAGCCGAGAGTGTTTCCAATCACGTAAGGATACAAAGTCAGTTAAAGAAATATAAAAAAATGTTAGCGACTCTTGAAGCTAATAATTTGATTCCAAGGTATAAACATGTTGCTAATTCTGCAGCAGCATTTGTTTATCCAAAAGCAAGAATGGATCTGGTGAGAATAGGAATTATGCTTTATGGTTTTTGGTCGAGTAGCGAAGTTTATGTCCAATATATCAACCATAAAAGCAATAAAATTGATCCTTTAAAAAGGATTCTTGGATGGCATAGTCACATTATGGCCATAAAAAAAGTCAAGAGCGGTGAATTTATAGGATACGGCATTTCTTATCTAGCTCAAACTGATATTACAACTGCATTAATCCCTGTTGGATATTCATTCGGTTACAGCCGCTCATTGAGCAATAAAGGGCGAGTGCTTATAGGTGGTCAAAGACGCAGTGTGATTGGTGTTGTAAATATGAATATGATAATAGTAGATATTTCGCATGTTAATGATGTAAAAGTAGGAGATGAAGTTGTTTTGATTGGGAAACAGGGTGATTTAGAAATAAAGGTTAGTGCATTTAGCGAGATAAGCGATGAACTTAATTATGAAATATTAGCACATTTATCGGAGAGTATAGTACGTAAGGTAATAAAAAATTAAAATTATGGCTTTTATAACGTTAGATACAAAAAAATTAAAATTAAATTTTGACTATCTCGATACTCTTTTTAAAAAGAACGGTATTGAATGGACAGTGGTTTCAAAAATACTTAGTGGAAACAAAGAATATTTAACAGAATTATTAAAATTTGATATAAAAACAATATCAGACTCCCGGGTATCCAATCTAAAGATGATTAAATCAATCAATCCCAAGATTGAAACAATTTATATAAAACCACCAGCAAAACAGGCTGTTTCAAATGTTGTTAAATATGCCGATGTAAGCATGAATACAGAATTTGAAACGATTAAATTACTTTCAGACGAAGCTATAAAACAGAATAAAATACACAAAATAATCATTATGATTGAATTGGGTGAGCTCAGGGAAGGTGTGATGGGCGATGATTTTATGGCTTTCTATGAAAGTGTTTTCAAATTAAAAAGCATTCAAGTGGTGGGCATTGGAACTAATTTAACCTGTTTATATGGTGTACTACCAAATCAAGATAAATTAATTCAGTTAAGTTTATATGAGCAATTGATTGAAGCTAAATTTAAAAGACAAATCGATTATGTTTCAGGAGGTTCATCTGTTACAATACCATTAATTTTTCAAAATTTGCTACCTAAAGGAATCAATCATTTTAGGGTGGGAGAAACTCTTTTTTTAGGTACTGATGTTTATAATAATAGACCTTTTAAAAAAATGAAATCGGATATATTTAAATTATATTCTGAGATAATTGAATTAATCGAAAAACCAATGATTCCTGAAGGAGAACTTGGAACTAATGTTGAAGGAGAGGAATTCGAGTTTGACCAAAAAAACATTGGAGAAACTTCAAACAGGGCAATTATAGACTTAGGATTGCTTGATGTAGATATTAATCATATTGAATTAGTTGATAAAACTATTAAAATAGCAGGAGCGAGTTCAGATATGATTGTAATTGACCTTGACAAAAATAGAAAGAAATATAAAGTAGGCGATTTGATAGAATTTAGATTAGACTATGTAGGCACCCTAAGGATAGTAAACTCAAAATATATTGAAAAAAAAATAAGACGTTAGTCAACATTGCTTCACAATCTATAATGGAAGGCGGGAGTTTGCTACCAACTATATTATTTTATCTTTTTTTCAATATATTTAGAATTTAAAACACTCAATGTACCCATGTAGTCTAGCTGAAACTCAATTAAATCACCCACTTTGTAATTTTTTGAGTTTTTCCCTATGTCTAGTACAATCATATCAGAACTAGAGCCAGCAATCTCTATTGAATTGTCTTTTGGTTGAATATGCCTATCTTCAACGTCTAATAAACCAATATCAAGGATTGCTCGATATGAATTTTTTCCTAAATCACTATCATTAAATTCATACTCTGCACCTTCAACGTTTGTTCCCATTTCACCACTTGGAACGATAGGTTTCTCTGATAATTCAATTATTTCGGCAAATAATTGAAAAACATTATGTTCCATATTTCTAATCGTGCTGTCGTTGTAGACATCTGTGCCAAGAAAAAGTGTTTCTCCCACCCTAAAGTGATTAATGCTTTTTGGCAAAAGTCCTTTAAATATCAATGGTATAGTAACAGATGAGCCACCAGATACATATGTAATATTTTTATTAAATTTTGCTTCAATTAATTGCTCATATAAACTTAACTGAATTAGTTTATCTTGATTTGGTAGCACACCATATAAACAATTTAAATTTGTTCCTATTCCAACCACTTCAATATTAGAAAGGTTAAATACAGACTCGTAAAAGTCAATGAAATCATCCCCCATAACTCCTTCACGAAGTTCGCCCATCTCGATCATAATTATTATCTTATGGGTTTTATTAAGCTTTTTAGCTTCTACATTAAGTTGCTTTATGGTAGAGAATTCGGTATTAATGCTGATATCGGCATATTTAATGATACTTTTTAAAGATCGTTTTGCAGGTGGTTTTATATAAATCGTTTCTATTTTGGGGTCAATATCCTTAATAACTTTAAGATTGGAAACCCTTGAATCACAAATTTGCTTTATTCCAAGATTAATTACTTCGGTAATATATCCTTTATGACCACATAATATTTTAGAAACAACAGCCCATTCAATATTATGCTTTTTAAACATTTTATTTAAATAGGTGAAATTATGTGATAGTTTTTCCGTATTTAAAACAACAAAAGCCATAATTTTATTTTTTTAGTCTCATTTCAAGATATGGATTAGTAAATCCAACTTTTTCATATAAAAATCTAGCTGGATTATCTTTTTCAACATGCAATGCGATATTTCCCTCACATAATTCAATCGCTTTATTCATTAACGATTTGCCATGTCCTTTACCTCTCTGAGAACTATCCACAGCTATATAAACCAAAATGTTTTCGGGAATATATCCCGACATTCCTGTTTTATTAATAACTACAACTCCGACTAGTTGATCTTTATCAAAAGCTTTAAGAATAAATCCACCAAATGATAACTCTTCTTTTAAAGAATATTTGATAGCTTTTTCAATATCTGATTTTTCATCTCCATATTGTTCTAGATGTTTGTGTAAGAAGTCAACGGTATTCATTTTATCCAGTGTTGACAGTTTTGTACTTGGATTGTAAATTTTAAAATCTAACATAAAATATTATTAAAGTTCTACTAGACAATTATCTGCAAGAAAATTTAGATGAGAAGAAAACAGTGTATTGCGAATAGAGTTTCATTTTTCGTATTGTAAAAGAATAACAATTTAATCACAAATGCAAGTAAAGTGTCTGATATTAAATAAATTATAACTAAAAATAATAATTTGACACTTATTAATAGCTTAGTGTAAGCTTATTAATTTTAAATTATAAGAACACCTTAGATTTCATCTTTTTGCAAAAAGAAATTGAAACTATAAAAAATCAGATTAATTAAAACGTTTTTGTGAGATCTTAAAGTAATCTGCATATGTAATTAAATAAAAATATGCCTTTTGCGATTTTAAGCAAAAGGCACATAAATTTTAGGTTAAAAGAAAACAAAAAGTAATTGGTTAAAAGTATTATTGTTTATTAGAATTATATGTTTTTTACAACAAAAATCTATTAGAATAAAAATACTATTGTTATACTTGTATTAAGAATAGGATTTCATACCAATACTTATAATTTTTCCACGTGATAAACTTATATTTTTCTCTTCTCTTTCAAAGAATAAAGAAAAGATCATCTTTGTTTTTTTTTAACCTTTTGGCATATATACTATTGATTTCTGTGATTAGCTTATTAAGCTTGTTTATTTATGGTGAATTAACTCACGATAATTTTGTAAAAAAAGATAGAATATATCGAATGATTAATTCGACCATTAGCGGATCCGATCCAGATTATACTTTACCTGCCTGGATGCCAACGCTTGAAGATTTAAAGCAGAAATATCCAGAAGTTGAATCTTATGTTGGTATAAATAATATACAAAACATGAATATTAGAAAGGATTCGAATTCAATATGTCAAAACGTTATTTTCTATGAAGGTGATTTCTTAAATATTTTTAGTCCTAATTTTATTTATGGAGATAGCTCATCTTTTAATCTTGAAAAAAATGATTGTTTAATTTCCAGGTCATTTTCTAAAAAAAATTACAGCAACCGAAATCCAGTAGGAGATATTATAGTTCTTACAAATAGTAACGATACAATACAGGTTACAATAACAGGGGTAATTGATGATTTTAAGAATACAACCTGTTTGCGTAGTGATCTTTTTGTGAAAAATGAGGAGGTATTTGGTTTTAATGATAGTTATTTTGATTTAGCTTTTATTTTACTGAAGGAAAATAATAAGATTGAAAAATTAAATAGTATACAAGCAGAGGAATACCAATTTAAAGGAACTACATACAAGGAAGGATTCTTTTTTCAGCCTTTAAAAGAGGTGTATCTAAGATCGGAATTTTTAAACTTTAATACATATCCTTCAGGAAATATTAAATTGATATCTGTATTTCTAATAGCTATTATATTAATGTTTATGTGTATTGTTTTTAATTATAACTTAATGTTTATAATTCTTTTGCGTATGCGAATAAAGGAGTTTGCTTTAAAAGGAATATTTGGTGTAAACAGGAGTAGTGTTTGGTATGGCTTTGTTTCTGATAGTGCAATTTTTGTTTTTGTTGCAGCATGTTTTGCATATTTATTAAGCAGAAAAGCATATTCGTCTTTCGATAATTTAAATATCGTTATTAAAGACTACTTTAACTGGTTTGATGGAGTTTTTATATCCACATCTATTATAATTCTCATCATTTCGACTGTGATTCCAATGTTTTATTTTAAATCAATAATAAAATATCATCGCATTGACAGATTAAAGACATATAATTATGCGAAAAGAAAAAAAGTATTTGGGAATATATTTCTTGGTGTTCAGATATTTGTAGCATTTGTTTTACTCTCTTGTACGTTTATGATTAAATCACAATTGCAGTTTGTGGTTAACAGAGATCTCGGGATTAAGAATCGGGAGCTGGTTATTATGAAGAATGATTTATCTGAACAAGATTTTAATGTGTTTTCATTGGAATTGAAAAAGCTTTCAACCGTATCAGGAGTAACGAGAATAGGAAAAATGCCTCCTTCAGAATTACCTCAGGGAATGACTCGAATAAAGTGCGTAGATGAAGTTGAAAGATATGTTTTGACTGCAAAGTTGAGTGTAGATCAAAACACATTAGAAACTCTAGGTGTGAGATATATACAAGGCGAAGGGTTTAAAACTTATAGTAATAATAATTCGAATTGTATTGTTAGTAAATCTTTAGCAAAACAAATTGGAGTGGTTAATATTATTGGTCATGAATTAGAATCAGGAATGAGAATTATTGGTGTAGTAGAAGATATTAGTATGGTTCCGGTCCGAAAAGAAAATTATCCCATCCTAATAGTTTGTAAGCCCGAACAATGTTATGAAATACTCGTAACTTTTACCTCAGATGATCAGGTGAGAACAGAAATGATTTCCGATGTTTATGAGCGTATTTATAAGAGAAAACCTAAATTGATTTTTTATAAAGAATATCTTAAATCGTTATATCAAGAAGAAGATTTTATGTTAAAGTATATGACCGCTTTTTCAAGCCTAACCTTGATCTTAATTTTTTTTGGTTTTTATTTCTATGCACAATCAATTGTTGATTTAAGATCGAAAGATGTTGTTATTAGAAAAATTCATGGTGCAACAGTTCAAAGTATTATTAAGTTATTAATGAAAGAGTATTTAATTGTATTCATAATTGCTGTATTAATAGCAAGTTGGCTGTATACAAATTTAGCAAATTTGTGGCTTTCTGGTTTTATATTCCATATCAATAATGGAGCTCATTATTATATATATCCTAGTATTTTGATTCATATAATCTTGGTGTTTTCTATTTTAAATGGTGTTCTAAGGCTTGCTAATAAAAACATTGTTGCTACAATTAATAGTTATGAATGAATTGATTTGAAATTATTCTTTTTAAAAGTATTTTTTCCGTTTTCATTGTATACAATTTGGCAGTTTGATTAAACAGTTCCATAGAGGATAATAAAACAAAGTAAAAAAAATATTTGAATGAACAAAAAAGTTAAGAGTTCTTTAAGTTAGCAGGAGTAATCATTACATTATTAGAACAATGTAAATGATTATATAAAAAAATCTAAATATTCAGAATACGATTATATTCGCATATCTGTAATCAATATGTAAGTGACATTATGCAGTAATTTCAAATTGATTGTTATGAATGAAGATAAAACAGTTCGATTATTTGAAGATTCTTTAAATGAAACCATAATTAAAATTGTTGATAAATCTAAAGGAGCTGAACAATTGGTGAAAATTATTGAAACCACAAAAGGCAAGTACATTTTGAAAATGCCAAGGGAAAAAGTGCAGGTCTTTAGGGAAATTTTTGCTTGTGAAAATTTGAAAAATTTGCCTGTTCCAAAGATTTTTTATAAGCATAAAGATTTTGTTGTAGAAGAATATATGGAGGGTATTGATTTAGATGAAGTCAAGCTTAGTCCTAAACAAGAAAAGGAAATATATTGCCAGATGGGGAATATATTAAGTAATATTCATAAAACAAGAACTGAAGGTTTTGGATTTATTGGATTGAATGGAAAGGGCGAATATCTTAGTTTAAAAGAAAAAATTTATAAGGAATTTCAAGAAAGTCTTAATTTCTTTAAAAAAGGCAACTTTTTATCATTGGAAGAAATAGAAAAAGCAAAAGAATATTTTAATAAAAATGAATCATTTTTAGATTCAACAGAGAGTGTACTTTTACATTTTGACTATGAAGACTGGAATATAAGAATTAATGATGGTAGGGTAGCAGGTATTATCGATTTTGGAGATCTTTCGGCAGGACCAAAAGCTTATGATTTGGCGAGGCCTTTTATTAGTTATTATGGGAGCAGAAAGTTTGATTATTTTATGGAGGGTTACGGAAAAGCTAATATGGAAGAGGTTAAATATTATGCCTTCTTGAGTTTGTTATGGATGGTTATATATCATTATTTATTGGGAGATACTAATTTTAAGGAAAAACTTAAAATCCTAAGATCAATAATTTATTGAGAAGTATTACGTGTTTATCTATTAATTACAATACACTGGTGATGTGTTAAACTTTAGCGTCTAAAGTTTAACGCATCACTAGTAATCTAGGCTAAATAATTATGAAGACCTTGTTTCGTTTCATAGAAATCTAACAAGTAATTTATTCTTTCGATTTCTTTTCAGATAATTCAAGCATAGCTTCTAATGTCTCCGTAACATACTCTTCATATTTATTTACCATATCTATTGTAAGCTGGTTTGCTGCAATCCAATAAGTGTTATTTTCATCATCGGTCTTTTTAATGAAAGTTAGATTTTTTATCTTTTTTTTATGTTCAGTTCGGAGTGCAATTTTATTCTCGTTAAGAAGGCTTAATGTATTCTTGCCTTTTCTAACAGAATTCCCTGTACGAATTGTTTCAAAGTTTGTAATAATTTCGCCGAACATGGTTTGATAAGAATCAGGTAGGTTCTGTCCAAATATTTGTGATGTAAATAATATTAGACTTAGTGCTAAAAATGTCTTGAATACTTTCATATGGTGATTTTTAAATTAATGATATTATTGGATTGGTGTACTTTAATTAATAATGAATACTTATTTCGTATAACTTAAATTTCTTAGTGCATACAAAATAGAGAATTTTTTATTAATAGAAAAATTTTAAGAAAATTAAACGAGATATATAGATTGATAATGTGTTTCTTAATTATTTTATATTATGATATTAAACTATAATAATTATGATAAAGTATTTGTTATTTTTTATTAAAAGCACTTGCAATCAAATTTTATTATCAAATGGAATTTCAAATAGAATTATTTCATATATTTAGAAAATTTATAATGATAAATGTATGTTACCAATAATCGATAATCAAAGTGCATTTATAAAGAAATTTAAGAGACAGTTCCTTGCTGAACAGGATTTTAATTATGTGTTTTTTGGTCATTATCAATCAATTACTTTATCAGCTAAAACTAAGATAAAAGGAATTATTCTTTCGGGCAGAAAAGGCAATCCTTATGAACCCTTAAATTTAACTTCAAACATTGTGGTATTGATGAATTATAATGTACCAATTTATGGGTTTCAAACTCATTCCGAAGTATTAGGAACAGGTTGACTAATAATGGTGTAAAAAATCTTAAAATCTATAAAATTATGAAATTTGATTGGAAATATTGGTTATTAATAGGAGGATTGATATTATTAGCATACGTAGTTTCATTTATTATCCGTAAGGTTTTATCAGTTGCAATTCGTAGAAAATCAGAACAACTAAATGCTGATCCAACAAAGTTTGTATTTATAAAAAATAGTGTTTCGTTTATTATTTTCACAATAGTATTAATTATCATATTTCTGTTAACGCCAGAACTAAAACTTGTTGGGAAAGGTTTGTTTGCAGGAGCTGGAATTTTGGCAGCTACAATTGGTTTTGCTTCGCAAAAAGCATTTTCGAATATTTTGAGTGGAATTTTCATTCTTATTTTTAAACCATTTAGTGTGCGAGATACAATCGAGTTAAGATCAGAAGGAATGAAAGGAATTGTTGAAGAACTTACTTTACGCCATACCGTTATAAGAGATTACGAAAATCGAAGGATTATTATACCTAATAGTCTAATTAGTGAAACAACTCTCGTGAATAGTTCTATTGTTGATCAAAGAATTAAAAAGCATATTGAATTTGGAATTAGTTACGATTCCAATATCGATTTAGCAAAACGAATAATTCAAGAAGAAATAATAAAGCATCCAAAATTCTTAGATGTACGGACTAATGAAGAAACAAATAATGATGCACCTATTCTATTGATAAAATTAGTAAACTTATCTGAATATTCGGTAATACTTAGAGCCTATGTATGGTCGGAATCTAACGATGATGCATTTGTTTTACAGTGCGATGTTTATGAAAGCATAAAGAAGCGATTTGATAAAGAAGGAATTGAAATTCCTTATCCACACAGAACAATTGTATACAAAAAAGAGTAATGGTTTTATAACAGATTCTTAATGTCGTAATAAAATATAGGTTAATTGATTAATTCTGGATGTAAATAAAGAATAGAATTTCTTTCTTGTGTTAAAATGTTTTTTTTATTGTAAAATGATTTTTCTAACTTGATTGTTTAATTAAGACTTAATATATGGAAAAAGTTTTCGAAATATTGGCATCATTGATGGGATCTGGTGTGGTTATACTAATTTTAATATTGGTATTACTCATTCATAGATGGATTTTTAATCAGTTTAAATCAGATAAAGAATCACACCAAATTACTCGGCAAACTATTTCTATATTAATATCCTTGGTTGGTATCTTAACTTTTATTTTATCGCTTCCAATTGATAAGGGGTTGAAGGGGCAAGTTTTGAGTTTTTTAGCTATTGTAATAAGTGCGGCAATTGCATTAAGTTCAACAACTGTTTTGGGCAATTTAATGGCAGGAATAATGAATAATGCCATGGAAAGGTATAAAATTGGTGATCTTATAAAAGTTGGCGAATTAACAGGAAGAGTTACAAAAAAGAATATATTTCATACCGAAATTCAGTTAGAAGACAGCAATTTTGTTACAATTCCAAATTTATATATATCTTCAAATCCGGTAAAACTTACTAGAAAATCAAATACCGTTATTTCTTCGACTCTATCTTTAGGATATGAGGTTTCTCAGAGAAAGATCGAAAAATGTCTTAAAAATGCAGCTGTAGAAACAGGATTAAAAGATCCGTATGTATATATAACTGAGTTAGGTGATTTCTCTGTTACCTATAAAATACATGGTTTCTTGGAAGATAGCGGGAAATATTTTACCACAAGTTCATTACTAAATAGCAAGGTAATTGATTTTCTTCACGAAAATAATATCGAGATTGTGTCACCATCATTTATGAATCAAAGAAAGGTAGATGATGCGCGGTTTATACCAAAATCTGAGAAATCACAAAAGATTGATAATAAGGAAAAATCTCCTGAAGAATTAATCTTCGATAAAGCTATTGAAGCAGGAGCTCTTGAGAAAAAGAAGGAATATATTTCAGAGATTGATCAAAAAATAGAGAATTTAAAAAAGCAAATTAAAGAACTCGACGATAAAGAAGAGATTCAAAAATTAGAGAATACTATAGAAAGATTAATAAAGATTCAAGAGCGAATTGTGAAAAACATTGATGAACAAAAGGCAAATTTAGAAAAGAACGTTTAATGCACTCAAATTATGGCAAGATTTATTAAAAATAGAAAATCATCGGTAGGGAAGGCCCCTGGTTCTTTAATTCATATTGGCCGACAAAAGATGGATGAGAGCAGGATTCGACTTATAAAATATAGCGAGTCAGATTTTGCAGAAAGAGAACTTGAAAGTGATACCGACTTTAATGGTCTTATTAGTAAAGATTCAGTTACCTGGATTAATATTGATGGCTTGCACGATATCGATTTATTAAAAAATGTAAAGGAGCAGTTTGATATATCGTCTTTGGCGATGGAAGATATTTTGAATACAGATCAACGCCCAAGAATAATTGAAGATAAGAACCATGTTATTATTATCCTCAAAGTTATATTTTTTGAAAATGAGACGAATGCTCTAAAATCGGAACAGATGTCTTTTATTCTGGGCGATAATTATATTATTTCTATTCAAGAGCAAGTGGGTGATTATTTTGATCCCGTAAGGAATCGATTGCGAAATGCAATAGGGAAAATTAGATCGCGAAAAGCAGATTACTTGCAATACATATTAGTGGATACAATTGTTGATAGTTATTTGCATAACATAGAAATTCTTGGGAACGATATTGAAAAGCAAGAAGAAATAATAATAAAAACACATTCTAAAGAAATAGCTGGAATTCTTTATACCCAAAAAACAGATATAAATTTTGTAAGAAAATCGATTCGACCAGTTAAAGAAATAGCTTTAAAAGCTTTGAAAAGTGATACCAGTTTAATCAGTTCTGATACCAAACATTATTGGATTGATCTGGAAGATCTTACAATTCAGGCTTTCGAAGCAGTCGAAATTTATTACACCATGGTTTCCGATCAAATTAATCTGTATCAAACAAATATAAGCAATCGGGCTAATGATGTAATGAAGGTCTTAACTATATTTGCATCTATTTTTATTCCTCTTACATTTATTGCTGGTATTTACGGTACAAATTTCGATTATATTCCAGAGTTACATTTTAAATACGGCTATTTTGCCATGTGGGGCGCAATGATTATTGTTACCATTGGAATGTTGTTTTACTTTAATCGAAAGAAGTGGTTGTAAATGTGATTTCGATACCTTAATATTTTCTTTTAATAAGAAGTAGTCCAATAATAAAATTTATTGTTAGCAAGAGAGGGAATCCAAACCTTGAACAATTAATATATTGGAATTCTATCTGAAAATAATGCTATTATCTATTAAAAAAAACTGTCACACTTCTATAAATGGAGCGTGACAGTTTTATATATCTTGTGATTTTATCTTTTAACTATTTCAATGCATCAATACCTTGTTTAAAGTATTTTCTGTCTAAAGCTGTTTGAAATTCTGAAAATGCTTTGTTTTTCGCTTGATTTATGTTATTCCCAACCCCTTTAACATTCTCTGTTTGCTTTACCCAAATAATGTTATTTAATTGATCTTTTATGGCTAATTCGCCCGAAATATAAACAGAAACTAATCCTCCAGCCTGTTCGCCTTGTTTATAACCAAAGAACAGTTCAAAAATATAATCGCTGGATTCAGATGTTTTTATTTCATAACCAAATTGATTGGCATTCTGATTAAAAATATTCTTGATCTGATTACAATTGTTTTCAGTACATGAATTCTCGTCAATTCTTAAAGCAATAGAAGGCGCCTTTATTATAACATATGTAATAGCCGATTCCATTTTACGTTTGAGAATTAAGCCTCTGATAAATAAATCATCAACAGATTTTTGAGCTAATCCTTGCAGATTAATTTTTGCAGTAATTCGTCCTTTTCCGTTTCTTGAGTTAAGAACTTCTGGTTGTAGTTGCACCAAACCGTTCATATCAGAAACATGCGAATCATTTTTCAAGTATCCTCCAGAATATTTAATTTTAACAGGAATTCCATGTACCGGCTTAGAGTTATAAGTTACCAAATAATCGAGGCTTTCATTAAACATGGTACCTCGTTTAACATTAATCGAACTTGTTTTTGCTTGTATTTCCAGAGCATTTAAGATATCATTTACCGATGTATAAATTTCATTCCCAATATCAATGCGCTCTCCGTTAAATTTAGTTGGTGTTTCTTCGTTTAAATATCTTTTAATTGCCTGTAAACCTTGTAAGTAAAATGCTAATGCTTCCTGAGGTTTATCTAGATTTTGTTCTTGAATTCCAGACTGATATTTTGCTACTGCAGTTGAAATTGCTTCTTGCTTTTTCTTTTCTTTCATCTCATGATAAGTAGATTTACTTATCTTATAATAAACCCAATAAGAATGTTCATTTTCATAAAAAGCAACAGGATCAAATCCTTCTAAATAGTCGTCGGTACTAATTTTTATCTTCTGATCGAAAGTTTCAGAAAAACCATACTGAGTTTCTATACTGTGTAAAACAGATGTTGAACTTACATTCGACGACACACTTTCAGCTAAATCAGTTAATGCCTCTTGTCTTGCTTTCGCAATATACTGAGCCGAAGTACCTATTTTCTTTACCGATCCAATACCAATATAGTAACCCGTTGGCATAGGTTTTTGTTTTATCCAACTTGGTTGTGCTTCAAGTTCTGCTGCTTGTTTTTTCGCAGCGCAAGAAGCTAAAAATATCATCAATATTACAAGGTAACGTTTCATATGATTGTGTTTTAAAAACAATGTTATTTTTCAGGATTATACTTATTTACTTTTTCAGTAATTTCCTTGGTCGACTTTTTAACAATTTCGTTAAGTAATGTATTTGCCGCTTTAATATTTTTGTCGGCCTTCAATAAATTCTGAAGTCTGTTAATATCTGATTTATTGTCTTTTTGAACATCCTTTTCGGATTTACGTTCTTTATATTTCCAATATCCTGGTATTAATTTCTTTTTATCGCCGCTATATGTAGCATAATGTATTTTATCGGAGGTGTTTTTGCTAATCATATCCGAAACCATAATCGAATTGTCGCTTGTAGAAATTAGTTTGAATTCCATTCCAAAGCTGGCTTTATTTGCCTGCTTATATTCCATGTAATTCGTTTTAATGTATTTTACCTTTTTAATTTCTTCGCCCAATTCATTTTTAGTTTTAGTAACTTCTTTTAGATATCCGCGTTTATTTTCTTTTGTGAGTCTTCCGTTTGTTGCTGATACTCTGATTATTTTTCCAGAAAGAATAGCTTTTATGCCGGCTAGATTCGCCGCTTGCATATTCATTTGTCCATTCTCGAATATATTAACACTTAAAGTAGATGGATCAATAATTCGTAAAAATGGGTTATTAAGCTTACTTAGCTTTGCTTTTACATCACTTGTAACGTTTTGAGCAATTTGATTGTAATTATAATTTGTATACGAAAAATCATCAACTAAAATAGTAATTGTACCTTTTTCCTGAGCTTCATCTTTTAAAGAAACCGACTGTTTATAGGTTCCAGCACCTTTTATGATTGTTTCAAAAGTATAATAAGCTTTTCGATACAATCCCGTTTCGAGATATTGATTTGCATCTCGATACATAGGCTCATATTTTGCCGTTGTATACAAATCTTGTACATCTTTATAATTTGCATCAATTCTTTTTATTTCAGTTAACACCATAAGTGCAGCAGAAAAATCTTCTCGATTAAGCTTATCTAATCCATCGGCATATTTCTGATTTAAGTAATCGTTTTTAGCTTCTTCGTAATATTCTTTATGATATTCTGGAAAATCTAATTCCACATGAACAGCTGTAATTTTATTGTAATATTTTTCGGCTGCAAGGTAGTTATATACCGCCTTTTTATAGTCTGCTTGTTTGTATGCTAAAGTAAAATCCGAAAGCTTACGATCTAGGGCAAGCTGTCCATTTTTCCTTAATCCAAGCTTGGCTTCAACGTTTGAATCTTTCTTTTTTATTGCTTGATAATAATATTCAGCGGCATCTTCATATAAACCAGCTTCTTCGAATTTTGAAGCTTTTTTTGTATAACGGTTCGATGCGCATCCGGCAATCAGTAATATAACACTTAATAGAAGTAATGCTTTTTTCATAGTTTTTGTAGGTTTGAAACAGACACGAAAAATAAGAATATAATTAGAGATATAAAAATGTGGAAGTCTTTAATAAATTGATAAAAAAATATAATTTTAAGTTTTGTTAAATCATTATGAGAAAATTATGAAAAAAATATTTATTGGTTTTGTCTTATTGTGTTATGTTTTTGTAAGTAACGCTCAGAGTCCTAATCTAAAAAAGATGTGGAAGCTTTACGAGGATAAAAAGTATGAGAAGTTAATTGAGTTTGGAACAGAATTGCTAAAAAAAGACTCAGTGAATATCGAATATAATTTTTGGGTTGGTAGGGCATATTATCGTGAAGATGAGATAGACAAGGCCTTTCCTCATTTTCTAAAAGCAGCGCAGCATAACGATCCTCACTCAACAATACGATCCAGAGCAAACATTTATTTAGGAATATATTATTTTTTAAAAGAAGATAAGGTTAAATCCAGAGAGGTGCTGGAAGATAGCCGGAAAATTGAAACTTACTCAAATATTGAAGAATCTAGTGAAATGTGGTATGAAATGTTTGGATTTGATCAATTTTACAATGACTGGAGCCTTTTTGAAACGGATCATTTCCGTTTTTACTTTCAGGATACAACCGATATAAACTATAAACGTTTTATTTCGGATTGTGAGCTGGCATTCACTAATATTAATCTTTTTTTTGAAAGTGAATTACCTAAAAAGATAGACTATTTTATTTGGGGTTCGCGTATTGATGCGAAGAATGTTCTGAAAAGAAACCTTTCGTTTACGGGCAGTTATTTATGTTATATTCATGGTGGTAATAACGAAACCGAAGGGCATGAGATTGCGCATGATATAGCTCATTATTGCACAGAAATAGACGAATCTTCAAATTTTATTTCAGAAGGTACTGCAACTTATTTCGATCAAACCAATCTGGATCGAAAAGCCTATTTTGAAGAGTTAACAGACAATACCAAAAAGAAAAAAATCTTCGTGAAAGATGTTTGGGAGAACTGGTATGATTACAGTTACGATTTTTCGTATAATATGGCAGGACTTTTTGTCGAGGAGTTAATAAAGAAATATGGTCGCGATAAATTCATAGAATTCTATTCAAATCAAACCTATAAGAATGCGCTAGAAGTTTTCGGTAAAGATTTCTCTGCTTTTACTAAAAAGTTCGAACTTGATTACAACTTAATAAAGCAAAAAGAAAAATCGTTTTATTAACAAATAAGTTTATACCCAACAGCGCGCACATTTATAATCTGAATACTTGGATCGTCTTTAAAATACCTACGTAGTTTGGTAATAAAGACATCCATGCTTCGTGCGTTGAAAAAACTATCGTCGCCCCAAAGTTCAAGCAAAACAGCTTTGCGATCTAAAACATCGTTTTTATTTTCGTGCAAACGTTTTAGTAACTCGGTTTCGCGATGAGTTAATTTCTTAATATTGCTATTAATACTTAACGATTGTTGAGTATAATTAAATTGATACTGTCCAATACTGATATCAGAAAGAGTTTCTTCTTTTGTTATTTCTTTAAAACTCCGACTTGTTAATGATTTAATTCTAACAATTAACTCTTCAATACTAAATGGTTTTTTTAAATAATCATTTCCTCCCAACTCAAAACCTTCAATAACATCTGATGTTTGCGATTTAGCTGTTAGAAAAATTATTGGAATAGTTTTATCTGTTTTGCGAACCTCTTTGGCAAGAGAAAAGCCATCCAATTCGGGCATCATAACATCTAAAACAAGGATATGATACTTGTTTTTATAAAAACTTTCTAAGGCCGATTTACCATCTTTAAAATAATCGACCTCAAACTTTCTCGATTCAAGACTGTCTTTTACAATTAATCCTAAAGCATCTTCGTCTTCTGCGTATAATATTTTTAGTTGTTCCATGTTAGGGTAGAGTAATTAAAAATTCACTTCCTTTTCCGAAAGTACTTTTAACTTCAACAGTTCCTTGCTGTTCTTCAATAATGCTTTTTACATAATGCAGGCCCAATCCAAAACCTTTTACCTTATGAATATTTCCGGTTGGTACTCTATAGAATTTTTCAAAAATCTTACTTTGATTATGTTTAGATATGCCGAGTCCGTTATCTTTTACTCGAATTGTGCTGTGATTGTTTTGTTGATCGAAAGTTACCTCAATATTTACCTCGTTGTTTGAATATTTAATTGCATTATCAATTAGGTTATTCATAACATTTGTGAGATGAATTCGATCAGCTATAATAAATTTATTTTCAGTTTTTGCAATGTATTCTATTTCAACTTTTTTATCCGAATTTTTAATCGATTGACTAGTAATTATATTCTGAATAAGTTCGTTAAAATCTATTTTTTCAGGATTTAATTTAAGTGTTTTTTGCTCGTAGGCAGATATATTTAAAACCTTCTCGACCAAGCCCGACAGCCTTTTTAACTCCTTAGATGAAATATCAAGATACCGCTCAGTTTTTGATTTATCTTCTAACACATTAAAGTTTTGCATCGATTCAACTGCAGCACTTACAGTGGCAATTGGAGTTTTTAACTCATGTGTCATATTGTTAATGAAATCATTCTTAATTTCGGAAAGCTTTTTCTGCTTAAGAATAGTACGCAGCATATAAATAAAGCAAAGTACTACAATTACTACCAACAAAAAGGATGCTCCTAAAATGCCAGCCATTTGCGATAAAATAACTTGTCGTTGTTTAGGAAAGCCCAATCTAACGTGTGTTTTATTTAAAACTGATACAGGAACATCTTTTGATCGAAGAATGTTTTTTGTTGCAATCGTTTTTTCATCATGTGTTTCTATATGTGAAACAGTTACAGTTAAATCCTTCGGTCCTTGGATTTTTTTTGTTGTAACAGTTTGTCCTCTATTTGTTTTTATTAGCGAATCCTTTTCTGTATCCATTAATTCAATAATATAAGGACTTTCAATATTTCTATTTTTAAATTCAATTTGAAGAAGTGAATCGAGCATTTCAAAATTTAAGGATGTTTTACCTTGTAGTTCTTCCACAAATATTGTTCGTAGTAAATTCTTAATGTCTAAGCCTATATAATCAGGAACAGTGCTTGCAGAGTCAGTTCCTTGAGGTATAATATTTATGTTCATTGATGTTGAACTTTCTCCAGATTGATCTGTTGCCATGGCTTCTTGAAGCAATGAATCAATACTTACGCCATTAACGGTATCGGGTTGAGTCTTTAGAATTGTAATATCGTCGCTCGAAAACATAAAATTAACCATTTCTGAATATCTGGCGTTCATTTCGGTTTGAACAGAAACTTCCAAGGCCTGATCAATTTCTTTAATAAATTGCATTCTGTTGATTTTATATGAATTATAAATCCAAAAAAACTGAATGGCTAAAATTCCTGATACAGAAATAATTATCAAGACCAATATGTAAAAAATCTGTTTTTTCATTTATTAAAGTTTACACAAATCTACTTAATCTAAGTATAGAAAAAAATTATGTTAACACTCGTTAACACTGTATAACACTTGCTTAACTATTTGCTTTTTTTATATCCAATACATTTGTTTCAGAAACTTAAAATCAATGAAGTTATGAAAACAGTATTCTTAATTATTACCTCAATAATATTATCATCAGTTGTTTTTGCACAATCAGGTAAAAACATGTCAGTACATATGTATGGAGGCTCATCTGGTTCAATTACAAATTATACAGAGACTGATTTGCAAAACCTGAAAAGTAAAGATCACGTAGAAGATTTGTTCAAGAACTTTGATGATTTCAATTTTAGTTTTAATACAAAAGGAGTAGGTCTAAATAAATTTCAAGACTTAATTTCAGGTTCAAGAAAAAGCAGACTTTATTTTGCAATACCGGAAAATGAAATTATTAAAGAGATTCCAATTGCACAAGGAATTTGTGATTATGAAATAATGACTCTCAGATACGATGTGATAAGGTATAAGCGAAAGAATATAAAAGTATCATTCGAAATATCTTTTGGTGCTGATTTTCCTGAATATTCATTAAAAAACTAAACTATAAAGCTGTTAAAATTAATTTTATTACTGTTAATAATTCAGAGTTTGAATTAATTGAAGGAGTAAAAAAGATTACAAAGGCACAGTTGAAAGATCTGCAAGAAGAACAATTAGAGTATTAAACTTAAAAATCAAAAAACATAAAATATTATGAAACTGGAAATAAAGAATTTATCAAAAACATATGAGAACGGCATTAAAGCCTTAAACAATCTGAACTTAACAATTAATTCGGGTATGTTCGGATTGCTTGGGCCTAATGGTGCAGGAAAATCTACATTGATGAGAACAATTGCTACTTTACAAGAAGCAGATCAAGGCGAAATAACATTTAATGGAATAAATGTTTTAACAGAGAAAGAAAAGCTAAAAGAAGTGTTGGGTTATTTACCTCAAGAATTTGGAATTTACCCTAAAATATCGGCAGTTGAGTTATTAAATCATATAGCTATTTTAAAGGGATTGTCGAATAAAAAGGAGCGTAAGGAGCTAGTTCAATTTTTATTGAATCAGGTTAACTTACACAATTTCAGAAATAAGTATGTAAGTAGTTTTAGTGGAGGAATGAAACAGCGTTTCGGTATTGCAATGGCCTTACTTGGCGATCCTAAATTAATTATTGTTGATGAACCTACAGCAGGTCTTGATCCTGCCGAACGTGTTCGTTTTAACAATTTGCTTAGCGAAATTAGCGAAGATAAAGTGGTTATTCTTTCAACGCATATTGTCGATGATGTGAGTGATCTATGTTCGGATATGGCTATAATAAATAGTGGTGAAGTTATTTTAAATGGCAAACCCGTAAACGTTATGAGTGAGTTGGGTGGAAAAATTTGGGAGAAGATCATTGATAAGAATGATTTTTCAAAATATCAAGAAGATTTCCATATTGTGTATTCGCATTTAAATGGGGGAAAACCGCTGATTCATATTTTTAGTGAAGAAAATCCAGGAAATGGTTTTAATCAGATAGAACCAAAATTAGACGATGTGTATTTTATGGCTATTAATTCGGTAAGTAACTAACTGGCAATTATGTTTAATTTAAAACACTCAACTTATGTTTAAAGAAGTTTTTTTATTCGAAATAAAGCGGGCATTCAAACGTCCGGCAATCTATTTTTACTGGTTAATACTTTTTGCTTTTGCATTCTTTTTAATGAATATAGCAGGTGGAGCATTTAAATCAATAAATATGAATATTTCGGGCGATAACGTTAAAGTTAATGCACCCGGAACATTGGATATCATCTTTGGGATATTTAGTTACATTGGTATATTTATTATGGTAGCAGTTGTAAATAATATTGTAATTAAAGATTTTAAATACAATACCTTATCGATTTTATTTACCTCGCAAATTAAAAAATATCAATACATATTTGGACGATTTTGTGCAGCCTATTTTATTAATTTAGCCATTTTTACTGCAGTTGGTATTGGAATATTTGTGGGAACACAAATGCCATATTTAAAGCCCGACTTGTTTGGCGATTTTATGTGGAGTGCCTATATAAATCCATATTTAGCCAGAATAATACCAAATGTTTTATTGGTAACCTCAATATTTTTTGTAATGAGTCTTCTGCTTAGAAATGTACTTGTAAATTGGCTAAGCATTTTAGGATTGTATGTTTTGTATGCCATTAGTCAGGGGATTATGCAGGCTGTTGATACAAGAACATTAGCAGCATTGCTCGATCCATTTGGAATGGCTGCATCATTAGTTGTTTCGACAGGAAGTTCGGCTTCTGATATGAATAACGAAGCTGTTTCTCTCGAAAGCGTTTATTTATACAATCGTATATTATGGACTTGTATTTCTTTTGCTGTTCTGGCTTTAGGTTATTTCAGATTTAAATTTTCGTATATTTTAAAACCTGTTTTTAATCGAACCGAGAAAGCTAAAATTAAGACTCATTTAGAAGAATCATACGGAAGTTCGGAACAAATTGAAAAACCTAAATTCAGTTTGGATTACTCGAAACAATCGATCTTTAAAATGTTAAAACATTTAGTTTCTTTTGAGTTAAAAGGGCTCACAAAAAACATCTACTTTATTCTAATTTCAATTGTTTCTGTAGTTTTTCTAATTGTTTCGTCAAAAGCTATTGGTGAGATATACGGAACCGATACTTATCCTGTAACCTATCATGTTATTGATATTTTGGGAGGTTCCATGTCCTTATTTATCTATATTATTATCATTTTATTTTCGGGTGAAATGATTTGGCGTGATCGCGATCTGAAAATGAGCGAAATATCTAATTCTTTGCCAACCCCAAGTTGGATAACGATGGCTAGTAAGATGATTACCTTAGCTTTGGCTGTTGCAATGTTATTATTTGTTTTAATAGGATTTGGAATATCGTATCAGTTACTCGATGGTTTTTACAATATTAAAATTAGTCAGTATTTTACTTCTATTTTTGGAATGCAATACATACAATATTTGCTGTTTATCGTTTTAGCATTTTTTGTTCAAATAGCTATTAACAATAAATACTTTGCCTATGTTGCAATGATAATTTACATGGTTTGGCATTCGCAATTTGCCGATTTAATCATTCAGCATAATCTGTTTATTTTTAGAGGCGCACCAAATTGGTCGTTTTCCGATATAGATGGTTATGGATATTCTGTATTGCCGTACTGGGTATTCACTATATATTGGACGTTTTTTGCAGGAATTATGGTTGTTTTATCTAATTTATTATGGAATAATCATAAGGAAAATGCAATCGGAAAACGCATTCATATTCTTAAAAATAGAATAACAAAACAAACCAGAAATTCATTGGTTGTTATGCTTGCATTATTTGTGCTTACTGGATCGTTTATATATTATAATACGAATATTTTAAATGATTTTGAAAGATCATATTCCAAAGAAAAGCAACAAGTCGAATATGAGCGTTTGTACAAGAAATATGAACGTGTAAATCAACCTAAGATTACTGATATTAAGATAAATGGAGATATTTATCCTGATAAAGGAAAACTACAGGTAAAAGGCGAATATTGGTTAAAGAACTCAACAGATAAATCGATTGATAGTTTACATATTGTTCAGAATGAATATATTAAATCGGTACATTTTGGATCCGAAAGTAAATTGGTTCATGAGAATAATGATTTGGATTATTATATTTATCAGTTAGAAAAACCATTAATTCCAAACGATTCGGTTCAAATGTTTTTTGAATTTATATCTGAGCCAAAAGGATTTACAAATGCAGGTATCAAGTCCATAGTTCATAAGAATGGTACATTTTTCGATAGTAATTATTTTCCTAGTATTGGTTATAATTCAGGTGCCGAGATTTTTAGTAATAAAGTGAGAGAGAAACACGATTTGGTTAAAAAACAAGTGGCTATGACTAGAGAAGATGAATTTGGTCGAAATCATAATTTTATTTCACATTGTGCTGATTTTGTTACTTTCGAGGCAATTATTAGTACAAAGAAAAATCAAATAGCATTAGCTCCGGGCGATTTGGTTAAGAAATGGGAAGAGAACAACAGATTGTATTTCCATTACAAAATGCCTATTCCTATGATTAACTACTTTTCAATTTTGTCGGCCGAATATGAAGTAAAAGAAGAATTATGGACAAATCCGGCAACGGGAAAAGAGATCGAATTAGCGGTTTATCACGATGCTGATCATGATTTTAACTTAGAGAGTTTTTTAAATAGTGCTAAGGTTTCTTTAGAATATTATTCGGAGAATCTGGCTCCATTCAAATACAATCATTTAAAAATAGTTGAGTTTCCACGATATGCTCAATTTGCACAATCGTTTCCGGGAATGATTCCTTTTTCTGAAAGTATTGGTTTTGTTGCTGATTTGAGGGATTTGAAAGATGGTTCAGATACAACTTCTGTCGATTATCCATTCTTTTTTACAGCGCATGAAATAGCGCATCAATGGTGGGCGCATCAGGTTGTGGCTGCCGATGTGGAAGGATCGCAAATGCTTATGGAATCGATAACGCATTATTGTGCCATGAAAGTTCTGGAAAAGGAATATGGAAAAGAAGCAGCAAAACTATTTGTTCGCGATGAGACTTTAACATACCTGAATTCGAGAAAGAATGAACCATACGAAGAACGAGCTTTAAGTAAAGTTGCCGATTACCAATCATGGTTATACTATCAGAAAGGTGGAGTTTTACTAAAAGCTTTGGACGCTTATCTTGGCGATGATAAGTTAATGAATGTAATGAGCGAGTTGGTGCATGAATTTGCGTTTAAGCAAGAACCTTATGTAACTACATTGGATTTCTTAAATCTACTCGAAAAAGAAACACCCGATTCTTTAAAGTATTACACCAACGATATCTTTAATAAAATTACATTCTACGATAACGATGTTCGCGAAGCTTCATATACACGAAACGATGATTTGGAATATTTTGTAACTGCAAAAATAGAAGGGGAGAAGTTCTATTCTGATGGAAATGGGAAGGATGAACTTGCTGATATGAATGATTGGATTGAAGTTGGTATTTACACAAAAGACAATGAAGAAGTTTATCTTGAAAAGATAAAACTGGCAAATGGAGAAAACGAGTATCAGTTTAAATTAGATAAAAAACCTGCAAAAATTGTTCTAGATCCGTATTATAGAGTAATGGATAAGGATTACCAAAGAGAAAAATTTGATGTTAAAAAAGTTAAAGAGTAGAAAGATTTTATAAACTATAGAAAGTATCCTAAAGTAAGTTATAAATTGAAAATGTCATATTGAGCTTGTCGAATTCTTCTCATGCAAAGCATAAATAGTTCTTATTAGAAGAGATTCTTCGACAAGCTCAGAATGACAAATAGTGAATCTTTATTAGAAATAATACTTTTATAAGCTCAGTGTGATATTTACAAAATAGCATTTTGTCACACTGAGCTCGTTGAAGTGTTTTAAACACAGATATAATTGAAATTATCTACTCATTTATGATTTAGAGTTCTTTAATCATTTCAAATTGTTTTCCTGTTGACGATATTGAATTTGCTTTTAAAAAGCCATTTATTGATTCGCAATCAATTTCGGAATTTATAAGTTTCACTGCATTGTGTAAATTAAGTTTAAATGCTTCTTTGAGCAGGTTTGTACCAATTCCTTTTCTTCTATATTCTTTGTTAACTGCAATTTGTGTTACGTCGCCAGAGGTAGGCTCAAAAATGCAATATCCTACTAATTCTTGTTCGTTAAATGCTCCTATAACTTTAAAATCATCGGGTTTTCTCAAAATAGCGTCAAAGCTATTTTGCCACGATGGATTAAAGTCAAAAAACTCAGTCATTAGTTTTTCATTTAATTTGGTTTGTTTAATGCTGTAATCATTACTTAATTCTTTTGAATGAAACTGGATGTTCTTTTGTTCCTCAACAAAGTAATTAAACTCACGACTTACCTCAAATCCAGCCTTTGTATAAATCGAAACTGCTTTTGTATTGTGTTGCAAAACCTCTAGTAAATATTGAGTAACTCCTTGTTCTTTAAGAAATGGAACGGAATAAGCAAATATTTTTGAGGCAAGTCCTTGTCCTCGATATTCTTCAGTTGTTCCTGTCCCTGTATCGTAGGCTGTTTTTAAACCGTTAAAAGAGCCAATTCCATTAAATGTGAATGAAACCAATTTATCGTTAACAAATGCACCAAAGGATAATTCAGCAACAAATCCTCTGCGATTTATCATTACTAAAAGTTCTTCTTTAGTTAATTGTAGTTCATATTTTGCAAAAGCTTTACTAAAGCCTTCAAAAATGATATCAAAACTTACATTTTTTAATGATTTTATTTCCATGATGTTATACTTTATATTAATCGACTTTTATATTTTTCAATTTAAAGTTTTTATTGTAAGTGAGTGTTCTCCATAGCCATTCTATTGGTCCAAACTTAAATTTTCTTAACCAATAAATACTAAAAATAGTCTGAAAAAATAAAATTCCAAATGATATTAAATAAATACCATATAAAGGAATTTCTGCAAATAGACCTAATCCAACTCCGTAAAATATAAGCGAAGCTAAAATCGATTGTAACACGTAATTTGTAAATGCCATCCGTCCAACAGGATTAAAGAATGATAGCAAGTTTTTACCGATTTTACTTTTGTATATAATTCCAAATAATGATATTACAAATAGCGACAAGAATACATGCTCAATAATTCTTAAATGATAACTAACAAACATTGCCAGTGCTTTACCCGATAATCCGAGTATGAGAAAGGATACCAGATATTTCCAGTGATACATTCTCTTAGTTATTAGCTCTTTTACATAAAGAAATATTCCGAGTAAAAACAATGCTAAAACCCACATTACAGATGTTTTAAATCGTTCAATAGAATACAATAGTTTGTATTGTTGCTTATTAAAAAACCACATTCCTCTAAGTCCTTCATTTTGGACTTTATCTTTTAACTCAAAAAAATCGACTCCTTCGAATTGATAACTTGCAATCCGTTCTTCTTGTTTGGTTTGGTCTTGTTTATTCATAAAATCGCTTGATAATCCAATTGTAATTGCAACAACAAATAGTGTAATTGAAACAATTAGTATTTTACGAGCATTAAATTTTCTAAAGGGAATTAAAAATATACTAATTATAGCATAATAATGCACGACATCACCTGGCCATATAAAAACGTGCATAACTCCAATTATAAACAGAAGAAGCATTCGCCATAAAAAGAATTTTACGAATGATTTTTCCCCATCTTTATATTTCAGGTACTGCATGTAAAAACTTATTCCGAATAGCATACAGAATATTGGATAGGCCTTGCCAATAATTGCATAGTAGCTAAATATGAATATTCCATAGTTTACTTTTGCTAAGTGCATATTCTCTAAAATGGAATAATTGGTAACATAATATCCGCCTATAATTAAAATATTCGATAATAAGATTCCGAAAACTGCCAATCCACGAATAGCATCTAAGATTTCAATCCGGGTGGTAGTTTTCGTTGGTTTAAATTGATTGTCCATACTCATATAGTTTTGGTTTTGTAATAGATATTTGTACAAAAAAGTATCTATACAAATATGAATTTTTTGCAGCAATCGATAGTCTCAATCTATAATATTGAGACCTATTTATAATTTTAATCCTAATTATTAGTGATTTGTATTTCGGTACTGACTTGGGGTCTGACCTGTGTATTGCTTAAATAAGCGATTGAAAGTAGCTTTCGAATTAAATCCACAATCGTATGCAATGGCAACAATTGTTAGATTATTATACTTTACATCGTTTAAACGTATTTTTGTTTCGTTAATTCGATGCTGATTTATAAAGTCGAAAAAATTCTGATTTAGATTGGTATTAATTATATATGATAAAATATGAGCCGGTATTTCAAGATCAACAGCTATATCCTGCATTCGAAGTTCACAATTAAGATAAACCTTTTCTTTCTGCATATAGGCAACTAATTTTTGGGTGTATTTTTCTGCTTTTTGGTCGCAAATTAATTTAGGCTTTTCAAGATTCTCAATAGTGTTTTCATTTCTTGCATTTGCATTAATTAAATGGGATAATACATGAATTGGAATACTTAAATTTGAGGCAATATCTCGAATGTGTATTTCATTGTTAAGTTCTTTTTTTCGCAATTGCTCAATAAGAATTTTAACATTTTCTTCAACTGTTTTAGCAGGAATTAAATCCGAATTGATTTTATTATTTGTGCCTGAATCCCCTGTTGGTTGATAATGCACAAAAATGTTTCCTTGGTTAATTCCGTAATAACCAATTATCATTATAAAAATCAGAAATATAAGTTTAATATAAAATGAAACAATACCGCCGAAATTAAGATCGTAAGCAGAAAAATTTAGGGCATAGGCATTAAAAATATCAATCATTCGAATAGTTATTACTCCAAATAGGAGTTTTCGCATCCAATCAAGGTTAATTCGATCAATTGAAGAATGGTTATCTATTAAATATTGTTTGTGTTTTTGTAGGATTACAATTATCCAGGCAAAGTAAATAGGTGCAGACAAATATTGAATAAATGTACCGATGGAAATATTGAGAGGTAGATTTTTATATTTATCGGTAAAGTAAAGCAGTTTTTCGCTGTTACTTCGAAACATAAAAGGCATTACAATTAGAAAAATAATAAGTATGGGTATGGAATGATAAAAGAGTCGTTTTTTTGTAATTTTAGTACCAACTAAAGAACATACATAAAAATAAAGTAATGGACCATATGTTAAATAAATCAGGGTGTTTACTAGAAAAATATCCGGACATTTTTGCCATAAGCCAAAGCGAACCGAAAATAAATTTAAGAGGTACAATGTAATTATGAAGAAAAAACAAGCAAGAAATTTATCAGCTACTTTTTTTTCTTTTTTAGTTAGTAGTAAAAGAGAGAATATAAATGTTTGGAAAGCACCAACTCCAAAAATTATGTGCATCTTACAAATATTTCATTAATCAGTTATTAAATCTTTAAAGAGATTCTGATTAACAAAAATATTCTTTTTATTAAGTATTCAATTATTTTTCTGATTTAATGTGATGTACATGAGCTTTAAATTTTTTTTAATAAAGAGAGGATGTATAAAAAGTAAAGAAACTGCCATTCCTTTAAAAAAGGGAATCATTTAATTAATTGTTTAACAATTAATAATGCGATCCCCAATCAAGTTGGGGATGACAATAATTCACTTTTTGGACACCCTCTTAAAATCCATGGATTTATAATTCTAAAAGTAGAACGAATATCCTAATCCAAACCAAAAAGGAGAGTTTTCGAATGTACCTACATATTCAACGGAGCCCCAATCTGCTGAATAAGATTTCCTATAGGTCTTTTTACCATATATGTAACTTATATCAATACTTAAGCTGTTTTTCTTCTTTTTACCAATAAAATATTCGTATTGTGTATTAATTCCAATAAATGGAGTTGTAAGATCGAAAGTAGGGTCATTTACGAATTCTATTCCCGTTATAATTCCAGTATATAGATTTGTTTTTCTCCCTCTTTTTAATAAATAATGTAGTTTAAGATTAACAATATAATCATCGTATTTTGTATCATTATTTAAAGCAGCTATTCCAAAACTAATTTCACTAGCAATTCGTTTGTTAGAAATTGTTTTTAGGGCAATTGAGATTGGCATATTTGTAACATTAAGTTGAATCGCATTCTTCTCTAACCTAAATTCAGTACTTTCTATTTCTTGAGAGAATAAACTTAGTTGTGATGTAACAGCTAGTAACATGATTAAAACTAGTTTTTTCATAAGGCTATTTAATTTTAACAATTATGGTGTTAATTATTTTTATAGCTGATGTAATTCCAGATAAATCTTGATAAATATCACCATCTGTTCCATCAGGACTACTATGTCCAATTAAGTCTAATTGATATTCAGATTGACCAGGGCTTAAATCAATAAGTGAAGAGTATATCAACGCAGGTTGTCCACTTCCTTCTTCGCCACCAGAGTAATTTGAATCTTCTGGCTTTGCATTTTTTGGATATGTTTTATTAAAATCGGTAGAATGATTTACCTCAACTTTTATCACAAGCTGATCAAGAATATTTTCGGGAGAGATTTTCAGTTCAATCCCAGCTATTGGAGTTGCTCCAGAAATTCCATCTGTTAATGGTTCTTCTTTTGTAGGTAATAATAAACCATCGTCATAAAAAATACCGCGTTGGTAGCACCAATGGGGAAGTGCTTCTTTTCTTCTGTTACCCTTATTACTTACCCATCCTTCGGTAGCAATTTTTTTAGTTGCAAATAATGTGGAGATGTAATTTCCATCGGTATCTTCAATCCAAATTGCAAATTGAGGTGGATTTTTAAGATTAATCCCTAAAAATAAAGGAAAATCATGAATCCAGTTTTCACCTTCGGTAATTTTAACCGATATATCATCCGTATTAAATAGAAGTTCATCCTTCTCGCAAGAGCATAAGTTTAGCATTAACATTGCTGCCATAGCAATGCTTAAAGTAATTTTTTTCATTTTTTAACCTCCTAGATTTTAGAACCTAATTTGTGAGCTTTATTAATTAATCGTGAATTTATTTTTGAATTGTTTTTTGAACCTGGCTTAACCAATTTTCCAATAATCTTATATCCACCGTATTTTAAAATCTCTTTTACAGAATTTACAGCACCTCTGCTTTCTGCTAATATGAAATTAAATGGGTAAGGAGTAGTACAAGCCGTTACAATAATAGCTTTTTTACCTTTTTGCTTTGGAATTGGTATGCCTTTAGCAGATTCGCCCATAAAAACAGGAACAACTCGTTCCAGAAGCATTTTTAATTGAGCACTCATGTTCCCCCAATAAGTCGGTGTACCTATTATAAGATTATCAACATTATTAATTAAAGTTGCCATTTTATGTGCGTTGTCTTCTGGTAAGCAACAAACCAAAGTATCTCGGCATTTCATGCAGCCAATACAGGGTTTTAAATTTAAATCATAAACATTTACCCAATCTAGAGTTTCTTTAGTTTCAAGATCTGTAACAATACTTTTAAGAAGTTTTGCAACGGTTCCATTCTTTTTTGGACTTCCATTTAATACCAATGTTTTCATAACTTTTTAGTTAATTGAATTAAATAAGTTGTTGACAATTGTTTGTATTGCACTTTCAATTCTTAACCATCCAGCATTGGTGTCAATTTCCACACCATTAAATACATCAACGGTTCTTGATCGCAATGCTAAATAGTATAAACCCGAAACCAGAATTGACATGATAGCATCAACATCTAGTTCAGCATCGGGTATATTCATTTTCTCTTTCAATTTTTTGCTTAACTCATATCCCTTTTTTTCGCGTTCTTTTGCAATAGCAATTGTCAACTCGTTTCGTTCGATCATTTCCCAAAGCATTAATTCTTGTAATTCTTTATTAGATCTGAGTTCTCGAAGTTGATTGTTTAATACAACAACTACCAGCTGCTTTACGTCATCTTTTGAGGCATTTTCAATGCTTTTATAAATTTCCTCAGAAATGTTAATGTAGAAATCTTTTTGCTTTGCAAAGGCGTGGAGAAGTCCGTCGAGTCCATCAAAATATCTATAAATTAGCACTTTGTCTAAACCTGCTTCCTTGGATATTGTATTAATTCCGATTGCTTTAAAACCATCTCTTACAATGATTTTACTAACAGCATCAATAAATTTCTGCTTGGTTTGCTCTTTATTTCTTTCTGTTTTTGCCATAAGTAAAAAATTATATCACTAACTGGTGACAAAAGTAAGTCACTTTAAGGTGACAAACAAATTTTGAACAAGTTTCTTTTTAGTTTAAGTAATATTTATTTTTAAGAATGTTGTTTTTTGAAGGTGTGAGTGTACAATTAATGGTATTTTTCTATAAAATAATAATTGAAAAGTATAATTAATTGTTTCATGATTATATTTTATTTATTACACCTAACTTTTTTTTAGAAAAAATGTTTAGAAATAATAGTTTAATATTAGACAATATTGTGTAATTTTCGTATAATTATTTCAGAAAATATTTACAACTTAAAGACAAATGATTATGAAAGAAGTTACATTGAATACTAGTATTGATATTGAAAGTTTAATAGATTTTTACAAGGATGCTAATAATGAAGAATGGGGTAATCCTGAATATCCCTGCAATGCAGATTCATTTTCTATATTAACAGCATCAAATAGTACGTTTACTGGTCCAGATGGACGTATACTTATAATGGAACAGGATTGTAGGTATACGTGGCAAGTACGTATTTTAAATGAAACTTCAGATAATTGGAGCTTAACATTAAATAATGATGGTGTCAAGAATATCATCACAATGGAAATGGTGCAAAAAGAAAAAGATAAAAGTTATCCTGACCAAAAAGAATGGGAAAAATTATTTGTTTGGGATAATAATCTTGATGTTGATCAGAATGGTCGATTAAGACTATCTGAAGAAGAAGAAAAAGAAAATAAAATGACTTTTGTAATTACCACTCAACCTTCGTCTATATCTCGCGAAGATATTAATTATGCTAAGCTCAGTTACTCCATTAATTTTAAATTTACTGATTATGAAGGAATAGCAAGATATGGAAAGATTGATCCTTTTATAAAAGTAAGGTCTGATGATCCTGTTCCTCAACCATAAATTGAATCAATTAATGCTTTTGAGGACTATGTTAAATTAAAGGAATAAAAAAAAGGAAAAAATCTGTGGGAAGTAAAATAATAAATATATTTCTGTTTGTTTCTATTTTTACGGTAAGTCTAGCTTATACTCAGGATAGACAAAAAGCGGATAGTCTGATTTTCTTGTTAGAAAACCAAAAACTTGATTTAGAGCAAGAGATAATAACTAATTTGAGCATCGCTAAATATGGAACGCCTCACGAGGGTTTAGAGTATGCTCAAAAAGCATTGCTTCTTGCTCAAGAGCATGATAACAAGGCTCTAATTGCAAAATCTTATGAAGAGATAGGCTTAAATCATAGATATATGGGAAATAGTATTGCATCTTTTAATGCATCGCTAAAAGCCCTGAAATTATATGAAGACTTAAAGTTGGTTAGATCTCAAGCAGCTATAAATTCGCAGTTGGGGGTATTGCATATCGATAACAAAAATTTTAAAGAAGGAATTAAGTTTTTAACAAAGAGCCTGTTAATTTATGATGAATTGGCAGACTCTTTTAATATAGCGGCTCTTAATATAAACCTTGGTGAAGCATACAGGTTAATTGATGTTCTTGATAGTGCCAAGATTTGTTTTAATAAAAGTTTACAAGTCAACAATCATCTTAATAGTGATTTGATTTTTGCATATGCAATTGGTAATTTAGGAATGGTTCATGCTATTGAGAATAATTTGGTTTTAGCTAAAAATGAGTTAAAACAAGCGATTGTTATTCTTGAAAATTTAGGAGATCCTTATTCTATTGCTGTCTATAAATCAGAAATGGGAGATGTTTTAATTAAAGAAGGCAATGGTAAATCTGGAGAAAAACTATTGTTGCAAAGTTTAGTAATTGCACAAAAAGAAGGGCTTAAAGAACAGATTTGCGACATTAGTAAGAAGCTCGCATTTTACCACGAATCTATCGAACAGTATAAATATGCCCTTGCATACCGAAAAGATTTTGAGATTTATAGAGATAGTATTATAAATTATGAAAATGTTCGAAAAATAGAGCAGTTACGAGGAGAATATGAAATAGAAAAGAAGGAAACTGAAATAAATTTCCTTAATAAAACAAACAAAATACAGAAAAGCATTGGTTATTGTTTAGCGTTTGGTGCTTTTGTATTTATTGTTTTAACGTTTTTTTTGTTTCGTCTTTATAAAAAGTCAAAGAAAGTAAATCTTATTCTAAACGAACAAAAAGAAATTATTCAGGAACGCGAAGAGGAAAAGGCCCTTTTATTAAAGGAGTTAAATCATCGTGTTAAGAATAACCTGCAGATGATTTCTAGTTTATTGAATCTACAATCGCATCAGTTAAAAGGGCATCCAGCGGCAGAATCTTTAAAAGCAGGAAAATATAGGGTAGAAGCTCTTTCTTTGGTTCATCAAAAATTATATCAGGAAGATTATAATACAAAAATAGCCTTGAACGAATATATTGAAGAATTGACTATGAATTTGGTTTATTGTTTTGATAAAAATGTAAAACTTAATTTAGAATTAGAGCTTATAGAAGTTGATATTGATACAGCAATACCTTTAGGGTTAATTGTAAATGAATTAGTGACAAATGCGCTAAAACATGCATTTAGTAAAGAAACAAATCCTGTGATGGATATTGCCATTAAGCAAAACAACAATCAGCTTATTATTTCAATTACAGATAATGGAGAAGGAATTGCAGATATAAACTCAAATGGTAAACCAGATTCATTTGGACTTAAACTTGTTAATTCATTACTCAAGCAATTGAATGGTAAATTGGAATGCATAAATAATAAGGGTTGCAGTTGGAATATTACTATCTTAAATTAATACTATTTTAAAAAAAATGAGTGAAAAAATAAGATTGTTAATTGTAGAAGATGAAATTACTTTGGCTGAGGATATTGCTTTGCGGCTTACAGAAGCTGGTTATTTAATTGCCGGGATAGCTGCTAACGTTGATGAGGCATTGGTGATTTTACAAAATAAAAGGGTTGATGTGGCTATTCTAGATATCTTTCTTCATGGTGAACTTGATGGAATTGACCTTGCTGAAATTATTAATGAGCGATTTAACATTCCTTTCTTGTTTTTATCTTCATATGCAAATAAGCCTTTGGTTGAAAGAGCAAAAAAAGTGAAACCTTATGCTTATATGCTTAAACCTTTTAATGACAGGCAAGTTCAAGTTGCTATAGAAATGGCCTTAATTAATTTCTCTAATTCTGCACCGGCAGAAGATATTTCAACAAGTTGCGCTTTTTCCGAAGATGATAATCAAGTACTTCAATTAAAAGACAGCTTGTTTTTAAAAAAGCGAGATAGTTATTTTGAACGTGTAGATTTAAAGGATATTATGTGGCTTGAGGCCTGTAGTAATTATACTTGTATTTACACAAATAGCGATAAATTTATGTATTCGATTGTATTAAAAAAGATAGAACAAAAACTTCCCGAAAATCAATTTATGAGAGTACATAGATCCTATGTAGTAAATATTGAGAATATAACAGGATTTATAGGCAACACATTATGTATTAATGATAAACAAATCCCGGTAAGCAAAGTTCACCGGGATGAGGTGTTTAAGAAGTTTACAGTTATTTAAAGTATCGTAAATTTAATTGATTAACATTTTCCAAATGATTGAGTAATTATTGTTACTCCCCCTATTATAACGGATACTTTAACACCAGTAGGAATCCCCCATGTAGTACAAATAGACAAGCAAGCTTTACCTACAGTCCCATCAGGAATACTCACTGGAATACTGATACAATGTTTTCCAAGGCCAAGAGGTAGATCAATACAAATCTTATGATTCTCAATTTTAACCGATATGCATTCAGCAGCAACAAGAAGACATCCGCCTTTGTGAATATTAAAGTCATGTTCTGTTGCGTTCATTTGAGTTTCTTCGTGTGTTTTTTTAGCAGCTTCAGTTGCGTTTGAAATAGATTCTTTACTAAATTTATAGATTTCCATAATTTATAGATTAATTGTTTATTCCCTACTTATAAGACTTTTCGGGTTTCGCCTCCACAATATTAAACCGGTGTGGATCAGGTTAGTTTTTTATGTGATTTACTATATTCACAGATGCTCTTTGATGACGAGGTAGAAGTATGCCTCGGAAATTAAACATTGGCTACCAAGGGTTAATTTCAGAATAATTAGTTAATACATATTTATTGAGTTTATGATTCATGGATTATTGATTTATCTATTTTGTTGATGTGTTTTGATAATCAAATATCAAATCAAATTCTGATGCGTGAAAATTAAATGAGTAGGGAGTAAGAAAGATTTTGTAAATGATGAATTATTTTGAGTAAATAGAATCTCGATAAAATGTTAACTGGAAGATTATTGCAATGTTCAGTGGTTTTTTATGCTTTTGATGTAAGTCGAGTTTGAAGGATTAGATTCTGTTTACAAAACGCTCAATATTTGTGTAATCTAGGTGAAAATCTGCTTAGAGTCAACATGAGTAATGTAAGATGCAAACTAAGGTTTATGAAATCAAAGTCCAGCTAGATTTTTAATTTTAGCTGGACTTTGATTTTTGATTATTTACACGATAATAATACTCTTCTATACAAGAAGTCTTTATTAATAAGTGATTTTTTTTATTTCTGTAACATATGGTTCTCCTTTTCCTGGTAATGGTTCGAATATCATTACCATTGCAGTATACCAAGGTGCATCAGGATAAACAATCTTTGCATTACAGAAGAATTTGTAATTTGTACCAGCAACAAGCTGACTTGAAACTAATACAGGATCATATTTAACGCCTTGAAGATTTTTAATAACTTTTTCAAAAAGATTTTTTTCTTGTTCTGATACACAATGAAAAGGAGTATATGCTCCGGGTATTACCTCTTCTGTCGTTTCTTTTTTTGTTTTTGTTTCCATTTTTTTAGGGTTTTTAAATTTTGATAATCAAATATATAATCATGTTCTTATTTGAAAAAAAGAGATGAGCAGAGGGGATGGATAACTTAGTAAATGGTAACTTATTTTGAGTGAATGGAATTTCTAACGATATAGGAAAGGTTAAGGTAAATTGAATGTGGAAGCGAAACAAAGAGGAAGATATTATTAATTCTTAATAGGATTATGATTCTTATACATTTCAAGTTTATTATTAATAGCTTCAGCAATAGCATATTCATTCGATTCCAGAATAAATTCATTGCTGAAATTACAGAAGTTCATAAATGGAATTATTTCATTTTCATTGAGGTTGGTGTACTTCTTTACAATCTCTCGATTGTATTTTTGATTCATTAAGTTTTGTTCTTCTTCCTTTGTTCTAATCTTTTTTAGTTTTCGCATATCCTTTTCTGTTTTGCTCCGAAACGGAGAGCTAAGCACGAATAGAGTTCCTTTTTGTCGATTAAATACATCTTCGATTTTTTTATCATAATCGGCTTGTATTGCAACTTCTTTAGAAGTTTTAGACAATTCTTCGCTCACACTGTCAAGTTCAGTTTTTGGAAGATCAAGATTTAGAATATCTTGTCTGAATGCAGTGTAGTTCTTTAAGCTTTTAACAGTTGCTTCTCCTATTTCATAAATTTGTGGCTTCAATTTTATTTGAATATAATCACTTTGTAATAATGAATCGTTAAGAACAATAATCTTATATTCAAAACCAACAGCACTTATAAGTAGTGTATCATTTATATCTGCCCAAATAGAGAAATGTCCGTTTTCTTTTGCATGTACCCACGTTCTCTCGCTTTCGTTAAAAATATGAGCCAGAGGTATTTCAGTTCCATTTGAGTCATCTATAATTATTCCACTTATAACATCGATATGCTCAAATTCAGATTGAGAATAGATTGTTTTAATAGAAAATAGAACAATTAAAAATGTACAATATGAAAGGTATCTCACAAGGTTAATATTAGTATCTACAAATATGTTCAATCTATCTTTTAAAAAATATTGAAATAGGTTAAAACATGTTAATTAACTTAATATTACAGGGCTGATGAAATACGAGTAAAGGTGAGTGAAGATTATTTTGTATCGGATTATAATAGAAGAGGGTGTCCAAAAAGTCCTAAAACTGTCATTCTCTTGAACTTCTCTCACGAATGAAGTAAGTAAAAGGGGAATCTTATACTTAATAGTAAATATGACTGTTTTAAGATCCCCAATTAAGTTGGGATGACAAAGTAAGATTTTTTGGACAGTTTCCTTTCTTATATCTTAGTTAACCTGATGATTTTTCACCATATTTAATTGATAATTAGTGGTTAGGTCTTTTGAGTTATAGTGCCCGAAAGGAACAGAATTAAAGACTTTTTCCCCATCTTGGCCTGGAATTCTTGTAGTATATTGGCCATACACCAAACATCCATATCCAATTATTTCGTCTACAGTAGACCATATTGTGTAAATATTATCGCCTTCGTAATTTTGAGTACTATTAATATCAACAAGAATATCCGAAACTCCATAAGGACCCATTCCCCAGAATAGATAACCAGGATACAATCCTACTTCATCATTGCAGGTTGCTGTTGATCCAGAAACCATATAGCAAGAAACTAAACCTCGGTTTGCACCTGCAATACCAACAAAAGTATCTACAATATCAGTTAAGGGAGATCCTAAATTAATATAAGTATCAGTAGTTTGATCATAACAATCTCCTCCTTTTATGGCTTTGCGAGCGAGCGTAACTCCCATAGAGTGTCCAATAATATCAACTTTTTCAGCTCCTGTATATTGTTGTACAGCAATTATAAATGCTCTGATTTTTGAAAGATATTCGTACGAATGAGTTTGTTGAGCAGAAAGTAAAACATTTGCAGGTCCCCAAGTAAAACCATATAATTCGGCATTTGTATAGCCGTTGGTTTTAAAGTAATCTACAGAAGCTGTCCATCCGCTTTGTCCGAAAACATCACCAAGTGCTTTGTCTGAATTTCCGTGAATAAAAATCACAGGTTGATTGGTAATTTCATCGCAACCGTCTAGTTTTCCACCGAAGCTTCCGCCTTCTAAATCATTCCTTAAAAAGTCGTAATTGTCGTAATTATTATAACTGAGCCATTCCTGAAAATGTAAAGTTATTCCTGATGTTGCCGAGGTAGTTTTAAGCTTTGTATTTTTTTCAATACTGCTTATAGTTTCTTTTTCAATTGTGTAATCTTCTTCACATCCGATGGAGATAATAAAGAGTAAAATCAAAATAAATTTTAGTTTCTTTCTCATTTTAGATAGTTTTTAGTTACATCCAATAATACTTTTAAATAGGCATTTTTAGTTGAAATATTTAAGAAGTTGATGGTAGACAGAATTTAATTTTCATAATAAAAATGAGTATAAATAACACAAATAGAATGGTTTAGGAGTTGTGTTTTTTGACTTGACATAAATGGATATTATTTTTTTTAAAGAAATTAATGAGTAAACTATTTTAATAGTTGTGTAACTAAAATAATAGTTATACATTTGTCGTATGAAAGAATTAACCAAAGCTGAAGAACAAGTAATGCAATATCTCTGGGAGATTAAAAAAGGATTCCTAAAGGATATTGTTGATAAATTCCCTGAGCCAAAACCTGCATATACTACTATTTCTACTGTTGTTAGAGTATTGGTAAATAAGGGTTTTATTAATTTTAAGACGTACGGAAAATCAAATGAGTATCATCCAAAAGTAGGTAAAACAGAATATACAAAAGTATTTTTTAAAGGAATCACTAAAAACTTTTTTAATAATTCCGCAAGTAAATTGGTTTCATTTTTTACTTCGGAAAATGATCTAAGTTTAACAGAGTTAGAACTTTTAAAAAAGCAAGTCGAAGAGCAAATTGAGTTAAAGAAAAAAACGGAAAAGTAATGAGTTTAGCATTAATATATATTATAGAATCGTCGATTCTGGTAGTTGTATTTTATTTGTTTTATGAATTATTCTTAAAACGCGATACTTGGTTTCGGTTCAATCGTTATTTTTTAATCTTTGGATTGATTTTTTCAGTAATCCTTCCATTACTTGATTTTTCAGCGTCAAGTATAATGGTTAATTCTCAAAATCAATTTGAATTCAGTGAATATTTTGATATTGGTTCTACTGTAAGCTCTATAGAAGAACAAACAGTAAATGCAATATCAAATCCTAACTATATTCTTATCTTATATTTATTGATTGCAAATTTGTTTTTTGTACGGTTTATACATCAAATAATAAAAATTTTAAAAACAATTAGAGCCAATGAAATAATCGCTTATCGAAATAAAAAAATAGTATTACTTAATAGCAACAGTTCACCATTTTCGTTTTTTAATTATATTTTTATTAATAAAGATGACTATGGTTCAATTGAATCTCGTGAATTGTTGTTACACGAAATAACCCACTCGAAGCAATTGCATTCGGTTGATGTTATTTTGCTTGAATTATTACTTGTTCTTCAGTGGTTTAATCCTTTCATTTATCGGTACAGACTAGCATTTAAAGAAGTTCATGAGTATTTAGCTGACAGAGGTGTGTTAATTGCGAATAGCGATAAAATTAGCTATCAGAGACTTATTCTCAATCAAATTGAACGGAGTTTTAGTGTGAATCTTACCAGCCAATTTAATTATTCATTAACTAAAAACAGAATAAAAATGATGACAAGAATAAATTCAGGAATACTAGCAAAATTCAAAATTATCTTAGTAATTCCATTCATGGCAATTTTACTTATGGCATTTACAATTGATTTTTCGAATGATAAAAAAGTAGTTGTAAACGAACTAAATAGTAAAAGTCTTACACAAACAAAAACGAATTCTGTTCCTTCAATATTTCCTGTAAAGAAAGTTGATGGAGTTAAAATTTCTTCAGAATTTGGAATGATGATAGATCCATTTTCAAAAAAGGAGAGAATGCACAAAGCAGTTGACATTAAAGCTCCGAAAGGAACTCCAATATATGCAACAGCCGATGGTCTAGTGCGAAAAGTAAAACAAAATCATGTGGAAGGTAAAGGATATGGGAAGTATATAATAATTGATCATGAAGGGGGATATTCAACACTTTATTCCATGCTATCAGAGTATAATGTTAAAGAAGGACAAGAAGTAAAACAAGGAGATGTTATTGGACTTGTTGGAAGTACTGGTCGGTCTACAGGGCCGCATTTACATTACGAAGTAAAGAAGGATGGTGAAAACGTAAATCCAGCCGATTATTTTTAAATAAACTTATAGAGTGTCGTACTTATAATAAATTCAGCACGACACTCTATTTTTAGTTGCTTACAAAAGGACTAAAAAAGCTACTCCTTGCGGATGAGTTGGAGTGCATCCAACCTGATTCTTGCATTTCCAATAAGGCTTGCAAGGTTTGTCTGCTCTTCGAGTGCAATCAGAATTTCTTCCGGTCGAATATTCTTGTTTTTTTTGTGTAGAGATTTAAGTCTATCTATTTCGTGATTCGTAGTGAACTTCATGTTTTGCAGTCCATTTGAAATTTCTGCCGATCCGAGTGCTTCCGCAATTTCATAGGATGTTGAGATCATATTCGGAAGGATATTATCCATTAAGGTCTCATTATTTATCATATCGTTGATTTGTCCAGAAATCAACTGTTTTTCGAATACTTCAACAGGATAAATATCGGTTACTTCATCTCCAGTATGATCAACCACCACTCTCAAGAGTGTTTTAGGAAGAAAACGGTCAACAAAAACACTTTGTTCTCCCGCTGTTTCAAGAACAAAAAGTACCTCAAGTAGAATCGCTGGATTTCCGCTTCCGCGGAGAACTCCATAGCTTGCACCTCCGGTTCCTGAACTTAATACCATGTCTATTGCACCTGTCACCATTGGATGATCCCAACTAATAAAACTAATATCCTCTCTGCTAAGTGCACGTTTTCGATCAAATGTAATTGAAATACCAGTATCAGGAATAGATGGAAATACATCTATGTTTTTTTGCGAAGGATGCAATAAATAGGTTCGGGGGGCAAGATCTTCCATTTCAATATTAAAATGTTCAAAAACCTTGGTCATGTATATTTCTAGACTCATATCGAGGTCTTCTGCCCTGATTTGTTTCACCAGTTTTTCGGCTATTTTTGGGCGAAAAGAATTCATTTCAAGCAATTGATCTCGTCCGTTTGCAAGAGTTTTTTTGAGATCTTGTTGGAAAATAGCTGTGTCGGCGATTAATGATTTGAGTTGCTTTCCTGAATTTGGAGATGAGTTGGATAAGGAAGTATTCAACAAGCGATCGCTAAATAATTGAGCTAGTTTATTTCCGCCCTCAAGGTTTTCGCCAAAGGCATTTAATCCTTCGTGAAACCACCTTACAAGCACTTCCTGAGGGCTTCCAACAAGGTAGGGTACATGAATATGTATAGCCGAAGACTGACCAATACGGTCGAGGCGACCAATTCGCTGTTCCAATAATTCTGGATGAAATGGCAAGTCGAATAGAACGAGGTGATGCGCGAATTGGAAATTTCTTCCCTCGCTCCCTATTTCAGAACATAGGAGTAATCTAGCCCCCTCTGGTTCTGAGAACCAAGCTGCATTCCTATCGCGCTGCACAATAGTGAGGTCTTCGTGAAAAACACCAATTTTAAAATTGACACGTTTGGCTAATGCCCTTTCCAATGAAAGCACCTTTTCTTTAGTTTTACATATGAGCAGTACTTTTGCTGGGTTGAGATCTTCCATTGCTTTAAGAAGCCAGTTAACTCTAGGGTCATCTGTGAACCAAAATTTTTGCTGAATAGAAGGAGTCTCTGAAGTTTTGATATCTACTGAGAATTCTTTTGACAAACGTTTTATCCAGAGATCATGCTCTTCCATTATTTCAATGGGAACAATGTGGGGTATTCGCTTTGGGAATCCGTTCATTGCCGATCTGGTATTTCGAAAAACAACTCTCCCCGGTCCGTGTTGGTCAAGCAAATCCTCTATGAGATTATTTTGTACTGAATCTCCTCCTTTAACTAATAAGTCTATCCTTTCCTTGCCAAAAATCGATTCCAGTAATTTTGTATCCTTAACTCGCATGGCCTTGCCTAAAGACAGGTTTTTGACAATATTAGCAATTTCTTTATTATCTAGTGGCTCGTTTTTGAAAGCATCATAGTCAGCATATCTGTCTGGATCTAGCAAGCGAAGTCGCGCAAAATGACTTTCTGCACCCAATTGCTCAGGTGTAGCTGTTAGTAGTAGTAATCCTTTAGCAACTTTACTCAATAGTTCAACAATACCGTACTCCGGGCTCACTTTATCAACAGACCATTTCAGGTGGTGAGCTTCATCCACAACAAGCATATCCCAACTAGCCGACAGAGCTTGCCGTGCTCGATTTTCTGAACTAGCCAAAAAAGCAGTACTACAAATTATGAGTTGATTGTCTAGGAATGGGTTTCCTTCTGGTGCGCTATCGTCAATTGCGGCGCAACGCTCTTCATCAAAAATGTGAAACCATAGATTAAATCTTCTTAATACTTCCACAAACCATTGGTGAACAAGTGAATCAGGAACAAGAATCAATACTCTTGAAATTCGTCCACTTAAAAGTAAGCGATGCAGAATTAAGCAAGCCTCTATTGTTTTTCCAAGACCAACTTGGTCTGAAAGTAGAACGCGGGGAGCATATCGTGTACTCACCTCATGGGCAATGTAAAGCTGATGAGGAATGAGATCGATTCGTCCGCCTACAAATCCATTTACAGGAGAAATTCTCCGCCTATGATCATGTTGAAGTGTCTTTCTGCGTAAAGTAAATATTTCTGGTGTATCAACATCTCCAACTGAAAGTCGATCATCTACACCGTGTTTTACTGAAACATCTCCAAGGTTTGCTTCAGATAATGTTCTGTCTTGGCCAAAATATAAAAATAGCTCGCCATCCAGTTCAACACGATCAATTAGCAATGGACGTTTACTAGTATCTACGATTGTATCCCCGGCCTTGAAAAGTACTCGGCGAAGGGGAGCGTTTTCTATAGCATACAGTCGAGTCTCATCGGATATTGGAAAATGTACCTTTACCCGACCTTTGCTAGTTTCTGTAACCATTCCTACTCCAAGTTCAGGTTCACCTTTACTGGTCCATCTTTGATTTGGAAAGAAGTTTTCCATATAGTGTCTTATGTTAAATTAATCGTGAATTATTCCGAAATTTTTGATGTCTTATAGTGTTAAAAAAAAACGAGGTTTCATGCGAATTTTGGTTAATACTACCAAAAACAGAAGACCTTTTTTATTTGCACGAAGAAAACGAAAGTAGCTGATAAAAAAAAACCTTCACTTGTATATTTGTCTCTTTTGTTATCGGACAATATTTTGGCTCGAATATTTTTGATCATATTGGTAGTATGATATGATTTTTGAATATATCTATAATTTAATTTATAAGATGATTTACTGCTTTTCTGTGAGAGATGTTTCTTGAAAAATAGTCATTCATGTAAACATGAGTATATAGTTTCTCAATCTAGATGTACTTCTGTAAGGATTGCAAATGGAATATGTATTTCGGTTTAATGGTGAAAGTGTTTTTATTCGTAGTGATTTGATTCTGAATTTATCGAGATTGGTATGCCAAGTGTTATAGAAAACTATTCACTGCGTTCATGAGAACTTCTCTTATGACCAACGGGAATAAAAGTTGTTTTAGGTTTTTACAACGCTTTTGTGATTCGCAAATTGGATATTCTATTTAAATACAATTAGTAATTTCATTAAAAAAGTGTGAAGTATTGATTGTAATGGACATTTATGAAAAAAAGTAAAAAGATAAATGTCGAAAATAATTTCTTGGAAACAGTATAATGTAAGACTCTTGAATGTTATTTTTTTCATATTGTTAACAAAATAGAAATAGATGGTTTTTAAGTAATAGGTAGAAAATCATGTATTTTATGAGGTTTATTAAAATATGTTATATTTACTCCATAAAAGCTATATTTATGTTTTCAAAATTTAAGCTTGCTATAGATAAAGATATTAGAATGAGTCCTGAATTGTGGACTCAGCTGCAGGAGTTTGGGAAAATTCGTCACCTGAAGAAAAACGAATATTTGTTAAAAGCAGGTCAGGTGTGTCGCCATGGATATTTTATAAATAGTGGCAGTCTGATACAAACATTCCTAAACCAAAATGGGAAAGAAATCGTTCAGGGTTTTTACGTAGATGAAGTTTATGCTTTTCTATCGTCTGTTACCAGTTATTTTTCCGAGGAGAGTTCCGATTTCCAAATAAAGGCTATCGAAAACTGCGAAGTAATTGAATATTCTAAGTCTCAACTGGAATATTTAATTAGCAATTTTCAGGAATTTGCTGTTCTTTTTCATAAAATTACGGCACGAAGTTTTCAATATTTATATATGTTTAGCGCCATGCGCCTGTCATTAAATGCCGAGGAATTCTTACTATTCTTATATCATCAGCATCCTGTATATATGCGAAGGATACCCGATAAATATATAGCTCAATTTATGGGAGTAAGCAAAGAATGGCTCAGCAAGCTCAAAAAGAAAATCTTCAAAAACAATTCGCTAAAAAGCTAAAAAGAACGATCTGCAATTTTTTAATTAACAGAGTACGAAGTTGAACTAGTTCAACTTTTTTTATTCGCGTACCATCTACTTTTGTGTCATGTTTAATTAAAAAATAAAGTTATGTATTTATTCGAATCATTACCGTGGCAAACAATATTAATAGGATTTGTCGTATTAGCAGGATTAATGCTTGCTAATGAAATAGCACGCGCAAATAAATGGATAGCGCTGGGCTTATTTTTAGTATTACCTACTTATTTAGCTTTTATGGTTTGGCCGCATACTGCCACCCCCGGAACAAGTGTGGGTACCTGGTTTGATTATGCAAAAGTATATTCTGTGTTAACTATAACCTTGATTATAATGGGCATAAGATTTATTAAAGGATGGGCCAACAATAAGTATATATTGATGTTACCAGCTCTTCTATTGGCAATCAATATCATGGAAGCTGTTATTCGTGATTTTCAGTGTTACAATCTAAATGGCTTTGTCGATGGTGTTGTGATTACTGGTGGTCCATGGAATATCATGAATGGTATAGCCGGGATTTTAAATATATTGGCAATATCAGGCTGGGCTGGTATTTTTATTAGTAAGGGCAAGAAAAAAGATATGATATGGGCCGACCAATTGTGGTTTTGGATTATCGCTTATGATCTATGGAATTTTGCTTACGTGTATAATGCCCTTGGCGACCATGCTTTTTACGCAGGCTTAATATTGTTACTTTCTTGTACTATACCTGCCTTTTTTATTAAAAAAGGTGCATGGTTACAACATCGTGCACAAACATTGGCTGTTTGGATGATGTTTGTGATGTCTTTTCCTGCATTCATCGATACATCCCGATTTGCTGTTAAATCAACTCAAAATACAACTGCTCTATTTGCCATAAGCGCAATAGCTTTGATTGCAAACATAGCTCTTGTCATCTATCATGTATATAAGATGGTGAAATCTAAGCGTAATCCGCTAAAAGATGAGGTATATACAGATTTAAAAAGCTACCAATCGATTGTGGAAGATAACAAATAAAAGTACTGCTTACATCTCCGCTTTGAAAATCAGCAAAGCGGAGCTTGTATGCATTTTTAAGCTTGTGTTGTTATGGCACGAAATAAAAAATACAGATAAATTAAAGGATAAAATGATGGGTTTATTTTATGATGTACCTGGTCTTTCAGGTTGGGCTATTATGGTCATGGTTCTTTTTGCTTTAATGGCTTTTAATGAATTAGGTCGTACTACAAAATGGGGAGGAATTGTTCTATTTTTAATTATTCCTCTTGTGTTAACAATCTTTGTTTGGCCAAAGACTGCTGCCTCCGGTAATGAATACGGCACGGGAACCTGGTTTAATTGGGTAAAAACATATTCGGCCCTGGCGGGTGTTTTAGGGTTTATGGCCATACGTTATATTCCGGGTCTAAGTAAAAAGAAGGGGCTTTTATTGTTCCCTCCACTTATTCTTGCCGTGAATATATTTGAGGCTGTTTTACGCGATTTCCAGGTTTATTCTTATGGAGCATGGGATGGCGCCATTATTGATAATCTGTGGGTGATGTCTGGTCCGTGGAATATCATGAACGGTATAGCTGGACTGCTGAATATTATAACTATTTGTGGTTGGGCCGGTATTGTTATTTCTAAAGACAAGACAAAAGATATGATTTGGCCTGATATGATCTGGCCCTGGATCATCGCTTATGACCTGTGGAACTTTGCATATACCTATAACTGTATAGCTGACCACTCCTTTTATTGTGGAGTTGCATTGCTTCTTTCATGTACTATCCCCGCATTTTTTATTAAAAAAGGAGCCTGGTTACAGCATCGCGCTTCCACGTTGGCTCTGTGGATCATGTTTGTGATGACTGTCCCTCAGTTTGCCGATCGCATAGCACCTGTTGCTACTACACATAATCCAAAAGCATTTTTTATTGCTAGTTTATTGGCATTGGTCGCAAACCTTGCCCTGGTAGTTTATCAGTTTAACAAGATTCGTAAAAACAGGCTTAATCCCTTAAAAGACGAAATATTTGCCGATACAAAAGCCTATAAACGTGTTTTTGCTGAAAATATATAATCATAAATTAAGAAGAACAGAAAATGGATACATATAAAATTCTTGAGATAAAGGAGAGCGTTTTCGAAAATAACGACCGACAAGCAGATTTGCTTAGGGCAGATTTAAAAAAAGAAAAGACATTTTTATTGAACCTCATGTCATCACCTGGTTCAGGTAAAACAACAACCGTTTTAAGAACCATAGAAGCTTTAAAAGATGAAATGAGCATAGGTGTTTTAGAAGCGGATATTGACTCTGATGTTGATGCGAATACGGTTTCGAAAACTGGAGTTAAAGTAATTCAATTGCATACAGGTGGAATGTGTCATTTAGATGCTGATATGACCAAACAAGGTTTAGAAGGACTAGGTACCGAAGGAGTTGATTTTGCAATCTTAGAAAATGTGGGAAATTTGGTATGTCCTGCAGAGTTTGATACTGGTGCATCAAAAAATGCTATGATTTTAAGCGTTCCCGAAGGAGATGACAAACCTTTAAAATACCCTTTAATGTTTTCTATTGTTGATGTTTTATTGATCAATAAAATGGATTCCATTGGTTTTTTTGATTTTGATCTGGAGGTCGTGAAAGAACGGGTGAAAAAACTAAATCCCAATATCAAAGTGATACCCATCACCGCTAAAACAGGGGAGGGGATTGATGAATGGGCTAACTGGCTGCGTACTGAAGTTAAAAATTGGAATGAAAAATAGAATATCTTAAAAGCAATATAAGATAAAAATTATGGTAAAAGGAAAAGTACTTGATCTTGCAAATAAGATTAGCAGGGTAAAACGAGGTTCAAAAAATGAAATAACTCCTGATCGTCCCGAATATAAAATTCTAGAACCAATTGTTTCAGAAGAAATGGCAGAAGTAGGACTATGCCTTGAACTACGTATACATAAGAACGCTGGCGAAGTTGCTGCGCTCTGCGGTAAGTCCGAAGAAGAAACAGAAAAACTCCTATGGGAATTAGCAGTTGCTGGTGCTTGTTTCGTAAATGAAATTGATGGTGTTAATGAGTACTGGATTGAGCTTTGGGTACCTGGTCATATGGAACTGATTGTAAATAATAAAGAAAACATACAAAAATATCCGGAACTAGGTGCTGCTTTTGATGCATACGGTAAATTAAAGGCGCCCATGGCAGCAGGAAATGTACCTGTAGGAGCAGGTCCAATGCGTGTTATTCCTATAGAAAGATCAGTTGATGGTGAAACAAGAACAGCATCTTACGAGGAGGTCTCGAAATATCTGAATGAAAACACCATATTTTCAGTTTCTGATTGTGCCTGTCGCACATCAAGAGAAGCAATGGGTGAAGGCTGTGGCCATCTGAAAGAGGACATGTGTATTCAGCTGGGACATGCTGCTCAGTATTATATTAAAACAGGCAGAGGAAGAGAAATTAGTCGTGAAGAAGCAATCGCGATTATTAAAAGAGCCGAAGATAATGGTTTGATGCACACTATTCCAAATACTGATGGACCGGGGAAAACACATGCTATTTGCAACTGCTGCGGATGCGGATGTTTCGCTGTTAGGCTTGCCAATATGTGTACAAACCCTGATATGGTTCGTTCAAACTACGTTTCAGAAATAGATGTAGAAAAATGCGTGGGCTGCGGTGAATGTGTGGAGAATTGCCCAACGAATGCGTTAAAATTAGGTCATAAATTATGTGCCATAACACCTATCCCTGAGAAAAAAAGAGATCTTCCGTATAATACAGAATGGGGTCCCGATAAATGGAATTTTGATTATCGTACCAACCGAGAAGTTGTTTTAGATACAGGATCTAGTCCTTGTAAAGCCGAATGTCCTGCTCATATCGGTATTCAGGGTTATATAAAGCTTGCAGCACAAGGTAAATATTCCGAAGCCTTAGAACTTATTAAACAGGAAAACCCATTTCCTGCTGTATGCGGACGTGTGTGTCCCCGATACTGCGAAGATGCATGTACCAGAGGAGACATAGATGATCCCATAGCTATTGATGATATCAAGAAATTTATAGCCGAACAAGATTTAAACAGCGAGCATCGTTTTATACCCGAGTTAAAACACCACTATGGAAATAAAATTGCCGTTATTGGTGCTGGCCCCGCAGGACTTTCTTGTGCTTATTATTTAGCTATTGATGGGTATAAAGTAAGCGTGTTTGAAAAACAGAAAGCGCTGGGTGGTATGCTTAGATTTGGAATACCTGCTTTCAGACTCGAAAAGGATGTTATAAATGCAGAAATAGATATCCTGAAAGAGCTGGGTGTTGAGTTTAAGACCGGTGTTGATGTTGGTAAGGATGTTAGGCTGGATGAGTTGAGAGGACAAGGATTTGAAGCCTTCTATATTGCTATTGGAGCCCAATTAGGTAGGGAAATAGGTCTTAAAGGTGAAGATGCCGAAGGTGTGATTACAGGTGTTGATTTCTTGCGTGATGTGGCTCTTAATCAGGACATGAAAATAGAAGGAAAAACGATAGTGATTGGTGGTGGTAATGTTGCTGTTGATGTTGCACGTACTGCTACACGAGTTGGTTCATCAAAAGTGGATATGTATTGTTTAGAAAATCGTGAAGGAATGCCCGCTCTTCAGGAAGAAATTGATGAAGCAATTGAAGAAGATATTGTTATTAATAATTCCTGGGGTCCCAAATGCATTGTGGTGGAAAATGGTCATGTGGTTGGGGTAGAGTTCAAAAAATGTATTTCTGTTTTTGATGAGCATAAACGCTTTAGTCCAACATTCGATGAAAATAACACGAAAATAGTTGAAGCCAACAATGTATTGATATCTGTTGGACAGGCAATGGATTGGGGTACCCTAACATCTGGTAGTAAAATGGAATTGAATTTTAACATGACCATAAAAGCAGATGCCGTTACCTATCAATCGGGTGAGCCTGACGTATTTGTAGGTGGTGATGCATTTACTGGTCCTCGGTTTGCTATTGATGCGATTGCTATGGGTAAAGAAGGTGCTATCTCAATCCATCGTTATGTAAATCATGGGCAAAGTTTGACTATTGGTCGTCTGAATAGAAATTATCAATCGTTTGATAAACAGAATCTGGATCTTAATGGATATGATCGTTTGCCAAGACAAAAAGTAAGCCATTCTGACGAAAAAAATCCCGAAGAATCTTTCAAGGATGTACGTGGAACTTTTACAGAAGAGCAGGTAAAAAAGGAAACAGAACGTTGCCTTGGTTGCGGTGCTACAGTTGTTGATGAATTTATGTGTATTGGATGCGGACAATGTGTTACAAAATGTAAATTCGATGCTATTAAACTGGTACGAAAGTACGACATCGAAAACCCTGAATTTAACGATATGAAGTCTACGATTGTTAAATATGCTTTAAAAAGAAAAGTGAGAATTGCTGTAAATAAACCTTTAAAGATGGTTCAATCAGTTTTTTCAGATAAAAAAAACAAGTAGAAATTTGTGACATAGTATAAAAACAAAAGATCAGGAAACAATGGTTTCCTGATCTTCAAACGTTCACAAAAGAAATTAGAAAACATGCATGAATTAGGAGTTGTCATAGAAGTTGTAAAAACGGTCGAGAATTTTGCAGAAAAAAATGGAGTAACAAAAATTGATAAAATAGTGCTTCAAATTGGTGAGTTATCTTCTATGATCCCAAAATATATTGAAGCCTGTTACCCCGCTGCAGTTGATGGCACGATGATGGAAGAAACAAAACTAGAAATTGAAATCTTACCAGGAAATGGTATTTGTAAAGAATGCAATAAGGTTTTTAATATTATTCAGACTAAAGGCAAATGCCCTATATGTGGGAGTAAAGACAATGAGATAATATCTGGGAAAGAGTTTATGATTAAGGAAATTCTTGCCTGCTAAAATCAGATTCATTTCCAATAAAAAATAAAAAACAATGACCACAGATCTAAGTATTCTTCTTTTTACGGCAGCATCCATTGGCTTTATTCATACCCTAACCGGCCCAGATCATTATCTACCCTTTATTGTAATGAGTAAAGCACAAAACTGGAATTTGGCCAAAACCCTTTGGATTACTTTTCTATGTGGTTTAGGACATGTAGGCAGTTCAGTTATTATTGGAGCAATAGGTATCGCTTTGGGATTAGGAGTTAAAAAGCTGGAATATCTTGAGTCATTCAGAGGCAACTTGGCCGCTTGGTCATTTATAATTTTCGGCTTTGTTTATTTTTTATGGGGAATTTGGAAGGTAACAAAAGGAAAACCTCATAAACATATACACTTAAACAACAAAGGTGAAATATCTGTTCATAATCACAATCACAAGCATCAACTAAAGGACATAAAAATACACAATTACCTTCAGGATAAAAAAGAACCTGTCAGCCTCACACCCTGGGTTTTATTTAGCATTTTTGTACTTGGCCCATGCGAACCGCTAATTCCAATGTTAATGTACCCAGCTGCAAAAACCAACATGTCATGGGTAATTTTCGTTGCGGCGGTTTTTTCAATAGGTACGATTACCACGATGATGGTTATTGTTGCTCTTACGATGAAGGGAATTAATTTTTTGCCCATGAAAGTATTTGAAAAATATATGCACGCATTTGCTGGAGCCTCAATTTGTTTGAGTGGATGTGCAATTGTTTTTTTAGGATTATAATTATATACTAAACAATATTAAAAAATATTTTTTTAATAAAAGTTAAGTTTTTCTAACCATCTTGAGGAATTTATTATAAGCATTCGATTGTTTTTACAATGCAATAGATCGCTAATAATAATTCTATCCATTCTAAGCTTAAATAGTTATGAAGTTGAACTAGTTCAACTTTTTTTATTTGTGATGTCCTACTTTTGTATCATTGTTAAATTAAAAGATATTAAAGTAAAAATGGTATATCATAAATTAATTTCATTATTTATCATATTCAATTTGTTTTCTATTTCACTATTTAGTCAAACAGCAAATAGCGAGCAAGAACTCAAACGCCCCAAAGTAGGATTGGTTTTAAGTGGAGGTGGAGCAAAGGGATTTGCCTACATTGGTTTATTAAAAGTACTCGAAGAGGTTAATATGCCCCTAGATTATATTGGTGGTTCGAGTATGGGTGCAATTATAGCAGCATTATATTCGGTTGGTTATTCACCGGAAACGATAACAAAGATAATAAACGAGCAGGATTGGGAAAGTTTTATTAGTGACATTCAGGACCGAAAATATACCACATACGAAGAAAAACTTTTTGGTGACAAATATGTTCTTTCCATTCCTATAGAGAAAAAGATTTTTGCGTTAAGCAAATCCTTAAATAGCAGTTTCAATATAGATTTAATGTTAAATAATTTATTTTCCCCAGCAATTCACATACAGGATTTCAATAAACTTCCTATACCATTCCTGTGCATGGGTACCGATCTAATTACTGGCGAAGCGGTTGTGTTAAACAAGGGTAATCTGGCTCGTGCGGTTCGCGCTTCAATGGCAATTCCGGGATATTTTTCACCCACAGAATACGATGGTAAATTTCTTGTAGATGGAGGTGTGGTTAATAACTATCCTGCTGAGCAGGTAAAAGCTATGGGAGCGGATATAATAATTGGTGGCGATACACAGTCAGGATTAAAAAAAAACATGAATGAGCTTACTTCTATGACAACTATTCTGGATCAGGTAGTTAGTTTTAGCCGAGTTGATGCGAATAAAAAAGGAAAGGAATCGACTGATTATTACGTGAATATAAAAATGCCTTATGGTACATTAGATTTTAATAAAATCGACTCAATTATTGTCATAGGCGAAAAAGTAGCTCGGGCGCATTATTCCGAATTAAAAACTTTGGCAGATTCTATCAATAACATTGAACCATTTGTGAGTAATAGAAGTAATATTCAACCTTCAAAATTAATAAATATCGACCAAGTCTTATGGCCCGAATTAAATACAAAAGGTAAAGAACGTTTTAATAGTTTTTTTGAAGATATTTCGCATAGTAATACTTCTATCTCAAAATTGGAAGAAAATATGTTTCAGTTAAATGGCACTAAGAATTTTAATGAATTGCGTTACGAATTTGAGGCTATTGGAAAGGATAGTGTGAATATGAAAATTGAGGCAGCAAAAAAGAATAAAGGAACTTTAGCTGCAGGAGTACATTACGATAATGTTTACGATGGAAGTATTTTGTTAAACCTGACTTTGCGAAATATAAATGGGGGAAGAGCTAAATTTTTTTCCGACTTAGTTCTCGGTCGAAATCCACGATTAAAAACAATGTTTATTATTAACAACGGGTTCCGACCGGGATTTGGATTGGAAACGGATTTTTATTCTTTTGGCTTTTCCGAATACAGTGGCGGAACAAAAGTTAATTCGTGGCATTTCGAAAATTTTAGTGCTTCGGCATTTGTTCCTTTTGCAATTAAAAACAATTATTTTTTTAAAACTGGCTTTCAGTACGAAGTTTTCCGATTTAAACAAGATGTAGTAATAGATCTTGATTTAGAGGCATATAACAAATTTGCCGATTATGGGAATTTATATTTTTCTTTTAACCACGATTCGAGAGATAAAGTTAATTTTACAAAAAAAGGACAATTGGTAGAATTCAAATTTAAACATGTTTTCCCTTTCTCAGACCAATGGGTTGATGTATTTTCAAATGCTTCAATTATGTACCTTAAGCACAAAAATTATGTAAGTATTTCGAAAAAAATGGTACTGCAAAGTGGACTTTTTATGGGATACACATTTTCGAAATACCTGAATGAAACTTCGAACTCAGCAGGCTTTGGGCAGCAAATTCCTACAGTACAGCATCTGTTTGGTTTTGGCGGAATAAATCCAACAAACTATGTGGAAAGCCATGTACCGTTTACAGGTATTCAATTTATAGAAACAATAGGAGCATATGCTGGAAAAGCATCCGTGAATCTTCAATATAATTTTTACCCCAAATTATATGTTACACTAATGGCAGATGCAGGATTCAATGAAATGGAAATAGACAAATTTGATGATATTAATTTCCTTTTTGGTTATGGAGCAAAAGTAAGCTACGATAGCTTTATTGGTCCTATTGAATTTTCATTAATGAGTTCAAATATTGATGCTTCTGCTTCAGCTTTTTTGAATATCGGCTTTTGGTTTTAAAAGTTATGGATGCATTAAACAAGGCAATAAAATGAATTAATAAAATGTTTGTAGTTAAATTTCAATTTTATATCTAACCTTATTTGATACTCTATTTTTAGATCACGACTACTTCCTAAAGTTTAAGAAAAGGAGCAACTCTAGCATGAAAACAAAAAATAAAGAATATTGAAAAAATGGCTATCAAAAGATAGATTTCGACTAATAAATTATTTGATTTTTATTTTTAAATACTTTTATACAGTATCCATCCAAAAACTGATGTCAGTATTAGTACATATATAACTAGTACATAGACCCACTTTCCTGTAAATTTTGGAGTAGCGATTGAGGAAAGATTAAATACAGACAAAATCATTAAAATTATATAAAGAAGTATTGAAAAAGTAGAATGTGTGAAGAAACTCTCGAATAAAAAAACAAAAGCCAGAATCAGCACATTATTATCAAGAGCAAGACCTTTATATGTTTTACTGTCGATTAGCCCATAAACATTAAAATAACTCAGGCGAATAGCACTCGTAGCAATAATTACAAATGCTCCAGGGATAAACCATACATTAAAATTTCCGTAGCTTAAAAGTAAAATTGCAGGTAGAATTCCAAAACTTACAATATCTATTATGGAGTCGAGTTGACTTCCAAATACAGCTTGTACTTCTGTTCTATTTTTCATTTTTCTTGCAATAATTCCATCGTACCAATCGAATAAAACAGCCCATAGTACAGCAATGATTGATGCTGGAAAATTTCCTTCTATTGCAAAATATATTCCTAATACAGCACTTAACAATCCCAATAGAGAGCAAATGTTTGGCAAATCTTTGGCAAAAGTAAGCATGCTTGCTTGTTGTTTATCACTCATATTATATACTCTTTAAGTACAACACATTTATTAAAGCTTCAATAAGTTTACTGTTTTCCTCATTGGTTCTACTTGCAATTCGAATATACCTATCGGCATCAGGTTGTGTTTTACCAACGGAATCTTTTATATAGATATTATACTCAATAAATAGACGTTTAGTTACCTCTGGTCCACTTAAAGCGTTATCAGGTAAGCGACAAAAAATATAGTTTGCATCAGGTTTAAAAACAGTCATCCCTTCAATTGCACATAGTTTTTTGTAGAAAATATTTCGATCTGTTTTAACTTTTTCACAGCTACTTTCAAATTCTTGCATATACTGGGGTAATATTCGAAGAAACTCTTCGGCAAATCCGTTAATATTCCATATATGAATTCCACTACGAACAGCAGATGCAAATTTTGAGTTTGCTGTTAACATATACCCAATTCTCAGTCCGCATATTCCATATGCTTTACTCATGCTTTTAAGTATAGCCATATTCGGGTATTTATCAATATCTTGTTCCAGGCTTATTTGTTCTTTATTGTCGGCAAAATCAAGAAAAGATTCATCAATAATAAGCATGCAATTGTGCTTGTCGAGTTTTTGAGCCAAGCGTATTAAATCGGCTTTGGGCACCAACATTGATGTTGGATTATTAGGTGTTACCACCACAGCCATATCGGCTCCAACTTTTATAGCCTCAGTTGCAAATTTATCTACATCTAGCTCAAATGATGGAAATTCAAGAGGGAATTCTACAGCATTACCTTTAGGTGCTGCATTGGCATATTCATTGAATGATGGTACTGGAATAATTATTTTTTTTGCTAAATGACCCGATAGAATTTTGATTATTTCTGCAGCTCCATTTCCTACTACGATTCTTTGGGTTGGTTGCTTTATTACGTCACCAATAAGTTCTGCAAGAGCATCTTGTGCCATAGGGTAATTTAATACTAAATCCTTAATATTATCTTTTAGGTGTTCAAACACAGCTTTTGGGGGAAAATAAAGATTATATAAGTAGGCATGGTCGGTAAAATTATGTCTGTAATAACCGCCATGTTGTTTTGATAGGTATTCGTATTTCTCAGCTTGTGTTTTGTATTTATTTTCCATCATTTGTTTATTCCTGCTTTTCATTATTTATTGATTTATAAGAATAAATCTTGATTCTTAGCTTTTTAATCCTATATAATCTAAGCAATTGCCCTTTCAAGCTTGGTTTGTTTTTTCCTTTCCATAGGGAAAAGTTTTTCAGCTTCAACTAAATCATGAATTGTATCAATTTCGTACCATGGTTTATGATCAAAGGAAACCGATTCAAGTGTTAAGCTTTTATTATCAATCATTTCAGAAAAAACGGTTTCGTAATAGCAGTTAACTCTACCTTCTGAAATATATTTATCAAGTCTCATAATAATTGCCTGCCAAGATGATAAGGAAAAACTGTAAATATTAACTGTTTTATAACGAATATCAGAGTAGGTATCTGTTGTTCCTTTTTGAAACTGAGTAACCTGATTCATTTTATTAACCGAAACAGTTGTTCCATTTAGCCAGGGTTGCATTAGAGCAACGGCCATTCTATCAGGGTAAATCATTTCGTCAAGCAAGGATGTATTTAAAACCAAATCGCTTTCAAATAGCACAAAAGGTTCATTAATTATATTACGCGCCATCCAAAGCGAATAAATGTTATTAGTGGTTCTGTACAATGGACTATAAATGTATTCAATGCTTATATTTCCTGATCTATTGCCAAGATAATCCACAATGCAATCTTTTTCGTAACCGGTAACAATTACAAGGCGTTTAAATCCTTGCTTTTTTAAGTTGTTTACTAGTCGTTCAAGAATTGATTTTTCATTGACGAGAGTAAGGCATTTTGGAGAGTTCTTTGTTAAAGGGAAAAGACGACTACCTGTTCCAGCAGCAAGAAGTAATGCTGTAGTAATACGATTGTCACCATAATAATTGTCTGAATTAATATTCATACTTTATTCAATTGGTGTCATCAAAAAAAAACTTAAACGCTCGACTAAAAGCACTTAGGTGTACTAATTTTTAGCACTCTGATGGTCGGACTGGTTACTAATTATTCAACTACAAATATGAAGTCTGCTAATGTGATGATAGTGTGCTTTAAAAGCTCATCAACAAAATTGATAGTGAATGATTGATTTCAAAAGATATGTAATCCATTTGCAAAGTTACTCTAAATATTGGTAATTACTAATATTTGCTATTATTCTTATTTTGTGTGACTTAACGAATAGTATAAACATATAATATAAAACTTTCATTTAATGGTATATAGATTAATAATTCGAAAAGGAAAGCACGAAAACCTAACAAAATATTACCAGTAATATCAAAGGCTTTGGCATGTTGATAATCCTGATTTTATAGAGCCATTGTTACATCTAAAATTGAAGAGACTTGTTATACCGAGTTTATCTGAGTATGTAAAAGTTTCTAATTTTTAAAACCATAATTTAAGATTAAAATCATAAATTTGTAACAACTCAAGTTTTCATTCGTCTTTGTTAAAAGATTAATACTTAAAGACTAAAATTATGAAAAGAATACTTGCAGTTATAATAGTTATTGCCATATCAACATCAACAATTCTTGCACAAGAAACTCTTCGTGATGTTGTTAAAGATTATCAGAACCGAAATAGTGAATTTACGTTAGTAATACCAAGTTTCTTATTGAAAATGGGACTAGCATTTGGCGATGTAGATGCTGATGAACGTGAAGTTTTAGAGCATATCGATGACATGAAAATTGTTATTTGTGAAAAGGGGTTTAATAAAAGCGATTTTACAATGCTCGAAAATGGAATTAAAAATGGAAATTTCGAAGAACTAATGACAGTTAACGATGGTGGCGATAAAGTTCGAATGATCATAAATCAGAAATCGAAAAGGAAATCGGAAATGTTGATGTTAGTTGAAGATGGAAGTGAGAATGTTTTACTTCTTTTTGATTTCCATGGTGAACCCGATTTTGCAAAGTTTATGAGTTTGGCAGATTAATATTTATCTAATATATTTTACTATCCCTTTCAGATTATTTGTTAGGGATTTTTTCTTTTTATGAAAATGAAAATCCAGGATTAACAAATGAAGATTTTAAACCACATTCGTCAAATGAAGCAAAAATGGTTTGGGATTTATACGAAAAAGGAATCATTCGTGAGATTTTTTTTGGACAAGAAGAGCACAATGCGCATATTATTATGGAGTGCGAAAATAAAGAAGTTTCCCAAAATATTTTGGCAGATCTACCTTTAGTTAAGAATAAACTTATTGAATTTGAACTAACCACATTGGTTGCTTATACAGGTTTTTCGAGATTATTTCTAAAAAGTTAGTGTAAAAACAGTTTCAATATTTGGTTCAGATTTTACCGAAATATTACCATTGTGTAAATGCATAATCTGTCGAGAAAGACTCAAACCTATACCTGAGCCTTTTACCTTTGTTGTAAAGAATGGCGTAAAAATATTATCGAAAACTTCAGAACTTATTCCTTCTCCATTATCTTTTATGGCTATAACCGTATTGTTTCGATTGTTCTTAAATGATGAAATTACTATCATGGGTTTTGGAGTCTGGGATAAACTTTCAATCGAATTTTTTAATAAATTAATAAGGACCTGTTCTATTTGTGTTTTATCAGCGTTAATGCTTAAAGCAGAATGAGTAGAATTGAAAATAATATCAATATTTTTATTCTCAGAATCCGTTTTAAATAAGGTTTCCAGCGTTTGATAAAGATCTTTAATTAGTACAATTTCTTTTTGAGGTTCTGGAAGTAAAGTTAAATCCCTGAATTTCTGAACGAACTTAAGCATTCCGGAACTACGCTGTTCAATTATTGTCATTCCTTTTAGCGTTTTATTTATTGCATCTTCATCAATATTACTCGGATTAATTGGCTTGTTATCGTCTAGGAATAATCGACTTATCGATGTTGTTGCAGAGTTAATTGGCGAAACGGAATTCATTATTTCGTGAGTTAATACACGAATAATTTTTTGCCACGATTCAACTTCTTTTGTTTCAAGCTCAGTTTGAATATTCTGAAAAGCAAACAACTTTATTGTTGCTTTTTGAATTACAAATTCAACAAGTTTTACAGATAAGTTAAGTTCGTATTGCTTGCTTTTAATAGTTAATAACTGTTGTTGATTTGCTTTTATTTTCTTTAATTTTTGTGCGAGTCCCGGATAAATACTTTCGAGTTCGTTAATTGATTTAAGCGTTCTAATTTTTAAAATATCTTTACCTGCAGGATTAAAAAACTGAACATTATAATCAGTGTTAAAGGATAAAATGCCAACACCAATGTTTTCCACAACTTGTTTTAAATATTCAAATTGTCCAATTTTTTCTAATCGAGCCTGCTCAATAACTTTATTTACATTATTAAGATTCTTGTATAAGTTCGAGAATGATTTATTTCTATTATCATAATCAAAAACAATGCTTGAATCGTTATTAGTTACAGAAGAAAAAAAGTGCCCTAAATCTCTGTTTGTTCTATTTAAATAATAAATCAAAAGAGCTGTTTGTGCAATCAAAAGCAAAACCAAATTAAATTGTCCGGCAGGGTATTTGTTCAGAAAATGCAAATACATTAACAAGAAAGAGTTTCCTAATAACAATAGAACTCGAATCACAACCTGAAAGAATAATTTCTTATAAATCATACGAGAATTTTTATATTGAAATGTTGTATTTGCTGATCTTATTATACATTGTTTGTCGGCTAATAGCGAGTTTTTTGGCTGCTTCGGTAAGATTCCCTTTGTACAATTGAATTGCTTTTATGATCGCATTTTTCTCGATTTCTTCCAAAGTTTCAGATTTCGATGTATTTAGATTCGTATTTTCAGATTTTCTGAAATGAAAATCATCTTCGGATAAGACCTTATTTTCCGATAAAATTACAGCTTTTTCAATGGTGTGTTCCAGCTCTCTGATATTGCCCGGCCAAGAATGTGATTTTAGTTTATCGAGGGCATTTTGAGTTATTTTTAGCTCCGGTTTATTATATGTCGAAGTATATTTTTGTACAAAAAACTCAGAAAGTAGACAAACATCATTTTCTCGTTTTCTTAAAGGCGGAAGATCAATTTGTATGGTATTTATTCTATAAAATAAATCCTCTCTAAATAAGCCTTCATTTACCATAGATTCTAAGTTCTGATTTGTTGCGCAAATCAATCTAATATCTATAGAAACAGGGGTAGAGGCACCAACTCTAAAGATTTCCTTATTTTGAATAGCCGATAATAATTTTGATTGCAGTGATAAAGGAATATTGCCAATCTCATCTAAAAAAATGGTTCCTCTGTGCGCAGCTTCGAAACGTCCAATTTTTTGATTCTTAGCATCGGTAAAAGCCCCTTTTTCATGACCAAACAATTCACTTTCGAACAAAGATTCGCTTAACGAACCTAAATCAACACTTGTAAATATATCATTCTTTCTATCCGACTTTTTATATATTTCACGTGCTAATAGTTCTTTTCCAGTGCCGTTTTCGCCTAATATCAGAATGTTTGCATTTGTTTTTGCTACTTTATCTATTAATTGATGAATCTCTTTTATTGCAGTGGACGTTCCTTTGATATCTGGATATATTTTATTGGTATCCTCAATTAGGGTTTCATTTTTTAATTTAAGTTCGGATACTTTTTGTTTCGATTGTCGGAGCTTAAAGGCAGCTTTAATTGTTGATAGTAATTTATCGTTATCCCAAGGTTTTAAAACAAAATCAAAAGCCCCTTCTTTAAGTGCATTTACAGCAAGTTGAACTTCTCCATAAGCCGTAATAGGAATAACCGAAATGTTGGAATCATTCTTTAGAATTTCTTTCATCCAGAAAATGCCTTCATTTCCACTATTTATTCCTGCTGAAAAGTTCATGTCTAAAAGAACCACATCAATACTATTTTTCCGTAATGATTCAGGAATTAAATTAGGATTATTTAAGTACAATACTTTTTCAATATCATTTTCAATAAATAAACTTAAAGCATCTAATACATCTTGGTTATCGTCTACGATTAACAAAGTGCCTTTCATTTTTTTCATATCTTTATTCGTTTTTCGGAAATAATAGACAAGCCAAGTTATAAAAATGTAAACATATTTGGCGCTAACTGTCCAATTATTTGACGATTTTGAATTGTTTAATTTATAGTGGTGTTGTAACTATCAGATTTATAGAAGAATAATATTTTGGTACGAATTGTGGCATTAAGAAAGCAAACAAAAACATAAAATTATGCTTAAAAATTATTTAAAGATAGCTTTTCGCAGATTCTGGCGACAAAAAGCTTTTACCATAATTAATGTACTTGGGCTTTCAACTGGATTAGCTATTTCCTTAGTGATGTTAGTCGCTGTAAAATATCAACTTGGCTTTGACGGTTTTCACGAAAATGGTAAAGAAATCTATCGGGTTGGCTTAGATTTTTTATTAAAAGATGGAAAGGTACCATCGCTAACTTGTAAAGGAATTTGGGCCGAAGAAATAAAAAACAACTATCCCGAAGTTAAAATGAAAACCCGATTATTAAATTCGGGAGAATTATTAGTTAATCTGTATAACGAGAATGGAGAAGTTGAAAAAAAGTACGTAGAAGATAATGGTGTAGGAGTCGATTCTACATTCTTCCAGATGTTTTCGTTCCCTTTAATACAAGGTAAAGCAGAGGAAGTTTTAAGAGAGCCATACTCAATTGTTCTTTCAGAAAAATTTGCGAAAAAGTATTTTGGTAAAGAAAATCCACTCGGAGAGACTTTAGAAATTAATGGTAAGTATAACTTTAAAGTTACAGGAATATTATCTGATCCGCCGAGCAATACTCAATTGGGATTTGATTACTATTTTCCGGTATCATTCTTTAAGGAGTTTGGTATAGATGTTAATGGTACAATCGGTAACTCTTTTCAAACATATATCCTTTTAGAAAAAGGTGCAACACCCGATAATATTAGTGCCACATTAAAAGATTTTCTTTATTCGAGATTTGATAGAGACGTCGATTACGAGCCATACATATTATTGGTTGAGGATATGCTTATGCAAGGAGAAGGCTTAAATATTATTTTTCTTACAATATTTGTGGCAATTGCTCTTTTTATTTTAATAATGGCTTGTATTAATTTCATGAATTTGTCTACTGCAACTTCCATACGTAGATCAAAAGAAATTGCAATCCGGAAAATTGTTGGAGCGCATAGAAATCAACTTATTAAGCAATTATTAATTGAATCGATATTACTGTCTTTTATTTCTTTGAATGTTGCTATTGTTTTAGCCGAAATCATGTTCGAATATTTGAATAAGTCATTAGGTGTTGATATACCTTTTAACTTAACGGATATTACTTTATGGGGACAGTTAATAGGATTGGCTTTATTTACAGGACTTCTTGCAGGTAGTTATCCCGCTATATTTTTGTCGGCATTTAAGCCAATAAAAGCTTTGTCGTTTCGATCGTCTCATAAAGGAGCAGGAAAATTGAGGAAAGTTTTAGTTGTTTTTCAGTTTGTTCTTTCAATAATGTTTTTAACGTTAACAATATCTTCATACAGGTTAAGTCAGACCGTACAAAATAAAAAAATTGGTATTGATATGGAACAGGTGCTGTCGATTCAAATAGCGGGTGATATAGCCGAAAATTATGAGATTATTAGAAATGAGCTTATTAAAAATCCAAATATATCTTATGTAACGACTTCAAATCAGGAGCCAACATGGGTTACACTGGGGGAATTCGAGTGGGGGTTGACTCCTGATAAGAACGAAGAACTTTCTCGTTTATTAAGAGTTAATTATGATTTTGTTGATGTTTTTAATATTCAAATCACCGAAGGTAGATTCTTTTCAGAAGATTATCCTAATGATATTGAAAATGGAATAATTGTAAATGAAGAAATCGTTAAAAAATTAAATTTAGAAGATCCAATAGGTACTCAGTTTTATTTATACGGTAGTGCATATACCATAATTGGAGTAATTGAATATTTCAACTTTTTCCCAATAGAATTAGGCGGAAAATCTTTAATTATCAAATTGGAACCACCATCAGCTGGTAATGTATACATAAGATATAAAAAAGGGAATTATCCATTTGTGGCAGATTTTATTAAAGAAACATTTGAAAAATACAATACAAGATATCCATATGAGTACACGTTTTATTCCGATTTCCTGTCGCCTGTTGAAGAAGGAATCGAAAACCTAAATAAGCAGCTAACATTTTTTACAATGTTTGGGATATTTATTGCCGTATTAGGTTTGTTAGGCTTATCAGCATTTATGGTTGAGCAAAAAACAAAAGAAATAGGTATTAGAAAAGCTATGGGAGCAAGTGTTCACAAAATTATATCGATAATTACGAAGCAATTTTTTAAGTTAATATTAATCGCTAATTTAATTGCATTACCAATAAGCATCCTGATTCATAGCTATTCTGGAAATTTCTTTACGGTAAAAACAAGTGGAGATAGCTTTGTATATATTTTTGTGTTTCTATTTATATTCTTACTTGCATTTGTAATTATATACGCTGTAACAATTAAGGCCGCAAGAGCAAATCCATCTCGTTCTTTACGTTACGAATAAAACTAAAATTGCAGTGTAAAGATCGTTCCAATATCTGAATTAGATTTTACTGAAATACTTCCATTATGTAAATGCATAATCTGTCGAGAAAGGCTCAAACCAATACCTGAGCCTTTTTCTTTTGTTGTAAAGAAAGGAATAAATATATTTTCAAGAATTTCCGACGAGACTCCTGTTCCATTATCACTAATCGAAATATATGTGAAATCTTTTATAACACTAGCCTCAAGTTTTATGGTTGGATTTTGTATTTTAGCAAGAGCTTCTGAAGCATTTTTAATTAGGTTAATTAAAACTTGTTCAATAAGTTTTTCATCGGCATTTAACACAAGATCAACAGGTGTACAAATACATGTAAAATTGATTTTTTTAGAAAATAATTCATCGTTTAACAAGGTTTCTAAATGATCGAAAAGTTGTTTTATCTTGAACTCAGAAAATTTTACTTTTGGAATTTGAGTCAAGCTTTTATACGTATCAACAAATGTAGACAATCCATCGCTACGCTTGCGTATTGTTTTTAAGCCTAAAACTGAATTTTCGATTGTTTTATTATCAATTTCATCACTTGTCTTAATCACATTATTTTCTTCGAATAGTTCAATTAATGAGCCCGACAATAGTTTAATAGGACTAACCGAATTCATTATTTCATGTGTTAAAACCCGAATGAGTTTCTGCCAAGCATCTACTTCACTGCGATCAATCTCTTGTTTTATATTTTGCAAAGAAATTAGTTTTATACTTCTTTCATTAATTTTAAAGCTAGCAGCTTTTATCGATAAATGTAAGATATCATCTTTACGATTTATTTTTTGAAGTTTTGGATTTCCTGGTTTTAACTCAATTAATGTTTTTGATAATCCGTTTGCGCAGGAATCTGTTTCGTAAATCGTTTTTATCGAATTTAAATTCAAAAGCTCTAAGGCCGCATTATTACAGATTTCTATTTTCCCCTTTTTATCAAAAGCAATTATACCTGTATTTATATGTTTTACAGTATTTTGAAAATACTGATGTTCGCTTTCTTTTTCAGATCTTATTGTAGATAGTTCGTTTATTATGTTAGTTAATTCTTTATATAGTTCCTTAAAGTAAGGGTCAGTATCTTGTTTGTTTTTAAAATTGATTGAAACATCGTTGTAGCGAATTGCAGTAAAGAACTTGAGTAGGTCTCGATTTATTTTTTGTAGATACCATATTAAATATACTATTTGCAATATCCAGATAATTACAAGCGACGAACTTGTAATTAACATATATTCCTGATTGAGAGTCCAGAAAAAAATGGCTGTAGTAATTGCAATAAAAACTATTTGAAAGATGATTAGAAATCTATATCGTTTAAATATCATATTTTACCATTTTTTTGTATAAAGTGGATCTGTTTATGCCTAGTTCTTTGGCAGCGTTGCTTATGTTTCCTTTATATTTTTGAAGAGCCTTTTCTATGATTAGTTTTTCGTTCAGATCTAAATTTAAGGTATTGGCAATAAGTTGTTTAGTGATTTGTTCTCCATCGGGCCAGCAATGCGAACTAAGAATGATGTTTCCATCGCACAAAATTACAGCTTTTTCGATAGTGTGTTGCAACTCTCTAATGTTACCGGGCCATGAGTGTTGTAACAAGTTATTAATTGTATTCTGATTAAATTTAAGTTCTGATTTATTGTATTTATTAGCATATTTATTCAGAAAGAAAGTAGCTAATAGCTTAATGTCGCTACTACGTTCGTTTAAAGAAGGTAGATTAATTTTTATCGTATTAATCCTGTAAAGTAAATCTTCACGAAAGTTACCTTCAATAATCATATCGTTTAGATTTTTATTGGTAGCACATATTAATCGAATATCTACAGGTATTGGCATATTTGATCCAATACGGAAAATTTCTTTATTCTGAATTGCAGACAAAAGTTTCGATTGTAAAGACATAGGTAGGTTTCCAATTTCGTCTAAAAAAAGAGTGCCTCCCGATGCAATTTCAAAACGCCCCACGCGATCTTCTTTTGCATCTGTATAAGCTCCTTTAACGTGCCCGAATAATTCACTTTCGAATAAATTTTCTTGCAACGATCCTATATCAACACTTACAAAAACTTCACTGTTGCGTTTTGATTTTCGGTGTATCTCACGCGCAATCACTTCTTTACCTGTTCCGTTTTCGCCTAAAATTAGAATGTTAGCATCCGTTTCAGAAACCTTATTTATAATATTAAAAACAGATTTCATCGAATCTGATTCCCCAATTATATGATCAAATTTACTATCGATTTTATCGCTTAAATGTTTCTGTTTTTGCTCAAGAGTTTTAATTTTTAGCTTAGATAAACGAAGATTGTAAGCAGATAATATAGTCGATAAAATTTTCTTTTCGTCCCATGATTTTTGAATAAAATCGGCAGCACCTTCTTTCATTGCATTAACTGCTAACTCGACATCTCCGTATGCAGTAATTAAAATTACCGAAGCATTTGAGTCTTTCTCTAGGATTTGTTTCATCCAATAAATCCCTTCGTTTCCGGTATTAACGCCTGCCGAAAAATTCATGTCTAGCAGAACAATATCATACGTTTCTTTACGGATGCATTCATGAATAAGGTTTGGATTTTTTATAGTTTCAATCTTATCAAAATGTTTCGATAAAAAAAATCTAAAAGCAATTAAGAGTTCTTCGTTGTCATCAATAATTAATATCTTTCCTTTTTTTAACATCTTTACGTTTTAAATCAAGATTCAGAGTAAAAGTAAAACTTAATGTTGTTAAATCCGACAAGAGTGTCGTAAAAAGCAACACAGTAATTTACATTGTACTTTGTAAGTATCTTAATTACAAAATTTTGAATGTTTGGTATGCAGTTTGGCATTGTAAGTCAAACTAAAAAATAAATTACATGATCACGAATTACATTAAAATAGCTTTTAGAAATTTTTATCGAAATAAATCAATATCTATTATTAAGATTTTAGGGCTTTCTTTAGGTTTAGCAGTTACATTTTTTATTCTTATTTATGTAAGTGCTGAAACAAGTTACAACGACTATAATAAAAATAGAGATGAACTATTTAAGGTGGTTTTAAAAGATAGTGTTCATAATTGGGATATGAGCACAACAACTTATCCAATGGCTGATTTCTTAGCAGAGAACTTTCCTGATGTTAAGTATACGTCACGTTTATTAACAGTACCAGATTGTAAATTACAGCTTAAGGATGAAAGTATTGATATTGGTCGAATTTCATGTGTTGATAGTGATTTTACAAAAATGTTTAGTTTAAAATTAATAGCAGGTAATTTTCCTAATATGGATAATGAACCTTCAAGTATTGTTATTTCCAAATCAGCGGCAAATAAATATTTTGGAAGTTTAGAAATTATTAATAAATCCATTTCGATAATTGCTTATGATAAGGAAACTGTTTTTATAGTAAAAGCCATATTCGAAGATCTTCCATTTACATCAACTATTCGAGCCGATTTTATTGGCTCAACTGAGTTTGGTATGGACAATGTAAGCTCTATGATGATGTGGACGGATGGAAAAACGCGAGATAAAAACTACTATAAAAATGATTGGTCAAGTGATTTTTTAGAAACTTATGTGCAAATTACTAATCCCCAAAAGATAAGTGTTCTCGAGACACAAGTTAGTGAAGAAGTTCAGCAGTATTTAAACGAAAATGAACATCGTTCATATTATTTTCAAAACATACAGGACATTTATCTGGAATCAAATCATATTGTTGGTGGAAATATCAAAGGAAATAAAAAATCAATTGTAATCTTTTCGCTTATTGCATTTCTGGTATTATTAATTGCAGGCATTAACTACATGATTTTATCAACCTCCGAAGTAGTTAGCAGAGTAAAAGAGTTTGGCATTAGAAAAATTCTGGGTACTAACAGAATGGGTGTTTTTAAACAAATTTCTGTAGAGTCTTTTTTAATTATATTAATAACTATCCCTTTATCGTTTATTCTAATTGAGCAATCCAGACCCATACTTGTAAGTATTCTTGAAAAACAAGTTGAATTTGTATACAGCTATAAGTTTATTATTGGTTTTATTGGAATACTAGGCTTTATTGTATTTATACCAGCATTGTATATGCAGTATTACATAAACCGAATTTTGCCGGTTAAAATGTTAAGGAAAACAGGAACCCAAAAATTATCTTCAAAGTTAGGTTTAAGAGGTGTTTTAATAATTATTCAGTATATAATATTTATAGTTCTGGTTGTACTTAGTATTGGAATAAAAAAGCAATTGAATTATGCTAAAACAAACGATTTAGGTTTTAATAAAGATCGAAAAGTAATAGTGGATGTTTTCGCCTTAAATAGAAGTGGAAAATACGAATTATTAAAGAAACACCTGCTACAAAGCTCCGACATAGAGAATATAACCGGATCAATGTGGCTTCCTCCGTCGAATGGTCGAATGAGTATTAGTTTGCCTCTTGATACTTCTACGAACGAGAATGTTAAAATGGAAGGGATTTTTGTCGATAAAGATTTTATTGAAACATTAGGCCTTAAAATGAAAAATGGCAAAAGTTTTAATGAAATTGATATTGATCCCGATGGAACAGTAATCGTTAACGAAAGTGCAGTTAAGTTATTTGGCAAAAGTAAAGTAATTGGTAATGAGATATGGGGTGGTAAAATTGTTGGAATTGTAAAAGATTTTAAATTCCATAGCGTTCATGAGCAAATAAAACCAAGCATGATTATTGTTGGCGAACACATGATACGTGAGATGGTTATTCATTTTAATAAGGACATTAACAAACCGCTACTTGATAAGCTTAAAGTCGATTTTAATGAAATAATTCCAGATTTTAATCTTGAAACACAAAATTTGGACGATCGATTTTCTGTCTTATATAAAGAAGAAGGTAAGCTGGTTTCGTTAATAAGCATATTTACTTTTGTAGCTATATTTATTGCATCTATTGGATTATTAGGTATTACAATATTTACTACTAAAAAGCAAACAAAAAACATTGCAATAAGAAAGGTAAACGGAGCGTCTTCATTTTCTATCTTGAAGTTGCTAATAAACAGATACACGCAACTTATATTATTAGCTTCGTTTATTGGAATTCCCATAGCATATTTTACATTACGACAATGGCTACAGGATTTTGCTTATAGAACAGCTATAGAATGGTGGATTTTTGCTATTGCAGCAATATTAGCACTTCTTATTTCTATTTTAACCATCTCATGGTATAGTATGAAAGCAGCACGCAAAAATCCTGTTGAAAGTTTACGTTACGAATAATCTAAAACACATTATGATTTTAAATAATTTAAAAGTTATAGCAAGAGAAATTTTAAGAAATAAATTTTTATCAGCAATTAATCTTGGGGGATTATCGCTTGGTTTAGTGGGTGCAATTCTAATATGGCTATGGGTTTGGGATGAATTAAGTTACGATCGTTTTTACGATAATTCAGATGATATCTATATGCTCGTTAATAGAAATATTGATGATAATGGAAATAGCATAGATTTCGTAGAAAGTCCTGCGCCAATGGCTGATTATCTTGTAAGTAATATTCCAGAAATAAAAAAGGCAGTTCGTATTGATTATTTCTATCGGGGTGGCTTAATTCAAAATGGAGATGATATTTTCAAGGAACTAGGAGCCGCCGTTGATTCTTCTTTTTTTGAGGTTTTTAATATTCCGTTTGTAAATGGTAATAAAAACAATTTGTTCAGTAATCCTAAATCTATTGTTATATCGGAAAGATTAGCTAGGCGATACTATGGCAATGAAAATCCGATAGGTAAGATTCTTAAAATTAAAGGATATGGTGATGCGTATATACCGGTCAGTGTAACGGGTGTTTTTGAAGATTTTCCTAATAATTCGTCCATTAAACTCGATTTTGTGATTCCTTTTTTACTCGAAGAAAAGGATTATTTAGATAATTGGAACGTATCCATTTATGCAACATTTGTTCTTCTAAATTCGGATTCGGATTTCGACAATATTCAAGAAAAAATATCATCAATTTATGAAAATGTAATTGATGATGTTCATTATACATCTTATCTATTTCCGCTTGTAAAACTTCATTTAAATTCACAATTATCCTTCTTTAATAATGCAAACCAAGGAAGTATTACGCTTATTTATATTTTAGTTTTTATAGCTATTCTAATATTGTTAATTGCTTGTATAAATTACATGAACCTTGCAACTGCTCGGTCGGTTAAAAAGAATAAGGAAGTTTCCATAAAAAGAATATTAGGAATAAGTCGTAAAAAATTATTTGGAGGTTTCTTAAGTGAATCAATTATGTATTCATTCATATCATTTCATGTAGCACTTGTGTTAGTTGAAGTTATTCGACCTATATTTAATAATCTAACAGGAAAGCACATAACAATAAATTATTTCGATCCACAACTGATAGGAGTGGCAATTGTTATTATCCTTATAATAGGATTAATATCTGGGGTTTATCCATATTTACACATCGTTTCGAAAAAACCTGTTTTATTATTAAAAGGATCAATTCCAGTTGGAAGGAAAAGTATTTATTCGAGAAATATTTTGGTTATTTTCCAATTCACTACTTCAATTATACTAATCATATTTTCTTCTGTTGTTTTAAAACAAGTAAACTTCATTTATAACAAAGATCTGGGATTCGACAAAAAAAATATAATGATGATAAATTCGTCAGACCTTGGTGATAAGATTAATATCGTAAAAGATAAGATTCTTAAGAATCCAAATGTTATTTCAGTTACAAATGGAAATTCACCAATGCGTTCTGGGTGGCCAGATAGCTGGTCGTGGGAAGGTAAAATAAGTGATAGTAGATTAGATGTGATACAGATAAATGCCGATAAGGATTATTTGAATACTTTGAGCATTGATCTTTTGGAAGGACGTTTCTTTTCTGAAGATTTTTCTGATAAATCAACAATAGTAATTAATCATAAGTTTGCAAAATTAATTGGGGAAGAAAATGTTTTAGGGAAAAAGATCTATTTTCGAGATACACCATATGAAATTATAGGGATTACCAACGACCTTTATTCAAATCATTTTTCGGAAGAAATTAGACCATTGGCCTATTTTAACAAGTCGGCTATTTGGTCCTTTATAAAAGTTAAGAATATTAATTCAAGTGAAACGGTAAATTACATAAAATCGATATTTAAAAAATCGGTTCCAGATAGACCTTTTGAATTTACTAGCCTTCAAGAACAGTTTGATGGCCTTTATTCGACAGAAGTTAACACTGGAAAGCTTTTTGTTTATTTTTCTTTTCTTGCAATTTTTATTTCGTGTATGGGATTAATTGGGATTAGTATTTTTACCACAGAACAAAGGATAAAAGAAATAGGTATACGAAAAACACTAGGTGCATCAACAAGAATGATATTGAGAATTCTTAATCGAAAATTTGTAAGTTTAGTTGTAATTGCATTTGTAATTTCTTGCCCTATCGCTTATTTTTTTGTTGCAAACTGGTTGCAAAATTTCGTATATAGAATAGAATTATCGTGGTGGATATTTATTTTAGCTGGAATCATTGTACTTATAATTGCTATATTAACAGTTAGTTGGCAAAGTTATAGAGCCGCACGCAAGAATCCTGTCGAAAGTTTACGATACGAATAAAAAGTACAGTTCTTAAATCCGACTATAAGTCGGATTTCTTGTTTTGTACAATAGATTGTATGTTAATAAATATGTAAAATTTAAGTAAGGTCAATGCAATGCTTGTATATGCAAAAGATTATATTTGTGCTTAATCCTATTGTTAGGAAGGGTCTTATAAATTATAATCTTTTTTAGAATGAATACATTTAGAAATCTTATCATATCAATTCTTATACTTCCATTTATAAGTTTAACATTAAAAGCTCAAGATACACTCCAATCAAAGTCAGAACAGGAAGTCTGGGTTGATGCAAAAATGAAAAGGATGAATCTGGATGAAAAAATCGGTCAGCTTTTTATGATTGCTGCATATTCCAATAAAGATCAGCAACACATCGACGAGGTTTCTTATATTATCAAGAAATTTAAAATTGGAGGCTTAATCTTTTTTCAAGGTGGACCTATGCGACAAGCAAATCTCACAAATCATTATCAATCCTTAACTAAAACTCCTTTAATGATTGCCATTGATGGGGAATGGGGATTAGGGATGCGTTTAGATTCTACTATAAGTTACCCACGCCAAATGATGTTGGGTGCAATACAAGACGATAATTTAATCTATCAAATGGGTCAAGATGTTGCTCAGCAAATGAAACGATTAGGTATTCACGTTAATTTTGCTCCTGTTGTGGATGTTAATAATAATGCATTAAATCCGGTAATAAACGTACGTTCATTTGGAGAAGATCGTGAGAATGTAAGTCGGAAATCAATTGCGTATATGCAAGGAATGCAAGATGGAGGATTAATTGCAACAGCCAAACACTTTCCGGGTCATGGTGATACCGATTCTGATTCGCACCATACCTTACCTTCTGTAAATCATAATCGTGAGCGTTTAGATTCCATAGAACTTTATCCTTTTAAGCAAATATTCAATGCAGGAATTGAAGGAGTAATGGTAGCTCATTTAAATGTGCCTGAATTGGGAACCAAAGAAGATACACCAACAACACTTACTAAATCGGTTGTAACAGATCTTCTGCAAGATGAAATGGGTTTTGATGGTTTAATTTTTACCGATGCACTCAATATGAAAGGTGCCACAAAGTATTACGATCCGGGTGAAATTGAGAGTTTGGCCGTGCAAGCTGGAAACGATGTCTTGTTATTCCCAGTGAGTGTGTCAAAAGCAATTACAAAGATTAAGAAAGATGTTCGAAAAGGATATATTTCAAAAGAACGAATTAACGAAAGTTGTAGAAAAGTATTATTGGCAAAATTCAATGCTGGATTATTTGAAGATGTTAAATCTAAGAATCAAATCGATTTAAATAATCTGAACACTGATTTAAATAAACTGGAATATGAGCTTACGCGTTTAGATATGATTCAAGCAGGAATTACAGTAATTCGAAACAATGATAAGTTATTGCCAATTAAGAAACTAAGAAAGAAGAAGTTTGCTTCTTTAGCATTTAATACCGAGAATTTAACAGATTTTCAATCTGCTTTATCGAAATATGCGCAAGTCGATCATTTTATTTACAATGAAGGCATCTCAGATTCTTTGTTGACTGTTTTAAAGGATTACGATGTGGTTTTTACGAGCGTTCATAATACATCGTATTGGCCTTCGAAAAACTATAAAGTAGAAGAAGTTCACTTACAATATATTTCAGATTTATCAAATGATACAAAAGTTGTTTTTAGTTTGTTTGCTAATCCATACAGTCTTCGAAAATTTGAGAGTTTAAACAATATTAATTCGATCCTAATTGGATATTCAGATCATAAGGAAGTTCAGAGTGCTGTTGCACAAGCTATTTTTGGGGGATTTACAGTTAATGGAAAATTGCCGGTTAGCATAAATGCAGAATATACATCAGGCACAGGAATTGAACTTAAAAAAAAAATAAGACTCCAATTTGGAAGCGCTGAGCAAGCAGGTATCAATTCCGAAAGGCTCACAAAAATTGATTCGATAGCTCAAAGCGCTATCGATAGTATGGCAACTCCTGGTTGTAGAATACTTGCTGCGAGAAATGGAATTGTTTTTTATGATAAATCGTTTGGATATCATACGTATTTAAAGCAAAATCCTGTTAAGGAAAATGATATATATGACATTGCATCTATTACCAAAATAGCATCTACAGTTCCTACCTTAATGAAACTATATGAAGACAGTTTGTTTTCTGTGGATGATAAATTATCAGATTATTTGCCTGAACTAGATACAACAAATAAGGGTAATTTATTAATTAAAGATATTTTAACCCATCAGGCACAACTAAATGGATGGATTCCATTTTATTATTCTACAATTGAAACATTGTATCCCGAGCAAGATCTTTTAAATAATAAATTTACCGAAGATTTCCCATATAAAATTGGGAATCATGCTTACATGGCAAAAAACACCGTGTTTAAAGATGGATATTATGGTTATTATCCACACGAGAATTACAATACACAAATTGCTAAAGATTTTTATGTTTTAGATTCTTATACCGATTCTATTTACGATAAAATAAGCTCGTCAAATTTACTGGAAACAAAATCATATAAATATAGTGATCTGGGATATTATTATTTTTATAAGATTATTGAGAATAAGACAAAAGCCATATTTCAAGATTATGTTGATTCAACTTTTTATAAAGAGTTAGGAGCGTATAGAACTACATTTCTTCCTTTAAACAAGTTTAGCGAATCGGAAATTGTACCTACCGAAAACGATCAGGTTTTTCGAAAGCAATTATTACGTGGATTTGTACATGATCCAGGAGCAGCTATGTTAGGTGGTGTTTGTGGTCATGCAGGTTTGTTCTCAACAGCAGGCGACATGGCAAAGCTAATGCAAATGTATTTGAATGGTGGAGAGTATGGAGGTATAAAATATTTTGATTCAACTACAGTTGATTTATTTACAACAAGCCCATTTCTTGAAAATGATAATCGCAGAGCTTTAGGTTTCGATAAACCTCAAATGGATTACACTAAATCGGGACCCACTTGTCAGTGTGTTTCGGGAAAAAGCTTTGGTCACACTGGATTTACAGGAACTATTGCTTGGGCCGATCCCGAAGAACAAATTGTATATATATTCCTTTCAAATAGAATACATCCCGATCAGGATAATAGTAAATTAATAAAAATGGATATTCGTACTGATATTCAGGAAGTTATTTATGATGCTATTATAAAATAATTGATATGCAATCGAACGAATATTTTGCACCGCTTCTTGTCATTTCCCTTTTCATAATCTATTCCATGCATTACTTAGGACTGTTTAAATTCTTAAGAATGGCCTTTATTAGTCGCGAAGAAAAATGGAAATTAAATAAATTCTATGGTGCACGTTTTAGTTACTACAATAAATTGTCGGACAAAGACAAAGAGCGATTTATTGTAAGAGCACATATCTTAATGCATAAAATTAGGATAGAGGGGCGACAAGGTTTTAAAATTGATTTAAATGAAAAGTTATTTGTATTAGCAGCATATATCCAGTTAACGTTTGGCTTTAAAAAGTACTTTTTACCAAAGTTTAAACGAATATTTGTTTATCCCGATGCATATAGAAATCAATCAACAGGTAATATGCATTATGGTGAAGTAAATCCACGTGGAGTAATTGTGTTATCTTGGAAACGATTATTAAAAGGGAATGAAATTATCGATGATGGAATAAATCTTGGTTTACACGAAATGGCACACGCATTAATGCATACGATTATTCATAGTAATGATCATGAACTTGGTTTAGATCCATTCTTAAGAGATATTGTTCGTTTGTCAAAACACGAAATGGAAAAAATTAAAAGCGAGGAGCATCACTTATTTAGAAGATATGCAGGTTCAAATATTTATGAGTTCTTTGCTGTGGCAATTGAAAATTTCTTTGAATTACCAGTCGAATTGCAAAAAGAATTGCCAACCTTATACACTTATTTAGTCCGTTTATTAAAACAAGATCCTCTTAAGTAATTTGGCCGCCCAAATTTTAAATTAGACAAATTATAAATAATAAAAAAGGTTATTAAATGCTTAAATACCTAAAGCCCCACTTCTTATTGATTTGTATGTGTAAATTGCAATTAAATAATTAAGTATGAGTTTGTTTTCAATTGACATTCTAAGGTAAATCTTCTAATTTGGTATAAGTAACAATTTCATTATACTCAAATATTAACTAAAAATTGGAGGTTTCATGGTCGATTCAAGTCTTGTTTTATGGGGACAAACAATTGCTTACACTTTTTACTGTTTGGTAATAATTTTATTAATGGCATGGTTTGGTTATAAAATAACCAGAACAGGAAAAAGTAATATTGTAAAACCAGCACTGTTTTATACTTTTGTTGGCTTCCTAACCGTCTTAGGTGTTTCATTGCATCTAATTACATATAATACTATTCCGTGGACGCCAGTAGATCTAAACAGGGGAGATTACACTCCCGATAAAACTTTTGAGATTACAGTTGGCGACCATGAGTTTACTTTACCATCAGATAAGTTAGTTATTGATTGTAACGAACTTGTATTATTTGATGTCACATCGAATGATTTAACTTATGGATTCGGAGTTTTCAGACAAGATAACAGTATGGTTTTTCAGATGCAGGTTGTGCCTGGTCACCGTAACGATATCTTATGGGAGTTTGAAAAGCCTGGTCTATACACCATACGATCTACTGAATATTCCGGACCGAGAGGAATATTTATGATTCTGAAAGATGCCGTTGAAGTATTGCCTTGTGAAGGCTTATAATCAATCTTTTATAAACTTAAAATTAAATATATGTCATTTAAAAATACATTTATTAATGGAGCAGAAGGTTTATTTAAGCCTGATTCCTTAACTCAAATGCAGAAAATTGTTTTACGTTTTGTTGTAATTGGATTAGTATTTTACGGCTTTGCTGTAATTGAAGGAATGCTAATGAGAATTATTGAAGTAAAACCGGTACCATTCGTTAGTACAAACCAATTTTTTGCAATTCTTACAGCACATCCATTAGTTGGGATTTTTGGATCGACTTATGCATTGGTTTTCGGAGCATTTTTATTTTTAACTCCATACTTAATGAAAAAACCTTTGTATAGCGTGCGATTGGCAAATTGGGCATTAATATTATTGGCTTCTGGTACCTTTATATTTTGGTTTGCTGGGTTTATTTCTCATTATGCACCTTTATATACATTGTATTGGCCTTTACCAGCCGATTTTACTCAATTTAGTGTTTGGGGAGGAACATTCTTTATTTTGGGAATTGCCATTTTAATGGTCGGAACTTTACTCTTTATCATAAATATTTTTAAAACAATTGTCTACACTCCAGAAGGTTGGGAAAAACAAAATGCTGCTGCTCTTATGGGATCGGCAATAGGATATACTGGTTTGAAGAATATGTTTGCAAAAAAGGAAAACAAGAAAGAACACTTGGTTCCTTTACCAGTAGCAGCTATTGCACGTGGTACGGTCGATATGGTTTTAAATACTACTATTATTTTATTTACAGGCGTGCTTATTTTAGTTTATATGGTAGGTAATATTTTAGGCTATGACCTAAAAGAAACAGCTATTGATGCCTTGCTTTATAAGAATTGGTTCTGGTGGGGATTAGACTTAATTGCTGACGGATTGGTATTAATTTTTGTTGCAGGTACATGGTATTTATTAGCAGTAATGATAACTGGTAAGAAACTATTTATGCAAAACATTGCTAGAGCTGCACTGCTCTTAGAACTTGTTGTTTCATGGACAGTTTGGTCGCATCATTTGCTTTCCGATCAGGCACAACCTGCAATTTTAAAAGTAGTATCGGGAGAGTTGGTAACTGCATTTGAACTTATAACACAAGGGTTAGCATTTTTTATTGTCTTGGCTACTTTATGGTCAGCTCGTCCATTAAAGATGACAAATCCATTAAAATTCTTATTAGGTGGATTATTGGGTTTTGCCCTAGCAGTTCCTGCAGGAATTATGCAAGCAGATGTTGGTTTAAACAGAATCTTACACAATACACAATGGATTGTAGGTCCCCATGTGCACGTTGCTATTTTGGTTGGATTAACCATGACACTGTATGCTGCCGTTTATATTTTATTTCCAATTGTTACAAACGGAGCTAAATTATACAGTCAGAAATTGGCAAATATTCATTTCTGGTTTCACTTAATTGGTGGTATCGGAATGGGCGCGTTTATGGGAATGGCCGGACTAAATGGAATGTTACGTAGAACATTATATCTCGAAGGTGAATTTAAATCATATATGCTACTAGCAGCTCTATCGGGATCATTGTTATTAATCGCATTTCTAGTATTCTTTTATAACATAGTAATGAGTGTTGGATTAAAAGGAGTTATTGGAATATTTACAAAATCGAAACTGGAAACTAAAGAATTGCTACCAGAATAGATTTATTTTGATCATAATTATAATTTAAAATGGATCATTTAATTATGATCCATTTTTTATGTTTTGAGCTATCGGTTATTTTTTGTCTAAACACGTGTTATAAAAAAATATTTATTTTGACATGTTGTTAATTAGGTTATTAGTAAATAAAATCCCAATCTGTGAGTTAGAATAAAATTTACAAAGGCAATTTAGGCTGTAAATTTGAAATATGATATTAATATCTTAAGCTGTTCTGCTTGCTCAGCAAGTTCCTCAGAGTTTCCAGCCATTTCTTCTGCAGCAGCAGCATTTTGCTGAGTTGTGATATTTAATTGTTGAATAGCTGTATTAACCTGATTTGCTCCACTTTTTTGTTCAATACTTGCCACATTAATTTCTTTCACCAAAACTGATGATTTTTCAACATTTGGTAAAATTTCTTGTATGGAACTATTGGTTTTACTCGATTTAATTTTATTCTCATTTGCAAATTCAACAATCTCATCAGCAGCAATCTTACTTCGCTCTGCCAATTTTCGAACTTCACTTGCAACTACAGCAAATCCTTTTCCGGATGAACCAGCTCTGGCTGCTTCTACAGCAGCGTTTAAAGCTAAAATATTGGTTTGAAAAGCTATCTCAGTTATAATATTAATTTTATCGGCAATATTTTCATTAGATTTGCTTAATTCAATCATTTCTTTGCTAGTCTTTTGTAATGATTGATATGATTCTTCTGAATATTTTTTTGTGTGATCTGAGTTATTAGAATTTTGCTCAATATTAGCAAGGATTTCTTCCATACTAACAGAAATTTCTTCTGTTGAAGCAGCTTGTTCACTAACCGTTTCGGAAATAAGTTGAGAATTATCTTTTACCTCATTACTTGCATTTCGAAGCGTATCTGTAATACTGTAAATGTTACTCACAATATTTTTAAGAGCTTCGGCATGATGAATAATTGCTTTTGTAATTGTTGTTATTTCATTTGAATCTTTTGTATTGAGTTCATCAAATGATAAATCCAAGTTTCCCAGAGAAAGTTGATTAATTTTTTGGGAAAGCAGTTCAATTGGGGTTTTTACTGTTTTAAGTATTAAGTAAAATGCCAAGAATATAAAAATAAAACAAAATGGTATTGCCCATATAATATGATTAAAGCCTTTTGATGCAACAAAAAAAGCAGCCCATGGCATAGAAGTGAAAATTAGAAGTAAAATCATACCTAATTTAAAAACAATACTTTTTCTAAATATGACTTTCATGAGAAGATAATAAATAGGAATAATTGATAATAAAACCAAGGCAAAAATAATAGTTGTATCCATAATAATCGTTTATAAAAAATGTGTATCTGTTATGTGTTTTATAAAGCTAGGAAATTTAGAATATTTCCTAGCTACTTAATTTATTTTATATGCACCATTTAAATACAGCAGATGATATTGACCAATTTGCACCTTGATCACCAAATGCAATTATGTCACCCTTTTTGATTTTTCCTTTTTTTACGGCATCAAATAAAGTAACAGGAATACTTGCACATTTCATGCAGGCATATTTACATATTGTATCATGTACTTTTGAATAATCAACGTTAAGGTTTTTTGACCATGTTACATTTAAAGCATAAAATTGTTGTCCAAATATAAAACAATCAACATCACTTGTATTCTTTGATATTTTTTTTAGACTTTCCTTTACTGAGAATGGTATATACTGTTCTAGGGCAGGAATATCTCTCTCGAAGCTATTAGGAGCAACATATAGATAAGGTTTAACGGCCCAATCTTTATTGTTGTATTTGCTCATTCCTCCATTGACTCTTACCCCTGCAGCATTTTCACACTCCTTTGACATTAGGTGAAAAGACAATAAACCATATCCATCTTCAACTTTTTCTAATACTACGGCACCAGCTCCATCGCCCATAAATAGTGTTTCGCTAGAAGAACTATCCATGCTGTTAATAATAGTTTCTCCTGTTACCACTAAAACTTTATTGTAAAATCCACTAGCTATGAATGAAGCTCCTGTCGAAACTGAAGGTAACCAGCCATTAAAACCACAATCAATATTAAAGGAATTTGCATTATCGGCACCGATTGCAGTTTGAATGTAATTTGCAATTGGAGGAGCAAGTCGAGACATATCTTTACAACTTGATGTAAATAATACTAAATCAATTGTTTTAGGGTCAATCTTGTAATCTGAAAGGGTGTTTTTAGCCGCTTTAACGGCCATTTTCATTGCAGATTCTTCTTTTGAATATCTTCGTTTGTTTTTTGTAAAGTTAGGATCAGAACCAAAAAATGCTTCTTCTTCTTTTGAAAGATGAATATTGCAAAAATCTGCATTAACTAATTCTGTGTCCGGAACATACATTCCCAAGGCAGTAATACCAACTGCTACCGATGGTTTTACTGCTAAACTACCTGATAATTGAGGGTTAATTTGCGATAAGTTCATTTATTTCAATATTTGATTGTTCATAATAATTTTCTTTTACTCCATTTATTAACTCATAATTTATTTTCATAATTATGCTTATATGATTCTCTCCAGCACCCGAAGATGTGAAAATGATATTATCATCTTGCTTGATTAACCCTTTCTCAATACTTTCAAGTAAATTAACAGGAGCAGAGCATGTTGCAATATTGGCGTATTTTTTAAATGATTCGTAATGTTTTTCTTTTGGTAAACCAACAGCTTCTCTCCATACATTACCGGCCCAAGAAACAGGTTGGTGTGTAGAAAGAAAATCAATATCGGACAGAGAAAGACCCGCTTTTTCAATACTTTGATTAACCACATGTTTTAAATCTGATGCAGCGTTTTTTGCAATCTCTTTATTTGCTAATGGATTATGAAAAGTTGTAAATAATTGTGAATAATCAGGACCCGAGTCTAGCCTTTTTAGTAATAAAGGAGATCTTCTTTGGTAAATAATTCCATCATGACGACTACCATGACTGAGCGAATGAGAAGCTAAATAACCGTATCCTTCTGGAACTTTTGATACGATTGCAGCAACAGCAGCATCGCCTGTATCAACACTAAAATGTGTCGATTTATCGTTAACATGAGAATCTATAAAACTAGAAACTACAAGGACGTTTTTCTTTATTCCCATCATTACTAATGAACAAGCGATTTCTGTCATTGTAACAAACGAAGAACAACAAGAATCAACCCCATATGCTCCTGCGTTTTTTAACTGTAGTTTATGTTGAATTAAAGATACATTTTGTGGCAATGGATGATCAGAAACCTGTGAATGACAAATAACAAGATCTATATCATCAGGTGATATTTTTGAATTACAAATAGCCATTGCGCCAGCCAGTGTTTCAGCATCCGAAGGCAACATTGGATGAGGATAAATAGAATTTCGCAGTGAATCGGGGTCCAATGGTACTCTTAAACGTTCATTAGTTCCTTGAAAAGGATTCTCTCTCTTTTTTTCTGATAAACTATTTAGCCAAGCATTGTACCACGGTTGGCTAGTCCATCCTTGTTCATTTGTTTCAATACTTCCGGGTAATGTTTGTTCTTTTTCGATATAGTCGGTATACTCGCTTGGTAACGATGTATGTTCTTTTAAAAATGTTGTCAGCTTGTTAGTAAATAAAGATGATAATCTTTTTTTTGGCAAATAAGCCGATAAGCTGATAAAACCAGCATTAGATTTGTTTAGATTTCCCATAATTAAATTTTTAAACTGTTATTAAATTTTATTAAAGAGCCCTACGAAAAGAATTCTCAACTATTAATTCTACTTTCACATAAGATGTGACCTGCATTCTGATGTGTTTTGAAACATGTTTAAAAATAAATAGAGATAAGATGTTCATTAGTAGATTTTTTTATTACTGAATAAAATAAAGAGGCGTATAATTGAAAAATAAATTTTTATAATTGAAAAATAATTACTATATAAATACTCTTCTGTTGCAGTTCTGGTAGGCTTTTAAATTGTATATTTATTTAATAATCACATGTATGTATTTAAATAGAAAATGAAAGATTTGTTTGAACTTCAAAGGAAAAAATTAATATTTAATGCTAACGAAAGTTTGTGTTAAAATAAATATTGAAGTTCTAAATAAGAATTCTAAATGAAAAAAGAGCAAAGAACAATTTTTATAATTTAATATATTTATGATAATAGCAGTAACTTCAAACCTAAAATATTGCTAACGTAGCATAGATAATTATGAAATCAGTATTAATTACAGGAACAAGCAAAGGGTTTGGTTATGCACTCTTAGAGGAATTTTTAAACGAAGGGTGGATAGTTTTTGCATTGGCCAGAAACGTTAGTCTGTTTTCTAAATTATCAGAGCAGTATAAGAACACTTGCGTTTCTATAGAAGCTGATGTTACCAACGAAAATGTTTCCAAATTAATTGATGAAATAATTAAATCCAGAACGGATCATTTAGATCTTTTAATTAATAATGCTGGAAACGCTGAACTGTGTTTTGGAATAGATAATGTTACACCCATGGATTTAGAGAATCATTTTAAGGTTCATGTAAGCGGGGTTTTCCGCGTGATTAAAACATGTCTTCCATTTTTGATTAAATCAATTGAACCCATAATAGTAAATGTAAGTTCTAGAAAAGGATCAATTAATAAAATAAACTCTGGAGCCTATCGAATTCTATTGCCTTATCAAATTGCAAAAGCTGCCCAAAATATGCTTACTGTGGGTTTAAATCAAGAATTAAAGGATACCAATATTAAGGTATATGCAATACAACCAGGTAATTTAAAAACAGATGTTGCACCAATCGATGCAGATACTGAACCGCATGTTGCCGCAGAAACATTTTATCAATGGATCACTTCTGAAAATAAATTATCTACTCAGAATTTCTACGATTTAATGAATAATACCAGTCTGGACTGGTAACTCAAATAAAAGACTTTTGTATCTTTAATTTGTTGGTAATAAATAAATTACTATAATAATTGACTTTCCTTAAACAATTTCGTATCTTAAGTTGTTCTTAAATAAGAATAATTCTTAATTAGAAATTATTATATGAAATTAGATCAGATTAGAGTTTTTATTAAGGAGAAAGGACTAAAGATTACTCCACAACGAATAGCAGTCTTGGAAGCTGTTTTAGAACTAGGGAATCATCCTACAGCAGAAAAAATAATTGAGTTTATTCAGATTAATCACCCGAATGTAGCAATTGGTACTGTATATAAAACATTGGAAACTTTTGTCGAGAACGATATCATTAAAAAAGTTAAAACTGATAAAGATATAATGAGATACGATGCTATATTAGAAAAGCATCATCATTTATACTGTGCAGAATCGGATCGAATTGAAGACTATTACGATATTGAACTTAATACGCTTCTGGAATCGTATTTTAAGAAGAAGAATATCGAGAATTTTAAAATTGAAGATATCAAATTACAAATAATAGGAAATTTTTTAATCAAATAAACCCCAAGAAAATGAAAGAAAAAAGTATAGAATTATTAAACAAGGCCATCGCAGATGAACTTTCAGCTGTTCATCAATACATGTATTTTCATTTCCATTGCGATGATCAAGGGTATGATCTGCTGGCAGGATTATTTAAAAGAACAGCTATTGACGAAATGATACATATTGAAAAATTAGCTGATAGAATTTTGTTTCTAAAAGGAGAAGTCGAAATAGAAGCAGCAGAGAAAGTTAAAAAGATTCATGTTGTAAAAGATATGCTTGAAATGGCTACAGAAATGGAAGAGTCGAGTGCCAACGATTACAATAAATGGGCAAATGAATGTTCGCAAAATAACGATTCTGTATCTAAGAAGTTGTTTGAAGCTTTAGTCGAGGACGAAGAACGCCATTTTAATCAGTATGATAATGAGTTAGAAAACTTGGCAAAATTTGGAGATAATTATCTAGCCCTGCAATCCATGGAGAGAAGTAAAAATATTTCAAGTGGAATGCCACCTGAATAATCAAATCAATAAATACAAATCAATTATAAAAAAAAGAAAATGGAAGAAAAATTAGAACAAGAAGTTATTTCAATGCCACGCATTGGAGATCCTGCACCAGAATTTAAAGCAGTTACTACACAAGGTGATATTAATTTCCCTGCCGATTATAAAGGGAAATGGGCAATTTTATTTAGTCACCCTGCAGATTTTACTCCTGTATGTACTTCAGAGTTTATGACATTTGCTCATATGGAAAAGCAATTTAACGAAGCAAATTGTCAATTAATAGGATTATCAATTGATGGATTGTATAGTCATATTGCTTGGTTGCGCACTATAAAGGAAAAAATCGAGTACAAAGGAATGAAAGATATCGAGGTTACATTTCCGTTAATCGAAGATATTAAGATGGATGTAGCTAAAAAGTACGGAATGATTCAGCCTGGTGAAAGTAATACTAAAGCTGTACGTGCAGTATTTTTTGTTGATCCAAAAGGTATTATTCGTGCAATTATTTATTATCCATTAAGCTTGGGGCGTAATTTTGATGAACTTTACCGGGCATTAATTGCAATGCAAACATCAGATGAATTTGGTGTTGCTACTCCAGCAGATTGGCGTCCGGGTGATGATGTTATTATTAGTCCTGCAGGATCATGTGGTTCAGCTCAAGAGCGCATGGAAGATAGTAAAATAGACTGTAAGGATTGGTTCTTCTGCACAAAGAAGTTAGATAAGGATGAAGTTCTAAAGAAGGTTCTAAAAAAGTAAAATTTTCTAAATTTCAAATTTTATTTAGGGAGTATATATTTTATACTCCCTTTTTATACTCAAAGAATCAATCATTTAATATTTTTTCATAAATTTACTTCCCTTAGTTTAATGCTATAATTATGAAAAAATTACTACTATTAATTGCAATAGGTTTATTTATAATAACTTCATGTATAAATAAAGATTCATACCATGAAAAACAATCCATTCTTAAATATTGGGAATCGCTCGATTCAAGTGGCTTCTCTGTGTATTTGAAAGGTGCAATTGAAAGGCAGACAGTATTTACGAAATCAATTACTGCAGATATAGAAACAGACGAAGTTGCAAGTCTACCAAAAACAGATGCTGCCGATGATCCTGCAATATGGGTAAATCAAAACAACCCCGAAGAAAGCTTGGTGTTAGGGACTAATAAGCGTGGAGGAATTCATGTTTATAATATGAGCGGAGACGAATTGCAATACGTTCAATCAGGATGCATGAATAATATTGATTTAAGAGATGATTTTCAATATAATGGAACTGATGTTGTGCTTGTTGCAGCCAGCAACTGTACCAAAAATACTATAACTTTATTCTATATAGATAAAACTACTAAACTACTTTCAGAACCCATTATGGATATAAAGTCATCTGTTGATTTAGTGTACGGACTTTGTATGTATAAAAGTCCAATTACAAATAAATATTACATTTTTGTGAATGGTGAAGGAGCTGATGTTGAGCAGTGGGAGATCTATACCGAAAATGAAAATATAGAGACGAATCTGGTTCGTAATTTTAAAGTGAGCAGTAAACCAGAGGGTATGGTTGTTGATGACGAAGAAGGAGTGTTATATATCGGGGTAGAAGAAGAAGGAATTTTAAAGCTTAAAGCAGAACCTGAATATGAATTCGAAACAGTTTGGCTTAACGGTAGCAATCCAACAGATCGTTCATTTGTATCATCTGATATAGAAGGATTGGCCTTGTATAAAACGGATAGTATTACATATCTTGTAGCTTCAAGTCAGGGAAATTTCTCATATGCAATTTTTGAATTGGGAGAAACGGAAAAGTATCTACTTAGTTTCGTTATCGATGATGGAACTATTGATGGAGTGATTGAAACAGATGGATTAGAGATTGTGAACGTTCCATTAGGAGATAAATTTCCAAAAGGGATGCTTGTGGTACAAGATGGTTATAACTTTGACAATGATTCGATTAAAAAACAGAATTTTAAATATATTTCCTGGCAAAAAATAGAAAAGCTTATTCCTAAAAATTAGAATTATTCTAATGTGTTTTTTCGAATGAAATTTACAGAGTGCACAAAATACATTTAAATTTCACCTAAATTATTTAGTTCAAAATAGAACAAGACTGTTCACCTTCGGACAATCTTATTATAATATACTGTGGTGTAAGTGTCATGTTGTGAGTGCTTAACGTGTTTTGGAATATGGTTTGATATTAAAATACTACAAACTAATTCAAAGCGCTTATGTTTAAATATAACTTAAAGATTGCAATTCGTAATATTATGAAATATTGGAATTACTCCCTTATTAATATTGGGGGTTTAGCAATCGGATTGGCAAGTTTCATTTTTATTATTCTATATATTGATGATGAATTAAAATACGATCAACATCACGAGAAGGGAGATAGAATTTATCGAGTAAATCGATTGTATAATAGTAATGATGTAGATGAAGATGCAGCAACCGTTTCTTTTCCTGCAGGACCAACTCTAGTTTTGGATTATCCGGGTATAGTTGAAAACCAAGTTCGCTTTTTTAATAATATGCAAAATCAATGGTTTTTTGACTATCAAAAAGGCGAAGATGAAATAATTAGATTTAACGAACCTCATTTTCTGCTAGCAGATTCAACGGTATTTGATATATTAACTTTTCCTTTTGTAGAAGGAGATTCCAAAACTGCGCTTGACAGACCAGGAACAATTGTTGTAACAGAATCTACAGCACAAAGATATTTTGGCGATGAACCAGCAATTGGTAAGGTGCTTCGTGTTGAAGAAGGTATTAGTTTTGAGATAACTGGTGTTATTGAAGATCTTCCTTCTCAATCGCATTTTAAAATAGATATTCTTGGTTCTTTAAATACATTCCGTCAGTTTAATCCACAAGGGCAGTTTCCAGAAACTTGGATTTGGAATCCTTGTTGGACGTATGTTTTATTGCATAAGGGAATTAATCCTGAAATGTTAGATGAGCGTTTTCCAGAGTTTTACCAGAATCATTATAACGATCTGAAGGATGCCGATGTAACACTTTATTCACAATCGTTAAAGGATATACATTTAAAATCACATCATGTTTATGAGATGAGACCTAATAGTAATATTCTATATGTGTATATCTTATCTATTGTTGCAGCAATTATTCTAATATTGGCCTGTATCAATTTTATGAATTTGGCAACAGCAAGTTCAGCGGGTCGAGCAAAGGAAATAGGAATAAAAAAAGTATTTGGTAGTCAAAAGAAAAGCCTGGTATTGCAATTTTTAGGAGAAGCGGTTGTTCAAAGCTTTCTGGCAATGCTAATAGCTATTATTATTGTTGAGCTTTTACTACCAGGTTACAATAATTTCACAGGAAAAAATATTACACCATCCTTTTTAGTTGAATTAAAAATTCTTGGTTTTATACTAAGTGTTGCTTTTGTTGTTGGTTTAATATCAGGAACATATCCAGCATTTGTTTTATCATCTTTTAAGCCTTTGAAAGTGCTAAAAGGCGCATTGAAAAGTGGTGCAAAATCAGGAACAGCAAGAAAAGTGCTAGTAGTTATACAGTTCTCAATATCCATTAGCTTAATTATAGGTAGTTTGGTAGTCTTTTCTCAGTTGAAGTTTCTGCGGAATACTGAGCTTGGTTTTAATAAAGATCATATCATAAATATAAGAAGAGTTGGTACATTATTTAGAAATCATGAAGCTTTCAGACAACAACTATTGAGTCATAAAGATATTGATTATGTTACTGGTGCCGAAGATTATTTGGGAATAAATCATAATACACGTGATTACGAGGTTGAGGGTTTAACACCAGGTCAAAGATTTTACATTCCAACATTCATGGTCGATTGGGATTTTGTCGAAACCTTTGGAATAGAAGTTGTTGAAGGGAGAGCTTTTTCTAGAGATTTCCCTAGCGATACTGTAAATGCAGTTATGATAAATGAAACAATGGCCAAAGATTTAGGTTGGACAAACGAGGAAGCCTTAGGTAAGAAAATTACATCGCGCGATGGTGATGAAAGTGTAATTGGAGTATATAAAGACTTTAACGCTATGTCTTTGCATCGTCCAGTAAATAAATTTATATTGGATATGTTCCGCAGACCAGAGGTATTTGCACGGGTAATTTCGATAAAATTTAGTTCTAACAATTATCAGGAGGTATTAAAGCATATTGAAAATACATGGAATGAGTTTGTGCCAACTCGTCCGTTCGAATATCAGTTCTTTGATCAACAATTAGACGAGTTATATAAAGATGAATTGAAATTTGGTCGTTTTTCAGTTATGCTAACAGTCTTGGCTATAATTATTGCAAGTATGGGTTTGGTTGGATTAACTTCATTCTTAGCAGAGCAAAGAACCAAAGAAATTGGAATTAGAAGAGCCCTAGGCGCATCGACTGGTTCTATTATAAGTTTAATGGCTAAAGAGTTCTTGTGGTTACTTCTTGTGGCAAATGCAATATCATGGCCGTTAACATATTATTTTACAACAAATTGGTTAGAAAGTTACTCAAAGCATATTTCTACAAATTGGGGAATATATTTTCTTTCGGGCTTTTTAACCTTATTTATAGCAATGGTTATTATAACTTATAGAGCGTATAGAACTGCAATGTTAAATCCTTCAGAAACATTAAGATATGAATAAATTTTTGAGTGAATGAATTGAGATTTGAGTTTGAATTAGAAATCCCGGAATCGTTTTTTTTTGAAATATTAAAAAGGTTCTGGGATTTAAATTAATAGCAAGAATTGTCAATTTATTATTTCTGAAAACAACTATTTTTGTTCATTTGTATATTAAGAATGTTGTAAATGATTCCAAAGAATAAATATCAAAAAGAATATATTTTCCGAATAAATAAAGTTATCGATTTTATTTATGCTAATCTTGATAAATCACTTGATTTAATAACATTGTCAAGTGTAGCAAATTTCTCACCGTATCATTTTCATAGGATTTTCTCGACATTTACTGGTGAAACTTTAAATGGTTTTGTTAAGCGTTTAAGAATTGAAAAAGCAGCTAGTTTGTTAATAAGCGAGTCGGAAAAACCAATTAATGAAATTGCATATTATTGTGGATATAATAGTAGTTCGGTTTTTAGCAGAGAGTTTAAAAACTATTTCAATTGTACAGCAAAAATATATCGAGAAAAGATGCTAATTGAACTTAGCAAGATTGGTCAAGAGAATAGCAAGATTGATAAATTAAAAAAATCCTCCACAGACTATATTCGCATTGTAGAATTAAATAAAAAATGGAGGAAAATAATGAAAACAAACATTGAAGTAAAAGAAATGCCTGAAATGGATTTGATTTATTGTCGACATATAGGCCAATTTGATCAGATAGGGCAAGTATATGAGAAACTCTTTAAATGGGCTGGTCCAAGAGGCTTAGTGAATAACAACACTAAAACAATCACCGTATATCACGACGATCCAAAGATTACTGATCTTGATAAAGTACGTCAAAGTGCTGGAATTGTTGTTCATTCGGATGTAAAACCTGAAGGGGAATTTGGAAAGTTAACAGTTCCTAAAGATAAGTATGCTGTAGGACGATTCGAGATCGATGTGACTGAATTTGAGCAGGCCTGGAATGCAATGTGTATATGGGTTTCAGAAAGTGGGTATCAGCCTTCTGATGGCAATCCTTATGAATTGTATCATAAAGATCCTGAGAACCATCCCGAACATAAGTTTGAATTGGATATTTGTATTCCTGTAAAACCATTATAATAAAGAGAGCCTGCAATATTTGCAGGCTCTCTTTATTATATAATGATCATATTGTTCTGATAATTGAAATTTAGTACGAAGTCATACTACTAGTTTTCTATAGCCAGATTATAACTTCCTTTCAATAAAAAAGGGTTTCCTAAATTTGATTTGTATTCGGCAACAATATCTATTCTTTTCATTTCGAAATAGCCGGGAAGAAGATTGTATTCAATTTCTGCAATTCCATTTTTTATTTTCAATGGAAAAAGTGCTTTCTCATCTGTATTTAAAGTTCGGTTTTCGTAAAAATTAACTCTTTTCGATTTGTTTGATAAAAAGATTTTCAAGATAAATCTACCTTCAAATTTTAAGTAATCTATTTCAATAAACTGGATATACGGTATTTTTTTTATTAGATTTCCTTTCTTGTCGTATTCCTTGGTTCCCATTTGGAGTTCATCGTTCGAGTAAGGAATTTCGGCTTGTAATTTTCCCTCTTCGTAATAAATCTTTCTTACACCTTCTTTTTTACCATTTTTAAAATTTGTAACTCGATATGGATTTCCATTTTTATAATACCAAACTGTTTTTCCTTCTTTTACACTATTTACATAATGAACTAAAGTATGCAATTCGCCACTAACATAATACTTTTTAGCTGGACCATTCTTTTTATTATTCTTTACAGTGATTTCACTTTTTAAAACACCACTTTTCTCATAGTAAGTTTTACGAACCTCGACATCATTGCTTTCTTTTTCCTTTTGAGGTATAAAATCAGAAATCAGATTGCATGAGTTTAAAACTAAAAATATAAGGATTAAGATAATATTCAATTTAGGCTTCATAATCATGATATTATATACTTAAACAAATATAATATTTATTCATGAGTTAAAATAGATAATACCTACTGTAGAGCTTTATTTAAAGATGAAATTCTAGAATGAAATTCAATTTAGAATCTTAGCAAAAAAGACTTACTTTTGCAGTCTAATTTCATATTCATTTTTAAGTATGAACTTAATGCAATTAGATTGGTTATCATATAATAACAAACAAAAATGATTTTCGAAAAAGATAAAAACAAAATAGCGATTGTAACAAAAGATAAAAGCTATTCTTATAAAGACTTATTTTCAAAAATAAGTCAGTTTTCAGGATTATTCAATACTAAAAAGTACTCTAAAATTGCTATATTCTCAGAAAATAGAGAAGAGTGGATTTTTAGTTTCTATGCTGGTTGGTATAACGATTGCACAGTAATTCCTATCGATTTTTTAGCTTCTTCCGAAGATGTATCCTATATGATAGATGATTGCAAACCCGATTTGGTGTTTTATAGTAATGCCAACAAAGACAATATTATAAGTATCAACGATAAAACAAACCATAAATCTGAATATATCAATTTTGATGATCTGGTATTACCAGAAGAATTACCCGATTTTAAATGGTTGGAGGCTGAAGATAAAGAAAAAACTGCAGTAATAATTTATACTTCTGGCACAACAGGAAGTCCAAAAGGAGTGATGTTGTCGTTTCGAAATTTAATGGCTAATATAGATGCTGTTTCTACTAAAGTAAAAATATTTACCGAAGATAGTCAGACCTTAATGCTTTTACCAATGCACCATATATTTCCATTAGCTGGATCAATGATGGCTCCTTTATTTGTGGGAGGTACAGTTGTAATGACACCAAGCATGCAATCGTCAGATATAATGGAAACCTTAAAAAATAATAAGGTAAATATAATGATTGGTGTACCGCGATTCTATGAATTATTGTATAAAGGGTTAAAAGCAAAAATCGAAGCAAAAGCAATAGGTCGTATTTTTTACAAACTGGTTAAAGCTTCTCGTAGTAGAAAATTAGCACATAAAATCTTTAAAAAAGTACACGAAGGCTTAGGTGGTCATTTAGAATTTATGGTTTGTGGTGGTGCAGCTATGAATAAAGATGTAGGATATTTCTTTCAAGCCCTGGGGTTTTACATTCTGGAAGGCTTTGGAATGACTGAAGCTGCTCCAATGATAACATTTCCACGCCCAAATAAAGTAAAAATTGGTTCTCCAGGTCAGGCATTGCCGGGGTTAACAGTAGAAATTAGGGATGGCGAAATTGTAGCCAAAGGACCCAATATCATGAAAGGATACTATAACAGACCCGAAGAAACAGCAGAAGTTCTTAAAGATGGGTGGTTATATACAGGGGATTTAGGTAGATTAGATAAAAATGGATTTTTATTTATTACAGGTCGTAAAAAAGAAATAATTGTACTTCCAAATGGTAAAAATATTAATCCGGTTGGATTAGAAGAGAAATTAGAGAAGATTGATTATATAAAAGAAGCGGCTGTTTTTATGAATAGTGATTTTCTTCATGCTGTTATTGCTCCTGAATATAATGTTTTGGCGAATAATGGAGTAAAAGATCCTGAGCAATACTTTAAGGAAGTTGTTATGCCTGAATTTAACAAAGAACTAACCTCGTATAAAAGAATTATGAAGTATTCTCTTATTAAAGAGGAGATCCCAAGAACTCGTTTAGGCAAGATTCAGCGTTTTAAATTAATTGATTTAATTGAAAATCCTACAAAAGATAAAAAGAAGTCTGAAGATATGGATTTCGAAGAGTATCAGGTAATAAAAACGTTTATAGAATCCGAAGTTGATATGATGATTTCACCTGACGATCATTTAGAGTTTGATATTGCTATGGATTCTTTGGGGAAAATATCTTTAATAGATTTTATAGAAAGAACTTTTGGTGTAAAAATCGAAGAAGATAATTTATTAAAATTTCCATCAATTCGAAAAATGGTTGAACATATCCGAGAAAATAAAGTATTTCAGAAAATAGAAATGCCTAACTGGTCGGAGATTCTAAAAGAAAGAATACATTTAAATTTACCAAAGACTTGGCCAACACAAACATTTTTAATTAAATCATTCAGAAATATATTTAAGGTTTATTTTAGATTTAAAAGTACAGGTTTAGAAAATATACCTAAGGGAGCTGCTATTATTACTCCAAATCACCAAAGTTATTTCGATGGTTTATTTGTTACAGCTTCTCTAAAGAAAAGTGTGATAAGGGAAACTTATTTTTATGCTAAAAGAAAACATATTAAGAATCAGTTCTTAAATTTTATGGCAAATAAGAATAATGTAATCATAATGGATATTAATTCTGATTTGAAAGAATCAATTCAAAAAATGGCTGAAGTATTAAAAAGAGGTAAAAAGATAATTATATTTCCAGAAGGAACACGTTCATTAACAGGTGAAGTAGGCGATTTCAAAAAGACATTTGCAATTCTAAGTAAAGAGTTAAATGTTCCCATTGTTCCGGTTGCAATATCAGGTGCTTATAACGCATTGCCTACTGGGTCTCATTTTCCAAAACCGTTTACAAAGATTTATGTAAATTATCTAAAACCTATTTATCCAGAAGATAATACATTTGAAACTTTAACTTTAGAAGTTAAATCAGTGATTGCTAAAGCGGTGTAAATTATAAATCTGTTAAGTGTGGTTTTACTCTAAGAAACTCAATATTTCCATTTGTGCTGCACACAACCAGAGTGTTGTTGCTTAAAACTATTGGGGTTGAAAAGATTCTCCCTTTGGTTTTATACGATCCCAAATATACTCCTTGTTGTGAAAAGAAATACAAATGCTTATCATACGAACCAACAACAATAGTTCCATCGTTCAGAACAATGGGAGAGGATACAATTTTTTTCCTTGTTTTGAATTTCTTAAAAAGCGTTCCATCAGGTTTAAGAAAATAGATAAATCGATCAAATGACCCAAAAACAATTTTAGAATCTTTTAGAGCAAGAGGAGTTCCATGTATTCTTCCTTTTGTTTTAAAAGATGAAATGAGTTTTCCACTTGTATTGCATATGTATAAATTTTTATCGTACGATCCAACAGCAAAATCAGTTTGAGATATAGCACTTGGTCCAGAATGCATTATCCAGCCCTTAGTTTTAAATTTCGATTGAAGTTTTGCATTATTATCAAGTATATAAACATAATTGTCATTTGATCCAATTACAATTTTATCTTTCCCAATTAATTTCGGTGTACCGTGTACCCATCTTTTTACTGGATAAGTATGAATTGTACTATCTTGTCTATTATAAAAAATGACTCCTTTTTTATTCGACCCAAATACCAATAATCTATTCGGAAGCTCTATTATTGAAGTAAACATCGAACCAGAACCTGGTTTAACTTTCTTCTTAAGTTTTCCTTCTTCACTAAAGAAATATATGTATCCATCGTAAGATCCAACTGCAATTGATCCATCAGAAAGTACCGATGGAGAAGCATGAACCCAACCGTCAGTTTTATAACTGGATTTTAGTTCACCTGACTTATCAAAAAAATAAATACTTTTATCATGAGCACCAATAATAACGACATCATTTTTTGTTGCCACTGGAGATCCAAATATCGATTTAGATGATTTAAAACTATTAATTAGTTCAGCATACTCATTTAAACTTTCAAGATTCTCATTTAAATAAGAACTTGTAGCACACGATGAGAAAATCATTGTAACAATGATCAAATAAGATAAAAACTTAATCTTCATTCACTATAAATTAGTATATATTTTTGATCCCGGTAATTATCGTTAAACATAATTAAATATTATTGATTTAAGAATAAAAAGTACATATTTATTTGCGTTTTTACGCAACCAGTTAGGCAAATTAAACATCTAACAAAAAAAAGAAGAAGCGAATAGAATGAATAAATTATTAATGAAGGTTTTAGGATTATTTTTGATTGTTACAATTTATGTCTCATGCGAAGAGTTAAGTGAAGAGGATCTAATATATAATTCAGAAGTTATATCTATTGAGTATGGTAAATCGTTCGGAGAATGCAATGGCTATTGTGATTTTAGTCTTACATTAACTGAAAATACTCTAAATTATAAAGTTTCAAGTTTTACAAATGCAGTTCAATATCCAGAAATTTCGCGAACTATTGAAATCGATTCTATTATTTGGCTCGAATTAAGAGAAAAGGTCGATTTTTTATTATTTAGAAATTTAAATGAAGTAATAGGATGTCCTGATTGTGCAGACGAAGGTGCGGAGTGGGTTAAGCTCGAAACAAGAGATATTTCGCATAAAGTAACTTTTGAATATGAAAATGAACCTGAAGAAATAGAAGATTTGGTTGATGGTCTTCGTGAGTTAATGGATGAATATGAGTTCACACTTGATGTTTAAAAAAAGTACAATTCAAATAGCCATTACTTGCATATTTTTAAGCCTAACAGCTTTTGAGTGCAAGGACTATTTACTAAAAGCCCCTGAAGGATATGAGGTATTATATTTACAGGATTATACAGGATTAGATGGTTGTGGTTGGATTTTTGAAAACGCAAATGATGAACGATTTGAACCTAGTAATTTAAATGATTACTCGATCTATTTACGAGATGGTAAACGATACTTTGTTAAGTATGAGATTTTAGACTTGTACGCAAGTATATGTATGGTAGGTAAAGGTATACGGATCATAGATATTATTGACGCAGCAGCTGAATAGTTCTTTTTCATGTCTTTGGAATAAATATTGAAACTCCGTAAAATAGAAAAGGAGTTTTATTATGAAATCATAAGCCAAATTATTGATATTCAGATTTACCTCATTGGAACATACGTATAGATTCCTTCCTTTTAAAGCATTTGTTGTGAGCAATTCTGGGCATATCATTATCATTAAGGATTTTATTATAAGTCATTTCAAAATGGATATGTTATTGTTACACCTATCGGGAGATGAGTTCGATCTTTATTGGCAAACTATATATGGTTCAATTTAAATGGTAGAGTATTTTTATTATTATTAAGGTACTTATTATAAATAGATAACTAATGAAAGGGAGCAGCTTAGCATAAAGTTGTTACCAGAAATAATATGACAATAAAAAATGAAACGGCTCATAGAAAAGGAGTCGTTTTTTTTTGTTTAAAAATCATTTTTGTTAGATCTTAAATTTTATTAATTTCAGGCTTCGATAAATAATAAATTTTGATTACAATTTATATACGTTTTTTATGAGAAAAATAGAGTTAAATGCAATTGGATTAATACATACTCCATTTAAAATACGCGAAGGTATGCCTATTCAACCAACTGGTGCAAAAGGAGTAAAAGGTACAATTATAATTGAATCTGAATTTGTTGAAGGGTTAAAAGATTTAGATGGGTTTTCCCACATTATATTAATATATCATTTTCATAAATTAAAGGAGTATAAACTGACTCTAACCCCTTTTATGGATGATAAGCCACATGGTGTATTTTCAACAAGAGCTCCCAAAAGGCCTAATCACATTGGTTTTTCGGTTGTTAAATTAAATAAAATAGAGGATAATATTCTTTACATCGAAAATATTGATGTTTTAGATAAAACACCCTTATTAGACGTAAAGCCTTTTATTCCAGCGGTCGATGTTGTTGAAGTTGATAAACTTGGTTGGCTCGAAGGAAGATCAGAAAAAATGGGGAGTAAAATAGCAGATTCAAGATTTAGTTAAAATAAAACTTATGAGATTTAATTTTCGAATACTTTCTGTATTAGTATTTGTTCTTATTTACAATGTGTTAAGTGCACAGAACTTCAATCAAATCCATAACGAAAGCGTTACAATATATAATATTGGTAAGAGGTATTACGATGCAAAACAATATCAATTGGCTATTAAGGAGTTTGATAAAATAATTGTAAAAGATCCTTATTTCTTTAATGCTTATTTTAAAAAAAGTTATGCATATTATAACTTAGAACAATATGATTTAGCACTTAAAGAAATTGAGAAAGCATATGAATCGGCAAATTTCGATCATAAGTATTTTTATATGAAGGCTCAGTTTTACGATAAATTGAAGCAATATCAATTGGCTGAATATTATCTGGATATGGCTTTAAGCTTAGAACGAAATAACTCGTATTATTATAATTATAGAGGCGGCTTGCATTTGGAAATGGGAAAATATGAAAGTGCAATTTATGATTATGATATATTGCTTTCACTTAAACCCGAAATGTATAGTGCATATTATAATCGAGGAATGGCTAAATACAATTTAAAAAGGAAAAAAGAGGCCTGCGTTGACTGGTATTATGCTTACAACGAAAATGAATCATGCAAACGGTATTACTTTTATAAATGCACAAAGGAAAATATAGAAGGAATTAAGATGAAATCTGAAAAGCTCAAAAAGATTAAGAAACCATCATTTAGTGACACTTTTGATGGTAGGTTTGAGTTTTATATCGCTGAAAATATCCAATACCCTATTTCCTCAATCATAAATAACGAGGAAGGTATCGTTTTGGTTAAATTTAACTTAAACGAAGATTTGAGTATTACGGATATTGAGGTTATTCATTCAGTTTCCGATTTACTCGATTCTGTTGCTATTCAAGCAATAGAAAAAAGTAAAATGTATTGGTTAAAACCTAGCTCTGTAGAAGGCGTACCATCAATTATGGAAATGATTATTCCAATAACATTCGAGATAGAATCTGGAGAGCAACAAGAAAGTTATTTACCTGATAGTTTAGATTATTTCCTAACAAATAAAAAATATCAATATGTAATTGATTTATCTTCAGAAATCTTAAAACGAAATCCATTTCTATATGAAGTTTTTCTTAAAAGGCAAGCAGCCTTTAAATCTTTAAATAAAGAAGATATCATATACTCTCAGGAGTGGTATAACAATTTAAGAAATTTCCGGGGCATCTTTTTTGATCAAGCACGTGGTTTCGATAAATCTGTTAAAGTTTATTACAATAATATTTGGGAGTTAACAAATAAAGAAAATGCAACATATATGCGTGTTGGAAACTGGAATAGAACAGATAATTTTTACAAAGGTGATTATGTCGATTATTGGATTACAGGTGAGCTGTATGCAAATGGTACATATTTAGATAGAGGGAAGAATGGTAATTTTAAGTTCTATTTTAAAAATGGGAAATTAAAGCAGCAATTGCAATTTGATAAAAACACTAACGTTGGAAGATGGTCCATTTATTATCAGAATGGAAATTTGCTTAATTCATTTGACGTAAATGGTTTCTACTTTAATAATATGGAATTTTACGATTCCACAGGAATATCTTTAATATACGAGGGCAATGGCAAATATGAATATTCGTATTTAGATTATACCAAAAAAGATACAATAAAAGTAACAGGAGCATATAAAAAATTCAAAAAGAACGGATTCTGGAAATTTTATATCGATGAACATTTAATAGCTTTTGATGAGTATAAAAATGATAAATTTGTGCAGGGACTTTTTATCGAAGGAGAACTGAAGACACATGTGAAGCAACCAATGATTGGTTCGTGGTTTTTTATTCCAAGCGAACTGTCCAGATCAGAAAAATCATTTCAGGATGAGCAAATCGATCCAGGATATTTTTCGTTTTTGTACAGAGACAAAGAAGGTTGTTTAAAAAGAATGTATTAGAACATGGATTATAGCTTAATTATTTGGGATTGGAATGGCACATTGTTAAATGATGTCGAGGCATGTGTAACTGCAATGAATGTGATGCTGAAAAGAAGAAATATGTCTGTGTTGGATTCAGATCAGTATAAAAAAATATTTACTTTTCCGGTACAAGATTATTACCGTGAATTGGGATTTGATTTTCAGAATGAGTCATTTGAAGATTTATCAATTGAATATATTTCTTTGTATTTAGAAATTTCGAAAGAATCTTCCCTCCAAATAGGTGCGATAGAAGCTCTGAAGTATTTTAAAGAGAAAGATTATACTCAGGTTATTTTATCGGCATCGGAGCAAAATGCTTTAGAATCACAAGTAGATGAACGAGAGATAAGTAATTATTTTGATTCTATAATTGGTTTGAATAATATTCATGCAAGAAGTAAACTGAATAATGCATTGAATTATATTAATAATTCTGAAATAAATTACAGCCAAATCGTCTTTATTGGAGATACTTATCATGATTATGAAGTGTCGAATAGCGTTGGAGCAAAATGTATTTTAGTTGAGAATGGTCATCAAAAATTAAGTGTTAGTAATTTTGAAAGTAAAATTTATTTAACAAAGAATCTTATTGAATTTATTGAAAAGATAAAATCAGAAAGTCAATTTCTAGCTGAGTTTGTTGGCGAAAACAATTAAAGCATGTTACGATCGTTTTATAATGAATGAAACGGTTTTATACTTATATCGCAATACTTCTAAATTTATCCTGTCAGGGACAAGAAAATAAATACAAGAATTACGAAGTTGCTTTATCAGAATTATTCGAGTTGCAAAAAGTAGATACTGAGAAAATTACAGTATTAATTGATAAGTCAGATTATAAATTATCCATTCTTTTTAAATCAGAAGTAGTTAAAGATTACCCCATAGTTTTTGGCGAAAATCCTACCGAAGATAAATTAAAGCAAGGTGATGGTTGTACTCCAGAAGGAACTTTTCATATAGTCTCGAAATATCCCCATAAAAAATGGTCAAAATTCATTTGGATTGATTATCCAAATAATGATTCATGGAAAAAACACAATAAAGCTAAGAAAGAAGGAAAAATCAGCGAAAGCGCCGATATTGGTGGTGAAATCGGAATTCATGGTGTTCCCACTGGAATGAATAAATTAGTTGATCTGAAATATAATTGGACTTTAGGATGTATCTCTCTTAAAAATAAGGATGTAAATGAGATTTATCCTTATTTTAACGAAAAAACGGATATTGTGATCCAGAAATAGCCCTACGTTTCCAAAAGCTTAAATATCCTTATAATGGTTTAATGCAGATATAGTTGAATTAAATGATAAACCAAATTATGTAAAAAAGATAGTCCCCAAGAACGCATATCCTCTTTTTTAATGTTAGATGATTCTTTTTTAAGCTCTGTAACTATATCTTTTTGATTTTTAAATTAGTATCAGTAATTTTAACTGAGTAAAATAACCAACCTTTAATTTAAAATATAAGCTATGAAAGTAGTTCTAAGAAGTTTAAAAGATCTGTTTAGTTCAGAGAATGAGTTTTTTGCTTTAGCTCGAAAGGGAAAAAGAATAACTCATATTGCACTTGCAATTCCTATGCTTATAGTGTTTCTTATTGGTGGATTTATAATTTCTGAGGGAATAATATATGAATTTTTACTCCGTAATTTAAATCTATCACGGGAATTGAGAGAATTCTACAATCTGGCAATTTCATTTGGGTTTGTAATAGGATTTGTTTGGTTATGGGTTCGTTTTTTTGAAAAACGCCACTTAAGCACTTTAGGTTTAAAAATTAAAGGAGCATTTAAAATATATCTTAACGGGTTTTTTGGTGGATTAATCATGCTAAGTGTGGTAATTGGATTAATGGTAATATTTGGAGTTTTAAGTTTTCAAGAAAATCCAGAACCATTTAGTATTGATTTTTTGGGAGTTATGATTCTCTTATTAATTGGCTATGTGGTTCAGGGAGCAAGTGAAGAAATTCTTGCTCGAGGCTGGCAGTTTCAGGTTATTGGAGCTCGTTATAAACCATGGTTAGGTGCCGTTATATCTTCTCTTATGTTTGCGTTATTGCATGGAATGAATACTGGTGTTTCAGTTATTGCAATTATTAATTTACTTTTATTTTCATTCTTTCTGATTTTATTTATTTTGTATTATAAAAATATCTGGGCTGCTTGTGGATGGCATACTGCTTGGAACTGGTCAACGGAGAATATCTTTGGTTTAAAAGTTAGTGGAACTCAGGGAGCAGGTTCAGTTTTAAATTTATCGACAGATGGAGCAAATTATTTAACTGGTGGTGATTTTGGTCCTGAAGGAAGTATTTTAACTACATTTGTGCTAGTAGCAGGAATGATTGTAGTATTGGTGAAACATTCAAAAAATAAAAACAATTGATATGGCAATAAATATATTTCAAACATTAGATGTAATAGAGGCTTTAGAGAATTACATATATAAAATCAGACCTACTGAAGATATGCGTGACAAGTATGATATCACATACAAAATAGATAATCAGAGTATAATTATTTATGAAATAAGGGAACATTGGAAAAATAAAGATGAGAAACTTGAAATCCCTATTGCAAAAACAACCTATGTTAAAGCACAAAAACATTGGAAAATATTTTGGAAGCAGTCCGATCTCAATTGGCATTCATATAAACCAAATCCAATAGTTCAAAATATTAAGGAATTTGTTAGTGCTATTGAGAATGATAAATCTGGGTGTTTTTGGGGATAATAATTAATAAATAGTGTATGAGAAGAAGTGATCGTGAAATAATGAATATTGCAGATGTAGAGGCAATTATAAAGGAAGCAGATGTTTGTCGTATAGCTTTAATTGATGGTGAAATGCCATACTTAGTTACTTTAAATTTTGGTTATAAAGCAGGTAATCCTGCAATATTATATTTTCACTGTGCAAACAAAGGCCGTAAGATCGATGTTATAGAAAAAAATAATTCAGCCTGTTTTCAGATGGATATTGATCATGAATTGATTACAGCTGAAAAAGCTTGTGGATTTGCAATGAATTTTAAAAGCATTGTTGGAAATGGTAAAATCTATAAAGTAGAAACGAGCGAAGAAAAAATAGAAGGACTCAATTACATAATGAAACAATATACGGGAAAAGATCAATTTGATTATGAAGAAAAGATGTTGGATATCACAACAATTCTTAGACTTGAAGTAGATCAAATGACTGCCAAACATAAAAAATAATGCTTTTTAATAATATAAATTTTAAAAAAATGTATCAGAAAGTAATTCATTTTTTACAGAAAGATATTTGGCGAGTATCATTTAAGGATATGCCAAAATATAAAATGTTATTAATAAAGCAATTAAGAATAATGTTACTTGCTTTTCGCGGTTATGATGAAGATAAGGTGAGTTTAAGATCTTCAGCATTAACGTTTTATTCAATGTTATCGGTTGTGCCAGTTGCTGCAATGGCATTTGGGATATCAAAAATGGTTGGTATTGATAAGCATTTAACTCGATATTTAAATGAACAGTTTACGGGTCAGCAAGAAGTTCTTGAATGGATTATAAAATTTGCAACTTCATTTTTAGAAAGTACAAAAGGTGGATTAATTGCAGGGGCTGGAGCAATTCTGCTTATTTGGGCTGTTATGAAAGTTTTTGCAAACATCGAAAGCTCTTTTAATGCAATTTGGCAAGTACGAAAAGGTAGAAACTGGTTTCGAAAATTTAGTGATTATATATCGATGCTAATTGTTGCACCAATTTTGTTGGTATCATCGAGTAGTGCTACGGTTTTCTTTACAACTCAAATGGAACAATTAATTTCCGAAGTAACCATTTTAAGTATGATAGGACCACTAATTTTCTTTTTTGTAAAATTAATTCCTTACGTGTTGATTTGGTTATTGTTAACAATGGTTTTTATTGTAATGCCAAATACAAAAGTGAGTTTTAAGTCGGCATTTATAGCAGGAATTATATCAGGAACTATATTTGTTTTATTGCAGTGGGTTTATATTCACTTTCAAGTTGGAGTTTCTAAGTATAATGCCATTTATGGTAGTTTTGCTGCCTTACCATTATTCTTAGTTTGGATGCAAATGAGTTGGTTAATCGTACTCTTTGGTGCCGAAATTTCTTTTGCAGTTCAAAACGTAGAAAAATATGAATTTGAACCTGATATACATAATTTAAGTCCACATAGTTGGAGAGTACTAACATTGCTAATTACTCATTTATTGGTTAAGAATTTTAGCAAAGGTGAAAAAGCTTTTACTATAAGCGAGTTAAGTAGGAAATTGGAGATTCCTATTCGATTAACAACCGATATTATTTACATATTGGTTGATTGTAATATTTTATCAGAAATAAATACTGTTCACGAAAAAGAAAAAGCATATCAACCGGCACAAGACATTAAAAATCTAACCATAAGTTATGTTCTAAATGCAATTGATCATAATGGGAACGATAAGATTTTAGCAGTAGAATCAACTGAAAAAGATCAGGTTAAGAAGATCTTAAACGATTTTGATATTGCAATTCAGAATTCAAAAGGAATGATGTTAATTAATGATATCAATTAAAAGATTTTGAATTTTAAAAATGATTTATATATTTGTGTAAACAAAAAAAGATTATGTTAAGACAAGTTTTAAATACAAATTGGTGGTGGCAGATAATATATTCCAAAATTGGGTATGTGATCTAACCTTTGTATAATATAATATTATCAAGGCCGCAGGTTTATAACCTGCGGCCTTTTTTTGTGCTAAATTTTAACTTATGTATAATTATCAATATATTTTTTGGTGGAGAAGAATTCAATTTCTATGGCGTGGCTATTAGAAAGAATAGAGTATTTAATCATTTTAAATAAAATTATTTATCAATAAAATAAAAATAATTATGAAATCAAATAATTCAAATACAATAGAAATAGAATTGAAAAAAGAAGTGAAAAAAGGATATTTTGGAAATTTTGGAGGAATGTTTGTTCCTCCTGTTTTGGAACCTAAATTATTAGAACTTTCCGACTATTTTGATAAACTAAAAGATGATGATAGCTTTAATAAAGAGTTTCATTATTATCTAAAGCAATACGTTGGAAGACCTTCTCCATTATATTATGCAAAGAGGTTATCGGAACATGTAGGAAGCAGAATTTATTTAAAACGTGAGGATTTAAACCATACAGGCGCGCATAAAATAAATAATACGATTGGTCAGATTTTGGTTGCCAAAGCAATGGGAGCTAAGGAAATTATTGCCGAAACTGGTGCTGGTCAGCATGGAGTTGCAACCGCAACAGCGGCGGCATTGTTTGGCATGAAATGTAAAATATTCATGGGAAAAAAAGATGCTGAAAGACAACAACTAAATGAATATCGAATAAGGTTGCTCGGTTCGCAGTTTGTAACAACAGAAAGAGGAACTGCAACCTTAAAAGATGCTGTTGATGCAGCACTTGAATATTATGTTGAAAATCCGAATTCTTATTATTTACTGGGATCAGCAGTTGGTCCACATCCTTATCCAACTATGGTTAGAACGTTTCAAAGTATTATTGGAACGGAAGCACGGGAACAAATTTTTGAACAGGAAGGTAAGTTACCTGAATCTATTTTTGCTTGCGTTGGTGGAGGATCAAATGCAATCGGTTTATTCTCTGGATTTATCGACGATGAAAAAGTACGAATTCATGCAGCAGAAGGTGGTGGTGAAGGATTAATATTAGGAAAAACAGCATCCACTTTACAAATGGGAATTCCAATGGTGTTTCAGGGTGCATATTCATATTGTATAGCTGATAAAGAAGGAAATCCAATTGATACAAATTCAATTGCCGCGGGATTAGATTACCCAGGCGTTGGACCGGAACATGCCGATCTGAAAGAAAAGAAAAGAGCAGATTATCATTGTGTTACTGATAAAGAAGCTGTTGATGCATTTAAATTACTTTCTGCATTAGAAGGGATAATTCCAGCTATAGAATCGGCTCATGCAGTGGCGCTCGCTTTAAAATTACTAAAGAATAAAAATGAATTGAGCATAATAAATATTTCTGGTCGTGGTGATAAAGATGTTGATCGAAATTTAATTTAATAATAGATACCTGACAGTGCTTTAAAACCTGTCAGGTTTTTTAAGAATATGGATTTATTACTTTAAATTTGCAGCTATAAATTTTGTAGGGATGATTAATTTTGATGAAGAAATAGCGAAGAAAGGTACGGAATTACCTTTAGTTGAAGAGTTTTACTCGTTGCAAGGTGAAGGATATCATACAGGTAAAGCAGCATATTTTATACGTATTGGCGGTTGCGATATAGGATGCAGATGGTGTGATTCAAAAACATCATGGGATCCGAATGTTCATCCATTGGTTTGCATTGATTCTATTGTTGCCAATGCTTTAAAAACAGCTGCTAATGCTGTTGTTGTAACTGGCGGTGAGCCTAGTTTGTTTAATTTAGAACCTTTAACCAAAAAATTAAAAGCACACGGTATTCAAACATTTATTGAAACTGCTGGAGTGAGGCCTTTAACTGGAACTTGGGATTGGATTTGTCTATCTCCAAAGAGAAATAGTCCACCTTTAGATGAATTTTTAGAAAAAGCTGACGAGTTAAAAGTTATAATCTACGAGGATAATGATTTTCTTTGGGCAGAGGAGGCAGCTTCAAAAGCGAATTCGAATTGTATGTTATATCTGCAATCGGAGTGGAGTAAGTATCAGGAAAACATACCAATAATTGTTGATTATGTAAAGACATATCCCAAGTGGAATGTATCGCTTCAATCACATAAATTTATGCATATACCATAATCTAAATCCCCGAATGGGGATTTTTTTGTACCTTAATGGTCTAAAATTAACATTGAGGCAATGATTAAATCAACGATATATATCTTATTATTAAGTATTTTACCTTTTTTATCGATCGCGCAATTTAACTATTCAACTTCCAATAAAAAGGCTATAAAAGCTTACGAAGAAGCCCTTAATTCATTTAATCGAATGGATTATAATTTGGCAACTGAAAATATGCTTAAAGCAATTAAAGCAGATGAAAATTTTATAGAGGCTCATATTGTTCTTGCCGAAATATATATTGATCAAGGTGATCGTAAAAGTGCCATACAATCGTATAAAAATGTAATTGAGATTGATCCAGAATTTTTTCCAGAGTTATATTTTCCATTAACTCAATTGGAGATGATGGAAAGCGAATTTGAGTCAGCAAAATTACATTTAGAAAAATATCTATCTTATAATTCATTAAAACCGATTTCTAGATCTCAAGCAAATAAAAAATTAGAATCATGTGAATTTGCAATTAATGCCACGAAAAATCCTGTACCTTTTGATCCAGAGAATCTTGGTGATAGTATAAACACAGAATTTGATGAATACTGGCCAAGTTTAACAGCCGATGAGCAAACCTTGATTATTACTCGATTAATTCCAAAAAAGAACGAAATTCTGCTTAAACAAGATCCTCGTCAAAGTAAAGTTCAAGAAGATTTTTATTTTAGTTTTAAAGAAAATGGGTTTTGGAAGATGGCTTCAAATGCTGGTGAACCTTTAAATACATTGGGTAATGAAGGTGCTCAAACTATATACGTTGATGGTAAAATAATGTATTATACGGCTTGCAGTCGTTCCGATGGAAAAGGTCGCTGTGATATTTATGTTTCGAGAAAAACAAATGAAGGTTGGTCTGAGGGAGCAAATATTGGATCGCCGGTAAATACATCAGCCTGGGAAGCGCAACCGTCAATTTCACCAGATGGTAGAACTTTATATTTTATTAGTAATAGGGCTGGGGGTATTGGGCAAAAAGATATTTGGTATTCAAATTTGCATGATGATGGAACTTGGACAGAACCCGAATGTTTAGGCGAAAATATTAATTCATCAGGACAAGAACAATCACCATTTATTCATCCCGATAATAGAACACTTTATTTTGCTTCAGATGGAAGAATAGGAATGGGAAGTTTCGATTTATTTAAAGCTACAAAGAATGATGATGGCACTTGGGAAAAGGCTATTAACTTAGGATATCCAATAAATACAACTTTCGATGAAATAGGATTAATTGTTAATGCAAAAGGAGATAAAGCATTATTTTCTTCAGATAGATTGGCTGGAAAAGGGAAAGATATATTTCAATTTGAATTGTATAAAGAAGCTCGACCACAATCTGTATCGTATATTAAGGGTATAGTGTCTGATAATGAAAGCAAAAAGAAACTTAAAGCCCATTTCGAGCTGATTAACCTTGAATCAAAAGAAGTTATCATGAAAGCAGAATCGGACCAAAATACTGGCGAGTTTCTTGTATGTATTCCAACAGATAATGATTATGCCCTTAATGTATCAAAAGAAGGATATTTGTTTTATTCAGATAATTTTTCACTTAAAGGAGTTTACGAGATTACTGATCCTCATTTAAAAGACATTGCATTAAATCCTATTAAAATTGGTGAAAAACTCATTCTCAGAAATGTATTTTATGAAACTGATTCTTATATCTTGAGTGATAAATCAATTGTGGAATTAACTAAATTGTTGGAGTTTTTGGAGAAGAATCCGCATTTAAAAATTGAGATTTCTGGACATACAGATAATGTGGGAACTCCTGATTATAACCTTAAGCTTTCTAATAATCGAGCAAAATCTGTTTACACTTATTTAATTAATTCTGGAATAGCTCAGAACAGATTAGAATATATAGGTTATGGTGAAATGCAGCCAATAAATTCAAATAGTACTATTGAAGGTAAAGCCGATAATCGCAGAACGGAGATTAAAATTATTTCTAACTGATTATTATATATTTAAGTAATATTTTATTATATTAGAGAGTTGAAAATGCTCTGATCGAAATGGAACCCTTACAAATTTTAGCTACAAACGATAGCCCTGCAATTAATTTTAATCCTGATAAGGAAAAATTTATGGTTGTTGGTAACTCAATGCCAGAAAATGCTGTTGGGTTTTACAAGCAAGTTATTGATTGGCTAAAACAGTACACGGAATCACCAAATAAAATTACAGAATTTGTGTTTCAGATGAATCTACTAAATACTTCTTCGTCTAAGATATTTTCTGACATTTTTAAAATGATTAATACTATTTCAAAAAAATCTGAAGTTAAAGTTTTGTGGTATTATAATTATGGAGACGAAGATATACAGGAAGTTGGTGTTGATTTTAAAGAATTTTCAAAGCTTGATTTTGAGTTAGTTCCTGTGGCTGATTTTGAATTATAAATTAAGTTTTATTCTGATTATAATCCTTTGAAAATATTATTACTTATTTTTAATTTGATTGCTTTTTTTGATATTTAATTGATATTTAATAACTTGTATTTGTGTTTGAATTAAAAATCAGAAATCATGAAAGTATTAATCATTGAAGAAACAGCTGATACCCCATATATTAATTTGAATCCTAATACTGGTATATTTGAGTTTAGGGGAAATTCAATTCCTGAAAATGTAAGCTCGTTTTATGAACCTATACTAGATTGGCTTGATAGGTATATTGAATGTCCAAATGAAAATACCAAGTTTAATTTTAAGTTGAAGATGATTAGTTCTGCATCATCCAAAATATTTTTTGATATCTTAATTAAAATAGATATGATTCATGAACTTGAGAATTCGAATGTTAAAGTATCGTGGTTTTACAATATCTTTGATGATGAAATAAAAGATATTGGATTGGATTATAAGGACTCAATGAATGTTCCTTTTGAGCTTATAAGTAATTAAACAAATCACTTATTCTTCAATAAGTGATTTAATCCGTTCTATCTGCATTTGTTTATTTATTTCTCGTAAATTTTTTCCTGTTTGTGTAAAGAATTGGTGTTTTGATAGAAAACTAACCTGAATTTTATTCCAATCATTTAAAGACCCAATTTTACTTTGTTCTTTAAGTTCTTTAAATAAAGTATTAGAAACTGGAATAAAATCACTTCTTCCAAGATAATCCAAATCAGAATCACACATAATACTTTCTAGCGTACTTTGTGGACTTGGGGGTAATTTTGTAGCCATAATTAATTCGCAAATTCTTTCTATTTGCTCTTCAGAATAATTATACTTTGGTAAATACTCTTTAGCTAACTTAGTCCCATGATATTCATGTTCATCATATCCAATAATATGTCCTGAATCATGAAATAAGGCTGCTGTTTTTAACAAAAGAATAGATTCATCATCAACACCTTCTCCATAGCCAATTAATTCGGCTTGATTAATTACATCAATGGTATGTTTAAAATTGTGATAATAAAGGTAGGAAGGGAGTTCCTTTTCTAAACGATCCAAAATTAATTCTTGCAAATCAGTAAACTGACGTAAGAGATACTTATTCCAGAATATTTGATTCGCTTTTTTTCCTATTTTTCTATCTTCAGAAAACGCTGGTTTAATTCTTTTTAGAAAATACATTTCCATATCTCCTTTGTATTTAACCGGTATTTTTCCGTTGTAATCGCAAACAAAATATTGCTTTACAAGTTCATAGGTCATTATGGAGATGTTTATTTGACTTACTTCACCTGCCGAAGCCATTCTGGTTGCTATATGAACCGTATCACCTTTTAATTCGTAGGATATTTTCTTTCGTCCAGAAAAAGAAGCAGTTACAGGACCAGTATGGATTCCCATTTTTAAATCCCAGAACTTTTTATTTTTGCTTTCGTATTCAGCCTTTAATTTATACAAATAGTCTTGCATTTCTAATGCTGCTAAAACTACGTCAACAGGGTTTGTAATGTTTTTCTCAGGTACACCACCAGCGCACATATATGCATCACCAATGGTTTTTATTTTTTCAATTTTGTATTTTTCAACAATCGAATTAAAATGAAATATAATTTGATCAAGTTCATCAATAATATCAGATGTGCCCGATTGTTCCGCTATTTTCTTAAATCCCTGAATGTCGGCATATAAAACGGTGGCCATTTCAAACCTTTTGGTTCGACTTTTTACTGACCTGCTAGCTTCTTTCGAAATTAATTCAGGAGGTAGTGCTGCAATTATATTTTCAAGCTTATCGTTTTGTTTTTGTAATTTACTATTTACATCACTAACATCTTTAATTTGATTTGAAAGATCCTTATTCTCTTTTAGTAGATCAGCTATTTTTAATACGAGTTTCTGTTCTAGTTCTTTAGTCATCTTAAATCTTATCTAAAATATTCTCGATATTAGGGTTTATGTAATTGAATTTATTATATCCCATTGCTCATTATATACTTTTATTTGAAAAAAAGGTTTTATTTTTTGACTATCTTTTTATTAACAACATTGTTTTTTACATAAAACTAAGACATATGGTTAATAAGTGGTTTTAATATTTTAGAATGCGTTTGGTAATGGCACTCTTTTCTGAAATTATTTGTATTAGATAAATTCCATTTTGCAAATTTCCAGAACCAAATTCAGACAAATTAATATTTATATTATTTTTTGAACCCTTTATTAAGTTAATATTTTTTTCGAATATCTTTATTCCTGATACACTGTAAATCACTATATCAATATTACTATTTTGATTTGAAAAAAGTTCAATTTCAAACTGATCTTTAAAAGGATTTGGATTAATTTTTAAGTTGGAAAAATCTTTAATGTCATTAACCGACTGAATATTTTGCACATATAGATTTACTGGTATTTCATAATTTATTCCATTCTGTGTTTGAATAGTCAGTATAGCGGTATGACTTCCAATATTATTGCCCGTTAAATTCACATATATTGTGTCTGTATCATTTACATTTATTGAGCCATTTTCTTTATTCAATGTAAGCCAGGAGTCTGATTTTGTTGGTAAATCAATTGAAGTTGTATATTCAAGCGTTTCTGTTCCAATATTTTTAATTAATAAATAATGTTCAGAACTACTACCTAAATTTAAAGTTTCATCTATAAGACTCGGAGTAACCTCTGCTGCGATTGTGCTCCTTTCAAGAATAAAATTAGCAATAACACTGTTTTTTGAAGTAAACGTTACATTGTTTATTGTATCGTTTGTAAATCCTTTTGCCGATGCTATTACGTTATAAGTTCCAGGTTCAATTACACGATGGTAATCTCCAATATCTGGATCTGTAAAGATGATAGAACTATCTGTGAAATTATCGTAGTCCTCTATTTGAATCATCGCATCTAGCGGATTTCCATTAATGTCTTTAACAGTTCCTTTTATACCATATAAACACTCTCTCATGAGCTGAAAAAGTCCATCTTTGTTGTAATTCCAATAATCGGGTAGTGTAGATGCCGAAACGGTTTTAACGTCAGAAATCTCTAATGTAATTTCCCGGCTATTATTATTAAATACATAATAATCTTGTCTACTTCCATAAACAACATACCAATCGGCTCCATTTGTTATTCCATTATTCTCTGCGGTAAAATATCCGCTAGGAGAATTGTTTTGACAAGATGTTGCATAATCTCTCGAAACTCGAATAAACCAATCATCATCGGTATGTCTTCTGTAAGTGTGATCCCAAGGATAGTTTGCCAATTCAATACCGCCATGAAAATTAGCTGAAACAACAAAGCGATGTTTCGTTGCAAAGTCCATCATTGCTTCAGTTTCAGGTTGCCAATTATTATTATCGGGATGTAATCCATGTGTTGGATCTGGGAAATTTCGATTTAAATCAATTCCATTGCCATTAGCACGTGTTGCATAAGAAATTGTACTATTATCGCTTCTATATGTTCCGTCTGGATTTGCATTAGGATTTATGTAAATTTCAATATCGTTAACTAGGTTTGTAATCTCAGGAACCGAACCATAGTTAGTAACTAAAGAATCTATTAAGCGTAGCATTAATACATAACCCGTAGTTTCGTCGCCATGCATTGTACTTGTGTAAAAAAATTCCGGCTCATTTTCTTCAATGTTTACATTGTCTGATATTCTTAATACTAGTAAGTTTCGTCCATTAACCGTAGTCCCAATATCAACAACTTTACAAATGTCGGGGTAGTTTGTTTCATAAGCATTTAGCATTTCAACATATAAGTCGTAGGTTGGGAATTTATCCCAATTAGCCATTTCGGAAGTTGTTGCTGCCATTTCAGCTTTCGTAGCTTTTGGTTCGTCAATAAATGTATATGAGTATCCTAGTTCTTCAAATTTGTAAAAGTCTTTGTCGTTAGAATATGCGTAAACTGTATTGTTTTGAACATTATCTATAGAAATAATTTTTGTTAAATCTTTAAGCTCAGACTTATTCTTAATCTCAAATTTAAAATAAAGCTCTTTAAAATCCTGAGATTTTAAATTTGTTGCTATAAAAACAAAGAGGGTAAAAGTTAAGAGTATTTTTTTCATTGTGTTTTTATTGAAAAGAATAATGGGTACAAATTTAATAAATAAAGGGCATCATAAATAATGATACCCTCTAAAAATATCATGATTTCTATTTTTTAGGGATTAACAATTTTCCCCATAAAATAAATGCAATTATTTTCTGTATTTCTTAAAATGTAAATGAAAGGTTTATCAATCTTTAAATCAACTTGATCAGCAATGAAAGATGTTTTTCTCATAACTACAGCTGTAGCTGCTGCAGCTTCTGTTCCTTTCTCGGTTACTGTAATTTTTGCTTTATGAACAACATTGCTAATATATAATTTTTCTTGTGTTGTGATTCCCGAAAAATCTGCGCTAGAGTTAAATGCATCTTTAATGCCCATTCGCTGGAGCGTTTCGTTTAAATTTAAATCAGTTTCAATTTCAAATTTTGGAATAGAAAGATTAACTCTTTTCATTTTTTTCATCTTCTCTAATTGCATGTAATATTCAAAACTTAAACTCTTCTCGAATTTTTTCATTTTCCTGTATGATTTTGGTATTATAATCATAAGCGAATATTTCGCATTCGAATAATATATATCAATAATTTCAGCTAGTTTATCTTCATAATATGAAGAATTAATGGTGGCATTCATGAAGGTTTTATCTTCAAATATTCTTTTGCCAATCTGAAATTTTTCAATGGTATTTTCTTCTTTTTTAAATTGTTTATCCCAAGATCCATTAAAGTATAATGCATTAACTAAAACCAATCGAGTTGAAATATCAATATCCGAAGACTTTAATAAATCAGTAATTTTATTATTTGTATTCTTCTCAACCCAAGTATTAATTTTAACTCTGGATTTTTCAGGGAAGTTTTGAAAATCTTGCAGATATGCAATTCCAGAGTAAAACTTTTTATTAATAGTTAGATATGTATCTTCTAACTTTAAACCTTTATCAATCCAAATAGAATTTGCACTATAAAACTGCACTTTACTATTTTTGTTTGATTTAAATTCACTCAAGTTTTTGAAATCTTTGTGGAAGTTGTTTAGGTTTTTATTAAAGTAAAAAACTTCACTAATTTCTGTTAAAGTATTATTCTTTGAACCTGCATAAGTCATTGCTATAGCCGAAGAAATACTTAAAGGAGAGAAAATGAAATTTTCGTTCTTCTTTATTTTCTGATATGCGTCAAAACTAAATTTATTATTACTTTCGACAATTTGTTGAGCAAATAGGAAGTTTGTACAAGATAATAAAACAAATATCAGTAAACCTTTTTTCATAAAAACTAGAGTTTTATATTTATTCAAAGATAACTATTTATGATGTATTTTGTTACTGATATAGGATATTAAACGAATATTAAGGATGCATACAATAGAACCATATTATAAATGGAGAAATCATTATATAGCGTCGGAAGACCTAAGATCTCCTTTCTTTGGAACAATATACAGTGAATTCGAATTCACCAATAAAATATATAATTATTTAATACATCCTCAGTGGGATCATTTCGGATCAGAAACTCTTTATTTAAAAGTGCTCTATACAAACTATGATTTAGGCTTTGTAATTATAGAACTAATTGGTGAATGGAATGATACATTATATAATGATGTAATGTATTTAAAACGAGAACTCATAGATTTATTAACAAAACAAGGTATTAGTAAATTCATATTAATTGGTGAGAATGTATTAAATTTTCATTCTTCCGACGACTCATATTATGAGGAATGGTTTGATGATATTGAAGATGGTTGGATTCTTGCAATAAACTTTCAAGAGCATGTAATTCAGGAGTTTATTGATCAGAACATAGACTATTACATTGTGTTTTTCGAAGAGTTTAATAATTTCAATTGGCGAATTTATAGCCCGCTAAAGCTGTTTGAACTTTTAGAACAGAAAGTTTTAAGAAGATTAGAAATTTAAATAAAAATTGAAAATCACTTGTAAATTTCGTATATTTATAAATTATTTGGATCTTAAAATTGAAAAGATGAGAAAAATATTATTTGTATTAATAGCTTGTTTAATCGGTAGTTATGTAAACGGGCAGAGTGTTTCATCTTCAGTAGTTGCAACTGCAGGGAATTCTGTTAAAACAACAGATGTAAATGTTAGTTGGACTGTTGGCGAAGTAGCAGTGGAAACGCTTGGAACAGAGGGGCAAACAGTAGTTTTAACTCAAGGTTTTCAGCAGGGGTATTTCGAAATTACTTCTATCGGAGATCCCCTAGATAGTGAATTCAACATTAATGTTTATCCAAATCCAGCCTCAGATTTTATTTGGGTTGATTTTAAATCTGACAATAAAATTGATGCTATTGTTGAGATATATAATATGGAGGGAAAATTGGTTTACAATAAAAACTGGGAGTTTGCTAATGGACCAAATAAAATTGCTTTGGATGATTTTAATTCCTCGCAATATATTTTAAGAGTATCTGATTCAAGTGGTAAGATTTTGCAAACGTTTAAGTTGATTAAACGTTAATAAATAAAACATATATTTTTTGCTGAATAGCCCTTAATTGTTATTTTTGCTTGTATAGTAAATAATTAACTTGAAAAAGTAACTTGAAAGGAAACTAAAATATTTAATTAAAACTTTATTAAGAATTTTCTTGATAAAGTTTTTTTATTAATGTGTAATGATAACATTTGATCTTGTAGTTGTATTTATAGTTATAATCTTTATATTAATTTCCTTATATAAGGAGATACTTGGTGCTACATTTACTTTTGTTATTGCAGTTGTTACTTTAGGTTTTTTTGGAATACTTACACCTCGCGAAATTCTAAACGGTTTTGCCAACGAACAAATTGCCGTTATACTTTTATTACTACTATTGGGTGATATTATAAGACAAACTGCTGTTGTTGAGCTTTTATTTGATCGAATTTTTCGATCAGCAAAAAGTTACAGAGGATTCTTAAGTAGAATGACATTAATAATTTCAGCGTTTTCGGCTTTTCTAAATAATACCCCTTTAGTTGCCGTTATGATGCCTTATGTTAACAGTTGGTGTAAGCGAAACGATATTTCTCCTTCCAAGTTTTTAATGCCCTTATCTTATGCAGCTATTCTGGGAGGTTGTGCAACATTAATTGGTACATCTACAAACCTTATAGTGAACGGTATGGTTGTTGATCAACAAATTATTCCGGGTTTAGAATCACTTAATATTTTTGACTTTGTTTATGTGGGATTGCCAATGATATTTATTGGATTTATCTATTTATTATTCTTTGGAGAAAAGTTATTACCAGCTAAAACGGATTTGTTAAATAATTATATTAAAAACAATCGGGAGTATTTAGTTGAAGCTGAGATTCGTAAAAATTCTCAGTTAATAGGAAAAAATATCGAAGAAGCTGGACTACGAAAGCTCAAGGGGCTTTTTTTAGTCGAAATAATTCGTAAATCATTTAAAATTTCTGCGGTAAAACCAAATGTAATTTTACAGCAAGATGATGTATTAATTTTCGCAGGAGACACTGAAAATATTGCCGATATGATTGATTCTGATATGGGATTAAGACTTCCTTCGGTTGGAATGCTTCATAAAAAGAAACAAACTGAAATTGTAGAGATTGTTGTTTCACATAATTCAGCAATGATTAACAAATCTATAAAAGAAGTAAGATTTAGAGCAAAATTTGATGCTGCAGTTATTGCTATTCATAGAAATGGTGAGGTAATTTCAGGAAAAATAGGGGAGATGGTTCTAAAACCTGGTGATGTTTTACTTTTATTTACGGGAGCCGATTTTGTGAGCAGATCAAATCATACTCAGGATTTCTATTTTATTTCAAAAATAAAAGATTTTCAGAAACTTGAAGCGTATAAGATCTGGACTTTATTGGGAGGAACAATTGCTACAATTTTACTAGCAGCCTTAAATATTATTTCTCTTTTTATGGGATTAATCGTATTAATTATGGTTTTAATAGCAATGAAAATTGCAAACCCAAAGGAGCTTCACAAGGCTGTTGATTATAAGTTAGCATTAATAATTGTAATGGCATTAGCTTTGGGAACAGCAATGATAAAATCAAATGCTGCAGATTTAATTGCGGATGTGTTAATTACAGTATTTCTTCCGCTTGGGAAAGTAGGTTTATTGTTTGGTATATATTTAATTACCTCTTTTTTAGCGGCATATATAACAAATGTTGCATCGGTAGCAATTATTTTCCCAATATCTTTAACCATGGCGTCTAATTTAAATTTACCGCCAACCCCTTTTATTTTGGTTGTATCATTTGCTGCTGCTGCAAATTTTATGACCCCTATCGGTTATCAAACAAACCTTATGGTTTACGGTCCTGGAGGTTATTCCTTTAAAGACTTCTTTAAAGTTGGGTTCCCATTAACTATTCTGTATATGATAGTTACAATTACTGTACTTAGTTTAATGTATTTTATGTAAATTTTATGAATGATAATTTAGCGCTCGCGATTCAAGCCGCTTTATTGGCAGGTAAAGAGATTGTAAAAATATATAAATCATCTGATTTTGAGGTGGAATTAAAAGCAGATGATTCTCCATTAACTAAAGCTGATAAGAAAGCACACGATGTTATAGTTGATATTCTTAAAGATTCTAATCTTCCTATTCTAAGCGAAGAGGGAAACAATATTCCGTACGAAGAAAGAGAAAAATGGGATTCTTATTGGTTAATTGATCCGTTGGACGGAACCAAGGAATTTATTAAGCGAAATGGTGAGTTTACTGTAAACATAGCCTTAGTTAAAAAAGATACTCCTATATTAGGTGTAATTTACGTGCCAGTCACAAAAGATTTATACTTTAGTGAAGAAGAGATTGGCGCTTTTAAAGCAATTAATATTAATCCCGATTCAGAAATTAATTCGTTACTTCAATTTAGTTTCAAACTTCCTTTTTTTACAGATACTGAGATTTTTACAGTTGTAGGAAGTCGTTCCCATATGAATAAGGAAACGGAAGAGGTTATTGAAAAATTAAAAATGGAACATGGTGAATTGAATTTTATCTCAAAAGGAAGCTCATTAAAAATATGTATGGTTGCAGAAGGAATTGCAAATATATATCCGCGTTTTGCACCAACTATGGAGTGGGATACGGCGGCAGGACATGCAATTGCTCTTGGATCAGGTTGCACTGTAACTCAAACTAATGAGAAAACTCCCGTTGTTTATAATAAAGAAGACTTATTAAACCCTTGGTTTATTATAAAACGTTAGGTTTATGAGTAAGGAAAGCTTTTACCCTAAATTTCTTAATATTTATTTATAAAAATTAATGTTGGTTAAATAATGCGACTGTATTTGATTGTATACCTAGCTTTTTGTAAATTCAAATTATATTCAAAAATCAAATTATATTTATTAACTCAAACAATTTAAAGAATGACTACAATTGGTATTTTATTATTGATTGCGGGACTTATTATGCTTATTTTAAGACCGCTTCTAAGTGACAAGAACGTTTATGAAGGAGAAAAAAAAGTTAAATCTCAAGCTCCTTCTTTTTTATTAATGTTTTCTCGAAAAATCTCTAGTGCAATGATAATTATTGCCTTAATTCTAATGTTTATCCCTTATTTGTTCTTTTTTGCAGAAAGAGGATATTCATATCTTTTAGTTTTCCCAACAGGAAAAATGAGTGCTGTAATTGAGCAAGGTATAAAATGGCGTGGATTAGCTAAAATTGATGATTGGCAAAAATACATTGATGTAAAAGTGGTAAGTAAAGAAACTGAATCAGACATAAAAGAGTTAGAAGGTGTTATGTCTCCAATTCCAATTCGTTTTATTGATCAGGTTACTGCAAATGGTCATGTATCTCTAAGATTTCAATTGCCTAATGATGAAGAATCATTTATAAAACTGGCAGTTAAATATAGAACTATGAGTAATTTGGTTAATAATACTATTATTCCAACTGTTCGGGAGCAATTAATAAATACAGGGTATATGTTTGCTGCTCAGAATTATATATCTGGAGAATCTCAAAGTTTCAGACAAACTTTTGAAGAGCAATTAAAAGGAGGAACATATGCTGTTGAAAAGTTGGAAACAAAAGATACTATTTACGCAGATATTGACTTAAAAACAAAAAGTCGTAGAATTAAGGAAATTCAAACTAAATATACTGTTAATAAAATATTAGTAAATGGTATACCCGAAAGAATTCCTCATGAGTTATCTGAGAATAATATTATTGTATCTCAGGTTATTGTAGATAAAATTGATCTTGAGGCTACATTTAAGCAAAGATTAGAAGCTCAACGCGATGAATCAGCTAAACGACAGTTACAACAACAAATGATCGAAACAGCAAAAGCAGAACAACAAAGGGTTGTAGCGCAGGGTGAAAGAGATAAAGCGCAAGAGCGCGTAACTCAGGAGAAAGAGCAGGTTAAGAAACTAATCGCAATTGAAACTAAGCTTAAAGAAGAAGCTACTAATAAAGATTTAGCTGCGATTGCTCTTGAAACTGCAAGACTTAAAGCTCAAACTAAAAAAGTTGCTGCAGATGCTCAGTTTTATGAGAATGCAAAACTTGTACAAGCAGGTTTAACTCCTCAGGAAAGAGCGGAATGGGATTATAAAACATCTATTGGTGTAGCTGCTGAAATAGCTAAAATTAAATTCCCATCTACTATGATAATGGGTGGTGATGATAAGGGAGGAACTCCACTTGAAGCATTAATTGGAGCAGCAATGGCTAAACAATTAACCTCTGGTAAAAAATAACAATAAATTATTCATTTATAGAGCCCTTGAAAAAGGGCTCCTTTTTTTTATCCAAATTTTTCTTTTAAGAGCTTCGCATATCTTCTACTAATAATATAAGGTTCTTCAATATCTTTCAAATGTAACCGATACGAATAGTTAAACCACTTCTCAATGTTTTTAATAAATTCGAGATTTACAATAGTAGCTCGATGAATTCTACAGAAGTAATTCTCAGGCAAACGTTGTTCCCATTCTTTCATTGACTTGGAAACTAAACCTCTTTTACCATTATTAAGAATTAATTTAGTATAATCACCTTCCGATTCAATAGAAATAATAGAGCCTATTTTTACAAATAAAAGTTGTGTACCTAATGTTAAAAATAATCTATCATCATACTTTAAATTATAATCTGTATCTACCGGTCGAATTGTTTCTTTTTCTAATTTGTCGATAGATTTTAGCAATCTCTCTGGAGTTACTGGTTTTAATAAATAGTCAATGGCGTTTACTTCAAAAGCTCGAATTGCGTATTCGTCAAACGCAGTGACAAAAATTATTTTACCAGAATAATCAATTTGATTTATTAAGTCAAATCCAGTTTCTCCTGGCATTTGAATATCTAAGAAAATAAGATTAGGTTTTATTTGCTCAAGCATCTTTTTTGCCGACGAAACATCATCTGCTTCGTGAATTGACTTTATACATGAATATTCAGATAACATTCCAATCAATTCTTTACGAGCCAAACGTTCATCGTCAACTACAAGAGCTATATATTCTGTTTTATTCATTTAATTTGTTTGTTTTAATCGTTATGTTAATACATACAACATCTTCCTTTTTAACTACTTCAAAACTATAATTTTCATTGTATGCATTTTTTAACCTTTTTATCACATTTTGTAAACCTGTATTTGTTCCATCATCCTTTGATTTATTAACCCATTTTCCAGAATTACAAATACTTATGTGTAAGGTCTCATTTTTAACATATGATTGAAGAAGTAATTTCAGAGGCATTTTGCTGGTCTTCATCCCGTGCTTTACAGCATTTTCAATTAATGGATGTAATATAAAACTTAGTACATTAACTTTTTCTGCACTCTCAGAGATGCTATAATCTATTTGTAGTTTTTCTTCAAATCTTTTCTTTTCTATAGAAAGGTAATGTTTGACAGCTTCTAACTCTCTGCTTAGAGGAACAAGCTTTACATCTTTTTGCAATAATGAGTATCTCAGGAATTCAGATAACTCTGTTATCATTGATTTTGCTGCTTTTTGATTTTCATCAACTAAAGCACGAATTGAATTCAATGAATTAAATAAAAAATGAGGATTAAGCTGATATCGAAGCATTTCAAGCTCTGCTGTCTGAGCTAGAATTAATGCTTCTTCTTTACGCTCTTTTTCAACCTGAAAATCAATCCAAAATCTTATTCCGTAATAGAGAGCTATCCATCCGAAAAGTAAAAAGAATTGAGCGTAATTTCTTTTGGTTAAATATTTAAACGTCATATTTTTTTGTAAGAATCGTATAATTTGATCTTCTTCCCAAAAAGGATAACTTAAAGAAACGTCTAAAAAATACCAAGCTATGGTTATTGCGTATATAGTTAAAATTAATACAACTGAAATTATTATTATTGATTTTATCTTTTTTTGTATAAATCTCAAATAATAACGTAATAAAGAAGTAACAACGAATCCAGTTAAATAAGTGATGAAATTCAAATAAAAGGATTCAAAATTTGGAATTTTTCCTTTCCCAAAAAAAAATAACATTGCTATTCCGTATAGTAACCAACCAATTCCATTGGCAATCCAGAAGACGCGATTGATATTTTTAGTATTGAGTTTCATTTATTGAATTTTATGCTAATATCTTAATAATTTCTGAAGTATTAAAAACAATAATTGATTAACGGTTATAAATAGCGATAAAAGGTTTGTATTTGTTTAACCTTTTGGCGAAGTAAATATCCGTTTATCGAAAAGTCGTTTATTTTAATAGTAAACATTCTGAATTTCGTGCTTGAATCAATTTAATAAAATCATGAAAAAATTACTCAACTTATTATTAATTAGTATTATAATTCCAACACTTGCCTTTTCGCAAAACAAGTTGGAAGATGAACTTCACTCTTCTGTAAGAAATGGTGAAATAGAAATGGTTAAAAAGATAATTGAAAAAGACAATTCTGTAATAAATGCTACAAATCGATCAGGTGCCACACCATTAATAGTTGCAGCGTCATTAAATCATGTAGAAATTTGTAATTTTTTAATTGATAACAATGCAGATGTAAATATTGCTAGTAGGAATAGAAGCACTGCAATACAATTTGCTGCTTTAAAAGGACAATTGGATTTGGTTAAAAAACTAATTGGAAAAGGTGCAAAAGTAGATGTTCGGAATAATCTTGGTCGTAATCCATTACATTATGCTACGTTTAGTGGAAATGTTGAGTTGTTTAAATATTTAGAAAATAAGGGTTTGGATATGACCCCTGCCACTGCTGATGGAGGAACAATGTTACATTGGGCTTGTTATGGTGGCAGTATAGAAATGGTAAAATTTTTGTTAAATCGAAATTTTACTCTTGATAATGTCGATAAGGATGGGAATTCAGTTTTACACTGGGCATCTATGGGAAATAGTATAGAAATGCTTAAGTTCTTGGTTGAAGAAAAGGGAATGGATGTAAGAATGGATGATCATACTGCAAGTAATGTGTTACAAGCTGCAGCGTCTAGAAGAAACCTTGAAGGTGTAAAGTATTTCTTATCAAAAGGATTTGAAATTAATGAAAAATTTGAAAATGGGGAATCTTTAATTCATTTAGCTGGTAGTATTGGAGATGTTGATTTTTTAAAATATGTACTTGAAAAGGGAGCTGATGTCAATGCTACAAATAATAGAGGAAGTACAGCATTAAATAATGCAGTATTTTCAGGTAATATCGATGCACTGGCTGTATTAATGGATAATGGTGCAGTTTTAGCGCCTAGTATATGTAAAGAATCTGCATGTGCAAGTTCTCCAACACCATTACATCAAGCTACTTGGCGTGCTCCTAATGTAGTTGAGTATTTTATTAAACGTGAAGTTGATATCAATATACTAGAAGATAATAATAAAACAGCTTTACATTATGCTTTTCAAGGTGATAGTATAAGAAGCATAAAACTACTTTGTGATGCCGGGATAAACCTTAATCAACAAGATAAAAATGGAATGACTGCTTTGCATGTTGGTGTAAAAAGAGGAAAGGTTGATGGAATAAAATTATTAATGAAATATAACCCTGAGGTTAATATTACAGATGTTTCGGGAAAATCTCCTTTGCATTATGCTGCAATTAAAGGGAATAATGAAATTATTGCTTTATTACTAAAGAATAAAGCAGATATTAATATAAAAGATATTGAAGGAAATTCATCCTTGGATTTAGCTAAGTATTATGGAAATGCTAAATCTGCAAAGGAGTTAGCTGCAAATGGAGCGAAGAGTTTTAATAAATCTAAAAGCTTATTTGAAAAAGACTTAACTTTAGGTGAATCAGCTATTTGGTATTTGGATCATAGCGGCTATGCTATAAAAACTAAAAATAATTTATTAATTTTTGACTACTGGGAAAGACAGCCGCTAACAGAAAATGGAAGTATTAATAATGGTTATATAAACCCTGAAGAATTAAAAGATTTAAATGTTACTGTATTTGTTTCGCATACTCATGGAGATCATTTTTCTCAAGTGATTTTTGATTGGAATGATAAAATTAAAAATATAAATTATGTATTGGGTTTTGAACATAATACAGATATAAAATATACATTTATTCCTGCAAGAGAAACTAAGAAAGTAGGTGGAGTAAAGATTACTCCTGTTGTTTCAAATGATTCTGGTCAAGGTTTTTATGTTGAAGTTGATGGTGTGACAATTTTTCACCCGGGAGATCATACAAACATAAGTCGTGATATGGATCCTAACTATACAGGTGATGTAAAGTTTTTGGCTGACCTTTATAAACATACAGATATTGCATTTTATCCTGTAACAGGATGTCGTTTTCGCGATAAAGTTGCGCTTACCATGGGAACTGAATTTGCCTTAAAAACTATGAAACCTATATTGGCATTGCCAATGCATGGTTCTAATAATGAATATGAATATAAACGAATAGCAGAAGAGTTTAATGAGAAACTAAATATAAATAGTTTTAAATATCCTTTAAATAGAGGTGATCGATTTTATTATAAAAGTTCGAATTTAAGTGTTTCTAAATAGCTTAAATTTATAATTAGCTAAGTATTAGTCCAACTGTTTTTACGGTTGGACTATTTTTATTCTAATTAGCCAGATTTTAGTTAATTTTGATACAATAAATTAAAGTATGAATTATGGGTGAATTAACAAAATTGCCAAATGTTGGAAAGGAAGTTGAACAGCGATTGGAGCTTGCAGGAATTACAACTGCAAAAGAGTTAATTGCACTAGGAACAGAAAATGCCTTTATAAGATTGAAAACTGGAACTACAGGAGTTTATGAAAATGCTTGAGAAGGGAGGTTCTTAACTCTAGGTTCCAAGTATGATTATTAATTCAGGAATATCTAATAAATAAGCAGAAAAAGTAATTATAACAACCATCAATACCCAACGCACAAAATTACTTCCCCAACTTATTGCCATCCTTGAACCTACAATTCCACCAAATACATTTCCAATGGCTGCAATTAATCCCATGCCATAATGCACCTGATCATTCATAATAAATATGGCTAAAGCAAATGGACTATAAAGAAAAACGGTCATTACCTTAATTGCGTTGGCTTTAACCAAATCGTATCCGGCATTTAGTACAAGTACAGAAAGCATAAATATTCCTACTCCAATATGAATAAAACCTCCATATAAACCAATAACAAAGAACAGTAGAAGTTGAACTATTGTTGGTTTACTTTGAATTTTTTGCACCTGACTTTTGAGCCACCTTTCAGGTTTATAGAAGATGAAAAATAGCATGATTAATAATATTCCTGCTAATATTTTTTCAAAAACTGCTTCATTTATTTCTGTAGCAATTTGAGCACCTATAATTGATCCTATAACAACAGGAAGAGCGAGCTTGAATCCTTTTTTCCAGTCTAAAGCATTATGTTTTTTAAAATTTAAAGTTGAAGCAAGAGTCTGCATTATTACGCCTAAACGTATTGTTCCATTAGCCATATTTACGGGTAATCCTAACATCATAAATAATGAATACGTAATAACCGTTCCGCTACCGGCAATGGTATTAATAATACCAACTAAAAAACCTGCAAGTATTAATATTGCTATTATTTCAGGAGAATAGATATCTGCATTTTTAAAAAAATCTATAGATATTGTTAGCAGCATTTGTTTCTATTTTTAATAATCCTTCAACTATTTTGGGATGATAATTAATATCAAATTATAAAAATAATATCATCCTGAGCTTGTCGAAGTGTGATTGATTAGATCAATAAATTTAAAGAGCAATATTAAATAAAATAATATAATCTCACTTAAACATTTCAATTTATTACTAATGAATTAGTAACTTTTCTGAACATATTAAATGCTTGATTGTTCTTACTAAAAAATATTAATTGAAAAATTATCAACTATGACACTCAATGCCGTTTTTGATCGCTTATGGGGCGATTATACAACCCAAAATCCTTCGGTCCAAAAAGTTTATGACTTATTCTTAAATGAAGGAGAAAAAGTACTTAATGATCATATTGCTTTTAGAACTTTTGATGATTCAAGAATAAATATTGAAGTACTTTCAAAAGTTTTTATTCAAAATGGTTACAAAGAAAAGGGTTCTTATGTATTTGAAGAAAAGCATCTTTTCGCAAAGCATTACGAACACACAACAGATAAAAATGCGCCACGTGTTTTTATTAGTCAGTTAATTACGAAAGATTTTAGTGAATATTTGCAAAATACAGTTAAAAATATTGTTGGTGAAATTTCGTTAAATGATTTAGAATCAGACGAATTAATTTTCTCGGGGAATGTATGGGAAAAACCATCTTTTGAAATCTATAATAGGTTAAAAGAAGAATCAGAATATGCCGCTTGGGTTTATGTTAATGGATTTCGAGCAAACCATTTTACGGTGAGCATTAATGCTTTGAAAAAACTAGATTCCATTGAAAAGGTGAATCAATTTTTAAAAGATAATGGATTTTTATTGAATTCATCGGGAGGGGAAATTAAAGGAACAAAAGCAGAATTGTTACAACAGTCTAGTATTATGGCGGGTCATATTGAAGTTGAGTTTACAGAAGGAGTGAAGACTATTCCTGGATGCTATTACGAATTTGCACAACGTTATATAGATTCGAAAGGTAATTTGTTTAGCGGTTTTATTGCTAAATCTGCTGATAAAATATTTGAAAGTACTGATTATTACGAAAAATAATACTATTTGGATTGAGGAATAGAAAGTTGTTTATACTTTGATAAACTCAGTATGACAACTTTTATCTGATTTTATTGTAACACTGAACTTGTCGAAGTGTTTATACAAAAAAGCCTGCTTAATTTAAACAGGCTTTTTCTATATCAAAATTATTACTTTTAATTCGAAGGGATATTCTTTAATACATCAATTAATAAATCCCAGAATTTCACATTAGTTTCAATATTAATTCTTTCTTCAGGAGTGTGCGCTCCTTTAATTGTTGGTCCGAAAGAAATCATATCTAAGTATGGGTATTTTTCTAAGAATAATCCACATTCTAATCCAGCGTGAATTGCTCTAACGATTGGTTTTTTACCGAATAATCTTTCGTAAGAATCTTCAGTAATCTTCATTATTTCTGAATTAGTGTTTGGTTTCCAACCAGGATAACCATCACCTTGTTTCACAGATGCACCAGCTAATCGAAAAACACTTTCTATTTTACTAGCAATATCATATTTTGCAGTTTCAACAGAACTACGTTGACTAGTAGTAATATAAATTTGGTTATTTTCAATAAATTTAATCGAAGCTAAATTTGTTGAAGTTTCAACTAATCCTTTCAATTCAATGCTCATTGCATAAACCCCATGTGGGCATGCGTATAGACCATTTAATAAGGCAAACTGCGTGTCTTCGTCAATTGCAAATTTCGGTAAATCAGCTTCTTGTATCGAAAGTTCCAATTTTGGTTCTGTATTCGCTAATTCTGCTTTAATTGCGGGAACAAAATCATTAAAAAGATTAACAAAATCTGTTTTCTCTTCTTTATGAACAGTAACATGAGCAAATGCTTCTCTAGGAATTGCATTACGTGCTCTTCCACCTTCAAAATCACCAATCTTTAAATCAAACTCGTTGTATGCATTCCAAAGGAAACGATTCATTATTTTTAATGAGTTTCCTAATCCTTTATCAATCTCATCACCAGAGTGACCACCATTTAATCCGGTAACACTTATTTTAAATCCAATATGATCTTGCGGTATTTGTTCTTGCTCATATTCAAATGTAGCAAGGGTATCAATACCACCAGCACAACCAATAAATAATTCACCTTCATCTTCTGAGTCAAGATTAATAAGAATTTTACTTTCGAAGAAACCTGGTTGTAATTCAAAAGCACCAGTTAAACCTGTTTCTTCATCAACCGTAAATAAACATTCAATTGGTCCATGTTCTATATTCGTAGCAGTTAAAACTGCCATTTGAGCAGCAACGCCTATGCCATCATCAGCTCCAAGTGTAGTGCCAGTTGCTTTAACCCATTCGCCATCAATAACTGGTTTAATGGGATCTGTATCGAAGTTGTGATTTGTACCTTCATTTGCTTCACAAACCATATCAATATGACTTTGAAGAACTACGGTTTTTATATTTTCCTTACCAATTGTAGCTGGTTTAGAAATAAGAACATTTCCAATCTCATCACGTTTTGTTTCAAGATTATTTTTTTTGCCAAAATCTAACAGAAATTGAATGATTTTTTCTTCTTTTTTAGATTGGCGTGGAATTTGGCAGATATCTTCGAAATATTCCCAAACAACTTTTGGATTTAATTCACTTAATATTTTCATTATTATGATGTATTAATGTAATTAGTAAAACGTTTTTATTTTGTGTAAACATACAAAACAATATAAAACACGCAAAAAATGAACTGAAAATAATCTTTTTTATTTTTTTTACGCATTGAATTTTATTGGTTATTAATATCTTGTAAAAATATTTAAAAACTATATACTAAAAGTTATAGATCATTTTGTTTGAATAAATTTTATCCTATTTTTACGTTGTCTTAATTAAAATTTAAAACAAATTCAAAAAAAAGTAAACATGGCAAAAAGGACAATAGTAGCGATGCCCGGAGATGGTATCGGTAAAGTAGTTTTAGAAGAAACAATCCGAGTTCTGGAAGCTGCCGGCTTTGAAGCTGACTACGTTGAAGGTGATATAGGATGGGAATTCTGGTGCAAAGAAGGAAATCCACTTCCACAACGTACTATTGATTTATTGGAAAAACATAAAATTGGTTTGTTCGGAGCAATTACTTCAAAACCAAAAGATGAAGCTGCAACTCAATTAGTTCCTGAATTACAGGATAAAGGTTTAGTATATTCAAGTCCAATTGTTAATATGCGTCAGCACTTTAATTTGGATATTTGTATGCGTCCTTGTAAATCTTATATTGGAAATCCATTGAATTTTATACGTCGTGGTATTAATGATACAATTGAAGAACCAGAAGTTGATGCTGTAATTTTCCGTCAAAATACTGAAGGTTTATATGGTGGAGTTGAGTGGAGTAATCCAACAGAAAAAGTTTATGACGCTTTAATGACACATCCTAAATTTGTAAAGAATTTTGGACAAACTCCTAAAGAAGAGATTTCTGTTTCAACACGTATCTTTACAAAGAAAGCTACTGAAAGAATTTTACGAGCTGCTTTTGCTTACGCAAAGGATAATGGATATAAATCAGTTACACTTTGTGAGAAACCAAATGTAATTAGAGAGACATCAGGAATGATGTACAAAATGGCTCAGCAAATTCAGAAAACAGATTATCCTAACATCGAACTTTGGAACACAAATATTGATGCTCAAATGATGTGGTTAACAAAAAATCCTGAAAATTATGGAGTTATTGTTGCCGGTAACATGTTTGGTGATATTGTTTCTGATGGTTTTGCAGGATTAATTGGTGGATTAGGATTTGCATCAAGTGCACAAATGAATCCAGATTCAGGAATTGCTGTATTTGAACCTACTCATGGATCTGCACCAAAATACGCAGATTATGATGTGTCAATCGTGAATCCGATTGCAATGGTTGAATCTGCATGTGCAATGTTGGATTTTATTGAAGAAAAAGAGATGGCTGCAAAAATACGCAAGGCTGTTGCCGCAGTAATTTCAGAAGGAAAAACTCGTTCTTACGATATGATGAAGATGGCTGGGCGTCCAGATGTTATTACAAAAGGAGCCGCATCTACACAACAAATGGCCGATGCTATTATTGCTAAATTAGCATAATTAAATAATTATCAAGAGGATGCATTTTGTTATGCATCCTCTTTTTTTTATCTTTAAATAAAAATAACAAGATATATGAATGCAAAGGTATTAGAATTATGGCCTGAGTTAGACTGGATTCAGGACGAAGCATTAAGAGAGCAAACTGCAAAAACATGGGAACTAGCACTAGAGCGAAGTGTTTTAACAGTAGAAGATCTTCAGACTATTCCGTTTACATTATTGGTACCAACAAAAGTTACTTTTATGGCACATAAAAGAGCTGTAGTTCATATTGCACGAGATGCAGGTATTAAGTGTAACGAATTCTTTAAAGATGATTTACCAGTAAATATGGATGTTGTAATAGCTGGTGCTATTTTGGCCGATGTAGGTAAATTATTAGAATATGAAATGGTTGATGGAAAATCGGTTCAAGGCAGTTATGGTAAATACTTACGTCACCCATTCTCCGGAGTTTCAATTGCAGAAGAATGCAAAGTTCCCGCAGAGGTTTGTCACATAATTGCTACTCATGCTGGCGAAGGCGATATGGTAAAACGTACAACTGAAGCTTATTTAGTACATCATGCTGATTTTATGACATTTCTACCTTTTAAAAGTAGATTACAGATATAAAATATACTGTATGCTCATTTATAATAAAGACTGCCTTATAGGTGGTCTTTTTTGTTTTATAATGATAATATAATTCGTATATTTAGATAAATCAATCGTAAACATATACTTATGACCTATTATCAAAAATCAAAAGATCTTTTTAAAATGATTGAAGAAGGTAAGCTTCTTGATGCATTAGATTTATATTATCATCAAAATGTTGTAATTATTTCGGACGATGGAACTATTCGTAAAGGAATCGATGAAGCAAGAAAATATGATGAAAATCTTTTAAGAGAAATAGAAGAGGTTATAGGAGGAGGGGTAGATACAATTACTTCAGATGAAAATAGAGCTATAACCATGGTTGAATTTTGGATTAATTTGAAATTTAAAGATGGTAATAAAAAGAAAATTGAAGAAGTCGCTGTGCAGTATTGGGAAGGAGATAGAATTATTAAAGAGAATTTTTATTCGAAGAAGTAAATAAGAAAAAAGGAGCTCTAAGGCTCCTTTTTTTATTCGTATCTTAAGCAATCGGACGGATTTGTACGAGCCGATTTAATTGTTTGATATCCAATTGTTATTAGGGCAATTAAAATTGTAATAATAAGAGCAATCGCAAATATCCACCAACTAATTTCTGTTTTATAAGGGTATTGTTGTAGCCATTTTTTAACTAAATAGAATGCTATTGGAGAAGCTATAATAAAGGCAATTAAAATCCAACGAATAAAATTACTCGAAAAAAGAATCATTATTTCTGATGTTGACGAACCTAATGCTTTACGAATTCCTATTTCTTTTATTCTGGTTGCAGCAATAAAAGAAGACATTCCAAATAATCCTAGTCCTGCTAAAAATATTGCTATAAAAGCGAAATAGATTAATATTTTAGATTGTTTTATTTCATTTGCATATTGTTCTGCAAACTGATCGTCCATAAATTTATATTGGAAAGGATAATTCGGACAGAATTCATTATATAATTCTCTAATATACTTAATAGTTTCAGGGATATTATTACCTGAAATTCTTATACAGGCTCTGTTTGATCTGGGCATCCAACGAATAGCCATTGATTCAATGTTGTTGTGTAAGGAGTTAAAATTAAAATCTTTAACTACTCCAATTATTTCTGTTTTATCATTGTTTACAAATGTTCCAACGGGATTCTCAAGACCCATATTTTTAGCTGAAGTTTCATTGATTATCATCTTTGAATCGGTGTAATCAGAAGAACGATCATAAGAGAAATTTCTGCCATCGATTAATTCAAGATCTAAAGAGGCAATAAATTCAGGGTCGGCGTTAAATACTTTTGTTTCATAATCATTACCTTCATAATCCCATGTCCAGGTATTTGTTAAATCTCCTGGATATTGTGTTATATATGTAGTCGATTTTATGTTATGGTTTTTTAATAGCTCATTTGTAAAGGCATCCTTATTATTCATAACATCTTCAAGTTCTCCAGAAAAATTATCTCCTCGTAGTTGCAAGGTAATCATATTGTCTGTATTCCAACCTAGATCCTTATTTAACACATAATTTAACTGTTTTACTATTATAATGGTCGATATTATTAAGAAAATAGAGATTGTAAACTGAATTACCATTAAAATTTTCCTTAGGTTTCCTTTGGAATTTTTCCCAGACTTTCCTTTTAGCATTAGCACTGGTTTTAATGATGATAGATATAAAGAAGGATAGATGCCAGATAAAAATGTAGTTAAAAGAATTGTGCTAATTATGGTTGATAAAAATACAGGCGATACATAACTAAAATGAATACTTTCATTTGTTATTAAATTAAATTGTGGCAATATAAATTCCAGAATTACAATGCTTATAACGTGAGCTACCAAGACCATAAAAAAGGTTTCACCAATAAACTGTTTTGCAATTTTATTACGTGTTGCTCCAACTATTTTTCTTACTGCTATTTCTTTTTCGCGTAAATTGGCTTTTGCTGTAGTTATGTTAATAAAGTTTATGCAAGCAATGAGCAATATTAAGATTGAAATAGCACTAAAAATCAACACTAAATTCATGTTGCCATGCTTAACTCCACTTTCGTGATGTAGTCCTTTTGCAAAATAAATTTCATTAAATGCTCGTAGTAATAAATTGTCCCATGCACTTCCTTCACGATCTTCTATTTCCGCTGCAGATAGTTTATTGATTTTTTTAGAAACATCGATATAATCGGCATTTTTATTTAGTAGTAGGTAAATAAGAAAATTATGATTTCTTGCTTCAAGAAAGTCATTATTTCCATACATTCTCTTTATATCCTGTAAGGATGCAATTCCGTTTAATTCTATATGGAAATTCTCCACATCTTCAATAACACCAGTAACTGTATAAGGAGTTTTATTATCGAACATTACTTCTTTTCCTAAAGGATTATCCTTTCCAAAAAGTTTTGTGGACATACTTTCTGTAAGTACAACGGAATAAGGATTATCTAAAGCATTATCAGCAGTTCCATGAATAAAATTGAATGTAAATATTTCAAATACAGTACTATCAGCTAACGCAAAATCATCAACTACATAAGCATTTTCATTGTAGGTAATAGTCGGATGATACCAAAAATAGAAACGTGTCATTTGTTCTACTTCTGGCAGTTGAGTAACCAGATCACCTAAGTATGGTGGCATTACAACCCATGTGCTATATTCTAGTCTGTATATATTATCTTTATTTTCTTGCGTTTGGTCATAACTTAATTGGTTTTGTACCCAAAGGAAAATTAATAAAGCACAAGTCATTCCAACGGCCAATCCCAAGACATTAATAAGGGTTTGACTAAAATTTCGCATCATATTGCGATAAGCTGTTTTTATATAATTTATTAGCATAATTTTATTTTATGATTTATCAAATCAATCCGAATATTATGCCAATTTACTTAATATTCATGTTATCAGTGTAATAATGTTTGTGTTGTTCTAAATAAAATAGATAAGTGTTAAGAATCCGACACTTGTATGACGTTATTTGTACACATTTATGTAAATTTGAATGATTGATATTGAAATTTATGAAAAAATACGGAAAAATACTCGCTGTAGACGATAATCAAGATCTTTTAAAATCATTACAAAGAATGTTAAAATTTGATTTTGATGAATTCTATAGTTCAAATGACCCTAAAAATATACCTTCTATACTAAGTTCGAAAGAGATTGATGTTGTTCTATTAGATATGAATTTTACCGAAGGGGATCAATCGGGGAGAGATGGACTATATTGGTTAAAGAGAATTAAACAAATTAATGAATCAATTATTGTAATATTAATAACTGCATATGGAGAAGTTGAATTAGCAGTAAAAGCAATGCAAGAAGGAGCAACTAACTTTGTTACTAAACCATGGGAGCCTCAAAAATTAATAGCTACTTTGCAAAATGCAATTGAACTAAGAAGAACAAAACTTAAAATTGAGGAATTAAAGAAAAGTAATGAGTCAGTTACCCAGGAAATACAAAATAAAATAGATCCGATTATTGGAAACTCAGAAGCATTAAAACATATATTAAATACAGTACAGAAGGTTGCTAAAACCGATGCTAATGTTTTAATTCTGGGAGAAAATGGCACAGGCAAAGAACTAGTTGCACGTGAAATTCACAATAAATCAGAAAGAAGTAAAAAAGTATTTCTGAGTGTTGACCTGAACACTTTAAACGAAAATATTTTTGAAAGTGAACTATTTGGACATGTGAAAGGAGCATTTACAGATGCTAAAGAAAATAAGATAGGTAGAGTCGAAGCAGCATCAGGAGGAACTTTATTTCTCGATGAGATTGGGAACTTATCAATTAACCTACAATCTAAATTGTTAACCGTAATTCAGAATCGAGAATTTACACCTGTAGGTTCCTCAAAATCCATAAAGTTTGATGTGCGTCTTATTTGTGCAACAAATAAGAACATTAAGGAAATGATAAAGAATCAGATTTTTCGCGACGATTTGTATTTTAGAATTAATACTATTGAAATTACAAATCCAGCCTTGAGAGATCGAAATGAAGATATCATTTTAATTGCAGATTATTTTTTAAAGAAATATTCTGCACGTTATAATAAGAACAATATAAGAATAAATGCAGCGGCTTATAATAGTTTACTTAAATACAAATGGCCCGGAAATATCAGGGAATTAAAGCATACAATAGAGAAGGCTGTTATTCTTAACGATGATGGTATTATTAAATCTGATGATCTATTTGGAGGAAATAATACACTATCTGAAAATAATGATTTATTTACATTAAATCTTGAAAGCTTAGAAAAATCGGCAATTGAAAAGGCTGTGGAGGATGCAAAAGGAAATATTTCAAAGGCATCAAAAATACTTGGTATTTCAAGAACATCTTTGTATTCTAAAATGACAAAACATGGGATATAAGCGATTCAATTTAAATATCTTCTTAAGAATAATCTTAATTGTATTAACTGCAATTTGGTTTGGTATTGAGTTACAAAATGATCAAAAAGCTTACACTAAGTTTCTTTGTATCTCATTAGTTCTAATTCAATCTATATCACTCATCCAATATTTAAATAAAATGAATAGCGAAATCTTGAGATTTCTTCAAATACTAAATATAGATGACTCTGCCTATAGATTTTCATCTGATTTAAAAGGAAACTTTTCTAAGTTGGCTAAAATACTTAATAATACAGCCGATTTAATTATAAATAGTAGAATAGAAAAGGAGAAGCAATACCAGTTTCTGCAATTTGTTATCGAGCAAATTAATATTGGATTAATGGCTTTTAATTCAAATGGAGAAATTCAATTTGCAAATAGTTATTTAAAAAATATACTAAAGGTAGATTCAATAAAAAATATTGATGATTTAAAAGAGCTTAATATTGAACTAGTGAATAGTTTAAAACTTAGTCAAGCAAAATTAAACTTTCAGATTAGATTGACTATTGATAATGAACCTATTCAGTTATATGTTCAAAAGAAGCAAATAAAAATAAATTCGGAGAATATTCACTTAGTTTCTTTGCAAAATATTACAGCCGAATTAGATAAGAAAGAACTCGACTCATGGCAAAAACTAATAAGGGTTTTAACGCACGAAATAATGAATTCTATAACTCCAATTACGAATTTGACATATTCTATTCAGCGCTCGTTAAAAGAAAGTAATTTTGATCTTAAAAATAATCTTGCAATTGCCGATACAATTGATGATGTTGAAATTATCGAAAAACGAAGCAAAAGTCTTTTGCAGTTTGTTGAGAATTATAGAAAACTAACGCGTCTGGGAAAAATAAATATTCATGATGCTAACATCTCAGAGATACTTAAAAATGCCATAGAAATATTTAAAGAGGATTTCAAGACTAAACAAATTGCATGTGAATTGGACTTAGACGAATCAATAAATTGTAAAGTTGATGATAAGCTTCTGGAACAAGCAATTATAAACCTTATTAAAAATGCAGCAGAAGCTAATTGTACGAAAATTAGTTTAACTCTAAGAAAGGAAAATAACGAGACTTTAGTTATAATATCGGATAATGGAGAAGGTATTGATCAAGATAAATTGGATGATGTTTTTATTCCATTTTATACTTCAAAAGAAAAAGGAACTGGCATTGGACTAAGTTTTGTAAAACAAATTATAAGTTTACATAAGGGGACAATAGTTCTCAGTTCTAAGATTGGAGTCGGAACTTCATTTATCATTAAATTATAAAAAAAAGAGCCATGCTAATTGCATGGCTCTTAAATTATCTTTTCAGTATAATTTACCAAATAGAAGCTCTTTCTTCTTCAGGTAAATATAAAGCGTTTCCTTCTTTAACATCAAATGCAGCATGGAATTCAGCAATATTTGCTAACGGGCCATGAACACGGTTAATTCCTAATGAGTGAACATCTTCTTTTGTTCTACGAATCATTTCCTTTTCGCGAACATTTTGAGCCCAAACTCTTGCCCAACTTAAGAAGAATCTCTGATCTGGTGTATAACCATCAATCATATTAGCTTGAGGATTTTCTTTCTGAGCATTTTGGAAGGCTGTATATGAAATACTTAAACCTCCAAAATCGGCAATATTTTCACCTAAAGAAAGTTCTCCATTTGCATGTACATCATCAAGAATAACGATTTTATTAAACTGATCAACCAATACTTGAGTTCTTACTTTAAAGCGTTCAGAATCTTTATCAGTCCACCAGTTTGTAAGGTTTCCTTCTTTGTCATATTCTTTACCTTGATCGTCGAAACCATGAGACATTTCGTGACCAATAACAGCTCCAATTGCAGCGTAGTTAATAGCATCATCACCATCTAAATAAAAGAAAGGTGCTTGTAAAATCCCTGCAGGGAAACAAATTTCATTTAATTGTGGAGCATAATATGCATTTACAGTGTGAGCTGGGAAAAACCATTCTTCTTTATTTACTGGTTGTCCGATCTGACTGTTATTAAATTCTCTATCGAATTTATTTGATGCTAAAACATTTAAAACATAAGCTTCACGTTTAACTTCAAGATCAGAATAATCTTTCCATTCGTCTGGATATCCAATCTTAACTCTCATCGAAGCTAATTTATCTGTAGCTTTCGCTTTTGTTTCGTCGCTCATCCATTCTAGCTCCTCGATGCGCTGAGCATAAGCTATTTTTAAATTTTCAACAAGAGTAACCATTCTTGTTTTTGCTTCAGCAGGGAAATACTTTTCGCAGAATTTTTCACCGATTGCATCTCCAATGGCTCCATTTGTTGTTGCAAGAACTCTTCTCCAGCGTGGACGCATTTCTTGACTTCCGGACATTGTTTTTCCGTAGAAATCAAAATTTTGTTCCTGAATTGCTTGTGTTAAGTAATTGGCTGTTGTATTTAAGAAATTCCAATAAAAATAATCTTTCCATTCTTCAACAGGAACATCAACCATCATTTTATTTACTTCTTCGAAAAATTTTGGTTGGCGAACAATAATATCTCCATCATATTCAACACCTATTGATGTCATGTAATTTTTCCAATCGAAGTTTGGATATATTTTGTTTACCTCTTCTTGTGTTTTCTTATTGTATGTTGCATGTGGATTTCTATTTTCTAATCTTGTAAAAGAAGCTTTAGCTAAACGAGTTTCAATTTTAACAATTGTTTTTGCTTTTACTGTTGCATCTTCTTCTGTAATTCCACTTAAAACCATCATTTTTACAAGATGTGTTTCGTAAGCATTGCGAATTTCAACAGTACGTTCGTCATCGTTTAAATAGTAATCTCTATCAGACATTCCTAAACCACTCTGACTTAAGTGTGCAATATTCATACTACTATTTTTACTATCGATTGAACCGTAAAATCCAAAAACTGAACCAATTCCATAAGTGTGGAAATGTGCAATTTGTTTTTGAACATCTTCGATTGTAGCGATAGAAGCTATTTTCTCGAATTCAGGTTTTAATGGCTCTAAACCTTGTGCTTCGATTGTTTCCATATCCATACCCATTGAATAGAAATCGCCAATTTTTTGCTCATTAGAACCAGCTTCGTATGTTCCTTTTGCAAGTTCTTCTAATAAAGTTTGAACTTTAACACTTGTTTCTTTTCCTAATTGATCAAAAGAACCATATCTACTTTCGTCAGCAGGTAATGGGTTATTTTGCATCCAACCATTATTTGCATAATGATAAAAGTCTTCTGCAGGATCAAATGTTGTGTCGATAAGACTTACATCTAGCGTAATTTTTTTGTCAACTTGTTGCTGACATGAAGTAGTTAAAATCATACTAATAATCGCTATTATAGCGAGGTTTAATGTTAATTTGAATTTCATTATATAAAGATTTAATTAATAAAATACTTAAAAAGTAATGAGAACTAAAAAAAGCTGCCCTAAACTATTGTTTCAGACAGCTTTTAATCTATAAAGTTTAATGCAATTATTAAAAACTATTCAAATTTTTTGAATACTTCTTTAATCTTGTTCATTGCATCTCTTAATTGCTCTTCAGTAATTACCAATGGTGGAGCAAAACGGATAATGTTACCATGTGTTGGTTTTGCTAATACACCGTTTTCTTTCATTGCAACACAAACATCCCAAGCAGTTTTACCTTCTTTGTTTTTAATAACAACTGCGTTTAATAAACCTTTACCACGAACTAATTCAATCATATCAGAATCGATACTTTCAAATTCTTCACGGAAGATTTTTCCTAAACGTTCAGCGTTTTCTTCTAATTTTTCGTCTTTAATTACATCTAAAGCAGCCATTGCAACTTTACAAGCAATTGGGTTTCCACCGAAAGTTGATCCGTGTTCACCTGGCTTAATGCAAAGCATGATATCATCGTTTGCTAATACTGCAGATACTGGGAATACTCCACCAGAAATAGCTTTTCCTAAAATTAAGATATCTGGTTTAACACCTTCGTGATCGCAAGCTAACATTTTACCTGTACGTGCAATACCTGTTTGTACTTCATCAGCAATAAAAAGAACATTGTATTTTTTACAAAGTTCAGATGCTTTCTTTAAATAACCATCCTCAGGTACGTATACACCAGCTTCACCTTGAATAGGCTCAACTAAAAATGCTGCTACGTTAGGATCTTTTAATTCGTTTTCTAATTGTTCAATATCATTATATGGTATCTTAACAAATCCTGGAGTAAAAGGACCGAATCCATTGTATGCATCAGGATCAGTTGACATTGAAACGATAGTAATTGTTCTTCCGTGGAAGTTTTCATTACAACAAACAATTTTTGCTTGATCTTTAGCAATACCTTTTTTCATATAACCCCACTTACGAGCTAGCTTTAAAGCTGTTTCGTCGGCTTCAGCACCAGTGTTCATTGGTAGTACTTTATCAAAACCAAAATATTTAGATACATATTCTTCGTAATCACCTAATACACTATTGTAAAAAGCACGTGAAGTTAAAGTAAGCTTTTTAGCTTGCTCAATCATTGCATTTACAATTTTTGGGTGGCAATGTCCTTGGTTAACTGCAGAATATGCAGACAAAAAATCGTAATATTTTTTTCCTTCTACATCCCAAACATAAACTCCTTCAGCTCTTTCTAACACAACTGGAAGTGGATGATAATTATGTGCTCCAAATTTATCTTCCTTGTTGATGTAATCCTGACTTGTAATTTTTGTCATAACTTTGATTTTTAAATTGTTATATAATAATTAGTCTTCTTTTCTTCAAGATACAATTCTAAGAAATCATTTCCTGATATTCAAACCTTAAATGAAGATTTTATCTACAAACTTAATATTATATAACATATTTTGTATTTTAAGGGTAGATACTTTTTTTTGTGTTGAACACTTTTAGCAAATTATTGTTTAATAAAATTAATCAAAACTATAAGCAATATGGATCATATACATCAAATAATCAGGGAAAGACATAGTACGGTAACATTTTCGACGAAAGCTGTTGAAGAAGAAAAGCTAACAATGTTGCTTGAGGCAGCTCGTTGGGCTCCTTCAAGTTATAATGAACAGCCATGGAGGTTTGTTGTAGGAATTAAGGGTGTTGGAGATAACTATAAACAACTATTTGATTGTTTAGTTGAAGCAAATCAATATTGGGCTAAATATGCACCGGTTTTAATATTAAGTTTGGCTAAGAAAAATTCTTCGCTAACATTAAAATCTAATAAATTTTCACAATATGATACGGGAATGGCTGTTGGAAATCTTTTAGCGCAAGCTACATCTCTGGGTTTATTTATTCATCAAATGGGAGGATATAACGTTAATAAGGCTAGGGAAGTGCTTGGTGTAAATGATGAGTTTGAACTAATGTCTATAATGGCAGTTGGTTATAAAGGAGAAATGGATTTATTTCCGGATGATTTAAAGGAACGAGAATCAAAAAAAAGATTCAGAAAATCGATTGATGAAATTTTAATATAAGGCTTGATAAAATCATCGTTTTCTGTTGTAATATTATTAAAAAGCTCTAATTTTGTTGGAAATTAAAATGGGTTTTAAATTTTTTATTGTTTAAGGTGTTATGATTCAAAGAATTCAATCGATTTATTTATTAATTGTTACCCTATTGTTAGGATCCTTATTTGCGTTTCCTTTAGCCGAATTATTAAGTTCGGATGGACAATTATTTATTTTCAATTTTAATGGTCTTTCTATTGAGAATGAAGCGGGTATGTATTTATTAACAATTCCGCCAGTTGTATTATTAGTTATTAATATTTTAATATCGTTTGTCACATTATTTTTTTATAAAAAAAGAGTGTTGCAAATGCGATTAAATTCATTTAACATCATCTTATTGTTAGGGTATGTAGGTTTAAACTATTATTACATTCATAATTTTTCAAAACAGTTAGATGGTATTGTAAGTTATCATGTAATAGCAATATTTCCACTTATTGCAGCAATATTTACATATTTAGCTATTAGGGCAATTGGGAAAGATGAAGCTTTAATTCGAAGCATGGATAGAATTAGATAATAATAATTATATTATAGAAAAGAGCTGTTTCGTTTGAAACAGCTCTTTTTTTTAGTGAATAAAGGTTCTAGAACCTTTAAGGAATTGATAACTGATGTTAAATTAATAAGTAAATGCGCTAACTTTAAATGTTTAATATAAAGCTCTTATGTCAGAAAATTATAAGTTTTTCCAAAACTCAAAATGTGAATATTTTCCTTGCCATAAAGTAGAAAAAGAGGAAGAGTTCAATTGCTTATTTTGTTATTGTCCGCTTTATATGCTAAAGAGTGAATGTGGGGGTAATTTTAAATATACAAGTGGGGTAAAAGATTGTAGCGATTGTACAATTCCGCATTCAAGAAATGCTTATGAATACATAATGAGTAAAATGGATATGATTATTAATATTGGTAGTGAACTGGATTAATAAATTGAAAAAATATTCGTATGAAAACACATCAATGTGAAGAGTGCAAGTTGCGTGCAAAACACGATAAAGCTCCAAAATCATTTATTGGAAGATTTTGGAGATGGCATATAAATTTTTGTCCAGGATGGAAAAGTTATATGAAATCTTTAGATGAGAGTAAAAAAGAAGAAATCGCAGTTAAATATAAACTAAAGCCTTAATAAGAGAAATAATGTTAATTTTGTCGCTTCCGTATCTGAGCTCGAGCACCTGACAGAAAATTTTATCGGAGAAAACAAATCATTACAAAGATTAACAATGGATACGAAAGTAATAAACAGCAAAACAGCAGGCGCATTTCTAATTTGTGTAGCTGCAACACTTTGGGGACTCGACGGAGTAGTTTTGACACCAAGACTACACAATTTAGATGTAGAATTAGTTGTTTTTATGCTGCATGTTATACCTTTCTTACTTTTTAGTTTATTCCTGTCCAAAGAGTACAAGAATCTTAAGGAGTTTACCAAATTAGATTTTCTGGGTTTCTTTTTGGTTGCTTTGTTTGGAGGTGCTCTTGGAACTATGGCCATAGTTAAAGCACTGTTTCTTGTCAACTTTCAACAACTTACTATTGTTGTTCTTTTGCAAAAGTTGCAACCTATATTTGCTATTGCCCTTGCTTCAATTGTGCTGAAAGAAAAACTTAATGCAAACTTCTTATTATGGGGGACTATAGCAATCTGCGGAGCATACTTTCTGACATTCGGTACTAAACTTCCTAATTTTGACACTGGTTCAAATACTGTTCATGCTGCTCTTTATGCTTTATTAGCAGCTTTTTCTTTTGGAAGTTCTACTGTTTTCAGTAAAAGGCTATTGACTAAATTTAGCTTTAAAACAGCTACTTTTTATCGCTATGGATTTACCTCTGCTATTATGCTCATAATTGTTCTTATTGGTGGTAAATTGGTTCTAATAGAAAGCGTGACAAATACTAACTGGTTAATTATGAGTTTAATCGCACTAACAACAGGTAGTGGTGCTATTTTTATCTATTATTACGGCTTAAGAAGTGTCAAGGCTATTGTAGCAACTATTTGCGAATTATGCTTCCCGATTTCAGCCGTTGTTTTCGATTATTTCATCAATGGTGAAATGATCTCTGCGATCCAATGGATTAGTGCCGTTGTTATGTTTTTTGCCATCATTATGATGAATAAGAAAGGTACTCCTAAAATAAAGCATGCCAAGATCTTAGTGAAAAACAGCTGATTTGTGTTTTTTAATATATTTTAGGGAATTGATAAGAAAAGCGTATAATTTTTTTCGGATAATTCAGGTAACAATGCTTCAATTATATAATAGAAAAGCTGTTTCTCCCGAGAGTTATCGGAATGAAACAGCTTTGTGTATTATTTAGATTCTATTAATTAGAATATTTCCATATGCTCTGAGTCCGTGATTTTTTCACAGTAGTGACATTTTATTGCAACTTTCTTTTTTGATACAACAGCAAATTTAGTAACAATTCCTTCATGATTTGTTATACATTTAGGATTACCACATTTTGCAATACCAGTAACTGTATCGGGAACTTCAACAATTTTCTTTTCAACAACTTTGTAATCTTTAATAATATTCAATTTTGCTTCGGGAGCTACTAAAGCAATTTTATTAATATCATCATCCATAAAGAAAATATCAGCTAATTTAATAATTGCCTTAAGTCCTAAGCGTTTGCTTTCGAAGTTTGAACCGAAAGTCATTTGAGATTCAATCTTTTCTAAACCCAATATGTGGATTACTTTAAAAAGACTGTTTGCAGGAATATGATCTATAACGGTGCCATTTTTAATTGCACTTACCTGAAGTTTTTTATCGTCCATTACCATATTTTCTATTTTTTAAGTCCTAAAATGTGAGTAATAATTGCCTGGCGAGTATAAACACCATTCAAAGCCTGAGTAAAATAATATGCTTTCTCGTTTTCATCAACATCTGTGTCAATTTCATTTACTCTTGGTAGTGGATGTAAAACTTTCATGTTTGATTTGGTATTATCAAGCATACCATTCTTTAAGACATATGAGTTTTTTGTTTTTTCATATTCCATAGGATCAGAGAATCTTTCGCGCTGAATACGAGTCATGTAAATAATATCAGCATCAGAAATAATTCCATCAAATTCTCGGTGTTCATGATATTTTAATCCTTTACGATCTAAAAACAACTTATATTCATCTGGAATTCTAAGTTCTTTAGGTGAAATAAAATGATAGGTAGTATTAAACATAGCCATTGCTTGTAGAAGAGAATGAACAGTTCTACCGTACTTTAAATCACCAACAAAGAAAATGTCTAAGTTGTCGAGTGTTCCTTGAGTTTTTCGAATTGAATATAAATCCAATAAGGTTTGTGTAGGGTGCTGATTGGCTCCATCTCCAGCATTTACAACAGGTACACGGCTAACTTCGCTTGCCCATCTTGCACTACCTTCAATTGGGTGACGCATAATGATCATATCGCTATAGTTAGCAACAGTCATAATTGTGTCTTTTAGCGATTCTCCTTTTGAAACACTTGAAGAACTTGCATCGGTGAAACCAATGTATTTGCCACCAAGTCGGCTAATTGCACTTTCGAAACTTAGTCGAGTACGAGTCGACGGTTCAAAAAATAGGGTTGCAATTACCTTATTGTCTAAAAGGTTTTGATTTGGATTCTTTTCGAAATCCGCAGCAAGATCTAGTATTTCAAAGATCTCTTCTTTCGAATAATCCGTGATTGAAACTAAATTTTTGTTTTCCATTAATCCGAGTTTATTAGTGGTACTTATTTTTTATAATTTATCTTTATCTTTAACTTGAAACTTTTATCTCGTTTCTATGTAATCTATTTTTAAATCTTTTATTCGATCAAATTTGCTTAATACCTTGTCTATATCGGCTTTTCTTAAACTTAAAGTTATGGAGCACGATAATTCAAAATTTTGATCGATATGCTCAATTTGTTCTTCTTTCATTATCTTCATTACATCATTCATAACTGGATATTCAAATTTTAGCTCATAAATATCGTGTAATGTTCTTTTAATGATTTTAGCATTCTTTAGTGATTCTTCTGCGGCTGTTTTATATGCATTAATTAGTCCGCTAACACCAAGCTTAGTTCCGCCAAAGTATCTTATTACAACAATTAAAATGTTGGTTAATTCGAATGAATTTATTTGTCCCAGAATTGGTTTGCCGGCAGTACTCGATGGTTCACCATCGTCGTTTGCACGAAAGACATTTTTATCCTTTCCCAGCATATATGCAAAGCAATGATGACGTGCATCGTGATAATCGCTTCGTAATTGTTCCTGATGTTGTTTAATTTCTTCTTCGGTAGAAACAGGATATGCAAAAGCAAGAAATTTGCTTCCGCGATCTTTAAAAAAACCTTCAGAAGGTTTACTAATAGTTAAATATTCATCTATAAATTCAGCCATTATGTTCTAGATAATATATAGATTGCAAAAAATGATATAATAATTCCGACCCAATTAATTTTTAGAAATTTTTCCTTGAAAACAACTAATCCAATAATTACAGATAGAGCAATTACACCTAAGTTGTTAATTCCAAACACAATAGATCCATCCATTGTATTTCCTAAATTGTTTTTAAAATTTAAGGCTTTAATTAGAAAATATAATGAACCATAATTACTAATTCCTAATGCAATTCCCCATAAAAGAATCTTTTTGTCGATTAACTCTCTAAAAGGAGTTTTACGTAATAGTTTCGTAACCAATCCCGATATTGCAGCCATTGCAAATAATATAACCGTAAATATTGGCAGAATATCATCGGCGACATATTTGTGTTGGGCATATTTGACAAATGAATCTACCAATCCCATTCCTAAAAACAGAATAACTGGCAAATAAATATTTCTTGGATCAAATTCAACTTTTCGCTTTCGGTATACCGATAAGAATACCGCTAGAATTGCGAGAATAATTCCAACTGCTTTAAAATTTGTTAATACATCCAAAGGATCAATAATTATTGAAAAAGCAATTGGTATTATAACAGACATTTTATTGGAAACCGTTGTTATTGCTATTCCTACAATTTGCGATGATTTTGCTATAACCACAAACATCATTATAAATAAAACACCTATAATTATGGAGTAGGGCAACCATGCATTCTTTAACAATGGAAAAATATCTGGGTTTGTTTTTGTAAGCAATAGGCCTAAAGCAGCAGCTGTAATATAATTTATGATAATAACATTAAAGGTATTTATCTTGAATCTGTCAAGGTATTTGAAGATCACATAGATCCCTGCTGATGATAAAATACTTAATACTAAAAATATCATAATCGTTCGTTATTGCACAAAAAAAACAGGTTTCTTAAAAAAGAAACCTGTTTAACGGGGTCAATCGACCCTTATATTTTGTTCTGTTGACTGTATTTTGTCTTTAAATATTTTCAATGTCATTTTTAAAATATCAAAAAATCATATTCTGAGCAAAGATAAATAAAACTTGATTACAAAAAATAGAAATTCCAATATTATATTAACAGTTTTATTAACAATTCTTAACTTCAATTACTTTTGCTGCTATACTAATTGCAATTTCAGCTGTTGTCTTACTTTTTATAGGAAGTCCTATCGGTGAATCTACTTTAGCCAATTCTTCAACCGAAACGCCTTCATTCATAAGTAATTCGTAAATACTCTTTACTTTGTTTTTACTACCTATCATTCCAAGATATTTTAAATCTTTTTGAACCAATTGTTTCAAAACAGCGGCATCACTTTTATGAGCAACAGTCATTATTACAGCATAACTATTACCACCTTCTTCAACAATGTCACCAAGGTTTTTATAATCAATAATGTGTTTTTGATGTGCGTGTTTGTTGTTTTCAAATGTCGAGAGACCTTCTCTGTCGTCTAGTATCACTACTTTAAAATCTAGGACTCTAAAAATTTCGCTTAAAGGTAAACTAACGTGTCCTGCTCCAAAAATGTACATTGTTGGTTTTACTCCAATTTGTTCTCTGTAAACCCAATTATTTTCATCTTCGCACGCATAATCTATTTGATTTTCAAGTTTTTTGTTTTTATCAAATTCTACACCAGATTGCTTTAAGTAAAGAGCTCCATTTTCTCCTTTATTCAAAAGTGATGTAATACTATTAATGAGTTCCTCTTTTGAAGAATCAAAGAGAGTAAAAGAATGTGTTTGATCTCCTGAGCATATTAATCCCGATTTATCCTTTCCAGCATCTGCTTTATGAATTTGTTTTTTTATAAATGATTTTTGAGTAGCACTTTTTGCTTCTTTCTTTGCTAGTTCAACCATATTGTACTCCATAACACCACCACCAATTGAGCCTGTCATTGCTCCAGTTGCAGATACTGCCATCTTAAAACCCACAATTCCGGGGCTACTTCCATTTCTCTCAACAACTGTAATTAGCATTACATTATTATTTTCTGACAATTCTTTTTGTATAAAATTCCAAATATCCATAATACAACAATTTTGATTTTTGCATATCAAAAATACAATGAATTAGGTAATTTTGCTTCTTTAAATGCAGTTTTTATGATTTAACAATAAATTGAAGATTCTTTTTTGACTTTATGATCTAATGATAGAATAAAATTCTTGTAATATTTAAATATATATTCGATAATTCTATATTAAAAAGAGAAATGTATAAAACTATCCTGTTTATTTATTGGATAAGATAAAAAATGTAACTTTAGCACTTGAATAATTTAGAATAGAAATAATATGGAAAATATCTTTCAAAAGATCAACGATTTATCTGAGAAGTATCGTGATTATACCGCAGAAAATTTATCAAAATTAGTGCAAATCAAATCATTAAGTTTAGGAGAAAAAGAAGTTCAGCTAGAACTTAAAAGACAGATGGAAGAAGCTGGCTTTGATGAAGTAAACATTGATGGTTTGGGGAATGTAATTGGAAGAATAGGAAATGGAAAGAAGATTCTTGCAATTGATGGACACATGGATACAGTGGATATGGGTAACATGGATAATTGGGACTTTAATCCACTTGGTGGAGAAATTAAAGATGGTTTTGTTCATGGGCGTGGTACTGTCGATCAAGAGGGTGGACCCGCAGCATTTGTTACTACAGGTAGAATTTTGAAAGAATTAGGTTTCGATAAAGATCTTACAATTTATTTTGTTGGAAGTGTTATTGAAGAAGATTGTGATGGTTTATGTTGGAAATACATTGTTGAAGAAGATAAAATTAAACCCGATTTTGTAATTAGTACAGAGCCTACAAATTTAAATATATATCGTGGTCACCGTGGACGTATGGAAATGCATGTTCATTTTTATGGCGTTTCATCGCATGGTTCAGCTCCAGAACGAGGAAAGAATGCTATTTATATGGCATCAAAAACAGCTTTGGAAATTGAACAATTACATGAAAGATTGAAATTTGATGAGTTTTTAGGTAAAGGAAGTGTTACTATTTCTGAAATTATTTCTGGAAGTCCTTCGTTATGCGCTGTTTCTGATTATGCACGAATTCACTTGGATCGTCGTTTAACTTGGGGCGAAACTAAGGAATCTGCGGTTGCAGAAATCGAAGAGTTAATAAAAGGGATGAATGCAAAAGTGGAAGTTCTAGAATATTTGGAAACTGCTTATACAGGTTTAGAATATGGAATGGAAAAATATTATCCAACATGGAAAATTCCGGTAGAGCATGAAATAGTTCAAACTGGAGTTCGTTCATTCAAAAATCTTTTTAATAAAGATGTGAATATCGATAAGTGGACATTTTCTACCAATGGAATTATGACCAATGGAGTTTATGGAATTCCAACAATTGGTTTTGGTCCTGGGAATGAGGTTTTAGCGCATGCTCCAAACGAAAAAGTTGCAATTGATGATTTAGTTGTGGCATCGGCATTTTACGCAGCTTTTGCTTACGAGATTTAATTTAAAAAAGAAAATTTATGAGTTTACAAGATAAGATAAACAAACTAGGTGAGTTAAAGACTGATCTTTACAAAAAGGATTTTTTACTGACCTGGGAAAAAAGCAAAGAAGATTTAAAAGCTATATTAGAAGTTGCTGAAATCTTAAAGGAAATGAGAGATAACAATATTTCTCCATCAGTTTTCGATTCAGGATTAGCAATTTCAAACTTCCGAGATAACTCAACACGTACACGTTTTTCGTTTGCATCGGCAAGTAATTTATTGGGTTGTGCTGTTCAAGATTTAGATGAGCAAAAATCGCAAATTGCTCACGGAGAAACTGTTCGTGAAACTGCAAACATGATTTCTTTCTTATCAGATTTTATTGGAATTCGTGATGATATGTATCTTGGCGAAGGAAATAAATACATGCGTGAAGTAGGAGATGCATTAGATGAAGGATTTAAAGAAGGTGTATTACCATCTCGTCCTGGAATTGTAAATTTACAATGTGATCAGGATCACCCAACACAAGCAATGGCTGATTTAATGCATTTGGAAAAAGAGTTTGGTTCTTTAGAGAACTTGAAAGGTAAAAAAATTGTAATGAGCTGGGCATATTCGCCAAGTTACGGAAAACCATTGTCAGTGCCACAAGGTATAATTGGTTTAATGTCTCGTTACGGAATGGATATTGAGTTAGCTTATCCTGAAGGATATGAGTTAATTCCTGAAATAGTAGATATCGCAAAGAAAAACTCAGAAGAAAGCGGTGGATCATTCAATATTAGTCATAATATGGAAGAAGCAATGAAAGATGCGGATATTGTATATCCAAAAAGCTGGGCTCCATTCCATATAATGCAGCAACGTACAGAATTATTAAAGAATAAAGACGTTGAAGGCTTAAAAGCATTAGAACAAACCTGTCTAGCAAATAATGCGAAGCATAAGGATTGGGAATACGACGAAGCTAAAATGAAACTAACCAAAAATCAGGATGCATTGTATATGCACTGTTTACCTGCTGACATTAGCGGTGTTTCATGCGAAGATGGTGAAGTTGATGGTGATGTATTTGAGAAATATAAAATTAAAACTTATCTGGAAGCCGGATTTAAACCATACATTATTGCTTCAATGATGTTTACAAACAAATTTGAAAAGCCAAGTGAAGTATTAGATAATATCCTTAAAAGGGATAAAAAAAGAGTAGGTTTTTAAGCCTACTCTTTTTTCTTGAGTAAGAACTTCAATTATGTGAGGCGAATTTGTTGGCAGTTTTTAGATTCATATTCCCAAAATACGTTTTATTATTACGCCAACTTGGTTTTACAATGATCAATATTGCGTTAAAAGGCTATGATAAAAAGGTGATGGAAGTTAAGGATATTTTTGAAGTTTAAAATAGATCCCCAACTTGATTGGGGATTACAAAAATATTAGTGAATATGTTATTCCCGCTTAAGCGGGAATCTCTTTTTAAGAACCGTCTTTTCTTTTCTGAAATCAATTCTCATTCTCAACAACAATTTCTCCGTCTGAGATAACGAATTCGGGAGCTCCGATGGTTTTTATTCCTTCATATATTTCAAGATCGCAGTTTTGATGATGATTCGCAACGGATATCGTATTTTCAGCTTTAGGATTCCAAATCACCAAATCAGCATCGGATCCAACAGATATTTCACCTTTTTGAGGATACAAACCAAAAATCTTTGCAGCTTGTGTTGATGTAACATCAACAAATTGATTGTATGTAATTCTATTTTGTAATACACCATAAGTAAAAAGCAAAGTCATTCTGTGCTCAACACCACCCGCTCCATTAGGAATCATCCTAAAATCATGAATTCCCTTTTCTTTTTGTTCAAGATTAAAAGGACAATGATCTGTTCCAACAGTCTTAATAACTCCTGTGTTTATGGCATCCCAAAGAGCATGTTGATCTTTCTTTTTGCGCAAGGGTGGACTCATTACATATTTGGAGGTATCCTTAAAATCACCTAAATATTTTGAATCATCTAAAATCAAATATTGCGGACAAGTTTCAGAATAAACTACTTGACCATCCTTTTGTGCTTTTTTAATATAGTCAATTGATTTTGCACATGATGTATGAACAATGTATATATGACAATTTGCAATTGATGCCATTTCTATGGCAGATCTTACTGCTTCTGCTTCAGTATAGTCTGGTCGTGAAAAAGGATGAAATTCAGAGCTTAAATTCCCTTTGTTTGCTAATTCATTTCGCAAGTCATCAATTTCATCTCCAAGTTCGCAATGCAGGGTTACAATTCCACCGGCTTCTCCAACTATTTGCATTACTTTCAAGATATCATCATTATCTAAACCAATACTATCCTTATAAGCCATATAGACTTTAAACGAAGTGATTCCAGATTCAATACAATCTTTAATTTCTTGTTCGGTAGTATTTGTCCATTCAACAGGACTTATATGAAATGAATAATCGCAAAACGATTTATCAGCTTCAGATTTTCGATCAATAAAAGCATCTATTAATGATTGACCTTTATGTGGTGTAACAAAGTCGATTAAAGTTGTAGTACCACCTTTGAGAGCGGCTTTACTTCCAGTTTCAAAATCGTCAGCAGAAAAACCTGCAGGAGTTGGAAGATGCATGTGAACGTGTGGATCTATTCCTCCCGGAAAAATGAGTTTACCAGCTGCATCAATTGTTTTATCAATTTCATCGTTAATATCCAGCGAATTACCAATTTGAAGTATTATACCATCCGATATATAAATATCTGAATTAATTGATTTTTCAGATGTTACGATTGTTCCATTTTGAATTAAAATATTCATTGATAAAATTGTTTGTTTGGTAAATATAAAACAAAAAAACGCAAAACACTTTCTGTATCATGCGCTTTATATGATTAGTTATTTATAGTTAATCTATATCTCGAACACATCTAACATAATTATAAACATATCTCACATCGCCTTGAGGTCCCCAGTATTCTGGATAATTATCAGAATTACCTGATTTAGGATCGATTACTATGGTTTAAACAAATTTATAATCATATATTTTTTCATATTCTCTATTTTCTTTTACACAAGCAAAAATTCTTAGTATTAATTTATTTCTAATAGCATTAATAACACTCATTTTATTTTTTCCTTCAGCTACTTTTCGAGTATAATAATCTTTTAAATCGCCCTGTATTCTAATTGATGATAATGCAGCCATATGAAGTAATCTCTTCATGTTTTTATTGGCCATTTGAGAGACTCTATTTCTTCCTCTGACACTGGACCCTGAACTGTGTTCAAATGGAACTACACCACTATAACAAGCATATTTTTTAGGATTGCTTATACTTATAAATTCATTTGTTGTTACCAACATATATGCTGCTGTGACAAAGCCTATTCCGTTAACACTGGTGATTATTTGGAACAATCTATTTAACTTCTCATCTTCTTTCATTAGTTCTAAGATCTGCTTTTCGATTGCTTCAATTTGTTTATCGATAACAACTAATGTTTTGGAAGTATATTTGTTAAGACTTTTCATTATCTCTTTATCAAGAAACTGTTTTTGTTCTTTATTGGCGGTATATAGTTGCTGTTTTGCTTTAATAAATCTTGCACGTTGAGATAATAGTGCTGCAATTTTTTCAATTACCTTTCTTGGTGCTTTCCATAACTTCATTTGATGCTGATTAGTAAAAGCATACATAGCGATTCTTTCACTATCAACTTTATCATTTTTGCCACGTATTAAACCTAAAGTTTTACGAATATGCACACCTGATTCTAACCATATCTTTGCTTGTTGACTCTGAAGCCATTTTACTAAAGGCAAATTATATAAACCAGTGTGCTCCATGCAAAATATAGTATCATCAATAGTAGCTGAAAATGCTTTAAAAATCTTTGTTGTCGCTGCTTTTATCTCCTTAGAGTTATTCCTTATTTTGTAGTGTTGCAAATTTTTACCATCAACAACAATACTAAAGTCTAATGTATCTTTTGATACATCAATACCGATAAAATTTGTAATTTGCATATGCGTTCTTTTAAATTAAACAATGAATCAACACATATTGAGCACTTTCAAAGCCTTACATAAAGGGTCTTACCCAAATTACTATTTGAATCTTGGTCAATATAACCAGTAGTGGATTGTATCGAAGCTTAGGTCTTATTCCTGGCTGCGCTGATAATGCGCCACTACTGGTGTTGATTTATAAGCATATTAAGACATTTTTACTATAAAAGAAAAAAAGCATTACAATCATATTTTTTAAATAATGACTATAATGCAAACCTAAAGGCTACGTTGGGCTCCTGCACCATGTACGTCCATTAAATTCCCATTCATTTCTCCTTGAGCTTCTCCAAAGGCTATATATACAGCAGATGCATATGGATTTGCTCCATCGAGATGACTTGTTCCTGTCCAATAATAGCCGTATTGACCTGGATTTCCTTCTGGATCGTTAAAACTTGTAGTACTAAAAATAGGATCTATTGCTGCTGAGCTTGTAACATCAGGGCAACGGGTATAATCAACTATACTTTGCAATTCTTTTGCACTCGGTAATCTCCAATCACTATGTTCGCCAAGAGTTAAATTCTCTGAATATGATAATGCATTTTCCCAATCACGTATATTTCCATCGTCACTTTGTTGCCACATTAACCCCGTTGCATTATCAGAAACAGTTCCGTCTCCATTATCGGTAAAATCGTTCTCTCCATATGAAGTATTTCCTCTTACCATTCTAAAATACATTGTGTTCGCTGTACCTGATCCAGGATGGAATTTAGGATATCCTTTAATTCTGCCATCAATGAAATTTACTCCAAAAACTGTTATATCTCCAGCCATTGTTAAACCAATATATTGGGTGCTCGACCATGTTTGTGCATCAATTTCGCGTTCTCCAATGTCCGTATTTCCAAGTGGTTGAATGAAGTAATCAGTATCAATGAACATTGAAATAGCTTCTTCTCCAGCAACCTGACCTGTAAATAATATTAAAGAATAGATTTCTTTAATTGTTGGCACTCTCCAATCGTTATGATTACCTAGCGTTGATACTTCAGCTTTATCAAATGCTTCATCATAAGTAATTTTATCGTCCATATCTTGTTCCCACATTAGTCCAGTAACATTGTCGGTAATGGTTCCGTCACCATTATCGGTATATGATGGTTGATTTCCAATATACGTTCCATCTTGACCATAATATGCATCGCCAGAATTTGGCTCCGAGATAATGGATGCATCGTCATAGAATGACGTTTGATTTGTACTTACAATTGGATATCCTGAAATGTCAGGTAGATTATCTTCGGTAGGATCATCATTTGAATCGGAATCCTTATCACATCCCATTAAATTAAAAAATGATAACACAAATATGCTTATTACAAATGACTTGAGCGTTAAATTAATTTTTGTTTTCATAAATTTTGAATTTATTAGTTTAAAACAAAAATAGATTCAATTAGTTGTCATATAAAATGAAATCAATGGGATAGGAGTTTATCTCATTGTAAAGACAAATTTTATCAATAAAACATTTTTGTAAAAGGATCAATACTAAATCGATTTATCCAATATTTTTACATACATACCTGCTTTATCTTCAGTAAATCCAATCTTCCTAAGATACTTAACATATTTTGAACTGTCTCCTGGAGTCATTACTTTATCAAAACCATCATCGATGAATTTTCTTCTTAAACGCAGATAGATAAATTTTCCATTTTTAAAATCTCTGTATTCAGGAATCACGTAATCTAATCCGACTTTAAGAACGTTGTCATCTTCTCGGTGAGCTAAAAATAATCCTGTAACAGCAGCATTTCTAAGGATAAAAAAACTGATGGTATTCATTTCCGCTTTATAAGCAAATCCAGGAAAGTACTTTTGTATTTCTTTATCATGAAATTCCAGAAAACGATATATATATTTGTTATCAGCACGAATTTCCAGTGTTTCAAATATTTCTTTTTTATTATAGATTGTGTATAAAAAATAGACATCAATAATTGCGATAAAGCCATTCAAGGCTCCAACTGGCAAGGCTCCTATTAAAAAACCATATGTTGAAAAAGTTGTAGCTCCAATTAAATTTATCCATCTAAATTTTACGATTGAGCTCATTGATAAGGATATAGCTATAATTACTGAGGCAGCATAACCAATCCATTCTAATATATTAATTTCCATGATATTCAAGTAAAAAGATTAAAGTGTAAAGATAAAAGAATAAAAGTGATAAAAGAATATTTGTCATTACTCACTTTGCTCGTGAGAAAAATTCCCGCGTAGGTGGGAATCTCTTTATGTAATTAGATTCTGGATCTATGTTACACTTCGTCCGGAATGACATTTATATTACTCTTGCATTTTTTTCCATAAACGTAAAGATTGTTCTTTCGAGAATTCTAAAATCTCGGATTCATTTACTTTTTGTATCTTACGATCTCTAACAATAACTTCTCCATTTGAAATTACATCATTTACATGATTTGAATTGATTCCAAATATAAAATGACCTAAGAAGTTATTTTGATTTATTTCGGTAGGAGAGTCGTAATCCAAAATTACAAGGTTATTTTCTCCATCTCCATCAAACTGATTCATTGAAATGTAGTCGTGTACTTTTCTGAAACGCTCATAAGCTGAGTCGTATCCAATTGTATCGAAACCCTGACCAACAAAGAATGCAGCTTTTGCACTTTGAAGCATATCGCTGTGCATTCCATCGGTTCCAAGTATAGTATTGTTACCTAAATCTTTAGCGTTAAAATAACCCACTTTATTATTCAAGTTACTTTCCATATTCTGAACTACAAAAGCTTTAGAATTTTTGATGATTTTTCGTTCATTTTCATCAATATGTAAACAATGTCCTAGAATGGTTTTAGACGAGTTTAAAACGCCATAATCGTTTAAACGTTCAACAACTCGTTTATCATAATTATCATGACAATGTCTTTGGTCATACAAATCTTCTGCAACATGAATATGAAATCCTGAATTGTATTTATTCATAAGATCTGCCGATCTTCTCATGATTTCATCATTTACGGTGAATGATGCATGCAAGCCAACTAATCCTTGATTCGATTTTAAATAATTCTCAGTTTCAGATAAACCCTCTTCAGCTTTTTCGATTCCGTCTCTGTCTGTAATTTCATAACATAGTAAATGACTTACCCCAACTTTATTGAATGCTTTTGCAATAATATCTTGCGAGCCTAAAATTAAGTTTGGCGATGCATGATGATCAATCACAAAAGTAGATCCAGCTTTTGCACATGCCATAGCTGTAGCAAGAGCGCTTGCTTCAATCATATCCTTATCCAAAGCTTTGTCCAAAGTCCACCAAACATACTGAAGAATCTCGTAAAAATTCTCTGGGTTCTTTTTTGGAGCTCCCATTCCACGTGATAATGCAGAATATACATGATGATGTCCAACAGCAAACGATTTAGTTACTATTTTTCCTTTGCAGTCAATTATTTGATCAGTTGTAACTGAATCCGAATTATCGATCAGTTTTATTTTACCTGAAATACCTTCTTCAACAAGAATATTTGTATTCTTGAATTCTAAGGTTTTCCAATCTATATATGTTGCATTTTTTAATAGAATCATAATTCACTTTATTAAACAGAGATTCCCGCTTTCGCGAGAATGACAAAAATAGTTTAGTTGTCATTCCGCACTTGATGCGGAATCTCATTACTTACTTAATCTCTTTGTAAAGGTAATTTATATCGTTTTTTACCGTCGAATTTAACCAATGCACAAGCAACAGCTCCAGCAGTAGGAACCATTCCTATCTCGCCAATTCCTTTTGCCCCATAAGGTCCAATAGGATCTTTTACTTCAATCATTCTTACGTCTATTTCAGGTGTTTCGTGTGCACGTAAGATTCTCAAATCTCTCATTTTATCACTAACCAAAAAACCGTCTTTCATTGGTAAATCTTCAGTTAAAGCATAACCTAATCCCATGTGTACACCACCTTCAACCTGACCTTCGAATAACATCGGGTTCATGATTTTACCACCATCATGAGCAGCAATCATTTTAGCAATTTTTCCATCATCATCCAAAATACAAACTTGAGCTGCATAACCATAGGAGTAATGTGTAATTTGTTCTTTTACATCCGTTCCAGGTTTGGTTGTCCAATCGCAGGTATATTGACCTTTATATGTTTTTCCAGATAATTCTTTTAATGATTTTGTTTTCAGATCTTCTTTTAAAGCTTTAGCAGCGTTAATAACTGCCAAACCAACTAATGCTGTTGCACGGGAAGATGTTGTCATTCCTGTTTTAATTTGAGCTTCAGTATCAACAATAACTTCAATAATTTCTGGAGAAACAGAAGTCTCTTCACACAATGTTTGCAATGCCATATTATGCACACCTTGTCCCATTTCAGTCCAACCGTGTTGCAATAAAATTCTATTTTCAGAAATGATATCAATAATTACTTTTGATTCATCGACCATTCCATTTCCAACGCCCGAGTTTTTAATAGCGCAAGCTAAACCAGCATACTTTGCATTGTTGAAATCTTCTTTTACAGCATCTAAACAAGCGCGAATTCCAACTCCTTGAACAGTTTGTCCAGTTGATGTTTTTAATCCATCCACCAAAGCATTATCGTATCTAAATTGCCAACGGTCAAATCCAGCTTGCTCGCAGATATCATCAATGCAACTTTCAATTGCAAAAGAAACTTGATTTGCGCCAAATCCACGCATGGCTCCACAAGGAATATTATTTGTATAAACAGTCTTGGCTTCGATATCAATTTCAGGAATAAAATATCCCGCAGAAGCATGACCTGCAACTCTTTCCAATACTTTCATCCCCACAGAAGCATAAGCTCCTGTATCTCCAACAGCTCTTAGTTTAAGTGCTGTGAGTTTTCCTTTTTCATCAGCTCCAATAGCAATATCCATAAAAACAGGATGACGTTTTGGGTGCAAACGAATTGATTCTTCACGAGTTAGAGTAAGCTTAACAGGCTTTTGTAATAAATAAGCAAAAAGTGAAGTGTGACCTTGCACAGTTAAATCTTCTTTTCCACCAAATCCACCACCATTAGGAATAAGCGTAACACGAACCTTATCTTCTGGGATTCCTAAAATCATAGAAACTTGTCTGCGATCTTCATAAACTCCCTGGCTTTGACTCAATAATTCGATTCCATCACAACAATTAGGATAAGCAACAGCAGCTTCCTTTTCAAGAAAAGCATGTTCTATTCTTTGTGTTTCGTATGTTCCTTTTGATTTGTATTTTGATTCATTTATAGTTTTATCAGCTTCTCCAATTGTAAATTGACAAGTGTCAAAATTGTTTGGTTTTTCGGGATGAACTCGCTCTCCATCAATAGCTTTAAAAACGTCAGTTACAGGTTCTAAAACCTCGTAATCTACAGTAATAAGTTTTATAGCTTCGCGAGCAATTTCGTCCGAATCAGCAACCACTCCAGCAATTACATCACCAATAAAATGTGTTGTTTTACCTTCGTCGATCATTACGCTCCAATCCTGAAGAATTAAACCAACTTTCTTTTCACCTGGAATATCTTTAGCAGTAAATATTCTGTGAACACCAGAAAGTTTTTCAGCTTCTGATGTATCAATTTTTAAAATTTTTGCTTTTGGATGATCGCTAAATTTAAGTGCCGCGAAAAGCATTCCTTCAATATGGATATCATCAACAAAATTACGCTCTCCAATAGCAGTTTTGTATGCATCATATTTTGGATGTGGAACTCCAATTTTCCCTGATGTTTTCGTGATTTCTAGTTTCTTATTCTCTCGTATAGCTTCACCTGCATATTGAATAGCTTCTTCAATCTTTTTATATCCCGTGCAACGGCAAATGTGCGGCTTAATCGCTTTTTGAATTTCTTCAATTGTAGGATTTGGCTTATCCTGTAAAAGAACTTTTGTTCGGCTTATAAAACCTGGTGTGCAAAATCCGCATTGTACAGCGCCTTTGTTTACAAAGGCTTTAGCGATAGTGTCTTTTACATATTCGGGAAAGCCTTCTGGAGTAAATATTTCTGCTCCTTCAAGTGTTTTCATTTTGATAACACAGGATAATTTTGCTTTTCCATCAATCTCAACGGTACAAGCACCACAAGCTGCTTGATTTGAACATCCATCTTTTACCGATGTAATATGCTTATCAAGACGTAAATATTTTAGTAGATTCTCATCAGGATTACCTGTGTAGGTTTCTTTAACGCCGTTTAATGTAAAACTAATCATGAGATTAAATTTTTCAAATTGTCAATTGTAGGTTGAATTGATTCTGGAATATTCAGTATTTTTTGAACTGAATTGAGATCTTTTAGTCCGCTACCAGTCAAAAGTACAACATTTTTAGAATCCTTGTCAAGTTTATTTTCTTGTTGATATTTTAACAACCCAGCAAAAGAAGTTGCTGCTGCAGGTTCTGAAAAAATACCAGTATTTCTAGACAATATAGCAGATGCTTCCAAAATTTCATCATCGGAAACAGTTAAATATTCGCCTTTATACTTTTGAATAAATTGCTTAGCCCAATTAAAATTCCGTGGAATATCAACAGAAATAGAATCAGCAATGGTATTGCTTGGTCTGATTTCAAAATTGTCATTATCTATGTTTCGACTTAGATTATCGCTCCCTTCGGCCTGAACAGCAATAATTGTAGGTATCTTATCAATCATTTTTAGATTTAAAAGATCTTCGAAACCTTTGTAAACACCAGAAATAATAACTCCATCACCAACGGGAACAAAAATTCTGTCAGGAAGCGTTTCTTTAAGTTGATCAAAAATCTCGAACGAAACTGTTTTTTTACCTTCTATTGTGAAAGGATTAAATGCCGTGTTGCGATTGTACCATCCAAATTCTTCAGTTGCTTTTACGCTTAGATCAAAAGCGTCATCGTATGTGCCTTTTACTGGAACAATCGTTGCTCCATACATGATAATCTGAGTTAGTTTGGCCAGTGGAGCCGATTCTGGAACCATTATTATTGCTTTCTGGTTTTGGGCAGCGCATATTCCTGCGAGTGATGATCCTGCATTTCCTGTGGAAGCTGTTACTATGGTTTCGTATCCCTGTTCTTTTGCATAAGCAGAAACAACTGCTGAAGCTCTATCCTTAAAAGAAAAGGTAGGATTTTGAGAATCATCTTTCAAATAGATTTTGAATGGTAATTCTTTCTTATCGAGATGATCAAATTTATATAATGGAGTGTTTCCAATATTTAATATAGGAAGACTCTCTATTCTATCAATTGGAAGCAGTTGAAGAAAATACCCCTTCTTTAAATCACTAAAAAGAATATTTTTCTGAATAATTTCAGAAAAGTTATAAACAATTCTGAGCACTCCTTTTGGTGGACTCGAATTGTTATTTTCCTTACTACAATGGGGGCAAAGGTAAATTGTTTTATTTTTATCGAATTGTTTTCCACAATCAATACACTCATAAATGAACTTAGGGGTACTACTATTTAATGACATAATATTTTGATATACTGCGAATTTAATTATTTTTGTTTACACACTCGAAAATAATAAAAATAAAAATACAAAAGGTGTCTCGTAATTATTAAGGTTTGGTATACCTGTGTTTTACTTACTGAATAAGGTTTTGTATTGAGTTAATTCAGGTTTAATTACATTGAGACACCTTTTACACTAGCAAAGTATTCTATCTATGAGTGTTTAACGATATTCCTTCAACAATCCGGTTCTTTCATTAAATTCATTAATTAATTCGTCCCATCTGTTGATTTGATGGAATTGTCTGTCCCAGATTTCGCGATCGTTCCATAGCTGATTTAAATCTTCAACTTCTTTTTCTTGTTGTTCAATCCAAGTAAAATATTTTAGATTATGAATTGCTTTTTGATCATAATAATTAAGCTCTTTCATATGATCAGTTGTTGAACCTAAAATACATTTCTCGAAATCCTTTACAGCCTGAATCGTATTGTAAGTTCCATGTTCTTCATTTAATTCTTGAATTCTTGATTGATACATGTCCGCTGAATCGGTAGCAATTGTAATTATCACATCATCTTCAGTCATTTCGTAATACTTAGCAGTTTTTATTGCTGATAATAAGTTGCCTATTCCGGATATTCCAACTAAATGAAGCGCGTCAATTGTTTCCTGATCAACACCAACAGATTTTAAATACTCATGACCTTCTTTAGTATTGAATAAACGCAGTATTCTCATACAATCTTCATCGTCAATAGCTGTAACCGCATCGGTGTTTTTTACATTGTGAATCCAAGGTATATGTTTGTCGCCAATGCCTTCAATTCTATGACCACCAAATCCATTCAAAAGTATTGTTGGGCATTGTAAAGCTTCAGAAGCTACTACTTTAATATGTGGAGTGGTTGTTCTTAAATAGTCGCCTGCAGCAATAGTCCCTGCTGAACCAGTTGCTGAAACATAAGCAGCTAAATTACTTTTATCATTTTTTACAAGATTGTAAACTTCTTCGATAGCCTTACCTGTTGTATTGTAATGCCAGGCAGCATTTCCAAATTCATCGAATTGGTTAAATACTATGCAATCCTCGCGTGTTCTTTTGATTTCCCAACATTTGTCGTAAATCTCTTTAACATTTGATTCACATCCAGGCGTAGCAATTACTTCTGAGCCTATTTCATCTCTTAACCATGTGAAACGCTCTTTACTCATTTCTTCGGGTAAAATAGCAACAGATTCTGTTCCCATCAATTTAGAGTCAAACGCACCACCACGACAATAATTTCCTGTTGAAGGCCATACAGCCTTATGATACGTTGGATCAAATTCACCTGTTGTAATTCTCGGAGCTAAACACCCATATGCTGCACCTACTTTATGAGCCCCTGTAGGGAACCATTTACCAACAAGTAAAACAATTTTTGCATCAATACCAGTAATTTCTTTTGGTAATACAATATGATTCACATCCCCGTATAAACCACCTTTTTCCTTAGGCTCATTTTTCCAAGTTATTCTAAATAGGTTTAATGGATTAATTTCCCATAAACCAATATTTTTAAGCTGATCCTTTATTCCATCAGGAATAAGATCTGGATTTCTTTGTTGTTCAAAAGTCGGAAGAATTATTTTTCTTTCTTTAAAACGGTTTACAGCATTTTGTAAAGCTTTTTCGTTGGTTATTTTATCAATTATTGGAATCATTCTATGAATTTTTGTGTAGATTATTATGCTTTGCAATTTACGAATAATATAGTACTATTCTTTATATAAATAAAAGTATGGTAAATTTTCCTGGTAATTGCAAATGTCAAAGGAATATATTATATTTGTACAATATTAGATTTATAGTAACAGAAAAATAAACTAACATGAAAGCATTAGACGAAATTGATAAGAAATTGCTGAATATATTGCAGACTAACAGTAGAATAACGATTAGAGAGTTGTCTGAAAAATTACATTTATCAACAACGCCTATTCATGAACGAATTAAAAAGCTTGAAAAGAACGGTTATATAAAGCAGTATATTACATTGGTTGATCCAAAAATGATTGGAAAAAAACTGATCGTTTATATTTCGGTATCATTAAATAAACATACTAAAGAAGCTATTTTAGAGTTTGAAAACCAAATGGAAAAGTTAGATGCTGTAATGGAATCCTATTACATATCTGGAAGCTCAGATTTTCTTGTAAAAGTTTTTTGTAATGATATGGAAGATTTCCATCATTTTATTACCAACAAATTTTCTACAATTGGTAACATCACTCAATTCTATAGTTCGTTTGTAATGTCAGAAAATAAAGTGAAGCAGAATTTTATTCTGTAAGATCTAAATTATTAGCCATTTAAGAGCAGCTTTTGTTGTAGTGAATACTTTAACATGAAAGCCTACTTTCTTGTTAACTTCGTTTTCAAATAGGATGGATGCTGCTGTTGAATAGGGGTCACTAACAACGACACTTTGTTTTTTTCCTTCAACAATGACTTGAATACTTTGCATGAAACTCATTAACTCATCCAGAAAATCTACTGGAATGTCAAGCACTGCATCGGTATAATCAGAGAATAAATTGTATTTCAATTCGGTGAATTCTTTCATTTTTAAAAATTCATTTTCCCAAACGTAACCAATTTCTTCAGATTGAATTATCCCTGAATGTTTATACTTTATAATTTTTAGCTTATGATCAACTTCGATAGTATATTTCATAAGTAAATTTATGAAAAAAAATGATATCAAAGGATTTATATATTGTAATTATTCAAAAATGAGCTCATTACATGCTTTCAATAAAATACTCATTTCTGCAGCTTGTTCAAAAGTGACTTCAATTCTCTTGTCCGATTTAATTCTAACTTCTAGTATTGATAAATCAAGCTTATTTAATTGTGCAATTACATCATTTGTTTCAAATGTATAGCTATCAGCATTCTCGATTAAACTACAAATTTGATTTTCGTTCTTAAAAAGCAATGTGTTTTCTTTTGAATTATAATATCCATTTTCGGCTAAATCAAAGGATGATTTTGTTAACCAGAATTTAGGTTTCTCTTTATATGGTGCACTATTGGTAGGGCAGAAGGTGTTACAATTTCCGCATTCATTACAGAAATTTGCAATATTCAATATTTGATGTTTTTGGTTTATTTCAAATAATCCTTCGTTTCGAATTTCAATTTCTCCGTTATTTAGTTGAATTGCTTTTTGCAGATAATAAGTCACAGGTTCAATCTCATAGGAATAATTAGCAAAGTTAGGACAAACTGTTGTGCATATATTGCAAATTTCATCGCACTGCAAACAACGTTCAGCTTCATTTACAATAGTTTCTTGATCTAAAGTTTCGCTAACCAATTTAAAATTCTTGCGATCATTAATATCTAATTCAACTAACTCGGGAGCAAATTGTCTTTTGGCTCTTTTAAGAACAAGTTCCTTTTTGCTTAAATCTTTAGCAATTAAGTGTTTGTAAGTGCTGAAATCAATCTCAGACTTTTTAATAATTTGCTCGGCAGCTCTTCGTCCATCGCTAATAGCTTTAATTGCTGTTGCTGCACCACGTAAAGCATCACCGCCGATAAATATATTTTCAATTTGAGTTTGATAATTATTTGTATTGGCCTTTAATAGTTCTTCTTGAATAAAATCGATATTGAGTTTTTGTCCAATAGCTGGTATTATGGTATCACATGAAATTTCAAATTCTGAACCTTCAATTTTTACAGGTCTTGGTCTACCTGAAGAATCTGATTCCTGTAAATCCATCTTACTACAAAGCAAGGCTTTAACTTTACCGTTTCTCTGAATTACTTTTTCAGGTCCGGCTAATTCAATAATCTTCATTCCTTCTTCAATCACTGCCTTAATCTCGCCCTGATCGGCAGGCATTTCATTCATTGTACGACGATAAACAATCGTTACACTACCATCTTTTCCAACCAAACGATAAGCTGTTCTTGCTGCATCCATAGCTGTATTTCCACCACCAATAATTACAACATTTTTACCAATTCCCGATTCTTCTTGTTTTTTAGCCTGGAATAAAAATTTAAGAGAATCTAATACCCCAATCGTATCAATTCCATTCAATTTATAAGGAGCAGAAAGTTGCGCTCCAACACCTACAAATAAGTAGTTGTAATTTGTTCTTAGAGTTTGAAATTTCTCCCTATTAATTTCTTGATTATAATGAATTTGAACACCTAAATCGGTAACTCTTTTGAAATCTTTATTAATAGCTTCATCGGTTAATCTAAATCCTGGAATTGCATATTGAACCATTCCACCAGCTTTAGAATTTGCTTCAAAAACTTCAACTTTAAAACCTGCCAGAGCCAAATAGTAAGCACAAGATAATCCCGATGGACCAGCGCCAACTACAGCTACTTTTAGATTATTCTTATTGTTGAAACTAAGTTTTACTTCTTCTTGCTCAGATATAAATCGTTTTACTTCACGAATTAACAGCGAGTTGTCATAATTAATCCGTGTACATTTGTTCTGGCATAAATGATCGCAAACCATACCTGTAATCGAAGGGAAAGGGTTTGTTTTTAGTATTACTTCATAGGCTTTATCGAACTTACCTTTCGAAGAATAATATAGATAATTTGGAATATCTTGATTTGTAGCACAAGTATCCTTACAAGGAGCTGATATGCAATCGAAATAACCTAAGTTTCTTTCAGTTTTGATATCAGGATCTTTAATTGATTTTCTTTTATAAAGATTAGAATCTAAAACTTTTTCGGCATATTTATTCAGATTTTCAAGTACAATTTTTTTATCTAAATTAATTAATGTATTATTTGAATTTATTTCTTCAAAATATTGATTTAAACGCATATATCCACCAGGCTTCAATATATCTGAGGAAACAGTTACAGTTTTAAATCCGCTTGAAAGGATATCTGAAATATTGAATGCATCTGCCCCTCCAGAAAAGGATAATTGTAATTCACCTTTAAATTCGTTTTGCAGTTTTTTTGCTACGTTAATAGAAATTGGATGCAAAGCACGACCACTCATGTACATCATATCTATTGCTGATCCAAATACTGTTTTATTGTTTGCCGATTCAAGTGTATTTGTAAGCTTTAATCCGAATTGAAGTTCTTTTTGCTTCGCAGTTTCTTGCAATGATCTGATGATTTTTAAGGCATCATCGTATTTTAAATCATGTTCAAATGCTATATCGGGAACATTGGTTTTAAAGTTTAATTTATCGTTTAAAATCTCTCTTAAAAATTCGGATCCGAGTAAAGTTGGATTTAACTTAACAAAAGTGTGTAGACTTTTTTCTTCTAATAAATATTTTGCAATATCTTCAATTTCATTTGCAGGACAACCATGCATAGTTGAAAGCGTAATGTTATTAGAAATCTGATTCGGAATTTCAATTGCATTAACTTCAGGATAAATCTCTTTAATTTGTTTGATTTGTTCTTTCATTTCTGAAGAACAATCATTCATTTTTGTAAAAAACCATTGTACATTATCTTTTAAAATACCTTCCAAATTGTATCCTACACTCATATTGAAAATTGTCCCCATTTCTTTATTCCATCCGAACCTATGGTTCAGAATATGAATAATGATCCAAGCATTTAAATACTCATTAAAGCTTTCCTTGATTTTCAATTCTTGCGACCACTCACAATTATAACCTTCGTCTTGCATGTCGATACAAGGCTTATTTACATCAAGTTCATCGAGCGTTTGTATTGTTTTTAGTTCAATGTAACGAGCACCCATTAACCATGCACCAATTATATTTTGCGCCATTTGAGAATGAGGTCCAGCTGCTACACCTAAAGGAGAATCAATGGTTTGATTGAATTGATCGACTTTTAAGTGAATCTCTTTACTGGAATCGAAAAATAATTCTTCAGGAATACCAAAAATACTTTGTTTATTATTGTATTCTTTCAAAATTATTTGCAATAATTGCTTTATTGATATAGGAAAAAATTTATCTGACATACTAAATGAATTTAGAATTAATAATTACAAATTATGAATTAATTTTGAGCAATGATTCTAATTGAATTCACAAAAAGTACTAACAAAACAAATCTACATAAAACAGCTGAGATTCTTAAATATCTCCTATGTTTATACTTAATTTCAGGAAAAAGATGAAGCAAAATAATACTCAACTAAAAGAATTTTCTGCTATTGTATTGGCCGCTGGAGAATCATCAAGAATGGGCTTCCCAAAACTTTCGTTAAGATATAATGAAAATGAGATATTTATTGAGCATATTGTTGAAGAGTTCGGGGAATTTGGTTGTAGAGAAATAATAATTGTAGTAAATAATCAAGGGAAAAAGTATTTAATAGAAAATGATATTCAGTTTCCAGAAAATATTAAAATAGTCGTTAATACACATACGAACTGGCATCGGTTTTATTCGTTAAAAGTAGGAGCGAAGTCACTTTCTAAAGAATGTTCTACTTTTATTCACAATGTTGATAATCCTTTTGTAAATGTGAAGGTTTTAGAAAGTTTGGTGAGCTATTCTGCAAAAGGAGATTATGTAAATCCAAGTTATAATGAAAAAGGGGGACATCCTTTTTTGCTTTCGCAAAATATAATTAATGATATAAGATCATCTCAAGAAGATAAACTTCATTTGAAAGAATTTTTGAATCAATACTCTAGAGAAAAGGTTCAGGTTAATGATGAGAAAATTCTAGTAAATATTAATACTAAGGAAGAATACGAGATGTATTTTAGTTTCTAATTCTAAGTCCTTTTTAAAATCGAGAACTTGGAACTAGAAACTTTAAACTATTCTTGATATAATCTCATTAAAACTTTTTCAGGAGTCATTGGTGTATCGAAATCTAATTTATAGTTTGAATTAAATGCTCGGATAGCTTTTGTTAATGCAAAATACGCACCAATACCATACATAAAAGGTGGTTCGCCAATGGCTTTTGAACGTAATAATGCTAATTCAGGACCTTCCGTTTTTAAAGCAGTAATACGAATGTTTTTAGGCACTGAATAAATATCTGGAACTTTATAAGTTGATAAACTATTCGATAATAATCGTCCATCTTTAGCAAAAGCAAGCTCTTCCATGGTTGTCCAACCAATTCCTTGCACAACAGCACCTTCAACTTGTCCATTGTCAATTGTTGTATTCATGCTATTCCCAAAATCGTGAACAATATTTACATCATCAAATTCGTATGTTCCACGAATACAATCCAAGGTAACTGTTATGATAGCCGTTCCATAAACATGATACGCAAATGGATGACCCGTTTCTTTTGATTTATCGAAGTTAATAATAGGCGTTGCATAATGACCATTTTCTGTAAGGCAAACTCGATCTAAAAATGCAGTTTCAATTAATTGCTCCCAAGAAATTTCTGTTTTCTTGCTGTTTTTTAAAACGGTCTCATTTTCTATGTTGATCTCAGTATAATTGCACGAAAGCATTTTAGCTGCTGTCTCAATTAATCTTTCCAAAAGTTTATTGCAAGCTATAAGTAAAGCATTTCCGTTTAAATCTGCACCAGAACTCGCCGCCGTAGGAGATGTATTTGCAACACGTGTTGTATTCGTCGATTCGATTTTAATTCTATTGGTATTAATTGAAAATACTTTGGCTGCAACCTGAATCATTTTTGTATTTACACCTTGCCCCATTTCAACAGCACCGGTACTTATTCCAATACTACCGTCCTGATAAATATGAACTAAAGCACGTGCCTGATTCATAGGTGTTTTAGTAAAAGAAATCCCAAAACAGATAGGCATAATCGACATTCCCTTTTTATAATTAGTATTTTGGGAATTAAATTCTTCAATTTCCTTTTCTATTTGTTCAATATTGTAAGTCTTATTGGCTTCTTTAAAACAATTGCCAATATTTACATTTTCAGCAATTTGGCTATATTGAAATAGATCATTTTCTTTTAGAGAGTTTTTTTCCTGAATCATTCTTCTTGAAACATTCAATTCACAAGCAGCTTTTGCAATTGCTGATTCTATCACAAACATTCCTTGTGGAGCCCCAAACCCTCTATAAGCGGTATTAGGTGGCAGGTTTGTTTTACAACTGTACACTGTAACTTCCGTATTTGGAATAAAATAGCAATTTGTGGAATGAAATAATGTTCGTTCTGTAATTGCAGGAGACAGATCGTTAGCAGCACCGCCATTTTGGTACATTTTCGTTTGATATGCAAGGATTTTATAATCTTTCGAAAATCCAATTTTAAAATCGCAACTGTATGGATGGCGTTTTCCAGTCATTTGCATATCATCTAATCGATGTAAACTTATTTTAACAGGTTTTTGTAAGATGAACGAAGCCAGGGCAGCCATACAAGCGTAAGGTGTAGCTTGATCTTCTTTGCCCCCAAAAGCACCACCCAAACGAGCAACATCTACTTCAATCCGGTGCATTGGTAAACCCAATATCTGTGCAGCCATTTTCTGGACTAGAGTAGCTCCTTGTGTTGAAGAATGAATTTTAATACTTCCATTATCTATGGGATAGGCATAAGAACCTTGAGTTTCAATATATAAATGTTCTTGTCCACCAATTTCTACCTTACCTTCAAAAATAGATTCGCATTTCTCCCATTCGTTTGAGATGTTTCCCATCTTAAATGTACGTGGGGGAGTTAATAAATGTCCTTTCTGTTGAGCTACTCTCGGATCAGTTATAATTTCTAGTTCTTCGATATCTATTTTAATAAGTTTAGTTGCTTTTCTTGCAATAATCTCACTTTTGGCAACAATAATAGCAACAGGGTGTCCAATAAAATGAACTTCATTTTCAGCTAAGAGAGGCTCGTCTTCAATTATACCACCAATTTGATTTCTTCCAGGAATATCATTGTATGTGAATATTTTTTCAACGCCTTCTAAAGCTTCAGCTTCTGATAAATCTAAATCTTTTATCTTTCCATGTGCTATAGGAGAACCAAATACAGCACCAAATAAAGTGCCCGTTTGTACTGGGATATCATCAACATAAACAGATTTTCCGGTAACGTGATTTTTAGAATCTATATTTTTCATCTTTTCTTTCTGTTTAGCTTAATAATTCGTTTAATGATATGCTTTTGGAACAAAGCTTTATGAAATGAGCAAAGAATAATTGTCTCAATAAAAGTCTTTTATAATCAGAACTTCCACGGACATCAGTAATTGGAGAGATTTCTTCTTGTAGTATTTTGCTTGCTTTAATAACAGTTCCATTGGAAATCTTTTTGCCAATTAAATATTCAGATGTCTTCAGTAAATATTTTGGAATGGCACTAACTCCTCCAGCTGAAACAGAACATTCTTCTATAGTGTCATCAATTAATTTAAAGGAAATTGCAGAGTTTACGCTGGCAATATCTAAATGAGTGCGCTTACTTACTTTTTCGAAATTGAACTTAAACTCAGATTTTGAAATAGGAATTATAACAGTTTCGATGTATTCACCTTTATTTAAATCTATTTTTTTATAATCTAAAAAGAAATTCTTTAATGGAATTTCCCGAGAATTATTTGATTCTTTGATAATGATATTCGCATTTAATGCAAGAAAGAATATGCTTAAATCTCCAATAGGAGAAGCATTTACAAAATTACCTGCTATAGTTCCCATATTTCGAATTGGCTCCGATGAAATTAACTTGAAATGTTCTTTAATATTCTGAAAATATTCTTGAATTATTTCAGAATTCATAATCTCGCTCGCACTTGTGGCAGATCCTATAATTATAGAATCGTTTTCTTTTCTAATTCCCTTTAAATCGTTTCTATTATAAAATAAGTTAATATCAGTTTCTTCTATTTCTTCTGGTTTTTGAACCATCAAATCAGTTCCCCCACCAATAATTTGATTATTTTCAGATGTACTTGTATTTGACTGAATTTGCTTCAATTGATCACCAATTTTTAGAAAATATTCAGGTAAGAATTTGTTTTCTACCATCCAATTTATTGGATCTGAAATATCTTTTAATTTTAACAATTCAGAGATACTTGCAGCCGCTTTTTCAATTGATTTATATCCTGTACATCTACAAATATTGCCACTAATTGCCGCAATTGCTTTTTCGTGTGTTGATTGTTCTTCAGAAAGTCCATGACCAGTAAGAGACATTACAAAACCAGGAGTGCAAAAACCACACTGAGTTCCAGCATTTTCAACCATTGCATTTTGCACAGGCGATAATTCTTTCATGTTTACACCTTCAATGGTAACAATGTGTTTGCCTTGTGCATTTCCTAATGGAGTAAGACAGGATACGATGCTTTTATATAATACTTTATTATTTTCAAGAGTTCCTTCCAGAACCGTACAAGCTCCACAATCACCTTCTCGACATCCAATCTTTGTGCCTGGCATATTTTCACCATAACGAATAAAATCAAGAAGCGTTGTTCCAGGATGGCTATCGGTTAGTATGGTTTTATCATTTAGAATAAATGTAATCATAATCGGTTTGTTAAAAAATTAAGATTCGTTTAGGTTGTTAACTAATTCAATAGTTTTAGAGTGCTTTGTTTTATTTGAATTTAGATTTTCAAATACATGAACAACATCAAAATCATTGGCTTTTATCTGACAATAAATTGATTGTCCTTCGTGTAAGAATAAAGTATTGATTATTCCTTGCGATATTTCAACAAAAAGCTCAAAACCACAATCAACCACACAAAATATTCCTTCTGTATTTTTAATAATTTGTTTTACTGTTCCTTTCAATTGATTTTGCACACTAATTCCTTGGTGTTTTTCGAGACTAAGAGCAACATCAATAGGTCTAAGGCTTAATTGAATTTTGGTTTCTTTTTGTAAATCTGTATTCAATAATTTAGAATGATTTGAGATTTTAATTTCAACACCATCGCCTGATATTAGATCGTATGTTTTATCAATTTCTGAATATTGCTTTAATCTGACTTTAAAAGTGTTCTGGAATTTTTTAGGTCGAATTAATTCAGGGTTTTCGTCGTTTTTAATGATTGTAAATATATCTTCTGCATCAGTCGATTTACCATTTTCAATAACTACAATCTTTCGTGTAAGTTTTAATATATCTTCCAAATGGTGACTAATAATTAACATTGGAATTTTAAAATGATTATTGATTCGAAGCAAATAGGATATTATTTGCTTTCTTTTAGAACAGTCTACATTAGAGAATGGTTCATCTAGTAAAAGTAATCTGGGCTGGGAGAGAAGCGCTCTTCCAATTGCAACTCTTTGACGCTCACCACCAGAAAGTTGTCTAGGCTTTTTATTCAATAAAGGCAAAATTTCCAAAAGACTTATAACATCATTAAAAGAAATATATTCTTCTTTATTCCTTATATAAGGTTTGCTATACAACAAATTCTTTTTTACAGATAAATGTGGGAATAAATGATTTTCTTGAAATACATAGCCAATGTTTCGATTTTTACCCTTTATGTTAATATTTTTACTTACATCTAATAAAGATTCGTTATTAAGCTCTATTTTGCCATTAATTGGGGTGTCAACTCCTGATATCAAATTGAATAAAGTTGTTTTTCCTGCACCAGATGGACCAAATATTCCAGTTATGGAACTATCAGTGCAGAAATCATAATTGAAATGATTGTGTCCAAGTTTATGTTCAACCGATTCTAATTTAATTATCATCTTACAAAATATTTTTTCTTTTTATTCAAATATTCAGATGCAATAATTGCTATAAGAGAAATTACAAGCGATACGATAACAAGTCTCGTAACTTGCATTTCTTTTCCTGGGATTTGCATATTAGAATATACATTCAAGGCAATTGTTTGAGTTTTACCATAAATATTACCAGCAAAAGATATAGTGGCTCCAAATTCGCCTAAACTGCGAGCAAAGGCCAAAACGGCTCCGCTCAATATGCCTGGAAAAGCTAAAGGCAAGTACACTCTAAAAAAAGTTTCGATTTTTGATGCTCCTAATGAATTAGATGCTTTTTCGTAATTTGGATCAACCAATTCAAATGCTGATTTTGTGCTGCGAACTGCTAATGGCAAAGAAACCACAACCGATGCGATTATAAGTGCTGCAAAATTAAAGGCTAATTTAATTCCTAGTGATTCGTACAGCCAACTTCCAACTATTCCATTTTTCCCTAATAATAATAAAAGTAGATATCCAGTAACTACAGGTGGAGCAACTAATGGGATGTTGACTAATCCTTCAACTAGAAATTTACCAATAAAATTTTTTCTTGCAAGAATCCACCCAAGCCATATTGCAATTGGTAGAGTTAAAAGAGTGCTAAGGAACGCTACTTTCAAGGTTAAAACAATTACCGTTATTTCTTCTGGACTAAACATTTATATTTTCTTATTGAATTGTAAATCCGTATTTCTCTAAAATTCCCTTTGATTGATCGCCTTTAAAATAATTATAAAGATTTCTATTCTTGTCACAATCATTTAACAAACCTATATAAAAAGTAATTGGAGAATAAAGATTTTGAGGGATTTCGTATGCTATTTTGACCTTATCAGACTTAATTGCTTCTGAATAATAAACAATTCCCCAGTCACATTCGCCTAATTCGACGTAATGTAAAACTGAAGTTACATCTTTAGCCAGAATGATTTTATCTCGAATTTGATTGTACCAATTTAATGAATCAAACATTTGTTTCGCGTATTTCCCTACGGGAACGTATTTTGGATTGCCAATTGAAATTTTATCCTTTATGGCAGTCTCAATATCAAAATCTTGTGTAAAGTCAATATAAACATCATTATCTACTGATGTGATTAAAACCAACTTGTTGTATGCAAATTCAGAAACGTTTTCTTTATTTACTAGATTATTCTGAATTAAAAAATCGATCCATTGCTTATTTGCCGAAATATAAATATCGGCTTCGGCGCCGGCATTAATCTGTCGAGCTAAGGCTCCTGAAGCAGCAAAATTTCTATTTGTATTATTGTTTTGATTTATCTCAAATGAATTGCATATATCATTTACAGGAAGCATTGTTCCTGCTGCAGCAAAAACATCAATGCTCTGGTCTTGATGTTTATTACATGAAAATAGAATTCCGATAAGAAGAAATAGGAATATTGTTGATGTTCTATGTTTTACAGATTTCAATCCTGATAATAGTTTATATTCAGTCTAAAAATACAAAAAAAACAAGTAGGATAGGGTTAATATCTAATAATAGAAGCTTGTTCTGACTTGAAAAAGAAATGTTGCACTATTTTCTTTTAAGATAGAAATCAACAATAATAATAAAAAAATATTCTAAGGGATGATTTGGTAAGAGGGATGCAATAAAATAAAAAAGGCTCCTTTTGGAGCCTTTTACTAATTTAAACTTTTAACTTTTTTTCAATAGATTCAATTTGACCTTTAAAACGTTTGTCTGTATCTATAAGGTTGTTAACCGTTTTACAAGCATGAAGAACAGTGGCGTGATCTTTTCCTCCAATCAATGCACCAATAGAAGCCAATGACGATTTTGTTAGTGCTTTCGAGAAATACATAGCAATTTGTCGTGCTTGTACAATTTCACGTTTACGAGTTTTTGATTGCAAAAGGTCTGGTGATAAATTAAAATAATCACATACAACTTTTTGAATATAGTCTACAGATATTTCTTTTTTAGAGTTTTTAACTAATCTGTCGATCATTTGTTTTGCCAACTCTAAAGTAATTTCCTTTTTATTTAAAGTAGATTGAGCTAATAAAGAAATTAAAGCTCCTTCTAATTCACGAATGTTTGTTGTTATATGAGATGCAATATATTCTATTACGTCTTCAGGCATATCTATACCATCATGATAAATTTTCTGACGAAGGATCGCAATTCTAGTTTCAAAATCGGGAGCTTGTAAATCAGCTGACAATCCCCATTTAAATCTAGATAATAATCTTTGTTCCATACCCTGTATTTCAACAGGAGCTTTATCTGAAGTAAGAATTAATTGCTTTCCTGATTGGTGTAGATGATTAAATATATGGAAAAATATATCTTGAGTTTTTTCTTTTCCTGCAAATTCATGCACATCATCAATGATTAAAACATCAATCATTTGATAAAAGTGCAAGAAATCATTCTTATTGTTATTACGAACCGATTCTACAAATTGAGTTTGGAATTTATTTGCGTTAACATAAAGAACTGTTTTTTCAGGGAACTTTTCTTTTACTTTTATTCCAATAGCTTGAGATAAGTGAGTTTTACCTAAACCAGAATCACCATATAGAAATAAAGGATTAAAAGCTGTCCCTCCAGGATTATCACCAACGGCATCACCAGCTGATCTTGCCAAACGGTTACATTCACCTTCAACAAAATTAGCAAAGCTGTTATCTGGATTTAACCTTGGATCTACATGTAATTTTTTAATTCCCGGAATAATAAACGGGTTTTTGATTGAATTTTCATCGTCAGAGTTAAAAGGAACCGAAACTGGTTTGTTTTTTAATTCCGATTTATAATTTGTCGGAAACTTAACAGTAAAAGGTTTATTATTTGAATAAACACTATTTTCCATTACAACACTATATTCCAGCTTTGCATTTTCTCCTAGTTCTTTTCGTAGTGTCTTTCTTAAAATATCAATGTACTGCTCTTCAAGGTACTCATAAAAGAAAGGACTTGGAACTTGAATAGTTAATACGTTTTCTTCAATTTTAAGAGGAACAATTGGTTCAAACCAGGTTCTGTAACTTATGGAGGGCACATTATCTTTAATTATTCTAAGACAATTACTCCAAATCTCATGATAGTTTTTATTATTCATTTAACTCACAAATATTTAATAATTTTCTACACTTATTTTTCTGGTTAAACAAAATTGTGAAAAAAAAAAGGAAAAAAAAACTTTAAATCTATTGTTTTTCTTAAAAAAAAGATATTGGTTTTTATATCAGTCTCTTAATTTTGAATTCTTTTCATAATAAAGGTAATCTGTTGATTATCAGTAGCTAATAATATTCATATGTTAAACGTTTGTTACTTAAATGTTTAATAAATATTACTTAAAGTTTAATATTGAGAAAGTACTTTTTTAGTATAAAAGTACTTTCTAAAAGTATATATTTAGATTTAGTCTAAGCAAATAGAATACTGAAATGTCTTTTATTATTTATCTTTTTTGCCAAATAGTGAAAAGTGAACATACCTTTTGGGATTTTCATTCAAATCAATTACCAAACTATCTACATTGGCGGCAAGGTTATTTAAGTTATTATATAATGAATCATTATTAATAAGCATCCCTATGGTACCTTGTCCACTATTAATTTTTTGTGATATTTCACTAAACTCTGCCAAAGTCTTATTAGCATTAAGAATTGTTTCTTTTATATTTGACTGGTCAAGAGAGTCACTAATGTTTGAGAAGTTCTGAAGGATATTAGTAATTTGCTCATTATTATTTTTAAGATTTGTAGATAGTGACTCTACATTACTTAATATAGTTGCAAGTTTAGAGTTTTTTGTGTCTAAGGTTTGTTCAAGATCATTCGTTATTTTATTAATATTGTCTAAAGAGGATTTTAAATCTTTTCTTCTTTCGTTGTCAAATATTGATAGAACTGAATCCATCGAAACAACTAGCGATTCAATTTTATTTTTCACAGGTAATAATTCTGCGCTAAGACTACTTATCATATCTTTTTCTAAGATTCCAATTATAGTATCACCACTAGAATAGAACTCTTGTGAATCAGAAAAATGGATTTTAATAGCTTTTCCAGCAATTAAAGAGGCGGGGTAAATTATAGCCTCTGTGTTTTTAGGTAATTTAATGTTTTCTTCGATTGAAAATTTAACAATTATTCTATCTCTAGAATGTTCATGAATTTTAATTGATTCAACTAGCCCAATTTTAAATCCACTAACTAAAACAGGGCTGGCTTCTTCTAATCCATCAATATTATTATATATAGCATAATATGTATCGTTTGTTGATAGCAGATTTTTACCTTTTAAAAAACTGTATCCCCAAATAGATACAGCAATTATAGCTACGGCAATTAGTCCAACTTTAACTTCTTTATTTAATTTCATGAATTTATTTGTTAATTATTTTTATAGCCTCATTTACTGGAATAAGTTTCCCGCTTTTTTCAACAGCGATAATAAAAGCATCAGGATAAACTTTCTCTATTGTTTTTTTCAAATTTAAAATATCAGAATAATTAGAATAAGATCCTACAGTGTATTTATAGGTATCGTTAATTTTTATTTCTTCAACGTTATCCAAACCTTTAAATGATTCAGACAACGTATTAACTGAGTTTTTTGAAGAGGCGATTTGCACTTTAAATAGAATACTAGTAGTGTCTTTAAGCATTTGACTAGAATCGATTTTCGCAACAAAATGACTTTTTGCTTCGATTTTCAACTTGTAATTTTTAAACGCACGGTAAATAGCCGAAGCCAGATACTCCTGACCTTCTTTGCTTGTTAAATATCTTTCTTCTCTTTGATTTGTTAGAAAACCAGCTTCGATTAATACACTAGGCATGGTGGTTTTCCATAACACTAAGAAACCGGCTTGCTTAACACCCCGACTTTTTCTTAGAGCCTTTGTTTTAAATTCATTTTCAACAAAAGAAGCATAGTTTAAACTTTGTTCTAAAAAGGTATTCTGAATAAACGAGAATATGATATAAGATTCGGCAGATTGAGGATCAAAACCTTCATAATTTGTCGAATAATCCTCCTCGAAAAGAATTGCAGAGTTCTCAATTTGTGCAACCTCTAAATTACCTTCAGTTTTATGAAGTCCCATCGCATAGGTTTCTGTACCATATGCACGACTATCTTTATTCCCATTTAGATGGATAGAAATAAATAAATCGGCATTGTTCCTATTTGCAATATTAGCTCGTTCACTTAAAGGAACAAAAACATCTGTAGTTCGAGTATATATTACTTTAACATCAGGAATATTTTCTTCTATGTAGGTTCCCAGCTTAAGAGCAATTGCAAGTGCAATATCCTTTTCTTTTACTTTACGACCATGAGCACCACCGTCTTTACCTCCATGTCCTGCATCAATTACAACTGTTTTTAGTATATATTGCTCTTCTTTTTGGGCATAAGCAGTTGAAAATAAGCAGCTGTTAACAAAAATTAACAGTAAAAGTAAAACTTGGTATCTTATTTGTTTAAAAAAAAACGTTATTAAGTCAATCTTCATTATTAATGTATACAATATTTTAATTAGTTTTGGAACTTTAAAAATAAACTATAATTGGACAAAAATAGTATAATAAAATTGTATTTAAAATTTAGATATTTTCTTTTTTTAATTGTGTTTACAATTATCATGCCTTGCCAAAACTTTGCACAAAATCGCAATAGTGAGCAAAGTGGAGTAAAGTTACCACAAAATATGGAATCTTCGAATGATTCAATTCCTGTTTCCGACTCATTAGTTAATGGTACAGAACAGAAAAATGACAACGTTATAGAATCTAAAGTTTTATATACTGCAATAGATTCTATTATTATAGAAGCAGAGACTCAAAAGGTGTATTTATATAAAAATGCTAAAATAGAATATGGCGATATTATTCTAGAAGCAGATTATATTGAATACGATCAAGAAAATAACTTTGTTTATGCACGGGGTGTAAGTGATACTTTAGGGTATATCTCTGGAAAACCTAAATTCACTGATAAAGGAGATGAGTTTGAAGCTCGTACCATTAAATATAATTTTAAGACAAAGAAAGGTTATATTGAAGATGTGTTTACAGAAGAAGAACAAGGTTTTCTTCATAGTCAGCAAACAAAGAAATTAGAAGATAATTCTTTTCTACTTAAAAATGGAAAGTATACAACTTGTGATCACGAGCATCCACATTTTTATTTACACATGAATCAGGCAAAAGTAATTCCTAATGATAAAATAATCTCCGGACCTGCTTATCTTGTAATGTTAGATATTCCAATAAAAGTTATTGGAGTGCCATTTGCATTTTTTCCAAACCAACAAGAATTTTCTTCCGGAATAATGGTTCCTAAATATGGAGAGGAACGTAATCGTGGTTTTTTCTTGCGAGATGGAGGATACTACTTTGGTATTAGTGATAAAATGGATTTGGCCGTGAGGGGAGATATTTATTCGAAAGGTTCTTGGGCAAGCGATGTTCAATATAGGTATGTAAAACGATATAAATTCCAAAGTAATTTCAGTTTTAGTTATTCGCAGTTCACGAAAGATGAACCTGGAGTTGAAAATGACATTAACTCTAAGGATATGCGAATAGTATGGAATCATACTCAAGACGCAAAGGCAAATCCTTCTTCAAAATTTTCTGCTAGTGTTAATTATAGTACATCCGAATATGATAAGTTAAATAGTAAATCTGTACAACAAAGAACAACAAATCAGAAAAGTTCTAGTATTTCTTATGGTAAAAACTGGATTGGTAAACCGTTTCATTTAACTGCAAAATTAAATCATAGTCAAAATACAAATGCAGAAGTTGTTAATATGACATTACCAATAATGACATTTAATATTGATAGACAGAATCCTTTTAAGAGAAAAAATGCAACAGGTGAGGCTAAATGGTACGAAGATATCGAAATACAGTATTCATCGAAATTAGAAAATAAAATCTCCACTCCAGATAGTATGCTTTTTAATGGAACTAAATTTTCAGATTTCGAAAATGGATTTCAACATAGCATTCCTTTAAGTACAAATATTAAGATATTGCAGTATTTTAATTTAAGTCCAAAAATTGAATATACGGGAGTTTTATATCCTAAAAAAAATCATTTTGAATACAGAGAAGATTCGCTTGATTCAGAAGGAAATACCGTAAAATATTTACATCAAGAAGTTGTGAGTGATCTTGATTATGCACATGTTGTTAACCCTTCCATCTCATTAAGTGTTGGTCCGAATTTGTATGGAATGTATCAGTTTAAGAATCCAGACTCTAAGGTTGTTGCTGTTCGGCATGTAATAACTCCATCTGTTAGTATCTCATACCGTCCAGATATGGGTAATATGGTCGATCAGTATTATTTTACAGATTCTATTTCAGGAAATGATCTTTCATATTATTCAGGTGGTGTTTATAGCTTACCTTCAACACCAGGTGAAAGTGGTACAGTTAGTTTTGGGTTAAATAATAACCTCGAAATGAAAGTAAGATCAGATAAAGATACCACAGACGCCACAAAGAAAATAAAAATTTTAGAGAGTTTAAGTCTTAATACTTCATATAATATTTTTGCTGAAGAACAAAAATGGAGCGCAATAAGGATTAGTGGTCGAACGAACTTGTTTGAAAATAAGGTTAATTTGAATTTTGGTGGTACGATTGATACTTATGCATTAGATTCTACAGGAGCGGTAACAAATAGAGCACATTGGTTCTCAGATGCTGCCGATGGTAAAACATTAGGAAAAATTGGACGATTGGAGGCATTTGATTTTAGTGTAACATTTAAATTGAATTCTAAAAATTCGGAAGATGAATCTAATAATAACAATTCTGGGCGCAGTGCTCTTGCCCCAAGTCGTGATCCTATGATTAGAGAGATGAACGAGTTTCAGGAGCAAATTGCAACCTATGTTGATTTTTCTATTCCATGGAATTTAAATGTTGATTATAAATACAATTATTCAAAAACAGGATTAGAAGATTCAAAAAAAATAACTCAAACACTTGGATTAACAGGAGATTTTAGCCTTACACAAAAATGGAAAGTGAGTTTTAGAGCAAACTTTGATATTGAGCAAAAGAAACTAACTACATCTTCATTTAATATTCACCGAGATTTACATTGTTGGGAAATGACTTTTTCATGGATTCCGGTGGGAACTATGCAGAGTTATAATTTCCAGATAAATGTTAAAGGATCAACGTTAAAAGATCTTCTTAAATACAATAAGAGAAAATCTTGGCAAGAAAATTTATAAGTGAATTCAAATTAATTTAGCACCCAGTTTTTAAGTATTTTTTCGCCATATTCGGTCATTATTGATTCCGGATGATATTGAACCCCTCTAATATCATATTTCATATGCATTAACGACATAATTTGATCGGATCGATCAATAGCTGTAATGCGCAGTTCCTTTGGAAAATGATCTTTATCTGCGATCCATGAGTGATATCTTCCAGAATAAAAAGATTCTGGAATGTTGTTGTAGATGTAATCCTCAGCTAGAATAATCGTTTCAAATTCGCGACCATGATTTACTTCAGGCATATTTCTAAGTTTTCCTCCAAAAAATTCAACAATAGATTGATGCCCTAAGCATACACCTAAAATTGATTTCGACTTTTTATATTCAGCAATAATTTCATGCATTATTTTTACATCGGAAGGTTTTCCAGGGCCTGGAGAAAATACAATCTTATCGTAATTTTTAATTTCAGCTAAAGAAACCTGATCATTTCTTTTGACATTTACTACAGAAGCATATTTTTCGAGTATATGAACCAAGTTGTATGTAAATGAATCATAATTATCTAAAACGAATATTTTCATTCAGAATATTTTTTTTGATAGCAAGCAAATTAAGTTAATTTTGTTGATCAAAACTAATAATTCAGAAAACATGAAAAAAATAATTTTTACAGAAAATGCACCTAAAGCAATAGGTCCATATAGTCAGGCGATTGAAATAAATGGCACATTGTATATCTCTGGGCAAGTACCTGTTAATCCAGAAACTGGAACAATGCCAGAGGGTATTAAGGACCAGACGGCGCAAGTAATGAAAAATATTGGTGCCATTTTAGAAGCAGCTGGCTATACCTTTGATCATGTTGTTAAGTCGACTTGCCTATTAGGTGATATGGATAATTTTCAGGCAATGAATGAGGTTTATGGAAGTTACTATACAGAAAATCCTCCAGCAAGAGCTGCATATGGTGTTGTAAAATTGCCTCTTGGAGCTATGGTTGAAATTGAAACTATTGCAGTTAAATAATTACAATTAATCTGATATAAAAAAAGGCCACCAAATTGGTAGCCTTTTTCTTTAGTATAATAACTTGCTTATTCAGCAACGATTTCAAATTCAATCTCAACTTTAACTTCTTTATGAAGTTTAACAGTTGCGTTATATTTTCCTACTTCTTTAACTTGATCTTCTGGAATTGAAATATTTTTTCTTTCAATTTCATATCCTTTAGCTTTTAAAGCTTCAGCAATTTGAATTGTATTAACAGATCCAAATATTTTACCAGTAGAACTAGTCTTTGCACCAATTGAAATAGTAACTTTTTCAAGTTTCTTAGCAACGTCTAAAGCTTCATTTTTAATTTTTTCTTCTTTATGAGCTCTTTGCTTAAGATTTTCTGCATGCATTTTTTTAGCAGATGGTGTAGCTAATGTTGCTAATCCTTTAGGAATCAAATAATTTCTTCCATAACCGTTTTTTACGATTACAATGTCATTTTTATGACCTATTGTCTGTATATCTTGTTTAAGAATTACTTCCATTTTTATTTCCTCCGTATATTGTTATTTTAACATATCAGTTACATATGGCAATAAAGCTAAATGACGAGCTCTTTTAACTGCTTTTGCAACTTTTCTTTGGTATTTTAAAGAAGTACCTGTAATTCTTCTAGGTAAAATCTTACCTTGTTCGTTAACAAATTTCTTTAAAAATTCAGGATCTTTATAATCAATATACCTGATTTTATTTTTCTTAAAACGACAATATTTCTTTTTCTTAATCTCTACTGTTGGGGGCGTAAGATATCTAATTTCTGATTGATTTTGAGCCATGACCTATTCCTCCTTTTTTGTTTCTTTTTTACTTCTTTTCTTTACGCTGTATGCAACTGCAAACTTGTCATTCTTGAATGTTAAGAAACGAATAATTTTTTCGTCGCGTCTGTATTCAGTTTCAAGTTTCTGGATTACATTTCCTTCAGCTTCAAATTCAATTAGATAATAAAATCCAGTTGATTTTTTTTGGATAGGGTAGGCAAGCTTTTTCAAGCCCCAATCTTCTTCGTGCACTATTTTAGCACCACCTTCTTTCAAAATTCCTACGAATTTTTCAACCGTTTCCTTCATCTGATTCTCAGACAAAACGGGAGTTGTAATGAAAACGGTCTCGTAATTATTCATCATATTTTTAATATTTAAATTACTAATGAGCCGCAAAATTAAATTATTTTTTATTTATAACAAAGCAAATATGCATTAAATAGACTTGAATTGGTTAAATAATAGACACTTAAAATTGTGAATAAAAAAATAAGAACCATTTTATGCAATTTGATTCAATATTACTCAAAAATTTTACCTTTGTATTCAATGTTTATTTAGGAAAGATTTATGGAGAATTTTATTGTATCAGCCAGAAAATACAGACCATCAACGTTTAAATCAGTTGTAGGGCAGGCTTCGATAACCACAACATTAAAAAATGCAATTAAAAATAATCACCTGGCACAAGCGTACTTATTTTGCGGTCCTCGCGGTGTTGGAAAGACTACCTGCGCAAGAATATTTGCAAAAACAATTAATTGTATAAATCTCGACGAAAACGTAGAGCCATGTAACAGTTGTGAATCTTGTAATTCGTTTAATGAAAATAGATCATACAATATTCACGAACTAGATGCAGCTTCTAATAACTCTGTTGAAGATATTAGAAACCTAATAGAGCAAGTTCGTATACCTCCTCAAGTTGGGAAATATAGTATCTATATTATAGATGAGGTTCATATGTTATCTTCACAAGCATTTAATGCTTTCCTTAAAACACTGGAAGAGCCCCCTGCTCACGCAATTTTCATTCTTGCTACAACAGAAAAACACAAGATAATTCCAACAATCTTATCTCGCTGTCAGATTTTTGATTTTAATAGGATTCGCGTTGATGATACAGTAACATATTTAGAGCATATTGCAAAGAATGAAAATATAAGTGTCGAAGTTGATGGATTAAATATTATTGCTCAAAAAGCAGATGGAGCTATGCGAGATGCTTTGTCAATTTTTGATCAAGTGGTTAGTTTCTCGGGAAAAGAGATCACATACCAAAAAGTGATTGAAAATTTAAATGTTTTAGATTACGATTATTATTTTAAGATTACAGAATCTTTCTTAAAAAATAATATATCGGATACTCTTCTTCTATTTAATGAAATTATTGATAGAGGTTTTGATGCCCATCATTTTATTAATGGCTTAAGTGCGCATTTAAGAAACTTATTGGTGTGTCGAGATGAAATAACTTTACAGTTGTTAGAAGTTGGTGCTAATATAAGAGAGCGATACAGAGAACAAACAAAGCTTTGTCATCCAGATTTTCTTTTTAAAGCACTTGAAATTTCAAATAAGTGCGATGTCTCTTATCGATTAAGCAAAAATAAACGCTTACATGTTGAGTTAAGTTTAATTGAGTTGTGTAATATCACGGCAGAAAAAAAAAAATCTAATATAAGCTTCTTTGAAAAAAAAGAGACTGAAAATGATGAAGATCCCTCTAAATTAACTAAGAATATAGAGAAGCAGGAAATAAAGAAGGAAGAAAAGGTAAAGCTCGAAACCCAAAAACCGAGACAAAAACCTACAATAGGAAAAACAACATCATTTAATACTTTTTCGATAAAAGAGAAACTTAATCAATTACAAAAGCAAGTTGATAAGGTTGAAGAGCCTGAAATTAAGCTCGATAAAAAAGAAGTACAGTTAAATAATGAATTTACAGAAAAGGAATTGGTAAATAAATGGCACGAATTTTCCAATTCCATAGGGAATAAGCCCAGAATTTTTAACACTTTAACCTCCAAGGATCCTAAATTAGAAGGAAACAATATTGTAAGTTTTATTATTGATAATAATTTACAAGAAGTTAAGATTAATGAAATTCGTAATGAATTATTAGTTTATCTAAAAAGGGAGTTAAAAAATACAAGTATAGACTTAAAGTTAATAATTACGGAATTGGAAGCAGAAAATAATAAATTGTACACCACTGAAGATAAATTTAAACATATGCTTTCTAAAAATGAAAGTCTCGGGAAATTAAAACAAGAATTTAATCTTGATCTCGAATAATTATTAAAATTACCTATTTTTGTTTAATATTTAGTAAGTTAAAATAAAACTCAGAAATTATGTTAACACAGAAAATTGAAAAAAAACTAAACGAACAAATCATTAAAGAAGGTTATTCTTCAAATTTATATTTAGCTATGGCATCATGGGCTGATACAGAAGGTTATGCTGGAATAGCACAATGGTTATTTGCTCAAGCTGAAGAAGAACGTATGCATATGTTGAAATTTGTAAGTTTTATTAACGAGCGTGGGGGACATGCAATAGTTCCTTCGTTTGAAGAACCTCCTGCAAAATTTGATGGAATTAAAGTATTATTTGATCAAGTTTTGGCACACGAACAGTATATCTCTGGATCTATAAATGATATCGTTGGATTGGCCATTTCTGAAAATGATTATGCTACACACGGATGGATTCAGTGGTTTGTGACTGAGCAAGTTGAAGAAGAAGCTTCTGTTCAAACAATAATTGATAAATTAAAAATGTTAGGTGAAAAGAACATGTATATCTTCGATCGCGATATTATGGGATTAAGAGGAGCAGAGTAAGTTTGCAAAAATTAATAGTATCTTAATCTCAGATTAAGATAAAAAAAAGCCCCATTAAGGGGCTTTTTCATTTATAAGAACTTGGTATTACTTTCTAACCTTTATTTTTTGGCTATAAACATTACCATCATTTTCAAGTCTGATAATATACATACCATTATTTAAGCTTTCTAAGTTTACTTGATTGTCGTTTTTATTAACAAGTTTTGAGTAAACTTTTGATCCAGATAAAGAATATACATCTATTGTATAATTACCATTAAAATTGTCTGGCAATTCAATATTTACATTTCCTTGTGTTGGATTTGGATATACATTTAAGCTTTTAGCTTTGTTTAAGTTGATTCCAACAAAAGTAAAGCTAATAGATTCTGTATTCGATTTGTATGCAACATCACCAATATATGCATTAACAAATACATCGTAAGTTCCACTTTCTGGTAAATCAACAGTAGTTGAAAAAGCTCCTGATGCAGGATCTTCAACAGAAGAATCATACACATCTTTTACAAATACTTGAATAGAATCGTATTCTTCAGTAAAATCACTGGAGATTGTTACAGAATTCTGATCATTAATATTTGCAAGAGCAATTACTGGGCTAAAATCAACAGTAACAGATTTGTTAGAAGAATTATAAACTTCACCAGACTTATACGATTCTACATTTATTGTAAATGTACCTTCTGTTGTAACAGGAATCTGGAATTCGTTTACTCCAGCAATAACTGTTTTTTCAGTACCAACAAGATCATCATTCATATAAATTAGTACAGAATCAACTGCATTGATTAACTCAACATTAACATCAATGTTTTGGAATCCTGCATATTCTGTATTTAATGTTGGGAAATAACCTAATTCTTCAATTGTTGCAGACCAAATTCCTCTACCATGTGTTGCAATAACAACCTGACCATCTTGTACAAACATGTCCCAAATGCTAACAGCAGGTAAGTCAGAAATTAAATAGTTCCAATTAGCTCCATCGTCTGTTGATTCGAATATTCCAATATCAGTACCAACCCAAATTGTTGATGGATCGTGAGGCATAACAACAAGACAATGAGTTACAACATCAGGAAAACCATTTGAACTAGTAGTATTTCCATTAAATCCTGATATGTCTTCCCAAGTTTGTCCTAAATCTTTCGTACGAATAACTTTAGTTTCTTCTGCAAAAGAAAATAATATGTATGCTGTTGAATCTTCTGTCGGGTGTGTAGCAATACCGCTTATAAATCCACTTAAATCTCCACCACTATATTCAGCGACAGCACTAAAAGTTTCTCCCTGGTCAGTTGAAACATTTATTTTCCAACCATTACCTTCGTTCATTGCTGCTCCAGCCCAAACAATATTTTCATTTGCTAATGAAACTTCAACATTATGCTGACTAGAAACATACTCGCTTTCTGTCCAATATTCACTATTCCAACCATCATCAATAATTATTTTATTCCAGTTAGTAGCAAAGTTTGTTGATTTGTAAATTCCGTTATAACCAACAGCAAATAATACATCCGGTGCATTTTTATTATATGAAATTCGTGAAAGAAATGGGCCATCAAGTTGACTATCTCCATCAAAAGGATTTACTGTTGCAATACCATTTGTAGAACTAGTCCAACTGTCACCGCCATTTGTGCTTTTTCTAAAGTTGTTCTCATATACACTACCTATTAGTTTATCTGCATCATTTGTATTCCAAACACATTCGAACCCATCTCCACCAATATGGAATATAAAATCGGTATTTGATGAAGAGTTTTCTCCATCAGGAGTTGCCCATGTACCATTGTCTTGCATACCTCCAATGTATTCGTTGGCACCAGGTCTTTTTGCAACGCCATAAAATTGTGTTGTAATATAATTGTTAGGTAACTGATTAAAAGTAACAGCTTCATCTTCTGATATAGCTAAACCACCATCATTTGCATTTATTACAATGAATTTTTCGTTTGCTTCATCAGTTTTTATCATAATAAGATTATGATGATCAGGGTGTAATCCAGGAATGCTTGTAGTGCCCATTCCTGCTCCTTGACTATAGCTATTAGGGCCATTAGACCAATGTGCAACTGTTGTAAGAGTTCCTGTTATTTCAGTTATTGTACCGTACTTAATTGAGATTTTTGATTCAGGTAAATTAGCAGCATCCCAAGTTCCTCCTTCTGCTAATGTTGGCCAAAAGAAATAAAGTTGTTTATATGAATGTCCTGCGTCTTTTGCAATTTCAGAAGAAGCTGTTTCTGAATAATCAACTGCATTTACAAAAAGATATTCTCTACCTACAGCAGGATCTGCTTCAATTCTTGCAACAAGATCAAAAATGCTATTTTCTGCTTGATCTCTAAAAGAAGCCATTAACTGTTTATTGTTAGTGATATCCCAAACTTCAAACGGAACATCAACATAATCTTCATAAATATAACCACTTGGAGCAACTCCAGAGCCTTCACCACCTACAGTAAATCTATGTGCCTTTTGAGACATTCCAGATCCAAATCGAATTTCTACAGCAACAAAATCATCTTCAGTTAGATTTGTTGCTTCATTAGCTGTTCCTAACTCCATTCCACCATTTAAATATGCACCCCCAAAAGGAATAAAGCTCATATATGAATCTATATCTTCAAGATCAATTCTGTAAATTGATGGATCAGAATCCGCAGTTGTTCCTGGGCTAGAATAATCTGCTTTGTACATATTAACACCTGCTATAAAAGCAACATCTTCTTCATATGGATGAACAGCAATTATATTATCATAATCTCCCTGACCCAAAAGATCTGGAATAGTACCATCAATTACAAATTTTTGCCATGTAGCACCATAGTCAATTGATCTGTATGCCATTGGAGTAGCACTGTTTATACTTAAATAAATTTTTGCTGGATTTTCTTGGCTAATTGCTAACTCATAACGTGTTCCTTGTTCTAAACCATCAATTGAACGATTCCAGTTATCACCAGCATCAGTAGATAATACAACACCTACAGCATATTCTGTTGCATATAACTTATTAAAATCAGTAGGATCGGCATCTATATCTTCGACACCTGTTGTGCTAGAATAAACTTCTGTCCATGATGTTCCTCCATTAATAGATTTTTGTATACCTGTTCCAGTTACTGCAATTACAATATCAGCATTAGAAGGATCAACTACGATTCTATTTACGTACTTAAAATCATCAGTACTAGTACTGGTTAACTGAATCCAATTTGCACCTTTGTCAGTAGATTTAAACATTCCACAACCTTGAGGATTCTCAAAAGCTCCATTAAATTCTCCTGTACCAGCATAAAGAACTTGATGATTTGATTCTGCCATTGCTAACGAAACTGTAAATAAATTAGGGAAATCATCAGTTAGGCAAGTCCAGTTTGAACCACCATCAGTAGTTTTCCATATTCCTCCAGCAACAGAACCTGCAAACCAGGTGTTATTAGTAGCATCGTCTGGATCAATAATTAAACCTCTTGTTCTTCCACCTACATTTGCAGGACCTCTTTGAGTCCATGTAATTGTTGAAGCTTTTGTAAATTTTCCTTTAGTTTTAGCTTTTGCAACAGCTTTGTCAAATTCACTGATACGATAATTGAAAGGATAATTACTTTTTTTCTTATTAAATTTTGTAGTAATAGCATTAAAATATTTGCTATATTCATCTGCTTTTCCAGCTTCCTTTGATTCTTCACGTACATCTTCAGAAATGTAGTTTTTTCCTAAAAATGATCTATTGGAATCCGATCCCAGAAAATAAAAATAACTTAGGGTTCCCCCAAGTATTACGGTTAATAAAATTAAGTACAGTTTTTTCATTGTTTTAAGTATTAAGTTTATTTATTGTTTTCAGGTTTAAGTATACGTTCTGTTACTTTTTTGCTTTTAATATCTATTATATAATGTTTTATATTCATTCCGGTTTGTTTATCAACAATACCAAGTTTTCTTACAAGTAATAGTTGATTATTGTTATACCATTTTATAGATGCCCTGTCATATTTATTTTTATATATTATAGAGTTCCTTTCTTTATCATAAACAAAGAAATTAATGTTTATAGAATTTTGAACCATCTCTTTCTTCTCAGCAACATATAAAACTAGATTTCCTTCATTATTAGATATACTATATACTGAATCAGTTTCATTAAAATTATTTTTTATTGCTTCTTCAATAATATCTGTATCATTAGAATGTTGATTAGTTATTGTTTTTTTATTAGAAGTGCACGAATCGATAAGGAATATTACTATTAATATTAATAATAGATTTTTCCAAATAGGATGATATTTCATAAATTCAGGTTTTTAGAGTGAAAATGTATAAAGAATACAAATTTAGCTTATTTATCGATAAACGAAAAAAAGAATGGCAATAATTAAAATTTTGAAAGTAAATAATAATAGAAATGATTTAAAAACATTTAACTGCTTTAACGAATTTTAACAAAAAAAATTGATCTGAAAATATTACATTTGTGGATTAAACAGAATAAAAATTTAAAATTAATATATAATGAGTATCGTAAATAATCTTCTAACTAAATTCTTTGGTAATAAATCCGAGAGAGATTTAAAAGAAATCAACCCTGTTTTAGATATTATTAAAAAGGCTTACGAGGGAATCGTTGGATTGTCGAATGATGAATTAAGAGCTAAAACAATTGAGGTTAAAGCCGAAATTCAGAACTTTGTTAAGGAGGAAACAGATAAAATAAAATCATTAAAGGAAAAAGCTGAAGATGATACTATTAATGTTTTAGATAAAGAGCCATTTTATGATGAGATTGATAAGATTGAGAAAATAATTGATGAAAAACTTGAAGAAAAATTAAATGACATATTACCTGTAGTATTTTCTATTGTAAAAGATACAGCACGAAGATTTAAAGAAAATGATTACATTGAAGTTACAGCAACTGATTTCGACAAAGATTTAGCAGCAGTTTACGAAAATGTAGAAATTGTAGGTGAAAAAGCAAAATATTATAATTCTTGGATTGCAGGAGGAACCGAGGTTAAATGGGAAATGCTTCACTACGATGTTCAGTTAATAGGTGGAGTTGTTTTACATCAAGGTAAAATTGCAGAGATGGCGACTGGTGAGGGTAAAACTTTAGTTGCAACCTTACCTGTATTCTTAAATGCATTAACAGGTAGAGGTGTTCATGTTGTAACTGTTAACGATTATTTGGCAAAACGTGACTCTGAGTGGATGGGGCCAATTTATCAATTCCATGGAATGTCGATTGATTGTATTGATAAACACGATCCAAACTCAGAAGCCAGAAGAAAAGCATATAACTCAGATATTACTTACGGAACAAATAATGAGTTTGGATTTGATTACTTGCGTGATAACATGGCAATTAATCCAGATGATCTGGTTCAGCGTAAACATAACTACACTATAGTCGATGAAGTTGACTCGGTTTTAGTTGATGATGCTAGAACACCATTAATTATTTCAGGTCCAATTCCAAAAGGTGATATCCAGTTATTCGATGAGTTAAAACCTAAAGTTGAAGTACTTGCAGAAGCACAGCGCAAATTAATTAATCAGATTTTAGCCGAGGCACGTAAAGAATTAAATGATAATAATACTGAAAAAGCTGGGTTCTTATTACTTCAAGCTTATAAAGGATTACCAAAAACTAAAGCTCTTATAAAATTATTATCCGAAGAAGGTAATAAATCTCTTATGCATAAAACTGAAAACTTTTATATGCAAGATAAAAGTAAGAATATGTATAAGGTTACAGATGAGCTTAATTTTATTATTGACGAGCAACATAATTCAATCGAGTTAACAGATAAAGGTATCGATTTAATTACATCTAAATCAGATGATTCTGAGTTTTTTATACTTCCAGACATAGGGTCGGAAGTTGTTGATCTGGAAAAATCAGATTTGAGTGAGTCAGAGAAGGTAGAAAAAAAGGATAAATTGCTTCAGGATTATGCAATCAAGTCGGAGCGTGTTCATACAATAAATCAATTACTTAAAGCTTATTCATTATTTGAAAAAGATACAGAATACGTTGTTATTGACAATAAAGTGAAAATTGTTGATGAGCAAACAGGTCGTATTATGGAAGGCCGTAGATATTCTGATGGATTGCATCAGGCAATTGAAGCAAAAGAACGAGTTAAAGTGGAAGCTGCAACTCAAACATTTGCAACAATTACATTACAGAACTACTTTAGAATGTACAACAAGATTGCTGGTATGACTGGTACGGCTGAAACTGAAGCAGGAGAATTCTGGGATATTTATGAATTAGATGTAGTTGTTATTCCTACAAATAGACCAATTACAAGAGGAGATCACGAAGATTTTGTTTTTAAAACAAAGCGTGAGAAATATAATGCTGTAGCAAACGAAGTTGTTGATTTAACGAAAGCGGGTAGACCTGTTTTAGTTGGTACCACATCTGTTGAAATTTCGGAATTGTTAAGCAGAATGCTAAAAATAAAAGGCATTAAACATAATGTATTAAATGCAAAGCTACACCAACGCGAAGCTGATATTGTTGCTGAAGCAGGTAGGTCAGGAAACGTTACGATTGCAACAAACATGGCTGGACGTGGTACTGATATAAAGCTTTCTACAGAAGTTAAGGAATCAGGAGGTTTGGCAATAGTTGGTACAGAACGTCATGAATCTCGTCGTGTAGACAGACAGCTGCGTGGGCGTTCAGGACGTCAGGGTGATCCAGGATCATCTCAATTCTTTGTTTCTTTGGAAGATGATTTAATGCGTTTGTTTGGTTCAGATCGTATCTCAGGAATAATGGATCGACTTGGATTAAAAGAGGGTGAAGTTATTCAGCATTCAATGATTTCTAAATCGATAGAACGTGCGCAGAAGAAAGTAGAAGAAAACAACTTTGGTATTCGTAAGCGACTTTTAGAATACGATGATGTTATGAATTCACAACGTGAAGTTATTTACAAAAAACGAAAACATGCCTTATACGGAGAACGTTTAGGTGTTGATATTGCCAATATGATGTCGGATGTTTGTGAAAGTATAGTTTCTGAATATCAAGAGAATGGAGATTATGAAGGTTTTAAATTTGAATTATTACGTACTTTCTCAACAGAACCTCCTTTTAACCAAGAATCTTTCTTAAAAGGTAATGCAGAAGATTTAACAGATCAATTATTTAAATTAGTTCTAGAAACATATAAACGTAAAGAACAAGCTATTGCTCAACAGGCTTATCCTGTAATAAAAGATGTTTTCGAGAAAAGTGGACATACATACGAAAATATTGTAGTTCCTGTAACAGATGGTTCGAAGACAATTCAAGTAATAACAAATCTGAAAAAATCTTATGAGTCTGAAGGTAGAGATTTAGTTAAATCTTATCAAAAATCGGCTATATTAGCTCATATTGATGATTCGTGGAAAGAACACTTGCGTGAATTAGACGATTTAAAGCAATCGGTACAAGCAGCAACTTACGAACAAAAAGATCCATTATTGATTTATAAATTTGAATCATTCGAATTGTTTAAAACGATGATGGATAAAGTAAATCGTGATGTAGTTGCAACTCTTGTTAAAGGGCATATACCAACTCAAGATCCTGATAAAGTTAGAGAAGCTCAGCAAAGACGTAAAACAGATTACAGTAAATTACAGACAAGTCGACCTGATCAAGGAGGTGGAAGCTCAGAGGCTGACAAAGCTAAAAAGGCTGAACCGGTTAGAGTTGAAAAGAAAGTAGGACGAAATGAACCTTGCCCATGTGGAAGCGGTAAAAAATATAAGAATTGCCACGGAAAAAATGAAGTGAGCAATTAGAGAAGAATATACAAATTGTTTAATTGGCTGCTCTCCTTAATTATTGGATGAGCAGCTTTTTTTAGTTAGAATTATGACTTGCAATCGTATGATATGAATGAAAGTAGGTTTTATCATTTTTACCTTCAAATTCAAACCTATGTGTTTGGGAATTAGTATATGCTGAATTTGTTTCTAGGCTAATAGTGTTTATTCCTTTCTTTAAAGGAATTCGAGCATATGAAATAGAGTAGGGAAGTGTTTGCCAATTTCTTGTGTCAGCTTTTTCGGTCAGGGTATTTACAATATTTAACAAAGTCCCAAGTCCTTCATCTTGCTCATCTGCTAATGCTTCAAGAGCTTTTTTTGTAGCCAAACGCATAATTGCAGAAGCCATTTCTCGAACCATTCTATCTTTTAAGGTTTTAAAGGCAATGTCATTAATGTTCTGAACTTGTTCAAGTTTATAATTCTCAGAATTTGCATTTATACTAGCACTTGTAAATATTGGTTTACGTTCCATATACTTTGGAAATGCAACCCTGAAAAATCTTAAATCCTCAAAAGCATCTTTTTCCTTTTTAGATTTGTTTCCAATATATAATGGAAATGAAAGATCGTGCTCGTTATTAACCATTGTTACATATCCATGATTTGAATTCGGAATTTTTGTAAAATTAATACTTGATTCTGATTTATATGGACCATAACCATTTAACCAAAAAAACACTAATTCTCCATTTTTATTCTCTTGATGATTGTATTGGACATCAAATTTTCCTTCATAAAATTTAAGTTCTTCGTTAAATCCTGTGAGATATGCTGTTCTTAATAAATCAATTTTTAATTGATCGGGCACCGAGATATTAAAATATTCTTTATAATCTGTTTCGTAAATCTCTAAAGCATTTCGGTAGGCGATGAACGCATTGTTGTAATCCTTCTGCGATTCATATATAATCCCCATTAAGTTATTTGCAAATGCATCTCTTTGATATCTATTTTTATGATCTTTGTATTTATCATTTAACTGATTCAGTTTTATATTAATTCGTTTACATTCTACAATTGCATCTTCGAACTGATTTAGTTGTAAATAATTTAAAGCCATAAAATAATTAAGCATCACAACTTCAAAATCTTCCGGTTTATAAGGTTTAATGGTTGGATTTGAAATAAGGGTTAATGCATCGAGATAGTAATTTTGAATGTAATCTTCAATTACATTTTCTGCAATTGCAAAGTTTTTGTTGCTTTCGTTATAATCTTGTAAAATCCAGGAAACATAACCTCGATTTAAATAATACAGTAATTTGTTTTTGCCGTCGGAATCTTTTGTGTTCTTATTTAACCAAACATTCGCTTTGTTGAAATCTCCTTGAGCTAAATAATTTTGAAATTCAATATTTTTGGTATAATAAGTAGCACAACCTATTATAAACATAGGTATTAAAACTATCAGAAATAGTTTTTTATATTTCGTGAAAGATTTCAAGTTAAAAGAAGGTTAGTTGTTTATTAACTTTTTGATTTTCTTTTCGCCAATCCAAACAATTTCATTTGTTTCTAGGTGTGACAATTCCATATTTATTTGATAATAAACAATTTTATCTTTTTTGTAGGTGTCAACAATGGAGCTAATTGTTCCTTGTAACATATAATCGGCGCCTAATTCCAAGCCCCAATTCTTAGCGGTTTCAGGCGATGAGTAATCTTGTTGCTCTACTCGTTCATTTCGAAGAGCGTCACGGCGATCTCCAGCTTGAACTAATCGTGCTGAACCATCTTTTATTATAGCTCTTTCAATATCTTTAATAAAGGTACTGGCATCGATATGTTCATGACTTTTGTTTTTAACAAGTCCAACAATTAATATTGGACGTTTATTTGGATTCTCGGCATTGTAATTATTAATCCAATTGTCGTGTAAAAGTTGATTAATTATCTCAATAGAAACTGATTTAGAATCTGTATCGTTCCATCTTCCGCTTAAATCAACCGTTTGATTTGTATCAATACGTTGTACTTGCTTTTTTGGAGCACAACTCGCTATTAGTAATAGTATAGAAAAGATGCTGATTAGTCTGTAATGTTTACTCATAGTCGCTTTTTTTTAGATAAAACTAATAACAAAATTCAGACCAGAATATATCTTTAGCCTTTTATTTTGTGAATCAATTCTTCAAGCTTCTTATATGTGTTTTCAGAAACTGGAACAAGAGGTAATCTAACATGGTCCTCAATTATACCAAGAACTTTTAATGCAGCCTTTACTCCGGCAGGATTTCCTTCTACAAATAAAGTATCGATAAATTCTAAAATTTGATAATGGATTTCTTTTGCTTCGGCAATCTTATTATCTAATGAAAGTGAAATCATTTTAGAGAATTCTTTTGGCAGTGCATTAGCTACAACAGAAATTACACCTTCAACTCCTACCGAAATTAGTGGGAGTGTTAGAGCATCTTCTCCAGAAATTACTGTAAAATCTTTTGGTTTATCTTTAATAATATACATTACTTGAGAGAAATCTCCAGAAGCTTCTTTAATTGCAACAATGTTATCAAATTCATGTGCTAACCTTAAAGTTGTTTCAGCATTTAAATTCGATGAAGTTCTTCCAGGAACATTATAAAGTATTACAGGAACAGGACTTGCTTCAGAGATAGCTTTGAAATGCTGATATATACCTTCTTGTGTTGGCTTGTTGTAGAAAGGAGCTACCGATAATATAGCATCTATTTGTTCAAAATCAGTTCTTCTAATGGTGTTTACTACAGCATTTGTATCATTTCCCCCAACTCCCAAAACTAATGGAACACGATTATCAACTTTGTCTTTAATAAATTTAACCAATTCATCTTTTTCGTAATCCGATTGAGTAACAGATTCTCCAGTGGTTCCAAGAACAACTAAATAATTTATATTGTTGCCAATTAAGTACTCAATTTGTTTTTCTAATCCATTGTAATCAATACTTAAATCCTTTTTAAAAGGGGTGATTATCGCTACTCCGGTTCCGATAAATTTATTGTTAGCACTCATGTTCTTAGTTGTTTATGATATTTAAATAGTGTTTTATTTGTTCAATAAGATATTCAACCGTTTTATTTTCTTTAATATCAATTGTGAGATCTTGATAAGCATTGTCGGACTGTTTCCCAATCTTAAAAACTGCTTTTGAGAGTGATCCAACATAATTAACAGTAAAATAATCTTTTATGCTTAAATCAAATAATATATCGAACTCCTGATTAATGAATTGATCAACTAGTTCATTTTTAGGTTTGTAATACCAATTCAAATCGGTCCTACAATAGAAGTTAACACCTTTTCTCATTAAAAAATTCTCAGGGATTTTTTTTGATGGAATATATCCTAGTGCAATCACCTTTAATTCATACTGAGACAAAAAAGATAAAAATTGTTTAATTGCCTCAAATGATTTTTCATCTGGCGAATTAAAAATAATCCCAGCTGTTTTTGCAGTATTAAAATTATGGACTTTAACTTGTCTTTTAAGGGTTTTTAATCTTTTCCTAAGGTTAAAACGTCCTATTTTGCATTTAATAGTTTTCTTTGTACTCACTTTACAAGTATAATAAATTTTTATTTCTTGAAATTACATCTTTTCAACTATTCTTCTATCATTTTTATAAAATCATTTTCGGTAATAATTGGGATATTTAATTTCTTTACTTTTTCGAGTTTTGATGGTCCAATATTTTCTCCAGCAAGCAGAAAATTGGTTTTAGCAGATATTGATCCTGTATTTTTACCACCATATTTACTAATTAATTCTTTAAGCTCATCTCTTGAATACTTCTCAAATGTTCCTGAAATTACAAACGTTTGTGCATTCAATTTATCTTCAAAATCACTATTATTTATTTCTTCAACTTCTAATTGAACGCCTGCAATTTTAAGTTTATTAATAAAATCGATGTTCTTAGCATCTTTAAAATAATCTACAATGCTTTGTGCAATTCTTTCACCAATTTCTTCAATTTCAATAAGTTGTTCTGTACTTGAATTAATAATATTGTCGATCGTTTTTAATTCTTTTACAATTGTTTTAGCAACTGTCTCTCCAACATAACGAATTCCAATAGCAAAAAGTACCCTACTGAAAGGAATTTGCTTAGAGTTTTTAATACTTTCGATTAAGTTATTTGCAGATTTTTCAGCAAAGCGTTCAAGGGAAAGTACACTTTCTTTTGTTAATGAATATAGATCAGCACTATCTTTAATTAAACCACTATCAACAAGGGCTTCAACAGTAGCTTCTGCAGCTCCAATATTCATTGCCTTACGACTGATGAAATGCTCTATTCTACCTTTAATCTGAGGAGGGCAACCAGTATCATTAGGACAATAATGTTTTGCTTCACCTTCTACCCGAATTAATTTTGTATTACATTCAGGGCAATGACTTATAAATTTTACTTCTTGAATTTCATTTGTTCTTAAGCTTTTATCGACTCCAACAATTTTAGGAATTATTTCACCACCTTTTTCAACAAAAACAAAATCATTAACTCGAATATCTAAAAGTTTAATTTGATCGGAATTATGCAACGAAGCTCTTTTTACTGTAGTTCCAGCGAGTTGAACAGGTTCAAGATTTGCCACGGGCGTAATTGCCCCAGTTCTGCCAACCTGATAATCTATACTTAATAGTTTTGTTTTTTCCTGCTCTGCTTTAAACTTATAAGCAATAGCCCATCGAGGAGATTTAGCTGTAAAACCTAAATCTTTTTGATGTTTGAATGAATTTACTTTTATTACAACACCATCGATATCAAAGGGGAGATTTTTACGTTCTTTATCCCAATAATTAATATATTCAAAAATCTCATCGATTGATTTGCAAACCTTAATATGTTCAGGAACTTTAAATCCCCAACTTTTTGCTTGCAATAAATTTTCATAATGTGATTTGTATTGAAGATTTTCGCCTAGAACATAATACAAATAACAGTCTAATGGTCTTTTAGCTACAATCGAAGATTTCTGCATTTTAAGTGTTCCTGCAGCGGCATTTCTCGGATTTGCAAACAATGCTTCTCCTGCAGATTCTCTTTCTTTATTCAACTCATTAAAACCTTCATGAGGAAAAAGAATTTCTCCCCGTATTTCGAAATTACTTGGAAAATCATTCGAATTTAGTTTTATAGGAATACTTTTAATTGTTTTTACATTATTCGTAACATCGTCGCCTTGTATACCATCACCACGCGTTATTGCTTGTTGCAAAAATCCATCAATGTAAGTTAAACTTATAGCAACGCCGTCGTATTTTAGTTCACAAACAAATTCAATATCTTCATCTGGAAGTGTTTTCTTTATTCGTGTTTCGAAATCTGTAATTTCTTCTATCGAATAAGAATTTCCTAATGATAACATCGGGTATTTGTGGATTACCTGATTAAATTCCTTACTAATATCATTTCCGACTCGTTGTGTAGGAGAGTTAGTATCTTTAAACTCGGGGTTATTATTTTCAAGATCGATTAGTTCATTTAATAGCTGATCGTATTCAAAATCGCTAATTTCAGGTTGAGCTAAAGCGTAATATTTATGATTATGAATATGTAGATTTTCTTGTAAGAAAAGTATGCGTTTTTTTATTTTGTCTTTGTTCATTACTTTTAGTTAATAGAGCTGAACAAAAATACGAATGCTTTTGTTAAGTTCAAATTATTGTTATTAACAGAATACCAATAGAAATCAACAAATTTAAGAAGTAAAATTATGAAGAACTATCTTATAATAATATTGAGCATTCTTTTTTTGAATGTATCAGCACAGGAAACTGATTTTCCAGAACTAATTGGTGATAGACCCGATCAAACAGAATCGGCTTTTGTTATGCCTAAAGGGTATTTTCAGTTTGAAGATGGATTTATTTACGAAAACGAAAACTCTTTTGTGCAGAATATTTCTTATTCATCAATGCTTTTAAGGTATGGCTTGTTTAAGAATTTCGAATTGCGTTTTGTAACTGAATATAATAAAACAAAGGTTAAAGGATTAAGTGATGTGAAAGGTTTTTCTCCGTTCGCAATTGGAACAAAAATACACGTACATGAAGAGAAAGCTTGGTTACCCCAAATTGCATTGTTAGCTCATATTAATGTAGCCAAAACTGGCACAAGTAGCTTTATGCAACAATTCCATAGTACTCAAATGGCTTTAACATTTAATCATACATTGAGCGATGTATGGTCTGTTGGTTATAGCTTGGGCGTTGAATTTCCTAGTGAAATTAACTATTCGATTGCCACATATACCTTGGTTAGTGGTTTTTCTATAACAGATAAAATCGGTGCTTTTATTGAAGCGTATGGCGATTTTTCAAAATATAGGCATGCTGACAACAAAGTAAATGCTGGTATAACTTACTTAATTGCACCAAGCTTGCAATTTGATTTTGCAGGAGGATTTGGATTGTCTGAGAATTCTGCAGATAATTACTATACTATGGGTTTGATTTACTTATTTAAAATATAAGCACAAGCTCAATTTGTATGTATAATAACAATTCGTTAATTTCGGGTTGTTATTTTTTTATATTATTATGAAAGTAAATACACTTCTTTTATCTGCTCTATTTATAATTTTTATGTCATCCTGTAAAGATGAAGATACATTTAAAACTGATGTTTCCGATTTTGAGGAATTTGAGTTAAACGAGAATTCATATTGGGACGGATCGTCGAATGAAGGCTTTTTTATTGAAGGGAATAAAACCTATCATAATACTTACTATCCTGATTGGAATACTTGGAGTGGGTTTATTTATTCGAACGTTCAAGAGATTTATTATCTTAATACAAATAGCATATATGCAGCTTTTCCAAGTGGTGGTGCCGATGAGTCTGAAAATTATGCTGTGGCCCATCAGTTTGCTAAAATAATGATCACTTTTAACGATGAAAATGGGGAAGAACCACGATCAATGCGATTAACGAATAGTACTTATACGGCTCTTTCTATAAAGTATGGATATGCTTATGCTAAGAAATTTGGAGGAAGAAGTGGTGATGATCCTGATTGGTTTAAACTTACAATTACAGGTTTTAGCGTAAATAATGTAATTACAAATCAAATGGATATTTTTCTTGCTGATTATAGATTCGAAGATAATTCACAAGATTATATTATAGATAAATGGGAAAATGTGGATTTAACGGGATTTGGAAAGGTTAAAAGTTTAGAGTTTGAATTATCTTCTTCTGATGCAGGTACTCCATTGTATTTTTGTCTGGATAATTTAAAAGGAAGAGTTCATTATTAATTAAGTAAGCCATTTATTTATAAGTCCAAATAAATAATCTTTTCTTATTGGTTTGGTAATATAATCGTCGCAACCAGCTTCAAGGCAAATTTCTTCATCGTTCTGCATTGCGTATGCAGATTGAGCAATTATTGGCAAGTTTGTTTTGATCTTTTTAATCTGCCTTGTTGCATCAAGTCCATTCATGCCTGGCATTTTAATATCCATAAGAACAAGATCTAATTTATCATTTGTTTTACAGATTTCAATTGCTTCGTGTCCATTATGAGCTCTAATTAAAATGAGTCCCCTGTTATTAAGAAGCATTTCAAGAAATTTAAAATTACTCTCTTCATCTTCTACAATTAAAATGGATTTATCAATCCAATTATCGTTAGAGAAAATGCTTATTTCTTTTTGATCGATGTAAATAGAGTTAACATCTTTTTCTAAAGGTAAATTGAAATGAAAAACAGAACCAACGTTCAATTCGGAATCAACATTTATCTTTCCACCGAGTCGCTCAACTAAATTTTGTGTTATTGTTAAGCCTAATCCTGTACCACGGTAAAGTTTTGCATTACTTGGTTCAATTTTATTAAATCGATCAAATATTTCTTTTTGTTTATTTTTGGGTATTCCAATTCCAGTATCCTTCACAAAAAATTCAACAGTATTCAAATTCTTAATTACATTATATCCAATTTCCACATGTCCTTCTTCAGTATATTTTAGGGCATTATTAATCAGATTTATCATAATTTGTTTAAAACGAAAGGGATCTGTATTTAAGATGAAATTATTATTTAAAAACTTTTTATCTATAATAATTTCAATGCTTTGTCTATTTAGTTTCTTTTTTGTCTCACTTAATGTATTATAGAGTTCATTAAGGATATCTTTAATATTCGTGTCTTTTTTAAAAATGGATAATTCGTTGGCTTCAATTTTGGCTAAATCAATAATATCATCAATAAGTAGGAGTAAAGTATTGCAATTATTGTTAATATGAGTTACTAGTTCTTCTCGTTCATCGTAATCGATATTAGAATCAACTAATAAATCTGAGAATCCGATAATCGCATTCATGGGAGTTCGAATTTCATGAGACATATTTGCTAGAAAGGAAGATTTAAGTCGATCCGATTCTTCTGCTTTTTCTTTTGCCTTTTTTAAATCGATCTCGTTTTTGTATCTTTCAGTTATATCATGACAAATTCCAACAATTCCAAGAGGTTTCCCTTGGTTATCATTAAACGGCACCTTTAACGTGCTTAATAAAAAATTATCGCCATTTGTATTTGTTTCCCACGATTCTGTTTGTATTATTTTATTATTTTCAATTACTGTTTTGTCTGTTTCTGAGTAATTTATTGCTTCGTTTAATGGGAAAATTTCAAAATCACTTTTACCAATTATCTGGTCGGATGATAGATTGTTAAAATTGCAAAATGCATCATTGCATCCGATATATACGTTCTTTTTATTTTTATAAAATATTAAATCAGGAATAGAATTAATCATTGAGTTTAGCAATGATTTTTCGTGTGTTAGTTGTTTTTCAGTATTTTTCCGTTCAATTAGTTCTTTCTGTAATTCAGCAGTTTTTAATCCTACTTGTTTTTTTAGCGACCACGACCAAACTAATATGGCCAATATTATTAATAGAAAAGGAATTAGAATCCATGCTATTATTTTTAATACCCTTGTTTTGATATCTGCTTCCTCGTAAATACCAAACCACTTATCATATATTTTATCATATTCACCCGTCGATTTAAGAATCTGTAACCCATCATTTATTTGTGCCAATAAGTCTATATTATCTTTACGTATTCCAAAACACATCTCGCTTGGCTGTATTGGAGTTCCTACCGGGTTTAAATTTATTAGGTTATATTCAGTGATAGCAAACTGCCCTTGAAGTTTATTTATTACTGCACAATCATATTCGCCAACGGAAAGTAAGCGTAAAGCAGTTTGGTAATTTTTTACAGGAATTAAATATTTAGAAATACCATTTGATAGTAAATAATCGTGCATTATATCTCCTTTAACCACAATTATTTGTTTATTACTAATATCTTCGAAAGATTTTATTTTACTGTCTTCCCTAATAAATACTGCATGAGTAATGTAAACATAGGGTGTCGAGAAATTTACAACTTTATTTCTTTCTTGTGAATAGGACATTGCTGCAACACCATCAATTTTACCATCTTCTAATTCATATCTGGCTTTATTCCACGATGTAAGTTCTATATTAATATGAAGTCCCATGGTTTTTTCAATGGCTCTTAGGATGTCAATACTAAACCCAGTAGGGTTCAATTTTTCATCAAGAAGTTCATAAGGAGGATAGTCGTAGTTTCCCTTAAAAAATATAGTATCCGTTCTATTATAATTCCCAAAACTATTAAAAGAAGAACATAATAAAACTATTACTAATATAGATTTAAAAGATTTTAGATTCATATTAACTGCAAGAAAACTTAAGGTTTAAATGTAATGTTATAAATATATCATATTTATACGGTTTAATAAAATAAAGTTGGTAATAATTACCATGTTTATTTTAGCCCCATAATTTGTAAACAGATGAATGAAGTCTGTAAATATTGAAGTAAATTTGCAATCTAAATTAAAAATATATTATGAAAGTTAGAGTACTTGGAATTATTCTATTATCATTTTTAGTGTCCTGTAATGTTAATGAACATAAGCAAACTAATAATAATTCAAATCTTAAACAAGAGATATTAACTTATGCGAAAGGATTTGATATAAAAACAAATCAAAATTACAAATTACTTACTATCCATAATCCATGGCAAGGTGCACAAAAAGTTGAGTATAAATATTTGCTTGTAAACAAAGGTTCTGTTGTGCCTGATGTTAAGGCAGATATTGTTATTGAAACTCCTGTTGAACGTGTCGTTTGTTTGTCTACAACTCATATTGCTTTTATTGATATTTTAAATGAAACTCAGACAGTTTATGGTGTCTCAGGAAAAGATTATATAAATAATCCGAAAGTAAGAGATAGAATAGAAAAAAATGAAGTTCTCGATGTTGGTTTCGATAATAGTCTAAACTATGAATTAATTGCAGGATTAAATCCTGATTTAGTAATAACATATGGAATAGGTAGCCAGGTTGCTGGATACAATCAAAAATTGAATGATTTGGGAATCAAAACCATTATTTGTGCCGAATATTTAGAAAATCATCCATTAGGTAAATTGGAGTGGGTTAAATTTCTTGCATCGTTTTATAATAAAGAAGATCAGGCTAATCAGTATTTTGAAAATATTGAAACCGAATATAATAATCTACTTGAGGTAGTTAACTCTTCTATTGAAAAACCAAAAGTACTTTTTGGATTGCCGTGGAAGGATTCTTGGTATGTTCCAGGAGGACAATCTTATCTGGCAAAAATGGTTGAAGATGCGGGAGGAGAATATATCTGGAAAGAAAATGAATCTAGAGAAAGTACTCCTTATGATATAGAATCGATGTTTGTTCTGGCGTCTAAGGCAGATGTGTGGCTAAATACCGGTTCTGTAAATAGTAAAGAAGATATACTTAAAATAGACACAAGGTTTAAAAACTTTGAGCCGTTTAATAAAAGTGAGATTTTCAATAATAACAATAGAATTAATAAATATGGAGGAAATGACTATTGGGAAACGGGTTTAGTCGAACCTCAATTGGTATTGAAAGATATGATTCAAATATTTCATCCCGAATTACTTTCAGATCACAAGCTTGTTTATTATAAGCATATTGAGTAATTCCGTGTATTTTATTTAAATTAGCAAACTGAATTTTATTAATAAAATATACAGTGATTTCTAAAAACCGCATTTTATTTCTTTGGATCTCCTTATCTGTTATACTCATACTACTATTTGTATTTGATGTGTTTCTAGGATCGGTAAATATCCCTGTTAAAGAAGTGTTTAGGGTGATTTTCACCGGGGAGGCAGATCGCCCCGAATATTTAACCATAATCTACAAATTTAGAATTCCAAAGGCCATAACCGCTTTATTTGCAGGCTTTGCTTTATCGGTTAGCGGACTTCAAATGCAAACAATTTTCAGAAATCCTTTAGCGGGTCCTTATGTTTTAGGTATAAGTGCAGGTGCTAGTTTAGGTGTTGCTATTTTAGTTATGGGTATTTCTTCGTTTACAATTGTTAGTCAGGTAGGCGCAATTGGAAATTGGATGATTGTAATATCAGCTTGGCTTGGTTCCGGATTAATTCTATTTTTAATTTTAGTTGTATCGCTTCGGGTAAAAGATATAATGACCATACTTATTCTTGGAATAATGTTTGGAAGTGCCACATCTGCTATTGTGAGCATCTTACAATATTTCAGTAACGAATCTATGTTAAAAGCCTTTATAGTATGGACAATGGGGAGTTTGGGTGGTGTTTCTTTGTCTCAGCTTAATGTTTTAATACCCAGTGTAATAATTGGTTTAACCATAACATTCTTATCGATAAAAATGCTAAATGCCATGCTTGTAGGAGAAAACTATGCCAAAAGTATGGGGTTGAATGTTCGCATGTCGAGATTCCTGATTTTTTTTAGCACGAGTTTGTTGGCAGGAAGTGTAACTGCATTTTGCGGACCAATTGGTTTTATAGGAATAGCGGTTCCTCATATTGCAAGAATTATATTTAAAACAGCAAATCATAACACCTTATTGCCAGGTTCGATGTTGGTTGGCGGAATTGTTTTATTGTTAAGTGATATTATTTCGCAAATACCAGGTAAAGAAAATACATTGCCAATAAATTCTATAACTGCATTAGTTGGTATTCCAATCGTTATTTGGATTATCATAAAAAATGAAAAATTATCCAGAGTATCGTAATATTTATGAAAAATCCTGAAAGTATATTAAATATTGACAATTTAGAGATAGGATACTCTTTAAAAAAGGAACAAAAGAACATTCTTTTTAAGGACATCAATTTAAGTGCTAAATCGGGTGAACTTATAGCCTTAATTGGAAAAAATGGAATTGGCAAAAGCACTTTATTAAGAAATATTGCCGGATTACAAGAGCCCTTGGCTGGAAGAATAAGTTTTTACAATAAACTCCTAAGAAAATATAAACGATCTGAATTTGCAAGATTGGTGAGTTTTGTTTCAACCGAAATTGTTCGTGTAAATAATCTTAAAGTATTTGATTTAGTGGCTTTAGGTCGATTTCCTCACACAAATTGGATGGGAAAACTCCAAACCGAGGATATTGTGCGTTCTAATGATGCTATCGGAATGGTGGGAATGAAATCATATCTTAATAAGAATGTTGATGAGATAAGCGATGGCGAACGCCAACGAGTTATGATTGCAAGAACACTAGCTCAGGATACAAAAATTATTGTTTTGGATGAGCCAACTGCATTTCTTGATTTACCTAATAAATTCGAAATAGTTCATTTATTGAATAAACTATCAAAAGAGGAAAATAAAACAATCATATTTTCAACGCACGATTTAAATACTGCAATTCACGAAGCCGACAAGGTTTGGTTAATGCTTGATGATAAGGTAATTGAAGGTGCGCCTGAAGATTTGATATTGAATGATCAGTTTAACGAACTTTTTAAAGATTCAACTTTGAATTTTGATAAAACCAAAGGCGATTTCAGAATGAAAAGAGCGCAGAGAGAAAAAATTGGTTTGTCGGGAGAGGGATTGCATTATAACTGGACGAAAAAGGCATTGGAACGTTTAGATTACAAAGTTTTGAAGGATAATCAGGAAATAACAAATATTAAAATTGAATTTGGGAACGAAAATTGTAAATGGATATTAAACATTGAAAACAATGAATTTGTTTTTAAATCGATATATGATTTATCTTTATATTTAAAGTCACAAACTAAATTTTAAACCATGAAATCATTAAAAAAGATTACTTCGTACATTCTAATAACCTTTGTTCTGCTAATTACTGTGGTATCTTTATTAGGAATATGGGATGTTATTTCATTAGAAGATGTTATGCGTAAGATTTTTACGTCTTTATTTGTTGTTTTTGTAGCATCCGTAATCGTATTATTTATTTTCTCGGTGCTAATACGCGATTCTGAGTCGAACCAGAGCTAGATAAAAAGCATCAAGTATAATTATAATCATTCTGAACTTGTCGAATAATTTGCATTTTGACAAGTTCAGAATGACAATGTTTTAATCTTTTTTGAGATTTTCTTGTTCTATTTTATCTTTCACACTTGTTTTTCCAAATTCAATATCTAAGATTTCTTTTATGGTCTCTATGCTAATTCTTTTAGCAACTATTTTTTTATTCTCGTCTAATAAATAGAGTGATGGAGTACTATTAATGTTATAGAAGAATCTAAAATTTGTTAGATTATACCTATCCCAAACATTAATCCATTCGTCGTATCCTTTATCGAAAACATAATCGGTCCATTCTTTTTTATCGGTTTGAGTATAAACAGCAAATACTTCAAATTCTTCTCTTGAATATTCATGGTACAAATCTGCTACTTTAGGCGTTGTTTTTTTGCAATGACCACAGTGTGGCTCCCAGAAGTAAACTAAGGTATATTTCGCCTTAATCTCATGCAATCGGGCATATTCTTCGTGTATTGTCTCAAGTTTTAAGTCTTGTGCTGTATTTCCAATTTGATTAAATCTTAATTTCGCAATTTGGGTCCTCATTTTATCTAGAGATTCTTCGTCCATCCAATCAGCTTTACCTGATAAATAGTAATTTTCAACCACATTAAGCACTACTTTATCCATACCCATAATATCACTTTTCGAATAAGTACTTAAAAAATAACGTAGCAGATATTCAAACATTTCTGCATCTTTTTCAGCATCCACTAGTATAACATCTATATAATTAATAATAGTGTCGGGGTCTTGAATAATTACTCTAGAGAAAAATGTTTCTACTTTATTATGAAAAATAGGCGTACGTAAAAATCGCTTATCGGTAAAATCGATAAAATCAAAATAATGTGTTCTATTGTAATTGTACGAGTGAAACCAACGTGCAGAATCTTTATTTACAATTTCTTCAGGTACTTCGTAGTCTGGAATTTCAGGATTTTTCATAGCATTAACTAAAATACTTAATACATTTCCATTATTGTCTTCAATGGTCTTGTCCCAAAAAATCTTAATATCATCCGAAAGTTGCTGTAATTCCTCTTGGTAAATCTTTATGGAATCAGAGCCTTCTGTTTGTTCTTTTAATCTTACTTGTTTGGCAACTATTTTTTTATTTTGAGATTGCATATGTTCTTGAAAATCAATTAATGCTTGATTTTCATCTGAACCTTTGATTTTTAAGTTGGAAATTAGATTTACTAATTTTGTTTCAATCGAAAACACCTGATCTTCACCAACAATAACATCAAAATAGTTTTTGTCAGGCATAACAATTATATACAATCCCTGATCTAATAAACTATCTCCTTTAAAACTGCCTTTCCCTTTAGAATCAAGTCTTATCGTATCCTTAACATATGTTTTGTTACCATAATAATATCCCAAATAAATATCTTTATCGCTTAGGTCGCTTATTTCTACATCAATTTTATAGGTCTGAGCAGACAAAACAAGACCTGTAGTAATTATTAAAAGTGTTAGTAGTGATTTTCTAAGATTCATATCTATTTAATTTTTATCTAGCAAATTTATTAATTTTTGAGCATTCTCAGTGTTGTTAACAATTTTTAACAATGTTTGTTTTCGATTTTGAACCTCTTCTTCAGAGAATGATTTATTAAAAAGAGTTTTGATTTCTTCAACAATGTCCTTGGCTAAGTTTTTAATGGAGCACAATGATTCAAGTTGTGTTCCTTCAATCATTTTATCATTTACAATACAATAACGTCCAATATGCAAGGCATTTATGAGCTTTAATTTAATTCCTGTTGATTGTGATGTTAAAAGTAAATTAATCTGTGCATTCTGAATTAATTCCGTCATAACATCTTGATCAGGATTTGAAATAAGCTCTACATTATTATACTTTTTAATCAGCTCAATAATTTTTTTACCGGGATTTCTGCCAGCAATTTTAAAATCAAAGGAAACTTTAGAAGCAATTTCTTGCATTATAAAATTTATAGCCTCAATGTTTTCATTTACAGATAAATCGCCGTGATATAAAATGTAATTGCCAGAGCCTGATTTTATATCAACCTTATTAAAAGGGTGAAATGCCGGTAAATGGATTGAATTCTGATTTATACCATTAAAATATAAATAGTCTTTCTCTGTAATTGCTGCAATACAAATATTTGATTCCAAGATATGCTCATATCTTTTCAATTTTCGTGCCTCACTAAAGAAAAAGAGTTTTTTGAATACATTCTTTTCACTTTTAGCCAAAGCATTATAATAATCATGTTCAATATTATGGGTTCGAACTATAATTTGCCTTTTCTTAGCTTCAACGAATCTTTTTAAAAAGTAAGTTGTATGTAAACCCTCAAAAAATATTGGAAATGAATCGTTTATAAGATTTTTGTATAAATATTTATTTGATCTAGTTTGAACAATAAATGGTTTTCTAGAGAAAAAATAGCTTAATGATTTTGGTCGATCATAATAAGTAACAGATTTGCAGTAATTCTCAAGTTCTTTAGATTTTGGCCGGTCGTACTTAAAACAATGCAAATGGATTTTAACTCCCAGTTCCGATAAAGCTTTTAGTTTATAGAAAACATCAATTACTCCACCATAATTTGGCGGGTAAGGAATATTGAATGAAACAATATGAATTTCTATGGTATGATTCATTTTTAAATTAAAACCTGAAAGTAAATAAATTTATTTTAGATATGCAGCATTCATAATAAAATAACGTCATTTGTTTGTAACGTTTTTCTCTCTCACTCGTCTTATTAATGACACAATTTTAAACAATTAAATAGGCTGCACAATGAAAACAAAACACCACCTCATGAAATTTCTGGCTGCCACATTCTTATTCATTTTTTTCTGCGGCAGTATGTACTCCCAAAATGCAATTTCTTCAATAAATGTAAGTGAAAGTGCAAAAATTATTAACGAAATGGTTTCCCATGAACAAGAAACCTTAGATTTAATTAGTAATAATTCTGAAAACTGGATGTCTAACAAGTCCTATCTCGAAAACAGCTCATCTTTGGCTATTTCATTAATGAAAATGGAACTTAACAATACTATTTATGAATATGAAAGACAAATTGAAAGCTGGATGACAGATGATCAATTTTGGAACTTAGATTATCGTAAAATAGAAGATTGGATGCTCGACGAAGATTTTTGGGTTATTGAAACACACGAAGATTATAAATCTATAGAACCTTGGATGTTAGATGATAATTATTGGGTTTTGGTTAATTAGATACTTTCCTGTCCTTCATTTTCATATTTCTAACTAATGAAGGGTAGTTTGTGGCTCGGCTTTTGTCGAGTCACTTTTTTTTGTTTAAAATTTCATATTTTTTGTATCAAGAAAGAGTGAAAAAAGCCTGTCAAGTCTTTAGAATAAATTTGTTTAATGAGTATTTTGGGTTTATCTTTGTGCGCTTAAATTATAGCATATTTTAACTAATATTATTGAAAATTTCTTTGTGTAATGGATATTGAATCAAGACTGATAGAGACTGTAATTGAAGCTGTTCATAAAATTTATGATCAAGCACCTGATAAAAAGACAATTCAGATTCAGAAAACAAGAAAAGATTTTGACGGAGACTTTACATTGGTTGTTTTTCCTTTGTTGAGAATTTCAAAAAAACCACCAGAGCAAACTGCCACAGAATTAGGTGATTATCTTCAAGAAAATATAAAAGAAATAAGTTCATACAACGTTATTAAAGGTTTCCTAAACCTTAGTATTGATAAAAGTTTCTGGTTGTCATTTTTAAATTCGGTTGGTAATAATACCAATTATGGATTTATAAAGGAGCACGAAGCATCAAATACTGTAATGATTGAATATTCATCTCCAAATACAAATAAACCCTTACACTTAGGACATATTCGAAATAATTTGTTGGGATATTCTGTATCACAAATCTTAAAATCGCAAGGAAATAAGGTTGTGAAAGTGAATCTTGTTAATGATCGTGGTATACATATTTGTAAATCGATGTTGGCATGGCAAAAATGGGGCGAAGGCATTACACCTGAAAAAGCTGGTAAGAAAGGCGATCATTTAGTTGGTGATTTTTACGTAAAATTCGATCAGGAATATAAGAAAGAGATAAGCGAACTTATTGAAAAAGGTTCAAGCGAAGATGATGCTAAGAAGAATGCTCCATTAATTCTCGAAGCGCAAGAAATGTTGCGTAAATGGGAAGCAAAAGATTCAGAAGTTATTACTTTATGGAAAGAAATGAATTCGTGGGTTCTTGCTGGTTTCGATGTTACCTATAAAGAATTAGGTGTTGATTTCGATAAAGTATATTTCGAATCTGACACATATAAGCTAGGAAAAGCATTAGTTGAAGAAGGTTTACAAAAAGGAATCTTTATTAAGAAGGATGATGGTTCTGTGTGGTGCGATTTAACAGATGAAGGTTTAGATCAAAAATTACTTTTAAGAGCAGACGGAACTTCGGTTTATATGACTCAGGATTTAGGAACCGCACATCAACGATTTAAGGATTATGATGCGAATGAATTGATTTATGTGGTTGGTAATGAGCAAAATTATCATTTCCAGGTTCTAAAGTTAATTTTAGGTAAATTAGGTTATTCTTGGTCAGAATATTTACACCATTTATCATATGGAATGGTTGAATTACCTGAAGGTAAAATGAAATCGCGTGAAGGAACTGTTGTTGACGCCGATGATTTAATTGCAGGAATGGTTACAACTGCCGAAGAAATGTCTAATGAACTTGGTAAATTAGATGATTATTCAGAAACGGATAAAAAGAATATAGTTGAGACAATAGGACTTGGGGCATTAAAATATTTCATTCTTAAAGTTGATCCTAAAAAGACAATGACTTTTGATCCTAAGGAATCAATTGATTTTAATGGTAATACGGGGCCATTTGTACAATATACTTACGCTCGAATTCAAGCATTGCTTAGAAAAGCTGATGAGAAAAACATTACAATTACTGAAGAAGTTGAAACCAATTCAGAAATTTCAGCAAAAGAGCTACAATTAATAAAATTTATACATACATATCCTGAAGTGCTTAGCGAGTCTGCAAAGAATTACAGCCCTGCAATGGTAGCAAATTATGTTTACGAGTTGGTAAAAGAGTACAATCAGTTTTATCACGATCATCCTATTTTTAGCGAAAGCGATGAAAGTAAGGTTGCATTTAGATTGTATCTATCTGCTCAAGTAAGTAAAATCATAAAATCGGGAATGAGTTTGTTAGGAATAAATGTACCTGATAGAATGTAGATTGGTTCAAAGTTATTAGTTCAAAGTTCAAAGAATTAATCTTAGACTTTGAATCTTAATAATGTTGAAAAATTATTAAATTTGTGAGATTATATAAGATTTAAAAATATGTTTGAGAATTTATCGGAAAGACTGGATAAGTCGTTTAAGTTACTAAAAGGACAGGGAAGAATAACAGAGATAAACATTGCCGAAACATTGAAAGATGTTCGTCGTGCTTTGCTTGATGCCGATGTTAACTTCAAAATTGCAAAAACATTTACCGATACTGTAAAGGAAAAAGCTTTAGGACAAGATGTTCTAAATGCTGTTAAGCCTAGTCAGTTAATGATTAAAATTGTTCGCGATGAGCTTGCTGAGCTTATGGGTGGTGAAGCAATTGACATCAACTTAAAAGGCAATCCAACGGTTATTTTAATTGCAGGTTTACAAGGTTCTGGTAAAACAACATTCTCGGGTAAATTAGCAAATCATCTTAAATCTAAAAAACAAAAACTTCCATTATTGGTTGCTTGTGATGTTTATCGTCCTGCTGCAATCGAGCAGTTGAAAGTATTGGGTGAGCAAATTGGAGTTCCTGTTTATTCCGAAGAAGGAAGCAAAGATCCGGTTAAAATTGCGAAGAATGCAATTAAGCAAGCTAAGAAAGATGGACAGAATTTAGTTATTGTCGATACAGCTGGTCGTTTAGCGATTGATGAAGAGATGATGAACGAGATTGCTGCAGTTAATAAAGCAATTGATCCACACGAAACGCTGTTTGTTGTTGACTCAATGACAGGTCAGGATGCAGTAAATACAGCAAAGGAATTTAACGACAGGTTAGATTTTGATGGTGTTGTTCTAACTAAGTTAGATGGTGATACACGAGGTGGAGCTGCTTTATCGATTCGTTCGGTTGTTAACAAGCCAATTAAATTTATTGGTTCTGGTGAAAAAATGGAAGCAATTGACATTTTCCATCCTGAACGTATGGCTGATCGTATTCTTGGAATGGGTGATATTGTTTCACTTGTTGAAAAAGCTCAAGAACAATTCGATCAAGAAGAAGCCCGTAAATTAAGTAAGAAAATAGCTAAGAACCAGTTCGATTTCGATGATTTCTTATCTCAGATTGGTCAGATTAAAAAGATGGGTAACATCAAAGATTTGGCTGGAATGATTCCTGGAATGGGAAAAATGATGAAAAATGTTGACGTTGATGACGATGCTTTCAAAGGTATTGAAGCCATAATTCAGTCGATGACACCTACAGAGAAAACAGAACCTAAAATCATTAATGGTAGTCGCAGAAAAAGAATTGCAAAAGGAAGCGGAACCGATATCCAAGAAGTAAATCGCTTGATTAAGCAGTTCGAAGAAACCAAGAAAATGATGAAAATGATGAAGGACGGAAAAGGCATGGCTGGTTTAATGAGTAAAATGTCGGGAATGAGATAAATTAGTTCCAAGCTTTTAGTTAAAAGTTAAAAGTCATTTCACAAAATATAATACTGGAAAAATTATGAAACTAATTGACGGTAAAAAAATAGCAAACGAAATAAAAGAAGAAATAGCTCTTGAAGTTCAGAAGATTAAAGAAAAAGGTGGTAAAACACCACATTTAGCTGCTGTAATTGTTGGACACGATGGAGCAAGTGAAACATATGTTGGACACAAAGAAAAAGCTTGTGCACAGGTAGGTTTTAATTCTACGGTTCTTCGTTTCGAAGATAATATTACTGAAGAACAAATGCTTCAAGAAGTAAATAAGCTAAATAACAATCCCGATATTGATGGTTTTATCTTACAACTTCCATTGCCAAAACATATTTCTGAGCAAAAAATAATTGAAGCTATTGATCCTAAGAAAGATGTAGATGGTTTTCATCCTATTAATTTAGGTCGTATGGTGATTGGTTTGCCTGCTTACGTTTCTGCTACTCCTGCAGGAATTATGGAACTTTTTAAACGGTATGAAATTGAAACATCGGGTAAAGATGTTGTGGTTATTGGCCGAAGTAATATTGTTGGTAAACCAATGACAATTTTGTTGGGACAAAAAGCCAATCCGGGTAATGCAACCGTTACAATGGCTCACAGTCGAACTAAGAATTTAAAAGAAGTTGTAGCTAAAGCAGATATTATTATAGCAGCATTGGGTGTTGCTGAATTCCTAACCGCTGATATGGTTAAAGAAGGAGCAACAATTATCGATGTTGGAATTACACGAGTAAAATCGGACAAAACAAAATCGGGCTGGAAACTATTAGGAGATGTTAAGTTCGACGAGGTTTCAGAAAAATGCGAATACATTACTCCGGTTCCTGGTGGTGTAGGTCCAATGACCATTGTTTCCTTAATGCTAAATACACTAAAAGCAGCCAAAGGAGAAATTTACCCGAAAGAATAAATATAAGCTATATACATTATTATAAAGCCTGGCAAAAATGTCAGGCTTTTTTTTTGTTTATCATTCATCTCAATAAATATCTCAACTGCACAACAAAGAGTGTTTAAAAGAACTTGTCATACTGAGTTTATCGAAGTATGAATTCCAAGCATCAAACATCTTATCGTATATTTTAAAACGTTAATCAACGAAATAGATACGTTCATTTAATTAAATCATACGTTTATTGCTTAAATAGCTACGTTTAATTATTTACTGTTAAACTTTTAACAGAAATGTTATTTTTGTGTTCAAATTCACAATTGTTGTAACAAACAAATTAAAAATATTAATAATTTAAATTATGAGAAAAATTAAAAATCTTTCTATTGTATTAATTCTTTTAACATGTAGTTTATATGTGAACGCTCAATGGCCATCTGACGGTCTAGTTGGTTACTGGTCTTTTAATGGAAATGCAAATGATGGAAGTGTTAGTGGTAATGATGGTGTGGTTACTGATGCTTCTTTAGCTATGGATAGAAATAATGTAGCTAATTCAGCTTATTATTTTGAGTTAGAAGGAAAGATAGAATTTACACCGATTGATTTGGGAACCCAGTATACAATCTGTACCTGGATAAATCTTAGGGATGAGGTGGGAATGCCCCTAACTATTTTTAATGGGGGGAATTTTCAAGTTGATGAAGAATCTGGGGGTTTTACTGTTTATTCAGGAAACAGTGAATTTGGTTCTTATTATATAGGTACAGAACAATGGATGCACATTGCTATTACAAGAAATAACAATGAAATGTCTTTGTATGTTAATGGAGTATTGAGTAATACAGCCGTAAAAACAGATTTACCAAATGAAACGTTGATAAATAGTGTTGGAGGACAAGGAAGTTTGGGTAATGGACCTGGAATGTCATTTTCTGGGGATATGGATGAGCTCCTAATGTATACAAGACCACTCAGTGAAACAGAAATTAGCCAACATTATAATGATGAGTCTATTGTTCCTCCTGCTCCTCCTACTATAGAAGTAGCTGTTTGGAATAAATTAGGTTCTAAAATATATAATACTGATGGTAATGTTGGTATTGGAACAGCAGATCCGAGAACAAAACTTCAAATTGGTAATAATTATTCTTCTACCGTTGGAAATGAAATTGTACGCATTTGTTCACCATTTGGGGAGGAAAATACAATTGTTGATGCCTTACACATTGACTCAAAAGCTGGTGATTATGATTTTAACAGAGGAGTGGCGATTTCTCTAGGTTATAAAAGTGAAACTTATGGTGAATATACAAGTAGAATCGTTCATTTTTCAGACCCTTCACAAACAAGAGCCAGTAAAATGCAGTTGCAAACACATTCATCAACGCAAGGAGTGTGGAATACAGGAATATTTATGGATAATATCGGAAATGTTGGAATTGGAACCACTGATCCAGGTGCTGGATTTGATGTTTTTAAATCAACAAATGATTATTGGACTGCAAGAATTCAAAATGACGGAGGAAGCTCTCAAGGCCTATTAATACATAATGGTTGGGGTGGAGCAAGTTCAAGTGCGGTTATTATACAACTTGAAGATGATGAAAGTAATGTACGTATGAAGGTTATGAGTAACGGTAACGTTGGTATCGGCACTACAAATCCAACTGAGAAACTAGAAATATCTGGGAATATTAAAGGTCCTGATGGAGAAAGTTATATTAAAGGATTTAAAAATATTTTTGGAAGGTCCACAGATGGAATTTTACATCTGAGGGCAGGTACTTCAACCGGAAGTGTATTTTTAAATTATTACGAATCAGGAAATGTAATCATAGCTAATGGGGGTGGCAACGTTGGCATTGGAACCACTTCTCCGATTTACAAACTCTCAGTTAAAGGAACAATTGGTTGCGGCGAAATAATAGTTGAAAATACAGATGGTTGGGCCGATTTCGTTTTCGAAAACGATTATAAACTCATGTCTTTAAAAGAACTTGATAACTACATAAAAGCTAACAAACACCTACCAGAAATTCCAACAACTGCCGAAGTTGAAGAAAACGGTATCTCGGTTGGACAAATGAACTCCAAACTTTTACAAAAAATAGAAGAACTAACTCTTCATACTATTAAACAACAAGAGCTAATCGAAACTCTTGCAAAACGTGTTGAGCAATTAGAAAAAAAATAAATATAAAATTATGAGAAATTACAAAAGAATATCCTTTCTATTATTGTTCTGTTCTTTTTTTCTTGTTATGTGTAAAAGCAAACAAGAAATTACAACAGAGAAAGAAACACCAGAACAGTTTTTGCCAAAAAGTGAACCGCCAGTGCAGCTTACAGTTGCGGAGGTGCTTAAGGAAGAAGTTTCTGATACTATTACAACAAAATCGACCCTAGAACAAAAAGTTGCAGAGAACATTTTGGACAGTATTAGATACAATCTAACAGACAATTATCACTTTTATAATATAATTAACTCATTACCTGATTATATTAGGAAGGTATTCCCTAATGTTCATTTTTATAGCTCCCAAGTTGTAGGTAGCTCCAAAGTTAATATAAGTGCTTATTATGATGGAATAAAATATAATCCAGTTAGATCTTTTAATAAACTCTTTTTAAAAGTACAAAGTTCAAATAATATTGAATTTATTGAAAAAATAAGATGCATCTTGTTTTTTAATTATGGTGTAAATTATGAAATTATTGATATTAAAAAAATAGATGGGACTTTAAAACAGTTCAATATAGACTATCAATATATTTTACAGGTAAAATATGAAAAGACTATTTATACCTTCTATTTAATTTATCGAAATAATCAAGTAGGAAGAATTTATTTATTTAAAGATGAATCATTTAAAGATTTATGGAGTGTTACAACTTTTAATTATTAAAATATGACAATGAAAAAGGTAAATATAATTATAATTCTATTATTCATAGTATTATCAGTACATGCCCAAGCTCCTAAAGTTCAAATTAATGGTATCCCATTTAATAACAATCAAGTTGATTATTATCATTTAACTGCACAAACAGGATCAAGGCTTAAAATAACTGTTAACTTTTTGACTCTTGGTCAGGATGTTGATTTAATTGTTAGAAATATTGCTCAATATGGTGGAACCATAATTTATAATTCGCGACAAACAGTAAGTAGTTCTGGTAGAATTTCAACAATTTTACCCTCAAATAATAATTTGGGTGTAGATATTTCTAATGGACTGAATGGTAATTCTGGTTTTTTTGAAATTGAGGTAAGAGAACACAACGGTAGTTTAACTGGTAATTTAATTGTGAACTTTAGTTATCATAATCACAGTAATAACTTTGATAGCTATTTAGTTATTGAAAAGCAAAAACAGTTCTCAATAACAGGTGTTCCGTATAATTTTATTATTCATTATGCAGATAACTTTTTTAATAATCATCCTTTAGGCATAAGTTCTAATATATTTACAGGATATGTTGAAAATGCATTTAGAGATTCTTGGACGAAAGAAGTCGATGAATGGGAGCTTTGCAAAGGTATTTCGAGAACAAATAATCAAGGAACCATAACAAATATTCCCTTTGATCAAGATGGAGATTATCATATTTTTATCCATTCAAATTATCAAGCTCCTAGTTTAACATTCTATTTTGGAAGTGATATTTATGCTGTTGGTAACGATGGAGATAGGGCGATTTATATAGATAGCAGAAGTATAGATTATGTAAAATCACTATCAAGTATTCAAAATAATCACCTTACAGAGAATGAACTAATATATCAAATTATTAGCCATGAATTTTTACATGGTATTCAATGGAGTCATATGTCATGGAATAATATAGTTGCAAATTTCCCAAATTCTCAAACAGAATTAAATAATCGATTATGGCTAATAGAAGGGCAAGCTAAATCCCTTGAAACGATATTTATGAATGAGGGAAATTTTAGTACAATTAATGCTAATACAGCTTTTGCAATAAATACATATAAATATTCTTACGAATATTATACAGCTGGCTTTTTAAATGATGCAATTGGTTCAAATTACAATTTTAAAAGTCATCATGATATAAAATATGATTATGCCATGTTCTGGAGGCATTTGTATGAACACAATTTAGATAAAACGAATAATACTATAACAAATAAAGATAAGTTGGCTATTTTTCGTGAAACATGCAAAGCATATGAACAGAATAATTCTTCAAATTTTGGAAAAATTGAAACTTTCATGAGCAATGAATTACTTAATGTTAATGGTAATTTCAAAACCTACGATGAAGCTTTGTCTAATTTTACCGAAAAAGCTTATTTTCACGATAACAGATGGAAAAAGGATGGTCATTTAGTAAATAATTGGGATGATCCTAATACAAATAATTTTTATACATCTATTCTAGCTAATCCTTCTAATCCTGCCTTTACAGAGCCAATTGCAATTTCATGCAATCAATCAACAAGTTTTCCACAAATTTTTCCAAGTACTGATACTGACATTGACAAATCTTTTGCTTTTAGAGCGCATAAGGTTGAAACTAATAATATCAATTATCAAACAAAATCGCTTTATTTTAATGCCGATCCCGATGGAGATAATATAATGGCGGATTTTAAGGTTCAATTCCATACTTTTAATACCACAACTAACGAAATAACTAGTAGTAAAGAAATTGAAACCGTTAATGGAGTTGGACAAAAGAATATATGCCATGCTGTAGGTGAAGATTTTGTTGTATTAGTTACTAGAGTAGATGGAAATGAAGGAGTAATTCCTGGTAATTATGAAATTAAATGGGATAATGCAATACAAGCCAATTTAAATTTTAATGCAAAACAATCTATATTTGATCTAAAGCTAATTAAATTTAGGAATCTGTCTACAGGTGCAACAGGAGATTGGCTTTGGGACTTTGGAGATGGAATAAGTTCAACTATTGAAAATACAGGTCATGAATATACAAAATCAGGTTCATTTAATGTAAGTTTAAAACATATTGATTGTACAGAACAAACATTTGTTAAAAATAATTACATTAATATTCTACCAGCTTATATAGAAAGCGTTGGAATTAGTCAGAATTCAGAAGTTATTCCTTCCGTTGAATTTGAACGTGAATATAATAAAAGCAGCAATACTTGGTCTTTCGAAGAGACTAATAATTTTGAGGTGTTAGAAGCAACAACTTTAAACATTGATGTAAAAACATCTTTACCGTTAAAAAGTCTAAATATTGAAGTTTTTAACGGGAATGCATTAGTTTATACCACAACATTATCTTCAGAAGAAATTGCAAAAAAAACAAATTGGACTTTTTTAATTCCTTCTGAGAAAATAACTGCTGGATTGTATAAATTAAAATTTAGTGGAAAGGATTTTGCGGATATACCAATTATAAAAGAAAAAGACCCAGTATTATCTAAGTTATTTATTGACGAATCTCAAGTTGGATGGGATTATGATGTAGATGTTAAACCATTACTAGGAACAGATAATAACTACATTTTTCTTGTAGATGGTGATGTTGGCGAAAATCCAGAAGATTATTTAGATGTTGTTATAGAAAATAATTGTGGAGACAATATCGAAATAACAGTTTCAAATAATAGCGATAAATGGCATGTTATAACTATTGATGGTGTTCAATATACTGGTATACCTCAACATAGTTATAAAACATATCAAATAACTTCATCAGGTAAGGCTATAAAGATTATAATTAGCCTACAAGTAGAAGTTAATGGATCTTGGACTCATATTCCAGTTTTAACAAGGATTGTAGGTTTTTCAGACTAAAATATTAAAAAAATGAAAAGATATATATACAATGTTTTTATTATAACAGCTTTATGTTTTATTTTTAATTCAGAAAGTGTAAAAGCAAACGATTGGTTTAGTTATCAAATAGTTCAAAATGGCAATCAACTTGAGATTACATATATACTTCATTCTGAGGCTATTTATTATAATAATCCTTGTGATAAATGCACATGGGATTTTGGAGATGGTCAAATACTAGACTACCCAATCCAAGAATACTATACTCATATATACGATTTAAATAATTCAAGTTTAATATCAAATGGTTATTTTCAAATTGATGTTTTAATGAAACAAACAACATATTCTTCATTTACTACGGGAGAATGTGAATTTCCTGAAATTAATCAAGAAACAGAACAGATCACTTATTATATTGGAGAAGCTGACTTGGCTGTAGATTTTTTCCTTGAACCCAAGCACTTAGTTTATGCCACAAATGAACAAATTGATTTTTATGTCAGAATCACTCCCAGTGGCGCATCAAATAGTAATTTATCATACTCATTAAAAAACCGTTTTACAGGTAATATTGAAACAGGATTTATTTTGCAAGATGATTTATATATAAAAAAGTTAATTGATGAATATACACCTACTCAAGTCGGTAATTATTTATTTGATTTAGAGATATATCAAAATAATGATCTTATTAAATTCAAAACTCTTAATTTTGATGTAGCAGAAGAAACAACGAGTGGTGGTGGTGGTTGTGATTGTATAGAAGGATTTAATCCCAATATTGATATACAAACAACATATGATGGTACAGGAGTATATTTTGAGATTCTAGACAACAGTTCAGAAGGATTTAAAGCAAAATATAAACCTTGTTCAAATTTAATAATATCATATTCTGGTTGTGACCAACCGATAACATTATATGATCATAATTATGGAGAATTTACGAATAAATCAACAAGTTGTAGTCGTCCTGGATTATTTGATAATCCAAAATGGCACTTCTTTAATATGATAGTTTCATGTGTAGTACCACCCGGTGGTAATCCAAACGACAATTTTGTTAATGACGTTGAAGTTGTAATTATTGATCCTATTAAACTTCCTGAAACTATTGATGTGCCACCAGGTGGAGAATTAATTGAAGTGGAAACTCAAGGTTGTAATGCCTGCACAGCATTTGAAATATTAAGTTCAAATAAATCAGATGAGGAATTTCTGTGGTTAACACAAGTTGGATGGAATGGATCTAAATTTAAGTTTAGGTGTCAATCCAATTTTTCAATGGAAACAAGAGAGTTTGATATACGATTATACTTTAATACAACAAATGAGAAATCATACTCAGAAGTGGATGGAAATAAAGTTCATTATAGAACAATTCATGTTAAACAGCCAAGTATGATTCTTAATTTTGAAGAAATTGCTGATAATTTGGTTGGACTCCCAGATTTTGATTTTCCTGATGGTACAAGTCACTTTTCCTTTACAGGAACAAATGGAGAAATTTATTTTAGTAATTCTTCTGTAGTTTCACTGTCAGCTCTTAATGATGGTTTATTTAATAATGGTTCTGGAAATATAGTGATTAGATGTTATGATGAAAACAATCATGTAATTTACACTAAGACTTTTAGTGTGAAGATGATTAGTTGCACGATGCTTCCTTTTAATAAGGGAAATTCACGAGATTATGATATTTATATTCATTCACAATCTCAATATGTTGATTTTTTAAAAATCGGTGATTATAGAGTTACTCCAAGCAGATCTCTCTTGTTGTATTCATCTAGTAATCCAATTGTTTTAAGAGAAGGGTTTCATGCTGTCGCGGGATCTAATTTTTCAGCAAAAATGAAAGTATGTTCTGATATAAGCAAGACAAACGATATAGTTGTTGAAACAGAAGATAATAATAATGATGAAAAAGTTGTTGTAAAGGATCGAGATATAACCTTAAATGATTATTCAATAAGAATCTACCCAAACCCATCAAAGGGTATTTTTAATATAGATATTTCTGGGTCTGAAGGTGAAGAGAAAAATATTCAGGTTTATGATATTTCAGGTAAGAAAATTCAAGAAGTGCGTAATTTTAATAATACTGAAAAAATTGACTTAAGTAACTATCCTTCAGGTCTGTATTTTGTAAGAGTTTTGGTAAATGATAAGCTCTATTTAGAAAAAATAATTAAACAATAAAAAATATGAGATAGTAGTATCAAGACCAATTCTAAAGTCTTGATACTACTCACTACTAAAATCAAAAAAAAGAACTATGAAGTGTTCCCAAATAAAAATAAAATAATAAGCAATGAGTAAAAAAATAATATTAATAACAATAGCAATTCTTTTTACAATAAGTCTTTTTGGGCAGAATCAGTTTGTAGATAATCTAAATTTCAATTCCGGAGCAACTGGTACTATAAATGGTCCATCAGGATCGAATCCCTTAGCAATTAAGAATTCAATTGAATCATACATTGGTTTGTATGGAGGTACTGCAGCGTCAAATGGAGCGTATATATCTGTTTTTGGTGAAAATGCAATGGGCGTTGGAGGCGAACATAATGGGAATTTAATTTTTTGTGGAAATACAGAGGGTACGCATGCTTATGCAGGAAATATTTATTTTTCACAATATGATGGTACGAATTGGAATAAACGATATAGAATTTTTAAAAATGGTGATCAGCATTGGTATACGGGTAATAACGGAGGAATTGAAAAAATGACATTGTTACAAAACGGTAGTTTTGGAATTGGAACAACAAATCCAGAAGCTAAATTACATGTTAATTCATCAAATGTTGGGATTAAAACTCAATACTCATCATTTATTTTTGAAGCGCAAGATGCCCAGTTGGATCTTATATCTAATTCAGATGGAAATTGGGGATCAGGTATTAATTTTATTGAAGGAAGCGGAACAGAAAATACGGATGTTTGGTCTCTAGTGAGACAAACAACAAACGGAGCAGGGAATTCAAGTCTAAGATTTAATTATGGAACACAAAATAATCATTTAAATGCAAATGTAATGGCACTTAATTCTAATGGTAACCTTGGAATAGGAACAACAACTCCAGATAATAAACTTCATATTCTAAAGGGCAGTGCAGGAACTGTAAGTTCAAATGGAAATGCAACTGTAAGCATTGAAAATAGTGGAAATGTAGGCCTGCAATTTCTTTCGCCAAATACGTCAAACCAATATATATTTTTTGGTGACCCTGAAGATACTTATGCTGGTTATATTATTTATAGTCATAATGATAATAAAATGACATTCAGAACAAATACTCACCAAAGGATGACAATAGATGGTGGTGGTAACATAGGTATTGGCACTATAAATCCACTCTATAAACTTTCTGTTAAAGGAATAATTGGATGTGGCGAAGTAATTGTTGAAAATACCGATACTTGGGCTGATTTTGTTTTCGAAAAAGACTACAACTTAATGAGTCTTAACGAACTTGAGAAGTTTATAAATAAAAATAAGCATTTACCTGAAATTCCAACAACAGCCGAAGTTGAAGAAAATGGAATTTCTATTGGAGAAATGAATGCGAAACTATTACAAAAAATAGAAGAACTAACTCTTTATGTTATTGATTTAAAGAATGAAAACGTAGAACTTAATAAAAAAGTAGATTCTTTAATGAAAGAGTAGTTTTAAATATTGAATTTTAAAGCGTAGTGTATTGGCTGCGCTTTTTTATTTTGTAATTGTTCATACTTCGATAAACTCAGCATGACAAATAAAGCAAGAATAATGTCACACTGAACCTATCGAAGTGTTCATAGTTAGGTGTTAGATTCCAAATTAAGCTTATTGTATCACTTGTGCTATAGAAGTAGCAGGGGCGTTATGCATAAAATAGCTTGTTCATACTTAGACAAACTCAGCATTACTTAATCTATATATAGCCAATGCAAATCTAAAGGTAAACCTTAAGATTATTTACAGTGTCCATGTCATTCCCGCAGAAGCAGGAATCTCTTAATGTATTTAAAAACAGCATATATGGAGATCTCCAATCAAGTTGGAGATGACAATAATGAAGTTTTTAGATGCCCTCCAAACTGGCGTAAGTTTTCCACTTGAACTTTATAAATTGCTGTCATACTGATTTTATAGAAGTATGAACCAAATCATAGCAAAAAGTTTTCTACCTAACTGGCGCAAGCGTGTCATTTGTGCTATAATGGTATCTTTATTAATATGAAAGTATAAAGTCCAAGCTTGGAAGCTTGAACTATGCAGGAGAAAAAGGATTGCTGGAAGTTGAATTATTAAGCTTACAATGGAAGACTTATAATTAACATATTAAAGCGTAGCCGGGATGCTACGCTTAACATATGAAGACACGGACGAAGACGTCCACACCAGCGGGGGTCGTCTATTTTACAATTCGCTGTCATACTGAGTTTATCGAAGTATGAACCAAACCATAGCAAAAAGTTTTCCAATCCTATAAAACCCAATAGCGCAAGCGTCTCGCTTGTGCTGTAGAGTATAATAATAGAATATAAATAGGTGCAATTCTAAAGATTGGACCTATTTTATTATTACGAAAGTATTGAGTCCAAGCTTGGAAGCTTGAACTAACAAGCTAGTGGCTCGAAAAAGATTTTGTTTGTGAATAAAAAACACATCATTTTTAATAACTTTTAAACACAATATTGGTTTCACTTTAATATATGTAGTATTTTCATATAAATTAATTTGCTGAAAATATTTATTAAAAATCTCGACTAAAAATGAGAAAATCCTTCAATATTGTTTCTCTTTCTGTTTTGTTTGTTATAAGCCTGCTCGGCTGTAAAAAAGAAGATCAATCTCGTCTACAAGCATCATGGACATCAAAGGATCCTGTAATTATTCCACTAAATACCCGATTGCATCAATACGATTTAAAAAACCTCGCTCCAAATTCTTCTTTCGAATCGGGAAAGTTATTTTACGAAGAAAGTAATATAAAAACATTTGATATTGATGGATGGAAGAAAATAGGAAGTAACATTGAATGGGTAAATAAGCAAAATCTAGATTATAAACCCTGCGAAGTTTTCGACGGAATTCATTCTGTAAAAATACAACGACAGGTAGCGCACGAAACAGAGGATTTAGGCGAGGGTATTTTGAGCGATTATATAAAAGTAATTCCAGGTAATTACTTTTTAAAAATGCATCTTAAATTGAACAATATAAAATCATACAAAGAAAGATTGGGAGGGAAGTTATATGATGCTGTAAATATCAGACTTATTTATTTCGACAAAAATAAAATTCAGATAGATGCAAAAGAATTCAATCCATTCGAGTCGAAAAACATCGACAATTCATTTGCTTCCTTAAGTTTTATAAACTATTGGGACATCGATAGTTTAAATTGGTGTGAAGTTCATGGGAAAACAGCAAGCTTTCCATATTTTAATGGCGATATACCAGATCAAGCTCGGTATGTAAAAATATTTGTTGGTTTAAAGGGTACTGGAACTTTGTGGATTGATAAAGTAGATTTTCGTTACACCAACCAGAATTTTGCTCTTTTGGAACGATTAAAACCTTATTTCGATTCTTCATTTACTGTCTATGATATGTTGTTGCCAACACCAAAACAAATTGAGGCAAAAAATGCAATTTCATACTTTAATTCAAAAGATAATCTTCTTCCAATAATCGTTTTAGAAGATAACAGCTTATTATCGATAGCAAATAAACTGAAAAGAGAGATTGAAACTAAAATAACCGATAAACAAAAAATAAAGATTGTAAAAAATCTAACTATTGATGATGTTAAAAAGTACAGCGTAGTGCTTTCAATCGGGAAAAATAGTATTTACAAGCATTATCAGAGCACGTTACCCGATTCTTTATTGTTTAAGCATACAAGCTCATATTATATAAAGTCCGATCTCGAAGAAAATATTCTATTTGTAAATGCAAATGATCAGGAGAGTTTGTATAATGGGGTTTTAACCTTAATTCAGTTACTCGATAAGAATAAAGCAGTTCTGCATTCAGCAAATATTTTCGATTTCCCAGATTTTAAAACTAGAGGATACATAATTCCCTCAAGGAATAAGTTAGCTGCCGAAGCAAAAAGTTGGATTTTATTGAAAGAAGCTAAACTAAACAATCCATATTTTTCGATCAATTCAATTACAACCGAACAAATAAAAGATTACAATAAAATTAGTTTGATTATAGATAATGATTATGCAAAAGCTTTGGAATCTATTCGTACAATTGATAAGCAGGTTTTCAATAAAACAGAATCGGCACTGATTTCTAATACTGTTGGTGATTTAAAGCAACTTAATCACATCATTAAAATCTTAAAAAGGAAAAATAAGTCGATTCAAATTGAATTATTACCTGAGTTTTATAATCTTGACCAGATTAATAAAAGTAAGGGTAAAGCAGATCGATATTTTGAAAATCTACACAATACTTTGCCTGTAGATGTCGCAATGATTTGGACCGGAGAAAACAAATGTTCTAATTCTATTGATTATTTAAATATTAATCAAATCAATAACTTAGTTAAAGATCAGTCAATTTATCTTGATAATAATTTTTCTAAATCTGATTTCAGATTTCATGCCGAATATCTAAAACAATATTATTCAGGAAAATTAAGAGTTTCTTCACTTTTTGAACCTTATAATTTTAATGCTCCTGAAAATTTTCACAAGTACACAAAAGGGGCAAAAATAATTCTGAAATTAGATTCAATCACAGAATTTAGTTCAATTTCCGCTTTAACAACTGCGAATTATTATTGGAACACAACAGATTACAATCCGGAAAAGAGTTTGTGGATTGCTTTGAATAAGTTATATGGAAGAGATATGGCTGTAATTCTTCTAAAGTTTAACGATGCATTTTTTGGAATAAACGAGATTTGTCAGAAAATAGAAAATAATGGAATAAACAATAAAGATATTCGTATTGCAAAAGTATTTAAAAACAGCTTAATAGAACAATACAACTTGTTATTGTATGAAATTAGTGATGAATCTTTACTGGCTCAAATTGAACAAGTTAAGCGAGATGTTTTGAATAAATACGATAAAGTATTTTTGGACGTTAAATAATCTTAAAAACTACTAAGATTGAATCTAAATTTATTAGCTTTGCAGGCACATTTTTAAGTGATATGAAAGAAGAATTTGAAGATATTTTCCATGATGAAGAATATAGCGAACTAGTTAATCGCTATGAGGAGATGGTGAAGAGAAAAACGAAATACTTTTTTGATGTTTCTGAGTTCGAGAATATTATCGATTATTATATTGATACAAACAAAGCAAATAATGCATTAGATGTTGTGAAATTTGCTTCGCAGCAACATCCCGGCTCGGTGAGTCTTGAGTTAAAAAAAGCACAGGTTTTTGTTGATAAAGGTTACGTTTCTAGAGCATTGCAAGTAATTGAGTATGTCGAAAAAATCGAATATACCAATAGTGATGTTTTCTTAATAAAGGGTAGTGCTTTAAATATATCAGGTCATTATAAAGAAGCCGAAAAAGCGTTCGATACTGCAATTGATTTAACAATCGACGATAAAATAGATGTTATTCATACTGTAGCTCAGTCTTTCGAGCAGATTGGTCAATATAAAACAGCTCTAAAGTATTTGCATAATGCTTTTGATTTAGATTCTAGCAATATCATGTTGTTATATGATATTGGATACTGCTACGAAAAACTTGGTCAGATTAACCGAAGCATAGAGTATTACAAACAATATCTCGATAAAGAACCATTTTCTGAGAATGGTTGGTATAATTTGGGAATCTTATACAATAAGAACGAGAATTACACTAAAGCAATTGATGCTTATGATTTTGCAATAGCTATTAATCCTGATTTTTCAGTTGCTTATTTCAATTTGGCTAATTCATACTCAAATAAAGAAGACTTTCACAGTGCAATTCTCAATTACAAAGAATATCTGAAATTTGACGGTAAAAGCGTTGAGATATTAACTTATATTGGTGATTGTTACGATGGTTTAAAGGAATACGATACAGCTTTAAAATATTACGATCAGGCTTTAACAGAAGACAATTTTTATTCCGATGCTATTTATGGTAAAGCAAACGTAATGTTTCGTGTTGGTAAATCAGCTCAAGCTTTACCTTTAGTAGAAAATGCAATTGTAATTGATGATCTTAACCCAGAGTATTATTTTCTTCTGGGAAATGTTAATGTGGATCTTAATAATTGGAAAAAAGCTATTGTCGCTTACAAAAAGGCAGTTGATATTGATCCCGAGGAATTAGATTTTGTTGTTGCTTTAAGCGAAGCATACGTTAAAAACAAAGAGTATATAAAAGCAATTAATACGCTTACAGAATTTTCAAAAGATCATTCAGGAAATGCAACAATCTGTTTTAAACTTGCAGCATGTTATTTGCTCGATAAAAAGCCAAAGAAATCTCTTGAAACATTTGAAACTGGACTTAAATTAGATCCAAAGAAATATCAAGAGGCGGTGACTATATTTCCTGAAATAATTGAAAATAAATCAATTAATAAACTATTGAATAAATACTATTTAGATTAAAATAGGTAATGATATAATAATTTAAACATAAGAACGAAAATAATTTTATACAAAAGTTATTTTCGTTTTTTTATATAAACTGAATTGGAATGAGAACATATATATATCTTGTATTAAAGGGTTTTGCTATGGGAGCAGCAAATGTAATTCCTGGTGTTTCTGGTGGAACTATAGCTTTAATAACAGGTGTTTTTGAAAGGTTGATAAATGCTATAAAATCATTTAATGGAAAAGCTATTAAACTACTATTTGCTGGAAAAATAAAAGAGTTAATAAAGCACATCGATTTATACTTCTTAATTGCTGTTTTCTCGGGAATGGTTGTAAGTGTTTTAACTTTAGCTCGATTACTTAAGTATCTTTTTATTAATTATCCGGTATTTGTTTGGGCATTTTTCTTTGGTTTAGTTTTGGCTTCGGTATACTATGTTGGAAAAACAATTAAGAAATGGAATATATCTGTGGTTGCTAGTTTTGTTATTGGAACTGCAATTGCAATAACAATTACTATGTTAAATCAAGCTACCGAAAACGATTCATTCTTATACTTAATTCTTTGTGGAGTAGTAGCAATTTGCAGTATGATTCTTCCAGGTTTATCAGGCTCGTTTATATTGATTCTTTTAGGAAATTATGAATTAGTAATGATTCATGCGGTAAATAATATGGAAATAAAAATTCTAATTCCGGTTATTATGGGCGCTATTGTCGGTTTAATAGCATTTTCTCATATTTTATCATGGATTTACAAAAAGTATAAAGATCAAACTATTTCACTTTTAACAGGATTTATTCTTGGTTCATTGGGCATTTTATGGCCATGGAAGAATTATTTATACATGGTTGATGAAGCGGGGAGTTATATCATGAAAAATGGAGAAAAAGTAATCCAGTCATCATCTCAATATATTCCAGAATCTTTTAATAATGAAGTAATTATTGCAGTTGTTTTAATCGTAATTGGATTTATTTCCATATCTTTAATAGAAAAATTTGCAAGTAAGGAAACCAAATGAAATTATATGGTTTAATAGGTAAAAGTCTTACACATTCATTTTCACTTTCATACTTTAAAGAGAAATTCATAAAGGAAGGAATAGAAGATGCATATTATAATTTATACCCCTTACAAACCATCGATGAATTTAATCAATTAATTACTGATTCTTCTGAACTTTCCGGATTAAATGTTACTATACCTTATAAAACAGAAGTGATACCATTTCTTGATTATTTAGACAATGCAGCAAAAGAAATTGGAGCGGTAAATACAATAAAATTTAATCGAGAAAATTCAAAACTTAAACTTTATGGCTACAATACAGATTGTCTTGGTTTTTGGGAGAGTTTAAAACCTATCTTAAACGAAAATCATAAAAAAGCATTGATACTAGGAACAGGAGGTAGTTCAAAGGCTGTTTCTTATTCTTTACGAAAAGCAAATATTCAGTGTTTATTTGCATCCAGAAATCCCATTCAGGAAAATAGTATTTCTTACGATCAAATAAACGAACAGATTCTTCAAGATTACACGATAATAATAAATACATCACCCTTAGGAATGTTTCCCGAAACGGATAAATACCCGAATATCCCATACAAATTAGTGTCATCGAAGCATATATTATATGATTTAATTTATAACCCAAACCAGACTGTTTTTCTAAAAAAAGGACAGGAGCAAGGAGCTGTAATTAAAAATGGATTAGAGATGCTTAAAATCCAAGCAAATTATTCTTGGAAAATTTGGAATACCTAGCATACTCCTAACAATTGATATTGTTAGATAAAACTTGTTGTGAAACACATTTTCATATGAAAAATATCATTAGAAAAATAATTTGAAAAAAGCTTTTTTGTATAACTTTGAATAAAAATATAACATCACTATAAATAACTGAAATACAATGAATTTAATAGATCAAATAAAAGAAAGTGCTAAGAAGCAGAGTATGAAAATTGTTCTTCCGGAATCAACTGAAGAAAGAACTCTACAAGCTGCCGATATTATTATTGAAGAAAATATCGCTCAAGTTATTTTAACAGGGAATTCTGAAGAAATTAAAAAAGAAGCTGCGCGTTTAAATCTTAAGAATATCGACAAAGCAACAATTATTGATCCTGTTAATCATGAAAAAAAGGATGAGTATATTGATTTAATGGTTGAACTTAGAAAGAAAAAAGGTTTAAAAAGAGAAGATGCTGCTAAATTAGTTGAAAACCCATTGTATTTAGCTACCATAATGATAAAAAATGGTGATGCTGATGGTGAAGTCGCTGGTGCTGAAAACTCGACCGGAGATGTTTTACGTCCTGCATTTCAATATGTAAAAACAAAGCCGGGTTTTAGTGTTGTTTCTGGAGCATTTTTAATGATCCTAAAAGATAAACAATTTGGCGAAGACGGATTAATGGTATTTGCTGATTGTGCAGTTCATCCAAACCCAACAGATAAAGAATTAGCAGAAATTGCTGTTGCTACTGGTGAAACAACAAGAGCAATTGCTGGAATAGAACCTAGAATTGCAATGTTAAGCTTTTCAACTAAAGGAAGTGCAAAACACGAAATGGTTGATAAAGTTGTAAGTGCTACCAAAATTGCTAAAGAAATGGATCCATCGTTAAAAATAGATGGTGAGTTACAAGCCGATGCTGCAATTATTGAAGCTATTGGTCAGAAAAAAGCACCAGGAAGCGAAATTGCAGGAAAAGCAAATGTTTTAGTTTTCCCTACATTAGAAACAGGAAACATAGCTTATAAGTTAGTACAACGTTTAGCCGGTGCCGAAGCAGTTGGTCCTGTATTACAGGGCATGGCAGCTCCAATTAATGATTTATCGAGAGGTTGTTCTGTTAGCGATATCGTAAATTTAGTTGCTATTACAGCAAATCAAGCAATAGGACAACAATAGTTTTATACAATATATTCAAATATAAAGGCAAATAAATCAATGAAAATCTTAGTATTAAATTGCGGTAGTTCATCAATAAAGTATCAATTATTAGATATGACAAATTCAGAAACAGCAGATCTTCTAGCTAAAGGTCTTGTTGAACGAATTGGAATTTGTAATGGTGAATTAACTCACAAAACAAGTGACGATAAAAAACATACTTTAACAGCTGATATTCCTGATCATACAAAAGGAATTGATTTGATTTTAGAAGCTTTATTATCGCCAGAACATGGTGTTATTAAGAGTGTTGAAGAAATTAGTTCTGTTGGACACAGAGTTGCTCATGGTGGACAGTATTTTAAAGAAAGTGCATTTGTAACCGAAGAGGTAAAGGATAGAATTGAAGAATGTATTGAGTTAGCACCACTTCATAATCCAGCAAACCTAAAAGGTATTTTGGCAATGGAAAAATTAATTCCAAACGTACCACAGGTTGTTGTTTTTGATACTTCATTCCATCAAACGATGGAACCAAAATCATTCCTATATGGTTTACCATACGAATATTACGAAAAGTATAAAGTTCGTCGTTATGGTTTTCATGGAACAAGTCATAAATATGTAGCTAAAAAAGCTTGTAAACTCGTTGGTTGGGATTGGAAAGATAAAAAAGTAATTTCTTGTCATCTTGGAAATGGAGCTTCGGTTGCAGCAATTAAAAATGGAAAATCTATTGATACATCTATGGGTTTTACACCTGTAGAAGGATTAATGATGGGTACACGCGCAGGAAACTTAGACTTAGGAGCCTTGTTGTTTATTGCTGAAAAAGAAGATCTTACAATTCAGGATACCAATAACATGATTAATAAACGAAGTGGTTTATTGGGAATTTCAGGTATTTCATCTGATATGAGAGACATCGAAAAAGCAAAAGAAGAAGGTAATGAAAGAGCAACGTACGCTTTCGAAATGTTTATATATCGCGTTAAGAAATTTATTGGAGCATATTCAGCTGCAATGGGTGGTGTTGATATGGTTTTATTCACAGGTGGAATAGGAGAGAACGGATGCGAAATAAGAAGTCGCGTTTGCGAAAATATGGAATATTTAGGAATTGATTTTGATGCTGAATTAAACAAAGGTAAACGTGGTGTTGATTTAGAGTTAACAAAACCAGAGTCAAGAACAAAAGTTGTAATGGTATCAACAAATGAAGAGTTGGTTATTGCTCAAGATACACAAAAAATTGTAAGTGCTCAGTAATTGCTAATTCCATTTTTTTTAAAGAATTAATTATATATTTTTGCAGCGAAAATCAGAAACTAATTTTTAAACATAAAACTACAATAATGACTTTAAAATCGTTAAACGATATAATTGAATTAGCGAAAGGTAAAGAAACAAGACGATTAGTTGTTGCAGCAGCAGCAGATAAACCTGTTTTAGAAGCCGTTAAGAATGCGTATCAGGCTGGAATAATTGTTCCTGTTTTGGTTGGTAACAAGATAGAAATTGAAAAAATAAGCAAAGAAATCAACTTTGATTTATCTAATGTCGATATTTACGAAGAAAATAATCCTTCTAAAGCACCTATAAAAGCAGTGGCTTTAATAAAAGAAGGTAAAGCTGATATTTTAATGAAAGGTTTAGTAAGTACTGCTCCTTTATTAAAAGCAGTGTTAGATAAAGAAAATGGTTTACGTAAAGCTTCTACACTTAGTCACTTTGCTTTAATTGAATCTCCTTATTACCATAAGTTAATTGGAATAACTGATGCCGCAATGAATATTGCACCTGAGTTTAACGATAAAGTAAATATTATTAATAATTCTGTTGAAGTTTTCCATCGTTTAGGAAATATGAATCCAAAGGTTGCAATTGTTGGACCTTTAGAGGTTGTAAATCCTAAAATAGAGTCAACAACTCATGCAGCAATGTTAACTGTTATGAATCAACGTGGACAGATTAAAGGTTGTACAATAGATGGACCTTTTGCAATTGATAATGCTGTTTCGAAAGAAGCTGCTGAGCATAAGGGAATTACTGGTGATGTTGCTGGTGACGCTGATATTCTTGTTGCACCTGAATTAAACAGTGGAAACATCTTATACAAAACTTTAATGTTCATGGGAGGATGTACTTCAGCTGCAGTTATTATGGGGGCGAGAGTTCCTGTAGTTTTAACGTCTAGAGCAGATACCGACAAAAGTAAAATGATGTCGATTGCACTAGCCGCTGCAATGTAAAATAGTGAAATATTAATTTGATAAATATATAGAAATGGAAGAGCAAAGAATTTTAGCGATTAATCCAGGATCTACTTCAACTAAAATTGCGGTGTATCAAGGTTCTAAATCAATTTTTTTGAAGAATATAAAACATTCATCAGAAGAATTGAAACCTTTTAAATCTGTAGTTGAGCAATTTAGTTTTAGAAAAGATATTATTCTAAAAGAACTTAAAGAAGCAGAAATAAGAATTGATTTAATTACAGCAATTGTTGGTCGTGGCGGATTGGTTAAACCAATAGAATCAGGCGTTTACGAAGTAAACGAAGCTTTAATTAACGATTTACATGAAAGTAAATTGGGAGAACATGCAAGTAATTTAGGTGGTTTAATTGCAAACGATATTGCAAAATCATTAGATAATGCACGCGCTTTTATTGCTGATCCTGTTGTTGTTGATGAAATGGAAGATGTAGCCCGTTATTCTGGTCATCCAAAATTCTTACGTCATTCTATTTTTCATGCATTAAATCAAAAAGCTATTGCAAGAAAATATGCAAAATCAGTTGATAAACCATATGAAGAATTAAACCTGATTGTTGCGCATTTAGGGGGTGGTGTTTCTGTAGGAGCTCATAAAAAAGGTCGTGTTATTGATGTTAATAATGCACTAGATGGCGATGGCCCATTTTCTCCTGAAAGAACAGGTACTTTACCTTGTGGACAAGTTGCAACACTTTGTTTCAGTGGTGAATATACTCACGATCAGGTTAAAAAAATGATCAAAGGTGAAGGTGGATTTGTTTCTTATCTTGGAACAAACGATGCTTACGAAGTTGAAATGAGAGTAAAAGATGGAGACGAGGAAGCTATTAAAGTACACAATGCAATTGCATATCAATTGGGTAAAGAAGTTGGATCATTAAGCGCTGTATTGAAAGGTGAAGTTGACGCAATTCTTTTTACAGGTGGTATGGCTTACGATAAGATAATTATTGATTACATTAAAGAAATGGTTAGCTTTATTGCTCCAGTTATTGTATATCCTGGCGAAGACGAAATGGAAGCGCTAGCAATGAATGGCTATATGGTAATGAAAGGTGAAGTTGATCCTAAAGTATACGTATAATCAATTACAATATAATTTTAAAAGGCATCTAAATTAGATGCCTTTTTTTTATGGTGTTGATAGACTTAAAGGAATAATTTTCCCATTCATATATTTATAAGCCTTTGTGGCAAAATCATAAATATATTGGGACATTTCTTCAGCCTTTAATGGGGCTTTATAACCAGGGAAAGCTGTTTGTAACATTTCTGTATTCACGGCTCCTAATGCTAAACAATTAAACCGAATGTGTTTTTCTTTATATTCTTCAGCTAAACATTCTGTTAGGTTTGCTAAAGCGGCTTTGCTAGCGCTATAAAAAGAGAGTCCTGAGAATTTTGAACTTCCTTGATACCCGCCCATACTAGAAATGTTTACAACATGCTTAATGTCACTTTTTTCGAGCAATGGAGTTAAGCTTTGCAAAAGAATTGCAGGACTAATTAAATTCACATTAAATGTTCTCTGTATTTCTTCGATTTGTGTTTCTTGAAACGATTTATTTAAAAGAAACCCTGCGTTATTAATAAGTATGTCTATGCAATCAACGTATTGTTCAATTTGGCTTTTTAAGTTTGAATTAATTGCACTTAAGTCTTCTAGGTCAAATACGATTGGTCTGAATTTAGATTTCAAATTTTGTTTTATACATTCATTTTTCAACTCTGTTAACAACACTTCACTTCTGGCAATCCCAATAACCGTATTTTCATCGTTTTGTGCAAACAATTTTGCGAGTTCGAATCCAATTCCTTTGCTAGAGCCTGTTATAACGATATTCATAATTTTGTTTTATCTTTAAAATATATTTGGAGTAAATTAATTAATTTTTATAAGGAATTACTCTTTTTATTTAAAAAAATGATGAACATGAAACTTAAAATAAAAACAATATTAAGCTTTTTATTGATTTTATTTTCAATAAATGGTTTTACTCAAAATCCGATCATTAATAAAACGAAAGAAGATAAAAAAGGTGATTTTAAGCCTTACTTATTTACAGGTGGTTCTTTATGGATGGGATTTGGGTCGTATACCTATATAGATGTTAATCTGGTTTTTGGAAGTCAAGTTACAGAAAGAATAAACATAGGTTTGAGTGGTAAATATCAATATTTAAATGATAAAAGATCTATTAGTGGGAATTTCGAAACAAGTGTTTATGGGGGAAGTGTCTTTTCACAAATAGCACTAATAAAAGATTTTAGAAATATTTTGAAAGTTAAAGGTCATAGTGGAATTATTGCTCATCTTGAGTATGAATTTTTAAATACAGAATATAATTATATATATTTTAATGATTCTGATTCTGATTTAAGCAGATATTGGCTTCATAACGTTTTAGTAGGTGGGGGATATTTTCAACAAATGGGTCGTAAAGCCAAATCTTACATAATTTTATTGTGGAATTTAAATCCAAACGAGAAAAATCCATACACCTATCCTCAATTGAGGGTTGGATTTAGTATTTCTCTCTAAAACAAATATTTCGACATTATGGTAAGAAGATTATCTGGGCGTATTGGTTTAGTAATATAATCGTTGCATCCAGCTTCCATACTTGCTTCCTCGTCTTCTTCCATTGCATATGCAGTTTGTGCAATAATAGGTAAATTAGGAAATATTTTTTTAATTTCAATAGTTGCTTCTAAACCGTTTAAATCGGGCATTTTTATATCCATTAAAATAATATCAATTGGCTCAGCATTGCATATGTCAATTGTTTCTCTTCCCGTCTTTGTCCAAATAATTTTTGCTTTTGTAGGTTTTAATACCGCTTTTAAAAACAGAAAATTAATTTGTTCGTCTTCCGCAATAACTACAATTTTATCTTCCCAATTCCTCATTATTTGAATATAATTAATAGAAGTTTATTAGTAAAAAGAAAAGCGGATATATTAATTTATCCGCTCACAAATGTATAAAAAAGAAAGTATTAATTTTTTAAAACTTCGCTCATTTTTTTTCCTATGTCAGCAGGTGAGTCTACCACGTAAATTCCGCATTCCGACATGATCTTCATCTTAGCTTCGGCAGTGTCATCTTTTCCACCAATAATTGCTCCAGCATGTCCCATTCTTCTGCCTTTGGGAGCCGTTTTCCCTGCTATAAAACCAACAACAGGCTTTGTCCCATTTTCTTTTATCCATAAAGCAGCATCTGCTTCCATGCTTCCTCCAATTTCACCTATTAGAATAATGCCTTCTGTTTCAGGATCATTCATAAATAGCTTAATTGCATCTAATGTAGTTGTTCCAATTATAGGGTCACCACCAATTCCTATTCCGGTTGATTGTCCTAAACCGATCTTAGTAATTTGATCAACGGCTTCGTAGGTTAATGTCCCCGAGCGAGAAACAATTCCAATCGTTCCCTTTTTATGAATAAATCCCGGCATAATTCCTACTTTGGCTTCTCCTGGAGTAATTATTCCTGGAGAATTAGGACCTATCAGTCTACAGTCTTTATCTTTTAAAAACTCTTTAACCTTTACCATATCCGAAGTAGGAATTCCTTCTGTAATTGCAACAATAACTTTAATTCCTGCATCTGCAGCTTCCATAATTGCATCTGCCGAAAAAGCAGGAGGTACAAATATTATAGAAACATCTGCTTGTGTTTCTCTCACAGCATCTGTAACCGTGTTAAAAACTGGTTTTCCCAAATGAGTTTGACCACCTTTACCCGGCGTAACACCACCAACTATATTGGTGCCGTAATCAATCATTTGTTGAGCGTGAAATGTACCTTCACCACCTGTAGAACCTTGAACTATTACTCTTGAATCTTTATTTACTAAAACACTCATTTTTTTATGCTTTAAATATTAAAATCAATGAATATAAATTGAATAATTAAAAACCAGTATCTCCTTTGGTATTGTTTTCATTCCTAAACTCAATTAATACTCCTAAACAATGTCGATCTGCCGAAGAAGAAAACTTCTTTTTTGCCTCAGATGAGACTTCAATAATTAAATTTCGAGTATTTTCGTTTTTAAAATAAAAGAAATCTTCGTATTTAAATTTTGAATTGTCGTATAAAACTGTTTTTTCCGGATTATCTTCTCTAACTCTTATTCTTATTTTTCCCAAAACTTTTTCACCTTTAATGGAAATATAATACTCTTCGTCGTAAACTGTTATTACAAATTCAGATGACATTCCAGGTGTAAACATTGCACTCTTAGACTGACGACTATAAAGGAAACTATCGTCGGCCCATCTACATTCTTCGCTATGATAATTTACGCAGTTTTGGCTTAACGCAACAAAAGAGAATAATGTAAATGAAATTAAAAAAACTATTTTATAAGTTTTCATGATTCAATTTTTATAAATTGTTTTCAATAATTTTATTTCTTACTTCTGTTACAATTTGCTTTAACTCATTGTATTCATTTTCCGAAATAATAATTTTTTTACCACCTTTAAGTACCATTCTGTTATTTTCGTCGCGTTCTATTGTCGACTTACTTTCTTCAATTACATCAAACTTTTCGAAAACATTGTAAATTTGTGTTAACAAGTCTATTGCAGTATTCGTGTTCTCATCGTAATGATACTTTTTCGCATACTTAATAAGATTGGTAAACGAATGTTTTTGTTCTACAATTCTTCTAATTACAATATTATCGTCTGAATAACCTTCAACTAAATTTAAAGCGATATATAAACCTTCAATATAACTTGCCGAAGTAATATTCGCCAGTATTTTATCTTTGTTGTTCTGTAACAAAAAATCCACAATTTTTGTTGAGTATTCATCGGAAATATTTGCCAATGAGTCTTCGTTGTTCAAATTATTTTTAATTCTCTCAATAAAACTTTTCTGAAATGGCAAATTAATTCTTAAATCATTACTCAACTTAGTAATAACATCAAGATAATCATATGAATTACTTGTTTTATTAAAAAGCGTCATATATGATAAATCGGCAAGATAAATTCCTAAAGCAAGATTTTTAGATCTGGTATCGATGTATTTCGAAAAATTATCAGTAGAATTAACCAAATCGGTTCTATAAACAAGTTCAGCGTCTTTCTTAATAAAAGAAAACATTTCTTGTGATGATGGAAAACTATAAAACACTAAGCTTTCGTTGCTTGCTAAAAGAGAATCTGTTATAGCTTGCGAATCAATATCTGTTGTATCATCTTTTTCAACATTCGACTTACATGATAAGCTTAACGACCCAAAAAATATAAGAATAGCAAGAATCGGATAGAATGATTGTTTTTTCATATTTATGGTTTTTAAAGTTTGCAGGTTACAATAATTATTGTTCTTTATTTTTTAATGATTTAAACGTATTAATATACAAATTATAATTTAAATATTTAAAAAGATCAAAAATTAAGACTGTATATAACATAATGCTAAGTATCCAAATTACAATTGAATTAAAATAGGATGTTCTTATCTCAATATTCCCAATTCTTTTAAAGGGTGCATAAAAGTGAGCTCTTCCCATTTTATTTGCAGGTGTCATGAATACAGGTTCATATTTTCTTACAACAACATTTTTATGGATAAAAAGTTTTTCCCAATCATCATTATTTAAGGCCATGTTCGCAATCGATTCGTTATAATATTGATCTTTGAAATTTACAAAGCCCATTGTTCCATTATTTTCTTTAGCAATATTATTAATTATTTCATCTTTCTTGTATAATGCTTTATCGAGATATTCTGAATAAAATAGTTTAACATATTCAAGTAGATTTTGTAGTTCATTAATCCTAATTTCGTAGGATAAGTTTTCCAAGCCCTCGACTTTTGTTCGTATTCCTGGAATATCTAAAATAAAATAGCGAAGAGAATTGTCAAGAATTAAAAATTTTCTTTCTAGTTCTCTTTCATCATTTTTAGTTACAATGTTGGTTTTACATTCATCCAATAATCCTGTAATTTTAGGAATTAAAAAATTTAATTTGAAAGAAACATCGCTATTAATCTTATCAACTTTATAAAACTGCCGCTCGAATTTATTTTCTGTAAACATCGATACTGAGAGTGCTTCGAATGCCCATCTCGAAGGCATAATATCTGCAATAATTGGTGGATATTCTTTGCTTGTTAAGGAACTATGTAGCTTGTCAAATTTTACAATTGTACCACTCAGTAATATTTGAGGTATTATTAAAAACGGAATTAAAATATAAATTGCAATCACAGATTTCAAGTTGGCAGAAATATTTAAACCCAAGATATTTGCAAAACAACCAGTCGAAAAAAGAATTAGCCAAAAGTTAAATGAAAGGCCTTTTATTTCCAGCATAAAATTCCCAATTAAAACAAAAGATAATGTTTGAATTGCTGTTAAAATAAATAGAAATACTATTTTAGAATTAATGTAACTAAACCTACTTAAATTCAGGAATTTTTCTCGAATTAGTATTTTTTGATCTTTAATAATTTCTTCGGCACTAATAAGTAAACCAAAAAATAGAGATACAATAATACTCATTAATAGATAAGCTGGAATATTTACATTTTTACTATATATATATGCTGTTGGATCGTTTGGTGTTCCAATATTGTATTTGGTAAAAAGTCCAAGTATAATTGCTAAAATTGGTGCTTCTAATAAACTTATTAATAAATATTGTTTGTTAGATAATTTAGATAAGAAATTTCTTCTGCTGAAGATCAAAAATTGCTTTCGTTTCTTAGGTACTTTAAAATGTATTTTTGGCAATTCCTTTATTTTGGGAGCCGAAGAAATATCGGTAGGAACATGCTCTCTAAACATATCGAACCATTGTTTTGGCGATGTTTTTCTTTTATGAGTATATCTTCCGTTATCATTAATTGTTCGCTCCTCAAGCAATTCTAAAACCGACTCTGGGTTAACATTTCCACAATTGGGGCATTCTTTTTCCGAGGGGTTTATCTGATCACTCAGAGTTTTAAAATAAACAAGAGAATCTAAAGGATCCCCTGTATAAACAACATATCCACCATCGTCAAGAACGATTAATTGGTCAATTAGTTTAAATATATCAGACGAAGGTTGATGTATGTTCATTAAAACCAACTTTCCACGAAGAGTTTGTTCTCTCAAGGTATTAATTAAGTTCGTTGAATCATTTGATGATAATCCTGAAGTTGGTTCGTCAATGAATAAAATTGCAGGTTCACGCATTAACTCCATACCAATATTCAATCGTTTTCTTTGCCCTCCACTAATAACCTTGTGAATAGTGTTTCCAACTTTTAAATCTTTTATATCTATTAGATCTAACTCCTTTAATACATCTAAAACAGTTTTATCAATTTTTTCTTCATCATAATCACTAAAACAGAGCCTAGCATTAAAGTATAGGTTCTGATAAACAGTAAGTTCGTCAAATAGCAAATCATCTTGTGGCACATATCCTATTAAACCTTTAAGTTTATCCTTTTCCTCATGTAAATCAATTCCATTAATAAAAACATTTCCACTATTAGGCTTTAAAGTACCATTTAATAGATTCAAAAGAGTCGATTTTCCAGAACCACTAGGGCCAATTATACCAACAAATAAGTGAGATTCCGATTTAAAAGAAAAATTGTTAATCCCCTTTTTAGAATTTGGGTATTTAAACTCTACATGTGAAATCTCGAAGTTAATATTTTTATATTCAGGATTATCTGTTAATTTAATTCCAACCTCTGTATAATAAATAGGCTTGAGTTTGATGTTTTGAAATCCAACTTTATAACTAGATATAGTATTCCCTTTACTAAAAGCGTAAATCTTTTTGGGCTTTATTTCTTTACTATTTAAAAAAAGTTGCTGTTCTCCGTTATAATAAAACCAAATTTCATTAATCGATTTAAGTTGTAATAAACAAACTTTACCATCTAAGTTTTCTCTGTAAATATGCTTATACTCTGCGTTTTCAGGATCCTTTGAATTATCAATTAAAATAAAATTCTTTTTCCATGGAATATCAACCCACGATTTCAGAATGAAATTCTTAAGATTATAAAATTCTTTTTCTTCTAAATTAAATGAGATTGCTAAGGTTTCAATAAAGTCATGCTCTCTTGATAGAATCTTTTCTTTAAAACGAACTATTTCTAAAAATAAAATAACCAAAAGATACTTCTCTTTTAGTAATAATTCTTTATGTATAGAATTGATTAAACGAATAGATTTTACTGCACTTAACGAAGCCTTTTTTAAAAAGTTTTTTGACTCATCTATATTTTGTTGATTTACATAAAAGTCATAAACATATAAAAACTGGTCAACAAATTCGTTCTTTGTATGGTTATTAAGGTATGATTTTATTAATTCTCTTGTCCTTTCATGATCCGTATTTTCATCGATATTTGAAAATAATGAACAAAGTCTAATAATAACTTTTAAAATGGGATCGGACATAAAAAAAGTGTTAGATTATTCGTAAATTTAACAAAATAATGTATATTTTGAAATTAAAATAGATATCTTATAATCAAGATTAATTAATATTTGGACCATATGATTGATAAAAAGAAAGTACTTATAGTTGAAGATGAAGAGCTTATTCGTAAATTCTTTATTGAAATATTAGAGTATAAATACGAATTACACGTTGCATCTAACGGTGATGAAGGTATTAAGATTGCAAATGAAGTTGTTCCAGATATGATTTTGTTGGATATAATGATGCCACAAATGGATGGTTTTGAAGTATGTACATCGCTTCGTAATGATAAAAAATTTGAAAAGACAATAATCGTAATGGTAACTGGCCTAAGCGATAGAGATTCTAAAATGAAAGCTCTTAAAATGGGAGCTGATGATATTATTGCAAAACCGTTTAACCCTATTGATGTTAGAACTAAAGTTCAATTAATGTTCCGACTGCGTGACAGATTACTCTCCGCTGAATAAGATCTAAAAATATTTTTATAAAAAAAGCAGATGCAAAAAACATCTGCTTTCTTTTTATGTTATTACATTTACATTTTTGATAAAATATAGAGGTAATGCTAAATAAATTAAAAGAACTAAGCCAGAATCTAAAAGGTGATTTATATACCGATAAAAAAACTCGAATTCTTTATGCTACAGATGCATCGGCATATCGAGAAATGCCAATTGCTGTAGCTCGTCCTAAAGATAACGATGACATCAAGAAATTAATTGAATTTGCCAACAATCACAGTACTTCTTTAATACCGAGAACTGCTGGGACATCATTAGCTGGGCAGGTTGTTGGAAATGGAATCGTAGTTGATGTATCTAAGTATTTTACTCAAATTCTAGAATTGAATGAAAAAGAGCGTTGGGTAAGAGTTCAGCCGGGGGTTATTTTAGATGAACTAAATATGTTCTTAAAACCTTATGGCTTGTTTTTTGGCCCCGAAACATCAACTGCGAGTCGCTGTATGATTGGTGGAATGGTAGGAAATAATGCATGTGGATCGCACTCTATTATTTACGGTACAACTCGCGATCACACTTTATCTACAAAAGTAATTCTAAGCGATGGTAAAGATGTAGAGTTTAAATCACTAAGCAAAAAAGAGTTTAACGATAAATTAGAAGGGAATAGAATAGAAAATAAGATTTATCAGCATATTCAGACACTTTTATCTGATAAAGAAAATCAGAACGAAATTAGGACAGAATTCCCTGATAAATTAATATATAGAAGGAATACAGGTTATGCCATTGATCTTCTTTTAGAATCGGAACCATTCTCCGAAACAGAAAATCAGTTTAACTTCTCAAATTTAATTTGTGGTTCGGAAGGAACTTTAGGTTTTATAACCGAAATAAAACTCGATTTAGTTGATATTCCGCCAAAGGGAATAGCTGTTTTAGCTGCCCATTTTAAAACAAAAGAAGAAGCTTTTAGGGCAAATCTAATTGCATTAAAGCATAAGCCAGGTGCAGTTGAAATGATGGATGACACCATCCTGAATCTAACAAAAGGAAATAGAGAACAGCTTAAAAATAGATTTTTTGTTGATGGAGATCCGGGAGCTATATTAATTATTGAATTTGCACGAGATTCAAAGGATGAAATCAATAATATTTGCAAACAGTTAATTGAAGATTTTAAACAAGCTAATTATGGTTATCATTTTCCAATTATTTATGGAGATGAAACTAAAAAAGTTTGGGCATTGCGTAAAGCTGGCTTAGGAGTATTATCCAATATGGAAGGTGATGCCAAACCAGTATCCATAATCGAAGACACCGCTGTAAATGTTGAAATTCTTCCTGATTACATGGATGATTTCAAGAAAATTCTTGAGAAGCATAAACTTGAATGTGTTTATCATGCCCATATTGGGTCTGGAGAATTGCATTTACGTCCAATATTGAATTTAAAAGATTCAAAAGATGTTGCTATGTTCCGAACCATTGGGGTGGAAATAGCACATTTGGTAAAAAAGTATAAAGGCTCTATGAGCGGCGAACATGGAGATGGTCGTGTACGTGGAGAGTTTATCCCAATTGTAATTGGCAATAAGAACTATAAATTATTACAAGAATTAAAAGCAGTTTGGGATCCACAAAACATATTCAATCCTGGGAAAATTGTAGATGTTCCTTCAATGACTTCAAATCTTCGATACGAATCGGATCGTAAAGAGCCTGAAATTGACACCATATTTGATTTTTCGAATGTTGGTGGAATAGTACGCGCAACAGAAAAATGCAATGGTAGTGGCGATTGTCGAAAAACAGAAAAGTCTGGTGGCACGATGTGTCCTAGTTACATGGCAACTCGAAACGAGAATGATGTAACTCGTGCCAGAGCTAATATACTTCGAGAGTTTTTAACAACATCAACAAAGAAAAATCCATTTGATCATGAAGAGATTAAAGACGTAATGGATTTATGCTTGTCGTGTAAAGCTTGTAAATCTGAGTGTCCTTCAAGTGTCGATGTTGCCAAACTAAAAGCAGAATTCTTACAACATTATTATGATGCACACGGTATTCCTTTACGTTCAAGATTAATAGCTTACATAACAGAGATTAACAAGTTGGCATCTATTGTTCCAAGTGTATATAATCTAGTAATGAAGAATAAAGCTATTTCTTCCTTTATAATGAACATGATCGGTTTTGCACCTAAGCGAAGTATGCCTTTATTAGGTAAGAAAACCATGAGTAAATGGATGAAGAAATATCAAAGTGAGCTTAAAAAGGAAAGCAAATCAAAAGGAAAAGTTTATTTATTTAACGATGAATTTACGAATTATAACGATACTGATTTAGGAATAACAACGGTGCAATTATTAACCAGACTAGGGTACGAAGTTATAATTCCAAAGCACATAGATAGTGGAAGAACATACTTATCGAAAGGATTGTTAAGAAAAGCTCAAAAAATTGCAATAAAAAATGTGAACTATTTAAAAGATGTCATCACTGAAAAATCACCTTTAGTGGGAATAGAACCTTCGGCTATTTTATCTTTTCGAGATGAATACCCAGATCTAGTGGGCAATGAGCTAAAACAAATTTCGATAGATCTTGCTAAAAATGCTCTAATGATTGATGAATTTTTAAAACGAGAAATTGATGCAGGAAATATTACACAAAATCAGTTTTGTAATGAATCTCAAGAAATAAAATTACATGGACATTGTCAGCAAAAAGCTGTTGCATCAACCGATCCTACAAAATTTTTGTTGTCTTTTCCTGCAAATTATACTGTCGAAGAAATTCCTTCGGGTTGTTGTGGTATGGCTGGTTCATTTGGCTATGAAAAAGAACATTACGATGTTTCGATGAAAATCGGAGAAATGGTTTTGTTCCCAGCAGTCAGAGAAGCCAAAAGCAATACGTTAATATCTGCTCCAGGAACCAGTTGTCGCCATCAGATAAAAGATGGGACGGGAAAAAGAGCATTGCACCCAGTTGAAATATTATATAATGCCTTAATTTAAGTCGGGTTATAACATTTTTTAACAAATCAGAAATACAAATTTGTGTATTAATTAGTTACTTTTAGATTGTTATTAAAATCTGAAAGTGATATGCTACAACGTTTTATTTTAAGGAATTTTGTTAAAAGACCTGTTTTAAACTTCATAAAAATTATTGGATTAAGTCTTTCGCTTTGCGGCTTAATTCTAATAGCCGTATTTTTAAACAATGAGTTAACATTCGATAAACACTTTAGTAAATCGGATAGGATTTATAGATATACTTTTACAAGTGATGGCTTTTTAGGTGGTAAACATTTTGCCAGAACTCCTAATGCTTCTTTTATTCCACAATTAGCAGAATACTTTCCTGAGATAGAAAGTTATGTTCGTTTGGGTAGAATTAGAGGAAGCTATCTGAAAAATGATGAAAAATTTAATAAAATAACACAGGCATTTATTGTTGACAGTACTTTTTTCGAGATTTTTGATGTTGATTTATTAATTGGTGATTCTAAAACAATACTAAATAAACCGAGTTCGCTTATAATCTCAGAAACTTATGCAAATAAGTTATTTGGAAATGAAAATCCAATTGGAAAGATTCTAACTTTACCAAAAGGACAGTTTAATGCTGAAGATATGAATTATACAGTAAACGGTATAATGAAAAGTTTTCCTAGAAATTGTCATTTACATCCCGATTTTATTGTCTCATCTATTAATAAAAACGAATTAAATGGCTGGGGATGGGTTTATTTATTACTTAATAAGAAAGCTAATCCACAAAGTATTAAAGATAAATTTCTCGATTTTGGTGCGGAAACTTTTAATATGAAAAAGGAAGATATTACGATTACACCACACTTACAGAATATTGAAAAAATACATTTAGAATCTAATAAATTAAGAGAAATTGAAGTAAATGGGAACTATACGGTAATTTACACTTTATCTATTGCTGCCTTTTTATTATTGTTTATTGCTCTAGTAAATTATGCAAATTTAACTATTGGCATGTCGGTTTTTAGCAATAAGTTTTTGTATCTAAACAAAATATCTGGTGCAAATAGAAAAATTAACATTAAGCATTTTGTTTTTGAAGGGTTATACACTGCAGTTATAAGTTTGTTTTTTACAGCTCTAGCACTTTTATTATTTAATACATATTTACAAAAAGCATATGGTTTTTCTATAACCGAAAGTAATATTTCATTTCTTTTTGTTTTTAGTTTAGTGTTTTCAATTTTAGTTATTTTAGTAGGATTGTTACCATTGTTTAATTCGTCTCTAGGAAAAATAAAATCTTTTATAAATTTCTCTTCTGGCAATAAATTCTGGAAGAAAGGATTGAATTCTAGCTTAATTGTAATTCAATACACCATTTCAATTTCTTTAATTGTAGCGGTAATGGTAATACATTTGCAAACAAAGTACGCCATAAACCAAGGAATGGGTATCAATTCAAACAGTATTGTTTGTTTCGAAGATGTGCATGCTGATGTTCAAAAGAATTTTCAATTATTTAAAGATGAGCTTTCTAAATATCCATCTATTGAATTCGTTTCTGCTATGTTCGAACCTCCTGGTGGGGAAGCAAACGATATGTTTCCATTTGAATTAGAAGATTATATTTCCGATGAAACCAAACCACAAGATAATATGATTGGTGTTTTTCCTTGTGATTTTGATTTTCTGAATATTTTTAATTTGAATTTAGTCGCAGGTGAAAATTTCTCAGATTCGTATTTCGATAATGAAGGATCTGGCGAGTACATCATTAATATGGCAGCATTAAAACGACTTGGGTATTCAAATCCTGAACCTATAATCGGTAAAGAGTTTGCACTTCTTTTTAGTAATGATGTTATAAAAATTCCTAAAGGAAAAATAATTGGAGTAGTTGAAGATTTTCATTTTTCAAGTTTAAAAAATGAAATAGAACCCTATGTATTCTTTAAACGAAAAGATTTATGGTTGGGTAATTTTATAATATCCTATAAAACTGAAAATAGTGTAAAAGCTAAAAAAGACATAGAACAAGCATGGAATAAATATTATCCTAATTATCCTTTTAAATATGAACATATTCAGTCAATGTATGAAACTGTATATAAAAAAGAACTCTTACAGGAAAAGCTTTTAAGCATATTTACTTTTATTGCACTATTTATTTGCTCTATGGGATTGTTAGGTTTATCATTACTTATAACAAAGCAAAAAACAAAAGAAATAGGAATAAGAAAAGTTAATGGTAGTAGTATATGGCAGATCGTATTTATGTTAAACTGGAGCTTATTAAGATGGATAATATTAGCTTTTGCCTTATCAATTCCTTTATCAATATATTCTCTTAATAAATGGCTCGATAATTTTGCTTATAAAATAAATATTGAGTGGTGGATGTTTGCCTTGGCGGGATTTATTGCAATAATAGTTTCTACATTAACAATAAGCATAATTTCGTGGAATGCAGCAAGGAATAATCCTGTTAAAGCTTTAAGATATGAATAAGATTTTTTGTAATTTGGCGAATTGAAAATTTAAATTATATATCATGAAAAAAATACTAAAACTTTCATTTACACTCTTATTAAGCTTTTCATTTATTAATTCAAATTATGCTCAAGATAAGAGCGATTGGAAAGGTGGAGTGCCTGAAGGTTGCACATCAATAACTGTAGGTAAATTAGCATCGGTTGATGGTTCTGTAATTACATCACATACCGATGATAGTCATAGGACACGTTCGTGGATGGATGTTCGGCCAGCAAAAGATCATAAAGCTGGAGCAATGGTTCCAATGTATAAAAGAACCGCAGATAACACTAAAGCAATGCCAGCATATAAGCACGATAAAATTGGAGAAATACCACAAGTTGAGCATACATATCAATTTATCAATACAGCATATCCTTGTATGAACGATAAACAATTAGGGATTGGAGAATCAACCTTTGGCGGTAGAGATGAATTACAATCAGATGCTGGTTTAATAGATTGTCAGAGACTTTGCCAATTAATGGTTGAACGTTGCACAACAGCACGTGAAGCAATAAAAATGGCAGGTGAATTAACTGAGAAATATGGTTGGAACGATTACGGTGAAGTTTTAACAATTGCTGATCCTAAAGAAGTTTGGCATTTCGAAATTGTTGGTCCTGGTAAAGATAAAGTAGGAGCGGTTTGGGTAGCACAAAGAGTACCAGACGATCATGTTGCATGCAATGTAAACGCGAGTACAATTAAAGAAATAGATCTTTCAAAACCAGATTATTTTATGGCTTCAGAGAATATTTATGATGTTGCAAAAGAAAACGACTATTGGAACGAAAGTGAAACTTTTCAGTTCTGTTATGCATATGCTCCGGAAAGTCGTCAGGCAATTGGTTCTCGTCGTCGTGAGTGGAGAATTTTTGACTTATTAGCTCCATCATTACATTTAGATCCAAATGCAGAGAATTACCCATTTTCGGTTAAACCAGACAAAAAGGTTTCTTTAGAAGATTTAGTAATGGTTTTTAAGGATTATTATGAAGGTACTCCTTACGATATGACAAGAAGTATAAAATCTACCGATAAAGAAGGAAAATCTGTTATTTCTCCTTTAGCAAATCCTTTTATGCCTTACGATCAATTAGCTATTTCAAACGTAAGTGGTGGCTGGTATCATGTCGATGATGAAACTGGTCATATAGATTTCTTAGGAGAACGTACAATTGCACGTTGGTATACGATGTATGCAACAATTATTCAGTGCAGAGATTGGTTACCAGATGAAATCGGTGGAGTTGTTTGGTTAGCTCAAGACAACGTTGCTACATCAATTTATGTTCCTGTTTATGCTAGTGTTACAGACATACCATTATCATATAAAACTCCAGGTAGAGTGAATGGATTTACAAGAGAATCGGCTTGGTGGGCATTTAATAGAATGGGGACTATGACAGCACAACGTTGGGGAGATATGCGTTACGACATTGATGCAGTTTGGAATCCAATGCAAAAAGAATTGTTTGCAAATCAAAAAACATTCGAAGAATCAGCTTTAAAGCTTTATAAAAAGAATAAACCTCAAAAGACAATTAATTACCTTACTAAATACTCAAATAAATGGGGAACGACTGTTGTTGATAAAGCATGGGAATTAGGTGATTTCTTATGGACTAAGTACGACGAGAAATTTTAAGAAGTATATTAATAGAATGTCATGCTGAGCTTGTCGAAGTATGACATTCTCCTAGGCATTATAAGATTCACACTTCGACAGGCTCAGTGTAACAAAATGATTTATTGATAAGGATTTAATTATGACAACAAATAAACGTGGTTTTGCGAGCGACAATAACTCAGGAGTTCATCCTGAGATTATGAAAGCAATGTTAGATGCAAATATTGGTCATACAGTAGGGTATGGCGATGATATTTATACTGAAAGAGCCAAAACAAAATTTTACGAACATTTTGGAACGGATATCGATATCTATTTTGTTTTTATAGGAACAGCCGCTAACGTATTAGGATTACATGCAGCAACTCGTTCGTGGAATGCAGTAATTTGCGCCGAAACGGCTCATATAAATGTTGATGAATGTGGTGCCCCTGAAAAGTTTAATGGTTTTAAATTATTGTCGGTGGATTCGCCTAAAGGTAAACTTACGGTTGAATCAATCAAACAGCACATGCATGGTTTTGGTTTTGAACATCATTCTCAACCAAAAATTATCTCAATTACTCAGGCAACTGAGATGGGAACGGTTTATACCGTTGATGAAATAAAAACACTTGCTGATTTTGCCCATGAGAATGATATGTATTTACATATGGATGGAGCTCGTATTGCAAATGCAGCAGTAAGTTTAGGTCTAGGGTTTAAAGAATTTACAAAAGATGTAGGAGTTGATATTCTTTCATTTGGTGGAACCAAGAATGGAATGATGTACGGCGAAGCAATTATTTTCTTGAATAAAGAACTTGGTAAAGATTTTATGTATGTTCGTAAACAAGGAATGCAATTAGCCTCAAAAATGCGTTTTATATCAGCTCAGTTCGAAAGATATCTAAGCGATAACTTATGGCATCAAAATGCAAATCATTCAAATAAGATGGCTCAGTTATTGGCATCAAAGGTAAAAGACATTCCTCAAATTAAAATTACCCAGAAAGTAGAAGCAAACGGTATTTTTGCAATATTACCTTCGCGAGAATTAATTGAAGAACTTATGGATGAATATTTCTTTTATGATTGGGATGAATCAAAAAATGAAATTCGTTGGATGTGTTCTTTTGATACTCTGGAAGAAGATATTTTCAATTTTGTTGAATTAATAAAAAAGAAATTATAAAATATAATATAAAGGGCTGTCCAAAAAGTCCTATTTTGTCGATCCCCAAATTGATTGGGGATCTCAATAGTTTTTATTAAAATACACTTTAAGAGATTCCCTTTTTCAAGGGAATGACATTTTTACTTTTTGGAGGGTCTCTTCTTATAATCTTTTGATTGAAATTAAAAAACATCCAGAATTTCAAGATCATTCCCGTTAAATATAAATTTATCTCCTTTTTTTAGTCCATGGATTTCTTTAAATATTGGAACCTGAGGTGAAATAGCGAAGTATGTATCATTATCTAACTGAACTTTACCAAGACTTGTTGCGATAATCATTTTTTGTTTATTTGTTATAACGATACTTCCAAATTCAATCACTTCAGATATCTTTTCAGTATTAATCTTTTCTAATAATACCAAATCATCTAAGGCTCTTTGATACTGTTTTGCAAACATATCTTTTTTATGCAATGCTTGAGCTTTGAATGAATCGTATTTATCGCGCGGAATTCCATACTCATTAGCACTTTGTTGCATTTCGTTCATTGCTATTTTTGCATTATTGGCACGATCTTGTAATATGCCTTTGCAGAGTAAAATTATCTTTCTTTTAAGTTCTAGCATTGTCATGGGGCAAATATCAATAAAAATCTCCAGGATGCATCACAACCAGGAGATCTTATCAACAAATAGGTACAAGATTTTATTTTTCTTCTAATTCCAAATTTTCTAATTTCTCCAGTTGTTCTTCTAACTCCTTCTGAATTTCCTCTTTATTAATGGCTTCGATATTTTCTAAACCTTCCTTCATTTGCAATTTAATCTTCTCCTCGTTAATATTCTGAAGTTCTTCTTGAGCTTCTCTTAATTGCTTCTGAATAGCTTCCATGTCGAGATTTTCGCTCATTTGTTTGTGGGCTTCTTCTAACTCTTCATGGATTTTCTCTAAATCAATATCAACATGAACATCTTCCATCTTAAAGTTGAAATCGAAATCCATATCTTCCAAATGTTTCATTTGTTTTTCAATATTTTCCATAATTTCTTCCATATTAACCTCTTTTACATTTTCCATTGCTTCAGCAACTTCCACTTGCATAGCTTCTATATCAATATGAAAGTCTTTCATCGACTCTTGAATTTCAAGTTGCATAGCTTCAATATCCATTTCTTCGATGTCTTTCATTGCTTGACGGATATCCTTTTTTAGCTTCTTGCAAATCTTCAATAGTTTCATCAATATCAGCTTGATACGTACTGTAATTTTCTCTAGGAATTTCTTTTCCATCTACAAAAAGTTCAGTCACGTCACCGTTTTTAAGCGTGAACTTCATTTCAGATTTCTTACCATTTTTTTTGATTGTTTTAGTAACTGTGTTATCATCAATATCGATAATCTTATGATTACCATTATTCACTTTAACAGTATCCTTAAAAACAGATTCTTCAATTACTTCCTTGTTAATAACTACGTCTTTTTCGGTTGGTTTAGATTTAACTAGTTCTGATTTAGTCTCATTGCGTAAATTTATCATTTCATCAAAATCCGTAGTTTCTGTATTGTAAGTAAACGATAAGGCTAATATGGCAGAAACAATAACAAGAGCAGCAATCATTTTATCTGTAAAATTCGATTTTATTTTTGGTTTCATAATCATACGTTTTATTCGGTTTAACAAATGTTTTTTCTTACCTGAAAAAGCTACCGCGGCGTAATGCCTTCCCAGACAGAGTTCTTGTACCGAAACCAGTGCTTTTGCGTATACAATTGATCCTTCACAAGCAGTTAAAGCAATATCATCGCAACAATTTTCTCTCTCTTTTCTTATTTGAGATGATATATACCAAACTGCGGGGTGAAAGAAAAACACAGTTTCGATAATGGTTTGTAATACATTAATTATATAATCGTTTCGTCTAATATGAGCTAATTCATGCGCTACAATAGCTTCAATCTGATTTGAAGGCATTCCGGTTAATAATTCAGTAGGAATTACCACAAACGGCTTTAAATAACCTAAAACAAACGGAACTTTTATTATAGCGGATTCTATGTAATTGATTTTCTTTTTTAATTGCAATTTTTGTTCAAGAACTTTGAAATTATTCATCCATTTTTGAGATAATGAATTGGTCTTTAGTTTTTTTAATCTATTTGTATATAAATAACTAAAGACAAACTTTAAAATGAAGACAAACATTCCTATCAACCATATATTTATGACTAATGGGAAGTATTTATCAATTGTATTTAGATTTGACTTAAGTCTTGATACCAGTTCGTTAAATGAGAAATCAACAGTGTAATTACGAATGTTTAGGATTCTATTTTCTGACTTAGTTTCATACTGAACTGTATTTTCAATCCTATTAGTTTTCACCGTTTCAGATTCATACTTATCTGCAAAATTAAAAATCGATAATCCAACAATAAGCAGGAGAGAAGCAAATGACACTATATATCTGCTTTGCGCAGATTTTTTTCTGAAGGAATAAAGAAATATACCAAGTACAACTGCTACTAAAAAGCCTTGCCAAAGCACATTAAATAAACTCCAACCTAAAGCCGAAATAACATTATCTCCTAACAGATTTGTTAATGCATTCATCTTACTTTGATTTATTTTCTATTTCAGATATTAATTTTTTTATCTCTTCAAGCTCTTCTTTCGAAGGATTATGATTACCTAAAGCCTGCATAACCAGTTTTTTTGCTGAGCCTGAAAAAGTTTTCTTTAAAAAACCATCCAATAGATTTCCTTTTGTCTCAGATTCATCAATTACAGATGAATAAACATGCTGACGTTGTTCTTTGTTAACAATCAGAATGCCTTTATCTGCCATAATCTGCATTATTTTTAAAGTAGTTGTGTAACCAACTTCTTTGTTTTCATTTTGCTTGTCGTTGACAAATCGCACACTTGAAGGACCAAACTCCCACAATAATTGAAGAATCTCTAATTCAGATTCAGTAGGATTAATCTTATTTTTTAAACTCATAATATATAGACGAATAATTATACAATTTGATGCATTACGAATAATTTCGTAGTACAAACATATACGATAGATTTCGTACTTCCAAATTTATTTACGAATAATTTCGTAGTTAGAAGTTAAATATTGTTAAAATACTGTTGTGGTGGAATTTATACTTATTAAAAAAAATACTATTTTTGAATTAAATAATAATTCTTATTAACAATAAACTAAACTAGATGGAAACTACACAAAAGGTATTAGACACAATGAAAGGAGCAGGGAAAGCACTTAAAGCTGGCGAAATTGCAGAAATCGCTGGGTTAGATCGTAAAGAAGTTGATAAGGCAATGAAAGTATTGAAAAAAGAAGAAAAGATAGTTTCTCCGAAAGTTTGCTTTTGGGAAGCTAAATAGATATTATTCAAGAATATAAAAAGCTTGTCTATACTTCGATAAACTCAGTATGACAAGCTTTTTTTATATGTCACACTGAGTTTATCGAAGTGTTAACATATAAAATGCATTAAAATTATTTCTTCTTAGCAATTTGTGCATTGAAAAGCAGCACAAGAACGAGTACAAATTCCACATCCTGTACATTTAGCTTCATCAATTTCTGGAGCATTATACGGACTCTTTTGAGTTATAGCCCCAACAGGGCAACTTCTTAACGATGGGCACGGATGATTTTGCGGACAAAAGTTCTCGTTTACTACAATATTTCTATTCATTTTTGTATCTTAATTTAAATTTACCGACGCAAAAATAGTAGAATTTTATTAAATTACAATATCTAGATATGTAGATTGTTAAAATAAATTATTTTTCTTTCTAATCGATTAATTTATAAAGCTTTTTAAGAAGTTTTGAACCTCGATTTTTAAATCCAGGAGTACTATCAGCGTATTGATTCTCGATTATTGCAATTAATTCCGATGCTAAAGCTGGTTCAATTTCAATGTAATTGTAAATAATCTGCATAGAGAACATTTTAACAGCAGTTGGGTAAATTGGATCTTCTAAATAAGTAAAACATCTATCAATAAGAATTCCAAGGTGATCTTCATCAAGCTCTTGCAAATCTCTGGTCGAAAGTATTTTTGTTATATGTCGTTTCTGATTATCATATTTTGACTTTGTTAAAAAATCAATCATTTCATTAATATAAGGTTCAATCATTTTGGGATGATCCAACCAGACATGCTCAATAACCCACGCCGCACGACCAGAAACGTATTCTTCATTTGTTAAAATAAGGTCAAACATTTCCTTGAATAACTTCTGATCTGTTCCTATAACAGAAGCTATATAAACAGTATTTTGCTTAGATAATTCGGCTAATAATTGTTCTCTAAAATTCATTTTTACCATTTGAAAAGCTAAAAATACAAACAAATCAATAAACATTACCGATTCCTTTCTGTTTATATAGATAAAACAACATGAAAAATCTAACATTCATATTAGTCACTTCTCTTGCTTTGTTGGCAAGTAGTTTGACGGCTCAAAACAATACAAAAATGGAAATAGCAACATTTGGATCTGGATGCTTTTGGTGTACAGAAGCAATTTTTCAGCAATTAAAAGGTGTGGAGTCTGCAGTCTCAGGTTATTCTGGAGGTCATATTAAAAATCCTACCTACACAGCAGTTTGTGCCGGTGAAACTGGGCATGCAGAAGTTATTCAGGTAACATATAACCCTAGTTTGGTTAGTTATGAAGAACTTTTGGAAGTGTTTTGGAAAACACACGATCCAACAACTTTAAACAGACAGGGTGCAGATGTGGGAACACAGTATCGTTCCGTTGTATATTATCACAATGAAAAGCAAAAGGAATTAGCTCAATTGTATAAAGATAAATTGAATAAAGCTGGTATATACGGTAATCCCATCGTAACAGAAATATCTGAATTCGATATTTTTTATAAAGCAGAAAACTATCATCAGGAATATTATGACAACAATAAAGGGCAATCATATTGCAACTTTGTTATTACTCCCAAAATAGAAAAATTCAAAAAGGTATTTAAAGACAAAATCAAATAATGGCTTATTCTTGCTTGGATAGCTAAGAAAAAGATTCTATATTCAAACTTTAATAATATAGAATCTTTTTTTATATATTCAATCAATTATGTTTTTTAATAGAAAAAAAGCATTAAAAAATAAGCTTCTTAACGAGTTTGGCAAGATTAAGGATGATTCTTTTGATTTTGAAATGATTAAGAAGTATTTTAATGGAAAACAAAGTACAGAAAATCATCAGATTCTTTCAGATAAGACCTGTAATGATTTTGATTTTGATGAATTATTCATGTTCGTAGATAGGACAAATTCAAAAGTTGGTCAGCAATATTTGTATAATAAATTAAGAACGATACCTCTAACAAATTCAGATCAAACTTATAATGAGAACTTGATTAAAGAATTTATTAAGAAAAATGATTTTAGGCTTTCTGTGCAAACCCAATTAACAAAGTTAAACGAATTTGATGCTCATTACTTAACAACTTTATTTCAAGAGTGTTTTATATCTGCACCAAAATGGTTTTTTATAGTGCCGGTTCTAACATTTACTAGTATCCTTTCTATAATTTTTAGTTTTTTTAACCTAAAATTCCTTTTAGTTTTATTTATAGTATTGGTTATAAATACCTTAATTCATTATTGGAATAAAAATAATCTAAATCAATATTTAAATTCCCTACCACAATTATTAAATCTGAAAGGCGTTGCTAACGAGTTGTTTAGTCACAAAATATTCACAAGCATTAATCCTGATCTTTTAAATTCTATTAAAACGGTTAATAAAATACGCAATAGAATGGTGTTTTTTAAAATTGAAACAAAAGTTCAAGGTGAAATGCAAGCACTGTTTTGGGTGTTTTTCGAATTTTTAAAAATTACATTTCTTTTAGAACCTATAATGCTATTTTCAGCATTGAAACTTTTACAGAATAAAAAAGCTGAAATTGAAAATATGTTTTCTTTTGTTGGAGAAATTGATTCATTAAACTCTATTGCATCATTAAGAGTGGGGCTTGATAAGTATTGTATTCCCAATATTCAATCTGAAAAATTAATACAGACTAAGAATATATATCATCCATTAATTATTGACTGTGTTGAGAATAATATTACTGTACATGAGAAATCAATTTTACTTACAGGCTCAAATATGTCCGGGAAAACTTCTTTTATTCGTACAATTGGAATCAATGTTATTACAGGTTTAACTTTAAACACCTGTTTTGCAAAACAGTTCACAATGCCTAGAATACAAGTGTTCTCTGCTATAAGAATAAGCGATGATTTAATGAACGATAAAAGCTATTATTTCGAAGAAGTCCTGACAATAAAAGAAATGATAGATGTGAGTGAAAATATTATTCCTAGCTTGTTTTTACTTGATGAATTGTTCAAAGGAACAAATACAGTTGAGAGAATCTCAGCAGGTAAGGCAGTATTATCAACATTAACTCAAAATAACAATATTGTATTTGTTTCTACTCATGATATAGAGCTTGCAGATTTATTAATAGAAGAATACGAGTTATATCATTTTAGTGAGAAAATAGACAATAATACCATTGATTTCGACTATAAATTGAAAGATGGAAAGTTAAAGAATCGAAATGCAATAAAAATATTACAAATAAATAATTATCCTGAAAAGATTATAAATGAAGCTTTTGAAATATCTAATTTACTTGATAATGCTTCAAAAATAAATATCCCAGATTTATATGAAAAATAAAGTACTTATAGGTATCATAGTAATTGCTGCAGTTTGGATTGTAGGTATAGTTATTGATTTTGATGAATTAGCAAATAAAAAACTAAATCCTGAGTATCAGGAATATATAAAGCAATACAAAGCCGAAACTGAAAAAAAGTACAACGATATTATTAATCAGGTGCATCAAGAATATGCGATTCAGTTCGACGAACAAAAATCAATACGTGTTGACGATTGTATCGGTTCAAACTTCGAAGGAGCAGAAGTAAAGTTGGCAGGCGTACAAATTCATAATAAGATCTTCCGAAAGAAAGACGAAAAACCGTATTATTCCTATTTCTGCAATGGAGCAAAACTCGATCCTGATCACCCAATGTATGGATTACCTGATATTGAAATTTCTATTGGTCCGGTGAGTTATTACGAACCAGAAAAATCGGCCATTGAATCGCTTATAAAACTAGGAGTGGATAATAAGCCTAAACCTTATAAAATATACAAAAAAAGACTAATTGTTGATAGTTTAGGTGTTCAGAATAAATTCATCGAAATGCAATTATGGTTAACTACTTTTAAGGTAAATATAACAGTAATTGCCGATCGAGAAAAACCACAAGTAACTCCTGATGAAGAATCATTAAACAAGAAAATATATCCAGGATATTGGTATAAAGATTCTAGAAGGTTTGTTTCAATGAACGATTTAAAGCATAAAGAAGAATATAAGAACCATCAATATAGCGATATTAGTTTTGTTCTGGAAATTAATCCAAATGCATCGCCATGGTACATAAAAACGCAGAATGCTCAAAACGAAAAACCAGATATTGCAGTTGGAGCAGTCTTTTGTGATCAATTAATTAAGCATCCTAAGGATGAGAATAATATCCATCTGCAAACTTATAAAGGAATGGCAGCGCCATTGTATCATAAAGCTTTTGAAGATGATAATGCTATTTCTGATGATTTAGACGAATCTATGCAGAACATTTTAGAAGATTTGGAGAATATTAAAAATGAAAATATCTGGAACAAAGATTATTTTGTAAAGCTTTATTCAGCTAATATTGGCTCGCGTCAAACCGGATTTCTTGGAACCAAAAAGTTCGATGAGCAAGTTGAATATACTTTCCTTATGCCATTGTTTGTAGTTGGAAGTTGGGATATTCAAATACCATCGGAAATATTACCAGAAATGGAAGTGCCAAAAGCATATTATAAAAGTTTAAGCATTAAAAATCTGTTACCAAAATGGGGTTTAGGTTTTGGAAAATGGTTAAGTTCTGGTTTAATTATCGTATTAGTTATTTTAGTTCTTCTGTATTTATCACCATCTTTGTTAGCTAAATTTTTTAAATTGAAATAATGAATACAATGAAAGTTGCGTTAATTGCATTTCCGGGAGCTTCTGAAGAAGTTATCAAAAGGGGAGAAAAAATATTAAAATCTAAGCTAGGTTCAATAAATATTAAAATTGATAATACAGAGCCAGAAGCTTTATTTGTAGTTTCAGGAGGTTCTGAAAATCATGCTAAATCAATTTTACAAAATTCGAAACGAATGTTGATTTTGGCAATGACAGAAAATAATAGTTATGCTGCAGCAACAGAAATAAAATCATATTGCAATCAACATAATATTGATTCTGTTCTATACAATATTGATAATGAGATAAATATTCAGAATAAGATTCAGAACTATATAAAATCAAATAATGCATTAAATAACTTATCAAAAACAAAAATTGGTTTGATTGGTGAAGTTTCTGAATGGCTTATCTCATCGAATATTAATAAAGAAATCCTTAAAGAAAAACTGGGATTGGAACTCGAAAAAGTTTCATGGAATGATTTTCCAAAATACGATATGTTCCCAGTTAATACTGATTTTATGGAGCATTTTAGTGATTCAGGTTTTGATTTAGAAGATTCGTCGAGAGTTTATAATTTATTGCAAGATATTATTACTAAAAAACAGCTTGATGCAATAACCGTTGAGTGTTTTCCATTGGTTCAAGAAAGTAAAGTAACTGCATGTTTAGCTTTGTCGTTATTTAATACCAAAACAATTGCAGCAGGTTGCGAGGGCGATATTACAAGTATAGCAGGTAAATTAATTGTAAAGGAACTTACAAATCAGGTTCCTTGGATGGCTAATTTAGCTGGAATCGAAGACGATAAAGTATTCTTTGCACATTGTACCATCGCAACTGACTTAGTTTCTGATTATAAAATTAATACACATTTTGAAACCAACGAAGGTACAGCGGTTCAAGGTCAATTTAAATCGGAGAGCGTAACAATTTTTCGTTTAAATAATGCACTGAACAAAGCATTTTTATCATTTGGTAGAATTGTTGATCGTCCCGATCGTAATGATTCATGCAGAACACAAATAAAGCTTGAAATTCCAACAACTGACATTCAGAAGTTAAAACACAATCCATTGGGAAATCACCATTTAATTGTTCCTGGAGATCACAGGGAGCTAATAGGATTCTTTTTAAATATGATTCAGATTCAAATAATTTAAATTTATAATATTATTTATAGAGTTTTTTCTATGTCATCCCCAACTTGATTGGGGATCTTGAGATTCCCTTTTTATTCGCTTTGCTCATGAGAGAAGTTCAAGGGAATGTCAATTCTGAAAAGATCAAATATCCTTCGACAAGCTCAGGATGACATTCATTACTTTGTCACACTGAGCTTGTCGAAGTGTGATATTACGTTAATAATTCTGTGCTGCAGTCCAAGCCGTAGAAAATGCTATTTGCAAATTGTAACCACCTGTTGGTGCATCTAAATCGAGCACTTCACCAGCAAAGTACAGGCCCTTAACTAACTTAGATTCCATTGTTTTCTGGTTTACTTCGTTGGTGTTTATTCCACCGCAGGTTATAATAGCTTCTTCCCACGGGCGGTGATCAGTAACTTTAAAACTAAAGTTTTTAAGCCATTTTTTAAGCTCTTTACGTTCATTACCGGTAATCTGATGTCCAATCTTATTTGCATCAATTTTCGTTTGTTCAATGCAAATAGGAATTAATATTTTAGGTAATAATCCACCGAGAATATTGTAGAATGTTTCTTTTCCTTTATCGTTTAAATCTCGTATTAATCTATTGTCTAACTTTTTATCGTCTAAGGCAGCCTTTAGATCAATGCTAAAGATTACTTCTTTATTTTCTTTAATTACAGGAACTATTAATCGACTTAATGAAAGAATAATAGGACCAGAAATTCCAAAATCCATAAAGCTCATCTCACCAAAATCTTCGCCAGCCTTTTTACCATCAATCCAAACTGTTCCGCTAATATTTCTAAGTTCAAGTCCGCTTAATCTTTTTGCTACATATCCTTCTGTTTCTAAAGGAACCAAGGATGGCCAAACTGCATTAATTTTATGTCCTGCCGATTCTGCTAACTTATAGCCATCACCTGTCGATCCGGTTGCTGGGTAAGAAACTCCGCCTGTAGCTAGTATTATTTTTTTTGCATTGTACGAAACCGTTTGTTTCTTGTCAATTGTTGCTTTTACACCAACAATAACGCCATTTTCAATTATTAAGTTATTCACTCTACAATCCGATTTAACGGTAACGCCTTTATCATGACACCATTTTGTCATTTGTTTTACAACTTCAACTGCTTTTCCACTCTCAGGAAAAACTCTACCACCACGCTCTACAACCGTTTTTACTCCAATACGATTAAAAAACTCTATTACTTCATTCGAAAAGAAATTAGAAAAAGATGATCTTAAAAAACGACCATTAGGTTGCACTTGATTAATAAACTCAGCCAATGGTGCTGTATTTGTAATATTACAACGTCCCTTTCCTGTTATACTTAACTTTCTTCCTGGTCGATTCATTCGCTCCAGAACAAGCACTTTATTCCCTAACTCAGCAGATTGTCCTGCAGCCATTAATCCAGCTGCTCCACCGCCAATAATAATAGTATCGAAATTTTGCATTTAAATCGTATTTAATAATTCATCAAAGATAATTACAATAAATAGTAAAATAAGTTATTAGTTGTAGTTTTGAATAAAATATGAAACATTGGAAAATCAGTTAATAGAAATATACACAGACGGAAGCTGCCATACTCAGCAACGAATTGGTGGTTGGGCTGCTTTAATATTTGTTAATAATGAAAAGCTAGTTTTGCAAGGAAGTGAAACAGATACTACTCACAATCGAATGGAGTTATTAGCAGTAATAAAATCTATAGAATATACTGTAAAAGAATTTAATGAATTTGAAAAGTTATTTATTTATACTGATAGTCAGTATGTAGAAAGAATTCCATTAAGAACACAAAAGTTCATATTGCAAAATTTTAGAACAAAATCCGGCAAGGAAATTCAGAATGTTGATTTGGTTAAAAGATTAATTGGCTTATTAAATTCAACAAATATTGAATTCGTAAAAGTAAAAGCACATCAGAAAGCTTCCGATACACCGAATTATAATAGGGAAGTAGATAAGCTTTCTCGAAAGATAGTTCGTAATAAGATAAATAGGATACATCCCGACACTTAATTCAATTAAAAGAAATCCCAGGATATTTCCTGGGATTTACTAAGTAACTTCTGAACCCACACTTTTTCTTCTGGGTTTACGATGATGTTTTACTTCAGCCCTTTTAGCCTTACGCTCAGCTCTTCTTTCTTTCAATTTTTTAATTGCTGATTTCTTTTTCTTTCCGTCTTGAATTGTTTTTTCGTGCGACATAATCCAATCAATTTAAATTTAAAATATAAAGCGATCGTTTTTCATTTATAAAATTAAGGTAGAAATAAGAAAAAGTCAATTTTTATTAATCAATTTTAGATTGAACACTCGGCCTAATTAAAGTGTTTGTATATTTATAGAAACTGAAATTAAATGACAACAACATACAGCGTTCCTAAGAAGAAAATCAATAAAGAAGGTTTTCAGAATATATTTAAGTTATATAAATTTATAAAACCCTACCGAGTAGAATATGGTTTCGGAATGTTTTTCTTGTTAGGATCGAGTTTAGCCAGCTTAGCTTTTCCTAAATTATTAGGAGAATTAGTAAACTCAGGTAATGAAGGTCGACTTTCCGAAGATTTAAATTTTATTGGCTTACTATTAGTTATTACACTATTAATCCAATCTATTTTTTCATATTTCAGAACTGTATTATTTGTAAATGTAACAGAGAAAACGCTCGCATTCTTACGACAACACACATACAATCACTTAATAAAGCTTCCTTTAAAATTCTTTGAAAAACGACGTGTTGGCGAATTAAATAGCCGAATTTCTTCAGACATTTCGCTACTGCAAGAAACTCTAACAACTACACTTGCGGAATTTATACGACAAATTATTATAATTGTAGGTGGTATTAGTTTATTAGTTATTACATCTGTAAAATTGACTCTGTTTATGTTGGCGATTTTGCCCGCAATATCATTATTGTCGGTTGTTTTTGGACGATTTATAAGGAGATTTTCTAAACAAGTACAGAATCAAGTAGCAGAGTCAAATACAATTGTAGAAGAGACTTTACAAGGAATTCAAAGTGTAAAAATATTTACAAACGAATTTTTTGAGATTATAAGATATAAGAAGAGAACTGAAGAAATTGCAAAAATTGGAATGAGGAGCGGTCGTTATCGTGGAGCTTTCTCTGCCTTTATAATATTTGGCTTATTTGGAGCAATGGTTGCAGTTATTTGGAAAGGAGCCATTCTATTATCAGAAGGAGTAATTGATGCAGGAGAGTTGTTTTCTTTTGTGATATACTCAGGTTTTATTGGAGGTACCATTGGTGGCTTGGCAAACGTATTTACTCGAATTCAACGTTTTATTGGTGCCACAGAAGATCTTTTCGAGATTTTCGAAGAAAAAGAAGAAGAAATCACTCAAATCGATTGTAAAATTGATCCTAAAGATGAACTTCATGGTAATGTTGAATTAAAGAACTTATCATTTACGTATCCAACCAGACCAGATGAAGAAGTTTTAAAAGACGTAAATCTATCCATTTCGGCAAATCAATTAGTTGCAATAGTTGGAACAAGTGGATCAGGAAAATCAACCATAGCATCATTATTATTGCAGTTACATGCAACAAAAAACGGACAAATACTTTTTGATGGACGTGAAAGTTCAGATTTTCCAATTTCATCTTTACGTTATCAGATTTCACTAGTACCGCAGGATATATTCTTATTCGGTGGATCAATTCGCGAAAATATCGCATACGGTAAATCAAATGCAAGTGATGAAGAAATTCTTGAAGCAGCAAAACAAGCTAATGCTATTGAATTTATCGAAAGATTTCCTGAAAAACTTGATACCATTGTTGGTGAACGAGGCACTCAACTTTCTGGAGGACAACGCCAACGAATTGCAATTGCTCGTGCTGTCCTAAAGAATCCGAAAATTTTGATTCTTGACGAAGCTACATCATCCTTAGATTCAGAATCGGAACGTTTGGTTCAGGATGCATTGGAAAAGCTGATGAAAGGACGTACATCAATTGTTATTGCTCATCGTTTATCAACTATACGTAAAGCTGATCAGATTTTCGTAATTGAAAAAGGCGAAATAGTTGAAAATGGTACACATAATGAACTCATGCAAAAACAAAAAGGTATTTATAAGAATTTAAGCGAATTGCAATATACAGGGTAATTTATTACAAACTAAAAATAGAAACTTATGAAAAAAACATTACTTATTTTGGTAGTTTTTGCATTTTACATAAGTGCAAGTGCTCAATCATTAACCTTTAATGTAACTACTGTTACAGATAATGGTCCTTTCTCACCGAAGCATGTTTTAGCTGTTTGGATTGAAGATAATGCCGGGAATTTTGTTAAATCAAACAAAGTTATGGCCGTGGACCGAAAGCAATATCTTTACACTTGGAATACTCAATCTGGTGGAAATTCTACCGATGCCACAACTGGAGAAACACTCACGGCTCACCAGGCACATACAATAACTTGGAATTGCCAAAATTTGAGTAGCGAAGTTGTTCCAGATGGCGATTACAAGATACGGATTGAATATACAGATCAACATGCACAAGGTCCAATGTTTTCTGTTGATTTCACAGTTTCAGGAAGCACTTTTAACGTTGATCCTGCAGATCAAACATATTTTAAGGATATGAGTCTTGATTATATGCCTGCGACAACAGGTTTAGAAAGTGTAATTGGAAATCAAGCTCTATCTGTGTACCCAAATCCTAGTACTGGTGTATTTTACATTAATTTTGCAAGCGAAGAAAATGGACCTGTAAATCTTAAAGTTATTGATATTTCGGGCAGAGTTCTTTACGAGAAACAAGTTTCAAAATCGGAATTTACAAATTATCCAATACAATTATCTGATTTAAAAACAGGTATATACATATTAAAACTTTCTGTTAACAATAAGGAAATTCAGCAGAAAATAGTGATCCAATAATAGTAATATATTCACACAATATTAATTAGCTCGATTCAAAATCGGGCTTTTTTTATTTTTTTCCGAATGGGTTTATTACATAAGGAATGTAAGTAATTTCTTCATTTCAATCTTAGGATTATAATATAAAAACATATCGTAAAATTTGCATTATATTACAATTATATAATATATTTGCTATATATAAGATTGTAGTATATATAAAAATTAAATTTATGATTTCAAGAGAGTTATTAAAAGGGTCGTTAAAATCAATCGTTCTTAAGCTATTAGCAGAACATGGTAGAATGTATGGTTATGAAATCACACAAATGGTTGCAAATTTAACCGAGGGGCAAATTACCTTAACCTATGGAGCACTTTATCCGGTGTTACATAAACTAGAAAAGGAGGGAGCATTAATAACTGAATCGGAAGTTGTAAACAACCGAAACAGAATTTATTATAAGCTTACCAAGAAAGGTAATGATACTGCTCGTGAGAAAATTAAAGAGCTTGAAGATTTCATTAAAACCATAAGCATTTTATTAAAACCTGATTTGGGGATAGATCCATGCAACTAAGTTTAGATCAACTCAGAATTGTTGAGCGTGATGTTCAAGATGAAGGTATTTCGTATTCGCATTTAGAATATGATTTACTGGATCATGTTTGCTGCGACATTGAAGATAGAATGCATTCAGGTATTTCTTTCAATGATGCATATCAAGCAGTTAAACGAGAAATAGGTTTGCAGGGCTTAAGAAGGGTTCAACAGGAAACTCTTTTACTAATTAATAAAAATTATCGAATGATGAAAAGATCTATGAAAACTCTTGGAACAATAGCACTGGCAGGAATTTCTATTGCTGCTCTGGCTAAACTTATGCACTGGCCCTATGCAAGTATCCTTATTGTTCTCAGTACATTTACTGTGAGTACTATATTTTTCCCTGCTGCACTTTATGTATGGTATAAAGAAGTATTTCAGAAAAAAAACGGATTTATTGTAATTCTAGCCTTTTTTGGTGGTTTCACATTTATGTATGGTACTCTTTTTAAACTTATGCATTGGCCGTTAGCAAATATTTTACTTGCTATTGGTGAGCTGCTTACTATACTTACTATAATCATTGGTGGTATTAGCTATTTAATTTCACGACGATCACAAACTGGAAGTAAAACACTAACTATTACAGGAATTACTGGTATTGTATTATTCTTTTTGGGTACATTATTCAAATTGGAACATTGGCCAGGCGCAAGTATGATGTTAATTCTTGGTGCAATTATTCTATTTAGTATTTTTCTTCCAGTTTATGCCTACAAAGCATATAATGAAGAGAAAACAATAAAGAATTCATTTATATTCTCGGTTTTTGCACTAACCTTTATTATCTCATTTACATTTCTACTTTCGCTTAACTCATCACGAAGTATTTTAGATGGCTTTGTGTACATGGATAACGGACTTCAGAAAACCCTTGCAATTGTTGAAAATCAAATAGATAATCAACAAATTGATGGTAACAACCAGGAAATCAATATAGCTGCAGACGAAATATTTAATTCTATTGATGATTTAAAAAATGACTTAATTGTGGCTAATGGAGGTTTAGATGTTGTTCCAAAAAAACTAAAGAGAAGTGATTTAGAACACCTTAAATTCATAAGATCTAATGAAACTGTTCGTAACATATTGGAAGGTAAAGCGCAGGATGGAAAAGCTTACGACTTATATTATAACATTCAGAAATATAAATCCTTAATTTCTGAAACATCAGAAATTGATTTAGTTTCTAAGAATTTTAGTATAGGTATATTACAGTTACAACAAGATAATCCCAAAGATTGGATTATAGATAATTTTTATAAAGTTCCACTGGTTACGTCTATAAGCAATTTAACTCATTTACAATTAGATATCCGCTTAACTCAACAACAATTTCTAATTTGTATTGATAAAACAGTTGCTCAAAATCAGGAAGAAAATAATAAATAACATAAAAATTGAACGATGAAAAAAATAATCTATATATCAGGAATTATCCTAATTAATATGCAATTAATGGGAGTGATCTTTAAGGTAAATCATTGGCCTGGGGCTGGAATCATACTCATGCTGAGTATATTGTTAATGGTACTTTTATTCTTTCCTATAGCTTTAACTACTAGCTATAAGCAACATAAAGACAAATCACAACTACATCTGTATATTATTGCATACATTACAATTGCGATTGAATCTCTGGGAATGCTGTTTAAGATTATGCATTGGCCTGGAGCTAGTGTGCTTATTTTCATAGGCTTGCCACTTCCTTTTCTGCTTTTTTTGCCTTTTTACTTACGATATCACAATAAAGCGAAAGTAAAATCAGATAAAAACTTCTTTGGAGTTATCTTTTTCATGATTTATATGGCAGTAATTAGCTCTTTTTTGGCTCTTGATGCAAGTATGGAGGTTTACGAATCATTTATACCACAAATTGAGAAATCAGTAGCAGAATCAAGTTTATTTGATGAAAAAAATAATCAATCGTATAAATTGCTTATTCAAAATCAGGAGAATGAAGCTGATATTAGTAATTTGCAATTACTTAATACAAGCGCCGATAATCTTTGTAAGATTTTAGGAGATGCTAAACGAGAAATAATTATTTCGGCAAGCAAAATAAACAAACAACTTATTGCCAATGAAACTTACAATTATTATTCGTTAAAAGATCTTTACAAGAAAGGAAATACGGTTTCTTTTGTTAATCAGAAAGGGGATGATTCAAAAGAAAATTTAATCGAAACCAAGTTAATCGAATTTGAAAATGCAATAAAGATTTTATCAGAAAAAAATAAATTGAATGATATTGTGAATTACGAAGATTCATATGCTTTAGCTCTAATTAGAAATAATATGTACGAAGACAGATTTCTGGAAAAGTCTATGATAGAGAACCTTTCTGCATTATCATTTATGCAAAATAGAGTACGACTTATTGAATATCAAATATTAAACCTGCTTAATCAGCAGGCAAGCACATTGCAAAACTGACCCTTTTGTAATTCTCAATAATAGCCGGAATGACTGTGAGTTAAGTTTTTCCGGCTTTTTGTATAACCTTTTTAGTATAGTAACGTATCTATATAAGCACATATTAACCAAGCTCTATTTATTATGACCCAAATTAACCTAGAAAAGGATACCCTTTTAAAAGAAGTTTTGAGTACAGACTATGCTCTGGTAACTTATAACCCAGTTTTAAAAATAGGAAAAGTTGAATGGAAAGGTAAAGCAAGCTCTGAAGAATATCAAAAAGCAATTATTTCCTTAATTCAACATGCTGAAAAGCATCCTGTTCATTATTATTTAGCCGATATTTCAAAGCAAAGTGTGGTTTCGCCAGAAGACAGAAAATGGTTCGAAAATATAATGGTTCCCAAGGCAATTGGTTTGGGTTTAAAAAAGGCAGCGGTTGTATTTAATGGAAATGTTTTTAAAAAGTATTATGTGAATATGATCCTTCAAGTTACTGGGAAGCTGGGCTTATCATTAAAAATGTTTAATAAAGAAGAAGAAGCTGTTCAATGGTTTTTAAAAGAATAATAAATAATCTTCAAGAATAAACTAAATCGCAATATTTCCATTGCGATTTTTTTAATGTATACACTTATATTAAAATTTAATATACATATTAATAGACACTTAAGTTGATGGCAATGAAAATCACTTGCTTTTAGTGTATTTTAGATGTATATTTGTGTATGCAAAATTTGGTTTCAAATAAAGAATTAGCCGCTTTACGTGTTATGCGAGATTTTCTCATGAAAAATAATAGAATGCCCAGCGTTCGTGAGTTAATGAAGGAAATGGATTACAAATCGCCACGTTCAGCTGCAGTTATTTTGCAGAATTTAATCGATAAAAATATACTAGGTAAAAAAGAAGATGGAAGCATCCAATTTATACAATACGAATTTACCAAAAACGAAACTGAAAGCGAACAAACTGTAAAGATTCCATTGCTGGGAACAATCGCTTGTGGGTTACCTATTTTAGCCGAAGAAAATATCGAAGCTATGATAGCTGTTTCTACTAAACTTGCTAAACCAAGTGATAAATATTTTTTATTGCAAGCTAAAGGCGATTCCATGAATGAGAAAGGAATTAACGATGGCGATTTGGTTTTAGTAAAACAGCAAAACTCTGCCGATAGCGGCGATATTGTTATTGCTTTAATCGATGATGAAGCAACTATTAAGGAATTAAGAATAAACAATGATAATGTGATTTTACTACCACGTTCATCAAACAAAACGCATACGCCAATTATTCTCTCACGCAATTTTATTGTACAAGGTATTGTAGTATCTACGATTCCTAAAATTGAAGACTAGTTTCAATTATAGTGTATCATATTTGTAAATCTAAAAAGCCTCTTAGGTGTCATTCCCTTGAACTTCTCTCATGAGCAAAGCGAATAAAAAGGGAATCTATTATTTGAATTGTATATATAATGAATTATAAGATCCCCAATCAAGTTGGGGATGACAGATCATGGCTTTTTGAATATTTTCTTTAAAATATAAAATATTATTATTTGAAAGATGGTGTAGAAACTCTGAAAGTTGTTTATGCTTCGATAAACTCAGCATGACAATTTTTATAATTCAGCTTGTCACACTGAGCTTGTCGAAGTGTTGACCAGAGAATTTTTTTAGACATTGTAAATTGATTTAAATGCATAAATCTATAGTACATATTGACCTAGATACATTTTTTGTATCGTGTGAGCGGCTGCTCGATTCTAATCTGAATGGAAAGCCAATCCTCGTTGGCGGAACCAGTGGAAGAGGTGTTGTCGCTGCCTGTAGTTACGAAGCTCGTAAATATGGAATTCATTCGGCAATGCCTATGCGAACAGCACAAATGCTTTGTCCAGAAGCTACTGTAATTCGTGGTAATAGTAGCATTTATAGTAAATATTCAGATGCTGTTACTGATGTAATTAAAGAACAATCTCCTTTATATGAAAAATCTTCTATTGATGAATTTTATATTGATGTAAGTGGGATGGATAAGTTCTTTGGGACTTATAAATGGGCTCAAGAACTACGTAAAAAAGTGACTAGAGAAACTGGCTTACCAATATCTTTCGGACTTTCAACAAGTAAAACAGTGGCTAAAGTAGGAACGAACGAAGCTAAGCCCGATAATCACATGAATATTCCTTTAGGAATGGAAAAACCTTTTTTAGCACCTTTGCCTGTTAAGAAAATTCCTATGGTTGGCGATAAAACTTATAAGATGCTGTTAAATATGGGCATTAAGTACATTAAAACGGTACAAGAAATGCCTATGGAGCTTATGGATAAGGTTATGGGGAAAAACGGAATAGCACTGTGGAAAAAGGCACAGGGAATTGATAATAGTGAAGTTATTCCGTATCATGAGCGTAAGTCTCTTTCATCGTCGTTAACGCTTGAAAAAGATACTATTGACATACAACAATTAAAAAATATTTTAACATCAATGGCCGAGAAATTAACATATTATCTTCGAAATGGAAACAAGTTAACATCTTGCGTTACTGTTACTGTACGCTATTCTGATTTTGATACACGCACCAAGCAAAAACGAATTTCATATACATCCTTAGACCATACACTAATTAAAACAACCATGGATCTTTTCGAACAATTATACGAACGTAGAGTACTTGTTCGCTTAGTCGGAGTACGTTTTAGCCATTTATTGTCAGGCTCATATCAAATGAATCTTTTCGAAGATACTGCAGAGATGGTAAATCTCTACCAAGCAATGGATCGAATTCGTAACCGATACGGACAAAATGCTATACGACGAGTAAATACTATGGGAACACGGGGAATAGGACAAATGTCAAATCCATTTAACGGTCAACCACCTATAATCCCGGCACACCGAAGAACATAATTAATAATTTACAATGAAAAATTAATAATGGGTCTCATGTAACCTGAAGCTTGAAGCTTATAATAAATAGCAATTATTATTAATTTTAATAGCTTATTAACAGACTTTTAATCGATTTAAGTAAAGTAATGCTTTTAAATTGTCATACATATTATAGTTATAAATTTGGAACTCTTTCCATTGAGCAATTGGTGCAAGAAGCGAAATCAAAGGCTTATGAATCAATTGTATTGACTGATATTAATAGTACATCAGCTTGTCTTGATTTTATCCAGGAATGTAAGAAGGAAGATATTAAGCCAATTTTAGGGATTGATTTTAGAAATGGAGTGCAACAACAATATATTGGAATAGCTCAAAATAACATCGGATTTCAGCAGCTAAACGAACATTTAACACTGCATTTACATTCGGGTGATGATTTTCATGAAAAAGCACCAAAATTAACAGATGCGTATATTATCTATCCATTTGGAAGTGTTGATTATCAATCTTTAAAAGAAAATGAATTTGTAGGAATAAAACCTGCGCAATTAAGTAAACTTCTATTTTCTGATTGGAAAAATCATTTAGACAAATTAGTTGTTTTACAGCCTGTAACATTCCGAAATAAGCGTGATTTCAATATTCATCGCTTATTGCGAGCTATTGATAAGAATGTATTATTAAGTCGATTACCCAAAACAGAAGAAGCAAATCCGAATGAGATAATGTATACGAATCAAGATATTCAAGAGCTTTTCAAGGATTATCCACAAATCATAGAGAATACAGCAAGAATAACAGAGAGTTGCTCCATTCATTTCGAATTTAAAACATTCAAAAATAAACAAAGTTATACAGGATCGCCCGAAGAAGATTATAAACTATTAATAAGTGAAAGCTATAAAGGATTGAAATATAGGTATAAAGAGATATCTGATGAAGTTTTTGATCGAATTGAGAAAGAATTAAAAGTGATTAAGCAAATGAATTTCTGCTCTTATTTCTTAATTAATTGGGACATGGTCAAACATGCAAAACGCAAAGGCTGTTATTATGTTGGCCGTGGAAGTGGAGCCAATAGCATGATTGCTTACTTGTTACGGATTACCGATGTTGATCCAATAGAATTGGATTTATATTTCGAACGATTTATTAATCCTTCCCGAAAAAGTCCACCTGATTTTGATATTGACTTTGCTTCGCGCGACAGAAATAATATCACCAAGTATCTTTTTGATACCCATGGTTGGGATCATACAGCCTTAGTTGGAACTTATATCACATTTCAATTTCGATCGATGATTCGCGAGATAGGGAAAGTGTTTGGTTTACCATCACATGAAATTGAAAAACTTCAAAAAGCCAGATATCATAGCGAAATTGATGAAATGGGGCAGTTGGTTTTAAAATACAGCAAATTAATTCATGGTTTCCCTAGTCATTTAAGTGTGCATTCGAGTGGAATACTAATATCCGAAGAACCTATAAGTGCTTATACAGCAACCATAATGCCCCCAAAAGGTTTTCCTACCATTCATTTTAGTATGATCGAAGCGGAGAATATTGGTTTTGCCAAATTCGATGTACTTGGACAGCGTGGCTTAAGCAAAATTGAAGATGCTATTGATATTGTAGAAAATAATACAGGTAATAAAGTTGATATTCATGATTTAGAACACTTTAAAAAGGATGAAAAAGTAAAAAATCTCTTAAAGCAAGGAAAAACAATCGGGTGTTTTTACGTTGAATCGCCAGCTATGCGAATGTTACTCAAAAAACTCGAAGCCGATGATTATTTAAGACTTGTAGCTGCCAGTTCTATTATTCGTCCGGGAGTTGCTAAAAGTGGTATGATGCGAGAGTATATCTTACGATATCGTGATCCAGAAAGGAGAGAAGTAGCTCGAAAAGAAATGCCAGAGTTGTATGAATTACTTGAAGAAACCTACGGTGTTATGGTTTATCAGGAAGATGTAATAAAAGTGGCTCATTACTTTGCGGGATTAACACTTGCCGAAGCGGATGTTTTACGTCGTGGAATGTCTTGGAAATTCAAGCAAAAGAACGAATTTGGAAAGGTGCGCGATAAGTTTTTTTACAATTGTAAACAAAAAAAATATCCATTGCATATTGTTGAACGAGTATGGAATCAAATCGAAAGCTTCGCTAACTATGCCTTCTCTAAGGGTCATTCTGCTTCGTATGCGGTAGAAAGTTATCAGGCATTGTATTTAAAAGCTCATTATCCACTGGAATATACAGTAGCTACAATTAATAATGGTGGTGGTTTTTATCGTAAGGAGCTTTACTTTCACGAAGCAAGAATGCATGGAGCACAAATAGAAGCACCATGCATAAACAATAGCGATAGCATTACTGTGATTCAGGGCAAAGTGATTCATTTAGGTTTGAATCTAATTGAACGTCTCGAAACAGAAACTATAAGAAGCATATTAATAGAGCGTTACATAAATGGAAACTTCACAGATTTACGTAATTTTATAAAACGTGTTGCTGTTTCCTTAGAGCAATTAACCATTCTACTTAGAATAAACGCTTTTCGCTTTACAGGGAAAAGTAAAAAGGAATTGCTTTGGGATGCACATTTCATCCTTAAAAAGGATAAAAGAACCAAGCCCGAGATGACCTTATTTAATGAAAAACCTAAAGTATTCAGTCTTCCTGAACTGTATTCACACCCTTTAGAAACGGCTTATGATGAATTAGAAATAATTGGATTTTCTCCCAGTATTTCACCGTTTAATCTTATTGAAAATATACCTGACACCAAATTATTAGCAAAAAATCTTTACTCAAAAATAAATGAACAGGTTGAAATTATTGGTTATTTGGTTCATATAAAAAGAACAGGAACAAATAAAGGTACTATGATGAGTTTTGGTGTTTTTGTCGATTTAGAAGGACATTGGATCGATACAGTTCAGTTTCCTAAAATTATGAAACAATATCCGTTCCGTGGTCCAGGATGTTATCTTATAAAAGGTATTGTCGTAAATGAATTTGATTTTTTGAGTATACAAGTCTCAGAATTGCATCGACTGGATAATATCAACTTGGAAGAACCGTCAACCAGATTGAAAATAGAATCTTCGTAGTATTTAACTTATTATTCATAAGTTTGTTATGTGATATTAAATAACCTAATAAAAATCAATTAAATGAAGTTTGGAGCAGTAAATAACCCTGAAGATATAGATTTCAGTTTACCCGATGATCACTCAAAAAGTTTAAAAATATATAGTAAAGAGATTCAGAAACCAAACATCTATATTGGTTGTGCGAAATGGGGCAGAAAAGACCTAAAAAACTTTTATCCGCGTGGAACTAAGGATGAATTAGCATACTATTCAACTCAGTTTAATTCCATCGAACTGAATGCTACATTTTACCGGATGTTTCCGCCAGAGCAATTTGCCAAATGGAAAGAAAAAACACCCGAAGATTTCAGGTTTTTCCCTAAGATCAATCAAGATATTAGTCATATGAAACGTTTAAATAACGCGGAACGTTTGGTAGATGAATATGTTCATGCTGTTTCACAACTTGAAAAGAAACTTGGAATGGTATTTCTACAAATGCATCAGAATTTTGCACCAAAAGATTTTGATCGTGCGGTAAGTTTTGTAAAGTATTGGCCAAAGGAGATTCCACTCGCTATTGAATTCAGACATCCAAATTGGTACAATGATGCATCAATCACAACAGAATTATTCGATTTATTAGAAAAGCATAAGATTACAAATATCCTAGTTGATTCTGCAGGAAGAAGAGATTTATTACATATGCGTTTAACCACTCCAACCACATTTATACGCTATGTAGGAGCAAACCACACATCAGATTACACAAGATTAGACGATTGGGTGGAAAGAATAAAAAAGTGGATTGATCAAGGAATTCATAATATCTATTTCTTTGTACATCAAAATGAAGAAATTGAATCTCCAAAGCTGTCTGCATATTTCATAAAGCAACTAAATGACAAGCTTGGATATGATCTCAAAGTCCCAGAGCTTTTATCTTAATAGTTTTACATAAAAACAGCAGATAGTTTATATCTAATTTCTATCTTTGCATCCTAATTTAGAACTATGAAATTCGAAGACTATCGCATTACAGAAGGCATAAAAACAAGTATTTCAAAGCTTGGATATAAAAAACCAACTGACATTCAGTTTAAGGCTATTCCGCCAATTTTAAGAGGTGAAGATGTTTTAGCAATTGCTCAAACAGGAACAGGTAAAACCGCCGCATTTGCTATTCCTATTTTGCACGTTTTGCAAGAACGTAAAATTACAGGGCGCCCTGATGGGGTAAAATGTTTGGTAATGGCTCCAACGCACGAACTAGCTTTACAAATTGATAGTGTTTTTAAAGTATTAGGTAAGCACACACGAATAACTTCTTTTTGCATACATGGAGGAGTCGATCAAGATCCCCAAATTGAACAACTTAACGAGGGAGTAGATGTCCTAATTGCAACTCCAGGCAGAATGTTCGATTTAGTAAGTCAGGGTGCATTGCAATTACGACGAGTTGAGATTTTAGTTTTAGATGAAGCAGATCATATGCTGGATTTAGGCTTTATTAAAGATATTAATGATTTAATGCGTCATTTGCCAAGAAAACGTCAAACTTTATTTTTCTCAGCCACGATTAATGAAAAAATAAAAAATCTCGCATATTCATTGGTTACCAATGCTATTCGAATTCAAATATCGCCTAAAGATCCTGTAGCTAAAAATATCGAACATGCTGTTGCTAATGTAGAAATGGACGATAAACGGTTCTTTTTAGAATATTTAATAAAAGATCATCCCGACAAAAAGATTTTGGTGTTTGTTCGAACAAAAGTTCGTGCTGAGCGTGTAAAAAAGGCTTTAGAAAGAGTTGATATTCCTTCGGATACAATTCATAGCGATAAATTGCAAAAAGATCGCGAAAGCACCATGAAGGCATTCCGAAGTGGTGAATTAAAAATACTAATAGCTACAGATGTTAGTGCACGGGGAATTGATATTCCTGATGTTGAATATGTTGTAAATTATGATCTGCCCGAAACTTCGGAACATTATGTACACAGAGTTGGAAGAACAGGGCGTGCTAATAAAAGTGGGCAAGCAGTTTCATTTTGTAGTGCCGAAGAACAAGAACTATTAAAGGAAATAGAAGAGAATTTAGGTAAACCTATTAAAAGAATAGAAATTTCGAAGAATGATTATAATAGCACGGTAAACTTTTCTGAAGATAAAACTCATAATTGGAAAACTTTAATGAAAGAGGCCGAAGAAGAGGATATAAAACATAAGAAGAAAAAGAAAAAGAAAAAATTGAAAAAGTAATATCATTATGTTAAGTCTCTTAGAATCGAGTATTCAATTATTCATGTATTATATTATTGAATATAGTAAAGTTTGATAAAGAAAATTCAAACCTTTATTTCTACTTAAGCGAAGGCAGAGATATGAATCTTGGAGAATCTGCAGATATAATAAGTAGTTTACTTATCGGAGGCTTTTTCGGATTTTTTATATCGAAATAGTTCTAGTACATGAAATAAATTTTGATCTTCTAAGTTTTATACCAGCATTTCTTCATTCAATTACGATTTTTTTAATTCAACCACAGAAACAATATTTGAATAATCAGTATTAAAATAAATTAAATATGCTTTTTTTAGATTTAAAAGCATTTCTATTAATTTACCCGCTGTAATTTCTGGATATACTTTTTTCATATCCGTATGCAATTCATCCAAGTTGAGCACTTTAGATTCGAGAGATTTTAAAATAAATCCATACTCTGACTCACCAAATACAATATTTTCTATTTCTGTTTCATTACAATATTCTGTATAGTACAATACTCCATTATTCTCTTGAATTTTGTACGAAAATCTATTGCTTTTATAATACACCTCAATTTCAACTAACTTAAGCCATTCCTTATCATTATCAGGAACATCTTTTTTAAATCTGAATAAACGGAAACGATCCTTATTATTAGAAAAGTAGTCCGGCATTAAATAGGTTAAATCATCTGTGTTATATTTATTTCTATCATCATCCGACATTTCTGAATAGTATTTTGATGTTGATGAAAGCACCAAATCAACGTATATATGCGAAAATGATACGATACTATTATTGTAAAAAAAGCGTAAAAAATGAAGGTTATTTATGCATTCTTGCACATCAGCTTCAGTTTCTTCGGGCACATGTTTAATTACATTGGTAGTAGGAGTGATACCATTCTTTATAGCCTGTTTCACAATAAATAAATTATCAGAAAAACGATTCATCTTACTCATTTTCTGTAATAATGTATCAGAAAGCGCGTCATAACCAATAAAGATATTTTTAAAACCAGCAATGGCCATTTTTTCAATAATCCGTGAATTAAACGTAGTGTTTGGAATAATTTCTGCCCAGAAAATATAATCTTCTTCGTTTTTGTATTTGAGGTCTATTATTAAGTCAAGTAATCTTTCGAAATGTTCTATACTGCCAAAAGTATCGCTATCTACAAATGAAAATGTTGTAATACCATATTTTATGGTTATATGATCTATTTCATTTACAATGCATTCCGGACTTCTAGTTCGTAATTTATAGCCTTGATTAAAATCGCAAAACTTGCATTTTCTCCAATGACACGAACGGATTGTATTTATTGGAATATTTATCTGATCTGTATTTTCAGCTTGCGGGTAATTATTCATAAAATCATCATAATCCGGAAATATATAATTTTTGAAATCTAAATAATTACTTTTATTTATCGCTGACTGCTTAATTTCTATAGAATCACGATATATCAAACGAGGAACTACATTAAAATCAGGATTTTCTTTTTTTACTTGTTCAGATAATTCTAACAAAGGATATTCGCCTTCGCCCCAGGTTACAAAGTCGAAATAAGAACATATTTTCATTGCTTCCTGTGCTTCTTTCTCACTTCCAAATCCACCAACTACAATTTTCACTTTGGGTGCTATTTTTTTTATTTCTTCAGCTAAAATCATTCCCGGAATCCATTGACTGTACTTTGAACTGATACCAAAAAGTAAAATTTCACTAAAATCAATATTCTTAATCTCACGATGAATTATTTCGAAAATTTCAAGCTTTTTAGTTTGCAGAAACTCAAAATAATACTCCGGATTAATGATTTTATAAGTAGGATCTAATTTCTGAAGAATTGAAATGATTCGATTGTTGCCTTTTGTATTATTATCGCGATCATTTAGGATTGAGAGAAATGGAAGAATTCTAATTTCAGTATCTTCAGTTTCTATATAATCAGACATGATCGATAATAAAAAGTTCCAATACTTTATTTCAGCATCAAAACCATTATTTACCATAAACTTTTTAAGAATGGATAGTGAAATAGAAGGACTATTTACATCAGCAGGAGGGAGGCAATTTAAAAGAATCTTCATTAGCTTATCGTATAAGGTATTTAGCTACCATTTGCACAAAAATAAGTTAAATATGATCATAATATGGAAATATACTGGATTTTAAAATTCTATTAAACATAATAATTACATACTCAACAAATATTAAAATTTAATGAATCCATCCAAAGGGCAGTGGTGTTTTAAACTTTAAGATATTTAAAACTAATATTAAATTGCTAATTAATAATTTATCTTTACTAAACCACATTATTATACTAAATATAGGAAAGTTGAAACTTTTGAATTGGACAATTAACTTATCTGCCACAAATCACAAACAAATACTTCGACTAGCTCAGCATGAATGTCCTAGAGCTTAAAATTATATTAAATACTGCCCTCTAATAATTTCGAGAAGTTTGTCCTATGATGATTTATTTATTTTTTAGGCAGTAAAAGAAAAATTCTCTTCGCTTTAAACGAAACACTTTCTTTACGTAATGAAATCAGTGAAATGGTGTGAAGTCCAATTCAAAGATAATAATGCAGGACTGAAGATTAGACTGTAGACCAATAATTTAATTTAGTATCTTTGTGTATATATGAATTTTAGGTCATAATTTAAAATTAAAGAACATGACAATTCTCGTAGTAGGTGCAAGTGGTGCAACAGGAATTAGATTAGTTGAGGAATTACTCAATCGTGAACAGTATGTCAAGATATTTGTACGATCACCTGAAAATCTGCCTAACAAAATAAGGAATCATGAGCGTTTAACAACGATCACTGCAAGTATTCTGGAACTATCCGACGAAGAGATGAAACAACATATAGCAGGCTGCAAGGCAGTAGCTTCGTGCCTTGGCCACAACCTCACTTTTAAGGGAATTTTTGGCAAGCCTCGTCGACTTGTAACTGAAGCAACACGAAGCTTATGTATCGCTATCAAAGCAAATAAATCTGAGGTATCAACTAAATTTGTTCTCATGAATACGGTTGCTAACCGCAATCGAGATCTTAATGAACCTGTTCCCTTTATTCAGAAATGCATCATTGTATTGCTTCGACTTTTTCTTCCTCCGCATCCAGACAATGAAAAGGCTGCAGAATACTTAAGAATTGCCGTAGGTCAAAAAGATAATGCCATTGAATGGACTGCAGTTAGGCCATCAACATTAATTGATGAAGAAAATATATCCGAAATCGAAGTATATTCTTCACCCACGAGAAGTATCCTTAATGATGGGCAAATCAGTAGAATCAATGTTGGCCACTTTATGGCAGATCTAATTACTAATAATGATATTTGGAACATGTGGAAAGGGCAGATGCCTGTTATCTATAATAAAGGAACAGCATTCATTACCCAAATAAAGTAAAGTCGAAATACATTCTATTTTAATATTTTTTCAATAAAAAAGCTTGTTTTAGAATAAATTGCTTACATTTGCATCGTGCACGATATAATTGCATGCGATATAATTTATGGATATGAAAACAACACGAACACAAAATGTATTTAGAATACTATTAGCAATCTTTATGGTCTACGCAGGATTTAGTCACTTAACATTTAATCGTATAGACTTTCAGGCACAAGTACCAGATTGGCTTCCTTTAAGTAAAGACTTAGTAGTACTATTATCGGGCATTGTAGAAATGGCCTTGGGTCTTGGTTTAGCTTTATGGAAAAATCAACGTGCACGATTCGGTTGGGCACTTGCTTTCTTCTTTATACTAGTATTTCCAGGTAATATAGCCCAATACCTTGATGGCAAGGATGCTTTTGGAGTATTAGATTCTGATGGAGCAAGATTAAGAAGATTATTCTTTCAACCAGTACTTATTATTTGGGCAATCTGGTCGGCAGGATCATGGAAATTATTGAAAATAAAAAATAAGAACTAATGGACAGCCCACAACTAAAACTAAGCAACCAAATTTGTTTTCCACTCTATTCGGTTTCTCGTCTAATTACCAAAGCGTACAAACCTTATTTAGACGAAATGGGATTAACTTATCCTCAATATTTAGTACTTATGGTATTATGGGAAAACGATGGACTTACTGTAAATCAGATTAGCGAGAAGCTTCTTCTTAATACCAATACTCTTTCTCCTTTGTTAAAGCGCATGGAAAAAATGGAAATACTTAAACGTAATCGTTCTAGCGAAGATGAGAGGAGTGTTATCGTTCAAATAACAGAAAAAGGAAAGCAATTGAAAACTCTGGCTATGCCCATTCCAGAAAATCTTATCAAAACATTGCTTACAGAAAACATTAGTATGGAAAATGTAATTCAGTTAAAAGATATGCTTAATGAATGGATTAAAATCCTTACAGATAAGGACAATTGATAAAAAAATAATTAAATAAAAATAAAAAAACATGGAATTATTAGACAAACTAAATTGGAGATATGCCACAAAAGCAATGAATGGTGAAAAAGTAGCTCAAGAAAAAATTGATAATATAATTGAGGCTGCATCTCTTGCACCTACATCAAGTGGATTACAACCCTTTGAAATAATAGTGGTTAAGAATCAAGAAGTAAAAGAAAAGATTAAGCCTATTGCATGGGATCAACAAGTAATTACAGCCTGTTCGCATTTATTTGTATTTGCTGCTTGGGATACTTATACAGCTGATCGGATCAATAAACAATTTGATCTCACAAATACTGTTCGTGGCTTTAAAAACGAAGGATGGGAAAATTACCGTCAAATGCTTTTAGGAGCCTATCCACAAAGAGATGCCGAAGTGAACTTTAACCATACCGCAAGACAAGCCTATGTTGCATTTTCTCAGGCTATAGCAGCTGCAGCTTTTGAAGGTGTTGATACTACACCTATGGAAGGTTTCGATCCAGATGCTTTGGACGAAATATTAGGTTTAAGAGCCAAGGGGCTTAGAAGCTGCGTTATACTTGCAGTTGGCTATAGAGATACCGAAAACGACTGGTTGGTTAATCTAACAAAAGTTAGAAAAAGTAAAGAAGATTTGGTAACAGTAATTGAATAATAAAAATACAAGCTTTAAACGCACACGCCAATGGCTATGGGTATTGCAATTTTGCAATAAATTAAAAATTCTTTAATTCCTTAAGAAAAATTAGTGTATTGTAATACTGCATTACACATAGACCATAGCTTGTATTTAATGAAATACGAATTAAGAACTAAAGAACAAACAGAAAAGTAAGGAACTAATCTAGTGTAAACTCTAATTTTTAACTTTTGAAAACTATGTATCTTAACAAACAATTATAATACAATTATGTCAATTGATATAAAACAAAATGATATATTGCGTGAAATGTTTATATGCTTGGAAGCTTACATAAAACTTTAAAATATGAATTTCATCTGGATTATAATTATTGCGCTTTAAATCGTATTGACTCATTTGGTTGCAAAGTACATTGGGGCAAAGCGTGAAATTGGATATGGGAACTCAGTTTTTTGGTCTATTCTATTAAGCCCAATAATAGGTTTTATTATAACAATATTAAGCAAACGGACTACATACAACAAAGTGTAAAAAAAATGCAAATAACTAAACTCAGTACTCAAAGTATATTGCCACTTACCTGCTCGCGATCTGGAACATGCTGTTTTGGTAAAGCTGTAATGCTTAACCCATGGGAGTTGTTAAGTTTCAGTAAAGAAAAAAAAATTACTTCGAGAGAATTTCGTGATCTTTATTGTGAATTTGGTGGTATTCAATTACGTTTTAACGGAAAACCCGACAAAAAAGGGCAACAAGCATGCAGCCAATATGTAGATAATGTTGGTTGTAGTGTTCACCTAGGTCGCCCATTAGCCTGTCGTCTTTATCCATTAGGGCGTCAAATACAATTTAATAAAGCACACTATATTTTCCAAGGTGATAAATTCCCTTGTTTGAATGACTGCTCTGAAGTTTTAGAATTACCCAAACTTAGTGTAGATGAATATCTTAAAGGGCAGGAAACAGATCAATTCGAAAAGGCTCAAGATGAATATTTAATAGTAATGCAAAACATAGCCGATATAGCTTTTGAGTTACTTTTAGACTCAGGGTTAGCTGCATCTGGAGACACGAAAACACTAGCAGTTTGGAGGGAAATTGGAAACGAGCTTCCGGAGTTATTAACAGAAAGAATAGGTCAAGAATGGATAGACTGCTTAATGATACCCACCATAACTGATGATACTGAGAGCCCTATAACTTTTGCTCAAAAACACAATGATTTACTACTATTAAAAGCGCAAGAAAAATTTGGAAGCCTACAAACATTTCAAGAACTTCACAAAGCTTCTGTTTTAATAATTGGTGTAGCATTATATTTGGCTAGAGGCTTAGGAGCGGACGCAAAAGGAATTTCTGAACATTGGATAGAAACAGCAAAGAGCCATGGCGCTAAGGAATAGTGTTTTAGTATTCAATTTTCTAAATAAGTATACAAAAATAGAAATTTGAAGTAAAATAACTATTGCCAACACTGACTCATTGGCTTTCATTTAGCAACTTTGATATAATTAAGAATATTTCCCAACTACTTGACAAAAAAAATGTGTAATTACAGCTACATATATTCATTTAATTACAATTATCATCATAGCGAATTATGTAAGTTGGAATCAAGGCAAATTTTTGATAAAGAAGAAAAGAATAAATTGTTGTTTTCGAATATCAAAGTTGATCCTTCGATCAGTCCTTTTATTAAAAACAGGTTTGAGATAATTTCATCCTCAGAAAATTATTCTGAATTATTAAAAAACATCAAGAAAGAAAACATTCATATTGATGGATTTAAAGCTGAATACCTGATTTTGGATGATGATTCTACAGGATATGCCGAAAGACTTAATAAGTTAAGAGATATCGGTTATCGAATAGATGGTCAACCCGATTATTATACCCCTTCGATAACTTACTCTATATGCAATTATAAAAATGTGTGGTATTTCGGGATTTTAATAAAACACAACACCGACTGGCGTAATCACAAGAAAAAACCTTGTTCATTTAGCAATTCAATAAGCATAAATATTGCTAAAACACTTGTCAGTATTGCATCGAAAGGAAATAAAACCAATCAGATATTAGACGCTTGTTGTGGTGTTGGTACAGTAATATTAGAAGCATGTATTTCAGGATTCAACATAGAAGGATGTGACATTAATTTGAAAGCTTGTAAACACACAAAAGAAAACCTTTCATACTATAACTATACGGCCAATGTATATCACTCAGATATTAAAGACCTTAACAAAAAATACGATTCAGCTATTATTGACCTTCCATACAATTTATACACCTATTCAAATGACACTATTATCTCAAACATTATAGAATCAACGGCAAAATTAACCGCTCGGATAGTTATTGTATCTATTTCAGATATTGAAACTATAATCAAAAAATCAGGACTAAAAATTTCTGATTTCTGCACCGTTGAAAAAAGAGGAACAATGAAATTCACACGAAATATATGGGTTTGCGAAAAAGAATACGAAAGCTAACAAAAAGTAAAAATAAAAACCCCACTAGCGTACGCTCATACCAAAGTTTCGTATTTTTACTTCGAACGTTGGCAATAATTAGAAAAAGCCTTCATTCTATGAACAATTTTATTTATTAATATGACAAAAAAAGCAATAATTCGAATTTTAATCTTCTATACAATCGGTATTACATTGTCCAATGTTTTTCGATTTAATTTACTCCAATTAAATGAAATACAAGAGCCATTTTCTCTTTTAAAATTGCTATTAACTTCCCCTCTTGGTGCCATTGGACTATTAGTGGGAGGTCTTATTTCAATTCATTTGTTGAAAAGAGAGAGGGTGTTACATTATAGTTTGTTTGGAACATCTCGCAAATTGAGCTTGATTATGCTTACAATACCAATTATTCTTCTTTGTGCGTTTGGTGTAGAGAACGTTAATCATGTGAATGTACATTATTACGGATTTATTGGTGGTATCGGAACTTTTATTTATTGCTTATGCGAGGAGATTGGATGGAGAGCTTATTTACAAGATGAATTGCAATCTATTAAAGAATGGAAAAGAGTTCTAATAATTGGTGTTTTATGGTATTTATGGCATCTCTCATTTATATCAAATCAAAGTTTTATAGATAACATTCAGTTTCTTGGTTGGATGATTATTGGAAGTTGGGGTCTTGGAAAAGTAATTGATTCAACAAAATCAATATTTGCAGCAACATGCTTCCATATGATTATTAACATTATGATGTTCAATGGTGAAATGACAGGTGGAATAGAAGGTTCGTTTAAACTGTTCATTCTTGGAATTTCTTTAGCTCTATGGGTAATAATATTATTCTTTTGGGATAAAAAAAACAAATTGACAAGTCGGTAAATTTTAATTTTCCAAGGCCTAACACAAATTCATATCACATGCAGTTTTTTTGTGGTTTAATGACTAAAATTTATCTTAGAAAAATTGTTCAAAGTGGACAGTAACAAGGTGAAAATATTTACTATTGCTTAGCTGAAAGGTGTAAATTTGAAAACAATAATCAACTCTAAAATATTATGAAAAAAATTATAGGACGAATTATTATAAAAATTTTAGGGTGGAAAATCGACAAAGAAGTTCCAAAAGAACTTTTTGATAAATGTGTAGTAATCGCTGCTCCCCATACATCTAATTGGGATTATCCTTTAGCAATTTACTCTTTCGCAGCCTTAGGCGTTAACTTGAGATACACAATAAAAAAACAATGGATGCAGCCTCCTTATGGCTGGTTTTTCAGAATTATGGGAGGCTTAGAAGTAGATAGATCTCCAAAAAATAAAGATAAAAATCCTGTAAGTCTTGTTGATGCTATAGCCTATCAATTTGACAATCATGATAAATTAGCTGTTATGGTTCAAGCAGAAGGAACCCGATCTCTTCAGTCAAATTGGAAAACCGGTTTTTATTATATTGCTTTAAAGGCAAAAGTACCTATAATCTTAGGTTATTTAGATTATAAAAAAAAGATAAGTGGCATTGGAAAAGTGATTTATCCAACTGGAGATATAAATAAAGACATGTTGGAAATTATGGAGTTTTATAAAGATATTAATCCAAAGTTCCCACAAAAATTCTCATTAGACGAACGATTTTACCTTAAAACAAAAAAATCAACTACATCTGATAATCATCTGCAAAAGTAATTTAGCAGTATTTGTCTCATAACTTAGCTCCTTGACACTATCCAAACGAAACACCCATTTTACGTAAAAAAATGAAGTAAAATGGTTGTGGAGTGATAATTACAACTCTATATTAAAAGACTTTCTCTTTTATTTACAATACATTAATTACTGGATACAAAAATATTTTGTTTACCTTTTAAGGCTGCATTTTGAAACACATTTATTGCTTTTAATCAATGTATTATGTACTTTGTAATTTATAAGGACTAGTTGTAGCCATTTAAAAAGCAGCTAATGAAAATAATTTTAACATCAATAGGAACACAAGGGGATATTGAACCTTTTTTAGCAATAGGAAAAATTCTAAAAGAAAAAGGACATCAGGTTATTTGTGCATTTTCAGAACAATTTAGAGAACTGACAAAAAATTGTGACATAGAATTTGCTTCTTTGGGAAAAAAAAATGATGATTTATTAGATAGTGATGCCGGTAGAACATCTATAGGAGGGTCTAGAATTAAGAAATTCATTGCTTCTATCAAACTTATGAAACTTGCACAAAGTCAAAAAGTCCCGCAAGAAAAAGAATTTAAGTTATACGAACTTATTAAACAAGAAAGACCAGATAGAATAGTTTATCATTCAAAAATTGTTTATCCATTATTATGGGAATATGAAAACAGAGGAAAAACAATTTTTGTATGCCCTTTCGCATATTTTCATTATATAACAGGACATTCATTTTTTGTTGGTAAAAATTATGGAGAATATTTTAATAAATTGACATTTAAATTTTATGACTTTGGAGTAGTTACATCAACTTTGGTAGCAAAAAAATGGCTGCAAATCAAAGATAAAATTACACGGAACCAACTAAAAAACTTAATTCACAGTAGAAAATTTATTTATACAATTTCGCCATGTTTATTCCCGAGACCAGGCTACTGGGGAAATAATATTAAAATTTTAGGACATCAAGAATTAAAGAGAAAAACAGATTGGAAACCCGAAAAAAAACTAACGGAATTCATAGAAAAACATGAAAAAATATTGTTTATCACTTTCGGCTCAATGACTAATTCTGAACCTAAACAAAAAACTAAAATAATTCTGTAAATTCTTGAACGAAATAAAATACCTGCTATCATAAATACAGCATCTGGTGGTTTAATTAAACCCGATGAATTCAATTCAGAATTGATTTATTTTGTGTCGCAAATCCCTTATGATTGGGTTTTTCATTTAGCAATAAAATATGCTTGTGCAACAATGATAATCCCGCATTTTATGGACCAGTTTGTTTGGGATAAAATTATTTTTGATATGGGAGTTGGACCAAAAGGAGTTAAAATAAGTAGAGTAAGCAATAAAAATCTTGAGCCAAAAGTTTTGGAATTACTTAAAAATAAAAATTACAAAGAGAAAAGTATAAAAATTGGTAATCAAATGAAAAAAGAAGATTTTAATGATGAATTATATAAGACAATAGTTGAATAACTTCCTGAGATCTGCAAAGCACTTGTCTTAGCCAAAAAAATGCAAAGATGTTATAAGAAATTCTTCCTAAATTCTTAATAACTTTAGGCTATTTAAAATAATGACTAATTATAGGACTAAGCTTAGGAAGTTAATTAATAGTATGAATAAGTCCCTTAGAATTGCATATTAGAACTAATTCTGTACAAATATCCAAATAACTAAATTCAAAGCGCATTTCTATTAACCTGAAAGGCGAAACATTCCGATAACTATCGGACAGACATAATATAGAACTGAACAAAGCTAATTATAGTTGACACATTTAGTGCTGTGTGCAAGCCTCAGATTGTTTTAACATAGAACGAATAGAATAGTTAGTAACTGTTTGAGCAAATTTGTGGGAAGGCAACGATAACGAACAGATACTTCGACAAGCTCAGCATGACTGTCCGAGAACTAAAATTATATTAAATACCGCCTATAAACAATTTTGAGAAGTTTGTCCTATAATTTATATTATGTTTAATAGGCTATTTTAAATAAAGGAGAACCGATTTTGATTCTCCTCTATCTGAATTACATATTTTTTAACTCATTGTATTTTTCCATCATACTTAATCTATAATAGATTATTTGTAAAGTTTCTGATAAACCTGGCTCGCCTGGGTTCAACTCAAAAGCTTTTTCCATATATGGTAATGCCTTTGCAAATCTTTCGTCTGCAACTTTTTTAGCTTCTTGATACTTTGTATTATCTTTTATTTCGTTAGCAACATCTGTTAATGCTATTCCTTGATTAAAATATAACACACCAACATTAAAATAAGCATCAATAAAATTAGGATCTAATTCAATACACTTTTTATATTGCTCAGCTGACATCTCAACATTTCCAAGTTTATCATAAAGAATTCCTTTCCCAAAATACAATTGCGCATTTCCTGGATCTTTTTCAATCGCTTTATCAACGTATATAAATACATCCTCTGAATTATCTGTTTCTAGCAGGTAATAATTGATTAATGTACCCAATATACTCTCGTTCTCAGGATATTTCTCAAAACCAGCTCTAAGTGTATTTACAAAATTTATTGTATCACCCTTTTGTTTATATGTTTCCGCTAAAAATGTATATGAATCTCCTCCTCCATATCCCATTTCAATAACTTGGTCGTAATATTGAATTGCTTTTTCCCAGTTAGAAGATTTTTGAGCAGTAAGAGCACAATAATAAACTATTGCAGTATCTATTTCACCTTTAAATACTTCTTGCTTCATTAACTCAAGCGTAGTTTCATAATAATTAAATGCAGTTGCATAATCATCCACTTGAGAAGCTTCATAAGCTTTGTTTGCCAAATTATTTGACATTTTAATAAATGTCATATCTAGCGTTGCATGAATTGAGCTACTCTTCTCCATACTATAAGCTTTAGCATAGTTATCAAAAGCTTTAATCAATGGATCAGTAGTAATTTTTTTGAATTCTTCATTTTCCGTTTCCGCTATAGCCTGATATACCTGTCCTTTTACAAAGTAAGTTTTATACCAATCTTTTGTTTTCTCTCCTTTTTCCGCAACAAAAATTGAACCTAAGGCTGTATCTAGCTTTTCACCTTCATTTGCCCAAAGTGCAGCTTTATTAACAAGTTTTTTCTGCGCTTGAACATTCCCAACCATTATTAGAAGAGCTAATGCGCTTAGTATTGTTAGAACTAACTTTTTCATTTTCATAATGTTTTGCTATTTAGGTTTATTAATTAAATTTTTCCAAAAATAAAATATATTTAGAATAAGACAAATATTATACCGAAAATTAAACCTATTCTTTAACATCTTCTGAATCTGTATTATCTTCAATGTTGATGTTTTCTATTTCCGAATCAACCACAATTTCTTCCTCTTCTTTTGCCACCTGAGTAACAGCAGCAATGGAATCATCCTTTCTAAGGTTAATCAATTTCACCCCTTGAGTGGCACGTCCAGTAACTCTTAAATCAGATACCGCTAATCGAATTGTAATACCCGAGCGATTAATTATCATAAGATCTAATTCGTCATTTACACCTTTGATCGCAATCATCTTTCCAGTTTTCTCAGTAATGTTAAGAGATTTTACACCTTTCCCACCTCTATTAGTAATTCTATATGCCTCAATGCTTGATCGTTTTCCAAATCCTTTTTCAGAAACTACTAAAATTTCATTATCAGATTCTTCAACCCAAACCATTCCAATAACTTCATCGCCTTTCTTACTTAAAGAAATACCTCTTACTCCTGCTCCGGTTCTACCAATTGAACGTACCTTTTGTTCGTTAAATCGAATAGCTTTTCCTTCACGAGTTGCAATTAGTATATCACTCTTACCATCTGTAAGTTTAGCTTCAAGCAAATGATCTCCATCTTTAATAGTAATGGCATTTACTCCATTTTGTCTAGGGCGTGAATAAGCTTCTAATGCTGTTTTCTTAATAATTCCCTTTTTGGTACACATTACGATAAAGTTGTTTTCAATATATTCTTGATCTGTCAAGTTTTGTACATTAATAAACGCTTTAACTTTATCTTCTGGTTCAATATTTATAACATTTTGAATAGCTCTTCCTTTCGAGTTCTTAGTTCCTTCAGGAATTTGATACACTTTTAACCAAAAACATTTCCCTTTTTCAGTAAAAAATAACATCGTATTATGCATAGAAGCAATAAACATATGTTCAAGAAAATCTTCGCCTCTAGTTGTACTTCCCTTAGCCCCAATTCCACCTCTATGTTGTGTTCTAAATTCTGTTACAGGTGTTCTTTTAATGTAACCTAAATGCGACATGGTTACTACCATATCTTCGTCGGCATAGAAATCTTCAGGATTAAATTCTCCTTCGTCAGGAACTATTTCAGTTCTTCTTTCATCACCATATATTTCTTTAACTTCAAGTAATTCATCCTTAATTATTTGCATTCTAAGAGTTTCATCTTCTAAAATTGTTCTTAAATGCTCAATAAGTTTCATTAATTCAGTATACTCCGCTTTTATTTTATCTCTTTCTAAACCAGTAAGTTTCTGCAATCTCATTTCAAGTATTGCTTTAGCCTGAAGTTCTGACAATTCAAATTTGGCCATTAAACCTTCCTTAGCTTCTTCTGGAGTTTTAGAAGCGCGTATTAACGCAATAACTTCATCAAGATGATCTAAAGCAATTAACAATCCTTCAAGAATATGTGCTTTCTTCTCGGCTTGATCTAACTCATATTGAGTTCTTCTAATTACAACTTCATGTCTATGTTCAACAAAATACTTAATTAATTGCTTAACATTTAAAACCTTAGGCCTTCCTTTAACCAATGCAATGTTATTTACACTAAAAGAAGTCTGAAGCTGAGTGTATTTAAATAGTTTATTTAAAACTACATTGGCAATAGCATCTTTACGAATTTCGTAAACAATACGCATCCCATTTCTATCAGATTCATCATTCAAGTTTGAAATTCCTTCAATCTTTTTATCATTAACTAACTCAGCTGTTTTTCTAATTAACTCCGCTTTATTAACTAAATAAGGAATTTCCGTAACAATAATTCTCTCTCTACCGTTTGATTCAGTTTCGATTTCGACTTTCGATCGAACCATTATCCGTCCTTTTCCAGTCTCAAATGCATCTTTAGATCCCTGATAACCATATATTATTCCACCAGTAGGAAAATCTGGTGCCTTAATATGCTCCATTAATTCGGGTATTTCTATGTCATTATTACCAATGTAAGCAATTGTTGCATTAATAACTTCTGTTAAATTGTGTGGTGGCATATTTGTAGCCATCCCAACTGCAATACCAGAAGCTCCATTAACTAATAAAGTAGGAATTCTAGTAGGTAAAACCGTTGGTTCTTGTAATGAATCATCAAAATTTAATTGAAAATCAACGGTGTTTTTATCAAGATCTTTAAGGATTTCTTCTGAAATTTTTTGTAGTCTTGCCTCTGTATAACGCATCGCTGCAGGACTATCTCCATCAACTGAACCAAAGTTACCTTGACCATCAACTAAGGGATAACGAAGTGACCACGGTTGCGCCATACGAACCATAGCTTCATATACCGATGAATCTCCATGCGGATGATACTTACCCAGAACTTCCCCTACAATTCTAGCCGATTTTTTATGTGATTTGTTTGAAGTTATTCCTAACTCAGACATTCCAAATAAAACTCTTCTATGAACAGGCTTTAACCCGTCTCTTACATCAGGAAGCGCTCTGGAAACAATAACCGACATTGAATAATCAATGTAGGCCGATTTCATTTCTTCTTCAATATTAATCTTTACAATTCTTTCTCCTTCTGCCATATGTTAAGGTATTTTATATTATTTTTAATCTTATTTAAAAAATTCAAACAAAGGTACTAAAATACCCTTTTTTTAACGAATAATTTCATGTAATAATTACGATTTTTCAACATAAAAATGTTTATAACGTAAGATATTATTATCAATTGATAGATAAGTTTTTTTTTGACACTGAACATCTTGATTTCTAATTTGTTTTAAAATCTGTAGCAAATCATTTTTAATTATTATAACTTGTATTTTCGTTTAAATATTTATTTGTTTTATTTTTAATGATTGATGTATTATTTTTGTAAATAATTAAGAGTAAAAAGCTCTATTAAATAAGATTTAGAATATATGGATGCAAAATTTTCACAACGAATAAAAGATGTTCTTAGTTATAGTAAAGAAGAGGCTGTTAGACTTGGCAATGCTTATATTGGAACTGAACACTTACTATTAGGAATATTACGAGAAGGCGAAGGTATTGCCATAAATATTTTGGAGAATTTAAATGTTGATCTCAATAATCTTAAAAAATCAATCGAATTTAGAATTAGATCTGAAGAAAATCTGAGCATTACAGATACAGAAAATATTCCTTTATTTAAAACCGCAGAACGTGCTTTGAAATTGGTTTATTTAGAGGCAAAATCATTTAATAATTCAACTATTAATACTGGGCATCTTCTATTGGCTATTTTAAAAGATGAAAATAGTGTTGTAACTCAAATACTTGAAGAGAAACGCATTGACTACCAAAGTATTCGCAACGAAATAGAAGGTTATGAACCTGAAGCCAAGGCTGATTTTGAAGATGAAGAAAACGAAATGCCATTTGGATCTAATAAGGGTACTGGCGGTAGCAGTAGTGGTTCATTCAAACAAGGACAGAAGTCTAAATCAGAAACACCTGTTTTAGATAATTTTGGAATTGATTTAACAAAAGCGGCTGAAGACAACGCTTTAGACCCTATTGTTGGACGAGAAAAAGAAATAGAAAGATTAGCTCAAATATTAAGTCGAAGAAAAAAGAACAATCCGGTACTTATTGGTGAACCTGGTGTTGGTAAATCAGCAATTGTTGAAGGTTTAGCACTTCGTGTTATTCAACGTAAAGTGTCAAGAGTTTTATTCGACAAGCGTGTTATTACGCTCGACTTAGCTTCTATTGTTGCAGGAACAAAATATCGCGGTCAGTTTGAAGAAAGAATGAAAGCTATTCTTAACGAATTAACAAAATCAACAAATATTATATTATTTATTGATGAAATTCATACAATCGTAGGTGCTGGAGGAGCAACAGGTTCTTTAGATGCAGCAAATATGCTTAAACCATCCTTGGCAAGAGGCGAAATTCAATGTATTGGCGCAACAACACTAAATGAGTATCGACAACATATCGAAAAAGATGGTGCATTAGAAAGACGTTTCCAGAAAATTATGGTAGAGCCTACCTCACCTGAAGAAACTGTTGAAATCTTAAAGAATATTAAAAGTAGATATGAAGATCATCATAATGTAAATTATACAGAAGATGCTCTGGAGGCTTGTGTTAATTTGACCATGCGCTATATTAGCGACCGTCATTTACCCGATAAGGCAATTGATGCTCTAGATGAATCGGGATCAAGAGTTCATATATCAAATATTGTTGTTCCTGCTAAAATTATTGAACTGGAAAAACAAATAGAAGATGTTCGTGCTGAAAAAATTTCAGCTGTTAAAAATCAAAATTTCGAGTCTGCTGCTAATTTTAGAGATAGCGAAAAGAAATTTATGGATGCTCTCGATAAAGAAAAAGAAAACTGGGAAAAAGAGCTCGTTAAAAACAGAGAAACTGTTTCAGAAGAAGAAGTTGCTGAGGTTGTTGCAATGATGACAGGTGTTCCTGTACAACGTATTGCCCAAGCCGAAGGCTCTCGATTAATGAAAATGGGCGATGAACTCAAGAAAAATGTAATAGGTCAAGATCCTGCAATCGAAAAAATTGTTAAATCGATTCAAAGAAATAGAGCTGGGTTAAAAGATCCGAATAAACCAATTGGTTCATTTGTCTTCTTGGGACCTACAGGTGTTGGAAAAACTCAATTAGCAAAGATTCTAGCTCTGTATTTGTTCGATAATGTTGACAACCTTATTCGTATGGATATGAGTGAATATATGGAGAAATTCTCCGTTTCAAGACTCGTTGGAGCGCCTCCAGGATATATTGGATATGAGGAAGGTGGACAGTTAACTGAAAAAGTAAGACGTAAACCATATTCAGTTGTATTATTGGATGAAATTGAAAAAGCACATCCAGATGTATTTCATTTGTTATTACAAGTTCTAGATGAAGGTCAATTAACAGATAGTTTAGGACGTAGAGTCGATTTTAGAAATACAATTATTATTATGACATCCAATATTGGTAGTCGTCAGTTAAAAGACTTTGGTCAAGGAGTAGGATTTACAACAAAAGCGAAACAGGAATCATCAAGTAGTCATGCTAAAAGCGTAATTCAAAGTGCTTTGAAACGCTCATTTGCTCCAGAATTTATTAATAGATTAGATGATATAGTAATATTTAACTCTTTAACTAAAGAAGATATTCATCAAATCATTGATATTGAGTTAAAAGGATTATTTGGTCGTGTTGAAGCCTTAGGATATACTATAAAGATCAGCGATAAGGCAAAAGATTATGTTACTGAAAAAGGTTTTGATATTGATTTTGGTGCTCGTCCATTAAAGAGAGCAATACAAAAGTATTTGGAAGATCCGATGGCTGAAGCAATAATTAAATCTACATTAAAACAAGGTGATTTGTTAAATGTAGATTATGACAAGGAAAAAGATGAAATAATCATTAAACCAACAAAAAAAGGAAAACCAGCCTTACCCTCAGGTGAAAAGGAAAAATTAAAAGAAAAAGAATCAGAATAGATAAACAAAACCTTACTCATGTTGTTTCAGAGTAAGGTTTTTTAATAATATAAATAAAATGGAAAAAAATAAACAAAAAGTAACATTCAAAGGCAATCCAGTTACTTTAATTGGAAAAGAAATAAAAGTTAATGATAAAGCAATAGACTTTTCGGTATTAAATAATTCATTAGAAGAAGTTAAGCTATCAGATTATGATGGTAAGGTTAAAATTCTATCGTTATTTCCATCTGTAGATACTGGTGTTTGCTCGAAACAAAATCATACTTTTAATAAAGAAGCCGCAAGTCTTGGTGAAGATATTGTAATCCTAGCGGTATCAAATGATTTACCTTTTGCGTTAAATCGTTTTTGTGGTGCTGAAGGAATTGATAAAATTGTTACCTTATCAGATCATAAGAATCTAGATTTTGCAACAAAATATGGTTTCTTAATTGATGAACTTAGACTAATTGCTCGTGGTGTTGTTGTTATTGATAAAGATAATACTGTAAAGTATGTTGAATATGTTAAGGAAATAATTGAAGAACCAGATTACGATGCAGCAATAGCAGTTGCAAAAAATCTTATATAAAATAAAAACCGGGTTTAACCCGGTTTTTTTATTCTAGTTCACCTATTAAATCAAAATCTTCTGCACTCTTTATTTTAACCTGATAAAAATTTCCAATTTTTAGTTTTTTATTCATCGGTTTCACAATTACTTCATTATCAACATCTGGCGAGTCAAATTCAGTTCGTCCAATAAAGTATTCACCTTCTTGCCTATCAATTAACACTTTATATGACCGCCCTATTTTGTTTGTATTTAGAGACATAGAAATATCTCGTTGAACTTCCATTAACTCCTCCATTCGTGCTTGTTTTACTGATGATGGGATATCATCAGTAAAATTAATTGCAGAATATGTATTTTCCTCTTCAGAATACGTAAACACACCTAATCGTTCAAATTTTACAAATTTTATAAAATCAATAAGTTCATTAAAATCTTCATCAGTTTCTCCGGGATGCCCTACCAACAATGTGGTTCTAAGTACCATTTCAGGAATTTCCTTTCTGAAATAGTTAATTAAATCATACGTCTGTTCCTTTGTAATTCCACGACGCATATCTTTAAGTAATTTATTGCTAACATGCTGAATAGGAATGTCTAAGTAATTACAAATATTGTCTTTTGATTTCATAACCTCTATAATTTCCATCGGAAACTTCGCTGGAAAAGTGTAATGTAACCTTAGCCATTGCAATCCTTTAATATCAGATATTTTATCGATTAACTCTGCTAATTTATTTTCTTTGTAAATATCTAATCCATAATATGATAAATCCTGTGCAATTAGAATAATTTCCTTAACTCCTTTGTTTACCAAAAATTCAGCCTCTTTTATAAGGTCCTCAATTGGTCTTGATTTATGTTTCCCTTTAATTAACGGGATTGCACAAAAAGAACAAGTTCTATCACATCCTTCTGATATTTTTAAATATGCATAATGTTTAGGTGTGGTAATTAATCTTTCACCTACCAATTCGGTTTTATAATGCCCACCAATTGATTCAACCAGTTCCTTTAAGTCATAAGTTCCAAAATATTTATCTACAACAGGAATTTCTCTCTCTAATTCCTCTTTGTATCGCTCAGACAAACATCCAAAAACAAAGAGCTTCTCAATTACATTATTGTTTCTCAATTCTTCAAAAGACAATATTGTTTCGATAGATTCTTGCTTTGCATCATTAATGAAACCACAAGTATTTATAATTACTATCTCGGAAGGTGAATTTGAATCATGCATTACCTTAAATCCATTCACCTCTAATTGTCTTAACAATGATTCTGAATCAACAAGATTTTTAGAACACCCTAAGGTAATTACATTGACTTTTTTAACGCTTTTCGTTTTCATATTAAAACAATAAAACCTGCAGGAATATCCAACAGGTTGATTTATACTATTAATACAAATTAGTTAATTTGAGAATAACGAATTGACAAATTCTTTTTTATTAAAAACTTGCAAATGCTCCATTCCTTCTCCAATTCCAATATATTTCACAGGAATTTTAAATTGATCAGATATCCCAATTACAACACCACCTTTTGCTGTGCCATCAAGTTTTGTAAGAGCTAATGCTGTAACATCTGTTACTTTTGTAAACTGTTTAGCTTGCTCAAAAGCATTTTGTCCTGTAGAACCATCTAAAACTAAAAGAATTTCATGAGGAGCATCTGGAATAACTTTTTGCATTACCTTTTTAATCTTACCCAGCTCATTCATTAAATTCACCTTATTATGAAGTCTTCCAGCGGTATCAATAATTACAACATCTGCATTATTAGCCTTAGCCGAAGCTAAAGTATCAAATGCAACCGATGCTGGATCTGATCCCATATCTTGTTTTACAATAGGAACTCCAACTCTATCAGCCCAAATAGTTAATTGATCAACCGCTGCTGCTCTGAATGTATCAGCAGCTCCTAAATATACTGTTTTACCGAGCGTTTTAAACTGATGGGCTAATTTACCTATTGTTGTAGTTTTTCCAACTCCATTAACTCCAACAACCATAATTACATATGGTCCTTCCTTAGAATCAAATGACAAATCAATATCCTCAGAATTATTTTCCTCAAGTAAAGCTGCAATTTCATCCTTCAAAATTACATTCAACTCTTCAGTACCCATATATTTATCGCTGGATACTCTATTTTCAATTCGTTCAATTATTTTTAGGGTTGTATCAACACCAACATCCGAGCTAATAAGAACTTCCTCAAGCTTATCTAAAACTTCATCGTCAACTTTAGATTTTCCAACAACAGCACGAGATAACTTCTTAAAGACACTTTCTTTCGTTTTTGCCAATCCCTTATCAAGAGTATCTTTTTTTTCTTTTGAGAATATTCCGAACGTTCCCATTAAAATAATTTTTAATTTATTAAGGCAATAAATTTAATATAAATTGCTAAATACTAGAAATAAAAAAAGCTTTCTTTTAAATTAGAAAGCTTTTTTTATTATAATATTATATGCTATTTATTTCTTAGCAAAAAAATCTTTAACTTGATCGTTTAGCACCATTTCTTCGGCAAATTGATATCCGTTTTCAGATTTTACCATTTTGATGCATTTGGTATGATTTCTACCTGCTCCTTTTTGCAAACTCGCAACTGCTTTCTTAGCCATAACTAAATTATTTTATTTCTTTATGTACTGTTACTTTTTTAAGAATAGAATTGTATTTCTTTAACTCTAATCTCTCAGTAGTATTTTTCTTATTCTTTGTTGTAATATATCTTGAAGTTCCAGGCATTCCTGATTCTTTATGCTCTGTGCATTCCATAATCACCTGAACTCTATTACCTCTTTTTGATGCCATTTTTCAGCTTCCTCCTTATTATTAATAGTTAGCGATAAAACCTTTTTCTTTAGCTTCTACTAAGGCTACTTTTAAACCTTTTTTATCGATATTTCTCATACCTGAAGCTGAAACTTTAAGAGTTACCCAACGATCTTCTTCTTCTAAGAAGAATTTTTTAACCATTAAATTTGGGTAGAATTTTCTCTTAGTTCTCCTCTTTGAGTGGGAAACATTGTTTCCTACCATTACTTTCTTTCCAGTTATTTGACAGATTCGTGACATTTTATTTAAATTTTATCTCGATTTTTTTCTAAAACAGATGGCAAAATACGTGATTTTTATTTAATTAATCAAGCTTATTACTAAAAAAATTACTATTAAGTGAAAAAAACTACAATTCTTTTCTTAATACTAGCTTTTGAAGCATATTTAAAGCTGTTAAACTCGCTCTTTGAATATTTCTTTCACGCTGATCCCCAAAGATATATTTTTTTGCGTAAACACCATCATTATTTGCAATCGCAATCCAAATTGTTCCTACGGGTTTTTCATTAGTCCCTCCTGTTGGCCCAGCAATTCCTGATGTTGCAATAGCATAATCAGAATTAAATATTTTTTTTGCTCCCAAGGCCATTTCTTCAACAACTTGTTTACTCACCGCACCGTAATCATCTATAATACTTTTATTTACGGAAAGTATATTTTGTTTAATATCATTAGAATATGCAACAACTCCACCTTTAAAATAGCCTGATGAACCTGATATGCTTGTTATTAAATGTGCTATATTTCCACCAGTGCAACTTTCTGCTGTACATATAGTTTTGTTGTTACTTAAGAGTATTTTACCTATTAACTCTTCCAACTTTTCTGAATCGTAACCACAGATCAGTTCAGGGATTATACTTTCAAGCTTTATTAACTCTTTTTTAATTGCATTATTCAACATTAACTCATTATCTCCCTTTGCCGTTAATCGTAGCTTAATTAGTCCGGGAGATGGCAAATATGCTAAAGAAATAGTGTCGGGTAAGTTATTTTCCCAATTTTCTAATATTTCTGCTAATTTGGACTCTGGGACACCTTGAGTTAGAATAATTTTATGAATAATATGTAAATCACTTCTCATATCCTTTAAAATCGGAAGTACATTATTTTTCATTAACTCAATCATTTCAAATGGCACTCCAGGCATAGAAATAATAATTCTTTTTCCATCTTCAAATAGCATTCCGGGAGCTGTACCTATTTCATTTTGAAGTATTTTGCAATTTTCAGGAACTTCAGCTTGCTTAATATTACGCTCGTTCATATGGGCTTTACGCTTTATTACAAACTTCTCGATATGATTTAACACTTCATTATTTTGAACAAGACCAACTCCAAAATATTCTGCTAAAGTTTCCTTTGTAATATCATCATTTGTTGGTCCTAAACCTCCTGTAATTAATACTATATCAACATTTTGCTTAGAATCATTTAAAGCTTTAATTATTTCTTCTCTTTTATCGGATATAGAGATTATTTTTAAAACATCGATACCAATTAGATTTAATCTATTTGCAATCCATGCAGAATTGGTATCAACAGTTTGACCAATTAAAATTTCATCACCAATGGTTATAATTATTGCGTTCATATGTTATTTTTTAAATCTTTCTATAAATTTTAATCGTTGTAATAATGTAGGATGTGAGTAATTAAAGAACACATACAAGGGATGTGGTGTTAGGTTTGATAAATTACTAACAGACAATCCTTTTAGTGCATTTTGAAGATGTAATCCTTTATATTTTTCCGATGCATATCTATCTGCACTATATTCATTTTTACGAGATATCACATTCATAAATAACCCAATAATAGTTGATATTGGACTGTATAAAAATCCGAATGTAATTAAACCTAGGTGAAAACTAGGAATATCAGAACCTAAGGCTTTTGATAAATTTGGATTTCCTACAAATAATGATAATATATATAATGTGATTCCTGTTTGCAATATTGATGAAACAACTGAAATAAGAGTGTGTTTTTTCTTGTAATGACCTATTTCGTGTGCTAATACAGCTGTAATCTCCTCTTTACTTAACTTTTCAATTAAGGTATCAAAAAGTACGATCTTCTTTTTTTTACCTAATCCACTGAAATACGCATTTGCTTTTGTACTTCTTTTTGATCCATCAATTACATAAACACTTTCAAGATTGTAATCAACGGTCTTACAAAAATCGGTTATTTCATTTTTAAGCTCTCCTTCTTCTAAAGGCTTTAATTTATTAAATAAAGGAACTATTAAAGATGTATAAAACATTGTCATGAATAGCATAAAAATGCTAACAGCAATCCATGCATATATCCAAAAATCTTGACCAACCTTAGTATAAAACCATATAATTAATGCCAATAACCCACCTCCAATGGCTGCAGATATAAACCACCCCTTAATTTTATCGAAAATAAATAATTTAGGACTTGTTTTATTGAATCCAAATTTTTCTTCGATCACAAAAGTATCGTAAATATTAAATGGGATATGCAGAATATCTGAAGCAAACATAATAATCCCAAAGAATAACAATGCAACCAATATGGGATTCGTGGTATAAAATCTTGCAACTTGGTCAATCAATGCAAAACCCGAAAAATAAAGAAAAACAAGTATTAAGATTATATTAAAACTACTTGTTATAATTGAAAATTTATGATTTACTTTATCATAATCTTGTGATTTTTTGTACTTACTTTCATCGTAAATACCTATTAATTCTTTAGGTAAAACTGAAGATCTTTTTGTGGCATTTAAATAATCTAATAGTTGTTCTAATAGAAAGTCAAAAATTAAAATACCTATGATAATTAGAAATATTATTTGATGCATATTATATAATTTGAAATGAATTTCAAAAGTAACAAAAGCATCTGTAATATTTATTGTATAAACATTATTATAACTGTTTTTGTAATTTTTTAAGTTCTTTTTGGCGTGCCTTTAAAACTGTTATATAATATTTAGTTCTTGTTTTTTCTTTTATGGAATTTGATTTCTCAGCCCATTTTATTGCTACTCCAAAATCACCTAACATTTCACTTGCAAGCGCCAAATTAAAACATGCTCTACTTGCAATTTCCTTATCATAACTATTTACATGATTTTCCCATAGATGAGATGCTTCTTCCCAATTTTCGTCATTTTCTACAAGTAGTGCAGCGTTTTTGAAATCTTTATTGCCTCCTTGATAATAAATCCTTACTTCGCTTTCCCAACCTGGGAAAATTCTATTTCCATAATCTAAAGCAGAAAAAAAGCTAAGCTCCCTTAAGCTTCGTTCCATTGAGGGTAATTCCTTCTTCGCTTGTTGTTTAGAATAACCCGATGCCTCCCAATACAATGTATCATTATAACGATATTGATCTAATCGCTTTTTCTCAATCAGATCAAAAACACTCCAATTAACACTCACATAAACTTCTCGGTATTTATAATATACTATAGGATATGAATAGTGATCAACAAACGATTCATTCTTCATTGAAAGACTAACAGAATCAAGGAAAACAACTATATCAGAATTACTTGTTCCTGCCAACATTTCGATGTAACTCCATGATATTGTATCTAATCTATATACTTTATCTCGATCGGGAATCTCTTTTATTGAAATGAGATCAGAAGTATTTATAACAGAATTTGAGTTAATGGCTTCAATAAATCCCAAATTCATTTCTTTTGTTATTAAATTATATAATATGGTGTCATTTTCTCCATCATTATTAATATCCGTATCAAGATTTACAAATAAAATCTTGTTAAAATTACCTGGAAAATCAATTTCGGCAGGAGCTAATGTCTCAATTTTCAATTGTTTAAATGGCTCACAGCCAGTAATAAAAACACTAAATGCTATAAATAAGATAATTAATATAAAAAAATGCTTCATGGGTAAAAGTATTATTACAACAGAAATATAAAAAATTACTCTATTTAATAACAAAAATAATACCAATATAAATAAAAAAGGCACTTAATATATATAAGTGCCTTTTAAAATTTTATAATGTTTTTTAGGTATTCATCGCACCACAAACATTAACAACTTGCCCACTTACATATGATGAAAGTTCAGAAGCAAGAAATAAAGTTGTATTTGCTACATCTTCAGGTGTTCCACCTCTTCGAAGAGGAATTTGCTGTTCCCATGATTTTTTAACATCTTCGGGAAGTTTACCTGTCATTTCCGTAATAATAAAACCAGGAGCAATTGCATTACAGCGAATATTCCTTGACCCTACTTCTTTGGCTACTGATTTTGTAAATCCAATAATACCCGCTTTTGAAGCAGAATAATTTGCCTGTCCTGCATTTCCACTTACACCAACCACTGAACTCATATTTACAATGGATCCAGATCTTTGCTTAAGCATGTATTTCTGCGCTGCTTTTGTAAAATTAAAAACAGATTTTAGGTTAACAGAAATCACAGTATCCCATTGCTGTTCTGTCATTCTCATCATTAAAGTATCTTGTGTGATACCTGCATTATTAACTAAAACATCAATACTTCCGAATTCTTTTTGAATCTCGTCAATAAGCTCTTGAGTCTCATCATATTTACTTGCATCAGAAGCATAAGCTTTTGCCTTCACACCCATATCCTGAAGCTGTTTCTCAACCTCTTTAGCTGCATCATCATATTGCAAATCAGTAATTGCTACGTTTGCTCCATGTTCTGCCAATTTAATAGCAATTGCTTTGCCAATACCTCTCGCAGCACCTGTTATCACTGCAGTTTTACCTTCTAATAATTTCATAAAAATCAGTTTAAATTATTAAATCCAGAAACAAAAATACATATTCTTAGTTCATTTATGCAAATAAAAAAGAAATATCACCAATTCTCAGATAAAAATATAGTCAAATAATTCTAGTACAAATACAATTCAAAATTCTTTGTTAAATCTACATTTGATCTTTGTTAAAGTTTTAAAAAACGATTTTTTTTTTATACATTGTCAGCGTTATTAATTATAGATTATAGAATACCTATACCATACTTCAAACACAATAGCGCATGAAACTTAAGTTAAGAGTAAAAATGAATCTTAAAACTAAAATGCTTGTTTATATTTTAACAGCATCATTGGTGATTTATGCATTGGCACTTGGATATGTTAGTTTAAAATTAAATAAGATTGCTTTTGATAATGCAAAAGAACTTACTACTACTTACGCAAGAGAATATGCAAATTATACAAAAGCAGATTTAAGTGTTGATATGAATATGACTCGTGCTTTATCCAATATAGCAATGGGTTATAAAAATCTCCCACAAGATCAAATGAAGGAGATTTTAAATGAAATGCTTTTTCATTTAATTGAAGAAAATCCAAATTATTTATCTACTTGGTTTAATTGGGAATTATCAGCAATATGGCCAGAATGGGAAAAACCTTTCGGAAGACAAAGGTTAACTTATTATAGAATGGATGGCGAGATTCTTTACAAAGAAGAAGTAATTGACACTGTTCCTGGATTTACAAAAGGAGCCTATTACGATATGCTTGAAAAGCAAGAAGAATATGTAATGGATCCCTACTACTTTACATATAAAGAAGGAGAAGAAGAAGTTTTAGAAACAAGTGTTGCTGTACCTATAATTATTGATGGTGTTTCTGTTGGAGTTGCAGGTTTCGATTTACTGCTCCAACGTTTTCAGGATATTATTTCCAGTATACATCCAATTGAAGGAAGTTATGCATTCTTGATATCATATAACGGACAATTTGTTGCTCATAATAACGAAGAAATAGTTGGTAAATTTATTCAAGAATTTGCAGATAGTGATTCAGAAGTTCTTGGAAAAATACAAAATGGGAAAGAATTTTCAAGTTCAAAAAAAGACGGTAACGGAACAGAATTTTGGACATCATATGCTCCCGTATATATTGGTAAAAGTACCACACCTTGGTCCTTTGGTTTTGCAGTTCCAGTTAATGTTATAATGGCTGAAGAAAAAGCAACCTTAAAGAGATCTATTTTTGTAGGTTTAATTGGCTTAGTATTAACAGCCTTAATTATTTGGATAATAGCACATAGTATTTCTCGTCCGATTACAAGAACAACAAAAGTGTTAGGCGATTTAGCAAAAGGAAATATTGATGAATCCAAAAAAGTTACAATAAAAACAAAAGATGAAATTGGCGAAATGGGTAATTCCGTTAATACATTAATAGATGGACTTAATAAAACAGCTGAGTTTGCTCAAGAAATTGGCAAAGGAAACTTGGAACAAGATTTTGATTTATTAAGTAATAAAGATGTTTTGGGGAATTCCTTATTAGAAATGCGAAAAAGTCTTAAAATTGCTAAGGAACAAGAAACTTCGAGAAAATCAGAAGATCAAAAGAAGCATTGGGCTACTCAAGGCTTAGCTAAATTTGGTGAAATACTTCGTCAGAACAACGAAGACATGCAAGAATTCTCTTATCATATAATTAGCAATCTGGTTAAATATATTGATGGAAATCAAGGTGGTATTTTTATTATAAATGATGATGACAAAAACGATGTTTTTGTTGAACTTTTGGCATGTTACGCATACGAACGTAGAAAATATATGGAGAAAAGAATTGAGCCAGGTGTTGGATTAATTGGTCGGTGTGTACAAGAGCAAAAAACAATTTACATGACCGAACTTCCTGAAAATTACGTGAATATTACCTCAGGATTAGGTCAATCAATACCAAATGCTCTTTTAATTGTTCCTTTAAAAGTTAATGATGAAATATTTGGAGTTGTTGAACTTGCAGGCTTTAATGAATTTGAAGATCATGTTGTTAAATTTGTAGAAGAGGTTGGTGAAAGTATTGCTTCGACAATTTCTACAACCAAAGTAAATATAAGGACAAACCATTTATTGGAGCAATCACAACAACAAAGTGAAGAAATGGCCGCTCAGGAAGAGGAAATGCGTCAAAATATGGAAGAGCTTCAAGCAACTCAGGAAGAAGCAGCTCGTAGAAGTACCGAAATGCAAGGATTACTTGATGCATTAAATACTGCCAACTTGGTAATTGAATATGACTTAGAAGGAAATATAATAACTGTTAATGATAACTACTTAAAGCTAGTTGGAACAAACAGAGAGCAATTAATAGGTACTCATCATACCGAAAATATGGAATTAACTCCTGCTCAAAAGAAAGACATAGAGCAATTTTGGGTTGATTTAAGAAAAGGTATCGCTAAGAAAGAAACTGATAGAGTTGAATTTAGTGGTAAGCATTACGTATTTGTTGCAACCTACACTCCTATTCTAGATGAAGATGGAAGACCTGTTAAAGTGCTTAAAATTGCCACTGACATTACTGGATTTGAAAAAAACTAGCATATTAATCCTAAAAAGAAAAACCCGGAATTATCCGGGTTTTTTATGCTTATTTTTATAGGAAAGTTTATCTTAAACTTATACCTAATCCAGCAGTTGCTATTGAATAATCTGCATAAGTATAATCAAAATGTAAGGTAACAACTGCCATTTTAATTCTTAAACCTGCATTTAATCTCACATCCGTATTTTTTATATCCATATCTATTGGATTAGTTACTGCTGTAGATTCACTTATGATTACATTCGTAAGATCTTGAACTTCAGCTATAGGATATTTCCCATTGAGTTTTAAATTTGTATTTGTATAGCTAACACCAACGCCTCCATAAATACATATAACAGGCAGATTTGCAGAAACTAAAAAGTTTGCAGAAGTATTCTTAATTTCCATTACCATTTCCTGATTACTATAATATCCGGGAAATATTGTAAAATCCTGTGCAAACCCTTCATAAAACGATGGTTGAAGATTTAAACTATTTGTTGATGAAAGTTTTGTATATCCACCATGAACAGACATTTCTAAAACAGGTAATTTTTTTATCGCAGGAATCCATTGTTTGATACCATGCTTTATACCAATACCCCATAATCCTACTTTACCGCCTTCGCCATATTTTAATTCGGGCGAGTAACGAAAAATTAATTCTGTTTCTTTAACTAAACCAATACCAGCCTGAACCATTGGCATTGCTGCGTATGCAAAATCAGAACCTTTTGGTAAATTAAATTGTGTAAATGGAACATCTGTTCCTAGAACATTCTTGTTATAAGTAACCTCAGGTCCCGATTTTTTATCTCCAGCCGCAGTTGGAGCTTTATCTCCGTCGATAGTTACATTTATTCCATTATCCGGATCACCCAGATTTAAATCGTTTGGATTATAGCTTTGATCAGAAGTTGGTATAAAAACCACATTTGCAGTAATTGTCACATCAAAACCTCCAAGTTTATGTGTTTTTGCGGTATTGTACCAGCCACCACTTAAACTCGCTCCCATACCGTTTGCATATGGTGTTATATAAGCTCCAAGAATTTTACCTGCATCATCAACCCCGGTTGATAAAACACTTCCTAACTGATCAAATTGGGCGTAAATGGATGATGTAACAAACATCAAAAATACCATTCCTAGTACCTTAACTTTAGATTTCATGTTTTTCATAGGTTTTATTTTAGATTTATTACTTTAAGGATTTAAATATTCTTATAAACATAGATGTAAAATAGTTGCAAATGGTTTCATTAATAACAATATTTTTAGAAATTTACATCTTCGAATTTTTATTAAACATTAATTGTACGCTGTATTTACTAAAATGTTTAGTTTGATGTCGGATTAGATGAAAGGATACTATTATGGTAATAAATAAACCCTTGGCAGATCGAATGAGACCCAAGAATTTGGATGAATACATTGGACAGAAACATTTGGTTGGTGAAAATGCCATTTTACGTAAAGCAATTGAATCTGGAAATATACCATCATTTATTTTATGGGGACCTCCCGGTGTTGGAAAAACAACTTTAGCAACAATAATTGCAAATCAACAAAACAGACCTTTTTTTACTTTAAGCGCTGTACATTCAGGTGTTAAAGATGTAAGAGAAACAATTGAAAAAGCAAAAAAACAACAATTTTTCGATTCTCCTAATCCAATTTTATTTATCGATGAAATTCATCGATTTAATAAAACGCAACAAGATTCGCTTTTAGGAGCTGTAGAACAAGGAACTATCATTCTTATTGGTGCAACTACAGAGAATCCATCTTTCGAGGTAATTTCGCCTTTATTATCACGTTCGCAGGTATATATTCTTAAACATTTAGAGAAAGAGGAACTAATTGAGATTCTAAATCGTGCAATTAAAGAAGATAGGTATTTAAAAGAAATAGATATTGATATTCCCGAATACGAAGCGTTGCTCCGATTCTCTGGCGGCGATGCGCGTAAACTATACAATATTCTTGAGTTAGTTGTAAATACTGAAATGGCAAAATCAGATGGGAAAATAGTAATAACAAATAATATTGTGGTTGATATTCTTCAAGAAAACATGGCCACTTACGATAAAAACGGAGAACAGCATTATGATATAATCTCCGCTTTTATAAAGTCTATTCGTGGAAGTGATCCGAATGCAGCTGTTTATTGGTTGGCAAGAATGATTGAAGGTGGCGAAGATCCTAAATTCATTGCAAGAAGATTACTAATTCTAGCTTCTGAAGATATTGGATTAGCAAATCCAAATGCTTTATTATTGGCCAATAATTGTTTCGATGCTGTAAATAAAATTGGATGGCCCGAATCAAGAATAATTCTTTCGCAAGCAACAATTTATTTAGCAACATCAGCAAAAAGCAATTCTGCATATCAAGCTATTAAAGATGCGCAATACTTGGTTCGAAAAACAGGCGATTTATCAGTTCCATTGCATATTAGAAATGCTCCAACAAAATTAATGAAGGATATCGGCTATGGCAAAGATTATAAATATGCCCATAGTTACGAAGGGAATTTTGTTCAAGATAACTTTTTACCTGAAAATATAAAAAATGATATTTTATATACTCCGCAAAAGAACCCCAAGGAAACTGAAATTTTAAAGCGCTTGCAAATTCAATGGAATGGAAAATATAAGTATTAATTTTTTGTGTAAATTCGTGCAATATTTTAAAAAACTAAAATTTTATAATTATGATTCAAAATATCCCCAATATAAAAAATGTCGATAAAAATAATTTTTTTCTTTTAGCAGGCCCATGTGTAATTGAAAATGAAGAAGTTGTATTTGAGATAGCTAATAAAATTATTACTATAACTGACAAATTAGGAATCCCTTTTGTTTTTAAAGGATCTTATAGAAAAGCAAATCGTTCTAGATTAGATTCTTTTACAGGAATTGGAGATATAAAGGCTTTAGAAATTTTAGGTAAAGTTCGCAAAGAATTGAATGTGCCTGTTGTTACTGACATACATACTGCGGAAGAAGCTGCTATTGCTGCAAAATATGTTGATATTTTACAAATTCCTGCATTTCTATGCCGACAAACAGAATTACTTGTTGCCGCAGCAAAAACAGGAAAAGTAGTTAATATCAAAAAAGGACAATTTTTAGCTCCTGAATCAATGAAATTTGCTGTAAATAAAATTATTGACTCTGGGAACAATAATGTTATGATAACGGATAGAGGTTCTATGTTTGGTTATCAGGATATGGTTGTTGATTATAGAGGCATTCCTGAAATGCAAAAATTTGGACATCCGGTAATTTTAGATATTACACATAGTTTACAACAACCCAATCAAACCTCTGGAGTAACAGGTGGAAAGCCTGAACTAATTGAAACTATTGCCAGAGCAGGAATTGCAGTTGGAGTAGATGGTATTTTTATAGAAACACATCCTGATCCAGCAAACGCAAAATCCGATGGAGCAAATATGCTACATTTAGATTATTTAGAGAATCTATTATCTAACCTTACAAAGATTAGACAAACAATTGTAGGTTTGTAAATACTTATTTCTAAGATAAGTATTTACTTAATTTATTAAGGAATATATTTAACGAGATAGGTTTCGCTATATAATCATCACATCCAGATTCAAAACATTTTATGTTATCTTGAGGTAATGCATATGCGGTATGTGCTATAATTGGAATATCCGAAACTATTGATTTAATTTTTTCTGTAGTTTCATACCCATTCATTATTGGCATTTGAATATCCATCAATATTAAATCTATCTTCTCTGTTGATTTAACAACATCTAGAGCCTCTTTCCCATTTTTTGCCCAAATTAATTCAGCTTCAGTAATACTCAAAGTCTCTTTAAGAATTTCATAGTTAATCTGCTTATCTTCAGCAATTAAAATAATTTTCCCTTTCCAATTATATGCTCCAGGATTAAATATTTTATTTTCTAGTTTTTCATCTCCATTAAATGGTAATTTAATGTGAAAAGTACTTCCAACGTCGAGTGTTGATTCCAACCAAATTTCACCATCAAGCATTTTTATAAGACTTCTAGCCACAGACAATCCTATTCCTGTTCCTCCATAATTTCTTGTTGAACCAACCTCTACTTGTCCGAATCTTTCGAAAATGCTTTCTTTGTGTTTTTTATCGATTCCAATACCAGTATCCTTTACGTAAAATTCAATGTCGCCATTTCCTCCCGAATGTACAAATCCAAAATCAATACTTCCGTCTTGAGTGAATTTTATAGCATTATCTAATAAAATAGACAAAATCTGCTTTAATCGAACAGGATCAGTATATAATACCAAATCATTCTCGGTATTTTCATTATCAAAACGCAGTCTTAAAGATTCCTTGTTTTGTTTTAATATTTCGTTTGTATAATGATCATATAAAAACTCTAATATAGGATGTGGATTAAATTCTTTCTTTTCAACTTTAGCTTCTCCAGCCTCAATCGATGCAAAATCAATAATATCATCAATTAAATTTGTTAAACCTTTACAGCCAACTTTTATTTTATTAATATAATCTCGTCGTTTACTTACTGGTAAATTTTCTTGCTCAAACATTTGAGAAAATCCCAATATTGCATTTAATGGAGTTCTGACTTCGTGAGAAATATTTGCCAAAAAGCTAGATTTAATTTTATCAGACTCTTCTGCTCTATTTTTAGCAAACTCAAGGTTTTTCGAAGTTAATTTATGCTTATCTACTTCATCTTGTAAATTCTGATTTGCTTTTTTTAAATCAAAAGTTCTTTCCTGAACTCGTTTTTCTAATTCATCGGTAAGAATTTTTAATTCTGATTCTGATTTCTTACGCTCCTTAATCTCGGTATTCAATTTATATGAATAACGTTTTTGAGATCGATTAAAAAGAAATAATATTATTGCAATAATAAATATTAAGAAAGAACCGAATATCAACACCATATTTTGAGCTTCTTTCTTTTCTAGCTCAGAATCTTTAATACTTTGATTTAATCTTAAAAACTCTATTTCTTTTTGATGTTGCGCATTTTGAAATTTAGCTTCCAACTCCGCGATTTGATTAAAGCGTTCTTCATCAAAAATGGAATCTTTTACGTCTATATAATCTTTATAATAATTTAAGGCTTTTTTATTTTTTCCTATAACCTCGTAAACACCCGAAAGAGCTTCGTAATTATACGATATATAGTCTTTCATTTTTATTTTCTGTGAAAGAGATAAACCCTTATTAAAGTATTCAATAGATTTATTGTAACTGTCTAAATTTCTATAAATTGAACCTAAATTGTAAAAGATGTACACCAATGCTTGCTGATTATCAACTTCTTCGAACATCAACAATGATTTTTCGTAATATTCTCTTGCCTTCGAATATCTTTTATTTTCTTCGTAAACCAAACCTATATTACTTAAGGAAATCGCTATACACCTTTTGTCCTTTAATTTCTCATATATTTTTAAGGATTTCTGATAGAAAATTATTGATTGATCAAGATTTCCCCAGTTATAATGAAGAACGCCTATATTCTGATAAATGGCCGCAATTCGCTCTGTATTATCAAACTTTTCGTAAACCGAAATAGCTTTTTCATAGTAAAATAAGGCTAATGAATACTTTTCAATATCGTTGTATAATGTTCCAATATCGTGATAACTAACTGCTGCTGATTCCACATTTCCAATAATTTCAAATAATTCTATTGCATTTTGATAAGACTCTAAAGATTTATCGTAAAGGTTTAAATATTGATAACAAAGACCTAAGCTATTATTTATTTGAGCAATTTTATCTTTATTAGCAAGTTCTTCATATATTTTTATAGATTTTTGATATTCTTTTTCTGCATCTTCAAAATTGTTGTTATCCAAATAGAATTTACCTATATAGTAATGCGAATAGGCTTTTGTTTCAATGTTATTATTATTTTCGGAAAATGCAAGTAATTCTTTTGAGTAAGCGTACATATTATCTATATCGTTCTCAGAAGATAATTCAATAATATCTTTATAGAGCTCTATTTTTGCACCTACTATTTCGGTATTTTTTATCTTTTTATAAAGATTATTAATCTCTTCATTATAATCTGAAGTTTGTGCAAATGAAAACGACGTTAAAATAATAAATGTAAAACACAAAAGAATTCGAATAAGATCAATTTTAAAGATTTTATACATTAATCAAGAATTAAATTATAAAATAAGTTAAATATCTATTTATTTTTAACACTCTATTTTATGTGAAAAAAATTAAAACAAAGCGTTATATTTTAAACAAATACAGTTATTCTTCTTCGAAAAAAGATATTATTGCGCCAAAATAGAAATCATCCCAGCCTTCAACAATATTATCAAAATCATCATCAGGAATATTCGTATGAACTACTTCAACCTGAGAACCTTTTTTATTTTCAAAAATCTTTATTGTAACTAATGATTTTTCGCTTTGATCGCCAAAATACCATTCCTGAACTATCTTTTTATTCTGTTCAAATAAAAGATTTTTTCCTGTAATATCACCTTCCCATAAAGAAAATTCCGAATCAACTATTTCGCTCATTTCTGCAGGATAACCAGTCCACAATTCAATTGTAAATGGATTTGTTAAAGCTATATATGTTTCTTCTGGTGTTGCTGGAATTATATAATACCGCTTAAAATCTTTCATAGTTTAAATCTTTTTTAGTTCAACAGTATAATAATTACCTGAAATACTTTGGTTATTTTTAAAGTAATATGTTTGACCCCAATTATGTATAACCCTTAAGTAAACACGAACCGATTCACTATCTATTACAATGGTTCGGGTAATTTTCATTCCGTTCCGCTCGAATTCTTCAACAGTTTTTCCTTTAGGATAATCCTTCTTTAAAACCATTAGTTCATCAGCAGTTTTCTGTGCTTTCTTCTTCAATTTCTTTGCTAATGCTCTTGATTTTCTAATTTCAATATCTCTTTGTAATTTCGCCTGTGCTTCAACTTCTGCCTGAACCTTAGCTGCTTCATCTGCTTTTTTTCGTTCTTCAGACAAGAGTTTCTCTTCCTTAAATTTTGCTAATTTTTGTTCTGCCAACAAAACTTCTTCTGCTTCTTCTTCTTTTCTTCTTTTCTCGGCTTCTTCTTTTAATTCGGCAAATTTTTTAGATTGTAATTCAGCTTCTACCCGCTCTTTTTCTGCAGCAACAACTTTTAATGAATCAGCTTCTACTTTTTGTTGAGCTTCTTCAGCTGCTCTAATTCTTGCTTTTTCTTCGGCTTCTTCCTTAGTTCTTTTTTCGGCTTCTGCTTTTTGCTCCTTTAAAATTTTTTCTGATTCAATCTTTTCAGCTTCTATCCGTGCTAATTCTTGCTTCTGGCGTTCTTCTGCTTCAGCTTTCTGTTCTGCTAAAACTTTAGCTTGTTTTTCAGCTTCAATTCTAGCTTTTTCCTCGGTTACTTGTTTTAAAGAATCAGCTTCTGCCTTTATTTGAGCTTCGGCAACAGCTTTAATACGGGCCTTTTCTTCAGCCTCTTCTTTAGCCCTTTGTTCTGCTATAGCTTTTTGTTCTTGTGAAATTCTTTCAGCTTCAATCTTTTCAGCTTCAATTCGAGCTAATTCTTGCTTCTGACGTTCTTCTGCTTCAGCTTTCTGTTCTGCTAATAACTTTGCTTGTTTTTCAGCTTCAATTCTTGCTTTTTCTTCTGCTTCTTTCTTTCTGGCCTCTTCCTCGGCTTTTATTTTTGCCTCAAGAGCCGCTTTTTTTCTAACTTCTTCTGCTGCTTTTATTCGAGCTTTTTCTTCTGCTGCTACTCTTTGTTCTTCAGCAATCCTCTCTTTTTCTATTCTTTCAGCTTCCTGACGAGCTAGTTCTTCTTGTTTTCTCTTTTCAGCTTCTTCTACTTGTTGTTTTCTAATTCGTTCTTTTTCTAGTTCTTCCTGAACCTTTTTTTCTTCCGCTATCTTTTTTCTTTGCTCTGCAGCAGCTTTCTCATCTTCAATTTTTTGCTGTTGAACAGCTTCTTGAGCTGCTTTCTGTTGTGCTAGGACTTGTCGTTGAGCCTGAATTTCTTCCTGTCTTTGCACTTCCATAGCTTTTTGATGTGCCTGTATTAATTCTTTTTCAGCTTTATCAATCTTATTTTTTATCTCTCTTGAATAATCAGTATCATAATCAAAATCTCCTATTTGTCTTGAAAAATTAATTATCCCTACAGGTTGAGTAAAGACTACTGTATTAACTCCTTCATATTGTCTAAAGAGTTCAACTGCAAAATAAATCGGAGTATATGACTTGTTTTCAAATTGATCTGGAATTTCAGTATTAATATTTATTTTTTTCGTAACATACTCATCTTGTGTGAATTCAAAAATATAATCTTTATTTAGATCTAACGAAATTTTAAATTTACCTGATCTATCTGTATTTATTGATTCAATAAAATTTCCATTCTCATATAATTTAATTTCACCATCTCTGCCTGCTCCATCTTTTAAAAGTAATCTACCTTTAATTTCAAGACTATTTTGTGAGTTTGCATTCGTACTAATTAAAACAAGGCTTGTTAATAGTATGAAATTTAGTATATATCTGTAAAACCTATTATTCATTATTTAAATATTAATCATTATAAACCGGCACAGTAAATTGAAATGTTGTTCCCACACCTTCTTTACTAGATACGCTAATTGTACCATTATTCTTTTCAACAAAATCTTTTGATAATATTAAACCCAAACCCGTACCGGATTCTTCATCGGTTCCTAAAGTACTTATATTAGAATCTATTCTAAAAATTTTAATTAAACTTTCTTCTGGAATCCCAACTCCTGAATCGGATATTTGCACATTATAATGTTCACCCTCTCTCTCAGTTCTCAAAATAATTTCGCCACCTGTTTTTGTAAATTTTAATGCATTTGACAATAGATTTCTGATAACTGCTGATACCATATTTCTATCTATTAAAGCATACTCTTCAGGAATTGCTTCCGTAGTTACTTTAATTCCTTTTTTAATTGATTTATTTTCAAATAAACTTTTATTTTCAATTATTAACTCAAATAAATCAACTTTTTCAGATTTAACTTTCATTCTTCCGGTTTGAGATTTAGCCCATTGTAATAAATCTTCTAATAAATTATAAGCATTATTTGAAAATTTATTTATCTGAGTAATAAACTCTATAATTTTCGATATATCATAGGTATTATATCGCTCCATTAATAATTCTGTTAAACCTATAACCGTATTGAAAGGATTTTTTAAATCATGGGCAATTATTGTAAAAAACTTGTCTTTTGTTGCATTTAATTCTTCGAGTTCCTTTTTTTGATTTTCGATTTTTATTTGATTCTTTGTTAATCGTTCTTCGAGTACATTATTATTACGTAATCTTTTTATTAATGCTTTAAGGATCGCTTTTGATACTTCAACATTATTTTCCATAATATTAAAGAAATCATCTTGATTTAATCTTAATAAATGAGTTCTTTCTTTGGCTGTAACAGTTGCAGATCTATCCGAAGAATCTATTAATGAATATTCACCAAAGAAATCATTTGCACCAAACTTTGTAAAAACATGCTCATCGTCATGAACAACAACACTTCCGGCAACAATAATGTACATGGCATTTAAACGATCGCCTTTATGAAACACTTCTTCATTTGCGTCAATTTCAACTTCGGTTAATGAATGTGCTAATTGCTTTAGAATTAAAGTATTTGATTCGGAAAATATTGCGACTCCTTTTAATATCTCTATTCTCTCTTTTGTTTTCTTTCTTTCAGAAATCTCTCTTATCATTATTTGCGTTTAAATATTGATATAATTTACATATTACGTATGTATATAAGCAATGTTGCAATAAAACATGTAATATATAAAAACAAATATAATAATAATAAAAGATATCTTTTCGAAATTATTATTAAAGAAAAAGATCGGAATATTATCCGATCTTTAAGCTTTTAATTTGTTGTTAAAAACAACTCTCTGTTTATATATCTTGGTTCATAATAATCAAATAAATCGTATGAAGGCCAATCATCAACAGTGGCTAATCCCCTAATGATTGTTTTATTTATTTGGATTGGAAAACGGGCTCCATATTTTGGAGATGTATTAATTATCAAAACCCAGCTAATTCCATTTTTTTCTCGCTTAACTAATGCCGATGTACCGGATAGTGTCCCTGTTCTCCACCAATAACCATTTTTATCTGTTCCTGTCCAACCAAATGGTCTAATTTTTTTACTTGATTTTGTCATTTCAACAATTGACTCATTCGATAAAATATCTTCTCTTAAATCGAAACCATCAATTGCAACAATTAATTTCATAAGTTCAGTTGGAGAAGCAAGCCATCCACCAGCAGAACCTAATGTCTCAATTGAATTTCCCCCGTAGTATTTAGGAACCATTTCTCCAGTACCTAAACTTGATAATACATTGCGTTCTCCCTTTAATCCGTAATATTTTACTTCATTTTCATACTTGTCTTGTTCTAAAGACTTTCCCAAGCGCATATCATAAATACCTATAGGGTTTAATACTTGAGAAATTACATAATCTTCATAAGATAAATTCGTAGATTTCTCAATGATCAAACCTAAAACGGCATAACCGAAATTTGAGTAAACAGATTTTTTCCCTGGGGTATAATCTAACTTTCTGTTTTCAAGCACATACTGAATTACAGTTTCAGAATTAATAGGAAGTTCCTTGTCCATTTTCTTAGCTATTGCTAAGTTTTGAAACATTGGATCTCCTTTTTTATTTGTCCATCCAGATGAATGGTTTAATAAATTTTTGAGAGTAATTGTATTTATTCTTGGGTCCTTAAAATTTAGAAATTCTTCTTGATTTAGAATTCCGTTTGCCCCAAATACGGTATCCGTTAAACTCAACTTACCATCTTCAACTAACCTCATTATGGCAGTTGCGGTAATCAACTTAGAAACACTTGCAACTCTGAATAAATGCTTTGGTTCGACATTTACATTATTTTCTTTGTCGGCAAATCCAAATCCTTTAGTATAAATCAATCGCTCGTCTTTTACAACAGCTACAGATGCTCCAACAATATTCCACTTTTTCATAAAAGTCTCAATCTGTTGATCAAGTCCTTGCATCGATTCATATGCAGATAAATTATTACTTAATTTAAGGGATATTGGTTTCTTCTCTTCTGAAGGAATTACCTTTTCCACGGATGATTTATCGGAAAAAGAAATGGCTATCTCGCCTAAAAATATTAAAATAAATAAAAAAGATATTCTTAAAACTTTTATAATCTTCATAAATTTTGTTTTCGTTCCTACTAGTATCAGTCTATACAAATTAATTACCTGTATATCTGAATCTTATTAAAAATATAATAAGAAAAACGGATGCAAAGCTATGCAATTCTTTCAAACAACAATGAAATCGCCTACAAGTTTTGACAAACAGTAATATTTTGATGATGAGTTTATTAACAATTAAGATGATAAAATTCTCGAATGCATAAAAAAACCACTACTTATAGGAAAGTAGTGGCTGTTTATAACTTTTATTTCTTTTTAGAAGAAAAAACCCAAACTAGCTACAAATTGACTATTTCTTGAATCAAAATCTAATGTATCGTCTCCAATTTTAACGCCATCAGCCAATTTGCTCAAATTTCCTTCGTATTTAATATCAATGGTTACTTTCTTTAAAATATCAAATCCAATACCTACCTGATACCCCCAAGTAGCGCCATTAAATTCTTCTTTTACATTAACATCATCGAACATATCCAACGCTGGATCTGTACTCAACATAATTGTTCCAACAGGACCTGCTTGTAAACGCAGTGGACCAGCTTTATAACCTAACATTATTGGGAAATCAATTTGTCGAAATTTTTGTTCTCTAATCTCAGACACACTATTATCGCCAGTAATAGTAGTAACTTCTACCTCACCACTGGTTGATGTAAAAAGTAATTCAGGTTGAATGTAAATTTTTGCAATGGTGATTCTTGAAAAAATACCAGCTTGAAACCCAACTTTAGAATTTTTTCCTTTTATAACCAATTGATCAAAGCCCGCATCTGATCCTGCTGCATCAATTAAATCATCTGTTTTAATACTTGTAGATGTTAATCCACCCTTAACACCAAACTTTATTTGTGCATTAGATGCAAAACTTAGTGGTAATATAAATGCTAAAAGTATTATCAATCGTTTCATATCTGTGTTTTTTGTTGTTTATAAATTAGTTATTTTCAAAAATCATTCCATAAATTAATTTCCGTAAAAATAATAAAATCTATAAATTATTACTACTCTTCCTAGATTATTAATTTTTTTTATAAACATCTGCTATATTGAAAGTTGCAAACAATAACTACATAAAAAAAGGATGTTAATAAGTATTAACATCCTTTCATTTATTTTAAAATCCGAAATTTTAGTGAACGTGTCCGTGCTCAATTTCTTCTTTTGTAGCTTCTCTTACTTCAATAACATTACCTGAAAAATATAAATTATCTCCTGCTAAAGGATGGTTAAAATCCATTGTTACAGCATCATCTTTAACTTCAACTATAACACCATTAAATTTCTGACCTTCGTTATTTTGCATAGGAATTACATTTCCTTCTTCTAATAATCCTTCTTCAGTTTCACCTTCAACTTCGAAAGTGTTTTTTGGTAAGTCCATTACAGCTTCTTCGCTAGCAAGACCATATGCATCTTCACATTGCAATGTAAACTCAAAATTGTCACCGGTTTTTAATTCCTTTAAATTTTCTTCAAATTTAGGAAGCATAGACCCTGCTCCGTATAAAAATACAAAAGGCTTATCTTTTTCAACTGTTTCAACTATATCGCCATTCTTATCATCAACTTTTAATTGATATACCAAAGTAACTACTTTGTCATTTGAAATTGTCATAAATATTTATTTTGAATTAATATTTTTTTGCAAATAAAAGATTTAATAAACAGATAAGCAAATATTTAAAATCATTATTTTAAGATATTTCAGAGAAAATTCCAATAAAAAAGCAGTAGGCCTATAAGCCGGGTCCTGTTCTGTAACGAATTACAGTTTTCATCATTTATCTTCGCAACCTACCCCCCAACATTGAGCGAGTAGCTCTTAATTGTTGGTATACGTGGTTTTGCAACCCAAAAGACAGACAGTAATCAATATTGCTATTGATCCTGGTGAGCTCTTACCTCACCTTCTCACCCTTACTTTAACGAATTAAAGCGGTTATTTTCTTCTCTGTTACTATACCCTCACGAATATCTCTCCTTTCGAGAGTTTGGTACTCTGTGTTGCCCGGACTTTCCTCTTCGAAAACTTGAAGCGATGAAACAGCCTACTGCACTGCAAATTTAAAGTTTTTTTATTTGATAATTACCATTGTTGCACCGTAACCATATTCTTTAAATGAAGCATCTTGATATTTTAATTTAGGATATTTACGATCAAGTGTTTTTGCTATTTCTCTTTTTAATCGACCATTACCAATTCCGTGAATAAATACCATTCTTTTTGTACCTTCAATAACTCCACCGTCGAGAGCCGTTACAAATCTACTTATCTGAATTTCGAGTATTTCAGTATTTGATAAACTTTCGTGATTATTAATTAACTCCTGAATATGTAAATCAACTTCTTCAATTTCAGGGTTTTTACCTGATTTACTGCTTTTGAATTGTTTCTTCGGTTCTATATATTCTTTCTCCTTTTTTGATTTTTCGATATCTGAATCAGAAATATGATCAGAAAGATTAATTTCATCGGCTGTTAACTCATATATATAAGCTTTTTCGTGAAAGAAATCATTTTCGGTAAAAGTATTTTGTTTATAGAATCGAGCAGGTTTTACATTCCATTTCTTGTTTAAAGGATTTAAAAGATAATAATTCCCTTTTCTAAAAAACATAACTTGGAAATTGATTTCTTCAAAATCATTCAGTTCATCCCTTTTAATAATTCCTAAATGCACTTTAGTATTATCTTCAAGATTTCCATAAGCAAATAAGGATTGAAATTCGTTTTCTAATTTTGAAATTGTATATAAAGCCCTGAAATTACTGTCATTAATCAAATAGATATCTAAATCCGAATTAATAAGATCTTTTTGATTTTTAGGAACTATTGCAAAAAATACACTTGCTTTAGAATCTGTATTTAAACCATCTTCTTCTAGATTTTCATTTTCTTGGGCAATAACATTTTTTGAAATAGCTGTTTCTGAAGTATCACTAGAATTATTCTCTGTATTATTGCTAGAACTATAATCACCTTCAATTTTAAGAAGCTCACTCATTAAAACTGGAACTTCAAAATCATCCTCATTTAATACAACTGCTAAATTCTTATCTTGAAATCGAACAATTGTTCCTTGCCCAACATCATTTAAGAATTTTACCTGATCACCTTTTTTAAAATTCATCCTATTTCATATTTATAATTAAATCCTGACAAAATTAGTTAATTTTACACTCTCAAATAGGAAAAATATGACTATAAATCCAGAAAATATAAGAATTGAAGATTTTAGCTATGAATTACCAGATTCAAAAATCGCAAAATATCCTTTAGAAAAAAGAGATCAATCGAATCTATTAGTATATAATCACGGTAATCTAGTAAAAGATAATTTTACAAATCTGGATAATTATATAGACTCAAAAACTAGCTTTGTTTTTAATAATACGAAGGTTATTCAGGCTAGAATGCAGTTTCATAAAAGAACAGGTGCAAAAATTGAGATTTTTTGTTTAGAACCAATTGAACCATCGGATTATGTTCTAGCTTTCCAACAAAATCATTCCGTTACATGGAAATGTATTATTGGAAATCTTAAAAAATGGAAGTCGGGTAGTTTAACAAAAAAAGTAAGTGTTAATAATATAGAAGTAGAATTAAAAGCGTCGAAGTTATATGGTGAAGGTAATGCTCATATTATTGAATTTACCTGGGAAAATAGAAATATTAGTTTTAGCGAAATACTAGAAAATATAGGAGAAACACCTATCCCACCATATTTAAATCGTGATTCGGAAGATATTGATAAAGATAGATACCAAACAATATACTCAAAATTAAAAGGTTCTGTTGCTGCACCAACTGCAGGATTGCATTTTACTGAGCAAATTCTGGAAAAACTGAAAGAAAAAAAGGTTTCAATTGAAGAAGTTACATTGCATGTAGGTGCAGGTACATTTAAACCAGTAAAAACAGAAACCATAGACGCTCATGAAATGCACACCGAACATTTTATAATCACTAAAAAAACAATCGAAAATCTTTTAAAATCGAAAAAAATAGTTGCTGTTGGAACTACATCTGTACGAACAATTGAAAGTTTGTATTGGCTTGGTGTTAAACTTCTTGAGCAAAGCGAAATAGACTTTCATATTTCGCAGTGGGAAGCCTATAAATTGAATAATGACATTGAAAAAACAGATGCTTTAAATGCAATACTAAACTATTTAGAGGAAAAGAATTTAGATGAAATTCAAGCATCTACACAAATTATGATATACCCTGGATATGTATTTAAAATGGTTAATGTCCTGATTACTAATTTTCATCAACCTAAAAGTACATTATTACTTCTAATTGCAGCTTTTATTGGTGATAATTGGAAGAAGGTTTATGATTTTGCATTAGACAATGAATTTCGATTTTTAAGTTATGGAGATAGTTCTATACTTATTCCATAATAAACCATTTAATTAATTTCAATAAAACTGCACCAAAATGTCTGGCAAAGAGCATACATATCGTTTAAATGATTGGCTTCCGACTACAAAAAAGGAAGTTGAAAAAAGAGGTTGGACAGAATTAGATGTCATTCTTTTTAGCGGAGATGCTTATATTGATCATCCATCATTTGGTCCAGCCGTAATTGGAAGACTTTTGGAGTCGATCGGATTAAAAGTTGCTATTGTTCCACAACCTAACTGGCAGGACGATTTGCGTGATTTTAAGAAACTTGGAAAACCTAGACTATTCTTTGGTGTAACAGCAGGAAGTATGGATTCCATGGTTAATCATTATACAGCAAACAAGCGTTTACGTTCAAATGATGCCTATACACCTGGAGGAAAAGCTGGTTTTAGACCAGACTACACAACCATTTGCTACTCAAAGATACTAAAAGACATATTTCCTGAAGTACCAGTTGTTATTGGAGGAGTTGAAGCTTCTTTACGTCGATTAACACATTATGATTATTGGTCTGATGAATTAAAACCAAGCATCCTTGCTGAATCGAATGCCGATTTATTAATTTATGGAATGGGCGAAAAACCTTTATCAGAATTGGTAAAGGCAATGGAACAAAATATTCCTTTTAGTTCAATTCATTCAATACCACAAACATCATATAAAACAAATCAAGATTTAAAGATTGAAATTAAGAATTGGGAAGATTTTGAGCTATACAGCCATGAAGAATGCTTTAAGGATAAAATCAAATATGCCAAGAACTTTAAAATAATTGAGGAAGAATCGAATAAATATCAAAGCAATAAAAGATTAATTCAAAAGTTTAATAAAGATTGTATTGTAATTAATCCACCCTTTGAGCCTATTTCGAGCAATGAATTGGATTCGGTATACAATTTGCCGTTTACAAGACTTCCACATCCAAAATACGCTAAAAAAGAACCTATTCCAGCTTACGAAATGATTCGACATTCTATAACAATGCATCGTGGTTGCTTTGGGGCTTGTTCATTTTGCACAATATCGGCTCATCAGGGAAAATTTATAAGTAGCAGATCCGAAAGATCGATCTTAAAAGAAGTTGATCAGGTTGTAAACATGCACGATTTTAAAGGCTACATTTCCGATTTAGGAGGACCTTCCGCTAATATGTATAAAATGCAAGGTCTTGATTTAGAAATGTGTAAAGCTTGTAAAAGAGCATCTTGTTTGCATCCTAATGTTTGTAAAAATCTAAATACCAGTCCGAAACCTTTAACCAAAATTTACAAAGAAGTAAATAATAATAAAGATATAAAAAAGGCTTTTGTTGGTAGCGGAATACGTTATGATTTATTTATGCACAAACTTAACGATCCCGATTATTTAGATTATGCCGATGAATTAATTAAAAATCATATTTCGGGCAGATTGAAAATTGCCCCAGAACATACATCGAACGATGTACTAAAAATCATGCGAAAACCTAATTTTAAAATGTTTCATGATTTTAAAAAAATATACGATCAAATAAACAAGAAATATCAATTAAATCAGCAACTAATACCCTACTTTATTTCGAGTCATCCAGGCTGTAAAAATATTGATATGGCTGAATTGGCAGTTGAAACAAAAGATTTAAATTTTAAGCTCGAGCAAATACAAGATTTTACCCCCACACCAATGACTTTGGCTACTGTTATGTATTACTCTGGAATTAATCCATATACTATGGAGAAAGTAACTGTTGCTAAGAACAAAAATGAGAAATTATCGCAACGAAAATTCTTCTTTTGGTATAAATCTGAATTTAGAAACGAAATCATCTCAGAATTAAGGAAGGCCAACCGTGATGATATTATTGAAAATCTTTTCGGCAAAATATCCAATTCTAAGAGTTCAAAAGGAAAAAAAAGAAGAAAATAATTCAATTTATTTAGAATAGCTTCTAATTCAATTAAGCTTTCCATTATTTAATCACCACATTACTAGTAATTTATTGAAAAAACAAAAATACTTCTTATTTTCCTTAAGAAAGGGGGTCACCTTTTCACATAAATCGGAATTAATAGTTGTAGTCTAAGTATTATTTCTAATAAAAGAAGTAATACAAAATGTATTTTTAAACTTCTAAATATATTCAAAATGGAAAATCTAACTATTGATCATGGAACCAATTCAATTCTTTGTGTATTTGATAATTACATCAAAGAAGATGAGTTTAAGCAATTTGCTAAAAACATTTTAAATAAAGTTCAAACCAGTGGTAAAACAAAATTATTATACGATACAAGAGGGTTAAAAGTAATGCCTCAAAGTATTCAAGACTGGATTAATGAAGTTTGGTTTCCTGAAGCAAATAAAATAGGTGTTTCCCATATGGCATTTATAGTACCAGATAATATTTTTGGAAAAGTTTCAATGGAGCAAACCAACAGTCAAAAAGATAAGATTGGTAACATAAGTATTCAATATTTTAACAGCCAAGCAACGGCTCAAAAATGGATTAAAGATTTATAAAAAAAAAGGTTTTCATATTAAAAACCTTATTGTTTTGTAACCTGATATTAAATTCAACCTTTCTTACATATGAATAAAGATACTATTACACCCAAGGAACTTTCTAAAAAAGTCATACACCATTACGCAAACAGTGAAAAAGATGTAGAAATAATTAATGAAGTAATAAAAAAATATCCCGTTAAATATACTCCATTTTTACTAAGATTATTTGAAAAATCAGAAGCAATCCGCAAACAGTTTTTACCTTCTATGCAAGAAATAATAACAAATGGAACACCCACTCCATTTGAAGAAGGAAAAAAAGCTTCAAAAACATATGGTCTAGAACGTTTGTACAGAGATCGAGTTTTAATTACTCCTAATTTTGATTGCCCTGCATATTGTCGATTCTGCTATAAAAAGAGCAGGGTTATGAGAAATAAACCAGGAATGACTTATGAGGAGATTGATAAGGTTGCAATTGAAGTTAGTCAAATGGATCAAGTTAGAGGTGCTCTGATTACAGGAGGAGAACCTTTTCTTGATGTTGACAAATTATTCTATTTACTTGATAAAATAAGTGCTTTAGATAATATTTCTGAAATTAGAATTGGTAGCAGAACATTGCTTACAATGCCAGAGATTTTCACAGATGAAATGTGCTTCAAATTAGCTTCGTATAACCAAATAAGTACTGAAAATCCTGAAAAAAGTAAATATCTTGCTATAAATGTACACTTTAATCATCCGGATGAATTAGCTCCAGAAGTATTAAAAGCATGCAATAATCTTACATCAAGCGGTATTACTTTAAGAAATCAAACAGTATTACTTAAAGGAATAAATGATAATATTGAAACAATGACTCATTTATTCAAAATGCTTATAAGGAATAATATTATACCTTATTATATGAATCATTGCATGCCAGTTGAAGGTAGCGATCATTTGCGAACTTCGGTACAAAAAGGATTGGATATCTATCAGTATTTATGTACCGAATCATCAACGGCAATCCCACATTACGTATATGCTCCAAGCGGTGGAAAAGTCCACGTAGGACCCGATACTACTTTTAACTATATTATTGATGAAAACACCCGTTACATAAAGGTTAAAACACTTTATAAGGCAGACGAATTTAAAGAAATTGCAAAAAAGGATTTACCACCGATGCATGAAATTACATCAGATGGATTTATTCAAGGCCTTTATATTGATGGCAACGATGATTAATGCAATTAATTGAATTTAACTTTATATATTTAGAAAGTATGGAATCTTTAACAATTCCATACTTTCTATTTTCTATTTAATATAATAATTAAAATGACCGCTAATTCTCAGAAAAAACTTAAATTTTACATCGCATTACAAGGAAATCACAATCCAAATAACTACATAAAATTATCTCAACACATTGAAAAACTAGGATTTAATCGCATTTACGTTTACGATGATTTATTTTATTATCCATCGATTCCTATTTTAACTTTAATGGCAGAACACACAAAAACCATTGAAATTGGTCCGTGTTTATTGAATGGATTTTATCGTCATCCTGCTATTATTACATCTAGTATTTTAGCTATTAATGAAATTGCAAAAAATCGTACCGTATTAGGTTTAGGTCGTGGGGCTTTCTTTGATTTTTTGGGAATGGATAGCTCAGAAGAAACTACCAGACAAGCTTTTGAAGAAAATGTAAAACTTATTAGTCACTTTTTAGCTAAGAAAAAGGAAAAGTTTGAAGGAAAGCATTTCAACTCCAACGAAAATGCATTTCTAAGAATTGAATCGGCTAATATACCATTGATTGGAGGAACTTGGAACGAAGATATGGCATATATTACAGGGAAATATTGCGATGAAATACAAATAGCAGACGTTTGGGATATTGATTATTTAAATCGTTTGCAAAATAGTTTTTTGATTGGAAATTGTGAATCAAATCTTGTTAAAAATCCTAAATTCTCAATTGGAGGAATATGTTGTATCTCAAATGATGAAATAAAATGTAGAAAAAAAGTAGTAGAAACATTGATTGTTTACCTTCCTTATTTAACCAATATTCTAGATAGATGTAATGTAAAATACAATAAATCGGATATTGAAACAATATCTAAATTATCAAAGGCCGGAAAAATTAAAGAAGCATCTAAGTATGTAACAAATGAAATGATTGATACTCTAACCATTTGGGGAACACCAAAAAAAGCAGCCAAGAGAATTAACAAAACACTTGAATCGGTTAATGTTAATTCAATTATGTTTTCAGTTCCATTTGGTATTGAGGATTCTGTTGAGAAAAATGTAGAATTAATAAAAAATGAATTATTACCATTAATCAAATAAAAGTTGCTTGTTAATAATTCTAATTTAATAAAATATCAACTGCCTTCGCTAGTGATAAAAAAATGTGCTATTCTTTATTATTATTATTAAAATATTTCTCTTCAAAATCTTTGTATTTTGGAAGTGTTCCTTTAACCTTAAAACGTATCGTATCATTCTCAATATAAAAAGATAAAGGGTAAAAACTGGTTATTCTATTCATTTCAACAAATCTGATTTCTCTATAATCGAATTTTGGATTTGTTATTTTATTGAATAAACGTTTTTCTTTGCGTGTTCCTTTTGTTATTCCAACAACTCTATCAATAGTAGGTTTATCAAGGTAATTGTTTAAATTATATGATGATATTATACAGTGCGGACACTTATATGAGAATATAAAAACCAAATATGTTGAATCTGGTGAGGTAGATATATAATTTGATAAGATTGTTTCGTTTACATTTTTATTAAGAAACTGAGAATTGTGATACTCATCAATTGTGGATTTTGTGTAAGGTATATTGTTTAAATAAAGACTTATATTAGATCTAATGCCTACAATTAAGGATGCAGCTACTGCTATTAAAAGAATTGAAGCAAATTTAAAAAAATTAACACCACCCCTTTTTACCTTTAAATTATTGTATAAATAAAATGATGCTGCAATTAACAAACCATTTCTTAAATAGAATATCGGAGTAGACATCCTTAAAAAATCTATCCCTCCGAAACAACCACAATCATCAATATTCAATAAAAAATGCCCAAATGAAAAAACAACTGTAAAGAAAAGAAGCAACAAAACAGAAAATAACATCATCAGTTTTGTTCTGATTTTTAATACCAACATTAAGCCTATGATTATCTCAATTACAGGAATTGCAGGTGCTAAATAAATTAATTGTTTTATTTTATATGATCGGATTATATATATAAAATTATCAATATCAATAATTTTAATAATTCCTGAAAATAAATAAAACAATCCGAATAATAGTATTGTAATTTCTACTGCTTTTCTTTTCATAAATTCAAAAATAAAAAAAAGGTGTCAAATATTTTATTTGACACCTTTTAAAAATATAAATTTTAACTATAATCCGAAGTCTAAATCTACGTCTGCGTCATCACAAACTGCATATGGATGTTCTTCATAGAATTCGCCCCATTTAGCAAGAGCATCAAATGCATTTCCTTCTTCATAGCAATACTCTAATTCTTCACCATCTTCAGTACATTTGATACAAGTTTTATCATCATCTTTGCTACAAGAAGTTACAACTACTGCTAAAGAAAAAATTGCTGCCATTCCTAAAAATAATACTTTTTTCATAATAATTTGTTTTGGTTTTAAGTGGTTAATTCTAATTCTATAATTCGAACTTAATATTGAGTTATTCGAATACTCGAAGATAATAAAAATGTTGAATAAAATCCTAACTGTATTTAATTTATTTATAAATGTATTCTTTTTGTAGGTAAACAGTTATTATAATATGATTCCAAATAAACCTAAAGTGAAACTTTACTTCCGCAATTTGTGCAATATTTATCCTTAGAATCTTTTATAAAATTTCCACAGTTCGAGCATTTTGGTTTATCAGATCGTAAATTTTGTTTTGTTATTTCTGCTGATACAATTCCCGTAGGTACAGCAATAATTGCATACCCAACTATCATTATTATTGAAGAAATAAACTGACCTAATGCTGTTTGTGGAGAAATATCGCCATACCCGACCGTTGTTATAGTAACAACTGCCCAATAAATACTTCGGGGTATACTGTCGAATCCGCTAGCTTCGCCTTCCACAACATACATAATAGCACCAATAATAACGACTATATTTAAAATAGCAAATAAGAAAACACCTATTTTACGAAAGCTTATTTTTAGAGCCATGAGTATTAATTCTCCTTGTCCCATAAAATAATTCAATTTAAAAATTCTAAATACTCTCAAAAGTCTAATAGCTCGTATTACAATTAAGAAATGTGTTCCTGTAAAGGCAAGGCTAAGGTATGTTGGAATAATCGAAAGCAAATCGACAATACCTAGAATACTGAAAACATATTTAAAGGGTTTTGGCGAAACCCAAATACGTGTTAAATATTCTATTGTAAACAATATGGTGAATAACCACTCAGAATAAACGAAGAAATTGGTATATTCTGTATGTAAACTCTTTAAACTTTCAAATATTACGATTCCAATACTTAGTAATATGGCCCATAATAATATAATGTCAAATAATCTTCCGGATCTTGTATCTGTTCCAAAAATTACTTTATACAGCTTTTGTCTAAATGTATTCATTAATTTTTTCAGCTTTTACACAAAGGTAGCTAATTAAGTTATTCTTCAAAAATATCAGATTAGGCGTAACCCCAGTATAAAACTAACATTAGTTTACTTTTTATAAGATTTTTGATTATAACGTTAGTTACGAACTAAATCTAATCCAAAGTATATTGCATTTCTTCGCAAGTGATATACACAACTATTATATAACCAAAAAGAATACGAGTTAAATGTCTGTGTAATTTTCAACTTCTCTAAATACACGTAAAAAGTTTCCACCCCAAATTTTCCGAATTTCTTCCTTCTTATATCCGCGACGAAGAAGTTCAATAGTTATATTTTTCATTTGACTAACATCCATACAACCTTCTACACCACCACCGCCGTCAAAATCAGTTCCGATTCCAACATAATCTATTCCAATGGTTTTCACTACATAATCGATATGGTCAACAGCATCTGCAACGGTTGCCAGTTCCTTCGGATATAACTCATCTGTGGCTCTCCATTCCATTACTGCTTCATGATATTCTTCTTCAGATAATCCTTCAAAGTGATTGTATTTTTCTCTTAAGATTTGAAAAACAGAATCTCTTTCTGGATATGGTAAAGGTGTTTTTATATAATCACTTAAAATACAAATTTGAATTACTCCTCCATTATCTTTTAATGCATAAAGCATTTCATCCGAAAAATTACGAGGATTATCGCAAATTGATCTAACGCTTGAGTGTGATGCAATTATTGGAGTTTTGGAAAGTTTAAGTACATCGTAATACGCTAAGTCAGAAATATGTGATACATCAATTAGCATACCTAATTTATTCATTTCCTTTACTAAATCTTCTCCAAACGAACTCAAGCCACCGAATTCGGGTCCTTTTTTGTCCGTTGAAGAATCGCAAATATCATTATTACGTGTATGGCAAAGTGTTATATAACGTGCTCCTAAATCATAAAATTCTTTCACCATATTTAAATCATTGCCAATAGGGTAACCATTTTCAACTCCAATATAAACTGTACTTTTTCCAGATTTTTTAATACGATAAACATCATCAGCTTTTAAAGCTATTTCTGATTGTTCAGGATATAGCTTAACCTTTTCGTGCAATGCCCTAAAAATTTCTAAAGCTCTCTCTTTTGCCTTTATATTTCCATCATTAGTTCTAGGTCCTTGACCTATAAACACAGCCATAAAAGTGGCATCCAAACGACCTTCTTTCATTCTTGGAAAATCTACTCTCGTTCTTGTTTCATCAAAGTTGTTCCATTTTCCAATATCAAAATCTTGATCTAAAAAGTTTAATGGGGTATCGGTATGTGTATCAATTGAAATAATCTCATTGTGGATTTTTTGTGCTTTCTGTTCAATAGTTTCATTCGTACATGACAATACTATAAATAAAAGACTAGTAAGTCCTAAGTAATAAGAAATAGATTTCATAAAAATATTTTTGAGTAAGATAATAATATGCTTTGACAAAATATTCATCAAAAAGTTTAACGAATAAACCTTTCGTTTTGTAAGTCACAATATAATAATAATTTATGGTTTAGTGCTTTTTAAAAGTCAAGTTGAAATTAAATAAATGTACATTTTTTTAATGTTAAAGAACAGCTGTATTTATGTCTGCAAGCATTATCAATGCAGATTTGTATGTGTATTTTTGCCTAAATTTTTAAACTTTAAAAACTTAATTATAATGGCAATATCAACAATGAAAATTGGAGCAAATATAAAAGAAGGTTTCAAAACTGAAATTGAATGCTCACATAACTTTGTAATTGATCAACCAAAACAAGGTGGAGGAAAAGATCTTGGTCCTAACCCACTCGAAATTTTTCTTTCATCGCTTCCTGCATGCATTTGTGCTATAGGAAGAATTATTTCAAATCAGAAAAAACTAAACGTTAGAGGAATTAGTGTAAAGTTAGAAGCTGACATTGATAAAAACTTTCTTTTAGGTCAGACCGAAGAAGGAAGAGCTGGATTCACTGAAATAAGAACGTATGTTGATATTGATGCAGATATGACTCTTGAAGAAAAAGAAGCTTATCTTAAAGACATTGAGAGAAGATGTCCAATAGCTGATAATATTGCAAATGTTAGTTCGATTAAAGCAATTGTTACTGAACCCTGCTGTTCTTAACTAATATTAAAATACAACTTAAAAAGGGTTCCAAATGGAACCCTTTTTTGTTATATCATTTATTTTTCATCTACTTCTATTGCTCTATTTTTTACATATTTTTCGAGCCATTGATCTTGTTCCCACAATAAATGTAAAATTGATTCCCGAGCAGCATAACCATGACTTTCTTTCGGTAATAACACCAAACGAACTGTAGCCCCAAGTCCTTTTAACGCATTAAAATAGCGTTCACTTTGCATAGTATAAGTTCCTGAATTATTATCGGCTGCACCATGAATTAACAATAGAGGTGTTTTCATTTTATCGGCATGCATAAATGGCGACATATTGTAATAAATTTCAGGAGCTTCCCAATAGTTTCGCTCTTCGCTTTGAAAGCCGAATGGTGTCAATGTTCTATTATAAGCTCCACTGCGAGCAATTCCTGCTGCGAATAAATTTGAATGTGTTAACAAATTTGCAGTCATAAAAGCTCCATAAGAGTGTCCACCAACAGCAACTTTGTTTCGATCGATATAACCTAAATTATCAACTGCATCAATAGCTGCTTTGCCATTTGCAACTAGTTGTTTAATAAATGAATCGTTGGGTTCTTCGTCTCCCTCTCCAACAATTGGAAAAGATGCATCATCTAAAACCACATAACCTCTAGTTAACCAAAATATTGGCGAACCATACCAAGGAAAAATAAATTCGTTCGATGATGAAGTTACTTGCCCAGCTGTGCTTTTATCTTTAAACTCTTCAGGATAAGCCCAAACAATCATTGGGTATTTTTTACCCTCTTCATAATTAATTGGTAAATAAAGAGTTCCTGATAACTCCAATCCATCATCACGTTTATACTTTATTACTTCCTTTTTTACATTTTGTAAACTTACGAAAGGGTTTTTAAAGTTTGTTAATTGCTTTAATTCACCTGTATTTATGTTTCTGAAATAATAATTTGGATATTGGTTTTTAGATTCGATCCGATCTAAAATAATTCCTTTTTTAAAATTACCTTTATCATAAATACGTTCTTTAAATTCTTTTCCATCAGCACGCCATAATCTATTGGTTTCTTTTGTTTTATAATTATATTTATCAACAAACGGACGTATTCCTTCAGATGAATATCCTTCTCCCATTAAGAAAAGAAAATCGCCATCCTTTTCAAGAATGGTTTTCCCAAACTCATTTCTTACAGTTACAAAAGATCCTGGATCATTGTATTTATCCTGATAATTTCTATCATATAAAATTTCTGTTTTAACAGTATTATTTGATGGATTGAATTTGTAACTTTTCATATTTCTGGTATTCCACCAATAATCCATCGCTATAGCTATATGATCATCACCCCAATTTATTTTATAAAAACGATTGATTGTTTTTAGTAAACTTCGTTTCTCTCCATTAAATGGAGCTTCTAGCTCAAACACTTCATCGCGGTATTCAACATCAATTTCAGGATCACCTTCATCAAGAACTTCAGCCCAAAATAAAGTCGCCGGCTTGTCGCTTCTCCAACTTAAATTGCGCATTCCCGTTCTTTCCGACATAAATCCTTTTGGAAGTTCTTCAATTAAAGGAACCTCAAGTATTTTTTTAATTTCTACACCACTTTTATCGTAAATAACTGTTGTAAAAGGAAATCTATAATAAGGAACGATATATGAAAATGGTCGTTCGATTGAAGTTACTAAAATATAATTCCCATCTGGCGAAAAATTTAAGTCGCTATATAAACCAGCTTTTTTCCAAAGAACGCTATTCCCTTTTAAATCAATTTTATATATTTCAGATTTACTCAATTGCTCAAAATTAAACTCATCGTTTTTATTTTTTAATAAATCCTGATAAGTTCTATTTTGGGCCTTTTGCCCATCATTAACAGAAACTGTTGGTCCTGTAGGAATGGCACTTTCAGAATCTATTAAATCCTCCCGATCTTTCGGTAAAGAATTTATTAATATTGCTTTCCCATCTCTAAACCACTTATATGGTGTTCCCATATTTGCGTTTAAGTTATCTTCAGTAAGTTTTGTTGCTATTGCTTTTTTTATGTCAACTACCCACAGTTCAACACCTTTAGTTGTTGTATTTGTAAACGACATCATTGATTGATCTGGCGACCAAGAGAAATTTGTTAATTTAAGATCTCCAGTTAAACCTTCTAATTCTTTCTCTACTCCAGTTTTAATATTTAAAACCTTCAAATTATTGTAGTAACGAGCTCTACTGGAAATATTTGTAACAGGATTAATTCTTAAACCACCCAATCGGAGTTCCTTTTCCGAAAGTTCTGCAATACTTTTGTACTGATTTCGATGAGCATATAGGGCATAATCACCTTTATCACTAATAAAAAAACTAGGCGGTAACTTTGCATCTGCAAGTTGCATAATATCATCAGGAGGTGTTTGATAAGTAATATCTAATTGTGCCTTGGAATGAAAGAATGATATTCCAACGATTAAGCTGAATAAAAAGATTTTTTTCATAATAATTAATTTTCTGAATTTTTTATATGTGTGATGACCATTAGTAAGTTGATACTAAAGTTAATAATAAAATATAGATTTAAAAAACTGAAGAACATTAAACCGCTGTGAATTAATTACTTTCGTCGTATGCCAATCTTATACCAGTAAACTGCCAACGTTTTTCTGGTTGGAAAAAATTACGATAGCTTGCTCTGAAATGATCAATTGGAGTCGCACAAGATCCCCCACGAAGTACCATCTGATTCATCATAAATTTAGCGTTATACTCACCTAATGCTCCCTGTGGCTGATTGTAACCAGGATAAGGAAGATACGCACTATTTGTCCACTCCCAAACATCACCAATAAGTTGATACGAACTTTCTTTTCTGGCTAAAGGATGAAATAAATTGTTATCTTGAAAATTTGATAAATTATAATCCAATTCCATAATATACTTTTTAACTGCTACCTCCCATTCAAATTCGGTTAACAATCGTTGCTTTTTCCAACGTGCGAACGCATCGGCTTCGTAAAAACTAATATGTGTTACCGGAGCGTCTGGATTAATTTTTTGTAAGCCATTTGTTAATGTGTACTCATAAAAGCTTTTATCTATTAAATGCCAGTATAATGGAGATTTAATATTATTTTTTTGCACCCAATCCCAACCATCTGAGAGCCATAATTCAAATCTTTTATACGCTTTATCGGCTATAAACTCAACATATTCCTTATTGGTAACCAACATATCAGAAAAACGAAATTCACTCAAATAAACCTGATGTTCGCTTTCTTCGTTGTCAAAATGAAAATCATCGCCATTATACCCAACCTGATAATTCTTTGCAGGAACCTTTAAATAGTGAGGTTCGACAATTTTTGCTAATCGATCTAAAGATTTATCATACTCCAACTTATACGATGGAAACAAAGGATTATGCCCCAAAATATATTTAATATCAGTAATTAATAACTCCTGATGTTGCTGTTCATGATTTAAGCCAGTCTCAATTAAATCCAAAATCTCGTCACTAACAGTATTTGATAAAAATATTTCCACATTCTCGTCAATTACCTCTCTATAATGAAGAACTTCATTAACAGTTGGCCGAGAAAGATTTCCACGGTTAACTCTCATTATTCTTTCTCCCAACGATTCGTAATAACTATTAAATATATAATTATACTTTTCGTTATAGTACTGATATTTTTTAATATTTGGCTTTAAAATTAATGATTCAAAAAACCAAGTAGTATGTCCCAAGTGCCATTTTGGAGGACTTACATCTTCGGTAGGTTGTACAACATAATCTTCTACTTGAAGAGGCGCGCAAAGCTCTATAGATCTAGCTCTAACCTGACTATATTTTACTAATAAACTATCTTGTCTTTCCATACTCTTATCAATATTATTTTGATAAAATTATTTAAATACTAATTTTACCCTTTAAGGAAATCAAATTTTAATCTATAATACAATCATCATGAAAAAAAGTTTTTTAATTATTTTTTTACTAGTGTTATTAGGATTTACAAATTGTACGACTATGACAAGCGAATCAAAGCTTTCTGATAAGAAAAATATTACAGAACAAATTGTTTCGAGCACTCAATTAGCTCTAAGTAATCAATTTGAGGCAAGTAATCAAGATCTTATAAACAAAGGAGTTGCTCATGCCGCATCTTTATGGAGAGCATCAGATGGAACAGGCGAAGAATTTACAAAATTCTGTCTTGAAAATTATATTAGCAAGGAAACTGAAAAAGAAATGGTATTTACTAAAATATCAAAAAACTTTGAATCTCTTTGGGGACATAATAATAAGATCCTTTTAGATTTAAATGAAAATATGCATTTAGATAATGGTACGTACCATAATATTGATGCTATGTTTGCTGCTTATAGTCCAGATGCACACTTCTCAAATGATTTTTATGCAAATAAAATTGCTTTTGTAATTGCTTTAAATTTTCCACCCTATTCTTTAAATGAAAAAAATGATCTTGGAAAAGAATGGAGTTCACTTGAATGGGCTTATGCGCGTATGGGAGATGTTTTTAGTGCAAGAGTTCCTGCCGAACTTTCACAAGCAATTAGCACAGCCGGCACAAAGGCCGATATTTATATTTCTGAATATAATATATACATGGGACATCTTTTAAATAATGAAAATGAAAAATTATTCCCAGAAGATATGGTTTTACTTTCGCACTGGAACTTACGTGACGAAATAAAATCAAACTATGCCAATACAGAGAATGGAATTGAAAAACAGGATATGATCTATACTGTAATGAAACGAATTATTGATCAATCGATTCCTGAAGATGTTATTAACTCTGGTGATTATGACTGGAATCCAATTAATAATACTTCATTCCAAAATGGACAAGAAGTTGTATTAATGGCTGAACCAGATGCTCGTTATCAGCAAATATTAAACAACTTTCATGCAATGAAAGCTACAGACGAGTATTATGCCGATTACAATACCTTTATTAAAAGAGCTTTTGCTGGATCAAAGGAAATTCCACAAGAAGAGGTTGAAAACTTATTCGATGAGTATTTATCATCACCAGTGTTTAAAGAAGTTGGAAAACTTATTGCAAAACGACTAGGAAGAGATTTAAAACCTTATGATATATGGTATGATGGATTTAAAGCCCGTAGTTCAATTTCAGAAGAGACCTTAAATGGAATTACTCAAAAAAAATATCCAAATGCAAAAGCTTTAGAAGCTGATTTAGGTACAACTTTAAAGAAATTAGGTTGGGAAAAGAAACGTGCAGAATTTATTGCTTCGAAAGTAACTGTTGATGCTGCGCGTGGTTCAGGTCACGCTTGGGGAGCGCAAATGAAAGCTGAAAATGCTCATCTAAGAACCAGAATCTCTGGAAAAGGAATGGATTACAAAGGTTATAACATTGCTGTTCACGAATTTGGTCATAATGTGGAACAGACAATTTCTTTACACGATGTTGATTATTATATGATTAATGGTGTGCCTAACACTGCATTTACTGAGGCCCTTGCATTTATTTTCCAAAAAAGAGATTTACAATTACTTGGATTTAATAATAATGATGAAAACAAAGAACATCTTCAAACTTTAGACTTGTACTGGTCTGTTTTTGAAATTATGGGCGTTTCAATGGTAGATATGAAAGTTTGGAAATGGTTATATGCAAATCCTAATGCAACTGCTAAAGAACTTAAAGGTGCTGTAATAAGTATTGCAAATGAAGTTTGGAACAGTTATTTTGCAGAAGTATACGGTACTCAGAATGAACCTATTCTTGGAATTTATTCTCATATGATAGCAAGCCCATTGTATTTAGCAAACTATTCATTTGGTCATTTAATTGATTTCCAAGTTGAACAGTATTTAAATGGCAAAGATTTTTCTGATGAAGTAGATCGAATCTGGAGTATTGGTAGAGTAACGCCACAGGTTTGGATGCAAAAAGCAACTAAAGAAGATATTTCAATACACCCAATGATTAAAGCAACCGAAGAAGCATTAAAGTACATCAAATAAATAATTATCAAATATATAGAAGGCTTAGCAATAATTGCTAAGCCTTTTTTGTTTTATATTAGAACTTTAATACACCCAAAACAATTCAAACAATTTGAAATACATCTGATGATTTTTTTATATCTTTAACCTTTGGCTAATAAAACCTATACTATGAGCGCAAAATTTTCACTTTATGCAAAATTGGGTATGATCCCAAAAACTTCGGTTCTAGAAGAAAAAGAAAATAAGTTAAAACAAGAATTCGAAGATTTTAATGCTTACAAAGAATCTGAAGAATTGGCTCGTTTTAATCAGCTAAACGCTTTTATTACTTCTAAAGAGTTTGAAGATATTAAAAGGGAAATTAACGCTAAGAAATATCAGGGCTCTGAAATTTTTAATAAAGAGAAAGCGTATAAAGATCTAAAGAAATCTAAACGAATTAAAACATTCTATCAAGTTAAAGATTCACAGGAACTTAAAACCTATGATTCATTTAAAGATTCAGATAAATTAGCCAATTACGAAGAATTGAATCTATTTTTTACTTCACCTGAATTTGATGAGTTTAAAAAATCTTTGATTCAGCAAAAAGATGAGAAAACAAAACAAATAAAGGATAAACAATTAAGATACAAAGAACTAAAGAAAAAATTTAAAGGATATTTTGCATTAAAAGTATCTAAACAACTTGCCGATTGTAATAATCTTGACGGATCAAAAGAACTAAATGATTTTCAAAGTTTAAAGGAATACATCGAACCCATTAATTTTGATGTACTTAAGACTGATATTGAAAATAAAAAGAAAGAAAAACAAGAGGAACTCAATACTATTATATCAAGATTTAAGGATTTAAAACGAACTAAAAAATCGCTAAAAAAAGCTGAGGAATTTCCCGAAAATGACGAATTTGAAGAACTACAAAGAAAGATTCATTCAAAAGAATACCAAAAAGCTATTAAAGAAATAAAAGTTGAGAATCTTGATGAATATCAAAAACTGAAAGAGTATCAAAAACTGGAACAATCGTCTAAAATAAAAAACCATTTCAAGTTTAAAAATTCCGAAAAGTATAAAAAGTATTTACAATTAGACGGTTCTGAAGAAATAGAATCTTATATAGAACTTGAAAAGGAAGTGAACTCTCCCGAATTTAAGTCTCATATTGAAGAAGTTAAAAAACTGAAGTTTGCAGAGACCGATGAGTTTAAGAAACAGCAAGAATATAAGGCTTTAAAGAAATCTTCAGAGATAAAGCAATATTATAAATTTCATAAATCGGAAAAGCTTACTATTTATAGTGAATTGAATGAGTCGCAAGAAATTACGGATTATGAGGAACTAGAACAATTTATAAACTCCGAAGAGTTCAAGAATGAGAAGAAATACCTTTTAACAAAAGATAAATTTAAATTATCGGAAGAGTTTAAGCAGGAAGAAGAATATAAAAAACTTAAAAAATCGGATAAAATAAAATGGTATCAGAAGTTAGAAAAACAAAACAACTTTGATAAATTAAGTGAATGGGAACTTACATTTGAGGATCGTTTTGAAGGAAATAAATTAGATGCCGATAAATGGATGACGGGTTATTATTGGGGAAAAAACTTGTTAAACGATGATTATGTTCAGGTAAGTGAGAAACAATTTTATAAGGATTCAAATATTGAGTTAAACAATAACACTCTAAAAATATCGACTAAGCAAGAGAAAGTAAATGGTAAAGTATGGGATCCTGCGATGGGTTTTTACACCAAAGATTTTGATTACACATCGGGTTTAATTCAAACCGGTCAATCTTTCCGTCAACAATACGGACTATTTAAAGCCAAAGTGAAAGTTAATCACTCCTATCCTGTTCATCATGCTTTTTGGTTACTTGGAGAAAAAATTACACCTGAAATTGACATTTTTAAATTTGGAAAGAAATCGTCTTCTAAAATTGAACTTGCCAATTATTGGAATGGTGATCAAAACAAAAAGGCAATTGGAGGCTTAAACTTTGCTAAAGATTACTTCATATATTCTCTAGAATGGACTTCTGACAAACTTATATGGAAAGTAAACGATGTTGTTTTATTTGAACAAACCGAGGGTATTCCACAAGAACCAATGTATATTGTTTTAAGTTCGGGCATACACCAGGAAGGACAAACGAATGGATCATTAATGGAAATTGATTGGGTTCGAGTTTACAAAAAGTAAGATGTAAGTATATTCACTATTCTTTTACAGAATCAACCTTTTTCTGTATTTCGATAAGTGCATCTTGTAAAGACTTCTCAGGACTTATATAGTTATACTCACCCCAAAATTGATGGTCGTAATCATAATTTTCGTCAATAAATACTTTATTTGAAGATAAAACCTGATTTCGTTTAAATCTTTCAACATTCACAGTATCAATATTATTTGATGCAAATTCGAAAACGGTATTAAAGTTATTTGAGAATAGTTTTTTCCTAAACTTTACCTTAAAAGCTAATTCACCTTTAGCAAAATTGAAAAAGTACTTATCGTTAATTTTTCTATAATTTACCGTATACTTAACTGAAGTTGGTTTTACAACCGTTCGAAAAGCTTTTTTAACAACAAAATCCTTTCCTATTTTATAAAGAGCATCCTGCGTTAAATTAAATTCAACTGCTACAACCGACAAACAATCAATATCAATAAATATCTTTCCTTGAAATGAATCCTGATCTATATATCTTACAGGCTTAAAATCTATTACATAAACAGATTTATCGTTGTATGTCATAATTTTGTCGATAGAATAATCATATAAATGAAAAAATTCCTCGCGAAAAAAATATGTAGGGTTTTTTATTAGATCGAGGAATAAACTTGCATGTAAACCACCTCTGAGTTTCAAGGCAATTGTATCGCTCGGCGAGTAATACTCATTTTTACGTCCTTTTAACAACTTAACCTGATCAGAAAATGTTCCTAAATATGGGCTTTTATACACACTCATCACGGCTTCGGTAATTGCAACCAGATTTGTATTTTTCATTACCATTTCCCGATAAAAAGCTGTAATTTGATATGGATCTGTGTGATAATTATCTTTAATCTTTTCTTTTGCCTTCAAAAGAATCTCCTTGGCATCATAAGCTCTAACAACAACCTCTTTAATCTTATAGTTATCTGGTGTTAAATAAATTAAGTTGTGATTCAATGAAAGTTGTTGAATAGGAATATATGTGTTTTTGTATCCAATATATGAAAATACCAAGGTGTCAGATATAAAGCCTTTTGAAATAGAGAGGTTAAAATCGCCCTGATCGTTTGAAATTGTACCAATACTTTTCTCTTTAATGGAAATGTTGGCAAATGAAAGGGATTGTTTAGAATCTTTGTCTAAAATTTTACCTTCTAATTTAATATAACTAATAATTTCGCCATTTATATTGGCAAACATTAATTTACTTAAGTGATTTCTTTTTGTAATTACAACTTGTTTGTCAACAAGCCTAAAAGTTAATGTTGAATCATTAATAATATTAATTAGCAGATTTCTTATTTGAATATTTTCGTATTTTGCCTTAATAATATTGTTTGTAGCTAATAGATCTGGGTTATACGAAAATTCATAACCTATTAAACCTCCTATTTCGCTTAATACAAAATCCAGTTTCTTATTTTTTACCTTATAAGAAACAACAGAATCAAGAACCGAAGTTTCTTGAGAAAATAAATTCCCATTAAATAAAAAAAGCAATATCAATAGTATTGGTATATTGATATTGCCGGATTTATGTTTGCTATAGAATATCATAATGTACTGTATATTTTAAAATTCAATATACAGCATTTTCGCATTAATTATTGTGTTTAATTAAATTTATTTGATTGTTAACATAATCTACTTTCAAATCTAAAGTCATACAAATTACATTTAATATTGAATCAATTTCCTGATTTCTAAAGGTTGAGGTATATTTTAAATCCAAGACCTTTTGATCAGAGCACGATATATTTGTATTATAAACTTTATTTAAAGTATTAATTACATTAATCATATTATCTTCCTGAAACACAATCTCTTTAGTTTTCCAAGAAATTTTATTTAAATCTGTATTTTCTTCCTTTGATAAATCTTTATTCTTTAATAAACCAACTTTTCCAGGCTCTATTAAAATCTTATTATTAAGATCATTAACATCTGAAAGCATTACTAAACCGGTTTTAACAAATACTTCAACCTCTTTATTTGGCAAATTTGCATTAACATTGAAAGATGTTCCAAGTACCTTTACTTCAGCACTTTTTGTTTCAATAATAAATGGTTTATCAGGATTTTTCGTTACATCGAAAAAAGCTTCACCTTCCAAAATTACTCTACGCTCATTGTGTGCAAATGTTTTTTCAAAGAAAATTGTACTCTCTGAGTTTAGGAAAACGATAGATCCATCGGGCAAAACTATTTCTTTTCCCTGCTCGTCTATCGCTGCATATTCAGTATTTAGTTTACCATTTGTACTTTGATATATTTTATTGGTAATAAAACCTATACCAACAATTAATATAAGCATTGCCGCATACTTTAACACACTCTTAAATTGAAATCCTGTTGTGCTATGCATTGCAATTGACTCTTTCTCATCTGCCTCCTCGATCCTATTTTTTACTTTGTCCCAAGCCGAATCTACATTAATTTTGTTCATTGAATTGCTAATGTTTAAAATTTCTAAATCTTGTTTTACTTGAATAAATACTTTTTTATGTTCCTCATTTTCAGAAATCCAATTGTCTAATTCTTCAATTTCTTTTTGATCACATTCATTTGCATAATATTTTGCAATTAAATCCCATTTTTCTATGCTATATAGTGTTTTCATAACTTTCCCTTTTTATTAAACAAGTTCAGCATATTCTTTTAAATACATCCTGAAATGTTTTAGAGCTTTTCCCATATTTGCTTCAACAGTTTTAATCGAAATTTCCAACTTTTCAGCAATCTCATGGTATTTCAATCCTTCGTTTCTACTCATTTTGAAAATCATTCTACATTTTTCCGGTAGTGAATTTAAAGCTTTATCAATAACCTTCGATAGTTCTTTTGCATTTAGTTCATCAACAGGACTAATACTTTCATTAGAGTAATGTGATTTATAATAGTTTTCGTATTTAACATCTAATGATCTGGTTCTTAACACCTGTAAACAATTATTTTTTACTGCCGTATATAAATAAGATTTTAATGATGTTTTAATATTTAAGGTTGCTCTGTTTTTCCAAATATTATAAAATGTATCTTGCACAACTTCCTCTGCTTGTTCTATATTATTAACATATTTACTTCCAAACGCACATAATCGTTCATAATATTCCCGAAATAATGATTCAAATTCATGAATATCACCATCTTTAATCCTTTTTAATATCTTTTTTTCTAAAAGATTCATATAACAATGTTATCTATTTAATTTTTAAAGTAATTAAATTATATTTCGTTTTGCAACTATCTCTTGTTAAAACTTTTGGCCAGTCACTAAACCGACCAAAAGCACCCATTAAATCACTCATTTACAGAACTAACTTTAACCCAAAAATCAAAATACTAAATTGTATAATTTTGATCTCTACATTAAAGATAAACCTATATCAAAATACCCTATATAAATATTGATTTTTTTAAAAAGAATTTAAAAAACGTGTATGATGTAGTAAAGCAAAGGCAAAGTGCCTAAAGAAAGTAGAGTTGTTAAAAACAAGTTTTCCGTGGCATGCAAATCATCGCTATCGAATTTTTTTGCTAAAACAACAACCATTGCCATACAAGGCATTGCTGTTTGCATTACAACAACAGTTTTTGCTGTATTTCCAATTTGAATATTAAAATAATTCGATAACATATTAATTATAAGAAGTAAAATTAATGGCACCAATACCATTTTATTAAAACCAAGTACATAGATTTTGAAATTTTTAAATGCCGATATCATTGGATTTTGGGCTAAAATAGCACCGATATACAACATCGCCATATAAATTGTAGTTTTTCCTAATCCATAAACTGTTGGATAAATTATCTTAGGAATTTTTAAACCCACAATCAACATGAATATTCCGATGGCAAATGCAATAGTATTCGGATTAACAAGATGTTTTAAACTATCAGAAAATTTGAGGCTTTTACTACTGTTGAATTCAAAAACACCTACCGTCCAAATAAAAATATCCTGAGTTAAGTGAAATATTACAGCATAAAACAAGCCTTCACCACCAGGAAATAGAGCAGAAAATAAAGGATATCCTAAAAAGGCAACATTACCAAGCATGGTATGTATAACATGTACATTTCCAGTTTTTCCTTCTATTTTAAGAATCTTTCTTGAAGTTCGACCAGCTATATATAAAAGGATTATTCCAACATTCGATATAATAAAGACCCACATACTATTGGCTAAAATCTCTTTATTTAAATCAACGTTTGTAACCGAAGAAAGAATTAATGCCGGAAGAGTAATATTAAAAACAACTGCTGCAATACTGGTTTTTACTTGTTCTGTTATTACTTTCAGTTTAGTAGCAATAACGCCAATTACAGCTAAAAATGCTAATATTAAAATTTGATTAATAATAATCGAAAAATACATGTTGCATCCGTTTAATATTTGGAAACAAATCTAAGAATAAGATATTGCTATTTTAGATTTTTTAGAAATTTTCTTCCGTCCATTTTAATACTTAATCCGAAGTTTTCTAACGTAAATCTATTTACAATATTGACTTTTAAGCCTTTGTTAAACTATTTTTAAAATCTTTCTCTGGTAGAAACTTCCAAAATCTTTTTGGTAAAAATTGCATATGAACTTTTATATTTTTTCGTTCTGATATATTAATTGCATCATAATAACCTTTCCATAACTTTTGGAATAGCTTTTCGCTTACATGCAAAGATTCACTATTTACCTTTCCTGATTCCATACTTACCTTCTTGTTTCCTATTGTTATCTGTTGCACCGATTCTAAATCATAATAATAACCATACTTTCTGCGGGTATCAAAGATTACCCATTTTTGATCGGCAAAGCGGTTTCTAAAATGATTAAGTGTTAAGGGAATTACATTGTATTTTGGGTCGAAAGAAGCATAATAAATATCATCGACCGTTTTCTGAAAACGAACAAACATCAATACACGCTGAGTTTCACGCCCAACCTTCTTTTGAAGATTGTTTATTTTGACAACAGAATCATCACTAAAATTTGTCTCAATATTGTAATCTGATTCTAAAATCAACTTTATATAGTCATATATTATCATTTCTACATCAATGCTTTCCGATAAGAAAGCCTTAAATATTCTTTGACAATTTTTCTCATTTGTTTTCTTCTTAAGTTCATCCCATAAAGATTCAAACTTATCTAAATCAGCATCAATCTCATATTTTGTAGCAAATAAATCATCCTGAAAGGAATTTCGCCTTAATATTTTGCTTGGTATGAGATTTAAATCAAGTGCGTCGTGAACGGCTGTTAACAGGCCTTCGAATGTATTATCGTAAATTAATATATTCATCTTTAATTAGTTTATGTTGTTGTAAATAAGCTTAATTGAGTATTATTTGTTTTAAGTTTTCTTTTAGCTTGTTTTTCGCTCAAAATAATTTGTCGAACGTTTTGTGGCAATAATTCATTTATTGTAGGAGATTTAAGCTCATTACAGGTTATAAAGTATTTTGCACGTTTCAAAACAACTCCAATTTTCTTTAGATTTATAAGTCCTAACTTTCCATACCTTCTTGCCAATACTATTTTTTTTGCTGATAAAACACCAATTCCCGGAACTCTTAAAATAAGTTCATAACTTGCCTTATTAATATCTATTGGGTACAACCATGGGTTTCGTAGAGCGTAACTTAATTTAGGATCAATTTCTAAATCTAGATTTGGATGATCTTCATTTACAATTTCATCGATTCGGTAATTATAAAACCGAAACAACCAATCTGTCTGATAAAGGCGATTTTCTCTTTTTAAGGGCGGTTCTGTTAAAGTAGGCAATCTTTTATCGTAAGAGTTTACAGGAATAAAACCAGAGTAATAAACCCTCTTTAAATACTTATTTCGATATAAGCTACCAGCTAATGTTAAAATGCTCTGATCAGTATCTGGAGTAGCTCCAACAATTAACTGTGTACTTTGGCCCGAAGGCGAAAAACTTTTAGCATGCTTAAACTTGCGTCTTTCTTCTTTATTCTCGATGATTTTTGTTTTAATCGTATCCATAGGTTCCAGAATACTAGAGAAATTTTTATCAGGCGCTAGCATCTTAAGATTCGGTTCCGAAGCAATCTCTATATTTACACTTAAACGATCGGCGTACAATCCTGCTTTCTGCTGTAAATCATCGCTAGCACCAGGAATCGATTTTAAATGTATATATCCATTATAATTATGATTAACACGCAAATCTCTTGCCACACGAACCATTCTTTCCATTGTGTAATCGGGATTATTGATAACACCAGAACTCAAGAACAAACCCTCAATATAATTCCTTCTATAAAACTCGATCGTTAAATCAACAACTTCTTTAACAGCAAATGTGGTTCTTTGTATATCATTACTTTTTCTATTAGCACAATAAGCACAATCGTAAATACAGTAATTTGTAAGCATCAATTTCATTAATGAAACGCAACGACCATCTTCTGTAAAACTATGACAAATACCCCAAGGCGAAGCATTTCCAATGCCTTTACCCTTATTAGCCCTATTGCTACCACTCGACGCACACGATACGTCATATTTAGCAGCATTGGCCGATATTTTTAGTTTATTGATAGTTTCTGATTTCATTACCCCAACAATTTGCAATTATTATTAGCAAATATACTAATTTAATCAACATGTATACTAATATATTTAGTTTTATTTTTGTATATTTGTAATATATTACTGATTAAATTAGCATTATGGACTATTTAGGATTAAATATCAAACACTTACGTAAAAGCAAAGGATTAACTCAATCGGAATTAGCAAAAAACATTGGTGTTAATCGCGCTATGATTGGTTCTTATGAGGAAAATAGAGCAGTACCAAAGTTATCTGTTTTGCAGGATATTGCTTATTTTTTTAGCATTTCCATTGATGATTTAATAAAACTAAATCTTGACAAAGATTCTTTTTCGGCTATAGATATTAACGGGAGTAAATTGCGCATTATAACAACAGTTGTGGACAAAGAGGATAAAGAACTCATTACAACTGTACCAATAAAAGCTTCGGCTGGATATACAAATGGTTATTCTGACCCTGAGTTTGTTGAGGAACTTCCTCATTTCTCTTTGCCACTTACAGAGCTTAGTAAAGAAAGAACATACCGATTTTTCCAGATTAAAGGAGATAGTATGTTGCCCATAAAATCGGGCTCATACATTATATGTGAGTATCTAGCAAACTGGGAAAATATTATTGATAATCAGCCTTATATTTTAATTTCGAAAGATGAAGGTATTGTATATAAGCGTATTCTAAATAATGTAAATAAATCTGAAGAGTTTATTTTAAAGTCGGACAATCCTGAATATGAGGCCTACACAATAAAAATAAATGAAGTTCTTGAAATATGGAAAGCTCTTGGATTTATAAGTTTTAGCTTGCCAGAATCCGATTCTAATAATTTAGATATTAATAAATTACATAATATGATATTGGATTTAAAAAAGGATGTTGACACTCTAAAGTCTTAATCTAAATTACGTAAACGCTTCTTATCCGCTTGCGCTTTCTTATCTTTTAATCTTCTTTCTTTTGAAGATTTAGTAGGATTTGTTTTTATTCTCCTTTTGGGCTTATGCAAGGCTTTTACTATTAATTCCAAAAACAACTCAATCACTTTTCTTTTATTTCCTAACTGTGTTCTTTCAGAGTCTGAACTTAGTATTAAAATACCTTCCAAAGAAATTCTATTCTTTAGTTTTTCGAACACTCTAACCATCTCATTGTCTGTTAATAATAAAGAATTAGAAACATCGAAACGCAGCTCTACTTTAGTAGAAACCTTATTCACATTCTGCCCTCCTTTCCCACTACTTCGAGTTGCTTTAAACTCTAATTCCTTTATTAACTGAATTTTATCGACCACTATTCAAATTTTAAATTATATAAACCACACATAAATCTGATTTTTAGCACTATATACAATATCTGATTCAAATAACAAATGTGAAATTTACAATATTGAATACCAAAAATAATAATTTAAACAAAACAAAGCACACACTGTTTTTATTTATTTAACATTTTTCACTTTTATCTGTTAATTTAATTCGATAGTTAAATCATATATTTACAACTCATTACTATTATTCACAAAATGAAAGAAAGATTTTTTATGTTATTTATTTTTGTTTTTTCGTTTATCATTCTAGTTGATATCTATTCATTTAAGGGTGTTAAATTGCTTCTCACAAATGTAAATTCACAAGTTATTAGATATTTAGTTTATATTATTTATTGGTCTATTCCTATTCTGATAATTATATCATTACTATATTTTAGAGCCATACAACCGTTTGATAAAGAGCCATTAATATTTAAAAACTTCTTTTTATTAGCAGGTTTCTTTATCTTATTTTATATACCAAAATTAATCTTTATAGTTTTTCATTTAACTGAAGATATCATTCATGTTATTAAATGGATGTCAAGCAAGTTTTTATCTTCTTCTGAAATAGAATTTAGCGGTAAGTCATTAGAAATATCACGTTCCCGTTTTATTAGTCAGTTAGGTTTGTTAATTGCAGCAATTCCTTTTACATCTATATTATATGGAATGGCTAAAGGACGTTTTAATTTTAGAATAAGCAACGAAAATCTCAAATTTGATAAGTTACCCTATTCTTTTGATGGTTTTAAAATAATACAAATATCCGATATTCATATAGGAAGTTTTATAGGTCATGAAACTCAGGTAAAAAGAGCAATCGAACTAATTAATGATCAAAATCCTGATTTAATTTTATTTACCGGCGATTTGGTTAATAATTTTTATGAGGAACTTAATGGATGGATTCCAATATTTAGCAAATTAAAGGCGAAATATGGAAAGATCTCAACTTTAGGCAATCATGATTATGGAGATTATTTTGTGTGGAAAAATAAGGCTGAAAAAGAACAAAATCTTTTAAACCTAAAAAATGCTCATAAAGAAATGGGATTCAGGTTGCTATTAAACGAATCTGAGGAAATTACTATAAATGATGAGAGCATTATGATCGTAGGAGTAGAAAACTGGGGTCTTCCACCCTTTCCACAATATGGTAATTTGAATAAAGCAACAGAAAATACAATAGACTCTCAATTTAGGATTCTTTTATCGCATGATCCTTCGCATTGGGATGCAGAGGTTATAAAAGATACCAACATTGACTTAACTCTTTCGGGTCATACACATGGAATGCAATTTGGAATTGAGATTGGAAATATAAAATGGAGTCCGGTAAAATACAAATATCCGCGTTGGGCAGGCTTATATAAAGAAAACAATCAATATTTATATGTAAATAGAGGCTTTGGATATATTGGATTTCCAGGTCGAATTGGCATGCCTCCAGAAATTTCAGTTATAGAACTTAATAAAGCATAAAAAAAGGGCCATTTAGGCCCTTTTATATATTTTATATTATAATTTATTTTTGATAAAAACCATCTAAAAAATAAAAGAATTCATCCATTTCATCAAGTAATAAGATGAAAGTAGGTATTGCTGATTGAGTAGTTCCATCATCAAATACAAATACTACATCAAATGGGAAGTCCTCTGCAGTAGTAGCAGCAGGATTTACTGCTATTTCAATATCAGCAGCTTTTGCACCATCTACAGAAATTGTAGCAGTAAACTCTGCATTTAACGCATCAACTAATTGCTGTGGATCTGTATAAACTGGTGTTTCAGAATATAAACCTTCCATAATACCTATAATAGCTTTAACATCTGCATCTGCTTTAACTTTTACATCCACAAATTGAACATAACCACTAATATTTACAGGTTCATCCATTTCTACAGTTTCGAAAGTAGCATCTAAACCTACTCCAAAAACAACATCACCATCAAATTTAATTTTGAAATCGATTCCTGCAGTAGCTCCTGTATGATCAAATTCTCCTGTAAATTCAAAAGGAAATAAGAAAACGATTGCATCTAATGCAGTAGGTTCTCCAGCATTCTCTCCTGTAACAATCCATTCAGCGCTAATATTAACGTCAACTAATTTTACTGCATCAACAACTAAATCGGCATCAATTGTTGTTGGATTGTACCATGAATATGTGTATTGTCCATCAACCTCTGTAATTAAAGTTTCAGAATAACTATTAAGAGTTAAAGTTGCATCATTCACTCCCATATTATTCTCATCTGAAGGAAAATTTAATATAATCTTATCTCCACCAGGAACAATCTCCCAATACTCAAAAGGAGCATTATGATATGTATAAGTTCCTTTATAAGTATTAAAATCAAAACCTGGCTCAGTAGTTTTAGCCGTAGAAACTTGATTTTTTAAATAATTATTAGGAATTAAATACTTGTTAATGTTAAATATAACAGAACTTTCTTTAGCAGCTTTTGTTGATTCTTCGAAAGGATAAGGAGTGTTCATTAAAATTTCCATAACCTTTAAACCTTCAGCGTCAAGCATACCAGTCATTTGAGCACTAATATCTGTTGGAAGACTATTGATTACTTCCTTTGCTTGTTCAGTACTTAAAGGATCTTTTCCATCATCGTCATTATTACAAGCGATAAAAAATACTGATGCCATCATTAGCATCAAAACCATTAATTTTTTCATGTTTTTCATTTTTATTGATTTTGGTTAGTTTCTATTAAAAAAAAGTAAATTTCGCAATTATAATATATAGATGTTAAAATTTGTTAAATGGTTCCATTAAATGTAAAAAAATGTAAAAATTCTATTCCAACTGATTCAGTTATACGCTTAAGCAATTTTTTGGTTTCAAAATTTAAATCCAATTTCTGTGCCAAAAATAAAAAAGGGGTGAAAAATCATTATTTCCACCCCTCCTATATTTCTTGATTAAAACTAATTGCTATAATTAAGTATCTCCTTCATATTAACAGATTTGTACACTTGCATTACTTCATCCTTAGAAAATTCTCCAATAAGATTTAAACTTATGTAATCGTTATCGGAAACAATCGTTATTAGTACCTCTCGAATTATTTCATCATTATTAATTACAAATATTGAAATATCATTATTTTCTTGTGCTATTCGGGTTAGAAGATTGTAATTAAAACTCTTTATTTTCAAATTCATTGATTTTTTAAGATCATTAATTGAAATTGTATTATCCTTCTCTTCAAAAAACAATACTTTAATCACATCAATCTTATCTAACAAATCTTTTGAAGCAAACTCATCGTTCTGCTCATCAGCAATTGAAAAAACAATCCTAAATAAAACAGGTGGAACATGAAAAACTCCAAACCCCTTTTCCGTTTCAAACTCTTCGTAAATATCTGTTTCTTTATATTTATCTTGAGTAATACATGAATTAAATAAAACTACAAGTATAGCAATGGTAAAAAATATTTTAACTTTCATAAATCTCCTTATTTATCAATTTCTTCTAAATGTTCTAATCCGTTAATTTTCATAGATTTTGACAGTTTTGAAATGTTTTTCAAATCAATATTTCCTTGAATACTAATTATTGCATTTTCACTATTTCCTCCTGCAATAATAAGTAATTCGATTATTTTGCCATCTTTTTCATTTAGCAAAAACTTCACATCTTGATCTTTTTCTTTAATCACCATCAATTCCTTATAAACAGACTCCGGTAATTTTTCAATAATTTCTTTATAGAAATTAACACTGCCAGTATAAGAATTATCTGTTGCAAGGATTTTAATCCCTTTTAGATTTTTAACTAACTCATCAAAGTCTGGATCGTCTGTTTCCAATTCAGTGAACATACTAAACATATAGCTCGTAATATAAACAGAGGTTATTCCTTCTTGACCGCTATACTTGTCAAATAATTCATCAACGGGCGTTTTTTGAGCAAATGCAAGTGCTGGGATGACTGCAATTAGAAAAACTACAAGTATTTTTTTCATAACTTTATTGTTTAATGTATTTATCTGCAATATTATATTTTTTTATGGGATCTAGTTCTTTTAAACCATCGTTAAAACTCGACAATGATTTTAACTTACTAGCTCCATCTTCAATTTTGTGAATTGGTTCTAAATGGTTAGTACCTCTATTTAAGAGTTGAGACACATACAATAAAGTCTTTTTAGTTTCATGATAAGCTTGTTCAGGATTTTTGTATGTATCGGTATATTGAATTGTTTGAGCTTCACCAAAAATATGATTTTTTAATAAAAAGTAAGATGAAAAAAGAATAGCAAAACCAGCTGCAACTCTTAACATCATGTAATTTAAGCTTCTACTTCTTTTACGATTAATTATGGATTCCTGATTTTTAATATTCTCCCAAATTTCATTTGATAAATCGGGTAAAGAGCTTTGTATATTGCTTTCAAATGAATTATACATAAATATATCTTTATCAGCAATAAACTCATCGCTAATTTCATTTCCTTGAAAGTAATTTTTAAGGATCTCTTCCTCTTCTATTGTTGCATCTCCGTTATAATATTTCTCTAACAGAGCTTTTATTTTTTTCAGATCCATAATTATAGTAATTATTTAATAAATCGGCTTTTACTTTTTTTCTTGCTCGTGACAAACTCACTCTAATCGTATTAACATTCATATTAAGAATTTGTCCAATTTCTTCGTAATCATAACCTTGTATATCACGCAACTGCATTATTGTTTTTTGCGGTTCATCAAGTCTTTCAATAGATTTTTTTACTCTTTGTACTGCAATATTTATTTCTCCATTTCTCTCTTTTGCAATTTGATCATCATGCGGTTCCTCTTTAATTGCGCCATTTAACGGAATCGTTTTTTTTAATTTAATTTTATCGAGACATAAATTCCGAGTCATTCTCATTGCCAAAGCTTCAACGCTATTGTATTTTTCTAGTTCATTTCGCATTGACCATAGCTTAATAAATATTTCCTGAACAATATCTTTTGCATCATCAAAATCATTCATGAATCGATTAGCAAAACCTAATAGTTTCTGATTTAAAGGAATAATATCTTGTTTAAAAACTTCTTCTGTCATTAAATTAGCTGTTCAGGAATTTGAAAAATACAAATAATTATTGAAAAAGGGGAAAGTATCCCCCTTTTCTTAATTGTTTTCAAGATTGTCTAAATACTCAAATCCTGAAATGTGTACTGATTTCGAAATAGATGCTAATTCTTTTAAGTTAATTTTTCCTTTGATACTAATAATTGCATTCTCGTCTGTGCCTCCTGCAACTAATAGTAGTTCCTCAATATCCTTACCTGCGTATTTTACATAGAATACCACATCATTATCTTTTTCTTTAACTGTCATTAATTCTACATATGATTTAGCATTAACGTGAGATTGCATTTCACTAAAGAAGTTAATTTCTGTATTAGAAAAATCATCCATCGCGATAATTCTAATCTTGTCAATCATTCCTTTCATCTTTTGAAGATCATTATCATCATCAATTGCTGCCGCAATATCAAACATAGCACTATTAATAACAACAGTTGTAAATCCTTCTTGTCCTTGATATTTATCAATTAATCCATCGATTAAATCTTGAGCATTTAACAATACTGGTAATGCTGCTAAAACTATTATTGCTAGTATTTTTTTCATAATTTAAATTTTAATGTTAATAATTTTTATAATTAAGCTTAATACACTAACAAGACGAATTCATTTTTAAATCATTACAGGTATATTAAATTATTTATTAAATGGAAATAAAAAAAGGAAGATCAAATGATCTTCCTTGTAAATTATTAGAAATGCTTTTCCAACTGATTTATCAACAGATCGGGCGCCTTCATGGGCCTTTGACTTTTTTCATTAACAAAAATGAGCATAGTTGTACCTTCATTTAAAAGTTCTTCTTTTTCATTTAAGATCTCGTAGTAAAATGTTATTCGAACACCAGGTAATTCTTTAATTGTTGTCTTTATTGTTAATAAATCATCGTATTTTGCTGCTTTATGATATTTAATATCAAGTGTTTTTACAGGCAGGATAATCCCCATATCCTCTATCTTTTTATATGGCAAGTCAAATTCCCGCATTAATTCAGTTCTACCTATTTCGTAATATAATGGATAAATTCCATAGTAAACATATCCCATTTTATCAGTTTCTCCGTATCTGACCCTTACTTTTGTTGTTGAAGTGTACATATTTTTTCTATAATTAAATTGCCCAAAACTACAAATATCTGCATTTTTACACCTAAAATATTGTATTTATTATGCCCATAAAAATTAAATGGAAATTTTTATAGCTGATTTAGTGATAATTAAGATTATTTTTACATTTTTTCTTGAAAAAACTTTGATAGAAATAAATAAGATTTTATTTTTGCACTCCAAACGACTCAATAGCTCAGCTGGTAGAGCACATCCCTTTTAAGGATGGGGTCCAGGGTTCGAGCCCCTGTTGGGTCACGAAAAGAGAAGCAAATTTTTGCTTCTCTTTTTTGTTTTTTCTAAACTTCTGTTTAACAGGTTTTTAGACCAGTGCTTTTAAACTTTTAAATTAATTATATTTTTTTTGCATTTTTTTTCAAAAAACATTTGGATTTAAAAAATTAGATACTACATTTGCAGTCGCAATAACGAAATGACTCAATAGCTCAGCTGGTAGAGCACATCCCTTTTAAGGATGGGGTCCAGGGTTCGAGCCCCTGTTGGGTCACTAAAAGAGAAGCAAATTTTTGCTTCTCTTTTCTTTTTATTCAAAGCTTCCTACAGCTTATAATACAAACAGTTAACTTATTTAATAATTTCTTAATAGCATTATACTATGTTTACTTTAATGTTGATGGTATTTATCGTTGGATATATACTTATAGTTTTTGAACACGCGCTTAAAATTAATAAAGCCGCTTCTGCCCTGCTTCTAGGTGTATTAACATGGACAGTATATATAATTGGAGGGAAGAATATTCTATCTCAAGGTTTTAGTAAAAGCTGGATTAATTTCTCTGCTAATAATCTAAATTACGAAACAATAAAGCATTTTATTGTCGATCATGAATTACCTCACCATTTAGCCGAAATATCAGGAATAATCCTATTTTTACTTGGCGCAATGACCATTGTTGAAGTTATTGATAAATACCAAGGCTTTAGAATTATTACCGAAAAAATAAAAACTACCAATAAGGTTAAGTTATTGTGGCTTATTAGTTTTTTAACCTTCTTTTTGTCAGCTATTCTTGACAATTTAACAACTACCATTGTAATGGTTGCCTTAATGCGAAAGATATTAACAGATAAACATAATAGATGGTTATTTGCCGGCTTAATTGTAATTTCTGCTAATGCAGGTGGAGCATGGTCGCCAATTGGAGATGTTACTACAATTATGTTATGGATTGGTGGGCAAGTTACGGCAGGAAGTATAATTAAATCAATTATACTCCCAAGTTTTGTTTCAATGGTAGTTCCATTAACCTTATTATCTTTCTTTATAAAAGGGAAAATTGAAAAGCCCGCCTTAGATAAGGAAGAAACAAGAGAATTTATCCCTCGAAGAGATCGAATTACAATTCTTATTGCAGGAGTTTTAGCCTTAATTTCGGTTCCGATATTTAAAACTACAACCCACTTACCTCCATACATGGGAATGCTTCTCGGTCTTGGATTCTTGTGGTTTTACACCGACGTTAGGTTTGTTTTTAATAAGAGAACAGATTTAAGAAAATTAAGCGTAAACAAGATCATAAAAGATGTTGATACGCCTACTGTTCTATTTTTTCTAGGTATTTTAAGTGGTGTAGCTGCCCTACAATCAGCAGGACACTTAGACATCCTTTCAGGGTGGTTAGCCGATGAGATTGGTAATATATACTTAATAAATATAATTATAGGTGTAGTTTCATCCATAATAGATAATGTTCCTCTAGTTGCTGCTTCAATAGGAATGTATGATATAGCACAACCTGATGCTATTGGATATGCTTCTTATTTTGTTCAGAATGGAGATTTTTGGTCGTTTTTAGCTTACTGCGCTGGTACAGGTGGTAGTGTTTTGATTATTGGATCGGCTGCAGGTGTTGCTGCTATGAGCCTTGAAAAAATAGATTTCTTCTGGTATTTAAAACACATCTCATGGTTAGCAATTGCTGGATATTTAAGCGGAGCACTAACTTATTGGCTATTAACATTAATCTAATAAAAGAAAAATAAACCGCATAAAAAAGGAGAAGCCAAAAACTTCTCCTTTTTATTTTATTATTATTTAGTTATTTACAACGTTTAACTAAAGCTTTATTTATACGCTTAACAAATCCTGGCCCCTCATAAATAAATCCAGTGTATAACTGTATCAAACTTGCTCCTGCATCCAATTTTTCAATTGCATCTTCAACACTCATAATTCCACCAACCCCAATAATTGGTATATCTCCATTTGATTTTTCAGATAAATAGCGAATTATTTCTGTTGATCTATTCGTTAATGGTTTACCACTCATACCTCCATTCGCAATCTCTTCTATCCGCTTCTTTTCGGTTAATAAACCCTCTCTAGAAACGGTTGTATTCGTAGCAACAATACCATCTACACCTGTAATATTAAAGGTTTCAACCACATCATCCAGTTGATTATTGGTTAAATCGGGTGATATTTTTAACAAAATTGGCTTATACTTCGAAAATGCTCTCCTTAATTCAGTAAGTTTATTAAGAATTGTAATTGTTGAGTCTTTATCCTGCAATTTTCTTAAATCCTTTATATTAGGACAACTAAGATTAACGACAAAATAATCAACTTCATCATATAATTTTTCAAAACAGACAACATAATCTTGAATTGCTCGATTGTTTTCAGTTGCTGTATTTTTACCTAAATTTCCTCCAATTATGACCTTATGCTTTTTTGATTTAAGTTGTTTAACAGCATAATCGACTCCTTTATTGTTGAAACCCATCCTATTTATTAAGCCAGAATCTTTTGGTATCCTAAATGATCTTGGCTTTGCATTACCAGACTGCGGAACAGGTGTTACTGTTCCAATTTCTATAAAGGAAAATCCAAAATTGGCAAACTGATTAAAAACTTCAGCGTTTTTATCGAATCCAGCAGCAAATCCAATAGGATTATCAAATTCAATACCTAAAAAATTTGTTTTTAGTTTTTTGTTTCTAATAGTGTAAGCTTTTCGAACAATAGCAGCTACTCCAGGTATTTTAAATCCAACTTTTAGTGCTAAAACTATTAAATGATGAATAGTTTCTGGTTGTAAAAGGAATAAAACAGGTCTTATTATGCGTTTATACATATGTTTTTGTGCAAAGATAATACAGATTATCCTTTTTACTCAGATTTATAATCTTTAAATGTACCATCTGAATAAAATATCATAACACGATCTATTTCTTTTTCTAAATTTCTCGAATTGTTATTAGAACTTTCAATTTTAGGAATAATATTTTGAGAACCGCTTATTTCGTGCCCAATTGTGCTTGAAAATTGAATATTTGATTCTCGTTGAGTTAAATTCTCACAATTTTCTTCTGTTTTATTATGATTAAATAAAGAAGGTTGGGGAGAATTCATATCTCCCTTACCTGTTATTAACCATTGTGCATCCAAGTCGGGGTAGGCAATAAGCATTTTTTCAATGAAATCAAAACTGGGTTTATTTCTACCTGATAATATATGAGAAATACTTGAACGTTGTACACCTATAACGTCTGCAAATTTTGTTGATGTTAAGTTATTCTCTCTTAAAAACTGAATAATGCGATCTTTCATATATGCAAACTTAATATATTACAAATGTAACTTAAATATTGTTTACTTATGTAATTTAATCTGTAAAATGTGTAGTTTACATATGTTAATACAATGACGTGTTATTAAAGCCTTAAAAGATGATTATATGATTAAATATTCAAGTATTTAATAGTATAAACTTCCCCTTTAAATTAGATTGTTAGAAGTTATATAAATTTAGCTGAAAATCCTTAAATAGTGTCTATAATCAAAGATTTTAAAGAGTTTAATATGATATTAATTTATACTTTAGTGAAAAGTATCTATAGATTGATTATTAGTGACTTATGTGACTATTTTATGACATAATTATTCATTTGATAGTGAAAAGGTATATACATCTAATTATTAACTTTAAATATACTATATATAGTACTGATTATATGAGTATTATGCTTAATAAGAATAGCTATTCGGTTACAATTTATAAGTGTTTCCAGATGTAACATAAAATCAATATTCTATTCGATTACATTTGTAATATTATAGGCGATTTGTTCTGATTACATTTGTAATGTGTTTATATTTTCACTTTTGTAACTTATTGTAAGCCACAATATATTTTCTTTTTATGATTCAGTAACATTTCAGAAGATTCAATTTTTAATGTTATTTGGTTAAAATAGATAGAGAATTTTATCCCTCTGAGAATTGAATATTTAATTTCATCATTAACAATATCTCGCATTATTAAAATCTCAACGGCAATAAAAAATGTTCAATTTCAACTTATTTTTTTGCATAACTCCTATTTTCTGCTAAATCCAAATCATGTTTTATTATATTTAACATCTTATAAAATTAAAATCCTAAAAATGAAGAAAATTGCATTACACTGGCAGATTTTAATAGCGTTACTATTAGCAGTTCTTTTTGGAGCAATTTTTCCAAATCAAGTTAGGTATGTTAGCTGGATGGGAGATATTTTTATGCGTGCTCTTAAAATGTTAATTATTCCATTAATATTAAGTTCTATTATTTCTGGAGTAACAAATATAGGAAGTGCTGAACATTTAGGACGGTTAACATTTAAAACTTTTAGTTATTATGTAATCACCAGTACCTTGGCAATACTAACGGGGTTATTTTTGGTTAATACAATAGTTCCTGGTACAGGAGCAGATATGGGCTTGATGCAAGGTGTCGATAATTTGAATATTACGAAAGAAAGCCTTGGGCAGACACTTATTCATATCGTACCAACAAATATTTTTCAAGCTTTCGTAGATAATAAAATGCTATCAATCATATTCTTTGCTATTTTGTTTGGTTTCTTTATTAATCAAGTTGATTCAAAACATTCAAATTTCCTTAAAGAGCTTTTCAATTCTATTTTTGAAGTAATGATGAAAATTACTCTGTTTGTTATTAAGTTTACTCCACTAGGGGTATTCGGAATTGTGGCTCTTCAAATTAGTACTTCACCAGATTTAATTCAGCTCGCTATTGGTTTAGGAAAGTTTATGATCACCGTTATAGCTGCTTTAGTAATTCATTCTTTTATTACTTTGCCACTTATAACTAAATTTATTGGAAAAGTAAATCCTATTAAGCATTTTAAAAATATGAGTACTCCACTCCTAACTGCATTTTCCACATCTTCATCTAATGCAACTTTACCATTAACTATGGAGGCTGTTGAAAATAATTCTGGAGTTTCAAATAAAATAACAAGTTTTACTTTGCCTTTAGGTGCTACAATTAATATGGATGGAACTGCTCTTTACGAGTGTGTTGCAGCCATGTTTATTGCGCAAGCATACGGCGTTGAACTTTCTATATTACAGCAATTTATTGTTGTAATGACAGCTTTATTGACTTCAATTGGCGCAGCTGGAATTCCTATGGCCAGTTTAGTTATGATAACTGTAATTCTTACCCAAGTTGGCTTGCCATTAGAAGGTGTTGGGTTAATACTTGCTGTTGATAGGCCTTTAGATATGCTTCGAACAGCAACTAATGTTTGGAGCGATAGCTGTGGTGCTACTATAATTGCTAAATCTGAAGGAGAAATTCTTAAGGTATAAAAAATGAGTATGGAAATTTCTGTATTTTTTTTTAATTATATTAAGATACTAGGCATTCTCAAATAACTGATTTCTATTAGTTTTCATTTATATTTGAATAAACACCCGTTTCTTATATAATAGTTTTTAAATAATCTATCTATTGCATATAAATTACCTGAACCTATAATTTGAGAATACAATTTTACACCAAATAATTTTTGATTTTTAAAAGTATATGTAGATTTACAATAGAAAATGAAAAAAATGAATTATGAGAATCCTTGGAAATATACTATGGTTGCTATTTGGTGGTATTATCACGGCTGTGGAATACTTTATAAGTAGTATTATATTAATGGTTACAATTATTGGTATACCATTTGGTATTCAAACACTTAAGCTTGGAGCTTTAGCTCTTTGGCCTTTTGGTAAAACTACGGTTCAAAGTCAACGCTCTAGTGGATGTTTGTACCTTATATTTAATATTATTTGGATTTTTATTGGAGGGATATGGATCGCACTTTCGCATTTAGTTTTCGGTGTTATTCTTTACATAACTATAATAGGTATTCCTTTTGGTAATCAACATTTTAAGTTAGCATCTCTCGCCCTTACTCCTTTTGGAAGAGATATAATTGAAAAGAAATAATTTTTATCATAAAAAAAGGAGATCACTTAATGTGATCTCCTTTTCTTATATCCTTAGTTTCTTTTTAGTACTTTTTCTCCATTCCTGTACCGTAGTAAACATCTCCGTTATACGTCATTCCTGGTTTAACATTATCATGTCTTCCGTAACCAGTGCTCCATGTAGAGAAACCAATTAAATCAGCATCTTCTTCTTCATTATAAACACCATCACCGTCATAATCGTTAATATCTTGAGTATAACCCGAGCCTTTTGCCATAACAATAAGATCAGTAACTTGTCCATTAACATTAACTTCAGACTTAACAACAGCACCTGAACCATATCCAGCTAATGCAGTTACAGTAACTACAGGAGGATTGGAAAAATCATATCCATCACCCTGTGTAATACTAGAGAAGTTATCACTTAAAGAACCACCATCTGTTAAACTAACAGCTGTTAAACTTGCATACCATTCTGCATTTAATCTATCTTCGTCAGAATATGTAAAAACAGGTAATGAGTAAATATATCCAGTTGTAAATAATGTATCTCCCTGTGTATCATCTTCAACTAAAATCTTACCAGAACTAATAAATGCATTATTAAATAAATCTCCACCACCTAGAGGATTAGATGCATCCATATCTGGAGCAAACTCTTTTCTTAGTTTTGACGTATTGTCAAGAGTTGATGTATACTCAACACCTACCTTAGGAAAACTATTATATCCTGATCCTGAGTTATCCACAAATAATTTATACACATATCTAAATCGAAAATCAAATGCTGCACCTGAACCAGTTGCAGGACTCATAACAATTGCAGGCATTGAAGCATATCTTGCGCCGTTATCAACAAAATTGATTGATGAAATAACACCATCTGCATTAACTGTAACATTAAGTTCTGCTTGAATTCCATTAGGATCAGCCTCAAAAATGAAATTTTGCGTTCCATCATAACCTGATCCTCCAGTAATAACAACTTCATTTGTAAACTCATTATCTACTGCACTTGAAAGCATATTTCTTACTGCCTTAAGACCTAACTGAAATCCTGTTCCTGAAGCTGGTGGAGCAGCAATACTAATAAATGTGCTCGGAACCTTTACAATTGAAGTTTCTCCGTAGTTACTTGCAGAATAAGTTGCAGCTTTAGTTTCAATAGTATACATATTATTGGTTGCTTTTCCAACGGTTCTGTCTTTCTCTAAAGTAGGGAAATAAACATAAACTTCATTTCCTCCGTTTCCATCAATTGCAACTGGAATACTATAATTACCATTAGCATCAGTTATTCCTGAAAAATAGGTTGTTGTATAACTCAAAGAACTATTATATGCAATAACTTCAACTCCTTCAACAAATTCTCTTTGTCTATTTGTTAAATCAGTTTCAATAGTAAGTTGACCTGTTATAGTTGCAATATTATCACCCGCTGTTGCATATAAATAAACATTACCACTTACAACAGTTTGTCTATAATCATCAGGTGTTGTATTAATATTTGTATACGCTGATGTATAGTCTGCCATAGTAACTGTAACATTCACATTTCCACCAATCTTAATATCTTTAAAAATTGCAACTCCATTAGAATTCGATGTTACTGTTACAACTTGATCATTAATAACTGCTTTCACTTCTGCTCCCTCAATTGCTAAATCTCCATTACTTGCATCATGCACAGCAACTTGAAGATCAATTTTTTGAAGCGCTTCCAGTGCATCTTCTTCAGTAAATTCATCCGAACATGACACTGTAATTATTCCTAACATTAAAAAAACAGATAGGAATTTTAATAAATTTTTCATAATAAATAGATTTTAGTTAAACATTAATTATTTTATTTTACTTAATTCAAATTAAAAACCTACACCAAGAGTAAAACTCATAGTATGATTTCTTAAATCTCCATTAATTTGTGGAATACCAATATAACTATACGAATTATATACAGATGTAAAGCCATATCTATATCTTACATCAATTAACAAGTCAAACTTTCCAGCTGGAATTTCAATTCCCAAACCAGCAGTAGCAGCAACATTAAAGTTTTCAATATTACTACTAACATCTTCACTACTTTTATAGGTATTAAATCCCCCAACTTCTGTAAAAACAGTACCTTCTTTATTCGCAATTGCAGTAATATTATACCCTACATCTGGACCTATAAGACCTACCACATCGAAATTTTTTAAACTCAAAGTATACTTAAATAAGATAGGTATATTTACATTATGTAATACCAATTCTTGATTTTCAATATCCAAGTTATACCAAGTATCTTGACCCACTAGGTAAGGAACATCATGATACAATAATCGACCACCTTCTTGTGAATATTCAGCTTCAATTTGAACAGCCATATTTTCATTAAAACTGTAATTGGCAAATACTCCAGCTTTTAATCCTTGTAAACTATTAGAATGTGGTTGTTCATTAGTAAATGTACTAATCGTTGTTCCAATTTTAGCACCAAAGCCTATATTGAGGGCATTATTTGCCTCAGTACTTTGAGCCCAGCCCGAAAACGTTATACACAAAACCAAACTAACTGTTAAGGAAGCACGAATAATTTTTTTAAATCTTTTTTTATTAAATCTTTTTTTCATGATTATATAATTAATTAATTATTAAATACTTAACCAGTATTAACGTTTTAAATTAACACAACAAATCTTATTCAACACAATTAGATTAATTGTATTGCATTCCAAAGAATTAATGTATTTTAGGTTATGGTTCGTTAATAACAAATAGGTTTCACTATAACCCTATTCGTTAAGCGAAGTTAATTATTTTTTTATTCTCAAAAAACTTAAAAAAAAATAATAACGCTTAATAAATAGCAATTTAGAAACAAAAAAAAAGAATAAGATTTAATCTATCTATAACTCCTTTAGTGGATAGTTTGTTATATCACGAATATCTTGATATATAGGTTTAAGTTGTTTATACATTTTTTTATAAACCTTTAAATAAATTTTACTGTATATATCTCTATTCTTACTATTTGGCATATAGGTTTCTCCTATTCTACACATATTATCGATGGCAGTTTTAAAATCAGGATATAATTTTAAGCCTACTACACAATTTATTGCCGCTCCTAATGCTGACGTTTCGTAGGTATTAGGTTTTTCGACAGGTATATCAAAAATATCGGCTGTCATTTGAAGGACATCATCACTCTGAGATCCACCTCCTGAAACACGAAGTTTCTCAATTTTAATGCCAGTTCTTTTTTGAGTTTGCAAAGTACCTTCTTTTAAAGCATACGTTAAGCCTTCAAGAATTGCTCGATACAAATGGGCTCTTGTGTGCACATCACCAAAACCGATTACTGCTCCTTTAGCTTCAACACCAGGCTTCTTAATCCCTGGAGACCAGTATGGCTGAAGAGTTAATCCCATTGAACCTGGAGGAATATCTTTTATCATTTCATCGAAAAGCTCTTCAGGTGTTTTTCCCGTTTCTTTAGCTAATTCAACTTCTTTATGTCCAAATTCTTTCTTAAACCAATTTATCATCCAATATCCACGGTAAATCATAACTTCCGTATTAAAATGATCAGGGATAGCGCTAGGATATGAAGGAAAAAACTTAACTACTTCAATATATTTATTGTTAACTGTTTCAACTGTTGCAGTTGTACCGTAGCTTAAACATGCAATTTCTGGAGTAATACAACCAGAACCTAAAACTTCACAAGCTTTATCAGCTGCAGCAGCTATTAAAGGAAGTCCTTCAGGAATTCCTGTTTGCTCTGTGGCCTTTTTAGTGATTTTTCCTAATAGTTCTGAAGGTTTTACTAAATCAACTAACTTCTCCATTTCTACTGGAAACAGTTTTGAGTTAATTGCATTAGGCTTCGACCATCTTTGTTTCTTATAATCGAATGGCATATATCCTACTGTACTTCCCAACGAATCAACAAATTTTCCAACCAATCGATGATTAAAAAAAGCAGATAAAAAAACGTATTTATATGTTTTTTCCCATATTTTAGGTTGGTTCTGACGAATCCAATTTGATTCTCCATCTTTAATTGCGTGAGCCAAAGACTCATACATGTTAATAACCTGCAATCCTATTTTTACAAATCCCTTGGGCCACTTTTCAAGTTTTGCTTTGCGCTGATCGAGCCAAATAATCGCAGGGCGCAAAGGTTTTCCATCTTTATCGAGATTGACTACGGTTCCTCTTTGTGTTGTTATTGATACTCCTTGTATCTGCTTTAAGTTTATTGAAGTGTTGGAAATAAGTCGTTTTGTAGTTTCGCATAACTTATCCCACAAGTATTCAGGATCTTGTTCGGCAAATCCCGGTTTGTCTGAATAGTAAGGAGAAACTGGTGTTTTTTCAATATCAATAATATTGCCCTTCAAATCAATTAAAGCAGCTCGAATCGATTGGGTTCCTGCATCAATTACAAATACATATTTAATATCATTCGATTTCATAAACTACGGTTTCAGTCCTAAAGTATTACCTGGATTCATAATTCCTTTTGGATCTAATTGATTTTTAATTGTCTGCATTAAACTTAAACTTTCCTCACCCAATTGTTCTTGCATCCAAGGAGCCAGTGTTCGCCCCACTCCATGATGATGCGATAAAGAACCTTTATTTTCTAGAATTGTTTCTATTATTCCTTTATGATATTCATTGTATTCATTTAGTTCATCACCTTTTTTCATTGGACTTAAAAATGTGAAATACAAATTTGCACCATTCTCATATACATGTGATATATGAACCATTACAACCGTTTTATCTCTATTTTTTAGATACTTCCTAACATTTCTCCATAGAGGAATCAAATTATCCCACATGACAGCAGTTTCAAGAGTATCTGTCATAATACCTAAATCCATTAACGGATCTCTAAGGTAAGCACTTGAATATCTTTGCTCTAACCATTTTTTTGTGGGTTTTGAACCTAGCGAAAATGCATTATACTTTTTAGCGATTCGTTTTATTGAATATATAACCTGATTTGTATGAGATTTATCTCCTTCAACAGCTACAAACATCAAGCATCTTTCTCCTGATTTATATCCTAAAGCACTTAGAAATTTATCGGCAAATGTATCTTCAAAATCTTTAGTTTTAAACGCAATCTCAGATTCCTCAGGATCAGAAATACGGAATAAATGTGGCACTCCAACACCACTTTGCATAACAGTTCGCATTGCTTTTACTGCAGATGCAAAATTCTTAAAAATGAACGAAGCGTGTTTAGTATTATCTGGTCGAAATTTATGAATCTTCATAGTTACTTCAGTTATAACACCCAAAGTACCTTCTGAACCAATAAAGGTTTGATATAAATCCCATCCTTGTGCACTTGCCGGATATGTTTTAGTTTCTATTATCCCACTTGGAGTTATCACTTTAAGCGATAAAACCATATGTTCTATTTTTCCATATCCAGTTGAAGCTTGTCCTGCTCCTTTTGCAGCTACCCAGCCCCCAACAGTTGAGTATTCAAAAGATTGAGGGAAATGACCACAAGTATATTTTTCTCCATAGTTATTAAGAAAATCTTCAAATGCAGGTCCTAACATTCCCGATTGAACCGTTACTGTAGAATTTATTTCACTTACTTCAATAACTTTATTGAAATGTTTTGTTAAATCTAAACTAATCCCACATTTTGGTGTTTCAACTCCTCTGGTAACTGAAGATTGACCTCCAATTGGTGTAACTGCAATATTATTTTCTGTGCAAATCGCTAATATTTTCTTTATCTCCTTTTCAGTTCGTGGATACACAACAGCATCTGGTGGTGTTGGTATAAGGCTCTTCCGAAGTTTCAATAAATCTGCATAATACTTTCCATATGAATGGTTTGCACGTGAAAAATCATCCGTTTCAAGGTTCTCTTTTCCTACAAGCGCAATGAACTCATATAATATACTTTGAGATAGATTGCACTTCACATTCAGCTTAACCTCTTGATCTCCCAACAAATGCTTAGATATAAAATCTTGATCTGTTAAACCAAACTTTTCCTTAATTACATTTAATGTTCCCTTATCAACTTGAGTTTCTCGTTTATCACCCCACTTAAAAATATCTCTATATGTGCTCATTATTATTTTGGTAAATTAAATACTTTCATAACCTCTTCAATCTCACTCTGAGTTCTTTCATTATCCCATTTCAAGTATTTTTTGGCAGTCTCCACAACAATGCTAAATACATCATCGCCAGGATAACCAAGTGTTCCGATACCAGTTCTTCGAAATAAAATATCTGATAAAGTATAGGCCATTTCCTTTTTAATTACATAAACTACCTCGGCTAAAATTTCACCATCCTGAGAAACTACCAAAGATAGAGGCTTATCATACATTGCCAATCGAAAAATTGTATGACATTGTAAACCATAGTTTCTTCCAACATAATTAATAGTTGCTTCAGAAAACATTGGATATCGTAAAACCAACTGACGAATAAAGCTTTCCATGTTTTTGATATCAGAATCGACTAAATATTTCTTATTTGTAACTGACTTGTGATGCTTTCTATTTAGTTTTTTCGAAATCCTTTTCATTACATGAGCTGCTAACTTCCTGCTAGTTGTGTACTTACCTCCTTCAACAGTAATTAAACCATCTAAACCATCTTTTGCATTATCATAAATCTCATATTTTCTAGATGATTGGTATGAGGCTTCAGCTTGATTATCAACTAATGGACGCAATCCACCATAGGCAAACTGAACATCTTTATATGTTAGTTTTTCCAATCCATAATTTTCGTTAAACTCATCAAGCAATTCTAAAATACTTTCTTTTTTAACTTTATAATTATCAGGATCTCCAAGATATTCTTTATCTGTTGTTCCAATAATTGAATAATTACGCCAAGGTATTAACATTATATGACGACCTTCTTTTGTCATCATCAATACAGCATGTTTAAAACTCAACTTTTTAGTTATAATATGAATTCCTTCAGATCTACGAATGTGATGCGAAGTTTCTTTATTATCCAATGCCGAATTTAGGACTATATCTGTCCATGGTCCAGTGCAGTTTATGGTTAAATCAGCAGTAATTTCGTATTCTTTATTATTAAATAAATCCTTTACTTTTACACCTTTTACCTTATTATTTTCTTTTATAAATGCTTCAACTTTTGCGTAATTGGCCGAAACTGCTCCATTGTTAATAGCTGATTTCAAAACACTTAAAGTTAATCTCTCAGGATTTAAATTCTGACAATCGTAATATATACTTGATCCGTTCAATTTGCACTCGTTTACACTCGGCTCCATATTTAATGTTCGTCGAGCATTAATAGTTTTATGAAAAGGTAATTTTTTTGTTCTATCCCATGTCCAAGCTTTATCTAACGATAAAATATCATATAATAACATTCCAATAAATAAACTAAACTTGTTATTCTTCAAATTACTATAGGTTGGAATCATAAATGGTAAAGGGTACACCAAATTTGGAGCAATGTTTTCAAGCACTCTTCTTTCTGTAAGCGATTCACGGACTAATCCAAACTCTAGATTTTTAAGATATCGCAGACCACCATGAATTAATTTTGATGTTGCCGCCGACGTAGCTTCTCCAAAATCACCCTTTTCGAAGATAGCTACTTTTAAGCCTTGAGATGCCGCTTCGTAAGCGACTGAAACTCCGGAAATTCCACCACCAACAATAATTAAATCAAAATGATTGTCAAATTTTTCATTGAATAAACGTTTCATAAACTAAAGTGTATTAAAAATTGAACCTCTTTCAAATTTCCGAAAAAAATCACACAAATCATTTAACATTTGTTAAATAAATAGATATTAGCTAAATAAACCTTTACCAATTTATTGATTTTCTTAAACGACTTAATGATTGAAGCTTTATTCCTAAAAAATCTGCAATATACCTTAAAGGTACCTCTTTTGTCATATCGGGATATTGACAAAGCAAACGTTTATAACGTGTTTCGGCGGTTTCAGTAATAAATGAATAAATTCGTTTTTGCGAATCAACAAACATCTCTTCTGTAATTCTCCTACCCAACCTTTCCCATTTAGGAAATCTATTATACAAATCATCTAAATCGTTTTTACTTATTACAAATAACTCACAATCAGTAATTGCACTAATTATTTCGAAAGATGGTGTTTGTGAAACAAAACTTGGTAATGCAGTGGCAAACGAATATAATGGAGTAATATCACGAGTTATTTCATTACCATCGAAATTATAAAATACTCTTAAGTAACCTTTATTTATAAAAGCAATTTTGTCTGCAATTTGACCTTCATCGATAAAAACCTGATTTTTTGGAAGTTGAATAATTTCTATAGAATTCCGAATTACATTTAACTCATCACTATTAAAATCGACAAATTGTTTTATGAAAATTTTTAGATTCTGAAAAGTGTCTTTACTCATGAACAAAATTTTGAATTAAGGTCGCAAAAAAATCTGACAAAACAATTGCCACATCAACTTTAAAAGTTTTAGATTGGACTTATTACTAAGATTGAATTATTACATAATGGTTTAAGCTTTTTTTAAGATAATCAGTCAAATATATTCATCTATTGACAAACAGAGAAAAAATATGTACTAAATAAATTTTATAATGTAAATTGCCGACGAAAATTAAAACAAACTAAACCATGAAAAAAACATTATTAATACTTACAATTTTTGCCATAGGCCTTAATTCTTGTGGACTAAAAGAGAAAAGAGAAAAAGCTAAAGAAGAAGCAGATGTAATTAAATCTACCTTAATTGAAGTTGGTCAGCAAGTTCCTGAATTCGATTACATAACTTTAACGAATGATACCATTAAAATAAATGATTTAAAAGGCAAAGTTGTTTTTATGAATTTCTTTGCTACTTCGTGCCCGATTTGTATAAAGGAATTACCATTTGTTGAAAGTGACATTTGGGCTAAATATAAGAACAACGAAAACTTTGAACTTATTGTATTTGGTCGAGAACATGTTGCTGATGAAGTAATTGCTTTTAAAGAAAAAACAGGATACACATTTAATGTTGTTCCTGATCCAGGAAGAAAAATATATTCTTTATTTGCTGAAAGATATATTCCGAGAAATGTAGTTTTAGATCGTGATGGAAAAATTATTTACCAAGCTACTGGTTTCGAGGATGAAGAATTTAGCAAGCTAAAACAAGTTATTGAAACAGAATTGAACAAATAAATTAAGCTTTTAAATAGCATAAGTAGAGCTTAAATAATATATAAAAGTTGTCGTGCTAAGTTCTAATTAGTATTGACAACTTTTTATTTTTCACTATATTTAGATTAAAAACAAATGAGTATTAAATTTCATTCATCTGTGCTGTTTGTCAAAAACATTGAGGTTTCCAAACATTTCTATTGCAGTATTTTAAATCAGGAAATTGAAACAGATTTTGGCAATAACATTTCTTTTAAGGGAGGATTATCGCTTTGGCAAATACCTGAATGGCATAGCCTTAATAAGGATTTTTATAAGAAAGAAACTTCAAACACTTCGCTTGAGCTGTGTTTTGAAACCGAAAATATAAATCAAATTATTGATTTAGCAAATGATTATACTATTGATAAGTATCAAGATATTACGGAAGAATTGTGGGGACAAAAAACAATTCGGGTATACGATCCTGATATGAACTTAATTGAAATTGGGGAATCTCTTAAAACCTTTATTAAAAGAATGTATGATGAAGGTTTGACAATTGAACAAATAAATAAAAAAAGTGGAGTTCCAATTAATCTAATTTCTGATTATATAAAATAATGTTCGAAGCATACTATAAATCACCAATTGGCAATTTAAGAATTATCTCAAATGAACGAGATATTATCGAAATTCAATTTACTAAGGAATTCTTTAAAATGCAGATGATTCCAGTTCAAATTCAGAATTGCATTACACAATTAGATGAATATTTTAGAAGCGAACGGAAAAAGTTTTCTGTTGGTGTAAATCCGATTGGAACTGAATTTCAAGGAAAGGTTTGGCATGAATTATCAAAAATTCCTTATGGAAAAACTATTTCTTACTTAGAACAAGCTAAGCAATTCAGCGATGAAAAAGCCATTCGTGCAATTGCAACCGCAAATGGGCAAAATCCAATCCCCATTATTATTCCATGCCACAGAGTAATTGGAACCAACGGTAAATTAACGGGATATGCTGGAGGCCTATTGAAAAAACAATGGCTTTTAGAACATGAGGGTGCTTTGCAGCAAAAAACCCTATTTCACTAAAAATATAAAATCACTACCAGGTTCATTATCGCCAAATTCACCAAATCGAGGTTGTGGTTCAACTTTCTCAATATATTGAATAATCTCATTAATCGTAAGAATCCCATCATTCCCACCATAATTTCTTAAAGATTCCAGAAACTTTCGGGCAAATGGTGAGTGATGTCCCGGACGCCCGTCAGGAACATACTCCTTACCTCCTGATGTTAAGTATAGCCTTGTTTTGTACTTCTTTTTACGCTGAATAAATTCTTCATTTGTAACTTCGGTATATATATCTGCACCTCTGCTTTTCGAAGCAATTAGTGGATCGAAAGTTCCTCCAAAACAAACGTCCATCACCAATAAGATATGATCACAAGGAATATTGTTTACCATCGTACGTAAATTAGAATGCGATAAGTAAGAAGTTTTAGCAACATCATCAGATTTTGAATCGCGAGAAATTACATACCCTTCTTTAAAAACTTCGTCGTAAATTCCATGTCCCGCAAAGAAAATTAACAAATTATCATTCTTGCCATAATCCATTTTTGCATATTCACGAATTTTCTCAATTGCTTCTTTTAAAGTTGGATTTATCACCAATTCTGTTTGTACAAAATAGTTCGACTGGAGTTCATCGGCTACGGTCGTTGCATCCAATACAGGATTTACTAATTCGGAAAAAGAATCGTATATATTAGTTGCGAATACAAGCGCTCGGTCGACTCCTAAAGCCCCTTCTCCCTCTGTATTTAAATGATTTTTAGATATATCTCCCTCAGATATATCACTTTGTGTACTTGTATTCCGTGTCTTCTTTATTATATGAAAAGGATTCTCGACAAGCGTTACATCAAATCGATTTTTACTGACTGGAGTCACTAATTTGAAGTTTTTATATTCAAAGGAAACACCATCTTTACTTTGTTTTTTCTCTGCAACTACAACAGAGTTCTTCCAATTTTTCTTAAACTGTTTGGCATCCTCAATTGGGATTTTAACACCTGCATCTGTTTCCAAAAATCGTATTTTGTATATACCCAAGTCGGCATTGTAACCAACTATTCTATCTATTGAAATTTCAACAACACTTGACTTTTTCTTTATATTAAAATGTTTTTCGGTAAAGTTCTGAAGTTGATTTAAAACATTTGATTTTAGTTTAGCTCTTCGATCGTTATATTGAATGGTAGTTTCAAACTCATCGCGAGGAGCCGTTAATTTATAATCGAGTTTATTTAGGATATTATTAATTACATCGGCTGTTAAAATTATTTTCTGTGCAGAGGTTAATTCTCCATCCATATAATTAGTAATTAACGATTTTTTAGAAGGACTAACGCCTGTTAATTCCCAAACTATTGAAGATTTATCGGATCCAAAACTTGTTAAAAATAAGCCATCGTCGCTAAAATCTCCCCCAAAAACATAATCGCCATGACGATAAATCTTTTCAAATTCTGTCATTTGGTTTTCTTCCATTTTTAGAATTACTACATCTTGAGCTTTTCCAAAAACAACAAAATCTCCTGTCGAATTATATCTTAATGTTCTGTTTACACGAATCTCGATACTATCTTTAAAATTAAACTTCTTATTCTCCAATCGATATCTTCGAACTTGATATTGTGAGGATGAAATAAACTCATTCTTTGTAGGGTGAAATGCTAGATCATAAATCCTATATTTTATTCCGGGAATTGTATCAAATAACTGATATGTATTTCCTTTTTTTTCGTACAAATAAATTGTTTTATTGTATCCTCCAGCAACCAAATACTTATCGTTAAAACTAAAGCTTGCTCCCATTACGGAATCATCATACTTAATTTTTTGCGACAAAATCATCTGATCATTTTCCCAAGCCCATATATTTATAGTATTGTCGCTTGAAGTACTAACTAAACATTTCCCATCATGACTAAATTCTAATTTATTAATATTATATGCATGTCCATTTAAAACCTGAACTACTTTCTGGTCCTTTAATCGAATAATAGCAATATCATTATCGCTTTTATACTTTGCATAAGCTAAATATTTCTCGTCTGGAGAAAATGCTAAATGTCCCCCTACAGATTTCGGGTTTCCCTGATGTGTGAAAATCTTGTTCCAATCTTTATCAAAAATCTCAATACTATTATTCCCTATTGTTAATGCAAAATAATTCCGAAATGGAGAAAATTTACTATCCATTATGTAATCTGGATATCCTTTTATTTCCTTTTTCTCTTTATAAGTAAATTCTTGTCCAAAGACACTAAAAGAAAAAAGAACTGCAATCAATAAAAAAAGTTTTGCCATAATAAAAAAATATAGTGAAAGTGTTCAAGTTAAAAATACAATTTGTTTTTTCAAACTATTAATTTTTGTAAAATTGCATGTTCAAACACGCATTCAAATGAAATTAGTTAAAAATACCCTTTTTACCGATAATATTTATTCAACTATAGAAAATTCGCGAATTCTTATTGACAAGATTTTTCTGAATACAAGAATCTATTTTGTATTTAAATATATAATGTTGATTTTCAAAAATAGAAAACTTGCTTTAAAAGGTTTATATGATACTGAAAAGTGGGTTTCATCGTCACTTAAGGTTTTAAAGCTTATTGAAAATTGTGGTGGCAAATTTCACATTGACGGACTAAATCATATTAAAGATTGCAAAGAACCAGTGGTTTTTATTAGCAATCATATGAGTGCTATGGAATCGATGATATTCCCAGCTTTAATTGCACCGCATAAAGAAGTAACTTTTGTTGTTAAAGAAGCATTAACAAGTCATTTTCTTTTTGGTCCAGTAATGCGAGCAAGAACACCAATTGCGGTAGGAAGATCAAATTCACGCGAAGATCTAATGTCAGTGATAAAACAAGGAAAAGAATTTTTAGAAAATGGAACTTCTATTGTAATCTTCCCACAAGGTGCTAGAAAAGATATTTTTATTCCTGAAGATTTTAATTCCTTAGGAGTTAAATTGGCAAAATCGGCAAAAGTAAAAGTAGTTCCAATTGCACTAAAAACTGATTTTTGGGGTAATGGAAAAATAGTTCGGGATTTAGGACCAATTCGCCGAAAACGCAAAATTTTTATTTCGATTGGCTCTCCCATTGAAATTACAGGAAATGGGAAATCGGAAAATGATCAAATCATAAAATTTATTGGAGATAAAATGAATGAATGGAATTAAAAAAGGATTATTTCAAATTGTCGTTTAAATAAATTTTAAAATAATCCTTCAATAAATTTTTGTTATAAGTTATTAGTACTCTTTATTTTTTCTAAAATATTTAATATTGTTTCCTCCGATATTAAATCAATATTCATAATATCTCCTTCAACACTTCTGTGATATTGAATAGGAATTCTTTCTCTCTGAGGAAAACTTATCGTAGTTTTCGTATTAGATAGTTCAAACTGGTCAGTTCCCCCTCCTCTTCCCGCAGGAGGATTCCCAACAATTAATGCACGATTATTAATTTTCATCCATCTGATAAAGAAATCACAAGCACTTCCACAAATCTCATTCGATCGTACTATAACTTTCCCATTCCACGAATTATTAAGTTGTATTTTTTCTGTAATAAAATCAAAATCAGAAACTCCAGTATAACGTTTATCTGTATTTGTAATATTATCGTAAAAAAACTTAAAAGATTTATTAACACCTAAAGCATAACTGAGATACAACATTTCATCAAATGCTCCTCCACTACAATCTTTTAAATCAAGAACCAAATAATCAGACTTAATTTCATTAAGCTTTTGAATCATTGAATCAATATCGGAAACTTCCCATGCAAAAAAATCACGCAAATGCAAAATTGAAAAACTAACCGAATCTATTGTTTTATTGTATAAATAAAATGATGAATGATTCGAATAATAATTTTCAGGTATTTCTTCTAAAGATAAATATCCATTTCTTTGTACCAATAACAATTCTGAATTGTTTCTAGCTTCAAAAACATTACTTGTTAATCCACATTCCTGCCACTCGGCTTTAATTGTTTTATTTCGTTTACCATTTTTAACTTCGATTGTGTATTTACTTAAATCAAAATCTAATGGTGAAATATATTTTTTTAATGTTAGATTTCTTGCGGCAACTTCTAATGTAGCATTTATAGTAGATTGTGGTTCTTTGTCTCCCAATTGCTTTATAAATTCTGTTGCCAATATATTATTTATAGTGAGAATTGTATCGTTTTTAAATAATTTTTTATTGTGCTGTTTGTAAACCTTTTTAACAATTAACGCACTATCATTTGTAAAAGTACTAACGAATCCCAAGGTATAGAATTTATCTAATGGCGAAATTTGTTTTGTCACCGACCACGAAAAATGTCCATCGGGAAACAAACATCTTAAATTATGTATTTCCTGAACAAATCGTTCTGCATCCCAATAAATTGAATCAGCAAAATTTTTATGTTCATTATAAAAAGCTTCTCTTGTTTGATTTACTTTTCGTTCAAAATAAACATACTTTTTTGAAATAAGATTACAAGCATCTAAATAATCTTCACGAAACTGATCTTCGCTATTTTGCGAATATGTTACATATGAAATTAGAAACAATGAAATAAACAGTAATTTTCTCATTTAATAATTGTTTTATATTTTTAAAATGATTGATATTAAAATCTGGCAAATAAATAAAAATTAAACAAGAAATACGAGTCTTAAACTCGCATTTTTCATATTCCTTCTCAATACTGTTGTATCACATAGCACTTTTCATCTTAATAAGTTTCTTAATATTAGAATTATCAAATCTATATTTAACTTACCAATATTCACATTATTTATTTAAAGATAAAAATGTGAGTTTTAAACTCACATTTTATAATATACTAATATTGTAAATTAATCCATGATTTTTGTTTAGGAAATAGTATATCAATCAACTTTCCAGAAATATCATCCATTGGTTTTTCCTCAGGATCGATATATAGCAGCATTGATGCTATGTCTGGCCGATTTTCCTGTAACTCAACCCAATTTCTATGGCCTAAAATTAAACTTGCGAACAAATCCACAGGAATATTGAAACTAAAATCGGGTTCATTTTTAATATTTCTAAGAAATTCTGTGATTTTTCCATTCTTAAAAATAACATCGATTGTTTCTGAATAAAAATCTAATCTTAGAATTTTAGAAAAATCGTAAAATTCACTATTCCCGATTCTAGATTCCAAAACTGGTTTGAGTTTATTCAAAAAATTAATCTTATCAGGAATTTTAACTTGCCATGCATATGGTTTTGATTTTTGAACACCTGCAGACAATAACATTTCTCCAAGCCTCGAATCCAAACCAACATTAAATCTGATAAAAGCTTTGTTTTCTATTATAGCCCTATTTTTCAAATATGTTAACAGAAACATAAAAGATTCTTCAGAAATAGAATTACTAACTTCGCTTACAATTAATCCCTTTCCGAAACCTTGAAATAAAATTCTGCAATAAAATTTTTCTTGTTCAAATTCTAAAATAATTACATCGGACCCATATTCTGTTTTTCTCCCTTGTCTTAAAATATATTCCCACGTATTTGTATTCCTAAAAACTGAAATATAATTTGCATCACGATAAGATTTATCTTCAGAAATCAGAAAGGGAATATCTGATATTTCTGCATTGCGAATTTCAAATCTTCTAGTTTTTGCTTGACTTGGAATATTTTTTAAACAAATATTCAAGTGATTTTCCATAGGAATGGCATAATGATACCCAAACTTGTGGTAAAAACCAGGAATACCCTGAATTACAGCTAAATCAAACTCTTCTTCTTTTAAAACTGCGTCAAACTCCTGATTTAACAATCGCATTAAACCTTTACCTCTATGGTTTACATCGGTTGCAACCAATCCCATTTCAGCAACTTTTAGTTTAATTCCCTTTAATTCCCAACACCACGGAATTAATGTAAATGAAGACACAATATTTTTAGTTTCTTTCTCCTCTGCAATAAACCAATATTTACATTCTGATTCTGGTAGCGATTCTAAAAATATTTTAGCTAAATTTCCAACCCTCTCAGGTTGAAATACATTATTTAATAGGATAATGAGTTTATTTATGTCTGTTTGATTTTGTACTCGTCTAATAAGATATTTGTTATCCATTATTATAAATTTTAATAAAATTAGATTTATTGATTTTTAAAATTGGAATACACGAACAGCTTAGATTCAAGAGAATCTAATTTCTTAAAAAGAATAAACTGTTCTTATCCTACCAGGATAGAAAAATTTACGAAGTATGTAATCGTTTTTTGCATAAAGTACAAATATACAAAATCAGTTTAAATTTCAAAATCTATAACTCGGCGTTCCAGTCTGCATTGCGCTACAAATGGTTTTACCTTTTCGTGCTCAGGATGCGTTTGATAATTTTCTAAATCCGCCTTTGATTCAAACTCAGAATATAAAACTACATCGGCTGAGTTTTCGGTATTGCTAAAATCAATACCGACTTCCAGCTTTAATAAACCGGGAATTCTATTATTTAAATCCTCAAGTAAGGTTTTAATTAAATAAGCATTTTCTTGTTTGGTTTTTCCTTGTACATAATCTTTCAATTTCCAAAGTACAATATGTTTTATCATTTTTTTATTGATCTATATTCAAACCATATATATATAAAAGAGATCCAATATAAACTTGGATCTCTTTTATATAATACCTTAATTCTAATTTCTTTTTAAATAGTGATAATCCAAATAAAACAGGATTTTAAACGATATACTATTTATTTGTGATGATCCAAAGGTGTCATTTAAATTATCAATAAAATTATTAGTGAGTTTTTCGTCATCAGTATAAATAGCATTTTTCCACACAATCGCCATTTCACTACCTGGAGCAAATCTCCATAAATATTTCATGTCAAGAGTGAAAGCGTTGTAATTTAAATTTTCTTCGTTTCCATAAGTATCATATCCAATAGATTCTGATAACTCTCCATTTTCCTTAAGCCTGTAATAATCGTAGTATTCAACACGGCTCCAATAATGACGAACACGCAAGCTTAACGACATTTTATTATTAAAGATATAGTTTGTTGAAAGCGTATTAATAAATGTATACTGATCTCGCTTACCAAAATCTATTGTTGTTTCAGTTTCATTATCAGAATTTGTATTTTCGTAATCTTCAATATACCCATATGTGTTAAAATCATTATCCATACTTAAACGATAGGTTAACAGCCACTTATCGCTTATTCTAAGTCTTGGTCCAAATCCCATCCAATAGCCGTATCGGTTATGATCCATAGCCTTCCATGCACCTGCGTTAAAATCACCAGCAATTCTTTTGCGATAATCTGTACTGATCCACCAATTACCCATCACAACTCTAGCTGTTTTAAATTTCCAACCATCCACTCGTGGCTCAAAATGATCGTACCCTTCTATTGGTTTAACACTTGCAAACAAACCAGTATTAATATAACTTTTTGCAAATGTTGTATTAGTTATTGCACTAAACTGAAACTCAGAAAATTTTCGTGGCTTATAAAGATTTTCATATCTGAAATTTACTTCGTTATGCCAATTCAAGACTTTCCAAAACGGTTCGTTAATATTATAATCCAATTCGCCATACCACGTAGATTCATTGTTTTGCTGAATATAACCCATATCATTTGGATCGTATGTATCGGATTCAGTGTTGTGAGCAACTTCGAATTGGAAATTTCCTTTTGTTTTTGCAAACATCAAGAAGTATTTATGTCCTAAACTTGAGGCATCGGTATAGATCTGACTTAAAGCTCCACTTCCGTAAAGTTGATACGAATTTTCTTTATTCATCAATTTAAATTCTGCTGCAGTTACATTTGCAGTGTAATCTTCTCCGGAATATTGCACATTTGTATTTGCAATACTAACATATGAATTGTTTTTTAGTGTTTGATCTAAAACAAGCATATTGTAATTGGTAAAACCTTGAGTTCTGAACTTTCGTTTTTTGTAATTAAGTTCTGTTTCTAATCCATTAGATACAATTTCAGGGATTGTATCTTTTATAATTGCATCAACAGAACCAGTCATTGCATTCAAAAATCCTATTCCCAAGCCTCCACTGGTTCTTCCTGATATTTTAGATGAATTTATTAATTGTGTTTCGATAGGATTATTGTCTACAATCTCGTTAGAATGCAAGTCGTCTTCAGCATCATCAGCGTTCTTAGGTCGACTTCCGATCCTCCGAGAATAGAATATATTTCCCTTATTAAACAATTCGGTACCTTCCGTAAAGAATGCTCTTTTCTCATCGTATCGAACTTCGTACGGAGATAAATTAAGAACTTCATCATCGGATTGAACCTGTCCAAAATCAGGAATTAAAATCATATCTAAAGTAAAACTTTGATTAATTCCCCACTTTAAATCCATTCCAGCATTAAAATCACTATTCCATTGATTTCCATCTGCATCATTTTCCAAATATGCAGAAACATATGGAGTAACGGACAAGCGCAAAGGAGGTTCAATATGCTTAATTCCAACAACTTCTCCTAACTGATTTATCAAGCCTTGAATATTTACATCTGCATAATTCCAAGAACTCCACTCTCTGTATCTTCGAATCGATCTAAAAAATTGGATTCCCCATGTTTGATCTTCCTTTTTTGAGAATCGTAAGGCCGAATAAGGTATTTTCATTTCAACAATCCAAGCATTATCGGTAAATCCAACAGCACTTTCCCAAACTCCATCCCAATTAGAATCGCCATTATCTCCATTATGTTTACCATCAGACTGCACACCCGAAGCAGATACCATAAACTCAACTGCATTTACGCCATCGTTAAATGTGCTTATAAATACTGTAAATAAATCCGAATTCATTCCGGTAAATTCATCTCTAACCCCAAGATCTTTAATTATACTGTCAGGATTATTATCATATAATATGGCACCAAAATAAATTGCTTGATCATCGTAAATGACTTTTACTTCGGTTGGTAAGGAAGGTTTTTTACCATTATAAGGTTCATATTGAATAAAATCTTTAGCCACAGCAGCGTTTTGCCATGCATCTTCTGATAATATTCCATCAACCTTTAACGACGATGATGCTTTTACTATTTCTACACTTTTTTTCTCGTTATTTAGAGATATTGCTGATAATGTAGATATAAAAAATATTGCAATAAAAATAAAGATTCTTTTACTCACAGTTCGATAATTTAGATTCCCCGATTAAAAGACTCCATTGTCTTTAAAAGGTTTAATCTAAATTTAAAATTCTGATGTAAAATGGAAGTTTATCTTATCAAATTTACTTTGAGCCATTTGTAATGCATATGGGGAATCGGCCATAAATACTTCACGACCATGTTTATCAATCGCTATATTGCTGAATTTCCTTTTCCTGAAGTCTTCGATTTGCTCTTTATCGTCGGACTCAATCCAACATGCTTTGTGCATTTGAATTGGTTCATATTTACATTTCGCACCGTATTCATGTTCCAATCGAAACTGAATAACTTCAAACTGCAACTGACCAACTGTTCCAATAATTTTTCGACCATTGAATTTATTGGTAAATAATTGGGCAACTCCTTCATCCATCAATTGATCCAAACCTTTTGCTAATTGTTTGTATTTCATTGGATCGGCATTTTCAACATATCGGAACATTTCAGGAGAGAAACTTGGAATTCCTTTAAAATGAATTTTTTCGCCTTCGGAAAGAGTATCCCCGATTTTAAAATTTCCTGTATCATGTATACCAATAATATCGCCTGGAAAAGCTTCATCAATTATTGATTTCTTCTCTGCCATAAATGCAGTCGGTGTTGAAAATTTTAAATTTTTTCCTAATCGAACATGCAAATAATTAGTATTTCTTTTAAAGGTTCCCGAGCATATCTTAACGAATGCAATACGATCTCTATGATTTGGATCCATATTAGCATGAATTTTAAAAATAAATCCCGAGAATTTATTTTCAAAAGGGTCAATATTTCGTTCTTCTGCATTTACTTCTCTCGGAAAAGGAGCAATATTAATAAAACAATCCAATAACTCCTGTACACCAAAATTATTTAAAGCACTTCCAAAGAATACTGGGGCTAAATCGGCTGCAAGATAATCGTCTACTTCAAATTTTGGGTAAACTTCTGTTATTAATTCTAATTCTTCGCGCAGAGTATTTGCATATTGCTCACCAATATACCCTTCTAAATCAGTACTATTAACATCTTTTAATTCTATTATATCTGAAATAGTTTGTTTATCGTCTCCACTAAATAAATTTAATTTTTCTTCGTATAAATTATAAACTCCTTTAAATGTTGGTCCATTACTAATAGGCCAACTTAACGGGCGAACTTGTATTTTGAGTTCATTTTCAATTTCATCGAGTAACTCAAAAGGATCTTTACCACTACGATCCAATTTATTGATAAATACCATTACTGGAGTTTTGCGCATTCGACAAACTTCCATTAATTTGCGAGTTTGAGGCTCAACTCCTTTTGCCGAATCGATAACAATAATTACGCTATCAACAGCGGTTAAGGTTCTAAAAGTATCCTCTGCAAAATCTTGGTGACCAGGAGTATCAAGGATATTAATTTTTCGTCCTTTATATTCGAATCCCATTACTGAGGTTGCAACAGAAATTCCACGCTGACGTTCAATCTCCATGAAATCAGACGTAGCTGTTTTCTTTATTTTATTACTTTTTACAGCTCCTGCAACGTGAATAGCTCCACCAAATAGTAATAACTTCTCTGTTAATGTAGTTTTACCTGCATCTGGATGACTTACAATTCCAAAAGTTCTTCTACGCTGAATTTCCTCATTAAACCCCATAACTATTATATATAAAAGCTTCGAACATAAATTTATCCGAAGCTGCAAAAGTATAAAAATGTTGGTTAATTGCTATAGTTAATTATTATTTATATTCAAACACCGATTTACCATCAATAAATGTTTTCAAAATCTTTATAGATGGAATGTCACTTTCAGCCTCTTCCATAATATCTTTTTCTAAAACAATAAAATCGGCAAATTTTCCTGACTCAATGCTACCTTTTTCATTTTCTTCGAAAGCTGCTTTAGCTGCCCATATTGTCATTGACTTTAATGTTTCTTCTCGATTTAATGCATTTTCAATTTGAAATCCCTCTTCGGGATATCCTTCTAAATCCCTCCGTACAACTGAAGCATAAAATGTTAAACGAGGATCAATCTTTTCAACGGGAAAATCTGTTCCATTAGGCATCCAACCATTTTGTGCTAATAACTCCTTATATATATAGGCGTTTTTTATTCTCGCACCTAAGCGTTCATCAGCCCAGTACATATCGGAGGTACAATGCGTTGATTGAATTGATGGAATAATATTGAATTTTCCAAATCTTTCAACATCCTTAGGATGAACAACCTGAGAATGTTCTATTCTCCAGCGTTTATCGTTACTACCTTTCAAATATTCCGAATAAATATCAAGTATTAAACGATTTGCCGAATCACCAATTGCATGTGTATTAACTTGATAATTATTTTCATAAGCCAACTTACACATTTCGTGATAAAACTCAGTCGATTCAACTATTAAACCATTATTATCAGGATCATCGGAATATGACTCGATCATTGCCGCTCCACGAGAACCTAATGCTCCATCGGCATATAACTTGATTGATCTTACATTTAGATAATCTGTTTTATAAATTCCTTTTTTTACAAAGTGATTTAAATTATCTTCATTAGGTTCTAGCATAGCGTAAATTCGCATTTTTAAGGCATTACTCTTTTGCAAAGAATCTAAAGTTAAAACCTGACTTTTATATAAACCAGCATCAGTCACTGTTGTTAATCCAACAGCAAAACAATTCTTTTCTCCTTGTTTTAAAGCTTTTACAGAGGTTTCTATTTCTTCTTCTGGAACAATTTCTGCTATAAGTGACATTGCATTATCGATAAGAATTCCGGTTGGTTTACTATTTTCAATAAACACTTTACCTCCATCAATTTTAGTTGTAGAAGTTATTCCAGCCATTTCGAGAGCCTTTGCATTTGCAATAGCTGCATGACCATCTATTCGACGAATGTAAACAGGTTTGTTTGGAAACAACTCGTTTAGTTTTTTATTTGTTGGAAATTCCTTTACATCCCAATCGTTTTGATCCCAACCTCGACCCAAAATCCATTCAGAATTATATTTAGCATCTTGTTCCTGCAATATATCCAAGATCTCATCAAAAGATTTTGTTCCTCGTAAATTGGCTTGCAATAAAGACATGCAATATCCATAAAAATGAGAATGTGCGTCAATAAAGCCAGGATAAACGTATTTACCTTCGAGATCAATACTTTGATTTGAAATGTATTTGGAAGATATTTTATCTGATGAACCAACTTCAACAAATTTTCCATCTTTTACTGCAAAGCTTTCGGTAATTGAAAATTCATTATCAACCGTATAAACTTTAGCGTTTGTAACAATTAAATCAACGGCTACTTTTTTTGAACACGAAGTCATAACAAATGCACTTATTATAATGTATAATATATTTTTCATAGTATCCTTTTAGTGTTTAATATATAAAAATATGAAAACTAATTATTTGTAACAATTCTTTTTTGTGCCGATCTATAAAGAACATATATTCCGATTAAAAGAGATAAAATTGCAACACCATATGTTAATGAGAATCCAAACACTTCGTACAGCGCCACACCAATTAACGGAGAAACCGCACCTCTTAAGCCTGTTCCAAATAAATGAATTGCATGATAATCCCCTGCTTCTTCCTTTCTTCCAAAATAAGACGAGCCAATATTCCACGATAAGAGCATTGTTGAAAAGAAAAATCCATAAAAAACTGTTGCAATTAATAATGTGATATAAATTTCAATTTTCCATATCTCTATACTATAAGGAAAGAATTTTGTTAATCCGGTAAATAAGATATAACCTGCCATTGAAATAAAAGGAATAATTGTAAATTTTCTTGGATCAACCTTTCCAATTATTTTTCCAAAAACTGGTAAAAGTATTATTGCTATAATATTATATCCATTCTGATAAAATGCTACACTAGAATAATTTAATGATAAAGCTTTATCGTAAAATATATTAATTACCGAGCGGGTACTCATAAATGCAAAGCCATAAAACATATAGGCAACTTGAAAATCAAAGTATGCTCTATTTGTTTTTAAATTTTTTACCATTTTTTTAAAGGAACCAATAACTGCTTGTATAATACCTTCCGAGAATTCTGGTATCGCCTTTGGAATATATTCAATTCGCCCTATTAAAATAATACTAAGGAAACCAAGCACTCCAAGAATTGGAAAGAAATATGTAAATGAAAATGCGTCAGAATCTAAAATTAATCCCAATACAAAAAATGTAATCATCATAACAATTTGTCGAATCGAGGATGATATTCCATATAGTTTCCCAAAATTATCTTTTGAATAAGCGTTTTTTAAAAATAAATTAATTGTTGGCAGAACAATCGGATACGATAAATAATAAGTGAAAAATACAAATAAGAATATGTAATGATATATTGAACTAACAGAATATAATTCTGGGTTTTTAGGAAAAAATAATAATATAATTAATGGGAGATGTGTTAGGAAACCCGCACGTTTCAATAATCCTTTTTTATTTTTAGATCGACTTATTAACTCGTTAAATAATACCGAAAGCAAAAGAACAACCACGCTGGATTGGAATAAGAAACTCAGCTGATAACTTGTTCCATTTAAACTTTTAATAAAAACATATTCGTTAATCCATAAAGCTGCACGCATCATTCCATCAATTATTTGGAATGTAATGTGCAAATAAAATGTTCTCTTTTCCTTAGCATCAAGGTTTTTAATTATATCGAATCGCATTTGAGTATTTTAGTGCTTAATAGACTTGCAAATATAATTTAAGTTTAACTCGTATCATTATTTAATAGTATTTGATTTTACTTGTACTCGTTGGGTTCGAAATTATCAAGTTATTCCTGATTAAATTGACTCCAACAAGAAATATTTATTCAATCGATTTAACGTTTTTTGGCTTAATTAACAATTAGACTCATATTATGTTTAAGATTTTTAACATATAGCATATTTAAAAATTATTACCTTTGGATAATTCAAAAATTAAACTAATTATGGATAAGAAAAAGAAAGCTGGTCGTTACGAACGAATGCAAAAACAAATAGAAGAGATTTTATTAAAGACAGACGATTACAATGCACGTATGTCAACAGTAATTGCTGTATTGCATCACAAAATGGAATACTTCTTTTGGACAGGTTATTATTTTCTTAAGAATGATAAATTAATTGTTGGACAGTATCAAGGTCCAGTTGCGTGTCAAGAACTGAAAAAAGACGTTGGAGTATGCTGGACGAGTATAAATAAACAAAGCCCAATTATTGTTCCTGATGTTGGAGCATTCCCGGGTCATATTGGCTGCGATTCGAGATCTAAATCAGAAATTGTAATTCCTGTAAAAAACAATAAAGGTGAAATAATTGGAGTTTTAGATGTGGACAGTACCGAATACAATCAGTTCGACGAAATTGACGAAAAATATCTTACTCAATTACTAGAATTGGTTTTTAAGCTTTAAATTTTTTTTATGAAAAAAATATTCGTTCTTATTTTGCTTGCTACCCTATCGCAAAGCATTAGCGCACAATTAAATGTAAATCACTATATTAACAGAGGCCGAGCACAACTTTATGCTGAAAAATTTACAGATGCTATTGAATCATTTAGTATTGTAATTCGGGTTAAACCCAATGTCGCGGAATCCTATTTTTTACGTGGGATTGCTAAATATAATTTAATGGATTATTTGGGTGCCGAACAAGATTACACAAAAGCAATTGAGTTAAAGCCAAATCATACAGATGCCCTTCGTTACCGAGGATACACTAGGTTAAATTTAAAAAAGTATTATGTCGCAATTAACGATTTCGATAATGCAATAAAACTAAATGCTATTGAACCTGACTTTTACACTATTCGAGGTTTATGTAAAATAAATATTAATCAATATAGTCAAGCTGTTACTGATTTTGATAAATCTCTGGAAATTACTAAAAAAAATAAACGTGCGTATTTTTATAGAGGTATCGCTAAAAACATGCTTGAAGATACTCTAGGAGCATTATCCGATTTCGATAAAGCTCTCAGTTTCGATCCAAACTTTTTTGAAGTATATATGAATAAGGGTATTTTGTATTCTGAATGGCACAAATACGATACTGCAATTATAAACTTCACCAAAGTAATCGAAATTGATCCTTTAAACTCAGGAGCTTATGTAAATAAGGCTTTGGCTTATTATCATCTGCAAAAAACCGATGTTTCTGTAATGAATCTCGACACTGCAATTCAAATTGAACCTGATAATTCGTTGGCATTATTTAATAGAGCATTAATTAAAAATGAACTTAAAAAAAGCAAAGAAGCAATACGCGATCTGGATAAAGTAATCAAACTAAATCCTCAGAATATTTTAACCTTTTTTAATCGAGGATTAATGAAACTGGATATGGAAGATCTACAAGGAGCTTTTATGGATTTTACTCAGGCAATAGAAATATATCCCGATTTTGCAAAAGCCTACTTAAACAGATCCATTGTTAGACATAAGTTAAACGATGCACAAGGTGCTTTTGCTGATAAAGAAAAAGCAAATGAGATAATTGCCTCAGTAAAACAAAATAGCGATTCTCATGTAAGTTATGCCGATACTACAGAGAACTTACAAAGTCTGATCACCTTAAAATCTAGTAGTAGATTCTATAACAATCCTAGATTTAATGAGCAAATAACTCCTGAGGAAAATTACAGCTTTGTATATGGAGTAAATAACTCAAAATATTTTAAAAGGCTTTCTGTATTATTTATAAATATTGAATTTATAAAAAATGAATACGAATCATTAGGTTTGGTTATTGCCAATGAAATTGAAGATGTTTATGAAACCGATTTTATCAATTCTGAAATTGAGCGACTTAATAGTGAGTATAACAAATCTGAAAACAAAGTATACAACTTAATACAAAGTAGTATTTATAAGAGTATGCTCAAAAATTATAATGAAGCACTAAGTGATTTAAATCTTGCATTAAAGAAAGACCCAAACAATTTCGTTGCATATTATTGCCGAGCAAATGTTAGATCTGAAATGATTGATTATATTCAGCAACTTGAATCGGAAAGTGAAATAATTCTATTGAATCCAACAAATACCTCAACCACAAAAGTAAATACTTTGGAAACAAACCAAAGCTATTTAGACTACGAATTCGTGATTAACGATTACGTGAAATCATTAGAGCTAGCTCCTCAATTCACATTTTCTGCATTCAATTTGGCAAATACACTCTTAAAAACAAGAGAGTACAGAAAGGCTATTGAACTATATGATAAAATTATAAAATTAGAGCCAGTTTATGCCGAAGCATATTACAACCGAGGACTCACATACATCTATTTAAAAGAAACAGAGAATGGATGTCTGGATATGAGCGTTGCCGGTGAGTTAGGACTAGAAAAAGCGTATACCGTTATTGCAAGGTTCTGCGAAAACTGAAAATAGAACTGTCCAAAAAATAGCAAGAATATTGTTTTCTATTTTTTGGACAGCTATTAAAGTCATTTAATAGAGCGATTAAAATACCGCGTTCTTTTTTAAATCCTTAATTAAATCAGTAGATATCCAGTAAATATCTGAATAACCGTTTTGAGGCGAATTATGTGTTTTATCAAATAAATCAGAAGAAAATTCATTTCCTTTTACAATATCTATAGGCGTTTTTCCCGACATGTAAAATAAATACTTTCCGTCAGGTGATATTGATGCTGACCATTCCTGTCCATTTTTACTATTTACCTTTTCGCCCATGTTCATTGGTTGACTCCAATTATCATTTTGATCTCTAAATACAATATAATAATCGGTTGCTCCATAAGAATCAGGCATTCCATATACAGGAACAATTATAAAGCTTTCATCGGGTGATATATAAGCATTAAAACGTGCTCTTCCACAATTAATATTTTCGTTTAACATTTCGGGTTCAGTATACTCACCATCAACCAATTTGGATCGATAAATAAACTCCGCTTTTAGTTTTTCATCAAAGTGATTGAAATAAATAGTACCATCGTTTGTTAAAGTTGGATAAAACTCATTCTGATCGGTATTTACAGGCTCTCCTAAATTATATGGTTCTGTCCATTCATTGTTCTCATCTTTATCGCAAACCCATATATCATAATTTCGTTCATCATCTTCATTTTGAGATTTGTCCGACACAAAAAATAATTTACTGCCATCTGCATTTATAAATGGCTCGGTATAATTATTCTTGGAGTCTTTGCAATATTTAAATACTTCAGGTTTAGTCCATATTCCATCTTGTTGCATAGAATGAAAAATCGTAAAATATTTTAAATTACCTAAATTGCGCGTGAAAAATATTTCTTTACCATCTGGTGTTATTGCGAGGTCTCTATCGCCCAGACCGGAAGATACAATATTAGGTGCGAATAAAATGGCAGAATCTTTAGGTTGGTTTTGTCCAAGATATTCGCCACTTAAAACCGGAAAATTTTCCTTAACTGAATTACTACTACAAGATAGCATAAGTGATGCTATTGCAAGATAAATTAATTGTTTCATCATAATCAAAATTTAGTTTTTATTTTGATATGATAACTTAGGAAAGGTTTACCCTATATAATGCAAAAAAATCCACATATTAAATATGCAGATCTCATTATATATTTTTTATTATTGTCTAGTTTTTAATCCAATCAATAATTTTATCATCTAATGGATTTGTTTTAGGATAAGCAATATCCACTAAATTTCCGGACTCGTCGATTAAATATTTTTGAAAATTCCACTTTACTTTTGAATCCATCTTCCCATTTTGCTCTTTTTGAGTTAACCATGCATATAGAGGATGAATATCATCGCCTTTAACCGATATTTTTGCCATCATTGGAAAAGTAACATTGTATTCAGATGTACAAAATTGTTTAATCTCTGAATTAGATCCCGGCTCCTGTTTCATAAAATTATTTGCAGGAAAACCAATAATAACAAAATCGCCTGAACCATATTTCTCATATAACTTTTGTAGATCTTCATACTGTGGAGTCATACCGCATTTCGATGCAGTATTTACAACAAGAACTTTTTTGCCTTTAAAATCTGATAAATCAATTTCATCACCATCAATAGTTTCTACAGTAAAATCATGTAAAGTAAGTTCTTGGGCAAAAATTGGAGATATTACTAAGGCCATTAATGCAATTATAATTATTTTTTTCATCGTATACGCTTTTAAGATTTACTCAATAAACAAATCAAAATATAAGATGTTCAAAAAAAACTATTTATTGCTAAAAATAAAATAGGTTACTGCAAAACTCAATATTGCATTTTGTGTTTTATCGAATGTAGTTTCCGAGCTTGTTTCAAAAAGATCTGTCAATGTCCATTGAAATCTCACCCCAGCTTGAAACTCTCCTATCTTTGAATTATATACAACACCTGCTTCACCCAAACCACTATAATCAAATTTCTTTTCGATTTCTGTGCCATAATACTCCTTTCGATAAAGTTCATCTACAACATTATAATCCTCCTTCTCAGAAATAAGATATGCGAATGTTGTTCCTAAATTTATATGATATTTCAATGTCTTTTGACCAAATACAATATGTGTTATTAAAGGCAGCTCTACATAAGCCATTTTTCGATTATATGAATTACCCGTTTCTGCTAAGTTTTCAGTCCAACCTTTTTGTGTGTAATTAAGCTCCAACTGCAAACCAACCATCCTCTGATTCTGATACTTATAAACCAATCCACCTGTATATCCGAAAGTTGGCGATTGATCAATACTTGGATTAAAAAAAGCCATAGAATAGTTCACCCCTTGTTTTATTCCAAAGTTCCAATAAGGTTTAAATTCTTCATTAGGATCAAAAGTTGAAGATACCTCTTGTGCGTTGGCATACATTATTACACAGAAGAATATTGTTGTTATATAGATAATCTTTTTCAAAATGCAGTGTTTTCTTAATGAATAGCAAATATAATAATACTATGTGTATTTTAATTAAGATCAATTGATATCATTCTAAAAAGTATATCACTTTTAATTTAAAAACTTGAATTAGATAAATTAGTTCGTTAACTTACAATTAATTATGTTCTACGAACAACCGTCCATATTTCCATTTGGTTTGCGAATCGACGAACCTATTACAACCTTAACAGATTTGTTTGTTTCGTTTGTATGTTTTTATGCATTTTATAAACTAAATAAAATTGATGTTAAAAACAGAGTGCATCTTTATTTAAGATATTATTTTTTAAGTATGGGAATTGCCACTGCAGTGGGTGGATTAATAGGACATGGCTTTTTATATTTATTCGACGCACAATGGAATTCACCTGAAAAAATAGTGCAGTTTATTGGAAAAATATTCGGTGATGAATTGTTGAAAGATATTGCTAACCCATGGAAACTACCTGGCTGGCTAACTAGTATGTTCTCCATTGCTTTAGTCGAGAGAGCATCCATAGAATATGCACGCCCGTTGATCAATAACAAAGTTGGGACATTTTTCGCATGGTTAAACGTAATAGAATTACTTACGTTTGTGACCATAACTTTCACTACGTTAAATTTCTTTTTTGTAGAGATACACTCGGCTTATGGATTGTTAATTGTGGTTACTATTTTTAATTTAACAGTATACTTAAAAACTAAAAAAAGAGGTAGCAAGTTATTTCTAATGGCTGTTGGCTTTTCTGCAATTGGTGCTTTATTCTTTATGAATAAATGGGGTATTGGACCTTGGTTCAACCATTACGATATCAGTCACTTATTTATGACATTCAGTGCGATATATTTCTACAAAGGAGCTAAAGAGATTCTCAACGACCCTGTTTTACAATCTACAACTCTAAACATCTAGATTCTTAGATGTAATTTACTGATAACCAAAACCTTTACCAAATCTATATTTCGGAAGGATATTAACAATTTGTGAGCAAAAAAAATATCTAATTAATTGATAATCTAGCAGAAAACTATATCTTAGTCTGTACCTAAAACAAATTAAAACTAAAAAAACATGGAATCTAATCAGAACGATTATCACATTAGTTTTTTTAAACCTACCACTGCACAAGCCAAATGGAACAGAAACTTGGCTATAAAATTAATATTAATATGGGCAGTTGCGGTTTTTGGTTTTCATTTTCTATTACGTGCAATTGAAAAACCAACTCCCGAAGAAGCTTATGTGCAATACGAAAAGGTTTGGGAAAACATTTCAAAAGAAAATGCAAGCATTGAGGAGATGCAAAAATTTGCTCACTCTTCTCTCTCTGTATTGGGCAAGGTTTTTATAAAGACTGAACAAAAAAGTGCATTGCAAAATGCGGTAAGTTGGAGTGCTTTTCAGTTAGCCGATTCTGCACAAAAAATCATGCTAATAGATGAAGTCATAAAATTTGAAACTCTAAAATCAGAAATAAATTCAATTTCTGACCCTGAATATATAGCTACTAAAAGGTCTCTTTCTGAGCTTGCTAGCTCAATATTAGGCTTAGCTCAAAATGATGTAAGAACAAAACTTATTTCGTTGGAACTCGCGTCGTCGGATATGAAAGTTTTCAAAGCGGAAAGCAAAGAGCTTATTCCATCTATTATGTCTACTTACTTAATCCATAATCAGTCTTTTTTAACTGATTTTAAATTTCTTGGATTTCCTTTCCATTACTTCTACTCAGCCGTTTTCTTATTAATACTTTTTGTATTTCTATGTTGGTTATATTGTGTTCGTGTAGATAAAATGCATTTGGAATTAGACATAGACGAATAAGTACTTACATTCAAAATTTACAATTATGAAAAAGTTTTTATTACCTATTATATTATTACTAAGTCCTTCTATATTATTTGCTGCTGGAGCTTCAACTCAATTAGAAGGAGGTTTTAAAATTGGTCCTGCTATAATTCTAATTACAATACTTTGTGTATTCGTATTAGTTGGAGTTATATTTAGGGCAAAAGATACTGCTGATTTCTATGCAGCTGGTCGTGGAATATCACGAATTGGTTCCGGAATGGCAATTGCATCTAACTGGATGAGTGCTGCATCTTTCTTAGGAATGGCAGCCTTAATGTATGGATCAGGATATCATGGACTAGCCTATGTGGTTGGATGGACTGGTGGCTATGTATTATTATTAATACTTATGGCAGGACAAATTCGCAAGTATGGGAAATATACAGCTGCTGATTTTATTGGTGATCGATATTACTCGCAAGGATTAAGGGCCACTGGTGCCATTATTGCAATTCTAATTTCAATCTCATATTGTGTTGGCCAGTTTGGAGGAATTGGACTTATGTTCAAATGGATTCTTGGTTTGGATTATGCACCTGCCGTAATTATAGGAGGATCTGTGGTATTGGCATATACACTAATATCTGGAATGTTAGGTGTAACTAAAAACATGCAAATCCAATACGTAATTATTATTGTATCATTCTTAATTCCATTATTTATTTTAACATTTAAATTTGACTATTTCTGGTTACTACCACAAATTGGATATGGTTCAGTTGTATCTGATATTGCATCAGGAGTTCCAATTGCCGAAACAACTCAACTTTTTAATGCACTAGGACATGAATATGCTATGGTTCCATCTCCAGAATTTGTTATGCCTTGGGATCCTGCTACCGGACAAACATTTTTCCAATGGATTGCAATTGCATTCTCTTTAATGATTGGAACAGCAGGCTTACCTCACGTTATTCAGAGATTTTATGTAGTGCCTAAAGCTCGCGATGCAAGATGGTCTGTTGTGTGGGGATTATTTTTTATTTGTATTTTATATTGGAGTGCACCTGCTTATGCAGCATTTGGGAAAATTTTATCGGCAAATCCTGAGGTTGGAAAATTAGCTAAAGATGCAATTGTTGTTTATACTGCTCAACTTGGAAATGTAAATCCACTTATTGTAGGTTTACTTGCGGCTGGTGGTGTTTCGGCAGCATTCTCGACAGTTTCGGGTTTACTTGTAGCTGGTTCATCCGCATTTGCCCACGATTTATATGTCAAAATAATTAATCCTAAGGCTTCACCAAAAATGCAATTATTGATGGCTCGTTTAGGAACAATTCTAATGGCAGTAATAGTAACCTTACTTGCATTAAAAAACTGGGCTTTAATTGCTCAACTAGTGGCAGTTGCATTCTCATTAGCTGGTGTTACTATTTTTCCTTTATTCTTATTGGGAATCTGGTGGAGTGGTTCAAACAAGCAAGGAGCTATTGCTGGATTAATAGCTGGATTGTTAGTTGCCGTTATCGCATTAACATACTTTATTGCAGGAAAAGAAGGTGTTACATTGCCATATCATGAATTTATTAATTACTGGCTCGGGGCATGGTATTTTGCTTGGATCGGAGCACCATTAGCAATATTTACGAATATTGTAGTTTCAAAACTTACTCCAGAAACCCCGTTAGAAATTCGTAAGTTCTTAGTATTAAATGTACATTCATAATGAGTTTTTATAAAAAAAACAATAAAAGAGCATTCATCCTTGTGATGATTGCTCTTTCCTTTCTTGTAATCGTATTTTCGTATTTTCATTATAAAGGAATTAATTCATCTAAAGATCCAAGAGTAAAAGAGGCAAGAGAGCTTTATGAAAAATATAATGAATATGCTATACAAAGTGATTTTGATAAAGTGTTCGATCTTTTAGACTCAGTTGAGTTTATTTATACTCAGGTAACCCATTTCTCGGAATCGTTTGAAATTGGGGTATTGTATAATAATAGATCTGCTGCCTTTTTAACAATGGCTCTTTATGAAAATAACTCAAGCCGATATTCAGAACTATCAAAAGATTCCTTGCTAAACCTTTCTCTCAATTCGGTTTTAATGAGTATCTCAATTTATGAAAACTGGTTAAAAACTTATGGAAAATTAAACAAAGAAGAAATTCAAGAATTGATTTCTGATAATTATTTTAAAGGACTTGAATCATATACTGATAAACAAAAAGAAAAATTCATACAAAGCAGAATTCAAGAAATTGAAACTTCGCAATATGAAACTAAAAGAAGATTATCAGTAGCTTTTACTAATTTAGGTATTATTAATCGACATAAAGAACAATATGAAAGCGCAATCAATAATTATGAAAAAGCAATTGAATTGTGGAATCAAAATCTTACAGCCGAAAACAACTTAAATATTTTATTAGGCAAACCCTTGAAAAAAAGAAATTTAATTCAGAAATTATTCCCTCCTAAACAAGATGAAGATTAACGATAGATGCACTTAACTTCAAAAGATATTAGCCGTTTTTTAGCAGGAATTGTGTTCCCATCAATACTAACGGTTCTTCTATTCATAGTATCTATGTATGTTTTTATCATTCCTACGTTTGAAAAAAATATAATGGATAAAAAACGTGAGATGTTAAGTGAATTAGTTAATGCTACCTGGAGCTTAATTGAAGAATACAATCAAGATTATGCAGATAGTTTAATAAGCTTACAAGAAGCCAAAGATTTGTCGATAAAACGAATCGAAAAGATTCGTTATGGCAAAGAAAGTAAAGATTATTTCTGGATTATAGATATGCAGCCTAAAATGATAATGCATCCTTACAGAAAGGAATTAAATGGAACTGAATTAACAGATTATAAAGATCAGGCCGGAAAATTGCTTTTTGTTGAAGCAGTGAATATTGTAGATTCATTGAGCGAAGGTTTTGTTGATTATATGTGGCAATGGAAAGATGATTCAAGCAGAATAGTTCCTAAATTATCGTTTGTAAAAAAGTATGAAAATTGGAATTGGATTATTGGAACCGGAATATATCTTGAAGATGTAAAAGAGGAAATATCAATTCTTAAAAAGCGATTAAATAAGATTGCTTTTATCATTTTCGGCATTATTGGTATAATCATCCTTATAATTGTTAAACAAAGTTTAGACATCGAAAGAAGAAGGAAGTCTCTGGAAGATAAACTAAAAGCATCTCGAAGAAAATATCAATCATTAGTGGAGGCTTCCGTTGATGGTACAATTCTTATTATTGACAATGAGATTAGATTCTCGAATATGAAATTTAATTTAATGTTGGGTAGTTCGGCAAGCTATGTATTATCGTTAAAATTTGACGATCTTTTTGACATTTCTTGGGATGAGTTAAAATCCAAAATTAATATTTCCGGGAAATCAGAATCATTTGATGCTAAATTGAAATCATTAAAAAAACCTTATAAAGAAATCGTTCTTACCATATCAAAAGTATTTTTCGGAAAACAAGAGGGATATATTATTATTGTTAAAGATATTACTCAAATAAACTTAGTAGAAAAAGAAACAGAGCAACTTTCGAACGAAGTGCAAACGTCTCTCCTATTAATGAATCAATCGATTAAGCATTTTATTAAAGATCTGGTAACATGTGACATTAACACTCCAATTAACGAAGTGGCAAGAATAATGACTCGAAAAAACTGTGATGTTATCTTTACTACTCAAAATCAGCAAATTATTGGTTTAATAACCGACAGTGACATTAGATCAAGAATTATTGCTGAAAATATTAATATTTCAAATTCAATAGCACAATTTATATCTGCTCCGGTAATTTCGGTTAACGACAACATTCTCCTTTACGAGGCTATTTTAATATTTAAGGATAAACAATTATCGCATTTAGCAGTAAAAAATAATCAATCCGATATCGTTGGTGTAATAAGCAACCTCGACATTCATGAAATGAATCGGAACTCAATAAGTTTTCTTGTAAGAGAAGTTGAAGCCTCGGAGAACATTTATGAAATTGAAAAAACAACTAAAAAATTACCTATCTTAATAAAAGCTCTTATTAATAGTGGTGCCAGAACACAAAATATAACTAGAATTATTACATCATTAACCGATGCCATTACACAAAGAGTTATTCGTTTAACGATTGAAACTATTGGAAACCCTCCTTGTAAATTCGAATTTATTGCGGTTGGTAGTGAAGGAAGAATGGAACAAACTTTAGCTACAGATCAGGATAATGCTATAATATTTGAAAATGTAAATGCAGATAATTACAAAGTATTTAAACAATATTTCGTTGAATTAGGAAAAGTAGTTGCAAAATCTTTAGATTATTTAGGATTTAAATATTGTAATGGCGAAGTTATGGCTAATAATCCAAAATGGGTTTTATCTATTGATGAATGGAAAAATCAGTTTAAAGATTGGATAAATAATGGCGATCCAAAAAGTATTCTCGAAGCTGGAATATTTTTCGATTTAAGATGCGTTTATGGCGATCAGAAACTTACAAACGATTTAACACAATTTATTTTTACCACACTAAATAACAAAGCTGTATTTTTTCAACATATGGCAAACCCAATTTTAAAATATAAATCAGTTGTAAATCTTTTTGGAAATATTGTAAGTAACTCAAAAGACAAAGACTCATCTAACATCGATGTTAAAAAAATAATTCTTCCAATAATAAGTTTTATTAGATTGTACTCACTAAAATATAATATTACCGAAACAAATTCGATTCTTCGATTAGAAAAATTACGTTCATTAAATCATATCAGTAAATCTCTTTACAACGAAATAATTATTTCATTAAACTATTTAATGCTTTTAAGGTTTAAATTTCAAGTAAATAAGCTAATCAAAAATAAAACTCCTGATAATTTAATTGATATTAATGATTTAACAGATATTGAAAAAACAACAATAAAAAAAATTATCTCCGAAATATCAAATTTGCAGACTCAACTAAACTTCGACTTTAAGGGTGGAATATAAGCTATCGAATTAATTTACAAACATTTCAGAAAATTGTTGTAAACAATATGTTTTACTTTTTGTTTTATAAAACAAACATAAGTTCAACAAACTATTATTAACTAAAAACAGCAAGATATGAAAAAAATTAATTTACTATTAGCAGTTCTATTTATTGCATTTACGGCAATGGCACAACAAGTGCCAGTAAACTCAAGTAACTCTGAATTAAAATGGACTGGTAAAAAAGTTACTGGTGAACATTGGGGTTTTATAAAGTTAAAAGATGGTTCGTTAAAAATTGAGGACAATAAAATTATTGGTGGTGAATTTAATATCGATATGATATCAATTACTTGCAGTGATTTAGAAGATGCTGAATGGAATGAAAAACTTATTGGACATTTAAAATCAGATGACTTTTTTAGTGTTGAAAAATATCCAGTTGCAAATTTAAAAATTACTGAAGGTTCTGTCTTCAAAAATGGTGAGGCTAAAGTTAATGGTAAACTAACAATAAAAGGAATTACAAAACCTATTTCATTTATGGTGAAAGAAACTGAAAAAGCTTATATGGCAAGTATTTCTGTTGATAGAACTTTATATGAAGTTCGTTATGGTTCGGGTAAGTTTTTCGACAACTTAGGCGATAACATGATTGACGATGAATTTATTCTTGACGTTAAAATTATGGTACAATAAATAAACCAATATATAAATAAAAAAAAGGTGACTGAAATTAGTCACCTTTTTTATGCGAGAGTTTATTTACTAATTTAAACCTAAGTCTATTTCCTTCCCAATTGCAAAAATAAAATTGCCAGTTGCTAAATCCACAACTATATCACCATCGCAACGAGGATGAAATTCATAAAATACATGCCCAAAAACTATGTTACTACTATTGGATGAACTTGCTACTTCGACATCCTGCATAAAAGCATAACCACTCGAAGGGTTTTTTAAACAATCAGAAGAAAACTCAACACCAATCATCGCCATTTGCAATGCTCCTACCGAAGACTCTGTATCAAAATCTTCTACAGCTATTGCTTGCTGTCCACCATAAATCTTAAACTCATCATCTAATAAATCATCAATATCATTATAATAAACATCTATTATCCAAGCATCCTGAGTGATGGCAATTTCTACTCCATCTAGCGTACTATTTGTTCTTTCATTATCGAGTTTTCCCAAATTATCTTCAATCTCGTCTGAGGTTAAATCAATATCAGGAAATAAGTTGTCTCCTAAGTTTATATCCATTGAAGCATATACTGCTGTTATCTTATTGTTTAGATCATCAAAAATGACAGGAAATGCAACTACGTTTTTAAGTTTAAATTTTCCGGCAACAATATCCATATCAGTAAAGAAAACTGAAACCAAAGCAGTATTTACATCTGTTGATAATACTGCAATTATCATTTGTCCATAATCATCACCCTCAAAAGTATACGGATAATCTGTTTCGGTATTTACATACAATAAAGTTGCACTTTTTCGTTTTTCAATCTTTGCAACCGGAACATCGTACCCCTTTAAATAAAGCATTGCAACCGAAGCCGCATAACCAATAGGAACCACTGTTTTAATAGTTTGTGTGATTGGAGCTACAGGCGGATCTTGAAACCAATCATCTAATGGATTATCAAATTCTTTTTTACGACAAGAAACATTTATTATAAGAATGATTACCAGGATAATTCGTAATATTTTCATGTTTAATAAGATTGTTTGTAAATTTGTATACATAAATCGTTCCGAATTAGTTACATAATATATGAAATCAATGAAAAAGTTAGTACGTATTGTTATTTACACTCTTATTATTTTAGGAATAATACATTCAACATTTGCATTTGTAAGATTTTCATCGATTAATGCAGATTCAATTTGGTTTTTTGGTGCAGGATTAACTTACATATTTATTGGTCTGTATAATTTATCTGTAAGGAAACTTAAGATTAAAGCCTTTACATACATGGCTTTATTTCTGAACTTTATAGGTACTGTATTTAGTATTGCAATAGCCTATATACTAAAAGAACCACAAACCTATGTTGCTTTTATTTTGGTGGCTTTTATTTTTAAAAGTAGTTTCAGAGATTTATAATAAAATTTCTATAATGTATAATAAAATATGCCAACCCAGTGGCAAACACTTCCTGCAATTACCAATAAATGCCAAATTAAATGGCTAAACTTCAGTTTTTCCATTTTAAAAAATACTACACCTAAAGTATAACATGCTCCACCAATAAAAATAAAACCAATCCCCATTGGGTGCATATGTTTGTATAATGGAATTAGAAACATAACAAAAAGATAACCCATTACCAGATAAGATATAACATAAAATATATTGACTCCTTTTTCGAATTTATTGGGCATCAAAACTTTTAACAGAACACCTGTTAAGGCAAATCCCCACTCAATTCCAAACATTACCCAGCCCCAATCATGTCTTAAATAAATCAATGCTATAGGTGTATAAGTTGCTGCAATAAACAGGAAAATAGCTATCTGATCGAAATTATGAAAAAAATCTTTCGCTTTAGTTCCAAACTTTAACGAATGATTTAATGTAGATGATAAATACAGTAATATAAGAAACGAACCATAAATACTAAAACTTACAACATGCCACACTGTTCCGTATCTAGTCGATGACACAGCCATTAGTACTAAAGCCACAATTGCAAAAACAACTCCTAAACCATGCGATATAGAATTTGCAATTTCCTCTCCTTTTGTAAATCTATTATTTGCTGCCATATCAATTATTTAGTTAGTAAAATTGAAGAAATATCGTTTAAAAAACAATGTTCTTTAATACAAAAATGGCCTGAATAAATCAGGCCATCATTTTGTATATTGTATATTTAATGCTTTTATAAATGTATTCCTGCTCCAGGTCCTAAAGGAACACCTAGTAATAACCATGCAACTAAAAGAATAATCCAACCGATAAAGAAAACTACGGAGTATGGTAACATGGTAGCTACAATTGTACCTATACCAGATTTATCATCGTATTTTTGAAAGTAAACAATTATTAATGCAAAGAAACTCATCATTGGAGATATAATATTTGTAACACTATCACCTATTCTATATACAACTTGGGTTAATTCCGGTGTATAACCCAAGAACATAAACATAGGAATAAAAATTGGCGCTAACAATGCCCATTTTGCAGAAGCACTTCCCATTACCAAGTTAATAGTACCTGCAAAAATTGCAAACATGATCATTAATGGAATTAATCCAAGATTTAAACTTTGAATAAAACTTGCTCCATTAATTGCTAATATTATTCCCAAATTACTCCAATTAAAATACTCAACAAATTGAGCTGCAAAAAATACTAAAACAATGTATGATGCAAGAGTTTTCATCGACTCTGCCATACCTTTCATTACATCTGAATCGTTTTTGTATTTTCCTATCACCAAACCATATATCAATCCCATTAAACCAGCAACTAAAAATAAAATAGCAACTACACCTTTCAGTACTGGTGATTGTAAAAATGTACCATCTGTACCTCTCAATATTCCGTTTTCAGGTATTAGTCCAATTAATAATAATACAATAAAGCCGAGAAAAACCAATGATGCTCTTTTTATTCCTTTTTTCTCAATTCGAGTTAATCTTGAAATTTCTTCTTTTTCGACACCTTCACTTTTATAGGGTCCTAAGCGTGGTATCACAATCTTTTCGGTAACCCATGTTCCAAGCCCAGCGATTAAAAAAGTAGAAGCAACCATAAAGAAATAATTGGCTGTTGGATTTACTAAATATTCCGGATCAACCAAACGAGCAGCTTCCTGCGATAGTCCCGCTAGCAATGGATCAATGGTTCCAAGAACTAAATTTGCAGAATAGCCACCGGAGACCCCGGCAAATGCAGCTGCCATACCTGCTATTGGATTTCGTCCAACAGCAATAAATATAGTTCCTGCCAACGGAACTAATAATACATATCCTACACTAGAAGCTAAATTTGATAATATTCCCGCTAAAACAATTATAAAGGTTAAATACTTCTCTGGTGAGTATATTACCAAACTTCTAATTAACACAGCAATTAATCCTGAGCTCTCTGCTAATCCAATACCTAACATTGCTACAATTACAATCCCTAAAGGAGCAAAATTGGTAAAATTCTTAACCATTTTGGTCAAGATCATATAAACACCATCTCTTGATAATAAATTGACAGCTTCGAAAACCTCACCTGTTCCTGGGTGCACTGCAGATGCCCCTAATGCTCCGAACAGTGCCGAGAATAGCAAGATCAAAAGTGCAAAAATGCCAAATAATGTTGCAGGGTGAGGTAATGCGTTTCCTACTTTTTCTACTCCATTTAAAAATAATGCTATTGGGCTCCTTTTCATATTAAAATATCTTTAAGTCCATATTTATAAGAGCCTCCGAAAATATATGATTCTAACAAACAATCAAAATTTATTTTCAATATTAAAAGATATATATGTATTCTATGCCCGCAACAAGTTTTCTGGTTAAGCCATCAGGCCTTGAATCTCGTGTAAGAAATGGAGATCCCAACGAAATTTCCAAAATTTTGGAATCCGAAATTGAATAGTTTAAAAATATATTTGCATTAATTGTTAAACCCTGTGATCCCTCTATCTCAACTTCATCTCCATTATCATCAATAAAAATATCATTTCCCAAATGATAAATACTCAATAAACTTGGGCGAAATACCAACTTATTATTAAAAGTTGGGATATTATATGATATTCGATTCATAAAATCACTTTTACGCTCATATGAATTTGTTGAAACATAATTTGATTCGATTAAATCTGAACTAACAGGTGTTAAAAACTCATTCTCATTTGAATTAACAATTGGGTATTGAACAGCCAAACTAATTCCCAATCGACTATAAATATAGTTTGCGCCTATAATTATATCGTAGGTTCCGAGTGAACTTTGATAATGCATTGGTAAGGGCAAATCGTTATTTTCTGTATTTGAATTATTTAAAGGTATTTTTAATCCAACTATAGCAGATAAGCTTGCTAATTCTTTATTCAGCACCAGAAAATTTGATGAAATATAAATATCACTAAGATTGTTTGTTTTGGCAAGCTCTCCGTTTACAAAAGTGTATACAATTTTTGCTGCAATGCTTACTTTTTCTGTTAGTATATTTGAATATTCAACATATGGATTAATATATTTTATATCTCGTTCACCTATTCCATATGTTAAGCCAGATTTAAAAGCATTTCTTTTTGCATTTTCTGCGAAAGGATTAAATGATTGATCTTTTAAAGTATGAATCGTACAAACACCTGCATCGCTGCAACCTTGCCCAGACATATCTTTAACATCCAATAAAAAAATAACTGTAAATAATAAAAGGAATATGAACTGTCTCATAATGTTTACAATATTAATTTGGTATCTAATTGTAAAACATCTTTTTGCAAGATTTGTTTATAGTATGCAAAGACTTTAATTCATTTCGATGATTTTGGGGATTGTAAATTTGAACTCGCTACCAATACCTTGTTTACTTTCCACCCAAATTTTCCCTCCATGTTTTTCAACAAACTCTTTACAAAGGATTAATCCCAAGCCACTTCCCTTTTCCTTATCGGTTCCAGCCATAGTGCTAATTCTATCGATTTTAAATAAATCATTAACATATTTTCCCGACATTCCTACACCTGTGTCCTTAACCAAAATTTCTGTACAAAATTCATCTTTCGTAGAACTTATTGTGATCATACCATTTCGATTTGTAAATTTTATTGCATTATTTACAAGGTTTCGCAAAACAGTCTTTAATAAATTCTGATCAGCAATAATGTGATAATTTTTGGAAACATCATTATGAATTTCGATATCCTTAAATTGGCTTTGATTTTCAACATCTTCAATGCAAATCTGTACTATGTTAAATAAATTTACTTTTTGAGGCTCAAATAATATCTTATTTGTTTGAGACTGCGACCACTTTAGTAAGTTTTCTAATAAATTATATCCATTTACTGAGGTATTATATATTGTATTTAAATGCTGATAAATTTCATCCTGCCCATATTCTCTAAAATCAGACTTAAGTACATCGGAGTAACCAATTAAGGTATTAAACGGATTCTTTAAATCATGAGCAATAATTGAAAAGAATTTATCTTTTGTGCTATTGGCCTCTTCAAGTTTATTGGCATATTCAATCGTTTTTTGTGTTCTTTTTTCAACTTGCAATTCCAAATCCTGATTAAGTTTTGCGAATTTTTTAGAGCTTTCTAAAGCAACATGATAAAGTTTAGAGTGATCTACTGCTAGAATAAAAAAGATGATAAGATTGATTCCAAAGACCGTAACAGGCGTTAACAGCATGAATGGTTTTATTTTCAAAATTGCAAAATAATATCCATCGTATAATCCCGCAATAATATTTAAGAAAAATATAACTAACAGAAATGTTGATTTTACATTTCTTTCCTTTAAAAAATACAAAAAGGTTAAAATAAATAACATAAAATTACCTGCAAACAAGGAAATTATAGGATACGAATTATAAGCTTGAATTACGCCTGTTGTAGTTTTGGGAGTTAATACCATGAAAATTGCAGGTATATAAATTAAAGCTAATATTACTTTTATTAATCTTTTCTTTTTAAAAAGGTTTGTATACTCTAATAGAAAACAAATTCCAACGAAAATAAATAATGGAAATCCTATTCTAGCAATCTTTTCCAGAAGAAATGTATTTGAATAATTATAAGTGAAAATATTATTGCTATAACTTATTACAAAAAACAGGTTCATAAATGCAAAAAACAAAAAATGCTGTCTTTGATATTCTCTTCTACTTATATATATTATTAAATAAAATACACAAAATACAAAACCACATAATGACAGAGCGAACAACAATTTAGTACCTAGCAAATTGCGATAAAAAACATATCTTGTAGCATCCTTTGAGTTTGAGATAAAAACTTTACCAAGAGGATAAATCTCACCCTCTTCTGGATAAAGCTGAAATGCTATTTCATTCTTACCATTAAAATTTATCCTATCTCTTGCTAATAAGAAATTTTCGGAATAATGTATTCTGTTGGTGTATCTTTTTTGAGAATTTCCTCTTATTGATAAAAGCGCGCCATTTAAATATATATTGCATGGATAATCAACAGGCAAAACTACTAAATATAAATCTTGATTAATGAAAATACTATCAACTGTAAACTCCGACCTTAAAGTTAGCATTCTATTATCAAGAGGTGTTTTAAAAGGAGTTTCTTTATTGTAGTATTGTGTAAATCCCAGTTCCTGTAAATTGCCATCTAAATATTTTCCTTCTGCAAATTCACTTTCTAATATGTGAAAATTTAAATATTCTCTTTCGAATTCATTTTCAGGTTTTTCTATTGCAAAAGAAGTGCATTGAACTAAAAATGCAAATACAATAGTAACTACAATATGCACTGAAAAATTTTGGTTCATCTTTTACTTAACAGCCTTATTCAAATTTAAAGATAATAATATTAGCCTCAAATGCAATAATTCTAATTATATTTCACAATGAAAAAGAGATGCAATTTTATTTGCATCTCCTATTATAACGTTTCTTTCAAATACTTTTCTCTGTTTTTTTATAGATGATATTACGTTGCTTCAAATAATCTAAAATATACCTAAAGCAAACCTCGTGCTTACCTACCAACTCTGGAGGAAATATTCCTTTTTCGTTAAAAACACCATTTAAAACCATATCAACGGCTGCTGTGGCTGTAAATCCAGTGGTTCGTGCCATAGAAGATATCTTTTCGATAGGATCATATACGTCGTATAAATCGTAAATTATTTCCTTTCTTTCATCATTTTCTTTTCCCTGAATAATTACGCGCATAATAGTAAATTCTCGATCCTCAGGATTTAATTTCCATGCACTAAAAAGGATTTCTGACGTTACATCAAAAGGCACTACACTTTTCCCGTTTACTTGTATTGGCTTATGATCTAGAAAGCCGGCTGCCTTTAAACCTTGAATCATTTTTATATGACCGGGAAAACGCAAGGTTTTCTCCTTCATATTTGGAATATTATTTAATGTATAAATTAAGGATCTTAATCCGTCGGAATTAAAAGCTTCTAATGAACCCACATTCTCAAAATCCAACAATTCTATATCACTCATTGCAGGCTTAGTAACTTCCTTAAAATTCTCAACAAATCGTGCAGGTCGAGTATATTCCTCAATAACATCACATGGAGAAAATGGAGCTTTATATTCGAATGGAAATGTTCGTACCTTTGGTAAACCTCCAACCATGTATTCAAAATTCTCGATTTCCATTAATTCATTATGATAACCTGCAATAATATTTGGCATTCCAGGAGCCACACCACAATCCATAATAGCAGTAACATTATTTTTCTTCGCTAACTCATCAAGCTCCAATACATCTTCAGGCAAAAACGAAATATCAACAATATCTTTTCCAGATTTAATTACATTTTTTAAGGTTTTAAAACCCAAAAAACCAGGAACAGCAGAAATTACAAGATCATACTCTTGTATTACTGATAAAAGTTGTTTTTCATCACTTACATCAAGCTGCTCAATTTCAATAGAGTAATTTGCTTTTAGAAAATTAAGTGAGTCAATATTTATATCAACAGATTTTACGTGATACTTTTTTGCAAGATCAATAGCCATGGCTTTCCCAACCATACCTGCTCCTAGTATAATAATTTTTTTCATTAATTCATTTTTTTGATTTAATAATTAAACACCTTCAATAATTCATTGATAAACATTTAAATTACAGACCATTAAATCTATTTTGAAAACTAATTATATGTACTAATTGACAGTTCATTTATACCAAATATAGCCATATATTATGTAAATTGAAAATTCTTAATATGATGTGATATTGTATTTTTTAGTAGTTAATAATATCTTTATAAATCTTAATTAAACTTAAATAATATAGAAATGAAACATCTTATAACTTTAATATTTTGCTTTACACTATTATCTGTAAATGCACAAAAAATTGAAAATGTAAAAATAGATCAGAAAACAGGAGAATTATTATTTCAGTATGATTTAAATGGTGGTATTGATGATCTTTTTAAGGTGAGTGTTATGTTTTCAACTGATAAGAAAACCTGGAACCCGATTGATAAGGTTTATGGGGATATTGGAGATAGTATAACTTCAGGTCCAAATAAGAAATTTGTTTTATGGATAGATAATTTGAAAAATGTTCAAACCGAGATGTCATTTAAGATTGTGGCTGAATATTTCACCGTTGATCAGAAAAAAATGGGAAATCTTAAAGGTGAAGATGGTTATATGTACAATTGGATACTTTATGGACAAAATAAATGGATGACTCAGAATTTAAAAGCAACTAAAACAGATTCTGAATGTGGCGGATTATTTAATAATGTAACTGCGCGCAATGCATGCCCCGATGGATGGGTACTCCCAACCGATGAAGATTGGATGGAATTGGAAATAGAATTTGGTGTTAGTAAGGATAAAGTTAAAGAGCACGGATTACATGTAATAAATTTAGACAAGTTGCATAATTCAGGCTTTACAGTGGAACAATGCTCATACTCAACAACCTTATATCCAAATCAAAAAGCCTTAGCATTTTGGACTAGTTCCGAAAATAAAATGTTATACACTGGGTACTCTGATAAATATTTTGCGAGAATAATTCGAATCGACGAAGGTAAAATAAGCAAAGAGCTTCGAAATAAAACTGAAAAATTAAGTGTAAGATGTGTCCAAAGTGCTGTTTATCTGGCAAAAATTGAATCAATCTCTGATATCAATATAAATTTAAATCCAGTTTCAGGAACAGTAAATCACCCATTTACAGGAGAAGAATTGGAATGGCAGTATATTGCAAATAACATTTGGCTTAAAAAAGACATAAAAGGAAGCTACGTATATAAGGAAACAGCAGACCAGTGTCCTTCTGGTTGGCGTTTACCTGTGCGAGAAGAATGGGAAAGCTTATTAAAGGAGTTCTCTCCAAGTATTGAAACGGAAAGTGAACGTGAAATATTAAACGAACGTTTAAGTGCAAATGGGGTATGGAGTTTTAATATGACGAATGATGATTATTGGATGAGTATTGATTACTATACTTATAACACTTACTGGATTAATAAAAATGATAAAGCAGATAGTAGAAAACTTAGATCATTTGTAAGTAATAAAAGAGCACTAACTACTTGGGCTGATAAACAAACAAATGAAAAAGGTAAAGTACGTTGTTTATTAGATAATAAGGACTACATAACACAAATGAAAGATATAAAAACCGGAAACTTTACAGATTCTAGAGATAATAAAGAATATGGTTTTGTTGAAATAGATGGGAATACTTGGATGTCTGAGAATTTAAATTTTGATTTTGGAGAAAATAGTGAATGTAGAGATAATATTAAGTCAGATTGCAAACTATTTGGTCACATGTACAATATTGAAGTTGTTAATGGAGGTTGTCCAGATGGTTGGAAGATCCCTTCTATGGAGGAATGGAAATATCTTTTAATTAATAAAGCTGCAAACAACATTAAGATATTATATCCTTTTGGTGGAACAGGTTTTGATTTACTTTTAGGTGGTGATTTAATTTACGATGAAGACAATAAAAAGGACGTTTATACAGCTAACTATTTATTTATTAAAGACGGTAAACCAGGATATTATTACATTGACTCAAATGGGAAAGTTGAGTTAATCGAAAAAGCTAAGAAAAAGGATTTCTATTATGTTAGATGTATAAAGAAATAACATAAGAACATACTAATAACAATTAAAGGGGGTAAAAAAATTACCCCCTTTAATTTTGACTTATTCTATTTCTTAAACTCACTAATTCTGTAATATCCTCCACTAATACAATAATATAATAATCATTTAAATAATAAAATGGCAACACGGAAAACTGCAAGTGTTTCAGGTCTTTATTTCCGTCTAGTTTGTAAAATTCACGAGAGAATTTTTCCCTATAAATAGGTTTCCTTTCAATATAAGATTCCAAAGCTTTAACCCTTAATTCACAATTATTACATTTACTGGTTTCACCGCATCTTTTCATTTCATCAACTGTAAAAGCACAACCAATAGCTTCACCACAACGCACATATAGAAGATCTTCGTCGGGCTTATTAATGAACATGGTTTTTATAGGATCATTAAAAGCTCTTAACTCCATATCTTTATTCAGGAGTAAAATACTGCATGAAACATTATTGATAATTACATTTAGGAAATCTTTTGATTTATGAAGAAAACCAAAGCTAATATTACTTGATGCAAGTTCTTTATTATTCATACTTATAGTATTTATTAAAAAGAGATATCTTAATTAACCAATACTACAAGTTATAATTTTTTGAGTTACAACACAATAGAATTACTAGATTTAATCTGGATTAACATTACCCCAATTCTCACCTGATTTTATTCGATATAACTGCATTAATGAAATACCATACCGCTTAGCGATTATCTTCATTCGCGTTTTTCTATTAGGATCGTTAATTTTACGTTTTATAAGTTTAACCTGCGTTTCGGTTAATTTTGCATAAGGTCTTAAACCGTCTTTATTATTATTTTGCCAATTAGGCATGTGTTTATTCTGATGTTCTCTTTTCTCTGCGTCGTTTGCCCAACAAAGATTTTTATAATAGTTGTTTCCATTTGCGCTATCAAAGTGAATTACAAATTGTTGATCTTCTCTTGGTTTATCCAAAAAGAACATTGCAACCAACCTATGAATATACATACGAACAGTTTTTCCATCTTTATCTCTGAAAACAAATGCTTTATATCCGTTGGGACCTTTTGGTCTTAACAAAACCCCCTCTTCTTTATAATAATAACTTAATATTCTCCCATAATTAGAAATCTTGTACTTGCTTTTAGCTTGCATATTTTCCAATACAAGATCTTTCCACTCCTCATCCCAAAAATTCTTAATGTTAATATCGGACATAGTTCTTCCTTTATTCCTTAAAATAATATTAATAAAACATAATTTCTATAAAATGGTTCAAACGATAAACAAAGTTACCCTTCAAATATGCGCTTCAAATATAAAATTCTTTTATAGAAAATCTAAATTTATATCGGCTAAATCCCATTATCATTTTACAAACTAGTTCTTTGTTTCATCATTTATTAAAATAATACAACCTTTAGCTATTTCTTATCTCATTTAATAACTAAATATATTGTGACAATATAAATGATTAAAACCAGAAAGTCAAAAAAAGTGTAACTCTTTGGAGCTACACTTCATGTTTTTAAGCGCTAATAATCACACTAATTAATTTCGAGCCCCATATCTAAGTCTTTAGATACAGCAGGAATACCGTCTTTCATCCATACAGGCATGGGTTTATTTTTTAAGTAATGATCGAAAAATTGAGCTAGTCTTATTTGGAAATCATACTTATCCCTTACTTTTGTTGGCCAATGATCTGCTTCATTATAGTTTAAAAGCCAAGATTCCTTACCCAATCTGCGTAAAGCAATAAAAAACTCAATTCCCTGACCGAATGGCACAGCTCCATCATTTTCATTATGCATAATAAGTATTGGAGTTTGTATCTTATCGGCTGTAAATAAAGGTGAATTCTCTATATATCTTAATGGAGATTCCCAAATAGATTTTCCAATTCTACTTTGGGTATGTTCGTATTGGAATGAACGATTTTTTCCGGACCATAACCTTATACCCCCATATGCACTAAACATATTTACGACTGGAGCACCAGATTCAATCGCTGCAAATAAATTTGTTCTTGTGGCTAAATATGCAACCTGATACCCACCCCAACTATGTCCTTGTGCTGCAATATGATCTTTATCGACAAATCCTTCGCTTATTAATTGTGTAATTCCTGGCATAACACAATTAAAAGCATCTTCGCCAGGATATCCGGTTTTATAATATACATCTGGATTAAAAATTAAATATCCATTGCTCGAATAATAATGATAATCGATTGTTGAACGATGAGCCTCTGGAGTTTGATGATAATAAAGATGTTGAGATGATTTTTCGTAAAAATTTACGATCATAGGATATTTCTTATTGGGATCAAAATTAGCAGGTTTTATTAAAATCCCTTCTAGTTTTTTACCATCCAAAGATGTCCAGGTATACAATTCTTTCGTTCCCCACAAAAATTCATCTTGCTGCGAATTCACGTTACTAATCGTTTTCGAATCTTTAAAATTATTTAGAGTAAGACATAAATTAGGAAAAATCTCAAATGACTCTTTAGTAAATACAAAAACATCTTTGTAAGCAGCCTTTAAAGGAATGCTTAAACGAAAATTTCCTTCATTTAATTTCTTTGGCAGATTATCTTCTTTTAGCTTAAAACTGTAATAACTATCCGTTCTATCAATCTCGTTATGTCCTTTCAAATAAGCAGTTTTTGAACTGTTTATTCCGATCGGATCTTCATCAAATTTTCTCCTATTGTAATTTTCAAAATCAATTAGTCTATAATTAACTTTGTTATTTTTTCCGTTAACAGTTAAGTTTTTAGCCTCTTCTTTATTTTCAGGATCAACCTTCCAAATATCGTAACGATCATAAATTAATAGAGCCTTGTCATCTTCAATCCATCCAGCTATTCCATATTCGTCGGCTGGATTCGGAACATCATTTATTTCATCGGCGCATTGTATTTTTTCTTTATGGGTAATTTTATATTCTTGCTCTGTGCTTATTCGAAATGTATTCCAGGTTGTATCCATTGCATTGTACCAATACAAATATTTCCCTTTGGGAGATACGCGAGGTGTTGCTCTACAATCCTTTTTAATTAATTTTGCTTTACCTGTATAAATATCTATTAAATAAAAATCGTGATGCTCTGGATATCCCTCCCACATTGTTTGCACAGAATATGGTAAATTAGACCATGCAACGAGTTTATCGGCATTACCATTATTTATATAATCGATCCCGGTAAAATCATCTGATCCCAATTGAACAAAATATTTTTTATTGAGATGATAAACAGATGGAATTGTGCTTTTCAAATCATTATTTTTCTTATATAACTGCTCGCTATGTAATACAGGCTCGTTCCAATGCCACACATCTAATTTAGGAATCTCCTTATCAAGAATAGTAGTGTCTTTTTCAAGCTTTTTCTGAGACACACCAAAAAATATGCGTTCTGAGTTTTCAGAAAACTCAATCATTCCATTTTCGCTCAACTCAAAATCAGAGCTTAACTTGTTGCTATTTGCATTAATTAACTCAGATAAACCATCTTTCTTTTTCCATAAAAAGAAACTAAAATCTGTTTTTTTATTGTTTGTTGTATCAGCAAGGAAAGCTAGCATTTCCGATGTTTTATTTAAGGATAATTGCTTATAGCTACCTTTTCCATTTATAACTTCGGTTTTTATTTTAGATTTTAGATCATAAAAATAAATTCCTGGCTTAAACTCTTTTTGATCTCCTGTTGAAACAAAAACAACAACTTGCTCTTCTTTGGATAACAAATAATCAGTAACAAAAGGAAATGATACAAATTCTTCTTCAACCAAATTTTTAATATTTAAAAGATATCCATTTTCCTTCGACTCTTCCTTTAAGTTTTTTTTATCAACTTCCTCTGTAGTATCCTTAACAACAAAGCTTTTTGACTGATAAGCTATCCAATTATTCCATTTCTTAGGAACTTTATGAGATATTAAATTAGGAATAGTATCAACTATATTTTTCTTTAAATCAAGAATAGCTAATTGATTTAAAGGCATATCTTCTTTTTTAGTTTTCTTTAGCTCCAGTTCACGAACTAACGAAACACTCGGCGCTATCTTAAAAATAACAAAGTTTGAATTTTCTGTAATTTCTGCACTAGTTCCACAATTATAAGAAGCTATCTCTTCTCCTGAAATATTTGAAACTTTTAAAACTGCATCACCTTTCCACGGTTCAGATTTATATACAATATAATTTCCATCATTAGAAATCTCCTTTTCAGTAATGCGATTCCATTTTAAAATATCATCATAAGTTAATTCTCTTTTATTTGTTTGCGCAAAAGTTTGCAAAAACAAACTCATAAGTATCATTATCAAGCTTATTTTTTTCATAATTATATTTTGTATTTCTATTTGAGTAAAATTAATAAATGTTTAAACCTACTAATAGTTTAAACATTGCTAATATAAATTTTGTTGGTAATCAAATTATTTTATAAAGTTCTGTGGAATTTTAACGATAAATTTACTCCCCTTCCCTGGCACACTTTCAACCTTAATATTACCATCATGTAATTCGGTAAATTCTTTACATATAATTAATCCAAGACCTGTACCTTTTTCATCATTGGTTCCTAAAGTTGAGTAGTTATCTTTAATTTTAAAAATTCGCTCTAAATCTGATTTACTAATTCCAATTCCAGAATCCTGAACTTCTATTGTCACATCTGTTCCATTTTTATATGCACTAACAATTATCTCACCTTCTTCAGGTGTAAATTTTATAGCATTTGAAATCAAATTGGAAATAATTGTTCGGATAGTTTCCTTATCTGCATAGATATAAAAATCAGAACAAATTGAAATAGAAAGGTTTACATTTTTCTTTTGTGCAGGGATCGAATAGAAAAAATAAATCTGATCGAATAAATCGTTTAAATCAATTTTCTCGATATTTAATTTTAACAATCCACTCTCTGAGCGAGACCAATTTGAGATATTATTGATAAGTTTAATTGATTCTTTTGACATTTGCGAAATTACATCTCCATATCTCTTTATCCTATCCAATTTACCTTTTTCAATTTCTTTCAATAGTAATTCGCTAAACCCATAAATAGAATTAAATGGAGATTTCAAATCGTGGGAAATAATTGAAAATAGTTTATCCTTTGATTCGTTTATTTTGTTTAATTTCTTGTTTAGTTTTTTATTAACCTTGTATTTGTAAAAGAAAGCTATTCCAACTATCATTAATGTAAGCGTTAAAAATAAAAGAATAATAGTTTCCTTTTTCTTTATTTGATATTCAATATTTACCTTATTCAAAGCAATAGACATTGATAAACGATGCTGCATTTCATCTAAGGATTCGCTTTGCTGAATTGAAAGTATGGAATCATAGACAAACACATATTTCTCAAAACTCTTTATGGATGATTCCAAGTTTCCTGCGTTTTTATAAAACTCGGTATAAGCCTGATAACAATCTAAAATCCCAGAACTCATACCTAATTCTTTAGAAAGTTTAAGTGCATTGTTCAATTCTTTTAATCCCAAATCAATACCATTGGTTTTAGAATAAACAAGAGCCCTGCCCAAATGATTCTGAATCATTCCGTTTTTATGATTTCTTAGTAAATTATATTTATAGGCTTCGTCAAACTTTTTTAGAGCTTCAAAAAATTCTCCCTTCTTATATAATACTTTACCAATCCCATTTAAGGATATGGCTATAAAGGTTTTATTATCAATTTCTTTGTGAAGACACAGAGACTCTTCAAAATATCTCAAACTGGCTTCTAAATTGCCTTTCTCGTAATAATTTCGTGCAATTTCCATAGTGGCAGAAGCGATTCCATTTTTATCTCCAATGCTGTCTCTTATGACAATCGCCTTATTAAAATATTCGCATGACAATTTGTATTTTTTTTCTGCTCTATGAGCTAATCCAATATTAACATAACTGTAAGCAATGCCAGCAGCATAATTGACAGATTTAAAATAATCTAAAGAGTTTTTACTATACTCCAATGCCAATGGAATATTTCGTGTTAAATAAAATGCATCACCTAAGTTGTTATATGCAAATGCAATCTGAATTGTATCCTGTATTTGTATTCCAAGTTCTAATGCTGCATGAAAATAAGGTATTGCTTTCCTGGAATTATAATCATAGTGTAAATATATTACTCCTAAATAATTACTTATTTGCGCTAGTTCCTTGGTGTAACCTAAACTATCAGCAATTGCACATGCATATTCGCCACAAATTACAGCAATATCCATTGATTGCTCGCGAAGTTCCCAACATAATTTCCCTAAATATTTAATCTGATCAACGGATTCTAAATATTCAATTTCAGTCTTAATTGAATGTGGAAGTTCTTGACTAAAGATATTAATTGGCAATATTATTAAATAGATAAATAGTACTGTTAAATATATTCCCTTTTGCATTCTCATTAATTCTTCGATTCACCTTACAATATATATAAATAAATTCAATTCGTGCTATGAAGAATCTATAAAAATCCTTTTTTTGATGATTAAATTAAATATTAACTAAAAAAAGGAGCTGTCTAAAAAGCCCCTTTTTAATTAGTTAAATTTATTATTTCTCCATTACATATTTTTTATATAACCAACTTTCCTCATTCCACTTGATATCTTCAATAACATTTGTAGTATAATATAGTGTTAGAAAGTTTAGCTTGATCGCTTTTAAAAAAGATTCGCTTGAAAATTCTTGGTTAATATCGTCGAAAGGAGAATGATAGAACTTTTTCATCCATTTTTCATCGAACTTTTCACCATTAATTTTTGGATCAACTGCATTTAATCCATTTGCAACATTAATAACTGGAGCCCCTATTTTTATATAGGAAATCTGATCGCTTCGTTGGATATACATGTTTTCCATTTTCTTATTATCGTCAATCGTAAAATTTAACGATTTTGCCGAAAAATCAATAGCTTCGGACAAATTAGAATGTGAATATCCTAATGGAATAATATCTTTTGACTCAAATAGTCCTCCCAACATGTCAATATTAATATTTGCAACTATTTTACCATCAGTAATTCCATTTCTTTGAGCGTAGAAATTTGAACCTAAAAGTCCTTTTTCTTCTCCAGTATAACAAACAAATACAATTGATCTTTTCGGTTTTTCGGTTAACTCATTATAAGCCTTTGAAATACTCATTATTGCTGCAGATCCTGTTGCATTATCCCACATGCCATTGTAAATTGAATCTCCTTTTATTTCCTCTCCAACACCAACATGATCTAGGTGACCACCTAATACAACATATTCACTTTTTAGTTCAGGATCGCTTCCAGGAAGAACAGCAACCACATTTTTACAGTTTATATTCTCAACATTTATCGTGTATGAAATATTCAGTTTTGATTCTAGATTTTTACTTGCAAACTCACCTTTAGCAATGTTTTTAAGTTCCTTTTTCAATCTTAATCCATTCAATTTAAAAATATCTTTTACAAGTTCCTTTTTTACAAAAGCAGCTGTTTTAATATCAAAATCAAACATATCTCCTCCCAATGATTTATCGGCAAGCGCCATTGTTGGCTGCTGAAGAAATCCATGCATTTGCTTAAAGATCATTCCCTGAATTAATCTATTTGGGAAGAATAAAATAATTCCACTAGCACCTTGCTTTACGGCATTCGTAACTTTATAAAATGGATCGTACGAAGATCTATTATTAATAGACTTTGGAGCTCCCATTACTACAATAACAGTTTTGCCTTTAACATCTAATCCCTTATAATCGTTAATTGAATCTTCAGGAAGAATATTTCCATATCCGACAAATACCAATTCTTGATTTTCGTCAATCTTATCGTAAGTAGAGTTTACCAATAAACTGTAATTTTCTCCATACACGCCAGAAACTTTATCATCAGAATTAACAATATCGAAATTAATTGAAGACCTATTAAGCGATCGTTTTACTAGAGGCACCTTTTGAAAATAGGTTCCATCATCTCCAAATGGCAACAATCCATTAGCCTTAAATTTGTCGACAACATAATCGGCCGCCTTTGCGTATCCCTCAGATCCAGTATCTCTACCTTTTAATTCATCACTTGAAAGAAATTTAAGATTCTCGTAAAAATAGCTATACTCTATACTATTTGCAGCCGAAATTGCATTCTGATATTCTTGTGCAACTACATTTAGAGTAATACCAAAAAATAAAATTACGGTTAATAATTTGACCATAGTTGTTTTCATATCTTCTTTGTAGATTATTTTTTACTATTAATATAGATTAACAAAAAGCAATAAGGTTTAATTATGAGTAAGGTAGGACAATCTTATATGAATTAGTAACGTTTTCCGTCATCACGAACCATTGGAACAAATCGAACCGATTGCACCACTTTTTTAACCAATTCTCCATTCACTTTTTCAAGCAAAACAAGTTCTTGAGCAATACTTCCGCCTAAAGGAATAATCATTTTACCACCTTCCTTTAGTTGCTCTTTTAGAGGCTCAGGAATATTTGCAGGAGCACATGTTACAATAATGGCATCAAAAGGAGCATTCTCTTTCCAGCCCTTATATCCATCACCAGTTTTAAGCTCAATGTTCTTATAATTAAGATGCGTAAGCACTTTCTTAGCTCTTAAAGTTAAAGATTCAATTATTTCAATAGAATAAACTTCTTTTACAATTTCTGCTAATATAGCCGCTTGATAACCAGATCCAGTACCAATTTCAAGTACTTTCATGTCTGCATTAAGATTTAAAGTTTCGGTCATTAATGCTACAATATATGGTTGTGATATTGTTTGGCCTTCTCCAATTGGTAAAGGTCTGTCTTCATAAGCCATTCGTTCATTATTTGCTGGAACAAACAAATGCCTCTGAACATTTAACATTGCCTGAATAACCTTTTGATCTTTAATCCCACGCGCAACAATCTGATTTCTCACCATTCTTTGGCGAACTTTTTCATATTTATCCTTATACCCTGGATTAAAAGTGAAAGAAAGGCTTAAAAGTGACAAAACAAATATTGCTGTATAGACTAAAATTCTATGATTCATTTCTATGTGATGTTTGAATTTAATAAAGATAAAAAGTTTATTAATTAAAATCTAATTAATAATATTAAAAACAAGCAATATTGACTTAAGGTTCAGTATTTAATAACTTTACACAACCCACTAAAAAATTCTAAATCATGAAAAACATTAATTTAGTGTTAATTATGTGTGCATTTCTAATTCAAATGCATGTGACAAACCAGACGTTCTAAAAAAAGAAGCCTACCTTGAAGTTGAAAATAATTCAACTATGTATGATATTACAGGAGTTTACTATTCTAATTTGGGTTATGGATCGAACCGATTAAAAAGCAATATTAAACCGGGAGAAAGCAAAACGTTTGAGCTTAGCGCCAAAGACGACTATATTTACAACATTATGGTAACTTCAAGTAATACAAGCATAGAGGATTACACCGCAGATGATGTTCATTTTTATAATGACAGAAGAATTACCGTTGAATTATACGATGATGAGTGGGATGATTATTATCCTTGGTAAAAATATTTCAAATAGATTATATTTAAGAAATTTTAAATGCAATCTATTCTTATGAAAATATTCAGATTATTTGTTTTACTATCTTTCATTTTTATATTTTCCTGTTCAGATAAAGGTCAATTTAATATTCTAAATCAGGGAAATACAATTTCATTTTCTGGAACACCCAATTCTAGTTACGATCGTTCTATATTCTCTTTTTCAGATCAAGGTGCTTGGTTTTCATATAGCTTTCCTGATACCAATAGTCAAGTTTTGGGTTTTTCTGGTCCTTTTCTAATGACACAAGAGAATGGTGCGTGGATTTCAAAATGCCTTTCTAAGCTTCAGATTATTGATAAGCAAGGTAAAAACATATTAGATTCGGAGATTAAGAATATTGTTCAGAATTCCTACTTAAGTCATTTAGAACAGATTGTATCGGTTGATAAAATTGAAATTAAGCAAGAACTATTTTTTGAATCATCGGGAACTGCAATTATACAAACCAAAATTAAAAATATTACTGATAAGGAATTAATATTTAATCCTGTATTCTCTGGCAAAATCATTAATAAGTTTATCCATTTAAACTCAAAAAACAATACAATTTCCATCCACTCCGAAAAAAGCAATGTTACTGGTTATTTATCTTTTCCACATGCAAACATCGATAGTATAATACTATGCGATACTTCATATCTTTTAAAACTAAATCAAATAGAATTAAAATCTGGAAAATCAACAATCATTTATACTAAACAATCATTTAGTTTTCAAGATAATTTATACTCTGAGATCAGTAATATAAATTACAATGATTTATTAAAAAAACGTATCAACGAAAAGAATCAACAATTAAATGATGTGATTAGTCGAATTCCTTTAAAATGGCGCAACGAAGCATATTTAAATCTAGTTAGCAAATGTATACTAACACTTCAAAATAATTGGCGATCGGCTGCCGAAGGCTTAAATTTCGAAGGCTGCTTTCCAAGTTATCATTACAAATGGTTTCATGGCTTTTGGGCTTGGGATAGTTGGAAGCACGCTGTAGCTTTGGTTCATTTTAATTCGGGATTAGCTAAAAATCAAATTAGAGCAATGTATGACTTTCAGGAAAGTAATGGATTCATTCCCGATTGTGTTTATCGAGATACAAGTATAGAAGCAAATAATTACAGAAATACGAAGGCTCCTCTTTCTGGATGGGCAATTTGGAAAGTATATGAAGAAACAGGTGACGCAGCATTTTTGGCTGAAATGTATCCTAAACTTAATAAATATCATGAATGGTGGTATGCTGAGCGTGACCATGATAAGGATGGTATTTGTGAATATGGTTCAACCGACGGAACATTGATAGCTGCCAAGTGGGAAAGTGGAATGGATAATGCCATTCGATTCGATGATAGCGATATACTTAAAAACTCCGATCAAGCTTTTTCTTTGAATCAGGAAAGTGTTGATTTAAATGCTTATTTGTATGCTGAGAAAATATATATGAATAAAATTGCTATTGCATTAGGCTTTGAAAAGGATCAAGTTAAGTTCGAATCAGATGCACTTAAATTAAAAACAAAAATCCAGCAACAGTTTTGGGATAATGAATCTGGTTGGTTTTACGATACTGATATTAATGGAGAAGAATTTATAAAAATTATGGGACCTGAAGGCTGGATTCCATTATGGGCTAATATTGCAAGCAAAGAGCAAGCGGAAAAAGCTTCAAAAACAATGATGAACACTTCTAAATTTCTAACTAGAGTTCCTTTCCCAACCGTATGTGCAGATCATCCCAAATTTAAACCTGACGGTGGTTATTGGCGAGGTCCAGTTTGGTTAGACCAAGCTTATTTTGCAGTTAAGGCTTTACGAAATTATGGATACAATACTGAAGCAGATCTAGCAACCAAAATGCTAATTGAAAATGCCGAAGGTGTTTTGGACAAAGGCTCGGCGATTCGGGAAAATTACCAACCAATAACAGGAGAAGGTTTAGAATCTTATAACTTTAGTTGGTCGGCAGCGCATTACTTAATGCTTCTATTGGAATAAAAAAGGGACTCATAACGAGTCCCTTCTATAATATATATACTATTACCAAAGTCGTTCAGGGTATTCACCTGCATCTGTAAGTGCCTTCATTTTTTCTACAACAACAGGTTTGTCTTCTTTGTAAGTTACTCCAAACCACTGATCGGTAGCTTGAAGTACTTTAACCGTTGCCAAATTATTGTTTATTTGATGACTTACTATTGATGGAATATAATATTCTGACTTAATATTATCTGCATTCTCTAGTATAAATTTCTTAAATTCAGATTCAAGCTCTGCAAATACATCTGGAGTAAAACCCCAAAAATTCATCGAAACAAAAGAATCACCATTTAATTCAAGATTATTTCCATTATCATCAGCAATAATTTTATTGTTCTCCAAGCCTATTTTAGTTCGTTCTGTAACTTCAACAAGTTCGTTTTCATTGTTAACTTTACAAACACCACGTGAAACTGTTCCATGCTCAGAAAGTGTGTTTTTTAATAAATAACCTGCCATGCAATTCTTTCCTTTCAGATCTCCTTGCTGACTATTCATATAATCGGCAACTACTTTGAAAGCACTTTTACCATAAAAATCATCTGCATTAATAACAACAAATGGCTCATTAATTACATCTTTAGCCATTAATACTGCATGCCCTGTTCCCCAAGGTTTAACTCTATCTGCAGGAAAAGCAACTCCTTCAGGTACATTTTCTAACTCCTGAAATACATATTCGATCTTTATTTTCTTGCTGTATTTATCAAATAATAACTCTTTCATTTCCTTTTCAATATCCCTTCGAATAATGAAAACTACTTTATTAAAACCCGCTTCAATTGCGTCATATACTGAGTAATCAATAATAGTTTCTCCACTTGGGCCAACCTGATCCAGTTGTTTTAATCCACCATAGCGGCTGCCCATTCCTGCTGCTAATACTAATAATGTTAAATCCATACTTTTGTTAAAGGTTAAAAGTTTAAGGTTTATAGATTGTAAAATTACTGATGATTCTTAAAAGTAACAAGATAATAGTATTGAGATTTGATAGCAGAATTAATAATTCCCGTCTATTTCTAATTTTAATTACAATCTTAGTTTAGGATACTTCTTATCCTTATCTCTCAATATTTTAAGCAATCTTATTTAAAACTTTTCTAGGCTTCAATTTATATCCCCACATACTAAAATAAAAAATTATAAGGTAACAAGGAATACATATCCAATACGCATTTTGAGGTTGTCCGGCAAAATAATCTGCAAAAGCACCCCATATTAATGGAAGTGTAGCACCACCGGCAATTGCCATAATTAAAAGTGAAGACGCAGTTTTTATATGCTTACCTGTATTATGAATAGCAAGTGGCCAAATTGCAGGCCATACAATTGCATTTGCAAATCCTAGCATTGCAATAAAAAAGACAGATGTAGGTCCAGATGTAAATATAGCAGCTAAGGTAAACGCAATTCCTAATACAGCACTTAATACTAAAGCAACTCGCTGAGAAATAATCTTTGGTATAAGAATTAGTCCTATAAGAACATATCCAACGATCATTGCTACTAAGGTATAGCTTGTATAAATTTTTGCATCAGCAATATCAATACCTAAAAGCATTCCATATCGGATAATAGTATCTCCAGCAATAACTTCTACTCCCACATAAAAAAACAAAGCTATCGCTCCCATCCATAAATGAGGAAGATGAAATATACTGGCTACTTCATTGTCATTAGAATCTTTTTCAGTTTCGGATTCATCCTCATTTTCAATCTCAGGTAATGGAGAATAACGCATCATAATCCCGAGCAAAAACAAACTTATTGCAATTACGGTATATGGAGCAATTGCTCTTGCAGCAAGTGCATCAAGGGCTAGACTTTTTGCATCTGGCGCCATAGTTTTTAAGCTTTCCACAAAGCTATCTCCATCGTTAAGAATAAAATAAGCTAGAATTATTGGAGCAAGAGCTCCTGCAATCTTATTACATATTCCCATTATGCTAATCCTGCTTGCAGCAGTTTCTACAGGCCCAATTATAGTTATATATGGATTTGACGAGTTTTGCAATACTGTAAGTCCTGTTCCCATAATAAATAATCCAAACAGGAATAAAGGAAACGAACGAGTATATGCTGCAGGAATAAAGACAAGAGCACCTATAGCCATAATCCATAAACCAAACATCATACCTTTCTTAAAACCTGTTCTTTTCAAAACCCAACCCGAAGGAATAGCCATAACAAAGTATGCTATATAAAATGAAAAGGCAACCATTAGAGATTGCAGATTATTTAGCTCACATGCGATTTTTAAATAAGGAATTAAAATTCCATTTAACCAGGTTATAAAACCAAAAAGAAAAAATAAAACTCCAATGATTATCATTGAAGTTACAAACTGTTTTTTGCTTGAGTTCATTTAGTAGAAATTAGATTAATCAGAACAAAAATATTAATTATTTGCAATTATTCATCTATAAATAGATTTAATAAAGTTATTTTTAAAATACGGAATAAAACATTCTATTTTCAAATCTAAGTGCGGTTTTTAATAAGCCTTAATATTTAATTCTATTATTTTGTAATAATTTCGAAACTTGATATACTAACCCAAAAACATTAATAAATTTAATCGATATGACAAACAAGTATTTTACAAAAGCATTTCTAGGGAAAAATTGTTGGTGGAGATATATAATAATGATAGCTATTGTTTTTGTGGTAACACAATTGGGAAGCATTCCCTTTAGCATAGTTGCTGCAGCTCAAGCTTTGAGCAAAGGTTTAGAGCTAAACTCATCGAACCTTACAGATTTTTCATTATTAGGTATAAATTCAAACTTGGGATTATTTCTAATGTTAATTCCATTTGCTGCAGGACTAATAGCATTTATTTTATTAATAAAGCCATTACATGAAAGAAGTATTACTGACACATTAACTGGAAGGAATAAATTTGATTTTAGCAGATTCTTTTTTGCAATTGGAGTTTGGGGTGGATTAATGATAATTAGTTTGATCGTAAGCTATAATCTAAACCCAGAAGATTACACCGTTCAATTTAATCCAAGTCAATTTATAACACTGTTTTTTATAAGTATCGTATTTATTACACTGCAAGCTACCTTTGAAGAAGTTATATTTCGTGGGTATTTTCAACAAGGCTTGGCTGTATTAACTAAAAATACATGGATTCCATTAATTGTTACCTCTGTTTTATTTGGAGTAATGCATTTAACAAATCCTGAAGTTAAAGAATATGGAGTTGCTCTTATGCTTCCTCAATATATCACATTGGGATTGGTCTTTGCAATTTGTGTAATTATGGACGAAGGTTTAGAAATTGCCATTGGGGTTCATGTTGTAAATAATGTATTGAGTTCTTTGCTTGTAACACATGATAGTTCCGTATTACAAACACCTGCTATTTTAAAAGCTGAAGTAGTTGATCCCGTTTTTAGTCTGTATGAATTATTAATATTCTCAGGAATATTTCTTTTCATAATATCCTACAAGTATAAATGGGGATCGTTTAAGAAATTATTCGCAAAAATAACTCCAGAAGTATCAGAATAAATATAAAAAAGAGCGTAGTAAAATACGCTCTTTTCATTTTCTTATTTTATTTAAAAATCTTGTTTTTATCTTCAAATATTCTTTTTCAGTATTTCTCTTATTTAAATATTCTACTCGAAGCATTAAAACAATAAGCAATCCTGTTGATGCAATTGCTCTTCCCGAATAAACTGCAGCTAAGATACCCTTACTTGAAAGCAATGCAAAAATCGGAGCTATCATCATTAGTATCCAAACAGAAAATGGTTCTGTGTTTTCTTTCGATTGCCACAACCTTTTAATCACTGGAAAATAAGCGATTACTAATACACTTTGAATCATTAAATGAGATAAAAAATGCGTTTTAGTAACAAACCAAAATAAGGTAATAAGTATAACAGCTATCAAACATATTTTATCAAATTTTGAAAACTTAGAGCTTTTATCACCAAAAAAAAATATCATTATGGCTACTGCTGTTACCATTATTAAATCGGTAGTATTTAGTACGTTATCCCACATACTAAAATTATCATTCGCCATATAAGTTGTTAAACTCATAGCTACTGCAATAGAAAAAAATACCCACATCGCTAAGACTGGTTTTATTTTTTTATTATATGTTAAGATACAATATCTTACCCCTATTATTAAGTTTATTAATGATACTGCAATAATTGAAAACTCTCTCATCTTCTTTAAATTTAATCCAAATATAAAATGTATTTATATTTAATCCAATACTTCCAATTATGTTATGTATATATGCTTTTGCTAATTTTTCTATCTTAAATCTTTTACTTAATTTCGGATTAAATTTAACCTTTAAAATAAAACAAAATGTTACAGGATAAAATAGAAAGCCTAATCTTTCAAAACAAGACTAAAGATCAACTAATTGAAGAAACAATTACAAGCTTAAACGGTTTGTTAACAGATATATTTACAGGCGATGATATTAATGAACTAAAAAAAGAATTCCCTGAAGGTGTTCAGCTAGAAGATATCAGCATTCAATTGGAAGCCGTTGCTATATATGTTAATAGTAAAGAATTTGATGTTCCTTGTGTTGAATTTTTAATTGATTTAATTCAAGAAAAAACACAACTTGAATTAGGGAGTTACTCTGTAATCTACGATGAAAAAAGTGTACAGGTTGATGAGATATTGAATTTATTCTAATATTGATGAATTTAAAATTCGTTTTTCTAATTCTTTTATTTTTTTCATTCAGTAATCTAAAATCACAAACTTTTAGAATCGAAAACCATTGTCAAGCAAAAGAGTTGGTTTATAATCATCTTTTAAGCAAAAATCACAATGGAATAAAAATTAAAAACATTTCATATTCAGGCATGAATAATGCTTTAGGATTATTCCAATACAAAAGTAAATTCAACGACCTTCCTGCAAGCGGAATAGTTTTAAGCTCTGGAAAAGCGAAAGATGCAATGGGACCTAATGATGGCACAGCTTCGAATGAAAATCATGCAAAAGGGGATATAGATTTATCTGCAATAAATAATTTAAAAACCTTTGATTCATCCATTCTGGAATTTGATTTCATGTCGTTAACTGATAGTATTCGTTTTGTATTTCAGTTTGCATCAGAAGAATATCCTGAATATGTAAAAAAGGGTGTTAGTGATATTTTTGGTTTTTTATCAAAGACCTAGAAACAAAACTTCAGAGAAATATTGCTGTTCTTCCAAACAGAAATACTCCAATTACGATTGATCTAATAAACAATGAACACAATTCTGATTATTATATTGCTAATAATCAAATAGAATATAAGCATAATGACAATATAGAAAGAGAAAAACAGTTTTGCGAAAACAATTATCTTTTTCAGTTCGACGGCTACACAAAACCAATAACAACTGGAATAAGATTAAAACCTTACCAATGGTATCATTTCAAAATAGCAATTGCGGATATTGGTGATCGAAAATACGACTCCTGGATCTTTCTTAAAGGAAACTCATTTATAAGTGATGGAAGAAAAGTTAATCCTACCATTAAGAATTTAGAAGACTATTATAAGACCTTCAGTAAGGATAGCCTAATAATTGAATCAGAAAATGAAAAAACACATATTTTACTGCCCATTTATTTCAATTTGAATTCGTCGGAAATAAAACTAGAATCTGCAGAGTTGTTAGATTATATTTATGATATATTAGATTATTCTTATTATGATTTACAAATAAATGGATATGCGGATGAATCAGGAACTGATATTTATAATCTTAAACTTTCTCAAGAAAGAGCAGATCAAGTAAAAGAATATTTTAAAATAAATGGAATTGATCCAGTTCGATTAAAATCTAATGGGAAAGGTGAAATAAAATCGAGCATTGAAATGAATAAATCTCGAAAAGTAGAATTTATTTTATATAAAAAAGGCTCCATTTAGGAGCCTTTTCATTTTATCTTGCATTTTTGAATGCTATTTTTAATTTCTCAGCGAGTCGAGTAGAAACTTCATCCTCAGATCCTATACCATTTACAGTATATATATTTTTTTGTTTTTCGTAATAATCTAAAACAGGTTTAGTCCTATTTTGAAAATTTTCTAATCTTCGAATGATTACATCCGTATCCATATCGTAGTATCTGCTTTCTTTAGTTTTACTACGAGCACTTAATCGCTTAATTGATTCTAATGTAGGAACATCTAAATTAAAAACACATGAAACAGATGAGTTTACTTTTCTTAATAATCCATCAAGAATATATGCTTGAACAATTGTTCTCGGGAATCCTTTGAAGAAAAAGCCTTTTGCATCAGGATGTGTTTGTATCTGTTTTTCAATAAGTTTAATCGCAAATTCATCGGGAACAATATCTCCCTTTTCCATGTATGCTTTTGCAGACAACCCCATGTCAGTCCCTTTTTCAATTTCTTTTCTTAAAAGAGACCCAGTAGAAATATAAACCAAATCATATTTCTCAGCTAACAATTTCCCTTGTGTACCTTTTCCTGATCCTGGAGGACCGTATAAAACAACATTAAGCCACGCTTTAGTTAATGATTGTTCAACAACATTAGTAATTCTTTCAAAAATATCATCTAAGACACCAACCCCATCAACACTATATTTAATCCCCTTTTCTTTGTAGAAATCTGCAACTGGAACAGTTTTATTTTTGTATTCTTTCAATCTGTTTTGAATTACTTCAATGGTATCATCTGCACGTTTTTCCTTTTTAGCTCTTTCAAGCATACGCTCCATCAGAACATCTTGTGGAACTTCCAAACTAACCATACAATTTAATGATGTATTCAATTTTAAAAGCAATCCTTCTAGAATGTACGCTTGAACTACTGTTCTTGGAAATCCATCGAAAAGAAAACCATTTACATCTGTATTGGTTTTAATTTTTTTCTCAATAATTTGAACTATTATTTCATCAGAAACTAAACCTCCCATTTCAATAACACTCTTTGCCTTCAACCCCAAATCTGATCCTTCCGAAATTTCTTGTCTTAAAATATCTCCAGTAGAAATATAAGCTAAATTATATTTTTCTATAAGTTTTCGTGATTGTGTCCCTTTACCTGCACCAGGAGGACCAAATAATGCGATATTATACATTGATATAATTTTTTAGGTTAATTTGTCCAACAGCTAAAATAAGTTTTATTACTTAATTTCACAATTTTAAAAATGCAAAAAACAAAAGCCCTATAGACAACTATAGGGCTTTGATATATTATTCGTTTTCATAATAATTAGGCTACAGTTAAATAAGCGTATGAATATGAGAATCGTCCACTCTCCGGCACCATAATTAGAATTTTTTCACCTTTCTTAAGTTTTCCCGAATGAAATAACTCTTCTAAAATTATATATATCGATGCCGAGCCTACGTTTCCTACTTTCGTTAGATTTGTAAACCACTTTTCATCAGAAATTTCAATTCCTTGATTTTTCATTTCATCGTATAGCTTTTGCTTAAAAAACATAGATGATAAATGTGGCAAGAAATAATCAACATCTGCAACACTATCCACATTTTTCTTTTTCATGATCTCAGCCATAGGAGTTATACACTTGCTTACAACGTGTTTATCAAGCAATTTCACATCCTGCTTTACCGAGAAAACTGATTTTTCCAACCACAATTCAGGATTTAATTCTCTCCAACCAACAAGTTCTCCATCTTCATTTTTATCACAGCCTGCATACATGCATGCATCTAGCTCATTTGCAAATGAAATTGTATCAATCCATTCTATTTTTAAAGATATTCCTTCAGCATTTGGTTTGTTCTCCAAAAGTACTGCTCCTGCCCCATCAGAAAGCATCCAACGTAAGAAATCTTTTTCAAAGGCTAAGATTGGATTTTTCTCTAAAGTATTTGTACAGTTCATTTCTTTGCTGAACTTATCGGCACGTAATAAAGTAGAAATAACTTCGGAGCCACTACAAACTGCATTGTTTGATTGTTCTGATAATACTGATAAGTATCCATATTTTAATGCATGCATTCCCGCACAGCAAACTCCAGATGGAGAGATAACTTCCAGCGTATTATTTTTTAATTCGCCATGTACCATTGATGCATGGGAAGGTAATAACTGATCTGGCAATGATGTACCACACGATAATACCTCAATATCTTTTATTGAAAAATTCTTATTTTCAAGATTCTTAATAGCATTAGCAGTAATATCTGCATTGGAAAATGTTATATCACCCTTTTTATCAATTACATAATATCGATTCTTGATTCCATTTTGTCGTAAAACAATATTTTTCGACCTTGATGGTTTCCCATTAACTAAACCTAGAATTGTTTCCATATCTTCATTAGAAACAGGTTCGTTGGGTAAAAACTTTGCAATGTTATTTATATATACTTGGTTCGGCATTTTATATATATCTTCTAATTATTCGACTTTAATTCAACTCCTGAGAAATATGCAATCTCTTTTTTAATAGATTTCAATTTGAAAGGTGCAAAAATAAGAAAAAAAACATACTTTATTGGGGCAATCAACAAAATAGCAAAAGGAAAATAATTTGCAAAAATCCTAACTCTAACTTTTCTTGCAGGATCTCCAGCACCCCCTTTTTTGAGAATAAAACTAGACCATTTTGTAAATACTCGTTTAAATGCCATCTGCTCAGTGGATGCTAAGTAAGGGTTTACTTTTACAGCTTTTGCCTTAACGAGTGCATTTTGCATCTGATCCAATTGATTATTATCGAAGAAATCTTTTACAATCTCACCAAACTTATCAGCACTTTTTATGTCTTTCTCCGAAATTCCAGCCTTAGGAAAAAATCCTAAGAAACGATCTTTTTTACCCGTAAATAAGAAATAAGATATCGTAATAATCCCAGTCATATTCTCTGCTCTATCTCTTAAAACGATGTTCCCAATTAAGTTTCCTCCAAGCTCTTTTATTCTTTCTTTTACATATTCCTGAGCAACAACCCACATATTTCTAACCCCAAGTAATGTAATTACAGGTTTTCCTTTAAAAATACGTTTGGCTTGTTCCGAAAGTAAAAAGGAATTCGACGGAATCGATGGCGACATATACCATACAGAGTATGCAAATACAATTAGATCAAAATCTTCAGACTCTAGATCTAATGGTTTAATTTCACATGGAATTTTATCAACAGATTCAGGGAATGAATCAAAAAATTGATATCCTTTCCATGGAAAACCATAATCATTAACCGGTTCAATACTAGCATAGGTTACAGTATACTCCGGTGAATTTTCTAATGGTTTTGCAAAATTCTTTGCAATTTCAGTTAATTGTCCTGATTGCGAATAATAAATTACTAATGCGTTTTTCATTCTTTAATACAAATGATTCTTCAAATTGAAGCATAAAAATAACAGAAAATCTCACAATACTTACTATAATCATACATGATTTTCATCATAAGCTGCTTTTTTTAAATTCACATCAATAAAGGGTTTGATACCAAATAATTTACACAAACGATGCTGTTTAATAATTAAAACGCCATAATGAACAAAAACGATTCATGGCTTGTTCTTAAAGAAAAAATACTATGAGAACATTTAAAATACTTAAAACATTTATTCTGATTTTATCACTTTTGGCTTCATCTTTTTATTCTGAGGCAAAAAGCCCCGAAGAAAAGATTAAGGTAATATTTAAAAATGCTCCTTATGATGCAATAATAGTTCCTGGAGTTCCTTATAAAGATGAATATTGGAGTAAAATATTATTAGGACGCATTTATTGGTCAAATTACCTATATAAAAACGGAATTACTAAAAACATAATCTATTCTGGATCGGCTGTATACACACCATATATAGAGGCTGAAATTATGGCTATGTATGGTAAGGCACTTGGAATTCCACCTGAAAATATTTATACAGAAACAAATGCTGAACATAGTGTTGAAAATGTATATTATTCTTTTCAGATAGCTCAAAAGCTTGGATTTAAGAAAATTGCACTGGACAGATCCTTTTCAATCACGAATGATGAAAGGCCCTTCAAAAAGAATGGATGTAGAAATAGATTTTATCCCATTTTCATTTGAAATGTTAGAAACTATGGAAATTAATGATTTTATTATTGATGAAGAAAATGCCTATGTCGAAAATTTTGTCTCAATTGAAGAACGAGAAAGCTTCTTTAAAAGATTAAAAGGTACTATTGGCAAAAATATAGATTTTAATCCTTAAAATCTATATTTCAAAAAAGTCTTATTAAACTTTGCATATATTTATCGAGTCATATATGCAAAGTTTTTCATTTTATAAAACAGTATAATACACTATGAAAAAGACAGTTAGTTTAATTGGTTTGATTTTAATTGCTTTTACATCTATTTCTCAGAATCTTGACTGGATAACTCATTACGAAAAATCCAACTTTCTCGAAACACCTCGTTATAAACAAACAATTGAGTACAGTAAACAATTAGCTAAATCGTCAAACATAATTAAATATGAAAGCTTTGGAAGCAGTGTTCAAGGGCGAGATTTACCTTTATTAATTGTAGATAAGAATCAAAATTTCACTCCCGAGTCTGTTAAAAAATCAGGAAATACAATATTATTTATTGAGGCATGTATTCATGCTGGAGAATCTGAAGGAAAAGATGCTGGATTAATGCTTATTCGTGATATTATTATAAAAGGTAAGTATTCAGATTTACTTGAAAATACAACCATATTATTTATTCCAATATTTAATGTAGATGGCCATGAGAGATTTAGCGCTTACAATAGAATAAATCAGAATGGACCAACAGAAATGGGATGGCGTACAACAGCTCAGAATCTAAATCTGAATCGTGATTTTATTAAAGCAGATGCACCAGAAATGAGATACTGGCTGAAATTATTTAATTCGTGGTTACCAGATATGTTTATAGATATCCATACAACAGACGGAGCTGATTATGAATACTCTTTGACTTATGGAATGCATACAATGGGAGATATGAATAATTCTCAAACAGATTGGCAAAATAAATATTTATCGGAAATTGAAGAAAACTTAAAAAAAGACCATGTTCTCATATTCCCATATGTTTCATATAGAAAATGGCACGACCCGCGAAGTGGACTAATTCGAAGAACTGCTTCTCCAAGATATTCCACCGGTTATTCTGCGTATCAAAACCGACCTGCTCTTTTGATTGAGACTCATATGCTTAAAGATTATAAAACACGTGTAGATGCTACATATCATTTATTAAAACGCACCATCGAAATTCTTGACAATGATAATAATCAATTAACAAATATGAATAAATCTGCTGATATAGAAGCATCTCAACTTGCAAACAAAGAATTTGTTTTAAGCTACTATACATCGCAAAAAGATAGTACAACTGTAAAATTTAAAGGTGTCGATTACGATATTGTGCATAGTGATTTGACAGATGATATTTGGGTTCAATTTAGCAAGAACCCCAAAGAATATGAATTGGTTTTGTTCGACAAACTCGTTCAAGATGTAAAGGTGAAATTACCTAAAGCCTACATTATTCCTGTTGAGTGGACTGAAATTATAAAACGTTTAAAATTACACGGAATTAAATATTCAATATTAACTGAATCAAAAGAATTTGAGATTACAAGCTATAAATTCAGCAATGTTTCTTTTGCAAATACACCTTTCGAAGGTCGACAAATAGTTCAAGATTTTACATTTCAAGAACTTCAGGTTAATAAATTATTTCCCAAAGGATCTGTAATTGTTCCCGTAAATCAACGTTCTGCAAAAATAATTGCTCATTTATTAGAACCACAAGGTCCAGATTCGTATCTAAAATGGGGGTTTTTTAATAGTATTTTCGAACGCAAAGAGTATGTAGAAACCTATGTAATGGAAAAAATGGCTCGAGAAATGATTCAAGAGAATCCTACATTGAAAGATGAGTACGAGCAAGCTATCCTTAAAAATCCTCAGTATTACAACAATCAATGGACTAAACTATTTTGGTTTTATGAAAGGACACCTTATTGGGATCAATCAAAAAATGTATATCCGATAGGTAAAATCTATAATTTAAAATAAACCTTAGTTTTTTTTAGTATTTGCAGGACAATCATTCTAATCAAATCAATACATTTGTAATTATTTCTTTGATTATGATGATAAAAAACTACACCCCTACTTCTAGTCATTTTTGGACCGGAAGAATTGATGATACTGAGGATCGAGAAGCATTTAGAATGCATCAGCTTATTCAATTAATTGATTTAAATCAAATTCAGAATTATAAATTTGATCTATCAAAAATCAATATTTTTTTTTTAGGTTTTAAAAGTGACATTGGCGTTCAAAGAAACTTAGGCCGCGCAGGAGCCGAATTTGGTCCGGAATATATACGGAAAGAACTTGCTAATTTACCGGTGAATTTTGAGATTTCAACTGAACTCTTCGATGCAGGTGATGTTTTTTGTGCAGATAGTAATTTAGAAAATGCTCAAGCTGAACTAAGAAAAGCTGTTAATATAATACTAACCAATGGTCTATTTCCATTGGTGCTTGGTGGTGGCCACGCACTTTCTTTAGGTCATTATTTGGGAATTAATGATTTTATTGCTCAAACCAAAACTCCAAATATTGGAATTATTAATTTCGATGCGCACTGGGATTTAAGACCATATGAATCGGAAGGATCATCAGGCACCATGTTCTCTCAAATAGCTGATTTTTGTGAAGAAAAAGAATATCCTTTTAATTATTTATGTTTGGGTTTGCAAACTTCAGGAAATACACGAAGGCTGTTTAAAAGAGCTACGGAACTTGGTGCAAAACACATATTAGCAAAAGACTTTAAAGTAGAAAATGCTCCAGATATTAAATCACAAATAAATAATTTCATAAATAACTCCGAACACATATATTTAACCCTCTGCAGCGATGTATTTAACTCAGCATCGGCACCCGGAGTTTCTGCCATGCAACCATTTGGCATGAATCCGGAAGTGGTTCTTAGTTATATTAAGAAAATTATTCGTTCGAATAAACTCATTGGTTTTGACATTGCAGAAGTATCGCCTCGTTTCGATCAGGATAACCAAACAGCAAAACTAGCGGCAGTAATTATTTATGCGATTATTAACGAATTATCAGAGTATAATTAAACCAATTATTCATTTTTTCATTAAAGAAGCAGTTAACTTCCTTACTAACAATAAATAAAATTCGCATTCTTACGAGATTTTATTAAAAAAACAAATAGTATGAAAAGATACCTATATATTTCCTGCCTAGTTTTAATATCATTTATCTCCTGTGCTCAATCGCAAGATATTAATCATGAACTTATTAATAAACCTGATCTAAAAAACTATATCGAAATACTAGCGTCGGATTCTTTGCAAGGTAGATTTACAGGTTCTGAAGGACAGAAAAAGGCAGCTAAATTTATTACTAACAGATTTAACCAATTAAACTTAAACACACCTGTATCAGGCTCATTTTCTGAAACCTTTATTTTAAATCAAAGATATTGGAACGAAATATATATTAAGAAAGATGGTCAGATTTTTACGAACAATGATAAAATAACATATCTCGGTAATTCAGATCAAAATACAGAATACAAAACAAAACTAGTATTCGGAGGTTACGGAACCGACGAAGACCTTAATCAAATTGATATAAATGGCAATATGGTCTTGGTTTTCTCGAAAAACATACGTGCATCTTATAACATCGGAAGTAAACTAAGTAGTTTAGGAGCTTATGGCGTTATAATAGCAAATGCTGATAATGACAAACAGTTTTCGTCAATAAAAAGGTCTCTCGGAAATTATATTCTTAGAAAAAGGATGAGACTATCAAATGGTGATGAAAATACGTTTAACAAAAAATTTCAAGAATTTGCTATTTCGAATGATCTGATAAAAACGCTTACTGGAAAATCAAAAAGTAACCTGCTTAAGCTCATCGATAAAAAATCCCTTGCCGATTGTCCAATATCTAAAATCTCTGTTAAAACAGAAAAAATAAACAATACAATTGAAACCGAGAATATTATAGGGATAATTCCTGGAAGTTCCGATAAATCTATTTTAATATCTGCACATTATGATCACCTAGAAGCGAATGGAGATATTTATTATCCGGGCGCAGATGACAACGCTTCTGGTACAGCAGCATTGCTTGAATTAGCCGAAGTTTTTTCCAAAATCAAAAATCTAAAATACAATATTATATTTTTAGCTACCTCTGCGGAAGAACTAGGGTTACTTGGTTCGGAATATCACGTAAATTCAGAGAATTTTGATGCAAGTAAAATATTAATAAATCTGAATATTGATATGATTGGAAGATACGATGCTAAACATGAACCTACCGATAATTTTATTTATGCAATTGGAGCTGCACAATATCCTGAATACATTCCTTACCTAGAATTAGCAGATAGTTTATATCAAAATTGTGAAATAGATTACAGTCTGGGGAAATCCTCAGGTATTCCAACATTATATCGACAATCTGATCAATTTAGTTTTCACAAAAAAGGAATACCAGCAATATTCTTTTTTAGCGGATTACATAACGATTATCATACTCCTCGCGATGTAGCAAATAAAATAAACTTTGATATATTAACGAATCGTGTTAAACTAATCAGTTATTTAATAGAAGTGATTCAAAAATACGACAAAGTACCTTAATCATCATTCATTAGCAGACGATCATGTAAAAATAATTTCACGACTGAGAATTTACTTTTGTTAGTCTATCTTTATTTTATTATCTTTTTCATTTTATTCATGAAAATGAGTTTTATATGTTTGCAATGCTAAAAACCAAATCCCTTTACTTTTTTAAAAATATTTTTCTTTTTGGTGTATTGATTTCTATTGCAGCCGAATCTAATGCCCAAAATATCTTATCAAAATCGGAACAAATTTGGCTTGATAAAAATAAGGATAGTATAGTTTTTTCTGTAGAATGTAACTATGCTCCTTTTATTTTCGAAGATGAGAATGGTATCCCTCAAGGTGTTTCAATCGATATAGCAAAAGAGATTGAGAAGATTCTAAACATTAAATTTCTTTATAAAAAATGTCAGAACTTACCAGATATTCTTGACAGTATCAAAAACAACAAAACAGATCTTGTATCATCAGTAAAGGAAACTCAGGAAAGAAAAAAGTATATGATTTTTTCTGAAACATATATTGAAATACCTGCCGTAATCGTAAGCTCAAAAAAGAACAAAAAAGTTCTAAACTTGTCAGATTTAACTGACTATAAAATTGCAATTGCCGAAGAAACCGGCCTATACTATGAAATAAAAGAAACATATCCCGAATATCAAATCCACACCTATAAAACAGAATACGATTGTTTAAATGGTTTAGTAAATGAAGAAGTAGATGTAACTATAACAGATGCAGCTAGTTTTTCAAATTTTAAAACTATCAATTCAATTAAGAATATTAAAGTTTCAAACGTAATACCGTTTTCATACAATTTATCTTTTGGAGCCCCAATACATTATGATACTATAATAACTATTATTAATAAAGCGATTAACCAAATATCTTCAAAACAGAAAAGAAATATTTTAAACTCTTGGGTTAAACTTGGTATAGAGAAAACATACAACATCAAGAAATTGCTAGCTACGTTTTTTTCACTATTCGGATTAATAATAATAGCATTTTTTCTAGTTTTTACATGGAACAGAACGCTTAACAAAAAAGTATTTGAAAAAACAAGATTACTTAATGCAGAGCTACTTTTAAGGGAAGAAATACAAAATGAACTTACGGTTACAAATATTAAATTAAAACAAGCAAAAGAAAAAGCTGAGGAAAGTGATCGTTTAAAATCTGCCTTTCTTGCAAATTTAACTCACGAGATTAGAACTCCAATGAATGGTATGCTAGGATTTTCCAAGCTTCTAAGTAAAAAAAATCTAGATGAAAAGACCAAAGAAAAGTACATAAAAATCATTCATTCAAGTGGGAATCAACTCCTTTCCATAATAAATGATATTATTGAAATATCTCATTTAGATACAAATCAAGTGGCTATAAATAACAATTCCATTAATCTAAATGATATGCTTTTTGAAATACAAAAAGAGTTAAAAATAACAATCCCAGTTGAGAAGAAAATTGAACTAATTTTGGATTTACACAATACAAGCTCAGATTTTTTACTTGAAACAGACGATGTAAAACTCAAACAAATAATAACTAATCTTATTTCAAATGCAATAAAATATTCTTTGAATGGTTCAATAAAATTTGGTTATCAATTAATAAACAGTAACACAGTTCAATTCTTCGTAAAAGATTCTGGTATAGGAATTAAAAAAGAGAACCTAGATATTATTTTTGAGCGCTTTAGGCAAATAAATACAGATTATAAAATTTTTCAGCAAGGTTCAGGATTAGGATTATCAATTTGCAAATCTTATGTTGAGTTATTAGGAGGCAAAATTTGGGTTGAATCTGTATATGAAAAAGGTTCTGATTTCTATTTCACTATACCTTACAAAGGTGAGAATTAGAAATTAACAGAACTCCAACAATATTGAGTAATCAAAATCATAAAAACAGCCGTCTGAAATAATCATGGAAAATATTCATATTAGAGACAAACTAAAGTATAAACTATTTAAGCAAAACCATTTAACTGGTTTCAATAATTCAGACGGCTGAGTTTAATCTTCAACTACTTTTATCCCATTTTTCTGGTAAAAAGCAATCTTATCTTTAATTTCTTTTGCAGCAGCGCTCGGGTGTGGATAATACCACACGAAGTTTTCTAGAGATTTTCCATCCACATCTAAATTGTAATAATTTGCAACACCTTTCCAGGGACAGGTAGTTTTTAAATTACTCCCTTTTAGAAATTCTTGATTTATCGATTCTTTTGGGAAATAATGATTTCCTTCAACAACCACAGTTTCATTGCTTTCTGCAATAATATTTCCATTTAACAATACCTTTACCATAACATCTAGTTTCTGAATATTAAACAGTTGATTTTAAATCTTGTTCAAAATTTGAAGTTTTATTAATTAAAATAGCAAATAAGCTATCACCATTAATTTTAATGTAATATCTAATCGTAAACATGTACCTTTAACTAACTCAAAACTAGAAGTAAATCTATATTATCTCCCATTATCCAGTTTAAACATTTATCGATATATCGTATTAAAGGATTTAATAAAAATAACTATTATAAATTATCCGATTAATAATCTGATTACCAAAAGCAAAGGTATTCTTATAGCAGGTATGTCAATCATGATTATGGTTGATATGGCTGACGGAATCCAAATGGCAAATCGAAGAGAAATTTGGAAGAATAGTAAGCATTAACGAAATAATTAACAATAGCTTATTGGTAGTATATTATTCAAGCATTATTTAATAAAATCTACTTCGTTCGAAATAATCGGGGAAATTCTACATCCAAAGAAACCGAACAAATAGAAAGCATGAATACTTATAGAAGCTTATTACAGATAGTTTCAGAACAGGTTTTTAAGAAAACGAGTGAAACTCAAATTACATCTGATAAATTATAATAACTCTTTTCCTGAGAACTAAAGCGCAAGTGTATACTCCTGCTCTTTTGTTTGTGAACAATTACCTTTTTTAATTGCTTATACAATAAACAAAATAAACTGATTATGAAAAAAATAAAACAAATCGGATTAATTGCGTTGCTTGCAATTCTTTCGCTTAGTAATAAATCGTATGCACATTGCGAAATTCCATGCGGAATATACGAAGATACTCTTCGAGTTGAATTAATTAAAGAACATATTGTTACGATTGAAAAATCGATGAAGATGATCATTAAATTATCGGCAGAAGAAACTCTCAATTACAATCAAATTGTTCGCTGGGTTAATAATAAGGAAGAACATGCGAATAAACTGCAAGAAATTGTTAGTCAGTATTTTTTACATCAACGCATAAAACCTATTGAGCCCGAAAATAAAGAGACATATGAAAAGTATGTATCGCACCTGAGCTTACTGCACGAATTATTAGTTTATTCGATGAAAGCCAAACAAACTACAGATTTATCTTACATTAAAAAATTAAATATTAGTATAGAAGAATTCGAAGAAGAATATTTTCATACACATAAACATTAATTGAAAAGTATAATTTCTTAAAAAGGTTTCGTTAAATATTTTTTGTTGATGCAAAAAATAATATTTTTACTCTCGATATGTTAAAAATAACATATCGTTTTTTTGTGAGAAAATATCGTGAGATTATTAGCTAAACTTTTATGACAAACCAACATCTAATTTATATCTATTTTGTAACATTATTGTTGATTGCAATTAATGTTATATTCGTTTTAACAAAGAAGTATAAACTCATTAAATACACAAGTGTTCTTGCAACAATAAGTGCAGGAAGTGCTTATGTAGGTGCCTACCTTGTATCTGGACATTTACCAGTATACGATAAATTTGCAACCATTCAGAACATCGTATTTATTGTAATTATTCTTGGTCTTATTTACAATAGAAAAGCACAAAACAAGGATAAAAGCATTAATATTTTATGGTTTTTTGTACTTGCTCTTCAATTATTTGTTTTAACTCAAAAGATGGAAGTTACAGGCGATTATTATATGTATGATAAATCTTATGTAATCCTGTTTTTTCAACTGAGAATTACTTCCATAGGTTTTTTCGTTTTTGCAATGATAAATCTTGTTGCATCAATAATAAATAAATCTGATTTTAAAATTCAAGATTTATTGATTCATAGAGCAAGAAATTTTACAATTCTAGGTTCAATCGTTTTTTTGTTAGGCGAATTTTCGGGTTCGTATTGGTGCTTTTTATGGTGGGGCGATCCATGGCATTGGAGCAAAGGCTTCTTTATTGCCAGTGTAATGTTCTTACTTTCTATGCTTAGCAGTCATTTGCCTTTTAATTTAGCCAATACAAAACTTAAAAAAACAATTTACAGCTTAATCGCTTTATGTTTAATTCTAACCACTTATTTATTACCTCATTAAAATATGATCAAGCTACTATCTTCTATGCGTTTTGCCTTTTGGCTTTTATTATCGATTATTATTTGGCTGTTTATTGGTGCAATGCTCACAATTCATGACAACTTTTATTATGCAATAAAAGAAATGGGAAATGAACTCATTTTGGATTGGATATTAGAAAAAAGTTCTAACTCGCCTACTGTTCTTATTTGGTTTATCGGATTATGTTTAATTGGTTTTCTGCTTGCAGTTAGTTTTATATTTTGCACTTGGTACAATCTATTAAAAGTTGCAAGAAAACAAGCCAGCTTAAAATCAATATTACTTTTTATAATTCACATACTTTTTGTGATTATTATGGCTCTACACTTAGGAAGCATGCTTTTAGGATACAAATATAGTGATGTTGAGCTCGCAGTTGGTCAAGAATTCAAATTTGATGAAGGTTATAGCATAAAACTTAATAAAGTTCATTACATCGATGATATTAATGTACTTAAAATGAAGTACAAAGAAATGAGAAAATATCATACTCGCAATGGATTTCATTATAAAGACAATTATGCCCAACTTACTTTAAAACAAAACGACAAAGAAATTAAAAGTGAAAAAACAAGCATGCTGTCGCCATTTAAGTATGGATGTTTAAGGGCAACTATTTCATATTTTTATTTACCAAAAGGATCAGAATCAGATACTCCCGGAATAAAACTGGTAATTGCGAAAAACTATTTTAACGAATTATTTTTTATATTCTATGCACTCGAAATAATTAGTATCCTGATTTTCTTATTAATTACCTGGAAAAAGAAATAGAAAATTATGGGAATAAAACCCGAGGAGTTTTAGCCGTAGCCTTTTGTTTTACTTGGTAAATATCGGTTGCTTTTCTTTTACCTTTTAATTTTATGTTTCCTACGTTTTTGAAATTATAGGCTTTTGTATCGCTTACCAGATTGTACAAATCTCCAGATATCAATAAATCTTGTCGATACTCGTTACACATAGATTCAATTCTGGCCGCAGTATTCATTGTATCTCCATTGTACGAAATATCTCTACGGATTTGTCCAACTTGTAAAACCATCACTTTACCAACATGCACACCAGCCTTAAAATGTGGAATTACTCCATACTTACGCTGATAATATCGATGTCGTTTATTTATTACATGAGTAAAAGCGTAAAATGCTCTAAGGAAGTTATTCCTTTGCAAACCTTTTTTTACACTCCACGAAATAATTGCACCATCACCAACATATTGATAGATTTCTGCCTTATAATTATCTACAATCGATAAATCGTTAAATACATCTTGCACCAAATGACTAAACTTTTTATGCTCCAGTTTTTCAGCAATAGTTGTGGACGATTTCATATCAATAAACATGAAAATTCTTTGCTCCTCTCGCGGTTTGTTTAAAGAACCAAAAATCCATCTTTTGAAATTCCCCTTTCCCAATTTCTTTTCCATTCCTCTAAAAAAGTTGTACAAAAAACAAGAAACATAAAAGTGAAGAAGAAACCGCATGAAATTAATATCCATTTCAGGTAAAAACTTCAATATATCCATGTAATTATCTTTTGTATAAATTGTTAATGGCGACCGAGCAGCTACTAATATTAATACAAAAGCAGAAGTAAAATATAAAACAGATCGTAAAAACTTAGTTATGCTAAGAGGAAAAAATCGCATAATTCGATCTGTAAAAAATAAATCAATAATACTAAATAGTAATGAAATTGAAATACTCAAAAATAAAATAATATAATATACATTGTCAACTTTTAAAAGGTTTAGATATACTTTAAAAATCTGATGTTCGCCTGAAATAAACATATAAAACAAAAAACTGGCGTACCAAAATAGTAGTTGATAAAATAGAGATCGGAAGAATTTATTATAACGAATTACAAGTTTATCGGCTGTGAGCATTTATAAGATTAATCTTAGTTTAAATGAGCTCAAAGATAAGAATAACAGATTTGTCAATTTTATATTTAATGGATATTTTATAACAAATTATTCACTACTTATAAGATTTGCTATAACGTTCCCTCTTTTTTTGCTTAACACCTTTTTCCTTTCTTTCTGGTTTGTGAAAACCTCTTTTGGTTTCAAGAGAAGGTTTCTTTTCTGGAACAAATTCTAAAGTAGAAGTATCATCACTCAAAAAAACAGGAACCTGCTCGTACGAAGTAATTTCCAAAACTTTTTCGTTAGGAAGTAATTCTGATTTTTCGATCCATTGCCCACTCCCTGCAACAGCTAATTGTTCTCCCAGTTCCAAAACAGCTTCCCTATATCTTATCGTTTTGTTCAATCCTAAAAAACCTACACTTTGATGTCCATGTTTACTTAAATATGTTTCTAAACGGACTGTTGCATCATCGAATAAACCTGATTTGTATTTTGCATCAACGACCAAATAGCTTTTTATATTATCTGTGTTAATTAGTGCAGTTCCTGTGCTATCTCGTACTATAAAAGTATCATAAACATCTTCTTCAATTATCTTTTCCCAATGACTATTCTTGCCGGTTGACACTCTCTTTTCAACCTTAATAGAATAATACGCACATTTTCTATTGGAGAGGGGTGCTAATAAAGGTGAATTAACACAATCAACCCTACCAACTACTTTTGCTATATTTCCATTTTTAAAATCTGAAATCTTTTTACTGGGAGTTTTTCTAAGTTTCCGTTTTACAATTGCCTTCTTTGTAAATGAATTAAATAAAACGATAATTACTATTACTGCAACAATTAAAATAAAAATGATCGGAAATTCCATGCTTTTTCTATATTACTATTTAATTCCACTTACTAGCTATATTGGGTAAACTTAACCAAATAAACATTATGATTAATATTCCTATAAGTATTGAAAAGATTAAAACAAGAATATTTTTACGGTTTTGATTTCTAATTTGTTCGGCCAACTTTACTTTAAATTCCTTAAATTCCTTTTTTGTAAACTTTTTAAATTTAAGATCTTGGTGTTTTAAATGTCTAACTTTATTTCTATTGACATTTTTAAATGGACTGATTCTCTTAAGAAGATTCTTGTTATTCTTAAGTGTTACAATCATATGAAGTATTGAACCTGCTCCGCCTCCTATCATAAAAGATATTTTTACATCTATGAAATTAATATATCTATTAGAAATTAACACCAAAAAAGATTTAAAAAATCACCGCCAATTATAAAAACTAACGGTGAAATAATCAAAACAAATTACCACTCTCTTTTTTACTAAGAAATTAATTCTATTGGATACATATCTTTATATACAAAATCAAGTTTGAGATTTTTTAAGGTTTCGGGTAATGGTTTTGCCGTTTTAACATTCCATCCCATTGAAATATAATAATCAGCTTTTGCATCGTCCCATTTTAAAACATTTGCGCTATAAGCATTAGGTCCATCCTTTAATGTATTATCACCTTTTGCTCTATTTGGAACCTTTACTTGTGTTGGATCAATTCCCTCGCGAATGTTAAATGAATGGCGAACTGTTTTTATTCTTTTCCCTATTTCCAAGTAATCATCAAACGTTTTATTCCAACCTGTAACATTGTTAAGCCATGATACAACTGGAACAAATGGTCCCATAAAACTAAAGTTACACAATCCGGCACCGTTTATAATATCCTCGGAACAACTTGCAGCCATTAAATCCTGCCCTTGCTCTTCGTGCGACATATCCGTATTAATATATCTTCGTTGAAACTTAATATTCAATTTGTCATTATTTAATACGGAATCTTGACTTGGAGCATCGGCCATTTGCTGCCATTGTGCATTTGTTGCAGTATGTCGACCTGGAGTTGGTTCTACTTCATATCCAACACCTAAACCTAAAGATCCATCTCTTCTGGAATCATGCATAGGAAGTTCTTGTCCATGAACGTGCATAGCTTCCGTTACTCCATCTTTATCGAAATACTCGGCCGCTTGCTTAACACCATTCATTAAGTAATGCCCTAGATTTTTATCAGCAATTATATCATCAACTAAATTCATAACTGCTTTAGAATCGCCCCAGTTAAGTTCCAAATATGGAAATTCTTCTTTAAACAAACCTTTTTCGTATGCTTCGAAAGCCCAATTTACCGTTGTTGCAACGCTAATAGCATCGAAGCCCGCTCTATTTAGCTTTTCGTTAATTTCAAAAATCACTTCAACGTCTTCACACAATAATTGCGCTCCGAATCCAGCGAGAATTTCATATTCCGGACGATGAGTATTTTGTAATAATGAATTTCCTTTTAAAGAACATAAACCTCCACAACCAAAAGTACAACCAGCACAATAATATTCTTCTTTCTGATATTTTGTAACATTATAACCGCTAATTTTAGATGATTTATCGTGAGGAAAATCATCTTCGGCAACACCTTGCCAGTTTTTGATTGGAGTATCACCTGAATCAACAGAATCGGCAGTTGTTCCTGCTGTACCTGACCATTTCATAGTATTGCAAAATGGATCGAGTGATTTGTTCAAATCTATATTTAATTGTCTGGTACTACTTATAACTTTTTCTTTATCGTGAACATACACATCTTGAACACCATTCAAACATATTGCTTTCAACTGTTTAACTCCAAACAATGCGCCCAGTCCACTTCTAGCCGCTAATCTTCCTGTATTATTTACAACTCCTGAAATAAGAGAGCAATTTTCTCCAGCACTACCAATACATATCACTTTTGACTTATCTCCATGTTTTTTGATTAGTAATTCTTCGGTTACCACTGCATCTTTCTTTTTCCACAAATCTTCCGCAGATAAAATCTGTTGGGTTTCATCATCAATATAAATATATATAGGTTTTTTGCTTTCACCCTTGATAAATATACCATCGTAACCTGTCTTTTTTATTGCAGGACCAAAATCGCCACCACAATTAGCATCACCCCAACATCCAGTTAAGGGGCTTTTTCCAGCAAGCATCCAACGCCCATTAAAAGTGGCTTCTGTATTCGTTAAAATTCCACTCATTACAGAAATAATGCTTCGTTCATCCTTAAAATCAATACCTTTAGGTTGATTCTCATAAATTACTTTTGATGCTAATCCGTAACCACTAAGAAATTGCTCATAAACGTCATCAGAAATTATTTCATCGGTAAATGTACCTTCGGTTAAATCTACCCAAAGGATTTTTCCCATATATCCATATTTTGTTTCCATAATTCTTTCCTATTTAAGATTTATACTCAGCAGGACGTTGAATATAATTTTCCATGTGACTTAGTGGAAGTGTTATAAATGGGGCATTCCAACCACCTACACGAACTACAATATTTGCATATTTGCCAAGTAATTTTGCAGCTTCTTCTCTATCTTCCATTTGAGCTGTTGATTTAGCCAACTCATATATAGTTTGATATTCTTCGCGAGAACCTATGGTTACTGTAAGCATGTTCCCTTTTTCTTTAATAAATTTATGAAGAATAGCTTCGAGTACTTCAATATGACTATGTCCTTCGTCGAGGCAAAGATCTGTAATTACACCTGCAGCAAATCGATCAAGTTCCAATTTTTTGAAGGTATTTAATAAGTTAGCAATCCCTTTATCCATAGTTCCTGACACTGGAGTAAAATTAGGAGCTAAAGGTTCTCCGGAATCACGCGAAGCAGATGCAGCATTACCAACTCCTTGCCAATTGTATTGCTCAAAAGTTCCCATTCCCGCCGTAAATTTAATATCAAAATCTTCATATCCGGGAATCTCTTTCATAGCCATACCGAAGTAACCTGCGACTTTTCTAAGAGCAAATACTTCTTTCTCATCTTCGGGTTTTGGAGGATTCAGAAATACCTTGTCGGCTAGTTTTTTCGATTTTAAAACAGCATTATAATAAGTATCAAGAATAAATTTTGCTATTTCTGTTGTATATTCATCGTCGTAACCAAATTGTGGAGAGTTTGTTCTAAAATCAAGCTTAATACTATCGTATTTTAATTGGGTTTTATTATCAGATTCATTTCCGCAAATAAAATTATATTTTAAGGCATCTAGAACATCATCCATTTCATATTTTTCTTCATCCATTACCCATTTTTTTATTGCTGCGATAGTATTTATCATATCAGGAACTCCACCTAAAATTGTCCCTCCTATTGTATGTTCTGCTCCATTCCATGATTTATCTCGACCTTTCTCCATACAAGAACCAAAAAATGCGGAAATAAGTGGTGATGGGATAATGTACTCATCCAACATATAATATAAATACATTGTCATTGCTGATTGATCAACAAAAAACTGTATTTGAGTTTTAAATGCCTCCTTAAAACTTTTATAGTCTGTAATCTTTCCTGTTAAAGGACTTAACTTTTCTCCTTTTAATAATTCAGGATTCGAACTTAAAGTGGCTCCTCCATTTAGAGTGCATTCAAGAACAGTCATTCCGTTTATCATTCCAAATGTCCAATCACATTTACCATTAAAGATTGGTTCCCAACAACCATCAACACAATAATCATTGGCTAATTCGTGGTATTGCTTTTTATCATCATTTGAACTAATATCCTGTATTAATGCATTATACATTGCAGGTATCAGAACATCATCATTTAATATGGAAGGTAAATTTTTTGTTTTATGAAATGACTTTGCAACACTTGTAAACAGTTTCTTTGGACTATGTTTTCCTAAACGCACATAAATCCCTGGAGTAGATAAATTAACATTTTCGAAAGCCTGAAGTATCAGATACGTACAATCATTTGTTGCATCGTTTCCATCTGGGGTAATTCCTCCAACAATAACGTTCTGAAGAAAATTATTCATTCCTGCCCGTTGATCAAGATAATACGGATGGACTCCCAAAGCAGCATTATGATCCATATGATCTTGCTCTACCAAATATTCGGTAGTGAAATTTAATCTCCAGGCAGTTTTAATAATGAAATTCTCGAATAACTCCATCGCCTTATTCTGATCTACTTCTCTTTGCAGATATGTATCTAAAATCTGATCCAGTCTTCCTAATGACATATAGTTCATGGAACTATGCAAGGCTAAATGTACAAACCAAATACTTTGTAAAGCTTCGTGAAAAGTATCTGCAGGATTTTCAGGAACTTTCCTTGCTATACGTGCCATATCTAGCAATTCATTTTTTCGTTCTTCTGTTTTGGCATGCATTGCATCCTTTTCCGCTTTTTCAGCAAATCTTTCTGCATATTCTATAACAGATTTACACGAAATTTTAACTGCTTTGTAAAAAGCATCCTTTTCGTAATCAAAAAAAGCGTCTTTTGCATTTAACAATTCTAACTTTTCGTTGCATTGTTCTATTACAGATTTTACACCCTTTTCCAAGATATTTGAGTAATCAATTGTATTGTGTCCTAGTAATGCTGTTTCTGTTCTATTTGTTAACGAACTTATTCGTTTTTCGTCCTCCGTTAAATAATTAGGGAAAACTTTCCCCAGTCCATTTGATCCCATAGGAAGAACTCCTAAAAACAAATCGCCATCTTCAATTTCGAAACTATGCGTGTGTTTTGATATCTTTTCGTTTGTCATTGTTTCAAGCATTGCTTGAATAGCAACAGCACGTCTTATAATAACCGGTTCTTTTCTATATGCCTGATACTTTTTATCCTTAATAATATCTGGTAATTCATTGCGTTTAAACCATTCGCTTGATCTATTCATAAGACCTCTTTGTCTTAAATCTCCTAATAATTTACCAATACGCTCAGTATTCGTTTCTCTTAATTCAATTTTCATAGAGTGTGATTTTATTAGTTAAAAAATAAGTTTTTGCATTTTCGTATTTACTATTGGTTAAATCAATCAATTCTTTATCATTAAAATCTTTACCAATAGCCTTATAATAATGAGATGTATGTGCATTGTATTTAAGTAAATCAACATTTTGAATATTGTTGTTATTTAAAAGTTCTAAAACTTTATTGTAATACTCATCAAATGTATTATGATTTGGAATAACGGGAATTCTTGCTAAAATTTGAGTATTGGGAAGCTTGCTTAAATAGGAAAGCGATTCTGAGAATATTTTTAATAATTTTCCGTCAATTTTTTCTTCGTTTGTAGTTAATCTAAATCCCAAGAGCCAAGTATCAACTAATGATGATAGTATTTTATAGTTCTTAACCGAGATAATACCAGATGTTTCTATAGCTGTATTTATATCATCTTGCTTACATAACTTAAGTAATAACTTAACGGCTTCTGCCTGAAGCAAGGGTTCTCCCCCACTAATTGTTATGCCCCCAATATCTTTAAGCATAAGCAATTGAGGCCTAAGCTTTTTATATAGTATATTTACATCAACCGATTTAGTTGGTAAAACTAAGGCGCCTTTTTCTTCGTTTGAAGATGGACAGGCTTTTATACAATCTCCACACAATAAACACAGACCTCTTTCGATCTGATGAACATCATTTATAATTGTATGAACATTTGAAGTGCAAGAATCAACACAAGCTCCGCATTTTATACATAAACCTGAAAAAAACAACAAGGGTGAACATTCTCCCTGTGAATGCGGAGAATGACACCATGCGCATTCTAAATGACATTTTTGTAAAAAAAGAACGAGTCTTTTTCCCGGCCCATCATTATTTGAAATCCAATCAATATTGAAATATTTGATGTCCATATTATCCTTTTAAGGTAAGGAATATGAATATGTATCCATGATTTCGAAATTCCAAGTTTCCCAGTTGTCATTGTAAGTATAATGATACACTCCAACAGAATCTATGGTATATGAAGCAGCATCCGAAGTTGCTATAAACTCAATAGTTACATTATTTCCTTCAACTGTTATTAGTTGATAACCTAAATAATTATCAAGGTATTCTTCTTTAACCACATCTTTATTTTTGTAATTACCGCTCCATTTATGATTATCATCTCTGCTACCTGTTAAAAATGGTGCACCACTTGGGGTAATTATCTGCTGAATGTAATTTTTTATTCCTCCATACTGATTATAAACAGGAACTTTCGCTCGTGCATAAAAATGATCGTGACCACAAAAATAAACTCCTGATCGATCATTAATAGATTGTAAAAATATATTCCGAGCTATTGAATCTTCACCCAAACAATCTTGATGATTCGCTGCAAATACAGGTGTATGACCAAATGTAAATAAATGTTCTATTTTTGGATATTTATTCAATTCTTGATTTAACCATTCTTGATCTATTAACAATCCTGTTTTTTGCGTAGAATCTGCATACATATACTGATCTAAACCAATAAATAAGGACCCTTTATATGGAAAGCTATAGGTAAAACCAATCTCTTCTTCAGGACCATTCTTAGGAAGAGAATACCCTATATTCTTTATCCAAGAGCTTTTTACACTATCCTTAGGTAGGATATTTTGATAACATTCATGATTCCCTCGAACAGCATATAATGGAATTCCATCTCCATTTGGTAAAGTAACGCCCCCTTTTTTAGCGGCTTCCAGAAAAGCTGAATACTGTGTATCGTTGCTTGGTGGTGTTGGTTTGTACCAATCAACATTACCACAGATAAAATCACCTGGCGCAATAACAAACTCAGCACCAGACTGGTTTAAATGCCTGCATACTGCTTCAACTCCAGAAGCATTTACTCCTGATTTTCCACTATTATTTGCATCACTTCGCGTATCACATATAACAGCAAATTGATACGATTCTGAATTGCACGAAATTATAGTTAATAACAATCCAACTATTAAAAATGAATTTCTCATGATTATAATTCTATTAAAGTTTTTATATTATTTTAAGGTTAATTAGATGTACCGTCTACCTATATATTCTTAAAAAGGGTAAAAGGTGACCCCTTTTTGTATATTATTTTGAAAAAAAACATAAACGAATATAATTACCTGTAGCGTGGAAATAATTGGAGAGTATTAACAAAAAAGATAGGTTTTAAAGCCACGAAGTACAAACAAAAAATCCCGGGATTAACCCGGGATAACAAAGTGTATTATTTTGTAAGTTTTTTATATTTAAATCGTTTTGGTGTATCAGTTCCCAAACGTTTTTTTCGATTCTCTTCATATTCAGAGAAAGAACCTTCGAAGAAATGCACATGTCCGTCTCCTTCATATGCTAAAATATGTGTAGCAATACGATCTAAGAACCAGCGATCGTGACTAATCACAACAGCACATCCTGCAAAACTCTCTAAACCTTCTTCCAAAGCACGTAATGTATTTACATCAATATCATTGGTTGGCTCATCAAGTAATAAAACATTTCCTTCTGCTTTTAATGCTAAAGCCAAATGCAATCTGTTTCGTTCACCACCTGAAAGTACACCGCAATTTTTCTCTTGATCTGAACCACTAAAATTAAATCGTGAAACATAAGCACGAGAGTTCATTGTTCTATTTCCAAGCTGAACATTTTCCAATCCATCAGAAATTACTTCGAAAACTGATTTTTCTGTATCAATAGCTTTGTGTGTTTGATCGACATAACTGATTTTTACTGTTTCACCAATTGTAATATTTCCTGAATCGGAGTTTTCTTGTTCCATTATCATACGGAACAAAGTTGTTTTACCCGCACCATTCGGGCCAATAACTCCAATAATTCCTGCAGGTGGTAACGCAAATGTTAAATCTTGAATAAGCAATTTATTATCGTAGGCTTTAGTAACAGAATCCATTTCAATTACTTTATCGCCTAATCGTGGACCATTAGGAATATAAATTTCTAAACGCTCTTCTTTCTGTTTAGTATCTTCATTCAACATTTTATCATAAGCCGATAAACGAGCTTTTGATTTAGCATGACGAGCTTTAGGAGCCATTTTCACCCAATCCAACTCGCGCTCCAAGGTTTTTCTGCGTTTAGAAGCAACTTTCTCTTCCGTCTTCAGACGTGTAGATTTTTGCTCTAACCATGATGTGTAATTTCCTTTCCATGGAATCCCTTCACCACGATCTAATTCTAAGATCCATCCTGCAACATTATCTAAAAAATAACGGTCGTGAGTAATACAAATAACAGTTCCCTTATATTGTTGCAAATGTTGTTCTAACCAATGCATACTTTCTGCATCTAAATGATTCGTAGGCTCATCAAGTAATAAAATATCAGGTTCTTGCAAAAGCAAACGACACAATGCAACTCTACGACGTTCACCACCAGAAAGTTCACCTACAAGTTGCTCATCGGGGGGGCATTGTAAGGCGTCCATTGCGCGATTTAATCTTGTGTCAAGATTCCACCCATCTAAATGATCGATCTTTTCCTGCAACACGGATTGTTCAGCCATTAGTTTATCCATTGCATCTGGATCTTCGTATACTTCGGGCAAACCAAATTTTAAGTTAATTGCTTCGTATGCTTCAATTGCATCAACAACTTCTTTTGCACCTTCTTGCACAATTTGCTTAACAGTTTTGTTTTCGTCGAGAATTGGTTCCTGCTCTAACATTCCAACAGAATAACCTGAAGCAAAAACTAGGTCACCATTGAATGCAGTATCCTGACCTGCAATTATTCGTAACAAAGTAGATTTTCCACTACCGTTTAAACCAATAATTCCAATCTTAGCACCTAAGAAAAATGAAAGGCTAATGTCTTTAATTACAGTTTTACTCGGTGGGTAAGTTTTACTTACCTTGTGCATTGAGAATATTATTTTATTATCGTCGGACATTGTTTTCGAAATTTGTTTTATAATTTTATTAGACAAAAATACTAAATAGTTTGACTGATCTATAAGACTTTTAAATAAATCATCATGATAATGTGTCTTAAAATCATTATTTTTAAATTAATAATTTTTGTATGTAACTTAGTTTATCTTAATTCGTCCTAAAGAAAAAATAAATCAGTATAACATGAGAAAAACAAAATCACTCCTAAGTATTTTAACCTTTTTATTTACTTTTAGTTTGGCATACGGTCAGGATTATTTTCAGCAAGAAGTAAATTATACAATTCAAGTTGAATTAAACGATAAAACACATGAGCTAAGTGCATTTGAGCAGATCGAATACATTAATAATTCACCAAATGAATTGGAATTTATTTATTTTCACTTATGGCCAAATGCCTATAAAAACAATCAAACTGCTTTAGCAAAACAGAAATTGAATGATAGCAATTATAAATTATTTGAATATGATTTTTTAAGAGGGTATATTGATTCTTTAGATTTTAAAATTAATAACCAGCCAGTTAAGTGGGAATATGATCAAGAACATATAGACATTTGCAAAATTTATCTTAACGAACCTCTGGAAAGCGGGCAAAAAATAATAATTACAACACCTTTTCACGTTAAAATACCAAGAGGAACAGTTTCTCGCCTTGGACATGTTGGGCAATCTTACCAAATTACACAATGGTATCCTAAACCTGCTGTTTACGATAAATATGGATGGCATCAGATGCCTTATTTAAACATGGGTGAATTTTATTCAGAATTTGGTTCTTTTGATGTTACAATAACTTTACCAAAAAATTACGTTGTGGGTGCCACAGGAGATTTGCAAAATAAGGAAGAGTTAGAATGGCTCAATAACTTAGCTGATAAAACAAGCTTGATTAAAGAATTTGATAAATCTGATAATATTTTTCCTAAATCAGATTCTGTTCATAAAACCATTCGATACACTCAAAAAAACATACATGACTTTGCATGGTTTGCTGATAAAAGATTTAATGTATTAAAAAGCGAAAAAGAGCTTTCTAATAATAAAGTTGTTTGTTGGGCTATGTTCTTAAATAATGAAGCTGACTTATGGCAACGATCAATTGAATATATTGAGGATGCATTACTTTATTATTCAAAATGGTATGGAGAATATCCTTATAAACAATGCACGGCAGTTCATTCATCAATAAGTGCAGGTAGTGGAATGGAATATCCCAATATAACTGTAATAGGAGACTCTAGGAAAGATTTAGTTCTGGAAACTGTAATAATGCACGAAGTTGGTCATAATTGGTTCTATGGAATGCTTGGATTTAACGAAAGAGAATTTCCTTGGCTAGACGAAGGTCTTAATAGTTTTAGCGAAGCAAGATATATGGAAGAAAAGTATAATGGTAATGACAAATTATACAAAATGGCCTTAACAAAAAAACAGGCTAAACTATTGAATATAGAAGATATGCCTTACAAAACATTTCATCAATTCTCTTATTTAATGTCTGCACGATTTAACTTGGATCAAAAGCCATCGTTGCACTCAATTCAGTTTACAGAATCTAATTATGGTCAAATCATTTACCATAAAACTTCTTGTGTTTTTGATCATCTACATGCCTATCTGGGAGAAGAAAAATTCAATCAAATTATGCAAGACTTTTTTGTTAATTGGCAATATAAACATCCATACCCCGAAGACGTTCAAAAGGCATTTGAAGATGGTTCCGGCGAAGATCTTAGCTGGATTTTTGATGATATGATTAACTCAACAAAAAAATTAGATTACAAAATCCTTAGTGCAAAAGACAACAAAGTTATTGTTAAAAATAAAGGAATGATTAATGCTCCTTTTCCAATTTCTGGATTTAAAAACAATGAAATCCAATTTACACAATGGGTTAGTGGTTTTGATGGAAAACAAACAATTGATCTTTCAACAAATACATCTTATGATTATTTAATTATAGATCCCAATATGGAAATGCCCGAGATGTATCGAAACAATAATTACATAAGAAAAAAAGGCTTATTTAAGAAAATAGAACCTGTGCATCTACAAATAGCGGGTATTGCCGAAAATTCATCTAATAGCAATTTGTACATGTTCCCTGCTATGGGATGGAATCAATACAATAATTATATGTTAGGCTTGGTTTTTTACAACTCTTTTATTCCTCGTAATAAATTTGAATATCAACTGATACCTATGTATTCATTTGGCAATAAAAACATTGCAGGTTATGCGAATTTCGAATATCATATATTACCGTACGAATCAGTTTTTAGGGAAATTACCGTGGGATTATCAGGAAAGAGGTATGCATACAGCAGCGCTTCCGATGAGAATTTTCATAGTGTGAAAGCTCAAATTAATTTTCACTTAAAGAAAAAGGATCCTAGAAGCAAAATAAAAAATAACATCAGACTAAGTGGTATTCTTGCCGATAACATAGATGATATAAGTTCAGGTATAAACCCTGATCTACAAACTTTTATTAATTTGGATTTTATTCATCAAAATAGCAGTTCTTTAAGACCATATACAGCAAACATTGGGGCTCAATACAACCCCGATTTTATAAAAACCAATGCAGAATTAAATTATAAGATTAAATATAAACGTACTAAAGCAATTAATCTTAGGCTTTTTGCAGGTGCCTTTTTATATAAAAGCGATGATATTTCCTCTACCTATAATTATGGTCTAAGCGGACACACTGGCTCCAGCGACTACACCTATGATCAGTCGTTTCTAGGAAGATTTGAGAGTCCTACATCAAATGGTTTTTTGGGAAAACAATACCTAGCTAATGATGGTGGTTTTGCAATATATTCTCCACATTTTACAAGCTCGGAATGGATTGTTGCATTTAATGGTTCGGCTGCAATACCAGGATTGCCAAATATCTTAAACTTCCATGTATATGGAAATATGGCAATTTATGGTACCCCCGACGATTATATGACATATGAAAACTCTGAAAAATTTGCATGGGAATGTGGAATTCAGTATCGAATTGCAGGCAAATCAATAATAGTTTCATTACCATTATTTATGTCTAAGCAATTAAATGATTATAGCGATGCTGTATTTGACAAATTCTACGAACGCATAAGATTTAGTATGAATCTTAGTAAGGTGAATCCATTTAAATTATTTGAAAATCAAATTCCTTAATTAGGATAAATTCGGATGTTCAAAGTCTTTCTTAAAGACTACTCTTCGACAAGTTCAGTGTGAAATATTGATTACTATCTATTTGTCACCCTGAATTTGTCGGAGTTTTCTTATACGAAGCATAAAGATGAATGACTTTTCTTCTTTTTAGAGGACATCCTCGTTATTTATATTCTAAGCAATTGTAAAATCAAGATCAAGATCTTTTAAAGTTTCATCTTTAGGTTTAGATGTTCTTGTATCCCAAGCACGCAATTTGTAATAATCGCGCAGATTCCGTTTAAATTCACTTCTGTTGACAATTGCGCCTTTATGATCGCCAACCGTAAATTTGTTCTCGAAAAACTTAGGAGGTAATGTGTCATCTTCAATGTTAAAACCTTCGCGATAATTAAACATTTTCTCTAAAGTAAAGATTCGTGTCCCAGCCTTTGCAAAATCTTCTTCTGTCCATTCTAATCCAGTAATGACAGAAAGAAACTGAGAATAACTTAACTCTTCTTTGTACCAACTACTGGCAAAACTGCATGCTGCAATTGAATCTCGCAGTGCAGCTAAATCTTGACTTTCTGGGGAGCCTCCATTCATATGACATGCACCACGATTACTTGTTGCGTAAGTTATACTCCAATAATCTGAGTTCACAGGAACGTTCCATGCTGCTAATTCATGACCTTTTACATGTATTGCAAACTTATGAGAATCATGTCCTAAATGTTCTGCAAGATATTTCACGCCTTTAGATGCTTGCTCTCCAATTCCTTCTTTAGTAGATATTTTACGAATCATTTCTAATGATGCCTGTACATCGCCCCAATTTAATGACATTCCATCTAGATCACTCTTATCAATAATTCCTTTTTCGTAAGCTTCCATTAGAAAACCTATTGTGTTTCCAACAGAAATAATATCAATTCCATAATCGTCGGAAACGGCTATTAACTTTTGCAATCCTGTTAAATCGGAAATTAAAAGATTGGCACCCAACATTGTACCTGTTTCATATTCCGGACCATCGTGAACCATAACACTGTATGATCCTTTTGCTATTCCTGATTTTTTACATGCCAAAGCACAGGAAAAACAAGCAAAATCGCGTTTCCATACTTTTTCTCGATTTGCCTCTGTTCCAATTTTTTCGATCTCTTCATACGTGCCCTCACTGTAATTTTTAACCGCTTGAGTTCCATTTTTACTTGAGCTTTCTAAAGCATTAGCAGTTCCTCCATAACGCCACCATTTTAATGAGTCTTTATTATCATCTCGAAATGATATTCTAACTTGTGATAGTAATTCCAAGTATTTTTTATGATCACCCAACTTCGGTGATTGTGTTCCTTTTACTGCAATTGCTTTAAGATTCTTAGAGCCCATAACACTACCTGTTCCTCCCCGACCAGCTGCTCTCGCTGCAGTATTTAAAATACAAGCCATTGGTACCAGATTTTCTCCTGCAGGACCAATATAACACGACTCAAATTTTCGATCGCCTAATTCATCAATTAGAGCATTATCAAGCTCTTCAGTTCCCATGCCCCAGAATTTGGTAGCATCAAGAATCTCAACTTTATCGTCTTCAATCTTTATATATACAGGTTTATCTGCTTTCCCCGTAACACAAATCCCATCGTAACCTGCGAATTTAATTTCAGGTCCGAAAAATCCACCCATATTTGAATAACTTACCGTCGAACCATGTTTATATTTTGTATTTATCGCCGAAGTGCGGGGAGATTTTGTCACAACACATGTTCGTGATGATGATGGAATAGGTAAGCCAGAAAAAGGTCCTGGCATAAATAAAAGCGCATTTTCGGGTGAAAAAGGGTCAACTCCCGGGTTTGGAAGTTTATCCCAAAGAATTTTTGTCCCTAAACCTCGTCCTCCAATAAATCTCTTAATATCTTCTTCTGGTATTTCTGTTTTCTTTATTTCCCCTGTCGTAAGATTTATATCTAGTAACTTTCCGTAATATCCTTTAATAGCCATGATTTTTTAAACATTTAATTGATACAGTTGTTCAATAAGCTTTTCTGCAATTTTAGCAGGTGCCAAGTTCTCTAAATCACGATCAATAGGCATTTCAACATATGCCAAAGCTCCGAACGGACAATTATCAACACAACTCGGATTACCATCACATAATGTACACATTCGTTCTGGCTTGTTTGTAATAGGATTTGGATGGATTATTCCGCCTCGTAAATTTTCACATGCTTTTGCACATTGCTTGCATCCTATACAACGTTCAATATCATTCTTTATCGTCATATTATTATCACGATATAATGCTTTTCGTCCTGTAATTAAATCAGGGGAAACAGGGCAAGCGTTGATACAAGGAGTATCATCACATAAGGCGCAAGTTACCGGAACATCTACATCCGGATTAAAATGATGAACTTTAATATTTGATAAATACGGATTTCCTAATCCATTCATTTGTTCTCCATCTATTGTAATAGGATTATTAAATGCTGAACAAACAGTTTCGCAAGTTCGACATCCTGCACATTTCTCAAAATCAATACTAATAGCTTTAATTAGATTTCTTTCTTGATCTTTAAATATTCGAAAGCCTAATGCACCAAGAATTATTAATCCTCCACCTCCCAAAGTAACATCCTGAAGAAAATGCCTTCGGGTATAAATTTTATAGTTACTCATAAAGAATTACTTTTTATTACCAGTAGTTAAAAAGTATACATAAATAGAACCAAGGACAACAAATACGGCAAAATTATGATCTAATCTCGATTCTAAATTTAAGAAAGCATGGTAACCCGTAACTAAAATTAATATGAATGATGAAAAAACCGTTAGGTTACTTTTATGAAGAAAACCGCCTATAAATAGTAAAACTGTAAATACAATAAATATTGCAGATACATAAAATAAGATACTTTGAAAATTGAACTGTACAAACGTATTCCAGTATCTAGTTAAAACAAAAAATACAACACTAAAGCGCATAAGCCATGTTGCAAGTGGAAAAAGTCCTTTAAAGGGTCTCATATTAAAATAGTTTAAGTTTATTAATTCCAAAATCGATATGCATTTGTTTACATATAGCTTTCAGCACATTAATATACTAAATCTTTAAAAAATGAGAAGAATTGTTAAATTAAAGTTTAGAATTTTATAATAATATAGAATGATTCCAACAAAGGTTAGAATTATATAAGCAACTATATAATACCCAAATCTTCAAGTTTTATCCATCCTTTGCTACCATCGCTAAGTTTAATTTCGCTCCACTCTGATATATTATCATCGATAGAAACTTTTGTACCTTCGTGAATAACAAATAAATCGGTTCCACTTGCATCTGGAGAGCTTTTTACCGTAACTGAAGGACTCAGAACAATTGCTGTTTTTCCGGATATAATAGTATTCTTTTGTTGATTTGAAAAAACAAAAGAAATAGATGAAAATACTGCTAGTACAAAGCCGAGCCAAAACGATAATTTCTTAAAACTAATGCCTTTACTGTAAAAATAAAATGAAATGAAGGTTAATGCCAATGTAAATAATACAATACTAATCGCAGCCCACAAATCCGATGAGAAAAGATTCCTCAAATTTCGAATCCATCCAGTGATAAAAAACACTGGTAAAGTTTCAATTTGATCAATTACCAATCGATTGCATAGTTCGAGATTATATTTTATATCGTCGTCGTTTGGAGCAAGAAGTAATGCTTTTTCGTAATTCAAAATTGATTGCGAAATAACATTCTGTTTATAATATGCATTTCCTAAATTGTAATATAAATCCGATGATTCATAACCAAGTTTGAGAATATTCTCATAAGTTTCTGAAGCTTCCTGATATTTACCATCTATAAATAAGCTATTCGCTTTTTCTAATAAATTATCTGTTTCCTGAGCATTCAAATACAGAACCGATGTTATAGAAACGATAAAAAATAGTATCTTTTTCATATCTGTTATCTCCTATTCTATTTCAGTTTTTGTTGTAATTTACTTATCACCTTTATAGCATCGTTATATAAAACATCCATTTTGGTCTCTGCCGTATCTGGAGCATAACGCGCATATTCGCATCTATCAATAATACTTAAAACTTGTTCTATGTATTCTTGATCTACATCTCTTGTTATCATTTCATTACGAGCGTTATCTTTCGAAAGATCAGCAACCGGGATTCCCAACTTATCGCTAATATATCCCCATAAAGCTTTTACTAACTCCTCATAAAATGATTCGTTCTGATTTTGCTTCATAAATCCTGAAGCTTTATTTAAACGTTTGCGTGCAAATTTATTAGCCTTCTTATTTTTAACCAACATCACATTTGCATTTTGTTTCATCATCTTTTTTCGAAAAATGAATACGGTAATAAAAATTAAAAATCCGATTATATAAACTAAGTAAAATCCTAAGGATCCAAAAAAGAATTTATTAATTGGCTTTAAAGGATTCTCATTCTTTTTAATAAATCGAATATCTTTACCAAAAAAACGAACATCTTCTTTATTAAATACCGATGATACGGTAACAGTTGTATCTCCCTCTGATTTAGCAACTGTAATTTTAAATGGTCCTGCTTTTTCTGTTTTATACTGATCCTGTTCTGTATCGAAATAAGTAAAACTAAATGCAGGAATTGTAAAGTCGCCAGCATGTCTTGGAATCATAAGATATTCAAAGGACTTATTTCCTATAGCTCCTTGTTCTGAATATTTTATATTATCATTTATTTTAGGGTCATACACATCAAAATCCGAAGGAAACTCTATTTCCAAAGGATTGATATACTTTATATTTCCAGATCCAGATAGTTTTACTTTAAGATTAATCGCATCATTCGTTTTAACACTATTATTGTCTATGGATGCTGTCAATTTTAATTTACCAACAGCTCCTGAGAAATTATAAGGTTTATTTGATGGCAGCGAGGAAACGTGAATTATTGCATCATTACTTAAAACATTTATTTTTTCAGTCTCAACCATTCCAAATAAATCATCAAACATATTTCGCGATCTTCTATTTGTTGACTTATGGTAAAAAATATCTTGAGAATAATTACCAATATTGAGATCCCCTGTTTTTTGAGGATAAAGAATAAACTTTTCCAATACTCCAGTTAAATAAATATCATTGCCTATACGCTCCTCATTTAAACTATTTAAAGGTGGAAGCTTTATTCTTTCAGAAACAAATCCATCAAAAGCTGGAAACTTTGGCGCACCCAATTGTGTAACCCTTAAACGTGAATATAGTTTCACTGTAACAATAACTTGTTCCTCTCGATGCACCTTTGTTTTGTTAACTAAAACCTTTAAAAATAAATCATCTTTGGAAACCTGAGTTGAGTTATTTGCTTGAGCTTGATTAATACCTGCTGCATTTACTGATTTCTTATTTTGGGCGGCATTTCCCTTAATCACTTCTATTTTAAGAGGATTGGACTTATACACTTTTCCTTCTACTATAACTTCAGCTGAAGGAATTGTAAAATTGCCTTCTTTCATTGCTTGCACAATGTAAGTATATCTTAATTCAAAATTTTGAGTAACCTTTCCGTTAACAATACTAACATTGTTTGATTGTGAAGTACTTGGCCCTGCCAAAACATTTATTCCGTTAACTGCTTGTGCCGAGAAATTTTGAGCTTTTGCGTTCACTGAATATGTGAGTCTGAACTGTTGTCCGACTTCCACAACCTCAGGTGCCAATGCTTTAAATGATACATCTTGAGCAAATGTACATTTTGCAAATATGATTAAAATTATAAAATACCAACGTTTCATATTAATTATAATTACTAATTAAATGATTACCATTCTTTTTCGGTTTTAACCTTCGTTGCAGCAGCTTTTTCCTCTTTCACTTTTTGCTGAGTTTTTTTCTCATCATTAGCTATAGCCTGCAAAATTCGTTCTGCATCTTCCTTAGATATTTGTTGCTTTTGCTGCTGCTGTTGTTCTTTTTGATCTTGCTGATCTTGTTTATTCTTATCTTTATTTTGATCTTGTTGATCTTTATTCTGATCCTGATCTTGCTGATCTTGGTTTTGATCTTTTTTATCTTGATCCTCGTTCTTATCCTTATTTTGATCTTGCTTTTGCTGTTGTTCTAATTTTTTCTGAGCATAAGCCAAATTATATTTAGTGTCTAAATCATTTGGATTATTCTTTAAAGCTTTTTTGTATGCGTCGACACTTTCCTTCAATTTATTACTTTGCAACAACGAGTTTCCTAAATTATGGTAGATCATCGCTTTTTCCTCTTTCGACAGATCTAAATCAGCAATGCTTTCAAATTGAGCAATTGCATCCTCGTACTTTTCCTGCTTATAAAGAGCATCGCCAACATTGAAAGCAGGCTGATGGGTTTTATTTTCCTCAAGATCAACGGCTTTGCGATACGAAACTTCTGAGTTTTGATAATTAGCATCTTCAAACTCACTGTTTCCTTGACGTAAATATTTACGTTCTTTCTGTGCGACCGCTGTAACTGCGATCATTGCAAAAGTATATATCAGTAATATTTTAAACCACCTCATGATTACTCGTTAATTTTAAAAAGATTAAAATTCTTAAACCATTTACTTTTTCGTTCAGGAATAAAAATATCTAAAAGGATAAAGAAAAGAGCAATACCCAATAAATATTGAAAACGATGCTCAAAATCCGTATAAATTTTTTCTTCCATATCTTTCTTTTCCATGCTATTAATACGATCAAATAGTTTATTTAAACCAGTTTGAGTATTATTCGCTCGTATAAAAACACCTCCTGCAACAGATGCAATTTCTTGCAAAGCTGCTTGATCTAATCTACTAACAACAGTATTACCTTCGTTATCTTTCTGGAATCCATCTTGTCCTGATGTTCTCTTTAAAGGAATAGGCGCACCCTCTGGGCTTCCCATTCCAATCGTATGAATTGTAATTCCTTTATCATGGGCTATTTCAGCTGCTTTAATAGCATCATCTTCATGATTTTCTCCATCGGTAATAACGATTAAAGCTTTTTCCATTTCACTTTCAGGTGTAAAAGAATTCATAGCTAAATCAATTGCAGAACCAATTGCGGTTCCTTGCTTCGAAACAATATTCGTATTTATTGAGGATAAAAACATTTTTGCCGCCGAATAATCCGATGTTACCGGCACTTGAATATATGCATCACCAGCAAAAACAATTAAGCCAATACGATCATTCTCCATTTTATTCACTAATTTAGAAATTGCTTGTTTTGCTCTTTCCAATCTATTAGGTTTAATATCCTCAGCTAGCATACTATTTGAAACATCTAAAGCAATTATAATTTCAGCTCCTTTTCGTTTTACTTTTTCAAGTTTTGATCCAAATTGCGGATCAGCCAAAGCAAAAATAATAGAGATAATTGCAAGGCTTAGAAAGATAAATTTTAGCAATGGTCGGCTTTTTGAAACAAATGGCATAAGCTGCTCAATAACGCTCATATCACCAAATTTTGCCAAAGCTTTCTTTTTAAAATGCTGTGCTATTGCAAATAAAACAATTAATAAAGGTATTATTAAAAGTATGTATAAATATGTTGGGTTTCCGAATCTAAACATTTTCCTTAGTTCAAAGTTTGTATTCCACGTTTATGGAATTTGTCTTAATAATGTATTTCTTAATATCATATCAGATAAAAGCAAAAGTGCTGCAAATAGAACAAATAGTAGAAATTCTTCATCTTTCTGACTAAACTCTTTCACCTCTATTTTCGATTTTTCGAGCTGATCTATTTGTTCATATATCTGCTTTAACTTATTGTTATCGGTAGCTCTAAAATACTCACCTCCAGTACTAGTAGCTATGTTTTGTAAGATTTCCTCATCGATTTCTACTAGCATATTTTTGAACTGAATACCAAAAGGAGTATTCACTGGATATGGTGCCATTCCTTCGGTTCCTACACCAATTGTATAAACTCTTATGCCAAAAGTTTGAGCTAATTCAGCTGCTGTTGCAGGAGCAATAGCACCTTGATTATTAACTCCATCCGTTAATAAAATAATTACTTTACTTTGTGCATCGCTATCTTTTATACGACTAACAGCAGTAGCTAATCCCATTCCTATTGCTGTTCCATCTTCAATCATTCCACTTTTTAAATCTCTAAAAAGATTGATTAAAACAGCTTGATCAGTTGTTAATGGACATTGTGTAAAACTCTCTCCACTAAAAACCACCAATCCAATTCGATCGTTGCTCCGCCCTGCAATAAACTGAATTGCAAGATCTTTTGCAGCTTCCAGTCGATCTGGCTGAAAATCACGTGCTAACATACTGCTCGAAACATCTAAAGCCAATACAATGTCTATACCTTCAGATTCCTCATTTCGCCAGCTTAATATCGATTGTGGCCTTGCAATTGCAAATATTATAAGAACAATTGCCAGAATTCTAAAACCAAATACTACGTGTCTTAGAATGTGTTTATATGTTAAATGATTTTGTCCAATTCCTTTTATTGTTGATACCTGAATACTTGCATGAGTTCTTTTATTATTGAAGACATACCATACAATTATAGGTACTACTATAATTAATAGATACAATAAATTTGGATTTGCAAAGGTTATATTATTCATTGGTTCTAATTCAAATAATTATTTGCTATCTATCTTTTCAATAAGCTCCTTATTTCCAGACTCTACTTTTTGTTGCTCATTCTCAATTTGTATTTCCTCTTCCTTTTCAACTACAATGAGTTTTGTTTTCTCAACAAAATCATATGCATTATTCATGCATGTAGCATTCTCGTCTGGTAAAGGTTTGAATTTAGCGAATTTCACTAAATCAGATATTTTAAAAATAGATTGCAACTCATCAAATAATTCATCATTTTTAAAATCGGAAATTTTAAGAGATTCTAAAATCTCCTCACTAGTTCGTTCCATTGTTCTAATCGAATATCTATTCCAAAGATAAACTCTCAGAATATCTGATAACTCAGTGTAATAAAGCTTGATTCTTTCTTTTTGCCACAACTTATCATTATTTAGCTTAGTCAAATCTCGTAATGCTATAATGTGAGCTGGCTCTTTTGGTTTTAATCGCCTAATAATTGGCTCATTACGTTTAATTTTTCTAAATACATATACTAATACTAGTATTAAAAGAGCCACGCCAATTGTTCCTCCAGCCCAAGGTAAAACTTCCTTGAAAGTTAAAGGTGCTGCATATGGCATTTTTATATCTTTAATAGCTTGCGAAGTATCTACTTTTATTGTATTTACCTTAAAAAGTAAAGGCTCTGTTTTAATTGTATCGCTATAATATAAAACTGGAATTGGAGGTAAGGCGTAATATCCCGAATCAAAAGCAGTTATTAATATTCGCTTCTTAATTAACCAATCTCCGTTTTCCAATAAACTAGTATCGTTTTCAGATTGTTCTACTATTTCAATCTGATTTGTAAGTTCGGAATCAAAAATAGGGATTGCAACATCAACATTTACTGGTTGTTTTACATGTAATTCTAATCCAACCTGATCGCCAATAAGAAATTCTGTTGTATCCAATTTAGCTTCTACGCTTACTGTTTGAGCGCTTAGTGTATTAATACTGATTGCAAAAACAACTAAGGTGAATATATATATATTTAAAATTCGTACCATAAACTAAGATTCAATTATCTCTTTTTAAATAAATTAATTAATGGTTTAACATAATCCTGATCTGTTGCAATTGAGACAAAATCGACTCCGGCTTTTACTAAAGTTTCATTTACCGATTCTTCCATTGTTTTATACCAATTGGCATAATTTCTACGCAAGCTATTACTGGTAGTATCGACCCAAGCGTACTCTCCAGTTTCTGCATCTTTCATTCGAATAATCCCAACAGATGGAAGTTCCTTTTCTCGTTTATCATAAATTTTTAACCCAATTAGATCGTGTTTTCTATTTGCAATCCGGATTGCCTCGTCGAATCTCGGAGTTCCATCTTTATCATCAATAAAATCGGAAATAATAAACGCAGTACTTCTTTTCTTAATTGCATTTGTTAGATATCGCAATGCTTCAGAGATGTCTGTTTCTTTATTCTCAGGCTTAAACTCAATTAGCTCACGAATAATTCTCAAAATATGTGTTCTCCCCTTTTTAGGGGGAATAAATTTTTCTACCTTATCACTAAATAAAATAACTCCAATTTTATCGTTATTCTGTATTGCAGAAAAAGATAAAACAGCAGAAATCTCAGTTATAAGATTTTTCTTTAGTTGAGATTGTGTTCCAAACACTCTTGAATTACTCACATCGACAAGTAACATTACTGTTAACTCACGCTCTTCTTCGTAGATCTTAATATAGGGATGATTAAAGCGAGCAGTTACGTTCCAATCTATGTTCCGAATATCGTCGCCATACTGGTATTCTCGCACTTCGCTAAAAGCCATTCCTCGACCTTTAAATGCACTATGATACTCTCCTGCAAATATATTTCTAGACAAGCCTCTTGTCTTGATCTCTATTTTTCTTACTTTTTTCAGTAGTTCTGAAGCTTCCACAACCAATTAATTTAGGTTATACATCAATCTTTCACATCGAGCTTCTTAGTGATAATAGAAAAATACCACTCTTCTTTTTTTATTCTAACAACAAAATCCTGATTACCTGATATATAATCGTACCATATTAAATTGTTTTTATACTCGTAATGACTATTTAATGAGTCAATTGTATTTTTAAGTAAACTATAATCGCACATTAACATGTGATATTTACAATATCCATCATCGTCGAGTACAAACAAATATGTTCGATAACCATCGTAATCTTCAAATTTGATAAAACTATTTTTACTCAAGACCTCTTTTGCAAAATAGAAATCTTTATGATTTAGTTTCATCTCTTTTTTGATTTGCAATTTATGCTTACCAACAAAATTTTGTGCAAGAACGTTTAAGCTCGAGACTACAATTAACAGAAGTACAATTATTTTTTTCATTTTTCAGTTATAAGATACCCTAAGGAACTTCAATCGTATTTAAAATTTCCGTAATAATATCTTCGCTAGTAATATTTTCTGCTTCGGCTTCATATGATAATCCAATTCTATGACGCAATACATCGTGGCTTACAGCTCTAACATCTTCAGGAATAACATATCCGCGACGTTTAATAAATGCAAATGCTTTTGATGCCATTGCCAAATTAATACTTGCACGTGGCGAACCACCGTAATTAATCATTGGAGCAAATTTTTCTAAGCCATATTTCTCAGGAAATCTTGTTGCAAAAACTATATCTAATATATATCGTTCAATTTTTTCGTCGATATATACATCTTTAACAACATTACGAGCATTAATAATGTTTTCTGGACTTAATATTGCTGTTGCTTTAGGAAATTCTTTAGCTATGTTCTGACGAACGATTAATTTCTCCTCTTCAAATTTAGGATAATCAACCACTACTTTAAGCATAAATCTATCAACCTGTGCTTCTGGTAATGGATATGTTCCTTCTTGCTCAATAGGATTTTGTGTTGCCATCACTAAAAACGGTCGCGGTAATTGATATGTAGTTTCTCCGATTGTTACTTGGCGTTCCTGCATTGCTTCTAGCAAAGCACTTTGTACTTTTGCAGGAGAACGGTTAATTTCATCGGCTAATACAAAATTTGTAAAAACAGGTCCTTTTTTCACTTGGAACTCTTCTTTCTTCTGACTATAGATCATCGTACCAACTAAATCGGCTGGCAACAAATCTGGAGTAAACTGAATTCGACTAAAATCAGCTTTCACAACATTTGATAATGTATTAATTGCTAATGTTTTTGCCAAACCAGGAACACCCTCTAATAAAATATGCCCATCAGAAAGGAGTCCAATTAATAAAGAATCTACAAGATGTTTTTGTCCAACAATCACCTTGCCCATTTCCATTTTAATCATGTCAACAAATGAACTTTCCTTTTCTATTCTATCATTCAGCTCTTTTATATCAACTGTTTCGTTCATAGTTTTTTAATTTTTGAAAAGATACACAATTTTAGTTTGTTAAAAAATAATTGAAAAAAATTATACTCTGTCAAATATAATCATGCACAATATTAAAGCATTTTAGTGTTAAAATATGTTAAAGGATTTTAAGAATTTATAAAGTAGTTCCTTCTTGATTAAGGATTATAACAGATACTAAAACGATAAGTAAATTAGATTTTTTTATTTATTATATGGCAATGTAAAATAAAATGTTGAGCCTTTTCCTATTTCTGATTCTAACCATATTTCTCCTCCCAAAAGCTCAACAAATCCTTTGCAAATAGAAAGGCCTAAACCATTACCTCCATATTTTCTTGTGTACTCAAGTTCTACTTGTCGGAAACATTCAAATACCTTTTCACATTGAAAGTTTTCAATACCAATACCTGAATCTTTAACATAAAATTCAAAAGTCTTAGATCTAATGTCATATCCAAATTCAGTAAATCCCTGCTCAGTAAACTTCAGTGAATTACTTAGTAAATTTGAAAGTATCTGAATCAATTTTCTTTTATCTGTATTAATCTCTTTGGGTTTATTAGATAAATCAGGCAGTAATCTTAGATCGATTTTTTTTTCATCAAATTGATATTTATGTATTTCAAATAATGATTTCAGGAGATCGTTTATTTCAAATTTCTCAATATTTACTTCTATTTGACCAGTTTCTATCTTCGATATATTCATAATATCACCAATAATAGAAAGCAGTTGCGTTGAACATTTATTTATGATATCAATGTAGTGGTTTCTTTTTTCTTCATCGTTACCAACAGAAGTTAACAATTTTACAAAACCAAGAAATCCATTTAAAGGGGTTCTTATTTCGTGACTCATATTTGCTAGAAAAGCTGTTTTAAGCTGATCTGATTCCTGTGCGTTTTTTAAAGCCTTTTTTAAATCTTTAATATACTTTTTTCTCTCAATCAACTTACCTAATTGATCTGAAACAAACTCTAAGATTTCCAGATCTTTAATTTTATATGAGTTTTTACTTTTATAACTTTGGATTACAAAAAGCGCACTCGTTTTTCCAAGAACACTAACAGGAACTCCCAACCATGATTCACATTCAGTTCCAACAATATCAATCTCACTATTTTGAACCATTCTATCAATTTCTTCTCTATTTACAAGTAGAGATTTTTTGTTTTTAACTACAAGCGCTGATAATGTCTTATTTGCCGACCAACTAAGAAATTTATCCTTTTCATCTAAAATACATGAAGTACTAAATGAATCATTTTCTTTGTCATAAAGTGCAAAATAATAGTTAGATATATTTACAATTCCTTTTAATTGATCAATAATGAAAGAAATATAAACATCAAGTTTTATATTATTTGCAAGAGCTTGAGAAATATTGAACTTAATTTTTTTAAATTTTTCGGATTGCATTCTTTCCGTTACATCCCTTGCTATACCGACAATTGCTGCTGTTTCATTTTTTGCATTCTTAACTAAAGAAGTTGTAAGATCAACAGGGAAAACATATCCATCTTTTTTGACATTCCACACAACACCTTTCCAACCGCCATTTAATGCTTCATTATATATAGTATCGGAAACCACTTTTGGTGTATTCGGACTTAAAATTTTAGGAGTATTCCCTATTATCTCCTCTGTAGAATAACCATACATATTTTGCATGGCCTTGTTTATATAAAATATTTTATGATCTGTATTAACAATACAAACTCCTTCGCTGATACTTTCGATTGTCTGTGCAAATATTTTTATCTTTTCATTAGCAATCTTTTGTTCGGTAATATCTCTCAAATATGATATTGACCCATCATTTTCACCATAAAGATTAACAATATAGCTAACAGCTATACCAATATAAACTATGGTTCCATCCTTTTTAATTCCTTTAAAATCATAGTTAGATACAGATTCTTTATTAATAAATCTTTTTTCGTGTTTTTCCTGAATTCTTTGCTTATCGTCTGGATGAACTAAGTCTAAAAATCTTAATTCTTTAGTTTCATCGAAACTATAACCAAATAAATTAGAGAATTGCATATTAAAAAAAGTAAAATAACCTTCTTGATTTGTACATGAAATTGCGTTAATTGTTAGTTCAACAATATCTCTATATTTCTTTTCCCTTTTTTCTAACTCATAAAGGCGTTTTTTATACTCAGTAACATCTTTGTAATGCTCATGTCTACCCAAGTAATTTCCATTATTATCGAAAACAGACTTGCAATTATGCTCTATCCAACATTCAACACCATCTTCTCTGATAATTTTAAACTCTAATAAATAGTTACTTAGAATTTCATCCTTATTATAACAAAAGTGTTTTTTGACTTTTTCTTTATAATATGGATGCGTAATTTCAATAATAAATGTTGGATTATTAACAAATTGATCTGGTTTATATCCACATATTTTTTCACATGCGGGCGAAACATGAAGGTAATTTCCATCCTGATCAATCAAACACTCCCAATAATAGGTATTATTTACTATTGATTTCCCAATAAAATCTATAACATTCAACGAATTACAATTTTCCAAAAATAGCTTCTTCCTAGTCTTACTTCTTTTTTTAATCGTCTGTGATTTTGGATGAAAAAATGATATTAACAAATCCAATTTATTATAAAGTCCAATTTTATTTACTTTAACCATTATTACTTAGAATATTTCCTCGTTTAATAATCTAATACCTAGAAAATCATTATTATTTTCAAGATCAAAACTAATAGTTTTAAATGTATCAATAAAGCTTTCATAATAGAAAAAATGAATAAAAAATATACGGTCAATATTATACTTTTCTATTTCCTTTAAATCTATAAAAGATTAAGATAAAACCCCACGAAATCTACTTCTTGTTTATTGAAAATTAGACGATTACAAAAAAAAAAAAAAAAAAAACGTTATTAATTGTTAGCTTAGTTGATAAACTATCAAGAGTATAAAAAACAGATACAATAACATGTAAAAAAGGTTTGTATTTAATTTATTAAACTGACAGATGTTTTGTATATTGACATTAATTGATTAAAAATTTATTAAATGGATTTGATGGATTTTTTATTCTTTTTAAAATAAGCTTCAATTGTTTTAACTAATTCTTCATAATTAATTGGTTTCGAAATATAATTATCACAACCTGCTTCTAAGGCATTTTCCCTATCATTATATGTAGCCAAAGCTGTCTGGGCTATAACTATTAAATTAGGAAATTTCTTTTTTATTATTTTGGTTGCAGTATATCCATCCATCACAGGCATCTTTATATCCATAAATACCATATCTACATGATTTGAACTGCACATTTCTATTGCTTCTTCACCATTTTTAGCTCTTAAAACTTTCATTTTTTTATCACTAAGAATTTCGTATAGATATTGGAAATTCATTTCTTCGTCTTCAGCTACAAGAACAACCTTGTCTTTCAAATCATTATTTATTGATACTTTCTTCATTTCTGAAATAATAGAATTATTTGTTTCCTGCATTGTATGTGGTAACCTGAAATACATTTCAGTCCCTTTACCAATTTTTGATTTTACTCCAATGGTACCACCTAATGCCTCGACATAAGCCTTTACAATTGACAATCCTAAACCTGTACCTCCATATGTTCGTGCAAAATCAACTTCTACTTGCCAAAATCGATCAAATACTTTTTCTTTATCTTCTTCACTTATACCTATTCCAGTATCCTTTACGCTTATTTCCAAATAACCAGCTTTTAAATCACAACCTATAAAAATCTCTCCTATTTCGGTAAATTTAATAGCATTACTTATTAAATTATTCAATATCTGACTTAATTTAATTTTATCTGTATTAATAAATTGTAATTCCTTCTGAACATTGTTATAGTAACTATATTTTAATCCTTTTTCTAGACATCTAGGCTCAAATTCATTAAAACATAATTTGAAAACATCATTTAAATAAAAATCTTCTTTCGTAATTTCAAACTGGCCTGTTTCAATTCTTGAGATATCAAGAATGTCATCAATTATTCTTAAAAGTTGCTGACAACTTTCATTTATTATATCAACAAAGCTTTCTGCTTTTTCTTTTGGTATATCTGAAACAACTAACAGTTTTGAAAAGCCTATTATACCATTCAATGGTGTTCGAATTTCATGTGATACATTTGCTAAAAATGCAGATTTCAGTTTATCACTTTCTTCGGCTTTCAGTTTTGCTTTCTCTAACTCTGTAATATCTGTTGAAATACTAGCGATCCCTATTACTTCATCACTATTTTTTAATATAGGTTCGCATGTAATATCTTTATAACTTACCTTTCCATCAACTTTTAGCTTAATAATTCTATTTATTTTTTCTTTTGTTCTTAATACTATTTTTTTCAGTTCGATTAAAGTATTTGCATCATCTTCACTAAAGATCTCTTTATCAGTTTTTCCAATTACTTGGTGATCTTCAAGATTAAGATAGGAATTATATACCCAAGAATATTTTAAATCTAAATCCTGATTAGAAACTGTTGTTTTTGAATTTTGCAAACTGGATCTAAATCGTTGTTCACTTTCTTTAAGTAGTTTCTCTGCTTGCATCCTTTTATATGCAATCCCAATAGTATGACCAATTTCTTCAAAGAAATGAATCTTTTCCAAATTAAATTGCTTAGAACGTTTATCTTTCAATTTTAATAAGCCAATTGTTTTTGTTCCTGATCGTAGAGGAATTAATGCAATTGATTCATAGCCTTCTGACTGACATAAAATACCTTCAGGAATAATTAAATCTTTAATTACCTTGCTTTCAATTAATTTACTTAAATTGTTTGACCAAAAACTTCCTATTTTTGTATAATATGGTTGATGATTATGAATACCTCCTGATATAACCTTTCCACATAAACATTTTAAAACCACTTCACCATTTTCATTTCTAATATATTCATTATTTGCATCTTTTGAACACAACATATTATCCGATTTTAAAAATTCTGATGAATAACCAATTGATTCATAAAAAGGAAAATCATGATTATCTTGCATTCTTATTCCAATAGCATCAAATCCTGTATAATCTTTTAATACTTTGATAATATCTTTTATTAATCTTTGCCATTCATTTTGTCTACTTAGTATAGATAAAATTTTTGCTGTAAGAGCTTGCCTTTCTCCTGCGAGGGTTCGTTGCTCTTCTAAATCGATATTATACAAGCCAAAAGTAATATCTTGGGCTATTTCTTTAAATAAACGTTGCTGTTCTTCATCTTCGATAAAATGTTTAGGCATCGTTACCATTATAACACCATAAGACTTTGTTTTTGATTTTAATGCTATAATCATCTCTACATTATTAATACTATCCCTTAGTAATTTCCTTTGACATGTACCACACTCCTTAGTTTTTTCATCAATTAATAAAATATCATCAGTTTTAAGAGCTTCTTTCATACAAAATGGAATAGAGTCATGAAACATTTCTTTGAAAGATTTATGGTGTTTACTTTTTATTCCATTTTCAAAAAAATCTGTTACTTTATTATCTTTATCTGTAAGTGCAATCCACACATTTTGAAAGACATTAGATTTTATAATTATATTACAAGCTTTTCTAATTAATTTCTTGCGATTTTTTTCTTTAATAATGAGCTGATTTATATCTCGAATAGCCCGAAGAACGGCATTTATATTTTTAATATTATGTGTTCTCTGTATAACCTTATTTTCAAGGCTTTTATTTAAATCATTTAACTGCGATTGTGTTAACTTTAATTGATTATTTGCGGTTCTGAGTTCATCATTTTTAATTACTGCATTTTCGTATGTTGAAAAAAGAAGGTCGACAATTTGCAAACGTGAAGATGTTATTAAATGTTTTTTTCCTGTAAAATAGACTTCTAAACCAATATCAGTACTTTGATGTTTTCTCATCCTAAAATTCATAATTAAATAATCAATTTTCGAAAGGAGAAAATTTTCACTATAAGGTTTTGTAATAAAAGTATCGGCACCGCAATCTAAACCTTTTATTATATCTGAAGGATCAGAAAGAGAAGTTAAAAGAATAACAGGAATGTTTTTTAACTTACTATCAGACTTAATATCTCTACATAATTCGTATCCATTTTTTCCGGGCATGATAATATCACTAATAATAACATCCGGCTCATATTTATTTAATAAATCCATTGCTTTATTAGCATCTAAAGCATGTTGCACTATATATTCATTACGTTCTAAAATATACTTCAGTTCTTCTGCCTGAGTTCTACTGTCCTCAACAATTAATATTTTCATATTATGTTTCATAATCAACCTCCTTTTTTACTTATATTTTCATGAAGATTCTCGTTAATACTTGTAAAATATTGTTCTATATTTAATAAAACATCTGAAATCTCTACAGGATTCATTATATAATTCGCTGCATTTAGTCTAATTGCAACACCTGGCATTCCATGAACAATAGAACTTTCTTTGTCCTGAGCAATAGTAATAGAACCTGCGTCTTTTAAAATTTTAAGTTCATTTGCACCATCGCTACCCATACCGGTAAGTATAATTCCAATTGCATGCTTTCCATATTCTTCGGCAACGCTTTTAAAAAGGTAAGCAACTGATGGACATAATCCATTATAGCTATCACTTTTATCTAAATTGATTTTGCCACTATTACTTACTCCCATTTGATGATGATCAGGTGCAAAATAGATGTGTCCTGATTTTAAAACTTCATTATCTGTAGCAACCTGAATCGGAATTAACAAAGTGTTTCTAAGCCAATTTATCAAACCATCAATAAAACCTACCGCTATATGTTGAACAACCAGAATTGGGTAAGGAAATTCTTGAGTGATTTTAGAAAATATTTTTTGAAGAACAAGTGGACCTCCTGAAGATGATCCTACAACAACAATTTTCTTTTTGTTTAAATCACCAATAGTATGCTTTGATATTTTAACATCTAATTTTGATTCTGATTTATTAATCATATAAAACTTACGAGTAACAACCTTAATTTCAGACATTAACTTTACTATCTTGATTAATTTCCTGGCTTGAAATTCTTCATCGGGATGGCCTATTCCCCGCGGTTTTTCTTCAACTGAAAGTGCTCCTGCTGCTAATGCCTCCATTGAAATGCTTACTTCCTTCGCATTTCTGCTGGCAGTTACAATTATAATTGGAACAGGAGTAGTTGACATAATTATACGCGTTGCTTCAAGCCCATCCATTATTGGCATATCTATATCCATCGTAATAACATCAGGTTTTTTCTTTTTTAAAAATTCTATTGCCTGTCGTCCATTACTAACATTCCCAACAATCTGAATTTCAGGATCTGAACTTAAAATATAGTTTAAATATTCGCTTACTACCCTTGAATCTTCTACTATTAATACTTTTATCATAATATTTTATCTGTAATTTATGCTGTTTTATATCTTATTTTAACTCGTTGGGCACACTATTCATGCTACAAATTATTCATTGTTAATTGCTATACTAATCTATCAATAACTTCTAACAGGTTACTTTGATCAAAACTGCTTTTAACGATATAGGCATTGGCTCCAACCTCCATCCCTCGTTCTCGATCCTCGCGCTTTGAAAGAGATGTAACCAAAACAATAGGTTTCTCTAATAGAATTTCGTCGGAACGAATTTTTGAAGTAAGATCAAATCCATTCATTCTTGGCATATCAACATCAGAAAGAACTAAATCAAAATCTTCTTCCTTTAATTTTGTAAAACCTTCCACACCATCAATTGCTGTTTCGACCAAATAACCTGCAGTTTCTAATATATTTTTCAGAAGCATTCTAGAAGTAATCGAATCTTCTACAACCAAAACAGATTTCTTTCCATTTTCTTTTTCAACATCGCTTTGTTGTATAACAAAAGAAGTTTCTTTTACTGCTGATTTTAAAAGATCTGAAACATTAAGAATAGGTATTACTTTCCCTGAGCCCAATACAGTAGCTCCTGATATATTTCTAATACGTTTTAGGTGTTTATTAAAACTTTTTACCAAAACTTCCTCTTCATCTATAATTTCATCAACCACAAATCCAACCTGATTTCCCAGTGATCCTAAAATTATTACTAAAACATAATCGCTATCATTTTCTTGTTTAGTAAACTCTAAAACATCATTTAAGTTAACTAAAGGAATTACAGCTCCATTAAATGGAATAGTTGCTTTATTTTCGACAGTTTTTATTTCTGATTTTTTTACTCTTATCGCTCGTTCTATTTTTGACGTTGGTATGACAAATTTCATATCACCAGCACGAATCTGAACTCCTCTGAATGTAATAATCGATAATGATATTTGAATCTTAAATTCTGTTCCTTTATCTTTTTCTGTATTAACAGAAATGGAACCACCTAGCTGTTCAATTTTTTCCTGTACAATAGCTAAACCTAACCCTCTACCCGACATATCAGTTATAATGCTACTGGTTGAAACACCCGATTTAAATATATATGATAAAAGATTATTTGTTGTAATATCAGCAGTATTTTTTTGTTCAATCTTCTTTTGATTTATATACTTTTTTTTCAGATTCTCTAAATCTATTCCTTTACCATCATCAGAAATACATAACTCCACATTATTGTTTTCAAGTCGATCAATACTGATCTTTATTATCCCTATTTCTGGCTTATTCTTTTGTTTTCTAATATTTGGTTTTTCAATACCATGATCAATGCAATTCCTGATAAGATGCATTAATGGGTTTTGTATTTTCTCCAATATTCTTCGATCAATCTCAATATCATCGCCCTTAACAACAAGTTCTATTTTTTTACCTTTGTCCTTTGACAAATCTCTTACTGCTTTTGGAAAAACATCTAAAATAGACGAAAAAGGAATTGATATTATTTTTTTAATATCATCTAAAAGGTTTTCAATTTTTACCCCTGTATCATATGATTCCTGAAAAGATTTCTTTTTCAGCTCAAGCAACTGGTTTTCTATGATTTTATAAAAATCAATCGTCCATTCGAAAATTCGAATAAGTTTTTTAATATTCTCTTCATCTTTAGAAAGATTATTGTTTTTTTGTTTTAATTCCATTTCCTGCAAAACATCCCTCATAAGCGGAATTACTTTTGAAGATTCCTTTTTCCAAATACTCATTTTTTGAAAAATAGATTTTATGTCTTCACTGTGTTGAATGGTTGTTAATTTTAACGAAAGCATTTCCTCAACCTGATATAATAAATCATCTAATTTTCTAATATTAACACGGATGGTTTCGCTTGACAGCCTCTTTATTTCAGAAAGAGATTCCTTTTTATCAACTTTTAGTTCCTCTATTTCATCATTCTTTGATGATTCTTTAATGATAGTTTTTGTTTTTTTTATTTTGGAAATTACAATATCTTCTATTTTACTTAGCTCAATATTTTCCAGATTAATAATAATTTCAGAAATTTTTTCGCTTAGATCATCATTGATTTCATCTGTAGGATTAATTAGTATCTCGCTAAGAATATTTATTGCTAAATGAAGCCCATCAAAAACATTAGGGAGTAATTCGAGAGTTTCATTTTTTAAAACAGAAAATATATTTTCTATGGACTGACAAACAGTTTCTATTCCACTTATATTAACCGCACGAGATGCTCCTTTAAGGCTATGAGATTCCCTGAACGTAGCTTCGATTAACTCCATTTTACGAGATTCTAAAGGGTCTTTTTCTAATTCAATTAAATTTGAAGTCATATTTTGAATACACTCTTCAGCTTCAATTTTAAATGTCCTTAAGATTCTTTTCCTAAATTCCTCTTTTTCGTTCATTTAACTAACTCATATTGATTCATTAATTCCTTAAGTTTATCTCCAAGTTTTTTTAATTCATTAACCGAATCTGCAGATTGTTGAGTACTTGCCGCAGCCTGCACGCTTGATTCTTTTATATTTTCCATTGCAGAAACCATTTGATCCATTCCTTCAAGTTGTTGTTGGCTTGATGCAGCAATTTGAATCATTACATTAGATGCATCATCAACACTATCAGAAAGTGTTTTAATAGTTTCACCTGAAATAACAGTAAGTTTTAAACCTTCTTCTGCAGCTTTCCCTCCTTCTTCTGTTGCCATTACAGCAGAACTAACCGATTTTTGAATATCTTTTAAAATACCACCTATCTGTGTAGTTGCTTCTTTGGAACGTTCTGCTAAATTTTTAATTTCTTGTGCTACTACAGTAAATCCTTTTCCCTGTTCTCCTGCTTTTGCCGATTCAATAGCGGCATTCACGGCCAATAGATTTGATTGTTCGGCAAGATCATTTACCGTAGTAGTAATATCTCCAACAGCCTGACTCTGTTCACTTAAATCTACAACCATATTAGCAATCGATCCCATCTGTTGTTTTATCCTATTCATACCTTCAATGGTATTATTAATTGCCTTTGTTCCTTCTCTTGATATTTCAGATGTTTTAATAGCACTTTCTGATATTTCCTTTGCTTTATGGTTCGAAATTTCGGCTGTTTGTTTCACTTCTTCAACCGTGGTAGTTGTTTCGCTAACTGAAGTAGCTGTTTCGGCTGCACTGGATGCCATCTGTGTTACCGATGCCATAATTTCACTTGTTGAAGAAGCTAAAACATTTACCCCTTCGGTTATTTCATTTATCTGACTGCGAAGACGCTCAACCATAATTTTAAATGCTGTGCCCATAGTATCTTCATCTGAAAGAGGGTTTATATCAATTTTTAAGTTGCCTTCTGAAATAGCTTTTGCCTGAACTGCTTTTTCCTGCATACTCTTTTGCATAGTTTTGAATGATTCTGCCAATTTCCCTATTTCATCTTTTTGATTAATTATAATCTCTTGGCTTAAATCTCCCAATGAGATTCGATTTGCAATTTTTGAAATCACTCCAATAGGTCGTGCAATAATCCTTGTTAAGTATACACTTAAGAATATGACAATCAGAAAAGCTCCTATAATAATTATAATAATTCCACTTTTAGCTGTTTGAGTTTCATCATCACTACGTTTAGATCGCTCATTAAGCAATTCATTTTCCTCATCAATCATTTCGGTAAGTACAACACGAATATCATCCATTACTTTCTTACCAACATCAGTAATAACTAACTCTTGAGCAACATCAAAACCACCAGATTTACGTAATTTAATAGTTTCATCAAGCTCTTTGAGTTTTTCTGAAATTAAGGCTTCTAATCTTTCAATTCGTTGTTGCTGGTTAGCATTATCACTTGTTAATTTTTCGAGATAATTAATATCTTTCTCAAGATTAACAATTGCACTATTATATGGATCGAGATATTTTTCCAAACCAGTAATTATATAACCTCGTTGTCCTGTTTCTGCATCTTTTAAATCACCATATACAAACTCAATATTGTGTAAAACATCATGAGTATGCGAAACCCAATCAGCTTCTGATTTTAATCGAGTTAGATTCTGATATGATATTAGCCCGATAAAGAGTAGTAGTAGTATTACAATTCCGAAACTCAATGCTATCTTTATTCCTATTGATAATTTTTTCATAATCTTTTCTCCTAATTTAAACTTCATCATTTATAATGATCATTTTACTTGTTAAGATTTTTTTTATATTTAAGAGGATTGATCGATCTTCGGTTATACCAACTAGATAATCGTTTTGAATTCCTTTGAGAGTAGTATTAGTTGCTTGAAGTTTATCTGGATAAATTTTCGTACTTCTGGTTATTTCATCAGCTAAAATTCCCAGTTCAATATCCTGATATTTTAATAAGATGACTCTATTTAAATTTGTTATTCCTTTTTCAGGAAGATTCAGAAATTTCTTTATATTAATTACGGCCAATATTCTTCCTTTAATATTTATTATTCCTAAAATAAATTCCGGTGTACAAGGCAGTGGTGTTAAATCTTTTAATGGAATTACTTCAATAACAAAACTTGAATCTATAATATACTTTTCACTTGCCAACATAAACTCAAGAACTTCTAATTGTTCTCTAGCTACTTCCTCTTTGTTAACACTAATTTTTAGAAGATCGGCTCTATGTTTAAGTATAGTTCTCTTTCTAATAGCATCTTTAAATCCTGTATTATTCTCAGGCTTTTTGATAATTTCCTTTACATTTTGTTTTACCATAACTACTTCTTCTAAATTTTAAGTGCTGTTATTATTTCGGTAAATCGTCCAACAGTTAATCCATCAGATTCAGGAACTATATCGTCTGAATCAAGATTAGAAAGAATATTTATCGCATTATTAATATATTTTTGTCCTGTTGCAATATTCCCCCTCTTAATGCTTAGGTTTCCCAATAAAAAATGTGCTAAAACAAAGTTGTGATCAAAATAAATTGCTCTTCTTAATGATGAAATAGCCTCTTCATCGTTTCCTTGTTCTTGCTTTACTGTTGCATTCAGATAGTACAAACTATAATCTGTTTTATCAATTTCCAGGCCTTTATCACATAATAATCTAGCCTCTTCTAACTTTCCTAAATTTGCTTTTGTCTTTGCTAACAGAGAAATTATTTGTTTGTGATTTTCTTTATCATCTGCTAATAATTTGCTTAAAAGATTTTCAGTTTGTTCAAATAATCCTTGCTCAAATAAAATAATAGCTTGTTTGTAATTTGAATTCTTTTCGATTTCGATTTCTTTAATGGGTTTATTCGAAATGACTCTCTTTTTAACTGATTGATTAAATGTAGATTGTATTAATTTGTATTTATCCGTTAGTTTTTGCAATTGATTTTTTTTCAAACTCTCTTTTGTATCTTTTATTAATCCTTTTTGGTAAATTGTATATCCTTCATAATTAATTTTAGCAAATTTTGGAGATATTAAATTTGACATTTCAACAGGACTAACAATTAGTACTCCATCAGGTAAAAGGGATTTATATAATCGATTTGTAACATCTCTAATTCCTTCTTGAGAAAAATAAATTAATACATTTCGGCAAAAGATAATATCCATCGCATTTGTATTATTCAATAAAGATGGATAAATATCTTTTGCCAAATTTAGAGGTGAAAATGTTACCATATTCTTTATTTCAGGTAGAATCTGAAATAAATTGCCTTCTACTTTTTGGAAATATTTAGAAATAAACCAATCTGGATTATTACGAAAAGACCATTTTGTATAAATTCCTTTTTTGGCTTTTTTTAGCATATCTGGGTTGATATCAGTAGCCAGAATAGTTATATTCCAATCTTTAATGTTCGGAATAATTTTTAGAAGAGTTATTGCAATTGAATAAGCTTCTTCTCCAGATGCAGAACCAGCACTCCATATTCTAATTTGCTTATCTTTACCCGTTCTTTTTTGAATTATACTTGGTAAATATGATTTCTCCAAAAAATCAAAACTCTTCTTCTCTCTTAAAAAATAAGTTTCCCCAATAGTTAAATAACTAGCTAAAATCTCAAGTTGTTTATTGGATAAACCATTTCTTAGAAGCCATTGAGCAAATTCGGAAACATCTTTAAATCCAAACTCTTTTGCTGCTGGTTTTAATTTTTGTATTAATTCCGTTTCCCGCTTCTCAGAAAAATTTAATCCCAAATGAGCCAACAAGTATTTTCTCAAATCCGTAATTACTATTTTAGAAAGCTTATTTTTCATCGCTTTTTAAAATTTACTTTTTTGAAACTTTTAGTTTCAATTTAAATTATATATTAACCACTTTCTTTTTGTTTATAGATTTTAAAAGTGATTTTTCGTTAAAGTTCAAGAATGTATCAAGATCATGAATTACAACTAATTCGTCATTAAATTTGAATGCTCCTTCATTGTATTTAGATTTCATTAATATTTTATCGGATTCAATTATTTCTTCATCTTCTCGTTCAATAATATCACTCACACAATCTACCCATAGAGCAACTTTAATTTTAGTTGTATTTGTAATAATTAATTGATCATTCAAATCAATATCTCGGTCATTCAGATCACATAGTATTCGAAGGTTTATAACAGGTAAAAATTCTCCTTGAAAATTGATAGTTCCAAAAATATACTTAGGAGTTTTTGATAAAGGACTAACTTCAACAATACGTACAACTCTCTCAACATTTGAAAGATGAAGTGCAAACTTTTGATTATCTAACCAAAATATTACATATTTATTTTTCTTTAACATTAAGCATCTATTAAATTGACAAATTAATTTACGACTATTTTAATACTGTAAAATAACTCATCTCCCTTTCTTAATACAAAGAGACGTTTAGGTTACAATTAATTGAACATAAACTACTTAACACCATAAACTCTCAACCGTTAGTGCAAATATCTAATTATATGAAAGTTACATCAATTCATACCATTATAATATAGGACAAATACTGATAATCGTGTAGGTCTTTTCCTATAACTATATATATTAGGCAGTTATATTTTTCTTAATAATTATAGAATTTGAATAACTCAATCGACTAAACTTTCCTTAATTGCGTATCGAATTATTTCTGCAGTGCTTTTCAAATCCATCTTTTCCAAAATACGTTCGCGATATGTACTTATTGTTTTAGGACTGAGAGAAAGTTCCGTGGCAATATCACTATTTGACTTTCCATTTGCTAACATACACATCACTTCCAATTCTCGATCTGAAAGTAAATTATGAGCTGGCTTGTCATGTACATTACCAACATCCATAGCTATTTTTTCAGCAAGTATTGTTGTTATATATTTTTTACCCTTGGCAACTCTTCGAATTGCTGTAATTAATTCATCAGGAGTACTTGACTTTGTTAAGTAACCTGAAGCACCAAGTTTTAAGGACCTTAAGGCATATTGTTCCTCAGAATAAATACTCAACATTAGAACTGCAACTTCGGGTTTTATATTCTTAATTTCCTTTATATAGCTTAATCCGTTTCTACCTGGCATTGAAATATCTAATAAAATAACATCAACAGTAATATTTTTTAATTCATTTAGTAACTCATGTCCATTGCTAACATCACATACAACGTTAATATCAGAACAATCATTAAGTATCTGTTTTATTCCATTACGAACTATGGGATGATCATCTGTAATTAATACTTTTATTTCTTCAACTATGCTACACATAAGGTATTTTAACTTTTAGTTTAGTTCCTTTATTTGGTTCTACACTTATTTTTACTTCTCCTTTAAAAACATTGGCACGTTCTTTTATTCCCATTAGTCCAAATGATTTTGAATCTTCAATATTTCTTTTTGTTATTCCTTTTCCATTATCCTCTATAGCAATACTTAATAACTTGTTCTCTTTTATAATATCAACCTTTACTAGTGTAGCATTAGCATGTCTTACTACATTTGTAAGTGCTTCTTGTATTATTCGAAATATTGCCACCGTTAAACGTTTTTTAATTACTAGTCCCTGTGGGGATATATTAAATTGATATTTTAATTTTGCTTTACTTTTATATTCTTTTAAAAGCCATTCTATTGCGGGAATTAGTCCTAAATCATCTAATATCGAAGGTCTTAATTCTGTTGCGATTTTCTGTACATCTTGTATTGTTGAGTTTAGGAGATCTGTCATCTCATTTAGTTTATCAGATAATTGAGGTATATCTTTTATTGTTCTGCCTTTAAGCCATGATAAATCCATATTTAACGCTGTAAGCTTCTGACCTAAATCATCATGCAAATCAAGAGCAATTTTCATTCTTTCGTTTTCTATAACTTCTTGCATATGTAAGGTCATTTCACGAAGTTTTTTATTAGATTTATTTAATTGTAGTTCCACCATCCTACGTTCTGTATAATCATTAACAGATCCTATAAGATAAACACATTTTCCATTCTCATCGAAGATTGGAGATACTGATACAATTCCAAATTTATCTCCGGTCGGATATTTTGATGTTTCTTCCCACTGAACGGTTTTCTTTTTACGTATAGCTTCTTTATACTTACTATGTACCAAATTAATTGAAAACTTTGGTATTACTTCATTTGTAATTTTTCCAATAATTTGCTCTTCTCTTAATCCGACAGATGTTAAAAAAGCTTTATTAACCATCAGAAAGCGATAACAATCATTGGGTTCAACTCCAATTTGGAACAATATATTGGTTGTAGTCTTATAAATCATTGAGAGATTTTTTTCACTTTCTCTCAACGCCTTTTCTGTCATTTTTTGCTCTGTTATATCACGAAAACTCCAAACTCTTCCTACTATCTTTTCATTATTATGCTGTGGTTGTGAATATCGCTCGAAGATCCTTCCATCCATCTTTTCAATTACATCAATGCTGTATTCCTCAGGATGAGCATATAATTCTTTAACTTTATTTATAAAGAATTCAGGGTATTTTAATTGTGTTAATATGGAGTCAACCGCTTTTTTATCATCACCAGAATCTATTAAATCCTTTGAGATATTCCACATTTTAATAAACTTCTGATTAAAGCTTGTCCATTTACCATCATTATTAACTACTAAAATCCCATCAGCAGTTGATTCTAATGTTGAGCGCAATATTGACAATGATTGGTTTAGTCGCTCTTCAGTTTTTTTACATTCAGTAATATCGGTTAGTGCTCCTACAATAGAAACTGTTTTACCTTTTTTTACAACAGGAGCTTCTCGAACTTCTGTCATAACTTTCCTTCCACTTTTATGTATTAGTTCCAGTTCATAAGGTGGTTGCTGTTTACCTGTTTCAATTGCTTTTACTGTATTATAAAATCCAATATCATTTATCGGATTATTTGATGTAAAATTTGTCCAATTAACCATGGCGTCTTCCTGAGAGCAACCAAGAATTTGTTTTACTTGAGGGCTTATATATGTTAGTATATGATCAGCAGTATGTGAATAAAATAAATTCGTACTATTTTCAAAAATATTTCGGAGTTTTTCTTCACTTTCTTGTAGTTCTTTTTCTATTTGTTTGCGTTCTGTAATATCATTTAAAATCATTCCAAGTCCTGAATGTACCTTGAAGGCTTTTAGCTCAATATATTTATCACCAAATTTAGAATGCGGTTTGAAAATTTTAATGAATTTTCCTCCTGTTTCAATAACTTTTTTGTATTCATCATATCTACCAGAAACTTTTATATTAGGAACTATATCGATTAAATTTTTACCAATAACATCTCTACGTGAAAGACCTATTATATCCAGAGCCTTTTTATTAATATCAATATGATTTAAATCAGAATCAAATAAAATAAACCCATCTGTAGCTGAATACATAAAACTTTTAAATTGCTCTTTACTTAGCATTAATTCATTTTCGGCCATTTTTTTTTCTGCAATATCACTAAAACTAAATAGTAATATATTATTTGCATTTATTGTATACCTACTAATCACTAGTTCATATAAAATAATTTTCGTGTTTTTGGTTGAAATTGGAAAATCACGATAAATTGGAAGGTCACATTTTGACAATTTTAAAAAACTCTCTTCATTTTTTACAATTTTCTTAAAAAGTTGTATTTCCCAAACTACTTTTTCTACTAACTCATTTTTACGATATCCAAAAAATGATGAAACAGATGAGTTTACATCTATTATTACACCTGAATTTGCATCAATAATAATTAAAGCTTCTGAAGCCGATTCAAATAATTTTCGATATAATAATTCGTTAGCTTTCATAATTTTATTTTCAGCTAATACTAATTTCTATCACATGATCTTATTTCAAAACACTATATTTCAGCAAATAAATTCAAGTTAATACATTTTTTTTTAATTTGATTTAAATAATTCATTATAATAATTAACTAAGCCATATATTTATATTATAATAAATTTAAATTTGTAGTGAATTTATAATAAGTGAGATGTACCGTTATTTTATTCAATTAAGTTATAAAGGAACTAATTATCACGGATGGCAGATACAGCCTAATGCCATTTCTGTACAAGAAGTTTTAGTAAAAGCTTTTTCAACAATTTTACGCGAAGATATTGAAATTAGTGGAGCTGGAAGAACAGATACAGGAGTTCATGCAATAAATTACATTGCTCATTTTAATTCTACATATCAAAATATTCATTTAGATAAGAAATTTGTTTTTAAATTAAATAGCTATTTGCCTAAAGATATTGCGATACACAATATTAAATATGTAAAAAATGATGCACATGCGCGTTTTGATGCAATGAGCAGGACTTACAATTATTATATTCATCAAGAAAAAGATCCATTTTTATTAGAATCTTCAACTTTTATTCCTCAAACATTGGATATTGAGAAAATGAATAAGGCCGCCAATTTACTATTAGATTATACTGATTTTACAAGCTTTAGTAAATTACATACCGATGTTAAGACGAATAACTGTAAGATTTTAGAAGCTTATTGGGAACAAGAAAATCACAAATTAATTTTTACCATAAAAGCCGATCGTTTTTTAAGAAATATGGTTCGCGCCATAGTTGGCACCTTATTAGAAATTGGAAGACACAAAATCACAATTGATGATTTTACCAAAATTATAGAAAGTAAGGATAGATCCAATGCTGGTGTTTCAGTCCCTTCGCAAGGATTATTCTTGAGTTCCATTGAATATCCTGAATGCATTTTTATTTCTTAAAATTAGTACATGCTCAAATAAAGTTTATAAAATCATGTCTACTTTATTTGAATAATTTTTGGGATATTTAATCAATCTAAAAAATTAATTCTTATCTTAGTTTCGCTTAATTATTAACGTTTTTTTCAACAATCAAAGCATATTATGAAGTTTAAATTTAACATAGCCAAAAAATTAATCTTTGGGTTTGGAATTGTTACTGTAGCAATTTTTATTAATATTTATTTAATAAACAAAACTTTAAATAAAAGTATTGCTGTAAATAATCAAATCTCTAGTATATATGTCCCATCCTCTGAATTAGTAAGAGAATTATCAAACATGATGATTTCCTCTAAAATGTTAATCAAAAACTGGGTATATATAGAAAAACAAGCTGATACTCCTGATAAAAACAAGTTAAGAGAATTATTGCGAAATGACATTCCTGATATTAATGATCATATATTAAAAATATCGAATAAATGGACGAAAGAAGAGCAAGAATTCTACGAACAAATTTATGTTACAATTCAAGATACGTTGACCCCAATGCATCAGGATGTTATGAATAAACTTAGTACAATTGAAAGCTATGATGACTTTTTTCTTTTAATGACCGATATATACACCAAGGTTGAAGAAGGTGGTGATATTATTAATCTCAGCAACTCTATTCTTAATAAATTAGATGATTTAAGTAGAACTCACTCTAAAAAAGTTGACGAAGCTCGAATTCAAATGGCAGATTCATTCAGTAATTTGGAAAATTTCATTTACGTTTCTGGAATTATATTAATCATTATTGCTGTTATTATTGCTTTGTATCTTGCCCAAATGATTATTAAACCAATTATTAATATAAAAGACGTTCTTATTTCCATGGGTAAAGGAATTATGCCTAAAAAACAAATTAAAGAACGTAACGATGAAATTGGTGAAATGGCTGCAGCCTTAAATTCTTTAATTAGAGGCTTAAAAGAAACAACCGATTTTGCTTTAGAAATTGGGAAAGAAAATTTTGAGAGTCCGTTTGTACCGCTAAGTGAGGACGATGATTTGGGTAATACTCTATTGGAAATGAGAACAAACCTAAAACATGCTGCTGAAGAAGCAACCAGACGAAAAAAAGAAGATGATCAGAGAAACTGGGCAGCTCAAGGAGTTGCTAATTTTAGTGACCTTCTTCGTCAAAATAACGATGATATTGAAAAACTGTCTTATGAAATTATAAGCAATCTGGTTAAATATTGTGACGCAAATCAGGGTGGATTATTTTTAGTTAACGACGATGATATTGACAATCCTTTTATTGAAATGAGTTCAGCATATGCATTCAACAGAAAGAAATTTTTGGAAAAAAGAATTGAAATGGGAACAGGATTAATTGGGAGAGCCATTCAAGAGAGCGAAACAATCTTTATGACTGAAATACCAAATAATTATATTACAATTACATCGGGTTTGGGCGATGATAATCCAAAGAGTTTATTGATTGTACCTTTAATTGTAAATGAAAATGTTTATGGTGTTATTGAAATGGCATCGTTTAAAGACTTCCCAAAATATCAGATTGATTTTGTTGAAAAAATTGGTGAAAACATCGCTTCGACACTTTCTACTGTAAAAACAAATATTAGAACAGCTCGATTACTGGAAACTACAAAGCAACAAGCTGAAGAAATGAGAGCTCAGGAAGAAGAAATGAGACAAAATATGGAAGAGTTGCAGGCAACACAAGAAGAATCGGCTCGACGTGAAACAGAATTGGAAAAACAAGTTGAAGAATTCAAAAAGTTTAAAAAACAACAAGAATCATTCGTTAAAAAACTCGATGGTAATTTCAGTGGTGGATTTATTTCTACAATTGAGGACGACGAGGATGATGAATAAAACAATATAAAATCCTAATTTAAAAGAAGTTAATTTGATTAACTTCTTTTTTTATTCAAAGTAACTATCTACTCTAGTTGCATAACTAATTCTTTTAGTTATCTTTGTTAAAAAAACTATGATATATAGATATTTTTGCCAAACGATAAAGTACATATTCAAAAATAAAGTTGACTCCTTAATCAATATAATAGGCTTAACAATCGGAATTACATCTTTCATAATATTAATAAATTATGTGAGCTTTGAATTTTCTTTCGATAAAACAATCCCCAATCACAATAATATCTATAGGATAGTAACTGATGTTCCTCAACAAAATGGGAATGTAATGAATACGGCCATGTCGTCCAGTCTATTTACAAAATCCGCTAATGAATATTTCAGCGAGATTCTTGCAACAACAAGTATAACCCCCAGTTTTGAGACTTATATTAAAGTAGATGATATATCTACATTTGAATCAAATTTTTGGTTTGCTGATTCTTCTTTTTTTAATATTTTTCAATTTGACCTTATTCAAGGGAATCCTAAAGATGTTCTAAATGGTCCTTTTAAAATAGTTATATCGGAACGCATGGCTAAAAAGTACTTTGGTAATTCAAACCCAATAAATCAAACCATCGTTGTGCATAACACTTGGGATTATACTGTTTCAGGAATTATTAAAAATACACCATCGAATCTGCACTTAGATATTGATTTCCTTGCAACTCCAGATAGCATTAGAGGTTTTAATCGAAATAACTGGGGAGCATTAAGCCTGTTTAATTATATTCTCCTTGAAGAAGGTACCGATCCAATCACATTGGAACAATCTTTTCATAATTTTAGTATTGAAAGGATGGGAGAAAGCTGGGCAAATATTGTACAATTCAAATTACAAGCTATAAATGATATTCATCTGAAATCGGACAGATTACATGAAGTTGCAAAAACGAGTAATATACAACAGTTATATTATTTAATAGGCATTGCACTATTGATTCTGCTAATGGTTGGAGTAAACTTTATGAATATTTACTCATCACGTGCTGAATATCGTTCAAAAGAAGTTGGATTGAAAAAAGTTGTCGGAGCACAAAGAATAGATCTTATTGTTCAGTTTCTAGTTGAATCTTTGCTTTATACAATAATATCCGTATGTATTTCTATCGTAATTGTATATTATACATGGAATATTTTCGAGACATTTTTAGGAATTGATATTCCATTTCAAACTAATAAAATGCTTTATTTCCTAATCACGGTTATATTATTTACAGGAATTATATCTGGACTTTACCCAGCGATTTATTTATCATCGTTCAAACCTATTTATGCAATAAAAGCATTATTCAGGAATAAAAAGAATGGTTCCTTCATTAGAAAAGCATTAGTGATTACACAATTTTCATTATCTATCTTTATGATTATTGCAACTCTTATTGTAATGATACAAATGCGTTATGTTAAAAATAAAGATTTAGGTTTTGATAAAGAAAATTTACTTATTACAACAATTCAAACAACGGAATCAACAAAAGCAGAGTATAAATCGATTCCCGGAGTTAATGATATTTGTTTTTCATCAGTCCACATTGATAATATTTTATCTGGACAACAACCATATATCCTTGAAGATTCGGTGACAACAGAAAACACGATGGATTATATGATAAGAACTATATGGGTGGATGATAATTTTATTCCGCTTTATAAAATTAATCTATCAAAAGGCAGAAATTTCTCCAGAGATTTTTCAACAGATCACGATAATGCAATTATAGCCAATCAGGCAGCAATTAAATTATTGGGAATAAAAAACCCTATTGGAAAAGTACTTATTTCAGCAAGAAAAGATTCTAATTATGTACATCGCATTATTGGTGTTATGGAAGATTTCAATTATCAATCGCTGCATTCTCCCATAGAACCAATCTTTTTCAGATTTGGAACCGAAAATCTTTCTGTGATGTCAATTAAAACAAACAATAAAAACCAAACTCAAGTTATTCAAAGTGTCGAGAAAAAAACATCAGAACTTTCTCCAGATTTACCAACCCATGTTAATATCTTATCACAAAAGATTAACGAACATTACGAAAAAGAAGAAAAAATTAGTACCCTATATATAATATTAACAATACTTTCAATTTTAATTGCAAGTTTAGGTTTATTTGGAATTGTTTCTTTTATTCTTGAAAAGAAAACTAAAGCTACCGGAATAAGAAAGGTGTTAGGTGCTTCGAATTTGAATTTATTTATTAGTTTATCGAAAGATTTGTTAATATGGTTATGCATTGCCACAATTATTTCATTTCCCATTAGTTATATCGTAATGAATAAGTGGCTACAAGGGTTTGCCTATAAAAGTGTAATTCATTGGTGGATTTTTCCTTTATCATTCATTATACTATTTACCATTTCAATTTTAACAATTAGTTATAAAACGTACAAATCAATTCGAGTTAATCCTGCAGAATGCTTGAAGTATGAATAATAAGGAGCTATCAAAAAAGCCCCTTATTAAATTACAACACTTCGACAGGCTCAATGTGACATATTGATTAAAACAGTTTGTCATATTGAGTTTATCTAAATATGAACAACTTTTCTACTTTTTTGACAGCACCTTATCGTTTAAAATAACTTATATATAAAACCAATATTTATATTTTGATTCAAATATTCTTCTTGCAAAAAATCATCATACATATTTTTATAGTATTCCGAGTTTGATTCCATATAACGATAATAGATTCTGTAATTTATATTAAACAAAAGCTGTGGAGAAATATAATAATTTAACGAGAGATTAGAACTTGGAACAATTTCAAAATGATTAATATCAATTGTCTGATTATCTACTTCCTCTTCACCAAAAGAATTTAAGAAATTTATGCCTACGTCAAAATTTAGACTTGTTCTTGTATTAGGATAAAAGTCTAAGGAATAATTAACCTCTGAAATTAACTCTGGAGATTGTAATTCAACTTTGGAATCATTAGCAACATCTTCCTCAGCACCATAAAGATACCCCCCTGATACATTAAAATTAAAACCTCTTTGCCAATATATATTAATTGGTTTTTCACTAACAAAATAAAGACCAGATCTTATACCATATTCTGTATTTCTGTTTTTATCTTCATAAGAATAAGATTCACTCTCGTATGTGCTTAAATTAGTATAAGAAGAAAAGCCTGATTCAATTTTAAAAGAAAATCGTGTTCCTGAATTTCTAATAACCTGCGCCGCATGATCCCAATTATCATTAACAATAGTAAAATATCTTGAATCAGGTATATCAATTAATCCTTTTGTTTGCAAAAACGAATCAACTTTTTCTATCTCTTTTATTTTTTGTAACCGAGCATCAAAAAAACGTTCTTTTTTTAATGCCGAAATAACTTCGGAAAACTCTATAACTTCTGTATGAGTAGGAATTCTAGTTAACTTTCCATTTTTATTAAGTTCATCTAAAATATAAATTGCTAACCAAGAGTCTTGAACTTGTTCTACTCTCCCAATTCCTATCCCAATTGGTACATAAATATTAATTCTTTTATTTTTACTGTCAGATTCAGAAGATTCTGATTTATTATCAGCGCTATAATAATTTCCATATAGTTTCAGATTAGACTCAAAAAACAATTTATTGTTTAAATAAAATCTATTCTCACTATTAACAGAATAATTAGTTTGAAATCCATTCGATTCTCGCAATAAACTATTTCTATCTTTGTCGTCTCTAAATTTTCCATTAAACTGTAGTAAATAATTTTGATTTCCCTGATATTTATAGCTATTTCGGTAAAAATTATAATTTGCACCTACATTTCCATTTATACTATTTGATTTAGAATAGTAATCTGTTCCCATCCTTTGATAACTATCTCTTTTTGAATTTGAACCATCCATATCAAAATTTAAATCTAATCGATGTGTTTTTATATCGGGCAACTTGTAAGAGGAAAGATCAAATGTATCTAACTGGGCCTTTAATAAATAAGGAGTAATACTAATTGCAATAATAAGTAGTAGTTTTCTCATAATCGTTAAATTTTGGTTAATAAACTTGAGTAATAAAACAAAGCATACATTAAACAAAAACCAAGCCATAACACTCACATTTATAGAATATCTTAATCTCGTATTGAATAAACTACAAAAATTAACAATTAACGGATACTAGCTACTGCTTTCTCTAAATTTACTAAAGCCTTTTCGAGTGTTTGTTTTGGACAAGCAATATTCATTCGCATAAATCCATTGCCTCCTGTTCCAAACATTCTTCCATCGTTAAATCCAAGAGAAGCATCCTGAATCATAAAATCTTTAAGATCTTTTCCTTTAAGATTTAATTTAGAACAATCTAACCAAACTAAGTAAGTTCCCTCTGGGCGGATTAAAGTTATTTCTGGAATATTCGTTTTTATATAATTTTCGGCATAATCGAGGTTGTCCGATAAATATTCCATTAATTGACTTAACCACTCGTCGCCATAGGTATAAGCAGCTTCAGAAGCAACAGTTCCAAATACGTTCCCCATGCCTACATGAATCGTATCCAATACTTTATCGTATTTTTCCTTGACTTCTTTATTTGAAGCAATTACCGATGATGTTGCCAGTGCAGCAATGTTAAATGTTTTACTTGGCGCTATAAAAGTAATTGTTGTATCAGCAATTTCTTCTGATATTGATGCGATTGGTGTGTATTTAAATCCTTCAAAAACCAAGTCGGCGTGAATCTCATCAGCGAAAATCAATACATTATTATCAGCACATAATTCACCCATTTTTTGAAGTTCCTCTTTTGTCCAAACAGAACCACCAGGATTATGTGGATTTGATAACAACAAAACTTTTGCATCTTTTAGCTTTATTGCTAAATCATCAAAATCGATACAATAACGACCATCTTTTAAAACTAATGGGTTTTCGATTTGATTTCGATCATTATTCTGAATTGCGGAGAAGAATGGGAAATATACCGGAGGTTGAACTATAATATTATCGCCGGGATTTGTAAAAGCTAAAACAGCCATGTTTATTGCGGGAACAATTCCTGGGCTAAAAGAAATCCAATCAGATTCAATTTTCCAATTGTGTCTGCGATCAAGCCAGTTTATAATTGAATCAAAATATGATTTAGAACGAATACTATAACCAAAAACCTCATGTTTAGTACGCTCTTTAATTGCATTAATAATAAAATCGGGTGTTTTAAAATCCATATCGGCAACCCACATAGGAATTACATCTTCCTTTTCAAATATCACTTTTCGTAAATCGAATTTTACAGAATCGGTATTTTCTCGATTTACTATCTCTTCAAAATTATATCTCATTTTTTTAAACTATTTGCTTTTAGCCTTTGGCTATTCATTAAAAAATTATTCGTCTATCATTTTAGAAAATCCAACCGATTGGCTATAAACTACATGCTGATTTGGTTTCAAATTCAATGCCTCTGCGATTTTCTCTTTATTAATCCATGCTCGAAAAACCGAAATCAAACCTTCCGAAGCACAATACAGATAAACATTCTGACCAATAAATCCACAATGTGTTGCTGCAGTAACAAGTTTTGATTCATCAGATCCTTTTCCAAGTTTATCAAAATCAGAAACATAAATCAAATTCACAGAAGCTTTCTTTACAAAGTCCTGATTACCGGCAATCGTACGCATATCTGTTCCAGATAATTGAACTAAACTATGCTCATCAGCTTTATATAAAAATAAACCTGAACCTGTGGTTAGGTAAATTACAATATCTTGATTGTTATGTGATGAAGGTGCTGTTCGTTTGTTTTTCTCAGCTCTGTTTATTCCATTAGCAGCCCATAACAAATCGGATAATTGTTGTTGTGTTAAAACCTGATCAATAAAATCACGACTTGAGCTTCGCTCATTTAAAGTTTCCATTAAAGGCTTACCTCCCGTTTTTGTAGGTGTTGGCAAACTAATAATTTCTTGTGCTATGGAGCTATTTATTAGAAAGAACCCCAATGCTACTAAAAATAATTTCATTCGATTCATAATTTCTATTTTTGATTTAACTTATCCATGAACTTTTTAGCATTGATAATATAACGAGTATGCGTTCCTTCTCCTATTTTTCCTTCTTCGTCGCTCGCTTCCACACTAAAAACAAGCTTTTTACCGTCAATTTCAATAAGTGTAGCTGTGCAGTCAACCATCATTCCAACAGGTGTTGGTTTTAGATGTTTTACATTTATTTCAAAACCAACGGTATTGTGTTCATCTCCCAAAAAAGGAAGAACTGTTTTTAAAGCTGCATTTTCCATTAAAGCAATCATTGCAGGTGTTGCAAATACTTCAACCAGTCCAGAACCATATTTAGCAGCAGTATCGGCATAGCTAACTTTCTGACTAGATGTATGTTTTATTCCGAGTTTTAAATCAAAATCCATATCTATTTTTTTTTAGAACAATAAAGATAAATAATATACTATTACAAAAAATGGGTGCTATAAAATTACAACACGGATATTAATAGATTTGTTTAAACTTTGGCTTTCAACTTTTCTACCATTGCACTTGCAATAATTTCACATTTTTCAAAGGCTTCATCATCTGGAATTCCTTTTGTATCTAGAGGATCCGAAACTAAATCCCATTGAACATTTTCCTGGAATCGATACAAACTTTTTGCTCCTCCACCATTCCAACTATACGATCCAAACAATCCTAGCAAATGATCTTTAACTCCCATATGTTCTAATGTTCGGGTTAAGTTTTCCATTGTCGGTAACATTCCTGAGTTGTATGCACAACTTCCTAATATTACACCTTTATAACGCCAAATCTCATTAATTAAATATGATAAATGAGTTTTTGAGGCATCGTATATTCTGATTTTTTTAATTCCTTTTTCGGATAATTTTCGTGCTATGGAATCGGCCATTTTTGCTGTATTCCCATACATCGAACCATAAATGATTACAACACCTTCTTCGGTTTCGTATTTACTCCATTTATTATATAACCCGAGTACCTTATTCACATCAGCACGCCAAATTGGACCATGCGTTGGGCAAATACAATTTATATCAACTCCTTCTAATTTCTTAAACGCCTTTTGCACCATATTGCTATACTTTCCAACAATGTTAGAATAGTATCGACGCATTTCTTGTTCGTAATAATCTTCAAACTCAATTTCATCGTCGAAAATACCACCATCTAAGGTTCCAAAGCATCCAAATGCATCTCCCGAGAACAGTGCTTTTTCCGTTAGGTCGTAAGTCATCATGGTTTCCGGCCAATGAACCCAAGGTGTCATTACAAATTTTAGTTTATGATATCCTAAATCCAATTCGCTTCCATCTTCAACCTGATACCAATTATCTTTAAACCCAAAATATGCTTCAATTATTTTGAAAGTTTTAATATTGCCTACCAACTTTACATTTGGATATTTATTCACAACCATCTTTATCGATCCTGAATGATCGGGTTCCATATGGTTAATAATCAGATAATCTAAGCTACGATCTTTCCCTATAAGATTTTCGATTTTATCGAGATAATCATCAGACGAACCATATTCCAATGTGTCGATTAAAGCTGTTTTTTCATCAACAATTAAATAAGAATTATACGAAACGCCATTTGGCAAAGGCCACATATTTTCAAACAATTCTGTTCTGCGATCGTTTTCTCCAATCCAAAATATTTTATCACTTATCTTAACAGTATTATGCATCGTGTTAAATTTCTGTTTAGTTATACATTCTTTTCTGCAAAAATACTATGAAAATTAAGTTTATAGACTTTTGATCGGATATTATAAAACAGTAAAAAGTGGTTTATTTTTTAATTTCGGAGCTTAATGGAAATTTAAGATTTTCGGTTGTATTTAAAGTCGCTTTTACTGAACCTATTCTGATTTTTGCTTCAACCAAGATAGGAATTCTGTTTAAGTCATCGCTAACCCATACAAACAGGTCTTCGCCCCCACTAAAAATCGTTCCTTCGATAAGTAATGCAGAAAATTTAATTGTTTTAAACGTTCGTTTATCGTGTGTTTTAATTGTTTCCCTTCCTAAATATCTTAGATATAAGTCAAAAATCTCATTGTCGATAATCATTTTAATAGGAATTGTATCATTAATCTGATAAGAAGTAAAATCCAAATTCCGCACATAATAAACACCCGAAACTACATCGTAAATATTTTGTTCAAGATTTATTGTATCCTCTTTATAGGGTGTATCGGTATTTTTCGTTTTTGAATAAATAGATTCAGTATTGTAATCGAATGTAAATCGATTATGTACCCTAAATCCACCTTCGTATGTATTTCTATCGAAGTAAAATGGAGTTAAATCATCTTTTTTAGCATAAGATTGAAAATAATCTCGCACCTTAAACAACCAATCGTAAGATGGAATACTTGAACCAAAACTGTTAAAATGATATACTTCCTGATCTTTGTATTTTGTTTCGTTCACATTGAATTCAACAAATCCGGCATTTATCCATATAATTCCCCAATTGTAAACTGCTTTATAGGTGATTTTTTCGCCAGACTTAAATACAGGAAACTGATCAACAATATTTTGAGCACTTACGATTGAGGTAAGTGAAAAGAAAATGATTGCTAAAATAAGTTTGTTTTTCAAAGTAGATATTTTAATACCCCACCATACCAAATGGAGAGTCGTAATATCCAAAACCAGAGCGATGGAAAGGAGAATAAGAATTTCTTACTGGATCAATGCCATTTGAGTAACGATATTGAATATTAAATTGAACATTGTCGCTAACATGATATCCAACCCCAATAGAAACTGACTTATAATCTTTATCATAAGCATCAAATCTATAATTATCTATTGAAGATGACTGGTTATCAAAATATGATCCATCGCCGTAAACACTCCATTTGTCGGTTAATTGATAATAAGCCATTCCTGTAATTCCATAATTATGGGGAGAAGAATATAGAAAATATCTTGAGTCATTTGCATAGGCACCATCTAAGCCATTAATATTACTTTGCATGATAAAACCATCGACCGCTAAGTGTAGTTTTGGACTAATTTCGATGTGTAAGGATGGAGCAATATAAGAACTCATCATAGTTACATCGTTACCAAAGCTACTAAAACCAGATCCGACAGCTATAGAGTATGATAATTTCTCGTGTTTTTTAATTAATGTTTCATTTTTTTCTTCCTCTGATTCATTCTCTGCCAAAACAGCTGAATCTAGTGGTTGATAATATTTAGGAAGCAAAGGAAAAACCTGTGATATAGCAGAATTACTAACAAATATGGCTACTACAATTAATATTATTCTGTATTTCATATCAAATCAACTTTAAATCTTAAACGAATGAAATTGTTAATTTGTTTGTTGTACTACAAATTTAAACATTTCTTTTCCAAAAAAATTAGTTTTCGGAAGAATCTACACGAGTTACTTTCAATACACTCTTTTCCTTTTTCAGCTTTGCCATTAGCATTTCAAGATGTTTTGTGCTATCAATTGAAAGTTTAATATTTCCATCGAACATTCCATCGGAAGAATCCATAGTAATTGATCTGACACTTACTTTCAAATCTTTTGAAATGATATCAGATATCTTGCTCAACATTCCCATTTCGTCAATCCCAGTTACTTTTATGGTTGCCTGAAATGATTTATGTAAGGCCGATTTAGTCCATTGAGCTTTTATAATTCTATAATTATATCGTTCGACCAGTTGCCTTGCATTGGGACAATTCGTTCTGTGAATTTTAATGCCTTCACTTACGGTTACAAAACCAAAAATTGAATCTCCAAATATAGGGCTACAACATTTAGCTAACTTATAATCAATATTTTCTATATTATTATCAATTATTAAATAATTGCCAGATGAACTCGAAGATTCCTCTTCCTTTTCTACCTGTTCGCTTTTTTTCTCCGTATTATTTAGCTGCTCTTTATCTTCACTTTTCTTTTCTGTCAGCAATTCTTTTATATCGGTAATTTCGATTTTTTCGGTAGCTAGGGCATAATATAAATCAACCGGAACCTTTAATTTATAATGTTTTAAGATTTTAAGAATTAGATGGTCGTCGAATTTAATCTTCCAATTCTTTAATCTTCTCTTTAGCAATTCTTTTCCTGCTTCGGCTTCTTTATATTTTTCTTCCTTTAAAGTGGATTTAATTTTTGTTATTGCCTTAGACGTAACAACAAAATTTAACCAATCAGTTTTTGGTTTCTGACTTTTCGATGTTATTATTTCGATTTGATCGCCATTTTGCAATGCCTGCTTTATTGTAACGTTTTTATGATTTATTCGAGCTCCAACACATTTATTCCCAACATCGGAATGCACATCATAAGCAAAATCCAAAACAGTAGCGCCAGCCGGAAGTTTTCTTAAATCACCTGTAGGTGTAAATACAAAAACTTCTTTATTGTAAAGATTTAACTTTAAATCATCAATACTTTCAGCTGTTGATGTATTATTAGATTCAATTACATCGCGAACTTTCTGCATCCACGAATCAATTCCCTTTTCGGCTTTAACCCCTTTGTATCTCCAGTGTGCTGCATAACCTTTCTCTGCAACTTCGTCCATTCTTTTGGTTCGGATTTGCACCTCTACCCATTTCCCCTCTTGTCCTACAACAGTAGTGTGTAAGGATTCATACCCATTTGTTTTAGGAATTGAAATCCAATCACGTAAACGCTTGGGGTTAGGTTGATAAAAATCTGTAACAACAGAATAAGTTCTCCAACAATCAGATTTTTCCTTAGATGGTTTTGAATTAAGAATAATACGAATAGCAAAAATATCGTACACCTCTTCGAATTCAACACCTTGTTTTTTCATCTTTTGCCAAATAGAATAAACAGATTTTGGTCGACCTTTTATCTCATAATCGAAGCCTTGCTCATTTAATTCTTTTTCGATTGGAGCAAGAAACTTTTTAATAAATCGCTCACGTTTTGCTGTCGTATTCTTTAGCTTTTTAATAATCTCTTTGTATACCTCTTTCTCTGTATATTTTAAAGATAAATTTTCGAGTTCCGACTTAATATTATACAATCCCAAACGATGAGCCAAGGGTGCATATAAAGAAAAAGTTTCAAGCGAAGTTTTAATTTGATACTCTTCGGGCATATAATTTAATCCCCGCATATCTTGCAAAAGAATAGCAAGTTTTATTAAAATTACTCGAACATCTTCGGCAAGAGTTAAGAGCATTTGTCGGAAATTCTCGGCTTGCGTTGCTTCTGTTTTTGTATTGATATCGGAAATCTTAACCAGGCCATCTACAATTAATGCAATTGCTTTATCGAATTCCTTTTCAACTTCATCTAAGGTGATTTTGTGATCAATAACGGCCTGATACAGCAAGGTTGCAACAACAGACCTAGTTCCTAAACCAATCTGCTCAACAACCAGACTTGCCGTTTCTAGAACTTCTAAAATATAAGGAGACCCAGAAGCTATTCTCTTTTCTTCATAAGCATTTAAAGTAATATCAAATGCTTTTCGAATTAACTCTAACTCTTTTTTATTCGTAAAATTTTCTGATAGTTTTAATAACTCTCGGTATTTATTGATTATTTTTTTTCGTTCCCTATCGGTAATTTTTCCTTCGGTTTTTTTATCGAAATTTATTTTAGGTAACATCTTTTATAGTATTTTAAAATTGTCGGCATCCAGAAATACAGGAAATTTTTCTCTGAATTGTTCCAAATCTTTCAACGATAATTTTGCTTCAATTATTTCATCTTTATGATCATTTGCTTTTGTAATAATCTGTCCCTTTGGATTTATTATTACAGTATCTCCAGAATAGCTTATTCCTTCTCCATCTTGTCCAATTCGATTAACACCAACAACATACGACTGATTTTCAATAGCCCTTGCTTTAAGCAGAGTATTCCAAACTTCTCTTCTACTCTCGGGCCAACTCGCTATATAAACCAACAAATCATAATCGTTTTGATTTCTGCTCCAAACCGGAAAACGCAAATCATAACATATCATAGTACATATTCTCCAACCACTATGTTTAAATATTGTTTTGCTGTCTCCTTTCGTAAAATCTTCATGTTCCTTTTCCATTCGGAATAAATGTCCTTTATCGTAGGTATAATATTCTCCATTTGGAAGCATGGTAATACATCTATTATAGAATTTATTATTTTCAGTAGCAATAACACTTCCAATAATTATCTTATTGTGTTTTTGCGATTGTTCTTTCATCCAAGTAAAAGTTTTACCGTTCATAGGTTCTGCTAATTCTACAGAATTCATAGAAAAGCCTGTTGTAAACATTTCTGGAAGTATAACAATTTCAGAATCCTTTGATAAAAGCTCTAGTTTATTAGAAAAATGATTTAGATTAGAATCTACATTCTCCCACTCTAAATCTGTTTGAATACAAGATACATTAAGAATATCGGTCATAATAAGTGCAATTAATTTTATAATCCAAAGATATAAATAAGTTTCAGGTTTATACATTCATATAAGCAAATAGCCCTGCGAACAGAGCTATTTTTGATTATATCACTAAAATAAATTTAGTGTGAATTCAATAAAAAATCTACACTAAATCATTATTGCTTATGCAAATGCACATCCATTTGTGGAAATGGAATATTTAAACCTTCCTTATTAAATGTTTTGTAAACATTCTCGTTCATCTGAAAAAAAACGGGCCAATAGTCTGCAGCATTAACCCAAGCTCTAACGGCTATATTAACTGAACTATCTGCTAATTCTGCAACAGCAATAAACACTTCTGGGTCTTTTAAAATTCTTGTATCATCATTACATAATTCTTGAATAACTTTCTTCGCTTTATCAATATCATCGCCATATGCAATTCCGATGGTCCAATCCACTCTTCTTCGCTCCTCCGTTGAATAATTTGTTAATGAAGCATTAAACAAACCCCCATTAGGAATTATTATTGTTTTATTATCGGGAGTTTTTAATATGGTGTTAAAAATCTGTATTTCACTAACAGTTCCTAAATATCCCTGAGCATCGATAAGATCGCCCACCTTAAAAGGTTTAAAAACTAAAATCATAGCTCCGCCTGCAAAATTCTGCAAAGTCCCTGAAAGTGCCAAGCCGACAGCTAAACCTGCAGCTCCTAATATTGCAATAAAAGAGGTCATTTCGATACCCAACATACCTAAAATGCTTACTATTAATAAAATCTTTAATAGTATGTTTACCATGCTCATTAAAAATGATGTTAACGATTTATCACTATTTCGCTTTGTCAACATTTTCTTTAAGCCTTTTGTAATAATTTTAATAATCCATAAACCAATTAATAAAACAACCAATGCACCTATTAATTTAGGTCCGTATTGCATTGAAATCTCAAGAAGTTGATCTAAAATTTGTTCTGTTTTCATATTTCCCATATTGTTAAAATTACCTTAACATTCTTAGCTTATTAGCCTGAATAATAATTATTAATAAATACAAATTTGAAAGAAATATGTTTAAAATAAATTCTAAGAACTAAAATATTATCGTCTTTTGAAATTAGACAATTAATTAAAACAAAAAAGGTCGTATCAATACTGATACGACCCTTAATATTGAAAGCTTGAATTACTATTTAAGCTCGGCCTTAATTTCTGTTACATGTTTTAGGTTATCACCCACTGGGCAACGATCCAAAATAGCAGCTAACCACTTAGTTTTGGTAGCGTCGTCTGCATCACAATCTGGATTTAAAACTACTTTTATTTCTTTGTAACCAGCACGTTCTTCGAACGATTGTCCAAATAATCGAGCTGGATTTAAATTTCCTACAATATCGATTTTAATTCCACGCATTTCAAAACCTAATTCCTTTGCACAAACATGAGCCATTACATTTAAACATCCTGCATAAGCTGCTAATACAAACTCAACAGGGTTTGCACCTTGGTTCGTTCCACCTAAATCTTCTGGTTCATCAATAACTATTTCGAATCCTCTTGCTTTTACTATAGTTTTTGTTGGATTCTCGCTATGAGCTTTCACTCTAAATCTTAAATCTGCCATATCTTGATATTTATTTGTTAATTATTTCACAGCAAAGATATTTTGAGTTTTTTGTTCTGTGATATTTTTAACATCTTTTATTTAAGCTGTATAACATTTAATTATTTATACAATAAGATGTAATTTTGCATCATCCAATATGTAATTCAATTAATTGATTTTATTAAACTATACATATCATGCTTGACGGATTTAAAAAATCAGATAAAAATTATCCAAATAATATTATAACAGCTGAAGATTGTTTAAATGCATTAACGGATAACGAAAAAAAAGAGCTGTTAGGAAATAGAATGGAAATTGAATTTGAAGCTGGCGAAACAATCATAAAAAAAGGATTGGTTGCAAGTAATATTATGTATATGGAGAGTGGTCTTGCAAAGCTTGATGTACTGACAGATGGGCAAATGTCGACAATTAGCATGGTTGCTCCAAAATCATTTGTTGGGATAATCTGTACATTTGCCAGCCATAATTTTGATTTTTCATCTGTTGCTCTAGAAAAAACTAAAATTAGTTTATTCGACATGAACTTATTCGAGAAATTTGTTCATCAAAATGGAGATTTTGCCTGTCATATCATTAAACATATGTCCGTTTTAACAAGTGAATTAATTCATCGCATTTCGCGTTTTAATCATAAAAACATTGAAGGATCACTTTCAATTTTGTTATTAGACTTTAGCCGAATTTACCAATCCAACTCTTTTACACTTCCAGTAAACCGCATAGAAATGGCCAATATGCTTGGTTACTCTAAAGAAAGTGTTATCAATACCTTGTCGAAATTTAATAAGGAAGGCATCCTGAATGTTAAGGAAAAGAAAATTGAAATTATCGACAAACAAAAACTTCAACAAATTGGTGAAATTGGATAAGTAAAGAAACTTAATCTGATTCCATTATCCTTATTATCACCCAACAAATCAAAAAATTGAGATCGATTTAAACATCATACTATGTATCTGTGTTAATAGAGATGTAATTCAAATTTTGTAAGATATTTTTAAACTAAACCATTAATAATAATCTTTATGAAAAAAATTTTGATGATCATTTTTGTTTTTGCCAGCAGTTCAATCTTGGCGCAAAATTTACAAGTGCATTACGACTTTGGTAAAGATCGTGAATATGTAACCACCACCTTAGAAATGTTTAAACCCGACAAATTAGGTAATACATTCTTTTTTGTTGATATGGATTATAATGTAGGCGATATTAAAGGAATTAGCCTTGCTTATATGGAAATTGCCAGAGTTCTTAAAACTGAGAAAATGCCAGTTGGAATCCATGTTGAATATAATGGTGGATTTGGTCAATTTAATGTCGATAGTACAAATTTAGGCTATCGAATAAATGATTCTTGGCTAGCAGGTATTGATTATTCTATTAGTGCAAATGATTTCTCGAAAGGAATAAGTTTTAAAGCAATGTATAAACATATTGTTGACAAACAGGATGTTTCATTTCAATTAACAACTGTATGGTATCTGCATTTTCTTAATAAAAGAATAACTTTTAGTGGTTTTGCCGATTTCTGGAAAGAAGATTCAGATTTTAACTTCGATGGAAAAACAGATTCTGAATTTATTTTTATTGCAGAACCACAATTGTGGTATCATATCAACAATCATTTTTCCGTAGGTAGTGAAATCGAGTTCAGCAATAATTTTGCTAACATGGAAGGATTTAATGTTATGCCAACTCTTGGAGCTAAATGGATATTTTAAATAGGAGATAAATAAGATGTTAGACAAACTATTTGGAATTAAACAACACAAAACAACTGTTCGTACCGAAGTACTTGCAGGGATAACTACCTTTATGACAATGGCATATATTCTGGCTGTAAATCCAGATATATTAAGTGCAACCGGCATGAATAAAGAAGCACTTTTTACCGCTACGGCAATAAGTGCTATTATTGGCACTCTTATAATGGCGTTTGTGGCAAAACTGCCTTTTGCCTTAGCTCCAGGAATGGGATTAAATGCTTTTTTTGCTTTTACAGTAGTACTATCGATGAATTACAGTTGGCAATTTGCCTTAACTGCTGTTTTTATTGAAGGAATAATTTTTATACTACTTACGGTTTTCAATATTCGTGAGTTAATTGTAAATGCAATTCCCATAAACCTAAAACATGCTGTATCTGCAGGTATTGGTTTATTTATAGCTTTTATTGGATTACAAAACGCTGGAATTATTGTTAACAACGATGCTGTTTTGGTTGAATTAGGAAATATGGGGTCACATACAGCTTGGGTTGCATTCTTTGGAATCGTAGTGACTGGAATTCTGCTTGTGTTAAATGTAAAAGGTTCACTCTTGATAGGAATTCTTTCGTCAACAATATTAGCCCTAATACTAGGAGTAACTAAACTTCCAGATGGAGGTTTAGTGAGTTTACCTCCATCAGTAGAACCTATCTTCTGGAAATTTGATTTTAGTCAGGTTTTTACATTAGATATGCTTATTGTTCTTTTCACATTCTTATTTGTTGATATGTTCGATACTGTTGGTACACTTGTAGGTGTAACCGATAAAGCCGGTATGTTAACGAAAGATGGAAAAGTGCCAAGAGTAAAACAAGCTCTTTTTGCCGATGCTATAGGTACTACTTTTGGTGCAATGTTAGGAACATCAACAGTTACTACTTATGTTGAAAGTGCCGCTGGAGTTGCCGAAGGCGGACGTTCAGGCCTTACGTCCTTTTCAACTGCAGTAATGTTTCTTATTGCATTATTCTTTGCTCCATTATTTATTATGATCCCAGGAGCTGCAACAGCACCAGCATTAATTATGGTAGGATTATTTATGTTATCTCCAATCACAAAAATTGATTTGAATAATTATACAGAATCAATTCCTGCATTTTTCACAATTATAATGATGCCTTTAACATATAGTATCGCAGAAGGAATTGTTTTTGGAATGCTAGCTTACGTTATATTAAAAGTGTTTACAGGCAAGTTTAAAGATGTATCTTTAATTATGTATATACTAGCAGTATTATTTATACTCAAGTTTATAATTAAATAAAATAATTAATCCCCAAATCTGCATATGTTGATTTGGGGATTAATTATCCATTATTATTGAGATTAAAATCTATATATACAACTCCACTTCTTTTGGATCGCTACAATTATCAACTAACCAATCTCTAAAATTTTCAATTATTTCATTATCCATTATTCGGGCATTTTGCTTACAAAATTTTACACATGCTAAACACCAAACACAATCTTGCTTTATTGTGTGAATTTGATCATCCATATTAATTGCTCCCGTTGGGCAAACATCGATACACTCGCCACACAATATACATTTATCTAATATTGTTTCAGGCGAAAGAGATGGTTTATTTTTTAATTCTTTATAAGGATAATTCCCTGAAACCTTCAATTCATTAATTTCATCTATAGATGAAACTCGAACCAATTTTTCGAATATTTCACCACCAAAATTTTCAGCCAATTTTAAGTCAGAGAAGTTTGGTCTTCCCTGTGCAGTTGGCTTATTTAAAGTAGAATATGAATGTTCCCCGATAAAAGCTGCAGCTGCAATAACAATAAATCCATTATCGCTAACTAAATCTTTCAGTTCCAACAATGCATCATCGTAATCTCGATTTCCATAAACTGTTATGATAACTACGGGAGAATTATTTGCTTTTAATGACTTTAATCGCTCAAAAGCAACTAGAGGAACTCTTCCCCCATAAACAGGAACTCCTATTATTGTTAATGTATTCTTATCAAATTCAACACTTTCTTTGAAACCAGTGGTTAAATTGATTTCCTCTACATGCTTTATATTCGTTCCACTACCAATTGTCTTTACTACACTTTGCGTTGTTTTTGTTGGTGAAAAATATACTAGTTTTAAATTTTCAATACTCATTTGAAATAAAATAATTATGTTAGTTCTACCTAATTTTCAATTAACCAAATACTTTCTTCAATAAATCTGTTACTCGTGCAACTGGATTTTTTCTGATTTCGACCTCTTCTTTAGCAATTTGAATAAACAAACCATCTATTGCCAGATCTGTTACATAATCATCAAGATTAGGATTTACTTTTTTTATAAATGGTATTTTGTTGTACGAAGAAAAAACTGTTTTCCAATGCTTCGTTGCTCCAACTTTATTAAGTGAAGTTTTTATTATTGGCTTAAATTTTTCTACAAGTTGATCTCTTGTATGATTCTCAAGATATCTGGTTGCAGCATCATCCTCTCCTTTTAAAATTCCAAGAGCATCATTCAATGTCATCTCCTTTATTGCTGCTACAAATAAACCCTTAGCCTCACTCGCAGCATCTTCCGCTGCTCTATTCATTGATTTGATAGCTTGGTCAACCTTTTTACCCTGACCAATTGCGCAAAGTTTTTCTTCAACCGATTTTGCCTCCTTAGGCATCGGAATCTTTATCTCTGGATCTTTAAAATATCCATCTTGTTTAGATAATTGCTCTACACCTTTTTCGATTCCAATTGTTAAAGCTTCTTTTAATCCTTTTCCAATTTCTTCTTCAGAAAGAACCGATTTATCTGATTCAGTAATTGTTTTTTCAACTTTCTTTTTTAAGTTTCTAAGAAATTGTGCATTTGCCGATGAACTTAGCATTGCAATACCTACCAGAATAAAAAGTATTTTTTTCATGTTCTTATTTTTTTTTATTTTTTGCGCTTCTGCTTCCAAGAATACCCCAACCACCGCTTCCAATCAAAAATCCAAAAGCGTACCAAGCACCATTATTATTTTGTGCATAAACTGTAATATCATCTCTAAAAAGCATTAACACCAAATCAAAAGGAGCAATAATTCCATGCCACAATCCACTCCAAAAACCATAAGTACGTCCATCCAGACAAGGTTCAATATATTCTTTATTTGCACACGAAGAAAGAAGAACCACCAGCGTTAAAACAAAAAGTAAGCCATAAAACATTTTTTCATTTAGAAATTTTTTCATAGAGTTTAAGATTTATAATAGTGAAATTATAATCGTTCATTAAACACATGCTTTTTCGAAGTATAAAAAAAATCATACTAAATAGTATGATTTTTTTGTGATTAACTAAAGTTATCTTTCAAGTGTTTTTTGATAATCCTCCAATATTGTTGTCATCATTGGGACATAGAATTTCCAAAAAAACGTATATGTATTGTTATAATTATCTCTATTTAATACTGAAGCTAAATTGTGAAAACCCTCGAAATATGCTGTGTTACTGCTCAAGTCATTTTCTGCAAAATCACCACCAAAATAATAAAAATTATAATCACCGGTGTGTTCAATTACTGCAGGGAAAATTGGCTTTAAATTATAACTCCTAAGAATTGAATCACCTTGAGCATTAACATTTATTTTAAAGTTTGCAAGAATTTCGTTTTGCTCGCCAGAGTTGGTAATATCAAACCATTGAGAATAGAAAATTTCTTCAGGCACTCCAAAGCGATCTATCGCATCTTGATTCGCAATGATATGCGGAATTTCGTCAATTAAATGTGTTTCAAGTTCCAAGATTGCAATGGTTCCAAATTTATGAATTAGAACAATTCCCGCGTTTTTAAATTTCCATTGATTATTATTTTGTTCCTTATATAGGTTAACGATCCATTTTGGAAAAGCATTTCCATTAACCGTATCTAAACTTGCAAAATATTTCCCTGTCCAACCACTCCACTTAAGACTAAATAAGTTCTCAACTTTTTCACGTATTAAGCCATTTGTTGGTGCATTGTATAAATTAAATTCTGTTATTATTAATTTCTTTTTGCGTTTCATTTCTTTTAATAACAGATAATCGTTCTGATTTAGTCCCCCATATACTTTCTGAGTGTGCTTTACTTCCGATGATCCTTGCTTATACCATTCGTTATAATACACTCCATAAGTGTCGGCATAATAAACCATATCGTAATCATTTGCTACATCCTCAATTTCATGAATACGAACACTTCTAAAATCAAACTCTTGTGATTTTGTGTTTAATGGAAAGAAACCATAATAATCAGATTTTAAATCATAAGAATCGCCATTGGACTTCGAATATTTATTATGATTCAAAATCCAATTAAATGACTTATGCTCAGTACGATCAACTGTAGGAACTGTTTTATCCAGAATATAAATATCGATTGGTTTCTCGGTTTTAAAAAACCATAAAAGCCAACTTCCAAATAAAAACAATATGATTGTACCGATTAGAATTATTGGAATTAATAGTTTTTTAATCATCTTTGTATAAGTAATTTAGGGTTTAATCTTCCGTTTCACGGATTTTTAAATATACAAAGAATCGATCGAAATACAAATTCAACGATGAGGTAAAGACAGAACTGTTTTATGCTAATTGTCTGATTAAATAAAATATAGAAAAGACTACTCTAGTTTATTACGAATATAAATTAATTCTCAATCAAAAACTTTATTATAAGGAAATTAATATTTTATTAACATCTCGACTGAATGCTGTTTAAGGTAAGTCCTGATTATTTGTTGCACATCTCTGTTATCAGGATAAATTTTAATTACATCGGATAAATTCTCAAGACTATTGCCCATAGATTCAGTATCAATATATCCAAACCCGATATATTTTCCATTTTCGATTTTTACTACAGATTTCTCATTATCGTTACGTCCCATATCAATAATAAAGAAATTTTGCCAATCGTAGGAAAGCTCGTCTAACATCGATTGAGCTCGTAGATTATAATCATCTGAAGATTCTTCGTGAATACACGCCCCTTTGCAATGATTTAACTGGTAGTAAAAACAAGCACCAGTTGTATCGTATAAATTACAAAGCTTTTGACATAATTGGAATTTTTCAGATAAAACATATAATCTATCCCGAGCTTCTTTTGCAGAATTAAATGAAACAACTGGAGTCTCTTTTTTTATTCCTTCGGTTCTAAAACAAATATATCCTGATTCATCAATATAACTGAAGATCCCGTAATGGTTAGATGCTCTTCGCTGTCGACGATTGTATTTGGGTTTTTGCGATTTAATTTCGTCTGACTCTAACAAAAGAGCTACTAATTCGCTTCCTGTTAATTCATACGATATATTATGAATCTCATCGACCATTTTAAGAGCTTTCGACGTTTTCTCGTTGCTAAAATGAGAAAAAACTCGCGTTTTTAGATTCTTGCTTTTACCAATATAGATAACATCTCCATTATGATCATGAAAATAATATACCCCAGGCTCTTCAGGTAAGCTCTTTATTATAGAAGCATCGATGTGATAAAACTTACTTGAATTTAACTGTCCCAATGTAGAATCGGTTGCTAATAAGATCTCAAACAACTTAACCGTTGCCAATGCATCGCCCGCAGCTCTATGTCGCCCATCAATTACAATTCCTAAATCGGAACATAACTTCCCTAAGCTGTATGATTTATGATTTGGAATAATTTTTCTACTTAATTTTACAGTACACAACTTGTCTCTCTTGTAATCATAACCTAGGCTTTTAAATTCATTTCTAACAAAATTATAATCGAACGAAGCATTGTGCGCTACAAAAGATTTTCCTTCGGTAAAAATTACAATCTCTTTAGCTACCTCCCAAAATTTGGGTGCATCCTTTACCATATCATTTGTAATACCAGTTATTCGAGTAATATTTGCTGAAATAAACCTTTCAGGATTTATTAGGGTAGAGTATTCATTAATAATCTTATTACCATCATGAACATAAATAGCTATTTCTATGATTCTGTCGGCTATCGGACTTAAACCCGTTGTTTCAATATCTATAATGGCATACATGGTTTACAAAAATGCAAAAATCTGGGTAAATAAAACATACTATATTATTAAGAATTAGTATAAATAACACAGAGTCTCAAAGTAATTATGAGAAAGTTCAATTACGACTTTTCCAAAGATCTTTTTCAACCAAAGGTTTTGATTGTATTTGAAAACTTATAACATGAAATTAGTTGGTTAAAGATATTTAAATGGGAAAGTCCACTTTGTATCAAATGAATTTGAAGGAATTACCTTCAATATTTTTTAACTAAAGAAGAATAAAAGCCTGCTTTAAGCAGGCTCCATATTTATTATTACAATCCTTTTCCAGAAAAGTATTTCATAAATTGCATTCGTTCATAGGCAGCAGGATTCTGAGATTTATCCTGACTCATTTTACCTCTAAAATCATCTAAAGATTTATAATTATGTTGTTTCATCCAAGCATTCAAATCCTCTAGCATATTCTTAATTACACCTTTACCATTTTTATAAAATACCGATGCCATTTGTACCGCATTTGCTCCTGCCAGTATTTGCTTAATAATAGCTGAACCATCATGAACACCCGTAGAAGCAGCAAGATCACATCCCACTCTATTATGCATTATTCCAATCCAACGTAAAGAAATTGGTAATTCCTTTTGCGAACTTGTTACATTTGAGGATAAAATATCAAAGTTATTAATATCAATATCGGGACTATAAAATCTATTAAATAAAACTAAACCAGCAATGCCTGTTTCAGATAAGTTTTGAATGAATGAACCTAAACTTGAAGAATAGTAGCTAATTTTCAATGAAATAGGAATTTTAACAAACTTTTTAACTTCTTTTACAATGTCAAAATATACTTTTTCATTCTGCTCACTAGTGCGTGTAAAATCCGAGGGCATAACAAAAACATTCAATTCTAATGCATCAGCTCCAGCATCTTGTAATGTTTCTGCATAATAAGGCCATTTTTCGGCGGTAACACAATTAATACTTGCGATAATTGGAATTTTTACCGATTGTTTTGCTTCTCGAATCAAACGAAGGTAACTAGTCAAAGAATCGTCCTCCTCTAAATTGTCGTAATAATCCATTGTTTCAGGATAAAGAAAAGAATCCTTATTCATGGTTATCATACTCTCTTTCAACTCTCTGCGAATATCTTCTTCGAAAATTGATTTAAGAACAATAGCTCCTGCTCCATTTTCTTCAAATTCTTTAATATCTTCAATAGAATTTGTTAAGCCTGAACTGGCAGCAATGATTGGGTTTCGGAGTTTTAACCCCATGTAAGTTGTAGTTACGTCAGCCATAATTTTTTTGTTTTATGATTTATTAAGTTTCTATGATTTTGCAGATAAATAATTCGATTAATGGGCATTGTTTTCTGAATAACACAAATTCTTTGAATATGTTCATCACCATAATTAATTAAATTGAATGGTTGTTTTCACCATTTGTCAAAATAAGCAATCATTAGTACTGATTTTTTTGCTCTTAACTAAAATATTCAGGAATTTTGATAAAGAATACAAGACATTCCATTTAATATATGCGCAATTTTAAAATTGATCAGACAAAAACAGGTTTAAAAAAAGAGATAGAGGAACTACGTTCCGAAATTGAATTTCTTAAGTCAAATAAGAAATCTCTTCAAACTGATCTATATATTAATGGAGGTGGAGAATTATTTCATTCAATTTTTGAAGAATCGGGTATCGGAATGGCCTTAATAGATTCTGACGCTAACATTATAAGCACAAACAAATCCTTCTCCAATCTTTTCGGTTATGAAAAAGGTGAGCTAAAATCATTAACATATTTGGATTTAATTCCTGAGGAAAAAAGACCAAATGCTTTACATTTTATTAAAGCATTGTTTTCTTCTGAACTATCAAAATACCAGGCAGAACACCGTTACATAAAAAAAGACCAAAGCATATTTTGTTTAAAACTTACGGCAACAGTAATAAATGATGAGAATGGAAATCCTAAATACATTCTTGGAATGGGAGAAGACATTACTGAATTTAAACGTCAAGAGAAAATTAGAGATGTTGTAAATAATATTTCAAGTGCAGTAAATTACACCGAGAATCTTAATGATTTAATACATATTATTAAATCAAATCTTAAAACAATAATAGATGCGGAGCATTTTTATATAACATTATATAATGAGATAGATAATAATTTTAGTGTCCCCTACACTGTAAATAATAAGGAAACATTTAAAACATTTCCTGCAGAAAAATCTTTAGTTGATTATGTTCGCAGAAATAAAGAATCAAGTATTCTTAACTACAAAGAAATTCTTGAATTACAAGCTGAAAAAGAAATATTTATAGCAGGTAAATTGTCTAAACAATGGATTGGTGTTCCACTATTAATTGAAGATCGTGTAATTGGTATTATGGGAGTTCAAAGTTTTGATAATGAGTCTGCATTTGATATTAATGACCTAACAGCACTTCAAATATTATCGAATCAAATAAGTACATCAATACAAAAGATGCGTTCTGAAAATGCATTGCAAATTGAGAAGGCATATTTTAAAGAACTATTTGATAACAGTCCTGAAGCAATTGCCATAGTTAATAATTCTAGCGAAATAATAAATATTAATTCAGAATTTTCGAGACTTTTCGGATATTCTAAAGAAGAGGCTTTAAATAGATCAATAGAGGATTTAATTTCTATTCCTTCTTTAAAACAGGAGGCTCTAAATCTGACAAAGGAAATAGCAAAAGGACAAATTGTTAAAGCTGAAACCAAAAGACGCAAAAAAGATGGAACAACTGTAAACGTTTCACTCTGGGGAACACCGGTTGTAATAAACGAAGGACAATTAGCAATCTATGCAATCTTCAGAGATATTACAGATAAAATAGAATCAGAACAAAAGCTGAAAGAGGCAAAAGAAAAGGCAGAAGAATCTGATAAGCTTAAAACAGCTTTCCTTACAAATATGTCTCACGAAGTTAGAACTCCACTTAACGCAATTGTAGGTTTTTCAGATTTATTAGCAGATCCAAATACAGATATTGCATCGAGAAATGAATTTGTTAAGCAAATTAATTTAAGCAGCGATATGCTTATAAAATTAATGGATAATATAATTGACATTTCACAAATCGATGCTGGAGAACTTAAAATATCAAATAGAAGATTCAATGTTTCATCTTTACTTTCAGAATTATATGAAAAAATTCAGGATGAAAAATCCAAAGAATTAAAAGATCATATTGAAATATTGTTGCATAACCCTTTTGGAGATCATATTGCATTTATTAACTCCGACGAAATCCGATTTAAACAAATTCTTGAACAATTGCTGAGTAATGCGTTAAAATATACTCACAAGGGATTTATTGAATTTGGATTTGATATAGATCAATTTGAGAATCCAACATTCTACGTCAGAGATACAGGAATAGGTATTGCTGATGATAAAAAACGACAAATCTTTGATCATTTCACAAAAATTGAAGATCGTTCAAATTTATATAGAGGTACAGGAATTGGTTTAACAATTACTCAGAAACTAGTTAATTTATTAGGCGGTAAAATTTGGATAGAATCTCATCCTGGAATTGGTTCAATTTTTTATTTTTCGCTCCCTAATAAGATAGAACTTCTGCAATCAAAATCGGCAACTACTAAAAGTTTTAGCAATTACAATTGGAATGGAAAGTCGATACTAATTGCCGAAGACGAAGATTCGAATTACGAAGTACTTAAAGCAACTTTATCTAGAACATATGCCGATTTAACAAGAGTTAAACAAGGCGATGAAGCAATTGAGCATTGTAAAAATAATAACTATGATATCATTTTAATGGATATTAGAATGCCAGTAATGGATGGAATTAATGCAACGATAGAAATAAAAAAAATCAAACCAAGCTTACCAATAATAGCACAAACAGCTTATGTTCACAAAGATGAAAGAGATACCTGTTTAAAATCTGGTTTTGATGAATACATTCCTAAACCAATAAAATCATTTGTTCTATTAGATATGATAAGTAAGTTGATTAGCTAACGATGCAAATAATCGTAAGAAACAGTTTGTATAATTGCTTTAGCCTTTATTAAATCATTTTCAACATCTCCTTCTGAAAATAACAATCGTTTTCCTGTATTATCATATATCAACTTTGTTGAATCGGTAATAAATGCAAATCCATCGTTAAATACATAATAACCATATTTCTTTGATGAACTATTAAATAAATCTTTACTATAACTATAATCATCTGAGTTTATAGAAAGCTGATTTAACAGTGTTGCAGGAATATCAATTTGCGAACCTACATAATTATATTCAGTTAAACTGTCTTTTAATGCCCCACCCAACCATAACATTGGAATTCTAAACTTATCTAGCTCGTGATTTTGCGATTTTCCCGGTCTCTGACTTCCATGATCTGCAACTAATATAAATAAGGTATTATCCCAAACTTCAGTTTCCTTAATCCTTTCAAAGAACCTACCTAGACAACTATCTGTATAATAAACTGAATTCATAAATTTTGTTGCTCTATCGCTGCCTTCAAAAACATCATCCATGGGCACTTCAAATGGATCGTGACTACTCAAGGTAAATGCAGCGGTAAAAAACGGATCTGTTTCGCTTGTTAAATCATTGTATAATCGATCGAATAAATGTTCATCGTGTACACCCCATTTCGAATCTACAAATTTTGAATCAAAGTTTTTATCACTAAAAATTTCAGAGGCTTTAGCATTAAAAAAATAGGATCGCATATTTGCGAAATCAATATCTCCACCGTAGTAAAAAGATGTTTTGTATCCTATCTTATTAAAATTATCGAATAAAGATGGTAAAGACTCCGTTTTCTCTGGTGTTTTCATAATTGAAGTTCTTGGTTGAGCAGGAAAACCGCTCAAAATACAAACCAATCCTTTATCGCTTCTATCGCCATTGGCATAGAAATTATTAAATAATAAACCTTCTTTAGCCAATTGATTTAATTTTGGCGTAGCATCCCATTTTCCTCCAACAGCACCAACAACTTTAGACGAAAAACTTTCCAAAATTAAAAGAACAATATTTGGTCTTTCTGTTTTAAGAACTTTTAAAGTATTTTCTTCTGAAACAGAATTTAAAGACATAAAAAGGTTATGCGCTTTTTCTTCCTCCATAAACTTTATCGAACGACCATTATCTTTTTTGTGAACTAAGGAATTCACTACATTCCAAGCAACATTTATAGCCGCATGATTGGCAAATTTATTTTCACTAAAGTACACCATTCCTGTATTCATTGGAGCAATTCCTACTCCTCCTCTAACAGGAAGAATCATGCTACCAGTTAAAAGTAAGAATGCCAATGGAGCATAAAATTTGCTTTTAACAATTTCTAATGCAACTGGTCTTATGAATCTGTTATATGAATAAACCCCAAGGATTATTAATCCTACAGTCGAAGCCAATAATAAGAATGATAGCCACAATTCTGTTGAAGCCATTGCTTCTTTTGGTTTAGTAATATATAATAATGGTGTTGAATCCATCCTAAACCCCCAATTATTATAAAGCTCCAAATCGGCAACAACAATACTCGAAAGTAAAACGAGGAAAATAATTGTAATTGACTTTAAGATTCTATTTAACCATACTCCATTTGCAAAAGTAGTGAATGTAAATAAGACACCTACAATACCCATTATATAGCCGGTTGAAGATAAATCCATTCGAAAGCCATATGCAAAGGTTAAAATCCACTCTTTAAATCCTAAATCAAAAGAAACGGAGTTTTCATAAAATAAAAATAACAATCGCGCAATAACAAAAAATACTAACCAGAAAATTGAATATATACCAAATAACTTAAATCGTTGTTTCATCTTACAAATTGTGTTTTAAAAAGATAAACTGAAAAACCTCATAAAAGTAAATATATTGTATATTAGTTTAATGAAATATTGTCACTTTAATAAGATAAATTTTAATGATATGAAAAATCACATACCTTTCTACTTAATATTGATTCTTATAAGCATCTCATGCACTGACTCTTTAGAAAAAAATAATATAACTCCTGAATATGTAATTGTAATACATGGCGGTGCTGGAAATACACAACAAAAGGATTTAAGCGAGGAAAAACAAAAAGAGTACTTAAAGCATCTAAATAATGCATTATCAATTGGGGAAGAGATACTTGCTAGTAATGGAACCTGTATTGAAGCAATTGAAAAAACAATCAACTATTTAGAAGATTGTCCTTTGTTTAACGCAGGTAAAGGTGCCGTTTTTAACCATAAAGGACAAAATGAAATGGACGCTTCTATCATGCAAGGATGGGATTTAAATGCGGGTGCTGTTGCTGGAGTTCGATATATTAAAAATCCAATATCAGCAGCAATACAGATCATGAATAATTCTGAACATGTTATGATGTCGGGGATTGGAGCTTCTGAATTTGCTAAACAAGAAAATCTCGAAATCGTAGATTCATCCTACTTTTTTACCAACGATCGTTGGAACAGTTTGCAGAATATTCTAAAATCTGAGAAGTATGGAACAGTAGGTTGTGTAGTTCTTGATAAATATGGAAACTTAGCAGCAGGTACATCGACAGGAGGAATGACTAATAAAAAATTTAATCGGATTGGAGATTCTCCAATAATTGGCGCTGGCACCTATGCAAATAACGAAACCTGTGCTGTTTCTGCAACTGGACATGGAGAATATTTTATTAGATATACGGTAGCGCACGATATTTCAGCTTTAATGGAATATAAAGGACTAAGCTTAAAACAAGCTTCCGATCTGGTAATAAACCAAAAATTAAAGAATGCAGGTGGCAATGGAGGAATAATTGCTGTTGACAAAAATGGAAATATATCAATGACATTTAATACAAATATGATGTTTCGTGCATATACAAAATCAACAGGTGAAAAAGAACTAGGAATTTTTAAATAATTTTAGCAATTTTGAAAAACAATCAAGAGAAAGTAAACCTTTCTCTTTTTTTGTCGTCTGATATTAAAATCAAAAAAATTAAACAAAAATGAAAAAAACACTTTATTTATTAACTGCCCTACTTGTAACTTTCAGTGGCCTTTTTGCTCAAGAGCAGGTAGATTCAATGGAAATAAAACGTGATGCAAAATACCATAACTGGTTTAACAAATCTCCAATTGATGATCAAGTATATGGTGTTGAAGTTTATAGAGCTTACGATCAATTATTAAAAGATAAAAAATCTACTACAGTAATTGTAGCAGTTATCGATGGTGGGATTGATATAAATCACGAAGATTTAAAAGAAAACATTTGGATTAACAAAAATGAAATCCCTGAAAATGGTATAGATGATGATAATAATGGATACATCGATGATATAAATGGATGGAATTTCCTTGGAAACTCAAAAGGTGAAAATATTTCTTTTGAGAATCTTGAGGTAACTAGAATTTATAAAAAATTCAACGGTGTAAAAACAGATCAAGTTGCTGATAAAGATAAAGAAGCCTATAAATCTTTTAAAGCTGCAAAGAAAAGTTATAGCAAGCAGTTAAAGCAAGCTCAAAAACAAAAAGAAAGAATTGAGAAATTTAAGACCAAATACTTCGCTTCTTATGATAAGGTAAGTAAAGTTTTAGGTAAAGAGGAAATTGAACTACAAGATTTAGATAGTTTAAAACTTATTAACAAGGATCTTAAAAAGGATATTAAATTCCTTTATCGATTTGTTAAATTTGGTTTCAATCCTGAATTATTTGACACATATGGTGAAATGATGGACGAACAATTAAACTATCATCTTAATGTAAACTTTGATGCAAGAGAAATTATTGGAGATGATGTTAGTGATATTGCTTCAGAAAATGGAAATAACAATGTGTATGGCCCTGAAGCTTTTCATGGAACTTTTGTAGCAGGTATTATTGGTGCTCAAAGAAACAATGATCTAGGAATTGATGGTATTGCCGAAAATGTTAAAATTATGGCTTTAAAAACTGTTCCTAACGGAGATGAGCGTGACAAAGATGTTGCTAAAGCAATTCGTTATGCTGCTGATAATGGTGCACGAGTTATTAATATGAGTTTTGGAAAAGAGCTTTCTCCATATAAAAGTTTAGTTGATGATGCTTTCAAATATGCTGAAGAAAAAGGTGTTTTGATTGTTCACGCTGCTGGAAACGACGGTTTTGATATTGATAAAGTAAAACAATATCCAACTAAGAATATTACTGAAACAAAACAAATTAGCACATACATTACAGTTGGTGCTTCTTCAATAAAAAACAACGAAAAATTAGCCGCTAGCTTTACAAATTATGGTAAAGAAATGGTAGAAATTTTTGCTCCTGGAGTGCAAGTTAAATCATTAGCTCCTGAAAGCAAATACGAAATTGGAGACGGAACAAGCTTCTCTGCACCAGTAGTTAGTGGTGTTGCAGCGCTTATCATTTCGTATTATCCAGAATTAACAGCACTTCAAGTAAAAGAATTAATTGTTAAATCGGCAATTAAATATCCTGAATTAGAAGTTAATAAACCTGGTGATTATTCAAAAAAACCTAAGAAAGTTGCATTTAGCGAACTTTCAAGAACAGGTGGAATTGTAAGTGCTTACGAAGCATTAAAATTAGCCGCAGAATTAAAAAAATAATTCATCCTAGAATATAATAAAAAGCTGTCTGAAATTTTCGGACAGCTTTTTTATTGTTTAAACTCAGCTAATTTCGTTTCAATCAAGTTGAAATATTATAATTGAGTTTATATATTTACCGAATAAACATTCCATATTAAATTTATGAGCAAAAGAGAACAAATATTATATTCAACCTTAGAGTTAATCACTGAACTAGGATTTCATGCTACTCCAATGTCTCTAATTATTAAAAAATCCAATGCTGCTGCTGGAACCATTTATCATTACTTTAAAAGCAAAGAAGATCTAATAGACACTCTATACTCTGATTTAAAAGAGGAAATGGGTAAAGCAATTATTCAAAACCTAGATCTGGAATTAAACTATAAAGAAAAATTCTTCCTTATTTGTAATAATCTTTTTTCGTTTTTTACCGAAAATCCAAAGAAATTTGAATTTTTAGAAGATTATGCAAACTCTCCACTAATACACAAGGAAATTAAAGAAATAAATAGAAGGCATTATCAGCAAGCACTAGATTTTATTGAGTCTGGAATACAAATTGGAATGTTAAGAGAACTTCCTTTGATTTTAATGATAAACCTTATTTTTGGGAATATATCGTGCTTTTCAAGAATGATAATACTTGAAGAAATTGAACCCACCGAAGAGCTACTCAACAAAGTAATTCAATCGAGTTGGGACAGTGTAAAAATTAACTAGTTAAAGTTATAGCACAAGAAAACGATGCTATAACTTAATAATTTACATTTGATAATAATCTTTTTTTGTAACTCCACAAATTGGACATTTCCAATCATCAGGAATATCTTCGAATTTTGTTCCTGCTTCTATTCCACTTTGAGGATCGCCTACTTCTGGATCATAAATATGACCACATACTTTACATTTGTATTTCATACTTTCTATATTTAAGATTTTACTTTTTTTACAGCGTCTATAATTGTACCATCAACCCATTTAATTACTGCAATTAATTCATCATCAAACTCAGGCTTTGCTGGCTTACCACAAATTTTCTCTGCTTCATCCTTTAATTCTTGAATTGATTTTATAGGTAAATTCGTATCTTTTAATTTCTCAATTAAATCTTTTCGTTTAGGATTTATTGCAATACCTCGCTCAGTAACAATAACATCAATTAATTCTCCCGGACCACAAATGGTAGTAACTTCATCAAGAATTACAGGGAAACGATCTCTAAATAGTGGAACTGGTAATATTACAGTTTTTGAGAATAAGCAATTTTGCCAACCCCCAATTCCATGTAATAATAATCCATCGGAATGCGTTACAACATTTGCATTAAAATTAACATCTACTTCGGTTGCTCCAAGAATAACAACATCAACCAATCCTGCAAAATTCCCTTTCCCATGATAATTATAACTTGTAAACGGACTTGTCCATGTATGATTTGGATTTTCAGCCATTGATTTTACTCCATCGAGGTCGAATGTTTGTCCGTCTAAAATATAATCGACCAAACCTTCTTCGAGCATACTAACCAAGTACTTATTACTTCCACCACGTGCAAAACGAGCTTTTATATTTTTCTCGCGCATTATTTTAGCAAAATAATCGCCTACTGCTAATGATGTTCCCCCAGCCCCTGATTGAAAAGAAAATCCATCGCGAATAATACCAGCTTCCAAACAAAATTGGGCTGTCATTTCTGCTAATAATAAACGATCTGGGCTTTTTGTTATTTGTGTTGTTCCAGAAACAATTTTCTCAGGAACACCAACCTGCTCAATTTGAACAGTATAATCAACATAATTTCCTTGAATTTGCCAAGGAACGCATGGAAATGGTATCATATTATCGGTAACAACAATAACTTTATCGGCATATTGAGAATCAGCTAATGCAAAACCCAATAATCCACTCGCCGATGGGCCATGTAAACCATTTGCATTACCAAATTCATCGGCACATGCGGCTCCAATTACTGTTATGTCAATCTTAACTTCACCATCTTGAATTGCTTGATAACGCCCTCCATGTGATCGCAAAACTCCCATTCCTTTCATATTTCCATGAGATGCAAAACGTCCTAATGGTCCATTCATACTTCCTTCTATATGATGAATTGTTCCATCTTCAAGATATTGAATTAAATGCTCGTGGCATGGAAACGATGCCGATGGAACCCACCGTAAATTTTTTACACCTAGTTCTTTTGCAACATCAAAAATCTGATTTGCCACCAAATCTCCATTACGAAAATGATGATGAGTGGAGATAGTCATTCCATCTTTCAAGCCAGCTTTTACTAAAGCCTCTTTTAAAGATTTTACTTGTTTATTCCCATCTTCTGGAAAATCGGCACAAGAATTAATTTTAGGTCCGTGTTTTGAAGCATTGGGTTTAAATTTCCCTACCCCTTGAAAAGGAACTTGCTTTTCGCCGTTAACTTCTGTCGGGACAAGTCGACCAACAGCATTAGTAACAAGACCAGAATATTTGTTTCCCATGTAATTTAGTTCTTTTGTTTGTTCGTTTATGATAAAGGTAAATATACAATTATTTAGATTTATAGAAAATACCTAAAAAGTAGTATCCTAATTCATCCTTTAAAAACGATCAAATAAAAAGCTCCGAAGAAGTTCTTCGGAGCTTAATAATCTATCTAATTAATTACTGTCTAATCAATCACTTTTCGAACTACATCAATTACAGTTCCATCAACCCATTTAATTGCAGCAACCACTTCATCAGAAATATTTGGTTTCTGAGCAGGTCCGCAAATAGCTTCTGCTTCTGCTTTTAATTCTTCGATTGTTTTAATTGGCAATGAACTATTTTTCATCTTCTCAATTAAATCTTTACGTCGTGGATTAATTGCAATACCACGTTCAGTAACAATAATATCAATCATTTCACCTGGTCCGCAAATCGTAGTAACTTCATCTTTAATAACAGAAATACGATCTCTAAATAAAGGAATTGGTAAAATCACATTCTTTGCATGCAAGCAATTTTGCCATCCACCAATACCATGTAATAAGTAACCATCGGAATGTGTGGCAACATTTCCATTAAAATTTACATCAACTTCAGTAGCACCCAAAATCATAATATCCATCATAGATGTTAAATTTCCTTTTGAATGAAAATTGTAGGCATTGAACACGGGATATTGATGATGATTTTTATTATTTGCAATACTAGCAACAGCATCTAAATCAAAAGCCTGAGCATCCATGATATGTTCCATAGTGCCTTCTTCAAGCATTTGAACCATATATTTTGTACTACCGCCAAAACCTAATTTCGATTTCCATCCTTTTTCCTTTAATATCTGATGAAGATAATGACCAATTGCCAATGAAGTTCCACCCGCTCCTGCTTGCATATAGCAACCATCTTTCAAGATTTCACTTTCTTGTAAAAAGTCAGCAGTAAGCTCAGCAATTAATAATCTATCAGGGCTTTTTGTAATTTGTGTTGTTCCAGAAACAATTCTTTCAGGAATTCCAATTTTATCTACAACAACAACAAAATCAACATAATTACCTTGGATTTCCATTGGCATATTTGGGAAATCAACCAAATTATCTGTTATTACGATTACTCTATCGGCATATAAAAAATCTGTAGTTGCATAACCTAGTACACCACATGCAGAAGGACCGCTTAAAGCATTCGCATTACCAAATAAATCAGACGATGGAGCCGCTAAAACAGCAATGTCGATTTTCACTTCACCATCCTGAATTGCTTGTGCACGACCACCGTGAGAACGCAAAACTGCAGTTCCTTTCATCTTTCCTTGTGATACAAACCTTCCTAAAGGTCCGTTCATACTTCCTTCGATACGATTTACTGTACCATCTTCCAAGTACACCATAATTGGTTCGTTACATGGAAATGATGCTGATGGAAACCAAACTAAATCCTTGACTCCCATTTCTTTTGCAGCATCAAAAATGGTATTACTAACCAAATCACCATTCCGTAAATGGTGATGCGTAGAAATTGTCATTCCATCAGACAAACCGCACTTTTTTAATGCTTCTTTTAATGATCCAACAACCTTATTTCCATCTTCGGGATAATCAAGTACCGTTGGAATTGGCGGCGCATATTTACGTCCTGTTGGTTTATGTTTTCCTATTCCCTTAAAAGGAATTACTTCTTCTCCGTTTATCTCTGTAGGAACCATACGTCCCACAGCATTTTTAACCTGCTTGCTCATTTAAAAAATCCTCTCTCCAATTTTCAGATATTAAACCTAAACTAATTGCTAAATTGATTGTCTTTTCTGCTCTTTTTACTACAGGTGGATCAATCATTTTTGTTCCTAATGAAACAACTCCCAAACCTTTTTCTGTTGCAATGATAAATGCATTAACAATTTTCATTGCTTTATCAATCGCTGCCGCTTCAGGAGCAAAACTCTCATGAATAACTTTTATCTGGCGAGGATGAATACATCCCATTCCTTCAAATCCTAATCCTTTAGAAACCTTTACATTTGCTTTTAATGCTTCCATATCTCCAACATCAGAAAAAACAGAATCAATTGCCTGAATACCTGCTGCCTTACATGCATTAACCATTCTGCTTCTTGCATAGAAAGATTCCGTTGCCTCATTTGTACGACGAGTACCTAGGTCAGCAGTATAATCTTCAAGACCAATTGCCAAAGCAACAACATTTTCTGATGCTGTAGCAATTTCAAATGCTTTCTCAACACCTAATGCACTTTCAATAATTGGCATTAAGAAAATTGAATGAGTAACTTTATGTTGTGATTTTAATTCTACTATCTTTTTTTCGAGTTGTTTAATTTGATCGGCACCTTCACATTTTGGAACCAACAACATATGAACATTATGTGGAATAAGGTATTTTAAATCTTCTAACCCTTTAGGAAACTGATTAATACGCACCATACGTTCAGCACCATAAAAATTAATTCCACGAAGCGCATTACGCACTAAATGCTGCGCTTCTGTTTTTTTGTTGTATGCTACAGAATCTTCTAAATCCAAAATAATACCATTTGGCTCGTGAATACCTGCATTTAACATCATGCTAGGACTATTACCTGGCAAGTATAATCTTGAAAAACGAAATTGTTCTTTTTCTGATGTGTAATTATTTTCATCGATAAAATCAAGAAGATATTCTTTATCCGTATCAATTAGAGTTTTAATTGCAGCTTCAATTCTTGCAGCAATTACCAAAGGAAGAGCTCCGCGATCTTCAAGTGTTAGAATTGCATTTTCAATTCCGAAAAAGCTTAATACATCTTTACATAATTCATTATTAGAATCGCCATAAAGAACCTGCACCTTGCTCTTTTGATTGATTACTATTCCTCCCGAATCTTTTAATTCAAGAGTAACATAGCAATCTGATCTAACTTTTTTGCCAATGTTTCCGGCGTTAGCAATTTTATTACTCATATTTAATAATTTTTAGGATGTCTATTCATTACAATACAAATATAATAATCGTTTCTTGTTTTTATGCTTTGAATGCTATTTTCAACAACATTATTTTAATAAAAAGGGCCGACTAAAAAAGTCAGCCCTTGAATCTATAATTGTGTTATTAAATTACATTAAGAAACTTAATAAAATACCTGCTCCTACTGCAGATCCAATTACACCAGAAACATTTGGTGCCATTGCATGCATTAATAAGTGATTTGTAGGATCGGCTTTTAATCCTTCGTGCTGAACAACACGCGCACTATCGGGAACAGCAGAAACACCCGCTGCACCAATTAATGGATTAATTTTATTATCGCCTTTCAAGAATACATTCATTAGTTTAGCGAAAAATAATCCACCACAAGTAGCTATAATAAATGATAAAGCACCTAATCCAAAAATCTTTAAAGATTGTGGAGTTAAAAAGATATCTGCCTGAGTTGATGCTCCAACAGTTATTCCTAATAATATAGTTACAATATCGATTAATGCATTACTTGCAGTATCGGCTAAACGCTTTGTTACAGTTGATTCTTTTAATAAATTACCAAAGAACAACATTCCTAAAAGTGGCAATGCACTTGGTGAAATATACGCTGTCAATAACAAGCCAACTACCGGGAACATAATTTTCTCCAATTTAGAAACTGCACGTGGTGGTTTCATTCGAATTAATCGTTCCTTTTTAGTTACAATCAATTTCATGAATGGTGGTTGAATAATTGGAACCAATGCCATATATGAATATGCTGCAATCGCAATAGGTCCGATCAAATGCGGAGCCAATTTAGACGATAAGAAAATAGCTGTTGGACCATCTGCTCCACCAATAATTCCAATTGCTCCTGCTTCTGCTGGAGAAAATCCAAGATATAGAGCTCCAAGGAACGTTAAGAAGATACCTATTTGAGCCGCTGCACCTAAAATCATCAATTTTGGATTTGAAATTAATGAAGAAAAATCTGTCATTGCCCCAATTCCCAAGAAAATAAGTGGAGGATAAATACCTTGGCGAACTCCAAAGTATAAATAACTCATTACACTTCCTTCTTCGTAAATTCCTAATTTTAAATTAAATCCTTCGGCTTGATAAAATGGAATATTTCCAATGATGATACCAAATCCAATCGGAATTAATAATAAAGGTTCGTAATTATATCTTATTGCCAAGAATATAAAGAACACTCCAACCAGAACCATAAGCAAATGGCCTGGAGTAGCATTAGGCACTCCTGTAAACTCATAAAAATTTAATAAGCCCGCAACTGCGCCTGAATAACTTTTATATAAATCGTTTCCAATTATAAGTCCTTCATCGCTGAAACTTGCAATCTTTGGATCAATATTGTGATCATTAAATTCAAGATATAATATATTATCAATTACTTTCCATTCACCAGAAAATTTCATTTTAACTGAATCTAAAACGAATGTCTGATTTTTTTCAAATTTTATTCCTTTATATCTTTCAACTGTTTCATCACTGCCTGCTCTAACTTTGTATCCATCAGATTTATTAACCCATTTGCCCGTAACCAGAGCATCTGTGGTTTCTGAAGTATTGGCAAAAGAGTAATTTCCAAGAAGAAAAACAAAAGCTACTATGACTAAGCAAAGTTTTTTCATATTATTTTTAAGTATTGTCTTCATTAGAAACTATTCGATTTCAACTAATACATCATTCTGAAGAACAGAATCACCTTCTTTTACTTTCATGGTAACAATTTTACCATCTTTTTCAGATTGAATATTGTTCTCCATTTTCATAGCTTCCATAATCATAATGGTATCACCTTTTTTAACTTCATCACCTTCGTTCATAAGTATTTTGAAAATACTTCCTGGAAGTGGAGCTTTAAGTTCATATGAGCGGTTACTAACAGATTTTTTAATTTTACTATCCTTTCTGTCAATAGAAACTCTTGGGCGAACTAATGTAGGAGTTTTAGTAGCTTTAACTTCTTGATGTACTTCAACATCATAATCAGTGCCATTAACTTCTATCTTAGCGAGATCTCCATCGAAGTCTTTTATATCGACATCGTATTCGTTACCTCTTATTGTAAATTTGAATTTTTTCATTTTTGCTTATTATTTTCTTGGCCAAACTCTTAATCCATAAATTTTTGAACTCCATGGAGAATATGTTTTTCTCACACGTTTAATAGTTATTACATTACTTTCTTCGTCGTGCATTTCATCGAAAAACATGTATAATGCCATTGCAATGGCAGCATTAACATCTCCTGTAATATGCAATTCATCGTCTGTAACAACTGCGCTTTTGTTTTTAACTTTTAGCTTTTTGCGAGTATTATAGTATATCAATTTTGGTATTTGTGTAAAAACAATAACCAATAATACTAAAGCCGCAAAAACTATCAGCCAACCAACAATAGCGGTAGTAACTCCAAATCCCGCAACCATCGAGAAATCTGTTCCTGTTTTAGCTATAACTGAAATCATAATTAAATATTTACAATGGAATATTTGAATGTTTCTTTGGTGGATTTGTATCCTTTTTTGTCTGAAGCATTTCAAACGCACGAATTATTCTAAATCTTGAGTTTCGTGGTTCAATTACATCATCAATATATCCCAAGCTAGCTGCTTGATAAGGATTTGCAAATTTCTCTTTATATTCTGCTTCTTTTTCAGCTACAAATTTAGCTCTTTCGTCGGCATCTTCTATTTTCGATAATTCGCGTCCATAAAGAACCTCAACAGCTCCAGATGCACCCATAACAGCTATTTCAGCTGATGGCCAAGCATAATTAATATCACCACGTAATTGTTTTGAACTCATTACATCATGTGCACCACCATATGATTTACGAAGAGTAATTGTTACTTTAGGAACTGTAGCCTCGCCATAAGCAAACATTAATTTCGCACCATGAGTAATAATTCCACCATATTCTTGATTACTTCCAGGTAAAAATCCAGGAACATCAACCAAAGTAAGAATAGGCACATTAAATGCATCACAGAATCGAACAAAGCGAGCTGCTTTTCTTGATGCATCAATATCTAAAACACCTGCTAAGAAATTAGGCTGATTTGCAACAATACCAACAGACATTCCGTCGAAATTAGCAAAACCACAAACTATATTTTTAGCATAATGACGATGAATTTCTAAAAATTCACTATTGTCAACCATTGAGTAAATTACATCCTTTACATCATAAGGCTGATTTGCATTTTCAGGAATAATCTCGTTCAAAGCATCGTCTAAACGATCAATTGGATCATTACATTCAACAACCGGAGCTTCTTCCAAGTTATTTTGAGGTAAATAGCTAAGTAATTTTCTTATTAATAATAAACCTTCTTCTTCGTCTTCTAATAAGAAATGCGAAACACCAGATTTTGAAGAGTGAATATTTGCTCCACCAAGATCTTCGGTTGTAATTTCTTCACCAGTTACTGTTTTAACAACTTTTGGACCTGTAACAAACATATAACTGGAATTCTCTGTCATCATAATAAAATCTGTTAATGCAGGAGAATAAACTGCACCACCAGCGCATGGTCCAAAAATTGCGGATATTTGGGGAATAACACCCGAGGCCATAATGTTTCTTTGGAAAATATCAGCATAACCAGCTAAACTGGTAACACCTTCTTGAATACGAGCACCACCACTATCGTTAATTCCGATAATTGGAGCTCCAACTTTCATTGCCATATCCATTACCTTGCAAATCTTTTTTGCAAAAGTTTCAGATAAAGATCCACCGAAAACAGTGAAATCTTGTGCGTATACATATACTACACGGCCATCAATAGTACCAGAACCTGTAACAACTCCATCACCTAAAACTTTAGTTTTTTCTAAACCAAAATTTGTACAACGATGTGTTACAAACATATCGTATTCTTCGAAACTACCTTCGTCTAGTAAAATTTCGATACGCTCACGAGCAGTCATTTTCCCTTTTGCATGCTGCGATTCAATTCTTTTTTCGCCACCGCCTAATTTGGCTTCGGCTCTTAAGTCAATAAGTTGCTTAATTTTGTCTTGTTTACTCATTTGGTATGAATGAAAATTATATTTGAAGTAGATTATTATTTATTTTTGTCTTCGCATAATTCTGTTAAAACACCAAAAGTTGATTTTGGGTGTAAAAATCCAATACTTAATCCTTCTGCCCCACTTCGTGAAGTTTTATCGATAACCCGAATCCCTTTTTCTTCTGCTTTCTTAAGTTGATTGTCGATATCTTTAACAGCAAAAGCGATGTGATGTATACCTTCACCTTTTTTCTCAACATATTTACCAATTGGTCCTTCTGGATCAGTTGACTCTAACAATTCGATCTTTGTATCGCCCACTTTAAAAAAAGCAGTTTTAACTTTCTGATCTTTAACTTCTTCAATGTTATAACATTCAAGACCTAATACTTCTTCGTAATACTTGATCGATTCTTCAAGATTTTTTACGGCTATTCCAATATGTTCTATATGTGAAGGTTTCATAATATAAAGATTTCTTGCAAAAGTATTTATAATCAATATAACAGACTAATTATTTATGGTATTATTTTATGCTATAAAATATTGTTCTTTAACATAAAACTTTTTTTTTCACACTTTTATCGAATAATGACACAAGTTATAAAACAATGTACTGCATATCAACAGCATAAAAACGTTTTTTGTTCGAATCAGCATCGACATGACTTTTGTCAGTTATTTGGTGTTTAAAGAACTTGGTTATATTTTAGCAAATTGGAATAAAAATGGCTTCCATTTATTTTAAAGTTCATGAAAAATTACCTTTATCATATAAAATTATTTTTTCAACGTTTTCTAATTTTAATTGCAATTTTCAGCATTTCACGTATTCTATTTTATTGTTTTAACATCAATTATTTCAATAGCATTGGTTTTTTTGAATTTATAAGAATTCTTCTTGGAGGGATAAGATTTGATATTTCTGCTCTATTTTATTTTAACATTATTTTTATACTCCTAAGTTTGATTCCTGGAGATTTTAAAAACAACAAGATTTACCAAAAAATCCTATTTTCTTTCTTTTTGATTATCAATATTCTTTTATTAGCAACAAACTTTATAGATACTAAATTTTTCGATTTCGAAAATAAACGACTTACGAGTGATATTTTTTCAGGTGTTTGGCTTGGAGAAGATTTCAAAACACTTCTTCCTCAATTTATAAAAGATTACTGGTACTTAATTATATTATGGATACTTTCAACTTACCTTATTGTAAAGGTCTATCCTAAATTAAAAGAGAAGAGTTTATCAAAAAAATCAAAAGGTTTTAAGCAACTGACAATTCAAATAGGTATTTTTATCTTAATTCTCGGTTTTGGTTTATTAGGGGGGCGAGGTGGATTTCAATTAAAACCTTTACGAACAATTCATGCAACTGATCACGCTTCGGCTCGAAACATACCCTTAGTTTTGAATTCTCCATTTACAATTATGAAATCGTTTGGTTCACAATCCTTGATTTCTAAAAATTACTTAAAAAAAGATGCCCTAGATTCAATTTACAATCCTATTCATGTACTTAATAGCCCTAAGAATAATCATAATACCAATATTGTAGTTGTTATACTTGAAAGTTTTTCTAAAGAATATATAGGTTATTTAAATAACGGATTTGGGTATACGCCTTTTTTAGACTCTTTAATGAATAAAAGCCTAGTTTTTCCGAATGCATATGCTAATGGGAAGAAATCGATTGAGGCAATTACATCGATTGCTGCAGGAATTCCATCTTTACAAAACAATCCTTATATTACATCAAAATATTCGTCGAATACAATTAAAGGATTACCCGAAATTTTAAATAATTTGGGTTATCATACCAGTTTTTTTCATGGAGGAAAAAATGGCACCATGGGGTTTGATCAATTTGCTCGACTTTCTGGATACAAAGAATATTATGGTATGTCGGAGTTTGATAATCCTGCCTATTTTGATGGTCAATGGGGAATTTTTGATGAAGAGTTTTTATCATTTTGGGAAGATAAATTAACTGAATTTAAAAAACCTTTTTTTAGTACAATATTCACTTTAACATCGCACCACCCTTATCCTATTCCTGAAAAATACAAAGATCGATTTCCTAAAGGAAATCTGAAAATCCATGAAACTATTGGTTATACAGATTTTGCATTAAAGCAATTTTTTAAATCTGCAAAAAAAACAGAATGGTTTAAAAATACGCTATTTATATTTGTTGCTGACCATACTGCTCAGGTTGAAAAAGCTGAATATAAAAATAAATTGGGGATGTATTCTATTCCAATTTTCTTTTATCATCCAACGGATACTATATTTCTGGGAAACAGTGAATATGTAGCACAACAAACAGATATATTTCCAACGATTTTAGATTATATCTCTTACAAGGAACCTTTTATTTGTTTTGGTAATAGTCTTTTAAATGATTCTACTTCGCACTTTTCGATAAACTATATAAATGGAATTTATCAGCTTATAGAAGGAGATTACACGATTCAATTTGATGGAAATAATACAATTGGAGTATACTATACAAAGGAAGATAAACAATTAAAAAACAACCTTATAAATAGTGGTTTAGATTATACATCTATTGAAAATAAAATAAAGGCAATAATTCAATCCTACCAAGAAAGAATGATTCATAATAAATTGACACTAGAATAACTGCATTAAAAAAAATCAGGCAATAAAATGCCTGATCTATATTACTGATGTCCTTCAAATTTAAATGATACTTTTACTTTTGCACGATAAGCTTCAATTTTCCCATCATTAAGTTGCATGTCCAACTGCGAAACTTCTGCAATTCGAAGATCACGTAGACTTTCAGCTGCTTTAGCCACAGCATTTGATGCTGCTTTTTCCCATGATTCTGGACTTGTTCCAACAAGTTCAATAATTTTGTAAACAGTGTTTGGCATTTTCTCCTCCTATTTTTAAATTAAACCCTAAAATCAAGATGTGAACATACAAAGTTATTACAAAATCAACTCAATGTCAATAAATTACAAGCTTCAATATTTTTATTATATGAGATCATCATTATTGAATAGTACAACTAATCTAAGTAGTTATCATTGTTTTTAATAAATTATTAAATTTGTTAATCTTGTTAGCACCAAAAATATTTAAACATTTTTATGGAGTACAAAAGAAAAGAACACGAATTACCATTAGCCACGGAAAAATGGGGATGGAAATATCATCATATTGGCATCCCAATTAAAGAACCAATCCCGGGAGAACACTATATTCCCCATTTAGAATTTTATGTAAAAGGCTTTGACATAAGCCCATTTGGTATTGAATATATGCGCTTTGATAAAGATTCTCCTTTTGATGAACTTATAAAAACGGTTCCACACCTTGCATTTGTTGTTCCAGATATTGACAAGGCTGCTAAGAATTTCGAAATTTTAAATGCACCCAACTCGCCTATGGAAGGCCTAAGAGTGGCTATGATAAAACATAATGGAACGCCTATTGAACTTATGGAATTTAAAAAAGGAGAATAGAACCATTCTCCTTTTTTAAAACACAAATTTTAAACAAACTAATTTTTATCTAAAACGATTCAAATTCACTATCGAGATTATCTTTTAAATCAAGGCCTTGATTCTTAACTATATCAATCTTTGATTTTTTCCCTAAAGCACTTTTTGACAAGCTTGGCTTTAAAGAATAAGATCTTTCCAATTTATTTATATTTTTTCTATCAACCTTAAAGAAACCTAAGATATCTTTTAACTGTTCAGCTTGGCTTGATAACTCTTCTGAACTTGTAGCCATTTCTTCGCTTGCTGCGGCATTTTGCTGCGTTACTAGGTTTAATTGTTGAATAGCACTATTAATTTGATCCGCTCCTGAATTTTGTTCCAAGCTAGATGCTGTAATTTCCTGCACCAAACTAGCTGTTTTTTCAATTTCAGGAATAATATTCTTCATTAATGCACTTGTTTCATTAGTAACGTCTAAACTACTTCTTGAAAGATCGTTAATTTCATCGGCAGCAATTTTACTTCGCTCTGCAAGCTTTCTAACCTCAGCAGCAACAACTGCAAAACCTTTTCCATGTTCTCCTGCACGAGCAGCTTCTACTGCAGCATTTAATGCTAAAATATTTGTTTGAAATGCAATATCATTGACTATTGTAATTTTTTCTGCAATTTGTTTAATAGATATTAAACTCTCATCCGCAGCATTTGCAACATTCGTAATTCCTTCTGCAGCAGCTAATGATATTTTTTCAGTTTGCTTTGAATTATCAGTATTCTGTTGAATATTAGATGTCATTTCTTCCATTGATGAAGAAACTTCCTCGGTTGAAGTAGACTGCTCCGAAGCACCTTGTGACATCTGTTGAGAAGTTGAACTCATCTCTAAACTTGCACTAGTGATATTGGCTGCACCATCCTGAATATTTACAACAATTTTGCGCAACTCACCTACCATATCTTTCAATGAACTTGCTAGAACTCCTATTTCGTCTTTTTGATCAATTTCAACAGTAGCAGTTAAATCACCATTTGCTACTTTTTTTGCAAATTCAACTGATTTTTTTACAGGATTTACAATTCCACGTGTAATAAAAAATGCCACTACAATTGCTATACATGAGGCAATTACACTAAAAATAATTACTCCTACCCTTGTAATTCCCGCTTGTTGAAGCATTACATCTTCAGTAAGAATATACTCCTTTGATTTTTCAACTATCTTAGAAAATAAATCTCCAACTTGTTCTAGGTTAACTAATGTTTCATTATTATAAATTGCATTGGCTTCCTTCATACCTTGGACATGTTTATCATTCCAAGCAATGACATCATCTATTAAATCTAAAGTTGCTATCGCATAATTATTTGTATTGTTATTATAATAATTATAAGCTGCATTAAAGTTTCTTTGTGAAAGATAATTTTGTATCTGAACAGCACTTGTGTGAAGTTTTTCATGAGGTTCTATGATCTTAACTAATAACCTGTCTAACTCTGGATCTTCTTTTCTCATTTGAATAATTTCATCCGAATCCAACCATATCCCAAATTCACATTTATGATGATCAGTTTGTACAGCAAGGGTCTTTTTTTGTTGCAATAAAGCATCTTTAATTGAATGTGCCCATAACAAATGAGCACTCTTTACATCCCTAAGCTTGTCTCCAAATGTTACGTCGGCCTGATGAAAAACATTATTTATCTTTGTTGCTGATTCATGCAAATGTAAGTGAGGTTCTTCAATCTCATCGAATAGAGATTTTAATTCAGGAGCTAGCGATTCTGCATGTTTTCTCCCTTCACTATAATACCACTTACCAAAATCACATTTATGTGGATCGGTTTGAACATTGAGCACCGTTTCATTCTCATCAGTTAATAATTTATTTACTTTAGATGCCCACTGAAGATGTTGAACATATTTATTTTCCAAATCCGCTCTAAGTTTATTTCCTTCGATTACTTCTTCGGCATCATTTACAATTCCTCCTATACCATTAATTGACCAAAAAGCAACAACAACCAGAAGCATTATGATTAAACCAAAAGAGATAAGAAACTTTCTTCCTAATTTTAAATTTTTCCATTTCATATATATACATATTTTACAAATTACATTTATCGTTTAACGATAAAATTAAAGTATCGAACAATACGCATTTGAAAAAGTAAAGTTTCCTTTAATCAGTTATAATTTAATAATTGTTCATTCTTATTTCATCATTTAACTTAACCACTATAGATTACAAATAAAATTCCTTTAGCAAGCACCAGATAACAATTAACAAATATCAAATAATATCCAATATTCAAAATATAAAAACATTACACATTAATGACCCAAACCTAAATATTGGACTTTGAATATTACGTTTTGTGATTTACTTTAAACTTGAACATTGTAGATTTAATTTTAATTGAAATTTATAGAAACTAGAGTAGCTACATTGAAATTGCAGGGTTTTAACCATTAACTAGAAAATAAAAAAAGGAGAGCATGTTATATATGTTCTCCTTTTTTCCAAAATTGAAAATTATTTTTTGTTGCTAAAACGATTCAAAATCCTTATCCATATTATCAGTTGTATTTAGCTTTAAATCAAAACCTTTAACATTTTTACTTTGAATAGAATCTTCATTTTTAATATTTGTGTTTTTGTAATAATTTTCAGCTTTAGGTTGTTTTAAAGACTTTTTCCTATTGTATATTTTTGAATCATCACTAATTTTAAAGAAACTTACAACATGATTTAATTGATCTGCCTGATGAGTAAGCTCTTCCGAGCTAGTTGCCATTTCTTCACTAGCAGCGGCGTTTTGTTGAGTTATTTTATTTAATTGTTGTATTGCACTATTAATTTGATCAGCACCACTATTTTGCTCCATACTAGCTGCAGCAATTTCTTGAACTAATTTTGACGTTTTCTCGATTTCTGGAACAATTTCTGCCAATTGTTCTCCAGCTTCTTCAGAAATTAGAACTCCTTCACGCGAAAGTTGATTTATTTCATCCGAAGCAATTTTACTTCTTTCAGCTAATTTTCTTACTTCGGCAGCCACAACTGCAAATCCTTTACCATGTTCTCCTGCTCTTGCTGCTTCAACAGCCGCATTTAGCGCTAAAATATTAGTTTGGAATGCAATATCATTTATAATTGTTATTTTTTCTGCAATCTTTCTCATCGACTTTACAGAAATTTCAGTTGATGCATTTCCCTTATTTATACCGTCTGCTGCAACCAAAGTAATTTTCTCAGTTAACTGAGCATTATCTGTATTCTGTTGAATATTAGCAATCATTTCTTCCATTGAAGAAGAAACTTCCTCGGTTGCTGCCACCTGACTATTGGCTCCTGAAGCAAGTTGATCTGAGTTTTTATAAATCCTTATACTGGCCTGATTTATTTCATCACCGCTTTGCTTTATTTGCTCAACAACTTCTTTAAACTTTTCGGTCATACTCATTAAATGTTTAGCCAAAATGCCAATTTCGTCATTTGAATCGAAATCTAATTTAGCATTCAAATCACCTTGGCTAATTTTTTCAGCAAAATCAACACTATCCTTAATGGGTTTAATAATGCTACGGCTAACATTTGAGATAACTAAAAACAGAATGAGTAATCCAATAAAACCTGCAATGAGCGTGATTTTTATAATTCGGTTCGAATTCACCATAATTGAATTAATAGGAACTAATATTCCAAGTGACCAAGGTGTTGTAGTACTTGCGATATGCACTGGCACAAATTTTACATATAAATCATTGTTTGAATCTGTATGTATTGCCTCAAAAGAAAAACTTTCGCCATTTTTAATTTTTTCACTTATATGGTACAATTGCTCTTCATCCGGATTTTCTTCATCGAATTTTTTTGCTATGCAAGCAGGATCAGGGTGAGCAACATAGGTTGATTCATTCGATAGTAGAAAGGCATAACCATCCTTAAAAGGCTGTATCTTAGCAATTAATTCTTTAAAAACACTAAGCTCAATATCAATTCCTGCTAGTCCCATGAATTGACCTTCTATAATAATTGGTACACCAAGTGTTGTTTCGAGTACTCTTCCTGCTTCGGTTGAATATGTATCACACCAGTATGGCTCCCATATTGCTTCCTTCATGGTATCTTTTACCTTATGATATCCTGTTCTTTTCTTAACTCCTCCAACATCATGTATAACTTCATTGTAATGAATTGTTCCTTTATCTTTGTAAAATATTTTTGATTCCCTGCCAGGAGCATTTCCCCATTCTGGATCGTATGCACTTAATTCCATTGTGAAATATGTACCAATGTAATTCGGATTAGCATCTAATGTTTTACTTAAAATAGGATTGTAAAATTGGCTTCTATTCTCAATAGATATATTTTCGAAATCGGACATGGTATAAGCCAAACTGCGAGCAACCCCCATATGCAAGTTCAATTCAGCTTCAATTTCTTTTGCTCCTGTTTTAATTGATTCTTCTACCAGTCTTTTAGCATCTTCTAGTGATGATGACTTTAAATTAATTATTAAGTATGCAATTGTTATAGAGTATATAAGCATGCATGTAATCAAAACCAAATAAATTAGTTTGGACCGAATAGAAAGTGTTCTTTTCATAGAAATAGCGACTTAATTTTCATAAACTTATGCACTACCCATTTGAAGGATAGTTATTTGCAATAATATTTTAATTAATTCCAAATTATCGATTAAGTATAATATGTATATTGTATTTGTAATATTGAATTAATGTTTATTCTTACTGCATTTTTTCGATAAAGTTCGGGTTTTACATACTTTTTTTAAACAAAAAAAGACAGGATTCTGTATATGAACCTGTTAGTAACTTCATCTTATTAATGCGGTTTTTGAAGTTAATTCATCAGCAGAAGAAAGCATATTGTTGTAACTATCGTCTAACGACAATATTAAAGTTTCGAACAATAAGTAATTGAAAAAGTAAAACGCCCTTTCTTCATTTATAATGTAATAAATGTTAATTTTTATTTTATTATTTAAATAAGGAAGGAACTGTCCAAAAAGTAAAAAAGCTATTCATATTTTGATAAAATCAATATTACAAACAGCTAATTACCAACACCCTACACTAAACATGTCGAGTGTACACATTAAAAAAGGGGCTTTTTAAACAGCCCCTTTTTACTCAAACTAAAAAAATATTTTTACTTACCTAAAACGATTCAAAATCTTTATCCATATTGTCGTTTGTATTCAATTTTAAATCAAAGCCTTTAGCATTTTCACTATGACCAGCAGATTCTTTTTTAATACGATCTGTGCGTGTGTCTTGCTTTTCAAATTTAAATTCTTTTAAAGTGTTTTTACTACCCTTAAAATTTCTTGTTTTATCATTCAAGGTGAAAAAACTTACAACATCTTTAAGTTGTTCTGCTTGACTAGATAGTTCTTCTGAACTTGTAGACATTTCTTCGCTGGCAGCTGCATTTTGTTGAGTTACCTGATTTAATTGCTGTATCGCACCATTTATTTGATCGGCACCTGAATTTTGTTCTAAACTAGAAGCCGTAATCTCTTGCACCAATCTTGCTGTTTTATCAATTTCAGGTATTATTTTAGACATTAATTCACCAGATTCTTCGGTTGCCTTAACACTATATGTCGATAATGAAATTATTTCATCAGCTGCCACTTTACTTCGTTCGGCTAATTTGCGAACCTCAGCTGCAACAACTGCAAAACCTCTACCATGCTCTCCTGCTCTAGCAGCTTCGACAGCAGCATTTAAAGCTAAAATATTTGTTTGAAATGCAATATCATTAACAATTGTAATTTTTTCTGCAATTTGTTTAATCGATGTTAAACTTTCTTTAGCTGCCTTTTCAACATCTGAGATTCCTTTGGCTGCCATAACTGATATCTTTTCCGTTTCTTGTGCATTATCAGTATTTTGTTGAATATTTGAAGTCATTTCTTCCATTGATGATGAAACTTCTTCTGTAGATGATGCTTGTTCTGATGCACCTTGCGACATTTCCTCTGATCCAGAACTTAATTGCTGACTTGCAGATGCAATATTTTCAGCTCCAGATGTTATATCAGAAACAATCTCTTTAAGTTTTAAAACCATGATCTTTAATGATCTTGCTAATAAACCTATTTCATCTTTCTGATCAATATCAATTTCTGCTGTTAAATCTCCCTTTGCAATAGCAGTTGCAAAATCGACTCCTTTTCTAAGTCCGGTTATAATCCCTCGAGTAATTATATATGCCATAACAACACCTAAAATAATTCCAAGAATCATAAAACTTATAATCATAGAACTAGCTCGCTGTTCTTCTTTTACCATTTTTAAAGACTGACCATCTTTTAACTTATCAGCAACAGCAATAAATTCATGAGCTGAACTTACCATCACATCGGCTTCATCTTCCTGTAAAGCAACAACTTCAACTGATTTTTCAAAAGCGTTTTTATAAACATCAACCGCATTATACATCTCTTCAAGCTGCTGAATATCAACTTTCTTTTTCATCAACTTCTTTGTATAGTCAATTTTATCAAGTAAAAGATCCAATTGCTCAATAACTTTTGCGCCGTCTTTTTGATCACGACTAATTACAAAACCTTTAGCATCTATACGTATTACAGCAAAAGATTCTAGAATATCATTTGACAGTTCATTTTTTTCAAAACGTTTAAGCAAGAAATTCTTATTTACTTCTTTTGCTAATTCATCGATCATTTGTTGTTTTTGAGATAATTGAAGCGCCTTAGCTAACTCAATGGCTTTTTCTCCTTCTTTTATGGTTTTCTCTATATTAAAAGTATAGTCTTCTTGGTAAATTCTAACATACTCAGTTAGAGCATCTTTATAATTATCTCCTTTTTGTTTTAATACATCAAGATCATCTAAATCCTTTTGATCTTTAAACTTCAACTTAGACTCTTCTATTTGACCATAAATAGACTCTAGGGTTTTAGTTCCGCCTTGTATCGATTTTTCATCATGACGAAGCATAAAGTCCTTTTCATATCTTCTTAAATCTAAAGCCATTTTACTAACAGAGTGCGCATCTTCTGTTTTATCAATTCTGTCGTTTAAAGAATGCATGCCTGTATAACCGACAAGACCAATAACTACACTAATACCAATTACAATAATAAATCCAATAGCTAGTTTTGTACCTATTCTTAAATTTTTCATTTTTTATAATTTTTATAATTTATACTCTAAACTTATAAAAGCGTAAACTTCTTTATTTAAACTATTTTTATCGGGCGCCCAATATTGTAAATTAGTAGATACCTTTAAATTCTTCTCTAATTTATATTGTACACCTGCGATTATTGCTTCTCCATCATTTGATTCGTTCCATGAAATAATTTCATCATTTATTTTGTTTGATTTCAAATTATCGTATCGCCCAAATAACTGAAACTTATCATTCATAATAAATGTTAGGTAAGCAGAATAACCAGTTAAATTATGATTTTTGATATATGAAGAGTTTTGCATATAATTATATTCAACTCCCATAAGTATTACATCTTTCATTTGAAATCCTATTAACCCAGAATAAACAGATTGATTTATAGATTTCTCTGAATGTTCATATGAACCTCTTACAACAATATTTTTCCAAACGTGATACGTAATTCCCAGCGCTCCATTAAAGGTTTCGTCTGATTGTAATTTTTTATATCCTTCTCCGTTCCTTATCGTTGCATCTATAAATAAACCATCAATTAGTTTATACTCTAGCATAACACCTAAATCTGCACTATGTCCAAACTTATGCTCATCTTGAAGAGATTTATAAACATATCTGTGTCCCCATATTTTTTCTTGCAATTTAAATTGCTTTAAACCAATCAATCCAGCGTTAATCTGTATTTTGCCTTTATGATATTTTAAAGCAGCAGTTTTTAAGTATGCAACATAATCATATTTGCTATCGGATGTTGGTCGACCCATGTCTATATTGGTTTTAAAACTAATATTTTCGGATACTTTTACATCATAACCCAAATATGCCCTTGTTAGTTCAAAAGCATTCACGGTTGAATAATCGTTTAATCCAAAATGATAATTCCCAAAAACCTTAATAATTGGTTTTGTTTTAGGATAGATATCAACAGAATCTGAATCATTAGCAAACATAGTTGCAGTTAAAATCAGTAAATAAACCGTAAATAGAATTTTAATCTTCTTCATTTACCTTGTTTTGTGATTTCTTTAATTCACTCAATTCTGTACCAGTAAAAAGCTTTACTAAATCCAAAATCTGCACAAACCTTTCATTAACTTTAACTATTCCTGTAATAAATTCGGACTTATAACTTTTCCCAATACTTGGTGGAGGATTAATTTGATTTTCATCAATTTCTCGAACAGCAACAACAGAATCGACTAGAGCCCCTATATGTATAACATCATCTTCAATTTCTAGATCCATAACTACAATGCAGGTATCATCGGTAAACTCAGTTGGATTCATATTAAATTTGATCCGAGTATCAATAACTGGAAGCACTTTTCCTCTCAAGTTAATAATTCCTTTCATATACTCCGGAGATTTAGGAACTTTCGTAATATTTTGTAACTCAAGAATATTAAGCACTTTATTTACATGTGCTCCAAATTCTTCATCACCGATCTTAAAAGTTAAATAAGAATCAATTTTTATTTTAGTTTCTATTTCCATAATTCGAATATTATTTGGTTATTGATTATTCATTAACATTATGTTTTTGGGGAAGCACAACTTTTTTGAATGCAATTTGGAAAAAACTTTTTCAAGCTCTTGGTAAATATTGCTTTTAAAAACACAAGCCTTAAAACCGGCACTAATTAGATCTACAAGATAAACTCTATCTGAATAATTTGTTATGGCTATTAGTTTCAAGGCGGGATTTTCATACAATGCTCTTTTCGCAGTTTCAAAACCATTTAAAAGGGGCATCTCTATATCCATTAAAATAACATCTGCCTCATATGAATCTTCTATTTTTAGAAACTCAACTCCATTTCCTGCCATATTAATAACTTCATGCGAAAGCATTTTTTCCAAATAATATTTTATACTTTCCTTAAAAACATTACTATCATCAACAATTATTATTTTCAAAGCTTTCTTATTTAAATATCAAAAATAACTTAATGGTCGAAAAAATATAAGAGGGGAAAACACTAAATTGATAGGGTAAATACCCTAATTTCATTTTAAAAACGAGGAGAGATCTAATTAAATATTTTCTAATTTATGCGTCTGTAGTAAATAATGTTAGATAATAAACATAATCGGATAAGCTTCATTCTTTGAATTGTTTTTTACAATAAATTGGTTCTGCTATTCGATACCAGCCTGCTCTTTTTAAATAGAATTGATTGACATATTGATAATACCATAAATCACCTTTAGAGTTATAAGTTCAGACAGAATTATTTAGAAATTAAAAAAGGAGAACAATATAATGTCCTCCTTTTCTACAAACTAAAAAAACCTACCCTTATCTAAAATGATTCAAATTCATTATCTATTTTATTAGATTCATTTAAATTAAGATCAAACCCTTTTTCATCAAGAACCTTTTTGTTCTTACTACCGTTTGATCCTGCAGTTTTTACAAATTTTGAATCTTGATTAAACTGTTGTAAAGTATTAGACCTAACGCCCATATAATTTTCAGAATTATCTACCTTGAAGAAACTCACCATATCCTTAAGTTGTTCAGCTTGACTAGAAAGCTCTTCTGAACTTGTAGACATTTCTTCGCTTGCCGCAGCATTTTGCTGAGTTACCTGATTTAATTGCTGTATCGCACTATTTATTTGATCGGCACCTGAATTTTGCTCTAAGCTAGCAGCAGTAATCTCCTGCACTAATCTTGCAGTTTTTTCAACCTCCGGAATTATTTTTGACATTAGTTCTCCTGCGTCTGCAGTTGCTTTAACACTATAAGTAGATAAGGAAACTATTTCGTCGGCAGCAATTTTACTACGCTCTGCTAATTTTCTTACTTCGGCAGCAACAACAGCAAAACCTCTACCGTGCTCTCCTGCCCTAGCAGCTTCGACAGCAGCATTTAATGCTAAAATATTCGTTTGAAATGCAATGTCGTTAACAATGGTTATTTTATCTGCAATTTGCTTAATTGATGTTAAACTTTCTTTAGCAGCCTTTTCAACCTCCGATATTCCTTTTGCAGCCACAACAGATATTTTTTCTGTTTCCTGTGCATTATCTGTATTTTGTTGAATATTAGACGACATCTCTTCCATTGATGAAGAAACTTCTTCTGTTGACGATGCTTGTTCGGATGCACCTTGGGACATTTCTTCTGAACTTGAACTCAATTGTTGACTAGCACTAACAAGATTATCGGCATTATCTTTTACTCCATTAACTACTTCTCTAATTCTACTCATCATTATAGAAAATGCTTTAGCTAACTGACCTATTTCGTCATCCCTGTCAATATTAATATTTTCATAAAGAATACCTTGTGCTACTTTTTCAGAAAAGGCGGTTAAACTGTTTAATGGATTAAGCATTCTTTTTACAATTAAAAATATAATAAGAATACTTATACAAATTGAAAATAATCCAATTATAAGCTGATTTCTCATTAGCAACATTGCTTTTTCTTTTATTACATTTTCAGGAATCTCTACTCTCATTTGCCAATTCGATGTACTTCCATTAAATTTAATAGGAACTACACAGTAGTAATTACCATTTTCTTTATAAGTTCTTTCTTCTCCCTGTTTTATTGAACTTATAATTTCTGAGTAATTTTCATTTGATATAGTTTTGAGATCCTTCCCTACATTTTCTGCATTTTTAGTATCTGCAGCTATATTTCCATCCTGATCGTATATTTCTATATTACCTTGACCTTTAAAAAGTTTACTATTTGCTTCTATAGCTTCTTGCTGTATAAATTCACTAATAAAATCTTTACATATTACTCCAATAAATTCGTTGTTACGAAGTATTGTATATGTAACAGAAACCATTAATACGTCTTTCCCACCAACATTGTATATATCCATATAGATAAAGTTTTCTTTTGTCTTTTCCGGTATTCTCCACCAATCAGAACCTGCCTCTTGAAGATCCTGTTCAAAAGAAATGGTCAATTCATCTCTTAAGATTTGATTACCTTCCTTATATAAATACTCACTAAAACGTCCATCAGAATAATAACCTGGATATCCTTTATAATCATCAGATTTGCCATCAAAACAACCAGGCTTAAGACATATTGTATATCCAATGGCAGAAGCATCTTTTTTCAGCATATTTTTATAAATATCCTGAACTTGTGTTCTATCAAAATTTTCATATTGAATCAAAACTTTTAAATCATTCCAATGAGCTTCCATTTCCAAAATATTTTTATTAATAATATTTTCGAGTTTTTGTGTGGAATTCTCTAAAGTAGATACCATCTTGTTTTCTGCATTCTCAATGGCAACTTTGTTTCCATTAATGCTTGACACCGTAATTATTATTGCTATTGCAATTAATATTATCACTCCTAAAACAAGAGAAAGTTTTGTTTTTATTGAATTTGTTCTCATAACTTATTAATTAATCTAATGATTTATAATGTGATACCTACAACAGTATATATACTCTCAAGCTCTGGATTTACTGTCAATCCAAAAGATATAGGTAAACTAAAATTATCTGTAATTTTTATTTCTTTAGAAGCTACAACTCCCAAATTTATAATGGAAGCTCTTTCGCTGGAATAATAATAACTTTCATGAGTTACTCCGCCAGCAACAAATGAAATTTCAGTATTTCGATGTGTAATTGTGTACATAAGTTCGATGTAAGAAGAAAAATTATTCTTATTATTAAAAACAGGATCATCATTTAAATCAACTGAAGCAATTTGTTTATCGTCTCCAAAAATTAATGTTCCAAATGTAAATTGCAAAGGGAAATTATCACTTATTGTGTATTGTAGAGCTAATTCTGCTACATGAGTAGTTGTATTTTTATCAAAGTTGAAAAAATCATCCGATCCCACAAAATAATCCGTTAGTAAAGCGTTAAATCCTCCGATTGTGAATCCTGCATAAACATCTGCTTCTACATAACTTCCATTAAAATTACTAGAAGCCCAAACACCAAAATTAAAAAAATTATTACCAAACTCTCCCCATCCTTGAATATTAGGAGATGCATCAACTTGCAAACCTCTCCAAACATAACTACTTACAATATCGGCTCCTATATCGGTATAAGATTTAGAATCCTTATTGACTAATGTTATATCCTGTGAAAAACCGCTAAAGCTTATTAGTATTAATACAATTATTAAAACTATTCTTCTTTTCATAATTAATTGTGTTATTACTAATTTTTAATTATTAAACGTCATTTTATAATTCCTTTTTTAATTTAAATCCTTTAAATCTTCACCTGTAAAAAGCTTAATTACATCCAAAATCATGACAAAGCTTTCATTAATTTTAACGAGTCCAGAAATAAATTCTGATTTATAACTTTTACCAATATTCGGAGATGGATTAATTTGACTTTCATCAATTTCACGAACTGCAACAACAGAATCGACCAAGGCTCCAACATGCATTATCTCATCTTCTACTACTAAATCCATCACCACAATACATGTATCATCTGTAAACTCAGTTGGAGTCATTTCAAATTTAATCCGAGTATCAATTATTGGAAGAATTGTTCCTCTTAAATTAATAACTCCTTTCATATACTCAGGAGATTTTGGAACATTTGTAATTTCTTGCAATTCAAGAATATTTAGTACTTTATTTACTTGAATTCCGAACTCTTCAACTCCAATTTTAAACGTTAAATAGGAGTTAATTTGTGTTTTGCTGTCTATCTCCATATATAATATATTATTTGTTTACTATATTCCTTATTGTTAATATGTTATTTGGAAAATATAACTTGTTAGAAAACAAATTAGAAAGAGCATTCTTAAGATCATCGTAAACACTATTCTTAAAAACACAGCCCTTAAATCCAGCACTTAACAAGTCAATAAGATAAGCTCTATCGGTATAATTTGTAATTGCCACAATTTTTAAAGCAGGGTAATCATTCAAAGCTCTTTTTGTAGTTTCAATGCCATTTAAATTAGGCATTTCTATATCCATTAAAACGATGTCGGCTTTATGAATATTTTCAATTTTTAGAAACTCCAGTCCATCTACCGCCATAGCGATAACTTCATGCAAAAGTTCGTCTTCCACATAATATTTCAGGCTTTCTCTAAAAGTTTTATTGTCATCAACAATTATTATTTTCACGGCACTAATATTTTAATGCCAAAAATAATTTACTATTCAATAAGTAATAAGAGGGGAAAACACTAAATCGATAGGGTAAATCCCCTAATTTTACTTTAAAAAACTAGAGATATAACTATAAATCACTTAATTTCTAGACTTCTATTAAGTGATTCTTGATAGCAAACATAACAAGATGAGCTGAATTCTTAGTATTGGTTTTTGACAACAATTTGGTTCTGTGATTATCTACGGTTTTAGGACTAATGTGAAGTTTTTCAGCAATCTCAATATTTGTAAATCCCTGACAAATTAATTGTAACACTTCTTTTTCTCTTTTTGAAAGAGAAACATGATCATCTAAAACGGATTCAATTCCTGTATTTCCTAATTTAAATATTAAATTTCTTAAGATATCCTGAGGAAAATAGTTTTCACCCTTAAAAACGGTATTTATTGCTTCTTCAAGTTCTTCTCTACCCGATTTCTTTAATACAAACCCCTGTACTCCAGCTCTAATCATTTTGTAGTAATAAATATGATCACTATAACTGGAAAGTGCTATTATTTTAAGATCTGGATATTGTAGTAAAGCCTTTTCTGTGGCTTCATCCCCATCTAACTCGGGCATCGAGATATCCATCAATACAATATCTGGCTTTCTATTTTGTAAAATATTCAAAAAATCCAATCCCGTTTTTGCTTCATCCAAAACATAAAAATTTGGGATCTGTGATAATAATGATTTCAAACCATCTCTAAAAATTGCATGGTCATCAACAATAATTATATTAATTATTTTGCTCATTTTATTCTATATTTAAAGGAAAAGTAATTTTTACTTTCAGTCCAGTTTTAATATCAGATTCAATATCGAAATCACCATTTAATAAATTTATTCTATTATCTAAATTATATAAGCCCATGCCCCTAGATTTACTTCTAACTTCTTCAATATTAAAACCCTTACCGTTATGTTCAAAAAATATCTTAATTACATCTCCCTTTTCTTGAATATTAATGATAATGTTTTTTGCATTGGCATACTTTACAGTATTATTAATAAGTTCAACTAATATTCGATAAATATTAACTTCAATATCTTCATCAAGCTTACTATTAATATTATAAAAAAAACTATGATGAATATTTGCAATCTCAGTTATCTTATCAAAAAAAGATTGTATTGCCGTAGATAAACCAAAATTTTGAAGAATGTGAGGACTCAGCTTATTTGAGATATCGGATACACTTTGAATCGCCTCATTTATTGTATTATTAATCTTATTAGATATTTCACCCCTTGTTTTTTCATCTTTCAAATTCAATAAGGTTTGTATATAAAGCTTAGTAGCCGACAATATTGGAGAAACACCATCATGTAATTCTTTAGCAATTCGACTTCTTTCTCGTTCCTCCGCATTAATCATTGCATGATAAACCTTTTGCTGTGCATTTCTTTTATCTGTTACATCAATTGTAGATAACAACACAGAATCGGGTGGAACAAATCCAATAACGGCAGTTATATTTCTTTTTACACCTGTTGTTTTAAACCTATAGGCCATTTCTAATTTCTGGTCTTGTTTTATTTTGAACGTTTCATTTAAAACATCAAGAAGCACCATTTCTTCTTTATTTTCAACAAAGTCAGTCACATTCCTTCCTATTATTTCTTCGGCTTTAACAAAAGGATAATTTTTTGCTGCGTTATTTACATCTGTGATATATAAGTCTTTGCCTTGCTTTTTAAAAGTATATATTGGTATAGGGAAATAATCATATTGTGCCTTATATTTTTCTTCACTTATTTTTAGAATATGTTCTGTTTCCTTTTGTTTCGTAATATCTGATATTATACCTTCTAAAATAATATCTCCATCTTCTTCCCTCACATTAAATATCCTGTCATAAAACCAATGTATCTTTTTATGAATATCATATATTCTATATTCTATTTCGTATGTTTTTCCAACTTGAATATTTGTAAAAAAAAGTTTTATTTTAGGTCTATCTTCTAGATGTATTGAATTCCCCCATTTTAGTGTATTGTTTAATAAATTCTCAGAATCAAAACCAAGAATATCCTTTACTTTAGAAGACCAATATAAAGCACCTCTTTTTACTGAAAAAATGTAAGTTATATTGGGAGAATTTTCAGTTAATCGACGATATTTTTTTTCGCTTTCTGTTAATGTACTTTCAGCCTTTTTTCTTTTAGAAATATCTCTGATAACTGCTAATAAAAAAATTTCACCTGAAATTACCAATCTATTAAGTGAAACCTCTGTAAAAAATAATTTATCCTTTTTTAAATTAGTATGTAACCATTCAAAAAATTGAGGTTTTCCATTTTTTGCTTGACTCATTTTTTCAGTTGATAGCATTTCTGATTTCACCTCACCAAACTGAAAATAAGGAGAAACATCAAAAGGTTTTTTACCTATAATTTGCTCTTTTGTACATTGAAACATGTCAAGTGTTTCCTTATTACAGTCAACAAATTCATATTGATCATTTAATAGATAAATTGCATCATGAGCAGTTTCGAATATTGTTTTGTACAGATTTTGCTCTGCTGCTATGACTGCTTTTCTATAATTCCTTTTAATAAATTCTCTATTTATTAAAAAATAGATTAGAATAAATGAAAAAATTACAAAAGCCCAATCAACATGCTCTTTAATAAGATTATAATTTTCTACTTCTGTAAATAATGAGAATATTATAACATTAGAAAACAAAAACCACAGCAAAATAATAATCAAAAAAATTATAACAATCCTCTTGAATAATCCATCAAAAATTCTCATAAAATAATTATTACGCGATTCAAACAGAATCCAAAATTCCGATTTTTTTATTTATTAAAAGACAAAAAAGTTATCTATTATAAAAAATTATTTAATTTCACAATATGAATAAGCTATTTGCTATACTGATAATACTCTGTATTATACTATTTTTAATATTTTTAGGTAAAAAATTAAAAAAAAGAACCACATGGAGAAAACCTTCAAAAAAAATTCCGGAAAATTGGAAAAAAACCTTATTAGAAAACGTTAGTTTTTATAAAAGTTTGGCTCCTGAAGAAAAGCTACTTTTTGAATTTAAAGTTCAAGAGTTTATATTAAATATTAGAATAACAGGAGTAAATACTTCTGTTGTTGAATCTGATAAGATTTTGGTTGCAGCTAGTGCCATTATTCCAATTTTTGCCTTTCCTGAATGGAAATATTTTAATTTAAAAGAAGTATTACTCTACCCTAGTTTATTTAACGAGAACTTTGATACAGATGGCGAAAATCGTTCAATTGCTGGAATGGTAGGAACTGGTTACATGGAAGGAAAAATGATTCTTTCTAAACAAGCACTGCATTTAGGTTTTAGGAATGAGTCAGATAAGAAAAACACTGCTATTCATGAGTTTGTGCATTTAATAGATAAAGCAGATGGGAATACCGATGGTATTCCTGAATTATTGCTCGACAAACAATACACCTTACCTTGGATTGATTTAATCCAGAAAAAAATTGAAGATATTTACGAAGGAGAATCCGATATAAACCCATATGGTGCAACAAATAAAACAGAATTCTTTGCAGTAATAAGCGAGTATTTTTTTGAACGTCCGAAATTATTAAAGCAAAAACATCCCAAATTATATTTGCTCCTCGAAGAAATCTTTAATCAAAACATGGCAAATAAGTTAAAGAAATCATCAAAAGGAGAAATAAACAGAAATGATCCTTGCCCTTGCGGAAGCGGGAAAAAATATAAAAAATGTTGCGGAAAAATAGTTAAATAAGCTTTGTAATTATCTGTGAAATATTGACCAATAATTTAAACTATTGAAGAACTTGCCAGAAGCTACTTGCAATTAGCTTCTAGCTTCAAGAAAAAAATACAAAAATATCTTTAAATAAAATGTCAAAGCTAAAAATTATAGAAGCAAATCCTGAAAATCTCAAAGAATTTGGAATGTGTGGTTACAAAAATCCGAAAATTGAAGGTTTCCAACGTAAGATTAAATGGACCCAAGAAAGAATGAAGGAAGGAATGAGATACAATGTTCTTTATTCCGAAGAGAAAGGTGCTGTTGGAGCTATTGAATACATTCCTGGTGATTACGCATGGAGACCTGTAAATGCAAAGAAATATATGTTTATTCACTGTTTATTTATTCTACCTAAGAATCTGAAAGGAAAAGGATTTGGACAAATGCTTCTTGATTCGTGTATTGAGGATACTAAAAATCAAAATATGCTTGGAGTTGCCGTTGTTACAAGAAAAGGAACTTGGATGGCAAGCAGAGATTTGTTTATTAAGAATGGATTTGTGATTGCGGATTCAGCCAAACCTGACTTTGAATTATTGTTCAAATCATTTAATAATAATGCTGAGCCCCCCACTTTTAATGACAATTGCAAAAAAAGAGCTTCGAAATATGCAAAGGGCTTATTTCTAATCACTTCAGATCAGTGTCCATATACCACGAAAGCGATTAGCGAAATTTCGGAAACTGCCGTAAAAGAATATAAGATCAAACCAACAATTATTGAATTGAAAAATTATACAGATGCCCAAAATAGTCCAAGTGCATTCGGAACATTCTGTATTTTATATAACGGTTTGTTGGTTGCTGAAAATCCAATAAGTAATACTCGATTTAAAAATATAATGAACAAGCAACTTTCTATTGATAAGAAAAATAATTAAACACCAAATAAATGATAAGTTTTCATTTCCATAAGTCCGACAACATCTTGCATGTCAAATATACAGGTACAATAGGACCTTCTGACATTATTGATTTTTTCGAAAAACTTTACTCAAACAAAAATCTACCAAAGGTTTTATACATTATTCAAGATGAAATTGAAGCTCAATTTGAAGACTCAAATGTTAATATTTCTAAGGCAATTGAATTAATAAATAGAATAGTTAAACAGTATACTTTCATTCATGTAGCAATTATTCAGACCGCTCCAATTGAAACTGCTTACAGTATGATTTTTAAAGAATTAGTTAAAGCGCCTAATTACCACATTGAGATCTTTTACTCAAAAAACAATGCGTTAAATTGGCTAAAAACAACAATGAATGATTCGAAGAAAATCTAAAATAAAAACATTAATCTGATTTTAACAATTATTAACTCCACTACGCCTTGAATTCTCAGCAATTTATAGTAATTTGCTTCTTCAAAATCTAACTTATATACTATGTTATTAACTATTACAGAATCATGGCAATCACTAGAGCTTATTGAAAAGATATATTGGTGTATTGCAGTGCCCTTTTCGGTATTATTTGTTCTTCAAATCATTCTAACCTTTTTTGGGGGAGATATTGATGATATTGAAGCTGATGGAGATTCAGACGTTTCCGTTGACAGTGATCACGGAATTGATTTTCAGTTTATCACCTTAAAAAATCTGGTTGCTTTTTTCACAATCTTTGGTTGGGCAGGAGTTGCTTGTTTAGATGGAGGATTAAGTGTTGGTAAATCAGTTCTTATCTCTTCAATTTCTGGTTTAGTAATGATGTCGATTATGGCATCTATAGTTTACTTCATGGGTAAATTAACTGATAATGGAACCTTAAATATGAATAATGCAATTGGAAAAGTTGGCAGTGTTTATCTACCAATACCTGCAAAAAGAGATGGTTTTGGGAAAGTGCAAATTAAAGTTCAAGGCTTACAAACCTTAGATGCAATGACTGACTATGATGAAGAAATTAAAACAGGAGCTGTTGTTGAAGTAATAGAAATCTTAAATAATGAAATACTAGTTGTTAAACCTAGTAGTAAATAGAGATAAGAATACTTAGAGTGAATCAAAGTTTAGAATACCTAGAGTTTAAGAAATAATGAACAAAACCAATTTCATAATATTTAGGCACTTCGGAAACTTTAAACTAAGTACTTATTAAGTATAAATTAATCATTTAATCAAATAAAAAAATTATGGGACAATACATTGTTTTACTTGTCGTTGCGGCAGTCATTTTCGTTTTCGTACTAATCGTTTCCTTTTTTAGGAGATATAGACGTTGCCCTTCGGACAGGATTTTAGTTATTTATGGTAAAGTCGGTAAAGGTATTGATGCCGAATCTCGTTCAGCAAAATGTATTCATGGTGGAGCGGCATTTATATGGCCAATAATTCAAGATTATTCATATCTTGACCTTACTCCTATTTCTATTGAAATTAACTTAACAAGCGCTTTAAGTAAGCAAAATATTCGTGTTGATGTTCCTTCGAGATTTACTGTTGGTATTTCAACAGAACCCGGAGTAATGACCAATGCTGCTGAACGTTTATTAGGACTCTCACAAGATGATGTTAACAATTTAGCAAAAGATATCATCTTTGGTCAGTTGCGTTTAGTAGTTGCAACAATGGATATTGAAGAAATTAACAGTAATAGAGATAAATTCTTAGCTGCCGTTTCTTCGAACGTTGAAGCTGAACTTAAGAAAATTGGTTTAAAGCTTATTAACGTAAACGTAACCGACATTAACGATGAATCGGGTTATATTGAAGCTTTAGGTAAAGAGGCTGCCGCAAAAGCGATAAATGATGCAAAGAAAAGTGTATCTGAGAAGAATCGTGATGGAGCAATTGGTGAAGCAAATGCTCATCAGGATCAACGTGTAAACGTTGCTGCTGCAGATGCTACTGCTGTTGAAGGTGAAAATAATGCGAAAATTACAATCGCCAACTCAGACGCTACGCGTCGTGAGATGGAAGCTGAAGCAGAACGTAAAGCTGTAGCCGCTGAAAAAGTAACTCAGGCGAAAGCATTAGAAGAAGCTTATTCTGCGGAAAGAAAAGCCGAAGAAGTAAGAGCACAAAGGGATAAAGCAACACAAACAGCAAACATTGTTGTACCAGCTCAAATCGATAAAGAAAAGATTGAGATTGCGGCTGAAGCAATAGCTGAACAAACCCGTCGTCATGCTAAAGGTGATGCAGATGCAATATTTATGAAAATGGCAGCTGAAGGTAAAGGTATGTATGAGATTCTTAGTAAACAAGCAGAAGGTTTCCAGAAACTTGTAAATGCTACTGGTGACGATGCTCAAAGTGCAGTAATGATGATGATTGCTGACAAATTACCTGAATTAGTTAAAACTCAAGTCGAAGCTATTAAGAATCTTAAAATTGATAAGATTACTGTTTGGGATAACATGAGTGGTGGAAAAGATGGAAACTCTCCTACTTCGGCTAACTTCCTATCTGGAATGCTTGGATCAATTCCTCCTTTCGAAGAACTATTTAAAATGGCTGGTATGGAATTACCTGATTATTTAAAAGGAACAAAAAAGAAGGATGAAACAATTTCTGATGTTCAGGAAATAAAGCAAGAAGAAATAAAAGAGATTCCGAAAAAGAAGAATGATAAAAAAGACTAATTAATAATCGTCATTGATAAAAAAAGTGCAACTAAACAGTTGCACTTTTTTTTATTGTTTTTTGTCCTTGTAAACTGTCTATCTTTTTTTAAATTCACGTTAATTTAAAAAACTAAATAAAATGAGAAAAATATTTTTGTTTACCTTATTATTAATTGCAAATAATATATTTAGCCAAGAAATTGAATTTCCTTTTGCTAGAGAAATTCCTGTTATTGATACATTTTTTAATGCTTATATTGTAGAAGATGGATTCAGATGGATGGAAGATATAAATAATGAAGAAGTTAAAATTTGGATAAATGAGCAAAATAAAATATCTAAAAAACAGTTACAAAAGGCTATAAATAAAAATCAAGCTTTTAAAAATATCGATAAATATTCATACACAAAATATTCAAGACCAGTTAAAAAAGGTAAGTATTATTTCTCCTATGCATATTATAATGTGGTCGGGTTACCTGCTTTATTTTACAAAACAAACTTAAATCAACCTGGAGAAATTTTAGTTGATCCAAATTTTATCTCAAAACAAGACCAAATTACATTAAAGGCTTATTCGGTGTCTAAAGATTCAAAATATTTAGCTTATCAATTTGACAGAAATGGCAGTGATTGGGCTGAAGTTAAAGTTATAAACCTAAAAACAGGAATACACTTAAAAGATCATTTAACAGATATAAAATTCTCAAATATTGAATGGTTAGGAAATGGATTTTTCTATTCAAAATATCCCAAAGCAGATAAATTTTCTCCAACACTGGGAGAAAAAATATACTATCATGAAATAGGTAAACATCAAGATGAAGATAAATTAATTTTCAAAAGAAATAATCCTAAAATTGATTTTCAATTTACCGTAAGTTCGAATGAAAGATTCTTTATTCTTAAAGAAGATTATGAAGACCTAGGAAAAAGAAATATATTTTACATTGATTATAAATCAGATAATCCTACATTAAAACCACTTTTAATGAATTTAAAGGATGATTTTAATATTCTTGAAAGTAGAAATGGGAAGCTAATTGCAAGTACAAATTTAAATTCAAATACAGGTTTTATTGTCGAAATTGATCCATTAAATCCTTTTAATATAAAAGAGATAATACCACCTTACGAGAAATCCGTATTAATAGAAACTAAAATTCTACAGGAAAAGATTATAGCCATTTATCAAAAAAATCAAAGACCAATTATTACCGTGTATGATTTTGATGGAAATTTATTATACTCTCTTGAAATGCCCATTGCAACTTCCATAGGTGGTTTCAATGGAAATATAGATGATACTGAACTTTTGTTTTATTTTACTTCTTACACTCTTCCCCCAGTAGTTTATAAATTTAACATACAAACGTTCGAAAGGAAATTGCTTCAACATACCTCGGTAACATTTGATTTCGAAGATATCGTTTACAAAGAAGTTGAATACCTTTCTTCTGATAGTACAGTTATTCCCATGTTTCTAATCTATCATAAAGATTTAGAATTGAATGGTGATAATCCAACTTTACTTAAAACATATGGAGGTTTTGGATCAATTGTTCAGCCACATTATGAGCCAGGTATTATTTATTTTATTAAGAATGGTGGTGTTTTGGCGTATACCAAAATAAGAGGTAGTGGTGTTTTTGGACATGAATGGCATAATAAGGGAAGAAGAGAAAATAAACAAAATTCTTTTAATGATTTTAACTCTGCGGCTGAATACTTAATAAAAAATAATTATACAAATTCAAATAAATTAGCTATAACTGGAGGATCAAATGGTGGTTTAATTGTTGCTGCATCAGCAATTCAAAGACCTGAGCTGTACAAGCTGGTAGTGCCAGTTGTAGGTGTATTCGATATGTTAAGATTTGAAAAATTCACCGTAGGTAATTTACATGTTGATGAATTTGGTACTGTTTCTGATTCTACTGATTTTGTTAATCTGTTAAGTTATTCACCTCTTCATAATATCAAAGAGAATATTAATTATCCTGGGATGCTTATTATTACTTCAGAAAATGACGAAAGGGTGCCTCCTTTTCATTCGTACAAATTTGTTGCAAAACTTCAGAATCGAGATGCCCAAAAAAATCCAATATTATTGAAAGTAATAAAAAATGCCGGGCATTCTGGTTCAATAGGAATATTTAAAGATGTTAAGGAGACTTCGGAGTTTTATGGATATATTTATAAATATCTGACTGAACATAACTAATTAATTTCAAATTAAATCTAAGCGCAACAATTACTGGTTGCGCTTTTTTTAGTGATTCAAATTTCATAATTTGGATCACTAATAATCATTTAAATTGTGGAAACAATATACTGTAAAAATAGAGATGAGTGGAGGGCTTGGTTAGAACAAAATTATAAATCAACCAATATTATTTGGCTCATCTATTTCAAAAAACACACGAAAAAGGAAACTGTCTCTTACAACGATGCCGTTGAAGAAGCTTTATGTTATGGATGGATTGATAGTACCGTAAAAAGTATTGATAAGGAAACATATATGCAAAAATACACTCCAAGAAAAGCTAAAAGCATGTGGTCACTTATAAATAAGAATCGGGTTAAAAAACTGATAAGTGAAAATAAAATGACAAAGGCTGGAATGGAACAAGTTGATATTGCCAAAAAGAATGGTCAGTGGGAAAAAGCATATACAACTCAAAAAGATGTTGAATTACCAAGTTATTTGGAAAAAGCATTAAAAGCAGATGAAAAAGCATGGATGAACTTTTCGAATTTCGCTAAATCATATCAGAACCAATACATAAACTGGGTAACAAATGCTAAACGAATAGAAACTAGAGAAAAAAGGATTGCTATTGTTATTGATAGATGTTCTCAAAATAAAAAATCTGAAATGATGTAATTTTTAGTTATTTTAGTATAAAAAATGAGAAAATGAGAAACCTATTTTTATTAGCCCTTCTATTTACATTCCTCAATTCTAATTGTCAAGAAAACCAATATCCAACAACAAAAAAAGTTTCAGTAATAGATACTTTTTATAAGGATTTTATTATTAAAGATGAGTACCGTTGGCTTGAAGATATTGATAATATAGAAGTAAGAAATTGGATTAATTCCCAAAACAAACTATCAAAAAAGGAATTAAAAAAAGGTAGTACAAAAAATAAGGCATTTAATACAATAGATAAATATTTTGATACTAAATACACAACACCAATAAAAAAGGGAAAATATTACTTTACATATGCGTATTATGATAATTTAGGTGTGCCAGCATTATTTTACAAGGCCAAAATAAATCAACGGTTAAAACTTCTAATTGACCCTAACTTCATATCGAGTAAAGATAAAATAAGAATCAAAGGATATTGGGTATCTAAAAATTCAGAATATTTATCGTATCAATTTAACCGAAACGGAAGTGACTGGACCGAAATTAAAATTGTAAATCTAGATACTAAAAAAGAATTAAAAGATCATCTAATAAACATAAAATTTTCAAATATAGTATGGAAAGAAAATGGTTTTTTTTATTCTAAATACCCAAAATTAGATAAATTTTCTCCAACATTCGGAGAGAAAATTTTTTATCATAAAATTGGAACTAATCAAAGTGAAGATAAATTGATCTTTGAAAGAAAAAATCATCAAACTCAGTTTAAATATACTGTTACTTCCGATGAAAGGTTCTTTATCTTAAAAGAGATTAATGAAAAATCAGGTAAAATAAATATTTTCTATATCGACTATGCATCTCCAAATGCGGATTTAAAACCGTTATTAATGAACCTATCAGATAATTTAAATATAGTTGAAAGCAGAAATGGAAAACTAATTGCAACTACGAATTTAAATTCCAACAACAATTATGTAATTGAACTGAATCCAATGGAGCCCTATAATTTAAAGGTTCTTATTCCCGAATATGAAAAAGCAATTCTATTAGATATAAAACCTTTAAAAGAAAAAATAATTGCAATATATCAGTATAATCAACGTCCAATAATTATTGTTTATGATTACAATAGAAATCCACTTTACACTTTGGAATTGCCAATTGCAACCTCCGTAAGTGGATTTTATGGCAATTTTAATGATAATGAGTTAATCTTTTATTTTACATCCTATACGATTCCACCTATAGTTTACAAACTAGATATAAATGACTATGAAAGAACTCTAATACAGAACCCTTATGCGACTTTCGATTCTGACAATATTGAATATACCGAAATTGAATATTATTCTAAAGACAGTACTAAAGTACCAATGTTTTTGATTCACAATAATGATATTAAACTTGATGGAAATAATCCAACTATATTAAAAGCGTATGGAGGATTTGGTTCTATTGTACAACCCCATTTTGATCCTGGCATAGTTTATTTTTTAAATAAAGGTGGAGTAATAGCATATGCAAATGTTAGAGGAGGTGGCGATAATGGTTATTCATGGCATCAAGATGGACGTGGCGAAAACAAACAGAATTCCTTTGATGATTTTATTTCTGCAGCCGAATATCTAATCCAAAATAAATATACCAATCCAAATAAATTAGCTATAACCGGAGGATCTAATGGTGGTTTAGTCGTTGGCGCCTCAGCTATTCAGCGTCCTGATTTATTTAAACTTGCCGTTCCTGTTGTTGGAGTATTTGATATGCTTCGTTTTGAAAAATTTACCGTAGGAAACTTCCACATTGATGAATTTGGTACTGTTTCTGATTCTACTGATTTTGTTAATCTGTTAAGTTATTCACCTCTTCACAATGTCAAAGAGAATATTAATTATCCTGGGATGCTTATTATTACATCAGAAAATGACGAAAGGGTGCCTCCTTTTCATTCATACAAATTCGCAGCAAAATTACAGAATAGAGCTGCTCAAAAAAATCCAATTTTACTAAAAACAATTAAAAGAGCAGGTCATAATGGATCTGTTGGTTTATTCAATAATGTAAGAGAAACAGCTCAATTTTATGGTTACATTTATGAATATTTAACAAATAAAGAATAAACTATATATAGCGATCATATAACTGAAAGAAATACGATTAAACTTAAATAGACTTATTATTTATATTTTGAAAATTCTTATACATAAAAGTCGCAAAGTGTAATAAAATTTCTTTTTTTGTGTCATAATAAAAACGATTACGAAATTCCTGAATGGACGAAAGAATCCTAATAGATAAAATTGCAAATAAAGATGAAAAAGCGTTTCAAACCTTTGTTGAAATGCATCATCATCTTGTACTAAATATTTGCAACAACATTTTAAACAACTATGATGATTCTATGGATGTTTCACAGGAGGTTTTTATTCAGTTCTACGAATCAATCGAATCGTTTAGAGGCGATTCTAAAATAACAACTTGGTTGTACAGAATATCAGTTAATAAATCTTTAAACTACTTAAGATCAAAGAAAAAAAATAGATTATTTTCGAGTTTAGATGTTCTTTTTAATGATGACTCAAAAAAAAATGATCCTGAAGATACAGCGCTAAAGCCTGGTGAAGATCTTGAGCGTAACGAAAATAAAAAAGCATTGTATTTTGCACTTAATAAGCTCCCTGAAAAACAAAGAATAGCTATAACTCTGAATAATTTTGAAGATTTATCGTACAAAGAAATATCAGAAGTAATGGAAATTTCTGTATCAGAAGTTGGAGTTTTAATTAATAGAGGTAAAAAGAAATTACAAAAATTAATACTTGATTATTACAAAAAAAACTAAACAATTTGTAATAATAAGCACATTATAAGTGTCATATAACAAAAAATAGACCAATGAGATGTAAAGATGTAAATAAAATATTATCCAAGTACATTGATGGATCATTATCAGATGAGAACAGAAAGGCAATTGAATTACATCTTGATAATTGTACGTTATGTTACAGTAAATATACCAGCGTTATTAATACGCTTAATTTGTTAAAGCCAACAAAAAATATTGAAGAACACGCATTTTATTATACAAGATTAAAACAGAAAATAGAAAGCAATCTTATTCAAAAAACTTCTGTTTTAACAAGATTATATAATAATAAAATAATGCAACCAGCCCTGTATCTCTCTTCTGTTATAATAGCAGTATTTATTGGAATACAAATTGGTTCATATTCCGGAAATTCAGAACAATACTCTGAATTAAATATTGAAGAGCAAGATTATATTAAAGTCTTTTCTGAAAATAAATACTTAAATGATTTTGAAATTGAAAGTATAGAAAATACTCTAATAAATAATGACAGTTTAATTCAAAAATAATAAACTTATTAATGATGAATAGTATTAATAAAAAAAGACTTCTAATTATTCTAATTACTTTACTTGTAATAATAAATGTATCGGCATTAGGTACTATTTATTACAATAGTAAAATTAAAGCTAAAAAGATAGATAAGATAAATATTCAGAAAGAAGAAATTAGAAGATCAGGAATGTATGATTATTTTAGAAATGAATTAAAATTATCAGATGAGCAATTTAATGCGTTTAAAAATATCAATAGAGAGTATGCAGTGAAAACACGAAATAAAAGTGATGCACTCAATAAATACAGGCATTTATTAATAGATGAAATTGCTAATAAAGATCCGAATCTGAAAAATATAGATTCAATTTCAAGACAAATTGGCAATTTGCATTATGAACTAAAATTACTTACTTCGGATCATTTTCTTGGACTAAAAGAAATTTGCAATGAAGAACAACAAGAAGTCTTAAAGAAATTATTTATTCGAATGATTTCTGTTCAAGATAAAGAGCCTAGACGAAATTCTCATCGAAGGGAAAACCAAGAAAAGCATTATCGAAGAAGAGATAACAGATAATAAAACAAGGGCATCCACTTAGATGCCCTTGTTTTATTAATTACTCTTTACAATTTTTTGTGAACTTATATAATTAGGATATTTAACCTGTACATAATAAATACCTATAGGCAAGTCATCTGTATTTACCTCAATCATACTAAGACCTTGCTCTAACTTCATTGTTTTAACAAGTACACCAATATTATTATATAAGTCTATTACTAGATCTTCTTTTTGTTCAACCCCAAACACTATTGTAAAATAATCTGACATTGGATTTGGGTATATACTATATGTATTTTCATTCTGAATAAAATCTGATTCATTTGACGTAACAATTGAAAATTTATCAGTAAATCCAGCCTGATATATTTCATTTGTTAATTCATCCTGAATGAAAAGGATTGCCATTAAGCTATCTTTATTTACTAATTCTGGCAAATCCCAAGATTGATATACCATTACCGAATCATTAGCTAGCCACTCTCTCTCTATTAGCTTCCCTGCCGGATCTGGCAGCATAGCTCTAAGTACATTATGAATAGTATTTTCTTCATAACGAATTGTCTTTTCAACTATTGCAATTCTTGCACTTATTCCAATTCCTGAAATATTTTCCTTTGCTTTGATTGATCCAGAAACAACTAATTTATCATTTTGATTATCTTGCTTAACATTTATTTCAAATTTAGATTCTTCAAGCATTCTTTTCTGAATATCAACTGTTCCTAAAGTATTTGTACTAGAATAATTAAATTTTCTATCGCCCCCATCAACAATAGAATAAGGAACTTGTGATACACCATAATATAAAGATCTTGCACTTGGTCCAGCAGTATAAAAACTACTTAAATCATTTATTTCAGGGAAACTTGTGAAAAACTGAACTGATATAACATCTAATGGGTTATCACTTACAATATTGTTGATTATATTCTGAGTATTAATAAAATCTTCTTCTGAAGGATTTGCAAAATGCTCTAATAATACCATTCTGTTTCTATCACCAATTCGCAAATTATCAAATCCAAAACCTTCATTCACTCCGGCATCATCAGTTCCCAGAGTAAACCTAAACCTTACTCCTGCTTCTCCAACTACATCTTCGAGCCAATATTTCGCTTTTCTCCATTCTACATCCTCACTTGAAAATGATTCACCTTCGCCATCGCCAGTCCAAGCTCTAGAAGAACCTAAAATAGCATCGTAATTTGTGTTTGTATTAAACCAATCAACACCTTGATCTGCAAATCCTAATATCTTCCAGTTTTCTTTATCAACAGCATATTCAATTACAACTCCATCTCTATCTTCTTGAAGATCAGAAATAAAATCAAACGATATCATTGGTCGTTCAAGTCCCGACAAATCAAAACAAGGACTTGAAATAATAGATTTCTCGTCATTTGCATAATTCCCATCCAAATTTGTAACAAACGCACTAGTTCCATCTGCTGCTGTATTGATAAGCGTTCCATTCGGAACACCCCATTCCCATGATGAGTTCGAAGTACTTTCTAAAATATCAACAGCCCATCCAGTCACATCTGATTCTTCTTCAAAATCTTCGAAATATGCCCCAGAACTTAAACTAATGGAAGGACGAATATTTATCTTTAGGGTTTCTGAAATAAGTCCACAAGATTTTGTAAACTCTTCGTATGTAACATCATACCCTCCATGAACATCATATGTATATTGCGGATTATAAATATCTGTTAAATCGGAAAAACCATCTCCTCCAAAATTCCATCGAACACTGTCGACCCCTAGCTCATCCGTTTTTTCTAAAACCTTGAATGTAACTGTTTCGCCAAAGCATTCCTTATCCCAAGAGAAATCTATATCTACAACAGAACCTATAAAAATACTACTATCTAGAGAAGAAGAACACGCTTTATCTGTTTCAACAGTTAATGAAATAAAGTTTTTCTCTTGCTTTGTTAACGAAAATTTAGGATTGATTTCATTACTTAATCTGCTATTTCCAAGTGCTGTTACAGACCAATTCCAGTTAATCACATTATCAGATGATAAAGTATCTGAAGTAAATAAAACAGAATCTTGAATGCTAGAAATACAAGTCTTTTCAAGAATAAATCCGATATCTGGCACTTTATTTATTAGGCTATTTACACTAACACTCTTTTGGCACCCAGAATCATCTCTTGTAAATGTGTATGAGATCGTATTTGTTCCTATATTAGCATCAGCTGGTTTAAATATTCCATTTACATCAGTAATACCATCCCCTCCAAAAATACTTAAACCTGATCCAGCGCCATCTGAAATCCCCGTAAGATTAATGCTTCTATCATCATCTTGACAATATTCACTATCAAGTCCAACAACACTTAAACTCCCAATGGAATCAATATTAAAGACTGTATCGAGATTAAATTCAACTCCATCTCTGGTATATGTAAATCTCAAATCATGGTTTCCTGAAATTATATCTGAAGGTGAAAATGCTATACTATCATTACCAACATTATTAGTAAATAATATATTATCAATATAAAATGAACCTGGAAAACCACTCCCATTTAAAGGAATTACACTAATTGTATCGGATAAACTATTAAAATAACAATATTGATTTTTAGAATCAAACTTATCTAATCCATAGAATTGTCCTTTTGCTTTATCAACTTCAAATATTGCGGTATCTTGATTAACACAACCATTAACATCTGTATAAGTATAATATGCAGTATCAATACCTAAACCCACTATAGATGGGTTAAAGTTCGCTGTTCCGTTACTATTGTCAATCATGAAACTAGGTGAGAATATACCTGCTGGTGTATTTGGAGTTCCAGAAATAATTTCAACTCCACCCTCAATATTATAAAGATTATCCATTACAATATCAACAATTGGTAAGGCATTTACTTTAAAATCTCGTGATGTTTCAACGCTATTACATCCATTTGGAGTTGTGTAGTAATATTTCAAATTATAATCCCCGGGAGCAATCGAATCAGGATAAAAATAAAGTTTATTATTGTTAGGGTCATTTATAAAATAGTCACTACTACTGCCTGAAAAGGTAAAAGTACCACTACCTCCTAATGGAGCAAGATTATAAGCATTTACAAATACTGTATCATAATCTTCACACATATCATTAATAACTGGAATACCAATATCTGTATTTACAGATTCAATAGTAAAACTTTTTATGAATGTAATTGGAACACCATCAAAATAACTATAACTAACAATGTAAGACCCCCCGCTAACTAATAAACTAATATCAATTATGGCAGCATTATCAGCTGTCGAGCTAATTGCGCCTCCATCTTTATCTAAAGAAAAAGTTCCAACTATTGACGGTTTCCCGACTACAGCTCCTGTTAAAGTAAACGATGTTTCATAATCACACCACCATGTATCGTTATTTTGAAAAACAATTTCTGCTGCTGATTCTATAACGGTTAACTCTACTGAGTCTAAATTTGAACATCCTGAGGTTGGGTCTGTATAAGTATATTCTATATTATGCTCTCCAAGACCTGCTGATGAAGGATGAAATGTGTTATTTGAGGATACAATTCCTGCTCCAGTAAAAATCCCATTAAGAGGATTTCCAACTAAAGTATCTTCACTTGCACTTATATTATATGTTTGATCTCCCGCAGGATATGTAATATCAACTACAGGTAATTTATAAGCAAATACCGTAGCACTATCGATTGGTGAACCTACACTGACAATAATCCCATTTACATCTGTAACCTGTGTAATTTTATATATTGCAGTATCAGGATCAACCAAATTATTTAAATCATTCGCTTGTACTTTATAAATATAAGGCGAGGCATTTATACTTGAAATAGTGGTTATTCCTACTCCAGTATCTAGCTCAATATCCCAAGGTGAATTACCTGTTAACTGAAATAAAAGTGTTGCTGAATCTTTATCACAAATATCATAATTTCCTGAAACTTTTGCCGAAGGAGAAATTGTATAAATAGGATCATTTATTTGACTTATTGAACTTGAATAAGTATTTGAAATATTACCAGAGGCATCTGACATCACCAAATTAGAAATCAAATATGAATTATCACTTAATATGTCGTATCCTAAATCGGTAATAGTAAAATCAACCGAATAAGAATCATCAGCATCTTTTGTTAAAGAATGTAACGTAAATCCAGATAGTTCACCAGAAGTAAGAGTATAAGTATCAGGATCTGAACTAACACTTATCGTGGCTGTATAAGTGTTTCCTATTGTCATATTAATTTGAGGTACAACAAAATTATTTATAAATGGAGAATTCGCATCAATCGTCTTTACAACATCACTTGCACTATATATTGCACTTACATTACCTGCTACATCAGTTAAGGTCACTCCTGTAAAAGGCAAAGCTGAAGATTGATCTGGATCTCCTTCTGTAACATTGTATATTCCTGTATAAGTGCTGCCTCCATCATCTGTAAACCAATTTAAAGCTCTGCCATTATAGCTTGTAGGATTAACTGTTAGGTTTCCATCAGAAGTAACCACATCTATAGTAAATGTAATTTTATCTCCAACTTTTAGAACTCCTAGTAAGGTTGCATCAGATGTTACTGTCACTATCGATGGTGTATTTGCATCGATAGATTTTACTACATCACTACCATCTTCAGTGTTGCTAATATTCCCAGCAGCATCTTCAGCTGTTACTCCTGTTAACTGCAATGGTGTTATTTTATCTTGATCACCTTCCATTACTGTATATATACCCCGATAGGTATCACCACTACTAACCTCAGTCCAATTTAAGTTTTGTCCATTATACTGTAAGGGTAATATTGTAAGTCCTGTTTCTGTATCTTCAACATCAACAGTAAATGTAATTGTTTCTCCAACAATTAATGTATCAGCAGCAGTTGCATCAGATGTTACTGAAGAAATAGTAGGTATATTTGAATCTATTGTTTTCACTATATCAACACCATCAAAGGAACTACTAACATTACCTGCAGCATCTGTTAAAGTTACTCCTGTTAGTTGCAAATCTGAAGTCTGATCCACACCATTATCCACTACAGTGTATATTCCAATGTATGAATCACCTCCATCACTCGTAGACCAACTTAAGGTTTCTCCATTATAATTGGAAGGATTTACACTTAAGTTCCCATCTGGAGTAGCGACATCAATTGTAAAGGTTATTTTATCACCGACTTTTAAAATCCCAGCTTCTGTTGCATCAGATTTAACTGTCACTATCGATGGTGTATTTGCATCGATTAATTTTACTACATCACTACCATCTTCAGTATTGCTAATATTCCCAGCAGCATCTTCAGCTGTTACTCCCGTTAACTGCAATGGTGTTATTCTATCCTGATCACCTTCCATTACGGTATATATACCCTGATAAGTATCACCACTACTGATGTCAGTCCAATTTAAGTTTTGTCCATTATACTGTAAGGGTAATATTGTAAGTCCTGTTTCTGTATCAACAACATCAACGGTAAACGTAATCGTTTCTCCAACAATTAATGTGTCAGCAGCAGTTGCATCGGAGGTTACTGAAGAAATAGTAGGTATATTTGAATCTATTGTTTTCTCTATATCAACACCATCAACGGAACTACTAACATTACCTGCAGCATCTGTTAAAGTTACTCCTGTTAGTTGCAAATCTGAAGTCTGATCCACACCATTATCCACTACAGTGTATATTCCAATGTATGAATCACCTCCATCACTCGTAGACCAACTTAAGGTTTCTCCATTATAATTGGAAGGATTTACACTTAAGTTCCCATCTGGAGTGGCAACATCAATTGTAAAAGTTATTTTATCACCAACTTTTAAAATTCCAGCTGCTGTTGCATCAGATTTAACTGTCACTATCGATGGTGTATTTGCATCGATAGATTTTACTACATCACTACCATCTTCAGTATTGCTAATATTCCCAGCAGCATCTTCAGCTGTTACTCCTGTTAACTGCAATGGTGTTATTCTATCTTGATCACCTTCCATTACTGTATATATACCCTGATAGGTATCTCCACCACTAATAGCTGTCCAATTTAAGTTTTGTCCATTATACTGTAAGGGTAATATTGTAAGTCCTGTTTCTGTATCAACAGTAAATGTAATCGTTTCTCCAACAATTAATGTGTCAGCAGCAGTTGCATCAGATGTTACTGAAGAAATAGTAGGTGTATTTGCATCAATCGTTTTATCTACATCAGTTCCGTTAAAAGATGCACTCACATTGCCATACTCATCTGTAGCTGTTACTCCTGTTAATTGTAATTCCGTGGTTTGATCTGCATTTCCTTCTGTAACAGTATACGTTCCAGTATAAGTATCTCCACCATTTGATGTAATCCAGTTTAAATCTTCACTATTATATTGAGCAGGTAGTATTGTTAAATTAGGATCATTAGTAGTATCTTCAAAATCGACGGTAAATACAATCGATTCACCAACTTTTAAAACTCCAGCATCTGTTGCATTTGAAACAACGCCAGAAATAACAGGCGGTGCACCATCAGTGGCACTTTTAATTGCAAAATCAGCTAACACATCTGTTCCTGTAGTAAAATCTGTTACATCATCTGAACCTAGATTACCATTTATATATCTATAATAAATTGTTCCAGTACTCGAAGAAAATTCAGATGGAAATGTTAATCGAATATATTTATCATTTGCTACATTTGCCACTGCGATATCAAAAACTTCTGTACTAAAGCTATTAGGTCTAATAAAAGTTGTAAATTCTGGGTCTTCAGAAAACTCCCAATCGTCTCGCGGCAATGCACTTGTTTGCATTTCAGCATCGTTAACTCCAGTAGAAAATTCTATCTCCACTGTTCCATAAAATCCATTTGAATCGCCATCAACAGCTAGTGCATTAACTATAGTTAATTGTGCAAATCCCAGATTGGATATTAGTACAAACAATAATATATAGAATATTTGATATCTCTTTTTCATAGCTTTTTACTTTTCATTTCCAATAATAACAACATATAAGAAATTACAATTCCCCTTCAGAGCTTACTTTTAATAAGCATATTTGATTATTTCCTCCGAAACCACTAACACCTACCATAATATAACCACCATCGCTTGTCTTTTCAATAGCATTTATTACTTGTGCATCGTAACCACCAAAAGTATTTTCAATAAGAATATTTCCTTCAATATCTAGTTTTAAGAAATAGGCAGAAGTTACACCTCCTTCTTCATTACTTCCTGCAACTACAAGGTTATTACCTGTATAATATAAAGCTGATCCAATATTGTTTGCCCCTGAACTGCCATATGTTTTTTCATCAATAATATCATATATATCATTTCCTAAATACACTAAATAAATATCTGAGTTTCCTCCTGATAATATCTCTTTGGTTCCAAGAAGAATATAACCTGCATCTGATTCTATAAGTGCAATACCTTTGTCGTCGAATGAACCTCCATATGTTAACTTATCCGTTTCGTTTCCTTCCGAATTTGTTTTAATAACAATTATGTTTTCTTTGTCCTGTCCGTGTTCACTAAAACTTGCTGTTGTTCCAATTATAACAAATCCATTATCGGTAACAATTACATCTACTGCAATATCTTTGGCAACTCCTCCAAAACTATTTATCCATTGTGTATCTCCAGATTCGTTTATTTTTATTAAAACAATATCTTGCACACCACTTGGATTTCCATTGGCCACATTGGCTTCGTCCGAATTACCAGCAATTAAATACCCATCTGATAGTTTAGCAATTGAAATTCCTTCCTCATTTTCACTGACCTTACCAATAGACTTAGTCCATTCTTTTTCTAAAGTAGAGGTGTACTTAGCAGCATAGATATCTTTGTTATTGTTAACAGTATCTTCACATGTTCCCAAAATAACAAAACCTCCATCATTTGTTATTAATAGTTTTGAAGCACGATCATTTCCACTTTTCTCTATTGTTTCAATATTTGTTTGATTTCCATATTTATCAGTTTTAATAATAGCAATGTCTGTTGTATTTTCATTATTAGGACTTACTGTTGCTAATATCAAATAACCATTATCGTATTCCTTTATATCTACACCATAATCATCACTATACGAACCAAATATTTTTATAAAAGACTCTGATTGACCTGACTTGATGTCTAAATTATCACATGCATAGCAGGTTAAAATGTATATTAAAAGTATTATATATTTTGATTTATTCATGGCTTCTATTTTTGTTTTCTGGTTCTATAAAATGGATAAACATATCCAATTGAAACATATACATTATTAATAGCAAAATCATCATCAACATAATTATAATACCATGTTTTCTCAGGATTTGCATATCTATTTTCGCTATTCACAGTATTGGTTAAACCTAAATTGTATCGCGCATCAAAAATGACATATCCCTTTTTTACATTGTATTTTAATCCAACACCGAATAGTAAAGAAAAATCCAGAGGGTTTCTATCCTCAACAACATCTAGATCTGGACCTGTTAAGGCTTCCAATGAGGTAGGTCCTGTAAAAGACCTTTCTACACTTGCTGTCGACGCTAACAAATAATCGATACTAAAACCAAATCTAACAAATGGTCTAACATTTTTATATTCCAAATCATATGTTCCAGTAATTGGGAATGATAAATGAGATTGACTCTCTTTATAATTTACTTTTGAATCTAATTGTTCATTATTATACTCAAACTTCTTATTTACAAATAAGGCATCCAAGTTTATTTCAATCTCATCATTTATATATCTTTTTATCTGGATTCCAAACTGATAGCCAACTCCCAAAACAGAATACTCTCCTGAATAATCTTCTGCATTATCTAGGCTATAAGGTTCAATAATTCTTATAAAAGAATTATTAACACCGCCGATTATACCTATTGAATATAAGGGAACTGTTTTATACGATTTATATAAATATGTGAACTCAATCGGATCATTCGCTTTGATTTCGTATTCAGGAAATTTTTTCAGAAATTTCATCATTGTTAATTCAGCCATTTCCTGATAATCTTCAAATAGATATGTTCTAATAAGCAATTTATATGCTCGCGCAAGTTCCTCATTCTCAAATCCATCATCTATACATGATCTTAACATTGCGGGTATCGAATCTAAAACACCCATTTCATATAGATTTTCAGCTTCGTCGAGTTTCAATGCACAATTTGTTTGCTGAGCGTTAGATATGAATCCCGCTAAAATAAGGATACATAATAATATATAAGATTTAGATCTATTCATTTTATTTGGTGTTAATTTGTTCAGCTATTGTTTTGATATAATCTATATCTTCGGCAACATAAGTATTCCACTCATCTTCAGACATATTACGCTCTAATTTATTTAAGATTTTACTTGCAATTGCATTTGGCTTAGTATCCCAAATTAAGATTCTATCTTTTTTATTACTAGAAGTAACTAATTTGTTTCCGTCTGGGGTAAAAGAAATTGATAATACCCAAGATTCATGATCTCTTAACTCTATTGGCTGATTATTTAAATTTGTACAATCCCATACCCGAACGGTACCGTCTAAACTTGATGTTGCAAGCAAACAATCGTTAGGGTTAAAAGCAATATCGTAAATTCTTGATTTATGCCCTTGCAGATTTTTTATCTGAGTATAATTATTTGCATCCCAAACTTGAACATTCCCTTTCGAATCACCTGAAACAATCCAGTCTCCTTTTTTATTATAACATATTGATGATATTGCATTTTTTGAATTTGATTCAATAACAATAGGAGAATTCTCGTTATTAGAATCATAAATACTAATTTTTCCATCTTGAGTTCCTGCTACAATTTTTTTTGAATCGGGAGATATTTCTATTGAATTTATTTTTGAATCGCTTGTAACAAGAACTTCGCTTTCTAATGTTTTTAAATTCCATTTACGAATTGTCTTATCATTACTCGATGAAATAAAGAATGAATTATCGGGAGCAACCGCTAATCCTGTTACAAATGAAGTATGCCCAATTAATTCTTGATTTTGTTCAACATTATTTTCCAGATTAAACAATAATATCTTCGCTTGATCGGTTGCACAGATCAACCATTTACCATCTTTGGTAACTTCTAACGCTCTTTGAACGAATGGATTTTCAGCAATCACCTCAAACTTTTTATTATCACTTCCAATATCCCATTTTAATATTTTTCCATCACCACCCGTACTATACATGACATTCGATTCGGGTGCAAAAACAATATCCATAACAGATCCTTCATGTCCATTGAGCGCATTAAAGTACTGACCTTCTAATCCTTTTAAAGCATAATACAAACCTAAATACACATCTGGGTTATGCTTAGGTCCATCATAATCTTTATTAAATAAATAAGACTGATACGCTACCAAGGCCTTCAATTGTGTATTGTCGGATATTTGTTGCGATTTAACAGCCATACTTTGCGAAATCGACAGCATTCTTCTCCTTAAGGCTTCTTGCCGCGCCTTTTCTGCCTCCACTGTTTGTTTTCTTGCCTCTTCGGCATTCTTTTCTGCAAGAGTTCTTTGTTGATTTGCTTCTTCTTGCCGTTGTATTGCTATTTGTGTTTGTCTTTCTGCAATCTCAGCATTCCGTGTTGCTTCTTTTTGCTTTTGCTCTGCAATTAACTTTTGTTTTTCCGCTTCTTCCTTCTGTTCAAGGGCTTCCTTTTCCTTCTCTTTTGCGATAATTGTCTGTTCTTCAGCAATTTCCTTTTGCTTATCCGCTTCTATCTTTTGCTCTGTTGCTATTTTTTCTTGTTTTAAGGCTCTTCCTTTAAGCATTTGTGAATAAATCGTTAAACCCACTCCAATAATTGCAGCTGATCCCAATACGATAGCAAATATCTTAGAACGACGAAGTTGTCTCTTCTGAAGCTTAACCTTATTTTCCTCTTCTGCTTTAAACTCTTTATCGCTGGTTTTTAAATAAACCATTGCTCGTTCAAAAGCAGGATTATATCTCTTAGCCCAAGCTAGTGTAGGCTTTTGTTTATCTCTCCAATTTAAAGCTAATTGTAAATCCGGCGGACGCCATAAACTAGTTTTTCCAAGTTGATACATCTCCGATGCCTCTGATAATCGAGAATACATTTGAACTGCATTCCATTCCTCCTCAACCCAAATTCGTAGTTTATTCCAGATACGCATTAAACTTTCATGCGATAAATCAATTATACTATCATTTTCGAGTTCTATTTCAAACGATGGTGTAATAAACGATCTTCCTGCTGCTCTAAAAGGATCTATAACTTTCTTTACCTTATCGGTAGAAGTTTTTGCAATTATAGCAATATCACTAATACTTGTAGGATGACGAATACCACGATTATCATTACCTTTTTCGGTAATTGTTTTAAACATGCTTTCGCATATGAATTTTTCGTCTTCGTTAAGTTCATCAAATGCTTCATTCGCATGTTCCGACAAAGCTTTTTCCATTTTTCCAATTGCAGCATAATCCGAAATACTAATTGCTTGCTCTGTGTCGGAATGTTCTGTCCAATAATTCCATGTTCGCATTAGCGCATGTTGCAAAATTGGAAGCTGATCGGGATTATCGCCTACTTCATTTAAAAGTTGCTGAACTAATTGTGTTTCTATCTCTGCACCGCCTACTGCTACAGGACCTTCAATTGCGCTTTTAAAATCATCACGCGTCATTTGCGGTACTAAATAATTGGATTCATTTATTAACTCAGTTAACTCATGAAACTGAGAACATTCGCCAATAAAATCAGAACGCATCGTTAAAACAATGTAAACTGGAACATCTTTTGCCTTATTTGCAGAGATTAAAAGTTTTACAAAAGCTTCCGATTCATTGTATGTTGATTGATCACCTTTACTCGATTTATATCTAAACAGTTCCTCAAACTGATCAATTATTATTAATACATTTTCTTTTTCAAGATTGTAATTTTGATCAAGAGCTTCTACTAAACCATTCGAACTACTTCGTAAGATAGAAGCATTTAACTTTTGCTTTATTAAATTGTTTTCCGAGTTATCTTCATTCTCTGAATTTCCAATAATTGCATTTGCAAGGTTATCTATTGGAGAATTACCAGGTCTTGAAGCTATAATTTTCCATGTTGAATTTGCATCCCCAACAAACCCACCAAATAATACAGGTACCAAACCACAATAAATTAGTGAAGATTTACCACTACCAGATGCACCGATAACAGCAACAAACTTTTCGTCGGAGAGTTTATTTAATATTTCCTCACTTTGACCTTCTCTTCCAAAAAACAAATGACTTTCCTCGACCTTAAAGGGTCGTAAACCGGGGAAAGGGTTATTTAAGTCATTGATATTTTTATTTTTGCTAGCTGCCATGATCTTATTTTATTTTTTCCAATAAATGATTCAGATAATCGGGTTTATTTGTATTAACAATCAGTAAATCTCGAATATTCATTTCTATTTTTGGCTCCTGCAATCCATCTATCAAAATAGCTTTTAGTAAAAATGGAATGTTTCTTCCAATACCAGGAGATTTAACAATGTCGCTCAATTTGCTATTTAACCATTGTTCATTTTTTGATGAATAATAAACAATTACACCGTCACAATGAGTTAAATTTCTTTGATGATCTTTAATTAATTCAATTTTATTTTTAGAATTTATAGTTTCAGCAAAATCAAACCCTTTTTCATTAAGTACTTCTTTCAAACCCTTTATAGCATTTACATTTGTACCATTGCCAATAATATAAATGGTTCTTTTTTTTGATTTGTTTATAGAGACGTCTTTTTGCTTAGTATTCTCGTTAAAAAATCCATCTACTTTTTTCTGAATTATAGATTTAAAATCTTCGAGTGGCGATTGTATTATCTCTGTATTTTTTTGAAGTTCAATATTTAGTTTAAAACTATCAATATACTTTTTTTGCTTGTCAGATTTTGGTTTTAAAGCAGGAGGAATAAGTACTAATCTCTGCAAATTCCGTTTTAAAGATTCAGGTTTTACAATAACTTCATTAAAAATATCATTTTGCAACTCTACTTTCGAAATCTCAATATTGTTAAGCAAAGGAGCATAATTATTCCCAATTAGATGTATCGATATAAGCGATTCTTCCATAAGATTCTGAACCTGATCACTAAAACTTACAATATCATTAGGAAGTTGATCTTCAGGAACTACAGTGTAACCCTGATGCTTAAACTCTCGCACTAAATAATTTCTATTCAATGTCTGATCAGGACTCGTTTCTGCAATAAATATTTTATTGTTTGTAGGTATCTTTTTATCCCTTTTTCTTAGAACCTTTCCTATTTCAAACGAAAGATCAGATATTTTAAGCCACGTAGTATTTAAAATATCTTCTAACTTCAATGTTAAATCAAGAATCTTACTGGTTTGATCATTATAAAAACGATATGTTTTTAAGTTGATTAATGCATTCGAAAACTCAAGTGAATTAGTGTTAATTAATACATGATAGATATTTAAATCTTCGCTTTTATATATACTCTGAATTGTTTTTTCTTTAGAAAAATTTGTTCCTAAAAAGCATTGAATATAGATTTCAGAATTTTGAATGGGATCGTTTTCATATGCTAAGTTACAATTCGCTTTTCGTTTTAAAACCTGATTTAGACTAATTTCAAGGATATATTTCAAATTATTAATCCATTGTTTTTCAGGCTCATCTACATTTTCCTTTTTAGATGGAACATAAAACAAAACATCCAGATTTTTATCCGTCATAATTATTCAATTTTTACTCCAATAATCAATATATCATCCACTTGTTCCTCTTTGCCTCTCCATTCTTCCAAAATATCTTCTAATATTTTTTCCTGCTCTTCAATCGGATGACTATGAATTTTTAACAATAATTCTCTAAACTTTTTAACCATAAATTTACGTCCATCGTGCCCTCCAAACTGATCTGGATATCCATCAGAGAATGTGTATATCACATCACCTTTTTGTAAATCCATTTCATGATTTGTGAATTTAGGCAGCTCATCATCGAATCCTCCCCCAATAGCCTGCTTGTTTCCCTTTATCTGAATCATTTCATTATTTCGAACCAGACATAATGGGTTGTTTGCTCCTGCAAACTGAAGCTTCATGTTTTTATAATCAATTATACAAAGAGCTAAATCCATTCCATCTTTTACTGCTATTTTACCAACTTGACCTTTTTCTCGCAATGTCTCCACAACACCTTCATTTAAATAGTCCAGAATAACATTTGCACTTCGCGCTTTCTTAACATCAACAGCATAATTTAATTGATTATGCCCTACAATTGACATAAATGCTCCAGGAACACCATGCCCAGTACAATCAACCGCAGCGTAAATTGCCAGATTATTCTTTTTTGTCATCCAGTAGAAATCACCACTAACAACATCTTTCGGCTTATATAGAATAAATGATTTTGGAAGTAATTGTTTAACATAAGTATCGGGAGGTAAAATCGCATTCTGAATTCGTTTTGCATAATGGATACTATCCATAATATGCTTATTCTTAATTTCTATTAATTCTTTCTGTTGAACCACCTCAGCTGTTCTATCTTTTACTTTTTGTTCCAGTTCATTGTAATAGCTCTCCAACTCTTCAATCATCGAATTGAATTTTTGCGAAAGCGTTGCTATCTCATTGTTACCAATTACTTCTGCTCGCTCATTCAAATGTCCATCTGTAACTCTATTTACTTTATCAACCAGTTTCTTAATTGGATGTGTTATTACTCTCGTTTTTCGGTACAGTAAAACTACTACTACTACAAGGGTTAATCCAAAAACGGCTAAAAACTTTAACATTTCACGCCTTAATAATTTGTCTTCGCCAGATCGATCTGCAATTATGCGAACTACTGCTCCTTCATATAAATCTGTATTTGACCTTTTAATATACAGATATGTGTAATATAATTTTTGTTTGTTTCTTTTCTTAAAAACCTGAGTCGAATCTTGTTGCTCGAATCGTTCCTTCATGAAAACAATTTCTTCATCACTTAAGTTAATATCTTTATTTAATGATATTGGGTAATCTTTACTTATAAATAAATCAACATCTACAATTGATGGTTGATCTTTTGATAGCTTATTAACGGTTGTTTTTATAAAATTAATAATGTCGTCGGCACGTCTAGAATAAATTCCCAATTCAATTATATATTCGCCATCTAATGTTGTTTGATAGGTGTACTTCTTCAGGCGCTTTGTACTTGATTCGACTGTAAATCTTTCGTTTACAAACTTTCCTTCTTTAAAAATATCCAGAAGTAATTCCTTATGATCATCTCCAAACGAAAATATATTCAATCCTAAATCCTTTTCAAAAGTGGTATTTACAACGATTCCTTCCTTATTGATAATATAAATATCTTCCATATCCATATCCATTCCCAACTCTCTTCTAATCTTGTTTAGATCGGCAAAATCTATATTGTCTGTGTTTCTGAAATAATTATTTACTAGCTGACTACTATAGGTTTGCATTACAGGATTTAAACTCTGCTCAATAACCTCAAGAGCAACGTCCTGAAATTCCATTATGTGAATAATTTCCTGAGAAATTATCTTATTCTTTGTATTTATAGAATTTACAATATTCGATTTTGTTTGATTATAATTAAATACGCCCAGTATAAGCAAAGCTGAAACTGCTGGAATTACTACATTTAAAATTAGTTGCTTAAAAATGGTTGTTTTTCGCATATAATATCTTTTTATTCTTGTAACAAGTTTGGTTAACATAATTATTTATTTTTCGCCTATATTTCTTTTTTTAAGACTAAATGTGTTCAGCCTGAAGTTCATTACTAAACCACTTTAATACACAAACTTCAATCTCATAATAATCAAATACATTATACATTAAATCTTTTTTATCAATTAAATAAACAGTGCTATTCATGGTGTTTTCAAAAGTAAAATGATTTGATTTTACCTTTAAATCGTCAATCACATATAATTTATTTGGCAACAATAATGTACTTGCCGATTCATCTTTTAAACTAACACTATCTCCTTTTATTAACAATAGCTTATCGTTTAGTTCTAAATCATTATAAAAAGAAAAATTCTCATCCTCTGTTTTATACTCTGTCATTACATCAGCCAATAAAAACAAATATTTACTTGGCACATTTTCAAAATGCTCAATGGATTTCAAAAATTGTGTTTTCTCAAATAACAAATGATTCTCAGAACCCTCGCGCTCATCTAATGTATCTTCAAGTTCCTCTTTATAAGTATCACTTAATCGTTTTTCTATTGAATAATAATTTTCTTTATCCAACTCGTATATTACTACGGCAGCAGATTGTCTTAATAGCTGATTTGGATTAAATAAATGCGCAACCAAATCATCTGTTACTTTTGAATTCTTTAAGTTTTTAATCGCTTTTATAGCACATGCTTTAGTCCAAAGACTTATAAAATTTATATCTCTATTAATTGTATCTAATAGTAATTCTTCTATTTCCAGTTTTTTTATAGGATAAAAATCTTGTAATAATCTAATTTTTTCTAATAAAGAAATATCCTCAACAACTGGAAATAATTTTGGTTTAATCTCTTCAGACACAAATAAATCAAGAAGTTCTAATGCATAACTAGCTCCTTCTGAAGTTCCACTTTCAATATTTTCTTTTACATGTAGAACAGATTGCGCGTCGTAAGCAAGCGAAAGAAGTAAATACAACATTTCAAAGTTAGCTGTTATCTCCTCATTAAATGCAGTCTCAAGTTCCTCAAAAATATCGTATTCAGACAAAGTTTGTTTTGCAGCAATATTCCATCCTATAAGACCAATATGCTTTTCAATTATTTGATGGACTTGATTAATATTGTTTTCATCAGCCTCAAAATTACACTTTTGCAATCCGAGTAATATAAAGTTTAGAATCTCTTCATTCGGATGATCAAGTTTTTTAACTAAGAGCTCTTTTGCTTCATTTCCTCCTATCTCTGCAATTAACTTAACAATTCGAAGCAACACTCTATGATTTGTTCCAGACTTATAAAATACTAGATCTAAATAACTCAAGGCCTTTTGTTTGAACAAAAGAATGGAATCATAGGCATAAGAATATATATCTTCAGAATCTAAATAATCAATTATATATGGACAAAGACTTTCTAATTGTAATTTGGTTGCAGATCTAATTGTAGCAATTTTAACAGTTGATTGATTATCTCTTATTAAAGCTTTTAAATAAACAAATAACTCTTTGTTATAAAATTTACCAATTAAAAAAGCTGCCAAAACTCTTTCGTCGGTGCTTCGTGCTTTCGATAATTTTATTAATTCTGTATTACCTGGTGTTTCTATAGTTTTCTGAGCTCGATGAATAACCTCTTTCAGATTTTCATTTTCAATGTGAACTTCCTTTAAGCTATTTATATTAATATACTTTTCAATTAACTTAAGATCTGAAACTTTACTAATAGCATATTCTTCAATTTGTGAATTTGAATGGCTAATTAACTGATCAATATTTTGCTCGAATTCCAGTGGATGTATTTTCGAATTAAACTCAATACCAGTTATAAATTTTGGATCTTTAGATAAATCATTACAAAGATTATCTGTTATATATTCGGAAAAATCATTTACACTTTCTTCTTTAACTTTGAATTCTGCCAGCGATTCCTGAAGTGTTGTTTTATATTCGAAATAAAGTTTTCTTGCGATAAAAAACCAAATAACTAAAATAATAAGTAAAGCATACGAAAAATGTATAAGAGTGAAAAATTCAAACAATCCAAGAACTGCCAAAAGGAGTCCTGATGCTAATGCTGCAATTTCGTTAATAGTTCCATCAACATAAGCCTGAACATCATGCCTTATATCTACTTTTAAAGATTGATACAATATTTTAAAAGAAGGATACTCAACTCCATCTTTTAGTGCTTTTGAGAAAAGGCGACTTAACGATATTATTAAAAAGAAAAAGATAAAGCTTGCTGATGCTGAGGTATACCCCCAAAGCGAACCAATACCAACAGCTAATAATGTAAAAATTCCAAGTAAAAATGGCGATATAATCATACTTATTTTCAGTCCATAAGCTTTCATTAGCTTACTATACAAAAAGGTTTTAAACAAGAAAGTAAACAATAAAAGACTTCCGGTAAATGCTCCCAAGAACTCAGTTAAATCATTGTGATCGGGATAATTCTCCTTTGTTACAGAAAGAAAAGAATATTGAATAAAGAACGCTGTAAACATCGACATCACAACAAAAACAGACATAAATAAGATGTACTTATTTTTTAACAATACAGGTAGTCTTTTTTGTTTTTTTGTAGCCTTACTAATTACCTGATTTAAGTTAAATTTTACAGATATTATTAATTGCATAATTAAAGCACCTACAATACTTACAGAACTTAAAAACAATAAGTTTTTTTGTTGAAATCCAACTGCTACCAATACAGGAATAGCAAAAGTACTGAGTATTGCACCAAAAATTTGCCCGCTATCAATTAATCCAAATAATCTTTTCCCCTGACGCAAAGAAAATATTCGACCAACGGCACCCCAAAATCCTAACAAAGCAATAATATTTAATGGCCCCATCATTATAAAAATTAGAAAAATAAGCCAATTGCTTTCAGTAAATTGAAATAACAATCTTAGGATAGCTGTTGAGATAGAAATGAAAATCAAATTTAAAATTGCCAATTTTGAAAATGGCAATCGGTTCTGTATTCGTGCATACAAGGATGTTAAAATGATACCAGCAATACCTGAAACAATATAGGCTTTAGGAATCATTGAAGCTGGATATACAGTTAAAAACAAAGCATGTGCTCCAACATCAAAAGCACCATAAAATATTCCCAGAAATATTGATTGAGTGAGGAATAAAAATACACTTAAACCTTCGTTATCTTCAAGATTAAAAATAGAGTAAAAGTATTTCCTCATAGATTCCTTATTTTAATGTGTTAATGTAAAAACTAAATTCCTATTATTCAGTTTTTTTTAGCAAATTAACCTAGCCTATTAACCCTTAAAAATATAAAATCTTTAGAACAATATAGTATATTTTAGGCATAAGATATTAAAAGTACTTTGTTAATAAGTAATTACAATAATTATCGAAGTCTTGAAGAATCATATCCATCGAATATCTCGATAGTTATAAAGATTATTTAAACAATGTATTAAATTAGATTTAACAAATTACTAATTGCTAATTAATTAAAATGTATATATCTTTATGTTAATTAATTATAAGATATGTTCTCGAATACAAGTTCTGAAGATAAATACACATTCCGAAGAGAAGCCGTTTTTATATTGCTTGCCGGATTATTTGTTGGATCATTAGCCATGTTAAATATCTTAGGCTTATCACGACTAATTGATTTGTCTTTTAATGTAAATGGTACAAGAGTACCATTTATGGTTTTCGTAGGTGTTTTACCCTATCCAATTACTTTTTTATGTACCGATTTCATTAGTGAGTTATATGGTAGAAGAAGAGCAAATATGGTAGTTTGGGTTGGTTTATTAATGAATGGTTGGGTTTTATTTATTTTATGGTTTGCAGGTAAATTACCTGAAAGTCCGCAAATGAATAGCGACGCTTTTTTTAGAATTAGAGAATTAACTTTTGGAGCAACAGCTTCTTCAATGATCGCATATTTGACTGCACAATTTGTTGATGTTCATATTTTCCATTTTCTTAAAAAACTTACAAAAGGAAAGCATTTGTGGTTACGAAATAATGTATCAACTTTAACAAGTCAGTTAATTGATTCTATTGCAGTTGTACTTATCACCTACTATGGTGCAAAAGCAATTGAATTACATCCAGACACTCACGTATTTTCATTTTTGATCATGCTTATTGCTTCGAACTACATGTTTAAAATGACTTCGGCTCTTTTAGATACCATTCCTTTCTATCTTGGTGTTAAGTGGCTTTCTAAATATTTGAATATTGATCCTTTAAAAGAATATCATCAAGAAAAATACGAGAAGGATTAATACTTACTAATAATTAAGGTCTTTACTTCCTTTTTTATCGTTCCACCACTGATTGACTTTTACCAAATCATCCTCGGTAGTTTTTATCTTTTGATGTATTAATTTATTTACATTTCTATTAAGCTTACCTGTTTGGATAATCTGCTCTCCAGCTTTTTCCAAAGATCTAATAATTGTATTTAGTTTCTGGAAATGAAACGGACTTCCATATAATCCAATTGCAGTAGTTCTATACACCTCTCCAACAACAGGACAATGTCTATTATGAGCTAAAGCCTTAAAGTATTCTCTAACGGAATTAAAATTTTTCTTTTCGAAAAAACCACAAATCGAAAAAATAAACATCGACTGCTTTTCCTGAATAAATTTCCTTGGATGACGCACCCCATTAATTCCATTGATCATGTAAGGATAAGCTCTACTGACTGATCTGTCGAAATAATTTTTCAGTATACCAGGAATATGGTCTGTATATATAGGAAAAGCATAAACAATAAGATTTGCTTTGTACATCTTTTCGGCTAATTCATGAAAGCCATCTTTATCGTGATAAATACAAACGCCAGGCTTATCCATCCAACAAGAAAAACATCCAATACATGGGTTGATTTTAAAATCTTTTAAATAGATATGTTCAACCTCCGTTTTACTCTCCATTCCTTTAATAAAAGGTTTCAAATAAAAATCGGTATATCCCTTTTCGCCCCTTGGCGATGCATTTAAAACAATAACCTTTTTGGGTTTCTCCCAGAATTTTACTGGATTTTTTTCGAACTTTGAAATTGGATCTTTTGGTATTCCTAATTCATCATTTGTAAATTTTCGCGGTAGAATTTTAAAAAAGGATAAATCACCTTTAAATTTTAATTTACCAAGCATAACTCCCAGAACTGGATTTAGCTTTCCACCTGCTAATTTTAACCAATTATAAAATGAGGATTTTACAGTTACAGTAGGATTTGGGGCTATTCCATTTCTTAATTGAAGTAGATCATTATTAGATTCAATATAACAATCGATCTTTGTTTTTTCGTGTGTAAAATGAAATTGGATTGTACCATCGGATCGTTCGTTATGATTTGGATAGTGTTCTTGCAATCGATCAACCATTGTCACCATTATATTGTACGGAGATTGAATCTCTTTCATAAATTTCGTATTCGGTTTTGTGATAATCTAAAACCAAACTTATAAAAAATAACTAAGAATAAAGCAGAAGGCTTTATCAAATTTGGCTCTACGGCTTAAAACTATTACTGATATTTCTCGATATGAGCGCTATATTTTTTATCTGTATTCAAAATATGATTTAATAACCAATCCTTTAAGAAATTTAATATTTCTAAAGAAATTGTGATTTTTCCGGATTCGAACTCTAGTTTTAAACTTTTTAACTTTTCAATAAATTTCGAATGTTCAAATTTGTGTTGATCGTAATCTGGATATGCATATTTTATGAGCATCGTTTCTTCAACTAAAAAATGTTTCTCTGTATAGTCGGTTAAATGATCAAAAATATTGTTTAAATGTTCCTTAGCTTTTCCGTTCGACATATACGAAAACAACTCATTAATAATTATAACAAGTCCTTTATGTTGATTATCAATTTCTGTAATTCCAACAGAGTACTGATCTGTCCATTTAATTAACTCCATACGTACTATTCAAATTGTGATTATTTAATTCTCAAAAGTTCTACTCCAAAACTAGTACATAAAACGAATAATCAAAAATAGAATGTGAGAATAAACAATTTCTCAACATTCATGTTTATATTTTATCTTCATTAATAAAACAATACGATGTTTAGAAAATTAGTAACTCTTTCAATTTTAATATTCACGTTTACCGCTTGCATTAATCAAAAGTTTACACAAAGCGATGTATTTAATCCCACAAAGGAATTTGAATTAACAGAGAACTTTACATTTAAAAGATATTATATACCTTCTTCGGATACCTCAAGATTGGAATCATGGTATTTATCTGAAACAAATGCCCAAATAAATTTGATTTACTTATCGGGAAATGCCAGTAATATTAGATCTGCAATACCTTTCTTTAATGAACTAGGCAGACAGTTAGATTTAAATATTTTCTCGTTTAATTATCGAGGCTACGGATTAAGTGATGGCACACCAAGTATTGATGGTATTATAGAAGATGGAGATATTGCTTTAGATTTTTTTAAAGATGAGATTGGAAATAAAGATTTACCAACCATAATTTTAGGTTATTCTTTAGGGGGATTTGTAGCCTTAAATATGATTAAAAAAGATATTGTTAATTCGGGAGTTATTCTATCTTCATTTAGTTCATTGGAAGAATTACAAGCATATTTATTGAAAGAAGCTTTACCTGGAATAATTAGACCATTTTTAAAATTAGAAATAGATGAATCCATCTATAAACTTGATAACAATTCATTGGTAAAACATAACACAAAGCCAATTTTGTTTATACATGGAGAATCGGATGATTTTATTCCTCCATCGATGAGTTATACTCTTCACAATTTAAGCCCTTCTGCAAAAAAAGACATTAAAATTATTGAAAAAGCAGATCACAGAATGGTTTTAAAGAATTTCGTAAGCAACAAACTTGTTGTATCTGAAATAAAGAATTTTATTAGAACAGAGTAGGTTTGATCTAAAACTGTATTATTGATCGATTGCTAATTCAAGAAAAAAAGTTGTTCCTACTTTTTCTATGGATTCAAAATATATCTTACCTTTTAAATAATTCTCAGCAAGTACTTTCATGCTATAGGTTCCTAATCCTCGCCCCGTGCCTTTGGTAGAAAAAGATCTATTAAAAATACGTGACTTAACCTCCTCAGACATTAAAACAGGATTATTAACAGCTATTTGTATTTTGTTCTCTATTTTCGTACAATTAACGGTCACAATATCGCCATCTGATGATGCCTCAACCGCATTCTTTAACATATTAAGGACAATTCGACCAAGCAAAGATGAATCAGAAAAAAAGCTTATCAATTCTGCACTTTCAGACAAAACAACCTTTATTTGTTTTGCAACTTTGTGTTCAGAAATTTGGACAATCAATGATTGCAAAAAAGACTTAGACTCAATAAGTTCTTTATTAACAACCAAGGTTCCATTTTCGGCCTCCATTAATTGCTGTTGCGAAAATATCTCCTTTATTAATTGCTGACTAATATCGTCAAGTATTTCAATATATTCGTCCAATTTTGATGGATCATTAATAGCCTTAACTAATTGCAAAAAACCATTTAAACTACCTGCTTTATTAATGATATCATGAAAAAATATTTTCTCTAAGAACAATCGTCTTTTTGAATCCGAAATATCAAATAAAGTAAGAATATAAAATCTTTCATTTTGCAAATCGAAGGGATTTACAGCCAATCCAAATTCATAAGTAAACATTTCACCATTGTTATTTGAGCGAATTGTGCACTCAGAATTAACCTTTACATTTTGGGTTTGACTTTTAATTATAGCATTTATTGCACCACAATATTTACAATCTTCAGAAGTTCCACACCCGCCCTCCTCTTTTGCCGAATTTATGCAATTAAGCATTTCTCCAGTACGCAACCCCAACACGTCGCTAATGGAATTAACACCTAACTGTTCTAGTAAAACTTTATTGGAAAATATTACCTGACGTTGTTCGTTTAAAACTGCAGCGATGTACGGCAAAGAATCAAAAAGACTATTAATAAAATTTACGTTAGAAATTTCTGTAAATTGATTATCTATTTGGCTCTCTTCTAGTCTTTCTTCAGATGCATATTTTGTAGACATATAATAAAAAAAAGATTAATTTATTAAAAATATTAGTTCTATTGATTAACATGCAATTGTACCACAAGTTCAAAAAAACAAAAAGAATAAATTACTAAATAGATTTTTTATGCTTTGTCCTCTTCTAAAATAGTTGTTGAAAAATTAAATCTGTCAAGCAGCGATTCATCATTTAATTCTTTTGAGAGAGCTTTTATAAAGTTCTGCGGCACATCTAATATATCAAGCATTAAAAGTCCATCAAGAGCATCATTAAATTTAGGGTCGATATTAAATCCTATAATTTTTGCGTTTAACTGCAGATATTTTTTTAACAAAATTGGAAATTTGTACGTACACTCAATATCATAAATAAGCTTATCAAGTTTAGAAACATCACCCTTTTCAGATTCGGTTAATAAATCACGATCAACTATTTTATCGGGTTTAACAACAAACTTTTTTCGTGGTTTGATATGATTTGCTAATTCATTATCAAAATGATATCGTTTTACAAATTCAACAATTAGGGATTTTGAAAATTTCGAAAAATCGTTGCTAATACTAACAGGTCCTATTAGATATCTATAATCGCTATTTTTTAGTAAAAAGAATAACAATCCTTTCCATAAAAGAAATAAAGGTAGCGGTTTTCGTTGGTAATCTTTAACAATAAATGATCTTCCCAACTCAATGGATTCATTCAAATATGAGGCATACGATTTTTTAATTTTAAAAAGCGAACTTAAATAAAACCCATTTATTCCGTACTGAGCCAGAATATCTTTTCCTTTTCCCAATCTATAAGCGCCAACAATTTTATTTGCTTCCTGATCCCAAATTATTAACTGATGATAATAAAAATCATACTCATCAATATCTATGCTCCTATTTGTTCCTTCGCCAACATCACGAAATGTTATTTCACGCAAACGCCCAATTTCTTGCAAGGAATAAGGAATTTCTGTAGACGGAGCGCAAATTACATTGTAGTTCTTATTAGTAAATAGAATGTATTTTTCTTTTATCGAGTTTATTTCTTTGGTTAAAATTTCTTCGTTAACCGGATCCATTATTTCCTCAGCCTTTTTTACTCTTGGATAAAATGAGGGAACATAAAACTTTTTCGCTTCAAGACTAGTACCAAGTGCATATGTTCTAGCTCTTAGGTAACGACCAAAATGAGAAATATCTGAAAATTCATCCTGCTCTTTTACAGGTATTGCATTTCCTATTCTAATTTTAATTTTCTTATTTTTCTTATTAAAAAGTTCAGAAGGCAATTTTGCTGTCCTCAAAACAGGATGAACTTTTCCAAGTAAATGAAACAGCCTGCTATTTGTTCCATGAAAATAAACAGGGACAATTGGAACTCCAGCTTTTTTTATAAACTTTAGAATAGAAGCTTGCCATTCTCGATCTTGAATTATTCCACTCTCAGACTGATATGACGACACCTCTCCTGCGGGAAATATTGCTAAAGAATTTCCCTGTTCTAAGTGTACCAAAGCGTTTTTTATACCACCAAAACTTGATCTGGTTTCTTTTTTACTTTCAAATGGGTTAACGGGTAAAATGATATCTTTTATGGGATCAATTTTTTGAAGTAGAAAATTCCCCATAGCCCTAAAATCCGGTCTAACTTCTTTAAAAATTTTTGTCAATATTAAAGCATCAATACCGCCAAAAGGATGATTTGCAACAACCATGAATGGTTTATCTTTTGGTATTCTTTTTAAGTCATCTGGTGAAACTTCGTATTCAAACTCTAACTGTTCAATTACTGAATCAATAAAATCTATTCCACTCTTATTGCGCGTATCTGTATATAGCTTATTTAACTTATTAAATTTAAGAAGTTGCATTAGAAATTTCGCAATTAGATCTCCACCGAAATTTTCCAATTTTAATGCTTTTGATATATCTTTTGATGAAACTAAATCCATATTTTACATTTATGTTAACAACCAAAAATAATACTTATTATTTAATATTTAAGCACTAAAAAAGGCTGCAATTAAAAATTACAGCCTTAAATATCTGATAACTAGAAATTATTTAATAATAATCTGACTATTGTAAATTTCATTATCTAATTGAATATTTAATATATACATTCCACTTGAATGTTTTGAAATATCAATATAGTTTCTATTTTGCGTTAATTGCTCTTTATAAATAACACGACCAGTTATATCAAGTACTTTAACAGATCCCATATTAAAATCTTTGCTAATATCCAAGTTTATTAAACCATTTGAAGGGTTTGGATAAGCATTAAAACCGAGCTCAGCAATATCTTTTATTCCGGTAGGATAACTAAAATTTATCCCCCACATTGAAGAAGCCGCGTTTCCGTTTCCTGCAGCATCTTCAGCAATTTTTTCAGCAATACTAACTAAGACTTGACCTGCTATAATCGGTTCTATATCCGCAGTATATAATGAATCACTAACACTAATAAAGTTTTCTGCTACTCCATTCGTAATATTTAAATCTTCAACTTCAAAACCAAAGACAGGCTCATCGAAAATTATTGTAACCGGAATTGGATGCACTGATGTGGCTCCAGAATATTCAGAAGTAACATTTACGATTGGGCTTTTCACATCTCCTGTTATAACATTAAAACTTATGGTTTTATTTGTTGTATTTTCTTGAATATCTTTAATCTTCATTCCTGTTGGCATACTGTTCCAAGCAAGCATACTAGGTGTTGTTAAATCTGAGAATTCCATATTATTTGAAGTTCCAGGAAATGGATCTCCAGAATAAGTATATGAACTTTGAGTATCATCAGCTTCTTCAATATCCATACATTGATGAGTAGGGATTTTATTTTGCATAGAAGCCCAATTATTATCATCGTAGTGATATATTAACATTCCATGTCCAGGAACATACAAATCTTGTCCCATTTTTTGTCTATTCTCGAACATAAAAAGCTCTCCTTCTACTTGAGAATATATGATAAAAGCAGTATCATTTTCCACAGAATTAGGAAACTCAACAATTGATGTATCCTTTGTTATTTCGATTGGCTCTAACCATCCTAATTCCCATTTTGATAAACAGTTGTGATTTGCCGGTGTTGCTCCTCCATTATTCCAAGAACCTCCAGCCATCAAATCCCAATCTCCTAGATCAAAAGACTGCCCACCAGATCCTTCATAATCAACATCATAAAAATCTGGTAATCCTAAACTGTGACCAAACTCATGACACACAACACCAATATTGGTAATATTTGTATTGTAACTTCCTCTTAATTCGGGATAAATTGCATAATCGTTAATAACAACTCCATCGTATGTTGCTGCTAATCCGCTTAACGACCAACGATGAGACCAGATACAATCTGCTGAAGCTCCAGCTTCCTCTCCATACCCTGCATGAATAACTTGAATTCCATCCACACTTCCGTCGTTATCATTATCGAAAATTGAAAAATCTACTCCATTTGCTTCTGCTGAGTCAATTGCTTCGCGAACAAGCTCCCGTGGTCTTAAATCATCGTCATCGTCATCATTACCACCATAATAAGCTAATGTATTTGAAGCGTGTAACCAACCAACAACAGTTGTTGTTAGAGTAAGTTTATTATATGAACTGGTAAGATAAAAATCTTTAAAACTTCCTGTTCCATTATAATTCGTCTCGTTCATTAATTTTCCAAAATCAGCAGTATCTCTAACAAACGCCTGATCTGAAAAATCAATTAATAAAAGCAAAACGTTTCTTTCTCCAGTAGTTGGAAAAGATTTGCTATTTCCTAAAGATTTCTCAGAATCAGTTAAATAACTTGCCCTTTGATTAAGTATTTGATCTTTGCTAAATCTAAGATTCTTTGCAAATGGACTGCTATTTTTTGTGTTGCTTACAAGAACCTCTGTTGGAACAAGATTCTTATTTTTATCCTGATTTGCATAAACAAAATCATTATTCCTATCTCTAAGAACAGTGTATCCATCTATTGTTTCAAACCAGTGTGTAGCTCCATCACCTTTTATTTTTAATTGTATTTTCTCTCCTGTTGACTGAGTTGTTTCAAATACCTCAGGTGATGCAGGTACTCCATAACTCTTCACTTTATTTTCGCTAGCAATATATTTTTGGGCACTTAATTTCTGATTTACAGAAATAATGCTCATAATTACTAGTGCGAAAATTAATCCCTTTTTTTTCATACTTTATTTAATAATGGTTAATAAATTTATTTTGTTAATTTGTTATTTCGAATTCTTTATATATTGTTTGCGTTTGGTATTTAACCTTCTCGTATTTCACTATAACTCGATACAAACCCGGCGAAACTTTAGATATTTGTTTTTTCCAAATCTCACTCTCCGTTTTTACGCACCAGGATTCATTTAAGTTCCAATCAACACTAAAATTTCTGTCGCTTGTTAATTCCATTCTTGGAATTGCCTGATGACAATCTGCTCCACAAGGACAATACCTTATCCTTTGTAAAACCCAGTTCCCTTCACTAAATTTTTCAATATTTTTAATAACGGGATTAACTAATATAATGATGTCGCTTGTAATGTTTTGAATTTCTATGGTAAGTGTGTCATTCACTGAAATTTTTTCAGGAATATTTATCATTATTGGTTCATTGATTGATAATTTTGTAACTGTTTGGATTTCCTCAGTCGTTTTGCATGATAAAAATAACATGAATGGAAGAATAAGAAAAATAATACGAATCATAATTTTAAGGTTTAATAAATATGGTACAAAGGAAATAAACTAAATCATAAAATGAAGGTTTGGCATAACAATTTTTGAGCCAATTTTATATTTATGTAAAACTTTCTTTTAATAAAATAGTTCATTGGTTTAAAAATTACCTAATAACTTTCTCTCCTTTAAAATAACAATTCAATAGACTGAATAGTTCTTATTGAATATTTAATTACAGCAACGTTTAATAATTTTCACTAATTCTATTTCATTAATTGGCTTTGTAACATATTCATCGCATCCTGCAAGTATAGATTTTTCTCTATCGTTTTGTAAAGTATATGCAGTTTGAGCAATTATTTTTACTTTTTTATTGTTTTTTCTAATTTGCTTTGTTGTCTCATAACCATCAATCCCTAATAAACGGATATCCATAAAAATCAAATCCAAATTATTCTTTTTATCAAATTCTATTGCATTTTCACCACTTCTTAACTGAACTATATCATTAGCTCCATAATCCTCAAGAAAGAATTTAAGAAACTCATAACTAACATCATCATCTTCTACAACGAGAATAAATTTGTCTCTGAGCAAACTCTTATTTGTATGAACTAATTTTGTTTTAGTTTTAGCTATAAGCTTTTTGTTAATTGGCAATTTGAAGTAAAAGCTTGTCCCTTTTGCAGGTTCAGACTCAAGCCATATTTCTCCTCCCATTCGTTCAATTACTCCTGAGCAAATTGCCAGACCCAATCCTGCACCATCATAATCTCGAGTTATTGAATCATCAACTTGTTTAAAGGAGGTAAAAATTGTTTTTAGAAATTCTTCGGGGATTCCGATTCCAGAATCCTTTACATAAAATGTTAAATGATTATTGATTATTGGCATATAGCCAAATTCAATAAACCCTTTTTTAGTGAACTTAAATGCATTATCGAGTAAGTTTTTAAATATTTGATGTAATCTAAACTTATCGTTTAATAAAATAAGCTCTTGATCTGAATGTTTGATTAAATTAAATGCTAGCTCTTCGAGAGTATCTTTTTTTATAGTTTTGTAGAATGTATAGATTTCATCGAGCAATTCGTTTACATTAAACTCATCTTTTTCTATTTTTAATTGATCGGAATGGATCAGCGAAATATCAAATAAGTCGTTTACCACATTTAATAATCGCTTACCACTATTTTCGATAATTTTAGAATAACGAAGCATCGACTCTTTGTGTAAATCTGACTTCCTCATTAATGTTGCAAAACCTAAAATACCATTTAGTGGAGTTCTAAGCTCATGACTCATATTTGCTAAAAATGCAGATTTCAACTTATCGCTTTCTTCTGCTTTTTGTTTTGCAAAATGAAGTTCGTTATTAAGTTCTTGAAGCTTTAAAATATACTCTTGCATTTCTTCATTTAACGATAAATATTCTTCGTTTTTCTCTTTTATTTCTTTCTCTGCAGTTTTTAATTTTGACACATCGGTGCAAAATGCCAAAAACTGATTTTTAGATAATTTAACAGCATCAATAATTACATCTATTATTGTTCCATCCTTTGCTCTATATTTTGCTTCGTTTCCAGTTATTAATCCATTTTGTTTTAACTCCTTAAAATCGTCAAGAACATCTTCGCTACCAGTAACAATCTTAATATCAGGAATCGACATATTATAAATATCATTAAGATCATATCCTAATAATTTTTCAACTGCCTTATTAACGTATTCATATTTGCCCTTTTTATTAACAATAAAAATAGCAATAGGCGATGATTCAATATAAGTTCTAAATCTTTTTTCGTATTCTAAGACCTCGAACTCTGCATTTTTTCCTTTTGTAATATCGGAAACAACAAATAGCAATCTATCTGTATATTTTAAACTAAATTTTTGTGCTGAAATATTAACCCAAATTATTTTTTTGGATTTTGTTCTCATTTGAATTTGGAAATTCTGTATTTCGCCTTTCTCTTTTATACTTTTTAGAAGAAATTTCCGGTCATTAATATCTTGATACAATGATTGAATTTTTAAATTTAACATCTCCTTTTTAGGAAATTTAAAAATCTTTTCCAAAGCTGAATTTGCATCAATAATATCACCAGAAAGTGTCGATATTCCAATTCCAACATTGGTCGATTCAAATAATCTTCTATACCTTTCTTCGCTATCTTTCAATTCAAACTCCGCTATTTTCCTATCTGTGATATCAACAATTGCGCCTACAATAGCAATAACTTTTCCGTTTTCGTTTAAAGGTGCTTCGCGAACTTCTACCCATACTTTTTTACCTGATTTATGACGCAATTCCAATTCAAATGGAAACTGAGCTATACCTGTTTTTATGGCTTTATCTGTTATTTTTAATCCTTTTTCATTTAATGGATTATCAGTTGTCAAATCTGTCCATTTTACCATTGCCTCATCAACACTATAGCCTAAAATTTCTTTTACTTGCGGACTTAGGTAAGTTAAAGTCTGATCAACTGCATGTTGATAGAATAAATTGGTGCTGTTTTCTGTAATATTTCTTAATTTTTGCTCACTATCTTTAATCGCTAACTCAGCGATCTTCATATCTGTGATATCTAAAATAGATAAAATACCGGCGTCTCTGTCGGTAAATTTCGTTGTTGCTCCATATAAGCTTACCCATTTTTCGGTTCCTGATTTGGTAATAATTATAAATTCATAATTATACACAGCATCTTTTCTTCCCTGTCGTGCCTTACCCCGAGCTTTAACAATCTCTTTAAAATCAGGATGCACAATATCCCAAAAATTCATTTCTAAAAGTTCTAGAGCATTATATTCAGTAATTTTTTCGGCCATTGGATTAACATATATCCATTTATTATCCTGAAACATCATTACAGCCATTGGTGCGCTTTCCGAAAGTGTTTTAAACTTTTCTTCACTTTCTATCAGGGCCAATTCAGATTCTTTTTTATCGGTAATATCTCTTCCCAATCCAATAATCTCTTTAACATTGCCTTTTTCATCTAGTATAGCCGAATCGGTCCAAGCCAACCACCTCCATCCATTAACAGTAAGCGCTCTTTGCTCTAAATAACAAGTGTAGGGTTTCTTGTATAAATACTCCATAGCTTTTAAAGTACTTTTCAAGTCGTCTGGATGCACCAAAGGCATAAATTCATTTTGTAGCAGCTCTTTTTCTTTTTTTCCAAATAATTTACAATAAGAAGGGCTTACAAATAAAAATCGTCCCTTTTCATCTACTTTTACAATCAAATCGGTTTGATGAGTAACTAATAGTTTATACTTTTCTTCGCTTGCTGAAACTAATTGTTCTGCCACAACCCTATCTGTAACATCCCTAACAGTGCATATTACGCCATTAAAACTATTGTTCTTAATGAGTGGAGTTAACCAACCATTCTGATATGTATCCTTTTTTAACGAGTGTTTAACTTTAATCTCATACCAAAATGGTTTCAATTCTCTTTTTACCTTTATATAATATGGTATTAATTCTTTAACAGAAATCTTTGTGAAATCCGTAAGAATATTTATATTTAAGATATCTATTCTTGAAATACCAGCAATTCGTTCCATTGCCGGATTAATATAAAAAATTACATCGTTTTTATCGGAAACCCATATACCATCTTGAACTGCCTCATTAATATTCTCAAAAAAACCTTTTAATCTCTCGGTATTCGTTTTTTCGGTATCAATTATATTATTTGCTTTGGACAACTCCTCATATAAAGCCTCATACTGTTCCTTTTTTTTCTTTAGTTCTTCATTAAGAGATTCGTATTCTTCATTTTGAGCTAAAAGTTCATTGTTTTGGATAGTAAGTTTATTCTTTAACTCAAATTCCTTAGTTAAATTAACGTATTGCGTGATTATATGTGTTACGGATCCTTTCGAATCGAAAACCGGATTAGCAAGAACTTTATTTACTACAAAACCAATATCTGTTTCAATTTTGTGGATTATATCCACTCTCTTTTTTTCTTGTTGTATTTTTTTACAAATACAAGTAAAGTCTTTTTTATACTTACCGCAAGGCACATCTAATCCATAAATATGTTCATAACAAAACAAATTTCTATCTTTTAAATCTTTATTATTCGAATCAACTATTTTATAGCTACTACAATCTATTACAAAATATTCCTGAGGAAGAGACGATAATATATTCTCAGAATTAAAATCATTCATAAGGATGGTTTTATTTAACAAAATGATTTAAACTGTTTTATCAAGATAAGGATTATTAACGACAATCTAAAATTTAGCACTAAAACACAATAAAAAATATACTCGTCATTTTTTTTAGAATTTTAAACTTTTTTGTTCTATTTTTTATTTTTTTATTTATATTTGTCGAATATTTAATTAATATATTCTAATTTTCTAAAATATAAGTTATGAAAGCAAAAGGTTTATTTTTATGGGTTTTACTAATTTTAGTAGTATTTACCACAAATGCTCAAGTAAAAATTGGTATAAAAGAAGGAATCAATTTAAGCACTCAATCTGAATTAGGAATGCTTTGGGACAACAATGATGTTAAAACAGGTTTTACTCTAGGTGTTACTATGGATTACAGATTTCATTCTGTAATTTCTCTACAAACTGAACTAAACTATAAAACAGAAGGTTTAGCGTACGAAAATAAAGAGTCGAGCAACAAAATGGATGTTAACAGAAATTACGATTACTACAATATTCCATTGCTGTTAAAAGGTAGATTTAATGAACAGTTAGGCTTAGGAGAAACTTGGTTAGTTTCATTTTATGGAGGACCATATTACAGTTATTTAAGATCTGCAGAGTCGGAAATTAAAGAAAATGGAGTTACCACAGTTTCAGATTACGATGATATTTCGAATGACTCTGATTGGGGAATAATAATTGGTGGCGAAGTTGCTAAAGTATTTAATAAAGGTGAACTCTTTATTGATTTGCGCTACGAAATGGGTTTAAGTGATGTTACAGAAAATGATGATATTAAAAATAAAGTAATTGGATTAGGAGTGGGTTATAGGTTTTAGTTAAAAATAATACATTTTTAAAGGAGTCTCTTAATGGGGGCTCCTTTTTTCTTTTAATGGGGTTAATAAATATTCCAAGCCATTTAATTGAATTTCATACATTGTACCCATTAAAACTCCTAACTTTCCTACAGGAAAACCTTTTTGATAATACCAAACCATATAATGTTCTGGTAAATCGCATATTAATCTACCTTTATACTTACCATATGGCATTTTAAATGAAACCAAGTCCAATAATATTTTCGAATTTAAACTCATGTTGTAAAATTACAATTATTTCATGCTTAAATATGTTTTCTTCGTTTTTTTGAATTGTTTTTTTTGTAAAACATTTTTTTATAATCATTAAATCTAATTTTAAAATGAGTTACATAACAATTAAAAAACAAGCCTGTCTTGCTGTTCCCGAATTTATTGAAATTTGCACAACATTTACTCGAAAATTCTTAGTTGCAGGAAAAAGCTATTCCTGTGTTCAACATTATTTGCTTCAAATAAGTAAACTGGTTCTTTTTTATAATCGATCACCCTTAGATTTAACAAGCGAAGAGGTGGAAGATTTTTTAGTTTACACACGCATAAATGAATCCCCTAGCCAGAGTCGATTTAAGCATTTAGTGTGTGGGTTACGTCACATTTATTCAATATATAATAAAAACGATTTACATATTATATTACCTAAAGTTCGCCAGCCAAAAATGCTACCCGTTGTTTTTTCGAAAGAAGAAATTAGGCTATTGCTTAAAACTCCTGATTGCCTAAAACAAAGAATAATATTGGGAACTATTTATGACTCGGGATTAAGAATTAGCGAAGTACGGCAATTACTAATATCCGATATTGATTTAAATAGAAGAATGTTGCATGTTAGACAATCAAAGTATAAAAAAGATCGATATGTTCCAATTTCTGAAATGTTAGTTAGAGGAATTAAACAATATATAAAGGAATATCAACCGACGTATTATTTATTTAATGGGCGAAAAAAAGAACATCCAATGAGCGACACTAGTATTCAGAGAATTATGCGAATTAGTCTAAAAAAATCAAGAATCGAAAAGAAGGCAAGCATACACAGCTTAAGACATAGCTACGCAACACATTTGCTAGAAGACGGCTTGGATATTGTGAGTTTGAAAAACCAACTGGGTCATGCTGATATTAAAAATACAATGACGTACATTCATGTTGCGCGGATCTCACCCAATATAGGATTTAGTCCCTTAAAAAATCTTTATAATAGAGAATCAATAATAACAGAATATTAGTTTACTGTACTTTAGAACATTACAGATTGTAATTCCATTTGTAGATTCCAAAAAACTTTGAATGGATTCTTTAATTTATTTTATTGAATAAGAATGGGATTACATATCTTTTGCAGCCATAACTGAATCGTAAATAAAAACTGAGTCTTCAATTTTTCTCAGTTGAAGTTCTTCTTCAACTCTTTCAAATTGCTCAATTAGTAATTTATAATCTCTTTTTATTTCATCTTGTTCCAGAAGCATTCTTTTATTTTTCTCGCCATTTTCATAATATAAAAAAGCACGATCCAATAGAACTCCGAGGAAAAAAAAGGTTATAAGCAAAATGGTAACATTAAACTTTCTCATTTTACAATATGCTAAAACCAACTAAATTTCAACATTAAAACTATAGTTAACTATCAATAAAACACTAAATTAAACATATTTAATGAATTTTCAATCGGATAGTCAATTTTGAATGTGATTTTTAACAAAATCAATAATAAGCAATATGATAAAGTAGCGATTCTTTTTTAATGCTTTATTATTTCCAAAACTAGCTCTTTTGTAAGTGGTTGTCCATTCGCTTTTGTTTTTATATCTTCAAAAGTAAATCGAAAGTCGCAACCTGATTTCCAATTACTGCAACCATATGCTGTTTTTCCTTTAATGATTGTTCCCTCTTTGCATTTAGGACATGGAGGCATATTACTTTCCTCTTTAGGCTTAGAATCTGATTTATTTTCGAATTCCATTTTAAAAGATGAGTTTAATTTTAAGATTCCTTCTGTTTTTTCATCATTAAAATTGAATCCTTTTATTTTAGTAGTTTCACCTTTTTCAATGAGTCGTTGTATTTGCTTATCTGTTAATTTTTTGTCCATAAACACAAAAGGTAACCTAAAATCACAACCTTCTTTCCATTGATTGCAACCGTAACTACTTTTACCCTTTAGTATTTTTCCTTCTGAGCATTTAGGACAATTTGTACCGCTTAATTCCTTTTTAACAGATTTATTAGTTTCTTTCTTTGGCTTGACTTTGGATTTGGGTTTTGAATCTTGTGCACTTAACTTTAGACTACTCGATTCCATTTTAACTTCGTGTACCAATTCATTTACCATCTTTTTCATGTTGTAAATAAATAATTTGGCACTAAATTCTCCTTCTTCAATTTCCTTCAATTGCTTTTCCCAATGCCCTGTTAGTTCTGCTGATTTAAGCATTTGATTCTGAATGGTATTTATCAATTGAATTCCCATTTCTGTAGGAATCACCTGTTTTTTTCTTCTTTGTGTATATTTTCTTTTAAAGAGTGTTTCGATAATATTTGCTCTGGTTGATGGACGTCCAATACCATTTGCTTTCATAAGATCTCTCAGCTCTTCGTCATCGACCTGTTTACCTGCTGTTTCCATAGCACGCAAAAGAGATGCCTCAGTGTAAAAACTTGGTGGTTTTGTGGCTTTTTCTAAAAATGAAGGTTCGTGTGGACCTTGCTCTCCTTTTTCAAAAGATGGAAGAATATTTTCTTCACTATCGTTTTTGTTTTCTTCTTCATTGTCCTTGTTTTCTTTACTAAAAACAACTCTCCACCCCTCTTCAATTATTTCTTTTCCTGTGGCAACAAATTTCACCTTTTCAACCGCTGCATTTACATGCGTTTTTGCAACTTTACAATCGGGGTAAAAAACAGCTATAAATCTTCGAACAATAATATCGTAAACCTTATTTTCATCTGAACCTAGTGATTTTTGCTCACCAGTTGGTATAATTGCGTGGTGATCAGTTACTTTTTTGTCATTAAATACCTTTGATGATTTTCTAATTTCTTTTCCTAAGATTGGATTTGTAAAAGATGAATAATTTGAAAGTCCTTTAAGAATATTAGGAACCTTTGGATACATATCATTTGGTAAAAAAGTGGTATCGACTCTGGGATAAGAAACAACTTTCATTTCATAAAGTCGTTGAACCATTTTTAATGTTGATTCTGCTGTAAAACCAAATTTGTTGTTACAATAAACCTGTATACTAGTAAGATCGAAAAGTTTTGGTGCATATTCTTTGCCATCTTTCTTTTCAATATCTGTAATAGTAAGATCTTTTCCTTTTACCTGATTCAGGAGTTTTTCTCCATCCTCTTTTGTAAAGAATTTTCCCGATGTATTATTAAAAATTGTATCGCGATATTTTGTTTGTAGTTCCCAATATGGTCTTGGTTGAAAATTTGCTATTTCGTAATGTCGATTCACCAACATAGCCAATGTAGGTGTCTGCACTCTTCCAATCGAAAGAACTTGCTTATAACCTCCATACTTTAAAGTATAAAGTCGTGTGGCATTCATACCTAACAACCAATCTCCAATTGCTCTGGAACTCCCTGCATAATATAGATTATCAAACTCCTCCGCCGGCTTAAGATTTTTGAAACCTATTTTAATGGCTTCTGTTGTTAAAGATGAAATCCATAGTCGCTGAACTTCGCCTGTATAATTAGCTTGTTTAATAACCCAACGCTGGATTAACTCCCCTTCTTGACCTGCATCTCCACAATTAATTACAAGTGTTGCTTTACCGAATAATGCTTTAATTACTTTAAACTGCCTTTTCACCCCTCCATCGCTCATCACTTTTGTTTCGAAACGTTCAGGAAGCATTGGCAATGTACCAAGATTCCATTTTTTCCAATTTGGATTGTAATCTTCAGGTGGTAATAATGTGCAAAAATGACCAAATGTCCAGGTTACTTGATATCCATTCCCTTCGAAATATCCTTCCTTACGAACATTTGCTCCAATAACTTGCGCTATTTCTTTGGCTACACTTGGTTTCTCTGCAATACAAACTTTCATAGACATTTTAAGACTTTGGGACAGAAAAAACAGAAACTTTTTCCTTATACATTATTAGTTCTTTTCGCAACACTTTTTATATTTCTTACCACTTCCACAAGGGCAAGGATCATTTCTCATAACCTTTGTCATGATATCTGTTCGTGGTGGATTGTTAATTCCATCAACATAAAACCATTCTCCATTTTCTTTCAAGAAAGTAGATCTTTCATGAAGAATATGCTCTTGCACATTTTTATCAGTATAATAGGCTTTAAACTCAACAATCCCTCTGGTATCTTTTATATTACCATGTTCAACACTAATTATTTCCAATTTTGTCCACGTATTTTCTTTCGACCATTCTTCAATCTCACGAATATTATAATCTCCTCTAGTTTTAGCATGAGTTGTTTTATATAAATATTCGGCATTAGCTTTTGTATAAGCCGTATATCTTGAACGCATTAAACTTAAAGCAGAAGGCGCCGATTCATTATTTATAATAGTTTCACAACAGTTATTAAAATCTTTTCCTGAACAACACGGACATTTAGTCATTATTACTTTTTTAAAAATGAAACACAAATATAATTACTAAAGAATTGAATTAAAATTTGCCAAACAGGAATTTTAAAATTAATTGTTTTTATATAATTTTCCAGCTTAATTCTTTTAAATCTTCTAGTATTCTTCAAAAACAGCTATCTTTAAACTCATTTTTTAACAATATCAAATACTAGCGTGATAACACGTTTACTATAAGAATAGTAATTATGGATTTCGATTTAAATATTGATAATATTAAAGACACCGAAATTAGAAAAAGTAATATACATGGATGGGGACTTTATAGTTTGACTAATATTGCTATAAACACTGTACTGTGTGAACTTGATGGACAAATAGTTCCATATTCTACTTATTCGGAAAATGAAAAAACATTAGAATGGAATGCGCTGGAAAATGATATGCTTCTGGTTCGACCATATAGAACAAAGTATAGTTTTATTAATCATTCCAGAACGCCTAATGCTAAAATAGCGTATAAGCCCATTCGAGTTATATGTATTAAAAGCATAGACAAAGATGAAGAAATAACAATTGATTACAGAATGGAAGCACTTCCAGAAAAGTATTTACAAGGACATGGAAAAACATATTTATAAAAAAAGCATTCAGTTTTTTTGCTTACAACCAATAAATATCAATAAAATTTATTTTGAAAAATTATTAAATAAACCTATTGAATTAGATAATGATTGGGTTCCATACTCAAAATTCAAACAAGAGCAAAATGATAATAATAGTTCTGATTTTGTAAAACTTTTTGATATTCTAAAACATTCTTTTAGAAATCAGGATATGTGGATTCATTCTATTTCACCAGAAACTTTTCATTCTGATTTATCAAATATTCCGGAACCGGTTTGTTTTTCACATTCTAAACAAAATTCTGGTTTTTTCTTAATATGCGATAGAAATAATAAGATGTTTATGTTGGTATCGTGTTTAGATTATCATCAAAATCAGAGTATTAATGATAAACATTTACATGGGATTTCAGAATCCTATCAAAAAATACGAAATTATTTTAATGTTGATCCACAACAAAAAAACTATACTGTTGGCACATGGGTAGATCAAATAAATAATTGGGCAAGCAGCGTGGTAAATAAAGTCTTACCTTGGTTAAAAACCGATGATATTAACATAATCCCAAATACCGGCTATATTATAGTAAACTGGAATAAGACAGAGTTTACATGTAGTTTCGACAATTTAAAAAAGCATATACTTCAAAATAACCATAATGAAGATACTGCTATGATTACAATGGATAATCTTGATAAAGAAGAACATTCATTTGCTTTTTACGGTTGGAGATATACAACACTTTTTAACTTAAACAATAACAACATATCTTATTCATTATCAATTTTATGTATGCATCAAATGTTGTATTTCATTTTTCATTTCGTTTACCAAGAAATTACAACAATAGCTTATGAAGATATTAGACATCGTAATAATGTGAAGTTGGAAAAACAGCTTAACCTTTTCGATACAATAATTACATCGTTCAAATCGCATCAGTATTATTTATTAAGATATGTTTCAAATTTAAACAAATGGCAATTTGAAATATATGAAAACATATATCAATATTGGAATTTGGAAAATGATATCCGAAATTACGAGGAAATTCTATCGATAATGAAAGAAACACTCAACCGTCGATTATCGATGCAAGAAAGTAAAGAAGAAAAAACTCAATCGAATGTATTATTTATTCTAGCTATAATTGGTATTTTCTCCTTAATAAGTATTTTCTATGATTTTGCAACCTGGTGTGATAGCAAAGTACCTGAAATATTCAAAGATTCAATTTCAGAATCATCTTATAATGCAAGTAAGCAATATATTTTACCTGTATTAATTGGAATATCTTTAATGCTAATAGTAATAGCATACAAAAATAAGATACTTTCTGTTCTATCTTTTATTACCGGAAAATTAAGATTTCATAAACGATAGTAGATATAAAAATGAATTTAAATCAGTTAATACAATCTAAGCAATACGAACGAGCTATTCATGAATGCAAAGCATTAATAGCTGATGCTGAATTAGATGATGATAAATCTGCCAAATTAACAGGCTTGGTATATTTAGGAATTATTTATACGAAACAAGGGGTTTTCCATAAAAGTAAAGATCTGTTTGATACGCATTTTAATGATATTGTTTCTGAGTGCAAATTTTATTGGTCGGGCAAAGAGTTAGTTGATACTTATGTATTTTACAATGAACTGGAAAAAGCAGAATCATACATTGATGCTTACATAGATAACAATAAGGATTCAAAAACTTTACTAACAAAAGGGAATCTACTATATAAAAGAAAAGAGTATTCTGAAGCTATTGAAATACTGCAACAAGCAAATAGTCTTGAGCCAAACAATAAACAAATTTTATTTAGTTTAGGAATAACAGAGGTTGAATTAAAAAACAATCAAGAAGCCTTTAAATATTTTGAGAAATCTTTTGATCTGGGTTTAGATGATTCTATTGCAGAAATTATTAAACTCTTGTTCAGAAGAACCGGAACATGCGATTATGAAAATTGCGTTGACACTTGTTGTAAAGCGGTTATTTTAACCGGAATTGATGGTAAATCAGTTAAAGATGAAAATAGTTTTAATCTATTAATGAATAATGATTCTAGGAATAAATGTTGGATAAAAAACAAATCAAATTCTGATACCCCGTGGGTTTTTGAATGTAAAAATCTCGGGTTAAATAATTATTGTAATGATTATGATAAGCGCCCAGAAAATTGCCACAGCTATCCTTCATCTATATTAAATACTAGAACGGCTTGTAGTTATACGTTTGAACTTGCTGATAAAAACATTCTATTTTCTTCAACAAATTGCTTTAAGGTTGTGTTACATATACTCAAAGCTTATAATTACGAATCTGAAATAAAAGAGTTAACAAATAAAAATCCATTAATCTAAATCATTTTAAAATAAATAACCATGAAGCTAAGTATATCAACGACTTTTGATGCTGGAAACATTGAAGTCATCAACGCAGATAAGCCTGAAAACATTCAGCTAAAAATAAGAAAAGACACAGATTCTGATTTTTTACAATGGTTCTATTTCAGACTACAAGGAGCTAAAAATCAAGAATGTAAATTAAATCTAATTAATGCTGGAGAAGCAGCCTACCCTGAAGGCTGGGAAAACTATCAGGCAAGAGCTTCGTACGATCGAGAAACATGGTTCCAAGTACCAACAAAATATGTTAACGGCGTTTTAAGTATGGAATTTACGCCGGAATGCGATTCTGTTTACATTGCTTATTTTGCGCCGTTTTCTTATGAACAGCATTTGGATTTAGTAAACGATGCACAACAATCTCCTATTTGCACTTTAGAATCTATCGGACAAACTATACAAGGAAGATCGATTGATTTTCTTCGAATTGGAGATGACGATAGTTCCAAGAAAAAACTATGGATAATTGCGCGACAACACCCTGGAGAAACTATGGCCGAATGGTTTATGCTAGGTCTTATAAGTAGGTTATTGGATGAAGAAGATTCATCTTCCATCAGCTTGCTTAATAAAGCCAATCTTTATCTTGTTCCTAATATGAATATTGACGGTAGTATTTTGGGTAACCTTAGAGTAAATGCTAAAGGAGTAAATCTAAACAGAGAATGGGCAGAACCTAGTATCGAAAATAGCCCTGAAGTTTTTTATGTAAAAATGAAGATGAAAGAAATAGGTATGGACTTTAACCTTGATGTGCATGGTGATGAAGGACTTCCATATGTTTTTATCTCAGGAATAGAGGGCATTCCTTCTTTCGATCAAAACTTACGTCAATTAACGGACAACTTTATGAAGAATTGGAAGGCTGTAAATCCTGATATTCAGGATGAGCACGGTTATCCTAAGAATGAACCCGGAGCTGCTAATCTAAAAATTTGTTCAAAGAATTTGGGGGAAGAGTTTCACTGCCTATCTCAAACCTTAGAAATGCCTTTTAAACAAAATGATAATATTCCGGATCCAATTGTTGGTTGGAGTTCGGAGCGTTCAATAAAGTTAGGAGAATCACTTGTAAATACATTACTAAGTATTGTTGATGATTTATAAAATTGAACAATAAGCATCACAAAATAAACATTAAGCTTAGCAAAAAATATAAAGCCCTCAAAAGAGGGCTTTATATTATTATCCAATACGATTATTACAAAAAGTCAGCATCAAACTAAAAAAAAAGGAAACATTGTTTTTGAATTCTAAACTCTTATTTGCCTAAAATTTCTTTCATCTTTTCTTTAGGCTTTTTCCAGCCAATTTGTTTGTAGGGAATACCGTTAATTCTTCGATTTAGATCTCGAAAAGGCCAGTTCGAAAAATCTCCGAATTCGTATTTCCAATCATCAAAGTTAATACTCAAACTATTTTGAACGCCAATAGTACGCCTATCATTATTGGTAGTAAACAGATCTACTTCACCAAAAAGGTTTTGTACCTCCTGTATGTCAATAGCAATCTCATCTGTTTGTAATTGATGAAATAAAGTATGTGTGAAAATTTCGTTTATATTTTTGATTGCGGCGGTAGAAATATCCTGCAAAATTACAGTGTAAAAACTAACAGAATTCGTTAATATCCAACATTTCTTGCGACTCACATAAAATATGTTTGCACTCCATGTACCTAAAGGATTTTCTATTACTTGAACCGATTCCCGAATAAACTTTTTAGGAATCAACTTTTCCAACTTACGCGAAATATAAATACCTGTTTTCATGATTATTTATTAAAAATTATTAATTGTCACTTATTCTTAAAACTTATAACCGGTTCAAATATATTGTCGTGACTTTTACAAATTTACACAAAAAATAAAAAAATAGGCTTTGACATAATGCCCCATCTAAACTTACACTTTTATTCTTTGTACACTAATATCAAGTACATGCTAGCATTAATCTTTGGCGGATTAATTCATAAACCTGTCCAAACAATATATTCATGGACTAATTACCATATTAAACACCTATAAACTAAGGCTTAAAGCTAAATAATTACACTGCACACAAATCTATCCTATCAAAGAATCATCACATCTGGAATTTCAGCAATACTTTGAGTAATATCTACAATTTTTTGAGCATCACTCATTGGAGCCACACAACTAATAGAAACAAATTTCTTATTTTTACTAGTTTTAAATTCAAACTTCCCTTGAAAGGGCATCAACGCAACTACCCTATTTATAAGATCTTTACTATTTGGCACTATGCATTTAAACATATATAACATTGGCCAATTTTTATTCTTAGACAGGAGCTCTTTTAGCTTTATATATTTTTGTTTATCCATTATATTTTCAATTTATCATATCGAAAAATTGTATTAACACAAATCAAAAAATCGGCTTAAATATATTACTTTCCAATGCAGAAGTTCTTAAATATATTCCCAAGCACCTCATCTGTAGTTATTTCTCCTGTAATTTCACCTAAGTAATGTAAAGTTTCTCGAATATCTTGAGCAAGAAAATCACCTGAAATTCCTGTATTTACTCCATCAATGGAACGTTGCAGGGCTATAGATGCACTTTCTAATGCTTCGAAATGTCGAGCATTTGTAACAATTACATCATCCTGATCAAGAGCACTTAAATTAACTACAGAAAGAAGTTCCTTAATCAACTGATCAATATTTTCGCCAGTTTTCGCCGATATTTTTAATTGAATATCCTCCGCATGTAGCAAATGTTTAATATCAAATTCTTCGGTAGATTTATCAATCTTGTTAATAACAACAATTAATTTCTTATCTGCTTGACCTAATTTTTCTTTAACAGTCTTAATTGCTTTTTCAATATTCCCTTTCCCTTCGGAAGCATCAACGAGAAGTAAAACAATTGAAGCTTTTGAAATTCGCTCGAAAGTACGTTCAATACCAATGGTTTCGATCGTATCTGAGGTTTCTCGAATTCCAGCTGTATCGATAAATCGAAAGCTTACGCCTTCAATATTTATAACATCTTCGATAACATCACGAGTTGTTCCTGCTATTTCAGAAACTATAGCTTTTTCTTCGTTTAGAATTTTATTTAATAAAGTAGATTTCCCAACATTCGTATGTCCAACAATTGCAACTGGAACACCATTCTTAATTACATTTCCTAAATCAAACGATTTTATTAGTTTATGAATTAAAGTTTGAATATTCGTAAGTAGCTCGTTCAGCTGTTTTCGATCGGCGAATTCAACATCTTCTTCACTAAAATCAAGTTCTAATTCTAATAATGAAATAAAGTGCAATAATCGATCGCGAAGATTAGCAATCTCACTAGAAAAACCACCACGCATTTGTTGCATAGCCACTTTATGCGACGAAGCCGACGATGAAGCAATTAAATCGGCAACAGCTTCTGCTTGCGACAAATCCATTTTACCGTTAATAAATGCACGCAAAGTAAATTCACCAGGTTTTGCTAATCGCGCTCCATTTTTAGTTAACAGTTGTAATATTTGTTGCTGAATAAAAACAGAGCCATGACAAGATATTTCAACAATATCTTCACCTGTATATGATCTGGGATTTTTAAAAATGGAAACAACAACTTCATCAATTATTTTAATGCCATCGTACAAAATGCCGAAATGAAGTGTATTTGCTTCTTGATCTATTAAACGCTTATTGGTTGGAGATTTAAAAACCTTATCGCACAATGCAATAGATTCATTTCCACTTAATCGAACTACAGCAATTGCACCATTTCCTTGCGCTGTTGAAATGGCACAAATTATATCGTTATTTATCATAATTAATCTTATCGTATCTAAAACAACTTACCAAATGATCGTTAACCATTCCTGTTGCTTGCATATTAGCATAACATATTGTTGATCCAACAAATTTAAAACCTCGCCTTTTTAGATCCTTACTCATTGCATCCGACTCGTTTGATGTAGCTGGAACCTGGCTCATTTCATCCCAACGATTAATAATCGTTTTTCCTCCTGTAAATGACCATATATATTTATCGAAAGACCCAAACTCTTTTTGAACTTGCATAAAAGCTTTCGCATTCGTAATTGCTGCATTAATTTTAAGTTTGTTTCGAATAATTCCTGCATCATTTAAAAGATTATCAATCTTCTTTTGATCATATTTGGCAATTTTCTGATAATCAAAATTATCAAAAGCCTTTCTAAAATTTTCACGCTTATTTAAAATCGTACTCCAACTTAATCCAGCTTGAAATCCTTCGAGAATCAAAAATTCAAACAGTTTATCATCATTATGAAGGGGCACTCCCCACTCCTTGTCATGATATTCAATATCTAAAGGCTTTTTTGCCCAACCACATCGATTCTTATCCATAATACTTTATATTGTACGCAAAATTAAAGCAATAAGCATTGAGTACAAAATGTATGCGAATTTATTCTAGTTTTTACTAACCAAACACTCCGCTAATTGCACCTCCTGCAATAGATATTGTCTGACCCGTAACAAATTTAGATCCTGGAGACAATAACCAAACAGCCATTGATGCAAGGTTTTCGGGGTCGCCCATGAATCCCAGTTTTGTGTTTTTTTCAAATAAAGCTTTTGCATTCTCGTACGAAATACCATCGGTTTCACTTTTTTTCTGAATTAAGCGCTCTATAGCACTTGTATTATGTGAACCGGGAGCCAGCACATTAACTGTTATTCCTTTATCAGCTATTTCTTGCGATATTGTTTTTGCTAAACCAACAACCGACATTCGCAGTGATGTACTCAAAACCAAATTTTCAATTGGCTGTTTTACCGATGAACTTTCTAAGAATACTATTCTACCATAATTATTGGAAATAAAATGAGGGAGCAGTTTCTTCGTCAAATCAACTTTCCAACGCAAAAGCTTTTTATAAGAATCATCCCAATCATTAATTTCAGTTTCTAAAAATGATTTTGCAGGTGGTCCGCCCGCATTCACAAATACTCCTTGAATTGTAGTAACACCAATAAAATCAATAATCTTATTTACCGACCCTTCTTCGATAACATCTGCCACAAGGTATTCAAACCGAGAATCGTATTTATATTTTAACTCGCTCAGTAATTCTTTTCTTCGAGCTATTCCATAAACATTCGCTCCTTCTTCCATTAAAAGTTCTGCCACAGCTCTTCCAAATCCACTTGTAACACCAGTAACAATAAAGTTCTGATTTTTAATATCTAAATTCATCTTTCTAGTTTTTTGACTTATAACAAAAGAATCAAAAAAAGGTTAAAAAAAAATCCGCCAAAGAAAAACTCTCTGACGGATCTATTTTATTATTTCCTATTTACAGTTGTATCTTCTTTGCAATGCTCTTAGGAACAGTTACTTTATTAATCATTATATCGGTAACTTTATATTTAATAAAAGCTTCAGACATATATATAAAACCGTCGTATATATTATTAGTATCCCAGCTATTCTTTACCTTATAAAATTTATTGCCTGTTTGATCATACGCAATTCCTACAATATGCATTCCGTGATCATCCGTTGTCTTATATGAATCAAATTCCGCTTGACGCAACTCAGGAGTAATTTCTAACTCTTTAATTGGTCTTTCGAAAGAATATAATATCTCATTCTTTTCTTTGGTAGTTAATCCTGTTAATCTTTCTTTATCGGTTCCACTTGTTTCTTCAAATTCTACATCAGGAACAATTGCAACACCTTTTTTCCAAGAAAATCCTTTTTCACTAACATCACCACCCCAAGCTACGGTATAACCCATTTCAATTGAGTTATCGATTATTTCAATAAAATCATCTAATGTTACATTATACACTTCATGCATTGCCCAATTATCAGGAACTTCAAGAATGAATTTTGAATAATATGGATGATGTGTAAATGAGCTAAATTCTATGTAATCATCAGGATTAATTCCTGTAAATTCTGCCGCAAAAGTTTTAGGAGTATATTCTTTACCTTCGTAAGTGAATTTTTCTATTTTTTCACCTAAATAAGCATCAAGAATTCCATTCAAACCATCATGCCATGCAGTAGTTAGCTTCTTATTTTTATTTTTGATTACCTGTTCCATATAACCTAACAGAACTGCATCAAATTCACCATGAACAAATTTATCTGTGCCGTAGTTTAATCCTGCATAAACTTCTTCAGGAACAATTCCATATTTCTTTATACAAGTTGTAACATCGTGGAAAGCTCCCCCTCCGCCAAAATTTAAACTTCCATTCCATCGAACATAACTAAGAGCTTTATCAGAATATGAATGTCTAACAATCCAAGCTTCCGATAAATTAACTTCAGGTTTTCCTATACGAATCATTTCTGATTCTAAAAATGACAATGCTGAAAAGCTCCAGCATGTACCCGACCTAAACTGATTCTTAATTGATGTAGTTTTAATTTCTTTTTTAATCTTAAACTCGTAACCATTTGTAATCTCTTCGGTTTGAGCCATTACTAAAGTAGTAACTCCAAAAATTAGAGCAACTAGTATACTAATCCCCTTTTTCATATTTAATTAGATTTTAAATTAATTTAATATTAGATGACGTCAAATATATTTCGTTTAATTCAATTCAAAAAATAAGTTCATATTTTATTTTCATAGGTAGATAATTGTCGTTTGTCGATTTTAAAATAATAATAATATTTTTTACTATATTTTTCTGCACTGATTTAACACTCAAAATTAATTTTTAACCTAAAACAATTTTATTATGAAAAGAATCTTTACTTTTCTTACCCTTTTTCTGTTTTTAGCTGTTGCAACTTTTGCGCAGGAAATCGAAAAAGAACAATTAGACCGAAACGGTTATCCAACTTTCGTTAAATTTGATGCGAAACAAAAAGCTGCTTCTAAGTCTGAAACTAAGGCTGTTTTGTCAAGCATCTTAAAAATGACAAAAAGTGATGAGTTCAAAACCTTAAGATCAGAAGATGATCGTTTAGGATTTACTCATGAGAGATTTCAACAATACTATAAAGGAATCAAGGTAGAAAACGGTGTTTACATTGTACACAGCCGCAATGGTGTAATTGAATCATTAAGCGGTGAATACAAATTGATTAAAGAAATTAGTGTTGCTCCAAGCATTTCATCAGAGAATGCAACTAAAAAAGCAAAAGCTTTTGTTAATGCAGACCAATATATGGGTACTGATAACAAAGCTTTTCATACTGCACCTGAATTAGTTGTTGTAGCACATGATTATGGAAAACATCCAAAAGATGTTCACGAAATGGTATTGGCATATAAAATTGATGTTTATGCTACACAGCCAGTAAGTCGTGCTTTCATATATATTGATGCAAATACTGGTGAAGTTGTACATATTAACACTCTTATTAAGAATGTAGCTGCAACAGGAACTGCAGACACAAGATATAGTGGAACAAAATCTATTAGTACTGATAGTTACAATAGCTCTTACAGATTAAGAGATTACACTAGAGGTAATGGTATTATTACTTATGATTGCAACACTTCAACAAGTTATACAAGTGCTGTAGACTTTACTGATGCAAACAATAGCTGGACTGCAGCAGAATATGACAATTCAGCAAAAGACAATGGTGCTTTAGATGCACATTGGGCTGGAATGATGACATATGATTATTTTCAAAATGTTCATGGAAGAAATAGTTTTGACGGTAATGGTGCTTTAATGAAAACGTATGTTCATTTCGATAGAAATTATGACAATGCATATTGGAATGGATCTGTTTTTACTTTTGGTGACGGTTCTTCTTTTGACATTTTAACATCTCTTGATGTTTTTGGTCATGAATTTGGTCATGCTGTTTGTTCTTATACTGCTGATTTAAACTATCAAAACGAAGAAGGTGCCTTAAACGAAGCTTTTTCTGACATTTGGGGTTGTGCAATCGAATACAAATATGCTCCTGAAAAAGACACTTGGTTAATGGGTGAAGATTTAGGTTCTGCATTACGTTCTATTAGTGATCCTAAATCTAAAGGTTTACCTGACACATATCAGGGAACAAATTGGGCTTCTTTATCAAGTAGTCCTTCTCAATACAATGATTACGGTGGAGTTCACACAAACAATGGTCCTTTTTGCTACTGGTTTTATTTAATTTCAGCTGGTGGATCAGGAACTAATGACAATAACGATGCATATAATGTTACTGCTATTGGTATTGATAAAGCAGAACAAATCACTTTCCGTGTTGAAAGTCAATATATGACTTCTACATCAAACTACAACAATGCAAGAACATTTGTTATTCAAGCTGCTATAGATCTTTATGGAGCTGGTTCTCAAGAAGAAATTTCTGTAACAAATGCAATGTATGCAGTTGGTGTGGGTGATGCTTACGGTGGAGTTACTCCTCCTGTTTCAGCTACATACTGTGAATCTAAAAGTAATGATTTTAGTTACGAATGGATCGCAAGTGTTGAAATAGGTGCTTTTACAAAAACATCAGCAGGAACTGCTTATTCTGATTATACAAGTTCTGTTATTGATGTAAATGCAGGCGATACTTATAATGTAACATTAACTCCTGGTTTTGCAAGTTCAACTTACGATGAGTACTGGAAAATCTGGATTGATTATAATAATGATACTGTATTTGATGCGAATGAATTAGCATATGACGCTGGTGCATTAAGCAAAGTTGCTGTTAACGGAACAATTACTATCCCAACAGGCATCTCTGGCATCAGAAGAATGCGAGTTTCTATGAATTACAATGCTGAACAAGATGCTTGCCAAACTCTTAGCTATGGTGAAGTTGAAGATTACCATGTAAATATTGGAACTTCTGGTGGCGACACTCAAGCTCCAACTGCTCCAACTGGATTATCTTCTTCTAGTGTGACAGAAACTACATTTACATTAAGTTGGAATGCTGCTTCTGATAATGTTGCTGTAACTGGATATGATGTTTATAGCAATGGTAGTTTGTTAGGATCTGTAACAAGCACATCTGCAAATATTACCGGTTTAACAGCTTCAACAACTTATGCGATGACAGTTAAAGCTAAGGATGCTGCAGGTAATGTTTCTGTTGCAAGTACTGCATTAAATGTTACAACTTCCGCTACTGCTGATACACAAGCTCCAACTGCTCCAACAGGATTATCTTCTTCTAGCATTACCGAAACTTCATTTACATTAAGTTGGAATGCTGCTTCTGATAATGTTGCTGTAACTGGATATGATGTATATCAAAATGGTAGCTCAATTGGATCTGTTACAGGAACTTCTGCTAACATAACTAGCTTAACTGCTTCAACAACTTATGCAATGACAGTTAAAGCTAAAGATGCTGCAGGAAATATTTCAACTATAAGTTCAACTTTAAATGTTACAACTGCTGACCAAACAGGTGGTGGATGTACAGGTGGAATAAGTTCTTTCCCATATTCTGAAGGATTTGAAAGTGGAATTGGTACTTGGACACAAGATGCTAGTGATGATTTTGACTGGACAGTTGATGCAAATGGAACACCTTCATCAAGCACAGGACCATCTGCTGCTGACGAAGGAACGTATTATATATTTGTTGAATCTTCAAGTCCAAATTATCCAAGTAAAGTTGGTATTATAAATAGCCCTTGTTTCGATCTTACCACGGAATCAAATGCAAACTACAATTTTGCTTATCACATGTATGGATCAAGTATGGGAACTATTGAGTTACAGGCTAGTACAGACGGAACATCATGGACAACATTATGGACAAAATCTGGAGATCAAGGAAATTCTTGGTATAACGCTACTGTTAGCTTAAGTGCTTACTATGGTACTTCAGTTCAGCTTCGTTATGTTGCTACAACATCAACTAGTTATAGAAGTGATTTCGCTATTGATGATATTAGTGTTACTACTGGAGGAACTACTCCAACTGCTAACAACTTAACTTTAACAATCACATTCGATAACTATCCAGAAGAAACAAGCTGGACACTTAAGAATAGTGGTGGATCAACAGTTGCCTCAGGTGGAACATATGCTTCACAAGCTGATGGATCAACTCTTGTTATTCCTATTAATGATTTAGCAGATGGCTGTTATGATTTCACTATTTCAGATGTTTATGGTGATGGAATGTGTTGTTCATACGGAAACGGTTCATATACATTAGAAGTAACCGGTGGAGCAACTATAAAAACAGGAGGTTCATTTGGATCATCAGAAGTAACTAATTTCTGTCTTCCAAATACAACTTATGGTTTTGCCCCTACAACTACTAGTTTTGGTGATGTAAGCACTAAACCAATTATTAACATTTATCCTAACCCAGCGAGTACTTATATAAATGTACAAGTTACAAATGCTACAGCACATGGTGTGATTAGCATATATAGTGCAACTGGATCATTGGTTAAAGTTGTTGAAATAGAAGAAAGCGAAAGAGAAATTAATATCTCTGAACTTCCATCTGGTTTATATCTTATCTCAATTGATACTAAAAAAGAAGCAATAACTAGACAATTTATTAAGAAATAATAACTATTTAAGAGAAAATCCTCTTTGAGGATTTTCTCTTAAACTCTATGCACACTACCATTAACTCACTTTGGTTTATTTGCCTTAATTTTGCATAGATAAAAAAAGTCCGGTTTTAAAACCGGACTTTATAATTTTTTATTGTAATCTTCTGTCTTAAACCATTCCTTTTGAACTTGCAGCTTTTGCAATAAGCTCAACAATCTCTTCTGACTTTAATACTTTAGTATTTATTATTAAATCATAATCAACATCGTCGACTTTACGACCTGCAAAATCATTTCTTAATTGTGCTCTTTTCTTATCCATTTCAAGAGTTAGTTTCTTCGCTTCGCTATGCGATATTTCATGTCTACGGCTTACACCATCAATTCTATAATCTACTGGAGCTATTAATCGAATGTGCAACGAATTTGGAATATCTCTTAATATTGTAGAACCTGCTCGCCCCACAATAATTACTCTCCCCCTCTCTCCCATTGAGCGAATAACCTCTCGAATCGTATTTTTGATTTTGCGCTCACTTTTATAATACTTACTTGATAAGGCTTCTAAGATCTCATCAACCGCACTTCTTTTCTCAAACTTAAAAACAAATTCAATTTTATCAGGTGTTAAACCCAATTCTTTTGCCGCTTGTTCTAATATTTCTTTACTTATAACTTTCCAAGGTTCATTATCTTTACCATCAATCTTTGTTAATAGTTCTGCTAAATCTGTAGCACACAAATTAGCTGGACAACCAAACTCTCTCGAAATAGTAATAACTGGGCCTGGAACTAGAGGTTCTTGTTTGGGGATATTATATTTGTATCTTTCTTCAAGATATTTTAAAAGTATGTTTGTCATAGTTTAAGTATTTACATTGTTCCCTTGATTAACAAGATATCACTTTTTAAGGAATAATTCAAATAGATTCCTAATTACAATAATCCATTATATTATATGCCTCGTGAGAATAATTTAATTTTATAACACACATTTCTTTTTATTGTTTATTTTTATAAGATATTCTTTCAATCTTACGTTAATGCTTTTTCTATTAACAAATAACTAAAAGAATTAATAATTAATATAATAAATGGAAAGTCCAAACATAGATATTAAGTATATTGATATTGCCAAAATTATTAAAGATAGTAATTCATCTATATTGAAAAAACTTCCTAGACTTGTTATTAAATGGGTAGCGAAAATAATCAAGCAAGATGAAATGAATAGGATTCTTAATAAGTATTCTGAACACACTGGCGTTAGCTTTCTTCCTCAAATAATAAAAGAGTTTAATTTAACATTACAAATAGAAGGAACGGAAAATCTTCCCGATAGTGGAAAGTGTTTTTTTGCTGCAAATCATCCATTTGGTGTAATAGATGGATTAATAATTACTCATATTGTTTCTAGCAAATATGGGATCTTAAAAGCAATAGGGAACGATGCATTTATGTTTTTACCTCAGTTACGCCCATTGATTGCTGCTGTAAATGTTTATGGGCAATCATCAAAAGAATATGTAAAAGCTCTTGATGCAGTGTATAACTCAGATATTCCAATAACACATTTCCCTGCTGGAGAAGTTTCAAGAAAATATAATGGGAAAATCCAAGATAACAAATGGCAAAAAAGCTTTATTACAAAATCTATATCGAGTGAAAGAGATATTGTACCATTGCATTTTTTTGGTCGTAACTCCAGGCTTTTTTATTTTATAAATAGAATGAGGCAAATTTTTGGTATTAAAATTAATATAGAGCTATTACTTCTCCCTCGTGAGATGTTTCGAAAAAGAAACGAGACGATTCGAGTTGTAATTGGAAAACCAATATCACATAAGACATTCACTGAAAAATCAACACATGCCGAATGGGCTCAAAAAGTTCGTTCTCAAGTTTATAATTTAGGTGACAGAAAATCAAATAATAACATTTAATTATACATATATGAAGTTTAATATTCGCGAAAGCATGTTTAGAATTTGGTATTGGTACGTTAATAAAGTTGACAAGAATGCCGAGGTATTATTTATGAATTATGGTTATTCAGACAATGACCAAAAAGTTTCATTAAATGTGCAAAACGAACCAAATAGATATTCAATTCAATTATATCATCATTTAGCTGTAGAAACAGAAATTAAAAATAAAGATATAGCAGAAATTGGTTGCGGTAGAGGTGGCGGATTATCATACATAACTAATAATTTTTCTCCAGCTTCGGCTAAAGGAGTCGATCTGGATTCCATAGCTGTTTCCTTTGGAAATCGCCATTATAATGATAATAAAATGTCTTTTTTACAAGGAGATGCGCAGAATTTAAGCCTTGACAATAATGCATATGATGTAGTTTTTAACGTAGAATCTTCGCACCGATACCCTGATATGATGGCCTTCTTAGGAGAAATTTCTCGCATTTTACGTCCTGACGGGCATTTTCTTTATACTGATTTCCGTTATGATTATGAGATGGAAGATCTTAAAAAAGAACTTGACGCAAGTGGATTAACTATTCTTAAAGAAAGAATGATTACAAAAGAAGTTGTGACTGCATTAGAAAAGGATGACGCACGAAGACGTGAATTAATAAAAAAATTAGCACCGAAATTCTTGCACAAAATAGCTCTAAACTTTGCTGGAACTGTTGGATCGGAAACTTATGATCAATTTGCTTCGGGTAAATATGTTTATTATAGCTATGTTCTTAAAAAATAAGTTCTAACGAACACTTTTTATAAAAAAGGGACTGTCCAAGAAGTCCCTTTTTTAATGACTACACTTCGATAAGCTTAGTGTGAAATCTTGATTTTCAACCACTTGCAATATTAAATCCATCTATATATCTCATTGTTAATTAGAAGAGATTCTTCGACAAGCTCAGAATGACAAAACAAGATTTTTTTGGACACCCCCTTTATTAATTTGATGCTAATATAAAACTAGATTCCCTTTTTATACTGAGTATTATTAGATGGATAAATATTTTTATCAAGCTCCTTTTTTGTATCTGGTTTTCCATTTACAAAATCCTCAAAAAGCATAATTATTCCCAATTTATTCCGCCCAACTTTAGTTTTTGTTTTTACATTCCTTAAATCAATAAAAAAACTAGAAAACATATTTGGAATATCTGCAACAATATCTGTATTCAGTAAATTATTCTCATTATATATTTCATGGTAATTTCCATTACTCTTTTCAATAAAAAAGGAGTTCTTTTCTAAATTAGTAATTGATGAAGATTTTTCGCAATCTTGAATACAAGAATCATCAATTCGTTTTTTATCACAGCCCGTTACCTGATGAAAAAGACATTGTCTACTTGTCATAAGTACAATTGGATGATAAATACTATAATACAAGTTGAAATTATCCGGTTTGTTAATCCTTCTTATCTGTTCTTTATTGATTTCGTTTGAAATAAAAGAGCCAGAACAATTAAAATTTTCTTTTAAGGATATCAAACTAAATGAATTAACAATATTTAGATAAGGTCCGGCAATCCAAGCAATTCCTTTCCTATAAGCTTCATATGCAATTCCTGTATTGTTTGTTACAATACTTGCTGGCTGAACTCTTTGAAGAAATTCTAACGCTGCAATGTAATCCTCACCTATTATAACTGAAGGAAACCACGGAATAAGTTTTTTATTCGTTGTAAAAAGATCAATAAATTTCTCCAACTCACCTTTAATACAACTGGGAAGCTGAAAATAAACGCTCACATTCGTTTCTTTACAAAGATATACATCGCTAATTGATGATATTAATACCGAAAGAAAAGGTTTTGTATTTATTACAGCTTGTTTTCGGATAATAGGAACATCAACAGGAACAATAGTTTCTTTTGAACCATTTAAAATAAATAAGATTCTTTTTTTAAGCGAAGTAAGTTCTTTAAAGGGAATAAAAACTTCTCCTTGAAGATCTAGATTTAGTTCTTTTATAAAAAATTCAGTATCGTTAAAGGCTTTAAATCTTTTTAAAACCAGCTCATTACTTAAGGCTTCGGTGCCTTTATCCATAAGGTTAACTTCTGATAAGATATCAAATGATACATCAGAAGATGTCACAGATACCTTTAAAGGAACACCACATTTTCCTGAAATATTGATTACCAAAAATGCTTTTGCAATACTTATTTGCTTAAGCTTATTTTCAAGATCCGCTTTCAGATTTTCCTTTTCATCGTAAAGTGCTAATTGATCTTTCTCTAATTCATTTTGCGAAGAATAATTATTTATTTCGGAAAGATGTTTAATTGAATGATCTCTGGGATTATCAATAAACATATCTTTATTAATATCTCCCTTTAAAAATGAATTTGTAAAGTCACGATTAAATACCTTATATAGATCACTATTATCGTTAATCAATTTTTTCTGATTATAGAAACTTTGAAGTTGTTTTCTCCAAGTATGGACAACAGTATAAACGTAATCGAATTTCTTAATTCGCCCTTCAATCTTTAAAGAATCAACACCCGCATCTGCAAGTTCTTCAAGATCAAAATATGCTGAATTATCTTTCAAATTAAGTGGATAATCAACACCTGCATCAGTGGTTAAATATCTATCCCTGCATGGTTGACTGCACCTTCCACGATTTCCTGAATTTCCTCCATGAACAGAGCTGATGTAACAAATACCAGAAAATGAAATACAAAAGGAACCATGCACAAATACCTCGCTTAAAACATTATTCTCATGAGCAACTGATGTTAATGCTTTTATTTCATCAATATTTAACTCTCTTGATAAATTAATACGGGAAGCTTTTAGTATACTTAAAAACTTTATCTGACCTTTATTATGGGTTGTGAGTTGAGTAGAAACATGAATTTTAAATCCTTTAAAATAGTTTGATAAAAGATAAACTAAACCTAAATCCTGAACAATTACACCATCTATATTCGTATTAACCAATTTATTCAACAAGCTTATAAGAGCAGGGATTTCACTTTCAACAATTATAATATTAAGTGTTAGAAAAACTTCGCAGTTATTTTTGTGTGCAAGTCGAAGAACTCCCTGTAAATTCTCAAAGTTTATATTTGTGGCTCTATTTCTTGCATTAAATTTATCAAGTCCCAGATAAATAGCATCTGCTCCTGCAAGAATTGCGGCTTTTATGGAATCAATATCTCCACCAGGTGCTAATAATTCAATTTTTCTATTCACTATATTGATTATAAATCATAACATAATTCACACAAATACCGTCATTTTTAAATTAACACGCAAATGATGAATTAAGTTTTATCAAATCATTACAATATTTGTATAAAAACAAAAAGCCACTACAAAGTGTAGTGGCTTAGCTAATTTAGTGATCCCGGAAGGATTCGAACCTTCGACCCATAGCTTAGAAGGCTATTGCTCTATCCAACTGAGCTACGAGACCATTATGTTTTAGCGAATGCAAAAGTAAAAAAATATCTTTAAATTGAAAATTTAATCCGCTTTTTATTTCCACTAAATTACAAATTTTAGTAAACAATTTAATTAAGAAGAAATTTCTTCTTGATTTTTTTGAAAAACAGTTACGGCCTGCTTCCCTTTTATAAGAGAATTTACACCAGCCAAACAACCTCCTTCACAGCTCATTACTTCAATGAAATTTGATTCTGTTTTGCCCTTTGCAATTTGTTTTAGTTGTCGAATTGATGTTTTATCAATTCCATTAATAATTTCTTCTTTTAAAGATTCGTCTGCTTTATTTATAATTGCCCGGCTAACGCCACCTGATTGTGCGAAAAACTGTGCATCTGAGTTTGCATATTTTATGTCAATCTCATTATTCATTTCTTCTACTTCAATATTATTCGCAACCAATAAAGCTCCCAATTCCTCAAAGGATAAAGTATAATCAATATCTTCTACAAAAAATGCTTCATGTCTTTTAGCTGTGCATGGTCCAATAAATACTGTAACTGCGTTAGGGAAACGTTCTTTTGCTAGTTTACCGGCATAAACCATTGGAGAAGGTGTTTCGGAGACTTTACCCTCTAATTCTGGAATGTGTTTTTTAACCAACTCTGTATATGCGTGACAGCAAGAAGTTGTCATTAATTGACATCCTGCATGCATTCTTTCCGACCATTCTTCAGTTTCGTGTTCAATAGTCATTTCGGCTCCTTCTGCAACTTCTATGATATCGGAAAAACCCATTTTTTTAATTGCATTATAAATCTTGGGTACAGATTGTCGAAACTGCGCTATGATTGATGGTGCCACGAGTGCAATTATTTCTTTTTTACTTTCCCAAGCCTGAAATATCTCAATTATATGAGATTTTTCCATAATTGCACCATATGGACAAGCGGCCATACATTTCCCACAGTATATGCACTTATCATAATCGATATGCTCAATTCCTTGTTCATCTTTAGAAATAGCTTTTACAGGACAAGCTTCTTCGCATGGAACAGGGCTGTAAATAATTGCATGAAAAGGACATTCTTGTAAACATTTTCCACAGTTCACACAAACATCATGATCAATTTCTGCTTGTCCTTTTACAAAATGAACAGCATCCTTTGGACAATTTACAGCACATGGTCGAGCTTCGCACCCCTTACACATATTACTTACATTATAGCTTCCCTGTTGACAACTACTGCACGCTTCATCAACAACAGTCATAACTTTGGGTGTGAGTGTTTTTCTTTCTTTTGCTAGATGAAGATAATCTTGCAGACTCGTTAATTCATCGGTTTCATCATCAATATTGAAACCCAATAAAGCCATAATCTTATATTTTAAAACAGCTCTATCCTTATGAACACAACAGCGTAAAGATTGATTTCCTTTTGGTCTCATGTTTAAAGGAATTCGATCAATTTGCTCTTCAATTGTATCTTCTTTAAGTAACTTACATAGTTGAATCAATAATTCTCTGCGCGTTAGCGTTGCATTATTTGAATGTGTCATTCTTTTCGCAATTTTGAATGTAATGAATTATCTTATCGATTGATGCTTCTGACATTAATTCTCCATTAATTAAAACAAAGGGAGGTTTCAGGTTTGTTTCTGTACAATAATTTGCACAGACCATTCCCTTTACCTTAACCTTAGATTTGATCTCTTCGGGTAAATGATCTTCTAAGGCCGGTAATTCGGCACCACCCATTACATGGCACAATGTGCCAGTACATATTTGAACTTTATAAATTTTTTCTTCGGTCATTACAATTAGAATTTATATGTATTGAATATGAACTTCTTTTAAATATTTCTCGTCTAAAATCTTTGCTATTTTCTTAACTACATTTCGTCGAATCTCCAACTCAACTGGTAAAGCAGGATCTTGGTGCGCTTCATTAATTTTTGTGCCAACCAAAAAATTTATAATATCATTTTTTAAAAATAATTTTATTATTTTGCCTGCTGGACTTTTATAATTTATAGAATCTGTACTTCTATTTTCTAACCAATCTGAGACTCTACCTAAGGTTAAAATTCCTTCTGTTACTAAATCAAATCCTTCAATTTCAGAAACCGGAGGTAAATCCCCATCTCCCGAAAAAATATCAACTTCGATTTCTCTATCAAGCTCACGACTTACAATTTGAGCTGTTGTTCCACCACAAATAATTTTTGCACCATTAAAATCTTCAAGTATTTTTATCATAGATTTATCTCGATCCATTTTATATGGAGGACCAGTACAAATAATCATATTCCGTGGATCTCTAAAGTATATTACAGAGCATGTAATATCATCTTTTGCCTTTAATGAATCATTTAAATAGGCCCTATTAACAATAATATCGGATAGTTTTTGTGCTGAAATCTGAGGATCACTTTCCAATTTCTTTGAAATGAACTCTTTTAAATCATCCCAATCCCAACCAAAGGGCATGTCGGCTCTACCCATTCCTGATTGAGAAACTCCATCAGAGAAAAGAATAATTCGATCTTCTTTCTGTGCTTTGAAATGACTAATTCTCAATTCAGAATCAGTTGATTCTTTAATATCTTTTAATTCTAATGAATTAATTGCTCTAAAAACCAAAAACTGAGGGTTTCCATATTCAAGAATAGTGGTTTCCCCATCATACTCTATATCGAGTATTGTAAAAGTTGCATAGTTTATTTTACGATCGTTATCAACAGGAAGAGTATTTCGAATCGATTGCGCGCTACGTTCAATTGGTTGATTCTCAACAGTGAAATTCATAGCCATTGAGGCTGTCATAGTAGCTAAAACATTTGCTTTAATTCCACTTCCAAGACCATCGGAAAGTACCGCTACAGATCTTCCTTCTTCCTGCAATTTGCGGCTCATAAACACATCGCCACAAACTTGCTGTCCGTTTTTTTGAATGCTTTTATTTCCTATTTCGATAAAATAATTATTCATTTTCAATATCATTTTGATGATAAGAATCGATAATAGTATTTAGTTTTGTTTCCGTTCTTGATGCATTCTCACCCAATAGAAAAGCTGCCTTTTGTGCCATAGCCAAATTATCGCTTATTACATCTTTTAATTTACCAATTAGATAGTCTTTGCTCATAGATTCTTCGTTTAAAGGATAAATTATGCCACAAACAATTTTAAATTTATGGATTGTAAAAATGGAGAGATGAAATAATTTTCCATCAAGTCGGATATCTTTTTCAATTTCTTCAATACCTTTTTCTAATGCATTTGCAAACAGCTTGTAAATCGATGTTAGTTTTTTAAAATCGGCTCCTTCCATGCCCGGTTTGATGTCGTATATTCTTCGAACTTCATCACCTAATAAATCAGCAAAATGCTTATTAGATTCGATTACTTTTAATTTTTCATCAACCAAGACAACACCATAAGGCATTTTTTGAAGCAATACAGTCGCTTTATTTTGCGCAACTTTACGCATATAAGATACACACATGTGACGCTCTGCTTTTCCATCTAAAATAGCTTTTGCAAAATGACGGCAGGTTTCGTAACCACATCCACCGCAATTAAGCTCATCCTTTTCAGATAATTTTCCAACAATTTTTAAAGCATCTTTTATATCTTGTTCACTATACATGCATTTTAAGACAGGTGCGATTGTTTTATAATTAGCTTCAATATGAATATCATTAATTTCTGTTTCAGATTTTTTTTCTACTAAATTTTTATTTGCGAGACTTAAAGTTTTATAACGATTTTCGGCCAAAGATTGCTTTTGAGTAAATTCAGGACCGTTTATGCATCCTCCATCACAAGCTAATAACTCAATAAACAATTTATCATTAATATCTTTAGGTAGATTCTCTAAAATGTCTTTAACATTTTGAATGCCGGAAAAACTCATAAATGAAGTATCGGTAACCGATATATTATCTTTCAGAGTCGCAATCATTCCACCATCAACTGGATAATAAGCTCCAGAACCTGCTAGTTCAGGTTCAAATTTTAAGTTTTTTAATATATTCTCTGGCAAGTATTCAGAATCGAGAGCTTCACCTTGCAACCATTCTCGAAACTCATTAAACCCAAGTGCCACATCAACCCCGTTATTAAATTCATCTGCTTCCTGCTTTTTAGCTATACAAGGGCCAACAAAAATCACTTTAGTGTTATTACCATATATTTGCTTTAAATACTTTGCATGAGCTTGCATTGGCGAATCAAATGGAGCTAAGCTTGCCATCTCATCCTGATAATATTTTGAAATTAATTGAACAACAACAGGACAACAAGAAGATAAGTACACTCCCTTTTTTTGATTTTTTAACCAATCAGCAGTTACTTTACTTACAATCTCTGCCCCCAAGGCTGTTTCAGAAACTGCATGAAACCCTAATGAATTACAAGCATTTAAAAATTGATTGTCGGTATAATCTGAAAATTCGGATCTAAAAGATGGAGCCAAAGATAATATTACGGGGTCTTTCTCTTGTAGAAGAAATTTGGCAGATGAAAGATCATTTCTTACTTTTTTTGCTTCAGCAGGACAAACCTGAACACATTTACCGCAATAAATACAAAGGTTTTGAACGATAGATGCTCTATGATCGTCAATTTTTATGGCCTTTACAGGACAGCGCCTGATGCATTTATAGCAATCCTGACAATTATTTTTCTCTGTATATATACTGTGCAAATTCATGTTCTGTGGTATTAATTATTATTTAGAAAAATACTGATCAAGAATCTTCTGAATATTATTTATATCTACGTTTTCGTGCTTAACATCATTAATTTTCATAACCGGACCATGAGAACAGTTTCCTGTACATAATTGCCCCCTGAAATCAACTTCATCTTTTAAATTATGATCCTTAATATATTGTTTAACAATCTCCAACACATACTGATTTCCACGACTGTAGCAAGAACTTCCCAAACATAGAATAAGTTTTGTTTTCTCTTTCATCACCATCGTTTTATTGGTTAATTAATAAATTATAGATTGTTTAAATTAAGGGCAGGCAAAGAATTTTGGCAAAAATCAAGAATGCCTGCCCTACTGATATTTAGTAGTTTATAGTTTTACCGTAGTAAACAGCAGTAAAAATTTGCTCAAAATCTTCGGCTTTTGTTTCTCTTGGATTACTACCCGTACAAGCATCTAAAGCTGCATTTTTAGAAATTCTTTCAAGGTTTTCATTGAAGAACCTTTCATCAACTCCATACTCTTTAAGTGTAGCAGGGATATTTAATTTTTCATTCAAAGTGCGAATGTAATTGATGTATGCATCGCATAACTCTTGATCGTTGTTACCTTCTAAACCAATATATCTAGCAATTTCTGCGTATTTAGATTCAGATACTTTTCTATTATACTGAATTACATATGGTAAATAAATACCATTTGCACAACCGTGAGGAATTCCAAAAACAGCTCCTGTTTTATGAGCCATACTATGACTAATCCCTAGTAAAGCATTTGAGAAAGCCATTCCTGCCAAACATTGTGCAATGTGCATCTTATCACGAGCAGTTTCATCGCCTTTATATGAAGCTTCGAGATTTTCTGTAATCATTTTAATAGCTTTTAAAGCTAAAGGATCAGAAAAATCGGATGCTAAACATGCAGTTATTGCCTCAGTTGCATGTGTTAAGGCATCAATTCCTGTGTGAGCAGTTAATTTTTCAGGCATTTTATATGCAATTGTAGGATCAAGAATTGCAATATCAGGAGTAATCTCGAAGTCAGCCATTGGATATTTAATTCCTTCGTTATAATCTGTAATAACAGCAAATGCTGTTACTTCAGTTGCAGTTCCACTTGTTGAAGGGATAGCCACAAATCTTGCTTTATTTCGTAATTCAGGAATATTAAATGGTTTAGCAATATCTTCGAATTTTGCTTCTGGATGTTCATAAAATACCCACATTGCTTTTGCAGCATCAATTGGAGAACCTCCGCCTATAGAAACAATCCAATCAGGACAGAACTCTAGCATTAATTTTGCTCCCTTCATAACTGTTTCAACAGAAGGATCTGGCTCAACACCATCAATAATTTGAACTTCTAAACCTGCTTCTTTTAAGTACTCTTCCACAGTATCTAAAAATCCAAATCTTTTCATGGAACCTCCACCTACAACAACTGTAGCTTTTTTTCCTTTTAAACTTTTCAATACTTCCATGGAACCTTTTCCAAAGTATAAATCTCTTGGTAATGTGAATCTATTCATAGCGTTAATTATTTAGTTTGTTATTAATAATTATTTGCTATCTGCATTCCAATATGCTTGCCAAACTTCATTAAAGGTTGATTTGTTGATGGTTACAGATTAAATCGAAAATCGAACACAATACTTCTGTTCAATTAAAGAACAGGTCTTCAATTTTACCATGTTCGATAAATGAACAATGTTAGTTTTTCGAACAATTTAATTTTATACCGAAGGAATTATTAAAAATGCTTTTCAAAAATTGTTAAAAAACATCTTCAAAATAAAAATCAAATTGAGATTTATCTTTTCCATATTAAAATGAGAAAATACAAACTGAATTACGATACAAAAGGGCTACAAAAAGAAAGTTCGACATAGTTTAAAACTATGCCGAACTTCTATCGAATTAAATTTAGTTTGTTATATTACGATTATCTTAGATTAGTCTATTATTTTATTCTTTTTTTCAATGAACCACAGCGTGAATTGCTATAATAGCATGTTAGATTTTAAAAAAAACTTAGGAAATTTACATAAAATTCACACGTGACTATCATTAAAACAAATTCCAGTCAATAAGTCCACTACATGAATAAACGTTTTTTCGTTAATATCGAAATTTGAAGTATGGTGTGCGCCAGCATTTTTACCGGCTCCGACTCCCATATAAGTTGCTTGTCCACCACTTTCCTGAATATGGTTTATAAAAACTGTAAAGTCCTCACTATTTCCCCCTGCTTGTTCTATTAAACGTATATCAGAGAAATACGGTATTTGTTGTGCAGTAATTTGAATTTTTTCGGCCAGTTTTTTATTGCAATTAGCAGCATCGGCATAGCCCATTGCCTTAATTTCAAATTTACAGTTGTATTTATTTGCTTTTTCTTCAATTATAGCGACGCTTTCAGTGTAAAGCTTTTGATTTAGTTTCGAATTAATAGCGCGAGTTTCGATACATAATTTTGCATGTGAACAAATAATATTGCGTCCCGATCCACCTTCAAGCATACCAACATTTAGCTTAATATCTTTATTGTAGCTTTTCTTAAGTTCTTCAAGAACCAGTACAATTTCTGCTGCCGGTAGCATAGCATTAATACCATCTTCGGGATTTAAACCTGCATGAGCTGCTTTTCCTGTGATAAAAACATCAAATTTAGAGCTCGCCAACTGCCCGTTAGTTCCGCATATAAGCTGTCCGACAGGTTTGTTGGCCCATAAATGAAAACCATAGCCATAATCAATATTAGCAAACAATGAATTATTTACCAAAGCTGTAGCCCCACGCAATCCCTCTTCGGCTGGTTGAAATAATAGAATAATTTTACCTCTGATATGCTCTTTTAACTCCTTTAATGTAAAAGCCAAACCCAAACCAATGGCTGTATGTCCATCGTGTCCACAAGCATGCATATAGTTTTCGTATGTAGACCTAAAACCTTGTTGCACGGGGAAATGATTTGCTTGATCTAACTCTCTTAAAGGCAAAGCATCCATATCAAATCGAAACAAAACAGTTGGCCCTTCTCCATTTTTTAAAATACCGGCAACAGCAGTATAACCCCCTTTCATTTGTTGCAATAATTCTCTATGGGAATCTTTCTGGTTTTGTGCACTAGTAAAGAAATCATTTAATACATCCTCATCGGGCAATCCCATTCTTTCACACGAACTTAACAAATCTTTTCCTAAAACCAACTGATAATCAAAATCCTTTAATAACCCGGCAACCACCGAGGCTGTATTAAACTCACACCAGGCTGGTTCGGGGTATTGATGAAATTGTCGTCGCCATACAATGATTTGCTTTTCAAGATAATTTTTAAAACTTTTTGGCAAGAAAGAAAAATGTTTATTCATTGGATATGAATCTTTGTTTCAAAATTAATAAAGCTAACTATATACAGATACTTTTGCATTATGATATGTAACATTTATCTATTTTTTATACCTGTATTTAATTTTCCAGATTCGCAGTTTTTATAATCTTTTAACAGAATACCAATTATCAATTCATTACTCCACTGGCTCAGACATTCTGGGGTTTCAGAACATCTGTATTGAATAAAAAGAGATGAAATATTACTGATTTTAGTAATTATTTGAATCTGCTAATTGAAAATTTAAATCTTAATATTATACTTTTTTAATTTTGAATATAATGTATTACGTCCAATTCCTAATGATTTTGCAACCTGACTAATATTTCCATCCAATTCATTAATAGTAAAAATAATAGTTTCCTTTTCGACAAGATCAAGTGATTTTAGCTCCTTTTTTACCGAGATTTCAGCACTGGGTTGTTGCTTTTCATTATCACTAATATCAATAAAATCTATACTATCACCTAGATTTACTAGTTTTTCAATATAATTTTCCAACTCTCTCACATTGCCATGCCAAGGATAATTTAAAATTTTTTCCTCAATAGCCTTAGTGAATTCAGGAATTGGCTTATTTAACTTCTCTCCTTTTGATGCCATGAAATTGCGAGCTAAAGGAATTATGTCTTCTTTTCGTTCTCTTAATGCAGGAATATGAATTGGTATAACATTTAATCGATAAAATAAATCAAGTCGAAATTCTCCCTTATCCACTTCTTTTTCTAAATCCTTATTTGTTGCGGCAATTACTCTAACATCAATCTTTTTGCTTTCTTGCGAACCAACCCGTGTTATAGTTCCTTCCTGCAGAACACGCAACAATTTTACTTGCATATCAATTGGCATCTCTCCTATTTCATCTAAGAAAATTGTTCCACCATCCGCCAATTCAAACTTTCCCGGGCATCCACCTTTTCGAGCTCCTGTAAATGCACCTTCCTCATAACCAAACATTTCACTCTCGATTAATGTGGGTGATATTGCACCACAATTAACCGCAACAAAGGCCGAATCGTGACGTTCGCTTGCATTATGCATTGCTTGTGCAAAGACTTCTTTTCCTGTTCCACTTTCGCCGGTAATTAAAATAGTAGATGGACTGTTAGATACTTTTTGTGCGTACTTTATTATTTTAATTGTTTGAGGACTTCTTGCAATAATATCATTAAAAGTGTAATATGCATGTAAACCAGAATACTTCTTTACTAAATTCAACATCCGACTTAATGGTCTGAACGTTACCAGAAAACCTAATATTTCCTGTTCATCATTTTTTATTAAATAAGTATTAAAAAGAAAATTTTCTTGAATTTCTGATAAACCAAAATAACTTTCCTGATCTAAAAAACTTAAATCATGCAGTACAATTCTTTTAATTTTCATCCATTCTGGAAGAATTTCACTAATCGCTTTATCAAGAAGTTTTTTACGACGCACATTTATAATTCTGCAAGCTGAATCATTAACCCATTTAATTTCATCATTTAAATCGATTGCAAAAACACCATATGCAAGATTATTCATCATTGCCCATGCATATTGCCTTGATGCATATAATTCATGTAGTATTTGATTATTGACAAGTTTATTTTCAATTGCCGATACAGCTGCCATTACTAAGCCTAAAGTATGTGGATGCACATTTTCGGCTTTACCAGTAAGATTTAGTGTACCAATAATTTTATTATTATAATGAATTGGAGCTGCTGAACAAGTCCATTGGTGATAGGCCGAAATAAAATGCTCTTTTGCGGTAATTTGAACCGAAGCATTTTCACTAATTGCTGTTCCCATTGCATTGGTACCAATGCTTTTTTCACTCATAGAAGCACCTTCAACCATATTTAGGTCTCCTGCTGCTTTCAAAGTTTCCTTACCACCTACAATTTTTAGAATACCAGCTTCACTGTCAGTTAGCACAATAACAAAACCGTTTTTTTCTACAGTAGCTAATAGTTGTGAAATTATGGGATCTGCAATATCTAATAACTCCTTATTTTCTTCTAGTTGATGCTGAAACTCCAATCCTTCAATGATATGTTTTGGAAATTGTCTATTAGGATCAATACCAAAGGATTTACTTCGATCATGCGATCTTTTAATAATAATATCTTTATCAGTAACAGGCATCTCTCTATTATTAAATTTAATACAAAGGTAGATGTATATAATTTAAACAGCCATTTATAATATATGTTTTTGAGCTTACTCTTATTATAACTAAGAAAGTTATTCATGCTTTAATAAACTCAGCATAACAACTTTTAGGAATACCAATTGTTAAAACGAGACTGTTGAAGTGTAAACAAAAAAGAGACTGCACAAAAAAACCAAAAACTGTCATTTCCGTTTAGTCACTTCGTTCATGAAAGAAGTGAATAAAAAGGAAATCTTATACCTAACTGTAAAACTGAATATTATGAGATCCCCAATCAAGTTGGGGATGACAAAAAAAGCCTTTCTGAAAACAGAAAGGCTTTTGTGAAAAATTTATTTTAATACGATTTCATCCAATTTACTAAACCTTTTTTCTCAATAATTCCCATCAATTTTTCAGGAAGTGGAGCAAACTTAATTTCTTTATCTGCTATCTTCACAAAACCCTGATTAAAATTAATCTCAACATTGTCGCCTGCTTTATATGCATCAACAATTTCAGGATTTACAATTAATGCCAATCCCTGATTAATACATGAGCGATAAAAAATTCTATTTGAAGATTTTACAATTACAGCTTTTACTCCCGCATGAGCTAAACCAACTGCTGGATGCTCTCGCGAACTTCCACAACCAAAATTTTCGCCTGCAATTAAGATATCTCCTTCAGTAACGCTCTTAGGGAAATTCTCATCGAATCCAGCAAACAAATGTGGCATAATAGCTTCTGCATCTGAACTTAACACGTTATATGTTAAATTACCTGCAAACATCTGATCTGTATTAATATTATCTGCATCTGAGTAATTCCAAACATCTCCTAATTTTCTATTATCATTAGCCGCAATCTCTACGGTAGAAGCTGATTCTTTCTTATATGGAAACTTGTCGTTATATTTTTCACCACGTGGGTCAGAAATCTCACCAGCAAGTGCACTATAAGCAACAGTAGCTGGAGAAGCCAAATAAATTTCAGACTCTTTATTTCCCATTCTTCCTTTAAAGTTCCTATTTGCAGTAGATATTACGGTAAATCCATCAGCAGGAATCCCTTGTCCTGTGCCTAAACATGGTCCACAAGAAGAACCTAATACTGTTGCTCCAGCCTTAATTAGTTTCGTAATTAAACCTTCTTCAATCATTTGAAGATAAATTTTCTGTGACGCCGGAATTACCAACAACTGAAATCCGTCGGCTATTTGTTTTCCATCCAAAATTTCAGTTGCAATCTTAATATCTTCGTAACGACCATTTGTACAAGTTCCGATTAAACCTTGATTTAATTTTGTTCCTTGAACTTCGGAAACCGCTTTTACATTATCTACATGATGTGGAGCTGCAACTAATGGATAAATTTGTCCTAAATCAATCTCAAATTCTTTTGCATATTTTGCTCCTTCATCGGCCCAAACACCTTCAACAGAATCTTTACCATAGAATTCTGCCAAAACTTTATCAGCAGGAAAAACAGCATTCTTAGCTCCCATTTCCGATGCCAAGTTAGCCAATGTCATTCTTTGAGAAATAGTTAATGATTCAACTCCTTCACCATGATATTCAATTGACATATAGTCAGCACCATCAGAGTTTATCATACCGATAATCCATAAAGAAATATCTTTGGCATAAACTCCAGGATTCAATTTGCCTTTTAAAGTAACTTTCATGGTTTCTGGAACACGAAACCAAGTTTCGCCACGTTTCCATAAACCTGCAGCTTCTGTTCGATCAATACCTGCAGCCATTGCATTAAATGCTCCTGCAGTACAAGTATGACTATCGCTACCAACAATTAGCATTCCCGGCTCTGCATGGTACGACATAATCTGATGACAAATACCTTTTCCTGCATCGTAAAATTTATCAACTCCTTGATATTTTACAATATCGCGAACTTCTTGATACTGAGTTGCTAATTTTGCATTTGTAGGTGGAGCATTGTGATCTAATACAATTAATAATTGATTAGGATCGGCAACTTTATCGCCCCCCATCTTTTCAAATGTTTTCTTGATACTTGCAGTATTATCGTGCGTTAAAACAATATTCGGTTTTTTAAAAACGATACTTCCACATTCTGCATCAAATATTTTCTCAACGAATGTTCTTGGATTCATATTTTTACTTTTTATTTATTTCTTTCCAAACTGTTAAATCATTAGTTCTAATTAATAAGAATAAAGTATTCTGAATTCAGATATCAGTTTTGCCTTATCTTGTTCATGTAAGAAACTAACATTTTACTAATTTCTTCCAACAACTTAATAATCTCTACATTCTTCATATAACTCAAATCGTTCGACAGTATGATATAATACCTGCACTCTTCAAGAGAACCTTGAGCAATATTATAAAATCTCAACTTATCTTTTTCTCCTTTTCGAGTAAAACCTTCAGCTATATTTGCAGGAATCGAAACTGAAGCTCTTCTAAATTGTGAAGTCAAACCATAAAGTTCATCTTTTGGAAAATCTTTAGTAATTCTATAAACTTCCAAAACAAATTGATGCGCCTTTTGCCAAACTAATAAATCTTTAAAAGAACTACTCATTTTTTCCGACTTCTGATTCCTGAATTCTGACTTCTTTATTAGTTGAAAATTCCCCCACGTTGGTAAATCTCTAACTGTACTTCAGAGAATGGATTTCCTTGAACAGTTTTTCCATTTGTTAGATTAGAAATCTCACCTGTTTCAAAATTAACTTTGATTTTATCAAAATGTTTTAAATCTAATCCTTCTAATGAGTCATAAGACATAATTGGGAAAGCTGCATTAATTGCGTTACGCTCATAAATAGCACCAAATGATTCTGCAACAACAGCCTGAACACCGAGTGGAACAAAGCAATCAACTGCTTGCTGACGAGAACTTCCACTACCAAAATTTTTCTGAACTAACACAATATCGCCTGGCTGAGCTTCTTTTGCAAAGTTTTCGTAACCTTCTAAGTTATCGAATGCATATTGTCCCATTTCGTTAATATCTGTTATAGCAAGATATCTGTTATGATAAATCATATCAGTATCGATATTATCTTCTTTTATGTACCAAACTCTACCTTCAACAATTTTAGGACGATCTATAACTTCTTTCTTTTCAGCTTTTGAAGCACTAGTCGTATTTTTACCACTAGGCATAAATACCATTGGTTCTTCAGGAATATCATCAGGAGTAGTAATAAATCCAGCAACAGCAGATGCTGCAACAACAGCAGGCGATGCTAAATAAACTTCACCTTTACCTTGTTTACCAGGGAAGTTTCTATTTCCTGTACTTATTGTTATCTCACCTTTTCCATTTTGTCCTACCTGACCAGCTGCACAACCAGCACAACCAGCATTAGAAAGTAAAGCTCCTGCATTTTTAAAAACCTGAACTAGTCCTTCTTCTAAAGCTTGATTCCAAACTTGATCTGTAGATGGAACAATTTTTAATACAACTCCCGGTGCAACCTGACGTCCATCTAAAACAACTGCAGCAGCTCTTAAATCTTCGATACGACCATTCGTACAACTGCCAATAAATGCAGAATCGATTTTTGTTTTACGAACTTCTGCTACATCAACAGTATCGTGAGGAGCACCCGGACGAGAAACTCTTGGAATAAATTCTGAAATATCAATATCAATTACTTGATCGTAATTTGCATCTGCATCAGCAGCAACCAAATCAAGCTTTCTTCCCGCTTTAAGTTCGCTAAATCTCATTACTTCCTCGTTTGGAGTTAATAATAAAATAATAGCGCCCATTTCAGTTCCCATTGAAGCTATTGTAATTCTCTCATCAAGACTTAGCTTATCGATTGCTTCGCCATGAAACTCAACAGCATAACCTAATAATGTATTTGCACCAAACTTTTTAAGTAGATTAAGTACAATATCTTTAGCTGTAACATTTGCAGGTTTTGAGCCAATGAAATTAAGCTTTACAGATGCAGGAACTTTAAACCATGATTTACCATTAGCCCATGCAGCCGCAATATCTTGATCTCCCATTCCTTGTCCAAAAGCACCAACAGCACCCAAAATATTTGCATGTGAATCTGTTGTAACAGCTGTAGATCCAGAATACGATAATCCTTCATGAATTAATAAATGAGTTCCTATACCAGCATCAATATCATAAATCTTTATGCCATTGTCACGAGCAAAATCTCTACAAACCTGTTGATTCACAGCATATTTCTGATCTGAACCCGTTGGATTACAATCAAAGGTGAAAAATGTACGTGATGGATCTTCAAGGCTTAATCCATTATCAACTATATTCTTAACTACATTAGCTCCACCAAAATCTCTGGCAGCTCTAACATCCATATAAACATCAGTAATATCCCCTGGTTTAACTACATCCTTATTTGAATGGTTCGCCAGAATTTTTTCAATTAATGTCATTCCCATAGCAAAGAGTTTTTTTTAGTTTATTTAATTAACAAATTTACAATATTTAATATTCTAGTTAAAAAATACACAATACTTTATAACATATTTATTTCACAAAATTATTTAAAGATACCTTAATAAAAACTTCCTAAGTTCAATATTCTAATCATAACTCTAACAGTTCTTAGAATTTTGGATATATAAAGTAATTATTCATTAATATAGTGACATTAAAAAAGAACATTTTTAAAATGTTAAAACTAGTATTTTTGAATAAAATAATTGAAATACAAACAAAATATTTTTACACAAAAAACTTGCTTATTATTCTAACGCAACTAGGAAAACTAATAAAAAGAGCGAGACAAAAATGCCTCGCTCTCCAAATTTTATCTATTACCAAATCATTGGTTTTCATTAATAAGATCTTTTAGCTCTTCTTTTTCTTTTGTAATTGCTTTCCTTTTTATTAATGTATAATCGGTAACTCCTATTTCTGTAAACCACTCTTGCCACGTGCTCATTATACGATCCCATTCCATATCAGTTTCTCGCGGACTGGCTTCTATAATTGCTACTTTCAAATTTGGAAATTTATTATTTAATGGTTGCAACTTACTTTTATCCTTTCCAACAATTGGATAACCGTCTGTTAATATAAATAGGAAATTTTCAGTAAGTGAATCTTTAACAAAATCAGTTTTAAGATCTTCATAAAAATATTTCCAGATATCTGCACCATAATATTTTTTTGGATCTTTACTAAACACTGCTTCTTTATACAGAGTATCTAAATTTTCATAAAACATTTTGTGACGTTCACCTTCTTTTGACTTTCGGAAAATATTTTTAATATTTTCCATATTAATGTAAAGCCTGTCTTCGTAAATTTCGGTAGCTAATCCAGATCCAAGTTGCGGCGCAATAACAACTTTTATTTCGTCTCTTGATTTAACATACAGTTCTTTCATTACTTTGTCTTCAAAAAGCGAATACAGATGCTTTATTATTTCTTTATCACGTTCGGGCTGATTATCTTGAATAATAAGCCTATCTGAAAGATCAAGCAAAATAATATAGTTGTGCTTTACATGAACAACTTTTTCCTTTTTAGGAGGAGGAGCACATGAAACAGCTATCACTAATAAAGCTATTATGCATTTTAAAATACTATTTTTTTTCATAATATTAATTTTTCAATATTAGATTGATTTATTTCTTATCGTCTACTTATTACTTTGACTATCCCTGGTTTTATTTGATATTTTTCTTCAAAATCTTTCTTTAAATTAATACATCTTTCTTTAACAGCTTTCATATTTGCCGGAACCAAAAATGATATCCAGCCTGAAGAAAATTGATCAATATATTTTTTAAGGTTACCGTGCATTACGGTACTAATATCTTCCCTATAGTTTTTAATCTGCTCTTTGATTTCTATTACAGGTGTTACTTTTGCTTCTAAGGTTTTAATATCTTTATTCAAATGTTTTATTATTTTTTTGATATTTGCAGAAATTTTACGCTTATCCCATTCCCTAAGCAAAGTATCAAATAACACGCTCCATAAAATATAAACTAGAAATCCAAAAGAAAGAATAATATAAAATGAAGCACTACTTGACCATTCAGCAGTTTGCAAGCCCATTAATTCTTTGGCCGCTTCAGTATTATTATGAATAAGCATTGCTAAAAGGAAATCAACGATAAAAGTAAGTGTTACTAATAATCCGATAAATACAAATTTTACTTTGTGCTTTAACTCTAATATAATATGAAATGCCCAACCAAATGCAAAAAACACAAAAGGAACTAAAAACAATAAATAGTTATACTGTAATGCTTCTGCTAACTCATATGGTCCTGGCATAACGCTTCCGGTGCCTATACCTTGTGCTATATTATCTGCTACTTTTTCAAAATCTATATATAATGCTTTATATGTAGCAGATACATAAAAGAAAAATAAGTAAATAGACAGCATAATAAGAATAAACAAGTTAATACTAAATTTAAAAGGACTAAAAGATTCACTTTTAATCTTTTCTGGATTTTCATTATGGGATTCTCTCAATTGCAATAAATCCTGTTTATAATCATCAGCTTTCTTTTCTTTGGCTTTAATTTCTTCTTCAAATTTTTTATTGCTCACACCAACTTCTTCAAGTTCTTTTTCCAATAGTGTTATTTTTTCTCTACGTTCCTTTTTTTCATCATCAGAAACTCCTTTATAATTCTCTTCAACCAAATCACCGTTAACTATTCTGTTAAGAAATGATATGTATATTTCAGGGTCTCCTTTTACAGTTCCTGATTTTTCATATCCAAAATTATAAAGGTTTACTCTTTCAGTTTCATGAACCGCTTTAGAAAAATCTACAGTCATAGATTCATTGTTTTGTTTTACCATAATATTAAAATATTTAGGATTAAATTTTACTTATTTAGACATATGGGAAAGTGATTTTAGAAATGCAATATATATATTAAAAATCATTTTCGGCAAAATATCCACATTAAATCACAATGCAAACATCACTTTTTTTTGCACGAAATCAATTCAACACTAAAGCATTGCGCACCCAAACTATCTCTAAACACCTTGTCAGATAACTATTACAAAGCATCTTCTTGCCATGAAAGCGAAACGTTATTGCGCTTTAATTATTGTTTTATAAAAAAATAATTCCAATTGATAAGGAACAAAGTTATATTTGCAACTTATATTTTTTAACATATGGGGAAATCCTTACAATCAAACATAATCAAGCTTTATCTTATTAAAATTGCTAAGTGGTTTATGTTATTTATGCCATTTATGATTCCTTTTTATCAAGATAACGGATTAACTTTAAGTCAAATCTCCATTCTTAAGGCAATCTATTCCATTTCAATAGTAGTATTAGAAATCCCGTCTGGTTATTTAGCTGATGTTTTAGGAAGAAAAAAAACATTAATAATTGGCTCTATTTTAGGATTTATTGGCTTCTTCACTTATAGTATTTCTTATGGGATTGTTGGTTTCTTGATTGCAGAGATTATTCTTGGATTTGGACAAAGTTTAATTTCAGGTGCCGACTCCGCCATGCTATATGACACATTAGATGATTTAGGAAAGAAAGATCAATATACAAAATACGAAGGTAGAGTTATCTCTATTGGAAACTTATCGGAAACTCTCGCCGCAATTGCTGGCGGTTTACTCATAGGAATTAGCTTACGTTTTCCATATTTTGTACAAACTGGAGTCGCATTCATTGCAATACCTGCTTCTTTAACTTTAATTGAACCTAAAAGAAATACCAAAATTTTAAATTCAGGAATAAAGTATATTCTCAAAATTGTGAAATATGCTCTTTATGATAATAAAGAATTGCGTTGGAACATAATACATTCATCAATTATTGGAGCAGCAACATTAACAATGGCAACTTTAATTGTTCAGCCGTTCTTACTAGAAATTGAAATCCCACTTTTCTATTTTGGAATTGTTTGGCCAGCTCTAAATATAACTGTTGGTATTGTTGCTTTATTCGCCTATAAAATTGAGCGTAAGCTTAATAAAAACAAGTCTCTAATATTAATCTCATTTTTTATTCCTTTAGGATATATTGCATTAAGTCAAGCTGTTAACTATTGGGGATTACTGATTTTATTTATCTTTTATATCTTTAGAGGTTTCGCAACACCAATTTTAAAGGATTACATAAATCGTTTATGTACTTCGGATATAAGAGCTACCGTACTTTCTGTTAGAAATTTTGTAATTCGAATTTTCTTTGCCATTATTGGGCCTTTTGTAGGATGGAGAACAGATAAATACAGTATACAAGAAGCCTTGTTTATTTCAGGTGTTTTATTTTTGATTCTTGCCCTAGTAGCCTTATTCTTTCAAATAAAAAAAACAAAAAACTAGTTATACAGACGACGAACCAATAAACGAAGAAGTTGTGGCAATTAAAACGGCCGCTTGTATCTCTTTTATTGCAAGACCTACATCATTACTGATTTCAACTTCGCGCACCAATTCCTTTATTCGTTTATTTGATTTTCGATACTCCTTTTTGTTTGCAAATAGAACATGTGAAAGTTTACAACTATTCATTAAACTTAAAATCATTAAACCATCGATATCTGTTTTTTGATTTTCTAAAACAATACCTTTTAGTTTTTGCTTTAAATCAGTAATAATTTTGATATTACTTGATGGATATCTTTTTAAGGAAATTAATCCCCACAAAAATGTTTTCTGTTTTATAATGACAATCCTTTTAACATTTAAATCAGCAAGTATCTCTTTTTTAAATCGATTTGCTCTATTCCCTATTTTATTAATCCAGAATTTTGCTTTACGTGGTTTTCTTGATCTACTAATTAAATTAACACATTCATCGATAATTGAATTGTTTGTTAGCTTAGTATCTGAAACTATAATTCTTTTATTCTTAATTGTAATCTTATTTATCTCCGACATTTCGAGGAGAATAGATCCAGCGATTCCGTAGTTTAATGAAAGAGAATCGATTAATAACTTCCCTGTTTTAGGATCAATTGCCAAAAGGATAAATTTCTGAATTAGATTTAACTCCATTACGTAAAGTTTAATTCTTATAAATGTATTAATTATAGAAAACTAATAAAAATATTCCTACGAATATCTGTATTTAATGGTTATTTTTATTAGTCATTATGCAATTGTGCAGTATATTTTTCTCATCATCAATCCAATTATAGTATTTAATCCTTGATTTTTATTGTAATTTATTCGTTATTTATTTATTATTTAGTATTCTTTTTTACTATTCAAAAATTTAAACGTATGAAACTTGCCGTAAAAGATGCTATGCGATGTGTGGGCTGCCAAAGTTGCATGTTTGCTTGTTCAAGAAGAAGTGGAAATGCAGGTTTGTCGAACACCTGTATTGGAGTAAAATCTGCAGGAGGTATTTCTCGTGGATACACTGTAGTTGTTTGTCGTTCATGTGAGAATCCTCCATGTGCGAATGTATGTCCGACCGGAGCACTTGAACCCAAAGAAGGTGGTGGTGTTCGGTTAAAATCATCTAAATGTATAGGATGTGGAATGTGTAAAGATGCATGTATAATTGATGCTGTTTTCTGGAACGAACAAGACAATAAACCTGTAATTTGTGTGCAGTGTGGTTATTGTGTAGAATATTGCCCTTACGAGGTTCTTGAGTTAATTAAAGATAAGAAAGGAGTTAGCCATGATTGATAATGATACGCTATCAAAAGTTTTATATATAGACTTATCTAAAAAGAAATTTACTACAAGAGATCGAAAAGATCTTTTTGAAAAATACTTAGGTGGAACGGGTGTTGCAACAGCATTATTGCACGAAGAATGTCCCGAAGGAATTGATCCATTTGCGGAGGAATCGCCAATTATATTTGCTATTGGACCACTAACCGGAGTTTTTCCTTTAGCATCTAAAACTTGTGCAATGTTTAAATCTCCGCATACAGGCGATTTAGGCGAAAGTCATGCAGGAGGAAGAAGTGCTATTGCCATTCGAATGGCAGGCTATGGCGCTATTGTAATTAAAGGAAAAAGTGAGCTGCCAATCTATCTTTCAATAAGCAATGGCAAGGTTTTATTTAAAAATGCTACCACTCTTTGGGGAATGAAAGATGGCTCCATTGCTGCGCGTGTAATGCGTCAGAATGAGAAAGGCGAAGGACTTAGAGCTATTTTTAGAATTGGTCAGGCTGGAGAAAATATGTCGACATTTGCTAATGTTACAACCGAAACCTATCGCCATTTTGGTAGATTGGGATTGGGTGCAATTTTCGGGAGTAAATTTCTTAAAGGGATTGTAATCTCTGGAAAACAAGCTATTGAAGTTGCAAATAAAAAAGAATATAGAACACTTTATGATAAGATATACAATGCTGCAACTGAGTCATCAGCAATGAAAAAATATCATGATGTTGGAACAGCAATTAATATAAAATCGTTGAACTCATTGAAAGCCCTTCCGGTTAGGAATCTTCAGGCCAGTTCTACAGACGAAATTGAACAAGTAACCGGTGAAGAAATTGCAAAAAATCATTTAGCTCGTCGCGTTGCCTGTGCTCATTGCCCAGTCGCCTGCATACACCTAGCGTATTTGCGTGAACCATACGATGATGATCCTTATTTTTACAAAACAACTCCTGTTTGTTACGATTTTGAATTAATTTATTCATTAGGTACAATGGTTGGAATTACTGAGCCTAAGGCAATGTTAAAATTAATTGATATTGTTGAACAAGTTGGTGTTGATGCCATGAGCATGGGTGTGGTTTTATCATGGATAACCGAGATGTTTGAAAAGAAAATGATCACAAAAGAAGATATATGCGGAATAGATATTAATTGGGGCAAATCAAATGAATATATTGAATTAGTTAAAAACATTGCAAACCCAACAACAGAATTCTTAAAAGCCGCAGCAAAAGGTGTCAGTTACGCTTCGTCGGTATATGGAGGCAAAGAATTTGCCATGCAATTTGGTAAAAACGAAATGCCGGGCTACCATACAGGTCCATCGGGATATTTAGGATTTCTTCTAGGTGCACGCCACAGTCATCTAGATAATGCTGGTTATTCGTTAGATCAGAAAGAATTGATAAAAAATGATTTGTCGCCGAAACAAGTTGTTGATAAACTCCTAGAAGAAGAAGCTATTAGACAGATATTATCGAGTATTGCTGTATGCTTTTTCGCAAGAGGAATTTATAATTTAAACCTTGTTAGTGATGCTATAAAATTACTTGGGTTTGATTATACAGAAGATCAGCTTATGGAATTGGGTAAACAAATCCATTTAAATAAGTACAGATTTAAAATACGAGAAGGTTTTAGCTTCGATAAATTAGAAATTCCAGAACGTATTTATGAAACAAAAGATCCGACTGGAAAAATTACAAAGGAATATATCAAAGAGGGTTTAGATTACGCAACGAACTTAATTTGTTAAAGTAATTTATAATAACATTAAACCTACTAAATTTTAGTAGGTTTTTTTATGCTTTAAAGTAATAAATCAATATCATTTTTCGTATTAGATAACACATAATCCTATACTCTATTTTTCAATAATATGTAATTATATTAATATCTTAATATTAAAAACATTCTACTATGAAAAATGATGTAATTGAAAAGCTTGTATTCGCACAGAAAAGTAAAACCGAACTTATAGACGAAACTATAATTAGTCTTCAAGTCTTACTACACAATACATTTTCAGAAGATAGTAGGCAATCTCTAAAAAAAGAATTTCCTGAGAATACCCAACCAAACGATCTGAAAATAAAATTAGACAAAGTTGTGATTTATATTGAAGGTTTTAAAACAACACAACTATCTATCGAAGTTATTCTTGATATTTTCTTAAGTAAGCCTAATTATGAATTGGGAACCTACTCTCATATTTTTAACGAAAAAGGTGATTTTATAGATGAATTATTAGTTATGAACTAAAAAATCACATGTTTTGTTTCCTTTCAAAAAATAGCTCTTCTTTGAGTCTGTTAATTTGTTGTTGGGCGTAATCAAAGTAATTTTTATTTAATGAAATAGTTGATTTATTAACTTTCTCTAAATATTCAATCGCTTTTTGTTTATCGTTTAACTTTTCTGCATATATAGCTGCTATATCAACCTTTACTTCATTCTTTTTATATGTTCCCCAGAACATTTCAATATCTGTATCCAGAGCCATATTATAATTTTCAATTGCTTTGTCGAATTCATTCAAATAATAATAATTTTCTGCTTTATTCTTATAAATAGCGAAAAAAGATTCATAATCAGGTTTTATTATTTTTAGTGCTTCATCGTAATAGAAAAGACTTGAATCTAAGCTATTCTCCTGCTTATAAATTCCTCCTAAACATAAATAGATTTGCAAATCCATCGAACCAATAATTTTCGCAATATTTAAATAGTACTTTGCCTTATCATTTTTCTTAATTTTATAGTAACAAAAACCTAGACTCCTGGCAATCGATTCGTCGTTTGGGTCAATTTCAAAAGCTTTTAAGAATTTAGGAATAGCCAGATAATTATGATTTCTTAATACATGAATATTTCCTGCTTCGATATAAAGGTTCTTGTTTAAAGAATCCAATTTGATTGCCTTTTCAATATACTCTAATGATAAATCAAACTCTTCCAGCGCACTATAAACCAGAGAAAATAACTCGTAAGCCTTTACATCTGTACTATCTAATTTTATGGTGCGACTTAACCAGTGGAGAGCCTCATCTTTTTTTCCAAGTTTAATATAACATAAACCAATATTACGCGCAAAATATGAGTTTGTGGTATCTTTTTCATATAGACTTAACAAAATATCTTTTGCCTGTTCAAATTCGCGTTCTTTTAAATAATAATTACTTAAATACAAGCCAGAGCTTACATTATACTTATTTTTCTCTTGAACAGATTTATAAACTTTTATGGCATCATTCTTCAAATTACGCTTTACAAGAACAGATGCATACTCTGCCAAATAATCAATATTCTCAGGTTCAATACTAATTGCTTGTTTTATAGCAAGGCTTGCATCGGGATACTTAAATAACTGTTTACATATTATTGCCTTTACATAATAGAAATGTGCATTTTGTGGACTTTGTTTTATTACTTCATCGCATAAACTCAGTGCATCTTGATATTTAGATGTTAACATAAGCAAGTTTATCTGGTCAATTTGGGATTGAGATTTGCATAATAAAACACTAAAAGCAAATATCATTGATAAAATTATCTTTCTCATAATACAAAAGGGTTAATAAAATTAAAAACATAAAAATAATTCTTTTATTGAATTTCCAATTTTTGTCTTTTAAAACTATTGATAAAAACCTCGTGTTTGTGTAATAATCCCGTATAAACACCTATTTTTTGCATATCATAATTTCATAATTTTCAACATATTTTAAGCACAATGGTTGTTGTATTATAAAGTCATTCATTAAATAGCAATATTATAATGATGAAATCATTTAAAGATGTACTCAAAAAACATAAGATAAAATCTTCGGAACAACTTCTGAAAGATTTGAATGACATACTTATATCTAATAATAATTGTAATGATGATGTTTTAAAAAGTTTAAAAGAAAGTGAAGAAAAGTACCGCAAACTGACTGAAAACTCACCTGATATTACATACATATACTCTTTGAATCAAGGCGCTTTATATTGGTCATCCGGAGTTAAAAAACTACTAGGCTTCGATCCTAATAACTTAAAAAAGGATACTGTAAATTGGGATAAAGCAATTCATAAAAATGATCAAGAGAAAATCCAAGATTTCTTAAAACATATTAAAATTGGCGAAAACTATGAATTAGAATATCGAATTTTTGATGTCAAAAATAATCTTCATTGGTTTAACGATCGAATATTTAATGTTTATGAAAAAGATGGAGATACGATTGCTGAAGGCAGAATATCCGATATTACTTCTAAAAAGGAGATTGAAAATAAACTAAAAGAAAGCGAAAGTAAATTTAAAGCAATAACCAATACGGCACAAGATGCAATAATACTTATAAACGATAAAGGCAATGTTGTTTTTTGGAATAAAGCATCTGAAAAAATATTTCAATACAAAGAAAAAGAAATACAGGGTAAAAATCTTCATAAACTAATAACTCCCGATCAATACATGCCCAGTCACTCAAAGGCATTTAAGAAATTTGTTAAAACAGGTAAAGGAAATGCGCTAAATAAAATAATTGAACTTTCCGCAATTCGTAAAGATGGGGTAGAAATACCTATTGAATTATCCCTTTCTGCTTTAAGATTAAATAATAGTTGGCATTCTGTTGGGATTATTAGAGATATATCGAATAGGAAGCTACAACAAGAACAATTACAACAAAGTGAGGAACGTTTTAAAAACCTATCAAAACTAACATTTGAAGGTATTGTTTTTCATGTAAATACAAACATTACTGATTGCAACGAGAGCTTCTTAAAGCTTACCGGATATAGTAGAGAAGAAATTATTGGATGCAATGTATTAAAATTAATTCATCCATTCTATCAAAGTATGGTTACTGAATATATTATAAATAAAATTTCGAAAACTTATGAAATTGTTATCATTAGAAAAAATGGTAAAGAAGTTCCAATAGAAATTGTAGCAAGAAATTTTACTGTAAATAAAAAAAACATAAGAGTTGCAGCTTTTAGAGATATAACAGAACGAAAGAAAGCTGAAATTGAATTGGTTGAAAGTGAAAAAAAATACAGATTGCTTTTTGAAAATATGAAAGAAGCATTTGCCTTGAATGAAATTATAACTGATAAAAATAACAAGCCTATTGATTATAGGTTTATTGATATAAATCCAGAATTTGAAAAATTAACAGGTCTTAAGAAAGAAGATATTATAAACAAAACAGTGTTAGAAATCTTACCTAACATTGAAAAAGAATGGATTGAAAAGTATGGTAGTGTAGCATTAACTGGAAAATCAATACATTTTGAGAACTATTCTCAGGAATTAGAAAAACATTACGACACACTAGCATTTTGTCCTCAAAAAAATCAATTTGCAGTAATTTTTCAAGACATAACAGAGAGAAAAAAAACAGAAGAAGAATTAAAAGAAAATAATATTCAACTTAAGGATCTTAATGCAACTAAAGATAAATTCTTTTCAATAATCGCACATGATCTTAGAGGTCCTGTTAATAATATAGTAGGTTTTTCAGATTTACTAGAAGAAAATCATCTAAAATATACGCATGAAAAACTATCGCAGATTATTAAACTCATGAATATTTCTGCAAATAAAACATATACACTTTTAGAAAATCTATTGATATGGTCGAAAAGTCAACGAGACAAAATATCCTTTAATCCACAAACGTATAAATGTAAAGAATTGATTTATGAAGTTTTGGATGAAATGCAACATTTAGCCATTGCAAAAAACTTAAGCATTAATTCAAACACAAATGCAAAAACGTATACTTTGGAAATTGATAAAGATATGTTTAAAACAATATTTAGAAACCTTATTTCCAATGCAATTAAATTTACGAATGAAGGAGGTGAAATATTTATTGGCTGCGGTAAAACCACAAACAATGAAGTGAAGTTTTTTGTGAAAGACACAGGCATAGGAATAGATCAAGTAACAATTAATAAACTTTTTAAATTAGATCACAATATAACTACCGAAGGAACCAACAAAGAAAAAGGAACAGGGTTAGGTTTAATTTTATGCAAAGAGTTTGTAGAAAAACACGGTGGCAAAATATGGGTAGAAAGCAAAGTTAACGAAGGCTCCACATTTACTTTTTCTTTTCCATTATCTATTTAAAATTAATTAAGATGAAACATAAATTTACAACGTTAATAGCAGAGGATGATGAAATTAGTTTTGAATTGTACAAAGCTCGACTTCAGAATTTTAATTTAAACATAATACATGCTCCAAACGGTAAAGTTGCTGTTGAAAAAGTAAAAGAGAATAATAAGATTGATTTAATTCTAATGGATATTAGAATGCCAATATTAGATGGTTACGAAGCAACCAAACAGATTCGCGAAATAAACCGTCAGGTTCCAATTATTGCACAAACGGCATTTGCAGCAATACCAGAACATCAAAAGATTTTAGAAATGGGGTTTACTGATTTTTTTGAAAAACCATTAGATGAAACTATACTTGGAACAATTATAGACAAATACAGAACAAAGAATTAGAAGCTAATATTTTAAATATGAAAAATAAATTTACTCTGCTAATTGCTGAGGATGATGAAATTAGTTTTGAGTTGTACAAAATTCGACTCGAAGAACTAGATTTAAATATTCTCCATGCAAAAAATGGGCAAATTGCAATTGAAATGGTAAAAGAACACTCTAATATTCAATTAGTTTTAATGGATATTAGAATGCCAATATTAAATGGTTATGATGCAACAAAAAAAATTCGTGAATTTAATGCTGATGTCCCAATTATTGCACAAACTGCATTTGCTCTTATTCCAGAACAAAAAGCAATAATAGAATCTGGATTTACAGATTTTTTATCAAAGCCTGTTGAAGAAGAAAAACTATTCGGAATAATTAGAAAGTATATGGTGTAGTAAATTTGAACTACAACACAGTACTTTTTAGACAATTTTACAATCCGATTTCTTGAAGTTTATTTTCAACTTCTTTTGCAATATCTTCAAATCTTTGCTCGTACTCTTCGTTTTCGGCGCAATCTACCAAAGTTACCCATTTAGTGCTCCACACCATTGCTTCTTGCATTAAATCCATATAACTCGTCGCAATAGTCTCATCGTCAGGATTATTAAGATAACTATCAATAGCCTCTATGTATTCATCAACCCACTCTTCATAATGAGTTAAAAAATCATCGCAATCTTTTATTAATTCTGATTTTTCAACTTTTGATTCATTTGGTTTTTTATCTGTACCACTATTGCACGATAATAAACCTAAAAAACTTGTTAGAGTAATGAAGAAAATAAGTTTTTTCATGATAAGTTAGTTTTATGATTTATTCAAATTTACAATATTTATTCAAAAAAGCATCTCTTCATTTTCACTTCATCTTTATAGTCTAAATTTGTTTTTGAGAATTAATATAGAATACATGTTATTAACTAATACAAAAATTAATTATGAAAAAAGTTATTATTATTTTAACAGCAATGGCAATATCAGTTGCCGGTTTCGCTCAAGAAGAAATTAAAGAGCAAAAGAAACAACAAACCCAAACTCAAGAGCAAGTAAAAACTCAAGAACAGGTTAAAACCCAAACTCAAACTCAAACTCAAACTCAAACAAAGACTCAGTCTAAAGAAAACGTTAACGCCGAAACTCAGGTAAAAACTCAAACCAAAACACAAGAACAAGTGTCTGAACCTACTGGAGAACAAGTAAAAAGCCAAACAAAAACAAAGGTACAATCCGGTGATCAAGCGAAAACTCAAACAAAAGAGCAAAAACAATTAAAGAAAACTCAAAAAGAGCAATCAAAAGTACAAAAGAAAAATGCCAAAAAAATGGCTAAAAGCAATCAAGGTGCTGTAAGCAAAAAGAAAGGTGGAAGATAAATTACATATACTAATCCCTATCAATTTTACTGTTAGGGATTAGTACATTTTTATCTCACAATCATTTTCTAAACTCATATCCAAATTACCAAAGATGACTTCAACAATAAAATCAATACCTTTAATTGTTTTACTAATTCTATTGCTTTTTTTCCCAAATCATGTAAAAAGTCAAATTGACACCAGTAAAACATCAATTGAACAAGACTCTAATCAAGAGAACTATAGTTCAGCTATACTAAATGTAAGCTATACAAACAACAATATTGAATATTTAACAGGAGAATCGGAAAATATACCAAGCTTATTTTCAAGCATATCCTATTTTCACAAATCGGGAGTTTACGGTGGTTTCGGATATGCTAATTATTTTGGAGATCAAACGACCTCCTATGATTATGATATCGCTGCTGGTTATCAAAAATATTTTAAGAACGGATTCGATTTTGACCTTAGCTATACCTGGCATAAATACTCGGGCGATACTATTTTGGAAGGATTTAATTACGATCACGCAATAAATTTTATATTAGCATACGATATCAATAATTTTTATTTTACTGCCGATCTTACCTATTATTTAGGAGAAACCAAAAATTACGCTTTTGACTTAAATTTCTCTAGATTTTTCACTATAAATAAAATTCTGTTTAAAAATGATGCTCTATATATTAGTCCAAGCTTAGCATTATCTTTTGGAACAGATTTTTGGTTATATGAAGGCTTGTCGGGTTCAGAAAAAACCAGTTTATTATCAAGTTTAAAACAATCAGGATATTCATACGAAACATTTTCGTACGAAAGCTTCAATTTCTATTTGCCTATTAGTTATGGGATTAAAAATACCTACATTACTTTTTCTTGGCTTTATACTATTCCATCAAAAAAATACGAATATATCGGTTGGCAAAAACAATCTGGTTTCATGTTATCTCTCAGTTATTTTCTAGATTTTTCGGAGAAATAACAGCCATTATTTATTAGTGAACTATACATAATATAGAATGATCTTTTCCTGATTAGATCAAACTATACTATGTATATTTTCTTTTCTTGAAATCTATTATTCACATTTTTTAATAAACCTTTAAAAAACTTTCACCTGATTACTCATCATCTTCATTTTCACTTCATCTTGATAAACTAGATTTGTTTTTAGAAAGTGAGTATTAGAATTTATCTACTCCTTTTAATTTACACTGATCAGTAAATAAATAATTAAGAAATCTCTAAAAATAGTAACATTATGAAAACTAAAATCTTTAACAAAAAATTAGCAGCATTCATTACAATGGCATTATTTGCGTTTGTAATAATGTCTTGTAATAATGATGATACTGCAACACCGGAAAGCGATTATTCCGACATTATTGATGAATCCTATGCATCGGAAGTATTCGATGAAATTGAAGATATCGGAGATGAAGCAGTTGATTATCTTGACAATGCCAGTGTTAGTAAATCCGGAACAGAATCTAACTGGAGATACAATCGATTAAGTCCTTGCGCTACAATTACACGCATATATGATGTTGATATGGTAAGTACAACAATCGATTTTGGCGAAGAAAATTGCCTATGTAATGATGGACGCGAACGACGTGGAAAAATCTTCATAAATCATTATGGATATTATTGGGCTGGCGATGTTGAAATTGATTATTCATTCGAAAACTACTTTGTTGACGACAACCAGTTAACAGGTACTAAGAATGTAATTAGAACAATTAACGAAACAGGAAACAGACAGAGCGATATTCTTGTAGATGGAGCAATGATTTTAGCCAATAATGCAGGAACAATTACTTGGTATGCAGAACGAATGCGCGAAGTAATAGAAGGATCGGATACCAGAGATAAGAGTGATGATGTTATTGAAGTTACGGGGTTTTCGAATGGTACATTAGCAGACGGAACAGCAATTTCTTGCGAAATAATAACTCCATTAATTCGTATCAACGAAATTGGATGCTACAGATATTTTGTGTCTGGAGTTCGAAAAATTATAAAAGGTGAAGAACCCGAAATTACTATTGATTATGGCGATGGAACTTGCGATAACCTTGCTGAGTTAACTCAGGATGGAGTTACAACAATCATCGAAATAAAAAGAAGAAAACCAATTTGGTAGTTGGTTAGTTTAGATTTGAGTAGTCCCAAAAGCGCAAAAAGCTATAATTAAGATTATTAATTAAATGCTTTTGGGACTTTTTTAAAACTATGATTTATGCTAAAAATCCTTAAAAATAGAAACAACTCAAAACGGAAAAGCAATATGAACGATATTGACAACAAACCGTATAGTGTTATTCGTGAAAACGTCACAATTATTCAATCTTTCGAAGATTTATATAATGCATCGGTATTCTCTACAAAACTTAATATTAATTATTTTAAGAATGGTATTAAGACAAAATCTATGGTTATTAAACTAGTTGTATAAGTCAATCATAAATTAGCACTTTATATTATATGATTATTTTGTTAACTTTCACTGCGAAAAACATGAATATGAAATTATGAAAAGATTAGCAATTGTTTTTGTTTTAGTTTTATTTGCCATAGTTTCATTTGGACAGACAGACAACAAATCTCAAATAAAGAAAACTACTGATCCGTCTAAAAAAGAAACAGTAAAGACTGTGCCGAAAACAACTCAAAAGAAAACACAAATAAAAAAAGCACAGATAAAGAAAGCGCAAATTCAAAATAAAAAGAAAAAACAAATAATACGAAAAAGCAAAGCGATTCGAAGAAAACGCAAGGGTTGATATTTCAACAAAAACTCAAAAACTAACTAAATGTCATTAAGTTCCTGTAAAATAGCCATAGCAGGATTTATATTTTTGTTTTTTTTAACTCCTAACTTAATTTGGAGTCAGGTAGAATCTAATGATTCCACTCAACTATCTGATACTTTAACAGAAACAGATTATGAATTCAATTTTTTCATGTTTGATCTCAACTATACGAATAACAGAATAAAATCAAAAGATCAAGCAAACGAAACAATTCCGGCTTTTATTGGTGATGCTACATTTCTTCATAAAACAGGATTGTATGCCAGTTTTATGTATACCAGCTACCTAAAAGCCGATACATCGAGCTACGACATTGATTTACAAGCCGGGTTTCAAAAATACTTCTTTGATGATTTTTGGGATATAGATCTTAATTATACATATCATAAATATGCCGGGATGTCTGATTTTAATGGAATAGATTACAATCATACCATTAATGCATCGACAGGAATAACCTACGAAATGCTCTACCTTTCGGGCGATGGTAATTTTTATCTCGATAACAAAAATTATTTTACAAGTTTTTCTGTGGGAATTTTACTTGACTTTGAAAATGTCCTTACAAAAGATGATTTCCTTTTTATTCAACCAACAGTCTCTGTAAATCAAGGAACCGATTATTGGTTATACGATCTCTACGAGCCCTATATACAGAATGTATTATTGCCTATTCTAAAGTTCAGAGGATATCAAACCGAAAACATAACAACCGAAGATATTGTAGAAAGATATCTAAGAAATAATGGTTTATCAACCAACACATATACATATCAAGGAGTTGATTTCTTAATTCCAATAAGCTATGGAATTAATAGTGTATCGGCTACTTTTTCCTGGATGTATTACATACCGTCAGATAAACTAAAAGCTTTTGGAATGAAAGATCAATCTGGATTTCTTATTTCTTTATCATTTATTTTTTAAACTACCATAGATGAGAATTTTAATTGTAGAAGACGAAAAAAGCTTATCATCAGAAATAAAACATTTTCTTGAAAAAGAAGAATATAATTGCGACTTAGCATATACCGGAACAGAAGCTTCTGAACTTATTGCTGTTAACCCATACGATTTTATCTTACTTGATATAGGACTCCCGGATTACAATGGCTTGGATCTTATTAAAGAAGCTAAAGAATATAATTCCGAAGCGTACTTTATTGTAATAACAGCTCGTGGCGAATTAGAAGATAAAATAAAAGGATTTGATCTTGGTGCCGATGATTACTTGCCAAAACCATTTTCATTGCTAGAATTATTATCAAGAATACAAGCAATTACCAGAAGAAAATTTGGACATCAATCATCAATTATAAACTTTGGTGACTTTGCATTAGATACAACAAAAAAACATTTGCAGTATAGCGATAAAAACATCGATTTAACAAAAAAAGAGTACAAATTACTCAGTTATCTGGTACTAAATAAAAACAGAGTTCTAGATCGGTTGCAATTAACAGAGCATATTTGGGGCGATTTTTTCGAAGATGATTTCGATTCAAATTACATCGATGTACATATTAAAAATATTCGCAAAAAACTTTCATCCTTTGATGACTCTAACTGGATAAAAACGGTTCGTGGAATTGGATATAAATTCGAGATATAATATGATTTTACCTAAGCTAAAGTTAAAAAGTCAACTTGCTATTTTTAATGCTTTTTCGAAAGCGCTCATAATAACCTTGTTATTATTAATAATACCTTGGTTTGTAAGTAAAATTTCGATAAAAGAAACCGACGAAGTATTAATTCAAAAACTCGATCAGGTTATTGAACTGGTTGATAGTTTAGGAATGGAATCATTTATCGATATGGATGCTGAATTTCAAGCATTTGGAAGTTATAACATCTTAAAAGAAGAATATATATCTATTGAGCAAGTTAACAAGGATACCACGCTTAATGAAATTCAATTTTCGCAACGTATTATCGAAGAAGAATTAGTCGACTACAGAGTTCTAAGCTATTCAATTGAAGAAAATGAAAACAATTATGTAATTGAAATTGGGAAAAGCATATCGACCATATATCGTTTTGAACAAAATCTTAAACGACTGGCTTTTATATTTTTAATCATTATTATTTCATTAACTTTTATTTTCGATTTATCATTTATTCAATATCTACTTTTGCCCTTTGAAAAAATCGTTAAAAAACTCAAATCAACAAATCATCCATCCTCATTTAATTATGAACCTGTAAAAACGTCAACATCCGATTTTGCGTATCTCGATGATACAATACATTCGCTTATGCGAAAAATCGAAACTGCATTTAACGATGAACGTGATTATATTAGTAATGTTTCTCACGAACTACTTACACCTGTAAGTATTATTCAGAGTAAACTCGATAACATTCTACATGAAGGTGAACTTCCCGAAAAGGACATGATTAAAATCTTTGAATCGAAAAAAACACTTCGTCGATTGACTAATTTAGTTCGAACTCTTTTAATGATGTCGAGAATCGAAAATGAAGAATATATATTAACCGAAAAAGTTGATATTAATAAGACTTTAAAGAATGTAATCGAAGAAATTGAAGATAAGATGCAAGCAAAAGAACTTCAATCAATAATAGAGTTAAGTCCTTTAAACTTTATTACTGATGGAAATGAAAATCTACTGTTTACACTTTTCTATAATTTTATTAATAATGCGATTAGATACACAGAAATAGGACATATTAAGATAGAAAGCTATCTAGAAAACAACTCGTTTACTATTAAAATTTCTGATACGGGAATAGGAATTCAAAAAGAAAAAATCCCAGATATATTTTCTCGTTTTAAAAACTCAAATGAAACAAAAGATAGTTATGGTTTAGGATTAGCTTTATCGAAAAAGATTTGTGACTATCATAAAATAAATGTGCAAGTGATTTCAGAACCGACAAAAGGATCCATATTTATTCTAAGATTCCCTTAAAAAACACTGCAAAGTCCTGTATATTTTTGATGAACAGGTGGTTTTGTTACATATACACAAAAACCGTTATCTTTACAAAGCCGTATAATCTGCAAATAGATAATTGAAATATGGCCGATCATTTAAAATATATAAATCATCTAAAAGATGATAAAGACATGATAAGAAACCTAACGGATCAACTTCCAATTGGGATTTTCAGAACATCGCTTAAAGGTGCTATTTTATATGCAAACCCAACTTTGGCGAAAATGTTCGAATATTCGCTTGAGGAAATTTATAAGATAAGTGCATACGATTTATTTCTAAAGAAGGAAGATCGTGATTCAGAAATAAAGCTACTAATAGAAACATCCGTTAAAGACATTACAAAAGAACAATCGCTTAAAACAAAATCAGGTAAAACAATAACTGTAAAAGGAACCATAAATGTTATAAGAGATATTAATGGGAGCATTGATTATTTCGATGGTATATTAGAAGATATAACAGAACAGAAAAAAGCTAAAGAGGCTTTACAAGAAAGTCAAGATAGATATAAAGTTCTTACAAATTTAACGGTTGAAGGTATAATTGTTCATGAAAATGGTATTATCAAAGATATTAACCCTTCGGCGCTCAAGATAACAGGATATACAGCAGAGTTTATTATTGGGAAAAATATTCTTGATTACATTCATCCAAACTATACAAAGCTGGCAAAATCGAAATTAAGAACAAGGCAATCTGGCATACACGAGATAATCATTATTTGTGCCGACAATACAAATCTTACGGTTGAAATTGAAGCAAACAATGTATTTATTAATAACAAAGAATACAGGGTTGTTGCGCTTAGAGATATTACTAAACGTAAAACCGTCGAAAAGGAAATATTAACATTATCAACTGCAATAAAGCAAAGTCCTGTATCAGTAATTATTACTGATTTAAAAGGAAATATAGAATATGTAAATCCTAAATTTAATGAAGTTACAGGATATTCAAACCAAGAAGTAATTGGCAAAAATCCAAGAATCTTAAAAACAGAACATACAAGTTCTAACGATTATCAAGAATTATGGAATGCCATTTCATCTGGCAATACTTGGACAGGTGAGTTTCTTAATAAAAGAAAAGATGGTGAACATTATTGGGAACTAGCTTCCATATCCCCAATTATAGATGACAATGGAAATACAATTAAATATCTTGCAATAAAAGAAGATATTACGGAGCGAAAGAAGACTGAAGATGCCTTAATAAAATCGGAAAAAGAATTAACCGAAGCGAACGCAACAAAAAATATGTTCTTTTCAATTATGGCTCATGATTTAAAAAGCCCGATTGGAAATTTTCTTCAACTTTTAAATTTATTAAAAGACAGTTTTAATGATATTTCATACCAAGAAAAATTAGATTATATAAATTTACTGATTGGCTTATCATCCAAAACAAACAATTTATTGCAAGATCTCTTGCTGTGGGCTCAAATACAAATGAATATTGTTGATTTTAAAACAAGCAACATTGGTTTAAAACCAATAATAATTGAATCTCTTAGCATTGTTGAAGAAAGAGCAAACGAAAAGAATATTACAATTGAAATTGAAACTAAGTTAAATGATGATCTTTTAATTCATGCAAATAAAGACTCTATTAAAACAATTTTCAGGAATTTATTAACAAATGCAATCAAATTCTCTGATAGAAAAAGTACCATTAAAATTGCCTTTATTAATTCTGAAAATAATTGTATTGAAATTGCAATTAAAGATCAAGGGGTAGGAATCCCCGCCGAAAACATTGACAAATTATTTAAAATTGAAACTAGCTTTTCCACCTACGGAACCGATAAAGAAAAAGGAACCGGGATGGGACTCATTCTTTGTTCAGAGCTTATAAAAAAGAATGGAGGAACAATTCGTGTAGAAAGTGAAGAAGGTACTGGAAGTACATTCTATTTTAAACTGCAGTTAAAAAGATAATTACTTTATCTTTCTAATTTGATTAACAGCTACATAAAAATAGCATTTGAAACAATTCTGTTTTTTATTACAACTGTTACATTCTATAATATAGTTGCCATTTTCTTTCAAGATCTTCTGATTCAACCCATTCAACCTAAAGGATTTGCTTAGTTCTTAGGCAATAATTTCTTTCTTATCTCAGCAAGTGTTCTTGCAATAATTGGTGCTTATTATCTTGAAAAATACAAAAAAGAAATTAACGAAGAGAACCAAAAACACATGGTAGCTAAAGAAAAAGCCGAAGAAAGTGATTTGTTAAAAGCTGCATTTTTAGCTAATATGAGTCACGAAATTAGAACCCCGTTAAATGGAATTATTGGTTTAGCACGAGACCTTTCACGAAACTTCTTGCTAAAGAAAACATAAGTCCCGAAAAAAGAATATTATATTCTAATACAGTCCAAAAAAGTGGAAATCAATTATTAAAAGTTGTTGAAAATATTTTACAAACATCAAGAATACAAACTGGTCAGATTGATTTAATAAAAAGTAAATTCTCTATTAATCAGGTTCTTTCCGAATTAGAAAAGAGTTATAGCAATTTGGCTAACGAGAAGGGTATTGAGTTTTAGGTTTTAAGAACATTAGATTCCGATAAATTAAAATTATCACAGGTATTACAATCAATAATTGATAATGCAATTAAATTTACTTTAAATGGATATCTTTTTATTGTAGTCGATCAAATCAATAATTTTATACAATTCGCTATTCAAGATACAGGAATTGGTATTGACCCAAAAATAAAAAGCAATATATTTAAGCATTTCCATCAAGAAGAAGTTGAATTCACCAAAAATTATGATGGTGTAAGGTGTCGGTTTAACAATAGCAAAGTCTTTTACCGAATTATTAGGTGGTAAAATTTGGGTAAAATCAATTAAAGGAGAAGGATCTACCTTTTATGTTACATTACCATAATAATATAATTTTTGTTTATTTTTTTTAGTTTTTTATTAAACATTTTTCATTGTGCGTTGTTTAATAATAAAACTTTTAAAGATGAAAAAACTTACAACAATACTTGCAGTCTTACTTTTTCCAATATTTACAGTGCTTTCCAGTGATCTAGGAAAAACAAAAGAAAAACTCTATCAAGCATATATTACAGGTAACAACGCTTTATGGACAATCATTATGGACGATTTAGAAGATTCCTATAATATATCCAATAATATATTCGAGTTATTTGAACTTACTAAAAGTCAGTATGGATATATGGGAGTTTTAATTGATCGCAGAGAATTTGAAAAGGCAAAAAGAATATTACCCGAAACAGAAAAAAATATCAAAACCCTGCTGAAGTACAATCCAGATTGGGCAGATGCCCATGGCCTTAAAGCAGGCATTTATGGTTTCAAAATTATACTCTTCCCTACCCATGTAATATTTAATGGTCCAAAAGGAAAAGATTATCTAGAGAAAGCAAGCTCATACAACGATATTTCACCATCAATTATAGTAGAAATGGCCAATTATAAATACCATACACCTTCCCTACTTGGTGGTAATATTGACGAAGCCATTAAATATTATAAATCAGCCATACAACTTTTTGAATTAACCAATCAAATAAAACACAATTGGCAATATATAAATACAATGGTTTGGTTAGCAATTTCCTTAGATAGAAATGGTAAAAGTATTGAATCTAAGAACTTACTTAATAAGATATTAACCTTAGAACCAAACTTTGATTGGGTGAAAAATGATTTATACCCTAAAATTTTAAGAAACGAATCAATTAGTAAAACTTATTTTAGTCTAAAGAATTAATTTAACATTACATTAACCTTTTATCTATAAACCTTTTATCATTTAATTCGTTTATTTGTATAGATAATTAGATTGGATGTTTAGAAAACTATTACATATTAGCCTTTCTATTTTACTGTTAACTGTAACAGCTGGATTTTCTGTTTCTAAACATTACTGTAAAAGCAATTTAGTATCAGTCTCAATTACACAAGAAGCAGAAACTTGTTGTGATTTAATGGGTGAAAAGGGATGTTGTAGAAATGAAACAAAATCATTTCAGCTTGACGAAAATTTTGTAATCTCCTCTATTCTTGAAAATGATTTAGTAAATAGTGTTGAGCTATTTGCTGTTTTTTACATTGTATTAGATATTAATTTTCATATCGAATTAATTAATGATTCCCCCATTTCGGAATCACCACCACCACTTACAACTCAATCCAAACTTTCAAGACTACAAACATATTTGTGTTGATATTGTTTATGATATAATAGTTAATTATCTGTATTACAGATAATATAATGATGTATTTAATAAATCATAACCGACAAACATACAAATATGTTAAATAAAACTATAAAATTCTTTTTAGAGAATAAGTTAGTAACTTTTTTAGTGCTTACTATTTTCATCGCTTGGGGAATTGTAAATTCACCATTTGGATGGGATACCGGAATATTACCATCTGATCCAGTTCCTGTTGATGCTATTCCTGACATTGGTGAAAACCAACAAATTGTTTATACAGAATGGCCCGGACGATCACCCCAAGATATTGAAGATCAAATATCTTATCCATTAACAACATCATTACTAGGTATTCCGGGTGTAAAAACTATTCGAAGCAATTCCATATTTGGAGTTTCTAGTATCTACATCATTTTCGATGAAGATATTGAATTTTATTGGAGCCGGACCAGAATACTAGAAAAACTAAATTCATTGCCTACAGGGACATTACCTGAAGAAGTTTCCCCAACATTAGGTCCAGACGCTACTGCCTTAGGGCAAATTTACTGGTACACTCTGGAAGGACGAGATAAAGATGGAAAACCTGCCGGTGGCTGGGATCCACACGAACTAAGAACTATTCAGGATTTTTATGTGCGATATTCATTAACATCAGCTAAAGGAGTTGCCGAAGTAGCTTCTGTCGGTGGATTTGTAAAAGAATACCAAATAGATATTGATCCGAACGCTATGAAAGCGCATGGAGTAAATGTATCACAAATTATGGCGGCTGTAAAAAACAGCAATTTAGATATTGGCGCACGAACAATAGAATTTAACCGTGTGGAGTATTTAATAAGGGCTCTTGGTTATATTAAAAATCTCGAAGATTTAGAGAAAAGTGTTGTTGCAGTGCGAGATAATGTGCCTATCCGATTAAAAGATGTGGCAAAAATAAACTTTGGTCCGGCAACACGTCGAGGTGGATTAGATAAAGGTGGCGCCGAAGCGGTTGGCGGAGTTGTTGTTGCACGATTTGGCGCTAATCCCCTTGAAGCCATAGAAAATGTTAAATTAAAAATTTCTGAGATAGAACCAGGCTTACCATCAAAAATACTTAGCGATGGCACAGTCTCTAAAGTAACCATAGTTCCTTTTTATGACCGTACTAGCCTAATAATAGAGACCTTAGGGACATTAGAAGAAGCTATAACGCTTGAGTTATTAATAAGTATTCTGGTGGTAATTGTGTTAGTTCTAAATTTAAGAGCTTCTTTCCTTATTTCCAGCCTATTACCAATCGGTGTGTTAATTACTTTCATCACCATGCGTAGATTTGGTGTTGATGCTAATATTGTTGCATTATCGGGCATAGCAATTGCAATTGGAGTAATGGTAGATGTGGGGGTTGTATTTACCGAAAATATAATTCGGCATATAGACTTACCCAAAAACATTGGGGCGCGAGGAAAGCAATTGCTAAATGTTGTATACGAAGCAACAATCGAAGTTGCAGGTGCAGTAATAACCGCTTTGTCTACCACAATTGTTAGTTTCTTGCCTGTTTTTGCTATGGAAGCTGCCGAAGGTAAACTTTTTAAGCCTTTAGCTTTTACAAAAACTTTCACCATGCTTTCTGCTTTAATAATTGGCCTGATAATTATACCAACTCTTGCCCACCTTATTTTTTCAATTCGTTTTGATAAAAATAAATACAAAAAAACTGGTGGTAGCATTTTAATAATTGCAGGAATCGTGTTATCAGTTTTTTCTGGTAATTATGTTGCTTTAGCATTAACCGCATATGGATTTAATAGTCTTGCTTCGGATTTATGGTCAGATATTATTACTAAACAACGAGCAAACTTAATAAACATAGGAATTACAATAGTTGTCATTACATTTTTTCTTGCCAAAGCATGGGTTCCGTTAGGGGCACAAAATTCTTTATTTGCTAACTATCTGTTTGTAATTGCAATAGTTGGCGGTGTATTAGGATTTATGAGCTTGTTTGTTATCTTTTATCCTAAAATATTAAGTTGGTGTTTAGAAAATAAATGGAAGTTTTTAACCCTACCTATTTTTATTGTAGTATTTGGAATTTCTACCTGGCAAGGTTTTGATAAGCTTTTTGGTTTCATGCCCGATTTTGTTAAAAAGACAAATACCTATCAGAGTTTGAATGCCTTGCTTCCCGGAATTGGAAAAGAATTTATGCCTTCATTAGACGAAGGTTCATTTCTTCTTATGCCAACAACAATGCCACACTCAGGCATTGAAGAAAACCTTGAAGTAATTAGAATATTAGATAAGAAATTGAATAACATACCCGAAGTTGAAAGTGTTGTCGGAAAATGGGGTCGTGTAAATTCGGCACTTGATCCTGCTCCTACTTCTATGTTCGAAAATGTAATTAATTACAAATCGGAATATATATTGGATGGCAATGGACATAGATTACGTTTTAAAGTGAATAAACAAGGGGCTTTTATTCTAAAAAACGGAAGCCCTTACAATCCAGAGAAAGAAGATTTTCGATTAATCAGCAAGGAAAATCTTACTCAATTTAAAAACGGTAAATATTTTAGACAATGGCGTGATGAAATAAAATCACCAAATGATATTTGGGATGAGATTATTAAGCAATCAACCATTCCTGGATTAACTTCTGCTCCTAAATTGCAACCTATCCAAACTCGATTGGTTATGCTACAAACTGGTATGCGGGCACCAATGGGAATAAAAGTTTTCGGACCCGATTTGGAAAGTATCGAAAAAGTAGGCTACGAAATTGAAAAACATTTAAAACAAGTCGAAGGAGTACAAGCAATGTCTGTTTTTGCAGACCGTGTTGTTGGAAAACCATATCTTGAAATGGAAATCAATAGAGATGCAATTGCCCGTTATGGCTTATCAGTTAGAGACCTGCAAAATGTTTTAAGTAGTGCTATTGGTGGAATGAAACTTACAACTACGGTTGAAGGACGTGAGCGATTCCCTGTACGATTAAGATATGCAAGAGAGTATAGAGATAATCCTGAAGATCTGAAAAAAATTCTAATTCCTACCCCTACTGGAACGCAAATTCCACTTGGCGAACTGGTAACAATACATTATACTCGTGGACCACAATTAATTAAAAGCGAAAATACATTCTTGGTAGGATACGTAATTTTCGACAAGAAGGATGGATTTGCAGAGGTTGATGTGGTGGAAAACGCCCAAGTATATTTAAAAGATAAGGTGGATCAAGGGTTGTTTAATATACCCGCTGGAGTTAGTTATGTTTTTACTGGAAATTATGAAAATCAAATTAGGGCTACAAAACGATTATTGATTGTTGTACCGATTTCACTATTAATAATCTTTCTTATTCTTTATTTCCAGTTCCGCTCGGTTATATCTACATCACTAATTTTCACTGGAATTATTGTGGCCTTTTCTGGCGGATTTATCATGTTATGGCTTTATAGTCAGCCTTGGTTTATGAATGGATCACTTGCAGGAATAGAACTTAGAAACTTGTTTCAGGTACAAACAATTAATCTAAGCGTGGCAGTATGGGTTGGATTTATTGCATTATTTGGTGTTGCTACCGATGATGGTGTATTAATTAGTACATACATAAAACAATTGCAAGATAAACTCCAGCCTAAATCTATTAAAGAAGTTCGTGCTTTAGTTCTTGATGCCGGCTCAAAGCGAGTTCGTCCCGCAATTATGACAACCGCAACAACGGTTATTGCTTTACTCCCAATTTTAACATCAACAGGTAAAGGTTCCGATATTATGGTTCCTATGGCTATTCCATTATTTGGTGGGATGACAATCGAAGTGCTTACCATGTTAGTTGTTCCTGTTTTATACAGTATGTGGCAGGAAAGTAAGATCAATAGAGAACTTAAAAAGAAAAATGCTTAGAACTATGAAAAAATATAAAATCATAATAGGAATCTTCTTGTTGTCTATTTCTTCAATAGTTACTGCACAAGAAGAGCTGGGTAGTTATTTGCAATTGGCCGCAGAAAACAATCCTGGACTTAAGTCTAAATTCAATGAATATATGTCTGCTTTGGAAATAGCACCACAGGTGAAAGCCTTGCCCGATCCCCAAATAGCTTTTGCGTATTTTATTCAGCCAGTGGAAACCCGCGTAGGACCACAAGAGTTTAAAATATCCGCTTCGCAGATGTTTCCGTGGTTTGGTACGCTTAAAGCTAAGGAGAATGCTTCCATTCAATCAGCTAAAGCAAAATATGAAGTTTTTGAAGAGGCTAAGTCTAAACTTTTTAATGAAGTAAGATCAACTTATTTTAATTTATATTTTAATAAAAAAGCCATTTCAATTACAAACGAAAATATTGGAATTTTAAATGTATTTCAGAAATTGGCTTATATAAAGGTTGAATCTGGATTGGTTTCAGCGGTTGATGAATTTAGAATAGAAATGGAAATTGGTGATTTAGAAAACCAATTGGCTCTTTTAAAGGATAAACATTATGTTTTACAAGTCATGTTTAATAATTTTTTGAATGTTGATAATGAAGATCCTGTTGTAATACCCGAACTTTTAGCTACCGATAACTTTAGCCATTCAAAACAGGCAGCTTTGGATTCAATCCTAACTAAAAATCATCAGTTGCTAGGTATAGATTTTCAAACAGAAGCTTTGCGTTTTCGAAAAGATATAGCTCAGAAAAACGGGAAACCAAATTTTAACATCGGTTTTGACTACACTTTTATTGGCAAAGGAGAAAATAACCTAGCAGGTACCGATGCTTTTATGTTTCCAAAAATTGGAATTACCATTCCTCTTTATCGCAACAAGTATAAAGCAATGGTGCAGGAAGTAGTTTATCTGGAAGTTGCGAAAGAAAACGAGAAAATAAATAAAATCAATATTTTAGAAACCCTTTTTGAAAATGGATGGAAAGATTATTTGGATGCAGACCGCAGGATAGATTTGTTTACCTCACAATTAAATCTGGCTCAAAAATCACTTAAAATGTTGGAAACGGAATACTCAACAGGAAGCAAAAATTTCGAAGAAGTTCTGAGAATGGAACGTAGACTATTAAAATACAATCTGGAACTTGAGAAATCTCGAGCTGATAAACAAGCAGCCATATCATTCATCAATTATTTAATGGGCAATTAAAATACTTTATTATGAAAAATATAATTCAAAATATAAAAGAAAACTACAGGTTAGTTATTGGAGTTCTAATTGTAGGAATTCTAATTGGGTGGATATTTTTTCACTCATCAGGCGAAATGGTCTCACAAGAAACTCATATTGAAGGGCACGAAGGACACAATCATGAGTCAGAAGATCCTACAACTTGGACATGCTCAATGCACCCACAAATTAAACAAGATAAACCAGGTAAATGCCCTATTTGTGCAATGGATTTAATTCCGTTAACAATTATAAGTTCAGGTGGCGACGATGTGGATCCAAACGAAATTGTAATGACAGAATCGGCAATTAAGCTTGCTTCTATTCAAACAATGATTGCAAAAAAAGGGATTCCAAGTAAAACTATTTACCTACAAGGGAAGATACATGTTGATGAACGAAATATTGCCGAATTAACTGCTCGGTTTGGTGGGCGGATCGAAAAGCTATTTGTTAATTTCACCGGACAAAATGTAAGCAAAGGAGAAAAACTAGCAACAATATATTCACCCGGACTGGTAGCAGCTCAGCGTGAATTATTAGAGGCAATTTCGTTAAAAGAAAGTCGTCCTTCACTCTATACTGCCGCCAAAGGTAAACTTAAGTTATGGGACTTAAGTGATAAACAAATCGCGGAAATTGAAGAAAAAGGTGAGCCTCAGATTTATTTTGATGTGCTTTCACCAATAAGCGGAACGGTAATGATGCGTCACGTTGCAATAGGTGATTATATAAAAGAAGGGTCTGCATTATTTAAAGTGGTTGATTTAACCAAGGTTTGGGCTATGTTTGATGCTTACGAGAGTGATTTGCCCTGGATTAAAATAAGTGATAAAATAGATTTTACTATTCAAGCATTGCCCGGGAAGAACTTTAGTGCAAAGGTAAGCTATATTGATCCTTTTATTAATGGTAAAACCCGAGTTGCCAGCATTCGAGTAGATATCCAAAATCCGAAACTAACTTTAAAACCTGAAATGTTTACAACAGGGATACTGGAATCGAAAATTGCTGAATCAAGCAATGAGATTCTTGTGCCTAAATCATCTGTTTTATGGACAGGAAAAAGATCTGTTGTATATGTTAAAGTTCCAAATCGGGAAACACCATCGTTTTTATATCGCGAAATAGTTCTAGGTCCAGAAGCAGGTTTATTTTTCGTTGTAAAAGAAGGCTTAAATGAAGGCGAAGAAATTGCCACAAACGGAGTATTTAAAATCGATGCCTCAGCTCAGTTAATTGGCTTACCCAGCATGATGAACCCTGATGGGGGAAAAGTTTCTACAGGTCATAATCATGGCAATACAAATTCTAAACAAGATCATTCAACGCATTCACAAATTTCTGAAAACTTAGAGCGTACAATGTTTGAAGTTGGTGGTGCTTGCGAAATGTGTAAAGCAAGAATTGAAGAAACTGCCCTTTCTATAAATGGAGTTGAACATGCAAAATGGAGTACCGAAGATCATATTTTACATCTTTCGTTCGATTCTAAAAAAGTTAAAATAACTGATATTCATAAAGCAATTGCAAAAGCAGGTCACGATACAGAGCTTGAAAAAGCATCAGATGATATTTATAATGAACTGCCAGGATGTTGTTTATATGAACGATTGACTTACGGAAAAGTAAAAAGCTCAGCAGAATCTTCCGAGTTTTTTGTAAACGGAGCTTGTGGCATGTGTAAAGAAAGAATCGAAAAAGCTGCCTTATCAGTTAATGGAGTACAATCTGCTGAATGGAATGAAGAATCGAAAATAATTCAAGTTTCATATAATTCGAAAATTAAACTTATGGAAATCCATCAGGCAATTGCAAAAGTTGGGCATGATACAAAAATGGTAAAAGCTAACGATGATGTTTACAATGCCTTGCCAGAATGTTGTAAATATGAAAGAAAATTAAAATAGCACTTGTATAATAGTTTAATAAGGGGTTGAAAGCCCCTTATTTTTTATCCATATGTTAAATTAATTATAACCACGAATTATTTAATCTCCTTTTTTCTTACTTTTAAATAAAGGTGCAGTAATATTGACAGAAATAGCTGGGTCTTTACTTTCAATCATCATAATACCAGCAGTAAACCAATCATTCACAGTCCACATTACTCCTTCATGAAAACTAATACCATCAAAGTTTACGAATGCAGTAATTTTTTCCATGAAAATAAAAGAAACATTACCAATACCATAAATTTTTTCTATATCAGAAGTAAGGCTTGCTATACCTCCGGATAGACTTATTGCAAAGTTTTCAGAAAACTCCTTAGATTTAAGAATATTCAAATAAATTGATTGATCAGTTCCATCAGTTCTAATACTTCCAGTTCCTATAATAACACTAGGCTTCCAATTCTCTTCATTTTGTTTTATTGCTTGCAATCGAGCATTCCAAATTATTTTTTCAGACTTAAAAGTATACGCAATTCCTAAATCAAACCAATCGAATGCACCATATTTAAGTCCTAACACACCAAATTCTTCTTCTCCTGTAGGCATATATAATCCTTGAACTGATATTGATCTTAGTGAAGTAAGATTTCCATCTGTTGTTCCTGAACAAGCAGGGCAATTTGGCCCACAACCTTGAGCTAGTAACAAACTATTAAAATTTAAGAAAAGTACCAATATGATTATAAATCTCTTTTTCATGATTCAAATTAACGAATAAATACAATGTTTTTTTATTATTTTCTCTGTATTAACTTTAATTTAACCTCTTCAAAATTAATCTTATCATCAGGTAAATCTTTCGAAACCATATTAGCATTTTGAGTATATCCTCCTCTAGTATGTCTATCGTACATCATAATTATCGGCTAACCTAGAACAAAAAATTGAACAGTACCAAAAGCATTTCTAGATGAAATAATATCTACAATGGTATTATATACTATTTTATTGCCCATTAGCCTATATCCTATTCTATCACACTAATTGCTTAAAGTAAACTCTGATTGCTAATACTATGATAAATCCAGAAGGTAGCATGGTTGCAACCAGATATTATTATAAAAAGATGACGATTATTCAGGACATACAACTGAAGAACAAGACCATGCAGTGTTTAAAGTTAGCAACGCTTGTAAAATATTTAAAACAAAATTGATATACTTTCAAAAAAATAATTTTCACCCTACGTGATACTAAATCATATAGGGTGAAATTCTTCTAATACTCATCCCAACTTTTTACTTCAAGACAATCTAAATCGATTTTACAGAATGAATAAATAAATGCACTTGCTAATCGAGCATTCGTAATTAGTGGAATATTAAAATCAATAGCACTCCTACGTATAGTATAATCATTATACAGTTCATCTTTCGAAAGATTTTTTGGTATATTAATTACCATATCAATTTCTTTAGCTTTTAAGAAATCTAGAACATTTGGTTTTTGATTTTCGTCAGGCCAATGTAATTTAGTTGCAGGAATACCGTGTAATTCCAAGAATTTCTGACTTCCACCAGTAGCATATAAATTATATCCTTTTTCATGAAGCATTCTTGCACTTTGCAATAATTCCACTTTAGCTCTTGGGGGACCCGACGAAATAAGGATATTCTTTTTAGGAATTTTATAACCGACCGAAAGCATTGCAGTCAGAATTGCTTCATAATAACTCTCTCCAATACATCCCACTTCTCCAGTTGATGCCATCTCGACACCTAAAACTGGATCAGCCTTTAATAAACGTGAGAATGAAAATTGAGAAGCCTTTACTCCCACGTAATCTAAATCAAAAATTGATTTCTGTGGTTTTTCTACGTTTAATCCTAACATTGCTTCAGTAGCTAACTCAATAAAATTTGTTTTTAATACTTTCGATACAAAAGGAAAACTTCTTGAAGCACGTAGATTACACTCGATAACCTTTATATCATTATCTTTTGCTAAAAACTGAATATTGAAAGGTCCTGTAATATTGAGCTCCTTAGCTATTTGTCTTGTAATCTTCTTAATTCGTTTTATAGTTTCAATATAAATCTTTTGTGCTGGGAAAACTATAGTAGCATCACCCGAATGAACTCCAGCAAACTCAACATGTTCAGAAATAGCATAAACTATCATTTCACCATTATTAGCAACGGCATCCATTTCAACTTCCTTAGCTTCCTGAATAAACTCGGAAACTACAACAGGATATTTTTTAGAAACATTCGTAGCTAGTGTAAGAAAATGCTCTAATTCATCTTTATTCGAAACCACATTCATAGCGGCACCTGACAAAACATAAGATGGGCGAATAAGTACGGGAAAACCCACTTCATCAACAAAACGATAAATATCATCCATACTTGATAGTTCTTTCCATCGTGGCTGATCAATTTTTAGATCATCGAGCATACTTGAGAATCGGTGTCTATCTTCGGCATTATCAATATTATCAGCCGATGTGCCAAGGATTTTGACATCACTTCCATTTAATCGCATAGCCAGATTATTTGGAATCTGCCCACCTACAGAAACAATTGTCCCTTTTGGATTTTCCAAATCAATAATATCCATAACCCTTTCAAAGCTTAACTCATCAAAATATAATCGATCACACACATCATAATCGGTACTCACCGTTTCAGGATTATAATTGATCATGATAGAACGTAAATTGTTCTTTTTAATCGTATTTATGGCATTTACACTACTCCAATCAAATTCAACGCTACTTCCAATCCTATAAGCACCTGATCCCAACACAACTACGGATTTTTCATCCTTTTCGAATTCAACATCATTCTTTGCTCCATTATAAGTAAGATACAGGTAATTTGTTTGTGCAGGATACTCTGCTGCCAAGGTATCAATCTGCTTTACATAAGGAGTAATTTTATTTTCGATTCTAAAATTACGGACTTTCATTAAGTCATTTTCAATTTCAGAATCTTCACTATTAAATATCAATCTCGCTATTTGAAAATCTGAAAATCCAAATTGTTTTGCTTTGATCAAAGTTTCATTTGGCAAATCATTCAAACTTCTATAATTAGAAACCAGTTCTTCTAAATCATAAATGTTCTTAAGTTTATACAAAAACCAGTTATCAATTTTTGTTAATTCGTGAATCTTTTCAATTGAATAAGCTTCTCGTATAGCTTGGGCAATAACAAAAATTCGTTTATCGGTTGGTTCAGCAAGTTCCTTTTCAATATCGTCTATTTGGATTTCTTTATTGGCAACAAATCCATGCATTCCTTGCCCAATCATTCGTAAACCTTTTTGAATCGCTTCTTCGAACGTTCGCCCAATGGACATAATTTCGCCAACACTTTTCATGCTACTACCGATCTGTTTCGATACACCAATGAATTTATTCAAATCCCAACGTGGTATTTTACATACCACATAATCCAAAGCTGGTTCGAAAAAAGCAGTCGTTGTTTTTGTAACAGAATTTTTAAGTTCGTGTAATCCATAGCCCAGGCCTAATTTAGCTGCTACAAAAGCAAGTGGGTAACCCGTAGCTTTCGAAGCCAAAGCACTTGATCGTGATAAACGTGCATTTACTTCAATTACCCTGTAATCTTCAGAATTTGGATCGAGAGCATATTGAACATTACATTCACCAACAACACCAATATGCCTAATAATTTTAATTGCTAATGAACGTAGTTTGTGATATTCGGCATTGGTTAAGGTTTGTGATGGAGCAACAACAATACTTTCTCCGGTATGTACACCTAAAGGATCAAAATTCTCCATATTACAAACCGTAATACAATTGTCATATTTATCACGCACAACTTCGTATTCAACTTCTTTCCATCCCTTTAATGATTTTTCAACAAGAATTTGTGGTGAAAAAGAAAAGGCTTTTTTTGCCAATACTTCCATTTCTTCATTATTATCACAAAATCCACTTCCTTGTCCACCCAATGTAAAAGCAGCCCGAATAATAACAGGATAACCAAGTTCTGTTGCGGCTGATTTCGCCGATTCGATATCAGTTACAGCTATACTTTTAATTGTCTTTACATTTATTTCATCAAGTTTTTTCACAAATAACTCTCTATCTTCAGTATCCAGAATTGACTGAACAGGAGTACCAAGAACTTTAACTTGATATTTTTCAAGTACACCTGTTTTATATAATTCTACTCCACAGTTCAAGGCAGTTTGTCCACCAAAAGCTAAAAGTATACCTTCCGGCTTTTCCTTTCTAATTACTTTCTCAACAAAATATGGTGTAACTGGATGAAAATAGATTTTATCGGCTATACCTTCAGAAGTTTGAACAGTTGCTATATTTGGATTAATTAGCACTGTTTCTACTCCTTCTTCTTTTAAAGCTTTTAATGCTTGTGAACCTGAATAATCAAACTCACCGGCTTCTCCAATTTTTAAAGCTCCTGAGCCTAAAACCAATACTTTTTTAATTTTTTCTATCATGGATACTAAAGGTTTGAATCAAGTAAATTATTATATTTTTCTTCTATTTTCTCAAAATCAAATTGCTTTGTTACTGATTTCATTTTGTTTACAATTTGATTGTTACACAGATTTCCTACACTTCCAATGTGTGTATGCTGATTGTTCTTTAATGGCTTAAAAACATTGTCATCAATTTGCTTTGCAATTATTTTATACGCATCTCTAAAAGGAACACCTTGCTGTACCAATTGATTTACATTCTCGACACTATACAAGTATTTATATTTATCATCATTTAAGATCTCCTTGTTTATTTTAATATTTTTTATTGCATGATGAATAATATCAATAAGTTGAAGAACCTCATCAAAAGCAGGAATTATTAAACCTTTAACAATCTGATAATCTCTAAAGTATCCCGATGTAAGATTTCCCGTTAGTTGTGAAATTTGAAATTGTAATGTTTTTATTTTGTTTGATTTTGCTCTAACCAATTCAAAAATATCAGGGTTCTTTTTGTGAGGCATTATGCTCGAACCTGTGGTAAACTCATCGGGGAAACTCACAAATCCAAAATTCTGACTCGTAAACAAACAAACATCAGAAGAAAATTTCGCAAGTGTCGATACAACAGAAGACAATGAAAATGCTATTGTTTCTTCTATTTTTGAACGCCCAAGCTGGGCTTTTGCCGAATTATAAATCAAATCATCAAACCCTAATAATTCTGTAGTTAGCTGTCGATCGATCGGAATGGAAGAACCATAGCCAGCTGCACTGCCTAAAGGATTCTGGTTAACCATTTTATATGCCAGATGCAATACCGACATATCATCTACCAAGCATTCTGCATAAGAACCAAACCATAATCCAAATGATGATGGCATAGCTACCTGCAAATGAGTATAACCGGGCATTAATACATCTTTATGCACATTACTTAATTGTATCAATAAATTAAACAGATTTTCTGAGGCAGTAACTATTTGTTTGATTTTATCCCTTGAAAATAGGTATATATCAAGTAAAACCTGATCGTTACGAGAACGTGCAGTATGTATTTTCTTTCCTAAATCACCTAACTCATTTGTTAATATTAATTCTACCTGAGAATGAATATCCTCTGTTTCAATCTGAAATGATGAATTTGGAGAGTTAACATCATTGTATATTTGAATTAACTTTTTCCTTAAAACATGGTATTCATCATTATTTAAAATATGAATCCTTAATAACATTTTAATATGAGCCAAGGAACCAATTATATCATATTTTGCAAGATTAAGGTCAATAAGCCTGTCATTACCTATCGTAAATTCCTCTGTTTTTTTATCTAAATCATACCCTTTTTCCCAAAGCTTCATACTTTATAATTTTAATCCATTCAATAAATTAATATATGTTTTAATGCCATTCTCAATTTCATCAATATAAATAAATTCATCAGCGGTATGTGATCTAACTGAGTCGCCCGGCCCTATTTTTACCGATGGAAATTTAAGTAATGCTTGATCAGATAATGTTTGTGAACCAAAAATATCCAATCCTATATCCTTCCCTTTTTTCACAATAGGATGATCTTCTGCTATACATGTGGAATTCAAGCGTAAAGATCTTGCCTTTACTTCTGATTTTATTGAATCTTTAATAAGATCAACAATTTCTTGATTTGAGTATTTATCGTTAACTCGCACATCGACTACAAAATGACATCTATCTGGTATAACATTATGCTGCTTACCTGCGTTAATCTGAGTAACAGATGCTTTTGTGTCTCCAAGTAAGGTAGATTTTTTTTCAAACTGATAGTTTTTAAACCATTGTAAATCATCTAAACAATTTAAGATTGCATTATTCTGTTCTGCATGTGCAGCATGGCTAGCTGTACCCGATGAATAACAATCCATTACAATTAATCCCTTTTCGGCAACAGCAATTTTCATATTTGTTGGTTCCCCAATAATTCCCAAATCAATTGTACCTAATTCAGATAAAATAGATTGAATCCCATTTTTTCCCGAAATTTCTTCTTCAGCTGTTGCAGCATATATTAAATTATATCCTAAAGACTTTTTACTATAGAAATATTGGAATACAGAAAATAAGGATGATAAAGGCAATCCTGCATCGTTACTTCCAAGTCCATATAATTTATCCCTATTCTCAAAAGGTGTAAATGGATCAATTGTCCAACCTTCACATGGTTTAACAGTATCTATATGACTATTCAATAATATTGTTGGTAGCTCAGATGAGAAATATTTATTTCTTAACCAAATGTTATTTCCTTTTCGAAAAGGTTCAAAACCTTTATTTGTGATGTAATCAAATAAAAAAGCAGTTACAGCTCCTTCCTCTTTGCTTACAGAACGAATTGATATTAAGTGTTTCAGCAATTCTAATGTTTCACCAGTCTGTTGCACAAAATCCATTAATATTCCATTTTATTTACATTACTGTATATGGAAAGCGAATTTGCCAGAATTTTAGTAAATCCTTTAACATCATCAGCTTTCCATGCTTTATTTACTTCTCCATATTCACATACATCACTTTGCATAAGATCATTAGGAGAATTTATTCCTACAACTGAAAATCGATATGGAGCTAACTTTAAAATTACCTCTCCATTTACTGACTTCTGAGAATCAACAAGAAATTTCTCAATATTTCTCATCACAGGTTCCAAGTACTGCGACTCGTGAAGAAACATTCCATACCAATTAGCTAACTGTTCTTTCCAATGCAACTGCCATTTTGTAAGTGTATGCTTTTCCAAGGCATGATGAGCTTTTATAATAAGCATTGGTGCAGCAGCTTCAAAAGCAACTCTTCCTTTAGTTCCCAAAATTGTATCTCCTATATGCATGTCACGACCTATAGCATATGAGGAAGCTATTTCATCAATCCTTTTTATTAAATTTACTTTGTCTTTTAAAACAGTTCCATTGAGACTATGAATTTCTCCTTTTTCAAATCCTAGAATAATTTCTTTTTCTTCCTGATCTATAAATTTATTTGTGTAAGCTTCTTCTGGTAAACTTTTATTTGATGTTAATGTTTCTTTACCTCCAATACTTGTTCCCCACAATCCTTTATTTATTGAATACGATTTTGTTGCCCAATTATCGATAACACCACTCTTTTTTAAGTAATCTATCTCCTGATCTCTACTTAATGATAATTCTCTGATTGGAGTTATTATATTAATTTCAGGAACCAAAATATTAAAAACATAATCAAAACGCACCTGATCATTCCCTGCACCTGTGCTTCCGTGAGCTATATACTCTGCTCCTATTTCTTTGGCATATTCGGCAATTGCTATAGCCTGAAATGTTCTTTCTGAACTAACCGATAAGGGATAAGTATTATTCTTTAAAATATTCCCAAAAATCAAGTATTTTATACATTTAGTATAATATTCTCCTGTAATATCAATTGTCTTATGATCTTTTGCACCAAGTTCATATGCTTTTTCTTCTATTTCTACCAACTCATCAGTATCAAAACCTCCAGTATTAACAATCACCGAATAAACTTCCATTTTTTTCTCTACTGAAAGATATTTCGCACAGAAACTGGTATCCAAACCTCCACTATATGCTAATACAACTTTTTTCATCTTTTGTAATTTTAATATTATTTTCTTTTTCCATTGAATTATTAAATACCATTGCTGTACACAGACATGAGCCACGTTTAGTTCGTACAAGTATGTCGTAATATTTGCACGATTCACATCCTTTCCAAAATTGACTGTCAGTTGTTAATTCTGAAAAGGTTACAGGTACATATCCAAGTGATGAATTAATTTTCATAACGGCTAAACTGGTTGTTAAACCAAACATTTTTGCATTTGGATATTTTTTTCTTGAAAGTTCAAAAGCTGCCTTCTTTATCTTTTTTGCAACACCACAAGCTCTAAATTCCATACTTACTATTAATCCTGAGTTAGCTATATATTTCCCATGATCCCATGTTTCTATATAACAAAAGCCCGCAAGCTTATTATTTACAAATGCAATTATCGCCTTTTCTTCCAGAAACTTAGCATTTAAATATTCGGCAGAACGGATCGCTAAACCAGTGCCTTCTTTATGTGCAGCAATTTTTAATAACTCAATAACTTCAGGTATATATTCTAAATTGTTTTTATCAGCTAAAACAACCTGTATTGTATCTTTATCTAAAATATTCATTTGTTTATGTTTCTATAATCATTTTCAAAAAATCATCAAATAAAAACTCTGTATCTGTAGGTCCACTTGAAGCCTCAGGATGGAATTGGACAGAAAAAAAAGGCATTGATTTATGCCTTATTCCTTCATTTGTTCCATCGTTTAGGTTAATGAATAAGGACTCCCATTTTTTTGGTAAAGTTTTCCGATCAATGGCGTAACCATGATTCTGTGATGTTATATATGATCTATTTGTATTTGCCAATATAACCGGCTGATTATGACTCCTATGTCCATACTTAAGCTTATACGTATCTGCACCTGAAGCTAAAGCCATTAACTGATTACCCAGACAAATTCCCATTATTGGCTTCGTTTGATTCATTGCTTTGGATAAATTATTAATGGTAGCCTCACATTGCTTAGGGTTTCCCGGACCGTTAGAGACTAAAATTCCATCATAATCTTCATTTAAAAAATCATAATTCCAGGGAACTCTTATAACAGTAAAATCTCTTTTTAATAAATTACGAATGATATTATTTTTTACTCCGCAATCAATCAATAAGACCTTCTTTTCACCATTCCCATAAACAATCCTCTCTTTTACACTTACCTTATCAACAAGATTATCCTTATCGGGGTCATATGCTTCAACATCCTTATCATTACAAATCATTTTACCTAACATAGCTCCTTTTTCACGAATAATCTTTGTAAGCATGCGCGTATCAACACCAAACATTCCAGGCACCTTATGCTCTTTCATCCAATTTCCCAAACTTTTTTCTGCATTCCAATGAGAGTAATCTTCATTATATTCAGATACAATTAATCCACTGAGTTGGATTTTATCAGACTCAAAGTATTGAAGAATATTATCTTTAATCGCTACATTAGGAACTCCATAGTTACCAATAAGTGGATAGGTAAGTACTAGTATTTGTCCTTTATATGAAGGATCTGTTAAACTCTCTGGGTAACCAGTCATAGCAGTATTAAAAACGACTTCACCTGCAACAGATTTCTGATATCCGAATGATTTTCCTTGGATTTGAGTACCGTCTTCTAAAACCAATTTCATTGTAATAATGTATTTAGATAAGATTAATTTTACTTTTCAACTCTGGTAATTCATAAAGAATAGCACTAACAACCTGGTTACGCGTAACACCATCTTTTAATACTAAAAAAACAGTATCATTTCCAGCCACTGTTCCTAAAATCTCTTGAATATCTGCTTTATCTAAAGCATCTGCAACTGCATGTGAATATGCTGGTAAGGTTTTTATTACAGCCATGTTACCCGAAAACTCAATAGTTTTGAAACCCATTTCAACAGGTGAGTGAGAAGGTTCACTGGTTGAATTAATAAAATCATTTGAAATAACATATGTAGACCCCGATTCCGAAGGAATTCGACCTACTTTCAAATGCTTTAAATCACGAGATAATGTTGCTTGAGTTAATTCAAAACCTTGATTAAGTAAAATAGTAAGCAATTCTTCTTGAGAACTAATCTTCTGACTAAGAATAATCTGTTTAATTACATTTAAGCGTTCTTCTTTCTTCATAAATTGATGTATATTTATACATTTTCGATGCAAATTTATGCATAAATATTAACATTCAAAATAAAATTACTTATAAATGATATTATTCTTTAGATACTTTATTCCATAAGTGCTTCCAAAAGATTGCAGTATTTAAAACTGCATCGTGCATAACAATTTCGTCAACTGTATCGAGAAAAGGTTTATTATTATCAAATAAGAGTTCAAATGGTGCTTCTTTTATCCTATCATCGTAAGGATATTTTTTATATGGTGCAATAATACTCGCCAAAGAAAAAGATGCTCTACATAAGAAAATTCCTTCGAGCCAAATATCATGTCCTTTTATTAGATCTGGAATAGGATTGCTACTAAAGCTTAAATTAAACTTATCTCCCACTTCCTTAGCTTTCTTTATAACTTTGTTACTATCAGAAGTAACTTCACGAGTACTTAGCTTAGAGTTGTCTTTCCACAGCTTCTTTTTCTCAAAATAAGTTCCGACTTTTTTAGACCAGTGCCCTTCCAACTCCTTATGCAAACCGTTCGAGTAAGACGAAAGCTTTCTTGCATCCGAATGGCATGGCATACTAATATCAGCAATAAAATGACTAAGCATAAAAAAATACATTGCAGCAGCAGCTTCTTTTGTTCTTACATCATCTGTAAGATACTGCGCAAAATAGATATTTCCTGGAATAAGACTATCCACCCTCTTACTTCCTAATAACAACAAGTCTTTTAACATGGTACACAATGCACTTATTCTATTCGGTAAATGTTTTCCTGGTTTATTTACATCACCTTTATATGGTGCAGACCACCAATCGTTGTCTAAGTAATTATCTTGTTGTAGATATTGAATTACCTTCCTATAATCGCCACAATGTTTAACTAAATCTTCTTTTGAAGTTGTAAATCTTTTCGTTTGATAACCATCATATGGTTCCATTTTCAAAACATGATTCTCTGTTGCTGCACCCGCACCGCCCCTTTTTGCATCAACCTGATCTGGAATCCATGCTCCTACGGATGCCTCTCTTACAAATGGTTTCAATAACTTTACAAGATTAGGCTCTGTATTTTCATCTTCTAACAAAGCAATTGCACGTATTGCTATCCATGAATGTGTTCTTTGATTCATAATTAATTTTTCTCGGTGAAGTATTAAAATTAGAAATTTTCATTTAATTATCAAAATGTTAAATGACTGAACTTGTGAATATTAATAAATACACAATGATAACCTTTACGTATTAAGGCTATTTGCATTATTTTCTTTATTTTTGCACGCTATTGTTTGAGAATTCATTTTTTGTAACTTGTATTACACTTTAATTATACCTGATGATTTCGTATACTTTTGACCAAGATATTTTATATATAAGCTTTACCGGAAAAATTAAACTTGAAGATATTATTGAGTATTTAAAGGAATTTGATAAGATAGATTCTCTTCCTAAAAATTTACATCTCCTGTATGATTTAGTAAATGCTAAATTGAATATTGCACCTACAGAAATCAAAATCATATCACAAATAGCTGATATTTCAACACATGAATACTCATCAACAAAAACAGCCTTTTTAGTTGATGATCCTAAAATTACAGCATATTCCACTTTATTTTCAAACTTTGCCACCAATCCTAAAACTCAACGCAAAATTTTTTCAACCAAAGAAGCTGCAATAAAATGGTTGAAAGATTCTCATAAATAAGTATTTTTGAAAGAAAATCTGTTGAAAGAAATAACATTTCATAAGACCAAATATGGCAAAGAACTTTTAATCGATTGTCTTAAAATCTCCGAAACAAAAGCTTATCTTGTAAATAGAAAGCCCTTTATCATATCCTTTTACGAAATAATTTTCATTACACAAGGAAACGGAATTTTTCTTTTAGATGACATAGTTATTCCATATCAAACAGGAACGATTATGTTTCTCCCTCCGAACAGAAGAAGAGAATGGATTGCCAAAAGTCAGACAGATGCTTATGTTATTTTATTCGAAGGTGAATTTATTGAACGTTTTTTTAATGACAATCTATTTGTATATCGATTTCACTATTTCCATAACCACAACACCCCTTTTTATTTAAATGCTGATCTTAAGTATTTTAACGCTTATATTGATAAGGTTATTGAAATAAAAAATGAAATAACGAACTTGATGAACGATAGTCATCACTTACTTCGATCTATCTTGTATTATTTATTAATTAAGCTAAATAGATTATATGTAAATCAACACCAAATCAAAGGAGAACTTTTTGAAAACATAGAAGTTTTAAAGTTTATTCGTTTACTAGAAAAGAATTTTAAAGAAAAGCATCAGGTAAATGATTACACCAAAATACTAGGAATAAGTAAAACCTACTTAAATCAAAAGCTAAAATCATTTGGAAAATCTGCTTCGGATTTGATAAAATCTCGCATATTGATTGAAGCTAAAAAAGAACTAATCTACACAAATCTAACCGTATCCGAAATATCCTATAAATTAAACTTTTCTGAACCTGCCAATTTTAATAGATTTTTTAAAAAACTCACATCTTCTACTCCTAATAAATTTCGATCTGAGTTTTCAAAATGACAATTTTAAAGTCATTTTGATTTAAACATCTCGTCTAATCTGATGTTATTTTGTTATCAATATAAATCATTAAAATAATATCTAATGAAGATAGCAATAACAGCAGTAAGTGGACAGCTTGGAGCCGCAATTACAAAAAGAGCAATCGAAGAATTCGGCAAAGAAAATGTTATTGGCACTGCCAGAACTCCAGAAAATGCAAAATCTTTAGGAATAAAAGTATTTAAAGCTGATTACAATTCAAAAGAAGATTTTATTAAAGCTTTTCAAGGAATTAATGCAGTTCTTTTAGTCTCTGGAATGGACAAACCTGAGAATAGAATTCGACAACATCAAAATGTAATTAATGCTGCAAAAGAAGCTGGTGTTCGAAAGATAGTTTATTGCAGTATTATTGGAAAACCAGGAACTTCAACTTTTGATGCAGTAGTCAATTCGAATCGGCAAACAGAAAAAGATATCAAAGAAAGCAATCTTGAATATGCAATTGGAAGAAATGGTTTATATATTGAACCTGATATTGAGTATTTGGAAAACTATATAAAGGATGGTAAAATAGCTAATTGTGCAGCCGATGGAAAATGCTCCTACACAAGCCGTGATGAACTTGCAATAGCTTATTCACAATTATTAAAGAACAATTCTTTAAACGGAAAAATATATGAACTTGTTGGTGAAGCCATAACTCAAACCGAATTGGTTGGCTATTTCAATAAATACCTAGGAACAAGCCTTTTATTCGAATCAATGTCCCCAAAAGATTATTTAGCATGGCAACAGAATACAAATGGGGAATTTCTGGGTACCATAATCTCAGGTATATATGCGAAAATTAGAAATGGGGAATTTGAAATAGACTCAGATTTTGAAAAAGTTGTAGGAAGAAAACATAAAGCTATTTCTGAAATTATTAATTCGTATAAAAACGAATAAAAATTATCTTATTTGCTTTAGCTTAAATATTCTTGTAACTTAAAGAATTAAGCTTCAAACTACAAATTATATTACTATGAGCCAAGTACATAAAGAAACATCAACTCAAGAATTATTATCTCAACTCAAGAATAAGAACATTAAAATAATTGATGTACGTTCTGTTAATGCATACAATGGATGGAAATTAAAAAATGAAAAACGTGGTGGCCATATTCAAGGTGCAAAAAGTTTACCCATAAAATGGTCTAATTATATTGATTGGATTGAAATTGTACGATCGAAACACATTGTACCTGAAAATGATTTAATTATATATTCATACTCATTTGAAGATTCCGAAAAAATTGCAAATTTATTTAGCAAGGCTGGTTACAATAATATAAAGATCTATAATCATTTTATAGATGAATGGTCGGCTCTAGAGAAGTATCCAATGGAGCAACTTGCTCGATATAAACAATTGGTTTCTCCGGAATGGGTAAAGGATTTGATTTATGAAAAATCTCCGCAGGAATACCATAACAACAAATTCGTAATATGTCATTCTCATTATCTTAACAGAGATGCATATCTTACAGGGCATATTCCCGGAGCAATTGATATGGATACTTTAGCACTTGAATCCCCCGAGACCTGGAATCGACGATCACCCGAAGAGCTTAAACAAGCCTTAGAACTGCACGGAATAAGTTCCGATACTACTGTAATATTATATGGCAAATTCATGTCGCCAGATAATACCAATGAGTTCCCAGGAAGTGCAGCGGGTCATATTGGAGCTATTCGAAATGCCTTTATTATGATGTATGCCGGTGTAAAAGATGTGCGTGTTCTTAATGGAGGTTTTCAATCGTGGATTGATGCAGGTTTTAAAATAGATACAAATGATATTAAAAAGATTCCTATTTCCGATTTTGGAGCAATGATTCCTTCAAAACCAGAACTTGCTGTTGATATTCCTGAAGCTAAAGAAATGATTTTATCGGATAATTCAAATCTTGTTTGTGTTCGTAGTTGGCCAGAATACATAGGTGAAGTTAGTGGTTATAACTATATTGAAAAAACCGGACGCATTCCAGGAGCAATTTTTGGAAACTGTGGAACCGATGCCTATCATATGGAAAACTACCGAAATCTAGATCATACAATTCGAGAATTTCATGAAGTAGAAGAAATTTGGAAAGAAGTTGGAATTACTCCCGACAAGCACAATGCATTTTATTGCGGAACAGGGTGGCGTGGTAGCGAAGCTTTTTATAACGCCTGGTTAATGGGCTGGCCAAGAGTTTCTGTTTTCGATGGTGGTTGGTTTGAATGGAGCAATGAAAACAATCCATTTGAAACTGGAGTACCTGAAAATGTATTTATTGAAAATAATTAATCAACAAATTACTTTTTTTATTGTTAAAATAAACGACAAACTAGTTTCAACAGAAACATTACATTTCAATGAATTATACCGAAACAGGAGTTCTCGAGGCCAATCAAATAAAAATTAAAAATCATCTTACTGATTTAGGAATTGATAATATTAGAAAAGAGATAATTACAGGATTAACATCCAAACACAAACATATTTCGAGTAAGTTTTTTTACGATGATTTAGGTTCTAAACTATTCGAAGATATTACGAAATTACCAGAATACTATCCTACTCGTACAGAGAAAAGTATCTTGAATAAGATTGCTCCAATTTTAATGAATGATCTTGAAAAAACGGATTTAGTTGAGCTCGGAAGTGGCGATTGTTCCAAAATAAAAATCCTATTAAACTCAATTCAGAAAGAGAACCTGAAAACAATCAATTACATTCCTGTAGATGTAAGTTTATCTGCTATAAATGATTCGGCACAAGAATTAACCGATTTATTTCCTGATTTATCAATAAATGGAATTGTTGCCGATTTTATAAATCAACTTGATTTAATTCCTGCAGAAAGAAAAAGAATGTTTTTCTTTCTGGGAAGTACAATTGGGAATTTTACTGAAGATATATCTGCTAATTTTTTAAAAAATCTGAGTGATAATATGAATTCTGGTGACACATTTATTCTTGGTGCAGATTTAGTTAAATCCAGCACGGTTTTGCACGAAGCATATAATGATGCTCAAGGTATTACTGCTGATTTTAATAAAAATATTTTAAACGTAATTAATAATCTAATTGAATCTGATTTTAACATTTCTGATTTTGAACATAAAGCATTTTTTAACGAAGAAAAATCGAGAATAGAAATGCACTTAATTGCAAAAGAGGATTTACAAATAAAATCGCCTTATCATCACGATGATATATATATTAAAAAAGGTGAAAATATTCACACCGAGAATTCATATAAATTCTCGATGAAAAGAATTAAGGAATTAGAAGAAATAACCGGATTAAAAATCAATCAAATATATACCGATAATAATAATTGGTTTGCATTGATTCTATTTGAAAAATAAAAATTACGACTGTTTATTAAATAAGAAAGTTGTCATACTTCTATAAACTCAGTATGACAACTTTTTTTTATTTTACATTTCCCAAACAAATAATGGGAAAATTAATATCTTAATAATGCTTTATCTCACCACCACCAAACATCGTAAAACCTTTTATTACAAGTTCTTTTCCGATTTCTATGGTTGGATCAGCACCTGAATGCCTTTTATGAGAAAAACCTCCTAATATTGAAATTACATCGTGTTTAACATTCCAGCCTTCTGGAACTATTATTGTGGTTCCTCCAAACATACAAAGAACGTCAATTACATTTTGTCCAGGAGCCAACTTTGCACTTCTTAAATCAATTTTAGATCCTCCAAAAATAGCAGTTATTTTTCCACCTTTAAAATTGGCTGAGGTAATAACTTTATCACCACCTCCAAAGATCGAAATATCATCAATATAATCAACCGAATTTGTATCAACATTTGGTCTTTTAGTACTGGTTGATCTTAATATTATTACAACACCAATTACAATTAATATTGTTGGCCAAAACAATCTTCTTATTGAATATGGAATATGAACAAAATCGGGTATCCATAATACCAATCCTACAATTAATAATATCCACCCTGTAGTCTTATTTTCTTTTGTAGAAACAAATACAATTCCCAAAACAATTAATATCATCTGCCATGTAAAAATATAATGCATGATTCGATTTGGGAAAAAATCTAAAGTTCTTCCAATAAAAGCTACTCCAATTAAGATGAGAACAATACCAATTATTCCTCTACCCATATTTCTATTTGATTCCATACTTTCTGGTTTTTAATTATTTGATTCTGGTTTATCTTCTCTTTTCGTTGCACGTGGTTTATTATAATAACGCTTAGGACTTGGTCTATGCCTATTCTTCTTCTCTTCTTCTTGCTTTTTAATTAATTTCTTTTTTCTTCGTATTTTACGAATATAGAAAAATATTGCAAATCCAATAAGAATAATAGGCCATATTCTAAATAAGAATATTAAAAAGCTTACAAAACCTTTCCATCCTTTATCTAATGATTTGAATAAACGTTGAAAGAAACTCTTTTCTTTAACAGGCTCGTATTTATAATCTATTTTTTGAGTTATCTGCAAATAAATTGTACTGTATGAAACTTGCTTTTTAAGATAGTTTAAACGACCTTCTCTCGATTCAATCTCTTCACGAATAACTCTTAGCTTTTCTTCAACTTCCAGAATTTCCTTGATATTTCTGGCTTTTGCCAACAATTGAGTATATCGCTTCTCAACTTCCTTTTTAGTTTTTAAACGGGCTTCAATATCAATAAACTCTTCGGTAACATCTCTTGCAGAAATATTCTTATATAGCAATTTCTCTGTTCCTGTTTCTAAATTAGAAATTAATTTATCAAAATTAACTGCCGGTATTCTAATAGTGAGATTTGAATTAATACTGTAATCATTCTTATCCAAATTATCATCAGATACATATGCTTTTAAGAAATAAATTAGAGAATCAATATTTTGCCTATACGCATAATAATCTTCGACCTCGACACCTACTCTGGCATCTTTAATAATTTTCTTCTCGATAGAAACAGTTGGTTCTTGTTTCGTATATGCATTTCCGGCTACACTAGATTGTCTGGTCATTGGCATTTCGCCAACGGCTTCCATTTCTATATCATATTCAGCATCATCGGAAGTAAATTCTTGCAGATAAGCTTTATCCGTGTTACCCCCTCCACATGAATAAATAGCAAAAACAGTTAATAACCCAAATAGTAATTTTTTCATGATTGTATTTTATTTTTTATAATTGATATCATTCTCGCGATCGCAGCAAAAATTATGCTAATAAAATTAAGATTAATTTATGAGAAAGTAAACAGTAGATTTTTTATACCTCGAACCTTAATCCATCATAAGCCAAAGAGATTCCGTGAGGAAGTTCTTCATTTATATCGTGGTGTAATCCCATTTGATGACTAATATGCGTTATATAAGCTCGTTTGGGACTTAATTCTTTGATTAGATCAATAGCTTCGGGCAAGGAATAATGTGAAATATGTTTTTGCTTTCGTAAAGCATCAACAACTAAATATTTAGTACCATGCAGCTTCACTTTTTCTTCTTCACTAATGTAATTTAAATCAGTAAGATAAGTAAAATCACCAATTCGAAAACCATACACAGGTAACTTATAATGAAAAGCTCTAATTGGAATAATCTTAAGCCCTTTTACTGAGATAGGTTCATCGGTTAAATCGTGAAGATTAATTTGTGGTGCACCCGGGTATTTTTTATCGGCAAAAGAATATGCAAAATCAGATCTTATGGCAGCTTGTACTCTTTCTTCTGCATAAATATCAACTGGTTTATGATTCATGAAATTGAAAGCACGTACATCGTCTAATCCAGCGATATGATCGCGATGTTCATGAGTAATCAAAATAGCATCAATATCACTAACTTTTTCGCGCAGCATTTGCTGTCTGAAATCGGGACCGGCATCAATTACAATATTAACACCATCGACCTGAATTAAAGCCGCTGTACGCAGACGCTTATCGTTCGGGTCGGTTGATTGGCAAACCTGACAATTACATGCAATAACCGGAACTCCTTGCGATGTTCCTGTACCTAAAATTTTAACTTTCAACTCTTTTTGCTTTTTATTTCTAATCTAATTGATAGATATAGCAAATATAATAAAACTATTACAGCTAAAATAGCTGACGGGATAGCTGCTTCCTTCCCAAATAAGGTCATTGCTGTAACAACAGAAAAACCAGAACTCTTAATCGTCAATAATAAAACCTGAGTAATATTTCGTTCATAGATTTTCCCTCTTCTTCGAGAAAGAATTTCGAATAATGTACCCATTCCAAATGTTGCTGATAACAGAACAATCGACGATAAAATCAGGATTTTTGGATTTGAAAAGAATACATCTCTATTCATTCCAACTGCCGTAAATATAATTATTGCAAAACCCCAGTCAACGGCTTTGCCCCTTATTTTTGAAACGTATTTAAAGATAGGTTTGTACAGTAAGAAACGAGACACAATTAATGGAACAAAAACCAACTTCATCATTAATATAAATAAAGACCATGCACTCAAACTTACTCCATTCGAAAAAATCTTAATGATTGCTGGAGCAATTATTATTGATGCTAAAAAACCACCAAAAACTCCTAAAATAGAATATTCAATATCTCCTTTTAATATTCCGGCAAATGGTATTACCGCTACTCCAGGAGGTGCTGCAACAATTACAACAAAACCCATAAATAATTCTTTAGTTGGCATTAAAAACCAAGCCAAAACCAAAACGATGGTTCCAAAAACAAAATAATTAAGAATTGTTCCTACCAACATTGGTTTAAATAACTTTTTAATTGGCAATAAGGCCTTAGAATCTATTCCTGTAGTTGAAAAAACCATTGTGATTACTAAAATATAAATTGTGTAATCTTTAATGGAATGGGCATAATCTCCAAAAGACAATCCCATAATAACAGAAAAAACTAAAATGAAATTTCGGTTGAGAATTATTTTAAAAATAAAATTTACTAACTGATTCATTTATGATGAATTGATTATCGTGTAAATATAAAAGCTTATATACAATATCTTGATGTGATTGTTGTAGAAATTTAATCTATTAATCAACTTGAAATTGCTGAGGGTATTTCATAAATTTGATATCTAATCAAATAAGGGGGAATCTTATGAAAAAAATAATTCAAATTGCAAATGTATTATTCATATCTGCACTTTTATTTAGTTGTGGGAGTCAAACCACAAAGGAAGAATCAAAAGTGAAAATTGATTTGTCGTCTCAAGAATTTTATGAAGGTTTTCTTGCCCAAAATAGCATCACAATTCATGAAAAAGCGAGCTTTGAACGCATCAAAAAAACAAATGATGGTAATTACAAGATAATATATAAAGTTGAACCTTTTGAAAATATTCAAGATTCGTTACAGGCATACTACGAAGAAATGTTCGATAAAGCATTGCTTAGTAAAGGATGGGAAAAACCTGAATCTGGCTGGGGTCAGCACGGAACAGTTTATACTAAAGATGATAATTTCTTTAAGTTTTTTGTTTTGGTTTCGGAAAAACACGATGTATATGAACTGGCTTTTAAATATGGACAATAACAGTTATACCAATATCTCATTATGATTAAATTTCAATTTTTATTAATACTTTGTTTTTTTTCGATTTGCAATTCTTTCGCACAATTAGAGGTAAATGACACTCTTCTTATGGCATTTAGTAATGAAATATTTTGGAGTTCATCGTCTGAACTTGAGATGGATATTTATGCCGATTTTGGAAAGTATGGATCTACAAATATAGCCGATAATGATCCCACTACTTGTTGGGCAGAAGGAGCCGAAAGTGACGGTTCTAATGAATTTATATGGTTAACTATTCCATCTGGAACGAAAACTTTAAGAATCAGGAATGGATATCAAAAAAGTGAAAGTATCTATTTTGCAAATAATCGACCTAGAAATATTGAATTACAGCTTTTTGCGTGTTATGATCCAGAGGGATATGTAACAGAATCGCATAATGGTTTTTTTATTAGTGAAAAACTCTTGAATATTCAGGCTGCACTAGAAGACAAACTTGGTTATCAGGATTTAAAAATAAACTTTAACTGGGGCGAAATAGAAGAATCGCTTTCGCATGATAGAACATTTGCGAAGGATTTGTTTATTCTAAAGATAAAGATCGTTGATGTTTATAAAGGCAATAAATGGAATGATGCCTGTATTTCTGATATTAATATTCTTCCGAATCCATATTATGAACTTACAAAAGACGAGCATGGTTTGTTAAAAGTATCATTAAATGAAACAGATACCTTGTTCTATAATTCAGAATATATTTATCAGGTTTTGGAAATTAGTCCTGACTCTGAATGGATAATATTTACACTTATGCCATCAGAAATAGAATTTTCAAGGGCAGAAACTATTTATAAATTATTTAGTGCAAAAAGAGAAAAATTCGTTGAAGTAAATGAGCTAACCAGTATGTATGGTTTTATAAAAGAATCTGGCAATTACTATTTAGAAGGATTAAATAAAGAACTTAACGATACAACAATTATAATTAAATAAACGTGTGTCGACAAAGTCTTAGTAATACTTAGTCGACACACGTTTATATATCTACTTACTCATATCTTATAGCATCGACAGGATTCATTCGTGCCGCTTTAAATGCTTGAAACGAAATGGTTATAATCGCAATTATTAAACTTATTGCACTTGCAAGAATAAAATACATCCAATTAATATCCACTCTGTAAGGATAATTTTGCAGCCAATTATTCATTGCAAGATATGCAGCTGGCCACGATATTATATTTGTTAATAAAACCCACCGAACAATATCCTTATTTAATTTACTAACAATACTATTAACCGATGCACCAAAGGTTTTACGTATTCCGATTTCTTTAAATTTTCTAGATACATTATAGGATGTTAGTGCGAATAATCCTAATACAGAAAGAATTAATGCGATTCCGGATCCCCAAAAAATCATCTTAAATAATCTTTCTTCAACTTTATACTGATTTTCAAACATATCATCAATAAAGAAATAATTCCAAAAATAATCAGGATCGTGCTCCATAATAACCTGCTTAATATATCTTAAAGTATTTTGCCTATCCTCAGGGGCAATTCGAACAGAAATATTATTAAATGTTTCTCTATAATTCGACAAATACAATGGAGTTAAACTTTCAGTAGTTCCATAATAATGATAATCTTTAGCAACTCCTATTATTACTGATTCTCTATTTGTCATTACTTCAACTCCTATTGGATCGTCAAGTTTTAATTCTCTAGCAGCTGTCTCATTAATAATTACAGAGCGATTATCGTCGAGATTTGGATCAAAAGATCTTCCCTTAATTATTTCAATACCCATTGTTTCGGTATAATGATCTAGAACTCTATTCTCGGCACATCCTAATTCTGATTTTGGATCGTCGGTAAGTTTTCTAATTGTTTGACCGCTCCTTCCCCAACCTGGAATACTTTGTGATCCTGCAACATTTTGAATACGTGGATGAGATATTAATTTATTTCTGATACTTTCATAACTATTATTCAATTTACTTGTACATTCACTTAATACTACCAAATTTTCTTTATCGAATCCTAAATCTTTTTCTTTTAAGAAGTTTATTTGCGAATAAAAAATGAAAATAGCAATAAGTAAAGATGTTGAAATAGTAAACTGTATAAATACTAATAAAATTTTAAGAAGATTTGTATTTGCTCCTGAACTAACTATACCCTTTATTACTTTTATTGGATTATATGCCGACATAATAAAAGCCGGATAAATTCCAGATAATACACCAATTAAAATTGCAATAACAATATACACAACATAAATTAACCAATTGCTCTGACCGAATAATGTTAATTGCATATTCAAGTTACCATTTACCATGTATAAAAAGAATTCTGTAATTACAAAACCAATAAGAAGCGAGATAAACGTTAAAAATACTGATTCCATTAAAAACTGTACCTTTAGTTTACTTTTAAAAGCACCTACGACCTTACGTATTCCAACTTCTTTATTTCGTTTTTCGGAATGTGATGTTAGCAAGTTTACATAGTTTATAATAGCTATCAGAAGAATTATAAATGCTAAAAAACTAAATAAATAAAGCGTTTTTACAGATCCACGTTTACCTATTTCTCTACCTAAATTACTATATAAGTATACATCTTTAAATGCTTGTATAGGACTACTAACTGTTTCTGACCATTGACCTACAGCGTCTAATAAAACTTTATCTGATACCATGCGAATCTTTTTCTCAACAAATGGAGTAATTGGTACCTTAAGTTTAAAAAAGGTATGCACATCCAACATTAACCAACTAATTAAATCTTTATGATAAGAAAAACTATTTATAATATCGAATTTTATCATTGTTTTTTCCGAATCATCAATTACCCAAGCAATTTCAAGAATTCGATCATCGTATTCAATAACTTCATTCATTGGATCTTTATCGCCAAACACTTTTATAGCAAATGATTTTGATATGGCTATTTGCCTAGGCGATTTCATAAATGCTTTTCTATCGCCTTGCAGCAGCTTAAAAGAAAAAACATCGAAAAATGCCGAATCAGCAATTAAAATGTTTGTTTCGGGATAAAACTGCTGTCCTATCTTAATTAGTTCGCTTCCGTACCAACGCACAATACGTGTTGCAGCTTCAACTTCTGGAACTTGCTCTATTAAAGCAGGAGCTACCCCGTATACTGTATTCGGCATAGAATCGTTTAACGTAGTACTGTGTAAGCCAGCACCAATTCTATAAATTGTATCGTAATCTTTAAATCCTTTATTTATACTTAACTCATTGTTAATATAAAGAAATGCAACCAAACTACTTGCAATTCCAATTGCTAAGCCCAATATATTAATTGTTGAATAACCAGGATTCTTAAATGTATTTCGAAAAAAGACTTTTAAATAATTTTTAAACATATCTGTAAAATTAATTGATTTTAACTCAATGAACCAATTGCCGTACCACATTTTTCAACACACTATTCTTCTGTAGTTTACAATTAGAAATAAGAATAACACTCTCAAATAGTGTTAAGAAACCTTACACTTATTGTTAAGAAAGCTTACAATTTTTTATATTTGAGCTAAAAAAATGGGAATCATAAATTCCAACATACTTATTATTGACGATAACCAGCAAATACGCGAATCGCTTGAATTGTTTTTAGGTCGGCATTTTTCTTCGGTACAATCCTTAGCTTCGACAAATACTTTAATAAGTACTTTCGAGAAGGAAAGTTTTGACATTGTTTTATTAGACATGAATTTATCTCCCGGAAAACATTCTGGAAATGAAGGTATATTCTGGCTTCGAGAAATTCTGAAACGTGATAAGGATGCCGTAATAATTTTAATAACCGCTTTTGGAAAAGTTGAATTAGCAGTTGATGGAATTAAAGAAGGTGCGTTTGATTTTCTTTTGAAACCTTGGGATAATCAGAAACTTTTGACGACAATAAAAGCAGGAATAAAACTAAGAAAATCCCGAAACGAAGTTAATGAGCTAATAGATCAAAAACATATACTTAACAATCCTATCGATTCTGGGAAAGGCATTTTAAGAACATCTTCGGAAGAGATGAAAGCAATAGAAATCATAATTGACAAAGTTGCTGAAACGGATGCGAACATATTAATTCTGGGAGAGAATGGAAGCGGAAAAGAAGTTGTAGCCAGAGAAATTCACCGTAAATCGTATCGAAAAAATCAGGTTTTTATGTCGGTTGATTTGTCATCATTAACAGAATCTTTGTTTGAAAGTGAATTATTTGGATATAAAAAAGGGGCTTTTACAGATGCAAAAGAAGATAGAGCTGGAAAAATTGAGGTTGCCAATAATGGTACACTTTTTTTAGACGAAATTGGAAACCTACCAATGCATCTACAATCGAAATTATTAACTGTTTTACAAACTAAAACCATTACCAGATTAGGATCGTCGAAATCAAAGAAAATAGATTTCAGGTTGATTTGTGCGACTAACAAACCTCTAAAATCGCTCATTCAAGAGAATAAATTTCGAGAAGATTTATTATTTAGAATTAACACCGTACAAATTGATGTGCCTGATTTGAAAAATCGAAAAGCAGATTTATTGCCCTTATGCAATCATTTTATTCAAACATATTCGCATAAATATAATAAGCCAAATATCACGTTAAGTAAATCTGCTATTACAAAATTGGAGAATTACTCCTGGCCAGGTAATATTCGAGAACTTAAACATTCTATAGAACGAGCTGTAATTCTTTCTGACAAAAAGATTTTATCTCCTGAAGATTTTGCTTTTTCGGATATTCAATCACACTTTGAAAATTTGGATATCCTAAATCTAACAGAGCTAGAAAAAATTGCAATTAAAAAAGCGATAAAGCAAACAAAAGGGAATATGTCGAAAGCAGCCGAATCATTGGGAATATCAAGAACAACCCTATACTTTAAAATATCGAAATATGAACTTTAATAATTTCAATCTTAATATAATATTTCGTTCCCTAATCCTTGCCTTAACTGCTCTTGGAATTGCATTTCTATTTAATAATAGAGATTGGATATTTACACTTGTTTTTTTAGGTATTCTATTTACAATTCAGATTTACCTTTTGATAAGATATGTTGGTAAAATAAATACAGATTTAGCTAACTTTTTGATTCACATAAAGGAACAAGACACAACCTTAGCCTTTTCTAAATCTGTAGTTGATAAATCATTTAAAGGATTATCAAAAGAATTTGAAAAAATAAACACAGAAATAAAGACGATTAATAATGATAAAATAAAAAAACAGAATCTTTTAAATCAGTTAATGAATCAGGTTGGAACCGGAATAATTGTGTTTGATAGTAATAACAAGATTAAACTTTCTAATAAAGCAATTCATAACATTTTAGGTACTTCTGCTACCGACTGTAATAATCTAAGAGAAAAAGTGAGTTCTGTATTTGAGAATCTTAATCGATTAAATATCGGCGAACAAAGTATTGAAACTATTCAAATTAATAATTTAACCCGACGTATTTTAATATCATTATCAGGAATTAAAGAAGATAATCAAGATCTAAAAGTTTATTCTTTTCATGATATAGATCGCGAAATTACCGATTACGAATTACAATCGTGGAATGGTTTAATTAAAGTTCTCTCTCACGAAATTTTAAATACAGTAACTCCTATATCAACTGTAGTTGATACTTTAAAAGATTGTTTGCTTATTGAAGAAAATGCGAAAAAGTTAAACGAGATAAACGAAAAAGACATTTTAGATTCTGTTAAGAGTGTTTCACTAATAGAAAACAGAATTAATAGTTTACAAGGTTTTATAGGAAAATTCAGACAGTTTTCGGAACTTAATACACCTGAAATTGAAGAGGTTAATATTTCTGATTTATTGGAAAATATTATAGATGTTTACAAAACTAATTTTTCTCATATTCGATTTAATATCAGTATAATGCCAGATGATTTATTGATAAAAATGGATAAAAGGCTAATCGAACTTACCATTAACAACATTATAAAAAATGCCATTGAAGCTGGTTTAGATGGAGAGCAAACAACTATTGAAATCAAGGCATTTAAGCTTGAAAATAAAAATTATATTGAATTTTATGATAATGGCAAAAGCATTGAATTGCAGGTTGCAAAAAAAGTATTTCTCCCTTTTTACACAACAAAAGAACAAGGAAGTGGCATCGGTCTTTCTTTAGCACGACAAATAATGTTTTCTCATAATGGAAATATTGAGTTTTCACCTGGCTCCAAAGGAACCTGTGTTAAATTAATTTTTAACGAAATCTAATAAAAGAAATAATTCATTGGGTGATTTAAAAAAAACATTTCCCAATTTCATACTGCAAAAACTGAATGGCTGGGGAATAGGGCTTTCCATTGCAATACAAATTATGTTTGCACATAGTGGTAATATCGAAATTTCTTCGAAGCAAGGTAAAACTTCTGTAAGTCTAGTTTTTAGTTGATAGTTTAAAGATAAAAATTATATCAAATTGTCATCCTGTCCAGTTAGTTATCGGGACTCGAAGGATAGACAAAGCACAATAGTTATTAGCACGGACAACATGTCCGCGCCAACAGAACATAGTGGTAATATCGAGATAGAATCTTAAAAAAAAGGGGCAATTATAAAATTGGTATTTTAAAATTTAGATACTAATTTCCACATATTGTACTTAACTTTACAAATTATTATGACGAAATTAGCGCCAATAGAATACGGTAAGTATTATCACATATACAATCGTGGTATTAATAGTTGCAATCTATTTGTAGATAAAAATGATTATGAACATTTTTTGAAATTATATACAAAATATATAGATCCTATTGCAAATACTTATGCATGGTGTTTAATGACAAATCACTTTCATTTCCTAATCAGAATAAAGGAAGAAGATGAAATTGGTTACTATAAATCTTTAGATTCAAACTCTAACGGGTCTAACGACTCCGTTAGGTTTAAAATAACAGAAGACCTTTCAGAGTTCAAAGAACCTGAAAGTGTCCTAAAACCTAAGCCAATAAAACATTTTTCTCATTTATTTAATGCTTACGCTAAGTATTTCAATAAAAGATATAATCGACATGGCAGCTTATTTGAAAAGGCTTTTCGAAGAAAGTTAATTGCAGATGAAAGTTATTTAAAATACTTAGTTTATTATATTCACCATAATCCTGTTCATCATAATTTCACGGATGAAATAAGTGAATATCAATGGAGTAGTTTTCAATCGATTTTATCATTGAAAGAAACTAAATTAGTTCGAAACGATGTTATAGAATTGTTTGATGATTTAAATAATCTAATATTTTTTCATAAACAACAACATGAACTAAATCAATTAAAAGGTCAATTGATTGAAGATTCATTTTAAATAAAATAAAAATGAGTGCAAAAGTATATTTAATTCCAACTACACTAGGCGATAGTCCTATAGAACAAGTTATTCCTTCATATGTTGTCGATATTATTAACTCGACAAATCATTACATTGTAGAAAATATAAAAACTGTTCGCAGGTACTTAATTAAAGCAGGAATTAAAACGAAGATTGATGATTTAACTTTTTACGAATTAAATAAGCATTCGTCGCCAGATCAATATGCAGCGTATTTAAATCCTATAAAAGAAAATCAGAATGTCGGTATCATATCGGAGGCGGGTACTCCGGGAGTTGCTGATCCAGGTGCTGAAATTGTAGCAATTGCACATGAAAAAAACATTCCAGTTGTTCCTTTGGTTGGACCATCGTCTATTTTACTTTCTGTAATGGCTTCTGGCTTAAACGGACAAAGTTTCGCTTTTGTAGGGTATTTGCCAATCCAAAAGCAAGAGCGAATTAAACGTATTAAGGATTTAGAAAGAAGATCTCAAGTGGAGAACCAGACTCAATTATTTATTGAAACACCGTACAGAAATAATCACTTATTTGAAGATTTATTATCAAGTTGTTCTGCAGAAACTAAAATTGGCATAGCTGCTGATATCACACTTGAAACGGAATATATTAAAACCAGATCGGTAAAAGAATGGAAAAAAGACATTCCGAATCTGCATAAACGACCATCAATCTTTTTAATTCACAAATACTAATCTTTACTAAATCAAAGTATTAGATTTCTTTCATCTCCTTTAAACATTCATTGGGTTAATTGATAAAACCTATCAATTAACCCACAATCTACTATTTCAAAATCAGGCTAAGTTTGATAATGAGTGATATTTTCACTCATTTTTGATCTAAAGAAAAAAAATATTTTTAAATTTGAATATTCTACCAAATCATTCTAATAATTTAATAAAACGCATAAATATGAAAAAACGTATATTATTAGTATCATTTATCTTAATATCTGTCTTTTATAGCAAGGTAAATGCACAAATGGATAATTTAGCGAACATGAGTTCGGAATGGATTCGAATGAACAACAGAAATGCATCGCTAGATGCTGCTGATATTGTGAATTACAATCCTGCAGGATTAACATTTTTAAACCCAGGATTACATATCAACATAAGTAATCAAACGCTTATTCGTCAGCCTAAACACACCTACGATTTGGGTCTAGGCGAAGGAGAAAAAACATTTGAACAAGATGGCATTGATGCTTTTCTTCCAATGTTTTACGCTACATACGTAAAAGAAAAGTGGGCAGTTTATAGTGGTGTTTATATCGCAGGAGGCGGTGCTACGGTTAATTATCCCGATGGATCGATATCAACAGATATTATTACAAAACAAATACTTTACACAACTGCCGCTCCTGCTCCATTTCCTGTAGGAACAACACTAAACGATATTTATGGAGCAAATGAGCAATCTCTTGAGGCATCGTCGTATTATTTGACAATTCCTTTAGGCTTTAGTTATAAAATAAACGATGTATTTTCTGTTTCTGCTGGTGGTCGATATATTAAAGGAACAAACAAAACAAAGGCTTCTTTAAGTTTAACTGATTCTCCTTTTGGAGCCCCGGATCAATCGATAAACATTGATTATAGCGCCGAAGCGAATGGTTTTGGGTATGTTTTAGGTCTTAATGTTGCATTAAACAAAAAGATAAACATTGCGGCTCATTATGAATCAAAAGTTAAACTTGACTTTGAAAACGATGTAAAAACGGATGATACAGGAATGTTTACCGATGGAAAGAAAAATCGCAGAGATCTTCCTGCTGTAATTAATACTGGTATTTCTTATAAGATTACGGATAAATTAAGAACAGAAATAAACTACAACTACTATTTCCAAACAAAAGCTGATTGGGGAAAAACGTATGAAGGAACTCCTCTTGAAGTGGAAACATCTGAAATAGCCGGAGATTGTTATACTTTAGGTCTTGGATTTGCTTACGATATGAATGAAAAATTACAACTTAGTATTGGTAGCTCATACACTCACTTTGGATACGAAAATGATGAAGATAAAGAAGTTTATTATTCGAATCTTGGTTGGTACGAAGCTCTTAAAAACTCCAATTTAAATATTGGACTTGGTGGTGCTTATGAAGTTGTTAATAACCTAAAACTTAATTTAGGTTTTGCAATGACCTTCTGGAAAGATTATGATACAAGCTCTAAGAATGCAGAAATGCTTCAACTAGGAGGTGTTCCAATCACAAACACAAATGTAAAGTGCGAAGATAAAGCCTACGTTATTAGTATAGGACTTAATTATACTTTTTAAGATAGAATAAAAAAAAGTTACAAATCTTTCGACAGGCTCAAGATGACACAAGTAGTGTAGATTAATTCAAGCTTGATCGTCATAAAATAATAATACTAAGAAAGATTTTCAAAATGTGAAGATGTAATTAACAATGTCACATTTCGACAGGCTCAATGTGACATTGTTAACTGAATAAATTCTTTGAATCTCTTCAGCTATTGGGATTGAAACAAAAAGAAAGGGGCTATACAAAAAACCTAAAACTGTTATTCCCTTAAACTTCTTTCATAAAAGAAGTTCAAGGGAATCTTATATTGAGCAGTCAATATGACTGTTGTAAGATCCCCGATCAAGTTGGGGATGACAAAGTAAGACTCCCCATGGCGCAAGCGTGACGCTTGCACTAAAAAAACGGGACAGAATGACAAAAAAAAGCTTGCTCAATATATGGCAAGCTTTTTCTTTTAAATACTAATTTTTACTTTATTCCAGTAATTCTAATTTCAGATCTTCTATTTTCCTGATGTTCTGCTTTTGAGCAACTTACTCCATCGGTACATCTATTTTTTAATTGTGATTCGCCATATCCTTTAGCAGATATTCTTGTTCTTTCTATTCCTTTACTAACAATATAATCAACAGCCGACTGTGCTCTTTTTTGCGATAATGATTGATTTGAAACTGCACTACCTCTTGAATCGGTATGCGAACCTAACTCAATCTTAATATTAGAATTATCGGTTAAAAATTGCACCACCTTATCGAGCTCAATTGCTGCATCGGCACGAATGTTCCATTTACCTACATCGTAATAAATATTTGGAATTTCGATTGTTTTATTTAGTTCAACTTTTTCAAAAGCCAATTCAATAAATTCATCAGCATTAACCCATCCTGCCGCACGACCACGTGTCGAATAATCACCACGAATTGAGAATACACCTTCTTTTTCGAGGAAGAGTTTATAATCTGTATTTTGTTCCAACTGGATCCTGAATTGTCCTTCATCATCGGACATATAATCTTCTACTTTTCCAGTACTGTTATTTGTTATGTGGATATTCACTTCAGGAATTACCTCCAAACTTTCTTTGTAATATACTTTCCCGAAAATTCCCCAAACGGGAGTCTTCTTCATATACACATCAAACTCAACAACATTTCCTTTTTTAGTTAACTCTGAAGGAACGAAAGAAGATCTATATGAATTATATTCTTCTTTATCGACATGTATAATATACTTTTCGTTCGGTTCAACTTCTATGGTAAAGTCAAACTCATCACTAGATGAAAATAATCTCATGCTCTCTCCTTTTGAATCTTCCAACACAACAGAAGCTTTCTCGATATGCTCTTTTGTTGCCTGATCAAAAACTTTTCCGCGAAGATTTAAATTCACTTCCAGAGCAAAGAATTTATAAATATCATCATCACCTTTTCCTCCTTCACGATTCGATGAAAAATATCCTTCTTGTTGTTCTTCATCAACAATTAAAGCAAAATCATCGCTCTGTGAATTTAATGGATATCCAAGATTCTCGATTATATATTTTCCGTAATCAAGTTCAGCTTTAAAAAGATCCAAACCACCTAATCCAAGATGACCATTGGATGCAAAAAATAAGATTCCCGATTCGTGAATAAATGGAAACATCTCATCGCCTTCAGTATTTATCTCGGAACCCAAATTTTCAGGTTTCGACCATGAAGATCCAACACGCTCTGTTACATAAATATCTGAACCACCAAATCCACCAGGCATATCCGAAGTAAAATATAATGTATTACCATCCGCAGAAATAGAAGGATGTCCACAAGAATAATTCTCGCTATTAAAAGATAACTCAACGGGATTTGTTAGATCTCCATTTACATATTGAGCATAATATATCTTCAAATTATTTACATTGTTTTCTCCTTTTTTCGAGATAAATCTGAATATTGAATTGTTTCTAGTAAAAAACATCTCCTTCCCATCCTTGCTAAAACAAGCAGGTCCATCATGATATTTTGAGTTCACCTTTCCTTTTAAAAATTTAGGTGACGAAACATTGCCTTCAATATCCACTTCGTAAATATCTAAATATGGAGCCTCTTTCCAGACATACTCATAATTCACAACTGCATCTTCTCTTCGTTCTGAAGCGAAATACAGCTTATTTTCGCGCAATGTAGGACCAAAGTCGGCAAACTTACTATTATATGGTACTGTTTCGATATCGTACTTAAAAACTGCCTTAATCTCGCGAATTTTTGAACCAGTATTTGCTTGTCGTTTTGTTCTTGTATCTTCTGAATTTAAACTTGCGTATATATTTAACCATTTATCGGATTCGGAATAATTCCCATTCGATTTTAAGATTTGTGCATAGTTATATGCATCGATCGGTTCATAAGTATAATTACGAGTTAGAATTTGATAATGCTCCTCAGCCTTTTGATTTTGCGAAGTTTTGGAATACGAAAAAGCAAGGTTTCTATAGATATGAGAACTAACAAAATTCTTGTTCACTAATCCGCTGTATATATCAATAGCTTTTACATAAGCCATATCTTCGAATGCTCTATCGGCTCGTTTTAAGTTAAACTCATAAATTATTGAATCGAGTTTACTATTGGCGAATGAATTAGAATTAAATCCTACTATTAAAAAGACAGCTGATATTATTGTAATAATTTTTTTCACGACTAATGTGTTTTTCTTGATCATGTACAATTAATTAAAAATATCGAGGTGATTTTACTTTGCTTGTTGCAAATCCATCGAAATCGAAACTAAGCATTATCTCATGTGTTCCGCTGTTAATTCCAGATAATTCGTTTAAAGAAAAATCATATCCGTAACCAATAATAAGTTGTTTATTGATTTTTACATCGACAAAAAGACCTGCGGCATCGCCTATTCGATACATTGCTCCCATCCAAATTCTATCGTTGTACAAAAATTGCATTGTAATATCGTTTGACACGGGGGCTCCCGACACTGCTTTCGTTAGTAATGATGGCTTAAAGATCCAGTGCGAGTTAATTTTCCAAATATAACCACCAATAATATAGTAGTGTCTTTTTAGTTCATTTTTACTTGCTGCATACTCCTCATCAACAGTAGTTTCAATAAGTTTTGGAGCAGAAAAACCAACATAATATTTATCGCTGTACAAATAAAATCCAAGACCTACATTCGGACTGAGTTTCTTTTCGTCGACCTGAAAATGCGGGTCTTCTGGGTCATTAACTTTTAACTCGGCTAATCCAGCATGATAATTACTCAATCCTCCTTTTATACCCATCGATAAGGTTAAATCATCGGTAATTCTTAATCGATAAGCGTAGTTAAGGGTAACATACGTATTCCTTACCGGTCCAACCTCGTCGGTTACTAAAGTCATACCCACACCAATTTTTCTTTTGTTAATTGGCGAATGTAAGGCCACACTAAAAGTTTTAGGCGAACCTTCCAGTCCAACCCACTGTAGTCGAGTTAGGGTATTTAAATTTAGTGCATTTCGAGTTCCTGCATATGCAGGATTCACAGCTAATGTATTGAACATGTACTGTGTATACATCGGCTCTTGTTGTGCATTCAATTTTAGAATACCAATAAGAGTAAACACTAATAAACCCAATAAAATCCTTTTCACAATATAATTATTTTAATAATATTCAATTTTTATTTAACGCTTTAAGTAGATATATCCACTTAGTTCTTTATTTTCATCAACTATTTTAATTACATAGAAATACGTACCAGTAGGTAAATCCTCATTTCCAAGAGTAGATCCAACATTGGTTTTACCATCCCACTTATTTTTATAATTAGACTCCTCGTAAACTAAACTTCCCCAACGATTAAAGATTTTTACCTCAACCTTATCAAATCGTTCCAATCCTTTAATCTCAAAGAATTGATTGTACTCATCACTATCAGGAGAAAATGCTTCAGGAATAAATATGTCGTTTACTAGAACATCATTATCTAAATTGGTAAGATTTAGTGAATCTATATCCACAGCATACTTAAGGTCGGTAGTAGTTATATCAAATTCAATATTGTATTTAATATCACCATCAACCTCATCGTCGTCTTGAGCAATAACATCAATTGTTTTAGACTCATTCCAATTTGCAGGTGTAAACTCAACAAAATCAATTTCAATATCACCTTCGGTATCATCGCTTGTCGAGATTTCAATCTCAACATTAGACTCTGGTTCAGAGTTTAGTACAATCTCAAAACTAGTATTTATTAAATCTTCGCTTGTTTCGAAATTGGTAATGCTAACATTGATTCTTGCAGTATCGTTATCGATATTTATTACATTGATATCTTCAACACCAAGTCCATTGTAAAATGAATCTGAGCTGACAGCATTTTCTAATATAACTTGGTAACTAATATCACCATCATCGACAAAATCATCTTGTCCGGTAATTGTTATCGTTTTTGCCTGATCCCAATTTAAATTCGTGAAAGTAATTCTTGTATCTGAAACAACACCTTCTGTTATGTCATTAGAACTTAAATCAATATTAACATCATTTGTTGGCTGTGTATTAAGAACAATTGTAAAGCTTGCTTCAGTTCCATCTTCTTTTGTGTTCTCAGAAATTCCGGAAACTACAACACTTGGTAAGGTTCCTGTCATTACAATTACCTGAACATTTGCAATATCGTAATCACCGTCTACATCAATAATTCTGTATGAGAAATTATCTGTTCCTTCGAACCACGATTCAGGTGTATACGAAACTGTATTGTCAGCATTAACAATTAGGCTCCCGTTTACAGCATCATCTTCGATTACCAATAATGCTAATCCATCTTCAAGTCCTAAATCATTTTCTAATACATTAATAATAACTTCGGTACCTATATTTGTAAATATCTTATCATCAATTGCATTAGGCTCATTATTCGTTTCACGGACAGTAATTGTTACTTGTGCAGTTGAACATTCATCATCGTTATCGCAAACTTCGTATTCAAATACATCCGTTCCTGTGAATCCATTATCAGGAGTATATGTAATTGTATTATCTGGGTTAACTATTGTATTTCCATCGTCAGGATCATTTGATACTGTAAGTGTTTTTACACCATCTTCTAATCCTGAATCATTTGTAAGAACATCAATAACAACAAGCATATCAACACTTGTACCTCTTGAATCATCCTGTGCAACAGGAATATAATTAGGTATCGCATTAATGGTTACAAATACTGTTGCAACATCGTAATCACCTTCGGCATCTTTAACCATATATTTAAAACTATCACTTCCCTGATACCAATTATATGGGGTATAAGTTATTGTATTGTCTCCGTTTACAATCAGAGTTCCATTTGCTGGATTTTCGTGAATACTTACAACTATTCCACCATCATCAAGATTTGTGTCGTTGCTTAAAACATTAACAGAAACTGCTGAATTCATAACTGCTGTTATGTTATCATCTATTGCATCTGGAATTAGATTGCTTTCCTTAACAGTAATAGTTACTGTTGCAGTAGAGCATTCTCCATCGGTATCACAAATCTGATATTCGAAACTATCTGATCCAATATAATCAAGGTTCGGACTATAGGTAATAGTATTATCAACATTAACTGTTGCCGTTCCATTTGATGCTGGGCTTGAAACTGTTAATAACAATCCTCCATCTTCTAATCCAGAATCGTTAACTAATACGTCGACAATTACATCTGTGTTTATACTTGTTCCACGAGAATCGTCGTTTGCTACAGGAATATAGTTAAGAATTTCTGTAATGGTAACATTAACTGTTGCTATTGATTGATCTCCCTCACCATCGTTCACTAAGTATTCAAAACTATCGTTGCCCTTATACCAAGCATCTGGTGTGTATGTAATTGTGTTATCGGCATTTATAATAACAGATCCATTAGCTGGATTTGAGAATATAGTTACTACTATTCCTCCATCTTCTAAGCCGGTATCATTATTCAGCACATTCGCCGTTACAGGTATATTTACTAAAGTATTGATATTATCGTCAACTGCTGCAGGTACCGAGTTTGTCAAATTAACAGTTATTGTAACTGTTGCTGAAGAACAATCTCCATCTGCATCACATACCTGATAATCGAAGCTGTCGCTTCCTAAATAATCTGTATTTGGACTATAGGTTACGGTATTATCTGGATTTACTGTAGCTGTTCCATTTGTGGCTACGCTTAGAATACTTATAACTAAACCTCCATCTTCTAATCCAGAATCGTTAACCAATACATCAACAATTACATCAGAATTAATACTTGTACCTCTTGAATCGTTAACTGCAACTGGCAAATAATCTGGCACCTCGATAACAGAGACATCAACTTTTGCGATTGAATAATCACCATCGACATCTTCAATTTTATATTCAAAGCTATCGGGCCCTAAATAAGATACATTTGGTGTATAAGTAATTGTATTATCTGGATTAATAGTAATATAACCATTAGATGGGTTTGCATTTGATGTAACAACAATTCCACCGTCTTCTAATCCAGAATCGTTACTTAAAACATTTATTGTTTTAGATTGGTCTATTAAAGTTGTTAATATATCATCGATTGCCAGAGGTTTTGCATTTGTTGCTTTAACGCTAATAATTACAGTTGCCGTTGCGCAATCGCCATCCATATCACATACCTGATAATCGAAACTATCAGATCCAGTATAATCTAAATTTGGTGTATACTTAATTGAATTATCAGCGTTTACAATTGCTGCTCCGTTCGTAGGAATTCCAAGAACTGTTACAACAATTCCTCCATCCTCTAAGCCATTATCATTTACAAGAACATCTACATCTAAGGCAAGATTTATCTCAGTACCTCTTGCATCATCAATTGCAATTGGAATATGATCGTTTACCGAATTTATAGTAATATTAACGGTTGCCTGATCACATTCTGGATCTGAATCACAAACTTCATAAACAAAACTATCAGTACCATAATAATCTGTATTTGGTCTGTAAGTAATTGTATTATCAACATTTATTAATAATGTTCCATTTGTTGGTTGAGTAATTATCGTAATGGACAATCCGCCATCATCAATACCAGTATCATTTGCTATTACATCAATATTGACATTATCATCTTCATCTGTAACCGCACTATCATCTATGGCTACTGGAACTGCATCGTTTAAATTAACAATTGCAACATCGTTTGGATCTATTGCTGCATAATTTGCATCTAGACTTGTTGCCTGTCCTGTAATAATATTAAAAGAAATATCTCCATCATCAATATTATCGTCGATACCTGTTACAGTAATAGTTTGTGGTACATTCCAATCTGTTGAGTTAAAAGTAACATCAGATACTGAAATTGTTCCTTCGGTAATATCATCAGAAGTTAATCCGATAATTACATCATCTGTAGGTTCGGTATTTAGAACTATGGTAAATGTTGCTGTAACACCTAACTCAGTTGTATTATTAGATATTACTGAGACTGTTACTCCCACAACATCATCATCTTCATTTATAACAGAAACATTAACCGGATCAATACCATTGTATATACCATCGCCACTAACTGCGATAGCTGTAATAATATTATAAGGGATATCTCCATCATCTACATTATCATTAACACCAGTTACAGTTACAGTTCTCGCTATATTCCAGTTTGTATTATTAAATGCAATACTTGCAGGGAATACTGTTCCCTCTGTTGTGTTATCTGAACTTAATCCGACTGTTACATTTGCTGTTGGTTCACTATCTAATACAATTGTAAATGTTGCTTGTCCTAAGGCTTCATTTGTATTTCCACTTATAACAGATACTGTTATTGCTGCATCATCATCATCTTCGTTTATAACAGAAATATCGTCTGGATCAATTCCATTATAATCACCATCAGCACTTATTGCAACCCCTGTTATTACTTCAAACGGTTGATTTCCATCATCAATATTATCATTAACTCCATAAACTGTTATCGTTTGATTTGAATTCCAATTTAATGAAGTAAATGTTACGCTATTTGGCGAAATTGTTCCTTCACTCGTATTGTTTGATGAAAGATTTATAGTCACATCGCCTGTAGGTTGAGTATTAAGATTTATTGTGAAACTTGCTGATGTTCCATCTTCAATTGTATTATTCGAAATAGATGAAACAGTAACTCCTGCCGCATCATTATCGGTATTATTAACACTAATTGTTTGATCTAGTAATACATCAAAATTATCTTCAGAACCAGGATCATCAACGCTTACGGTAATAGTATATGTTTGCGTTAAATCGATTATAACATCATCGACACCAGTAATAGCAACTGTTTGTGCAATATTCCATTCTGAAGGTATAAATGTTAATGTAGCTTTATCAACTGTTCCTTCGGTGGCATCGCCAACAGATATATTAAATACAACATTGCTTAATGGTTCTGAATCTAATACAACTGTAAAAATATCCGATGAGCCATTTTCAGAAGTTATACTACTTCCACCAGTTTCTGCTATTGTAAATCCTACTGTATCATCGTCCTCATTTGTAACAGAAACATCATTAGAAACCATTCCAGAATAAACTAAATCGGTTGATGTTGCATTTGCTGTTAAAATATTAAATATTATATCCCCATCATCAATATTATCATCAACACCAGTAACTGTAATTGTCTGTGGATTATCCCAATTCGTATTATCGAATATTACATTGGTAACAGGAATGGTTCCCTCGCTTAAATCATCCGAGCTAAGGCCAACTGTAACATTCGCTGTTGGTTCTGAATCCAAAACAATTGTGAATGAAGCTGTACTTCCTGCTTCTGTAATATTTGTAGTAATTGTTGAAACTGTAATTCCAGCATTATCATCATCTATATTTGTTACAGTTACATCATCAACATCTTTATCTGAATATCTTATATCGGTAGATATTGTATTTGATGTTGTAATATTATATGTCTGATTTCCATCATCGATATCATCATTTATACCGTTTACGGTTATAATTTGTGCACTATTCCAATTTGTATTATTAAATGTAATACTAGCACCTGAAAGCGTACCTTCTGTTAAATCATCAGAACTTAAATTAATTGTAACATCGGCAACTGGTTCTGAATCTAACACGATACTAAAACTTGCAGAAGTACCTGTTTCTGTTGTGTTTCCACTTATTGCTGTTACTGTGATTCCTGAAATATCGTCGTCGTCATTCGTAACTGCAACATCAGCCACAGTTCTTCCAGAATATTTTGTATCAGCACTTGCAGCTACTGCAGTAACAATATTGTAAAACTGATTTCCATCATCGATATCATCATCAACTCCTGTAACTATAATAGTTTGAGGTGTATCCCAATTTATTGGTATGAACGTAATACTTGTCATTGGTACAGTGCCTTCACCAGTATCATCAGATGATAAACCAATAATAACATCAGCGGTTGGTTCACTTTCAAGAACAACTGTAAAACTTGCTGTTCCTCCCGCTTCTGTTGTGTGATTGCTTATTGATGAAACCAAGATTCCGACTTCATCATTATCTTCATTTATAATTATAATATCAGCTGGATCAAGTCCATTATAATTTCCATCAATACTTACACTTGCATCAATTATAAGATTAAATGCCTGATCGTCGTCATCCACATTATCATCAACTCCTGTTATCGTAATGGTTTGCGGTAAATTCCAATTGCCAGAATTAAATACAATATTACCGGTTGATACAATTCCTTCTGATAAATCGTCGGAACTTAAATCAATTGATACATCTGCTATTGGTTCGCTATCTAATACAATAGTAATAGTAGCTGTTCCGCCTGCTTCTGTTGTGTGATTGCTTATTGTTGTAACCGAGATTCCTGAACTATCGCCGTTATCATCGTTTATAACAACAACATCGTTTGCATTAAGACCTCCATAATTCCCATCAGTACTAACCGCTATTGCTGTAACAATATTATAAGAAATATTTCCATCATCAATATTATCATCGATCCCTGTAACAGTTATCGTTTGTGCAACGTTCCAATTTGTAGAATTGAAAGCAAGGTCTGACACAGAAATAGTTCCTTCTGTTAAATCATCTGAACTTAATCCAATTGTCACATTTGCTGTTGGTTCACTATTCAGAACTACTGTAAATGTTGCAGTTATGCCATTTTCAGTAGTATGATTGCTTATTGTTGTAACTGATATACCAGAATTATCGTCATCAATATTTAGTAAAGCAACATCAGTAGCATTCATTCCAGAGTAAATACCATCTGAACTTATTGCTGCTGCAGTAATTATATTGTATAACTGATCACCATCATCAATATCATCATCGACACCTGTTACGGTAATTGTTTGTGCGATATTCCAGTTTGCAGGTGTAAAACTTACACTTGTTGTGGAAATTGTTCCCTCGCCAGTATCGTCGGAACTTAAGTCAATTGAAACATTTGCTGTTGGTTCGCTTGCCAAGACAATTGTAAAAGTTGAAGTACCTCCTATTTCGGTAGTATTTCCTGTTATTGCAGATACTATAATTCCAGCGTTATCATCATCAATGTTCAATACTGAAACATCAGAAGCATTTAAACCACTATAGTTTCCGTCTAAGCTAGTTGCTGCATTCGTTACAATATCATATGATTGATTTCCATCATCAATATCATCATCAACTCCTGTTACTGTAATTGTTTGTGCTACATTCCAATTAGCAGCAGTAAATAAAACACTTATTGGAGCTTCACTTCCCTCCCCTAAATCATCGGATCCTAAACCAATTGTCACATCAGAAATTGGTTCACTATCTAAAACAATTGTAAATGTTGCTGTTCCTCCTGCTTCGGTGGTATTTCCACTTATTGCTGTCACAGTTATTCCCGATGAATCTCCATCATCATCATTTATAACCATTACATTGTTGGCATTTAATCCAGAATAATTTCCATCTGAACTTGTGGCTGTAGCTGTTATTATATTATAGGATTGACTACCATCTTCAATATCATCATCAACTCCTGTTACTGTAATTGTTTGTGCAACATTCCAATTTACAGAAGTAAAGGTGACACTTATTGGAAAAACAGTACCTTCTCCAGTATCGTCAGAGCTTAATGGAATTGTTACATTTGATGTTGGTTCGGTTTCTAATACAATTGTAAATGTTGCAGTTGCTGCACCTTCATTTGTATTTCCACTAATAAACGAAACACTTATTCCTGCTTCGTCATCATCCATATTTAAAACCACAACATCATTCGCATTCATGGCAGAATAATTTCCATCAGAACTTATAGCTGCAGCTGTTATTATATTAAATGTTTGATTTCCATCATCTAAATCATCATCAATTCCTGTTACTGTTATAGTTTGTGCAACATTCCAGTTTCCTGATGTAAATGTTACACTTACAGGAAGTACTGTTCCTTCACTTGCATCATCAGAGCTTAAGCCAACAGTAACATTTGCTGTTGGTTCAGTATCCAGTACAATTGTGAAAGTCGCTATTCCACCTGCTTCTGTTGTATTTGTGCTAATTACAGATACTGTTATTCCAGCAGCATCGCCATTATCATCGTTTATTACTGCAACATCCGGCTCGTCAACACCACCATAATTTCCATCAGCACTCACCGCTGCGGCTGTTATAATATTGTAAGTTACATCTCCATCATCTATATCATCATTAACACCTGTTACTGTAATTGTTTGAACAATATTCCAGTTTCCTGATGTAAAGATCACATTTCCAACAGAAATAGTACCTTCACCCGTGTCATTAGAGCTTAATCCAATGGTTACATTTGCTGTTGGTTCACTGTCTAATACAACAGTAAAAGTAGCTGTTGTTCCATCCTCTCCTGTATGTCCACTTATTGCAGATATAGTAATTCCTGATAAATCATCGTCTGTATTTATTACAACTACATCATTTGCATTTAATCCTGAATAATTTCCATCAGAACTAGTTGCTGCCGCAGTTATTATATCATATGATTGATTTCCATCATCAATATCATCATTAGCACCAGTTACACTTACTGTTTGTGCAACACTCCAATTTGCAGGCGTAAATACCACATTAGCTATAGCTAAAGTTCCTTCACCAGTATCGTCTGAACTTAACCCAATTGTTACATTTGCTGTTGGTTCACTATCCAATACAATTGTGAAACTTGCCGTTCCACTTGCTTCAGTTGTATTTCCACTTATTGCTGAAACGGATATTCCAGCTATATCATTATCAGTATTAATAATTGTTACATCATTGGCATTCATTCCTGAATAATTGCCATCAGCACTTGTTGCCGCTGCTGTTACTATATTATATGTTTGATCTCCATCATCTAAATCATCATTAATACCAGTTACCGTTACTGTTTGAGCAACATTCCAGTTTCCTGGAACAAATGTTACACTTGCTGGTAATCCTGTTCCTTCCCCTGTATCGTCAGAGCTTAGGCTAATTGTTACATTTGCAGTTGGCTCACTATCTAATACAATTGTAAATGTAGCTGTTCCGCCTGCTTCCGTTGTATTACCACTTATCGCAGAAACTGTTATTCCTGCTAAATCATTATCTGTATTTATTACAACTACATCATTTGCATTTAGTCCTGAATAAACTCCATCTGAACTTGTTGCTGCTGCTGTTATAATATTATATGTTTGGTTTCCATCATCAATATCATCATTAATACCAGTTACTGTAACTGTTTGGGCTACATTCCAATTCCCTGATGTAAACGTTACACTTGCTGGCAACACTGTACCTTCACCTGTATCATCAGAACTTAATCCAACTATTACATTTGCAGTTGGTTCACTATCTAATACAATTGTAAATGTAGCCGATCCACCTGCTTCGGTTGTATTTCCACTTATTGCTGAAACAGTTATTCCAGCTGCATCTGTATCATCATCATTAATAACTACAACATTATTAGGATTTAATCCAGAGTAATTACCATCCGTACTTGTTGCTGCTGCTGTAATAATATTGAATGATTGATTTCCATCATCAATAGCATCATTTACTCCTGTTACAGTTACCGTTTGAGCTACATTCCAATTTCCGGTCGTGAATATTATACTTGCTGGTAAAACTGTTCCTTCACTTATATCATCAGAAGTCAATCCTACTGTTACATTGGCGGTTGGCATACTTGTTAGCACTATTGTAAATGTTGCAGTTGTTCCATCTTCAGCGGTATGATTACTAATAGTTGAAACATTAATACTAGCAACATCTCCATCAACATTTATAACTGTAACATCACCAGGGTTCATTCCTGAATAATTACCATCTGTACTTGTTGCTGCTGCAGTTATTATATTATATGTTTGATTTCCATCAGCTATTACATCATTAACACCTGTTACAGTTACTGTTTGAAACACATTCCAATTTACTGAGGTAAAAGTTACACTTGCTGGTGAAACAGTTCCTTCAGTTAAATCGTCTGATGTTAAATTAACTGTAACGTTTGCAGTTGGTTCAGAATCCAGAACAATTGTAAATGTTGCTGTTGTTCCCGATTCTGATGTGTTTCCACTTATCGCCGAAACAGTTATTCCTGCGGCATCCGAGTCATCATTATTAATTACAGCTACATCACTTGAATTTATTCCTGAATAATTTCCATCTGTACTTGTTGCTGCGGCCGTTATTATATTATATGTTTGATTTCCATCTTGAATATCATCATCAATTCCTGTTACTGTTACTGTTTGTGCAACATTCCAGTTTGCAGGTGTAAATGTTATACTTCCTGCAGAAACAGTTCCTTCACTAATATCGTCTGAACTTAATGGGATAATTACATTTGCTGTTGGTTCACTATCTAAAACAATAGTAAAAGTAGCAGTTACACCTGTTTCAGAAGTATTTCCACTTATTGCTGAAACAGTAATTCCTGCGGCATCAGTGTCATCATTATTAATAACAGCTACATCATTTACGTTCATTCCTGAATAATTACCATCAGTGCTTGTTGCCGATGCTGTAACTATTGTGTATGATTGATTTCCGTCTTGAATGTCATCATCGACACCAGTAACTGTAATTGTTTGAGCTACATTCCAATTACCTGATGTAAACGTTGCACTTATTGGGAGTGCCGTACCTTCGCCAGTATCACTTGAACTTAAACCAATTATAACATTAGCTGTAGGCTCTGTATCAAGAACAATTGTAAATGTTGCTGTTGTTCCTGTTTCTGAAGTATTTCCACTAATTGCAGAAACTGTTACTCCTGCATTATCATCGTCGTTATTTGTTACAGCAACATCTGCTACAAACATTCCTGTATATTCTGGGGCTGTACTAATAGCATTTGATGTTACAATATTAAAAGGTTGATCTCCATCATCAAGGTCATCATTAGCTCCTTTAACTGTTATTGTTTGAGCAATGTTCCAATTGCCGAAAGTAAAAGTTACACTGACAGGTAATACTGTTCCTTCTCCTAAATCATCTGAACTCAAATTAATTAATACATTAGCTGTAGGTTCAGTATTTAAAACAATTGTAAAGCTTGCTATTGTTCCAGTTTCAGATGTATTCCCGCTAATTGCAGAAACTGTTATTCCTGCATTATCGTCATCAATATTAACAACTGAAATATCAGAAGCATTCAATCCAGAATAATTACCATCTGTACTTGTTGCTGCTGCTGTTACAATATTATATGTTTGATTTCCATCATCAATATCATCATCAACTCCTGTTATTGTTACTGTTTGAGCTATATTCCAATTTCCAGAAGTAAATGTTACACTTGCTGGCGAAACAGTTCCTTCACCTATATCATCTGAACTTATCCCAATAACTACATTCGCTGTAGGTTCGCTATCTAGAATAATTGTGAATATTCCTGTTGTTCCATCCTCTTCGGTACTATTACTTAATGCTGAAAAAGTTACACCTACACTATCTCCATTATCTTCATTGATAACACTCACATTTGCAGCATTTAATCCAGAATAATTTCCGTCTGAACTTGTCGCTGCAGCCGTTATTACATTATAAGTTTGATTTCCATCGTCAATATCGTCATCTACACCTGTTAAGGTTACTGTTTGTGCTACATTCCAATTTCCCGTTGTAAATATCACACTTCCAGGCAATACAGATCCTTCCCCTGTATCATCTGAACTTAGGCCAATTGTTACGTTTGCAGTTGGTTCTGTATCTAATACAACTGTAAACGTTGCAGTTGCACCATTCTCTGTAGTATTGCCACTTATTGCAGATACTGAAATTCCTGCATTATCATCATCCGTATTAATAAGAGATACATTATTTGCATTCATTCCAGAATAACTACCATCTGTACTTGTTGCTGCAGCTGTTATTATACTATATGTTTGATTTCCATCATCAATATCATCATTAATTCCTGTTACAGTTACAGTTTGTGCTACATTCCAATTTCCTGATGTAAACGTTACACTTGCTGGCAACACTGTACCTTCACCAGTATCATCAGAACTTAATCCAACAGTAACATTTGAAGTTGGTTCACTATCTAATACAATTGTGAACGTAGCTGTAGTTCCTGATTCAGATGTATTTCCACTTATTGCTGAAACCGTGATTCCTGCTACATCCAAATCATCTGTATTAATTACAGCAACATCATTTGCATTCATTCCAGAATAACTTCCATCTGCACTTATTGCAGAAGCTGTTACAATATTATACGATTGGTTTCCATCATCGATATCATCATTAACTCCTGTAACAATTATTGTTTGAACTATATTCCAATTAGCGGTTGTAAATGTTATACTCGCTGGAGAAACTGTTCCTTCACCTAAATCATCAGAACTTAATCCAATAGTAACATTTGCAGTAGGTTCACTATCCAATACGATTGTAAAAGTTGCTGTAGTTCCTGTTTCTGAAGTATTTCCACTAATAGAAGAAACTGTAATTCCAGCTGTATCGTCATCATTATTGGTTAAAGCCACATCTGCTACTAACAATCCCGAATAATCAAGATCGGAACTTATTGCGTTCGAAGTTATAATATTAAAAGGCTGGTCTCCATCATCTAAATCGTCATCCACCCCAGTAATAGTAATAGTCTGTGCAACATTCCAATTCCCAGAAGTAAAAGTTATAATTACTGGAGAAACCGTTCCTTCTCCTATGTCACTAGAACTTAAATTTACTTGTACATTGGCTGTAGGTTCAGAAGTTAAAGCAATTGTAAATGTAGCCGTACCGCCAGCTTCGGTCGTATTTCCGCTAATGGCTGTAATGTTAAATCCAGCTGCATCATCATCTATATTTGTTACTGTAACGTCTCCAACAACCATTCCTGAATAGTTACCATCGGTACTTGTTGCATCAGCGGTAACTATAGTATATAATTGATCTCCATCGTTTAAATCATCATCAACACCTGTTATTGTCGCAGTTTGCTGAGTATCCCAATTAGCAGGAGTAAAAGTAACACTTGCAGGAGAAACCGTACCTTCCCCAGTATCGTTTGAACTAAGTGCAATTGTTACATTTGCTATTGGCTCACTATCCAGAACAATTGTAAATGTTCCTGTAGTTCCATTTTCTTGTGTATTATTTGATAAAGCAGAAACAGTTATTCCAGAATTGTCAGAATCATCTTCATTTATAACAGTTACATCATCAACCACTAACCCTGAATAATTTCCATCTGTACTAGATGCATCCGTAGTTATAATTGTAAAAGTTTGATTTCCGTCATCAATATCATCATTAATCCCAGTTACTGTAATTATTTGTTCTGTATCCCAATTTGCAGAAGTAAATGTTATGCTAATTGGAGAAACAGTTCCTTCTCCTGTATCAGTTGAACTTAAACCAATTGTTACATTGGCTATTGGCTCTGCATCAAGAACAACAGTAAATGTTGCGATTGTACCATCTTCATTTGTATTTCCACTTATGGGAGATACAGAAATTCCGGGTAACCGTACAAATACATTTGTACTTGTGCTATTATCTAATTCACAATTAGCATTTTGTGCTTTTATTGTAATTACATTATTTCCTGTACTTAACTTTGTTCCGTCAATTGAGATATCTAAATTGACACCTGCACCAATCCCTGAGCCAACAAGAGTAGTTCCTTTATAAGCATTATATGTAATTCCACTCTCGGCACTTACTATTGTAATAGTACCATTCATTCCTACTGTAATGGTATCGTTTACCAATGTTAAACTTGTATTTGGTGCAACAATAACTGAAATAGAAAAGTCAGGGGAAGTATTATTACAACCTTCTTTAGTAATTTCTAAGGAATAATCAGATGCAATAGCAGTAGCATCCGCTGTTAAAATTTCTAACACTTTACTAGAACCAATTTCAACTCCTGCTTTTTTCCATGAATACAAGGTTGCAACAGTTTCATCAGCACTTAATGAAATATCTTCACCCATACAAACTTCAGTATCACCAGTGAATGTTGTAATCGGAGCAATTGAAACATTTATTTCTCTTGAAGCAGCACAACCACCTTTTTGAATTGTTAATGTGTATAATCCCACAGAATCTGTTGTAAAAGGATCAATCGTTAAGTCTTGTGTAGTTCTAATTTCGGTTCCCTCGAAATCCCACGAATAAGAATCGGCACCAAACTCAACAGCCGACAATTCTAAAGGGTTTCCGACGCATATGGTCGTATCTCCAGTAAAAGTAATTGAAGGACCAATATATAATGCAAATTCTTCTATTACTTCTGTTAAACCATCATCAACTTTTACATATATAATAGTATAACCCGAAGTATTTGCAGGTGGAGTTATAGTTATTGTTCTATTTGCACCTGAGCCGCCTAAAGTAATATTTGAATTAGGAACTACCGCTGGATCATGAGAATAAGCTACAACATTCAAATCTGCAGCTACAGTTTCAGCATCTCCCACTATAAATGGAAGGTTTGCTAAACTAGTATTAGTACAGATAGTAGTATCATTAAAAGTCGATATGGTTGGATCTGTATTAACAATTAAATATACAGTATCCTGATTGATTGACCAATATGTTCCGTTTGTTGCCTTCCATACAAATTTATCCATTCCACTCCATGCTGAAGTTGGAGTAAATTTTATATTCGGAATGTCTAGACGGGAAATTGAATCATTTACATTTATAGCTGATCCATTTAACTCAAATGTTCCATTAGTTGGCAATGTCAATATTGCGATACTATCTAAATCATTGTTATTCGGATCAAAATATTTTTCATCGAAATCATTTGTGTTAAAATCTACAAAACTATTTACTGCCAAATATTTATAAATATCTGCAACATATGGTGCATCGCCATTTATACACTTTATTAAACTTTGATTAACATCAAAATTTACTTCTGGTAATCCTAAATCAATTGCATTAAACCATGAATTTAAAGTAGTTCCATTTCCATTATGTTGCCCCTCACTGGCATCATAAACCCAAAGTCTTGGAACGTGGTTTTCAATTACCAATTGAGACTGACTTGTTTCGACCATTGCTCCTCCAGCATCACCCCAATTAGATATTTGAGTATCATCCCAATATAATGTAGGTCCAAGCTTATTAAATGGTCTAATTGATGAAGTAGAAATTCCACTTAATGATTCAACATCGTATAATGGGAAATGTGCTGGTCCCCTACCAAGAAAAGTTGCTGAAGCAGAAAAATGTCCATTAGGAACTATATCTCCATTATCGTCTCGGAAGTTCCACAGAACATAATTCATTCCTTTTTTAACGTCTAAATACAATACCTTATCAGTACCTGCTGTTGAATAACCTCCTCCATCTACATCAAGTAAAATTGCAGTGAAACCATCGACATTTGATTCAATCCTGAACATTGTTATATCCGAATATGGACATGATATACTATTTTTTTCTAAACCAATAGTATCAACAGATAAATCTAACAATTGAGGATTTCTATCGTAATCATAATCATATATTAATGTTTCTTCAACCCAAACTTTAACCACTGGAGGTGGTAATTTCGTATTAGGCCAAACAGTCCTGTCTGGATCATTTAAGAAAATTCTATATTCTGAAATATTTGAAGTGTTTGTATAGTCACCATCTTGACTTTGAGCCCTTTCTACATAAGTAAAACCTGAATTTGTTTGAACTCCATATGAATTTGCAACAAAATTGAAAGAAAAAGGCTTCATTTCATACTGAACTTTGTTTACAAACTCATCTGCTGTGAAAACAAAAAACTGCGATTTAACAGGATATAAATCATAACTTGTTGTTGTAAAACCCCATCCTTTTGACCATAACCTACCAGCTGAAGTGTTTGGTTCTCCAGAGTTTGTAATTATGTTATTAATAGCATCAGTAACAGTAACATCAAAATATTCCAAAGCAAATCGAGTTCCAGGATCTACCCTTCGTTCCCACTGCCAACCAGTACTTGCATCTCTATACCATTCCCAGGTTTCAAACTCAATATAATAATCTCCATCACTATTAGCTGTGAAAGTTAGTGGTGCATATCCACCGGTTAAAGCTGATCCATTAAGAATAACACCATCTGGCCCAGTAACAGCTTCACTATATGTATCGATGTATCCATTTTCTCCTGACACAGGAATCCAGCTCTCTGCCTTTACAATATTTCCACCAGAATCCTTTATACGATAAGAAATAAGTCTTGCATCATCTTCCATATAATACTCGCTAGTAGCTAGCTTCATACCAAAATGCATAACTTCTCCATCATTTAAATAAACAAATAAACGCTCTTTGTCATTTGCATTATATGTAGCAAAATATTTATTTGAAGCTCTATATACCTCTAACCACAATCGATCCGTAGAATTTGGCATAAATTGCTTAGTTCCCTCCTGCGCTATCGAGTATAACGATATAAATAATCCTATGACTAATAATAACTTTTTCATGTTATATTATTTTACTTTTTAATATCCAAATAATTAAAAAAATCACATAATAACAGCATTAACAATACCAATAGTTGCATATTGGAATTACCAATGCTTCCTTATTTTATTTAAACTAATATTAATATAATTAGTTTAATAAGACCTTGTTAATTTGATGAATAGCTCGTTTTTAATGATAAATATTGTTGTAAACATTGAACACGAATAATAAGAGATGGATCGATCCTAACAAGTGTTTAAAAAATATCAATTCCTTCTATGTAATTGAATTTTGCTCTACTTATATCTTCTTCGTAAATCTGTCCTAAATCTTCCATCTCAAGATCATCAAACTCATAGTACCAATTAACTTCTATATTTTTGATACTAATATTCTCATCTAAAGCGATTAATAGATTTAAAACTTTTTTTGTTGAAGACGTGTTTAAGTATTCCAATTTCAATTCTAACTTTACATCTACCGCATCCATATTTCTTACCCACTCAATAAGTGGATCATAAAATTTATGCACGTCCTCGGGTAAAGATCGTCCTGTAATTTTCAAATCACCATTTAATTCAAAATCAATTTCGGGGGTTGAATCAGTTTTTTGGATCGATAAATTATTCATTTCTAGTTCTTTTTTTTCAAATATTGTTTTAAAATTAATGAAAAAATTAGATCTAAAAATTTTTTTTTGACTAAATATTAATTAATTAATGCGAACGTAGCAAATTAATAGCATTAGGTCCCTCATTAAATAATAAATCAATTATGCTTAAATTGGGCTTGAATCCATGCTTATCAGAAAAAACCTGATTGTATTTATGGATATAAAATTCATTATCAAGAATTTTCTTCTTGGGAAGTATTTTTTCTCGAAAATCATCAATTTCATCTAAATCATTAGAAAAAAAGTAATTATCGGAATAATTAATTTGAGTTTCTATTTCCAGTTGTTCTAGAATAACTTCCTGAATTAATGTATTGAAATCAAATAAGAATTTATAATTTTTCTCGAAAAATGGTCGAATTTCATCAAAGTAAAATTCAAAATAAGGAGATGACTTGTAAGCAGATTCAATTGATTTTAAGTGTAGTTTCTTCCAATTTGTACTATAATCAATCATCAAATCTTTAATAATAACCTTTTTCTTATTTTTTGATACCGGAATACTTAATGACAAGTCTCCATTTGCTCCATAAATTATACATCTATTACGATATGTTTGCTTGATGAAATTTTCATGAGCTTCAATAATTACACTATCGTATTTCAATAGCTTAGTAAAATACTGTATTGGAGCAAGATATGCAGTTGATAATAATATTTTTTTACTCATATAAAAATCACCGGACAGCTAACTATCCGGTGCATATGTTAATATTTTATTTTTAATGAATCAAGGAAAACATTCTTTTCCATCTTATTTTATCGAGAAATGATTTATCCTTATCTAACGACAACCAAATAAATACCGCTTTACCAACCACGTGATCTTCTGGAACAAATCCCCAAAACCTAGAATCGGCAGAATTATGACGATTATCTCCCATCATAAAATAATAGTTCATTTTAAATGTATATTCTGTTGCAATCTCGCCATTAATATATATATCATTTCCATCAACTCGCAAATCATTTCCTTCATATAAATTAATGATTCTATGATACAAAGACAAATTATCTATACTTAGATCAACAGTTACACCTTTTTTAGGAATATATAGTGTTCCAAAATTATCTTCAGTCCATGGATATCTTTGATCATATGGGAATATTGTAATATTCGCCATGTTTTTATTTGTATTCTCGTATTTTGAAACTGCAGAAACTGCAGTGAAATTATTTAAATTTTCAACATTTTCTGCCGTTAATGGCAATTCGTACAATGCGCTTGAGGCTATATACCTTCTATCATCTTCAGCAATATCGAGTCTTTCGAAATATTTTGAATTAATCTGTTTACCGTTTGTTTTAACAAAGTAATCGTATTGCATCTTTTCAAAATGTTCTTGTTCTTCTCCATTTACAAATACTTGTCCATGAATAATTTTTAATGAATCTCCAGGAATTGCAACGCATCTCTTAATATAATTCTCGCGTTTATCAACTGGTCTAACGGTTATTGTGAAACGATCCCAAATATGCTTGCGCGCTTGTTTTTTATATTCATCAAACGACTTAATTGGGTTTTCTTTTTGAATATCTCTACGTTTTAGTCCTTCTGTATATCCACGTAAGGAAGAATAATAGTCCTGAGTTTCTTGCGTTTCAACAATAACAGTATCTCCAGCAGGAAAATTAAACACTACAATATCGTTTCTTTTAACATCTCCAAATCCAGCAATTCTTTTATATGGTCTTTTTATCCACTCGAGATATGACTTTGTATTTTTCGTTAACGGCATTGTATGATGTGCAAACGGAAAAGACAATGGAGTATTTGGTAATTTAGGACCATAACTCACTTTACTTACGAACAAATAATCGCCAACAAGTAAAGTTTTTTCCATTGAAGAGGTTGGAATTGTGTAGGCTTCAATCAGAAACATTCTAATTAATGTAGCAGCAATAACTGCGAAAACTAATGCATCAACCCACTCTACAACTTTATTTTTTGCTTTAGATTCGCCTCTTTTCTTCCAAAAAGACCAATTAACAAACTTTGTTAAATGAACATCAATTATAACAAACATTCCAATTAAGAACCAAAAATTCTTAATCCAAATAACCCATAATAAATAAATTACAGCTGATAAAGCGAATTTAAAGTATTTGTTGTTTAAGATTTCTTTTAGTGTCATTATATATTTTTTTCATGTTAAATTTCTAACAAATCATTCATTGTAAAATACCCTCTTTTATCAGCGATAAATTCTGCTGCAAGAACAGCACCCAAAGCAAAGCCTTTTCTACTTTTAGCATCGTGCTCAATTATAATTTTATCAAAATCTGACTCATAAGTAACCTTGTGATTTCCAGGCACAGAGCCTTCTCTTTTTGATACAATAGGTATTGAATCAAAGGTAGTAGATTCCTCTTCTTTCCAAGTATTTATTTTTTGATTGTTCTTTATAATTCCTTCAGCTAAAGTAATTGCTGTTCCACTTGGAGCATCAAGCTTTTTAATATGATGTGTTTCTTCTAACTCGATCGAATAATCAGAAAATTTACTCATAATCTTAGCTAAATTCTCATTGATTTTGAAAAATAAGTTCACCCCTAAACTGTAATTTGAAGCATAAAAGAAAGTTGCATCTTCATTCTTACATCTTTCAACAACTTGCTCTATTCTATTAAGCCACCCCGTTGTGCCACTTACGACAGGTATTTTATTATCTATACAAAGATTGATATTTGAAAAGGCACTTTCTGGTGTCGAAAATTCTATTGCAACATCAACATTGTTAAAATCACTTTTTGCAATACTATCAATATCCTTTGCATCAATTTTTAAAACAACCTGATGACCTCGCTCCAAGGCAATTTGCTCGATCGCCCTTCCCATTCTTCCATAACCAACAATAGCAATATTCATATTATTTATTTGTAGTGCAATTTATTTAAATCCTATGAAAACTTAAATTAAATCTTCTTAAAAAATGTTAACAGTTTCACTTAGTTTGTAAATATAAAAAAAGGGAAGCAAATTTGCTTCCCTTCTACTATTTAATATAGAAATATTTTATTTCTTAACAGCTTTAACAACAGCAGCAAAAGCTTTTGGATGATTCATTGCTAAATCGGCTAATACTTTTCTGTTAAGAGCAATACCTTTTTTATGTACTTGTCCCATGAATTCAGAATAAGACATTCCGTGTTCGCGAACACCAGCGTTAATTCTTTGAATCCATAAACCTCTAAAGTTTCTCTTTTTTGTTTTTCTGTCTCTATATGCATAAGTTAATCCTTTTTCAAATGCATTCTTAGCAACTGTCCAAACGTTACTTCTTCTTCCCCAATATCCTCTAGTGAGTTTTAATACTTTTTTTCTTCTAGCTCTTGAAGCTACTGAATTTACTGACCTTGGCATAATTTTTCTTTTTGTGAACGGTTAGCGGTCGACTCATTTCGACACTTGTTTCTGCTAATTCATCCTGGTTAATTACTTAATAATTCTAGATTAAAAGATTATTTCATTGCTAAACACAACTTAATGTTGCTTTCATCAGATTTGGCTACTATACCAGTTGCAGTAAGATTTCTCTTTTGCTTCTTAGTTTTCTTAGTCAAAATATGACTTTTGAAAGCATGTTTTCTTTTAATCTTCCCTGAGCCTGTTATGCTAAAACGTTTTTTAGCACTGGCCTTTGTCTTCATCTTTGGCATTATACTAATATTTAATTAAAAATTAATTATTTTTTCTTAACGGCTTTAGGCGCAATAAATATAATCATACGCTTACCTTCTAATTTAGGTAATTGTTCCACCTTACCATATTCCTCAAGATCTTGAGCTAATCTTAACAATAAGATTTCTCCCTGTTCTTTAAATAAAATAGAACGACCTTTAAAAAATACGAACGCCTTGACCTTAGCTCCTTCTTCAAGAAAATTCTGTGCATGTTTTAATTTAAATTGATAATCATGCTCATCGGTTTGTGGACCGAATCTAATTTCTTTTAAAACAACTTTTTGAGTTTTAGCTTTCAGTTCCTTTTGTCTCTTCTTTTGTTGATAAAGAAACTTTTGATAATCTGTAACCTTGCAAACAGGTGGATCTGCATTTGGAGAAATCTCCACCAAATCCAACTCTAACTCATCTGCAATCTTAAGTGCATCCTGAATAGAATAAACATCAGGTTTTTCAATATTATCACCAACAAGTCTAACAAGCCTTGCACGAATTAAATTATTAATTTTGTGTAATGGTTCCTGTTTTTTTATTGGGCCTCTGTATCTAGGCCTTGGTCTTGGTCCCGCTATAACTTGGTCCTCCTAATTTTGTTAATATTTATTATTTATTATAAGCCTCTGTTTGAGCCTTTACTTCATTATTTATCATTTCGGCAAATGCATCAAGATTCATACTTCCTTGATCTCCTTCACCTTGACGTCTCACTGAAACCGTCTCACTTTCAGACTCTTTCTCACCAACAACTAGAAGATAAGGTATACGTTTCATTTCATTATCTCGAATCTTTCTACCTATCTTTTCGTTACGATCGTCAATTAAAGTGCGAATATCGCAATTATTTAGGAAATTCAAAACTTTTTTTGCATAATCATTAAATTTTTCACTAATCGGCATTATAACTACCTGTTCAGGTGTTAACCATAATGGAAATTTTCCTGCAGTATGCTCAATTAATACTGCAACAAATCGTTCCATAGAACCAAATGGTGCACGGTGAATCATTACAGGTCTATGCTTCTGATTATCAGCACCGATATACTCTAGCTCGAATCGTTCAGGGAGATTATAATCAACTTGAATTGTTCCTAATTGCCAATGACGACCTAAAGCATCTTTTACCATAAAATCTAATTTAGGTCCATAAAATGCAGCTTCGTCATATTCTACAACATAATTTAAATCTTTTTCCTTAACAGCCTCAAGAATTGCAGCTTCCGATTTTTCCCAATTTTCGTCACTTCCAATATATTTTGAGCGATCCGTTTTATGACGCAATGAAACCTGAGCTGTAAAATCCTTAAAATCAAGAGCATCAAAAATTATAGAAATAATATCCATAACTTTTTTAAACTCATCTTTTAATTGATCCGGACGACAGAAAATATGTGCATCGTCTTGAGTAAACCCACGAACACGTGTTAAGCCATGTAACTCTCCACTTTGTTCGTAACGATAAACAGTTCCAAACTCTGCATATCTAACCGGCAGATCTTTATAAGAATGTGGTTTATGTTTGTATATCTCACAATGATGTGGGCAGTTCATTGGTTTTAGTAAAAACTCTTCTCCTTCGGTAGGAGTCGTAATTGGCTGGAATGAATCTTTACCATATTTTTCATAATGACCCGAAGTTACCCATAACTCTTTTAGTCCAATATGTGGAGCAATTACTTGCTGATAACCATATCTCTTCTGAATTTTCTTCAAGAACTCTTCTAAACGAGACCTTAATTCAGCACCTTTAGGTAACCACAATGGTAATCCTTGTCCAACTTTTGCCGAGAAAGTAAATAATTCTAATTCTTTCCCTATTTTTCTATGATCTCTTTTTTTAGCTTCTTCTAATAGCGTTAAGTACTCCTCAAGCATTTTTTGTTTTGGGAAAGTGATTCCGTAAACACGTGTTAATTGCTTTCTTTTCTCATCGCCGCGCCAATATGCACCTGCAACTTTAAGTATTTTTATTGCTTTAATAAATTCAGTACTTCGTAAATGTGGCCCACGACATAAATCTGTAAAATCACCTTGTTCGTAAAAAGATATTGTTCCATCTTCTAACTCAGAAATTAGTTCAATCTTATACTCATCGCCTTTCTTAGTAAAGAAATCTAAGGCCTCATCTTTAGTTACTTCCTTTCGAATATACTCATTCTTTTGCTGAGCTAATTCTTTCATTTTTGATTCAATCTTAGAAAAATCCGAATCAGAAATTACGTTTCCTTCAGGAAGATCAACATCATAATAAAAGCCATTCTCAATACTTGGTCCGATACCAAGTTTTACTCCAGGATATAGAGCTTCTAAGGCTTCTGCCAATAAGTGTGCCGAAGAATGCCAAAATGCATGTTTACCTTCTTCGTCATCCCATTTATGTAGTTTAATTTTTGAATCTTCTTGGATTTCACGCTGTAAATCCCAGACCTCATCGTTAACTGTAATTGAATATACTTCTTTAGCTAGTCTTGGACTTATATCTTTAGCTATTTCATAACCCGAAACGGCTTTCTCGAACTCTCGTACAGAATTATCTGGTAATGTTATTTTTATCATTTATAATATATTTTCAAATTCAGGAATGCAAAGATAAGAATTCTTTACTTAAGTTATAAATCAAATCATTAAGAAATGTTAGTTAATACCCAATATTTTGAGATTTAACAGTTTTTATTAATATTTGTTTAGATACTTTGTTTAAATGATGATTTTTTAAACATTTGCAAATTAAATCTGTCGTATACTTTATTAAAAATCAAAGTTAAATTCTTAACAACTAAAATATGAAAAAAATCTACACGGTTATTATCTTTGCTGCTCTCATTCTTTTTACTCACTTTGGCTTTGCTCAAGATCTAAAAAAAGAAATCACTCTAAAAGATATTTATTTAAACAAGAAGTTTAACGAGCATTCTGTAAAGGGTTTAAGATCTATGTTAGATGGTGAACATTTTACAACCTTAAAAAACAACCGAAAAATAACAAAGTTCAGTTATAAAACAGGCCAAGCAATTAAAATACTTTTCAATACAATCGAAAATGATTTTAAAATCGAAGATTATACTTTTTCATCAGACGAATCGAAGATATTATTAGCAGTTAATGCCGAATATATATACAGAAGATCGTATATGGCTGATTATTATATTTATGACATTGCAACAAAAAAACTAAAAAAGCTTAGCAAAAATGGCAAACAAAAATATGCTGCCTTTTCTCCAAATGCACTAAAAGTTGCTTTCGTTAGAGATAACAATATATTTACTAGCGATTTACAAACAAATAAAGAAAAGCAAATTACTTTTGATGGGAATTTTAATTATGTAATTAATGGTGGGACGGATTGGGTTTACGAGGAAGAATTTGCTTTTACCAGGGCTTTTTTCTGGTCGCCTACTGGAAATAAAATAGCATATTACAAATTTGATGAGACTGATGTGCCGATTTTTAATATGACAAAATACAACGAAGAACTTTATCCTGAAAACTATGCTTTCAAATATCCAAAAGCTGGCGAAAACAACTCGATTGTTAGCATTCACGTTTACGATCTAAATAATAAAACGACTCAAAAAATTGATGTTGGAGCAGAAACAGATCAGTACATCCCTAGAATTAAATGGACAACCTTAGAAAATAAGCTTTCCGTTATTAGAGAAAACAGATTGCAAAATCATCTAGAGATTTTAATTGCTAATGTAAATAATGGGAAATCGGAAGTAATTTATTCCGAAAAGAATGAATACTACATTGAACGAATTGATGATTGGTATATGACCATGACTGATGATGGTAATTACTTTATTATTAACAGTGAAAAAGATGGTTGGAATCATTTATACTTATACGATATTCAAGGGAACTTTATTAATCAGATAACAAAAGGAAACTGGGATGTGACTGATTTTATTGGCTTAGATAGCAAAAATCAAAGGATCTACTATCAATCTGCCGAAGAATCTCCGCTCAATAAAGCTGTTTATTCGATTAAACTTGATGGAACAAAAAAAAATAAATTATCAACAAAAAAAGGAACAAACAAAGCTAATTTTAGCAATGGATTCAAATATTATATAAATTATTATTCAAACGCTAATACGCCCAAACTAGTAAGCCTTCATAATAATAAAGGCAAGCTAATTCGTGTATTAGAGGATAACAAACAATTAAATCAGGCAATTAAAGATTATAATTTTGTTAATGCTGAATTTATTACTATCAATACACCATCGAGCAAATGGGATTTAAATGCATATATCATGAAACCCGCGAATTTTGATCCAAACAAAAAATATCCATTATTGATGTTCCAATATAGTGGTCCTGGTTCCCAGCGCACAACTGATTCGTGGTTAAGAAATATGGCTTGGAATCAGATGCTTGTACAGAAAGGCTATATTGTAGCATGTGTGGATTCCAGAGGCACTGGTGCGCGTGGCGAAGAATTTAAGAAACTTACATACGGACAATTAGGAAAATATGAAACAATAGATCAGATTGAAGTTGCCGAATATTTGAGTTCTTTATCGTACATTGACGAAAACAGGACTGGCATTTGGGGATGGAGTTATGGTGGTTTTATATCAACATCAAGTCTGTTACATGGTTCCGATATATTTGAAATGGCTATTGCTGTTGCTCCTGTAAGCACCTATCGTTTTTACGATTCGATCTATACCGAACTTTATATGGGCTTACCTCAAGATAATAAAGATGGTTACGACAACAACGCTCTTTTAACACATGTTGATAAATTGAAAGGTAAATTTCTATTAGTACATGGAACTGGAGATGATAATGTACACTTTCAAAATTCAATTGAACTCGCTCGTAAATTAACAGAAGCAAATAAGCAATTCGATATGCAATTTTATATCGACAAAGCTCATAGTATTCGAGGTAAAAACACTCGTTATCATTTATTTACAAAACTTACGGAATTCATTTTAGAAAATTTGTAACAAAAGCTATAAAATATTTGAAGTGTCAGGTAAAATATTCTTGACACTTTTTTTATTTCATATATTGATCTTATAAGAATTTAACTACTTTTGTATTCCTTAAAAAATGCCCAGATGTTGAAATTGGTAGACAAGCCGGCTTGAGGGGCCGGTGCTCGCAAGGGCGTGCAAGTTCGAGTCTTGTTCTGGGCACAAAAAATAGAAATGCAACAAACTAACATATAAGCCGTTGCATTTCTATTTAATAATATTTATGTAAATCCCATACATGCTTCTATCGATCAAATCTGCCTAATAGACTCTTAAAATCATTCTGTTCTTTTTCTTTTGATCCTTTTCATTTCTTCATAGATTACCTTCCATTCAAATTCGATAATCCATTCTGTTTTTAAGCTTTTCTCGTTTCTCACTCAATTAGCTAACCACTTGAATAAAAACAGTGTTTAACTCCTCTAAATCAGACACATTAATTATTTAAAAAATTTTACAGTTTCTAGAGTTAGAAACATTTTCAGGAATCTTCAAAATGTTTTACTATTTTCATTCTCTAATTTACCTTGTTAAAATAAATTATGTTATGAGAAAAATATTTTTAGTATTATTTATCCTATTCCATATTACATCCTATAGTCAGGATTTATTAACCAGCAGAAAAACTAGCTATCATACATACATTTACAAGCTTACAAACAAAGAAGCAGAATATTTATATAAAAACGATTTATGGAAAGTTGAAGATTCATATTTTCATTCCATAGTAGATTCTATACCAACCGACAGTTCATTTAATATTGATTTAATTCCGGGTCATTATTTAAAAGTTTACACAAAAGGCAGTAAACTAAATCTTGATATTTTAACAATCCAAAATTTTGATGTAAAAATTCTTAATAATAATTCGGATTTAAATATCCAAGTTTATGACTCTATTGGAACTATTGTAAACAATGCAAATGTAAAAATTAAAGGAAAAAAACTCAAGTTTGATCAGAAAACGCTAAGTTATCGTCATAAAAAAAGCAATAAAAAAGGCTTGATAAAAGTCACTTACAATGATCAAATCGCCTATTATAATATAAATCGTGAACTTAATAATTCAAAGTTTAAACGTATTGGTCAAAAAGTAATATACTCGACTCCAATTAGATTTGTGTGGAGACCTGTAAGATTCATAGTTCGATTACCATTAGATGGTGTGATTTCATTAATAAAATGGTATCCATATAAAACTATTGGGACAACAAAATATTACTTTGATAAAGCCTTTAAAAAAATAGCTTGTATTTTTGATGACTACTATTGTAATGATTATAATTACTCATCTTCTTATAAAGGCTATATGGTATTTAACAAACCCAAATACCAACCTGGCGATACGGTTAAATTTAAAGCATATATTCTTGACAAAAATGAGGTTCCTTATGACAAAGATGTCAATGTAATTTTGAATAGATATTGGGATGACCAAGTAAAAATAGCGTCGATAAAGCCATATAATAAAGGTGGTTATACTCATAAATTTTATTTACATGACAGTCTCGATCTTAAATTAGATAAAACATATAGAATATTTTTAAAAGATATAAAATCCAGAAGCACTTTAATTTCAGAATCTTTTGAATACGAGGATTATGAATTAACAAAAAGTAAACTTCAACTTAGAACGAATAAAAAAGTTCATTATAATGGAAATGAGTTAAAACTATTTGTAAAAGGTACAGATGAAAATAATTTAAATTTACTGGATGCTACTTTTAAAGTTTATATAGAAAGATTAAAAGCTACCCAATACTTTTCAGAAAACGAATTTATCCCTGATACATTACTATATATAGAAAAAGAACTGAAAGCAACAGATGAAACAGAAGTTATAATTCCTGATTCAATATTCCCAAGAGCTAATTTTAGCTATAAAGTAAATGTTAAGTTAAAAACATCAGACAATGAAACTCTAGAAGAAACGAAAACAATTAAATATTACCATAATTCAGAAAAGATTGACTTTGAACTACAAGTTGATTCCATATTATTCTCTTATGAAATAAATGGAAATAAAGAATCTACTGATGCTATTATGAGTGGGATAGATGGATTTGGTAATAAATTTAATACGAAGAAAGTTTCTTTACCATATAAAAATAAAATCAATCCTTATTTTGCTTATTATGAAATTATGGTTGACAGTATTTATAAAACTATAAATATTGACAAAAAATCATCAGGAATCAATTGTTTGTCTGAACGTACAAAAGATACTGTATATATTTTGATTGAGAATAACAGAAAAATCCCTTTTAATTACTACATATATGAACTTAACAAAGAATTAAAAAGAGGTCATTCAGATAAAAAATTTGAATTTAAAGAAAAAGTTAACACAGACAAAAATTATTACATTTCAATACAATATTTATGGGGAGGAAAAGTAATTGATGTAGATTATGAGATTCCGTATTTGGATAAAAAATTAAATATTCAAATTAACCAACCAACACTTATTTATCCAGGTCAAAAATCAAAAATAGAAATTAAGGTTACCAACAATTCAGGTTTCCCTATACAAAACGTTGATTTAACTGCATTTGCATTAACTAGTAAATTTAACTTTACTCCACCTAGCTTACCAGTTCAAATTGAGAAAAGAAAAATAAGGGAGAAAATAAATAAATTCTCTATTCAAAATTGGAATTTAAGAAATCCTTATAGAAACATTAATTATAATAATTGGAAAACCTTAGCAGAAATAGATAGTATAGAATATTATAAATTCCTTTATCCTAGAAGTAGTATATATACCTACTCTTATTTTACAACTGATTCCATAACACAATTTTCTCCATTTGTAGTTCATAATGGTAATATTCGACCAATTGGTGTTATATATATTGATAGAAAACCTGTGTATTTCAACTGGAGTACAAATCATCAACCTTATTCTTTTAAGACTGATGGTGGATATCATAAAATTGAACTCAGGTTACCTTATAAATCAATAATAATTGACAGTATGTATTTCCATAAAAACAAAAAGACAATTTTTAGCTTGAATGATACGGTTAACTTGAAGAATGTAAGAATTAAGAAAATGCCTCGATTACTTACCGATTATGAAAAAAGTACACTATATAAATATATTTTCCCTTTCAAAAATACCTTTGGCGAAGACTATGCATATCTAAAGCAAAACAATAACATCACCGTACTAAACTATAACGATAATACCAAAATATACTTCCAACATCATTATGGAAATAATTTTGCTGGTCCAATATCTCCACATCACGTTAATCTTAAACATTTAAACGGATATAGTAACAACTTTATATTTGAGCCATTCTATGAATATGAACTATCGGCTACATTATTAAAAATGAGATGCATAAGCGAGAAGTTCAGATATCCTAAACAAATCAAACATCTTGCAATTCATGAACTTAAAGACGAAGTAATAACTGAAAAAAAACTTGAAGAGGATTGGGAAAATTATGTTAACCAAAAAAGGTATAAAACAGCACAATATCATAATCCAAATTCAACTACTGATGGGAAAGGACAACTTCTAGTAGAATATGAATATTCTAAAAAGGAAAATTTATTTCCACTTAATATTCTTCTTGTCAATCCAAAAGATCCATTGTTTATTAGAGTTTATCCAGGATACCTAAAACATTTTCATGATCTTAAAGATGGTGATTATAGAATAATAATTTTTTATCCTGGCGCAGGATATAGTCTTATAGATTCACTTAAGGTAAAAACAAATGGTTTAAATTATTATAATGTTCAAAACATAAAAATTAATGATAAAGACAAATTTAGTTCTGATGTAAGTGAAGTAATTATAAAAAACATATTTACAACTGACTACAATAATTATGATAATAGTTATAATGAATTAAACAAAATAAACAAAATATATCACGCTGAATATAATGAAGATATACCATTGAATTTAATATGCGGATTTGTTAAAGGTGCAGAAGATGGTTTATCAATACCTGGAGTAAGTGTTGTGGTGAAAGAAAATCCAACAATCGGTACAACTACAGATATTGAAGGGTATTATTGTTTAACCGTTCCTGATAACGCTCAAACCCTTGAATTTTCATTTGTCGGAATGAAAAAAATTGAAGTTCCTATTGATGGACAAAATTACATTGATTTATCCATGGAAGCAGATGTACTTGAAATGGAACAAGTTGTTGTTACTGCATTTGGAATTAGTAGAAAAAGAGAATCATTAAACTATTCAACATCTAAGGTTTCTGGCACCCGAGCTGCGAAAGCACTTGCAGGAAAAGTAGCAGGTCTTCAAATACAAGTTCATGATAATTCAAGTAATAAAATTCTTTTAAGGGGAATGAAAAGTATAGATGCATCTAATACTCCTTTATTTGTAATAGATGGAGTTCCTTACTTAGGTGATCCAGCAGATTTAGACACTGATCTAATTTCTAGTATGAATGTAATAAAAGATGATTCAATGACTGCTTTATATGGTTCTCTTGCAGCTAATGGTGTAATATTAATTACTACAAAAAATAAATCATTCATTACCAACACAAAAGGTGCTAATTTTGATCATAAATTTCTTGTATCAGCATCTCAAGCTAACTCCATTAGAAATAATTTCTCAGATTATGCATATTGGCAACCAAGTCTTGTTACAGATGAAGAAGGTAAAGTATCATTTAATGTAACATTCCCAGATGATGTTACCAATTGGAGCACATTTGTACTTGCTATAAATGAAAAAAATCAAACCGGTCAAATACAAAGAAATATAAAATCATATAAACCTCTGATGGCTCAACTAACACTACCTAGATTTTTAGTTGAGGGAGATTCAACATATGCAATAGGTAAATCTTTAAATTACACCATGGATTCTATACCTATTACAATAAACTTTGAAATAAATGATTCATTAATATTCTCAAAAAAGAAAATGTGCATTAACTCGATAATAGATTCATTAGAAATTATTCCAAATAATATTGATACAATAAAAGCTAAGTACTTCTTGGAAAAAACTGATGGCTATTTTGACGGTGAAGAAAGAGAAATTCCTGTGTTTAAAAAGGGATTGGAACAAACTCTTGATAACTTTTATGTTCTTGATTCGGATACAACGATAGATTTACAATTCAATGATACATTAGGTAGTATTAATCTTTATGCCAGATTAGATGAAATCGAAATTATTGAAGAAGAAATAAAAAGATTGTTCAGATACAAATACTTATGTAATGAACAACTTGCATCAAAACTTAAAGCACATTTAGCTTATGAAACTATCCTTGAGTTTAAGAAAAACAAAAAGAAAGATTCAAAACAAATTAAGAAGTTAGTAAAGAAACTTGAAAAAAATCAAAATGCAGATGGACTATGGGGATGGTGGAATACATCTGAATCGTCATATTGGATTAGTAATCATGCACTAGAAGCTCTAGCAAAAGCTAAAAAACATGATTATCAAGTAAGTATTAATGAATCAAAAATAATTGATGATGTAATTTGGAAACTAGAATCTTCTATAAGTAGTGACACAAAAATACGATTACTTTATATAATGAAACAATTAGAGGCTAATATAGATTACGGTAGATATATTAGTAAACTAGAAAAAGATACAATATTAACTACATTTGAAAAATTTAAGTTAGTTGAGCTAAAGCAGTTAAGTAATATAAAATATGACATAAACAAAATCATAGAAAGAAAACAAGAAACAATATTTGGGAACATCTATTTTGAAACAGATAAAGAAGAATCTCATATATGCGACAATGATATTCAGTTGAGTTTAATAGCTTATAGAATAATTAAAAGAGACACAACGTTTAATGATAAGTATTTAACTAAAATTAGAAATTATTTCTTCGAAAAACGAAAAAGTTCTTATTGGAGTAATACATTCGAATCAGCTCAAATTATTGAAACTATATTACCTGATTTATTAAAAGCAAAGAATAAACCCGGCGAGCAAAAGATAGAAATTACAGGTGCTCTCAATAAAACAATAAAAGAATTTCCTTATTCTACCACATTAAATACGAATGATAAGATCACAATTAATAAAACTGGAGAATATCCAATTTACTTGACTACTTATCAAAATTTCTGGGACCCCAAACCTAAAAAGAAATCTAATGATTTTGTTATACATACAAAATTTGAAAATAATCGTTTAAATCTAAAAGCAGGTGAGTCCGAGAAGCTAATTGTTGATGTTACTGTTAAAAAAGACGCGGAGTATATAATGATTGAAGTGCCTGTACCTGCAGGTTGCTCGTATAATTCAAAGAGATCTTGGTATAGAAATGAAGTTCATCGGGAATACTTTAAAAATCAAGTCTCTATATTTTGTAAGAATCTTGATAAAGGTACTTATCAATTTGAAATAGATCTACTTCCAAAATATTCCGGAAAGTATACACTTAATCCTGCAAAAATAGAACTGATGTATTTTCCAACGTTTAATGCAAACAATGAATTGAAGAAGGTATATATAAAATAGAATATTGAACTTAATAACAAGAAGTTTTTTGTATTTGTTATTGAATAAAAACTTAATCTTACCTTAATACAATTTCAATTGTTAAGATTAAGTTACAAAATTGTCTAAACATATACATTGAATCTTTCCTGTCTTTGTTTGGTATTAATCCCAATTTATTTTACAAACCATAAATACTTATTGTAATCATTTAATTTTCAATTTATAAGATAATTTATTAACTTGCGTAATTCAGAATCCTACTAAAGAGCGCATTGAACATTTGGGAGTACTTTTTATTCATTAAATGATATCGTTTAATATGGATAAGGTATTCTTATATTTCAGTGATCGGGCTCCTCCGTAAACAAAACTTCAAAAGATATTGAATTAATAACTTATTTGCTTTAAGCAAACTATGGATGTAGAACATTCAATACCAAAGTACAATAACTAAAAAGTAAAGAATGGCTAAAATTAATTTAGCAATTATAAATGACGAAGAATTATTAGTCGAATTACTACAAAGTTTCTTCAAAAAAACAGAAACTATATCTGTGGTAATTACTGCAACTAACGGTGATGAGTTTTTACTCAAATTAGCTACAAATAAATTACGTCCTGATATTATATTGCTCGATTTCCGTTTTAAACAAACGAATACTTTAGAAAAAATAAAAGATTTAAAACAAGATTTTCCAGATATTAAGATAATTGTAATATCATCTTATTACAAAAAATCCTTAATGGGTTATATGTTAAAATCAGGTGTTAATGCGTTTATTCCAAAAGGTATTTCACCAGATAAATTAGTTAATATTATAATGGAGGTAGCTGAAAAAGATTATTATTTTATGGAAGATCAAATTAATATATTAAGAAAACAATTATCTTCAAAAATTCCGCAACCATCCTTATACGAAGAGATACAATTATCTGATCGCGAAAAAGAAGTACTCTATTTAATCTGTCAACAAAAAACAGCAAAAGATATTTCAGAAATAATGTGCATATCAAAAAGGACAGTGGATGGTCACCGAACAAATTTATTATTAAAAACAGGTGCAAAAAACACTGCAGGTTTAGTAATATACGCCATACTAAATAAAATAATTGATCCAATAAAACAGATTACTCTATAACTACAGATTATCTCATATCAATAATTGAAATTACTTTATTTATTTACAATGTAATTTATACCTATTTGTAAAAACTAGGTATAAATTACATTCTATAGAATTTATACCCGTTTTTTCAAACAAGTATTTCCTACCTTAAAAATTTCTGGTTTATTCATCAATTTTGTTAAAGAAAAAACAGATGAAAAATTAACAAATTGTATTAAGAAAAATCAGTTAGGTGTTAATCAAAGAAGGAGAAATAAACGATGGGAAAAGTTCATGAGAAAACATTTTCTTTAGAGAATAAATTTATATTTCCTGAAAAACAAACTATTCATAAAATCGAAGAAGATATATTAGTGATTGCTGAGAAAAATGCTAACTGGCTAGTTTTAAATAAAATTGAATACAATATGTATCTTCAATTTAAGGCTGGTAAGAATATTAGTGAAGTAATAACCTACTTCACTAAAAAAATAACAAAGGAAGATACTATGTTAAATATCCAAAAATTTCTTATTCAAATTGAGGATAAACAATATTATAAAGATGTGCAAGTAAATGAAAGAGACATATTGAGAAATGCTACTTTGTATTTAACTCACGAATGCAATTTACGATGTCGGCATTGTTATATTGAAGCTGATAAAAAAAACAAAAATGAATTAACTGTGGTTCAGTGGAAATACTTTTTAAAAGAATTTAAAGAAAATGGAGGTAAAAATATAATATTTTCAGGTGGTGAACCAGTTTTATATGAGGGTTTTTATGAAATAGCTACATATGCAAAGGAACTTTCTCTAAAAGTAATCTTACTTACGAACGGAACTATTTTTAGCAAAGATGACTTCAGTAAAATTGAAAAACTATGTGATGAAGTTCAGGTTAGTATTGACGGACCCAATGAGAAAATACATGACTATGTTAGAGGAAAAGGAACTTTTAAACGATCATTAAAGTTTATAAAATATTTAGGTAAAAGAAACCTGAAGCTTTTTGTTGCAATGACACCGATACCTGAAACTTTATATGAATTTTATAATGACTTTGAGAAATTTTATTCCGATTTAAAAAATATTTCTAATAATAAAATTACTGTGAAAATTACGCCTAAATTACTTAAAGGAAGAAATGTGAATGAGCTCAATAGTAATGAAGATAAAAAATACAAAAATGTAATTAATAAAATCTGTGATACATATATTGAACCTAATTACTTTGATAAAATGGATGCAACTGCGTTAAAACCAAATTGGAGAAGGCCTAGTTGTGGAATTGGAAAAAGCTTAGGTGTATTTTGGGATGGAAGTGTTAAGTTATGTTTTGATTCTGATATTGAAGTAGGGAATATCTGTCAGGATTCCTTATCCCAAATATTAGATAAACTCAAAGCTTTTTATACATCTTACAGGGTAGAATATACTGAACCATGTAAAAATTGCGATATAAGATATTTTTGTGGTGGAGATTGCAGAATATCAGGAATTAAAAACTCAGGTAATATGGGTAAACTCATTTGTAGTGAAGAGTTTAAGCAAGATTTTTATCATAAGTTAATTAGAATTAACAAATGGCTTTATAACCCAATATTAAAACAATAAAAAGGAGGTATTATGTTAAAAATTAAATGGGAAAAAACATTGAACAACTGGTCTACTTTTATACGAACAAGTAGCGATGAAGGTTGTGGAGCTTGTGGTCATAACAAACCTCAAGGTTAATCTTTATTTCGATTTGTAACTTTATTAAATGCAATAATAAATCGAAATAGAATAAAGATGTCCCCATGACATTAGTTATGTCAAGGGGGCGTTTAAAAATATTAAGAGAAAGTAAACAGGAAAGATTGGGAATAGAGATCAGTTTATTCTGACTATGTTAACATTTAAACTTGTTAGAATTTTAGGAAAGCTACTATTAAGAAAAAAAAGTAATTAATATTTTTTTCAAATAACATGATTAGAAAATTGCATATCGGTGCTAATGTTGAATCCCTCACTTGGGAGGTATTTAATATTGTACCAGCAGATTATGTTGATCATATTGGTAATGCCAAAAATTTATCAAGATTCAAAAATAATACTTTCTCTGAAATTTATGCATCACATGTCATTGAACATTTCGATTATGTAAATGAGTTAGAAGTTGCTTTGAAGGAGTGGTACCGTGTTTTAAATAAAAATGGAAAAATATATGTAAGTGTTCCGGATATGGAAATTCTTGCGCAATTGTTTCTTTCAAAAAACGAATTAACACTAGATGAACGATTTTTTGTCATGCGAATTATCTTTGGTGGTCATGAAAATGAATACGATTATCATTTTATGGGATTCAACAAAGACTTACTTGTTCATTATCTTACTAAAGCCGGATTTGTAAATATTCAGAAAGTCGAAAACTTTGGATTATTTGAGGATGCTAGCGTTGCTTGGTTTAAAAATGTGCCAATTAGTCTTAATATGACAGCTAATAAAATTTGATTTCAGATAAATTCTGATCAGTGATAAACTCTGAATTATGACATATAGTGTGTAGAAAAGTAATTTTCATTTTATTAGGAAATATTGATAAATAAATGGGCATTTTAATTTGAATTGAATAAAATACAAAAATAGAAAGAATAATATTTATGTTCATTACATTTAAATATACTGAGTATACGCAGAAGGATAGCAATTATTAAGCAATGAAGAGTCATTTTCAATTGTTGTAACGAATGGTTTCCAAATTGTTATCATTAAAAACATAGCTTATATGGTAACAGCTTTTGGTCAATCAAAATTTAATGACAAAATGTTAGGAGTAAAAAAGGAGATATTGAAGAAGAAAACAAGATGAAATTGAAGATATTACCATTAAAGTTCCTTTTGAAGCTAGTGGAATATAGGGAAGAAATTATTCATTGAAAAAATAGTTTTTTATTAACTTAAAAATGATATATATATATGGCAAATCAAATTGTAGGCGTAGGAACTCTGGGTTGGTCTTTTGACATATGGGGTGACTATACAGAAAGATCGAAAAAGTTTCAACTTTTTAAAATGGATGACTCTGATGTTGAGTTTACTTCTGCTGCAGGTGTTACATATGCTGTTCCAAAAAATGTAAATGTGAGCGAAATAAGGGAAGGCAGTGGTGAAGCGCATGTTTATTCTGATAAGAATGAATTTAGTGAAAAATTCTCAGCTGATGCTGGCATTGATGGCATGTATAAGGGATTTGGAGGTCAATTTTCAGCCTCTTTCTCTGAAATGACAAAGTCGGATTCCGAATATATGTATTGTATTATGGAATCGAAATGGAAGGATTGGTCAGTAAAATTAATGGATACTTCGACAACAGAAGTTACATCAAGTATTCGTACAGACTTAATAGATGTTATTCCTGCGGAATATACAACTGAAAATGCTTCATTGTTTTTCTCAATTTTCCGTAAATACGGAACTCATTTTGTAGTTGGAGCTTCAACCGGTTCACGACTTTATTACAATATTATTGTTAAAAAAAGTCACGGTTACTCAAAGGAAGAAATTAAAGTAAAAGCAAAACTTGAGTTTGGTGCTGCCTTAAATAAATTCGGGGCACATGCTGATGCCGATTGGGAAAAAGTAGGTGAAGAGTGGGTAAATAATAGAACTGTTAAAATCCTTGCTAAAGGAGGAACACAGGAAATACTAGATGGACTTCAGATTATTTCTCCAGAATTTAAGTCAAATTTTTATGAGATATATAAAGACTGGAATAAAAATGCAGCGGAAAATCCAGGAATTGTTCATTACGACTTGAGAGAAATATCAGAACTCTTTGGTGTTGCAGATCCACGAAGAGCTGCTTTAAATTTAGCGCTTAAAGATTATATAAAATTTAATTTTTATTTAGAGTCAAAATTAAAAGCTGCTATGATCCAGCTTAATGGTAATATAATAAAACCTGAAAATCCACAAAAAGGATCTAAATCATGTGGATTTCAAGCTGTTATATTTGAGATTGCTAAAAAAAATGTTGTTTTTAGTAAACTGTTCTGGTTATCATTTGAAGAAATGTATGAAAGGAGTAAAGAAATGTTTGATGATCTTGCTATTGCACTTGATAAATTTAATGATAAAAAATATGTAATAGCACTTGCATCATTTGGTATGGGAGTTCCATGGTTCCCATCAAAAAGACTCTATGATTACCTTATTAATGCAGGTGCATGGGATATGTTACGAAAATGGGAAGATTATCATAAATCGGGTGGTTATAGTTTAAGACTATCTCAGTTAAATTATGTTTTTGTCGGTATACCTGGGCAAGGTTCTGCGAAAGGTTATGAAGATATGAAGATTCAAAACTGTTATAATCCGGAATGGTGGTGGGAACAACCTCAAAGGTATAGTGCACCAATGGCTTCTGAAACAGTATTGTATAATGTTCATCTAGCAGAGATAGATAAAAAAAGAATACATGAAAAAGCCCAAACAAAAGGCTAAAATATTAGCAGTTGGTGAAGCTTATTCTCATACCGGTTTTTCTAGAGTAATGCATAGCTTGCTTGATCCTTTGAAAAGCCGGTATGAATTCCATTTGTTGGCTATTAATCATTCTTACGATTTTGAATATGATTATCCTATCTACGGAAAAACTATTGCCGGCGATGTTGATGGGATTTGTCGCCTTGAACAGCTTGTATTATCTATCAAACCAAACATTGTATTTATTGCTTATGAGCCTCGAATTTCAGGATTTTATACAGAAATGCTCAATAAATATAAAAAAGAGCTTAAAGTAATTGTTTATTGTGCTATAGAGGGTGAATTTAAAAGATATGAAACTGTTGAAAGACTCTCAAATGCTGATCATATTGCTGTATTTACACAAGCTGCAAGAAATGCGTTAAAGAATAGTGAAACTATTTTATGTAAAAAAAACAAATCTTTTAAACTTCCACAAATAAGTATTATTCCTCATGGAATAAATACATCAAGTTTTCACCCGTTATATCCTGGTAAAAAAGGAATAATTAAAAGTAGAAATGCATCTAGAAAGAAGTTATTTACAAGAAAACCAGAGCTTTTGAATTCATTTATTGTTTTTAATGGGAATAGAAATATTCCCAAAAAATGTATTGATAGAACAATTGAAGCATTTGCCCACTTTTCTTATTCTCTTCCAGAAGAAGTTTATTTATGGCTACATATGGAGCAAGAGTCCGGAGGATACGACATTAAAGGCTTAACAGAAAAGTATGGAATTTATGAAAGGCTTATTCTTACAACAGATTGTGAAACTCACCCTAATGTTGATGATCGGTATTTAAATTTAATTTATAATGCATGTGATGTTGGTATAAATACATCTGTTGCTGAAGGCTGGGGGCTTGTAAGTTTTGAACATGGTGCTACATGTGCAGCTCAGATTGTCCCAGAAAATATAGTCTGCAAAGAAATATGGTCAAATTCAGCGCTCATGGTTGAGATAGATGAAAAAGAGTATTCTCCAGCATATTTGAGTTCTAAAGAAGAGGTTATTTCAGTTAAATCTGCTATTAAAGCATTGGAATCTTTTTATAAGGATAAAAAAAAATTATATGACTTTTCCTTTTTAGCATACCAAAATTCACTAAAGTATAATTGGGATAATATTGCAGAAAAGATAGGAAGTTTGTTTGATTATTTCTCTAACTAAAGAAGTGGTATCAGATAAAAGAAATCTAATATTCAGTAATGAACCAATGTAAATAATTAACATTTTCAGTTAATTACTAATTTCTTAGAAAATAAACATGGTAAGAAAAAAAGCAGGTGATGCTATCTGGGATGAACTTTATAAAAATTTAGACAATCTTAAAAGAATATTTGATAATATTTACGATGAAAAACTATGGCTAAATGGTTCAGGATTGGGATCAGAAGTACAAAGTACAATACAATACAGAGAATTTCTTTCAAAATTTATGGAAGATAATGAGATTGAAAGTGTAATAGATTACGGTTGTGGTGATTGGCAATTTTCAAAATATATTGATTGGGGAAATATTCGTTATATGGGTATTGATATAGTTGAAAATGTAATATACAATAATATTAAATATTATGGATCTAATCAAATCATATTTTTAAGTGCCGATATTTTTTATACAAATAGCAGTTTATCTGCTGATTTGTTCCTTTTGAAAGATGTTTTGCAACATTTGTCAAATGATAATATTAAAAAAATTCTATCAATCGCAGAAAAGTCAAAATATGTGATGATTACTAACGATTATAGTGAAATAAATACCAATTGTATTGATGGAGATTTTAGACCATTAGATATCAGAAAAGCACCATTTAGATATACAAATGCCCGAGAAGTTTTTGCTTATGATAACAAAAAAACCTTTTTAATTAAGAAGACATAAAAATAATTGATTTTAGAATTAAGAACACGATCTTTATAATGATTATTGATTCTTAAATTTGTTGGCTTTTAAAGTAAAAAATGATGCTCAATTTTTTATCATACATTAGATGAAAGAATAGAACCAAAATGCATAAATATTTTAACACTTCCATATCATAATTTTTCCAACAAGAATAAATCTTTCTTTTGATCCCTGTATTGTGTTCTTAAAAAAACCAAAACAATTTAGTCCATTAATTCTTGTAGTCATGAAAGTTTTTGAACTACTTTTTCATGTTCAACTTTTAACCTTACAAAACAAATATTTTAAACCATCCTTCAAAACCCTTGTCTTATTCAATATTATGTCCAAATTGATCAAATTCTTATAATAACTAACAATGAACTCTAAAATTTTCAAAAAATTCCCAGTTTTAGAAACTGAAAGAATTATAATTAGACAAATGCTCAAAACAGATGTTAATGTTGTATTTGATTTTAATACTTGTCAGGATTCATTAGAATTTATCATTCGCAAACCATTTAAAACAATAGATGAAGCAAAGGATAAATTATCATTTTTCCTTTCAGGAATAGAAAATAAGACTGCATTTTGGTGGGTTTTTACCCTTAAAGAAACTGGTGAAGATATCGGTTATGGCGGATTATTTGATATTTCTACGGAAAATAACAAAGCTGAAATTGGATATGGTCTTATTAAGAAATACTGGAATAAAGGCTACATGTCGGAAATAATTAATGCAATAATAAAATTCGGAATATCCGATGCTGAATTACATAAAATATATGGAGCTGTAATTTCAGGAAACCAAGCATCAATCAAACTCCTTGAAAAAAATAATTTCAAAAAAGAAGCACATTTAACAGAGCATTCCTTTATTAATGGGAATTACAAAGATGAAACAATATATAGTTTGATTAATAATTAGATTTTTTTTGAAATTTAAAATCTATCACATACATTTGCATCGTGTTTATGGTTTTTAGTTGGAAAACTAAAAGGGAATCAGGTGAAAATCCTGAACAGTTACCGCTGCTGTAAGCTCCATATCAAACTTTTTGTCCATGAATAAGCCACTGTGATTACAATGGGAAGGCTGACAAAAAGGGAGCAAGTCAGAAGACCTACCATTTACTTTTGCATTTGTAGCTTTCGGATAAAAAGCGAGGTGTGTTTACTGCACCACATTATTTTCCTTTATATCCTGCTAGTTATAAGTGATTAAATCTAAAATGCGATTTAATTATTTGTACTAATGAAATTTATTAAAATACTATTTATTCTATTTTGTTTACACACAAACAATACTTTTGGCGAAAATCCAGAAGAATTGCCAATTGATACAATTGCACTCGAAGAAGTAGAAATATCAGCCAATAAATTGGTAAACTTTACAACGGGTGCTAAAGTTGAAAGAATTGCAGAATCCATAAAATCGAAATACAATAACTCTAATTTATCCGATTTATTGGCTCAAACAACACCCCTTTCGGTAAAATCTTATGGTGCTGCCGGGCTCAGCAATGTCTCATTAAGAGGAATGGCATCAAAACACACAGCCATTTTATGGAACGGAATTAACATACAAAATTCGATGAATGGTGGCTTCGACATGAACTCTATTCCTGCATTTATTATTGATGATATTAATATTCAATACGGTGGATCTGGAGCTCTTTTTGGAAGTGGCGCTATTGGTGGTATTATTCATTTAAATAATAGCCTTAGACTTGAAAAGAAATTTGAGATTGAATTTAGTGGTAATATAGGAAGTTTTAGCAATTACTTTGGAGGCTTTAAAATAAACGCAGGTAATGAAAAAATTGCAAGCTCAACTAGAATCTATTATAAATATGGGAAAAACAATTTCGATTACGTAAACACCCAACAGTTTGGACATCCAGAATTAAAACAAGAAAATGCAGCTTCGATGCAATACGGAATTACTCAATCAAATATTTTCAGAGTAAATGACAAGCAAAAAATCTCCACAAACATCTGGATTCAACACCATGATCTTGAAATTCCTGCCATGACATCCAATACAAAAAGCGAACAAAATCAATCGACTGATTTAATTCGATTCTCTGCTATGTGGAACAGAAATGGAGAAATTTCATCCTGGTATGCCCGCTTTTATTATAATTACGAGTCGCTTCTTTATAAAGATCCTGCAATTTTATTGGTTTCTGATTTAGATAACCTTTCATACATAGCTGAAATCGAGAATAAAACATCGATAGGTAACAATTTTTTGATAAACCTTGGATTAAACAATACCTATGAGAAAGCAATAACAAGCAATTATGCCAAGGACAAAACTCGAAATAAAACGGCCTTTTATTCATCAGTAAAATATTTTACTACAAATAAGGCCTTTGCTGCTGTGTTAAGTTTTAGAGAAGAATTAATTGACAATAAGTTTACTCCAAACACATATTCATTAAGTTCGCGATATTATATTCATAAGACTTTTAATGTTGTATCGAGCTATTCAAAAACTTTTAACATTCCCACCTTTAATGATTTATACTGGGTTCCCGGTGGAAATCCTGATTTAAACTCCGAAAATGGTTGGAGTTTCGATTACCTAGGTCTTAATTACAATATTAAGAATCCAAATCACAATTTAAATATTGTCACTACAGGTTTTGTAAATTTTATTAAGGATATGACAGTGTGGGCTCCTACATTTCAAGGGTATTGGAAAGCTGAGAACCTTGATAAAATATTATCGAAAGGCATAGAATCTAGTATAAATTACAATTTTACTTTTAAGAAATTTAAAGCTGGTATATATGCCTTCTATTCCTATACAAACTCTGTTAATATTTCTGAGGATTTAAATATAACTGATTTACCAGATATTCTTTTTGATGATGTTCAGGAAACTGAATCTGATCCTCTTATTGGCAAACACTTGCGGTATATCCCTATGCATAAAGGAGGATTAAGTTTATCCATAGAATATTTAAGATATAATTTTAATTTCAACCACAATTTTACAAGTAAACGATACATTACAAAAGATAATTCAAGTTCCATTGATCCATTTACAGTGGGGGATATTTCGATCGGAAGTAATTTCAAATTAAGATCATCATCAATAAATCTTCAATTTAAAGTAAATAATGTTTGGAATAAAACATACGAAGTTATGGCTTATTATGCCATGCCCTTAAGAAATTATGCAATTAGCATTAGATATAACTTTAATAAACTTAACAATCAATAAAATCAAATAAAAATGAAAAATTTCAAATTAAAACAATGGCTATTTTTAGCTTTATCATTTACAATTCTTTTTAGTTCTTGTAGCGACGATGACGATAACAATGATGAAGAAGTAATCACAGGTGACTATATCGACGGTGCATTCATTACCAATGAAGGAGCTTTTGGTGCTGGCAACGGATCTGTAAGCTTTTATAGTTACGAAGGAGACTCTGTAATAAATGATGTTTTCCAAACAGTAAACAATCGAGTGTTGGGTGATGTAGTTCAATCATTAACTGTTTTCAATCATACTGCATACATGGTTGTTAACGGATCAAATAAAGTTGAAGTTGCGAAATCGAATACGTTCGAAGAATTAGGAGTTATTTCTGATGTAACAAATCCACGTTACTTTATTGCTATTAATAAAGATAAAGGATATGTTTCTCAGTGGGGCGATAATGGAGCAATTAAAGTTGTTGATTTGAATACACTAGCTGTTACAAAAACAATAGAAACCAGTGCCGGTTCAGAAAGAATGATTATGAGTAATGGTTATGTATATGTTGCAAACAGTGGTGGATATGCAAATAACAATACCATTAGTGTTATTGATCCTGCTATCGACGAAGTTACCGCAACAATTACTTTAGATGGCGACAGCCCTCGTGATCTAGTTATTGATGCTAATAATGATATATGGGTTCTTTGTGCAGGTTTTGTGACATACAATGCAGATTGGTCAGTTGCTTCACAAACTGCATCAAAACTTATTCGTATTAATCCTACAACAAACGAAGTTGCAGAAACAATTACAATCGCTGAAGATTTTCACCCAACTTGTTTAGAAACAAGCAAAAATGGCAACAATTTATTCTACGGTGGTGGAGCATTCGGTGTTTACAAAATGAGTATTAATGATGATTCTGCCCCAACAGAAATGTTAATTAACAAGTATTTCTATGGATTTGATATTAATCCTGAAACAGGAATTATATACGCAATGGAAGCTAGTTTTACTTCAAATAGCACAATGCTCAGATACGAAACAAACGGAACGTTAATTAAAAGTTACATAGCAGGAATTGGTTCGAATGGAGCTAATTTTCAGAAAAAATAAAAATTGTGAGTAAAAACAATAAAGCTATATTTAGCTGGAGTGGAGGCAAAGATTCATCTCTTTGCCTCCATACAGTATTAAAAGAGAAATCTTTTGACATTCAGTATTTACTGACAACTCTAAACGGTCAAAACCAACGCATTTCCATGCACGGAGTTGCTGAAGTTTTGCTTGACAAACAAGCAGAATCGATTGGTTTGCCTTTGAAGAAAATCTTTATGCCGGAATTCCCTTCCATGGGGCAATACGATGATTTGATTTCGGAATTTCTTACTAAAGCAAAATCTGAAAATATTCACACTTCAATTTTTGGAGATATATTTTTAGAAGATTTACGAGAATATCGTGAAAATCAACTTAAAAAAGTTGATTTTAAAGCAGAATTCCCATTATGGAAAATTGACACCAAAGATGTTGCTCAAGAATTTATAAAAGAAGGTTTTAAATCTATTATTGTTTCGGTAGATGCACGTCAGTTAGGCGAATCATTTGCAGGAAGAATATTTGATGAATCATTTCTAAATGATTTACCTGATGGCGTAGATCCTTGTGGCGAAAATGGTGAATTTCACAGTTTTGTATTTGACGGACCTATTTTCAAGAATCCTATCCCATTTACAATAGGAGAAACAGTTTACAAAGAATATAAATCACATAGCAAAGAAAATCCTGATGAGAAATTTGGATTTTGGTATTGCGATTTAATCCCTTAAAAGAAATGGCTAAAGTAATTTTCATAACAGGTGGGCAACGTTCTGGTAAAAGTAGTTTTGCTATGCAAAAAGCATTAGAACTTAGTAAAAATCCTGTTTATGTAGCTACATCAAGAATTTGGGATAATGATTTTAAAGATCGAGTAGATAGACATAAATCTGATCGATCGGAAAATTGGATAAATATTGAAGAAGAAAAGGAAATTAGCAAATACGATTTAAATGGTAAAATTGTAGTTCTTGATTGCATAACCTTATGGCTAACTAATTTCTTTTCTGACACAAAATACAATATTGATTTAAGTTTAGCTCAAGCTAAAAAAGAATGGGATAAATTCATATCTCAAGATTTTACAGTTTTTGTAATTTCAAATGAACTTGGTATGGGAATACATTCAGAAACTGAAGGAGCCCGCAAATTCACTGATTTACAAGGTTGGATGAATCAATACATTGCAAAAAAGGCTGATGAAGTCATACTTATGGTTTCTGGAATACCTTTACAAATCAAGTAAAAAGATAAAAGTAAATGGCTGGTAATTATTTGTAAATAAGAAAATTCTATTAAATTAACATTGTTCATGCTTCGATAAACTCAGCATGACAAATTCTTTAATTTTAACGATCATACTGAGCCTGTCGAAGTATGAATTATCTGCAATAAACTGAAACAAAAAATGAATATAACAGAACAAATCCAACATAAAATCAATACTAAAACAAAGCCATTAGGATCATTAGGTAAACTTGAAGAAATTGCCTTGCAAATTGGTCAAATACAGAATACAACATCACCTAAGTTAAGCGAGCCAACCATCTTAGTATTTGCTGCCGATCATGGCCTAGCTGATGCAGGTGTAAGTCCATACCCCAAAGAGGTAACTTACCAGATGGTACTTAATTTTTTAGGTAATGGTGCTGCAATAAATGTGTTTTGCAAACAAAACAATATAAATCTAAAAGTAGTTGATGCTGGAGTAGATGCTGACTTTGAAAACAACCCCAACCTTATTCATGCAAAAATTGCCAACGGAACTAAAAACATTCTCGAAAGTGCTGCCATGTCAATTGATGAATGCAACAAAGCATTAGAAACTGGTGGTAATATTGTGTTAGATCAATTTAAAATTGGATGTAACATTATTGGATTTGGAGAAATGGGCATAGGAAACACTTCTTCGGCATCTCTATTAATGAGTAAAATTATTGGTTTAAACATTGAAGATTGTGTAGGAAACGGAACCGGACACGATGCAGAAGGATTAAAACGAAAAAAAGAACTCCTTAAACAAGCATTCGAAAAATATCAGCTTAACTCCGATCCTGTTGAAATATTAGCAACTTTTGGTGGTTTCGAAATTGCGATGATGACTGGCGCATTTTTGAAAGCAGCTGAACTTGGAATGACAATTATGGTCGATGGTTTCATTGTAACATCTGCATTATTGGTAGCACACCAAATAAATCCTGAGGTTCTTAAAAATTGTATTTTTACACATAATTCAAATGAGCAAGGACATATTAAAATGTTAAATCATTTAAAGGCAAATCCAATTTTGGGATTAGATTTAAGATTAGGTGAAGGAACAGGAGCTGCTGTTACCTATCCAATAATTAAATCGGCTGTAAATTTCTTGAACGAAATGGCTAGTTTCGAAGATGCTGGAGTTTCAAATAAGGAGTAAAAGAGTACATAGATTTGAGATTTAAGACACAAGACTATATAATTAACATTTTTGTTCTTTAGTTTTATAAATGATTATACAATAAAAAGATTTTTCTTTACTGAAAGATTAATCACATTTTAAAAGTCTTGATACTAAAATCTTAAAAAAATGAAAAAACAATGGATCTTATTCTTAACATCAATTATGTTCTATACTAGAATTCCTGTTAAGAATATTGAATACTCAGAAGAACTCTTAAATAGAAGTACTAGATATTTTCCATTAATCGGCTGGATCGTTGGCGGATTTGGTGCTTTAGTATTTTTTGCTTGTTCTTTTATTCTTCCATTGTCAATTTCAGTGATATTTAGCATGATTGGCACCATTCTTTTAACCGGAGCTTTTCACGAAGATGGCTTAGCAGATTCATGCGATGCCTTTGGCGGTGGATGGACAAAAGAAAAAATTCTTGAGATAATGAAAGACTCAAGAATAGGAACTTACGGAAGCGTAGGTTTAATTCTTATTCTTTCTACAAAATATTTTTGCTTAACCAGCGTTATGGTTGAACAAATCCCATTTGTTTTGTTTGCGGGTCATGCCTTAAGCAGATATTCTGCAACGGGCATGATCTTCTTTTCAGAATATGCTCGAGCCGATGCATCAAGTAAAACGAAACCAGTTGGAAAAAGCTTATCTGCAGGTGATAATATGATTGCTTTTATATTTGGAACAACTCCCCTACTTCTTTTATCGATAAACTATTCTTACTGGTATTTGTTAATACTAATTACAATTGTTCCTATCATCTATTTTCTGAAACGATCTTTCGAGAAATGGATTGGTGGATTTACAGGCGACGGACTGGGCGCAACTCAGCAAGTTTCTGAAATTGTATTTTATTTAGCATTTATCATTATAAGCAATTTTATCTAATGAATCTATATTTAATTCGCCACACAAAAGTTGATGTAAAACCAAGAGTTTGCTATGGACAAACCAATGTTGATGTTGCTCCAACATTTAACGAAGAAGCACAAAAAGTAAAAGAAAAAATCCAAGATGTTTCTTTCTGTAAAATTTTCTCTAGTCCTTTAAAAAGATGTCAGAAGCTTTCCAATTTTTTATTTACTGATGAGATTACTTTCGATGATCGTTTAATGGAACTCAATTTTGGAAACTGGGAAATGCAAGAATGGGATAAAATTACCGGTTCTGAATATCATAAATGGATGAACGATTATATTTATACGCCTTGTTTAAATGGAGAATCTTTTCTTCAATTACATAATCGTGTTGGAAGTTTTATTGAAGATCTTAAAAAAGATAACTACCAAAATGTTGCCATTGTTGCACATGGTGGTAGTATTCGAAGTATAATCTTGAATATCACAAATAAAGACCTAAAAGATGCTTTCAAAACCGATGTTGATTATGGTCAGGTAATAAAACTAGAAATATAATCACTTTCATATTTCGACAAGCTCAATATGACATATTAAGGAGTAGTTCTATAATTTGAAGTATTGTCACACTTCAATAAACTCAGTGTGACAAGCTATCTAATTTAAATGTCATTCTGAGCTTGTCGAAGAATCTTTTCAATTTACACATTAAAACGAAACGTACTTCACATATATATTGATATTGGTATTTCTTCCTTTATCATCAGAGCACGAAATTTTAACTTTACCTTCAGATGGTTCAAAAAATACTTTCTCGGCAGGATTAACCGCTTTATAAAACTTATCGTTTATATACCAGTAGATTTTCTCCACATCATTCGCAGCATGGCAACTTAAAAGAACTTGCATTTCATCTTCCGTATCAACAAAGTATTCGTTTTCGTTAATTGGAGAAGTAATTACTGGAGCATCGCCAGCGATTACCCTTTCACAATCTGGATTATGCGGCGGGATTTTTAAATATTTTACATTGTTAGTTTCGTAATAGGTTATCATTTCTGCCGAGAGATTTGGAAACTCAGCTTCGATATATCCTGTTTTTGGTTTGCACGAAGTACAATATGAAATAGACGAATCGGCAGATATGGCAACTGTTTTAATATGCTCACAGGTTTTCATTGACGAAACGCCAGGAATAAAATAATCAATAATATCACTTTCGCAATGCTCCGAAGGAATCATTCCTGTTTCAGGACAAACCGCTCTAAAACTTAAACCTTTTGGCATATGAAACCATTCCTCTTCCGAGTTATAATCAATTGCATTGAACACCTTAAATAACAAAGGTGATGCTTTTGCTGCTCCGCTTAATTCAGGAACTCCTTCACCTGAGAAATTTCCCACCCAAGTTCCTACCGTATATTTCTTATTGTAACCAATACTCCATGCATCTCTTCGCCCATATGATGTTCCTGTTTTCCATCCAATTTTGGGCATATGCTGACTGTTAGACCAATCCAACGGAAGATCTGGTCTGGTGAGTTGAGTTAAAATATCGGTAATCATAAAGTTTGATTCTTTGGACAAGAGTTTCTTTTCTGTTGAAGATTTTGCCCCTTTTACAAAGCTTGGTTTTTGATAAACACCTTCATTTGCAAAAGCCGAGAACATCGCTGTTAATTCTTCGAGACTTGCACCACATCCACCCAAAACCATCGATAATCCAAGATTATTTTTATCTCTTTTTATTTGCTTAAAGTTAATATCGATTAATTTTTCTATTAAGATTTGGGATTCCAATTCGGCCAAAACCTTAACTGCCGGAACATTCAACGAATTCGATAAAGCAAATTCGACACTAACATTTCCGTAAAATTCACCATCGTAATTTTCTGGCTCGTAACCCGATAAACTCAAGGGAACATCACTAATTGTTGATTTAGGCGTAATTATACCTTTATCCATTGCAATTCCATACAAGAGTGGTTTTAATGTACTGCCAGGCGACCGAACAGCAACAATTCCATCTACCTGTCCACCATCTTCATCATTATAAAAATCGGCCGAACCAATATAAGCTTTTACCTCACTTGTTTCATTTTCAATAACCAAACAAAGCGCGTTTTTAATATTCTGAAAATACAAACCCTGACTATAATTCTTAACAATAGCTTCAATTGTTTTCTGCATTTCAACATCTAAACTAGAGTAAATAATCTTTTGGTTTGGGTATTGATTCTTCAATCGATACGATAAATGTGGAGCAATTTTAGGAACTTCTCTTCGATAAGCTTTCAAGGGTTCCTCAATTGCATCATCAATATCTTTTTCCTTGAATAACTTATTTTCTTTATACCGATCAAGCCACATATTTCGCTCACTTTTTATGAACTCATTATTTTTGCCCAATCGAAGCGAAACAGGCCGATTAGGAATAATGGATAAAGCAGCAATCTCACCAATGCTCAAATGATTTGGCAATTTTCCAAAATAAATAACCGCAGCCGATTTTACACCTTCAATATTACTCCCATAAGGAACTAGATTTAAATAAAGTTGTAAGATTTCATCTTTCGTATAATGCCATTCCAATTGAGTAGCACAAAACATTTCCTTAATTTTATTCCCATATGTTCTAGATTTCGGTTCAATTAACCGAGCAACCTGCATTGTAATTGTTGATGCTCCCGATGTACGCTTTCCTGTTTTTATATTATTAAATACGGCTCTGGCGATTGCCATCGGATTAATTCCGTAGTGATAATAGAAATATTTATCTTCTTTAAATATGATTGCTTTTTTAAGCTCAGGAGTAATCTCTTCAAGCTCTGTGTACATCCTCCATTTATCATCATAAGATAAAAATCCATGAATTAAAATACTATCTTGAGAATATATAATTGTTGAATAATCAATTCTAGAATTAAGTGGATAAATTACATCCAGTAAAAGGAATAGAATGAAAATTGAAAAAAGACCAAAGATAAAATACTTCAGTCTTGCGGGAATTCTTTTTAATAAAAAAATGATCTTTATATGCATTGAAACGTTATGAATAATTCTGTTATAATATGATCTTGATTAACTCCGAATAAAAGTAAACACTTTTTACAATTTTTATGATACATATATCATTTTAAATCCCCTTTTGTAAAACTTTTTTATTAGCTTTATTAACATTTAGAAATTCTAAGGGGATTCTTTATCAAAAACATTATAATCTAAGTATTTTGAATAATTTCAAACAATCATCAATAAAATCAATCCAATGAAAACAAAACTTTTTAGCTTTCTTATTCTTGTTATAGCACTTGCATTTTCGTGTACAGAAAAAGATAACACAGTAAAAGTAGTTGAGAAAAACTTTGCTGAAGAAATTACAACCGCAAATAGTCTGAATTTTACATTCAGTAAAGATTTAGTTCCTGATTCACTTGTAAATATGTGGATTGATGATGAACTTTTAAACATAAAGCCGCATACCGAAGGGAAATTTATGTGGACAGCAAAAGATAAAATGGTATTTGTACCCGCAAGTGGGTTTAAGCCAGCTACCGATTTTACATGTGAAATTAGCTCCGAAATTCTTAAGTATAATTCGAATCTTAAATTCGACAATGAAAAATCTTTTGCATTCCATACTCCTTATTTAGAAGTATCGAATGTAAAAACAAATTGGTCGATGCCATCAAATGCAGGCGAATCGCCACAAGTTAAAGTTGACATTGAATTTAATCAAACTATTACCCCACAAGATGTTGCTGAAAAACTTAGCATTTCAATTGAAGATGAAACTACTAGTTTTGATTTAGTTTCAAATGAAATATCAAGCAATGTAAGCTTCATTATTTCTGATATCAAAAATGAAGATAAAGATTTAGATGCTAAGGTTACAATTAAAAAGGGTCTTGGTGCATATAATGGAACCATAAAAACAGGCGAAGATTTCGAAGAAGAATTTCTTATTCCTTCACCTTTTAAGCTTTTGATAAATGAAGTTCAAGCCAATCATGATGGTACCGATGGAACAATTACTGTTTATACCACCCAAGAAATCAATACAAAAGAAATTAAGAATTTTATTACGCTTGAACCGTCAATAAAATACTCTGTTGAAGCATTTCCAAGTTACTTTGTAATTAAGAGTAATTCGTTTAGCATGAATCATAAGTATGATTTAACAATTAAAGAAGGATTACTTGGAAAACTAGGCGGAAAATTAAAGCATGAATATACCCAGCCTTTATCATTTGGAGAATTAAAACCTAGCATTCAATTTGTAAATAAAAAGGAATTTTACGTATCGGGTAATGGCGATAGAAATATTGAAGCAGCTATTGTTAATGTTCCAAAAGTTAGAATAAAAATTACTAAAATATATGAAAACAACATCGTTTCGTATGTTAAAGATTATAATTTCCAAAGTTACAATGATGATTATTATGACGATTATTACTATGATTATTACAGAAGTGATAATAGCGATTTAGGCGATGTTATTTACGAAAAAGAGATTGAAACGAAAACTTTACCTAGAAACGGAAATCATCAATTGTTAAAACTTGATTTTGAAGATAAACTAGCCGATTTTAACGGAATTTATTTGATCGAGATTTCATCACCAAACGATTATTATTTAAAAGCTAAAAAGTTAATCTCAATTTCTGATATTGGATTAATTGTTAAAGAAGGTGAGAAATCTATTTCAGTTTTTGCAAATTCAATAAAAACTGCAGAACCTTTATCCGATGTAGAGATAAAATTTATTGGTCGCAATAACCAAGTAAATTCTACAGTTAAAACAAACGCAGAAGGGTTTGCAACATATGAATTTTCGGAACTTAAAGCTCCTGGTTTTAAAACCAATCTAATTACTGTTCAGCGAAATAACGATTTCAACTTTATTCCTTTACGAAACACTCAAGTTGCAACATCTCGTTTTGATGTTGGTGGAAATCGTAAGAATCCATCTGGTTTAGAAACATTTATTTATGGCGATAGAGATATTTATCGTCCAGGTGAAACAATGAATATCTCGGCTATAATTAGAGATTACGAGTGGAAAACTCCTGGCGAATTGCCAATTATTTTAAAAGTTGTAACTCCAAATGGGAAAACGCTTAAGACCATTCGCAAGATTTTGAATAAGAATGGAGCATTCGAATCTCAAATTAAATTACAATCAACCGCAAATACAGGAGCTTATTCTGTAAATATTTTCACATCAAACAATATACTCATTGGCTCTAAACGAATTAAAGTTGAGGAGTTTATGCCAGATAGAATAAAGGTTAAAGTTAATCTTGATAAAAAAGAATACAAGCCAGGCGAAAATATTAACACAAGCTTTGAAGCCGTTAATTTCTTTGGTCCACCAGCTGCAAATCGAAATTATCAAATTGAATTATCGACCAAACGTAAATATTTCTATCCGAAAGAAAATCGTGGATACAATTACCATATCGAAGGTGCAGAAAAATATTTCGAACGTAAATATTGGGAAGGCGAAACAGATGAAGTTGGAAAAGGTGAACAAGACTATCAAATTCCTATCAGTTATAAAAATATGGGTGTTTTACAATCCGATATTTACACAACTGTTTTCGACGAGACAGGACGTCCTGTTAACCGCCTGAATAATGTGAATATTTACACACAAAATGTATTTCTTGGTATAAAATATCAAGGTTATTACACTAAAACCGGGCAAGCTGTTAAATTAAACCTAATTGCTGTTGATAAGAATGGTAAAGCTTTAGATGAATTTAAGGCTAAAGTTAAACTGATAAAATATGAGTATAAGACTGTTCTTTCAAAATCAGGAAGCTACTTTAGATATCGTTCCGAAAAAATTGAGAAAATTCTCGATTTAAAAGCAATCACTTTAAAAGGAACAAGCTCTACATATAGCTTTATACCAGAATTTTCCGGGAATTATGAATTAAGAATTTCCTTACCAGGAGCAGAGACTTATGTCAGTAGAGATATTTATGCTTACGGCTGGGGAAGTACAACCTATAGTTCTTTTAAAGTTGATAATGAAGGTCAAATTGATATTCAGTTAGATAAAGAAAAATACAATGTTGGAGAAAAAGCAAATGTAATTTTAAAGGCTCCTTTCTCAGGAAAAATGCTCGTAACAGTTGAAACAAACAAAGTACTTAAACATTTTTATGTAAAAACAGACAAACGTGCTGCTTCGTTCGAATTAGATATTACGGAAGATCTTGTTCCAAACGTTTACATTTCGGCAACTTTATTCCGACCTCACGAGAAATCGGATATGCCATTAACCGTTGCACATGGATTTGCTCCGGTAATTGTTGAAAATTCTGATAATGAAATTCCAATAACAATTTCTGCAGTTGAGAAGTCTGAATCAAATAAAAAACAAACAATTACAGTTAAAGCTAAACCGAATAGTGCTATAACGATTGCTGTTGTTGATGAAGGAATATTACAAGTTACAGGATATCAAACACCAAATCCTTACAATTTCTTTTACAGACGAAGAGCTTTGGAAGTAAATACCTATGATATTTATCCATTTATTTTTCCTGAATTAGAAATGATGAAAAGTCATACCGGTGGTGGCGGACCAGCAGGTGCAAAACGACTAAATCCATTACAAAACAAACGTGTTAAATTGGTTTCGTTCTGGAGTGGTATAATTCAAACGAACTCAAAAGGTGAAGCCGAATATGAAATTGATATTCCGCAATTCTCAGGTGATCTGCGAATTATGGCAGTTAACTATTCTGATAATAAATTTGGTTCTGCTTATACAAATATGAAAGTAGCCGATCCAATAGTTGTTAGTACAGCATTACCACGATTCTTTAGTCCGAAAGATAGTGTTGAAGTTCCTGTTATTTTAACAAACACAACTGAGAAAACAGCAAAATGCAAAGTCGATATTGAAATAAAAGGTCCAATTGAAGTGATTGGTAAAAAATCGATTACACTAAATATTGAGCCAAATAGTGAAGGTGAAGCTTTATTTAAAGTTTATGCTCAACCAAAAATAGGAGAAGCAAAAATCACTATTAATGTTGATGCTCTAAATAAAAAATTCGTTAACGAAACAGATATCACAGTTCGCCCAGCTTCTCCACTACAGAAACGATTTGACTCTGGCGTAGTTCAAGCAAGGAAAACTGCAAAAATTGAGATGAATGCCGATGATTTTATCGAATCAAGTATTGATAATAAATTAATTGTAAGTACAAATCCTCTTATTCAGTTTACCAATAGTTTGGATTATTTGGTTCGCTACCCATATGGATGCGTTGAGCAAACTGTTTCTACAGCTTTCCCACAATTGTATTTCAGCGAATTGATCAATACAACATTCAAAGAAAAAAGAGCCAAGAACGATGCGGCTCAAAATGTGCAATATGCTTTAGATAAAATCAAACTAATGCAATTATACAATGGCGGATTAACTTACTGGCCAGGACATGGAACTGAAAGTTGGTGGGGTTCTGTTTATGCCGCTCATTTTGCTTTGGAAGCTCAAAAGGCAGGTTATGATGTTGATCAAGATTTTTTAGATCATTTATTCAAATACCTAAAAATGAAACTACGGAAAAAGGAATTCATTACATATTTCTTTAACACATCAAGTAAACGAGAAATTGCTCCAAAAGAAGTTGCCTATTCCTTATATGTTTTGGCTTTGGCTGGCGAAAAACCAATTTCGACCATGAACTATTACAAAGCACGACCTGAACAATTAAGTCTCGATGGTAAATATATGCTTGCCGCAGCTTATGCTCTAACAGGTGATACGAAAAAGTATAAAGAAATATTACCAAATGCGTTTAAAGGTGAAAAATCTAATTCTTCATTTGGTGGTAGTTTCTATTCGTACATAAGAGACGAAGCCATAGCATTAAACACATTGCTTGAAGTTGATCCTACTAATAGCCAGATTGGAGTTATGTCGAAACACATATCGGATTACTTGAAAAACAGACGTTATTTAAATACTCAGGAACGTTCGTTCAGTTTTCTTGCAATGGGTAAGATTGCGAAAATTGCTAGTGAGAGTGATATTACAGGAACTATTAAATCCAACGGAAAAAAGGTTGGCACTTGTAATAACAATACAGTAACCTTACTTACAGACCAGTTAAAAGGCACCAATATCGAAATTGAAACTGAAGGAATTGGGCAATTGTATTATTTCTGGGAAACCGAAGGAATAAGTGCAAGTGGTAAATATCTTGAAGAAGATAATTACATTCAAGTTCGTAAAACCTTTTACAACAGATACGGACAAAAAATTTATAATAATACATTTGAGCAAAACGATCTTGTACTTGTTGAATTAGAAATACAAGGTTTGACAAGCACGTATGTCGAGAATGTCGTTATTTCTGATATTTTACCTGCTGCATTTGAAATTGAAAATCCTAGAATAACTTCTTTACCTCCAGGAATGTCATGGCCACATAATCGTTCAAATCCTGATTATATGGATATTAGAGATGATAGAATTAATTTCTTTGTAAATGTGAGAGGAAGATCAAATTACAATCATTCAGCTTACTATTATTATTTAGTTCGCGCGGTTTCAAGGGGAACATTCCAAATGGGTCCAGTTGGAGCCGATGCTATGTATAATGGTGAGTACCACTCATACAGTGGCGGTGGAATAATTAAGGTAGTAAAAAAGTAGACTAATAAAATAACAAACCTAAATACTCTCTTTTGATTAAAACCTTAAGAGAGTATTTTTTTGTCATTCTGAGCTTGTCGAAGAATATATACTTATTGACAATGGATTACTTACGCTAAGCACGAGAGAAGTTCATAAAGCTCTACATGACATTCTTAATTAAAAGACCAAGCTTCTGGAACACGTCATTTTTTTGCAAGCTATCCTACTCACTTTTAACTTGTTTTAACTTAATTTGATTTTATATCTAAAAAAAACCTTCGAAATTTGAACCTAAGAAAATCATGAGTGTACTGTTGTAAAAAATGATAATGAAAAATTATCCAAAATACAGTTTAGGTGCATTGAAATACAAAATGATTATTGGATTCATATTTTTTCTAATTTTAGGATATATTTTAATGCATTTAGGTTCAAAACACAATAAAGATTTTCTAACATTAACAGTTTCTCCAATAATGCTATTAACAGCATTTGCAGGAATCATTTATACGATAATAAAAGATTAATTTGAGTCTCAACTTTTTTAGACATAAAAATTTTACTGAAGAAGAATTGCTTATTGCCATAAGCAATGGAGATAACGATGCCTTTAATGAATTATATTTAAGGTACAAAGATCGATTATTGTATTATTTCTGCAGAATGCTTTCTCAGGATAAGGAAATTGCAAAAGATTTTACTCAAGAAATTTTTATAAAGATTATTAATAAGCCGCATTTGTTTAATCCTAAAATGAGTTTTTCCACTTGGGTTTTTAGTGTTGCAAATAACATGTGCAAAAATGAATATCGAAGGCTTGAGGTTCGTAAGAATACAATTCAGTGCGATAATCCAGATTCTTTTAATAATGAAGAACTAAATAATGAAAATCATGAACCTACAGTCAAATTAATATTTACCCAATTGGAGCAATTTGACGAATCTCACAAATCGGCTTTCCTATTAAAATATCGAGAAGGATTTAGCATCGAGGAAATTAGCGAAATATTAGAATTGCCAGTTGGAACAGTCAAATCAAGATTGTTTTATACACGAAAAAAACTTCAGGAGAACATAAAAAACAATCATCCTGAAATAGTTGAACAATTTAATTTATAGAACTATGGATACTTTTGATAAATTCTTAAATAATAACTTACAAAACGATCTTATTGATTTGGATCTTGACAATTCTGCTTTTAATCACTTGCATTATTTGGTTAATTTGAATTCAACAAAATCCGATGTTAAGAAGAATTCCATATTTAGTTTCTTATCAGATTTTGTAAGCTCTAAATTTATTGCTGCTAAACTAGCTTTTTTTGCCGTTCTATTTATTCTATTAATTGGAAACAAAGAAAACAAAGTTCACAACAGCTTAATATTCTTATGCGATTCTACAATTATTCAAAATAACTCGTTCGATACAACTGCAACTTTCAATAACCAAGTTGCAGATTCACTTTTTAATTAATTTAATAGCTGATAAAAGTATCCATAATAAGTATTCAAATCACTCATCACTGTACTCTTAACTTCGCCATTTTCGCTAACAAACCTTATTCGATCCAACTGTTGTAATAAATACAGATTCATTCTAATTTCACTTGACAATCCAGGCATTAAGTTTTCATCAAATCGCTTATAGTATTCCAATTCATCAACAATATTGTTTCTAAAAATATCAAACAATTCTTGAGCTTTTTCTTTTTCTCCTGCTAAATAATACAACTCAATAATACTAGGCAAACTAAAACCATACGGAACTTTTTCTTTAGGCAACAGTTCGATGCATTTATCAAGCACCTTAACAGCTTTTTCATTTTCTCCTTCAGCAATTAAATTTCGCGCCACATTACTAAATTGCTCACGAATACGCATGGTAGATATAAATCTGACATTGGTCCAATCGAGCATAACATCATCATCATCCACACCACCCCAAGTAAACTCATTCATGAATTTATTATACTGATAATCGGTGTTTGAAAGGAGGTTGGCTTGACCTGAATCATCATTCTTAAATGGCAACAACCGATATGTAAATCCTTCGCGATGCAAATATTTATCCAATCCGTTTTTCTTTAAATCCCTATTATTCAGAAAATAAATTGGTCGTTCCCAATTATTATTTAAAATAATATCGAGAATTAAAAGATCATTCCTAAATAAATGATTTTCAGTAAAATTCAAATCTATTTTATCTGGAATATCATTTACATCATATTTAAAACTAGTACATGAACTTATAAAATTTTCTTTATTAACTGGGATTGAAAATTTACGCGCTGGAATATAATCAATTTTACTAGTATCGTAATTTGTAAGTTTAGTTTTAGGATTATCGCTTCGAATAAAATCAACAATTTCTTTAAAATCAGCTACTCCTTCCACTCTATCAACAATTGGAATATATAATCTTTTTCCATTCAAAAAATCTTTATCGGTAAAAGAAATTGGAATCGCTCCCATTTCAGGATAATCATTTCCTAATTGATGAATGTACCAATCAACCGGCAAAAACTCCGAAAGAACAGCTCTAACATCTCTTCTATGACCTTCAACTTCCTGCGAATACCAAAGTGGATACGAATCATTATCGGCCGAAGTAAATAGAATGGCATTTTTATCGCATGAATTCAATACATTAAACGAAAAGTCGCGTGCGGTATATCTTCCCGACCGATCGTGATCGTCCCAATTTTCACTAATAAGATTAACTGGAAGAAGAAATAACATTGCAAGTAAAACCGAGAAGTTGATGTATTTATTTTTCCGTTTGAGTAAATCGATCACAGCAATTGCCGATAAGCCAATCCAAATAGAAAATGCGTAAAACGAGCCAACATATACATAATCTCTTTCGCGCGGAGTAATCGGAATCTCATTAACATAAAACACAATAGCAATACCCGCAAAAAAGTAGAATAAAAATGCAACAAAGAAACTCTGCTTATCTTTTTTATATTGATAAATCAATCCTATTAATCCAAAGATTAATGGCAACATAAAGTATTTATTTCGTGCAGGATTCTTTGCAAATTTATCGGGAAGATTATCTTGCGGCCCCAATCGCATTTCATCAATAAATGGAATGCCTGAGATCCAATTACCATTCATGATTTCGCCAAATCCCTGTATATTATTTTGTCGCCCAGAGAAGTTCCACATAAAATATCGAAGGTACATGTGTCCTAATTGATATTTCAGGAAAAATGCAACATTATCGGTAAAGGTAGGAACCTGAATTATTTTCTCTTTCCCATTTCGATCCGTAATTTTTACAGGTTTCCCTTTTATGTTTACCCAACGTTCATATTCCGAATCATGCCCATCGGTTAAACTAGCCATTCTTGGAAATAAAGTTTCTGTTCGCTCATCAAAAACATACTCTGGATTCAACCCCTTTTTTACATATTTATCACCGAAAGGTTTATAGCTATTTCGATCGATCGATTCTGTTATTGGTGAATTGTAATTATTACCATAAACCAGAGGTCGTTTCCCATATTGCTCACGATTTAAATAATCGACCAAACCAAAAATATTTTCGACGTTGGTAATATCAATGTATGGATTCGACAAAGACCTGATTACCAAAGAAGCATAAGACGAATAACCTATAAGAAAAACAGTTAATGATAAAATAATTGTATTTAGTAATTGCTTTTTATGTTTTACTGAATACCAAATTAGAAATACAATTGTTGCACTTAGCAAAACCAAATAAAAGATTACTCCTGAATAAAATGGCAGTTTAAATTGATTAACAAAAAGCAAATCGAAATAAGCCGCAAGTTTTGCTATTCCAGGCACCAAAACAAAAACCATGATCACCAAAATCATGAAAGAAAAAGCAAGTGCTTTTAGTATTCCTTTTGTATTTGATTTGTATCGTTTAAAATAGTAAACCATTACGATTGCTGGTATCGCCAATAAATTCAATAAGTGCACCCCTATCGACAATCCCATTAAAAAGAAAATCAACAGAATCCATTTATCCGATTTTGGATTATCGGCCGTCGATTCCCATTTTAAAATAACCCAAAATACGAGCGCATTAAAAAACGACGATGTTGCATAAACTTCACCTTCAACAGCCGAAAACCAGAACGTATCGGTAAAAGCAAAACTAAGCGCTCCAATAAAGGCAGCAAGTAAAATATAAATGGAATTGTTAAATAATTTATTATCCAATTTGGAAACCAGCTTTTTCCCGAACCATTCAATTGTCCAAAACAAGAACATTATTGTAAATGCACTTACAATGGCCGATAATAGATTTATCATAAAGGCGACTCTAGAAACATCGCTACCTGCAAGTAAACTAAAAATTCGACCTAAAAACATAAACAATGGAGCTCCAGGTGCATGGCCAACTTCTAATTTGCTTGCACAGGTTATAAATTCACTACAATCCCAGAAACTAATTGTGGGTTCCAATGTTAAGTAATAAACTATAAATGAGATCACAAATGTTAACCAAGCTGTAATTACCGATAATTTTCTTTCCATTTTTCATGATTTTAGTCTCATACTGTACACTTATAAATGAAAAGGTTCAGGTAAAATGAAATAATATTTATCTTTACACTACAGAAAATATTTATTTAAAAAATCTCTTAGTAAATAAAATTTATTATTTCTATTTTTAAAATGTAACATCTAAAAAATATTATGAGAAAAATTTTCTATTTCATCCTCTTAAATTGCTTTTTAACAATTACAGCACAATCACAAAACAATTACTATCCCGGTTATATTGTAAATCATGACGAAGACACTATTCGTGGTCTTATTTTGGATACTAAAAATGCAGAAATGTATAATAGAGTACATTTTAAAGATGCAATGGGTAATGAAAGTATTTTAACAACAGGTAGTATAAATATATATATGGTAAATGATACTATCTATTACAGAAAAATGTATCCGTATTCATACGATTCATACTACTTCTTTAAACTCAAGCAATCAGGAACAATTAAAATCTACGAATTCATAAGATCTGCCGGTCAAAGTTTGGCTGGTAATCTTAAAGGAAGCACCAATGGAGCGAATAGTATCGGTGTTATTTATGGTGATCCTATAAATCATGATCCAAACCTGATATCATTTATTGAAAAAGGAAAAAAATTTAGAGTTGTAAATTGGTCAAACTTTTCAAATCTAATGAAGAAATTTATTAAGGATGATCCTGAATTACTTGAAAAACTTTTGAATGGTGAATATCAGGTTAAAGATTTTTATAAATTAGTTGATGATTACAACTGTAGACAAAAAAAAGCTCATCAAAATTGATGAGCTTTTTACTATATAAGTTGATTCTATTATTTCAATCCGCGCTTTTCAAGCAAAGCGTCAATTGATGGTTCTTCACCTCGGAACTTTAAATATTGATCCATTCCATCTCCCATTCCATTTTCTGCTAAACAATATTTTCTAAATTTTGCCGCTAATTCTTGATTGTAAATATCTCCAGATTCTTTAAACGCATTAAATGCATCAGAATCTAAAACTTCTGCCCACAAATAAACATAGTATCCTGAAGAATAACTGCTCCCACTAAAGATATGTGCAAAATATGTACTTCTATATCTTGGAATAATTTCGTTAATTAAACCAATCTCTTTCATTGCTTCTTTTTCGAACTTGTTAACATCAATATTTTCTGTATTTTTAATTGTATGCCATTCTAAATCCAACAATGAAGCAGCTACATATTCAACTGTTCCAAAACCTTGGTTAAAATGTCCACTACTCTGAATTTTATTAATTAACTCGTCAGGAATTACTTCGCCCGTTTCGTAATGTTTTGCATAAGCTTTCAAAACTTCCACTTCGCCAGCCCAGTTTTCCATAATTTGAGATGGAAGTTCTACATAATCTCTTGGTACATCACGAGATGTTCTTCTATAATGACCATCAGCAAAGAAATTGTGCAATGCGTGTCCAAACTCGTGAAAGAATGTTGTTGTTTCGTCCCACGATAATAATGCAGGTTTATCGCCAGTTGGTCTTGTAAAGTTTGTTACAATATAAACTACAGGTGTTATTTTTTTACCATTCTCGTATGCACCACTTCTCATAGCACCACACCATGCTCCACCTTTTTTTCCGGGTCTTGGGTAACTATCAATATAAAGAATCGCAACATGACTTCCATCTGCTTCTTTAACTTCATACGTTTTAACCTCTTCGTTATAAACAGGAATATCTGTTCTTTCTTCGAATGTTAAGCCATATAAATTTTTTGATACATGGAAAATACCTTCACGAACATTGTCAAGAGAAAAATATGGTTTCAATTCCTCTTCATCTAAATCATACTTTTGTTTACGAAGTTTCTCTGCATAAAACCACCAATCCCAAGATTGTAGTTTAAACTTACCTCCTTCAGCATCTATAATCTTTTGCATTTCGTCACGTTCCAATTTTGCAACTTTTAATGCAGGCTCCCATACTTGGTGTAAGAAACTATATACATTTTCAGGCGTTTTAGCCATATTATTATCAATAACATATTCGGCATAATTACTATGTCCTAGCAACTTAGCTCTTTGATCACGAAGCTTAGCTATTTGTGCAATTAATACTTTATTGTCTTTATCGTTACCATTATTTCCTCTACTGTAATAAGCTTTGTATATTTTCTCTCGCAACTCTCTTTTTGGAGAATAGGTTAAAAATGGAATCCAGCTCGGTTTATTCAAAGTAAATACCCATTTACCTTCCATTTCATTTTGTTTTCCAGCCTCAAAAGCAGCAGAAATTACTCCTTCTGGTAAACCTACCAAATCAGACTCATTTTCAATTACCAAATTAAAGTCTTGTGTTTCGGATAAAAGATTTTCGCTAAAATTTAAAGTTAACATAGAAAGCTCTTCGTTGATCTTCTTTAATTCGGTTCTTTTATCTTCGCTTAAAGCAGCACCATTTCTTTCAAAATCACGATAAATAATTTCTACCAATCGCATTTGTTCCTGATCCAAACCAAGCGTTTCTCTTTTTTCATAAACAGTTTTTATTTTCCTAAATAATCCCTGATTTAAACCAATCCAATTTTCATGAGCCGACATCATTGGATTTAGCTCCCGTGCAATTTTTTGCAATGTTGGATTTGTGTTTGCTGAATTTAAACTATAAAATACTCCGGTGCGACGAAGAATTTCTCCAGTTTGATCAAATGCAACTATCGTATTCTCAAAATTAGGTTCTTCTGAATTTGCAATAATCGCTTCAATTTCTGCTTTTTCTTGTTCCATTCCAGCTTTAAACGCAGGAATAAAATGTGTTGTGTCAATTAAATCAAAAGGTGGAACCTGATGTGGAGTATCGTACTCCGTTAAAAAAGGATTTTCATTATTATTCCCTTTTTCTTGCTCGGTACAACTTACTACTACCATACCAATTAAAATTAATAAGATTGTTAATTTCTTCATGTGTAACATTTTAATATTTATAAATCTAAAGATTGTTTTTAATTAAATAGATGTCCAATTTACAAAAATATTTGACTGTGCAAATTTATTGTAGTTTAATCTTATCTAGATTATTTAATACTTTATAGATTTCTTTTTGTTTCATTTTTTTAATAAATAACTTATATCGAATTATTAAAAGAGTTAAATTTGAGTAAGAAATTAAAAATGAGTAGTTATGGAATCGTTCTCAATTAACCTTAACCAAAAGGAAGATAAAGGAGCTCGTTATAAGCGTTTGCTAATATCTCTTGCTTTATCATTTGTTTTAACATCTTTTGCCGCATATTTCTTATTTTTTAAAAATAATGATAATCCAAATTTATGGATTCTTGGAGCATGGGGTGTTTATTTGCTTTTATACTTCTATTTTGCTTTTGTTGGATTCAACGCTAAAATGTTCATCAATGCTGATGATTTTGCTCTTGAATATCAATTTGGTTTTTTTAAAAAAGTCCCCAATAAATTAATATGGGAAACTATTACCAAAGTAAAACTTGGATTTACTTATATTGCTTTTTATAAAAGAACTGGCAAAAGAAAAATAATAAAAATTGGTTGGCTCCCCTATTCAAAAGTTAAAGAAATTAAGAATATGATAAACTCTATTTGTGATGAAAAAGGAATAGAAGTTGTAACAGCTGAATACCAGAAAGAATAGAATCAATAGCCATGCTTATAAATAATTACTTCTAAACTGAACCTTATTTTTAATATTCAGAGAATTATTATTTGTTAAATTTTCACATTGGTATTGATGCAAAAAAAAACATCCCGGCCCCCCGGGATGCTAACACTCTAATTTATTAACCTTGCTATTATGATGAAGTGATATAATAGCCTTCTTTATACAATGCAAATATATGACTTAATAGAACACCAAAGGTTTAAAATATGTTAAAAATAAATTGCTCAAAATCTTGTTTAATGTTAATCGATAAACTAAAAATTACAACAATCTGACTATGTGCTAATTACAGCAATTGTATTTTTTTAAACATAAAAAAACGTTTTAATACCCAATCACCCATAAAATAAGCTGTTCCTCTATACATTTATCGACGATCTCAATAAAACCTTCATTTAGCTTTATTAGTTTATCACAATAAAACCTCCAATTTTCTTTCCAATTCTTATCTTCAGTTGTTAGTTCTTCAATAAACTCTTGCCCTAAAAAAACCTGATTTAAATGCTCTTGAAACTCATCCAAACTAGATATTTTTAAAAAAACATTAAGTCTATTTTGCAATTCGTTTCTTAAAGGAACTATTTTACGCGAATTATATTTTGTAGAACCAAAAAACTCATATAACTTTTCTGCATTTTCGAAACATGATGTAAAAAGATTAAACACTTCTCCTTCAACATATTTAGATTCTGAATCCCCTTTAATATAATTTTCGTTATCGCCAGTGGTATTTAGCTCAACAATATTTAGATAATCCGAATTAAATAATTCTATTCTCATAAAAAATATCTTACGTGTATAACATCTTTCTAAAATTATCAATTTAATTGGAATTCGACAAGGTTTTATTTCTAAATTTATAAAGTTAATCAGATATCTTGTTCTTATCTTTGCCCATAATCAATAAATTATGACAGGAACATTAATTAACGCAGGAACAATTCTAATTGGAAGTTTAATCGGACTATTCTTAAACACAAAACTTCCAAAACGTTTTATTCAAATTGTATTTCAAGGAATTGGCATCTTCACTTTGTTTATTGGAGTATATATGGCAATGAAAACGAACAATCTATTTTACATGGTAATTAGTATTGTTATTGGTGGGATTCTTGGTGAATGGATGAATCTTGAAAAAGCTATAAATAATTTTGGCGAAAAAATAAAGGAAAGATTTAAATCGAAGAACGCTCGTTTTTCAGAAGGATTGGTTACAGCATTTTTATTATACTGTATGGGTTCAATAACAATTGTTGGCGCCATTGAAGAAGGTATGGGAGGAAAACCGGATTTACTCATGGCTAAAGCCGTTTTAGACGGTGTTTCTGCTATCGCTCTTTCGGCTGCATTGGGAGTTGGTGTTGCATTTTCTATTATTCCTTTATTAATTTACCAAGGTGGTTTAACCTTATTAGCAGCTCACTTTGGTGATTATTTTGCCGAGGAAATAATAACCGAACTAACAGCTGTGGGCGGTTTACTACTTATTGGACTTGGGATTTCTATTCTTGAAATAAAACCGCTTAAAATAATAAACATGATTCCATCGTTGATAATTATAATATTATTAATGTATTTTTTTACCTAAAGAATGATTCAAATTGAACATCATATAGAAGAAAAAATAGCTACCCTTTTTAAAGATAAATTTGGGTTCTTACCTAACTCAATTATAAAATTACCAAATTCTGGATCGAATCGTATCTACTATCGCTTAATTAACGATAAGATTTCTGTTCTCGGGGTTTATAACTCCGATAAAGAAGAAAATATAGCATTTATTGATTTTACAAAGCAATTCATAAAATATCAAATTAATGTTCCAGAAATTATAGCTGAAGATTTAAGCCAAAATGTGTATTTAACTTCTGATTTAGGAGACACTACTTTATTGGAATGGTTGTTAAAAGTTAGATCAACTAATCATTTCCCTGTTAATGCTATTGAAATTTATAAAAAGGCTCTTAGCAAATTGGCAAGAATGCAGATTGTAGCTGGTAAAAACTTTAATTACGATCATAGTTACCCTTTCAAGGAATTCGATAAAAAAGCGATACTCTTTGATTTAAAATATTTTCAAGATAATTTTTTAATCAACCTTAAAATCGATTATAATTCGACGAGTTTAGATTTGGAATTTAAACTATTTTCCGATCATCTACTTTCGGCTGATAACAAGTATTTTATGTTCCGAGATTTTCAAGCCCGAAATATTATGCTAGTACATAATGACCCTTATTTTATAGATTATCAGGGCGGTAGAAAAGGAGCTTTGCAGTACGATTTAGTCTCTCTTCTTTTTCAGGCTAAAGCACAAATTCCAGAGAAAATAAAAAAGGAGCTTTTAGAACATTATATTGATGTTGCGCAATCCTATACGCAAATCAACAAATCAGAATTTATTAAATATTATTACGGTTTTGCTCTTATAAGAGTGCTCCAAACGCTTGGAGCCTATGGCTTACGGGGAATTATCGAGAAAAAACCACATTTTCTAGAAAGCATTCCTTTGGCTATAAACAACTTAAAATATTTATATGATAAGACTGAAATACTAAATAAATTACCTCAATTAAAGCTTATAATAGATAAAATTATAAATACTAATATTGATAATAAACAATTATATGTTAACAGTTTCAATAAATAGTTTCTCATTTAAAAGGGGTATCCCTGTTGATGAATCGGAAAATGGCGGTGGATTCATTTTTGATTGCAGAGCAATTCATAATCCCGGTAGATACGAAGAATTTAAGCAATTAACCGGTAAAGATGAAAAAGTAATTTACTTTTTTGAAAACCTACATGAAATGCATGATTTTCTTCGACACGTATTTTCAATAATAGATCAATCGGTAGCCAAATATATTCAACGAGATTTTACAGATATAATGGTTAATTTTGGTTGTACTGGAGGTCAACACCGGTCTGTTTACAGTGCAGAAAAATTAGCAATACATTTAAAATCTAAATTTAATGTTGAAATAAAGCTTCAACATATTGAGCAAGAATTAAAAAAGAAACAAGCTAAATGAAAGCGATGATATTTGCCGCTGGCAAAGGAACCCGTTTGAAATCTTTAACCGAGTATACTCCCAAAGCTCTAATAAAAATGAATGGGGTGCCTATGCTCGAAATTGTTATTCTTAAACTTAAAGCAATTGGCGTAAATGAAATTGTTATAAATGTACATTATCTTGCAGAGCAAATTATTGATTTTCTCAAAAAGAAAAACAATTTTGATATTCATATAGAAATTTCCGACGAACAAAAACAATTATTAGATACCGGTGGAGGATTAAAAAAAGCATCATGGTTTTTTAATGACAAGAAACCATTTATTGTCCACAATGTGGATATTATAAGTAATATTGATTTACTTAAAATGTACGAAAATCACATAAAGAATGAAGCAATGGTTAGTGTTGCCATTCGAAAAAGAATTTCAAGCAGATACTTCCTATTCAATCAACAAAATGAACTCTCTGGATGGAAAAATATTAAAACTTCAGAATCAATCATAACCAAATCAGATAAGAACCTAAACGAAAGAGCTTTTAGTGGCATTCATATAATAGATCCGGAAATCTTTAATTTAATTAACAATTCAACTAATTTTTCAATTGTTAATACTTATCTAGAGCTTTCGAAAACAAGAAAAATTATAGGCTTTGATCACACAAATGATTATTGGTTTGATATTGGAACTATTGATAAACTGAGAGAAACTGAAGAATATTTTTTAAAATATAATAACTGTTAATAAATCTTTCCTAAACAATTGAACAAGATTATGTTTCCATTGTAATCTATTAAGTTAAATTAAATAGTTGCAATTTTATTTGTTTTAAAAATTCATAAATTTGCTGAATAATTAGAAAATAATATAATATGAGTTATCACGAAGATTATCTAAAAGACACAGTTAAAGATCCCTTTGATAATTTAAGACAACCTTTTTTAAGATTCCTAAGAATTGAATCTTCAGGAGGAATATTGTTAATTTTTGCTACCATAGCGGCTCTTATTGTTGCCAATTCGGCATGGGGAAGTGAGTATGAGATGTTTTGGAAAAAGGAATTCACTATTGGAGCAGATTTTTTTCATCTCTCAAAACCAATTATACTTTGGATAAATGATGGTTTAATGGCTATTTTCTTTTTCCTTGTGGGATTAGAAATAAAAAGAGAATTATTAGCTGGAGAATTATCAACACCAAAAAAAGCTGCTCTACCTATAATTGCAGCACTTGGAGGAATGATAGTTCCTGCAGGATTCTTTCTTTTCTTTAATAGAAATGGACAAGGATTAGAAGGTTGGGGAATTCCAATGGCAACAGATATAGCATTCTCCTTAGGTATTTTAAGCTTACTTGGGAAGAGAGTTCCAATTGCTTTAAAAGTGTTTTTAGTTGCTTTTGCAATTGTAGACGACATCGGAGCTGTTCTGGTAATTGCATTTTTCTACAGTGCAAATATTCATTGGAACCTTCTCTTAATTGCAATGATATTGCTTGTTGTTCTTTTTATTTTTAATGCAAGAAATATTAGATATATACCATTTTATATGATTATTGGATGGGTTATATGGTATTTATTCTTAAAAGCAGGAATTCATCCAACAATTGCAGGGGTTTTAATAGCATTCTCAATTCCATCAACAAGAAAAATTAAATTGAAAGATTTCAACTTCAGAATGAATAGAAACCTAACCGATTTTTGCGATGAACCCTGCGAGGATTCAATTACTCTGAATCATCAACAGTTAGCATCAATCGACAATATGCAATCGCAACTCGACAAAGTTCAAAGTCCATTGCAATCATTGGAGCACAGTTTACATGGATTTGTAACTTATCTGGTAATGCCTTTATTTGCATTTGCTAATGCAGGCGTTGTTTTAAAAGGTGCAGGATTGGAATCTTTTAATTCGTTAACATTAAGTATTGGTGCAAGTTTAGTTTTAGGAAAAATAACAGGAATCTTACTATTCTCATATTTAACTGTTAAGTTTGGAATATCAGCTTTACCAAATAATATAGATTGGAGACATATATTGGGTGCTGGAATGTTGGGAGGTATTGGTTTTACTATGTCGCTTTTTATAAGCAATCTTGCATACGACAATATTATTTTACTAAATCAAGCTAAGTTGGGAATACTATTAGGATCTTTTGTTGCAGCCATAGTAGGTTTTGTTTACCTAAAAAAGGTTTTATCTGAAAAAACTTAGTTAAATCCAAATAACACAATTTACTTTAAGCCTTGAATTTTTCAGGGCTTTCTTTTTTTAAAGATTTTCAATATCTTTATTTAAAATATATTACGATGTATCTTCCATTGATATACACACATTCAATAACAGTCTCTTTTGAGTTTCTGCTAATTATTGCACTTTTCGTTTATATAATTTATTTACATTTTACACTTGCAAAAAAAAACATACTTCTTAAAACTTGTTTCGAAAAAATTGAAAAAAATAGTTCCAAACTAGACAAGAAGGATATTATACAGTTTCTCGAAAATATTAAAAATCCAGATTACAAGAAATCGGTGACAAAAGATAGAATTCTTGATAAAAAGATTAATAATTTCATTTTTGAAGATGAATCAGAGATCAAATTATTTTTACATTACACTCCATCGAAAAAAATTGTAGATAAAATAATTAAAGAAGGATTTATGTTTACAAATTCCTTTTATAAAACTGCCGAATACATATATAATGATGAACTTTACCTTGTACAAAGACATCATGAACACAAACAATTTGGCGATTATGTAATCGTAATATGTATTTCAAAAAAGATATTTAATATATACTCTGATAAGTTAAACGAATACAATTTAGCAGATATAACTGTAGAACAAATTTTAACAGAATCAAATCCAATAGTTGACGATAATAATGATCTAATTTATACTTTGCCCCAACAGTTTATTAAAGGTTATTTCAATTTTAGGGAAGGTACAATTGTCAAAAATAAAAGTTTTGACTTTAACTACAATTCAAAGCTATTTGATAAAAATCTTGATAAATATAAGTAGGTTAAATTAAATACCTTTTTAAAAAACTTGGATTAATCTTACCAATTGCTAGAATCTTGAGTTAAATTGACAATTTATATCCTAGTTCAAAACAATCTTTTAACAAGGTTTTATTCCTTAAAAAATCACCTCCTGCAAGATCTCCGCGTATTTTAAGTTTTGGATACAATTCAATAAGTTCTTCTTTTGATTTGGTAATTTGCTTTATCACAGCTAAACGTGTTGCTTTTATAACATGTAGTCGATTGTTATCACCCATTACTCCTTTCATGTACTCAAATAAGTCAATAACCGGCTGAGCATCTATCGCATTCGACGATCCCATAGATAGCAATAACACAAAATGTTTTTCCCATTTAACCCATGGGGTATGCTTCACCCCCTCTTCTGTAATTTGCACATGAACAAAAGATCGAAAACGATCTATTATTAATTTTAACGGAGCCGAAACATAATGGAAGTAAATTGGTGAAGCGAAAACCAACACATCTGCTTCAAGAATCTTAGCAGCTAAATCGTTCCAATCATCGCCCAATATTGAACAGCGTTTTATTAAATTACATCGTAAACAGCCATTACAATAATCAATATTTAGATCTTTTGCTAAAATATGTTCTATGCTAGCGTTATTTTTTGCTCCATCTGTAAATTGTTTTACAAGACTTGAAGTATTTCCCTGTTTTCTAGTGCTTCCGTCAAGAATTAGAATCTTTTTCATATATACAGCTTATTGAGTAAACGAAGTATCTTTAAAATAATCGCTCATATGTGCAATCTTACCTTTACTAAAATGAAACCAAGTTACACCGTTATTTGCATAAGGAGTACCATCTTTTAACTCACCTGAATTATTCCATTTTACACAGGCTTTTTCTCCATCTATCATCGAATCTATTACATTAAATAACAAGGAGTTGTATTTTCTAAAAAGAATATTAAAAAACAAAATAACTCTTTTTGATCCCTGCATTACATCAACCCCGGGAAAATCAAATACAAGATCTTCATTAATATATTCGGCAAATTCTGTAAAATCTCTTTTATTAATTGCATGAAAAATACCTACAGCAATTTCTTTTTGTGTCATGTTATTCATGAGATAATTATTTGTATTATTTACTTTATTCTGTGTTAGAATCTTTAATTTTGTCGAAAATAATAATAAAATAGCAAAAATGTATAAACATTTATTTGGACCAGTTCCTTCGCGAAGACTAGGAATGTCTTTAGGTGTTGATTTAGTTCCACATAAAGTATGTTCTTTAAATTGCGTGTACTGCGAATGCGGTGCTTCAACAACACTCACAACCGAAAGAAAAGAATATGTTTCGTTCGATGAAATAATTACTGAACTAAAAGATTTTTTTAAAAATAATCCTAATCCTGATTTTATAACTTTTTCGGGCGCAGGAGAACCAACATTAAATATTCATATTGGGAAAATTATTGATTTTTTAAAATCTAACTTTAAAGATATTCCAATTGCTGTTTTAACGAATGGAAGTTTGCTGAACAACAAAAACGTACAACAAGAATTATTAAATGCAGATTTAATTTTACCTTCGTTAGATGCAGCAACGGATATAGCTTTTAAAAAGATAGATCGACCTTCTAGTGATTTAAATGTTAAGAATTATATTCAAGGCTTAATCGATTTTAGATCAATCTTTAAAGGTGATTTATGGCTTGAAATAATGATACTACCTGGATTTAACGATGATATTGAAAATCTGACATTACTAAAAGAAGCAATTCTTAAAATTAATCCTACAAAAGTTCAATTAAATACTTTAGACAGACCTGGAGTAATTGAGAATATTAGAGCAGCTACCCGTATCGAACTCGAAAACATTATTAAGTTATGGAATATTGATAAGGTTGAAATAATTGCCTCATCGGCTAAAAGAAAAGATAATAAATCGTTTAGAAAAGATACCGAAAATGCAATCTTAGAAACAATATCTCGCAGACCATGTACTTTAGAAGATCTTGAAAAAATTTTAGGGTTGCATGTTAATGAAATTAATAAATATTTAGATGTACTTGATTCGGATAATAAAATTGAAGTATCTCGTCAAGAACGTGGATTATTTTATCAGATAAAGAAATAAAATTTAAATTATTATTTCCATATTTGTAAAAATAGATCATAAAAAGCACATGAATAATACTGTTTACACCATATCTGCAAGAGGTAAAAAATTAAAACAACCCGTTAAGGATTACTTTAATACTTTTTTTCCAAATATTCCATTAAATAAAATTGATAGTATTTTTGGCTTTGTAGAACAAACTTCGATATACAGTGGACGTCCATTCTTACGAAGACAAATCTCTGAAAAAGATTATCAGTTTCTTCAAGAAAACAATATTGGTTTACGAATTCCTTTTACAAATCATTATGTATCGGAAAAAGAATACATAAAATACAAACCCCTACTCGAAAAATATCACAAAAAAGGGAATTCGGTTATTATTACAAATGATAATTTTGTTCGCTGGATTAAGAAAGATTTCCCTTTATTTAGAATTGAAGCAAGTATCTTAAAAGAGATCGATTCTTTAGAGAAAATCAATGAGGCTCTGGAATTATACGATACAATTGTTTTACCAATGAATGTTAATACAAATACTAAATTACTAGAAAGTATTGAGCAAAAAGACAGAATAACATTATTTGGAAATGCAGGTTGCGCACTTACATGTCCAGATAGAATATGTTATAATTATATATCTAAAAGAAATAAAGTTCTTGGAAACTCAAATCCTGTAACTCGAATAATATATTACTATTTCTCATTTTTTGTTTACAGAAAGTGGTGTATGCATAAAAGAAAACCCCGAAAACTTCATGGTATTAAAGATTTCGACATTGATAAATACTACGAAATGGGCTTTACTCGATTTAAAATGCTAAGAGAACACAAGGGACGAAAAAGCGGATATTAACCTTTTAATAAAACAAATTGCATCTTCTTTACGTAGTAAGATAACTAACCATCTAACAAACTTACTATGTCAAAAGAATTACTTCAAGTTATTCTTCCACTTTGTGTAGGAATTCCTGCGGGTATCTTAACCATTAGATACTTTTTTAAAGGATCAATTTTATTTAAAATAACAACATATTGGATTATTTCATTATCGGTATTGGATGCTTTAGCAAATTTAAATGCCTCATATCCTGACACATTTCCTCTTTACCTAACACTTTTAATCGGAATGCCAATATTAGTCTATTTGTTTTATCGAGCAGCTAAAGATGTTCGAAATCCATTAGATGAAGCAATTAAAAGTCTGGAAAAACTGACTTCAGGCGATTTAACCGTAAAAGTAAATCAGTCGTTTTTAAAACAAAACGATGAACTTGGAAAGCTTACATCTGGAATTCAAAATCTATCGAATAAACTTAAACAGGTAATCGAGAATATTTCAATATCATCGAACGAAATTGAAAGTACCGGGCAGCAATTAAGCTCAAACTCTTTACAGTTATCACATTCTGCAAACGAACAAGCATCTTCTTTAGAAGAAATTTCATCAACTATGGAAGAAATCGTTTCGAGCATTCAACAAAACTCCGATAATTCGAAACAAACAGAAGTTATAGCATTAAGCTCAAGTAAAAGTCTGGAAGAAGGAACAAAATCGACAAATTTGGCTTTAGATGCGATGAAAGAAATTGCCGAAAAAATTACTATCATTAATGATATTGCCTTCCAAACAAATTTACTAGCATTAAATGCAGCAGTTGAAGCTGCGCGCGCAGGAGATCAAGGAAAAGGATTTGCAGTAGTTGCAGCCGAAGTGCGAAAATTAGCTGAGCGAAGCAGAGTTGCAGCTAACGAAATTATTGATGTTTCGCAAAAAGGAGCAGAAATTTCTGAAAAAGCTCGCGAGCTAATGAATAAAAGCGTACCCGAAATTAAGAAGACTTCGGAGTTAATTCAAGAAATTACATCGTCAAGTTACGAACAAAAAAGCGGATCGATGCAGGTAAATGAATCCGTTCAGCAAATGAACACTATTACACAGCAAAATGCTGCTTCGGCTGAAGAACTAGCATCCAGTGCAGAAGAACTAACAGCAAAATCGAAAAATCTTGCTGAGCTTATTTCCTTTTTTAAATTGTAATATTTTAGAAATTAAAATAACTTGGGTTCGAATAATAATTCGGACCTTTTTTATTAATAAGGAGATATGAAAGCAACAGAACTTTTTAATGAAATTCAAGAATTTTGTATTGCTAATGCTGATGACAAAATTGTTGAAAAATATTCAAGATATTTTAAAGGAGGCTACAATGGTTATGGTTTACATAAAGATTTAATCCCGAATAAGGTTAAAGAATATAAAAAACAATCGTGGTGCTCAATTGAATTAATATACGATGTTTCAGAATTACTTATTCCGGAAGAAAAATTTGAGCTTCCATCCTTTGCAATAAACCTGCTTAAAGAATTTTCAAAAGAGTTTACTTTTTCCACCTTTAAAGAAGTAGAAACTTGGTTCTCTCTTGGAATAAACAATTGGGCACATACCGACGGGTTGGTACAACACGTTTTTCCTGTTTTTTGGAAAAAAGAAATCATTAAACTTGAAGATCTATCGGATTGGCGCAAAGCACAGAATAAATTTCAACGCAGATGTGTTCCAGTGTCTATGATTAGACTATTAAAACACGATACCAACATTAACAAAATGCTAAAGTTTATTGATTCTATGATGATGGATTCGGAACGAGAAGTTCATCAAGGATTGGGATGGTTTTTACGTGAATGTTGGAAAAGAGATAGAACATTAACAGAGAAATTTCTCTTAAAATGGAAAAATGATTGTGCTCGATTAATCATACAATATGCAACAGAGAAAATTACCAAAGAAGAACAACTTAAGTTTAGAAAAGAAAAAACTTGAAAAATAAATTAAGATGCTGCCCACATAGGCAGCATCTTTTCTATTATGCAGTATAGCAAAATCAATTAAAATATTTATATATCTAAATCTCCAGCATATGAATCTACATATGAAGGAGCAACTTTAACATGAACAGCTTTTGCCCATATTGCCATTTGATCACAAGCATATTGACAATCTGGCTCAAAATATACATAATTTAGTTGATCTAATCCAATCATTTGATAGTACGTAAATACTCCATTTTGCATGGTAGCATCACCGTCATATGAATATCTTCTAGTGTCTGATGCAACAGCAACAACTCTTCCTGTTGCATTAAGATCAGTAGCCATAGCTCCTATCTGACATGCATCAAAACTAAACATCATTTTTGTACTTGTTGCATTTGCAAACATTGCTCCAAACCAAGTACTATTTATATAATACAAATCGGTTGTAACTATATTACCTCTACTTCCATGACCAGAATATATGAAAGCAATTTCGTTACCGGCAATTGATTGACTTGCAAGTGTTGTTAATGCTGCTTCTATTGCACTTTTTGTTGCATTTAAATCCAATAAAGTAGTTACATTATATCCTTCTGATTGTAGCTGTGCTGTCCAATCATTTGCATCATCGTCGCAATATTGAAGATCATTTGATGTTCCTTCATAATCTGAAATACCAATTACAACAGCGTATTTGGCTCCTTTTGCTGCATTAGCAATAAGCTTTGCAGGCACTGCATTATTTTCAGTAAGCTGAAATTTTGCAATTACATCTTGTGGTCTTGTATCAACAGTTGCAAAATCTGGTCGTACTGTCCAAGCTTCACTAACTGTTAAATCGTCTTGAGGAATTACTGCTTCATCTTTTGAACAACTTTGTAAAATAACACTTGTTACTAAGGCTAGAAAAGCTAACCTCATCCATTTTTTAGTTCTCATAATGTTTCTTTGTTTTAGGGTTAATAAATTACTATACGCATAATCAATCTCATAATCAATTCAAATATCACTGATTTTTTTATTATAACCAATATCGATTATCAATAAAATTAATTTATCTCACTGATTATAAGTTGTTTATTCAAAGTTCGCAGATAACTAAAGAATTGTAAATTCCAAAAGATTTTTTAGAAGAGTTACAGAGAAATTAATACTTTTAGAAAATTTAATTTAAGTAATTTATTTTAAATAAAAATAATAAAAGAAACCCATTAAAATAAATAACATGCCTCATACTGACATATTATCAAAACTTGGACCTTGCGGATTAAATTGCTCGAAATGTTTTGCATATAAAAAAGGGGAGATAAGAAAGTTAAGCACAGAACTAAAAAAGAATCTTGGGAATTTTGATGTTTATGCCGAAAGATTTGTAGAACTTTTAGATGAAGATGATTTTAAGAAATATCCAAATTTTAAAATCATGTTAAATCATTTTACAAATGCAACATGTATGGGTTGCAGAGAAGATTCTTGCAAACTCTTTAAAAGCTGCAAAGTAAAACAATGCTCAAAAAATAAATCTGTTAACTTCTGTTTTGAGTGTAGTGAGTTTCCTTGTTCAAATCATGGCTTCGACGAGCATCTTGAAAAAAGATGGTTGGTAATTCAAAACAAAATGAAAAAAGTTGGGGTGGAAAATTACTTTATGGAGATTAAAGATCAAACAAGGTATTAATTTAAACGTTTTAAAACTTCTTCCTTATAATTTCTACCTATAGTAAATCGCTTATCTCCTATCTCAATGTATGATGATGTAAAAACATTAATCTTATCTAGATTAATAATATACGATCGATGAATTCTTATAAAATTACTGGGTAATTCTTTCTCGATTCCAGATAAACTTTCATAACAGATAATTGAAGAATCATTCATATGAACTTTAATGTAATTATCTAAACTTTCAATAAATAAGAGTTCATCGAATTTTATTTTATAATTCTTCTTTTCTGACTTGAGGATAATAAAGTCTTTTTCAATAGTATCCATTTCTTTTTTGTCCTTTATTATCTGACTAATTGATAAAAATTTGTTAATTGATTTCAAGAAGCGTTCAAATGATATTGGTTTTACTAAATAATCAATTGCATCGAGTTCAAATGCTTCTATAGCAAAATTTCTATAAGCTGTGGTGAAGATAACTTTAGGAGGGTTTTTTAAGGATTTTAAAAATTCAATTCCTGAAATGCCGGGCATATTAATATCTAAAAAAAGTAAATCGATTTTTTCATTATTTAGAATTTCAATCGCATCAATTGCTTTTGTAAATCCTTTTACACACTCAATATTATCAAATTTATTAAGATGCTCCTGAACTACTTTAATTGCAATTGGTTCATCATCAATAATAATACACTGATATTTAGTCTTTATTGTCATTTAGTTTAGTTCAATTTCTAAATCTACTTTGTATATTTTTTTATTATCCGTTATATTAAGCTGAAACTTATCTTTATAGATTAATTTCAATCGTTCCTTACTATTTCTAAGTCCAATCCCCTTTCCTTCCTGATTTAGATATCTATCCTTCTTATTATCTGAAATACTATTTTCAATCTTAAAATTAAGTTTATTTTCAATTACTCCAATATCAATATGAATAAAACTTGTTTCCGGATCATGAAATCCGTGTTTGAATGCATTCTCAACAAAAGGAAACAAAACTAAAGGAGCTATTTTAATATCGTTTTTACAATCAGAAAAATTAAACTTCACATTAAAAGACTCATCGTGCCGAATACGTTCAAGTTCAATATAATTACCGATAAATTTAATTTCACTTTTTACAGAAACAATCGGCTTATCGCATTCATAAAGCATATAATCTAACAGCTCCGACAATTTCATTATCACATCACGTGAACCTTCTGAATCTTCTTTAACTAATCCATATAAATTATTAAGCATGTTAAATAAGAAATGTGGATGTATTTGTCCTTGAAGCAACTTCAAATTAGCTTCTTTTAATTTAAGTTCGGTTAATTGCTTTTGCTTTTCTATATCATTTTTCTCGATTAACCTTCGGTACGATTCTTTAATAAAATGAATTACAGCAGCCAAAATAACAATCAGATAATTTCCTGCAATTAAAATTACAATATCATCTCTTTGAGGAACTATCGCATTTGGCAAGGTAAGAGCACTATATATTAAGATCAGAAAAACAGAAATTGAAATAATCCATAAAGTAACAATGATAACAGCTAACAAAATATACGTAAAAAGAAAAATCTTAGCTTCAAATAAATATTTAGGAATAAGATAATTATTTATAATCAATGTAATAAAGTAACTCGCAACTATTAATAAGCTTACAAGTATTATTCTGATCTGAAAATCATAGTTGCGATTACTGAAAATAAAAAACATGAGTAAAGCTGCAAAAAGCCAATAAAGTAATTGCATGGTCCAACTACTTCTTTTAGTAAAAATATTATATAACTTTTGATCATCCATATTGTAATTCAAAGATAATATATAAAATGAGTCATAGCCTATTGCTACAAGAATTTTATGTAAACAACAATTTATCCACCCCGAATGAAAATATTGCGTTTAGGTATCATATTTTGTTATCTACAATATAAAAGTTTACATTGGCATAAATACTTTTTTAGTTTGGTTAATCGGTTATAATATTGGCTTAGTATTAATCAAAAATTATTAAAAATGATAGTAGAACATTTAATTATTGGCGGAATTTACTTTATGTTACCTATTTACCTTATTTGGGTAACTGTAATTTATTTAAGCGTTAAATTTCTTGTTGCTTATAAATCTGAGAATATTGATCTTAATAAATTGAATAAACTAAATTCTGTAATTCTTTTTTTAGGAAGCTTTGCATTCTTACTTGGGCTTTTTGCTCAAATTCTTGGACTTTATGGCGCTTTAATTTCAATTCAAGCAGCAGGTGATATTTCTCCAGCTTTAATGGCCGGTGGTTTAAGAATATCTTTTTTAGCTCCTCTTTATGGATTTGGTATTTTCTTGATTTCAGGAATTGTTTGGTTTGTTTTTAGAAACCTAATTAGAAAATAAATACTTACCTCTAAAATCCTTTCTTATTTCTTTATTACATCAAGTGCAATAGGCTTTTAATAATAGCTAATAAGTTTTTATCTCTTAAAAATCTATTGTGCATTTCATTCAAAAAAAAAAAAAAAAAAAAAAATTATGAAAAAGTATATATTATTACTCAGTCTATCAATTACGTTGTTAACATGCATCAAAGCCCAATCGATAAGTGAAAATATTGAACAAGGTAATTATGCAAATATAAATGGCTTGAACATGTATTATGAAATTCATGGATCAGGAACACCATTACTCTATTTGCATGGAGGAGCTTTATGTACAGAGGCACACAGAAATGAAATTAATTTTCTTTCTAAAAGCTACAAAGTTATCGCAGCAGATAGACAAGGACAAGGTCGAACTGCAGATATTGATAGAGAAATTTCATATGAAGGAATGGCCATAGGTCAAATAGAATTATTAAAGCATTTAATGATTGACAGTTGCATTGTTTATGGCAACAGTGATGGTGGACCCGTTGCTCTTTATATGGCTATTAACTCACCGAAAACAGTGACTAAATTAATTGTGGAAGGTACTAATTATCATTACAGTGGAATAGAAGATAATTGGACAGAATTATTAAAATCTGTAACACCAGAAATGTATCAAAATGACTTCTTTAATGCACTATCGCCAAATGGACCTGAATATTGGCCAACAATGCTTTCAAAACTGAAAAATATGTGGCTAAATTCTCCTACTATTACTCCTTTAGAGCTTAATGAGATTACTTGTCCATCTTTAATTATTGTAGGAGATAGAGACATGATAAAAATTGAACATACTGTTTCTCTTTATAAGGCTATGCCTAATGCAAGTTTGTTTATAGTACCTTCAACTTCTCATGAAGCAATGGTAGAAAAGCCAGATTTTGTAAGACCTGTTGTTTTAGATTTTATAAATGCTAAAAATCAATAAGATGAAGAAAATACTCAATATATCAATTCTAGTTTTATTTATATCAGCCAACTCATTTGGACAAACAGTAAATAAAAATATCACAGAAATTATTGAAAAATATGCAAATGATACTTTATTAAACGGTTCTATAATTGTTGCTCAAAAGAACAATATAATATACCAAGGTTCATTTGGTTATGCCAATTTTGAAACGAAAAGTGAAAATACAAATACAACACTCTTCCCAATAGCATCTTTAACAAAACAATTTACATCATCGGCAATATTAATTCTACAAGAAAGAGGCAAGTTAAACATTGATGATAATATTAGTAATTACTTGAAAGTCCCAAAATCAATGCAGAATGTCACTATAAAAAACTTAATGAATCATACTTCGGGAATACCCGATTATTGGACAAATGGTATTGAAAACAATAAGGATTCGATATTTAAATTTCATTTCAAACATGATACATTACTTTTTTCTTCAAATACTGATCATAGATATTGCAATTCTGGCTATTTTCTTCTTGGACAAATCATTAAAAACATATCAGGAAAAACTTATGATGATTTTCTAAAAGAAAATATTTTCGACCCCATTGGGATGAATAACACCTTTGTATATGATAGGAAGGAATATAAAAGAGCCATTGGATATGATGAAAAATGGAATATAAATGATTTTTTGATAAAAACGGGGGATGGAGGAATTATATCAACTGTTGACGATCTTCTTTTATGGGATATTGCACTAAGTGAAAATAAAATACTTTCGAAAAAAAGTATGAATTCAATGATTGAACCACTAAAATTAGAAAACGGTAAAATTATTAATTACGGATTTGGTTGGGATATAAATGCAAATAATAAAAATATTATATCGCATACTGGATGGCTGGCTTCATTTGGTGCATACAATCAATATGATGTAGAAAATGAGTATTTTTTTATACTCCTTTCAAACAGAATTCTTCCCGAATTAATGGATCTAATTATTGAAGTAAATAAAGAATTATACAAATAATAGCATCTAAAAAGATGAAACTCTTGTTTTTGTGATGATAATAATTTCAGAAAAGATTCAATAAAATAATTTAGCACACCATTTTATCAGGCATTCTTATTAAGTTTGCCTGATTTTTATTTTATAGATTATGATAATTGAACATATAAAAGCTGCGGATTTAAAAACCAATAATTGGTCTGGTGGAACAACAACACAATTAGTAATTTATCCAAAGGATTCTGATTATAAGAAACAAAACTTTCTATTTCGTTTAAGTACAGCAAGAGTAGAATGCGAAGAATCAACTTTCACAAAACTTTGTGGAATATCTCGAAAATTAATGATCTTGGATGGAGAAATTAAAATTGAACATAAAAATCATCATTCTAAGACTTTAAAGAAATTTGAACAAGATAGTTTTGAAGGCGATTGGAATACCAAAAGTTATGGAAAAGCGGTTGACTTCAATTTAATGACAAAGGGGAATACTAAAGGTAAAATTGAATCTCTAGTTATTAAAAATAAAAAGAAAATTAGCATTAATTCAGATTTCAATTTTTACGGATTATATGTTTATTCAGGAGAAATTAAAATATTAGTTAATAGTAAAGAAATCAGATTATTAAAAGGTGATTTTTTATCCATTAATTGTGGCAAAACTAAAAACGAAATAGAAATTACTACTGACAATCTCACTGAAATCATATTAACCCAAATTAGATTTAATTAATTACAAAAAAAACGTAATTATTAAACCGAAAGCTTGTTATATTTGTTCTATTTAAAACTAGGATATGACAACTCAAGAGATATTAAAACAACTTAAGGAATTTGGTAATGAACAAACCAAAAAGATCTTCATGCGACATGGAGCTAAAGAGCCTTTTTATGGTGTTAAAGTTCAGGATTTAAAAACTATTCGAAAGAAATTAGAGAAAAATCACAAATTATCTTTAGAGCTTTTCGATACCGGGAACTCAGATGCTATGTATTTGTCCGCTTTAATTTCTGAGCCTCAAAAAATGACTAAAGAACAACTTCAAAAATGGGCAGAAGATGCTTATTGGTATATGCTTAGTGAATATCCTATTGCATGGACAACTGCTGAAAGTAATTTTGGTTGGGAATTAGCCTTGGAATGGATAAAGTCAGATAAAGAAAATATTGCATCATCGGGCTGGTCGACCCTATCTTCATTGTTTGCAATAAAAAAAGATGAAGAAATTGATTTAGTGAAAATTGAAGAATTGCTTGATTTTGTTTCCACAAACATCCATTCATCAAAAAACAGAGTGAAATATACTATGAATGGTTTTGTTATTTCTGTTGGTTCTTACCTAAAGCCATTGCATAAAAAATCGATAGAAATTGCAACACAAATAGGGAAAGTTAATGTTGAAATGGATGGAACATCTTGTAAAGTTCCTGTAGCAAAGGAATATATTGAAAAGGTTAAAACTCGCTTTAAAGTGGGGATTAAACGTAAAACATCATTTTGTTAAACCCGTATTTAAAAATTAATATAGACGAATAATACTATAAAAGCCCAAATTAAACCCTGCTCGCGCGAGTAGGTTGACAGTTTCAATATGCCATATTTCTAACTAGCCTGTACTTTTCTTATAAACTTGCAAAAAATAAAGCCCGAATTAAATCGGGCTTTTCATTTTGTTTAATCTTTGTCTTTTTTAAATGGTTTTACTTCAATTTTATCCACTTTGTAATTTCCATCTTCCTTTATTATAAAAACATTAACATAATAATTTTCATTATCACCCATAACCACATTATATGGAAAATTATATTTTATAACCTCACCTAATCTTATCATTTTTAAATAATAAGATTCTAACTCTTCATAAGTTCCTTCCATATCATCCCTTTTGATATTAAATCCACTATAATTCATTAAATAAGAATTACTTTCAAATTGAATAAATTGTGTGAATTCACTCCCGAATTGTTTACTCCCATGCAAAATTACTGTTCCAAACTCATTCTCCTCCTTATAAGAATCTTCTCCATCCAGAATTAATGTACCTAAATTTTCAGGATCATCCAAGGTTTGAATATCCATTATAACTCTTTCTTTTAGTATTTTTGATAATAGATTTGTTTTTTCCACTTCCTCTAATACCTTTGTTTTTATATAATTAATCCTGAATTTATGGGTCATTTCATTATGTCCATCCATATACCAACCTGATGGTGCCAGAGAAATCTTCGCTCCTGCTTTCTGATACCATTCATTAAAAGCTTTTAAAAATTCAATTACTTGTTTTTTCTCGTTTAAAATATTTTCATCCTTTAAATGTGAATCATCTAAATAGAATTTATCGTTTTTATCATTTCCATTCATCATATTACAACTTGAAAGTAAGATTATTACAACTAATAAATTAAAAAATGTTTTCATGGCTTTATCGTTTTTTTGATTTTATAAGTTTCATTTCTGATTGTGATATTCCTAAATCGCTTAACTCGTAATGCCAGGTTTCTTCCCAACCACCTGCTCTAACTACTCCGAATAACAATCCAATTAAGTCTACAATGGCATCTTTTTGTTTAATAAAGCTTTCTTGGTCTATATCCATTGCCAAGCCTTTTGTATGGTTTGAAACGCCTAAACCAGCAGGTAAAGGCAGACAATCAGGACTTATAGAATGACCTGCTGCTGCAGGATCTTTTTTATTTGGTCTACCAACATCTTTAGATTTTACAAACTTTTTTATTTCAGCATATTTTATTCCTGTAATTTCACCTTTTTTATTAAAAGTGAAATGTTCTTTTTTTGCCCATACTTCTCCATATTTTCCAATGGCTTCATTTAATTTATCTTTTTTAGCCATTTCCATAAGGTTATTTTTAATAATATCCTTATAATTACCAACAATAATATGATATTGAACTGCAAATTGATGTGCTTTCTCTTTACTTCTTATTGCACTATTAACAAGCATATTCCCTTTATAAAACCCTACTGTAACTAAAAATTTATGGAACCTTTCCATCCTGTCTTGTAACACAGAACTTAATCTAGTGTTTCCATCATCAATTTGTTTACTCTCAATTAACATTTTTACCGAAACACCAGATGTAATTGCACTATAATACTCTTGGTTAATTGAAGCTTTTTGAGCAATATCTAATATTTTGTCTATTTCGCTATTCTCTTTAATTCCCATTGCTATACGTAAAGAATCTATTTTGCTATAGTACTCTTTATTAGATTCTCCGTCACTATAATCAGTATAGTTTTCTCTATAAAGTCTATCTACATATAAAACTTTAAAATCTGCCAACTTTTTATCAGTTGATCCACCTTTAGTAATATTTCCATCAGGCTTATCATTATCAGGCCAAATCTTTTTCTGGAAACTCTTTATTGCTTTAACAAAATCTTCTAAAAATTCCCCTTCGCTTAATGCTTCCTTTGGCACATCCTTAATTTTATGATTCTTTAATCTCTTTGCTACTAACTTAATATCATTCTTTTTATTTTCAGCTTTATTTTCTTCCAAATCATTTCCTACATCCCCTTCTAAATCAGAATTAAACTTTGTTTCAAACTTTGCGTTTATCACAGTTCTATCAGCATATATCTGATCTAAACCACTAGAATATTGTTCATAATCAAATAATGCCTTATAGGTTCCAAAACCAACACTAATTATATAGTCAGGCTCGCCGTCTTTCTTCACCAAACCATTGTCTGTCTGAAGCTTACCAATAGCTTCCTTAAATTCAGTATCCCACAATCCTTCTTCTATTGATTTTTCAGTTACAGTATACTTTTTTTCTTTTAACCTATTTGCTGTTTGTTTTACATCTTCAATGTTATTTACAGCCTTCTTTTCCTCTTCCCCTCCAACAGAACCTTGGAGTTGATATGTAACAATTCCACGAACTGTTTGTAAATCTTTAGCTGCTTCATCTTTTACATTTTTAGATACTTTCTTCTCTTCTTTTCCTTCCTCTATCTTTTTCCCTGCCTTTAACTTATCCATTAAAGCATACTCTTCATCAACAGTCCATCCTGAATCCAATGAATCATAAAAAAGTTCATCAACTTCTGTTGTTAAGGAAGCAATTTCAGCGTCTGACATATGTTTCATTATTGCCCTTGTGAGGTTATCAGACTCAGCAAAGCTTGCATGATCATATACGGCTTCAATGAATTTCGGATTATATAAAGCATAATCTTTTAAAAATTTACCAAATTCGTTATCACTTTTATATTTCTCACGATACTTTAGTACAGTCTCTTTATTAGGAGCAGATTCTAAAGATATTTTCATTCTTCTCATGGATTCGCGAACAATAGCTGCTCCCTCCTCGACTCTAACTTTTGCTTCAGCTTCAGCCTTTGCCTTTTCGGCTGCTGCAATTTTTTCCTGCTCTTTCTTCTTTTTCAGGTATTCCAAATGTTTAGCATCTTTCTGCTCCAATGTCATTGGTACCAAACTCTTAATATTGCCTTTGCCCGGCCATATTTCACCATCCACTTTACACGAAAGAATCTCTCTCTGAAAATACTCAATAGCTGCAATAGTCTGTGGTATTTTACTTTTACTTATCTCTTCTTCTGTTGTAGGCTTTTCTGCAATAAAGTTTTTATCGAAAAGTATTCCTAATCTATTCAGATGCTCTTGCACAAAAGCCACATCCTTACCTAAATTTGCAATTCTATTTTTTGCAGGATTGCTCACATAATCGCCCACATATGAAGTAATATAACCTACTTTCTTTTCCTCTTCTTTTTCCTGTGGTTCTGCAACAACAACATGCTCCTGATATTTCCCAGGCTTATAGTCTGCAATTGAATCTGTATAAACTCCAATTGATGTTATTTCTGTATGATCGTTTTGAGTTATTAAGGCTATTTCTTCAATACTTAGTTCTTTAGTTAAATCAACTTGCCCTTGGTTATTTTTATGAGCTGTATCTAAAGTTTTTTCTTTTGAACTCTTTTCAGGCTGTTTTACCAGGGCAGTATATGTATTATCGCTTTTTTCTTGAAACATTCTCTTTGAACTAAATCATTGGGTATCTAAAATAAATAAAATTCAATTAATTATTGCAATTGTTTTACTTAAATTCAAAAACAATCCTTTCGAATTCTGTCTTCTGAATTCTTTATTCTAAAGTAACTTATTCTCTTTTGCAAACTCCATTTTTACCGATTCGAGCATGTCGCTTCCTTTTACAAGCATATCGCCATTTAATGTCGCCTTCATACACGAACGCCGCATAACGTTATATATACCTGCTCCATTTATTTTAACACTGTGCGCAATTTCTTCTAAATCAACATCAGAAGCAAACTCAAAACCTTTTGGCAAATGCACTTTCCATAACTGCAACCGTTCTTCGGCTTCCGGATTTTTAAATCGAACTATACTATGAAATCGCCTATAGAATGCCATATCGATGTTATCCTTAAAGTTAGAAGCGAGAATTGAAACTCCTTCGTAACACTCGAAACGTTGCAATAAATAAGACACTTCTTGATTTGCATAACGGTCATGTGCATTCTGAGTTGTTCCACGCTTCCCAAACAGGGCATCGGCTTCGTCGAAAAATAAAATCCAGTTTCCGTGCGAAGCTCGATCGAAAATACGAGACAGGTTTTTCTCTGTTTCGCCAATATATTTCGAAACTACCGACGATAAATCAATTCTATAAACTTTTCGATTTGTCAATTTTCCAATAAGAGATGCAGCAAGCGTTTTTCCAGTTCCCGGAGCACCAAAAAACAAACACTTGTATCCTTGTTTAAATTTATCTGTGCCTAATCCTTTTTCTTTGCTAATGGTTTCGTAATCGAGCCATTCTTTCATTTCCTGCAACTGACTTCGCGTTTCGTAATCAAGAATTAAATCGTTCCATGCATAATCTGATTCAATAAGACTTGCAGGGAAATCGTGCGAAAATTCAGGTCCTCTATTTTTACCTGAAATTATATTGTTTAGAAAACTTTGCCCTGGGGTTAATGTCGATCTTGTAAATGGCTCTCCGTGTGGTGGAGTTGGCAATGCTATTAAATCTTCCTTAAATAATTTTGAATCGGCATTAAAAAGTTGAAAATATGTCTGTCTATTTTCGATATCTGACCCGCCAAGGATACTAATGGCTGTCTCAATACTTGGGTATATCGATTTATTCATTAAGCTTTTATTAAAGAACAAATCGGGAATAGATTCTACTGATTTTGAACTATAAAAAGAATTTATGAATCCCGGCAAGAAATAGGGTGCTAAACTCAAAAGTACAACCAATTGTTCTTCTTCACTAAGCTTGTAATCATTAACGATAGAAGGAAATACAGAATCATCCTTTTCTACAGGAATTGGAATTTGCTTGAGCAAAGACTTGAAATCCACATTCTCCATATTCTGCACACGCCAAGCTATAATTTCTTGTAACCATCTAAAATATTTAATAAGTGTTGTTGATTTTGTAATTTCGGCATTCAATACTTCCATTTTCTTCTTGATTTTTTAAACGCTAACAATATTAACGATTTATTCCTAAATCAAGAAATTGAATTAAACTCAGTCCATCTTTTTTAAGAAACTAATTATAAACCATTCTAATCTCTTCAGTTGTAAGAGTCAACTCAATAATTTTCTGCCATTTATCAGATTTCCACATTCCTAATTTTGAATGCGTATCCAAATACTTTTGTGGAATTGGATGAGTACCATAAACAACTTTAATTTTGTATTTCTCCTCGATAAAATCTTTAAACTGAGTTATTCGAGGACATGGCGGATAACCAACTATTAATCCGGTTGCAAGATGGATTACTTCTGCCCCGTTTTTAATCATTTCCTCAGGAACATATTCAATATTTCCACCGGGACAGCTTCCACAGGTCGAATAACCTACAATTTCAACATCATCATTTTGATCATAAATAGAAAAAGCTCCCTCTCTATTTTTTAAAGATCTAAAACATTTGCCTCCACCACAGTTGTGGTAACGATCACAAATTATGATTCCAATTTTTGTAGACTTTTTCATGGCTCCTTAGTTTTTTGATTGAACAATTACAAGCTCCAGATCACTCATTTTAAAGTTATATTGCTTTCGCAGATGACCTAATTTTGAAGTATTAGAAGTTGATATAGGAATATTAAGTTCTTCTTTTATTCTATCGCAAGATATTTGATATTTATCGCTTACTTCCTGAATTGTCATATATCCTTTTACTTCTATTGATGGATTAATATGATGATGTGCGTTTTCATTATGTCTCTCAACCTTATCTTTAACAATAACATTCTCATTTTTTAAGGTGTCTGCGAATTGATCCGATTGAAATCGGTCTTTCCCCGACTCCATCTCTTGAACATTTGGTTGAATAAGAAATGGAAATACTACCAAATATATCGTTAGTAAAACAAAGCATAGCGCTAAGAATATTCGCAAGCCTTTGTTCGAAATTATCTTTTTATACAAACACACAATCATTTTCCAATGCAGTATAATATGCAACACCAGAAAGACAATAAGTATTAATGCTACAATTAAATGTATCTTTCCCCACTCATGGCGATCAAAACCCAGATACGAAAGATCTACATTTTGCCCATACTTTATCCAACGTTCCGAACCAGGAAGTAATACATACTTTATTAGCAAGCCAATTCCCGTAAGAAATCCCATTAATAAAAACAGAACGGCATCAATAATAAAATTCAATTTACTTTTCATAACATTTTGCTTTATTTCAATTCAAATTGATTCCTTTAAGTACAATTGCATCTTCTTTTACATTCAGATCATTCGCAATTACTTTACATTTTGCTTTTAATAAAAAGAATACTTTTTGATCTACTTTCGATAAACCTTCATAGTTGCCTTGTCCTTTACTAATAATAAAATCAGCTGAATTAAATCTATTCAGAAAATCATCGTTACATAAATTTAATATCGTTGCAGGCGCTGTACTTCCCGAAGAAATAATTTCCGAAACTTCTCCCAATCCTGAATCAATTGCATCATCAATTATACAATCATTTAGAACTGGAATATCTCGAACTACAAATACAGTTGGCTTACTCATTTCTTCAATCAATAAACAATCAAAAACACTTTCCCCAGCATTATCGCCAATATACAGAACTGATTTTGCCTTATTACACTGATCTTTAAAAGCTTCATAATCAAAAATGGCAAAATCCTGTTTTAATATTTTCTGAATATCATTAATGATGTTAAAATCTTTATCAACACCCATATCTATTACATTACCTGCTATTGCAATTCGAATTGCAGTTAATAATTGATCGCTTGATTCTTTAATTAAATTCTTTAGTTTAGGATATAAGTATTTCGCTTCTTGAATATGTGCCTTTTTTATTTCTTTATAAGGATCGTGATTCGAAGTTATTTCTCTAATTTTCTGATAAATATGATTTCCTGTTTCGGGTGGAGTATTTTCCATTGGAATGGATTTAATCATATCTCCAACCGAATCCAAAACAGCTTTTACTTTATCCGGATCATTAGTAGCAATATTTGCCGTTTTAAAAGCCTGATTAACAAAACAGGGTATACATTCTAAATAGGTTTTCATAAATTAAAAATTTAAAATCATTCCTGTTTTAAGTTGTTTTATATTAAAATCTTCGTTAAAAGCTGCTAAAGCATCTAATTCCGTACAATGCGATGGATATATTTCTGCAACATCCTGCGATTTTAAATATTTAATAGTTGCCTGAGTTTGTTGATTATTATATTTTAGGTGAAATCCACCAATTACTGCTCTTATCTTATTTATTCCCGTTATTAACTTTGCATACTCAATCATATTACAAATTCCAGAATGAGCACAACCAGAGATAACTACAATCTCTTCATCTAGTTTTATTACCAAACCAGAATCGTCAATCACAAAATCTTCTATATTATTTTCTAATGTAAATGCTGTTGTTTGAGATTCAAATGAGTTGAGTCGTGGAATTTCTCCTAGAAAAATAATATTTTTTGATATTGGGCAAGGCTTACATGAAGTAATAATATCAAACTTTTCTTTTAATTGATCTAGAGATAATTCCAATCCAATATTTTCATTACCATTCTTTCTAAATCGCTTTTTAAATGCATCGGGATGACAAATCAGAGTTTTTTCACTAATAAACCTTAATCCATCACCATGATCCCAATGACCATGACTAAGAACAACTGTATCAACTTGATTAATATCAATATTTAGTTTCTTCGCATTTTGCAAGAAAACATCTGAATGACCTGTATCGAAAAGAATGTTAACATCAGATTCAATATAGTATGACAATCCATGCTCGGCGCAAAATTTTCCCGATGCTGTATTTTCAGTTAAAATAGAAAGTCTCATTTAGTATATTTTAAAACTCATTAATTTACAATAATTCCCTCCGACATATCTTTTAATTAAAAAGATTTCCTTTTCTCCCTTCTTCACTCGTTTTTCGCTATACTTAACTGTTGCTGTATCTTTGTAATACTTTCTTGAATAGAATTAGCATTCATTAAAACACAAACAAATTTCGTTTTTGCACTTTTAATATTTAGATCAAACACCATAGAAACAAGGCCTTTAACATTTTTCCATCGCCCGTTGCAAAAACAATATTAGATTTTATTATAGTTTAGTTGCTTTTAGTAAGCGAACATATTTTTTAAAATAATAATGCTCTTTAAAATAGTTGAATCCTGCATCCCTTAATATTTCTTTCCAATCGCGCTCAATGTAATCGAAAGCATATTTACATTCTATTTTTTTGAATATAAACTTATGATGAAAAGGCATTACGTTCATGTCAAATTCGGCAAAATCAAGAATATAAAATACTCCACCTTTTTTTAAATTATTATATGCATTTTGGATTACTGTTTTTCTTACTTCGTGAGGAAATCCATGTATAACAAAACTGATAAAAACTTTATCGAACTCTTGATCTAGATTAAATGGCTGATCGATTCTATTATTAACAAATTTAATATTCGGGTAAGATTGACATTGAGTATTAAATTGCCTTTCCATATCTTCCGAAATATCCATTCCTACCAATGATGAATTTTCGCTTGCATATTTATTCATTAATAAAATATTACGGCCGGTTCCACAACCTAAATCCAATATCTTATCATTCTCCTGAATATCTAAATCAGCAATTGCTTTTTTAATAAAACTTTTGTATTTACCAAACGAAGCAATATTCATTACTTTATCGTAGTTTTTAGCTGTAAACTCCGACAATTCGACTCCAGAATCAGGATATATTTTCTTTTTCATCTTTTCGTTATCAATTTATAAATACATCAGAATGATAAATCAGAGTTTTTTCATTAATTAATTTTTATCCATTCTCTGCACAGAATTTCACTGATGCTGTATTTTTAGTTAAAATATTTAGTCCCAAAACTCAAGTTTATTGATAAAAAGGGTACCTAAAATCACATAAATGAAATATAATTAAACAAACTCAATATCTCATTCAAAATTACACTTCGACAAGTTCAGTGTGACATATTAATTTAAAGTTTACCATACTGAATTTATCGAAGTATGATTAATTAATTTTAGACACCATTCAAAATAGTTTTTAAACAATCTTTTCAGTAAACATTATTTTCCCAGAAGCATTTTCTGCTGCTTTAATTAATGGATATCCAGCAGGAGAAGCAGTTAATAATGGATGTGTTCCAATTTGTGCTGTAAGCAATGAATTAATTGTCATTCGGTTCTGAATAATAATGCCTATAGTATTTGTTAATTCACCAATCGACAAACCGCCCGCAACTTCGCCACCTAAAATAACGCCTGATTCCTTACCTACAATCAATTTAACAAACTGAGTATGAGTATCGGAAAGTGTTCCCGGATGTCGGTCGATACCTTCAAAAACTCCTGTTACAAAATCAAAATTTTCTTGTTTTGCAATTGTTTCTGTTAATCCTGCAACACCAAATCCAGTATTTCCCAATGCGGTTGAAAAAATCGAAATAGTACCACTAAATGTTTTGATTGCCGATAACTTGAATAAGTTCATTCCTGCAATTCGAGATTCAGCACAAGCTGTAGAAGCCAACATTATTGGACTAGGTTTACGTGTTACAAAATCTCTTTTTTCTGCGCAATCACCTACTGCAAAAACATCAGGATCTTCAGTACGCATATATTCATCTACCTTAATAAAACCTTTGTCACTTATTGCCAAACCGGATTTAGCAGCAAGTTCTGAATTAGGCTTGTATCCCATTGAAAGTATTATTGCATCTGCTTCAATTTTTTCACCATTATCTAATAACACCCCTTCTACTTTATTTGAACCAAGTATTTCCTTTACACCAACACCTGTCTTTACATTTACTCCACGTTCCTTAAGTATAGTCTCCGCTTTTATAGAAACATCTTCATCAAAAGCTAAACCCAAAATATGCGGAAGTTTCTCAATTAGTGTAACATCCTTCTTTGCTTTAACAAATTCATCAGAAATTTCAACACCAATAAATCCAGCACCAATAGTAATTATCTTTTTACATGACTCTATTTTCAACTGCATTTCATCTAAATACACTTTATTCTTTGGCACAGAAAAAACATTCTCTAGATTAACTCCTTTTAGCCATTCTGGTTTGTAAGGATTCGATCCTGTGCCAAGAACAAGCTTATCGTATTCAATTACTTCGCCATTTTCAAGTAATACACTTTTATTTTCACGATCAATAGACTGAACATCATTATATATTTGTTTTATTCCGCTCGCTTCAAACATTTTCTCAGCTGGTAAAATATTATTATCTGTTGAACCTACTGAACCAAAAACGTATGGAATTCCGCAAGGAATAAGTGTTTTAGCTTGCTTTGTAACAACCGTAAACTCTTTATCTTTATAAATTCTTTTTCCTGTTGTTGCAGCTACTAATCCTGCAGCGCTACTTCCAATAACTAAAACATCTGTTTTCATAAATTAAAATCCTTTTAAATTATTATTTTGATAAGCTTCAAAAGCTTCTTTAACTGTCATTGTTCCGGCACCAATAAAAATTTTAATACCTGCTTTTTCTAAAACTGTAGCAGCATTTCCACCAGGTCCATTTCCTGTAATTAAAACTTGTGGTCCCATCTCAAATAATTGTTGTGATGTTTTTGGACCTGCTCCATGAGCTTCGTTCTCTATCTCACGATTATCATATGATGTAAACTCATCTTTTTCATCATCGTAAACCAAAATATATTCTGTTCTTCCAAATCGGGGATCCATTTCTGAATTCCATTCGGTTCCTTTTGCTGTAAATGCTATTTTCATTTGTTCTAATTTTTAATTATTCATTTAATTGACTTCTAGCTTAACTATTTCCCAGCTTTTCACTAGAAGATCTTTCAATTCTGAATGATCGTATTCAACAATTGTTTCGCCCACAGTCATTGCCTTTGTAAAACTCTCATCGTATGGTAAACTTGAGATATGGGTGATGGATTCTTCCTTTAAAAACTGAATAACTTTATTTGTCATATCTAAATTGATATCCGACTTATTGATAATACAACCCGCCTTAATGTTAAACTTTTTAACTAGTTCGTACACACGTTTTAAGTCGTGTAATCCAGACATGGAAGGCTCTGTTACTAATACTGCATAATTTGCTCCCGATAAAGAAGAAACAACAGGACATCCGATACCCGGCGATCCATCTACAATTATGTATTCCTTATCTTCCTTCTCGGCTATTTGGTTGGCTTCTTTCTTAACTTTTGCAACTAGTTTTCCAGAGTTTTCTGCTCCAATTCCTAATTTAGCATGAACTAAAGTATTCTCAATTTTTGTTTGTGAAATAAACCAGTCGCCCACATTTTGCTCATACATTGTAATTGCCTTTTCAGGACAAACTTTTGCACAATAACCACATCCTTCACAATCTAAATCCTTAACTGTATGTTGATTATCAACTAAAGGTATGGCGTTAAATCTACATATATCAGCACATATTCCACAATTCGTACATTTATTCTCATCTATTAAAGCAATAACTCCGCTATAGAAATCTACTGATTTTTTTATTACAGGTTGCATTAATAAGTGCATATCCGCGGCATCCACATCGCAATCTGCTATAACTGCTTCCGATCCTGCTAAAATAGCAAACGATGCAGTGATAGAAGTTTTACCTGTTCCGCCTTTCCCAGAAATAATTACAATTTCTTTCATTCTATTTCCAGATTTAAAATGTAAGTTTCTATTTTCTGAAGTTCTTCTTTAAATTCAGGAAGCTCCTTATAAACTAGCTCTCCCTTTGAATATAATTCAGCTAACTTTCTGCTATTAGGAATTTTTGCAAGAATAGGAATATTGTTTTCTACACAATAATCAACAACATCGTTGTTGCCAATTCCATAACGATTTATTACTACTGCATGCGGTTTTCCCAATTCAACCATAGTATCCACAGCTAACTTTAAATCGTGTAATCCAAAAGGTGTTGGTTCAGTCACAAGAATAACAAAATCAACATCTTTTGTAGCCTCAATAACAGGACATGATGTTCCTGGTGGGGCGTCAAAAATTTTCAATGTTTTCTTTGGAAACTTACTTTCGATATAATGAATGGTTTGTCCAATTAATGGAACAGCTTGCTCCTGTCCAATATCCAAACGACTTTCGATAAAATCGATCTTTCCACTTTTAATGTGTTTCAACTCGCCCATGCGTTGCTTTACCATCGGAAGCGAATTTGTAGGACAAAGCTCTGAGCATGCATAACAGCTATGACACAATTCAGGAAATACCAATATCTGGCTTCCTAAGCGTATCACTGCATGAAAGTTACAATTCTCTTGGCATTTGCCACATAATGTACAAGTATCTTCATTCCATTCCGGAATCATTTTATACTTTACATCAATTTGTTCTGTCTTTCCTGTTATAAACAATCCTGAATTAGGTTCTTCTACGTCCAAATCAGCCAAAACAACTTGGTTTTTATCAGCAAAAAAGGCAGCAAGGTTTGTCGACAATGTCGTTTTTCCTGTACCGCCTTTTCCGCTTGCAATAGCAATTTTCATTATATTATATTATCTTAATTAATGATCACACAAATTCTGACCAGTCTGTAATTCATTACTTAAATAACTCATAACTAGCTCTGATGGAGAACCATCCTGAACACCCATATGAACTTCGATGTTATTCATTGCAAATAAATCCTGAGCTTTTTGTCCCATTCCACCAGCAATAATTACATGAACTCCCTGATCAGCTAAAAACTTTGGATATACACCAGGTTCATGAACTGGTGGAACAATAAACGCTTCGTTTACCACTTTATCATCTTCAACATCAACAATTGCAAATTTTTCACAATGTCCAAAATGTGCTGTAAGCTTCTCATTAAGTGTTGGTATAGCAAATTTCTTTTTCATTTTTTTCTATTTAATAATTACTGTTTATTTTGATTTAATAATTCTTCTCTAATCATTGTATGTCCGCACTTGGGACACTTTATACTTGTACATTTAACTCCTTGTTGGTGTGGTAATTTTTCGCCACATTTTGTGCAAATACAAAAACCACCGGGACCAAATGCACCTCCTTTATTTCTTCCCTTACCCATATTTAGTTTATTTTTAAAGAAAGACCATTAGCTTTATGAAATACTAAACCAAACTAAACTATGATATCACAAGTTGCTAATGGTCTTAACTAAACCACAATTTTAACTTAAGTTCTCAAGCTCACTTTCTAACACGAGTAAGCGTTCTTTCAGATTCTCGATTTCGGATTCAATAAATTCCTTATTCGACATTTTAGAGTTTTGATTCCTTTGTAAAGAATCTGTTTGATTATGAGATGAAGTAAATCTCATATTTTGTCGTCCACGGAATCCTCTTCCTAATCCAAAATTTAAATACGATTCCTGTTTTTGACCTCCAGCGCATATTCCCATGCGTCGTCCTGTCATTTGTCCCATTCCTTCGGGACCTGTTTGATCTCTTCTTGGCATAATTACCTCCCTTTTTGTTGATTTCTGTGACTACAGCATTTACCATGTCCAAAACCACCTGCGAGATTCAATAAATTTTCAGAATGACATGCTGGACACTCTGTAATTATATCATTAAATTTAGTTTTGAACATATGTCCGCAACTCTGGCATTTTATAATATTATTTCTGAAATGAATATTTCCACCATCAATGCTCAACATTTTCCCTTCAATTACAAATTCGGCAACTTTCTTTCTTGCCTTTTCAATGAGTCTAGTAAATGTAGGACGTGATATTTCCATTTCTCCAGCAGCCTCTTCATGTGATAAACCTAAATGATCAGCTAATCGAAAAGCTTCAAACTCATCTAAATTTAAAAGAACTTGCTCAAGAGCAACTCCTTTTACCCCAATTGGTTTAAAATCAGTAAAAATTGGCGGTTCATGTACAATTCTATTATTCTTAGGTCGTGGCACAATATAACTATTAATTAATATTTGATACAAAGTTATGAACTTATGTTCATAATGCAAATATTTTTTCAATATATTTGTAAAAATTTTAAGGAATGAATATCGAAGAACAAATAAATAAATCAGAAACAAGACAGGTTAAAATTGTATTTAAGAATCTGATTAACGATCATAACACACTATTTGGTGGAATTGCATTACAATGGATGGACGAAGTTGCATATATTACAGCCACACGTTTTTGTCGCAAGAAAGTAGTTACAATTTCTACGGGCAAAATTGATTTTAAAAAACCTATTCCATATGGCACAATAGCAGAACTGGTTGGAACAGTTAAAAATATAGGTTCTGTTAAACTTGAGATTAAAGTCCAAATATATATTGAACAAAAATATACCGAAAATAGAGAACTAGCTGTTAGTGGAAGTTTCTTTTTTGCAGCAGTTGATGACAACAACCAACCTATAAAATTAATAGATTAATCAAAGCCTTAGTTTTTATTGTAATTTTTTATCACTACCAATATTATGTTTAATCGCACACCACATATACTAAAACACTAAGCGGACTTTCTATTTATTAAAATTCTTTCCATAAAAAATTTTATAAATCATTTCTTTTTATTAATTTGCTGATATAAAATCAGATACGCAAATGTTTTATTGCATCTATACTGATCAATAAAGCAAATCCTCTCTTATCAAAAGCGTTTTTTGATAAAAAAACATTAAATCCTTTAAGGGTAAACGGTTACTTTTTAATCTAAATAATTAAACAGACAATTTTAAATTCATTTTTGTCAAAGAATTGTAGAAGACCATAACAGCACCCTCTATTCCTGCATGTTATTTAGTTCAAAAAAATAACATATGTTTAATAAATAACTAATACTAAATAGTTATTTAGAAATGAACATTTTAATATTTTAACGCACCCTAAATATTGACATTAGTTAAATGTCAATCTCCAAAGCGTAATTATTAACTAAATCTAAATTTTATGAGAAAATTAAAAATGTTACTTGCATTCTTGTTGCTTGTAAGTTTTCAAACTTTACATGCCCAAGTGCAGATTACAGGAAAGGTAACCAGTTCAAAAGATGGATTACCTATTCCTGGGGTTTCTGTGGTTGCACAAAACATGGAAACAATCGGAACAGCAACCGATATTGATGGGAACTTCAATTTGACAGTACCTGGAAATACTCAAAATTTATTATTTACTGCTGTTGGAATGAAATTAAAGATTGAACCTATTAATGGACGAACTATTATTGATGTTATTATGGATGAAGAAATCCTTGAAATGGACGAAGTAATAGTTATTGCGTACGGTACAAGTAAAAAAGAATCCTTTACCGGTTCTGCTAAAATGGTAGATAATCAAACAATTGAAAGAAGAAATGTTTCATCTGCCACAAAAGCCTTGGAGGGAGTTATCCCTGGTATTCAGACCACATCTGGAGGTGGACAACCAGGATCAGATTTAAATATTAGAATCCGTGGATTTGGCTCAATTAATGCGTCAAATGAACCACTTTATGTAGTAGATGGAATTCCTTATGATGGCAACATTAATAGTATCAACCCTAATGATATTAAATCCATGTCAGTATTAAAAGATGCATCGGCTTCGGCACTTTATGGCGCCAGAGGTGCTAATGGAGTTATAATTATTACGACTAAGAAAGGCTCTAAGGGCGAACCCGAAATAAATTTCAAAGCAACCTTTGGAACTTCTTCTCCTTCTGTAGAAAACTATTCAACTGTTGATGAAAGAACTTATATGGAACTTTTTTATGAATCTTATAAGAATTCCTTTTTAGCTGATGGAAGTACCGAAGCAGAAGCAACAAATTTAGCTTTAAATGGTGATGTCACAACACAAAGTTACATGGAACGATTAGGTGGAGAAGTTTACAATCCCTTTAATGTTAGTTCTGAATTATTAATTGATCCAGCAACAGGAAAGGTAGTGGATAATGCTTCCCTAAAATATCATGACAAATGGTTTGATGAAACTTTAAGAGATGATAATTTACGGCAAGAATATCAGTTGAGTATAAATGGTGGAAACGAAAAAAATCAATATCTAATTTCCTTAAGTTATCTTGATGACAAAGGTATTGTTGCAAATTCAAATTTTAATAGATATTCTGCCCGATTAAATCTTGACTCTAAATTAAAGGAATGGTTAAAAGTAGGTATGAACACCAATTACTCATTAACCGAACAAAATTATTTATCAAATATAGGAACAGGATACAATAATGTGTGGTTTTCAACATTAGCAATAGCACCTATTTATCCTGTTTATGAAAGAAATCCCGATGGTAGTTTTGTTTATGATGCAGATGGTGAAAAAAAATTCGATTATGGAGAAACCAGACCATATGCTAATAACTTCAATAGTATTGCTACTCTATTTGATGATTCACGTTCATTAAATTCCGATAATTTAAGTAGTAGAATATACTTTGACCTTGATACCGAAAAAGAAATTCCCGTACTTAAAGACATTAAATTCACTGTTAATTTCGGATTTGACTATAACGGAGCAGATAGATTAATATACAACAACCCGTTACATGGTGATGCTTCTGCAATTCACGGCGCAGGTTACAAAACGAACTTTAGAACATTGAGTTACACTTTAAATGAATTACTAAATTATAATAAATCTTTAGATAACCATACAATAGATTTACTAGCAGGACACGAATATTACGATTATAAGTATTCAAGATTTTATGCTGAGAAACAAAATTATTTGTTTGAAGGATTAACTGAACTTGATGGTGCTGCAACTACTACAGGTGCAAGCTCATTTACACATACTTATAAAATTGAATCCTATTTAAGTAGATTGAATTATGATTATTCTAATAAATATTATGTTTCATTAAGCTGGAGAACAGATGGCTCATCAAGATTCTATAAAAAAGTTAGATGGGGGCAATTCTGGTCTGCTGGTGCATCGTGGAGATTAAGCGAAGAAAACTTTATGCAACCCTACAATTGGCTAACAAATGCAACATTTAAAGCTAGTTACGGCTCACAAGGTAACGATGCCATTCTAAATATTGATGATGGCTCATCTAGTTTTGAAGATAATCCTGCCAATTACTATGTATGGCAAAGTTTCTATTCATCAGAATATCCAAATGCAGGTTATGGCGGCGTATGGCTAGAATCTTTAGAAAATAAAGAAGTAGAATGGGAAAAGAATAAAAATTTCAATATAGGTATTGAAACTCTTTTATTTGATCGCATTTCTTTTGGTGCTGAGTATTATCACAAAACCACATCCGACTTATTATTATACAGACCCCTAGCCACATCAACAGGTTTTAACGGATACTGGGATAATATAGGAGAAATGGTAAATAAAGGAATGGATTTTGATTTATCTGCACAGTTATTTAAGGGTGATTTTAAATGGACTTTTACAACCCAGTTAAGTTATGTAAGAAATGAAATTACTGAACTTGTTACAGAAGGTCAGGAATTGGTTACTGGAAGTTTTATAATTAAAAAAGGAGAACCAATTAATTCATTTTACCTTCCTACATCAGCAGGAGTTGACCCTGCAACTGGAAATCAGCTCTATTTAATTAAAGAAGAAGTTGACGATGGTAGTGGCAATATAATCATTCAAGAAAGAATTACTGATAGTTACAATGAAGCAGCTGCTAATAAGGAGATTCATGGAAGCAGAATTCCTGATTTTTATGGAAGCATTAACAATAATTTCAGTTATAAGGGTGTTGATTTATCAATTCTTTTAACATATTCTGTTGGAGGTTATGTATTAGATAATGTTTATAGCTCCTTATTCTCAACTCGTAATGCGGGAGATAATTTCCATACCGACGTTGAAAGAAGATGGCAAGAGCCTGGAGATGTAACTGATGTACCACGTCTAGTTCACGGTAAAATTAATTATACAACAAATGACCGATTAATTGACGCCTCATACTTAAGCATTAAAAATATCAGCTTAGGCTATACCTTCCCAGACAATTTAGTTGAGAAAATTAGAGTAAACTCATTAAGAGTATTTATTACTGCAGATAACCTTGCGTTATTTACTAAACTAAAAGGTATGGATCCCCAATATAACTTTGCTGGAAGTCAGAACTATGAGTACGTTCCATTAAAGACTTTATCTGCTGGAATTGATATTAAATTTTAGAAATAAAAATTATGAAAATGAAAAAAATAATATATTCGGTTATATTAATCTTCGCGCTACTATCTTGTCGTGATGATGTTTTAGAAACAGTGCCAACAAATAAGGCCGACGAAAAAACAGTTTTTACAACTGTAGAAAACGCATTTACTGCTTTAAATGGAATGTATAGAGCATTTTTTGTTGATGGCAGCGAATGGGTCGAATACTTCGAAGATGAAAATGCTGGTGTTGCAGCTTTAGGTTTGGCTGTTGATCTTTTTGGTGATGACATGTCGCAAAATGAAGGTGGTTCTGCTTGGTTTTGGTACGACTACAACTATTGGGTTCGCAGTGAGGTAAATAGCACCGGCGACAGACCATACGCATGGTGGAATATGCATTACAAATTTATTAATAATGCCAATTTTATACTTGCCAATATCGATAATACAACAGGTGACGATAATGATAGAAATAGTATTAAGGCGCAAGCTCTTGCTTTACGCGCAAGTTCGTATTTCAATTTAATACGATTATATCAAAGAACCTATATTGGTCACCAGAGTGATCCCGGCGTTCCATTATATACTGAACCTACAAATAAAGATACCGAAGGAAAAGGCAGAGGAACTGTAGAAGAAGTTTACACGCAAATCAATTCAGATTTAGATGAAGCAATTACATTATTTCAAAGCGCCTCATCTCAATATCATATTTCTCATATCGATTTGTATGTAGCTTACGGATTAAAAGCACGAGTTGCACTAACACAGGAAGATTGGAATACAGCGGCAACTAACGCTTCTTTTGCAAGAGGGAAACCAGGTGTTAGCTTAATGTCTACAGCTGATGTGTATACAGGATTCAACTCTGTTTCAAATCAAGAATGGATGTGGGCATCTGAGGTTAATGATGAACAAACACTTTCGTGGACTGGCTTTTGGACACACATGGATGCTGGAGCAGGCGGATATGCTCAAGATTCACGAAAATGCGTATCGAGATGGTTATATGATCAAATAGACGCAAATGATGTGCGTAAAGATTGGTTTGTAGATCCTAATACCTCTGCAGATGATGCTACCGGACCCGACTTTAGGTATAATCAAATTAAATTTACCATAGAACAGGCAGGTAGTTGGTCATCCGATTTACTGTATATGAGAATGGCCGAAATGTATTTAATTGAAGCCGAAGCCAGGTGTATGTTAACGAGCTACACAACAGCTAGAGAATTATTAGACGATGTAGTTGGATACAAAGATCCAAATTTTGCTGCAACTCTTGCCGCAATTCCCAGCGGGAATACTCTAAGTTTAGGAACAGCGGGTCCTGTAAACAATCTATTAGACCTTATTATATTGCAAAGAAGAATAGAATTGTGGGGAGAAGGATTTAGAGTTTTTGATATTGAAAGATTAAAAACCGGTTTTGACAGGGCTTATGCAGGATCGAATCACTCAATTCAACTAACAATTACTGATCCTGAATCATGGGAATGGATTATGATGATTCCTCAAAAGGAATTTGATGGAAATATTAACATGAATCAAGCAACCGATCAAAATCCTTAATTAATTCAATGTTTAATTTAAAAGAGAAAAATATGAAAACAAAAGGATTTATATATGTAGCAATAACTTTATTTGCATTAGTATTTTCTTCATGTGAAGAAGATCATATAATGACTAAATATTCTGATACTGCAGCATTTCTTGAAAATGGCTCTTTTCATAGTGCCACCGAAAACATAAGTATTGAAATTCCTATTGCACATAGAAGTTTCAATGAAAATAGTAAAGCAGAAATTGAAGGAATTAACTCTGAAGGAGCACCTATAGATGTTATTTCATTAGATAAAACCATAGTTGATTTTAGTGTTAGTGATACTTTAATTATAACTTTATCTGTTGATCACAGTAAATTAGTTGTTGACCAGATATTTACATACACCATAAAGTTTACTGATAATTATCTACAAGCTGGATATGGTGGCTATAGCGAGTATGTTTTGGAGGTTACAAAATTTAAACCTGCACCTATTACTGATTTTGTTGGCACATGGTCGGGAACTGAGTATTACCCGGCATATGATTTTACCGATAACGTAAGTGGCATTGAAATTGAACAAAAAGATGCAACTACTTTAATAGTGAAAGCTACAGATGGAGATCCCGGATTTTTAGGTGCAATATTTGCAGATTGGGGAGAGAAATTTATTACCGGTGAAGGATTAGAAGGAGACATCGAGTTAATCATGAATTTAGATAATGGAAATATAACATTAGAAGCTGGTAAATATTGGGGTTTATCTGATGCAGATTATGCTTATTGGTATGTTGGAAGCGGATCTTGGGTTGGTGGAAATACAATTAAAATCAATTTTGAGTTACATTGGGATGATGCAGATTTTACCGATGGTGGAGATGAATATACTGAAGTTAATTTTACTTTAGATACAAAATAAGATTTTGCATAAATAAAAAGCTGTCAATAATGGGCAGCTTTTTATTATTTTAATTTGCAATAACTCCAGATCCAATCAGCTCATCATCATCGTACCACGCAGCAAACTGGCCGGGTGCAATGCCCCTTTGAGCTTTATCGAATTTAACATATAAACCTTCTGGCTTTGAAATTAATGTTCCATTTTGTAAGGGTTGACGATAACGGATTCGAACCAAAAAATCTTTTGACTCTTCGAGATTCAAACTTAAATCAGTACGTATCCAATGAGACTCTTCGTTTGAAATAAATAGAGCCTTACGATATAAACCAGAATGCTGATCTCCACGACCAACATATACAATATTATCTACAACATCAATGGCAATTACATACATTGGTTTTCCTGTACCCCCTATATTTAGACCTTTTCGTTGACCAATAGTATAAAAATGTGCTCCACGATGATCTGCAATTACTTTTCCATCTTCTCGTTTATAGATATATGGTTTCGACAAATCTTCTAATTCATCTGAAGTATTTAAGTTTTCATAATACGACTCAGGAATTTCAACAATATCTCCTTTTTTAGCTTCAAGCTTTTGTTGTAAGAAAGTCGGTAAATCAACTTTTCCGACAAAACAAATACCTTGGGAATCTTTTCGAGTTGCTGTTGCTAAACCTTGTTCTTCTGCTATTCTTCGAACTTCAGGTTTTAAAATATTTCCAATTGGAAACATCGCTTTTGATAACTGCGCTTGACTCAATTGACACAAAAAATAACTTTGATCTTTATTTGGATCAGCACCAGCTATTAGTCGATGAGTTTCTACTCCATCAATTTCAATCGTTTCCTTCTGACAATAATGCCCCGTTGCAACATAATCAGCTCCGAGCTTTATACATTCATCTATAAAAACATCAAATTTTATTTCGCGATTACACAATACATCTGGATTTGGAGTACGTCCACGCTCATATTCAGCAAACATATACTCAACTACTCTCTCTTTGTAGAAATCACTTAAATCAACAGAATGTAAAGGGATATCCAATTTCTTGCAAACCATTTCGGCAAACATAATATCGTCTTCCCATGTACAACTACTTGTTAAAGTAACCGAAGCATCGTCCCAATTCTTCATAAACAAGCCAATTACTTCATATCCCTGCTGTTTTAACAGATATGCTGCAACACTTGAATCTACTCCACCCGACATGCCAATAACTACTTTTTTCATCGCTTAAATCTCCAAATAAAATCCGACTGCAAAGTTATTTATTTTTAATTATTAATTACAACTTAGAATCAATGAAGATAATTAAGCTAACATATTTAAAAATTGTGATTTCTGCTTTCGCAGGAATCACATTAGAAATCGAAAACATACCCTTTGTCATTCCGCACTTGATGCAGAACCTCATAAATTAAATAAACTACTTATCTCTGTTCAATTAATAAAGCATATGGCTTGTTAATAACAATTTTACTAATTCGAAATTATTTTAACTAATTTTATAAAACCTAATGAACATAAAACAATGTCTCAACTCTCTATATATAAGGCGTCAGCAGGATCTGGAAAGACTTTCAGGCTTACGGGTGAATTTCTTAAGCTGATTTTTAAATACAACGAAAATTATCGTCGCATTTTAGCAGTTACTTTCACGAATAAAGCAACTGCCGAAATGAAGAATAGGATTCTGACTGAGCTTAACATATTAGCAAAAGGCGAAGAATCTGATTATGCAGAAAATCTTAAATCTGAATATAATCTAACAGATTCTGAGTTAAAATTTAAAGCAAATAATATTTTATCAACTCTATTACATGATTTTTCAAGATTTTCAGTTTCCACAATTGATAAATTCTTTCAGAAGATCATCCGTTCATTTACTCGTGAAATTGGAATTCAGCCTGGATACTCCATTGAATTAAATCAGAATGAAATTCTTGCCAAAGTTATCGATGAACTCTTACTTGAATTAGATGATAATAAAGAGCTACAAGACTGGTTATCGGATTTAGCATCAGATAAAATTGAAAAGGGAAACAAGTGGGACTTTAAAGATGACATTCAGAAATTAGCGAATGAAATCTTCAAAGAAGAGTTTAAAGCTTTCGATAAACAGTTGATCGATAAAATGAGTGATAAAGATTTTCTAAAAAATTACCTTAAGGAAGTCAGGAAAATCATAAGTCAATTTGAAAACACCCTTATTTCAATTGCAAATAAAGCTTTAGAATCAATTCAACAAAATGGTTTAGCAATTGAAGATTTTAAATGGGGCAAATCAAGTGTTCCCAATTACTTTAACAAAATAGTTAAAAGCAACGAATTTGAACCTAAAGCTAGAACAATAAAAGGAACCGATAGTCTTGACGAATGGTTTACCGCAAAGAGTCCTAAAAAAGATGTTATTGAATCTCTTGTAAGCAATAGTTTATTTGAATTATTAATAGAAGCTGTTGATTATTACAACAATAACTACACACAATACAACTCAGCCAAGGAAGTATTAAAGTACATACATACGCTAGGAATTTTAACAGATTTATCGCGAAAGCTTCATGAATATTGCGAAGAACAAAACATCTTTTTAATTTCGGATGCTGCAAAATTATTACAAATCATTATTGATGATAATGATTCACCATTCATTTACGAAAAGACCGGGAACATCTATAAACACTTCATGATTGATGAATTCCAGGATACATCGAAAACACAATGGCATAATTTCAGACCACTAATAGGTAATAGCTTGGCACAAGGAAGTAAGAATTTAGTTGTTGGTGATGTTAAGCAATCAATTTACCGCTGGCGGAATAGTGATTGGAAAATACTTTCGGACGAAATTCAGAAAGAATTTGCCCAGTTCTCTCCCGAAGCAGAAACTTTAAATACCAACTGGAGAAGTAAAAAGAATATTATTGATTTTAACAATGCTGTTTTTTGTTATTCATCACAAATCATTCAGCAACACTTCAATAATGAATTTGAATCAAATCAAGAATCAACAAACACTTACGAATCAAAGATTTCGGATGCTTACGCTGATGTTTTTCAGGAGATTCCAGAAACCAATGGCAAAGAAGGAGGTTATATAAATCATACTTTTTTACACGAAAATGAATTTGATTCGTGGAAAGATGAAGTAAAAACCAGAATTCCTAAAGTAATTGAAAATCTACAAGATAAAGGATTTCAACTTAAAGACATTGCAATTCTTGTACGCTCGGGCAAAGAAGGTCAAGGTATTGCAAACACTTTAATTGAATATAAACATCAAGCATCAAGCAAATACAAATTTGATTTTATTTCGAACGATTCCCTTTTCATAGCAAACTCATCGCTGGTAGGTTTTCTAGTTTCTGTTCTGGAGTATATCCAAAATCCAAAAGATGAAATTAATTTATCGTTTATTGCTCATGAATATCATCAATATTTAAAAGCTGATAAACTTGAAAATAGTGCAATTCATGAAATCCTTCGAAATCATTCAAAAGATGAGGATGACAAATGGTTGTTGGAATTGTTTCCAAAGGAATTTATCGATTCGTTTGAGCAAATAAAACAGCTTCCAATTTATGAGTTAACCGACCAATTAATAAAGCTATTTAAGTTAAATGAGATTGAATCGGAACAGCCCTATTTAAAAGCATTTTTAGATATCATTCTTGATTTTAGTAAACGATCGGCTTCGGATGTACATTCATTCCTGAATTGGTGGAAAGAAGATGGACAAAAGAAAACTTTATCGATATCAGAAAATCAGGATGCCATTAGAATCATAACCATTCATAGTTCGAAAGGATTGGAATTCCGAAATGTAATTATTCCTTTTTGCAATTGGGAAATTGACCACAAACCATTTCAAACAAACATAATGTGGTGTAAAACGGATGCAGAACCTTTTAGTTCTTTAGATTTAATTCCGATTAAATATTCAAAGGGATTAACAAATACTGTTTTTAAAGATGATTACCAGAAAGAAAAGCTACATGCTTATGTCGATAATCTAAATTTATTATACGTTGCTTTTACTCGTGCTAAAGAGAATTTATTCACTTTCTCGCCTGTAAAAGAAAAACCAAACGGAATAAAAAACGTGGGTGATTTATTACATTTCACTTATCAGAACTACAAGAATTTTGCATCGGAAAAAGAACTAATTGAGTTTACTGATTATTGGAATGCCGAGAAAAATACTTTTGCGTATGGATCTTTAAAACAAGCTGGAGAAAATAAAAAATTGTTGAGTACAGAATTTGAAATTAAACAGTTTGAATCTTTTGATATAAAGAACAAACTCCGTTTAAAATTACACGACAATTCTTTTTTTACTGGACAAGAAAATAGTCCATACGAAAAAGTAAATCACGGAAAAGTAATGCACGAGATCTTTGAGAATATCGAAACCGAAAAAGATATTTCCAAAGCCATTGACAAACTTATTTTTGATGGAAAACTTTCTCCTGAAGAGAAATCAGAAATCAAACAAAAGATTGAAGGCATATTAAAGAACGAGCAAATAAAAGACTGGTTTAGTGACAAATGGACAGTTCGAAACGAAGCTGAAATTATTTTAACAAATGGAAAATCCTTACGCCCAGACAGAGTAATTAGTACGAATGAAAAATCTGTAATTATTGATTATAAATTTGGAGAGCAAGAAGAACCAAAACATCACAAGCAAGTAAAATCTTACATCGAACTTTTAAAAGAAATGGAAGATAAAGAAGTAGAAGGATTTCTCTGGTATGTGGATTTGAATATTATTCGAAAGGTCGAATAGCTTCACGCAACAAGTTACATGCTTCATGTACAAATAGATCTTGTAGCATAAAGCAAGAGGCTTGAAGCTTAAATCACATAGCGAAAAGCTTAAAAATTAAGTAACAATACTATAAATAGATAAAAACCAACATGACACAACACCCTTGGGGCCATAACAGAAGATTTAATTCATATAGCGAATACTTTAAACGCACATTCGGTGAACGAGTACAAAAAGTGACGATCGATGCTGGATTTACTTGTCCAAATCGTGATGGTACAAAAGGAACCGGAGGATGTACCTATTGCAATAACGATGCTTTTAATCCTTCGTATTGCATTCCTGAGAAATCAGTGACACAGCAAATAAATGAAGGAATTGAGTTTCACGAAAAAAGGTATAGAAGAGCAAATAAATTTTTAGCATATTTTCAAGCTTACTCCAATACTTATGCTCCATTGGAACACTTAAAGAAGATTTACGATGAAGCATTGCAAATTCCGGGAATAGCAGGCTTAGTAATAGGAACTCGACCAGATTGTATTGATGATGAAAAGTTGGAGTACTTTCAAAAGCTTTCGGAGAAATATTATGTAATTCTGGAATATGGAATTGAGTCGTGCAACAACAAAACGCTAAAAAGAATTAATCGTGGACATAGTTTTGAAGAAGCCCAAGAGGCTTTAGAGAAAACAAAAAAATATGGATTAAAAACAGGTGCTCATTTCATTTTCGGATTGCCTGGTGAATCGAAAGAATATCTTTTAAACGAAGCTGAGAAAATTTCATCTCTCCCACTCGACACTGTGAAGTTTCATCAGTTACAAATTATTAAGGATACAGCTATGGAGCAAGAATATAAAAAGTTTCCAGAGAATTTTAACTTTTTTGAGTTACCAGAATACATTGAATTCTTTATTCAGTTTTTGGAAAAGCTAAATCCTGAATTTGTAGTTGAGCGTTTTGCTGGTGAAGTACCACCACGATTTTTAGCTGGTCCGGGTTGGGGATTAATTAGAAACGACCAAATTCTTAATAAATTTGAAAAACGACTTGAAGAATTGGATACTTGGCAAGGAAAGTTTTACAATGATCAATAAACAATTATCAATGATAAATATAGAAATCAGAAATAGAAACTTATGATTCGATGCACAACTCGAAACTTTAAACTTTAAACTTGGAACTTGTAAAAATGAACTCATTCCTTAAATACGTCGCAGATGACCTTTATACAAGGTATGCAGATGAAATATCAAATCTATGTATTGTATTTCCTAATCGTAGGGCAAGTTTATATTTCAAAAAATATTTATCTGAGCTAACAAATAAGCCAATTTGGGCTCCGGCAACTACTACCACTAATGAACTAATGCAGGAAATATCTGGATTTAATATTGCAGATAATATTAAGTTACTTTTCGAGCTATACAACATTTATAAGCAGGCTAAAAAAACAGAAGAAAGTTTCGACGATTTCTACTTTTGGGGCGAAATGATGCTGAACGATTTCGATGATATTGACAAATACTTAGTTAACCCTGAAGATTTATTTAAAAATCTAAGATCCTTAAAATCTATTCAAGATCAGTTCAATTATCTATCAGAAGAACAAATTGAAGCAATAAAGCAATTTTGGAAAAGCTTCGATATTGAAAAACAATCAGCACATCAAGAAGATTTTATTAGCATTTGGAATGTTCTGCTAGAAATTTACAAACTTTTTAATAAGAAACTTAAGGAGTTGGGAATTGCTTATGAAGGAATGATTTATCGCTCTGTTGCCAACAAAATTAAAGGAAACGAAAAAATTGAATTACCACATTCTAAATATATTTTTATTGGATTTAACGCACTAAATAGCTGCGAGAAAAAACTATTTGATTACTTACAGAATAATAAATTAGCTGATTTTTACTGGGATTACGACGAAAGTTATATCAACAATAAACATCACGAAGCAGGATTTTTCCTACGACAAAATATTCAGGAATATAAACAGCCTGCCAATTTTTTAAGCCAAGATATTTTTAAATCTCTATCGGAAGAAAAGAAAATAGATATTATTTCTGTTCCTTCCGACATTGGTCAGGCAAAAGTGATTACGCAAATTCTGCAGGAGAGTAAGGAAAATCCCACCGAATCGCCAAATAAAACAGCAATTGTTTTAGCCGACGAAGAAATGCTTGTTCCTGTTCTACATTCAATTCCTGATTCAATTGATAAGATCAATGTTACCATGGGTTATCCTGTGAGCAATACTCCTATTTACAGTTTACTGGAACATGTTATTGATCTCCAGAAAAATGCCAAAGAAAGTAAATCAGGAATCACATTTTATCACAAAAATGTATTGGCAATTTTAAATCATCAATATGTAAATACACAATTTGAAAAAGAAGCTAATGAACTATTGCAGTTCATTAAAAAACATAATCGCATTGTTATTTCAAAAGAAGAACTTTCTACTTGTGAGTTCTTTAAGGTAATTTTTACCAAGATCAATACTTATCTTGAATTATCGGAATATATGTTGAATATTCTGCATCAGGTGTATAATTCATTAAAAAAATCGGGTGAAGAAAATACGATTCACACCACATCTTTAGAAAAGGAATACATTTATCATATTTATCTGGCAATTAATCGAATAAAAGATGTTTTGCACGAGCAAAAGATTGAGATTAAGATGGAAACATACATTCGATTAATACGTAAAATCATTCGTAATTTACGTGTTCCATTTACAGGAGAACCTTTATCAGGATTACAAATAATGGGTATTCTGGAAACCCGATTACTCGATTTCGAAAACCTGTTTATCACATCCTTAAACGAAGGCACTTTACCTAAAACCGAAGCTTCATTATCGTTTATTCCTTATAACCTACGTCGTGGTTTTGGTTTACCAACCATCGAACATCAAGATGCTATTTATGGCTATTACTTTTATCGATTACTACAGAGAGCAAAGAATATAACCTTGATTTACAACTCCAGCTCAGATGGAATGCAAACAGGCGAAATGAGCCGATTCTTATACCAGTTAAAGTTTGAATCGGAACATTCAATAAGCGAGAAAAGTCTTCGATACGATATAAATATTACTCAAGCCAAAGAACTCACAATTGAAAAAACCGAAGAAGTTCTTAAAAAACTCAACAAATTTCTACCATCAAAAGGTGGAGAAAAGTATTTGTCGCCAAGTGGATTAAGTACTTATTTGCGATGCAAACTACAATTCTACTTCCGCTACATTGCTGAATTACGAGAACAAGATGATATTACCGAAGAAATTGACGCTCCACTTTTTGGGAACATTTTGCACGAAGCAATGGATTTTCTTTATAAAGATTTTGTTGGAGTTGAAATTAGCAAGGAAACAATCCAGAAACTCAAAAAAGATAAAACAGAAATTACAGAAGCTATAGATCATGCTTTTGAAAAGGAATATTTTAAATCAGCTAAAATAAGCTATTCGGGTAAAAACATTATAATTCGAGAAGTAATTGAAAAGTACATTTATCAGATTTTAAAGATCGATGAAAGTATTGCTCCATTTAAAATTTTATCTCTTGAAGATACCTACCAAATTGAAATTCCAATAACAACAAATGGCACTTTCGAAACCGTAAAGTTAGGTGGAAAAATTGATCGTGTAGATGAATTACATAACAACATTCGCATTATCGATTACAAAAGTGGAGGCGATAAACTAGAGTTTAAAAATATTGAATCACTGTTTTCTGAAGAAAAGAAAAACCAAAACTCAGTCGTTTTTCAGACCTTCTTATATTCGAAATTTTACAAGGAAATAAAGAATCCGAGCCAAAACATTGTTCCTGGAGTATATTCAGTTCGTAAAATCTACGATAATAACTTCGATTACAGAATTAAACAAAAAGAAAATCGCACCGAAACAGTTATTGATAATTTTAACTCGGTTGTTGATGAATACACCGAAAGATTAACTGAATTAATAAGCGATATTTACAATCCTGAGATTACATTTTCACAAACCGAAGAAACCAGAAATTGCGATTATTGTGAGTTTAGAAAGATTTGTCATCGGTAAATATGAATTTAGATTCAGATCATCTTAGTGTCACATAATAAAATACTATTAATAAATGATTAAAGACTTTAAAGCTCTAATAAACAATATATTAGCATTTTATGATTTTAATAACAAAACAATAATTTCAGTTGGTGCAGGTGGTGGTCAATTAATTGAATACGGAAGAAATTCCAAAAAAGTAATCGCAATTGATAATGATGAATTTGCACTCAAACAATTAAATATCAACTTAAAAAAATCTCAACTTGAATACAAATTTCAATTAGTACATTCTGATTTTGAGAACTACACTGAGCAAGCGGATGTTGTACTATTCGAATTTTGCCTTCACGAAATGCAAAACCCTGAATTGGCAATAAAGCATGCACAAAGTCTAGCATCCAACATTATTATTGCAGATCACTCCATAAATTCTGAATGGGCATACATTGCAGACGAAACAGAAAAAGTAAGTAAGAGTTGGAAATCAGCCAATTTATTTCCTATTTGTAAATCACAAGAATTTATTGCACTGCAAATCTTCAAAGATTATGATGAATTATATCAGAAAGTCAAAATTCAAGGCATAAACTCTATAAAAAGAATAGAGCATTATAAATCAAAAGAAAATATTGTTATTCCTATGATCTATAAATTAGCACTACTTGACTAATATGAATAGTTTCCAAATAGTAAAAAACTTAGTTTTATCATCTACGAATAATTCTAAGTACAAAATGATTAACCATAAAAACATTTTTTTAACTTTATAAAAAAATGTAACATTTTCATGGAGTTATCAAGTGCATTTGTTGAACAGTTAGAAAAACTAAAAATAATATCAGATCAAGAAATCGAAAAAGTTCTTAGTTATTTTATACTGGAAAAACTTAATCCAAATGATTTCTTTCTAAATTTAGGTGAAAGATGTTACAGCTTAGGCTTTTTAGAAAAAGGTATTTTACGCACATTTATTCATGATTCAGATGGAAATGAAATTGTAAAATATTTTATCGACGATAATATTCTATTTACAGACATTAGAAGTTATGAAGACTCCAAACCTGCTCAGATCAATATTCAGGCAATTACTAGTTGTCAGATACTCACAATAAAAAAACAAGAGAACAATAAATTAAAATTAAAAGTCCCCAAATGGGAAAATGTTTTGAATATCCTTGCCACAAAGTCTCTTACACAAATGATTGACAAACAGAACTTTCTTCATATGGGTTCTGCAATTGAAAAATATCAATACTTTATTAAGCATTTTCCTAATCTGGCGCAAAATGTTCCCTTAAAATATATTTCTTCATACCTTGGAATTACTCAAAGTTCTTTGAGCCGGATAAGGAATCAATGGAAATAATTATTTTTTAATGCGTTTTTTCATTATTTGCCAAATGGCAAATGTATCTCTTTTCACATTCAATAATTTTGTTTTAAACATTAAAACAAAAGATTATGAAAAACGCTTTAATTATTCACCACAGCAAAACAGGTACAACCCGTCAATTTGGAAATGAAATAAAATTATACTGCCTCGGAAAAGGAATTAATGCAAATATTATTCCCATAGAAGAATACAAAAAAGAAGATTTAGATGGTATCGATTATCTATTTTTAGGCAGCTGGACTCAAGGTTTAGTTTTTTTTGCTCAACATCCCGATAAACTATGGAAACAGTTTGCCCAATCGATCCTAATTCCCAAAAAATGTAAAGTGATTTTATTCACTACTTATAAAGTTTTAACAGGAAGTATGTTTACTAAAATGAAAAAATACCTGGGCACGTATATACAGAATGTAATATTAGAAATAAAATCTAGAAATGGTTTTCTTTTCAGTGATATAGAAGAATTGTTAGATAATCATATTTTAACAAACAATTAGCTTATACAATAAATGTAGATACTCCACAAAACATTAACTATAAATTTCTTTAATCAACAAAAATCTTTAAAAAAAATGAAAACTACAATATATTATTTTTCAGCAACAGGTAATTCTTTACACTTAGCACAAAATCTAAATTCAAAAATAGAAGAATGTAAACTTGTGTCGATTGCAAAAGAAATACTACATGAATCTATCGAATCATCGACAGAAAGAATTGGTTTTATTTTTCCTGTATATGCATGGGGAGCTCCACGAATTGTGATTGATTTCATTAAAAAACTAATAATAAAAAATAAACCATACGTCTTTGCAATTGCAACCTGCGTTGGAATTCCAGCTAAAACCCTCATCGAGATACAAAATGAATTAAAGAAAATTGGCTCCAATTTGGATGCTGGTTTTGTTGTTAAATCAGAATGCTCTAGTTTAATGAAGAAGAATTCTTTAGATAAAATTATAATTGGATTAGATAAAAAAAGAAAGAGTATAAAAACAGCAGATGATAGACTAAATGAAATTGTTAAAAATATTGAAAATATTGAAAAACATAATCCTGAGACAAGCTCATTTGTTGCAAATATATTTGGATCAAAGTTTCATAGTTTAGGACTTGATTTCTTTAAGACAGCTGATGAATCTTTCATAATAAACAACGAATGTAATAACTGTGGAATTTGTGTAAAAGTATGTCCTCGGCAAAATATAAATTTAGAAAATGGAAAGCTCCAATTTAATCATAATTGCGAATTATGTCATGCATGTATTCAATGGTGCCCTAAATTTGCAATTTCACATCCCAACTTTGATTCAAATCTATCTCAATATCATCACCCTGAAATACAATTAAATCAAATGCTAATAAATTAATAAACAATAAATTATTTAAATTAAGAAAAAATAGTACTACAACAATTTACAGAGGCGTAGGATTACCAACAGGTTATAGAGAAAATAATACTCGCGTTTTAGATATTCAGGTTAATTATGGCGGTGATAGATGGATAGGCATTGGTTTTGATTATAATCCAGATTATGATAGTATAAGTTATTTAATAAATGAAACAACAGCTTACTAAGGTGGTGATATAAATTTAGCAAAAGAATCAAAACTGCAGAATTAAGACTAAAATAAATATCTACAATACATCAAATTGTTATTTATAATTTGTTAACAACCACCTTATAAGTTGGATCTTCCATAACATTCACATCAATAATTTCATCAGCATTCTTTAACAGCTTTTTACAATCCAGACTTAAGTGTTTAAGATGAACTTTCTTTCCTACTTTCTGATATCGTTCTGTGATACGATTTAGAGATTCAATAGCAGACATATCGACCACCCTACTTTCAGCAAAATCAATAATCACCTCATCGGGATCATTTAGCACATCGAATTTCTCATTAAATGCAGCAACAGATCCAAAGAATAATGGACCATAAATTTCGTAGTATTTCGCTCCATTTTCATCAATTCGTTTTCGTGCTCGAATACGTTTTGCATTATCCCAAGCAAAAACCAAAGCTGCAATAATAACTCCAATAACAACCGCTAAAGCCAGATTATGTAAAACAGCAGTGACAAACGTAACCAGCACCATTACAAATATATCTGACTTTGGCATTTTGGTGAATGTTCTTAAACTAGCCCATTCGAAAGTTCCTATTGCGACCATAATCATTAATCCTGTTAAGGCAGCCATTGGAAGTTTTTCGATTAAATTTGCACCAAACATTATAAAAACCAGAAGCATAATAGAAGCTACAATTCCAGATAATCTGGCTCTTGCACCAGATGAAATATTAATCAAACTCTGACCAATCATAGCACAACCACCCATTCCAGAAAAAACGCCAGAAAGAATATTAGCAGCGCCTTGTGCAACGGCTTCTTTATTCCCACTTCCGCGAGTTTCTGTAATTTCATCAACAATATTTAATGTTAGTAAACTTTCAATTAAACCAACACCTGCTACGATTGCAGCATATGGAAATATCAATTTAAGTGTTTCGAATGTCCAAGCAATTTGAGGAATATGAAATGGAGGAAAGCCACCTTTAATTGAAGCAATATCGCCAACAGTTTTTGTATCAATTCCAAACAATGCAACAATACCAAACACCACTAAAATTGCGGTTAAAGAAGCTGGGATTGCTTTCGTAATTTTGGGTAATCCCCATATTATTAACATTGTAAGCAAAACCAAACCTAATAAAATATATAAAGAACTTCCTGTTAACCAGCTACCTGAAACATCCTTAAATTGATCTAACTGAGAAAGAAAAATTATAATTGCTAATCCGTTTACAAATCCAAAAATTACTGGATGAGGAACCAATCTAATTAATTTACCTAATTTTAAAATACCTGCCAACATTTGAAATATCCCAGCTAAAATAACCGTAGCAAATATGTACTCAACTCCATGCGATTTAACCAAGGCAATTAATACAACTGCAATAGCTCCGGTTGCTCCGGAAATCATTCCCGGACGACCACCTAAAATAGAAGTAACCAATCCCATTACAAAAGCAGCGTACAAACCTGTCAAAGGAGATAAGCCAGCAATTAAAGCGAAAGCCACAGCTTCTGGAACAAGAGCCAATGCTACGGTTAATCCCGATAAAACCTCGGTTTTGTAATCGACTTTCTGCGATAAATTAAATAAGTTAAAATACTTTTTCATTCAATTTTTTTAAATAGTTAAACATTAACGGAATGTTTTACTCCGAGAATAATAAACCAATAAATTTGTTGGAAATCCTCTACACTAAAAAATAGTAGAAGTTATTAGAAAACTATATGTAGAATATCCTTTTTTCATTTGAGCCTGCAAAGATAATTATTTATATCATTTGGCAAACATCAATTTTAAAAAGCTAGGGAATCTTCTGTATTTTAATTAAAAAAGACGTATAATTTTATTCTGTCTATTTTTCAATGAAATGACATTCACCATCAATAACCCCAGAACGCTCTCCTACTTTAGCCGATTCAGGATCGTTAATTAATTCTTTGGCTTTTTGCATATTCGTTACCTCAAAAATGAAGAACACATTATTTACATTATCAAGTTCTGTCCAGAGATCTTTTAAAATCAAACCAGAATCTTCTTGCAAACTTAGTTGAGAATCGAAAATAGCTTTCCACTTAGTAAAATCCTTAACGAGATTTCGGCATAACATATATATCATAATATAACAGTTAGTTTCTAAAATCTTAAAAATTAAAATTACATAATATTAAACTGATTTTGAAACCAGACTCTTTTCTAAGAAAATTATTAATTTTATTTAATGTTACTTTCATTTTATTAAGTTTTACTTTCATTTTATTAATTTATTTTATACTATTGTAAAATAAATCGATAAATTATGAATAAAAAACTACCTATTACTTGTCCAAGTTGCAATTCCGAATTGAAGGTACAAAGTCTGCATTGCGACGAATGTGAAACAACAATTAACGGTTTTTACAATCTTCCTTTATTGCTAAAGCTGGAACAGAATGAGCAAGATTTTATAATATCTTTTATGCAGTGCAGCGGCAGCCTAAAAGTAATGGCACAAAAGCTAAAACTTAGCTACCCTACTGTAAGAAACATGCTCGATGAGTTGATTGAAAAAATAAATAATCTTCAAAATAAATAATCATGATACAGATTCTTTTTAATCCCTTTAAATACATTGCGGGTATTAAATCCTTGCTTTTAGGTATAGCAATATTAATTGCAACATCGATACTAGCATTTTACACAAACATTCATTTTCCTGATGTGATTTCGGTAAAATCAAGTTCGGATTTTCCATATATATATTATTTAATTCAGTGCATATCGAATTGGATTGTTGTTTCTATTGTTTTTTACATAATTGCAATTCTTGCATCGCCTTCAAAAATTAGAATCGTTGATATTTTTGGTACACAAGCATTATCACGATTTCCATATTTAATTGCTACACTTACTGGTTTTTCAACTTCGCTCGATAATTTTGAAAAATATATCTACTATACCATTCTAAAAACTGGTGAATTTGCTGATGTTACAGATTATGAAATTATTATTTCTATTTTAATAATTCTATTTACATTAGCTCTAACTATTTGGTTTATAACTTTAATGTTTAATGCATTTAGAACTTCGGCAAATATAAAGGGAGTAAAATCAGTTATCCTATTTATTGCAGGCTTGCTTGTTTCAATAATTATAACCAGTCTCATTACAAATCAATTAATCCAAATAATCTAATCACATGAAAAAAATTACCTTATTATTTATTAGTCTTTTTACTTTAAGTTCTTTCTGTTTTTCACAAAAAGTAGAAGTAAAAACCGACACACTAAGCATTCCTCTTTCAGATATCTCCTTACATGCCGTATTATCAAAACCTGCAAAAGTTAAAAATCCTGCAATTGCATTAATAATTGCTGGGTCGGGTGCTACTGACTTAAATGGAAATCAGCAGGGAGTAGAGAACAACTACATAAAATTTTTAGCAGAAGATTTAAACCAAAATAATATTGCCACTTTACGTTTCGATAAACGAGGCATAGGTAAAAGTTCGTATTCTGATTTTAAAGAATCGGATTTAACTATCGATTTATTCGCCCAAGATGTAGAATCAATTCTATCCTATCTTAAAGAAGAAAATTATGACAATATATATGTGATAGGGCATAGTGAAGGTTCATTATTGGGTTTAATTGCTTTACAGAAAAATAATATCAAAGGCTTTATATCACTTGCTGGGGCTGGGAATTCAGCAGATATCATCTTAAAAAATCAGCTTAAACCTAAATTGCCTCCCGCCTTCTATTCACAAGTAGAACAAATTGTTGATAGTCTAAAAGCTGGTGATATTGTGAAAAATGTACCTCCTCAGTTAAATGCGCTTTTCAGACCCAGTGCACAAACTTTTTTAATTTCGTGGTTTAAATACAGTCCAGAAGAATTAATTAAGAATATCCACACTCCCATTATAATTATTAATGGAAATAAAGATATTCAGATTGATCTTAATGAAGCAAAAATCCTTGCAAAAGCTTCAAAAACAGAGGTAATTGAAATTGATAATATGAATCATGTATTAAAAACAATATCGGGAGATTTGCAAGAAAATATCCAGTCGTATACGAATCCTGATTTAAAAATTAATTCTGATTTAATTACAACAATAGTAAATTTTATAAGCCAAACGAAATGAGTTTAAATCGAGATATAAACAATCCGGATAATTATAAACTAGGCATATTTTATTTTAATCCTAAGGATAAAAGATTAATCGTGCCAAAGCAAGATCGTTACAGAGGATGGACACTTAATTTTGGAAATATATTTACATATATTATTATCCTAGGTATAGCTTTAGCAATTACTCTTTATCAGATAATATAAAACACAAATAAGGAGCTTTTTTTGAAATACAGAAGCTCCTTATTAATTTATTTTTATAGCTTATTCGATACCAACCCAATCAGACCAACTTTGTATCCAGATTAAACCTGTAAGAATATCAGTTTTAATGGTCACTTGAACCGTTCTATCTCCCCCCCCCCAATGTGTAATAGTTCCATCGTAAGATTCAGTGTAATCAAGTTGCTCGTGCAAAACTATCTGGGTTCCATTTCCATCATCAACCGTTAGTCTATAATATGCATAGTGCGAGCTGGGAATATCTAAGGTAAAAAAAGCATGTTCTCCGGGAGCAATTATTTGCCCATCCGTTAAAACATTTTCCCCAAATTCACCAACTGGTTCTTCATAAGTACCTGCTACTCCCATGTTCAATAATTGAATACCAGTGATGGTATATTCCGATTCGTTGTAATTTTCGAATTTAACATACAGAGTATCGTCAGATGAATCTTTATCTTTATCATCATCTTCGCAAGAAATAAATCCAAACATGAATATAGCAAGGATTAGAACCATTTTATTCAAAGTAATTTTCATAGCTAGATTTTTTTGTTTAACATTTAAGATTACGAATAAAAACAATAATTGTTACTATCAAGCTTAATCAATTAAAACATAGCTAATAATAAGCAAAAGCTAATCGAAAAATTATTATATTTGAATTAACTAGAGATTATAATTAATGATAAAAGATTTTTACAGCTACAAAATAAAAGTTAAAGATGCCCCTTTCAAAGCTGAAAACGGAAAGGAATATGAGAACACTGCTACTATTTCATTTTTAGATGAAAGTAAAAAAGAGATTACCTATATCGAACTTGGATACATTGATAAAGAACACATATACAAACTAATAGACAAAGAACAAGCTATTAATTTAGATAATTGTTATGTCGAGAATTTTTCATTAATTGATTATAAAGAAAGTAGAAATATTGAAAAAAAAGCTCTAGTTAAGATACATCAATTTTCAGCTTTTAATACATTTTTTGATTCTCGAATTGCAACAGATTTTTCCTTTGCTGAGTTTGATGATGAGTATAAGAATTTTGAAAATGCACATTTCCTTAACGGAGCTGTTAATTTTAACTCATCGCAATTTAATAATGGAGGAATAAATTTTAGCTATGTATTTTTTAACGATGGAAACACTGATTTTTCGAATGTCAATTTTGGAAATGGTGAAGTAAACTTCAAAAACTCCTATTTTGGTACTGGACATAAAAATTTCCAGTACGCACATTTTGGCGAAGGCAATGTTCTATTTGTAAATACAGAGTTCAATAAAGGAAATGTAACATTTATAAATTCTGAGTTTAAATCAAATCGAGTATCTTTTAAAGTTGCAAGATTCGAAGATGGAAAAATTGATTTTCATTTTGCCCGATTCCATTGTAAAGAGCTCATTTTTGAACGTACCGAATTTGGAAATGGCAGAATCGATTTTCGCACTACCGAATTTGCAAATGCCAAAGTTAGTTTTAATCGATCGATCTTTGGAAACGGTGAAAAAACATTCGAAGCTTGTCAACATTTAGCAGGAAAAATAACTTTCCGTAGAACTATATGGGGAGATGGAAACTTATCTTTCGAACAAGCAGAATTGGATAATACACTGTTGTTTCTCGACAATGCCAATTTCGGCAAAGGAAATTTAAGTTTTAACAATTCGCACATAAAACAACTATCGCTAAAGTCTTGCCATTTAGATTATTACGCTGATCTAAGAGTATCTAAGTGCGAGCATATAGATTTATCGGATACAATTGCACGTGACATAATTGACATTAAACCTTACGATTTTGATCTTGATATTAAAACGATCAACTTCTCGGGAATGAGGTTAATTGGTAGAATTTACATCGATTGGTATATAAATGATGTGAAAAAATTAATATACTCACAAAATTCTCCAAGTAAGAGAGATTATGCCGAGCAATTCCGAATTTTAAAAGAAAATTTTAATAATACCGGTCAATATACTGATGAAGATAAGGCATATGTAGAATTTAAACGAAATGAACTAGATGCCGATTTACAAGATGCTATTCACGATAAACCGATAAGTAGGTTATGGAAATATCCATCGTATGCATTTCAATGGTTGGTATTCGATAAAATTGGATTGTATGCTACAAATCCGTTAAGAGTTTTAACGAGCATGGTATTTGGATACATTTTCTTTTCACTTTTATACTTAATACTACCCTTTTTTATTGACACGAAAATAGTTTCTTCTCTGGGAGATCCTGATAAACTGGGAAAAGTTGCTGTATCTTTTTACCACAGTGCAATTACATTTTTAACTATTGGTTACGGTGATTACTATCCTTCGGGAGCTTTTAGATGGCTTTCGGGACTCGAAGGATTTGTAGGATTATTCTTGATGTCGTATTTTACAGTAGCATTTGTTCGGAAAATTTTGAGATAATTCGTATGGGATCAGGACACGCATTAGAAGCAATTAGAAGATTGCAAAACAACCGCATTTTAAAACAAGAGCAACGTTCAAAATATGAACAAATGCGAACTGCTGTTTCTAAGATAAAAGCTAAATATCATAAATTCAACGATAGAAATAGTTTAAATGAAAAGGAACTTTCCACATTAAAACGAAAAATTAAAATTCAGATTATAAAACAGAAACAGAAAAGTTTTATTATCTCCTCAACTATATCTGTCCTTATAATTGCAGTTATTTATTTTGTTTCGAAGTATATATACAATTACTTTTTAGGCTAATTAATATTTTTTCTTTTCAATAAGTTCCCCATCAGAGTTATAATATTTCCATGTTCCAACCTGAATGTCATTTTCAAATTTCCCTTTGAGTTTTATTTCTCTATTCTCGTAATATTCAATATATCTTCCATCCTTAATCCCATTATGCACCTCAACCTCAATTCGGATGGTGCTATCGTCGAAATATTCGTAATGTTCTTTAGCTGCTAAATCTATTATTGCAAGATCATCTATTTCAAAATTATCTTTATTCTCTAGCTTATTTCGATTTTCAAGCAAGGGTTCTTCAAGTATATTCATCTCTAGTGGAGCTACATCTTCTTTTGAAATATTTCGCTCCTTAATATCCAACAATTCTGTTTTATATAAACTATCATTAGAATACAACACTAGTTTTGTTTGAAACAAATCTCCCTTAGAAAGCATATCCAAAGCTATAAATGGAGATTTCTGAAAAAAGTCGGTATTTGATTTCAGATCATTTTTTAACTCAGCCTTAACACTTTTTGAATATGAATTCACATAAAAAGGAATATTAGCGAAAGCAAAAATATTCGATTCAGAACCAAAATTTCCTTTATAAAAAGTTTGAAATGTATTCCATTGCTTTATTGTTTCGTCGTTTTTGTAATCGTTTATTAAATCTTTTATTGATTGCGGATGATTACTAAACACAACAACATCTTCAATTACAGCATAGTAAGGTTTATCCATTTTTAAAAATGCATTCCCAAAAAGGAGTTTAATTAAACCCGTAACTTGCAAATAATTAATATCGTACCCCTTATATTCAATTGATGTAAATTTTGCAGGGGTTTTCTTTTCAATTTGGTTTTTAATAAACTCAAGATTCGAAATAGCCGATCTTCTATTTTTAGCTTTTATGGCTAAAAAAAACTCATCTTGCATATTCTTATATCTTGGTTCAATAGAAAAAATTGTAATCTCATCATCAATCCAATCAATAAAATTCTCTTGTATGTCAATATCTAACTTCTTCTCTACTTTGTTATAATTACTTAAGTATTCATCGTAAACCCCCTCGATCCTAAGCATTTCTTCAAACTCATTCAGAAAACCATTAAAACTTTCAAATCCTAAACGCACTGCAAAATGCAACGATTTGGGAATTATTTTTTGAGTTTTAAATCCTCCAGATCCTGATTTTGCCAATGCTTTTAAATACGAAATCTGATCCGTTTTTATATTTGTATAACCCTCTATATTAAGTTGATCGTCAAAAGCATCCATTTTAAATCCTGAAAAATATGCAGAATTGATAAAGTCGAATAACTCTTTAGAAATATTCACACCTTGCGAGTCGAGGGTTTTTAAAACTTGTGAGTAGTTAATGTATAAACGCATTAAACCATCGCCAAAAATTTGGTTGTGTATCTGCACAAATTGGTCATTCCTCCCCAATACAGGATTCATTATACAATCTAAAGATTCTTCCAAAAGATGCTGGTCATAACTGAGAACGGCTAAGTTTTTATGAAACGATAAGTATATTGATGAATGATCTTTTTTAAAGAAAATATCGTAAATATCAAACTCCTTATACTCTCTTTTTGTAATGTTGATATTTTCATTGTCCAATCCTAGAATATATTTTTTTATTGATGCAAGTTTCGAATACCGTTCAAGATCAGCTACAATGATAGATTCAAATTCTCTATTGGGTCTTTCGTGAACCGATAATAAAACATATCGCGAACCAAAAACTTTAAACAATAACTTATTATTAGATAATAAAGAATCGGCCGATAATATTGTTGAATTAATTTCTTCGAATAACTCATTAGTTGTGAAGTTATTCCAAACTGACGATTTATTAATTTTTTGCCAAGTATTTAAAGGGTCATCAATTTCTACAAGCAAGGCTGAATTCGAAGGAATAATATTTATAGCTTTAAACCGATCGTTTGGAGTTAAATATATTTTAAATACAAAATATCCGATTACTACAAGAATCAATACTATTATAAAAGGTTTAATAACTTTTCTCATACAAATTTAATTTTCATTAGATAAGTTCAAATTTAATTTATTTGAGATTTTATACGAAGTTATTATGAGATTTTTTAGTTAAGACCTAGCATAAATTTAAAGATTGAAGCGCATCTTTCAGGTTCCTATATTTAAATTCGAATCCTGATTTTAAGATTTTTTCAGAAGAAACCCGGCTACCTTTTAATAAAATATTCGCCATTTCGCCAAATAGCAACTTCATTAAAACTGAAGGTAATTGAGGAAACCAGAATGGTTTTTTGAGCACTTTAGCCAAAGATCTAGTAAATTCAAAATTATTCACATACTCAGGAGCAATAGCATTATATACCCCCTGCATATTTTCATCTTCAATTGCTTTTATATAAATATCGCATAAATCATCAATATGAATCCAGGGCATATATTGCTTTCCAGAACCAATTGCCGATCCAATTCCCAATTTTATTGGAGGAATCATTTTAGGCAATGCCCCTCCTTCTTTTGCTAAAACAATTCCTGTGCGTAATTTTACAGTTCTTATTCCCAAGGCCTTGAATTTATCTACTGTTTGCTCCCATTCTTTGCATGTAACTCCAAGGAAATCAGATGCTGAATTATCTTCCTCCGTAAAAATATTATTACTTGTAACTGCTCCATAATAACCAACTGCCGAAGCAGATATAAAAGACTCTAGCGAATTATTAGCTTGATCAATTGAGTTCAATAGAAACTCGGCCGTTTTTACCCGACTCTCTACAATGTCTTTCTTTCGATGCGTTGTCCATCTTTTTGAACTTATATTTACTCCTGCCAAGTGCACTATATAATTCGCCTTTTGTAAAATATCCTTATTGATGATATTATTCTTATAATCCCAATAAGAAGTTGATTCAGATACATTTTTTTTTGACCTGCTAAAAACAAATACATTATAACCTTTCTTTCTAAGTTTTTCAGAAAGATGCATTCCAACCAATCCAGAACCTCCTGTTATAATTATGTTTTTCATTTTGACTAGATTTAATTTCTAATAAAGCCATACTATTCTAACAATAAAATACAAGATAATATTTTTAGGAAAAAATTTGTCTAATTTTTCATCTAAACATGAATAAGAAGTAAATAAATTTCTATTTTTATGCAAACCTTTAGAATTTTAAACAATGAAAAAAACACTCTTCCTTCTAGTTATTGTAATTTCGATTTTATCTTGTAATAATGAGAAATTGAAAGATGCAGAACTTAAAGATTTTGATATAGTTGATATCTCTAACTTAGATATAGAACTCATTAAATCAGAAATAATAAATGAGTCAAATAGAGTATTGTTATACATTAACAATGATCTCAACTTACAATCATTTCCATTAACATTACATGCAGAATTATCTATTTCAAAAGGTGCAAAAACATCATTAAAAAATGGTGGGGAAATTATTTTCACCAATTCTGATGAAGTGTATTCTTTTGATATTGAATCGGAAGATGGGAATTTAGTTAGTTGGGAAATTACTTTAATTCACAAACAACTACAAAATTCCAATTTTGAGAATTGGATAGATAATAAAGGTTTAAACGGAGAATTTTACAAAGAAATAGGTTCTTCTGTAGAAACTTCAATTTGGTCAACAGCAAATATGGGAACAAGTACTTATTCTATTTATGGAACTCAACCAATAATTGCAAATAACAATACTTTGGTTCAGATACGTACCGATTCTGTAAAAACTCTTCCTTTAACTGCAGCAACCTTATTTACAGGAACATTTAATTTAAGTGGTGCTATAGCCAATCCATCTGATCCAAAGAAAGCTACAATTTTTGGAACTCCATTTGCATTCTCGCCCAAAGCATTTAAAATTAAATACAAATACACATCGGGCAAATGGTATAAGCAAGCAACATTAAAAAATTCCAATAATATTTTTGGAGGATTTGATGAAGAAGGTATTTCCGGTGAAGATCAATGTGCTATTTATGCAATTCTTGAAAATAGAAATGGAGATTCAGTAACTGAAATTGCAAAAGCAGAGTTATATTCTAATTCAACTACAGATGAGTTAATTGAGACCACTATTACTTTCAATTATACTTCGCAATTAACACCAACACACATTACCGTTGTATTTTCATCAAGTAAAGATGGTGATTTATGGAGAGGTGCTGTCGGAAGCACCTTAGTTATTGATGATCTGGAATTTATTTATGATTAAAAGCCTTAAAATATGAAAAGAATCTTTATTCTAATCTTCATACTATCTACTTTAAACTGTTATTCTCAGGAGCGAAAATTTAATTTTTATCCAAATTTGGCTGTGGACTTAGGTGGAGCAATTCCTTTTCCCTTATCCGATATTCCAGAGGGTGCAGGTGGCACTCCTAAACCTTATCCATCAATGGGATTAGGAGCTGAATATAATCTAAACGATAAATGGCAAATAGCTTTGGAACTTAATTACCATTTAATTGCTTTTTCTGCAGATGCCGATGTCGTAAGTCAGGCTTTTTATTACGACGATGGAACCCCCATGTATTACTCAGGAAAAACAGAAACTGATGTTGAACTAAGAATGGTTGAATTCCCATTTTTAGCATTTTATAAATTAAAAGAAGGTCGTCGTTTTTTATTCGGAATGTATTATTCAAGAATATTAGAAGGCAGATTCGAAACCAAAGGTATAAATGGAATTTATTCACCAGATAAAAACATCACAGATAATGCCGTTTTGCCAGGCCCTGAAGTAACTATACCTTACGATTTTAACGAAAATATAGATTCATTTGATTATGGAATTCTAATTGGTTACAGCTATGATATAAATCATCGGTTTTATTTATGGTCAAGACTCAATATTGGATTTAAAAGTATTTTCGAAAAAGAGTTTGAAAATATTGATTATGAGATGTATCAGGTAAGAATTAATTTAGGTGTTTCATATAAGCTTTTTGAATAATCTTTTAATGCATTCATTACCAGACCTTCGTTTCTTTATTCATTACGGTTTACATTTTTTGTTGCCAGTTATTGTTGCAATCTTATTTTTTCCAAAATCGTTTAAATTAGTATGGATTTTAATGTTATTATCCATGTCTATTGATTTAGATCATTTATTTGCTACACCCATTTTTGATTCGACAAGGTGTAGCATTGGATTTCATTTCTTACATAGTTATTTTGCGATCGCAATATATGTTGTAGCTATATTTTTCAAGAAATCAAGAATTATTGGAATTGGTCTTATTTTACATATTTTAATTGATTTCTTAGACTGCTTTTTGATGACTTTTATGTAAATAGATTTATTCTTCTAATAAGTCGGGGCGCAATCGGCGAGTTCGCTCCATCGATTGATCTTCTTTCCATTGTTCAATCTTTTTAGAATCTCCCGATAAAAGTATCTCAGGCACTTTCCATCCTTTATAATCGGAAGGGCGAGTATATACTGGAGGAGCCAATAAATTATCCTGAAAAGAATCCGTTAAAGCCGAAACTTCATCGGAAATTGCCCCTGGAATTAGTCTTACAACACTATCTACAATTACTGCTGCAGCGAGCTCACCACCTGTTAAAACATAATCCCCAATAGAAATTTCCATTGTTATCAAATGATCTCTTATTCGCTGATCAATTCCTTTATAATGTCCACAAAGAATTATAATATTTTCGAGTGTAGCCAATTTATTTGCTTCTCTCTGATTGTATTTTATACCATCGGGTGAGGTGTAAATAATCTCATCATAATGTCGTTCCGACTTAAGAGTTTCAATGGCCTTATCAATTGGCTCAATCATCATAACCATTCCTGCCTCTCCACTAAAAGCATAATCATCAACATTTTTGTGCTTATTCGTAGAATAGTCTCTTAAGTTATGCACATAAATCTCAACCTGCCCATTTTGTTGTGCTCTCTTAATAATACTATGATTAAAAGGGCTATCAAGCAAGTTTGGTAAAACGGTTATTATATCGATTCTCATATTTCTATCTTATTAAAGTGTAAAAATACTAAATCAATATTTGATAATTTAAAAAAACAATAATAGTTTAGCTTATAGCATCATTTAAAATGAGTTAATAATTTTTTCATTAAAAAATTATACTTTTCAAATAAACATTTATGGCTTTTATTTGTGCATGATTTTTGAATGCTTATATTTAGAATCTATTAGATTTTTTGGTAAATTTGAGAATAATTGACCAAGCTGCTGATTAATAACAAATAATACACACTAATTTTTATTTCGTGATTCATAAAAAATATTTAAAAAACGAAATTTTATCATAATGAAAAAATATTTATCTCTATTCTTACTATTTTTTGCAACAATACTTTTCTCAATTGCTCAAGTTCCCGGCGAATTGAAATGGAAGGAAAATATTGCAAAAAATCGAATTCAAACACAAATTCAATGGAATCATAAATATGAAAAGGGAAAGCCTAAGAGAAATGGATATAAGAATTTTTCAAAAAGGTTTGATCATAATGGGAACATTATAGAAGAAATATATTATCAATCAGGTACTGTTGACCAAAAATTAAGCTATAAATACGATAATAATGAGAATAAGGTTGAGTTTATAAACTACAATGGCGACGAAAATAAAGTAATGTTTAAACAAAATATTACTTATGACAATTCTGCTAGAAAAATCAGAGAAGAAAGATATAATGGATCAGATTATCAGATTATTAAATATTCTTACAACACTGAAAATAGAGTTAGTAAAATTGTTAGATCGGATATTTATGGGAATGTTGAACACAAAAGAATCTTTAACTATAAAGGAAATAGCTGCAATATCTCAATTTACAATAGCAATGATAAAGAAACCGGAAGCATTGTAAATAAATACGATAGCAACAATAATATTATTGAGACAATCGAATATGATGATAAGGACGTAGTTACCGAGAAATATGAATTTACTTTTAAGGAAAATTTAGTTCTCGAAAAAACTAAATATACTCTAGAAAACTTTATGTATAAAGAAATCTATGAATATGACGCTAAGGGTAATTTAGTAAAAATCAAAAAAGAACAGCCTAAAGGAAATATAATTGTTAGTAATATATACAAATATGATTCTCAGAATAATTTAATTGAAGAACAATGGTATGATAGTAATCCAAATGAGAATTCGAAGAAATCATATTTTTACAATAAAAAGGGAATTTTAGAAAGCGTAGAGGTTTTTTATGCTCTTTATAATTACAGAATTCAATATAAATTTAAATACACTTCTTATTAAAAAAAGCCGATTTTCATCGGCTTTTTTCTTTAATCATATTTATTTAAATCCATATCTTTTTCCCTAGGCCCCGGTTTTACTTCAAGTAATTCCACTTCGAATAAGGTTGATGTATATGGTGGAATAATACCTGTAGAACTACCAGACTCACCAAAAGCAATTTTCGATGGAATAATGAATAATGCTTTTTCTCCTTCAACCATCCTGCCAATAGCCTCTTCTAAACCTTCAATAATCTGCCACTTACGACCATAAACAAACTGAAATGGAGAGTTTCTTCTTTTTGTAGAATCAAAGAATTTTCCATTAAAAAATCTTCCCTCAAAATGCACAATTACAGTATCTCCAACGTAGACTTTCTCGCCAATTCCTTCATTTAAAACTATATGAAACAATCCTGACTCAGTTGGTTCAATGTCAATTTTTTTCTGCTCAACATATTGTCTTAAAATTACTTTTTCATAATCGCCAAAATCTTCTATCCAATGTAAAAATGCTTCTTTATCCATTATATATTCTTCCTCTGTCTGAATATCTATAACATCAACAATAACTTTCATTGGATCATCAACATTAATAAAATCAGGAAGACTTGTGTCAAGAGTTTTATTAAAGAAGTCGATTGCTGAAATTATAAAAATGGCCTTTTCTTCTTCGGCTAACATTAAAAAACATTCATCAATTGCCCCTGGAAATTTTGGATTTGTGATTTGGATTTTTCGTCTACCTTCGAAGAAAACAGAGTCGTTAACCGTAGTATAAGCAATATCAACCGTTATATAATCTCCAGGTTTTGCCTTCACAGAGCTTTCCCCAAATTTAATTAACTGGTAGTAAATATCCGTTTTTGTTTTGCTAAATCCAGAATATTTAGAAAAGGAATCACAAGAAATAATACAAGGTATTAAAATAATAAGCCAAAGTATTTTTTTAATCATTAGATTGAGTATTTAAAGATTTAATTTCTAAAATTTCAACATCATATATGAGTATTGCACGAGCTGGAATTCGATTTTCGTCACCTATTAAACCATGAGCTAAGTGAGGAGGCATAATAAATCGTGCCTTACTTTTTTTATTTAATAACAAGAGCCCTTCTTCCAATCCAGATTCAACGCCACCCTGCCCAGCAATAATACTCTTAACACCTAGATTATCTGACGAATAACATAAAGTTCCATCAAACAATCTTATTTCATAATTATAAGTTACATAGTCGCCTTTCTCGATCTTTTCCCCAACACCTTGTTCATTAATCATATACCACAATCCTGTTTCAGATGTTTGCATATTCCAATTCCGCCTATCTACATAGCTTTTTATTAACTCTGAATCTTTATTTACAAGATGACGGTTAATTTGTTCCAATGATTCCTTTGTTGGCTTATTAAAATGCTTTTCGGTCTTTTTGTTTTCGTTTCTGCAAGAAAAGAAAACTACAAATAAAATCAAAACAAAAACCTTCATAATAAGTCCTTTAATCATTCTTTTCTAAATCTTTTTTGTAGTTTGAAAGTAGTTCCTTGAATTTTATAATTGTTTCATCAAGAGTTAAACTCGATGATCCTCCCGATGCATTTATGTGTCCACCTCCATTAAAATGCTTTTGCGAAAATTTATTTGTGGCAAAATTCCCCTTAGATCGAAACGAAATTTTAACCTGCTTATCTTTTTCAATAAAGAAAGCAGAAAACCTTATCCCTTTTATAGATAATGGATAATTAACAAACCCTTCTGTATCTCCGGGCACAAATTTGAAATCTCGCAATTCTTTTTGCGATAATGAAATGAATGCAGTGTGAAACTCAGGGAATACCTCCATCTTCTGATTTAAACAATAACCAAACAATCTCATTCTTTCTACTGAGTAATTATCGTAAATATTTCCGTAAATTTTATCCTTATTAATTCCTTTTTCAATCAATTTTGAAACAACATAATAAGTATAAGGTCTAGATGAATTATAATTGAACGACCCTGTATCTGTCATTATTCCTGTATAAATACATTCTGCAATTTCTGGTGTCATTAGGTCCAAATCATTCATGCTTTCAATAATATGAAAAACCAATTCGGCAGTAGAACTATAGAATGTTTCAGATATAATTAAATCGGCGAAATTACCAGGATCAGGATGATGATCGATTAGAACTTTTTTTGCCTTAGATTCTCCTAAGAACTTCTCCATTCCTTCGGTTCGATCCAAATCATTAAAATCTAAGGTAAATATTAAATCGGCTTCCTTAATAGCATTTAAAACAGTTCCATTTTGTCGTTTATAAACAACAACTTTTTCATTACCCGGCAACCAATGTAAAAATTCAGGATAATCGTTAGGAGTAACTAAAATAGGGCTTTTACCTTTTTTAATTAAATAATGATATAGGGCCAAAGATGATCCCATTGCATCTCCATCCGGATTATAATGTGTTATTATTATTATTTTCTCCGATTGAACAATTAAATCACTTAGTGTGTTTATTTTAGATTCTGAAATTAATTTCACTATATATGTATTTATAACTAATGAATCAAAGATAAAATAATCTGTTCATAATATAAGTTAATAATAAATATTTTATAACTTAGTTTAATCACAAAAAACAAAAATATGCCATTAGGATACACATTTGCAATGATAAAGCCTTCTGCTTGTCGTAAAAATCATGTTGGACCAATTTTAGCCATGATAAATCAAGCTGATTTTAGAATTTCGGCTATTCGATCAACAAAGTTAACAAAAGAAGAAGCCGAGCGTTTTTATGAAATGCACAGAGCTAAAGAATTTTACAGTGATTTATGCGATTTTATGAGTTCGGGACCTATAATTGCTCTTTTACTTGAAAAAGAAAATGCCATTCAAGATTTTAGAAAGCTAATTGGAAGTACAAACCCAAACATGGCAGAAGAAGGAACTATTCGTAAAATGTTTGCAGAATCGTTACAAAAAAATGCAATACACGGTTCTGATACTGTAGAAAACATGAATCGTGAAGCTGATTTCTTTTTTAATCAGAGAGAAAGATACTAACAAAATATTGTAAGAAAATAAGATGTGCAAAAAGTAGTAAAACTGTCATTCCCTTGAACGAAACGAGTAAAAAGGGAATCTCACGTTTAACATTAAAACAGGATCTCTAATCAAGTTGGAGATGACAAACAATGATTTTTTGGACATCCCTTTTTCTAATTTGGTTTACTTCTTTATTATTCTTTTATCACTATTTTTGGTATCGTTCGAAACTTTAATAAGATACAAGCTACTATTTAATTTAGATATATCATCAGAAGTCACGAAACAATATTCAATTAACTTTTTTAAACATCAACATTACCTGATCAAAAAATAAAAACTTGAAGTTCTATTTTAATATAATATCATCAATTATACTTTCTCCGACTTTATCATTTAAAGCCTTTTTTAAACCTTCACGAAGCATAAACAATTCGTTTCTTATTATTGAAGAATTTAATTGAACGTATAATCTTCTTTGGTGTATAAAAATATTTTTTGTAGATCTTGAGATTGTTTTTCCAACAATACTTTCCCAAGATTTAATAAGCTCAACTTCTTTTAGCTTATCATCAATCTTAAGAGCTTTTAAATATTCTTTTATAACCTCATCAATCTTTTGTGTATTCTTCTTTCTCATTAACTTTCTTTATTAGTAGAAACATCCCCCTTTGTATCAATTAAAAATAACTGAAATGGAATATCAACGTCTTTTAAAATTTCTTCTAATCTATCTTGGCTTGTATCTGTAATAAATATTTGTCCAAAATGATTCTCGGCAACCAGTTCAATTATTTGACGAACTCTATACTTATCGAATTTATCAAAAATATCATCAAGCAATAAAATAGGTTTTATCCCACTTACTTTTTTTATAAAATCGAATTGCGCTAATTTCAACGAAACCAGATATGTTTTTTGTTGTCCTTGCGAACCTGCTTTTTTTATTGGATACTTTTCCAATGTAAGTATTAAATCATCTTTATGCACGCCAACAGTAGTATGCTGAACCATTCGATCTTTACCAATTGTATCTTTCAACAAGTCTCTATATTCTCCTTCAAATAACTGAGAATCGTAAACCAACTGCACCTGTTCATTATTACCCGATATTCGTGTATAATAATCCTGAAAAATGGGTATTAACTCCTCAACGAATTTAACTCGAACCGAATGTATTTTCTCTCCAAGCATTACAAGCTGTTCATTCCAAACCTCAATGGTATCTTCATCAAAAGATCTTGTCTGATAAAAATCCTTTAACAACTTATTTCGTTGTGCTAAGGCTCTGTTATATTTAATTAAAGAATCAAGATACGCTTTATCATACTGAGAAATTACGCCATCCATAAATTTACGTCGCTCATCACTTCCATCCAATATTAAATTATTATCCATTGGAGAAATCATAACAATAGGTAATAAACCAATGTGATCTGCTAATTTTTGATATTCCTTTTTATTTCGCTTGAACTGTTTCTTTTTATTTCGCTTTATACCACAATAAATATTTTCATTCGCCTCTTTGTAATCGTATTTCCCTTGAATCACAAAAAAATCCTCCTCATACCGAATATTTTGGCTATCGATAGGATTCAAATAACTTTTACACATGGATAAATAATAAATCGCATCTAACAAATTTGTTTTTCCAACACCGTTTTGTCCTATGAAACAATTTATTTTTGATGAGAAATTTAATTCAACCTCACTATAGTTCTTGAAATTTATAAGCGATAAATCTTGTAAATTCATTTTACAAACATATTTTTTACAAAGATTCTTAATATTCCAATAAATTAAAAACGATCAAACGATTAAATATCAATTTTTATAAACAAAAGATTTTAAAAATTACCCAAAAGAATTACATTTGCGTTTCAAATGTTTTTAGAAAAATATTTTAATTTATATAAACGATGAGTAAAAAGAACGTAGCAGATCAAGATCAATTTGAAGCAGTAGAAAATGCATTAAGTAAAACAGAACATTATATTGAAGAAAACCAGAAGAGTATAACAATTATTGTTTTAGCGATAATAATAATAGTTGGTGGTTATTTAGGATATAAGAGATTTGTTATGAGCCCGAAAGAAAAAGAAGCGCAATCTCAAATGTGGATGGCCGAGCAATATTTTGCAAAGGATTCGTTTAATCTTGCACTTAATGGTGATGGTAACTATTTAGGTTTTCTTGATATTATTGAAGAATACAGTATAACTAAATCAGCAAATCTAGCTAACTATTATACTGGAATTAGTTATTTACATTTAGGACAGTATGAAAATGCTATTGAATATTTAAAGCAATTTGAATCTGATGATAAGATGATAGCTCCTATTGCTTTTGGTGCTATTGGTGATGCTTACATTGAATTGAATAATATGGATGATGCTTTAGTTTTTTATAACAAAGCTGTAACTTCTTCGGATAATGAATTCACAGCTCCTATATATTTAATGAAAATAGGTCTTGTTCAAGAACAAAATGGAGAGTATGATGAAGCATTAGAATCTTATCAAAAAATTGAAAAAGATTTTCCAAACACGTCGGAAGGCCGTCAAATATCTAAATACATTGCTAGAGTTGAGATGTTAATCGAAAAATAATAAGGAATTATATATATATTTAAAAATCCTGAATTTCTCAGGATTTTTTTTATTTTATAAATTAACTTTACAAACAAAAAATAAACTCATGGCTACAAACTTAAAAAATCTCTCAGATTACGATATTAAGAAGGTTCCATCAGCTAAAAACATGAAATTTGGGATTGTTACAGCAGAATGGAATGAAGAAATTACAGGAGCTTTATTAAAAGGGGCTGTTAATACATTACTTAAACATGGTGCAAAGGAAGAAAATATTTTAAGAAAGTTTGTTCCTGGAACCGTAGAATTAACATTAGGAGGCCAATTTATGGCCGAATATGCCGATTTGGATGCCATTATACTTTTAGGTTGTGTAATACAAGGAGAAACACCTCATTTTGATTATGTGTGTCAAAGTGTAACTCATGGAATGACCGAATTGAACTTAGAACATAACATTCCATTTATTTTTGGTGTATTAACAACAAGTGATTTGCAACAAGCACAAGATCGTGCTGGTGGAAAACATGGAAATAAAGGAGACGAAGCTGCAATAACTGCCATAAAAATGTCTCAGATGCAAGTTGAAATGGAAAATATGAAAGATTAATATTATTGTTAAAAGAATTTTAAAAATCTCATTATCAAAAACATTAGCTAATTCAACAATTACAGAAGTTTTTTTTTCTTATTTTTTTCTTAAGAAAAGTTTGATATTTCAAGATTTTTAATACTTTTGCAATCGCAATTACAACAAAAACGTTCTTTAAATATAAAATATTGCCGATGTAGCTCAGTTGGTCAGAGCAGCTGATTTGTAATCAGCAGGTCGACGGTTCGAATCCGCCTATCGGCTCAATGTATTGAAATGTTTTTGGGGAGATACCAAAGTGGCCAACTGGGGCAGACTGTAACTCTGCTGGCGTACGCCTTCGTAGGTTCGAATCCTGCTCTCCCCACTTAATAAATTTCAGATTGCGGGAGTAGCTCAGTTGGTAGAGCATTAGCCTTCCAAGCTAAGGGTCGCGAATTCGAGTTTCGTCTCCCGCTCAACAAAAAGATTGCCCAAAAGGCAATCTTTTTTTGTTATATGGCATTTTACGTATAAATACGATCTTCACTTGTCATTCAACCATTAAGAATAGTAAGATAAAAACAAAATCCCAGTTCAAATTTGAACGTATGTTATTCTACACTATTTTTTTCTTCCAATTAACAAAAGAGAATCATTTTCATCAAACTCTTCATAGCTTTCGATTAATAAAATCTCAAAATACTTCTGATATGTTTGTCTTAAAGTCATTTCATTATGATAATTTACAAAAAGACCTTTAAATATTTCTGATCCTTCTCCTCTCCAAAAAGAATGACATATTACTCCTTCAGAATTTAAAATTTCATATTGTCTTTTAACAGAATCCTTCAATTCATTATCTTTTAAATGGTACATCACTTTATTTGAATAGATACCATCAAATTTTTTATCAATTTTTACAGTTCTAGCATCTAATTCGAAAAACTCGCCTTTTGGATTATTCCTTATCAGATAATTCAAAAATTCAGATGAATTATCTGAACCTATAACTCTAAATGATTCTTTCAGAATTTTCCAATCACTTCCTGGGCCAGAACCAAGCTCGAGAACAACCGAATTAGAGTACAAAAACTGCTTAAGTTTATCAATCAATTGCTTCCCATTAACATCTTTTGCCAATTCTATGTATTCTTTTACAGATTCTTTTGATTTATAATACTCTTTTGTCATAAAACCAACGATTAAAGTATAATAACTGTTTACTATCCCAAATTGTTTATGTGTTTAAAGTATTTCACTTTAACACATAAAAAAGGCTGATAATAATTATCAGCCTTCATATATAATATTTCTTTATTTTTTCTTTGGTGGTTTATGACCTTTTTGTTTAGCAGCTGCTTCCAATCTTTCTTGCCACTTCGATTTCTTAACTACCTTTTTCTTATTCTCGTGCAGTTTCTTTAATAAAGCTTCATCATCAACAAAACGTCGAATGAATAAGGTTTGACCAAGAGTTATTACGTTAGATAAGAAGTAATAATAACTTAAACCTGCTGCATATCTATTAAAGAATACCAACATCATAACTGGCATCATATAAGTCATCATAAACTTCATTCCTGGCATTTGCTGATTTGTATCGTTCATTTGCCCTGTATTTAATCTTGATGAAAATACGAGCGCTACAGCCATTAGAATGGTAAATAAACTTATATGATTACCATAGAAAGTACTAATTAATGGAATATCAACATTCCAAGAGAAAATTGAATCATATGCAGATAAATCATCGGCCCAAAGAAATGCTTTCTGACGTAACTCTATAGATGCAGGGAAAAACTTAAACATTGCAAACAAAATAGGCATTTGCACAAGCATAGGTAAGCATCCTCCCATTGGGCTAACTCCGACCTTTTTATACATCCCCATAGTTGCCTGTTGCTTTTTCATTGCATCCTCTTTCTTCGGAAACTTTTTATTGATCTCATCAATTTCCGGTTTAAGAACACGCATTTTTGCTGTCGACAAGTACGACTTATATGTTAATGGAAACAATACTACCTTAATAAGTATTGTTAGAATTAGGATGATTAATCCATAGTTTGCAATATAATTACCTAGAAAATTAAATACAGGTATTATAGCAAATCGGTTTACCCATCCAAAAATCCCCCAACCAAGAGGTATTATCTGTTCAAAATCTAGCTTCTGCTTTTTTAAAGTAGTATAATGGTTTGGTCCAAAATAAAAAGACATTGGAACAGTAGATTTCGCACTAAACTCGAAAGGAATTCCAATTGTAGATTTAAAATACTTTAAATATTTTGGTGAATCCTCTATACTCTTATACTCTATAATTGCATTTGAAAAAGAATTTTTAGCAACAAGAATTGTAGAGAAAAATTGTTGTTGATAAGAAACCCACTTAATTTTTGTGCTTAATTCTTCTCTTGCTTCGTCTTTTCCTCTGGCGCTTAAAGTGTTTACCTCATCCTGGAAATATTTATATCCCATGGTAGTATACATTGTCTCATTTTTAGCACCTTTCTCTTGTTGTGGAGAATACATAGAGAAATTTAAGTCAACAACGCTCATGTTATTTGCAAACACCTGATTCATTCCTACAAAATTGATGTCAAAATCAACCTTATAACTTTCGGGTTGCAATGTATATACATATTCTATGTATTTATCATCGCCTGCATACAATCTCATTTTTACAGACTTATTGGTCTTCTCTGATGCAACAAAAAACAAATTATTTGTTTCAATACTTTTGTTCTGTGAAAAGAAGTTTAAACCAAATTCTGTAGAATCTCCATCAAATAAAATAAGAGGTTTTTGAGTATACGTTTTATAGTCTTTTAGCTCAACAGAATAAACCCTACCTCCCTTATTTGTTATTTTTACTTTTAACAATTCATTTTCAAGGGTAATAAATTCTTGTTCTCCAACTCCTGCAGTTGCAAAACTTCCATACAAACTTTTCAATTCTTCATCTTGAGATTTTTTTTCATCATTTGTTTCAATCTTTTGACTCTGAAGTTGCGCAGCTTGCTCTATTTTTTGCTGTATAAGCAGGTCTTGCCTAGCCAACTCAATTGAATCACGTTTGTATTTTGCAGCTTCAATTTCTTCTTCCGAAGGTTTATTTAGAGTTGTCCAAACAATAAAAATACCAGCAATTAAAATGATTCCTAAAATCGAATTCCTATCCATTTTTTTTTATTTAAGATCTTTAATTAAAATTTAGGCAAGTAAAATACTTGCCATATTGTTTGTTTATTTTTCTGGCTGATCCTTACAAATTTCTCCAACAAAATTCACAAATATTGGATGAGGATTCACCACCGTGCTTTTATATTCAGGATGAAATTGAACTCCAACAAACCATCTATGCTCTGGTAATTCAATAATTTCTACTAATCCAGTATCCAAATTATGTCCTACCGCTATCATTCCTGCTTTTTCAAACTGTTCTAGATAATCATTATTAAACTCATAACGATGTCGATGTCTCTCTTGGATTTCCTGAGTATTATAAGCTTTAAATACTTTACTATTCTTTTTGATTTCACATGGATAAGTACCCAACCTCATGGTACCGCCTTTTTCGGTAACCCCTTTTTGCTCTTCCATTAAGTCAATTACAGGATTTTTAGTTGTCCTGCTCATTTCAGAAGAATCGGCATCTTTAAGATTAAGTACATTTCTTGCAAATTCAATAACTGCGCACTGCATTCCCAAACATATTCCCAGAAAAGGAATATTATTTTCTCGTGCATATTTTACTGCAGAAATTTTACCTTCAATTCCTCTTTGCCCAAAACCTGGAGCAACTACAATTCCATGAATACCTTTTAGTAATTCAGATGCATTTTCATCCGTAACCTTTTCTGAATGAATGCACTTAACATTAACCTTGCACTCATTAATGGAACCTGCATGTACAAAAGATTCCATAATGGATTTGTATGAATCTGGTAATTCTACATACTTACCAATTAATCCAACGGTAATTTCCTTTTTAGGATTTTTCAGTCTATCGATAAACTGAGTCCATTTTACAAGCTTAGGTTCTTCATTTTCTGGCAAACCTAATTTCTTTAATACAGTTGTATCAAGTTTTTCCTCTTTCATCAATAAAGGAACCTCATAAATCGTTGATACATCAATTGATTTAACCACCGACTCAATATCAACATTACAAAAAAGAGCTACTTTCTTTTTTATGTCCTGGTTTAATGGATGCTCCGTTCTTAAAACCAAAATATCTGGCTGAATACCATTTTCCAACATCACTTTAACAGAATGTTGTGTAGGCTTTGTTTTCAATTCCCCCGAAGCTGATAAATAAGGAACTAAAGTTAAATGTATAAATAAACTATTTTGAGCTCCTAACTCCCACTTTAACTGCCTAACTGCCTCAATATAAGGTAATGATTCGATATCACCCACAGTACCGCCAATTTCGGTAATAACCACATCGTAGTTGTTCTTAACGCCTAAGAGTTTTATGTTTCGCTTTATTTCGTCGGTAATATGAGGAATAACCTGAACAGTTTTTCCAAGATAATCACCTTTACGCTCCTTATTAATAACTGTTTGATAAATTCTACCAGTTGTTACGTTATTAGCTTGCGAAGTTGGGATATTTATAAAACGCTCATAATGCCCAAGGTCTAAATCTGTTTCTGCACCGTCTTCTGTTACATAGCATTCTCCATGCTCGTAAGGATTCAATGTTCCAGGATCAACATTAATATATGGATCCAATTTCTGTATTGTAACAGAATACCCTCTAGATTGCAATAATTTGGCTAATGAAGCTGATATAATTCCTTTTCCTAGGGAAGAAGTAACTCCTCCTGTTACAAATATGTATTTTGTTGCTGACAAACCTTAATGTTTAAAATGTTTAACTAAATCTTATTCGGCATCGGACCTATCAATCATCCGAACTTTTTCTTCTAAAACTGTCATTTCTTTTCTTGCATCATCAATTTTCTTCTGATAATCCTTAAGCATTTCTTGTGCTTGTTTAGAATCTGCACTAAAAAAACCTAAGTTATTTTCCCAAAGAGCAATGTCACTTTCAAGCTTTTTAATTTTATTAAAAAATTTATCTCGTTCATGTCGTATTTTTGATGCTGATTTTGGTTTGTGATGAAGCGTTTCTAATCTGGTCTGAAATTTCAATAACTTTCTTTCCGACTCCCCTACTTTAAGTTTATCGAATTGTTTATTTAATTCCTCTCTGAAATCGTTCTGTATTTTGTCTTTTATTTTATAAGGAACAAATCCAACTTCTGAGAACTCCTCATGTAGATCCTTTAAAGCTTCAAAGTTTTGACTAGGATCATCGGTGAATTCATAACTTTTAACCTTTTCAATAAGATCTAGCTTCAATTTCAAGTTCTTATCATATTCCTGATCAATATTTGAATAATACTCTGATTTTTTATTGAAGAAATTATCACAAGCTGCACGGAATCGTTTCCAAATTTTATCAGATTGTTTTCTCGAAACCGGACCAACTTCTTTCCATTCTTTCTGTAAATCAATCAACTCCCTTGTTGTTTCTTTCCAATCTGTACTGTGTTGCAACGATTCTGCTTTTTCACAAAGCGCAATCTTTTTTTGCATATTTACATCCTGATGTTCTTTATTCTGAACATAAAAATCACGCTTCTTTCCAAAGAATCCATCACATGCATTTCTAAAACGCGCATATATTTTATTATTATCCTTTTTAGGAGCAAAGCCAATTGTTCTCCATTCTTTTTGAAGTTCGATTATAGCTTCAGTTTCTACAATCCACTCTTTATGAGAACTTAAAACTTTTGATGCAATTTCTTCAGCTTGTTCACACAACTTTTCTTTTCTGTCTAAGTTACCTTTCTGTTCATCTTTCAAGTTTTTGAAATAATCTTGATGTTTTTTATTGATAACTCGAGTTGCTTCCTTAAACCTTTCCCAAACAACATCTCTATCTTCATTCGGAACTGGTCCAATTTCTCTCCACTGACTATGAAATTTTTGCAATGTTTTAAAAGCTGTAACAACGGACTTTTCTTCACTCAATTTCTCAGCCTTCTCACATAAATCCTTTTTAATTTCTAGATTTTTTTTCAAATCCAGATCTCTTAATTCTTTATTGATATTAATAAAATCGTAAAATTTTTCTACATGATGATGATAAGTATTCCATAAGTCTTTTAACTTTTGCTGAGGAACCTGCCCTATCTCCTTCCATCTGTTTTGAAGCTCCTTGAACTCTTTAAAAGTATCTCCAATTGACTCATCTTTAGTAACAATGATTTTCAATTCTTCAATTATCTCATACTTTTTTTCAAGATTACCCTCTTTATCCTTCTCTTGCTTTCTATTAAACTCTGCTTTTAATCTTCTATATCTTTTAAACAGATCTTTTAATTCTTCTTCTATCGGAGATTCTACAGGTGCAAAATCCTCAATAATACCTCCTTCACTTAAGAACTGCTTTCTTAACTCTTCGTTTAAAACTTTTTGCTTTTTATAAAAGCTTGCTTTAATTGCTTCTACGTCTTTTCGAATGTCATTTATTGGTTGGTTATCAATCAATTTTAACAATTCAGAAACTAACTCTTCTCTAGATAAAGTCGTATAATCTATTACAACTCTTTCTGTTTCTTTTTCATCCACGCTACTTTCAACCTCAGTTTCAGCTTCGTTAGACTTTTCGATTTCCTTTTCAGGAGCTTCTTGAACAGAATTAGAGTCTTCCTCTTTTTCTTGTTTCAGGTCTAGATTATCAATTTCATTAGTTTTTGAATTAACTTCGATGTTTTGCTGTTCATCATGAACAGAATCAGAGTTTTGCAGATCTTTAGTATCCATATGTTTATTTTTATAAAAGAGATATTAGTTGAAATACCTCATATAAATTATAGTTTACGAAAATAAATATTTAACTACTAATACTCAAAGAATTTTAGCATTAAATACGTAAAATACATAAATATACAATATTTTCATAAAAAAGGGAGACTCAATACGTTGAGTCTCCCTTTTTTTTAAATACCCTAACAACGATTTAAAACTTAACTCCAAAAGTTAAAACAAAATTATTAATTGTATTTTCCACATGTGCTAAAGCATCATTATATTGCCAGTTATATGCTGTAATATAATAGTCCGACACGGTTTGAGAAAAGGCTAAATCTAAAAAGAAATTCTTTTCACGGTAACCCAATCCTCCAGAAACAGTAATTAGACTGTAATCATCAATATAAGTATAAGGATTTGTAGAATACTTACCTCCACCTCTTACATAAATTGATCCAAACCTTAATTCTGCACCTGCCCTTATATTATGTGTTTTCTGATAAATATCGCTTATTGTATTGTTATCTGTAATTACGCCTTCGCTATTAAAATCATCACCAAGTTCAATGGTTGAATAATCTACAAGTTCATAATCAATATCAATTAAAGCAATTTTTGCCACTTGAAACCCCACACTTCCAACAAATCTTAAAGGAGTTTGTAATTGATACTCATATTTTTGATCTTCTGATCGAGCGTAACCTTCTGCTTCTGCATCAAAACAACCATAAACTTCATTATAATATTCCTTATTTAAAGTATAAAAAGTTGGTAGATGCATTGAAACTCCAAGTCTTAAAAACTCAATAGGTTTATATATAGCCCCAAGCTTTAAATTAAATCCGGTTCCTGTAGTCCTTGAATGTTCTCTAAAGTCGAATCCAGACATATAATCAATTGGTGTAGTAGACGTTTCATACTCATAATGTGAACTATACTGATCGTATTTTAACCAAGTAACACCTATACTGGCACCAACATATAATTTATGCGCATAGTTACCTGCAAAGGATATATTAAAATCTTTTACGTAACCTTCAGTTTCAATAATCTTTCTTTGATTAATGCCAAAATTTGAATTATTCCATGCTTCATCATCTATCTCATTAAAAAAAACTCCACCCGAAGAATCTATAATGTATGCATCCCACAATAAATATTCATACATTGCATTTAGATTATTCGCTGTTTCTGGAGTAGCATCACTGTTGGCGTAGTTCACGAAAACCTCCATTAAGGAAGAGTTGTTAACTCCTTCGAACATAACATTATCATTAAGATCATTAATTTGATTAAATCCAATACCTATATTAAAATTAACCCATCTTGAATCGTTACCCTCAAGATCGTATGATGATACAAAAGATAAGTTATTTACATTCATTTTATATGCATTCTCATCAGTCGTTTTATTGATGTATGAAGATGAATTTGAATTATAACTTAAAGCTGGAGAAAACACAAACTCTGAACTTCTGTATACTCCAAGCCCAGCAGGATTAATTGATATTGAACCAAAATCACCACCCAATGCTCCAAACGCTCCTCCCATACCAACAAAACGAGCTGTTCCTCCATAATTATTAGACGAAAGTTTTAATGCATCATCTACGTAATTATTTTGCGAATATGTCAACGAATATAATAATACTGCTATCGTAATTAGAAAAACCTTTTTCATATTTTCATATTTTATATTTAACCTATTACCTTCTGCCTCTACTACTTGAACCAGACGAACTTCTACTTGATGATCCTGAACTTCCTGAAGATGAACCCGAACTTCTAGATGAAGAACCTGAACTTCTTACGGTTCCTGAACTACCAGAACTTCTTGTTGTAGAACTTCTTGTTGTAGAACCTGACGATCTACTTGTTCCACTTGTAGAATAATTGCTTCCAGAAGATCTGCTTGTATTATTTGATCGTGCAGGTGAATATGTAGAAGTACCGCTTCTTGTTGTTGTTGACCTTCCTGAACTAACATTTGAACCTGTTGGTCGATTATATCTGGTTGTAGGTCTATTTGAAGTACTATATGTTGACCGATTTGTTGAACTAGGTCTAGTATATGTTCTATTTGCACTATTAACGTCTCTCGTATTTCTTGATACAGAGGTTCTTGTTGTAACTGCTCTTCCTGTAGTTCTGGTAGTTCCAGCGCTCACTCTTTCACTTGTTCTTCCCCCTTGTCTATCCAATCCAGATTTTACAGTACTAGATCGCGAAACATTTCTACCAGTATGATTCTCTGGAAGCTCTCTGGAAGTTCTCCCATTTACACTTCCTGCAGACCATCTAGATGCTAGAGATCTTTGTCGGTATGAATTAAAAGAAGAACTCACGTAATTATTATTAGATCCTGGATAATATTGATGATGATGATATGGATTATGATAATAATATGGTGAATAGTATGAATAATAAGAAGAATAGAAAGGGTCATAATATCCATAATAGTTTGAATAATATGGAGAGTGATAAGAATGTCTTGGCCAGTAACCAAAGCTTGAGGTCATCCATCGCGGCTCTACCCATACCTGATCACCCATAACAACAATATTATAGAAGTATGGATCATATGAAGATGCATACCAATATGCGTCAGATAAGTATACGGCACCATAATTCATTCCATAGTATGGATTCATAAAACCTTCTATGCGCCTTTGATGTGCGTCATCTCTATCTCTAACTACAATGTCGTAATATGAATTTTCATAAAGTGAATCTTCATAAATCACAGTATCAACACTTTCAATAGATTCATCTGCAAGTATTTCTGAAATTTCATCTTCAAAAATATTTTCAGATCGAGTTTTATCTGTCTTATCATTACTTACAATAACATTCATGTCATTTTTAGCAACGACTTCATCTTTTGGCGAATAGTAAAGATCATCGCTAACAGATGCTTGTTGCAAAGAAGTACATGAGGCGAGTATAATAGATAAGGCAAATACTATGTAAATTTTTGTTTTCATAATGAACCTCCTGTTTATAATATATTTTATAATTTATTTCTTTATTTTTGCTGATCGAAATCTAATTCAAAATCAATTAAAAAACAAGCAAAAATCATACCAATATATGGCAAAAGGATTAACAAAAAGAGAAGAAAATTACTCCCAGTGGTATAATGAGTTAGTTGTAAAAGCTGATTTAGCTGAAAACTCTGCTGTAAGAGGATCAATGGTAATTAAACCTTACGGTTATTCTATATGGGAAAAAATGCAAGGTGCACTTGATAAAATGTTTAAAGATACTGGTCATTCAAATGCCTACTTTCCACTATTTATCCCAAAATCATTTTTCTCAAAAGAAGCAAGTCATGTGGATGGTTTTGCTAAAGAGTGCGCTGTTGTTACGCATTATCGGTTAAAAAATGATGGAAATAATAATATTGTGGTTGATCCTGACGCTAAGTTAGAGGAAGAACTCATTGTTCGACCAACATCGGAAACAATAATCTGGAATAGTTATAAAAATTGGATTCAATCGTATAGAGATTTGCCACTGCTAATAAATCAATGGGCTAATGTTGTAAGATGGGAAATGAGAACCCGATTATTTTTACGTACTGCTGAATTCTTATGGCAAGAAGGACATACGGCTCATGCAACCAAACAAGAAGCAATTGAAGAAACAGAACAAATGATTAACGTTTATGCCGAATTTGCAGAGAAATGGATGGGCATGCCTGTAATAAAAGGACTTAAATCTGAAAACGAACGATTTGCAGGAGCATTGGATACATATGCTATTGAAGCATTAATGCAAGATGGAAAGGCTCTACAGGCTGGGACATCACATTTTCTTGGACAAAATTTTGCAAAAGCATTTGATGTAAAATTTGCAGACAAAGAAGGAAAACTTGATTATGTTTGGGCAACCTCTTGGGGTGTATCTACTCGATTAATTGGTGCGTTAATTATGGCCCACTCTGATGATCTAGGATTAGTACTACCGCCAAAATTAGCCCCTATTCAAGTAGTTATTGTTCCAATTTATAAAGGTGAAGAACAACTAAATCAAATATCAGAAAAAATTCTACCTATCAAGAAAAACCTTGAAGCAAAAGGCATTTCTGTTAAATTTGATAATAGAGACACCCATAAACCTGGGTTCAAATTTGCAGAATATGAATTAAAAGGAGTTCCTGTAAGAATAGCAATTGGACCTCGTGATCTTGAAAACAATACTCTAGAAATAGCAAGAAGAGATACGCTCGTAAAAGAATCTAAATCACAAGATGGAATTGAAGATTACATCGAGAATCTTTTAAATGATATTCAAGATAACATTTACAAGAAAGCTCTAAAATTCAGAACTGAAAATACATATACTGCAGATAACTACGAAGATTTTAAGGATATTCTTGAAAATAAAGGTGGTTTTATATTAGCCCATTGGGATGGCACATCCGAAACAGAACAAAAAATTAAGGATGAAACTAAAGCAACAATAAGGTGTATTCCTATTGATGCTCCTGAAGAAAATGGGACATGCATATATTCTGGTAAACCATCTAATAAAAGAGTCTTATTCGCAAAAGCATATTAATTAAAATTTTGAATTATGACTGAAAACGATAAAAAGGAGCAAATTTTAACAGCTCTCGAAATGAAATCTCTAATTAAACAAAATGCCTACGATCAAACTCTTGAAACATTTGGATTATTAAAAGAAGTTTTACAAGAAATTGTCAAAGAATACAATTCAGCACTTCAAGTAAAAGATCCAAGGATAAAGTTTGAATACAAAGAAAGAGGCCAATTCGAAGCTCAACTCAAATTTGCAGGAGACATTTTAATTTTCAGTATGCATTCAAATATTTTTGAATTTGATAGAGATCATAATATTTGGAAACTCAATTATGTTAAAGAAAATATTATTTACAGCTTCTGTGGAATTATAAACGTTTACAATTTCTTATCTGATTCTTTCAAATATAACAGACTTGAAGACTTAGGTTATTTAGTTTCCAGATTTTTTGTAAACTTAGAAAATCATTTCTTCGTTGAGGGTAAAAGACAAAAAGATTATCTGTATAATAAGTTTGGAGAATCCGTTTTGAGCAAGGAAGTCATTAAGGAAATTGTTTTGCAAATTATTATATATGCAATTGATTTTGACCTACTTGTACCTCCTTACGACAACATTAAAATAGCCTCCGTTGGTCAATTAAATGAAAAAATGGAATTTGCAAAAACAAAAACAGGAAAAAGATTAGGATTTAAATTCAACTCTGATGATGTTGGATAATATAGTTTAAATAAGATCTGAAGCCTGATTTTAAATTAAAATCAGGCTTTTTTGCATCAAAAACATTCTTTACTCGTCTTTAATAAAACAGTTATTGTTTAAAACCGAACACTTATTGTTTCGATATCGAACAATAAAGTGCGTTTCAATTAAAAACAACAAACACTAAGATCTTAATTTTATGCAATTTATGATATGTGGCATAAAAAATGTAATTAACATAGCAATTAACAATATTAAACACACAAAGTCATGGTAGTAGATTTAAAAGCGAACGAATTAGTATTAAAAGCGGGAGATTCAAATTATTTTGCTGAAGATAAAAATATTGATGGGAAATTAATTTTAACCAATCAAAGAGTATATTTCAAAACCTCTGAGAACGACAATCATAATTACAACTTGGAAATATTACCCAATCAAATTAGAGAAATTCTTTTTTTTAACACTCTTAAGATATTTCCAAATGGATTAAACATAGTATTAAAAGAAGGAAAAGAATTGAAATTTAAGATTGGGAAAAGAAATTCCTGGGGAAAAGTATTAAATAAAATTTATTAAACTACCAATTTCAAATAACATATATTCCGTTTATTACAAAAGGATAAATCAGAAATGATTCATCCTTTTTTTATGAAAACATCCTTCAAAATTATTACATTTGGTTTATTTTTTTAAATTTATTCTGAATGGAAATATTTTTTACACTGGAAGCATGGATCGCTTTAGCTACATTAACTTTTTTAGAAATAATATTAGGAATAGATAATATAATTTTTATTTCTATTATCACAAATAAACTTCCTGAACATCAGCAAGCCAAAACAAGAACCCTTGGATTAGCAGCAGCCTTAATTTTTAGAATAGCATTATTAATTGGAATAATCTGGATAATTGGTTTTACGAAGCCTCTTTTTTCAATTTTTGCGTATGATTTTAGTGGACGAGATATCATCTTAGGTTTAGGAGGTATTTTTCTTTTAGCGAAAAGCACCTCAGAGATTCATCATAAAATTGAAGGGGAAAACAATGAAGAGAACACAAAAAAGGAAGTGGGTGTTATTGGAATAATACTTCAAATTGTAATGTTAGATATGATTTTCTCGTTTGATTCGATTCTAACAGCAATTGGAATGACAGAACATTTAATTATTATGATTGCAGCTGTTGTAATTGCGATTGGAATTATGATGATTGCAGCCGGAGCAATTAGTAAATTTATTAATGATCATCCAACCTTACAAATGTTAGCCCTATCGTTTCTCATACTTATAGGATTTATGTTAATTTTAGAGGCAATAGGTACCCATGTTCCAAAAGGATATATATATTTTGCCGTATTCTTTTCATTATTTGTTGAAGTTTTAAATATTCGTTTAAAAAAAAATCACAGAAGAGAAAATTAAAAAAACAAAAGGCACTATAATTAAATAAGGATGTAAACATCTTTTGAGTTTTATTGTTCTTTAATTAACAAAACTCAAAAACAGATAAATAGCAGATGAAAAGAATAGGAATCTTTTATGGTTCAACTACCGGAAATACAGAAAAAATTGCAGAAAAAATTAGATGTAATTTAGAAATGGGACTTGTTGACATATTTAATGTCAAATATGCCGAGATAAAAGATGTTGAAAACTATGATAATATTATCTTAGGATCGTCTACATGGGGAATTGGGATACTACAAAACGATTTCGACAAGTTTTTGCATGAAGTATTAAAACAATCAGACCTAAAGAACAAAAAAATTGCCATATTTGGCACAGGAGACTCATCTATTTATCCAGACTCCTTCGCCGATTCAATAGGAATAATATTCGACGCATTAGAAGGCAAAGGAGCAACTTTTGTTGGTGAATTTCCAACAGAGGGTTATCAATTCGAATCATCATTATCGATTTTTGGTGATAAATTCGTAGGATTACCTCTTGACGATGATTCCGATGAAGAACAAAATAAACTTCGAATATCTCTCTGGACAGAATTATTAAAACTTGATATGAATTAGTTTTACTTACTTTTAACGATAAATCTTGTAAAAAAACTTTATATTTATTGTCCGAATCAAGTAACTTTAAAATGAAAATTGCAATAATTTACTCTACAAAGCATGGTTGCGCCGACAAATGCGCTCATACTCTTGCCAATGAAATTGAAACAAACACTGCGCTCATAAATTTAGAATTTTCCACAGACGCAAATTTAGCCGAATTCGATACTATAATTATAGGTGGCTCAATTCATGCAGGAATGATTAATAAAAAAGTTAAAAAATTTATTGAGAAAAATCAGGAGAAACTACTCACTAAAAAACTTGGATTATTTCTTTGTTGTTTATTTGAAGGAGAAAAGGCCTTACAACAATTTCAGGATGCATATCCCGAAGATATAAGAAATAAAGCAATTGCACACGGTCTTTTTGGTGGAGAATTAGATTTCGAAAAAATGAACTTCTTTGAAAAAGCAATTGTGAAAAAAGTTGCCAATATAGAACAAAGTACTTCGAGAATTAACTATAGCAACATTAAAGACTTTGCACTCAAAATATTAAATTAAACTTAAGTAATTTAATTATTACAACCAGATTGCAACATATACCTATTCCCTTTAACATATTTTATTAATTATGAATTATAGGGGTATTATTATATCTTGCGCAATTAAAAACTTTTTAATAAAAATCACATGAAACAAAAAATTTTATCAATCATGCTGCCTGTTATAGCAATAATTATTGCTAGTTGCGGAAATCAATCAAATGAGATGGAACTACAAAAGAAAGTTGACGAGTTTGTTGAAGTTGAATTAACTTCTGATGTAACTCATTTAACTACTAATCAAAAAGAAATGCTAGGCTATTTATTCGAAGCTGCAGAATTAATGGATAATATCTTCTGGAAACAAGTATATGGAAATAAAGAAGAATTATTAAATAGTATTCAAGATCCAGCAACAAGAGAATTTGCGAAAATTAATTATGGCCCGTGGGAAATGTTGAATAATTTTACTCCATTTATTGAAGGAGTTGGACCGATATCTGAAGGTGTAAATTATTATCCTATTGACATGACTAACGAAGAGTTCGAAGCTTTACAAGCTGAAGATAAAACAAGTTTATACACGGTAATCCGCAGAAATGAAAATGGTGAGTTATACACTATTCCTTTTCATGAGATATATAAAGAAGAAACTGATAAAGCAATTGAATTACTAAAAAAAGCTGCAACACTTGCTGAAGATGAAGGATTTAAAAAATATCTTGAACTTAGAGCTGTAGCTTTAGCCACCGACGATTATTATGAAAGTGATGTTGCTTGGATGGAAATGAAATCAAACCCAATTGATTTTGTTGTTGGTCCAATAGAGAACTACAGAGATGCACGATATGGTTATAAAGCTGCACACGAAGCTTTTATATTAATTAAAGATGCAGAATGGAGCAAGAAATTAGATAAATTTGCTGCTCTTTTACCACAATTTCAGAAAGATTTACCAGTTCCTGCAGAATATAAAACTGAAACTCCTGGCAGCGACTCAGATTTAGGTGCTTACGATGCTGTTTATTATGCTGGTGATTGCAATGCTGGAAGTAAAACTATTGCAATTAATCTTCCAAACGACGAACAGGTTAGATTAGATAAAGGAAGTCGTAAGCTACAGTTAAAAAACTCAATGAGAGCTAAGTTTGATAGAATATTGGTTCCAATAGCAAATGTTGTAATAAACGAAGAACAAAGAAAGCACGTAAAATTTGACGCGTTTTTCGAAAATACCATGTTTCATGAAGTAGCCCACGGGTTAGGTATGGGAACAACTATTGATGGCAGTAAAACTGTTCGTGAAGCATTACAAAACTATTACACCTCTATTGAAGAAGGCAAAGCCGATATTTTAGGACTTTACGTTGTTACAAAATTATATGAAATGGGCGAACTTACTGACGGTGAGGTTATGGACAACTTCGTAACATTTATGGCAAGCATTTTCAGATCAGCTCGCTTTAGTGTTGCTAGCGCACATGGAAAAGCAAATATGATGAGATTCTATTTCTTTGAAGAAAAAGGTGCTTTCGCTAGAGACGAAGCAACAGGAACTTACAAAGTTGATTTCGACAAAATGAAAGCTGCCATGAATGAACTAACCGAAAAAATCTTGATTATACAAGGAAATGGAGATTTTGATGCTGCCAAAGCATGGGTTGAAGCCGATGGAAAAATTAAAGAAACTCTTCAGCAAGATTTAGATAAAATAAATAATGCTGGAATTCCTAGAGATATTAGATTTAAGCAAGGAAAAGAAATTCTTGGTTTAAATTAAAGCAATAAATCAAACATAAAAAGGTTCAATATTTTAATTGAACCTTTTTATGTTTTAAATAAAGTAGATTGAATACTCGAGAATTAATATTATTTGTAGTCGTTCTTTTTTTTATTTTCCCATTTATAAGTAATGGTCAAGATGGTAATGCTGACATATTTATAACTTATTCCGAAGATTCCATTATATCACCTCTTGCCGAATTAGATACAAATTATATAAACAATCAAGAAAAATATGATTTGTTTTATGATTCCCTTGTATATAAGGCCTCAAAAAATAAACTTACTAAAACTGCTTTAGATTTACTTCTAGTCAACAAACCTCAAAAGGGAAAATTTGTCGGAATAGAAAATCTAAGAAATGAAGAATATTATAAACTTTATTCGGGTAAGACTATTCGCAATATTGATATAATAAAACTAGATGTATTTGGACCAACTTTAACAAATCCTAATCAAGGAACAAAAAGCTGGATTCAAAGAGCAGGCAATAAAACCCACATCAAGTCTCGAAAATTTATTATTCAGAACAATCTGTTCTTTAATCCGGGCGACACAATAGACCCTGTACAATTAGTTGATAACGAAAGGCTTTTGCGTGAGTTGGATTATATTAAAGGAGCCTCGATTGAAATTGCACTTGTACCTGATAATCCAGATATGGTTGATGTTTTAATCATAACAAAGGATGTATTTTCTGCGGGTATATACGTCGACTTATACAACTCCACATCTGGAGCATTTGAAATTTACGAAAACAATCTGGCAGGAATTGGCCATAGACTTTTAGCAAACATGCAGTGGAGTTCACTGGAAGCAAACCCATTAGGCTATGGATTTAAATATCGGATAGGAAATATCGGAAATACTTTTATAAAAACAAATTTAGAATATTCTAATGCATTCGACACAGAAAAGTATGAGGTCAATTTCACAAGAAAGTTTGTTTCTTATAATACAAAATGGGCTGGTAATCTTAAGATTAAAAAAGAAATAACAATTAGAGATATAAAGAAAACGGACACTTTGCTTAAGGATATCGATTTAGATTATTTTACATATGACTTTTGGCTTGGTCGATCATTTCTAATAAAGACAGGGAATTTACAGTATCAGAATCGTTCGCGTCTTGTATTGGGTTTTAGATATATTGACAATCGTTTTAACAAAGGTCCTGAAATAAGCGAACGTTACAACTTTCAATTTCACGACAATCAAATTGTATTAGCGAGCATCGCATTTTCACGACAAAAACACTATAAATCAAATTTAATTTATGGATTTGGGAAAACAGAGGATATACCTATAGGAACAATTCTACAAATTAATGGAGGGTTAGAAAAAGATGAGTTTTTTAAACGCCCCTATTGGGGATTCAAGTATTCACGAGGAACTTATTATCCCCGAATCGGATATTTAAATTTTCAATCTGAATTTGGAGCATATTTCTACACAAACAAACTTGAACAAGGCGTTATAAATATTAAAGCCCAAGCAATTAGCAATTTACTCTATTACAACAAGCTCAAACTTCGTGATTTTCTGAGCATTAATTATACCCGCGGTATTAATCGCTTCCCCGACGAAAGAGTTTATTTAAACACCACCAATATTTGGGGATTAGAAAGTGAATATTTATTTGGTCTGCAAAAACTATCCTTTAATTCAGAAATGGTTGCATTTACTAATATTCACATTTACAATTTTCGTTTTTTATTTTTCGGATTTGCAGATCTTGGATTGGTCGGCCCAGAAAATCACTCCATTTTTAAACAAGAGTTATATTCTGGCATTGGCTTAGGTTTTCGAGTTCGAAATGAAAACCTTGTTTTCAAAACTTTTCAGATACGTTTAGCATTTTATCCAAAAGTTCCTGCCGATAGTGATCAGTTTTACTTCTTGCTTTCGGGTGAAAACTATCAAAAGCCTATTAATTTCGAGCCATCAGCTCCTTACACGATTGATTATAAATAGCATCCCAAACATTTCCTTTAAGTATCTTTAATTTATTTAAGGCTTTCAATATAGCTTGCCTTTTTATACTTTTGTCAGATGTTGAAAGAAATAAAGGTTGAAATAAACAACTTAGAGTCTTTTAAGAAGAAACTATTAAATTTTGGAAACAAGTTCGATCAATTTATTTTTCTTGATACTTGTAACTACAATAAAACTTCCTCTGAATATAATTATTTTGAATATGATTTTATTGGAGCAATAGGAGTTGCTAAAGAATTAAAAGCAAGTGATGCATCCAATTTTGAAAATCTTTCAGAGTTCAACCAAGCACATAAAGATTGGATTTTTGGTTATCTTTCTTACGATTTAAAAAATGAGACCGAAAACTTGGCTTCTTTAAATGAGGATCAGTTAGCTTTTCCTGAATTGTATTTTTTTATTCCAAAACTCACGATAGTTTCAAAGAACCAATCTATTTCGGCATTTTATAACCAGAACTATATTTCAGAAAAAGAAATTAAACTCTTTTTAGAAAAAATAAAATCACAGACTATCTCTAAAGAAAAAAATAAAAATCATCAATTAAAATTAAAGCAGAGATACACAAAGAAAGAATATATCGAAACAGTCGAGCAATTAAAAAGTCACATACAAATTGGCGATGTATACGAAATAAATTTTTGTCAGGAATTTTATAGTGAAACAGGAATTAATCCACTTGATACATATCTTAAATTACGAGAAATTTCCCCTACTCCCTTTTCCTGCTATTACAAAAATTTAAATCATTATTTGATATCGGCTAGTCCTGAAAGATTTCTTAAAAAGAAAGACAATAAGATTATTTCGCAACCTATAAAAGGAACTAAAAAAAGAGGTTCAACAGAACTTGAAGATTCCATCTTAAAAAAGGAACTTTATACAGACCCAAAGGAAAGAGCAGAAAATGTGATGATTGTAGATTTAGTTAGAAATGATTTGTCGAAAACTGCACTCAAAGGATCAGTTAAAGTAGAGGAACTTTTCGGGGTATACTCTTTTAAACAAGTTCATCAATTAATATCAACTGTTGTTTCAGAAATTTCGAACGATATTGATATTATTGAAGTTATTGAAAAAGCCTTTCCTATGGGCTCAATGACCGGTGCTCCAAAAGTAAAAGCTATGGAGCTTATTGAATACTATGAAAAATCACTTCGAGGAATTTATTCTGGAGCCGTTGGGTTTATTACTCCTAATAAAGACTTCGATTTTAATGTTGTAATTCGGAGTATATTATACAACGAAATTAAAAAATATGTATCTTTTACCGTTGGTGGGGCAATTACTAGTTTGGCTATTCCAGAAAAGGAATATGAAGAATGTATGATAAAAGCCAAAGCCATGATAGAAGTTCTTAAATAAAAAATTATGCAAACTGAATTTTCAAAATACATTAAAGAACAAAACTTATGCACTAAATCCGATAAAATTCTATTAGGTATTAGTGGCGGAATAGATTCTGTTTGTTTATTTCACTTGTTTAAACAAGAGGGGTATCAATTTAGTGTTGCTCATTGCAACTTTCAACTAAGAGGTGATGAGTCTGATAAAGATGAGCTTTTTGTAAAATCATTAGCTGAAAAACACAGCATTCCTTATTTTTCAACTAGATTTAACACAGAGGCTATTGCTAAATCAGAAGGTATTTCCATACAAATGGCTGCTCGTGATCTAAGGTATGATTGGTTTCGTGAAATACAGAACAAATACGATTACGATCATATATCTATTGCTCATAATAGTGACGACATTATAGAAACTTTCTTAATAAATTTAAGCCGTGGATCTGGAATAAAGGGTTTTACAGGAATAAAACCAAAATCTGGAAACATTATTAGGCCCTTATTATTTGCATCTCGAAAAAAAATAGAAAATTATATTTCAAGAAATGGATTTGGATATAGAGAAGATTCATCGAACGCTTCACTAAAATATAGTCGAAATATTATTAGGCATGAGGTTGTACATTTATTTGAAAGCATCAATCCTCGGTTTAGAGAAACAATGATTGAAAATATTGACCGATTAAATCAAGTTGAAAATATTTATTCTTCGGTTGTGAAACAAAATCTCAGCTTAATTTCTGAAGAAAAAAATCAAATCAAATATGTCAATATTAAGAAACTTACCCAACTCGAATCAACATTAACTTATTTACACGAACTTCTGAATCCAATTGGATTCTCAAGTACTCAAATTAACGATATTTATAAATCCTTAAATGGCCCTTCGGGTAAAAAGTTTAATTCCCCAACACACAGATTAATAAAAGATAGAATAGAACTAATTATTGAAGAAATAAAGTCTAAAAATTTAAATAACTACATAATTAATTCTTCCGATGAATTTATTGAGAATCCACTGTTTCTTAAAATCACTAAAATTGAAAATGATGAGCAATTTAAACTGGATAAAAATAAAAACATTGGATTCTTTGATTCTGAAATCCTAGAATTTCCATTAACAATACGAAAATGGCAAAATGGCGATTATTTTATACCTTTAGGAATGGGAAATCTAAAAAAGCTAAGCGATTTCTTTATTGATAATAAATTTTCTATTTCGGACAAAGAGAATACTTGGATCTTAGAATCTGCTGGCAAAATAGTATGGATTATTGGACATAGAATCGACAATCGATTTAAAATCACTAATAAAACCACATCAATCTTAAAAATAGAATTAGCAAAAAAATAATTTCGTTGCTATAAAATATTCGTCAAAATATCAGCTTCTTAATTAAGAGAATCAAATCTCTTTTTATACCTTTAAAATCCTTAATAATTTTTTATTTATTAATACGTTTTAAAGTTAATTCGTTCTATAGAATTAAAACAAATTGCGGCGAAAAGATGGAAATTGACCAGAGCAGTGATACTTCAGAGTTTTTAGATTTCTTGCCAGAAATAGTTTTTGAGATTGATACCAATCTTAATGTAAGATTCCTGAATAAATCTTGCAAAAAAGTTCTAGGATATGAAAAAGAAGCGTTTCTAAATAAACCGATTCCAATTAATAAACTAGTTGTTTCTGAAGACATTCCACGATTAACTCAAAATATAAAAAATGCTTTTAATGGATTGCCCTCTTCTGGAAACAATTATAGAATATATAATGCCAAAGGCGAGATTTTAACTCTAGAAGTATATAATAGCTTGATTAAAACTAATGGTGAAATATCAGGCTTAAGAACAATTGCGATTGATATTACTAAAAAAGAAGCCAAACGTCAAAATTTAACTACGCAAGAAAAGCACTATCGATTAATATTTCAGAATTCACCTATACCTTATCAGTCATTAGATATTCAAGGTAAAATTCTTGATGTAAATCCTGCTTGGGAAAAAATTCTTGGATACGACAAAAGAGATGTTCTGGGTATAAAATTTTCTAATTTATTAGCGATTCAACACACTAAAGATTTTGATATTGAATATGCCAATTTTATAGAAAAGGGTGAAATAAATAATATTCAATTTAGCTTAAAAAATAAATCTGGATCTGAGATACTGGTTAATTACAATGGCAAAGTAGAGTTTTCCGAAAATAATGAATTCCTTCGAACACACTGTGTTTTTAACGACATTACTGCTCAGAAATTAGCCGAGAAAACCTTAAAGAAATCGGAGAAACAATTAAGGGATCTGAATGCAACCAAGGATAAATTCTTTTCAATAATTGCACATGATTTAAAAAATCCATTTAATGATTTAATGGGTTTTTCTCAATTACTTGATTTAAATATAGAAAAATACGATAATCAGAAAATAAAACAATTTGTTAATATAATTCATCAGAGTTCAAAATTAGCATACAATCTTCTGGAAAATTTACTCGATTGGTCGAGATCACAAACGGGAGTATTAAAATTTAGACCTGAGAAAATACTTATAAATGATTTAATTAAAGAGAATATTGAATTACTTGAATCAACTTCAAAAACTAAAAATCTTAAAATCCTAAGTGATATTAATGATGACTTTTTTGCTTTCGCCGATAAAAACATGATTCGTACTGTAATCAGGAATCTAATTTCGAATGCAATAAAGTATACTAATCCCAACGGAATTATTGAAATAAAAATATCTTATTTGGATAATAAATGTATGATAATAATTTCTGATAATGGTATAGGAATTTCACAAAACAATATTCAGAAATTATTTAAAATAGACGAAAGCTATTCTACACCAGGAACCGATAAAGAAAGAGGTACAGGTTTGGGATTAATTCTTTGTAAAGAGTTTATCGAAAAAAACAATGGTGAACTCTGGGCAAAAAGCACATTGGGAAAAGGTAGCGATTTCATTTTTACACTTCCATTAAACAAAAAGCCTCGATAAATCGAGGCTCATATATTTAGAATTTAACTTTATTTAATCCTAGTGCACTAAGCATCCACTTTGGAAGCGGTTTCTTAGGATCTCGTTTTTTCATATTCAAATACCATCCAAACTTCTTTAAAATTGGCACTTTATGAGTCTCCACAAACTCTATTAATGTTCCATCAGGATCTTCAATATATGTAAAATGACCTGCAGCTTCACCCATATCAAAACTATTATCCTGATTGTGTTTTACCGAACTATCTACAGTAAAAGGAAAACCTTTAGCTTCGCATTCTTCTTTAAGATCTTTCATTCCACTCATGTCGTAGCATAAATGTATAAAACCTAAATCGCCCCAAAATCGACCATCAAAAATCTTTTTAGCTTCGCGATCTAGCACTTGAATCAATTCAATTGAGCTTTCACCTAAAAGTTCACTAAAACTTCCTTCTCTCTTTTTACTTGATTTTAATAAAACTCTTCTGAACTTTTTATCTCCACCTGGCAGATTCAAGAAATCACTAAAAACCTCTTCTTTGTCATAAACAATCTCATCATACCCTAAGATATCACTATAAACCGTTCTTGCATTCTCTATATTTGTAACGCCAATAATTGCTCCTGCAACAGCTCCTGTAAGTTTTCCAGTGTTTTTAAAATAATCTTCTTGTTGAACAACCTGAAATACATTTCCATAAAGATCTTTAACAAAAAAATGATTCTCATAAAAATCGCCAAGAATCTCTAATTTTCTTTCTTTAAAATTATCGAATGCCTTTTTTGCATTCGGGCTCTTTATCTTTGCAATATTAATACCTAAATCGCCAAGTTGGATTTCAAAATCAGGACCAACAGGGGTGCGACTTGTGTAGTTCCAGATTTCGAACCCACCACCACCAGACATATTCATAGCTAGGGCTGCATGTCTTTTATGTGGTTTTCCTCCTGTATATGGAAGCATTAATTCTGCAACAGTATCATCTTCAAAAATTCGGATATCCATTCCGAAATTTTCTTTGTACCATTTCCATGCTTCATAAACATTCGGTACACCTATTCCAATTTGTTGGATACCACTTATTAATTTACTCATTTTAGAATTTTTTATGTCGGATTAATTTTTCGTGCTAATTTATAAAATAATTTGGGTAAAAATTTATGGATATATACCATTAATAATTCACTAGCCCCAATTAAAATCTCTTTCTTATCTTTTCGAATTGCGTTAACATATTGTTTTGCACACTTTTCAGCAGTAATGCCTGTATTTTGACCTTCATCCATTTTACCGTGAGCGGTACCATCTTTTGTTAAGGCGTGCAATGAAATATCTGTTTTTATTCGTCCAGGAAAAGCAATAAGCACTTTTATATTTTGCTTGTACGTTTCTGCCCTAAGCGTTTCAAAAAATCCATGTAAGGCATGTTTCGCCGCCGAGTATGCCGATCTTAAAGGAAAACCAAACTTTCCAGAGATGCTGCTTGTTGCTGCAATATATCCACCTCCATTTTTAATCATATAAGGTAAAACTGTTTTAGTTAATGCAATTGTCCCAAAATAATCAATTTCCATAATCTTCCGGTCAACCTCAAGTGGTGTTTCCTCAACCAAAGATCGCTGACTAATTCCTGCATTATTAACAAGCACATCAATTTTACCAAACTGAGAAACTAAATTCTCAACAATTGTCTGCATTTTGTCCATATCAGTAACGTCTAAATACTGAACCATACACTCAACACCATAACCAAGGCATTCCTTTTGAACAAAATTTAAATCTTCTAAATTATTCGAAGATATAATTAAATCAGCTCCTTGCTTTGCAAATTCAATAGCTAACGCTTTTCCGATTCCAGAAGACGCCCCTGTTATCCAAACTACTTTTTCTTTAAAAAACATTTCTTTTGATTTTATCTCTGTACCATTATGAAGTTAAATGGATATGAAATCATTTCTTGAAAATCCTCACCTACTTCTTTCATATCCTCATCGCCATCGTCAAAATACCAATATATTTTAATATCAAATCCTTTTTTCGCAAATGTTTGGACAATAACCAAGATATCCGAAATAAATTTAGCCGATGATGAGTTAAAATAATCTAATTTGAAATTAAACTTTATAGCTTTCTCCTTATATTCTGTAATATTTAAACTCTCAAAATACTTTTTTAAATCATCAATTATTGGGTAAAAAAAATCTCGTACATTTTCAGGTCTTGAATTTCCCTGCATTTCAAAAACATTACTATCAGAGTTTAAGATTACCCTTGGCGATTTTTCAGTAGCAGCTATATTTATTACATTCATTTTGAACTTACCTTTTTAAATTTAATTGCATTGCAAAATAAGAAAACTTATCATTAATTTTCTCAAAATCATATCTAATTTTTTGCCCTGTAGTCTTTGCCATAACAATAAGTCCAAGACCAGCCCCTCCTTTTTCCGAAATTTCGGCATTTGATAAAGACTCCTTATAAAGTAAATTAATACCTTCTAATTCTAAAGAATTTAGTTTTTCGATTCTATCACTCAAATTACTAATATGCGCATTTAATAAGATATTGCCTGTATGAATAATGAAACTTTCAGATATTTTTTCGATAATAAACCTTGGCGGATAATCTTTAATGAGAGAATTCTTTTCATCATTTACATCTGCATGCCTGAAAATATTCTCTAGGCATTCTACCGATAGAGTATAAATCCTTTTTCGAGTAATTTTATCGTGCACCTTATGATTGATATAGCTTTTTAATTGATGTAAAATAGAATCAACAACACTTAAGCTAACCGCCCCTTTATGATTAATAACAACATCGTAGTTTTTCATAAACAAATAAAGCCACTTGATATTTCAATTTACTCTTGATCGAATAATAACATAAAAATACTGTTATTAATGAGAAAACAAAAATAACCGCATACTTTATTCTTAACATTTTATCAGATAACGAATTAAGAATAACCATCATTCAAAATATTTAAAATATTGCGTTAATTGCATTTCTAATTACTTAACATTAACTTAACATTGATTTAATAAAATGATAATCACAAACTAGATTTTACCTATGATTTGTATAGCTATTTTTACCATAAATTTAAATTAACTTAAAAAATGGAAAATTTTTACATTATTCTTGTTGTAATACTTTTTGCTTTAGCTATTTCCGATCTAATAGTTGGAGTAAGCAACGATGCTGTAAACTTTTTAAATTCAGCAATTGGTTCTAAAGTTGCACCTCGCTATGTAATTATGATTATAGCTAGTGTTGGTATTTTGGTTGGAACAACATTTTCAAGTGGAATGATGGAAGTTGCCCGAAAAGGAATCTTTCATCCTGATCAGTTCTATTTCTCCGAAATAATGGTCATATTCCTCGCGGTAATGCTTACCGACGTTGTGTTACTTGACATTTTTAACACACTTGGATTACCAACCTCAACAACGGTTTCAATTGTATTTGAATTATTAGGTTCGGCTGTTGCTGTTGCCTTAATTAAAATTAAGCATCTTGGACAAAGTGCAGGTGATTTAGGAACCTACATTAACTCAGGAAAAGCATTAGCAATTATTTCAGGAATTCTGCTTTCGGTGGTCGTCGCATTTACTGTGGGATCGGTAGTTATGTATTTAACCCGTTTAGTATTTTCATTCAACTACAAAAAAACATTTAAATATTTTGGTGCTATTTGGGGTGGAATTGCAATTACTGCTATCACTTATTTTATCCTAATAAAAGGAGCCAAAGGATCGTCGTTTTTAACAAGTGACACAACTGACTGGATTAAGAGTAATTCTACCTTAATTATAATATATAGTTTTATAGGTTGGACAATTTTATTACAGTTTTTATATTGGATCATTCGATTAGACATCCTTAAGATGATTGTGTTAGTTGGAACTTTTGCTTTAGCAATGGCTTTTGCTGGTAACGATTTGGTAAACTTTATTGGTGTTCCTTTAGCAGGATTAAAATCGTTCCAAGCATTTATTGCTGATCCTAGTACCGATCCGGATGGATTCTTAATGGTTGCCTTAACAGGAAAAGCAGTAGCTAATACTTACTTGTTATTAATTGCTGGAATGGTAATGGTAATTACCTTGTGGTTATCAAAGAAAGCTCGGAAAGTTACTGAAACTGAGTTAAACCTAAGTCGCCAGAGTGCTGGTAGCGAAAGATTTGGATCAAGCATGTTATCAAGAACGCTTGTTCGAGGTGCTATGGATGTTAGTAATGCAATTGATAAAATCACTCCAAAATCGATGAAATTGGGAATTAGTAACCGTTTTGACGATACAGAATATAGAGAAAGTATTAAGAATCGTGCTGATGCACCATCTTTTGATATGGTAAGAGCATCTGTAAACTTAACAGTAGCAAGTATTCTTATTTCGTTCGCAACATCTATGAAACTTCCTTTATCGACAACTTACGTTACGTTTATGGTAGCTATGGGAACATCTCTTGCCGATAAAGCTTGGGGCCGAGAAAGTGCAGTATACAGAATTACAGGTGTTGTTACCGTTATTGGCGGTTGGTTTATGACAGCAATAACGGCATTTACAGTTGCATTCCTAATTGCCCTAGTTATAAGTTGGGGAGGAATTATAGCCATCGTAATATTTGTATTGTTAGCTTTATTTGTTGTATTAAGAACTCATATCTCTTTTCATAAGAAAGAAAATGAAAAACAGAAAGTCAGAAGATTAGCAGATGATGATTTACGCAATGAAAATATAATGAATCGTTGTTCTTTAGAGGTTCGAAACATGCTTAAATCTGTTGTTCTAATTTTTAACGAAACGGTTGTTGGATTAACAAATGAAGATCGCAAATCATTAAAGAGTGTATGTAAAAAGGTAGATGATTTAAATACCGATGCTAAATATCTTAAGAACAATGTACATAATACCTTACTAAAACTTCAAGAAGAAGATGGTGAAACAGGGCACTATTACGTTCAGGTTATTGATTATTTAAGAGAAATGGCACATGCTCTATCTTTTATATCTAACCCTAGCTACGATCATGTTGACAATAATCATAAACCATTATTACAAATGCAAATTGATGAGCTTAATGATTTTAGAGATAGTGTAACCGACTTATTCGATTCGATTATTTTAACAATTGAGCAGAATGCATTTAGTAATATTCCTGAATTAATTGAAAAACAACAAATTATTCTCGATAGACTTGGTTCTGGAAGAAAGAATCAAATTAAACGTATTAAGAAAGAAGAAGCTGGAACTAGAAATAGTATTCTATATCTAGGAATCTTAAATGAAATTAAGAACTTCTTATTGCAATCGATAAATCTTGTGAAGTCGCAAAGAGACTTTGTAGAATATCAAATAAAAAGCAAAGGATAATCCTCTGATTTAATTCATAAAAAAAGCTCGGAATTTCCGAGCTTTTTTATTTTGATCTGTATGTAGATTAATTTACAAATTTGTATCCTACTCCTTTTATTGTTTTAATATGATTTTCTCCAATCTTTTCTCTTAATTTTCTAATATGAACATCAATTGTTCTATCTCCAACAATAATGTTATCTCCCCACACAGCACTAAATATTTCGTCGCGAGTAAAAACCCTGTCTGGCTTATTAATTAATAATACTAAAAGCTCAAATTCCTTTTTCGGAAGCACTAATTCTTCTTCATCTTTCGTAACAACATATTTTTCTCTATCTATAATTAAATTTGATTGTTTAATTATCAAATTCTCGTCGATAGAATCACCATTAGTTACTTTAAATCTTTTTAACAATGCTTTTATTCTACTAACAAGCACCTTAGGCTTAACAGGCTTTGCAATATAATCATCACCCCCCGCATCAAAACCCGCAATTTGCGAATAATCTTCTCCACGAGCAGTTAAAAATGCAATTACCGTATTTTGAAGATTCTTATCTTGTCGTAAAACCTCACACGTTTCAATACCATCCATTTCTGGCATCATAACATCCAATAAAATTAAATGTGGATTAACCTTTTTTGCAACTTGAATAGCTTCTTTGCCATTTTGCGCTGTAAAAACCTCAAATCCTTCCTTATTTATATTATAACTAAGAAACTCAATTATATCAGGCTCGTCATCAACAAGTAATATTTTAAAATCTTTAGTATTCATCTTAACATTTTTTTAACGATTCTTAAAGTGCTAATGTACAACTATATTAATTACACAAGAATAACTAATTTTTAAATCAACATTAAGTTAAAGTTAATAAAAAAAATTATGTCGGGTTATTTAACGAAAGGTTAAACTACTGATAATAAGTTTTAACACAAGTCAAACTTTCTTTGCAGTATAAATTTTTATAAAAAATAAACAATTAAAAACTTTAATAAACTAAAACAAAAGATTGCAATGAAAAAAAATTATTTAAAAGTAACAGTAGCTCTATTCGCAGCTTTAACAATCGGATTTTCATCTTGTAGCGATGACGAAAAAGATGATCCAATCCCAGGAGAAAATCAAACTATCTACTCTATTGGAACAACTATTTATACAATCGACGAAGACGAAAAAACTGTTACTATTAATGATAAAGGCGAAGGAACTGGAACTAAAACTCTTTCGGCTGATACTACTTGGATTCTTGATGGATTTGTTTTTGTTGAAAACGGACAAACTTTAACAATTGAACCAGGAACAATGGTTCAAGGTAAACCCGGACAAGCAGAAAATGCTAGTGCATTAATAGTAAAACAAGGTGGGAAATTAATGGCTGAAGGCACTGCGGCTCTTCCAATTGTTTTTACAGGATTAGGCGACACTTACAATGGAACTGGTTATATGACTCAAGTGCAAGGCTTATGGGGTGGTATAATTATATTAGGAAAAGCGACAACTAACAACACTATTCAAAAAAGAATTGAAGGCGTTCCTGAGCAATATGCTGCTTATTATGGTGGAAGTAATGATGCAGACAACTCTGGTTCATTAAAATATGTGTCTATCCGTCATGGAGGTACAGATATTGGAGCTGGTAACGAAATCAATGGTTTAACTTTAGGTGGCGTTGGTAGTGGAACTACAATCGAATACATCGAAGTTGTTTCAAACGTTGATGATGGTGTTGAATTCTTTGGTGGTTCACCAAACCTAAAAAATATCTTAGTTGCTTATTGTGGTGATGATTCTTACGATTACGATGAAGGATTTCACGGTAAAGGTCAATTTTGGGTGACTATTCAAGGTGAAAATTCCGGCGACCGTTTAGGTGAACATGATGGTGGAGACGGCAACGATGAAACCGCTGAGCCTTATGCAAAACCAATGATTTACAATGCTACTTATATTGGCAATGGTAATGGTAGAGTAATTACCTTCCGCGACAATGCTGGTGGAACTTACGCAAACTCAATCTTTGCTTCTCAAGCTAAAGGCATCGATGTTGAATATCGTGAAGACAAGCACAATAGCCTTGATCAGATGGTTACAGACAACAACTTAATTCTTAAGAACAACTTATTCAATTCTGTTGCTAATGCAACTGCCGATGCAGCATTAAAAGTATCGGAAGAAAAAGGAACTGCTCCTGCTTCTACTGCAACAGATTTATTAGCGCATTTTAATACAAATAACAATGCTATTTCTGATTTAGCTACTGTTGGATTTAATGATGGTGATCATTTATTAATTCCTGCATCTGGCGAAGCTGGATCTGGCGTTGTAGCTACTGATTCTTGGTTCGAAAGTGTAACTTATCAAGGTGCATTTGAACCTGCTGGAAGCAACTGGGCTGCAGGATGGTCTTTGACTTTTGGGTCAACAAAATAAATTTTAGGGATTAAATACATTACAAGACTGGCGGTTATTTGTACTGCCAGTCTCTTTAATTAGAAATAATAAAATTCAAATGAGCAGAAAAATAATTTTAATAATCGGCGTTATTTTAATATTTTCCAATCAGATATTCTCGCAAACAGGTATTTTAAAGGGACAAGTATTTGATAAAAATACAAGAGAAACACTAATTGGAGCTACCGTTGTTTTACCAGGCACAACTATTGGTGTTTCTACCGACTTTGATGGAAATTATAGTTTAACACTTCCTGTTGGAGTACATGAGATTTCTTTTTCATATATATCTTACGAAAAAACAACTATCTCTGATATTAACATTAAAAGTAATGAAGTAACAATACAAAACGTATCGTTAGGTGAAGCTACACTTGACATTGAAGCTGTTGTTGTAACGGCTAAATCAGCTCAAAAAACCGAAAATGCTTTGCAGGTTATGCAGAAAAAAGCGCCTAAGGTAATGGATGGTATATCGGCAGAACAAATTTCTAAATTAGGTGATAGCAATGCGGCACAAGCATTAAAACGCGTTACCGGAGTTTCGGTGCAGGATGGTAAATATGTTTTTGTGCGCGGATTAAGCGAACGATATACTAAGGTTACATTCAACGGAGCAGAAGTTCCCGCCTTAGATCCAGAGAAAAATACGGTTCAACTTGATATTTTTCCAAGCAATATAATCGAGAATATTGTTGTAAATAAAACCTTCACACCAGATATGCCGGGAGAATCGACCGGAGGTCAAGTAGATATTATTACAAAAGATTTTCCAGAAAAATTTACATTCCAATTTTCAACATCGTTCTCTTACAATCCACAAGCAAACTTAAACGAAGACTTTCTTACTTATGAAGGTGGAAGTACCGACTGGCTAGGTTTAGACGATGGAACAAGAGCAATTCCTTCTTCGATGAAATCGGAACTAACTCGAATGGTTCAAAATGATTACAATCAGATTAATCAAGTATACTATAGCGAAACGGAGTTAAACAATTTAACAAAATCGTTTTCTACTCAAATGGAGCCAATAAAAGAGAAATCATTTTTAAACAATAGTGAAAAGATTTCTGTTGGCGATCAGGTTAGTTTCCTAGGCAAACCATTAGGCTATAACCTAGCTTTAAGTTACGAAATGTCGTACGAATTTTATGATGATGGAATATTTGCTGAATATGAAGATGCTACCAATGCTCCAAAAAGGAAATTGAATGATACTAAAGGAGAAAAAAATAATAAGATAGCAGCACTGGCTAACTTTAGTTATAAATTAAATAACAACAATAAAGTCGGTTTTAGATATTTCCACAATCAAAGTGGTAAAAGTCAGGCCAGATACAGAGATGGCTTTTTTAGTTACGAAAACAGCTACGATCAAGACAGAATCTTAGCTTATGTTGAGCGAAAATTTGACAATTTTCAATTACATGGAAAACATGTGCTTCCTATATTAAACAACAGTACCCTAAAATGGCAAAGTTCATACACAAACATGAATCAGGACGAACCTGACTTACGTTTCTTCGAAAATCTTTATGATATTGAAAATGGCGACACCATTAATTACAGAACTAAAACCAACGATAAACCTGCGAGGTATTTCAGGAATATGAATGAAATTAATTTTAGTAATAAAATTGATCTTGAAATTCCAGTTGACTTATTCTCAAAGTCAGCTAAAGTAAAAATTGGTAGCAGTTACGATTATAAATCGAGAGACTTAGATGACATTAAATTTGATGTTTCTAGTTATAAAACTTACTTACCAAACGATAATATCAATGATTATTTGGCGAACGAAATTATAAGTGCTGATAATTTAGATGGGTACTTTTATACTACAGATCACTTTACAAATCTTAGCTATGGTCAAGATGCATATTTATCTGTTGCTGCTGGTTATGCTATGATTGATCTTCCTATTACAAACAAATTTAGAATTGTTACGGGAGCCAGAGTTGAATCTAGTGAATTGCATACCGAAAATAAGTCACCAGAGGGAAATAATTTAAGAGTAAGTACAACTTCAAATTACTTTGATGTGCTTCCTTCTTTAAATTTAACTTACACATTAGTAGATAATATGAATCTACGAATGGCATATTCAAAAACCATTGCACGTCCTACTTTTAAGGAAATAGGGCCAGCATATTACGATTATAAAACAAGTGAGCGTGTAGAAGGCAACCCTGACTTAAAAAGAACCAGTATTGACAATATTGATTTAAGATGGGAATATTTCTTCTCTCAGGGTGAAAAAATTGCCGTTAGTGGATTTTATAAATACTTTACCAATCCGATTGAAAAGAAGTTGTCGGTAGAAGTTAACAATCGCGAGTTTAAGTCTCAGAACTCTGATGAAATTACCTTGTATGGCGCTGAGTTAGAATTTAGAAAAAAACTGGACTTTTTAGCAATGCTTAAAGATTTTACTTTAGGTGGTAACTTTACATATATCAAATCAGTTTATAAAATTCCTGAAGGTGAAATTTCTCCCGATGGTAAAGATACTCGTCCAATGCAAGGCCAAGCTCCTTATATTGTAAATGTGTATTTAAATTACAATCACGAAAAATCGAAAATAAACACCAATATTGGTTACAATGTATCTGGCGAAAAACTTGTATTAATTACCCAAAAAGGAACACCTTATGGTTACGAACAACCACAACCATCATTAAATTTTAACATCTCGAAAGGCATTGGTAAGAAATTCAACATTGAACTTTCAGTAAAAAACATACTCGATTCTGATTATGCTATTACACATCATTTTGATTCTGGTGATGAATATTATACAAAATATAGTAGAGGTCGTAATTTTGGTGTATCGCTTAAATACTTAATCAAATAATCATGACAAATCATAAATCATATATAAAAATAGTCTGCTCGTTTGTAATTCTTTCTGCAATTTTACTTTTGGGAATTGCTTGTAAGGACAATAATCAGGCTACCAAGCAATTTTCGGGTGCCGATTCCCGAAAATTGCTTTCTTTTGAAGAACTACGTATTGCTAAAAGATATGAATCTATTGATGAGGCATTTAAAAACTCCAATGATGTTTATAAACTAGTGCTTTTTAATCAGGGATATGTTTCTTTGCCAGCAAAAATAAATAAGCTTATAAACTTAAATAGCTTAGAATTAACGAGAAATAAACTCACAACGCTTCCTTCTAATATTATGAAGTTGGACGCTCTGCAAAGTTTATATCTTTCGGAAAACCTATTCATACATTGGCCAAAAGAAATATTCAAATTAAAAAATCTTAAACGATTAGATCTTTCAAATAATTCATTAGTCCAAATTCCCAATGACATTCATAATTTATCAAAATTGGAAGAGCTTAAATTAAAGAAGGATTCGTTAAACAGTTTAAATATGAATTTGTTTTTATTAGATCAATTAAAAGTTTTAGTATTATCTAATAATCAGATAAAAAACATCCCAATTGATATTAGAGGATTAAAAAATCTACGAAAATTAGATCTATCGCATAATCAATTAAGTATTTTACCCGAAGAGATTGCTGAATTAACGCAACTGGAAAAATTGGAACTTGAGGGAAATATTTTCACACAAAATTATATTGAGATTACATTAAAAAAACTTTTACCAAATACAACAATCAGATATTAAAAAGAACATCATTCTAAATTTATTGCATTGTAATAAACACCTTATATTTAGAATTTTAAAACAATACAACTATGAAACATATAACTATATTATCAGCAATACTACTTGTATTTACAATAAATTCATTTGCTCAAATTAAACAAAACGAAAAGGGTATTTATTTAGATGAAAAGGAGATTCCTTATTCAGGCGTTTATAATGAATATTTTGAAAATGGAAATATTCGTGTTGAAATGAATTTAGAAGATGGCATCCAGAATGGAATTACCAATATCTATTTCGAAAATGGGATTAAAAATGAACAACGCTCGTATAAAAAAGGTAAAATGCACGGGACATGGATTACCTGGAACGATTTAGAGGTGAAACTTGCAGAGGCAAACTACAATATGGGCAAGAAACACGGTAAGTGGTTTATTTGGGACGAGAACGGGACTTTACGATACGAAATGGAATATAAAAAAGGTGAAAAGTCTGGTGTATGGAAAATGTATAGCGATTCAGGAAACTTAATTAATGAAAAAGTCTATACGGATAAATAACCTTTCTATAATCTAAAAAACGAGACTGTTTCAAAAGTTTTTAATTCATAAATCTTTCGACAGGCTCAAGATGACAGTAATTTGCTCATCAATTTGTCACACTGAGCCTGTCGAAGTGTTTCTGTTAAAACTTATCGTTGAAACAGTCTCGTTTTTATTTAAGCTTATTTACTTTTAAAATTAAATTTGGATCAATGCAGAGCTTATGAAAGTATTCCTTTGCGGATGGTGGTGCAACTCCCGGAAAATCACCCTCGTTTCCTAACATATCGGTAATGACCTGAAAATGTATATGAGGTGGCCATCCACCGTTTATATTACTATCACCAATTTCAGCAATTATATCTCCCCTTCTAATTTGAGTACCCTTTGTTTTATTTTGAACAGATTCTAAACTTAAATGCCCATAAAGAGTGTAAAAAGTTTCCCCTTCTATTAAATGCTCAAGAATTAAAGTAGGTCCGTAATCACCAAAACGTTGATTGTTTTTAAAGCTGTGCACAACACCAGGCAAAGGTGAATATATTGGCTCACCAGCTTTCAACCAAATATCAATTCCTAAGTGAATACTGCGCGGCTCTCCATCATTATCGAAATGCTTGCTCCGTTTGTAAATTAGACGATCTTCGAAATATCCTCCAACACCCACTTCTTTTTTCTCTTTTTCGAGCGTTTTAAAAACATAATTGTTTAATACATTTGTATCATCCAAATCAATTTCAAAAAGCGCTTTATTGTTTTCTGAGAAATCAAAAACAAAAACATTCTTATCGCTGAACTCAACATCTACAATACGAGAGAAAAAATCTCTATTCTCTGCAAGAATCTTTATTATATGATTTGACTTTTCCATTTGATTGTTTTTGGTAAGTTAATGAAATACGAGTTCAAAGTAAAGTTTATAGACGCAAAAGAGTCCGCACAAATTGTACGGACTCCTAATTATTTCAAATATTAATTTACTCCGAAATACTCTCAATTTTTATATTTACTGTATTGGATTTCGACAAATCGATGTTAATTAATTCTACTTTATTCTTATAAGAAATGTAAGATGCAGCTAATTCTAAATTTCCTTGCTGAACACCATCAATTTCAAAATTTCCATCGAAATCAGAATAAACACTTTTTTCTGAACCAGCAACTGTTAATTTAACACCAGCCAAAGCTTCTCCGGTAATTTTATCGAATACTTTACCAGAAATTGAAGTTGTCATCACAGCATTTTCTACTGTTGCTGTTTCTTCGTTTGTTGCATTTACAAAACTTACTGAGAAGAATAAGAAACTTACGAGTAATATTGCTACTTTTTTCATTTTATATTGTTTTTTTTATTTGCTAATTAATTACAATACAAATGTAAGTTTGCAATATGATTTATATATTATCTCAGAATAATCATTCCGTTAATTTAACATTAACTTAATATTAGCTATATTAATTCTATGTAATATTGCAGGCGTAAATAATTTCTAATAACAATAAAAAGATGAAGACAAATCGGCAAATTCTTCTAGTATTTATTGCATATGTGTTGTTTTTCTCTAACAATGCATTTTCTCAAAATCAGAAAGAAGAAATATTTAAACCATCGGGTAAAGCTTACGGAAAAGTATTTAGCAATTTCCATTACCAATTATTCTCCGACAAACAGGAATCTGCGTTTGCAGTAGACAGAGCCTATTTTGGATATGAATATAATCTTTCTTCAGAGTTTACAGTAAATCTAAAATTAGATATTGGGAGTCCAAACCAAGACTCTCAGTATGATATATTAAAGCGATATGCTTATTTTAAAAATGCTGAATTAATTTACACTAAGGATAATTTATCCTTACGTTTTGGTTTAATCGATTTATATCAATTTAAAGTACAAGAAAAATTCTGGGGTCATCGATACGTTTATAAATCGCTTCAGGATGAACATAAATTTGGGAGTAGTGCCGATTTGGGAGCATCCTTAGCTTATAAGTTTAATGATTTTATTTCTGCAGATCTAACTGTAATGAATGGTGAAGGTTACAATCAGCTTCAAAGCGATAATGCCTACAAAACTGGTTTAGGTTTAACTTTAAAACCTATAAAAAATCTAACTGCCCGTTTTTATGCTGATTATACCGAACAAGACGAAATACAAACCTCCCTAGTTGCATTTTTAGGATATCAGTTAAAGAAACTCGGTAAAATTGGAGTAGAGTACAATTATCAGATGAATAATAAGTATAAGGCAGACCAAAATATTTATGGAATATCGACTTATGCATCGTATAATTTAAATGAAAAATGGGAACTTTTTGGACGATACGACAAATTATGGTCAAATAAATTAAAAGGCGAAGAAAATAGCTGGAATCTTAATAAAGATGGCAGTGCGATTATAGGAGGTATTCAATACAGTCCGCATAAGAAGATTAAAATTGCAGCAAATTACCAAGACTGGTATCCATCTGCCAAAAATCTGGACAATGAGTCCTATTTTTATTTAAATCTTGAGTTTAAATTCTAAAATTATTTATCATGATTTCAAATAAATTAAACATCTCCATTTTACTAATTCTCTTGATGGTTTTATCATTCTCATGCAGAAAAAGCGATATGGTAGTAGAAATATACACCTCCGTATCAGACGATGGTAGCGGAACGGGAACAACAACATGGGAAAAAGGTGAAGAATACCTTTTAGAGGGATTTGTTTTTGTTAATCCTGGACAAACTTTAACCATTGAAGCCGGTACAGTTATTCGTGCAAAAACAGGCCAAGGAGAAAATGCGAGTGCTTTAATTGTTTCCCGAGGCGCCAAAATTATTGCCGAAGGAACAGCCGATGAGCCTATCATATTTACCGTTGAAGGTGATGATCTTAAAGGATCAATTCCTGTTGAAGCTCGTGGCTTGTGGGGTGGATTAATTATATTAGGAAACGCTCAATTAAACAGTGAGTTTAACGAATCAAAAATTGAAGGAATTCCATTATCAGAGTCGCGAGGAATTTATGGAGGATCTGTAAATAACGATAACTCAGGTGTGTTAAAATACGTTTCTATTCGCCATGGGGGCACAAATATTGGCGAAGGAAACGAAATAAATGGACTAACCTTGGGTGGCGTTGGATCTGGGACAACTATTGAATATGTTGAGGTAATTTCGAATGAAGATGATGGTTTTGAATTTTTTGGAGGTTCTGTAAATTGCAAGTATTTAGCGTCGGCATTTTGTGGCGATGATGCTTTTGATTTCGACGAAGGATATAATGGCAAAGGTCAATTTTGGCTTGCTATTCAGGCTCCCTCTTTAGGAGATAATTTAGCAGAACACGATGGAGGAACCGATCCTGTATATGGAGAACCTTTTTCAATACCTGAAATATATAATGCTACGTATATTGGAAATGGGCAACTAACATCTTCAAACCTAATGGTTTTTTCTGACAATGGAGCAGGTAAATACTACAACTCAATATTTACAAACCAGCTAGGTGGAACTGAAATTGAATATACGAATGGTTCTAACAACAGTTATTCTCAATTTGAAAACGAGAATCTAATCTTAGGAAATAATATTTTTTATAAGATCGAAGGAAATAATAATTCTCTAATCCTTTCTGCGTATAACGAAGCCGGCGAGCCATTATCTGCGCAACAAATAGTGTTGCAAAATTATTTATTTAGCGCTGAAAACGAGACCTACAATCCGGGAATTATTATTACCGAAAACAATTACAATATAACTCCAACTGGAGATGTCGAAAGCAATTTAGCACTATATCCAGAAGAATGGTTCGAAACAGTGACTTATAAAGGCGCAGTTAATCCTAATGGAGAAAATTGGTTATTTGGATGGTCTCTTTTAAGTGAATCAGGGAAAATAAATTAAGAACAATAGAACTGCAATAAAAACGAAATGTCCCGAAAGTCATATATAAACCTTCGGGACATCTTATTCTATTTCCATTTCCTTTATTGATGAGCAGGTCTTAATAAATCATTTACCGTTTTAACAGGGTTAAAAGTAAGAATTGGTACTTCTACGAATATCGTATTCCAATTTGCCATAGCTCCATTCCACAAGCCCGGTAATTCTTGAGCTTTTAACTCTTTACCGTCCTTCGACTTTTTTGAAATAAACCCAGTACTTGAATCACGAAAATTAAGCAAATCGAATTTATTGCCTTTATAATCGATTGTAGAACAAACTAAATCGACGGGATTAAAATATGTTGCTGATTGAACTATTTTTATAACTTCAGAATTTGAGTGATTTATTTGAGCAGACTCAACAATCTGTAAATTTTCTACTCCTGTTTTTTGTTTCACCCAAAATGGACCTCCACCAGGTTCCCCCTCATTTTTTACCATCCCACAAACACGAATCGGTCTGTTCAAAATATTAAATAAATCGTTCAAAGTAGGTTCAGAACTAAAATTGCAGCACAAATCTTTTTCGATAAAAAGAACTATTTCAGGAATCATATCTGGTGTTATCTCATCATTTTCAATTGCATTTAAATAATTGAAAATCTTTTCTTGAAAAGATACAAGAATTCCAGCCAAGACTTTTTTATATTCAATCGTTGTTTGTTGTAACTTATCGGATACAACATTATCGATATTTTTAATAAAAATCACATTGGCTTTTAGCTCATTTAAATTTTCTATTAAAGCACCATGACCACCAGGTCGGAACAATAATGATCCATCGATATTTCTAAAAAGATCATTATTTAAATTTACGGCAATTATATCCGTTGACGATTTTTGTTGCGAAAATGAAATATCAAAACTTACATTGTATTCTTTTTCAATTGCATTCTTCTTTTCGATTAGGATATTCTTAAATAAGTCGGAATGCTCTTCCGATATAGTGAAATGTATACTCACTTTTCCATCTGCCGATTTTGCATAATTTGCACCCTCAATCAAATGCTCCTCAAAAGCAGTTCGAACATTCTTTCCATATTTATGAAACGCCAATACGCCCTTTGGTTTTTGTCCATAATTCAGTCCGGATTCAAATAAAAAGAATTTAAGTATTTCTTTATATCTACCCTCTGCAATAAGTATATCTATTTGCAGATTATTTTGTTTGAGAATACTTGTTAAACCATTATAAAATGCGAAATCTTTAAGTCCTTTAAAAAACGTTATTACTTCTAGATCATCAACATCTTCAATGCAATTATATTGCTTCTGCGCTATTTGATAAAATTCAAATAAAAACTTAAACATCCTTGTTGCCGCTCCTGATGCTGGAACAAATTTTAATGACGATGGTAATAAATCTTCGTAAAGCTTTTGATAAGCTTCAACTTCTTCATTGCTTAAAACAAGCATGCCATCATTTTTTGTTGCTGGCCGGCTAATATTTACAAATGGAAACCCATTCTTAAAATTCTGTAATTGAATTTCAATATCCTCAATAGTAATATTCTTTGATTTTATTTGCTGTATATCTTTCTCGGTAAACATGGTATCAAAATTTGGGTACACTTAAAACTTTGCAGTTAGTTTAAGATTAATTCTTCGAGATGTTAAATAATTTGGAACTGCATATTGCGAAGCCTCACCTGCCTGATTATTAACCGTCTTAATCCACATGTACGATATAGTATTATTGATATCGAGCAAATTAAAGACTTCGAAACTAATCCACATATCTTCAAATACATTAAGCCATTTTGCTTTTTCAAACTCTTTCTCTTTATCTATTATAACCTTCGAGAATCCTAAATCGACACGTTTGTATGATCGCATTCTAAAAGCTTCATCATACTCTCCAACTTCGGGAGAAGAAAAAGGAAGTCCTGTTCCAAAATGTAAACTAAGATTCATTCTATAGGATGGATTCATTGGTAAATAATCCTGGAAAAACAGACTAAAATTAACCAACTGATCTGTTGGACGCGCATAATAACCAATTCCATCGCCATCAATATCTTCTTTGGTTTGCATTAATGATAAACTAGCCCAAGACTCTATCCCTTCAACAAATTCACCGTTCACTTTAAAATCTATTCCCATCGCATAACCATGAGCTAAATTAAAACCCGAATATTCAATTTGTACATTATCAATTTTATACGGAATTAAATCGTCCAGAATTTTATAATATATTTCGGTTGTAACTTTAAAAGGTCGGCTCCAAGCTCTAAAAATATAATCGCTTCCTAAAACAAAATGATATGATTTTTGTGATTTAATTCTTTCATTTAATTGTCCTTCTGGATTCTTCATTTCTTTATAAAATGGAGGTTGATAATAAAATCCCGACGAAAATCTGAACAGCATATTCTTTTCCCAACTTGGTTTATAAGACACTGACATTCTTGGAGATACAATAAATTCATTATTGAAATCCCAGTAGTGTGCACGCACTCCAATATTCAAAAATAAATCTGAACTATTAATAAATTTTTTATTGTAGGTATCTTGTATAAATGCTGTTATTCTATTTGAGCTAATGTCATTTTTGGCTCTTACAGATTTATGCAACTCAATTGTTTCGCCATTATATGGAATAGAATATCCAGCAGAATCAATTCGCTCCCATTCGCTCAACTCATCATCGATCATTTCGAAATTATACTTAGCTCCCCAACGTAGTTTATTACGTTTTGAATAAAACCCACCTTTAAATGCTACTGAATAAACATTTGCAGTTAAATAATTTCTAGCGTGATTATGAAACTCACCTACTCCAATATTCAAAATACTATCTCCATAGGTATCTGAACCAATAGTATTATCGAGTTCGTTTAAATAATACTGACCACGAATATCATATGTTTCCTCTTCGACTGTTTGATAGGCAGAAAAAATTAGTTTTAGAAAAACCTTATCATTGGGATTATAATTTGTAGTAAAAGCCCCCATAAATGTCTCAAACTTATCCTTTTCTTGTCCATCGTAATAGATTTTCAAATTTAAAGCTTCGTTAATTGTACCGAAAGATGTTTCTCTATTTTTTGGCACAAACTCATAACTGTTTAAGGCATAATATCCCAAAAAATCAAAATCCAGTTTGTTATTTACTTTATATGTTAAATAGGTTTGAAAATCGTAAAAACTAGGATTGTAATCACCTTTTGTTTCTAATGAATTAAGCACATATTGCGATGTTTTATATCTAAATCCCGTGTTGTAAGTAAACTTATTATTTTTAGATACATCTTCTAATTGGGCCGTACCTCCTAATAAACTCAATGATACTTTACCCGAAAAATCAATTGGTTTATTGTATCGAATATCCAACACCGACGACATTTTATCGCCATATATTGATTCAAATCCTCCAGAAGAAAAATGAATGGAAGAAACCATGTCTGAATTTAAAAAACTTAATCCCTCTTGCTGTCCCGAGCGAATCAATAAGGGCTTATAAATCTCAATATCATTTACATAAACCATATTCTCATCATAACTACCACCTCTTACTGAGTACTGCGAACTTAACTCTGTATTTGATGAAACTCCCGGTAATGTTTTTATGATGGATTCTACATTTCCAGAAATATCAGGATTAATTTCAATATGTTTTGCATTAATTTTTACCAAATTACTTTCTGGAGACAACTTGCCAACAACAGATACCTCTTCTATATCGCTAACATCAACTTCCAATGTAATAGTATGGTTTGTTATTTTATCCGTTTTGGTATTAATGGTAAAACTCGTAGGTTTATATCCAATGCAAGATGCTTGAACTAAAACCTTTTTATCTTTTGGAATTTTAAGAGAATAACTGCCATCATTTTCCGAAATAACTCCTGTATTGTTCGACATATTTCGAATATGAGCAGCTTCGATTGGTTCACCTTTTTTATCAACTACCTTACCTTCCAACGAAACAACATTCTGTGCCTGAACCGAAAAAACAATAATAAATAGAATAACGGAAAAATATATTTTTAAATTCATCTGCAAATCTTAATGTAACTATGCTATAAACAGGAAAAACAGGAAAATATTTTACTATTTTAAAGAAACTCAAAACTAATTCATTCTGTTTAGATTAGAAAAAAAACAATAAATTTATTTCCTGAAAATATCTTTTAAAAATATATCGATATGATTAAACAAATAGAACTTACATTACCAGCCTATAAACGAGGATATCATATTATTACAAATTTAATTAAAGCTGAGTTAAAAGATTTACCAAAAAACGGCTTGGTTAACCTATTTATAAAACACACATCGGCTGCAATAACAATAAATGAAAATGCAGATCCAACAGTTACAGAAGATTTTGAACGTTTTATGAATAAGTTAATTCCGGATGACGATCCTATTTACAAACACACAATGGAAGGTCCTGACGATATGGCTGCACATATAAAATCTTCAAATATTGGACAATCCTTAACAATTCCTATTACAAACAATAAGATCAATTTAGGCATTTGGCAAGGTATTTACTTGTGTGAATTCAGAAATCAGGGAGGAAACAGAAAATTGGTGATAACAATTTATTACTAATACATTCTTAAAACTTAATATTTAAAAGAATAAAATCGTTTTTTTTAGACTATTCTGATTTCTACAACTTAAAAAAAAACTTTACAAATAACTTAGCGCTTATAATCAACCAATTAAGATAGGTAATTAATTTCAATTAAAAACTTTCAATTTGTAACTATATGTAGTATTTTACTAAAAATATGTTATTAAAAATGCACTTCTATTATTTAATTATTAAAAATAATGCTACATTTGCTTAAGAATATAATTAATGATAAATTATCATTATTTTGAAAGTAAGTAAAGTTATTTATTATTACGTAATTGCAATTCAAGTAGGCTTCCTAAAACGTTTTGGTGGCCTTTAATACCCTCCTACTTTATTATCAAAATCAATATATTTTTATAAGTTTCTGAAATTTCATAACTTATAAGCTTAACAATCATATTAAAAATCTAAAATTAATATAAAATGCAAAAACTATTATTATTAGGTGATGAAGCTATAGCTCAAGGAGCATTAGATGGCGGAATGTCTGGAATATATGCTTATCCGGGAACACCATCGACTGAAATTACTGAATATGTTCAAGGATCAAAATTTGCGACTGAAAAGAATATTCACAGTCAATGGTCGGCAAATGAAAAAACAGCAATGGAATCGGCATTAGGAATGTCTTATGCAGGTAAGCGTTCAATGGTTTGTATGAAACACGTTGGTTTAAATGTTGCCGCTGATGCTTTTGTAAACTCTTCAATTACAGGTGTTAATGGTGGCTTGATTATCGTGTCAGCTGATGATCCTTCAATGCACTCATCTCAAAATGAACAAGATTCTCGTTTCTATGCAAACTTTGCTATGATTCCAGTCTTAGAGCCATCAAATCAGCAAGAAGCTTACGAAATGGCTTATTATGGATTTGAATTATCGGAAAAATTCAAATTACCTGTAATGATAAGAATCACAACTCGATTAGCACACTCTCGTGCCGGAGTTGAAACTCTTGAGTTAAAAAAACAAAATGAGGTTTCTTTACCTTCAAACTTACGTCAGTTCGTATTATTACCTGCAATTGCTAGAAAAAACTACAAAACACTTTTAGCAAATCAAGCTGGTATTGAAGAAGCTTCTGAACAATCAAAATACAATAAATACATAGATGGTAGTGATAAAAAAATAGGTGTTATTACAACTGGTATTGCTTATAACTACTTAATGGAAAACTTTCAGGATAAAGAATTAAACAATCCTGTTATCAAAATCTGTCAATATCCAATACCAAGAAATATGGTTATGAAGATGGTTGAAGAATGCGATAAGATATTAGTTATTGAAGAAGGAGCTCCTATAATTGAAGAATCTTTAAAAGGATATCAAGAAGCAGGAACACCAATCGTGGGTCGTTTAGATGGAACTTTACCTCGCGATGGTGAATTAAATCCTAACCTTGTTGCAAAAGCTTTAGGCCATGAAACTATTTTGGATGGAACAATTCCTGAATTAGTTAAAAACAGACCACCATCAATGTGTGTTGGTTGTGGACATATTGATGCTTACGAAGCATTAAATCTAGCTATAGCTGATTATGGTGTTGGAAGAGTTTTCGCTGATATTGGATGTTACACTTTAGGTGCTTTACCTCCGTATAATGCAATTAACTCTTGCGTTGATATGGGAGCATCAATAACTATGGCTAAAGGTGCTGCTGATGCAGGATTAGTTCCTTCGGTTGCTGTTATTGGCGATTCTACATTTACTCACTCTGGAATGACAGGCTTAATTGACTGTGTTTATGAAAAAAGTCCTGTAACAATTATCATCTCTGATAACTTTACTACAGGAATGACAGGTGGTCAAGATTCTAAAGCTCTAGGTAAAATTGAAGATATTTGTAGAGGTATCGGCGTTGAACCAGATCATATTCGTGTACTTAAGCCATTGAAGAAAAATATGGACGAAATGGTACAAATCATGAAAGAAGAATTAGCTTACAATGGAGTTTCTGTAATTATACCGCGTCGTCAATGTGTTCAAACAATGAAAAACAAGAAACTTGCTCAGCAGTTAATTAATTTAAATCTTAAATAATCTACATTAGTTAACAAACAAAATTAAAAGACAAAAATTATGAAAACAGATATCATATTAGCTGGTGTAGGCGGTCAAGGAATTTTATCAATTGCAGCTACAATTGGAATGGCAGCTTTACATAATGATTTACATTTAAAACAAGCAGAAGTACACGGAATGAGTCAACGTGGCGGCGCTGTTCAATCTAACATGAGAATTTCTGATAAAGAAATTGCATCGGATCTTATTCCAATGGGCGCTGCAGACATTATTCTTTCTGTTGAACCAATGGAATCGTTACGTTATTTACCTTTCTTAAAAAAAGGAGGATGGTTGGTTACAAATACTACACCATTTATTAACATTCCTGATTATCCGGAAGCTGAAGAAATAATGGCTGAGATAAAAAAGCAAAAAAACTTTATTGCAATTGATGCAGATAAAATTGCTTCAGAACTTGGTTCAAAAAGGTCATCAAACATTGTTATGCTAGGTGCAGCTTCTCCATTTTTCGAGATGTCTTTCGAGAGTTTCGAAGAAGGAATTCGTCAGATTTTTGGACGAAAAGGCGAAGATATTGTAAATACAAATCTAAAAGCCTTAAGAGCAGGAAGAGAATTTGCTGAAAAAAATAGATAGATTATTCTATTAAAATAAATCAGGTGCCATGGATTTTTTCATGGCACTTTTTTTATATTCGTATTCTCATATTATACAATGAATAAGCTTATATTAAAACTAAAGTCTTTCGATCATGTAATAATTCTGTATAGCATTATTACTGCACTTATTATTATGGTGGGATATAATAAATTACAAAATATACTTCCCCACTTATTAATAAGATTTATATTTATTTCAATCATTTTTTTTCTCATTTATCTTGAAAGAAGAGAAAATAGAACCTTACTTTTCTTTCGAAATTTTTATCCTCTCCTATTTTTAAGTTTTTTTTATGGAGAAACAGATTATTTAAATAATCTCATTTTCAACAACCTAGATAGTGTTTTAGTAAACATTGATCAGTTTCTATTTGGATTACAACCTTCGTTAAAATTTTCAGAATATATTGCTTCAAATTGGTTTAGTGAGGTCATGCATTTTGGCTATTTTTCGTACTACCTATTTACATTTGGTGTCCCTTTGTTATTTTACATCCATAAACCAGAACAATTTGAGAAAGCATTGTTTATAATCATATCCTCATTTAGCATCTACTACTTATTCTTTATTATTTTCCCATCAATCGGACCTCAATTCTATTTTCAGATAAATCAAACTCTTGTGCCGGAAGGTTATTTATTTGATAAAATAATGCATCTTATCACAGAATATGGAGAAACAGAAACAGGTGCTTTTCCGAGCTCTCATGTTGGAATGACCGTTATTTTTCTAATATTAATATGGAAAAACTTTAAATATTATTTTAGGATCTTACTTACTCCTGCAATTCTCTTAATATTTTCTACTGTTTACTTAAAAGCTCATTATGCAATTGATATTTTTGCCGGTGCAATTAGTGGATATATATTTTATCTGATATCAATCCGCTTATACAAGCTAGTTAATAAACAAAACCATTGATATATCTACAATATTTATTATTATTTATATCTTAACAAAAAATTAATAAACGAAAATCTAAATGATCGAAATTATAGAAATTAAGACCAAATCTGATCTTAAAAAATTTATATACTTACCTGAAAAAATTCACAAAGACCATAAGAATTGGCTGCCACCATTATATTCAGATGAATGGATATTATTTGATTCGAAAAAAAATAAAGCATTCAATTATTGTGATACCGTTCTGGCAATTGCTAAAGAAAATGGAAAAGTAGTTGGCCGAATTATGGGCATTATTAACCATCGATACAACGAAATAAACAAAGAAAACTTTGGTCGATTCTGTTTCATGGAAACATGGAATAATCATGAAGTTTTCCAAACTCTAATTTCATTTGTGGAACAATGGGCTAAACATAAAGGAATGAATAAAATGGTTGGTCCTTTTGGTTTCTCAGATGAAGACCCTCAAGGTTTTCTTGTTGAAGGATTTGATCAACCAACTGTAATGATAACAAACTGCAGTTTACCTTTCATGGCTCAAATGATATTAGAAAATGGTTATGATAAGAAAATGGATTTTGTGCAATACAAAGTTAATACACCAAAGGAAGTACCAACATTGTATAAACGAGTTGCTCAAAGAACAAAAAAGAATGGTTATAGTTTAGTAGAATTTACCAAGAGAAAACAACTTAAACCATTTATTAGACCGGTACTTGGACTTACAAATAAAACGTACACAGATATTTTTGGTTATGTTCCATTTAGCGATGAAGAAATGGACGACTTTGCAAAAAGATATATTCCCATTCTAGATCCTAAATTTATAAAAGTTATAGTTGATACGAATGAAGATGTTGTTGCTTATGTAATTGGAATGCCAAGCATTAGCGATGGGATCAGAAATGCTAATGGCCGTTTATTCCCGTTTGGCTTTATAAAAATCCTTAGATCAATGAAAAAAACAAAACAACTAGATTTACTTTTAGGAGCTGTTAGAGACGATTTAAGAAATATTGGATTAGATACAATACTTGCAGAAGCAATGTTAAATTCTGCTAATGAACGTGGTCTTAAATTAATTGATAGTCATGTTGTAATGGAGACCAATACTAAAATGAGAGCAGAAGTAGAAAAACTCGGTGGAAAAGTATACAAACGCTACAGAATCTTCCAAAAAGACTTATAATAAAGTAACTGTCGAAAATCCAAAAAATGTCATTACTTACTTTGTTCGTGAGAATAGTTCCCTTGAAAAAGGGAATCTCTTAGTTGATTTTAGAAATTCCTAGTATGAAATCTCCAATCAAATTGGAGATGACAAATAAAAAAATAGTTGACTATACTTCGATAAACTCAGTATGACAACTATTTCTTATTAACATATGTCACACTGAGCTTGTCGAAGTGTTTAATTAATTATTACCACCAAGTATTAATGGTAAGCCATCTTTACCACTTCCAATTACTACAACTTTTGAATTTGGAGATTCTGATAACTTGATAGTAGCTTCAATTCCACGCATTTTTAATAACGCTTGAGTTAAACTACTATTTATAATTTTATTTGCTCGCGCTTCACCTTCAGCAGCTATTCTTTTTCGTTCTGCTTCAGACTGTTCTTTTTCCAATTTGTACTTATATGCTAAAGCTTCCTGTTCTTGCTTCAATTTATTTTCAATAGCTACCTTAATTTGGTCAGGTAAGTTAATTGAACGAATAAGTAATGCTTTCATCTCAATGTCATTTACACCTAGTACTTCTGCGGTTTCAACTATTATTGCACTTTCCAATTCGCTACGTTTAGTTGAATAAATTTCCTCTGCAGTATAACGTCCAGCAACTCTACGAACGGTAGATCGTGCTTCAGGAACAATTAATGTTCTGATATAATCAACCCCAAATTTTTCATGTAAATAACCAATACGATCATACTTAGGATTAAAACGAATAGAAATATCCATATTTATTGAAAGTCCACTCTTATCTAAAACATCCATTCCTTCTTCACTATTTTGCTCTTTTACATTGTAAACATAAATTTCATTCCAAGGAGCGATAACATGAAATCCTGGTTGAAAAATATTTTCCTTATCTAACCCACTTGTAAATTTTCTAAAAATCACTCCTCGTTCTCCTGGTTTAAGAGTAATAAATGATGAACTGCTAATCAATATGATAACTAAAAATATTACCGCTGTAGCAATCCAAAATGTTGTTGTTATTTTTTTCATAATTTAGTTTTTGAATTATTAATTTTCTGAGAGAATAAAGGTATAACATTAATACTATATATGAAAACATTCAGATTTTATACATTTTTTATTTTTGATTCAAGGGAAAATATTCTGTTATCAACATACAAGGCTCGAAATTATTATGGTTGTGTTGATTTTTCTTTATTGCGCTTTTAATTTATTTTGAATAGATTTGGAGTCCCAAACAATAAGAAAGGAAGGAAATATGGAATTTAGAGAATCGGAACTAATAATTAACAAAGATGGCAGCATATTCCACTTACACCTTCATCCTGAAGATATTGAAAATGATATTATTCTAGTTGGAGATCCGGGAAGAGTTGAGATTGTTGCGTCCTTTTTTGATAAAATCGAATTAAAAAAGCAAAATAGAGAATTTTGTACCATTACTGGTTATAAAAATGGAAAACGAATAAGTGTTATTTCTACTGGTATTGGTACTGACAATATAGATATAGTTGTAAATGAGCTAGATGCCATTGCAAATATCAATTTAAAAACCAGAACTAAAAATAAAGAACATAAAACTTTAAATTTAGTTCGTATTGGAACATCAGGTTCGCTGCAAGAGGATATAAATGTAGATTCTTTCTTAATGAGTAAGAGATCTATAGGATTTGATGGTTTACTTAATTACTATCAGAATAGAAATTCTGTTTCTGATTTAGCTTTTGAAGCAGCTTTCAAGAAACATGTAAACTGGAACGAATTGTTACCATCACCTTATGTTGTTGATGCATCAGTAGATTTGGTTCAAAAACTCGATGGTGATAATATTACAAAAGGAATCACTATTTCTGCTTCTGGATTCTATGGACCGCAAGGAAGAAAATTGCGTTTGCCAATTGTTGATCCTGAAATTAATGATAAAATTGAAGCTTTTGATTTTGAAGGTCAAAAAATTACAAATTACGAAATGGAAAGCTCTGCAATCTTTGGACTTTCTAAACTTATGGGACATAATGCCATTACAATTTGTGCTATAATTGCAAATCGCCCTAAAGGTGAGTATAGTAAAGATTATAAACCTGTTATTAAAGAATTAATTAAAACTGTTCTTGAGAGATTAACTGCTTAAACTTAGAATGACGAATAAAAACAGTGAAATAAAAGCTCTTTTACAATTGTTAGATGACCCTAATAATGAAATTTTCATGCAGGTTTCTCAAAGAATCCTCATAGAAGGTGAAGACATTATACCTGAACTTGAACGAGCCTGGGAAACTTCTTTAAATGAGGTTCTTCAGGAGCGCATCGAGAATCTTATTCAAGAAATCCAATTTACTTCAACACAAAAGCAATTATTTGACTGGAAAGAAAACAACTCAACCAATCTATTGCAAGGAGCTTTTTTAATCGCTAAATATCAATACCCTGATCTTAAATTTGATACAATCGCCAGTACTTTTGACAAAATAAAACAAGATGCCTGGCTCGAAATAAGTGAGAATCTTACAGCTCTTGAGAAAGTTAGAGTACTAAATCACATCTTTTTTGAGATTCATGGTTTTTCGGGGAACAGTACAAATTTTTTTGCCCCACAGAATTCCTTTTTAAACCATGTATTTGAATCGAAAAAAGGAAATCCTTTAACACTTGGAATAATTTACATTGCTTTAGCCCAAGAACTAGATATCCCAATTTATGGGGTTAGTATGCCCAGAAACTTTATATTATCGTATTTAGATATATTTAATACAGATAATCCATACGATGATGAAGTTTTATTTTATATTAATCCTTACAATAAAGGAACGGTATTAGGAAAAAGAGAAATTGACTATTTCTTGAAGCAACAAAAAATGGAACCTAAAGAATCCTACTATAAACCTTGTACAAATATTGAAGTCATTAAGAAATTAATTTTAAACTTAGTATATTCGTATGAAAAATTGGGCTATCCTGATAAGGTAGAATCAATGAAACAATTGTATAATATATTTAACTAAATAAGATGAGTACAGATAAAAGAAATGATGAAATTGATTTAATAGAAGTATTTCAAAAAATTACTTCGTGGATGAGTCAAATAACGATTAAATTCTTTAAATTTTTATATTCAATATTTCTTTTCTTTGTTAGACGGTCAATTTTGATCTCAATAGTTATGACAATTGGGCTTATCATTGGTTTTTATCAATTTAAAACTTCACAAAGATTTTATTCTTCAAGTTTGGAAGCATATTCAAATGCAATGTCCAGTATTGATATGATCAATTACATTAATAATATTCATGAATTATTTTATGCTGATAACAATGAAGGATTGGAGCAACAGTTAGACATAGATGAAAATGTTCTAGGCATGATTAAAGATGTAAAAGCCTTTAAAGTAATTGATGTAAATAATGATGATATCGCAGATTTTATAGATTTTGACGAAAGTTACGAAACTTCTGACACAACTATTTCGAAAAATCGGTTTGTAATAAAAGTTGAAGTTTACGATCAAACAGTTTTTCCAATAATTCAAGAAAGTATCTTGAATTATATTGGTAAAAATCAATACATTAACAATTTAAAAGTTATACGTGAAAAACAATTAAATCAGTTAATTGCAAAATTAAACGAAGAGATAATTTCCTTGGAAAGTTTAAAAAATGCTGAGTATTTTGAGAAAAAAGAAAAGTTAGAGCCCCAAGCTGGTCAATTACTTGTTATGAATGAAAGACAAACTCAATTATATCATGAGCAGATTATTTCTTTGTACATTCAAAAACAAGAATTAGAAAAGACATTACAATTAAGAACAGAAGCGATAACCGTAATTCAAGAGTTTTCATCGCTCTCCCAGATTGAAAATGATCTTATTTCTTATATTAAATCTTATGGAATACTATTTTTTATTCTTGGTACATTCGTATCTTTTTTAATCGAAAATATCAAAGGAATTAAAAACATTATTTCCGATTCTAAAAGATAACAACATAAATATTATTTTTGTATCATAGTACGTTAGCACTTATTGTAAAATAAGTGCTTTGTTATACAATAATTTTTGTAGTTAAAGGTTCTTGTATTTTTAAAACCATCTTACACCAATCTAATTTATTATGAATTCTGAAAACAATACAAATGAAATCGATTTAATCGAGGTTTTTATTAATGCTTATAAATTTTTTCATAAACATTTCTGGGTTTTATTTGCAAGTCTTATTGTGGGTAGCGCTGTAGGTTACTCTACAAGATACATAGAAAAAGAACACTATGAATCTTCAATGATAATTGAATCCTACACTTTAAAGGACGAAATTCTGGTTGAATATATTAACAATATACAACGTGTAATTAATGATAAGAATTATTCTTATCTAAGCAATAAGTTTGGCTTAAGTGAACTTGAAATAATAGATTTAAAGGAAATTAATGCATCAAAAATTATTGACGAAAAAAGTAAAAAAGAGCTTAATTATATAAAGATTATTGTAAAAACAAATAATAATAAATTGTACAATAATCTAAGTGATAATCTCCAATCATATTTAAATAAAGAAGTCTATATTACTGAAGAATTAGAAATATTTAAAGAGCAAAACCTTTCTCTAATTGAAAATATTAACTCAGAGATATTATTTCTGGAGGAATTGCAAAGAAAAAACATTAAAAGCAATACAAATAATAAAACAGGTGTAAATATTTACAATGATCAAAACTCATTTCACAAAGATATACTAGGCTTAATTAAAGAAAAACAAAAAATACAAAAAGAACTAAATTTTGCTATTCCTTTTCGAGTTATAGATGACTTTATAATATACCAAACACCAATTAAAAGGACGGTTACATATACTTTAACCAGTGGACTCTTGTTTGGTTTTATTGCATTATTTTATTTACTAATAAAACAAATAAATAGAAGAATTAAGAATATAGATTAGTCTAGTAAGTGCTTAGTTTCAAATTTCTATTGCAACAGTTATCAATCTCATTACTCTTTCAGAACGAAGTTAACAAAACACATTTTATTTTTTTTAATTTTCTTTCTATCAGCAAATTTAATATACAAACAAACCCCCTTGACTGAACCTTTTTTGTGTGTATTTAAAAGTTTACAGAAAGAATATTAAGCAGATAATATTCAGTATAGCTACTGTGGAGATTTACCATTACCTTCCTAGGTCTCTCATTTAACAAGTCTTGTACTTTCTTAAGTGAACCTATACCTTAATACTGTATTAAAATCTCAATCCTTTGGAAAAAAAATTACTTATTAAGCCAAAATACAACAAGTTTATTAATTATAAATCTGTTGCACTAGTTTATTGAATCATGATAGTTTAAAAAAAGGGAATTTGACAAAGAAAAGAGAATCTAAAACACAGCTATATCGCCACCAATAATAGCCTTATATAAAGAAAAGTAGAAATTAAAAGAAACTCTTGAGTTAAATAACTGAACCAATAACAATTATTCAAGATTTTTCTACACTTTCTGTTATTGAAAATAATCTTATGTCTTACTTAAATTATGGGAACTGCTGAAATTGTTTTGAGAATTTCATTCTCATCCTTAATACAGTGATCTGTCGGTGAGACTACAATATTAGCATCCGGATTCTGTGAATATATTTTATTCATAGCATAAGCAATGCATGGCGAAGTAATAAGCATATAAGGTTCTAAAAGAATCTGTTCATCCAACATAAAAGGAAGTTGTTCATTAACTACATCCTTATATTGTTCATTCATCACTATATAAATGTTTTCATCTTTACAAATTACACTAAAACGTTCTACATTAGATTGAACTAATGTTTTACCAATCCCTAAAATATCAATAAATTGTTTTGGTTGTTCAGGAATACTAACTGGCCAGAAACGATTTCCAACTCCACCTGCCATTATTACTAAAAAATTATCTTTCATATTTTTATTTTCAGCATTACCAAATATTATGTTTTCTCTTTCTTTATAGAAATAGTTACAAGTAAACTATAAAAAAAAACAAAAAATGAAATACCTGCTATTGTATTTAACATTGCTTCAAAGAAAAAGTTAATACTTAATATTAACATGAAATAAAAAAATAAAAACTGCTTTCTTTTTATCGTAATCAGTAAAGTAATTATAATCCATCCTGTTAAAACAAGAAAGCCTACGAGTCCTAATTTAACAGCAATATCTAGATATTGATTATGAACATTATAGTTATGTTCTTGGGCTACATCTAAATCGTATTTTATATACTTCTCTTTCAATTTCTCATCAGCATCCCCTATTCCAACCCCAAACCATAAATTATCTTTTAAAACTTCAAATCCTGATTTCCATAACCACAACCTTATATCGGAATCCTTATTGAGTGGTTTATTATCTACGAAAGAGATAGTTTCTTTAATATTTTTGTTTAATTGCTCATTGGAAATTGCAATTATTGAAATTAAGATTCCTACTCCCAATATGGTCACTGCAATCCAGTATTTTTTATATTTCAGAATCAGAATTAAAAAGAAGCTAAAGAGACTAATAAGGTAAGTAAGATATGCTGCTCTACTTCCAAGTAACCAAATAAAAATAGTAAAATACAATATCAATCCATAGTATCCTATTTGTCTTTTTTTGCTTGATCGAATTAAATAAATCAATATTATTATTGAAAATAAAATATATGTGGAAAAATATGAAGGATGCTGAAATATGCTTAAAAAAGCATACGAGAAATAACTATATCGATGATTTATTAACTGAATAAACCTAAACCTTTCATTAAATTTAGGCAAATAAGAACTTTCAAAATAACATTCTCCTAATTCGTTTACTCCAATGCTATTATTAAAGGCATAGAGTAAACAAATAATACCAGCTATAAAATTAGCCAATACAAAAACCTTTAAAATAATTCGATAATTAAGTTTTATTTTTTCAGTTATAAATATTACTACCAAGGGAATAAATAATATTGACAGCTTTTTTTCAAGATTAAACATGCCATTCCCTATATTCTCAGAATAAAATAATCCCAATATATGGATCAAATAGAAGATTGTCGGAAAAGCTAATAAAATTATATTTTGAAATGATTCTCTTTTCACCTTACGAATAGAAAAAATAGCCGAAACAACCCAGGCAAAAGTTATAAGTGGTAAATATTGCTTAGAAAAGGGTAATAGAATCGAAAATATAATGAAAATATAAAATTGAAAATCATTTTTAATAAAAAATAATATGGGCTTATACATTTTAAATCTACTCATCTGAAGACTATTGATCCTTATTATTAAAATTGAATTAATCTATTAACAAATATATAATTTTGCGATATGTTCTGTTGTATTATTTTTCAAAAGCTTTTCTTGCCTTTTTACCCACGATGATCCTTAAAGCTTCATTCTTTTGCAAATTCGATACTGTCTATAAATACAATGTTTAATATTTTAGTCTTTTTGCCAGAATCAATTAAATTCTCAACAATTATTAATTTATTGACTTTGTCTATGTCCTCACTATGATCTAAAAAAAAACTATATACAAGACCTTAATGCAACGAAGTTTAATTTTGAATCAAAGTCACTTTTTTCCTTTTAAAAATCGCTATTTTTTGGAACTTTACCAAGAATATTCTAGGGCCATCATTTAATTTGGGGTCTTAAATTCAAGAACCTTTCTTAGCCAATTATTCAATTTTCCCTGCACAATTTTTAGTTGTTCTTCTATTTATATTATTCTAATTTCAGTCACAAATAGAATTTTAAAACGACTTTCGTTTGTCTATTTGCCTTGTAAGAATATACAAAATTGCTAGAACCATTAATAAAACTAAGAAATATAAAAATTCAAATCTTCGTACAATAAAAACACTAACTAAAAGAATTATATTAATAACAATAAGATATATATCTGTTTTTAAATGAGTAAATCCTGCTTGGACAATTCGCTGATAAGCATGTTTTTTATGCGCAATACTTAATTTTTCTTTGTTTCGCCACCTTCGGTATAATGTAAATGTTGCATCAAACCAAAAAGGAGAAGTTAACAAAATCCAATTTAAAATAGATAATTCATTTTCATTATGAAAATAGATTCCCAATACAACTATAATAAAACCTAACTGTGTACTTCCAACATCACCCATAAATATTTTTGCTTTTGGCCAATTCCAATATAAGAAACCAATAACAGATACAATCAAAATCAAAGCAATGAGATTTCCTGTAAATAAATAAAAGCACAACGCTAAAAATATAGTTTCAATGGAAATATAAGCATCAATGCCATCCAAAAAATTATACAAATTAATAAACCAGACAATACCGATAATAGTAATCGGATATAAAATATATTTTAGTTCTTGCTTATAACCAATATGAAAAATAGGATTAATCCCTTTTAAAAACATTAATGCTCCTACAGCGACTAAAACCTGGGTTAACAACCGAATCTTTGGCGACAGGTTTATTATGTCATCCAATAAACTAATTACTGCTAAAACAGTACCACACATCAAAGCATAATACAAATGGGATTCTATTTGTCCTAAATAAAACAATACAGAGATCCCAAGAAACCAGCTTATAACAATTGCTAAGCCTCCTCCTCTCGGGGTTATTTCATTATGAGAACTACGTTGATTTGGAATATCCACAATTTGGTATTTCTGCGCAATTCTTTTAACAAAATATGTAGATATAAAAGAAAAAATAAGTATTATACCAATTAAAATTTCAGACTGCATAGCATGTTACTTTTTAGTTGGTTATTTATTTTTTTGATATGCTTTTATCATTTTTCTCAATCCTTCATCAATACTTAATGGAGGACTAAAGTCTAACCTCTCTAGAGTTTCTTTATTTTCAAATTCCAATGAACCATACAAGCGATCAAATATTTTGGGATAAATTCTCTTACCAAAATAAATAATAAACCTTGGGATTGATAATAAAAATAATTTCTTTTTAAGAAACTTGGAAATATACGTAACTAATTCAGTAGTTGATAAATCTCTATTATCCTTTGCTATAAAAACACCTGACAATCTCTTTTCAATGATCCTATCAATAAATGCAACTAGATTCTGAACGGAGGTAAAACTTCTTCTATTATTAGAATTTCCTAAAGGTAAGATTGGAAATTTTTCTACCAGATTAATCAAGCTTAGCATATTTGCTTTAACATCCTCCCCGTAGACCAATGGAGTACGAACAATAGATACAGTAAAATCTTTATCAACTAGTTTTTCTAATTCTTTTTCTGCTGCAAACTTACTTTTTCCATATGAATCATCCGGCTCACAAATAGAAGATTCATTCCATGTGCCTATTTCAGGATTATACGAACCATAAACTTTAACTGTACTAAGAAATACAAACTGTTTTACTCCTGCTTTTTTTGCTTCTTGTGCTGTTCGCAAACATAAATCCCTATTTACTCGAAAGTATTCCTTTTCCTCAATTTGCTTAGACTGATGAACAATAGCAACCAAATGTAAAACAACATCATAATCGCTAAAATTAATTTCTTCCGGTTTGTTCTCTATTAACGAAATCTCATCAATTTGGTCGTATTTCGATTGTTTGATAAAATTTTTACCAACAAAGCTATTTTTTCCCGTAACAAGTATTTTAACCATAAAATTATTTTTCTGATTTATCTCTCCTATGTATATATTCAAGAAAAAAAGGTAATATCATGAATAATCCCATAACCCAGGGATTAAAGGGAATATTTGTACTAAAAAAAGAAAAGAAAAAAGGGATTACTGTTCTAAAAATAAATAAAAAAACACAAATTATAAACCAAAAATTAATATTCCTATAATTAATATGAACCTTATCTTGTAACATTTTTTATTTAATTATTTCATTGATATTTTCTAATTATGGTATAAATCTATATATTATTGAAAATATCTTCTTTGAATATTGTTTATAATATAAAACATAAAATAATAAAAAGTATAAAATAGGTTAAGTCCAGCATACTTTCTATAGATATACCAAATTCTTTTTATAGCTTTTAATTTATTTGCTGATATAGAATTCTTTCTTGATCTATACTTTGTCAATTGCATATTCAATCCAATTGCTGTATAACCTTTTTTTAACAATTCAATCCACAATACTCCATCTTGCCTCGTTCGTATTGAACTTAATTTAAACTCCCCTACTATATCTCTATTAATAATAGCCGTAGACATACCAATAATAGTCGTTTTTAGATACTCCTTTAAATCAACGGATTGAGGTACATTAATTATGGATTTCGATTTGATTAAGGGTTCATCCATTATAGTATATCCAGTAAAACTTATTGGAGTTTGAGAATCTTCCATTAATTTTATTTGTATTTCAAGCTTCTCTTCATGCCATACATCATCACTATCTAAAAAAGCAATATATTTTCCCCGTGCTTTTTCAATACCCCTATTTCTTGCATCACCAGCTCCAACATTTTTATCTAATTTAATCAATGTTATTCTTGCATCAGCTTTAACAAAATTCTCAATAATATCTACGGAATTATCCTGAGAAGCATCATCTATAATAGTCATTTCCCAGTTATCATATGTTTGTGCTAAAACAGATTCTATTGTTTCTGAAATAAAACTGGTCGAATTGTATGATGGGGTTATTATGGATACAAGATTCTTCATATTTGTTTATTTAAATAAATTACACCTAATGCTCTCTTACCTGTGTATGTTGTATCGATGCATATTTTTGTCCCATCTTTATTCCATCTTGGATGCAAATCACATCTAAATTCATTACTAAATTTCACTGGCGAATAAAATTGACCTATTAATCTTTTTTCATTTAAATTAAAATTATAAATACTTAATTCCTGTAATCTTTTTCGGTTAGGGTAACTATCCGTTATAATTGAATTGACAATTTCATTAAATTGCGGATGCCCATCAAATGTATATTCTTTTTCTCCGACTTTCTTATATCCTTCATCTTGATCATTAAATAAATAATACCCATCCTTTTCATTAATATCTGAACAATAAGCTAAAACTTTATCTGACCCAACCCAAGTTATATGAGAAACCATATTTCCGCATGGAAAAATATGTATATTTTCACCGTGAATATCACACGAAATCATTCTTGAAGTTAATCTTCTATTCTTTATGTATGATCTAATTAAGAATAAGAATCTTTCATTGTTAGGAGAAAATAAGAAATGTGTAACAAATAAGTATCCATTTAGCTTTCTTTCACCTAAAAGATTGTTAATTTCATTAATAGATATATTAAGCATCTCCTGATTTTCTTTAATACTGAAAATCCTAAATCCTGAATCTAATGGGATATTATCATCCAAAGTTTTAATATTTTTATTTTCATTAGCATATCCATACCCATACATACCTCTATTAAGCCTTTCAAAATCATAACTAGCAATATAATTACTATCATTGCTAACTGCTCCTACAGCATAGGGTAAAAATTTTATACGTTTGCCGTTTAAATCAACTATCTTACCAACATTCTGATTACCATCCCAATAATTAAACATTATCTGATCCCTGTTTCCAATCCACTGAAGCATAGCTCCTTGCTGCCAGTTCCAAGATTTTGTTTTATCGATTGTCTTAAACTCTTTTAGTTCAGTGTCTTTAAAATAACCTATTTCAACACAATCTTCTTTAGTTGGGACTCCTTGCACTGAACTATCTATTTTGTGTGCTAATAAATAATCATTATTTGACCAAGGGTTTTTATCGTGAAAACCAAAAAAATATCCTTCAGCTATTTTTACATCATATTTTGTTTCTAAACGTTTGGGCTTAAATATTAAAAAGAAAGACTGATAAATCCTTTTAATAACTATCTTAACCTTCACATTATTTTTAACAATATTATAAACTACTTTTTCAATTTTATTCATTAGTAAAGTATTTTTGAGTTATAATCTTCATTGATTGATAATTTAATTTAAAATATTTCCTTTTTTTAATTTTACTTGTACTAGCATGATCAAAATCATATATCCTGAGTTTAGGAATATAAACTGTTTTAAGCTTTGAATTTTTAACTTGTTCTGCAAAGTAAATTTCTTCCCCAAATAAAAAACTGGGAAAACTAAAATCTTCGTTTTTATCATTAAAATTCTTTGTAAATATCATAAATGATCCATGGCCAGCATATATTTCGTTGTTTAGATTATTTGATTGGATTTTTTTTGATCTTAATACATAAATGAATTTTAGATACAAGTAATAAAATATTGGAAATTTATACATTAGGATTGTAAGTTTCATTTTTTTTAGTGATGGTCTGTATAATATCTTAGGATTTCTATCTCTTCCTTCTTTTTCAGAGATTATACTAGGCGCATACCAACCTACGGAGGAATCTTGTTCTAATTCGATTAATTCATTAAAAAAGTTATCGTCTAACTTCAAATCAACATTCGAAATTATAAAATAATCATAATTAGAAATATTAGTTTTTGATTCATTTAATGAATTTACAACTCCACCTATATATCCTAAATTAGCTCGATTTTCAACATGAGTAATTTTAATATTCTTTTCTAATATTTCCGGAATTAGTTGAAATTTTTTTGAATTATCACCGATTAGTATATCAATATTTAAGTTCTTATTTGTTTTTAAATATGCTTTATTAATCGAATCGAGCAAATCATTTAATTTATCATTAGTGTTATAGTTTACACACGCAAATAATATAGAAATAGATTTATTCATAGCTGGATATAGTTATATTAATAATTTACTCAATTCAGTTTAAAATGTAGTCTCTCGAACATTAAAATTCTCTATTTTATTATCATTCGTATCAGCCATGTTATGTAAAGTCAAAATTGTGAAGAACATAAGCAATACAAATTCATGAGCTCCTCTACTGTAAAGCAACAAAATTTTCAAATTCACAACAAATAGCATTATAGTAAAAAAAATAAAATAATTACAGAGTTGCACTAATTCAGTTGATGTTTTTCTTTTCTTAATTTTCCTAACTCGCCTTATCATGTATAAATATTGCATAATAATTAACAAAAGTCCTATAATTCCTATAGAAAATATTGTTTTGACATAGCCAATATCTGTACCACTAATTTTAACACCCTCACCAATTATACTCTTATAAGTCGATTCAGGAAAAAATAAATGCCTGTCCAATAAAGTCTTATCTGATGTACTGTATTCTGCTCTATCTATAACATAACCTTTGTTAAGTGAAGTTTTTTGTAAAAAAGAAAGAGATCCAACTAATATAGGAAATGCAAAATTAAATACTACAATAAATACCCCAACAAGTATGGGTGTAATAAGTATTTTCTTAAATAATGATAAGTTCTTTAGCAGAATAAATGAAATTGAAATAAATACGAAAAACCCAAGAATCATTGCCATTCTCGATATTCTAAAACAGCTGAGAAACGCAAGTAAAAATAGTATTAAGAACATTATTTTTTTGGTATTTTTGTATTGAAGATAAAATACATATATACCAAATACTGACAATAAAGCTGCAAAATCAAATGAACCTGCTAATCCCAAATTCCTTATGGTTAAACGATCTAATAGCTCAGTATCCCTATCAAAATTAAAAAAACCTGCCATAGGATTTACTATAGAGGGGAATAAAATTTGAACAGCAATCGCCAAAAGATGTAAAAACAATATTATTGAGATTATATTAATTATTTTTTTTGCAGAGAAAGAAAAGTTTGGAATTATTAAGCCCAAAAAAAATGTTGACAAAACAATCCTAAAATACTTTCCCAAAAGAAATCCTGAAAAGTTGATGTTTAGTATGAAAACAAATACTTGCCATATAATTATGATAATAGAAAAAATCATTAAATTTAGAAATTCTCTTTTATTAATTAACTCAATCCTAAGTAACAACAACAACACAAATAAATTGAACCCTGCAGTTAGAAACACTGAAAAAGGATTGTAGATATTTACAAAAAAGAGCATTAATAATAAAAATGCTTTCATCTTCTATAATTTAAATTAAACATAGTCAGTTGATAATTTTATAGGTAGCATTTAAAATTTAAAAATATTTTTAAGTCTAAAAAAAATATAATGCACCCTCCCACTATGTATATATTGAAAAATCCTAGTATAAGTTACAGGATAAATTAATTGCATTAAAGTTAATTTTATTTTATCTCCTACAGAAAGTTTTGATTCAAATCTTAAATCAGCCATTTTATAACCTAAAATTTGACTCCAGATTTGTAGATACATTCTCCTCTTTTTCAATTGTGGCTTCCGGTAGTCATTAAAGAATTTCAATGAATCGCTAAATACTTTTCTCTTTGCAGGAGTATAGGCAACACCTTTATCTGTATTAACATATTTTTTCCCACTAAGACTATCTTCAGAACTACGATAGCTAACTAGTTTTTCATCAAAATATGCCAAATCTATATTTCTCTCAAGTATTTTCATATATGTTGGCCACTCTTCACCAAATGTATATTTCTCATCAATATAATCAATAGCTACCAACAATTCTTTTAAAATGAATAATCCCGGCATTGGTAATAGACATTCACTTAGCAACATTTTATATTTTCCCGAAACATCTAATTTTGAATATCTATTGTAAAACAAATCATACGAATATTCTTTTTGCTTTGCTTTATTGACATTACCAAAATAGTCAAGTTTACTAACACAAGCTTTCTTATTATTTTCAGTTGAGTACTTTAAAAATGCATCTATGGAATGAGGAAATAATAAATCATCTGCCGCCATAATTTTTACCCATATACCATTTGATTGTTTTAGCCCCCTGTTAAGATTAATTGAAGTGCCAGTATTTATTGGAGATGTAATAATTTCTCCATTACTAAAACGGTATTTATTTTTATCTAACCATTTTTCACAAACTTCAACTGTATTATCAGTTGAACAATCGTCAGAAATAATTAATTCTATATTTTTATACGTTTGATTCTTTATACTTTCCAGTGTTTCGACAATAACATTTGAAGAATTATAAGAAATAATACAAACGCTAACAAGTGGATTGTTTTTTTTCATAATTTATTTGTCCCCTATTTAAAAAGGATAATGTAATATTTTATACTATAAGATTTTAGTTGATATATTAATCTTTTCTTTTATTTCTAAAATTGTGTACTATATTATGAATTTCTTTTAATTCTTGGATTTTAAAAATATGACAAAGTAATAAGTAAGTAAAAATTCCTAAAATACTTCCTGCCATTATCTTTATAATATTAGAATTAATCCAAAGAGTTCCCAAATATACAAATAATGCCATAAAGCCTGTTGCAAGAAAAACTGGAATCATTTCTTTCAATTGTTTGATGGCACCATAATCAAAAAGTTTTCCCGGCATATATGCGTTTATAAAAAAAGAAATCAAAGAAGTAATAAGACTCCCAATAACAATAGCTTCAAGTCCAATTGGGACTGTAATAATTAAGGCTATTACAATAAAAGGTAGTTTTGAAAGATCGGTCTTTAAAAAAAGGTCAGAACGACCAATAGCATTTAATATATTCATGTTTATAACACTAATTGGTCTGAACATCGTTGCAAAACTTAACCATTGAAGAAGGACAATAACAGGCAGCCATTCATCAGTTAATAAGAGCCTTATTAAAGGGTCTGCAAGCAATGCCAATAATGTCATAGAAGGTATAATTAAAAATGCAGTCATCCGTAAAGTTTGACTATAAATGCTAATCATTCGTTTTTTATCATCTTGAACAGAAGCCAATATTGGATAACTTACCTGTTGTATCACGCTAGAAACAATCCCCGTTAATACTTCTGTTAATTTCTTTCCATTGTAATAAAAACCTAATTCAGAAGCATTATAAAATTTACCAATAACAACATTATAAACTTCCTGTAAAGATTTTGAATATAAACCAGCTAAAAGTAATTTAGAACCAAATCCAAATAAATGTTTAAAAGAGTCTCTTGAAAAATGAATACTTAGTCTCCATTTACTGAATCCCCAAAACATTATTGTGGTTATTGTTGCTTGTACTAAATTTTGTATTACAAGCGCCCAAACGCCCGCTCCATAATATGCAGACAAAATTGCGATTACACCACTAACAATAATTGAAAGCACATTGACCTTAGCAAGAGTTTTAAAATCAAGCTCAATTTTAAATATTGTTCGCTGTACAACAGCCAATGAATTGATGATTACGTTTAATCCCAATACTCTCGTGAGCATTGTCAACTCAGGTTTTGAATAAAACTCAGCAATAAATGGAGCAAGGAGAAAAAGAATAAAATAAAAAAGAACACTGATTCCAAAATTAAAAATTAGTACTGTTGAAAAATCCCGGTCAGTACGTTTCTGCTTTTGTATTAAGCCTGACTCCATTCCACTATCAACAAAAATCTGGGATAAGGCAATGAAAATTGTTAGCATCCCAATTAACCCAAAATCCTTGGGCAGTAAAAGCCTAGCAAGTATTATATGAATTGCAAACTGGCCAAAACGCAATAGAATTTTTTCAACAGCGCTCCATAACATGCCTTTGGTGGCAGCGGATTTTAAAGAATTATTATTTACCATCATATAAAATATATAATCTCAAAAACTAACCTACTCATTTGTTTTTATATGAAATATTAAACTTTAATCTTCTATCCAATATTCTTTATGCTTCCCTTTAAAAAAGCAACCATCTTCTTAGATTATACCCAAAAAATATTTTATTAAACTTTGAAATCAAAGTTTTGAGGAATTCCGGTTTCACAAACATCCTTTCCTATCAATCTATTATCGATGAGATATTCTTTTCCCATCAAATTTTGAGCCCATAAGATTATCTCATCAATCATAGGAGTTTCAATTTTCAATTGTTCCGCAAATCCTTTTATAATTAAAAGTCCAAATGGAATATCTTCTGTAAAATATCGATTATTCAAATCTATGCGAAATGTATTCTCAGATACTTTAGACAAGCCCAATCGTATTCCTTTAAATGCTGCTATACTTCTCAATTTTATCGTTAACGATAAAGAATCATCCACTCCATAATGTTTCAATATTGAAGGAATTGGATCCATTTTATTATTTAATGCCCTAACTATATCAGCTAACTCATCATCACATTTAATAAGAATATTAGAAGCATTATCACTCCACTCCTCATAAAATAAAGGTTCATCTCTAAAATTCTTATTTAAACTAATGTTTTTAAACAAATCATATAATCGAGATGGGTGTAAAATTGGATTAGAGTTGGTTAATGTAACCTCTAAAAAAGATTTTAATTTAATTGTTGGGGTATTAAATATTTTCTTTAAATTATTAATAATTGTATGATCATTATCAGAGCTTTTGTTTGTTGCAATCTTTAGTTGCTTTTTATAGCCTTTAATGTTCACAGAAGATCCATATTCTCTAATTCTAGATATAAATGGAACCCTCTGAAAGCCAAAAATCTTAGTGCCTTTTGGTAATATTGATTGTGCCATCCAAAAGTAACCGCCTGAACACTGTATAGATCCAACCCAAGCTCCTGTTTTTATTAAAGGTTCTATTTCAATTAAAGTATTTCTAATTAAAAAACTAGGAATTGTTAGAATAATTAAATCGGCATTTGGAACAATTTCCTCAGCTGAATCAGAAACATTTAACATTTTAACTTTTGAAAAAGAACCATCTTCTTCATAAACTTTAAGTTCACTTGCCCACAAATTAGGCCTTGAAGTTAGCAATGAGACATTTATATATTTATTTTGAGCTGCTTTACCATATATCGCATGCCCCAAATTGCCCCCCCCAACAACTAGTATATTTAATTTTTCTGCCATACCCTTCTCAATGAATCTAATAAATATTCATTATCACTATAATCTCTAACGGCAATTCTAATAAATTCTTTATCCTCAAATCCTGTTTTCCCTGTACAATCTTTTAAAAGAACATTAAAATGTTTCATCAGTCTACTAGTAAGACTCGATGCAGATATCCCTATAACTTCACATAAAAAATAGTTTGCTTGTGAATAGATTGGTCGTAAAAAAGAAATACTTTTTAGTTCATTGTAAAGTCTATCTCTTTCGCTGGCTATATTTTTACATGCATCTTTATATGAAGATTCGTATTTACCATAAATTTGAAAAAAGAATTCTCCAAAGGAATTTATATTCCAAACTGGCAGTTTCTCCTTTACAACTTTCAAAATTTCTAAATTCGAACTAACCATAACTCCTAATCTAATTCCAGGAACACCATAGCTTTTACTTACACTCTTAATAATAATCAAATTATCATACTTACTAATAACATCTTTTTCAATCAGTGTATTTTTATCATTCTCTGAAGAGAAATCTACAAAACTTTCATCTAATATTAGTTTCTTTCCACTTTCTTTTAAATCAGAAATAAGTTCTAATACTAAATCTTTAGGGATGAAATTTCCTGATGGATTATCGGGATTTATTAAAAGTAATGTGTCAATTTCTTTACTAAATGTCTTCAAGTTGCCAGCTGTATAACTAAAGTCATCATTTACAGGGGTAAATGTTCTTATTTTATCTTTTGGAGTTCTGGCCACATATTCATGAAAAGTTGGTGTTATTACACCAATAGTTTCGTTACCAAAGCTTGACATTAAATTTGAAATTAATTCAGCAGCACCGTTTCCAACAATAATATTCTCTTGCTCACAATTAAACATCTTAGCTGCCAGCATGTTTTGAACACTCCCTGTTGATGGATAGTCATGAAGTAAGATTTCAAAATAGGCTTTATACTCATCTACCATCTTTTTGGGAGGGAAATAAGGATTAACTAAATAGCAAAAATCCTTCAAAAAAGGAAATCGCCAGTATCCTCCATAACGATGTTGATATTTCATAATATCATCAGAAAAAAGAGTTTCTGCATTATGTAGATCTTGCTTATCATCAATTTCATACCACTTATCTTCTTCACTTAAAACACAAGCATTCAACTTAGTAGAATCAAGAAATGCTAATACTTTAAGAACATTCTCATAATACTCATTATGACCAACAGATTTACAGTACGCTTCTAAAAATGGAGAATAATGCTTTTTAGAAAACTCCTTACTAAACCTATAAATATTTACTGTTTTATAATAATCCTCTACATCACGAAATTTAAATTCATTTTTAGAAAGAAACCTAGTAACTTGTTTATTTTTATCAATTTCTGCCACAGTACCTTCCATCCAGGCTTGATATTTGTCTACAACTATTGCATTTTCATTTTCTGGATATGCAAGAGCTTTTTCAATAATAGACCTATTAAAAATTAAATCACTCTCTACCAGCAATGTATCATCTTCATCCAGCAAATCTTTCGCTAAAAATAGAGAGTAAATATTGTTGGTTATATCATATATTGGATTCTCAACATATTCAATTGGCACATTATTATACGTATCTCCTAGATGTTCTTTCAACTTTTCTCCTTTATAACCAACTACGATTACTATTCTTGATAAATCAAAATCAGTTAATACGTCTAAGGCTCTATTTATTAGTGGAACACCATTTACATGAACCATACATTTTGTAGTTTGTTCAGTGAGGTCCGCTAATCTTTTGCCCATACCAGCAGCTAAAATAAGTACTTGCATTATTATTTATTTAAGGTAGTTACTAAATAATTAAAAATATTTTCAGAAGCTGATTTATTAAATGGCGGTTTAATAAAATTATCAACTAAATCTTCTCGTTTTATTTGTTTTTGAAAACTGTTATTTTCTATAACATTAATAATGAACTGATCAATGTCATTCAGAGTATATGAATGCTCCAAGGATTCAAGCATTTTTTGTCCCAGATCGTTAAAAAGAGCGTAAACATCTTTATTTCTCATTGTAAATAAAATAGGTTTTCTAGTAATCATATATTCTACAATAAAAGAAACACTATCCAAAATCATTGCGTCAGATTCATCAAAAAGCTTAATATAATCTCCCAATTGAACACTTGTATTTGGCATGTTATCCCATTTAATATAATATTCATCAGTTTTTAGCTTTCCCCAATTATCAAGTTTATATAACTTAGATTTTAACAATGGGTGTGGCTTAAAAACAAAATCAACATTTGATGCATATTTTATTGCTAAATCAACCATCGTCCCGCTGATTTCAATGAAATTTGAAAGCCAAAGATTTTCTCTGTTATCAATTGTATGATGAGGTGCCCAAATTATCTTTTTTCGTGTTGACCTTTTAACAAATGTACTCTTTGATATTCCAAAAGCATGATCGAATGCAGGAGATCCAGTTACTATGGTGTTTACTCCTTTATTATCTGCATATTTTTTAGACATTTGAAGATTTACATCTGTTTCGACAAAAAAGCGCCATAATAGATTATGAAATATCTGATTGTACTGCGAAAATGGGAGATTACAAATACCTGGTGCATAAGGAGAGTAACAAGTCAATACTGAATCGGAAAAATTAGTAATATAATATTCTGGTTTTGTCAATTGACGCGGATTTGTAAAAAATATTATATCAGGTTTGATTTCTTTATTTATATCAAGCCAAGTGTTAGTTTCTTTATTTAATGTACTTACAACATTGTATCCTTTTTCAATACATAAATCAAATGCTTTATCTAAATCCCTTAACATTTGTTCTTCTCCATCCTTTATAAAAGGACATACAACAACAATAGGCTCAAAACCTTCGTCAGCTTCCATTATACGGTATAAACCATTATATTTCCAAACAGATTCATGAATAAGAAAAAAAGCAACCTTTATTTTTTCTTTTTTACACACTATTTCCAGTGCCTTTTTATGGTTTGCCTGAACTTTTTTTAATTTAATATTAAAATAGATATTATAAAGTGGTTTGGAAAGTAATTTTAACCACTTGTAAATAACCTTTATTCCGTTGTACAAGAATCCAGTCAGAATATTTTTCAAATTCTTTGTAATTTTTTCAATCATTTCGTCTATTTGAATTGATTTAGAATCTCAACCACCTTTTTTGCTTCCCCATCAGTCATTGTTGGGCTAATCGGTAAGCTCAATACTTCATTGTGGATTTGCTCTGTTATGGGGCAATTCAAGTTACCCCACTCCCTGTATGCCAGTTGTTTGTGTGGCGGAATTGGATAATGGATAAGGGTTTGAATGCCGTTAATTAAAAGGTATTCTTGTAACTTTTCTCTATTTTCTGTTCTAATTACAAAAAGATGCCAAACATGTTCTAATTCATTTGTTGGAATTTCTGGCAATAATATTTTTTTATTCTTAATATTGGAAACATAGAATTTCGCGAATTCACGTCTTGTTTGATTTTCCTTATCAAGGTATTTTAATTTAACATCTAAAAAAGCCGCCTGAATTTCATCCATTCTAGAATTCAATCCTTTATATTCATTTATATATTTCTTTTTAGATCCATAATTTCCTAATGCACGAATTATTTCAGATAACTTATCATCATTGGTTGTAACCGCTCCTGAATCACCTAAAGCGCCTAAATTCTTCCCTGGATAAAAACTAAATCCTGCAGCATCACCTAAATTTCCAGTCTTAATACCATTCCAATCTGCCCCAATTGCTTGAGCATTATCTTCAATAATCTTAAGATTATACTTTTTCGCAATTTGTGAAATCTCTTTACTCCAACAAACTCGTCCATATAGGTGAACTACCATAATGGCTTTTGTACGTGAAGTAATATTCTCTTCAATTTTTTTTATGTTAATATTATATGAGTCCAAATCTGGTTCAATAAAAACAGGTTTCAATCCATTATCTGATATAGCCATAACCGATGCAATATAGGTATTTGCAGGAACGATTACTTCATCGCCTATTGTCATTACTTCCAACTCAATATATCCTCGTAAGATTAAGCGCAATGCGTCAAGTCCATTCGCAACCGCTATAGAATTTGAACTTCCGGTATAGTTAGATAAATTTCGTTCAAAATGCTCAACTCTTTCTCCTAGTAAATACCATCCACTTTCAATAACCTGAACTGCTGCTTGTTTTAGCTCTTCTTCATATTGAGCATTAATTTTCTGTAAGTCTAGAAATTTAATCATTGAATAATAGGTTCATTGTTAACTAATATATAATTACATCCATCTTTATCTTTTAAATCCATGCCAATTATTTTTCCCTGTTTGGTAATGTAACCTTTATGCATAGCCGGATTACCATACCACAAAGTAAACGAGGGAATGTTTTTTGTGACCAAACTACCCGCTCCAATCATCGCGTATTCACCTATGGTATTCCCAGATATTATGGTAGCATTTGCACCAATTGATGATCCTCTCTCGATTATTGTTTTTTCAAAAACTTTGGGATATTGCTTTGAACGTGGAACCAAATCATTTGTAAAGGTTACATTAGGTCCGATAAAAACATCATTCGCTATGCGCAAACCATCCCAAATTTGCACTCCCGGTTTTATAGTAACATTGTCTCCAATAATCACATCATTCTCAATAAAAACTTGGCAATTTATATTACAGTCTTTGCCTATAACAGCACCCTTTAAAATTATACTATTTTGCCAAACTTGTGTGCCTTTTCCTACATTTTGAGTTTGAACATCGGCACTTGGATGTATTTTATTCATTTTTTAACAATGAAAATTTAGTGTAATCTCGAATATAATCTTTCTCATCATAGTTGAGAGAAGCTAGCACCAAACATATCGATCCAGAAGAAAAATTTGTCAGATCCCTCCAGATGCCAGGTACAATATGCAGTGCAATATAGGGACGGCATAGATGTATGGTGCGTTTTGTTCTTCCATCATCGATAATCACATCAAATGACCCACTAGCAGCCACCAAAAATTGTTGTAATTCTTTATGGGCATGCCCCCCTCTTCCTTCTCCTCCCGGCACATCATATAGATAATAAATTCTTTTTATATCAAATGGGGCTTCAATATTACTTTGTAGTGGGGTGATATTCCCAGCCCTATTATGTATTTTTGGTAATTCAATAACAGAGCAATTATAAACAGTGTTTTGTTTCATTTTATCATTAATTTAAACTGTTCATAATCTCGAATATAATCTCTTTGATCGAAAATCTCTGAGGCTAAAACTAATGCCAATGAATTGGTAGAAAAATTCTCCATACGACGCCATACCATTTTAGGTATATACAAACCGTAGTAGGATCGGTTAAGTGAGAAAGTTTGTTTGTTTATTCCATTATCCAAAACAACATCGAAACTTCCAGAAAGTGCAACAATTAACTCATAAAGCTCTTTATAAGCATGACCTCCACGAATCTCACCTCCAGGCACGTCATAAATCCAATAAGTACGCTTTATTTGAAACGGGATGTGATTCTCCCCTTCTATAAAAGATAGATTGCCTCGTTCATCCAGAATTTTAGGAAGTTCTATTAACTTTACATTTTTCATATTAGCCCTAAATTATTAGATTACCATCCCAATTTCACTTTTGACAATAATAAATAAAGTATTTTTAATTATTATATACTTCAATATTCCCTATTTGTTTAAATACCATTCTATAGTCTTCTCGATTCCGCTTTCAAAATTCTCATCTGCTTTCCAACCCAATTCTTTTTCAATCTTGGTAGCATCAATAGCATAGCGCCTGTCGTGCCCTGCTCTATCTTCCACAAAGATAATTTGTTCTTTGAAAGAACCTTGTGCTTTGGGTTGTTTTTTATCCAAATATTCACAAATATGGCTCACAATGTCCATGTTTGTTTTTTCATTTCGCCCACCAATATTATAAGTTTCACCTGAGATACCCTTATGATAAACTAAATCAATACCAGTACAATGATCCAATACGTACAACCAGTCCCGAATATTTTTACCATCTCCATAGATAGGTATATTCTCTCCATTTATTGCCTTACGAATAATAACAGGTATCAATTTTTCATTATGCTGTTTTGACCCGTAATTATTTGAACAATTACTAGTAGTTACATTCATTCCATATGTATGATAATATGCTCTAACTAAAAAATCAGACGAAGCTTTTGCAGCTGAATATGGAGAGTTAGGTGCATAAGGGGTTATTTCTTCAAACAAACCAGTCTCGCCAAGAGTACCATAAACCTCATCTGTCGATATATGATGGAATCTACATCCTTCATATTCTTTTTTGTAAGTAAATGGAGACTCCATCCATTGTTTCCTGGCAACATCCAAAAGTGTAAATGTTCCGTTAATATTTGTTTGAATAAACACTTCTGGTCCTTCAATAGAATTATCTACATGCGATTCTGCTGCAAAGTGAATTACACCGCGAACATCATATTCATTAAAAATATATTCAACCAACTCTCTGTTGCAAATATCGCCTTTTATAAACTTATATCTAGGATTACCTTCAACTTCAGATAGGTTTGACAAATCTCCGGCATAAGTAAGTTTATCCATATTTACAATCATATATTCACTATACTTTTCTATAAAATATGGTATGAAATTAGACCCAATAAATCCAGCTCCTCCAGTTACTAAAATACTTTTCATCTAATATAATTTTTCATTATAATTAAAAACATTTATTTTATCAATAGAATTGCAATATTTATCTTTTTCAGATAATAAAACTTCATCATCTTTCAACTTCCAATCAATATTTAAAGATGGATCATTATACGCAATACTTCCCTCACACTCTGGAGCATATTTATTATCAACCTTATAGGAAAAAATTACTTCATCACTTAAAACTACATAACCATGAGCAAATCCTCTTGGAACAAACAATTGTTTCTTATTATCTTCAGATAAAACAACAGCTACATGTTGCATAAATGTTGGTGAGCCTTTACGAATATCAACAGCAACATCTAATACTTCACCTTTTATAACTCTCACCAATTTAGATTGAGCAAATGGGGGCAATTGATAATGCAAACCTCTTAAAACACCATACGATGATTTAGCTTCATTATCCTGAATAAAATTAGTTTTAATTACTTTTTCGTTGAATACTTCCTCCTTGAAAGATTCAAAGAAATAACCCCTTTCGTCACCAAAAATATTAGGTTCAATTATTATAACTTCAGGAATTTCAGTCTTTATAAAATTCATATTTATTTTGCAATATTAATTAAATATTGTCCATATTGATTTTTCTTTAATGGTTCTGCTAATTTCAATAGCTGGTTTCTATTAATATACTCCATTGTATATGCAATTTCCTCCAAACAAGCTATTTTTAACCCTTGCCTTGTCTCAATAGTTTCAACATATCTACTTGCATCCAATAAGGATTCATGAGTCCCTGTATCTAACCAGGCAAATCCACGCCCCATCAACTCCACTTTTAACCTATTTCTCTTTAAATACTCTTGATTTACGGTTGTAATCTCAAGTTCTCCTCTAGCAGAAGGTGTTATGTTTTTTGCTATATCAATAACTTCATTCGTATAAAAATATAAACCTACAACTGCATAGTTTGACTTAGGAAATTGCGGTTTCTCTTCAATGCTAATAACTTTACCATCTTCATTAAATTCAGCTACACCATATCTTTCAGGATCTCTCACCCAATATCCAAAGACAGTTGCTGTATTTTCTTTCTCTACATTTTTTATTGATCTCGCCAATAACTCTGAAAAGCCATGTCCATAGAAAATATTATCACCTAATACTAAACATACATCATCTTCTCCAATAAATTTTTCTCCAATGATAAACGCCTGTGCTAAGCCATCAGGAAATGGTTGCTCCTCATAAGAAAATGAAATCCCCAATTCTTTCCCATCTCCTAATAGTCGTTTAAAATGAGGTAAATCATGAGGAGTTGATATTATTAAAATTTCCCTAATACCTGCGAGCATTAATACAGAAATTGGATAATAAATCATTGGCTTATCATAAATTGGCAACATCTGTTTTGAAACACCTTTTGTTATGGGATATAGTCTCGTTCCTGAACCACCTGCTAATACAATACCTTTCATATTATAAACTCCAATAAGTTAAATTTTTAATTTTATTACGATAATTGCCTTTAATATCTACAAATAAAGCATTTTCAGTAGTTATAGACTTAAAGTAATCTTCAGATAAACTTAAATATTTATCATGGCTAACTGCAGCGATAACGACATCGTAATCATCTGAAATCTTAGTTGCCATTTTAAAATTATACTCTTCATTAACTTCTTCTATATCCGCATATGGATCAACAACATCAACCTTTACCCCATAAGAAAGTAATTCCCTATAAACATCAACTACTTTTGAGTTTCTGATATCGCTAACGTCTTCTTTAAACGTTATACCCATAATTAAAACTTTAGAATTCTGAATATGCTTTTCTGCTTTAACTAATTTTTTAACAATTTGTTTAGCAACATAACCACCCATGGAATCATTAATGAAACGACCTGAATTTATCATTTGGGCGTGGTAACCCAATTGTTTTGCCTTGTGCGTAAGGTAATATGGATCAACACCGATGCAATGGCCTCCTACCAAACCTGGGAAGAATTTTAAAAAATTCCATTTAGTTCCTGCGGCTTCCAATACTTCAAAAGTATTAATATTCATTCTATTAAAGATAATAGAAAGTTCATTCATGAAAGCTATATTGATATCTCGTTGAGTATTTTCTATAATTTTTGAAGCTTCAGCAACTTTTATAGAACTTGCCCTATGAACACCAGCCTTTATAACCAATTCATAAACCTTAGCTATATTTTCAGCTGATTCTTTATCACATCCTGATGACACTTTAACAATTGTTGTCAAAATGTTAACTTTATCTCCTGGATTGATTCTTTCAGGAGAGAAGCCCACTTTAAAATCATCAATATATTTTAGTCCTGATTCCTTTTCTAAGACTGGAACACAATCTTCTTCAGTTGCACCAGGATATACAGTAGATTCATATACGACATAATCACCTTTTTTCAGTACACGACCAACAGTTTCTGAAGCTTTTAAAACTGGTCCCATATCAGGTAAATTATAATCATCAATTGGCGTTGGGACAGCAACAATATAAAAATTCGCTTCCCTCAAGTCCTCTATATCTGATGTAAATTTTATATCACAATCATTAAATGCTTCTAATGGTAATTCTCTGCTAGGATCAATATTATTGTTCATCAATTCAACACGATCTTGTTTGATGTCAAAACCAATAACCGATATTTTTTTTGCAAATTCTAATCCTATTGGCAATCCAACATACCCTAAACCAATAACTGCTAATTTTGCTTCTTTATTAACTAACTTATTATACATAACATTAATTTTTCGATAATAAATTGTAGCTCTGAATGCAATCCATTTATTTATGAATTTATACCTATTCCATAATATTTAAAGCCAATTTTTTCTAATCTCTCTCGATCAAGGATATTACGTCCATCAAACACAAAAGCTGGTTTCATCATATTATCATATATCTTTTGCCAATCATAATCAATAAACTCATCCCACTCTGTCAAAACAGCAATGGCATGCGCATTTTTACATGCTTCATATGGATCTGAATGAGCTTTAAGTTGCTTTTCATTTTCAGTTTCACTTCTTGAATTTAAATAATTCATATCTGCGAACATTTGTTTTGAACTTACCTTTGGGTCATAAACCTCAATTCTAGCTAAATCATTCATCAAATGATCTGCTACATACATTGCTGCTGTTTCCCTTGTATCATTCGTATCTTTCTTAAATGCCCATCCTAAAAAGGTAATCTTTTTATCTGAAACAGTATTATATAATGTTTTTATTATATTGTCTGCAAATCTTCGTTTCTGATAGTCATTCATAAGAATTACCTGTTCCCAATAATCAGCAACTTCTTGCAATCCCATGCTTCTGCATATATATACTAAATTTAATATGTCTTTTTGAAAACATGAACCTCCAAAACCAACAGAAGTTTTAAGGAATTTTGCTCCAATTCTCGTATCACTACCAATAGCTCTTGCCACTTCTTCAATGTTTGCTTCAGTTTCCTCGCATAGTGCTGATAACGAATTTATTGAAGAGATTCTCTGTGCCAAAAATGCATTTGCAGTTAATTTTGATAATTCAGATGACCAAACGTTTGTTTGTAAGATTCTTTCCTTTGGAAGCCAATGAGCATAAATATCTGTTAAAGCATCCATCGCTTCTTGTCCTTCTTCTGTAGATTGCTCTCCTCCAATTAAGACTCTATCTGCATTATGAAGATCATCTACAGCAGTACCTTCCGCTAGAAATTCAGGATTTGAAAGGATTTGAAACTTTACCCCATTACCTGTATTATCCAAAATAGATCTAACAGCTTCAGCAGTTCTTACAGGCAATGTCGATTTTTCTACAACAATTTTATCATTCTTAGAGACTTTAGCAATTTGACGAGCACAAAGTTCAACAAATTTTAAATCTGCTGCCATCCCTTTTCCTTTTCCATATGTTTTCGTCGGAGTGTTAACAGATATAAAAACTATTTCTGCCTCATCAATAGATTTCTCTACATTGGTTGAAAAAAATAAATTCCTACCTCTTGCTTCTAAAACAACTTCCTTTAAACCAGGCTCATAAATTGGGAGTTTGTCCAAATCGCTATCATTCCAATCACGAATGCGTTGTTCATTAATATCAACAACATTAACAGTTATTTCAGGACATTTTTGAGCTATTACTGCCATAGTAGGTCCACCAACATAACCAGCTCCAATACAACAGATATTTGTAATTTTCTTCATCTTTCTATTTGAGATTTTGATTAAATATAATAATAAGTATTAACCATTTTCCTTACAAAATGGATGGTAATCACCATACAAACCTATAGGTTTTTTATTTCGTATATTGTGCACTATTTCAATCGCATTTTTAGCATGATCTAAACCAAATCCCTTCCCATTTAGGATATTTTTATATGTTTCAGTATGCAAATCAGTAAAGCCCCCACTAAACTCTATTTCCTCATCCCCTACAGTAATTGACCTATACGTTCTTTGTCCCTTTTCTTTAACAAGCTTCGGAATATCATTATAATCTACGCTTAAAAACCAACGAACTCTGGCTCTTTCTAATTCTAAATATCCTGCTGCTTTATTTTTTTCACTTACATTAACAATGTTTTGTTTAACAGATCCAAAAATCCAAGACAACATATCATAAAAATGAACTCCTATATTTGTTGCAACACCTCCCGATTTCTCTTCACTTCCTTTCCATGAAGTAAAATACCAATTCCCTCTGCTTGTAATATAAGCTAAATCAACATCATATATTTTATCTTTTGGTCCATTCTCTATTTTTTGTTTTAAAGCTATTATAGAAGGATGAAGTCTAAGTTGTAAAACGTTATATACATTCCTACCTGTTTCTTTTTCAATTTCTTCGAGCGCATTCACATTCCATGGATTTAAAACCAGAGGTTTTTCGCATATAGCATCAGCTCCTTGTCTTAATGCAAATCGAATATGAGAATCATGTAAATAGTTAGGAGAACAAATACTTACATAATCAATTTTCGTCCCCTTGCGTTTTAGTTTATCTATATGACGATCAAACCTTTCATATTCTGTAAAAAAATCTGAACTCGGAAAATATGAGTCAATTTTACCGACACTATCAAACTTATCCAAAGAAGCAACTAAGTTATTATTTGTATCTTTTATTGCCTTTAAGTGTCTTTCAGCAATGTATCCAGCCACTCCTATAATTGCAAAATTTTTACCTTCCATTGTATATTTTTAAGAATACAAAACTATTAATAATGTTAATTAATTCTTACTATTTTTAGGTTTAATTCACTGAATAAAACTTTTTATACCAATTGATAAACTCTTCAATTCCAACATTAATATCAGTTTTAGGTTTATAATTCAAATCAGAAATTAAATCATCAACATTTGCCCATGTTTTCTCAACATCTCCAGCTTGTATTGGCAATAAATTCTTTTTAGCAATTTTTCCTAATTTATTTTCAATTACAGTTATAAAATCCATAAGCTTTACCGGCGAACTATTACCAATATTATATATTTTATATGGTGCAACGGAACTGGATGGATCTGATATTTCTTTCTTACCTACTGGTCTATTTTCTAAAACTTTTTTTACCCCCTCTACAATATCATCAACGTATGTAAAATCACGCAACATTTTTCCATGATTAAATACATCTATAGTTTCATTCTCAAGTATTGCTTTTGTAAACAAGAACAAAGCCATATCTGGGCGTCCCCAAGGACCATAAACAGTAAAGAACCTTAGTCCTGTAGTAGGTAAATTAAACAAATAACTATAAGTATGAGCCATTAACTCATTGGATTTTTTACTTGCAGCATATAAGCTTATTGGATGATCTACATTGTCATTTGTAGAGAATGGCATACTTTTATTTAATCCATAAACACTTGAACTACTTGCATAAACCAAGTGTTTTATTTTATTATGCCTACATGCCTCAAGAATATTTGTAAATCCAACAATATTACTGTTAATATAGGCTTGCGGGTTTTCCAAACTATACCTCACTCCTGCCTGTGCTGCTAGATTAACAACGTAATCAAAACCTTCAGCATCAAATAATTTATTTATATTTTCTTGATCTTCCAGATTAAGCTTGACAAACTTGTAATTTGAAGAAAAAGATGAATCAACTACATTATTATATTGAATGGATTCCTTTTTTATTCCTGATTCATTCAGTCTTCCATATTTTAAATTAATATCATAGTAATCGTTAATATTATCTAAGCCGACCACTTCATATCCTTCTGAAATTAATCTTTTTGACAAATGGAAACCTATAAAACCAGCAGAACCTGTAATAAGAACTTTTGCCATAACCTATATTTTATTCACTTGATTATTGATTAGCTGATAATTTTCTTTACTCTCTGGACATATTGCCAATCCTTTTTCATTAAAATTTAACCGATGTCCATATTCACTCATCCACCCAATTTGTTTAGCTGGATTACCTACGATCAAAGCGTAAGGCTTTACATTCTTTGTAACAACCGCACCAGCACCTATAAATGCGTATTCTCCAATATCATGTCCACAAACAATTGTTGCATTGGCTCCAATTGAAGCTCCCTTTTTCACCACAGTCTTTTCATATTGATTTTTACGAATAACACCACTCCGTGGGTTTGTAATATTTGTAAAAACCATCGATGGTCCAAGGAATACTTCATCCTCACAAATTACACCTGTATAAATTGAAACATTATTTTGTACTTTTACTTGATTCCCTAGTATAACCTCTGGAGAAACAACTACGTTTTGTCCAATATTACAATCATTACCAATTGTACAATGTGACATAACATGAGAAAAATGCCATATTTTTGTACCATCTCCGATTTCACAATCATTATCAATTACAGCCGTTTCATGTGCAAAATAATCCATAATTACATTTTTAGAAATTCCTTAATTGTTGATACAATATATTCTTGTTCCTTTAGTGTTATTTCTGTATGAATAGGCAAAGATAAAACAGTTTTAGATAACTTTTCAGTTACAGGATAACTATCTTGATTTTCTGCTTGAATATATGCAACTTGCTTGTGCAATGGTACAGGATAATATATCATTGAAGGAATATTCCTATCTTTTAAATAATCTTGCAAAGCACTTCTATTTATTGATTCATCAAGCATTAGTGTATATTGATGATAAACATGAGATGAGATATTAAATAATTTTGGAGTAATGATTCCATCTATATCTTTTAAAAGATTATCATAAACCGTTGCAGCATTCTGCCGAGCACTACAATACTGGTTTAGATACTTTAATTTAACATCTAGTACTGCAGCTTGAATTGAGTCTAACCGCGAGTTGCATCCAACTATATCGTGATGATATTTAATACGTTGCCCATGATTAGCAATCATATTACATTTGTTTGCAAGCTTATTATTATTAACAAACATTGCTCCACCATCGCCAAAACAACCAAGGTTTTTAGATGGAAAAAATGAAGTAGTCCCAATATCTCCAATTGTTCCTGCCATAAATTTTCTCCCATCAGAAAATGAATATTCTGCTCCTATAGCTTGAGCCGTATCTTCAACAACAAATAAGTTATATTTATTTGCGATATTCATGATTGGCTCCATATCTGCACACTGTCCATAGAGATGAACAGGAATAATTACTTTTGTTTTTTTAGTTATTTTACTCTCAATTTGTCGAACATCAATTGTGAAAAAATCGGGATGAACATCAACAAAAACAGGTTTTAACTTAAGCAATGCAATAACCTCTGCTGTGGCCACGTATGTATGAACAGGCAAAATCACTTCATCACCAGGTGTTAATTCCAAAGCCATTAAAGCAATTTGAAGTGCATCTGTACCATTTGCACATGGCACCACACTTATTCCTCCTAAATACTGAGAAAGATTTTCTGAAAACTCTTTTACTTTAGGTCCATTTATAAAGGATGTATTTTCTATCACTTTCTGAATTTCAGTATCAACTTCACTCTTTATTTTATTGTACTGACCTTTCAGGTCGACCATTTTAATATTCATGCTTATTTTTTTACGAAAATAGAATATTCTGATATGTAAAAAAAGCCCCAACAACAGTTAGAGCTTTTTTAAAAGTTATTTATTAAATTATTTTGCGTAATTAATCGCTCTCGTTTCTCGAATTACAGTAATCTTTATTTGCCCAGGATAAGTCATTTCATTTTGGATTTTTTGTGAAATTTCAAAAGAAATTTTTTCTGCATCCGCATCACTAACCTTCTCACTACCAACAATCACTCGCAACTCTCTACCTGCCTGAATAGCATATGTTTTCATAACTCCAGGATGAGCTAAAGCAAGTTCTTCTAAATCTTTCAATCTTTTAATGTAGGATTCAACGACTTCTCTTCTTGCTCCTGGACGAGCTCCAGAAATAGCATCACACACCTGAATTATTGGAGATATTAATGATGTCATTTCGACCTCATCGTGATGTGCTCCTATTGCATTGCACACTTCTGGTTTCTCTTTATATTTTTCGGCAATTTTCATACCTAGAATTGCATGAGGTAATTCCGGCTCATCATCAGGAACTTTCCCAATATCATGAAGTAAACCTGCTCTTTTAGCCAATTTAGGATTTAATCCTAACTCAGAAGCCATAATCGCCGATAGATTAGCTACCTCACGAGAGTGCTGTAATAAGTTTTGTCCATAAGAAGAACGATATTTCATTTTTCCAATTAAACGAATAATTTCAGGATGTAAACCATGAACACCAAGGTCTATGGTTGTGCGTTTTCCTATCTCAATTATTTCTTCTTCTATTTGCTTTTGTGTTTTCTGAACAACTTCTTCGATTCTAGCAGGATGAATTCGTCCATCTGTTACTAATTGATGAAGAGCCAATCTTGCTATCTCGCGACGCACAGGATCAAATGCTGAAAGTATAATTGCTTCAGGAGTATCATCTACAATAATCTCAACTCCAGTAGCAGCTTCAAGAGCTCTGATATTACGACCTTCACGACCAATTATTCGTCCTTTAATTTCGTCATTATCAATATTAAAAACTGTAACCGAATTTTCCACCGCAGTCTCAGTAGCAACCCTTTGAACTGTCTGCACAACAATTCGTTTTGCTTCTTTACTTGCAGTCATTCTAGCTTCTTCCATTATTTCATTAATCTCAGACATAGCATCGGTTTTAGCTTCTGCCTTTAACGATTCTGTAAGTTGTTCCTTTGCCTCTTCTGCAGATAAACCAGAGATGGCCTCCAATTGCTCAACCTGCTGCTTGTGCATTTTATCAAGTTCCTCACTTCGTTTATCTACCAAATCAATTTGAACTTGCAAATTGTCTTTAATTGCATCTATTTCCTTTTTGCTTCTTTGGTTTTCCTCAAATTTTTGTGATAGAGAAATTTCTTTTTGCTTAAATTTATTTTCAGCTCCTACTAATTTATGCGAACGTTCATTTATATCTCTTTCATGTTCACTTTTTAATTGTAGAAATTTCTCCTTTGCTTGAAGAATTTTTTCTTTTCTTATAACTTCTGCCTCAGCTTCCGCTTCTTTTAACAGCTTTGAACTTTTTGTTTTAAGTGATTTATCCCATATAAAAAATGAAATAAAACTCCCCAATGTCAAAGCTACAGCTCCAACTATAATTCCTATAGTTGTAACTGATATCATGCCTATTATTGTTGAAATTATCATATCCGTTTATTTAATTATATATTATAAAAAACCCGCATTATTATCTTCAATTCTCTAAAAACCCCAAATTAACATGGGTGGAGTTGCTATTCAATTTCGGCCATCCCCTGCTCTAAAAGAGTCTCGACGAATCGAGCTGGGGCCCGCCCTTGATCAAATAAGCTTTACTCCAATTGGTAAAGTGTTGAGTTTCACAGACATTAAAGAAATAATACGGGCAATATCTTTTGTATTTATAAGAACGTTTAGTATTTGTCTTTTAAAAAATCTTCTAATTCGCTATTCAAATCCTTTAATTCGTCAATAACTTCTGGCACTTCCGAATTAGAATCACTCTCAATAACTTTTATAACGTATTGTAAGGCAGCCATTGCTAAAAAATCTTGTGTATCTTTATCAGTATATCGTTGCTTATATTGCAACACCTTTTCATTTATCATCTTCGCAGCCTTACGAATTTTTTCCTCGTCTTTTCTGTCTATTTTGAGTGGATAGTACCTATCCGCAACATTAACTCTAATTGATAATTTTTCTTCCATTATCTATTTTGGATTCTATCTATTTAAAAGAGCAATACATTTATCAATCTCCCGCACTATTCTATTAATCTTAATTTTAGCATCATGACCATCTTCAGTCGTTGCTATAAGATTTTTTGCTAATTTAAGCTTATTATATTTATTATTCAAAAATTCTATTTCAGAGTCTTTATTTTTAAGTTTAAGAGTTAATTCTTCTGCTTCATGATTTACTTTATCATTTTCTGATTTTAAATCATTATACAGAGACAACAATTTTTCAACTTTATTTTTTAAAGCACCAACAATATCTTTTTGTTCATCTTCCATTTTCACTAATATAATAGCAATGCAAAATTAATACAGCTTTAACTATTTTAAAAATATTAATTACTAAATTTTATAATAAAACAAATTTAATTTTAGATTTGTTGTTATCAAAAATAAAGCTTTACATAAACTCGTATAAATTTATATAAAATAATGCAATATAAAAAGCTCCAATTATTTTTTTGTTTTTTAGTACTATCTCTTGTTACAAGGGCTCAGCAAGCACCTGAGAATACTAATTTTATCTCGCCTGTAAATTTCCCAATGTACCTATCTGGTAATTATGGTGAAATAAGATCAGGACATTTTCACGCTGGAATTGATATTAAAACACAAGGCGTAATTGGTAAAGAAGTTGTTTCTGTTGAAAATGGATATATTTCAAGAATAAAAATATCTGCAAATAGCTATGGGAAAACTTTATATATCACTCATCCTAATGGCTATACAACAGTCTATGGTCATTTGGACCATTTTACACCCAACATTTCTAAATTCATTAAGTCTAAACAGTATGAACAGAATGAATTTGAAATTAATTACTTTCCCGAAGTTAACCAATTCAAAGTAAGCAAAGGTGAGCTACTTGCATATTCCGGTAATACCGGAGGCTCGGACGGTCCTCATTTACATTTCGAAATTAGGGAAACCAACTCTCAAATTCCGGTTAATCCATTATTATTCCATTTTCAGATCGAAGATGATATTCCTCCAATCTTTTATTCGATATCATTTTATCCAATTAAGAATAATAGTTTCATTAACTATAAGAACGATACAATTTCTTTCAGGTTAAAAATGAAAGATGGAGTTTATTCGACAACTGACACAAATGAATTATTGTTTAATGGAGAGTGTGGAATTGGTGTTGAAATTGTCGATTATCTTAACAACTCTAGAAATAAGTGTGGAATATATAGCTTACAGTTAAAAATAAACAATCAGATTACATATTCGCATTTAATTAATAAAATTTCATTCAATGAAACAAGCTATGTAAAAAGTCACATTGATTATAAACAAAAAATTGAATCAAAAAAGACAATTCAAAAAACATTTATTGAACCTAATAACAAATTGAGTATCTATAAATCAATAATAAATAATGGAATTTATGATTATAATAAAGACTCTTTATATATTATTGAATTAATAGCTACAGATACGTATGGAAACAAATCAACCACTATAATTAATGCTAAAAGAGGAAGTTTAGATTTTCAAGAACCTCCAGTAATAGTACCAAATAATGGAATACATATGAATTGGGAATTGGAAAATATTTTTGAAAATGAAGACATTAAAATTACGATACCCAGAAAGTCTCTTTATAATTCTTTCTATTTTAATTATTATTCATCGAATCCAACAAATAATAGTTATTCAAAAATACATCACATACATAATGAAAATACTCCTATTCATAAAAAATATTCAATTTCTTTAAAAATCAGAAATTTACCTGAGAAACTTTATGATAAAGCATTTATTGCTTTATTGGAAAAAGATAAATCTATTAAACCAATAGGAGGTACTATAGTTAATCAATATATTGTTGCAGAGACAAAACAATTTGGTAATTACACTGTTCTTATCGATACAATTAAGCCAATTGTAAATCCAATACTAAAACAAGAAAAATTATTGAATTCGAACAAAATAAACTTTTCTATTAGTGATGATTTATCTGGGATAAAATCTTATAATGGATATATTGATAATAAATGGGCTCTTTTTGAATATGATCTAAAAAACGATCTTCTTTCATATACTATTGACGAAGAGAGAATAAAAAAGAATAAAAAACACGAGTTAGAATTATTTGTGATCGATAATACAGGAAATATAACAACATATTACACTACATTTTTTTGGTAAACTTTAAATTATGAAAAAACAATCGATATTTATTACAATGCTATTTTCACTTGCTTTTATACAATCGTGTATTTCAACGACAGTAAATCCGGAAATTAGCAAGCAAGAACTCTACAGCCATATTAAATTTATGGCTAGTGATTCTATGAAAGGTAGATATCCTGGAACTCCTGAAGATAAAATTGTTGCTGAATATATTTCAACTCAATTTAAAGAGTCGGGCCTTGAGTTATTATATGAGAATGGATTGCAAAGTTTCGAAATTAAAACAAAACTAAAACTGGGCAATAACAATATTTTATCAATCAATAATAACCTCTTTAGTGTTGAAAAAGATTTTGTGCCAATTTCATTTAGTTCGAATGTTGAACTTGAAAAGGAAGTTGTATTTGTAGGTTACGGATTTGGCATAAAAAATCTATGGAACGATTACAACAATCTAGATATTAAAGATAAATGGGTAATGATATTAAGGGATGAACCTCAAATTCCCAATCTCGATATTCCTTTTGGAATGTATAGCAGCATAAGATCAAAAGCAACAACCGCTAAAGATCTTGGCGCAGCTGGTGTTATTTTTGTTTCAGGAAATAACTTTGATCCAATGGATGAACTATTGATACCGGATAAGCCAGAAGGAAATATTAACATTCCTGTTATTCATATCAAAAGAGAAATAGCCAACCTATTGTTAGGTAATAAAAACATTAAAGATCTAGAATCTGAAATAGAAACAAAAGCTAAACCTCTCTCTTTCCCAACAAATATTGCTCTTCGATGTAAAACTGATATCACTATAGATAAAAAAACCACCTATAATATTGCAGCAGTTTTATATTCAAATGTTAAAACTCAAGATTTTATCGTAATTGGAGCGCATTATGATCATCTGGGATTTGGAGGTTACGGTAGTGGTTCAAGAGCGCCTAACGATCACAGACCTCATTACGGAGCTGATGACAATGCATCGGGAGTATCAGCAATTATTGAAATCGCAGAAAGATTATCAGCAAATAAAGACAGCCTGAAAACAAATTTCCTAATTGTCGCTTTTGGTGCTGAAGAAATGGGATTACTTGGTTCTAAATATTTTACAAACAATCTTCCTTTTCCTGATTCTCTAATTAGAGGAATGATTAATATTGACATGATAGGAAGATTAAAGGAAGATAATAGTTTGCAAATTTCTGGAATAGGCACTTCAATTGAAGGAGAAGCAATACTAGAAAAAATCAATACGGAATATCAGTTTAGGCTAGGCTTTTCACATGAAGGATATGGTCCATCCGATCATTCCTCATTTTACAGTAAGAATATTCCTGTATTTTTCTTTTCTACAGGTGCTCATATTGATTACCATACACCCGGAGATAGTTTGGGAGGTATCAATTTTGACGGATTAAAACGAACAAGTGATTATATTTTTGATTTTGCATATGATTTATCATCAAAGAATACTCTTTTAACCTTTCAAGAAGCGGGTCCCAAAATGCCTAAAGAAGGTATTCAAAGAACTAAATTAAAAGTTACATTAGGAATAATGCCTGATTTTACCGGTGTTGTAAAAGAAGGATTAAGAGCTGATATTGTAATAAAAGATAAACCAGCATATAAATCAGGAATGCAATCAGGCGATATTATTATAGCAATTAATGGTTTATCTGTAACTGACATTCAAGAATACATGGAACGACTTTCTAAATTAAAAGCTGGAGAGATAATTACGGTTGAAGTTCTTCGTGATGAGAAAAAAGAAGTATTAATTGTTCAATTATAAAGAGGTATTATGAAAAAAACTATATTTTGGATCCTTGCTATTATAATAACTTTGTCATCGGCATATTATCAAAGAAAAACAGGGCCTACTTATCCTAAAAAAATTAACATTGAATTATCGGGCAATATTTTAGATTTTAAACTTCCGCGAAGCAATGTTTCGGAAGTGGATTGTTTTATCGAAATCCCAATAAACAACCCAAATATTCAAGGTGATATTTATTATAAACGTTTTCCCACAAACGATAAGTTTAATATTGTAAAACTAAATAATGAAAATTCGATATTATCAGGATATTTACCAAAACAAACCCCTGCTGGTAAATTAGAATATTATATACGATTAAGCGATGATAAGAGTGCGGTATCAACAGAACATGTTGTTATTAGATTTAAGGGGTCTGTCCCTGCATGGGCTCTTATTCCCCATATATTATTTATGTTTGTTGCGATGTTGATTTCAAACTTATCAGGATTATTTGCTGCAGGAAAGGTGCAAAAACATGTTTTTTATGGAAAGCTTACATTGGGGCTACTAATCTTAGGTGGGCTGGTATTTGGACCAATTGTACAATACTATGCATTTGGACAAGCATGGACAGGAATACCTTTTGGATGGGATTTAACCGATAATAAAACCTTAATAGCTGTTCTTTTTTGGATAATAGCTGTTCTTGGAAATAGAAAGAGCCCGAAGTACCGATATACTCTAATTGCTGCAATAGTATTATTTCTTATCTATATTATTCCGCATAGTTTATTAGGGTCCGAATTAGATTATACTAGTGGAGAGGTAGTGACTGGATTTATACAAGTATTGTTATAAAAAACAAAAAGCAGGATATTAATCCTGCTTTAATTTCTTTTAAACTGATAAACTTTATTCTTCAGTTGCTTCTTCTGCTACTTCTTCAGTTGCTTCTGTTTCTTCAACAACAGCTTCTTCAGTTACTTCTTCAGTTGCTTCTTCCGTAACAGCTTCTTCAGTTACTTCTTCTGTTACTTCTTCTACAGCTTCAGCAGCTTTTTCTTGCATATTTCCACAAGAATAAAAAGCAGTAAAACTAACAAGTGCTAAGGCTACCAATAATAATTGTAATTTTTTCATCGTGTAAATTGATTTAATTATAATTTAGGATTCCTAACAAAAGTAGCAAAATAATTGGGAAATCAATAAATAAGCGTTGCTTTTATTAATATTTTTTTGTAATGTGAATATTAATAACCTATCTGTATATCGAATCCTGCCTTAAACCATCTCCCTGGCATCTGCACGTTTGCAATATCATTGTAAGATTTATTAAATAAATTAGTTACTTCAGCAAATACATTTATCTGATCAAAGTTGTAATTTACTTTTGCATCAACTAACCAATATGGTTCAAATTCTTTTTCCCCTATGTACGCTTTTGCTACTTGATCATATTCAAGAAAACTACCTTCTCTATCTTGCCACTTAACAATCCACGAAACACTTAAGTCTTTTATTATGTTATGATTTAAATTCACAACCAAATTATGTTTTAAATAGTTTAAGGAATATTTTGTTTCATAGTTAACTAATTTAGATTTTTGATCTAAATAGCTGTAATTTAAACTAATGGTATTAATAAAGAATTTGTGGATTTCAATTCGATTTGTGGATTCGAAACCAAAGACTTCCGCATCTGTTAAATTTTGAGTTTGCCATTTATCTTCAAGGCTAGCACCTTCGGGCTTTACCCATGCAATTAATTTTTTAGAGTCTCGATAGAAAATATTATTATTAGAAGTTATTTTCTTAGATTTTAACTTTACACCAAATTCATAACTTACCGCTTCTTCAGGTTTTAGATCTGCATTTCCTACATTACTAGGTCCAGAATAAAACAAATCAGTAAATGTCGGCAATCGTAACGATTTATTAACTGAAGTATAAACTCTAAGCTTCTCCGTAAAAGTGTAACTTAAATCGGCCCCCGGGTAAAGATTAAAATCAAAATCATTTTCGGAAACCCAACTAGCTAATAAGCCACCATTAAATGCAAAATTCCCAAGAACAATAGAATGTTCCAAAAAATAATTTGAGATTGTTCGAGAATATTTTTTAGTATAAACCCCCTCTGGTTCGCCAATTGCACTAATTGTATCGTTCATTGGTTCTCCAAGAACATTACTCCAAATATTCTCGGAGCGAATTTCTGCACCAAAAGAAGTAACGCCAAATTTAGTACTTACTCTTGAATCAAGTTTTACTCCATAAACATCAGTAAGGTGATAATTATGACCAGCATACCACGACGCTGGCTCGTATCTAAAAAGTTCGAATCTATCCTGATGGCGTCGATAATAAACAGAAGGAATTAGCTTTAACTTATTTCCTGTTTCGAAATTTAAACTTGTAAATGTAGTTTTTGTTTGTTCGTATTGATCTGGATATGCCGGTGTATAAAAACTATTGGCTCCAAACTCCTTATCGGTATAACCAATTTGGAAATTTACCTTTCCTAAGTCCGATTTATATTGTGAATTAAAGAAAATATTGTAATATTCGTAATCTGTATTTTTTGTGTATCCTTTACTTTTTGATTTTGAAAACGATATAAAATGTTTAAAATTCTTTAACGATAAAGAACTTGTTATTCCCCCAGAAAATAAGCCAAAATCACCAGCGCTAAAATTTGCTTTTGAGTAACTTGAATCAGAATCGTTTGTTATTATATTTATTGCACCGCTAAATGCATTAGGTCCGAATACTCTTGAACCAGATCCTTCTAAAATCTCAATACGTTCTACAGAATTTAAATCAATTGGAATGTTTAAACTGTGGTGTCCTGTTTGAGGATCTGAAATATTAACACCATTCAAAAGAATTAAATTTTGATCGAACGAACCTCCACGAATACTAATATCAGCCTGTATTCCATTGGCTCCCCTTTGCCTTACATCAACACCAGAATAATTTTCAAGTAAGTCGTTCAGATTTGTTACAGGCATTCGTTTTATCTCTTCACTTTTTATTGATAACACCTGCCTTGATGACTGTGAGTAAACAACAGGAGCTTTTTGTGCACTCACAACAATCTCTTCAAGATCAAGATTTTTTGTAATTGTTGTATCTGTTTGAGATAAAACATTTAACGGGATTAAAACAATTGAATACACTACACTCAAAGCAGTTATCTTTACTACTTTATTTAATGAGTTAAAAACAGAATAAGCTTTTCTGTTCCATCTTTTAAACACCAATTGTGTTTTTTCAAAATTTGTTTTTCGTTGATTATTCATTTTTTTTGTTATTTAGATTACTCCATCCTTTAATACAGAATGAAAATTAAATTGTTAAAATAATATCCTAATTAGTAAAATATATTCTTTTGTAATTGCATCAACTTTAGTTTAGTTTAGTTCATATCATTTCATTATAATTTGAACCCTTCAGTGCTTATGTCTCGAATATCTTCTTCAATATTTGACCCGATAGTTGTTAACAAGTCGCCGACTAAAGCTGCATTTACACCAGCTCTTAATGCCTTTATTTGTAGGTGTTTTATTAAGTGCCTACCGCCTGCAAATCGAATTTTTGCCTCAGGATTAATTATTTTAAAAATGGCAAGAGAAATAAGAATCTCTTCATCTGGCATATTTTCACTAAAAGCCAAAGGAGTGCCCTTAATTGGCATTAAAAAATTTAGAGGTATAGATTTTACATTCAAACTTCTAAGCTCTAGAGCTAATTCTATTCGCTGATCCATTGTTTCACCCATTCCTAGAATACCACCAGAACATACCGAAAATCCTATTTCCTGAGCTAATTTTATTGTATTTATCTTTTCTTTGTAAGTATGTGTGGTGCATAACTCTGAGAAAAATGAACGAGCTGTTTCAAGATTACAATGATAATACTCTACTCCCGCTTTCTTTAATTCAATTAACTGATTGTTTGATAACAATCCCATTGAAGCACATAAATGTATTTCACTCCTGTCGGATATATCTTTATATATTTCCAAAATATCACCAAGGTTTTTTTCGTTTATTTTTCTACCACTTGTAACAAGAGAAAAACGATGCACCCCCTTCTTTTGATTGTTTATTGCCTGTGTTACTGCTGATTCTTTACTTATGATCTCGTAAGAACTAATATTTGTTTTGTAATGTACACTTTGAGCACACCACTTACAATCTTCGGTACATTTACCCGATTTTGCATTCACAATTGAACATAGTTCAAAATGATTACCAAAAAAATAAATTCTTAACTTATTCGCAAGAACGCAAATAGCTTCGCAATTCTGTTTTTGGGTTATATCAATAGCTTCAGTATAGCCTATACGTTTACCATTAATTATATCATTATATAATTTATCCATCATAACACTCAGATTTAGACAATAGACATTTAGGCCCTACAATAAAGAGCTTAAAGAATTTTATTAATATTTTAAAAGAATTGATTCGGCTATACCACAGCGAAGATTTCTCTAAATTTAAGGTTAAAAGGTTAAAAATAAGTTGATAATTCTGGGCTTCATCTAATAATTCCTCAGAATCTTCATTTTTATCAACTTGAAATTCATTTAAGTCTAAGAAGCATGAATTTCCTTTTTTATCCTTTAATAATGACTTATCACATATATCAAAATCGATATGCCCTATTCTTATCTGACTTCCGATTGAAACAAAAACCGAATATGCTTTCCCTGACCATTGTTTAAAAACGGTTAAATTGGAATTATATGTTAAGCCACCTCTCATAATTAGACCGCAAAATTATCATTTTTTATTTAACAGGCAAAAAAGCAAAATAATTGACGATATTTATACAGATAATAGATTTATGAAGCATAAACCGTAAACACCAGATATTTTTTCATAATTTGTATAACAAGTGCAGCACAAAGATTTTTACAACGTCTTTTTAATAGAAATATGAATAAACAGGAAAGTATTTATAAGAATATCCATCAGGATATTATAGATCGGTGTAAGTCCGGTGAGCAAAAGGCTCAGTTTCAGATATACAAACTGTACTATAAAGCAATGTATAATTCCTGCTTACGCATTGTAAACAACAGTTTAGAAGCTGAGGATATAATGCAGGAATCGTTCTTAAAAGCGTTTGGTAAAATTAATTCTTACAAAGGGGAAGTTAGCTTTGGCGCATGGTTAAAAAGAATTGTAATAAATCATTCTTTGGATGAATTGAGAAAAAGAAAAATCGATTTTGATTCAATTGAAGAATCTGTTTACGAAATAAAAGATGAAGAAAACACTGATTTTGATTACAATAGCGAACTTAAAGCCGAAGAAATTAGAAATAAAATAAATAATTTACCCGATGGTTATAGAATTGTATTATCGCTCTATTTAATTGAAGGTTACGATCACGATGAAATTAGTAAAATATTAAACATTACAAGTTCTACATCGAGATCGCAATGTGCCAGAGCAAAAAAGAAATTAATTGAGTGCTTGAAAAGAACTAAAAAAGAAATTTAAAAAATCATGAAAGATTTAGATAAAATATTACAAGAAAATCGTTCCTCATTAGATTCTTTTGAGCCAAATGAAGGACACTTTGACCGATTTGAAGATAAATTGGCTGGTTTTCATTCAAAGAAAAATACATTTTCGTTTTCATACTTACTTAAAGCAGCAGCTGTTGCTATTTTAGTTGTATTATCTGGATTATGGGTTTATGATAACTTTAATACAACTTTAAACAAAGGAATCGCTTTAAGTGAAGTTTCGCCAGAATATAACGAAGTAGAAGTTTATTATACGCAATTAGTAAATCAAAAATACAACGAATTAAATCAATTTCAATTTATTGATAGCACGCAAAAAAGTATTTTAATGCAAGAACTCACAGAAATGGATGATATGTATGAAGTACTTAAGAAGGACCTAACTACAAATCCAAATGATGAGCGAGTTATAAATGCAATGATCAAGCATTATCAACTTAAAGTGGAAGTTATGAACCAAATTGTGCATCAATTAGAGCAAGCAAAAAACATAAATAATCAAAAATCTGATAACTATGAAAGCACCGAAATTTAAATCAGCTCTATTACTAATATTCGTCCAAATATTAGTAATGACCACTGCATTTGCAGGTGGAGAAGAATTCTCGAAAAATTTGCATAAGGAATACAATGCCGATGCAAACACACTCTTACTTATCCAAAATAAATTTGGTAATATTGACATTAATAACTGGGATAAAAACCAAGTTTCTATTGATGTTACTATAACAATTGATCATCATAATGAAGCAAAAGCAAAAGAGCTTATCGATTATATTGATGTTAAATTTAACCAGACAGGAAACACAATTGAAGCAATTACTGAAATTGATGATAAATTCAGTAAGTGGAACAGCTTTTCGTTTGGTGATAACAAAGAATTTAGTATCGACTATAAAATAAACATCCCAAAGGATATTAAAATAGATCTTTCTAATAAATATGGCAGTGTCTTTATTAACGAAATCTCAGGCCATTCTAAGATCTCCGTTAAATATGGAAATCTAAAAATCAATAAATTATCGAGAGAAAATAAGAAACCTTTAAATGAAATATATTTAGGATATTCTAACGGTAAAATTGATGAGTGCAAATGGTTAAATCTAACCTTAAAATACTCAAAACTTGAGATTGAAAAATGTAAAGCCTTAATTGCTATTACTAAATATTCTAAATTGTATGTTGACAGAGCAAGTTCTATTGTATGCGAATCTAAATACGATGAATATAGAATAGGAAATATTGCAAACTTTGTAACAACATCAGCTTATACCGATTTCGATTTTGATGAAATATCTAAAAAAATAGAATTCGACAATAGATACGGAAATATAAGTGTAGATTATGTTCCTAAAGATTTTGAGAGCATTGATATTGAAAATGAATATGGTGATATTGACATTGCAATTGATGTAAACGCATCGTATAACCTTATTGGCAAAGCTAAATACGCCGATATTGATTTCCCTGAAGAAGGTCGAGTTAACCGAATAAAAGAAAGCTCTTCGTTAAGTGTTGATGGTTTGGTTGGCACCAACAAAGAAACTAAATCGAAGGTTAATATCACAACAAAATATGGTAGCGTAGATCTAGATTAAAAGATAAAATAAAAAAAAGCTGTCCTCCTAATTATAGGAAGACAGCTTTTTTTTTATTTCTCAAAACCAAAAGCTTGCATCATTTTATTAAACACATCGGTATTTTGATAAATTCCTGCAAAACGATCTGCACCAGGCCCATAAGCAAAAACTGGAACCATAACACCCGAATGATGATCTGTTGAAAACTCTGCTTTTATTTCCTTTTTATTTACATTACCATCTGTAAGGGTTAATCCTCCAGTTTCATGATCGGCAGTAACAATTACTAAAGTTTCACCATCCATTTCGGCAAAAGCTAAAGCTTCAGCTACTGCATTATCAAAATCGATCAACTCCGAAGTAACATAATCAATATCGTTATCGTGTCCGCCCCAGTCTATTTGCGAACCCTCAACCATTAAGAAAAATCCTTTATCGTTTTTATCTAATGCTTTTATCGCTTTTTTTGTTGATAAGGGTAACATGTCTCCTCTGCCATTAGACATTTCTGGATTGTGCCCGTATGCAGTAAACACTGCAAATTTTCCTTCTAATTCGGAATTGAAATTTTCAACACTATCTATAATAGTATAATGCTTGTTTCTTAATGAATCGAGTAGGTTTAGTTTATCTTCTCGCTCAACGAAATGCTTTTTCCCTCCACCAATAAATAAATCAATATCAACATTTAAAAAATCCATTGCAATATTTTCGTAATTATAACGCGACGTATCATGTGCTATAAATGATGCAGGCGTTGCATGCGTAATTGCACTTGTAGAAACTAATCCTGTAGATAATTGAAAATCTTCAGCATATTCTAAAATTGTTTTAAACGATTTACCACTTGAATCAACAGAAATATGACCGTTATTTGTTTTATTTCCTGTTGCAAGTGCTGTTCCTCCTGCACCCGAATCTGTTACGTAATTATTGGCCGAATATGTTTTATGATAACCCAAAACTTTAAAGTTCTCAAGAGCCAATGGCTTTTCAGATATTGACATAGCTGCATAAATTTGAGTCACTCCCATGCCATCGCCAATTAATAAAATAATATTCTTTGGATTTCTAACTTCATTTGACTTATTCAAATCACATGAACTAATAAATACAACGAATACAAATAATACCAAGATAATCTTCTTCATTTTACTATTTAATTTTTATTTAACAATTTATAATCTTTCGCTTGTGCCTTTAACCACCAATTTTCGGGCACAACATTCCATTCGTACGTTTCCTGAGGATCAATCACTTGCTGTTCTTCAATCCATTTCATCATATAATAACGTAAATCTTTTTCGGTTGAACTAATACGCCTTTGGTTAAGTTCACTTTCGGGAATTCCAGCTCCATGAACTAAATGTCCCCCTCCTCCATTTCCTCTATAACTATTTACCGCTACAGAATACATGCTGTCTATGCTAAAAACACTTCCATCAGACATTGAGTTTATTTCAACTTTATCACCTGCCGGTTTGCGCAGATCAACGGTATAATTAATCCCTGAAGCACCATCGAAATTATAATAGTTTGTTTTTAATGCGTATGACTGATATCGTTCCGAATATTCCAACTCACCATTACTGTCCTTTTTAAATAAAAGTAAATGATCATTTTCGGAGCTCATGGTATTAAACCAATTTGCATAAGAATATTCAAGATAACCATCAATTTCTTTTCCCGAAAGGTTCAATTTATATAAAAAATTCTCGAAACGATACAATTTAAACATATCTCGAACATAAACCGGACCTTCATTAATTGTTGAGTTAAATGAAAGAGGAGCTGCAAATGAAATATCGGCATTACTCATATCTAATTGAATCTGATGAATAAGATTCATAAACTCAGAAGGCCCATAAATCGCTTTTTGAGCAAATACAGACTTTTTAAAATCACCAACTTTTCTAGAAACAAACTCTTCAATAGTTTTAAATTCAGGTTTAAATTTAGCATCAAACAAAGAATCGGCTTTATAATCTTTAATATTTACAATATCCCCAACAATAAGCTTATCGTATTGATTTTTAGCATTTAGTTTAAAAGAAATATTAGCTGTAACAACCTGTCGGGCTGAACTTGCTGGACCAAGTACAATTACCTCATCTCCATTTACATTCGTTATTTTTTCGTTCCATGAATAATGATCATGACCTATAAATATTACATCGAAACCAGGCACTTGTTCTGCAACAATTACAGAAGCATTTTCATTTTTAGGAGTATCGTAATCTACATTCCCATATGTGTAATCAAATCCAGCATGAAACAATCCAATAAGTAAATCAGGATTTTCTTTTTTTAAGATTTCTGGAACCCACTTTTTTGCTGAAACTACCATATCTTCGAATTCAATTCCAGCCCATAACTCTTCGGGTAACCATTTTGGAATACCTGGAGTTATTAATCCAAATACTGCTATTTTTATTCCATCCTTATTAATAATTGTGTATGGTTTAAAGTAAGGTTCTCCTGATTCTGTATCGATTGCATTTGCTGCTAACCAAGGAAAATTAATCTCATTGTTAATTTTGTCATAAACCGCATGGCCTGCTTCTATATCATGATTTCCTATTGTAGCAACATCATATTTCATATAGTTCATCACTTTTGAGCAAATATGAATATCGTTTGTGTTCTCATAATTATCGTAATAAACAATGGGTTGCCCTTGCAGAATATCTCCATTATCCATTAAGATACAGTTCGTAGTATCTCTTAAATTATTCAAATAAGTTTGAACTTTTGATAAGGACCCTTGCGATGATTTATTATTAATAAAATCGAAATCGAAAACAGCACCATGCACGTCACTAGTTTCAACGATCACTAAATTGTAAGATTCCGGCTTATTATTAATAGAACCACAAGAAGCAAATAATATCACTAATACAAGGTATAAAATTCCTTTTTTCATAATTCCGAATTTTAAATTAAGGTTTGGGTGTTTAACAAAAGCTTATATTAAAAAGTTTTGTAAATGTATTAAAAAGCAAAATATCCCCATTTATGAATGGAGATATTTTTAAGTTAAATTATGATGATGATTAAAATAGGTCTACAGATATATTATTCATAAAAGCTGTGTAAGTTGTTTCCTTATCTAGGCGAGCCATTGAAAGCATTATAATAACCGACATTTCGTCTCCATTATTGTTATTAAAGTTTATCTCTCGTCTTTCCCCAATAATTTTTTCGAGTTTTGGATCAATTAATGACATAATAAAATCATTATTGGAACTATCTTCATTGAAGAGTTTTTTTACATTTCTCCCTAGTATAACATCTCGTTCAATTCCCCACAATTCTTCAGCGGCTTTATTAAAAAATTTAATAATCCCATTTTGATCAAATGAGAAAATTGCATCGGCAGCCCCTTCGAGCGTTCTTTCACTTATTATTTTGGCTTTTTCAATTTCCTGAAATTTTTGCTTAACCTCTTCCTTCGCCTTTTTTAATTGTTCTTTTAATTGAACTTTCGACTCTTGCAATTCTTCCTCTTGCTTCTTTAAAAGATCTGTTTGCTGTTTAGCCTCAATCTCCATAAGTTTTTCGTTCGTTTCATCTTTACCGATATAAATAATTTTCGCAATATCGTTATACATATCGCGAACAGGTGAAAGAGATACTCGAACCCAAATGCTCTTATCTTCTTTAGTACGCTGTCGTAAAACTCCTTCCCAAGATTTACCTTGAGCCACATCGTCCCATATTTCTCTAAATTTGTTCAAATCCATTTTATCGACAAAATCGAATATTGATTTTTCCTTTAATTCATACAATGGATATTCAAGCAAATCGATGAATTTTGAATTACACTCTAATAAATCGCCAGTTGGTAAAAATTCAACTTTTATACTTGAGATGTTTAAAGCATCTATTTGTGCCTGATGATCTAAACTTTGTTTCTTTTGGTCTGTAGTATCAATTGCAAGAAATAATATTTTTTCAACTTTCCCTTCATCATTTCTCATACTTGTGTATGTTGATATTGTCCACAAATCCCTTCCTTGCTTTGTAACATGCTTCATGTCACCTTCGAAATGCTTTCCTCCATTAATTAGACTTGTCCACAATTCTTCAAACCATATTTTATCTTTCTCATTTATAAACATTGAAATATTCTTGCCCTCAACCTCAGAATTCTTTTCATAACCAAGTTTGTTGAGAAACTTGGTATTGGCATACATCAGATTCCCATTAAAATCATATTCTGCTCGGATTAGAGTATGATTTACAGCGTTTGTGAACGTAATAAACTTTTCGCTTTGACGGGCAGCTTCTTCTTGAGTTGCTTGAAGCTCTTCCATACTTTGTCTCATCTGCTCCTCTTGGGAGGCAAGAGTTTCTGCTTGTAATTGAGATTCTTTCAACAACTTTGCAGTTCGCGAGTTCATTTTAACATTTGATATTGTTGACGCAACATTTTCAGCTACTTTCTCAATAAACTCAACAATATGTTTTTCAATTTTATAAAGTGATCCTACTTCTATAACGCCGTATACTTCATCATTAATTTTAAGTGGTACAATAACCAAACTTCGTGGAGTTGCTTCGCCCAAACCTGAAGTCACATGAACATATGAATCTGGAATATCAGTCATAAAAACAGTCCCTTGCTCCTGAATTACAGCTCCAATTAGCCCATCGCCCCATTCGACTCTCCTATCTGCATATTTTCTTCTTTCGTATGCGTAGCTTGCCGTCATTTGGAGATATTTTTCTCCTTCATCTTCAATAATAAAAAAAGCTCCTTGATTTGCATTAATATATTTTACCAAATTGCTAATTAGATTATACGATAATTCTTCAATATTATCTGTATCTTTTCTAAGTATGTCGCCAAACTTTGCTAAACCCTCGGCAACCCAATTTCTTTGTTGATCTTCATTGCGTCTGTTATCTTCTTCGTCTTTATTTTTCTTTAAATTATTTCTTAAATCAAGTATCGACTGCCCAAGCACATCTTCGGAACCCTGAACCTTGTAATCGCTATCGATTCTTCCCATTCTTATACTCTCAACAAAACGGAAAATCTTTTGATTTTTATCGAATTCATGTTTTAAAGTACTATGCAGCGTTTCAGAGGCCAAAGCATATTTTTTACTTATTAAGTATGCATAAAAAGCCAAAACAAATGGAGTTAAGTCTAAAATTAAGTAAACAGGGTTTGTTTTATGCAGTTCTACGATCTCTGAAAAACTAATTTTCTTAATAAAAAAATCTACAACTAAAATAAAAAGGACAGTAAAAAATCCTACAATAAAGCCACTTACAGTATATTTAAAAATAATGCTTTGGGAATTTCTCTCTTTCATAATTCATTCAAATTTTGGAGAAATTAAAAATAATTAATAAAATCCACAAATTTCCGATAAACAAGTATATTTTTTTCTCTAATTTAATGTGCAATCTTAATAAGATGAGAAGCAATTTTATCAAGGGGTAATACGATATCAGCTGCATTAATTTTAATTGCTTCCTTTGGCATTCCAAATACTACAGAAGATTCTTCATCTTGAGCTATTGTTTTTGCACCCGCTTCTTTCATTTCTAATAATCCCCTTGCTCCATCATCTCCCATTCCAGTCATTATTATTCCGATTGAATTTGATCCTGCGTATTTGGCTGTTGATCTAAACAGAACATCAACAGAAGGTCTATGTCTGTTTACAAATGGTCCAGTTTTAACTTCAACATAATATTTTGCACCGCTTCTTTTGAGTAAGGTATGAAAGTTTCCAGGAGCTATTAAAGCTCTGCCTCGAATCACAGAATCTCCATTTTCGGCTTCTTTTACTGTTATCTTACATACTTCATTAAGTCTTTCGGCAAAGGATTTAGTAAACATTTCAGGCATATGCTGAACAATAACAATTCCGGGGGTATCAGAAGGAAGGTCTTTTAAAAACCTTAACAATGCCTCCGTACCTCCCGTAGATGCACCAACCGAAACCACGATATCGGTTGTTTTTATCATACTGTGCTTTTGAACAGGCGGCAGAACAGCATCTGCTGAATATTTTGGTTCGACCCTTATATTACTTGATACTACTTTACGTCTTACTTTTGCGTGTGCTGCAGCTTTTATGGCTTCGCATATTTTTATCTTAGATTCTAAGATGAAATCTTTGGAATACATTTGAGGTTTAGTTACAATTTCTACAGCACCATATTCCAAAGCTTTTAATCCTGTTTCTGTTCCTTTGTCCGTTAGGCTTGAAATAATAACAACAGGTATTGGATGTTGAGACATTATTTTGCGCAAAAATGTTAATCCATCCATTTTAGGCATCTCAATATCTAAAGTAATAACATCGGGTATTTGAGATTTTATTTTTTTTGCTGCTACATAAGGATCCGAAGCTGTCCCCATTACTTCTAACATAGGATCAGATTCAATAATTTCTGCCAGACTTTGTCTTACAGTAGCAGAGTCATCAACAATTAGTACACTTAATTTTTTATTTCCCATAAAATCTATTGAAAAACTTCATAAACATATAGAGTTCTAAACTAAACATTTACTCCTCACTATCTGAGCTAAAATCATTTATTTGCCTTTGAACATACTTCTGTTTCACTTCTCCTGAATGTGTATTAAAAATAATTTTACGTCCTAGTTTCCCTCCTAAACTTGAACTGATAATATTAATTTTACGTTCGTTAAGCATTTCAGAAGCTAATTTAATATTTCTTTTGCCAATATGAAACTGCGGGTTCTTAAAATCGATTACTTCGCCACCGCCAAAGACTTTTGCCACGAGACTAATCCTTTCACTTCCAAAAGAATACATCTTTTCAATTAATTTATCAATAGCTATATTACCATATTTAGGAGAGGCCAAGCCTTCTCCATTCCAATATGGAAGCATGTAATGACACATTCCTCCATAATTTAATGTTTTATCCCAAATACATACTGCAACACAAGAACCTAAAATTGTATTAATTTGATGTGGTTTTTTGCTTGCAAATAGAGCAGCCGGATATAGAAAATGTGATTCAATTTTATCCATCAAAACATCTAAAACTAAAAGGATTCAACATCTTTACTAAAAGATTCGTCATCGTCGAAAAATAAATCGTTCCCATCAAATGCAAATCCACTTACTTCAGATTCATTTTCAGGAATTGAAATAGTAAAACAGGCCCCTTGGTCTAATTTACTTTGAATATCGATAGATCCGCCGAGCAAATCCAGAAGTGCTTTATTAATCGACAATCCAAGGCCATGCCCTCGGTGTAAAGAATTAATCCCAGAATCTAACCGTTTAAATCTATCAAATATGATTTTCTGGTTTTGTGATGAAATCCCTGCTCCAAAATCTTGCACTGCAATAACAATATTGGAATTTTCAAGGGATACATTAATATCTATATTACTTTCATTCTTACTAAACTTTACGGAATTGCTTAATAGGTTAGACAATATCAATTTTAGTTTTTCAGGATCGGTTTTAAAAAAATAGGATTGATTACTCTTTACTTGAATATTAAAATTCGATGTAATAGTTATTTTTCTCTTTTTTGTATCGTATTTGAATGATTCAATAAGACTATCTATTAGCTGCTTAACGTCAACATTAACAATCTCAGGAAATATTTCACCTGCTTCTAATTTAGCTGCAACAAATATATTTCGGAGTTGAAAATCAAGATCAAAAGCTTCGGAATAAATCAAGGAAACCATTGATATAACTTTCTTCCAATTTTCCTTCTCAACCGATAGAATGTTTTTTGACAAAGCTAATATTGAAGCAAAGGGATTAATAATCTCATTTGTAATATTCGAAATAAAATGACTTTTAAGCGATTCAGACTCTTCAAGTTTTTGATTTACTTCTCTTAACTCAAGGTTAAGTTCCTGAACCTCTTTAAGAGCTTGCTTGTTTTGCTCAAAACGCTTTTTAAGTTCATCTATTAATTCTTTATCTGTAAAATCACTCATAACAACATATTTTAATTTCTTCTGAAAACTGTTGGTTTCATTTGCTCTAGTGGCACGTTCATTCCCATTATAGATTCCGAATGACCAATAAATAGATACCCACCACTTTTAAGTTTATTACACAATTTATTTATTACATTTTCTTGAGTTTCTCGATTAAAATATATTAATACGTTTCTGCAAAATATTACATCAAAGGATTCGGTTAAATTATAAACATCATCCATAAAATTTAGTCTTTTGTAGTTAATCTTATTCCTTAAATCCTTAACTACTCTCACCTGCTTTTTTTCTTGATTCTTACTTTTTAAAAAATATTTCCTTTTCATTTCAAGAGGAATATTTTCAATTCGATCTTCTTTATAAACCGCCATCGATGCTTTCTGGAGTATTTGAGATGAAATATCTGTACCTAAAATTGAATAATCAAATTTTGGGTGAGTTTGTTTAAAATCATTCAGAGTAATTGCAATAGTATAAGGTTCTTCTCCACTTGAACATCCTGCACTCCAAACTTTTAAAGAATTACTTTCTCCTTTAGTCGAAACAAACTCCGGTAATATATTAGAAAGCAAAAAATCAAAATGCACAGGTTCTCTAAAAAAATCCGTTTTGTTTGTACTTACTACATCAAGCATATGGATAATTTCATTCTTTTGCCCCTCTGTACTGAAAACGTAATCGACATAATCTTTAAACGATACTATTTTTAATTCTCTTAACCGTTTTTGCAAGCGACTTTGCAACATTACCTTTTTTACAGGAGGCATTTTAATTCCTGATTGAGAAAATATAAATGAACTAAGACGATTAAAATCATCTTCTGACATTTTAGCACTAAAAATTTGATTTAAGGTTGAATCAATCATTATATAAATTCTATGTAGGAAATTTTCTTTTATTAATATGCTTTGATTTGCTGTTAAAAATTTTTGTATTCGTTATCCACAAAATCAATTACAGGAGCCATATCTTCAAGTTGTTTGTAATTATTCTTTTGTTATTGTTTTGTCAATTTCGTTTTCTCCTTCGTTGGTTTTTTCCTTAATAGATACTATTTCATCGCTTGAAAAAACCTTTTCCATATTTAAAAGCATGATAAATTTTTCGTTGTTTTTTGCCATCCCATAAATAAACTCCGATTTGTATTTGCTTCCAATACTTGGTGGAGGTTGTATTTGTGAATCTTCTAATTCGAGAACAGCTTGCACAGAATCGACCAATGCACCAACATGAACAGTATCGCCTTCCATTTCAACTTCCATTACAACAATGCACGTATTTGTTGTATATTCTGTTGGTGTCATACCAAATTTTATTCTGGTATCGATAACAGGAAGAACAGTTCCTCTTAAATTAATTACACCTTTCATGTAATCTGGAGATCTAGGCACTTCGGTAATTTCTGTTCTTTCGAGTATATTTAATACTTTACTTACATGAGTGGCAAACTCTTCTTCGCCTAAATTAAAAGATAAGTAAGAATTAATATTTGTAAGTGTTTCATTAGCCATGATAATATCCTCCAACTATTTATATTTCTTTATTTTTAATGTTAAGATTTACTTGAGAAAATTTATTGATTATTTTGTTTGTGTCAAGAACAAGAGCTACCGTACCATCACCAAGAATAGTTGCCCCCGAAATCATTTCTTGTTTTTTATAAATCTTACCAAGAGTTTTAAGAACTGCTTGATATTCGCCTTCAACCTCATCGACCACTAAACCAACTTTTCGGTCTTCATAAGCTACCACAACCACCTGTTCGGATTCCTGAGTTCCTTCAGGTAAATCAAACTCTTCTCTTAAATAATAAAATGGTATTTGATCACCATCTAAAATTATAAGGTTGTTATATTTATTAACAACATTTTGATGCTCGGTAACAAATATTTTATCGACTACTGATAAAGGTAACACGTAACGTTTATTATCAATTTTTACCAGCAAACCATCTATTATCGATAATGTTAATGGAAGTTTTATAGTTAAAGTTGTTCCTACATTTATTTCAGTATCGAGCTCTACTTCGCCACGAATTTCGGCTAACTTTCGCTTAACAACATCCATTCCTACACCGCGCCCCGAAACTCCGGTAACATTTTCAACTGTCGAAAAGCCAGGAAGAAATACTATATCAAGAATTTCCTTTTTATTAAGAATCGTATCATTTTGTATTAATCCTTTTTGGACTGCTTTTTCTTTTATTTTATTAATATCAATGCCTGCTCCATCGTCGTGTATTTGAATATGTACATTGGCTCCAGAATAAAACGCCTTTAATATAATTGTTCCTTGCTCAGGTTTATTCAGTTTTTTCCTTGTTTCTGGAGATTCGATTCCATGATCGATGCAATTTCTTAGAATATGAAGTAAAGGATCTGTTAAGGACTCAATAATTGTTTTATCTAGCTCAGTATCTGCTCCTTCTGCAACAAAGATAACATTTTTATTCAATTCTTTAGATAAATCTCTAACAAGTCTTTGAAAACGTGTAAGCATTGTTTCTATAGGAATTAAAACAATATCAAATGCGTTATCTCTTAGTTGTCGGGATAATTTCTGTATGTTTTCTGATATACTTAACAGTTCGGAATCGCCAGATTTCTCAGCAAACAAGGTTAAACGAGCTTGGGTTGTAACCAATTCACTAACCAGATTCATTAATTGATCTAGCTTTGATGAAGAAACTCTTATGCTTGAAATTACATTTTCTTTTACCGAAGGAAGTGGTCCGGATCTGGCAATTGCTTTTTCAATTTCCTCAAGATTATTATCAAAAATAGAATTTCGTTTAATAATTTCTTGAATATTACTTACACCAACATCATTTCTTTCTTGAGATAAGGCAGAGATTTGCTCAATAATAATGGTTGAAGTAAATATGTCGAAATCTGCAATTTCGTTTATTTCCAACTTACATTGATCTTCAATAAAGATAAAAACATCAGAAATGGAATTAACATCTTCCTCTGTAGATATTATTATCTCCCAATAGGTGTAACAATTGGTTACGTCATATTTATGATACTCAGGAACCTTATTTAAATGGGCAAATGCTTTACATGTGCCTATTGTATGCAATTCGTCGATAAGAAATAATGGATTTGTTCCATCTTTAAAAACATCCTGCTCTGGTTCAAAATATATGTAATATGATTTTATAGAATTCTGTTGATTTAAATTTTCTTTATTTCCTGAATCTATTCCAATATCATTGGTACCTTCAATAATATCAAGTACTTGCTGAATTAAATCACCATGCCTTAATTTGATACTTTTATCGCTCACATTATCAACCGTTAAAAGCACTTTCATGTGATCTATTGATGCAAGCGTTACATCTAATATTCTTCTGTTTATAGTTTTCTTACCTTCGCGAATTAGGTGATATAAATTTTCGAGATTATGGGTAAAATCACTTAGGTGGCTAAAACCAAACATAGCACCACCACCTTTTAATGAGTGCATTGATCTAAAAATTTTCTCGATTAGATCTTTATTGCTAATGTCGTTTTCAATTAATAGTAAGGAATCTTCTAAATCCTTAATATTATCTGTTGCTTCCTCGATGAATTTATTTTTGAACTTATCCATTATCTGAGAACCTTTTTTAATGCAGCTATTAATTTGGCAGGAACAAATGGTTTGATGATCCAGCCTGTAGCACCTGCTTCTTTGGCTTCCATTTTTTTAGATGCTTGTGATTCGGTTGTTAAAAACAATATTGGAATGTGTTTATAAGTATCCATTGTTCTAACATTCCTTATTAATTCGATTCCATCCATTTCTGGCATATGTAAATCGGTAATAATTAAATCAATAAGTCTTCCATCTAGAAACTTAAGGGCATCTTTCCCGTCTACACCAACAAGAACCTTATAACCCTCATTTTCAAGAGTAAAACTTACAACTTCTCGAATACTTTCCGAATCATCGACAATTAAAATAATTTTGCTCATAGTTATTTATGCATTTTCTATAGTTTTCTAAATACTTTAGATAAATCTGAATTATTTAATAATAATTCTAAATCTTCTGGGAATTCAAAATCAAAACTTATGCTCTTATTCGTTTTTTTTGAATCCTCTTTTAAAGAATATAACAATTGAATAAATGTCAAATCGACATTATTTACATTCTTAAGTTTAATATTTATTACATCATATTTATTATAAGCCTCAATAAATTTAGCTTTAAAATCTTCAATTGAATATATAGTTAAATCATTTTCAAATGTAATTTTAACCTTTTTCTCTTCTTTATTTTTAGAAGGTGCTATATGTATTTTACTTTTATTTGCTTTCATATATTTCCATTATTAGAAAAATTCAATATTTCCATCCTCTTTGTTTTCAATATCAGTTTCATCATTATTCGTAATATTATCATGAATAGTATGTTCTGATTCGATTGTATAATATTGCCTGAGTTTACTTAAATTATCGCTTAAAGTTTCATCTTGCAAACCATTTTCTTGTTTCAAATTAGTATTAATTAAATTTAGCTCTTTTATAATGTCTTCGATAACTTTTTCAAAATAATCATAGTATTTAATATCGGCAATTGATTTTTTAATATTTTCAAGTGAATTATTTCCTATATTTTGATTTTCATTTATCTTAAAAACAATTTGTTTATCTTCCTCTTCAAGCTTTTTTATTAATACTTTGAACTCATCAAAAGGAATTTTATCAAATATTTTTTCACTCTCACTAATCAATTTATTATAATCTAATTTAATTTTTGTGAGACTTTCCAATAAATTCTTAATTGTATTTATATTATGACTTAACTCTTGGCTTACACTATCAACCTGACTAAATACTTTATTTGTATTTGCATCGTTTATTTTCCCAATAATAATTTTATCCTGATAGAACTTAACATTCTTTTGTAAATTAATATGTAAGATTTCTAATTCATTGAAATTACTCTCGATATTAGATAGTTGCTGTTGATTCTTTTTAAGTTGTATATAGTTGTTTTTGTTGCTGTTTATTCTTTTTGAGCTTTGTTCTTCTATTAGATTAACTTTTTCTGACAGATTATTATATAGAATAAGATGTTTTGACGCTTTACCTTCATAAAAAATCTTAAATACCCCCTTTAAAAAATCAATATTTTCAAAAACATTCATGAAATTATTGACAATGGTTTCAATGGCTTTATGATACTCCTTATTTGTTTGTATTAACTGAGCAGATTGCATCCTAGCGATGTCTTTTATCTCGTTATATATTTTATTCTTTTTTTCATCCAAATCCGTATCTGAAGATTCATCAACCCTTTTTAACTCTTTAATTACATCTTTTTGTGTTTTTTGAATATGCTCCATTTTCTGCTTAATAATATCGTGATATTGGAGCTTTTTTATGATGTCGCTTATACTTTCCGAAGAGTTGAAATTTTCATTGTCAATATTTTTAATACATTCTTTATTTGTATTAAAATGGTTTTCCAGATTATTTATAACCTCTAAAATTTCATAAATAAAATCTTCAGTAATACTATTTTGCCCGCTAAGGTTTGCTTCGGGAGATAAAAATAATGTAGTAATATAGGTTAGTTGATTTAGGTTATTATTAATTTTTTCCGAGATAAGATCAATTTCCTTTTCAGTGATTAGAAGCTCCTGGCTTTGATTCTGATCTTCTAATGGTGCTAACAACTTTAAATTGGTTAAAATATATTTTAAAATCATTGTTTGTTGCGAACAATTCTTTATTGGAATAAATAATAAAGCAAATTGTTCTGAAAGTCTTTTTGATACCCGATTAATCTCCTGCTTTTTATTCTTTTCTTTAATTAACTGATTATTAACACTATCACAAAACAATCTTATTTCGTCAAGATTTTGTTGATAAGCAGAATTATTGTAAAAATTGGAAACGAAATTAATATTATCTGAAATTTGGCTTAACTGATTAAATAAACTTTTAAATTCGCTATTTAACCCCATAAAGTCCTTTGTTGAACATTCGTGGAGGTCTATTAATTGTTGATCTATTTGCATAAAGATTTTTGCAATATCCTCAGCAGGATAATCCTTCTGGAAGGATTCTCTTCTCTTATCTATATCCATTCTTTATCGTTACTTTAAACAATATTTTCGGTGATTTTTAACGCTCTTTTAACCTTTTCTAAAAAAACTGGAATATCTATTGGTTTTTCTATTACGTCAAAAACACCATATTGGTTAGCTTTCTCTTTGTTTTCTGCATTTGCAAATGCTGTGACTATAATTATTGGAATATCATTATAAATGTCATTTAATCTTAATTTTTTTAGAACATCAAAACCATTTTCATTTGGCATTAACAGATCTAAAAGAATTAAATCAGGATGCAAATTTTCCAATAGATCGTAAGCCTCTTTTGCACTTAGAGCCTTTACAATAGCAAAATGCTCTTCTCCCAAAACCGCTTCTAATAACAAAAGGTTTGTTTCAGAATCATCAACAAGTAATATTTTATATTTATCCATATTATTAAGAATATTATGATAAAACGTTAACTACAATATCTTCTATTTAATTTACAATTGATTATATTTTATAATTTATAAAATTACGAAATGAATTGATGCTTTTGCAAATTAAAAGTAATGATCTATATTACTGTTTATTGGTGATTTGAATCACCTTTATCAAATATAGGAACTTAAATAATAGAGTATGAAATTTGAGGTCGTTTTATACATTATGTCCTTTAAAAAAGGATATAATATCTTTCATCCACAAAAAAGAATAAATATTTTAATATATTTACACAAACTACTTTCTCCATGAATAGGACGATTCCGAACAATATTTTTGAAGCTTTATTTCCTGAAACGGGCATATTGTCAGATCAAGAAATAGACAGCATAAAAACCAATAGTCAAGTAGTTACACACAAAAAAAAAGATGTTCTATTTAAGCAAGATAATTTTACTTCTCATATAATTTTTCTTAAATCAGGTTTAGTTAAGCTTACTAAAGAGATAAGAAATAATAAATCATTAATACTAAAAATATCAACTCCCGGACAATTTATAGGAATACTATCTCAATTTGGATCACATGCTTATGAATATACTGCTACAGCAATTAAAGATTGTGAAGTTTATTACATTGATGTAAACATTTTTAATTCTATTTTAGAGAGCAATGGAAAATATGCGATGTATATAATTAATATTGTTTGTGATGAGAATATTGGTATTTTTAATCGAATAATTATGCAAAACCAGAAACAGCTACCTGGAAAACTTGCAGATATTGTTTTATATTTTTCCGAAGAAATATATCACTCAGATTCTTTTGAATTTCCATTAACAAGAACCGAACTTGCTGAACTTGCAGGAACAACTAAGGAAAGTTTTATACGAACCTTAACTGAGTTTAAAAATGATAAAATCATTAAAATAGAAAATAAATTGATTGAGATTACTAGTTTCGAAATTTTAAAAACCTTAAGCAGAATTGGCTAAATGAAAAAATACAACTTTTTAATTGTTGATGATATTTTTATGAATAGAATGTTGTTAAAAGAAATAATATCTAAAATAAGCAACTCGACTACAGAAGCCGAAAATGGACTTGAAGCAATTGAGATTCTCCAAAATCAACAAATAGATATTGTATTAATGGATATTGAAATGCCTAAGATGAACGGACTTGAAACAACTAAATATATAAGAAGTGAATTCAAACCTCCCTTAAATAAAATCCCAATTATTGCTCTTACCGCGCATAATCCAAGTGAATTTTTTGATGATCACTACAGTGCTGGTTTCAATAAATTACTAACAAAACCATATTCTATTACAAGGATTTTGGAATCGATTGAAAGTTTTGAAATTTAGTATGGGGGATTTATGTAGCTTGTTCTATTCTATTCTATTCCAGACAAACTATTTAATCGTTCTAACAACTCCATATTATCTTGATACATTTGAGTTATTACCTGTCGGTAATACATTCTCAAATTGGCATTGTCTTTCGGATGATTAATTTTATAAAGTAGATTTAAACGAAGCTGCTCAACATCATGTAAAATATCCAGTACATTCTCTTGATTATTTAATGGAGAATATTCTAAAAAAGAAAAACATTCAGACATCATTTGTACTGCAAGAAAATTTACATCTTTTTTAATATCTCTGCAACTTGCCATAAATAATAAGGTAAAAGATTAATTAATTTTAGAGTAAGTTATAGGTAATAAATTGAAAAAGCAAAATCTTTAAATAAAATTCCAATTCGTTTTAAATAAAACGTTTGGGAAATTAAGCACAAGTGCTATTTCTATTTTATTCGTCTAAATTGTTTTCTGTTAATATTATAGCATCATTCTTAAGCTCAGAAATTCTAAAGACATTATAGCCATCATAATACTTGATCATATCTACGCCAACATTTTCGAAACCTGAATTTTCGTACCATTTTACAAACTTATAATTGGCCTGAAGCAAATCTATATTATAATTTACAATACAGTTTGAAAAGTTTGTACCATGATCTCTTAAAGCCGAAAGAAAATATAAACCAACATCATAACCATGAATAGCTATTTGCTTTGGTTCCGTTCTATATGTTCTCCTATACTTTAGCACAAAACTCCTTACATCCTCATGATGGTAATCAATAAAGAACGGTGTTGCCAAACTTAAATTTAAGTTAAAATAATACTCCGGATCAACATTTCTAAATCTTTGCCAACGCGATAATCCTACTACAGAAACATCGCTACCAAATGTTTTTAGGGTGTTTAATTTTGTAATCACATCTGTCACAAAAGCTTCATTATTTGATGGTACAACAAATATATTACTTACCTCTTGGTCTAATGCATGTTGAAAAACGTTGATACTATCCTTAAATACAACTTCTTTAAATTGAATATTATTTACTAAAGTATCTATCGATAAATAAGAAAAAATCCTATTCTTAACCATTTCAATATTACTATACCCTAAGCTGTCTCCATTGTGCACAATAACAATATTTTTATCCTGAAATGTAGAAGTATACTTAGCAAACTCTTCTATTTGAGCTTCGTAAGAAGGATGTACCTGAAAGAAATATGGATTATTGTCAACTAGTTTTAAATTATCAGATAAAGGAGAAATCATATTAATCCCATGATTTTTAGAAAATTCAGATACCAACTTCACTTCATTATTGTAAATGGGCCCAATGATTAAATCCATATTAGCTAAATCAGGATCCAGCAATAGTTCATGAACACGAGCTGTATCATTTCTGGTATCATAAACATTTAGGTTTATCGATAAACCTGCTTGTTTAAGTGAATCAACCGACAACAACAATCCTTCGTAAAACTCTACGGCACTTAACGATTTTGGATAAATATAATATGGACTGTAATAAACTTTTTCATGTATTTTTTTTCCAAAATCATCGTATTCTGTTGAATCAATATAGAATTCCTCATCATTTTTCTCTAAATATAAAGGCAACATTACGGCAACCTGAAATACTTCTTCTTTAAAAGGTTCTATCTGCTCACATTCGGCAAAATTAAAAGTATCCGAGTATGCAATTGTTGCTTTTTCCTGAAATAATATAGAATCCAAACCCAAAGAATCAGATTTAAACATTATCGTTTCTGCAAGAACACTTTGTACCTTAGGTATTTTTAAAACTTGTCCAATACTTAATATATCACCTAGATCTGGATTGTATTCCAACAACATATCCTCTGTTATTTCGTAATTCCTAGTAATTGAATATAAAGTTTCCTTTTTTTGAACTGTATGATAAATATATTCATCGGTAATTCGAATAGTATCTTTTAAAGTTTCTGCCAAAGGGAATTTTTGGATAGCATCAACAACTTGTTTCGATTTTGGAATTTTTACAATCTGATTAACATTTATACCGTAACGAACCGTTGGATTGCAAACAATAATATCTTCTTGACTCACATTATATTTCTTTGATAAAGAATAAAGCGTGTGTCCTTTTTTTACTTTATGATAAATAAATGATTTTTTATCTTTTTCGAGTTTTTCCTCCTCGTTAGCGAAATATGGAATCTTTAAAGCCTGTCCCACTTGGAGACCTAAAAATATCTCTGGATTTTCTTTTGCAATTTCCTTTTGAGAAACTTCATATGTCCTACTTAAAGAAAATAATGTTTCTCCTTGTTTAACAATATGAACATAATAAACTTGTCCGCCAATAATTACTTTATCGGTTGATTTCTCAATCGTAATAGTATCATTTTGTGCAATAGATATGGTTGCAACGAAAAGTGCAATAAATAGTACTAATGATTTTTTCACAATTAAAATATTTAATTCTAGATATTTAACCAATGATAGTTAAAATTATTGTCCGATCACAAAATTACATGAAGTGATTCAATAAAAAAAAGAGAAAATGTAAAAGTTTAAAAGATTAAGAATAATCATTACTTTATTTACTTATTCCCTTAGTCTTAATGCCTAATTACAAAAAAAGCACAGCTTTCACTGTGCTCCTTTTATAGTATCTATTGTATTCTAGTTTTCTCTTAAAACGTACTCGTCGTATTCAATCTCAAATCTAAGTTTATGTTTCGATTCTTCTTGTGCTAAGGATAAAAATATGTCTCTCATTTCTTCCGTTTCAGCATTTTTTGCTAAATCGTAATAAAGTTTGAAAGCTGCTTTTTCATTCCCCATAGCTACAACTAAAGCCTCTTGATATGTCATATTAGGAGTAACTTGTACATCGGCAATGTAATCACTGATTTTAAGATCTGTAATTTTTTTTGATTCAATTTTAAACGTACCCTCCTTCTTAATCTTAGTTAATCGAACCTTATGATTAATCTCTTCTTGAGCAAACGAAGTAAATACAAATCGCATATCCTCCGTTTTTGAGTTTTCGGCTAATTGATTGTAAAAATCAACCGCATTCTGTTCTGCATTTATTGCAAAATCAAGAACATCATCAATTGAATTAAATTTTTCCATATTTATATTTTTTCCTTTTAAACATTATTTATTTCAATATCGATTCCGCTTAGTTGTTAGTTGCTTCAAATGAATTTTTGAAGTGCTCATCAAAATATTTAACAACAAAATCACATCCATGTTTAAAGAGTTTATTCATATTATCCTTTTCGGTATAAATGAATTCATAGTTTTCATTCTTTTCAATGTCCGATAATATCTCAAAAATTTCTGTTCTAATATCATCAGCTGATTCAAGTTTTGTCTCAGTAATTTGATTAAAGATATGAATTAATTGCTTATAATTCTCAACATCAACTTTACCTTCGAATTGCTTTTCAAACACTTGAATGTTTTTCTGAGTATTGGTAAAACTTCCAGAAGTTTCTAATGAGAATGTTGCAGGTAAAACTAAATTAGCCAGTTTAGCAGTTTCTGTTAAAAAGTAATCTTGAACCATAACAAATTCTGTTTCGGCAAACCACTTTTGAACTTTTGCTTTATCTGTTGCACATCCGATTGGATCTTCACCAAAAATGTAGAATTTCTTAATCAAACTTTCGTTTAATAATTCTTTCATACATTTATCGCCTTGAGCTGGAATCTCGTTAACATTCCATTTCTTAGCCAAGCTCTGAGCATATTTAGCATTTGCTAAATCGACATTTCCAACACCATTTTTAGATGATATTCCCATATCGAATAATCCTTGTGAATTATTCTTTTCTTTTAATGATATTAGTCCATTAGCAGTTTTACCCAACTTACCAGTAATCATAGCCAAGTTAAATAATTCTCGGCTTACATTCGACGATGTCTCTTTTTCGGAAAATACAAGAACAGCATTTATTTCGTTATTGTAATCTTTAGCAAAATTTTCTAAAGCTTCTTTCTCTATTCCAGAATCTTTAACCAATTGCTCGTAATTCTCTTTTGCTAAATCCTTTTTATATTGATCGAATCCTTCGCAATTATCATTAATAAATAATGCATTATGCAATCCTTTTTCGATTAAATAGAAATTAACAGCTTTTGCAAAATGATAATATGATTTAACCTTAACTGTTTTATCAACTTTATGTTCTAATGCGCTTAGGTTTCTATTGGTAACCAATTCGATTGGAGTATTTTCAATCTCACGAGCATTATTTATCATAAAGCTAACTACCGGATTGTCCATATTCACTTCTGATCCCAAGATATATATTTTACTTGCATCTTTAATTTGTTCGAAAGGAACATTCGCATCTGCATTTGTGCTGTAATATCTGCCCTGTCCTGTATAATGGAAACTAGTAATATTATTTGTTTTAGCCCCCACTCTTGCAAGCTTCTGAACCATATACATTTCTTCGTTGCTTAATCGAGCTCCAGCAAAAAATCCTTGTTCATCGGCATCTGCACCTTTTATTTCATCGGCAATAATATCGAATGCTTTTTCCCATGAAATAGTTTCGAAATTACCATCAACTTTTAATAAAGGTTGAGTGATTCTGGTAGTATCGTTCATAACGCCATAACCAAATCGAGAATAACGACAAATATTTCCATCCTTATTAATTTGTCCTTCGGCACCTTTAGCTTTCCAAACAAATTCTGATTTATGCTGATATTCAACTTCACAACCAACAGAACAATAGTGGCATATTGAATTTGCTTTGTCTAACTTAACCGGACCCGGTTTGAAATTAACATTTTCTGTTAATGCTCCTGTAGGACATGTTGAAATGCACAACCCACAAGACTCACAATCGGTTTCGGTTAATGAATTACCCATACTTGGGGCAATATATGTGTCGAATCCACGATTTACTAGACCTAATGCATTTGCACCAACTACTTCTTTACATATTCTAACACATCGTGCACAAAGAATACATTTATTATTATCGATCTCAATAAATGGATGCGAAAAGTCTAGTTCATGAGCTTGAAAATCGCCTTCGAAATGTTTTTGATCTGCATCATACTGAGTAGCATACTTTTTCAAATCACAAGTGTGAAATTCTGTACAACCACACTCAAAACAACGTTCAGCTTCATGTTTTGCAATCTTTTCATCAGTATAACCCAATTCTACTTCTTTAAAGTTAACACGATCGTTGGCTTCAAGAACAGGCATCTCTTCTCGAATCTGATTTTGATATCTACCTGTAAAATCGTCAGGAGTTAATTCTTTGAAATTATCTCTACGACTGATAAATTCTTTAGGTTCGGCTTTTAATTCCTCTCCCATTAAAAACTGATGACAACTGCGACTAGCAACTTTTGCCTGAGCTACAGCTTCGATAATTGTTGCCGGACCAGAAACACCATCTCCAGCAGCAAAAATTGATTTTGCACCTGTTTGCAATGTATTTTTATCGGCTTCAATATCGCCCCATCTATTTACTTCTAATTTACCATCGGTAGTAAATTCATTAACATCTTCTAAAAAGTTAACTTCAGTTTTCTGACCAATTGCTGCTAAAGCATAATCTAATTCGATTTCGAAATCAGATCCTTCAATAGGAACAGGACGACGACGACCAGAAGCATCTGGCTCACCTAATTCCATTTTTAGGCAAGTCATAGATTTTAACTTACCGTCTTTGTCTTTATTTACTTTTGTTGGATTTGTCAAGAATAAATACTCTACTCCTTCAATTTTCGATTCGTGAATCTCAATTGGGTTTGCTGGCATTTCTTTTTCTGTACGTCGGTAAATAACATACACTTTTTCGGCACCACAACGCAATGATGTGCGACAGCAATCCATTGCTGTATTTCCACCACCAACAACCGCAACCGTTTTTCCGGTAAAGTCATATTTCTGACCTGTCATTTCCATATTTCTAAGGAAATCGATACCTGAATAAACATTCTCAGCATCATCACCTTCGCAACCAATTAAGGTTCCACGCTGCGAACCAATGGTTAAGATTACAGAATCGTAATCTTTCTTAAGTTCTTTATAACTTAGGTTATCACCAAGTTTTTTATTGTAATGAATATTTGTTCCTAATTCTGTTACCGCTTCAACTTCCTTATCTAAAATATCGTTTGGCAAACGATACTCAGGAATACCATAGCGTAACCATCCACCTGGATTTGGAGCAGCTTCAAAAATATCACACTGATGACCTTTTTGTTGTAAAAAGTATGCTGTTGATAGTCCACCAGGACCAGCACCAATAATAGCCACTTTTTTACCTGTCGATGCAGCCACTTCAGGAACATATCTATGTTCAGAAAGCAAATCCATATCCGCTGCAAAACGTTTCATATAATCGATACCTACAGCAGCACCTTCATCTAGATTATTACGACGACACGCCACCTCACAAGGACGAACACAAACACGGCCACAAATTGCTGGAAGAGGATTGGTTTCTTTTATTAAACCAATTGCTTCGCTGTAAAGTCCTTTTTCTATTAAAGAAATGTATCCTTGCACATCAACACCTGCAGGACAAGTTTGCTTACACGGTGCTTCGCAATCTGCATTGTGATTACTTACCAATAAATCCAAAGCTGTTTTGCGTGCCGTTTTTACTTTATCGTTTTCAGTTTCGATTTTCATTCCTTCCTGAATCTTAGTAGAACAAGATGGTTGCATTCCACGCATACCTTCAACCTCAACCACACACACAAAACAGGATGAAAAAGGTTTTAATCGTGGATCATTACATAATGTAGGAATCGAGATTCCATTTCTTTTGGCGATCTGAAGAATTGTTTCTCCTGGATTTCCTTTTATATTTTTTCCGTTAAGAATTATATTTAATTGATTGCTCATTTTTATTTTCTAATTTGGTTAATGATTTTAAATTATCAACTTAGTTTGAATTATGATAATAAAATAGCATCAAACTTACATTTACTAAAACACATACCGCACTGAATACAAGCATCCTGACGAATGTTATGTGCTTCTTTTCTTCCCCCATCAATTGCATTAGTAGGGCAATTTTTTGCACAAATCATACAACCTATACATTTCTCAGGATCAACTATATATGTAAGTAATTTCTTACAATTCTTAGCTGGACATTTTTTATCAATAATATGAGCTTCATACTCGTCTCTGAAATATTTTATGGTAGTAAGAACCGGATTTGGTGCTGTTTGACCTAAACCACACAATGTATTATCTTTAATCTGATATGCTAACTCTTCCAATTTCTCAATATCACCTTCTTTGCCTTCACCTTCCGTTATTCGAGTTAAAATCTCTAACATCCGTTTTGTTCCAATACGACAGAAAGTACATTTTCCACATGATTCTTTACAAGTAAAATCAAGAAAAAATCTTGCAATGTCTACCATACAAGTAGTTTCGTCCATAACAACCATACCACCAGATCCCATAATTGCTCCTGTTGCATTTACCGAATCATAATCAACAATTGTATCTGAGAGATATTCTGGAATACAACCTCCAGAAGGCCCACCTAACTGAACAGCTTTAAACTTTTTACGATCCGCAATTCCACCACCTAATTTAAAGACAATATCTTTAATAGAAATTCCCATAGGGACTTCAACTGAACCTCCATGATTAATCTTTCCTGTTAATGCAAAAACTTTTGTTCCTTTACTTTTTTCAGTTCCGTATTTTGTAAAAGAATCTGCTCCATTTAAAAGTATATATGGAATATTTGCAAATGTTTCTACATTATTAATATTAGATGGTTTTCCCCATAATCCAGCTTCGGCTGGGAATGGAGGTCTTTTGCGCGGCATACCTCGTTCCCCTTCAATAGAAGCCATTAAAGCCGTTTCTTCGCCACAAACAAAAGCTCCTGCTCCTTCTTTTACAAATAAATTGAAATTAAAACCTTTATTTCCCATAATATCATTTCCCAGATATCCTTTTTCTCTAGCTTGAGAAATAGCAATATTCAAACGTTTAATTGCTAAAGGATACTCAGCCCGACAATAGATAACTCCTTCATTTGCACCAATTGCATAAGCACCTATAGCTAAACCTTCAATTACCACATGAGGATCACCTTCTAATAAGGAACGATCCATGAATGCTCCTGGGTCACCTTCATCCGCATTACATATTATATATTTTTGATCTGCTTTATTATTAAAAGCAAATCTCCATTTCATTCCAGTAGGAAATCCACCACCACCACGGCCACGCATTCCAGAATCAAGAACAGTTTGAATAACATCTTCTTGACTAATTTTTTCTTGTAGAATCTTACCTAAAGCCTTGTATCCACCTTGCTCCTCATACTCATCAATATTTTCAGGATCGATTATGCCACAATTTCGCAATGCAATTTTTACTTGTCCATCCCAAAATGAATCATCCCCACATTCGAACAAATCACTTTTTACAATAATATCTTTAACAGGCTCGCCCTGTTTTAGATGTTTATCAAAAATTTGCACTGCAGTTTCTTCATCGATCTCTCCATACAAATAAGAACCTGTTTCGTCAATAACCTCAACTAAAGGTTCTCGGTAACACATACCAATGCAACCTGTTTTTTTAATTTCAATATCGAGTTTATCCGCTTCTTGTAAAGCTTTGAGTTTATTATATACTTTATTAGCCCCAGCTGCAATTCCACAACTTGCTAGTCCGACTAAAACCTTTGTTCTTTCCATGATTAATTTTTTAGATTTCCTGTTGGAATAGGTTAATTACCTTCCTTAATCTTGATTTCCTTTACAATTTTTACAGCTTGATTTCCTGTAAGTTTAGCGTAGGTCTCATCACCGATCATCATAACCGGAGCAAGAGAACAACAACCAAGACACGCAACAGACTCAAGTGTAAATAGTCCATTTTCTGTTGTTTCACCATCTTTTATTCCTAAAGCATCTTCTATAGCTTCAGAAATTGTTGTAGCATTTTGCACGTGGCAAGCAGTACCGTGACAAACTTTAACAATGTGTTTCCCAACCGGATTTAATCTGAATTGAGTATAAAACGTAGCAACGCCATACATCTCACTTAGTTTTAATCCTGTTAATTCAGATATTTTTATAAAAGCTTCGGCAGGTAAATAACCATAAAAATTCTGCGTTCCCTGTAAAATAGGAATCATATTTCCTTTTTTGCTTTTATACTTTTTGATTAGTGGATCAATTAAGGATAGATCAACAGAAGTCTGCGTTGCAGATTCTTTTTCTTGTAATATTCGGTTAACTCGCATAACTAAAAAAAATATTTAGTATATAATTAATGGGTTCTTAAAAACTCTTAATATATTATTATGAATTAGCTGAATTCAAGTTTAAATTACGACTTCTAAATTAATCAATATTTTCTCTATTCCAAATCTATCAGTTTCAATATCAATTCATTTACAACAACCGTCATTTTGTATTATTCCGACGTTTTTTCAGCATTCAAACATATTTTTAATGAATATAAAAAAGATGTTTAACAACATATGAAAGCCAATTTAACAAATCTTAGGATTGTTGATAATTTATACAAAAGCATTTAATCTAATGATTATAATTTAATACCTTTATCAATTTTTCAAAAAAACACAATTTATTATTTTATGACACGAAAAGAATTGATCGTCGGTATTGTCGATCATCCTTTATTTGGGATGATCATGGTTCCATATATTGTGATCATTAAGCCCAATCATGGATTTTATCATATTGAGGCTAAAATTTCTCAATTAAATATTAGCAAATACATTGATGGTTTTACTGAAAATGAAAAACAACTTATAAAATGGATTGACGAATATAGTGATCAGAATCTACATAAGATCTTTTCGAAAAAACACGGACAAACAACAGTAGATTTCATTAGTAAATTAAAAAAGGATTTTATTGCCGAACATATTAGACCTTTTATCGAGAAGCGAATGGTTAAATGTACAGAGCTACTTCAGGAAATGGATATTAGTTTGTACTATAAAGAAAAACCTAAGTATGTAAATTCTGATGATAAAATTGAAGTAATAAAAGGCAAGGCTCATTCTGTTTTCAACATAAGTAAACTTGAGAATGAAAGTCAGTATTACTTAACAATCCGACACGCTAATAAGGAATTAAGCTTACTCGAAAAATCGGCTTTTATTTTAACAGAAAATCCGTGTAGAATAATTATTGAAAATAAACTCTATATTTTCGACGATATCAATGCAAAAAAACTCTTGCCATTCTTTAATAAGGAATGTATTCATATTCCGAAATTATTTGAAAAAAAGTGGTTTGAAAGCTTTGCCCTCGAAAGCATTAGACAATATAATGTAAAAGCAACAGGCTTCGATATTAAAACTGTTATTTCTGATAAAAAAGCAGTGCTGAGTTTCGAACAGGATTTAAAAGGAGATCCCACTTTAATTCTTTCCTTTTGGTATAACGATCAAATTAAGTATTTAGCCAATAAAGGTTCTAATTCATCTGTTAGATTTGAAGATCAAAATGGGAAATACATTTTTCATAAAATTGAAAGAGATTTTGATTGGGAAAAAGGTGTCTGCGCGAAAATCCAATCATTAGAATTAAAGAATTACCAAGAATCACATTTTGTCCCTGAGCATATTGAAAATATCGATAAAGAGGAAAAATTATATGAATTTGTAAAATGGCTTGGAATTAATAAAGAAAACATAGAATCGTTCGATGTACAATTAATTCAAAAACAAAAAGAGATTCTTTACTCGCTGCATGAACCGTCAATAGAATCAAACATTAAAGAGGAGAATGATTGGTTTGATTTACTTATTACTGTTCAGATTGGTGAATTTTCATTTCCATTTACAAAGTTTAGAAAAAACATCTTAAACGGAATTCGAGAATTTAGACTTCCAAACAATGAAATTGCTATTTTACCGCAAGAATGGTTCGAACAGTATAAAGAGCTTTTTCAGTTTGGACGTGATGCTAATAAAGCAATACAACTTGATAAACATCACTTTGGATTGATTGAAACTAGTGTTCCTGAAAAGGGTAAATCTATCATAGAAAAATATCAGAATTTAGTTAAGAGTCATGAAAATTGTTCTTTTGAACTTCCCAAAGGTTTAAATGCAGAATTAAGACCCTACCAACGAGAAGGTTTTGAATGGATGCAAATTTTACAAGAAAATCATTTTGGGGGTTGTTTAGCTGATGATATGGGGTTGGGAAAAACCGTTCAAACTCTTACTTTGTTGTTAAATGCAAGGGGGAATGTGAATGGAGAAAACCAAGAATTTACAGAAAAGTCAGCTTTAGCTCAGCTTGATATTTTTGACCAGATAGATCTTAGGAATACAAAACCTACAGTAACATCATTAATTGTAATGCCTACTTCTTTGGTTCATAATTGGGAAGAAGAAATTAAGAAGTTTACTCCTAACCTAAAATGCTTTAAATTTATTGGGCAAAACAGACCAAAGGATATTCGCTTTTTTAAAGATTACGATATTATACTTACAACTTACGGTATTGTTCGAAACAATTTAGAACTCTTACAATCGTATAAATTCTTTTATTTGATTTTAGATGAAAGTCAATATATCAAAAACCCGGATTCTAAAATTTATAAAGCCATAATCCAAATCAACTCAAAACATAGATTGGTTTTAACAGGAACACCAATTGAGAATTCGTTAACTGATCTTTGGGCTCAGATCAATTTTCTTAATAAAGGTCTTTTAGGAAATCTTCGCTTTTTTAAACGAGAGTTTGTGCAACCAATCGAAAAAAACACCGATCCTGAAAAGAAAGAAAAACTACAACAATTTATTCAGCCCTTTCTACTTAGAAGAACTAAAAATCAGGTTGCTAAAGATTTACCAGACAAAATAGAATCGGTTATTTATTGCGATATGACAGAAGAACAGAAATCGATTTACGAAGAAGAAAAATCTAAGATTCGAAATTCGATTTTGGAAACCATTGAAAAAACTGAGGATAAACCAACTATTTTAGCAATTGAAGGATTAAATAAATTACGCCAGATTTCAAATCATCCAATACTAATCGATCCTGAATACACTGCAGAATCGGGTAAATTTCAAGAGATAACCCGAAATATTGAAAATTTAATTGCAGAAAATCACAAAGTTCTAATTTTCTCGGCTTACGTAAAGCATCTTAACCTATTTAGAAAATATCTGGAGAAAAACAATCACCCTTTTTCGATGTTAACTGGAAGTACCTTAAACAGGAATTTAGTAATAAATGATTTTAAGGAATCGGAAGATAAAAACGTTTTTCTGATTCAGATAAAGGCTGGTGGTGTTGGTTTAAACCTAACTGCCGCCGACTATGTTTTTATTATTGATCCATGGTGGAACCCTGCGGTTGAAGAACAAGCAATTAATAGAACTCACCGAATTGGACAGGATAAAAAAGTAATGGTTTATCGATTTATTTCTGCTGAAACTGTAGAAGAAAAGATTCAACAATTAAAAGCAAGAAAATCTAAACTTGCTGATTCCTTTATAAATACAGACCAAGTTGTACAAAAAATGAATCTTGAAAGCATTTTGGAATTTTTAAGCTAATTTAAGAGTTGAATTACATTTTACTTACCCAATAAGGATACGTTAGTCAATTAATATTATCCATCTATCCAAAAATTGGAACTTTTCTTATCAATTTATATATAAAGCAATAAACTAACGTGTAGTGCGGTTGAAATTTATATATGATGAATCGAAAGTTTAAAATTTATATCTTCTTAATTTTATTATTTACAACAATAATAAAATCAAATTCAGTCTTTTCTGAAACTCTTAAAACTAATAGTTTGTCAGAAAATAACTTAGAGACTATCTTATCTGAGAAATTAGAATTAACCGATGTGGAAATAGAATGGTTAGAAAACCATCCAGTTATAAGAGTTGGCTCGGATCCCAACTGGGCTCCATTTGAATATCGTGATAAAAATGGCAATTATCACGGTATTGATATTGACTATCTTAAGATTATTGAAAAGAAACTTGGTGTAAAATTTGAATTTACTCAAGATAAAACTTGGAATGAAATTTTTAAAAAAGCGCAAACCCAAGAAATAGATATTTTTAGTTCTGTTAGCCAAACTAAAGCCCGATCAGAATTTCTAAATTTCACAAAACCATATGTCAGTAATCCAATCTCAATTTTTGCGAATGCAGACATTGCACATATTAGGAATTTAAATGAACTTGACAACAAAAAAGTTGCTGTTGTAAAAGGGTATTTTACAGAGGAACTTTTAAAAGAAAAATATCCAAACATCGACTTGGTGCTTGCAAAAAGCCCACAAAATGCTTTAAACATGCTCCACCAAAAGAAAGTGGTAGCCTATGTTGAAGGAATGGTTACTGCCAGCTATTATTTAATTGAAAAAAAGTATTACTCTATACGGATTGTTGGAGATACTCCATTCGACTATAACATCTCAATTGGTGTGAGAAAAGATTGGGATATATTTCATACAATAATTCAAAAAGCTTTAGAATCAATATCAATAACCGAAAGAAATAATATTTATTATAGTTGGATTTCTCTTACTCATAATAAAAAAATTAATTATAGATTATTGTATGAGATTATAATTCCATTACTTGTTATATTAATATTTTTTGTTTTTTGGAATCGTAAACTACGAAAAGAAGTAAATAAAAGGGAACAAGCCCAACTCAAATTAAATTTTGCATTTAAAGAGCTGAAAGAAACTCAAACTCATTTAGTTCAGAATGAAAAAATGGCTTCGGTTGGATTCCTAACTGCAGGAATTGCTCACGAAATAAAGAATCCTTTAAATTATATTTCTCTTGGAATTAATGGAATTAAAGATGGTTTAGAATCCATAATAAAAATCACCGAAAAGTATGACGAACTTAATCAAGAAATTCCTGAATCTAAATTAGCAGAAATTGAAGAGCTAAAAGAAAAATTGGACTTTGATTTCTATAAAAAGGAATGCATAACCCTAACTGATGATTTACAAGGCGGAGTTGACACCATTAGTGAGATTACAAAAAGCTTAAACACATTTTCCTTCTTTGCAGGTGATAATAAAGTTTTGGCGGATATTAATAAAGGAATTGAATCAACACTTGTTATTTTACGTAACCAATATAAATACTCCATCGAAATTATTAAAGATTTGGAAGATCTTCCACAAATAAAATGTTTCCCTGGTAAATTAAATCAGGTATATGTGAATATAATTTCCAATGCAATTCAAGCAATCGAAAACGAAGGTACAATTACCATAAGGACATATACTAAAGATAATGAACTTTTAATATCGGTTAAAGATTCAGGGAAAGGAATGGATGAAAACATAATTAAAAGAATATTTGATCCATTTTTTACCACAAAACAAATCGGAAAAGGAACTGGCTTAGGACTTTCTATCAGTAAAAATATTATTGATGAACATAATGGTGAAATTGAAGTAATCTCACAGAAAGATATTGGAACGGAATTCTTAATACATTTACCTATTGAACTTTAAAAGGGAAATCTATTTTCCAAGTTTTAATATTCTTAAAGCTCCCTGTATAACTAAAACAAAAACAATTGTACCTATAATTAAATCGGGAATATTTGATTTAAACCAAAGCACCAATAATCCTGCAACAATAACGCCTGCATTTATAATTACATCGTTTGAAGTACAAATCATACTTGCTTTCATATGAGCATCTTTACTTTTTGATTTTTGAAGTAAGTAAAGACTAAAACTATTTGCTATTAAAGCAAGAATCGACACAATAATCATGGTCGAAAAAACAGGTATTTGCTCCGCTCCAATTAATCTTCGTACAACTTCCAGAAAACCACCAATAGCGAGAATTATCTGAAAATAACCAATAAGTTTAGCAATGTTCTTTTTGCGAACTAAAGATCCTCCTACAGCAAGCAAACTTATCCCATAAACAAACGCATCTGCTAACATATCCAAGCTATCGGCAACAAGCCCCATTGATTTCGAAAATAACCCAGTAGTCATTTCAATAATGAAAAATACAAAATTGATTATTAAAACAATCCACAGTAATTTGCGTTGAAGCGTATTTTCTTCAAAATTAGATTGATCTGTTTTATATGTATTTAGTCGTTTCCCTCCAAGTTTTAAATCGAGAATATATTTTTCAATCATTTCAAGCTGTCCGATATGATAAACAAACAATTTTCGATTTGGAATATCAAAATCGAGCTTTTTTATACCTTTTATTTCGTCTAACTTCATTCGAATAAGACTTTCCTCCGAAGGACAATCCATCTTTGATATTTCAAATGTAGTTTTTAGCATAGTTTCTTTAGTTTTTAACTTAAAAAATCAACATTGATTCTCTAGTTTTTATTGAAACAAATAAAATACTTTTAAGTTTTACTGTTACACGATTATTTATTTTTACTAGGTTGCTTTTAAAATTTTTGCTATTTTTTTTGACAGAAGGCATTATTATATTGACAAAGAGACCACGTATTTGTAACTTTTAGTGCTAAAAAAAGTAAAAATCATTAAACATTAATCCTGAATATTATGAAAAAATCTTTACTCAAATTTTCCCAGATAATAATTATATTGGCAATATACGTAATTGGTAATTCTGCATTTGCCCAAGATCCTAGCACTGCAACTCTTAGTAAAGATGAACTCAAACTAATAAAGCTTGAAGAAAAGGTAAAGAACATAGAAACAAAAATAAGACTAACCGAAGCAAAAATAGAAAAAGCCGATAGCTTGGTTAATGCCGGATACGAAATGGCAATGGAAGCAAATAGTGAGTTAAAAATAATTGGAAGTGAGGAAAAAAGCTTTTTAAAAGAAAATAATGAACAACGTAAGATATTGGTAAAAAGGCTTAGAAAAGCTGATGAAGAAGATACAAAATTAATTGAAACTAAACTTAAAGCTCTTCAAACTGAATATAAGAATGAAATAAAGTCAATAGATAAAAGATATAGTACCGAAGATAAAAAATTAATAAAAGCTAAATCGAACGATACTAAGGGAAAAGAAAAGTTAAAGCAATACAATCCTAAATTAAAAGAATATCAAAAAGCATTGGAAATAGCTCAAGAAAATTTAGAAGCCTTTAAAACCGAAAAGGATTTGTAATATTTAATTAAGAACAACTAAGGGGAAGGATTACGTGCTAATCCTTCTTTTTTTTGTCTATGCAATTTGCAAATACAGAAAAACACGAATACCTATCTAATTCATAAAAAGCATTGGGACAAAATCAACCATGCCTTTTTTACATTCAATATATTCCAATGCAATAATTAAAGTATTCCGGGTGCTGATGGAAATTTATCTTTAGAAGTATTCTCAATAGCAGAGTTTAATAATCGAACCAGCTCATCTTTATCCTTAGATAAAGTTCCTTTTAAAATTAAATTATTAGAAATATGATCGCTACGATAAATCACATTCTCTACATTTAAATTCTCAATAAATATTTTAAGTTCTTCGAAAAGCGCTACAATAGACTGTTGCTTATATTCACCATTAAATTTTTCTTGATAATGGTCTTCACCATATGGCAAACTCAAGGTAAGTGTAGATAAAAACTTAGGATTAACTTTATTGATTATTTCAGATGATTTTAATGCATGTTGCCTAGAATATTTTTTCCCACCAAGTCCATTAATAATCATAATAGAAGTATCTATTCCAGCATTGTGAGCTTTCAAAACACCATCAACTGTTGAATTAAAAGTTTCACCTTTATTTATTTTTTTTAAAAGTTCATCATCACCAGTTTCAATTCCAATGTACAATAATTTCAATCCTAATTCTCGAAGCTGCTTTAATTCAGAGTCCGATTTGATAAGAATATCTTTTGGAAGAGCATAAGATGAAACTCTCTGTAATCTTCCAAACTTATTATTTATTTCATTAAGAATTGGAATTAATTTATTTGCCGATAAAACAAAAGCATTCCCATCTGCAAGAAATATTTTTTTTACTCCTTTGTATGATTTTGCTAGAGTTTCTATTTCCGATTTTAAAACATCAAAACTTCTTGATTTAAACTTTTTTGAAGAATACATTTCGCAAAAAGCACATTTATTCCAAGAACAACCGAGAGTGGCCTGTAAAATTGCTGAGCGAGCTTCTCCCGGTGGACGAAAAACAGGCTCATTGTAATTAATATCTTTTAAAAACATAATATGATTATATATAACTTTTTTATAAACATCTCAATAAATTCAAATTAACCTACATCATATATTTACTAATCATAAAGGATGAAATATAATTTGAAATTTTACCAAACTTACTTAATGTTTATCTCTTTACAATAAAAACAATCATGCCAAAACAGTTTAATAACGAAGTATTGCATAACATTTTATTAATAAATATAATTACTATAAATTTGCATTGATTTTTTAATATAAAAGAGCGAAACAAATATATATATATTTAATTTATGGCTCATTTGATAGAATTAAATAAGTATTACATAACTATAATTGACCAGTAAAAAAATGAAAAAACTGGAAAATAATACGAAATCGTTTTTTGTTATGGATAAAGATTATTTCAATCTTAACAACAGATTAAAAATGCAAAATAAAAATTTCTCACATAAAACTCCTGAAGAAATTGAATATATATATATATTTAATTACATAAATAAATGCGTTAACAACAACTTCAAAAGGGATAAATTACTTAGCATAAGTAAAGAATCCTTCTTTAATAAACTAAACCATTACCAAACATAATACAAAAAAACTGTACAATATTTGAACACTGTACGTTTTATGAACAGCTAAAAATAAAATAGTTGTTCAAAAACAAGACACTTACAAATATTATTCAATAAATCAAATTAACCCTATTTTTTTTAACAATCTATCCTACAAAAGATTAAAACATTTGGCGCAAGTTTTGCTCTTAAGGTCAAATGAAAAAATTTAATAATGATTATTGCAACACTAATCAATATAATTACTCATTGAGATATTGTTTAACAAAAATGTAATTACATCAACTTACAACTATTAATAAACGCAAAATGAAAAGGTTTGAAATATTAGAAAAAAACATACTTGCACCAGATGTTTATAAAATGGTGATATACGCCCCTGTTGTTGCTTCAGCTGCTAAACCAGGACAATTCGTAATTGTAATTAATGATAAATATGCTGAACGTATACCATTAACAATATATGATTACGATACTAAAAAAGGAACAATAGCACTTGTTATTCAAGCAATAGGTCTATCTACTAAAAAAATTGTAGCCAGAGAAACAGGAGAGTTATTTTCCGATATTGTTGGGCCTTTAGGTAATCCTTCCGATTTACTCGATAAGCCTGGAATAGAAAAAGAAACAATATTATTTATTGCCGGAGGTATTGGAGCTGCACCTATATATCCTCAAGTTAAAATGCTTCAGGAAATGGGAGTAAAAACCGAAACCATTATCGGAGCAAGAAATAAAGAACTTATTATATTAGAAGATGAATTTCGTAAAACAGGAACAATCCTACATCTATCAACCGATGATGGCAGTTATGGTTTTAATGGTAATGTAACAGAACTACTCAATAACTTGGTTCAAGTTCAAAATAAAAAATACAATCAGGTAGTTACTATTGGTCCATTAATCATGATGAAATTTGTTGAAAAAACAACAAAAAACCTTAATCTCCCATGCATAGCATCCTTAAATACATTAATGATAGATGGCACTGGAATGTGTGGAGCTTGTCGTGTAACTGTTGATAATAAAACTCTTTTTACATGTGTTGATGGTCCTGAATTTGATGCTCACAAAGTTAATTTTGACGAAGCTCTTATGCGTCAACGAAATAAAAAAACACAACATCAACACCTTGACCATAAATGCAATTTAGATATTGCAGTTGAAGAACTCAAGTCAGAAAGAGTAAATGGAGACAAGAAAAAACGAGTTCCTGTTAGAGAACAAAACCCAAACAATCGAAGAAATAACTTTAGTGAAGTATGCCTTGGTTATAATGCCGAAGAAGCTGTTGAAGAAGCTGCACGTTGTTTACAATGCAAAAATCCACGTTGTATGGGAGCTTGTCCTGTAAACATCAATATTCCTGCATTCATTCTTGAAGTACATAATAGAAACTTTGCAAAAGCATATGAGATACTAAGTGAGAGTTCTAATCTTCCTGCTGTTTGTGGTCGTGTTTGTCCACAAGAAAGTCAATGCGAAGGAAAATGTATATTGGGAATAAAAGGTGAACCCGTAGCTATAGGAAAACTAGAAAGGTTTGTTGCCGACTGGGCTGCAGAAAATATTAATGAAACTCCACAAATAGAAAATGAAAAAGAAGAAAAAGTTGCTGTTATAGGTTCTGGTCCTGCGGGATTAACTTGCAGCGGCGATCTGAGAAAAATGGGATATAAAGTAACTGTTTTTGAAGCTCTTCAGAAGGCAGGAGGTGTTTTGGAATACGGTATTCCTGAATTTCGTCTTCCAAAAGAAATGGTTGTACAAAAAGAAATCAACAAACTTAAAAATATGGGCGTTGAGATTATTACCGATTATGTAATGGGTAAGTCTGGAAATGTCGACAAATTATTAAAGGGTGGATATCAAGCAGTGTTTTTAGGTACTGGAGCAGGATTACCACGATTTATGAATATACCGGGAGAAAATTTAAATGGAGTTTATTCTGCAAATGAATTTCTTACTCGAGTAAATCTTATGCAAGCCTATTCAAGCGACTACGACACCCCATCAAACATTACAAAAACAGTTGTTGTTGTTGGTGGTGGAAATGTAGCTATGGATTCCGCGCGAACAGCTATTCGTTTAGGTGCCGATGTAAAATTAGTATATCGTCGTAGCTTAGAAGAGCTTCCTGCACGCCAAGAAGAAGTGCATCACGCTAAAGAAGAAGGCTTAAACTTCCAACTTCTTACTAATCCTATTGAAATATTAGGAGATGAAGACGGTTTTGTTACAGGTATAAAATGTGTAAAAATGCAACTTGGCGAACCTGATGCAAGTGGCAGAAGACGCCCTGAAGTTATTCCTGGTAGCGAATTTATAATAGAAACAGAATCGGTTATTATGTCGATAGGAACTAGTCCTAATCCTCTATTATCAAAGGCAGCACCAAACGTTAACAGAAACAAATATCAATGTATTGATGCTGATAACGATAAAGGAATTACTAGTCAAGAAGCTGTATTTGCCGGTGGCGATGCGGTTACCGGAGCTGCCACAGTTATTGAAGCAATGGGCGCAGGAAAAAGGGCTGCTCATGCTATCGACGAATATATTACGACTAAATATCAAAAGAACTAATAATACATTCCAAAAATAATCAAAAAAAGTTCCCGCAAATGCAGGAACTTTTTTTTGATTATTCGTTAGTTTTCTTAAATCAATTAAGCGATTACTTGATACATCCTGTACTATTCAGTATCATTGAAATTACCAGTATGTCAAAGCCACACATTACTATCCGAAACTTTATAATTACTAGAAAATACTGTCATTACTAGTTTTTTAGATTTACTTCACCCCAAAACTTTAGATAATTTCATTCTACTTTTTGTTTTATAATTCAAATTTAGTAATAAGCATTTTAAACTTTCAGTCCTATTTTGACATCAAAGTAAAAAAATAATAACTTAGGGTTAACTTGATTGAAGTATCGATTCCTGCATTATGAGCTTTTAAAACACCATCAACTGTTGAATTAAAAGTTTCACCTTTATTTATTTTCTTTAAGAACCCATCACAACCCAATGTAACTTGTAAAATAGCAGATCACGCTTCTTCTGGCGGGCGAAAAACAGGTTCATCGTAATTTATCGGTGAGTAAACTAAATATCAATTAGTTCTTGAAATTCTTGTAACGAAATGCCTAATCCTAATAAATCGTATGCCTTTTTATCGGTTGAACAGTAACTCCTATTTAACCTTACTTTATCAATAAATACATGAATAATTGCTGTACTCGACGGCTTATCAATTATATATACAATTGCTTTCTGATTATCAACATTTTTATAATCTTCAACTAGTTTTAAAAAGTCATTAATAACTTTTTCTTCGAAACTAATTATGGCTCCTCTTAAATCAATCAAAGTATAAAAAATATCTGGGAAATCTGCTCGACGTCTTATGATCTTTCCAAATTTATATAACTCCTCGTGTGTTATTTCGCCCGAACCACTTTTTACAACCAACAATCCTATATCCGGATGAATTTTAAATCTAACCCCCATTACTCCACATTTAAAAATTCAGTTGGCAAACATACAAAAGCTTTTTTGATATTTTAATGATAAAATATTTTAATATTCTTTTAGAAGATGTTCTATATCATGTTAGTTAATAACAGATTCCGAATCTCATTTTATACAATCATAAATACTAAAATCCATAACAAAATAAATATTTCACAACTCTATTTCTTTACAGATTAAGTGGGGAAATTTATAAGCAATCGGGTATATTTCATTTTTCCGAAAAGTGAAACTCTTTTTTTAGTACAGTTATATTTGCGTAAGCTTATATATAAAACTCCTTGGCTACATAAGCTAGAATAGCAATTAAAACAATGCCTATTGTTAATGAATACATCATTAAGGCTCCAAATGTTTTAAAAAAAGAACCTATTAACTTTCTATTATAAAAACGTTTAATGCCAATTAATAAATATAGAGGTATTCCCCACCATAAATAAATAATATATCCGGATATAAAATCTGGTAAAATCTCACCTAAAATTATTATTACTGAGGATAATCCAAAAATGAATGTATGGAAGTTAATAGAAAAAATTAAATGATGTACATACAGTTTCTTTGATTTCCAAAGAATCATCATAAGGGTTAAGGCAAAAAATGGCATTAATACAAACAATACATATGATAGATATTTTAAAAACTTGTCCTTAAACATTTCCTTTTTATCATTTGCATTCATTCCGCCAATAATAATTTCTTTTAAAGTTTCTGGAGTTGTTGAATCAATAGACACCTCACTAATTATCTTCTCTCGATCACTTGCACTTAATCCTGTAATTAAATTTTCACTACTATTGGTAATGGGATCCACCCCAAATTCTAAAGAATCAGTTTCGCTATTCGATAAGGAAAAAGACATTATACTATTTTTAGGCTCAGATATTGGATTTTTGTCCTCACCATGATTATCTTCAACATCAACATACTGTACAAGAAAGAAAAATAAAATACTAAAAAACATATACAATCTCATTGGTGGTACATATCTTTTTCGTCGTCCATTAAAATATTCCCGAGTAAGAAAACCTGGTTTTGTAAAAAAAGGAATTAATGTATTTAAAAGTCTAATATCCAAATTTATAGAATCTAACAACTCACCAACAATTTCCTTTAATGGCTTATTAAAATCCTTGTTAGATTGTCCGCAATTCGGACAAAATTTACCAACCTCTTCAGCCCCACAATTCGGACATATAATAAAATCATATTCGGTTACTTCCAGATTATTGGGTTTAATTTTTTCTAATTTATTTTTCTTTGCCATCGTATGTTCATTAGCTTTTCAAGGATTGAAAATACATATTAATATCATTTTTAAAAAATGAAAAATGAAAAAAAATGAAAAAAAAAAAGAGTTTTCAGTAAAACCATGAAAACTCCTTCTTATAAGTTACAAATTATATTATTTCTTAGGAATATTCTTAAGAGTTTCTTTTAAGAATTCATAAAACATTCCAACAGTTTTAATATTTACTTTCTCGTCTGGTGAGTGAGGAAAGCGAATTGTTGGTCCGAATGATATAGTATCTAAGTTTGGATAATTCTCCATAATAATACCACATTCTAAACCAGCGTGAATTGCTTTAATCTTAGGTACTTTTCCCCATTTATTATTGTAAACATCTTGCATTGTTTTCAATATTGGAGAGTTTATATTTGGGTTCCATCCTGGGTATGATCCTTCGTGAACAACTTCAGCACCAGCTAATTCAAGACCACAACGAATCATATTAGCTAAATCTTCTTTTGCACTATCAACAGAACTTCTTTGTAAAGAACCTATTTCAATAAATCCTTCTTGTTTTTTAACAACAGCTAAATTAGTTGAAGTTTCAACTAAACCTTCCATTGCATCACTCATACGAATTACTCCATTAGGGAATCCATAAATACCTTTAATTAAATTATTCTGAGTTTTTTCATCAATAACATTTGCAGGTATTTCTGTTTCTGCATATACTACTTCTAAATCAGGTTCTGTAACAGAAAGCTCACTTTTCATTTGAGGCACTAGCTCATCAATAAAGTTTTTAAATTCCCCAACCTGTGCATTTGGAACTGTAACAACAGCAAATCCTTCGCGAGGAATAGCGTTTCTTAAACTTCCAGATTGAACATCTGCCAAACGAATATCTAATGATTTATTGGTAGCATATAAAATTCTATTTAGAATTTTGTTAGAATTTCCACGTCCTAATGGAATATCCATTCCTGAGTGTCCACCTTTTAAACCTTTAACATCAATTCTAAAAGCAGTGCTATCTGCAGGAATAGATTCTTCTTGAAAATAGAATTTAGCATTAGTATCAATACCACCAGCACAACCAATATAAAGTTCACCTTCATCTTCGGAATCCAAATTGATTAAGATATCTGCATTAAGAACTCCAGCTTTTAAGTTTTCTGCTCCTGTCATTCCTGTTTCTTCATCGATTGTAAACAAAGCTTCAAGTGGACCGTGCTCAAGTGTTTTATCCTGTAAAACTGCCATTGCCGCAGCAACTCCCATTCCATTATCAGCACCTAAAGTTGTGTCTTTTGCAGTAACCCACTCACCATCAACATATGCTTGAATAGGATCTTTTTCAAAATCGTGATCAATTCCACTATTTTTTTGTGGAACTATATCTAAGTGTCCCTGAAGAACAACCGTTTTTCTGTCTTCCATTCCTGGAGTCGCAGGCTTTTTAATAATTACGTTACCGATTTCGTCAACTATAGTTTCTAAACCAAGATCTTTACCAAATTTCTCAGCAAAATCAGCAGCTTTTTGTTCTTTCTTTGATGGGCGTGGTATGTCGCATAATTGTTGGAAAATATCCCAAACTGCTTTAGGTTCTAAATTACGAATTTCGCTCATTATTATTCCTCCGTTATTTTTATTTAATTAATATTATTACAATGACTATTAAAAAACGATTTTGTTTAATCATTTTTTTAACAAGCTCAAATTTAGAAAAAATTACCGTTTTATTAAGTGATTCGTTTTTAAAATTATTAATCTTAACAAAACTTAACAAAAACCTAAAATTCTTGTATATTTCACTAGATTTTCTCGTCGTAATTTAAAACGATTTAAAATCGAATAGAAAGGTTTGGATAAATAGAACAAAACATATTAATTTGCGTTTACGTACATATATGCAAATATATACATACATTACCACAACTGTTTGAAAAGAAATATGAATTTATGAAAAAATTAACATTATTGATCTCTATTTTGAGTTTTTGCTTTATCCTAAATGGATTCGCTCAAGAAGCTAAAGTTAAATGGTATACTTTTGAAGAAGCTGTTGAGCTTAATAAAACAGAAAAACGTAAAATTTTTATTGATGTTTATACTGACTGGTGTGGTTGGTGTAAAAAAATGGAAGCATCAACATTTGCAAATCCTATAATTGCAAATATTTTAAATACAGAATATTATGCTGTTAGGTTCGATGCCGAAACTAAGGACACAATCTCTTTTAAGGGAAAACAATTTATTAATGTGGGAGGAAAAAGCAGATCGCCTCATCAATTGGCAGTTGCATTATTACAAGGAAAAATGTCTTATCCATCGGTTGCATATTTAAACGAGGAGAATCAATTTATTACAACTGTACCTGGATATTATTCTCCTGAAAGGCTAGAACCTGTTCTCAATTTTTTTGCAGAAGATGCTTTTTTAAGACAATCTTTTCAAGACTACGTAAGCCAACAGAAAACAACAAATTAAACAAATAATTAGTTTCAATAAATATATAGAGTTCATGAAATCATGAACTCTTTTTAATTTTAAGATCAATCTTCAATCTCATAATAAAATTCGATGAACTTTTCGGAATCCATTAAATAAATTGCCGGAAAAAGAATTATTTCTCCATACTGACAGATATTTACTTTACGACCTGCAATTTGTATATTCCCATCTTTTACATTTATATGCGTTAACACAGGTAGTCTATAAAATAAATTATTGAAATTTAGTGTATTGCTCAAATCGATTTTAGACAAAATATTTTGTTCATTTACTTTCTCTAATTCAATAACAATAGGCCTCCCGCTTAAATCATTAGCCGGCAAAACGCCTTTTTCTTCGCTAAAGCGAAACAATATATTGGGTTGATTTAAATCTATTAACTCTGGAGTAAAGTCAAAACTAGCAGAATATTTGCTAGTATATCTTTTCCCAATAAATAAATCCAGATACTCATTCTCTAAACGATTTAATTCACCTAAAGCAACCTCAAGCGCTTTTCCATCGGGATAATAATCGGCCATACCCGATAAAAGCTCAAATCTTTTTTCACGTATCATAAAAATGAAACTTGCAGCTTCCTCTGCTTTCTGGTCAAAAGTTTTATGTACAGATTGCGTTTTAACAACTGGAACTTTCGCAAAAATTGAATCTCTTTGCACTCGCTTAAAATAAGTTACCTGCTCCTCTCCTATATATTTTGTTACGCTTAAATCTTTAAAAACAACTCCTCCTTCAATTCTATTTTTTCCGTAAAACTGGTTTTCATATACTTCTTTATATGAATTATTTACCGGAAATATTATTCCATTATTGATTAATTTAGATAAGTCAATATTAAAATTCCCTGAAGGACTCAACTTATAATATTCATTTGCATCGATATCATTATATGAATTAATCTCAATATTGGATATTTGCCATCGCATCTCATTATTGTGAGGAACATCAGAAATTCCAATATATTTTTCGGCATAATTATGATACGGCCCAGGAATAATATCCGTTCTTATAGCATCTACCTGGAAACTCAAATTTGTTTTTGGTAAAGCATATATGAGACCGTGCATCGCTGATAAATCAGAATCACTAATCTTTGTAATTTTTGTTTCTGAAGTTGATGTACAAGAAACAAATCCAAAAAGCGATATATATATAATAAACTTCTTCAATTTCATAGTATTATAATTTTCGTGTTTCAATAAATGCATTTCCAATATTGTCGGTAATATCTGATGCTATTAATGCTTCTTCTCCAATCTTTTCTGATGCAATATCTCCTGCTAATCCATGTAAATAAACACCATAAATTGCAGCTTCCTCAGATTTATTACCTTGACCTAATAACGAAAGAATTATACCTGTTAGTACATCACCACTACCCGCTGTTGCCATTCCTGGGTTTCCTGTTGAATTAAAATATACGTTTCCGTCAGGACAAGCGATCGATGTGTGTGCCCCCTTTAATACAACATAAAACTGATTATCAACTGCAAAACTGATTTGTTTTTCTAATCGTTCATAGTCATCTGATGACTTTCCAACTAACCTTTCAAATTCTTTTGGATGAGGAGTTAAAATACTATTAACAGGAATCTTTTTGATTAATTCTTTATTTTCCGATATAATATTTATTGCATCGGCATCAATAACCATCGGTTTGGTTGTTTCATCAAACAACTTAACTAAAGCCATTCGGGTATTATGTTTAGTTCCAATTCCCGGACCAATACCAATAGAATCGTATTTATCAACATCTGGAATGTCAGATATAATTATATCAGACCAATCGATACTTAACATTGCTTCAGGAATTGCAGTTTGCATGATTGAATAACCAACTTTAGGAATATGACATGTAACTAATCCTGCACCAGTTCTTAGGCAAGCTCTTGTTGCCAAAATTGCTGCTCCCATTTTTCCATAACTACCCGATACCATTAACACATGCCCATAAGTTCCTTTATGAGAGAATTTATTTCGCTTACGAATAAATCTTTTAATTAATGTTTCATTTACATAATAATATGGTGAATCCAAACTATCTATAAAAATTTGATTTAAACCAATAGACAATACTTTCCATTCACCAACTGATTTATAATTCTCTGAAAACATAAATGCTAACTTCGGCATCTGAAAACTTAAAGTAAAATCAGCCTTTATAATTGAATTATTATCATTTTTACTATTGTTTTCTCCAAATAAACCCGAAGGAATGTCAATTGAAATAATTTTCGATGTAGCATTATTAATTTGAATCACCAATTGTTTCGCCAAACCATCCAGTTTTCTGTTTAGTCCAGAACCAAATAGTCCGTCTATTATTAAATCATCTGAATTAATAATTGGGAAATTAGCATCAGACTTTATTTCTTTTATAGAAACTTTTGATGTTTTTCTTAATCTTTCCAAATTTACCTCTGAATCTTCTGTAAGATTATCGGTTATTCTTAAAATAAAAACTTTAACATCAAATTTACTTTGAGAAAGTTGACGTGCTATAGCTAGTCCATCACCTCCATTATTCCCCGGCCCTACAAATATTTTTATTGTTTTGTTTATCGAATATCTTTCTGCAATCCATTTTGTTATAGCCGCTGCTGCTCGCTCCATTAAATCAATAGAATTTATGGACTCATCTTTGATTGTATAAGAATCAACTTCCCTTATTAGTGAAGATTTTAGAAATTTCATATTTTAGATTCCTTTTGAACAAATTTAACCCCTTAAACCTTTATATAAAAACTTGGTCTCAAAAAAAAGATTTTTATATTTGTCACTCTTTATAAAACGATAGAAATTAATATTAACTAAAAATAATAAATTATGTTTAAAGGACATCCAAAAGGACTTTATGTTTTCCTGTTTGCTAATATGGGCGAACGATTTGGCTATTACACGATGCTGGCAATCTTTATTTTATTTTTGCAGGCTAAATTCGGTATGGACGCAACTGCTGCAGGTCAGATATATGGTACTTTCTTATTTGGCATCTATTTTATTCCACTAATTGGAGGTATTATAGCTGATAGAGTATTGGGATTTAGTAAAACAATTACTGTAGGTATTGTTTTAATGATTTTCGGTTACTTTCTACTTGCTCAGCCAGGTTCATCAAAAATATTTATTTACGGCGCATTAGCTGTTATCTCTATTGGAACTGGTTTTTTCAAAGGAAATCTTCAAGCCCTTGTAGGTAAATTATATGATGATGCTAATCTTAACAAATATAGAGATGCCGCTTTCAACTTATTCTATATGGGTATAAATATTGGTGCATTTTTTGCTCCTTCTGCTGCTAACAAAATGAGCAACTGGTTGCTTAAAAAAGATGGATTAGTATATAATGCGAATATTCCAAGTATGGCTCACGATTATTTAAATGCTTCTGCAAGCAGTGGAGTATTTGAAAATACAGAGCAGTATACAGAAATGGCTAAAACTGCAATTCAGGGAACATCATACCAATTTACAAATCTTGCTGATTTCAGTAGCTATTATATTGATTCTTTAAGTAAATCATATAGCTGGGGTTTTGGAATTGCTGCTGTTAGTATTTTATTTTCTTTAGTAATTTTTATTGCTTTTAGAAAAACATACAAACATGTTGATGTAATGCATAAAAACGCTGCTATAACTGAAGAGTCTAAAGCTGCAGAACTAACTCCAGAACAAAGCAAAAAAAGAATGATTGCTTTAGGATTAGTTTTTATTGTAAACATTTTCTTCTGGATGGCATTCCATCAAAATGGATTTACTCTAACAATATTTGCTCGTGACTATACATTTACAGAAGTAAGTAGATTAACTTATTCTTTATTTGACCTACAAGCTCTTTTACCAATAATCGGAGCTATAATTGGACTTGTACTGCTTATTGGCAAGAATAAAAAAATAGTTAAAGCTATTGGTGCAGGATTAACAGTGGTGGGTAGTATAATTGCTTATTCTACAATCGCTGGATTTGAAAACACAATGCCTATCTCTCCAATGATTTTCCAACATTTCAACCCTATTTTCATTGTATTTGTTACACCAATAATAATTGGTTTATTTACAATGCTTAGAAAGCGTAATAGAGAACCTAGTTCTCCACGTAAAATTGGTATTGGTTTAGGAATTGCTGCATTAAGTTTTATTATAATGATTGTTGTATCATTTAACTTAGGTTCAGCAAGTAATTTCATTCCTGGAGCTGCTGCAGATGCACTTAGAGTAACACCATACTGGTTAATTGCTACATATTTCAGTTTAACAATTTCTGAATTATTTTATAGCCCTATTGGTATTTCATTTGTTTCTAAAGTTGCACCTCCAAAATGGTCAGGTTTTATGCAAGGTGGTTGGTTAGGTTCTACTGCTATTGGAAACTTATTAGCAGGTTTAATTGGCCCTTTCTGGAATCAATGGGAAATGTGGCAATTCTTTGCTTTATTAGTAGGAATGCTCGTTCTTTCATCATCTTTCATATTTATTATTATGAAAACTCTTGAAAATGCTACTGAAGAGTAAATAACATAAACTTTATTATAAAAAAAAAGGTGATCAAATTGATCACCTTTTTTTTATATCTGTATTTAAGCCTTTAATCACCAAAACTAATTCCAACTCCACGTGCGCTTTTCATCAGGTCAGAATCTAATGTGACAAAATGAGGTTCGCGAATTGCTTCAGAAAATGGCACAGAAATAATATTTGGATGTCTGTACGATACCATCTCACCAAATTTCCCTTCAAGGGCTAATTCAAAAGCTTTAACTCCAAATTGAGTAGCTAATACACGATCATAAGCGATTGGGACACCACCTCTTTGTATATGACCCAACACCGTTTTTCTCATATCATGTTTCAATCCTGCAGCTTTAAGCTCTCTCATTAATCTTGAAGCTCCACCTGATATTTTTGAATTAACGTACCCAACCTCATCCAAATTAATTGTAGATGAATCATCTCCAACCGCATGAGCACCTTCTGCCATAACAACAATAATGAATCCTCTATCACGAACAAATCGCGAATTAATCTTCGCCACAACCTCATTAATATCATAAGGGATTTCTGGTATAAGACAAATTTCAGCACCACCTGCAATTGCTGCATTTAGTCCAATCCAACCAGCATCACGCCCCATCACCTCAAGAATTAACACTCTATTATGACTAGCTGCAGTTGTTACTAATTTATCAACAGATTCTGTTGCTATTTGAACTGCAGTTTGAAATCCAAAAGTTGTGTCTGTTGCAGATAAATCATTGTCTATTGTCTTAGGAACACCAATTATATTAAGCCCCTTTTCATATAAAGCCTGAGATATTCTTTGAGAACCATCGCCACCAATATTAATAACAGCATCAACTCCCATATACATTAGCTTCCGAATCATTTCTTCAGATCTATCAGCAGTTGTCCATGTTCCATCATTATTTTTGATTGGCCATGCAAACGGCCCTCCCTTATTTGTAGTTTCGATAATGGTACCTCCCTGGAAATGAATACCAGCTACAGCTGCTTCATCTAATATTTTAATTTCAGTAGGCTCCCACAAAATCCCATTAAATGCCTGGATACTTCCTATAACCTCCCAATCCTGTTCCTGCGAGGCTCTTTTAACTATCGCCCTAATTACTGCATTCAAACCAGGACAATCTCCACCTGCTGTTGCAACTAATACTCTTTTCATATATTATCAAATTATATTTTAAAATCAGCTTTGAATAAAAACTATATACAAAAGTATGAAATATTTACATTACTTAAATAAGCTATACACAAAACCTAGAAAAATAGATGTTTTGTAGAAAATTATTCTACTCTAAGAAACAAAAAAGGGATAAACCAATAAGATTTATCCCTTTTTGTAGCGAGAGGCGGACTCCCGTTATATAATTTACAAAAAGTGATATCATTACAGATCAATTCGTTAAATTTTCTTAATTTACTCTAAAAGAACAGCTTGTGGCGCATAGCTGCCGAAGTTACGGCGCACTTAAAAAAGAGCTACAGCATCGTTAATGCTTACAATCCTTGCGTATCAACATAATGTTGCGCAATACTCTTTGCATCCACATAACCTCTAACATGAGTGCCTACACCTAACCATGATCCATTTGGCATTTGTAGGTATACTATGCTTTCGGCCTTACAGTATTCAAACTGATAGGTTTTACCCGATTTATCCGACGTTACTCTTCCAAACATATTAGATTTTTAAAAATCCCCCGAGCACCACCCCGGGGGACAACCAAACACCACGATTTGCAAATAGCAAACACGTAGTTTCTTAATTATTTTTTATACTTTTTATATTCATCAACCAATTCTCGAAGTGCTATATTTTCACGTTCGAGCGATTCAGTATATTTATCCTTATCCGAAAGTTCTTTTTTATTATACTTCACCACAGGCTCCTGTAATTCGATTACAGTTCTTGGATCATCATCAAAAAAAGTTTTTACATCTACATTTAAAAAAATAGATATCTTTTCAAGAGTTTCAATCTTCATAGATCGTTTTCTGACCATTTGGTGAAATCCTTGTTCTGAGATCCCAATATTTCCAGTCATTTCACTAATAGGAATATTTCTCTCACTTAACAATAATTTTATTTTACTGTAGTTCAAGTTGTTGCGATAAATTTAAAGTGTCATACTAAACTTTTATTTCGAAATATTTGTTTCGAACTAAAAATATATTTACATTCGTAGTGACAATATAACACTTGAATTGACATTTGTCAAGTAAAATACACCAAACACCACCAAAATGACATTAAAAAACTATTACGAAGATTTGGGTAAAGAAAACCCACAAGCGGAACTCCGAAACAAGATTATTAAGGCTTGCGGAATATCAAAAAAAACCTTTTACAGATGGATTAATGGTGATACTGAAAACATTAAACCCTTGTTTAAAGAAAAGATTGCTGAAATCATAGACACACCAGTTGAAAATTTATTTCCTAAATTAAAAAACGAAGAGCATTATGAAAATGTTTAGAGATATCGAAATATTCCAAGATGGATACGGCCGTGATCTTTACTTAAATTTTCTTAAAGATCATAAAGTAGTGTTGTACGATACGGATTTAAAAGATTTTATCGAATATGCATTCCAGTACATAAAAGAAAACTACCCGAAAGCATTCAAACGACTTCTTAGTAATTACGGACACAAGAAAGATAATAAATTCTTAATGGTTCGCCGATTCCTAAAGTGTAACTTTACTAAAAACGATCACATTCCGGACATTGATTCCAACGGTGAATTTCACTTAGAATGTGTTCATTGTCCCTTAAAAGGAGAATGTTCAGACGATGGCATTATTTGTAATCCCGAACTAAACACGAAACTTTCTGATCGTGAAATGGAAGTGGCCAAACTATATGCTACGGGTATTAACAAATTCGACATATCCGAACAATTATTCATATCTGAGCATACTGTTAGTAACCATGTTCGTAAAATATTTCTAAAACTAGAAATAAACTCACAAGCACAGCTTGTAGTATACATGCACGATAAAAATTTCATTTAATGATATCACCAAACACCACATATGGGTTCACTACCTGGCGGTTTTCTGAGCCCTAGTTTCATCGGAGCTTGTTAATAAAGGCTACCAACCTGACAAGCTTCGACGAAACAAAAATTTAATACCAAACACCACTATGAGCACCACAACACTTAACCGTAAAGGAAATAGGATTCTTGACAGAGCACAAGAAAAAAAGACTGAACTTTTTAATGAGTTCAGTAAAGAATTCGCATTCGATAAAATAAAAATGGATTGGGATCCCTGGACCGCAATTCATTTCGAATACCTGAATAACATCTGGAAAACTTACTGCAGAAAAAAGAAACTCCTGAATCATTTAAATGATTTCAGATTAAAATGCCATCTGCTACGAACGAAGCTAATACTCTCTTATCGTTACCAAGCAACCACAACATACGACATTATAGCAGCATATTTAAACCAAGATCTTAAACCGATCGATGCAGCAATTCAAATTGTTGTTGATGATCAATACACCACTTTATAATTAACCTTTCAAATTTGAAACTATGAAATACATAACGATTGCTCTAGCTCTAATAGTTATAGGACTTAGCTTCCTTGACAAACGAAAAGAAAAAAAACGAATATTATGGATAATGCGAATATTATTTATTCTAACAATTATCCTTGATATAGTTATCATAATCAAAACTAAAAGCTAGCCGCTTATTTTAACCTTTAACTAGAAACTTTAAACTATTTCACCATGAACACAGAAACAGTTACTACCGGAATAATGAATTGTGATATTCCACAATTATTAGAAACCTGCAAAGAATGGATGCTTATCTGCGGAAATGCACAGCAAGAAGCAGGAAATTCAGGTAAAAATAAACTAGTCGATTATGTAACAGGATCCCTTAATTCGATCGATAAATTTTATCACAAATTTAAAAATGCCGGTGAAGCTTCCGACATCGATCGAAATACCCTTCGAATGATTATTAAGGATACCAACAAAATGCTTATTGTAAATGATATTGATCCTGAGCAATTATTGAAAATGAAAACAGAAAAGTTATTAAAAATGGCTTTTGACAAGGCAATTGAAACTATTGAGCCAACCACAGGAAAACTATCCTTTACAGGATTTAGTGGAAGTGGAGTAAATGCCGGGAGAGTAAAACTTAGAAGTGGAAGAATAGCATTAGTAAAAATATCAATTGAAGCTGATAAAGATGAGATTGAATGTGAATGCGATGATTTTGAATCACTCCCAATTTTAGATATATCCAAATAAACTTTAATAATTAACCAAACACCACGAATATGAAATTTAAAAAACTTTATTTAAGTCTTCCGATTACAGGCTGCGAAATGCAGAGTGTTGTTGAAGCATCAGAGGCACAAAATGTTTTTGAAAGAAAAGGATACGAAGTAATTAATCCGCACGATATTAAAAGAGATCTCACTGAGACTTTAAATCGCATACCCCTAGAAATAGAAATTATGGGAGCCGATCTTTATTCCATATCGCAGTGCGATGCAATGATCTTACTTCCCGGATGGCAAAATTCAAAAGGTTGCAACCTTGAGATTCGTTTTGCACTCGATTACAACATACCTATTTACGACTACCAAACAATGAAGAAAATAATCTTCGACTCTCACCTAAAGAACAAAGCACGAACAACTGTTTTTGATTCCTGGATAACTCAACCGGTTCATATCGAAGAGCCAGTACTTGGAATGCCTAGTAATAACTAAGAATTAAAAATTGAGAATGATGAAAAATCTAAAAAAAGGCGATAAAGTAGTTATGCACACATGTGGCGAAGCCGACCATTACAAGGGTAGAACATGGATCTGTCGATCAGATTCTTTTATGAGTAAGAGTAAACACGAAGTTGTGTTTCTAAAAGGTTTTAGCGGTCATTTCCTTTGCGAATACTTGCAAATTATTGAATCGAAATCGATTTCTAAAAATCAAATCGCACTAATCCTAATAATAATCCTAATGTACACAGCATTTATTTACCGTTGTGGAGTACAAAAAGGATTGCATATAGCAGAAAATGCCGGGGAGCTTGCACTCGAAGCTGCAGCACAACAATACAAAAACGACTTAACCAATGATACCATCAGATTTGAGCATTACGGAACTGAGAGATTTCAAAAAGCAACACCTAAGTATATACTGCCTGAAAACTCTCGAACAAAAGGAGCTTCATTCAAAGCCCCGAACAATAAGAAAACAACGCCGACTAGAAAAAGAACTTTCTAGTATGGAAGCCGAAATCGAATTAATTAACGAAGAAATTAATACAGCAATCTCACGAGAACTGCATCCAAACTTTGAACTTGAACCTTTAAACTAATTATTATGAGTAAAATAGAATGGACCAACGAAACATGGAATCCAATAGTGGGTTGTTCAAAACTCTCGCCCGGATGCCAAAATTGTTATGCCGAAAAAATGGCACTAAGATTAGTGCATATGCCACACACTGATTATTACGCTTTTGTTTTAGACAATAATAAAGAAGATGATCCCGAAAAGTTTAAATATCTTCCAAAATGGAATGGTCAAACCCATTTAAATGAAGAAGGTTTGTACAAACCTTTATCATGGAAAAAACCTCGTATGGTTTTTGTAATCAGTATGGGCGATTTGTTTCACGAATCAACTCCTTTTAAAGAAATAGATAAAGTAATGGCGATAATTGCCATAAGCCCAAAACACACCTTCCAAATACTTACAAAAAGGGCAAACCGAATGCACGATTACTTTTCACAAGGCAAAGAAACTTTGATTGCATGTTGGGAAGATGCCATTTACGAAATGGGAGTAGTTGACAAACAAAGTGAATGTCCTGATGTAATTGCTTGTTATGTTAACAATCGAGCCGAAAAAGAATGGCCATTTAAAAACATTTGGCTAGGAGTTACTGCAGAGAACCAGGAACAAGCCGATAAACGAATTCCTATATTATTAAATATCCCTGCAGCTGTACGATTTGTTTCAATAGAACCTATGTTATCAGCAATTGATTTAACTGATGGCCAAATGGGAAATCAACTCTATAACTATCTAACAAGTGCTGGTGATTTATCGAGAGCATTAGAAGGACCAAAACTCGATTGGGTAATCTGCGGAGGTGAATCAGGATTCAAAGCACGACCAATGCATCCCAATTGGGTGCGATCTTTACGTGACCAGTGCAAAACTGCAAACGTTCCTTTCTTCTTTAAACAATGGGGTGAGTGGATGCCAGGCGATGATTTGGAACCGGCAATAATGGCAATCGAACATCCAAAATGCAGAATAAAAGCAATGCATGCATGGAATGATAAGAAAGAAGCCATGCTAAAAGTTGGTAAAAAATATTCTGGTCACCTACTCGATGGAGAAGAGTATCATGAGTTTCCTAAAATCAATTAACAATAATCAATTATTCAATAACCAAATAAACACCATGAAAGTAACACTACAGAACACCAGTAAAATAGTAAAGTTAGGCGATGTACCTGCCCGAATTTGGGAAGGAGAAACCGAAAGCGGAATTAAAGTCCATGCCTTTATCACAAGAGTAGCCATGAATAAAGATGAAGATTGCTCTGAGTTTGAAAAAGAACTTCAAGAATGCACTCCACCAAGTACAGATGTAGAAGTGTACCCTGCTAATCTTATACTTTAAACTTTGAACTAATTACCATGAAAAAGAAATACGATTTTACATACGGATGTCACGAAGCAAATGCCAATTTCGAAGTTGACACCGATAAGTTCACTGCAGAACTCGCCAATTTAACTCTTGAATTCTTTACTTGGGAGTACAACAAAGAAGCTGATCCAGTAGACGAAGTATTAAAGAAGATAGCCATTAGATGCATCGAAGTTGCCTCGGAAAATGATTATAACACGTATGGTGTAACCGATGAGTTTAATAATATGGAAGGATATCCAAAGCTCGACGGTTCGGTCGGACTTACACTTACCAATGTCGATGCTTATAAGTTCGACGAAGATAATTTGTTTGTTGAAATAACAACTGAATAATCATGCTTAGAATCCTAAAACTCCCTCTCGAATATCCACCGTATCAGGTGATGGAAACAGGCGAAAAACCCGATGAGTTTCGAAAGCCTGGTGCGTGGATCGAGTCCAGACTTTACAATAAAGATGGATCCAAACGAGAGTACGATTATATCGAGTTTAGAAATGGTTACGGACACAAACGCCCTGCGTTTCTGTGTGAGTTTAAAGGATTCGAAAAACTTACTCAGCCCGAAACACACACTTATTCAAACGGATTAATCGTAAATGCAGAACCGGGCGATTACAAAATCTTTTGCGGAACAATTGTTCCCTGGACCAATCTTAAATCTTGATACTAAATACTCAATACTAAAATCTAAAAAAATGCCAAACACCACCAACACCAAGAAAAAAGCAACAAGTGCAAAAAATGCACGAGTTAAGAAGGATGTCGCCCTTCGACAAGCTCAGGGTGACAAAGTAAGCGAACAGAAAAAGACTTGGAGCAAAACAGAAGCAAGTAAATCGCCACATATTAAGGTAAAATCTACTTGTCATGCGGATGTCATCCTGAGCCCGTCGAAGGACAACGAAGCATGCAGCCCTATAAACTTAAACGAGATTGAAAGCATCGATCTAATGTTCACCTATAAAGGCAAGCTGTATGTTCTTTTGCCAAAACCCACTGAGAAAAACGATGCACGAATATGCATGGAAACTGCTCTACGATTAGCACTCGATAAGCACAAGGCTACCGAAGTAATCGATGCCGATATCGAGAATTTGAAAGGGAATTTAACCGAAATCGCAAAAGAGCATTAATTATGGGAGCTCCAAAATTAGCTTTACAACCCGACGAGATTAAGTTTCTAAAAGAAAACTTTTTTGTGCTGAACAATGCTCAACTAGCCGAACATATTAATAAGTTCAGAGCAAAGCACAATCAATATTCAGTATCAGGATTACGAAGTAAATGTAAACTGATTGGATTAACACGTGGGTTTCAGATACGTTGGTGCACCGACGATATAAATAAAATGAAAGCTTGGTACCCACTCATGGGAGATACTCAAATATCGGATTTATTGAATAAATATGGAATATCTACTGGAGAGCGAGACGGAAAACAAATTAAACGAACGTTTACAAAAAAGCACATCGAAAAGAAACGCACGCTGCTTGGTTTAAGTCGCACAAAAGAGCAAATACAAAGAATTATTTCAGATAATCGACTATGTGGTGATATGCGCTTCTATTCAAAAGATGATAATACTTGGACTCGTGGATATCGTAAAATTGCTGCAGAAGAAGATACACGAATTTGGGACGGTCGCCGAGTTATTAAAATCAATGGTCATTTTATACCATATACCCGTTGGTTCTACAATAAATTTATTGCTCCCGTTCCTGCAGGCAAGAAAGTATATCATATCGATTTAGATCCACTAAACGATGATGCCGAGAATCTTGAATTAAGATCTTTTACAAGGATATCATTAAATAATTACAAAAGAGCTCTTCCATTAATCGATATCCGATTGCGAAAAGAACAGCGCAAAGCCGAAAGAATTTGGGATAATGTGAGCCAACGACAAGATCGCATAATAATTATGAAGGAAATTGCCAGGCTAACTTCAATTAAAGAACATATCGAAAGTAAATTAACAACGAAGCCAAAGCAAGTATCACAAAAGTTTTACGAACCCATGGAGGCATTTTAATCCAGAATTTCTAAACACTTGTATAGATAATCGAAATATTAATACAGATTTTTATTATGACACAACTTTTATTTAATCCAAAAGATATAGAAACAATCTCGACTAAAAAGAAGATTAAGCATGTGAAAAAGAATAAATCATGTGAATCAAAAAAGGAAGCTCAACACAGATATTATCTACATCATAGAATCAAAAAGAAATACAAAATTCAATCAAGAAAAAGGCTTATTGAAGTTCCTTACAATGATTTTGAAAGCGGAATACCTGATCTATTTAAAAAATATTTTACTGAACTGACCCAAAAGAACTATTCAGTGCAGTCAACGATTAATTAACACCAAACACCACTATGAAAAACACCTGGGACGAATTATTTGTTAATCTCGATGATTTTGCAACCATTATGAAAGAGTTTTTTCCGATGGTTCCGCAATCGCCGGCATTATATACCGAGATTAAGAAATTACGCAAGAAATGGAAAGTGATTCAGGGCAATGTAAATAAATTCGAAAATGAATTTAACCCTGCAAAGCCTATCATTATACAAATACCCGATGAGTTTAATCACAAAGATTTCTTAACTGCCTGGCAAGATTGGAAAGAGTATTTAGCCGAGCAAAAAGGAGTAACCATGCTAACTCGTATGGAGGCAAAAGCATTGCAATTATTACTCGATATGTCCGATCGCAATAAAGACGAAGCCATTTACATGCTTAATTATGCATCGGCAAACAATTACCCCAAATTTTTTAAGGTAAACCGAAACTCAGTTAATAACCAAAAACCACCAAAAGATGGAAAATTCGACCCGGATCTCGAAAACAACTAGCATTGGAGATATAATTGCCAAAAACGAATCGCAGAAGATCGGATCGTTAAAGAAAAATATCTATCATAAACGTTTGTTTATAAAAGAGACCCCCGAAAATTTTATACGCCTGATTCAATTAAAAGGTGAACGCATAATTAGAGAGAAGGGCAAAGACGATGATTTTAGCATCGATATTTACAATAAGGATATAATTACCGACTTGTATTACTATGCTACCGGAAACGCTAAATTTTCGGGCGATTTACATAAAGGATTATGGTTTTGGAGCGAAGAGTATGGAACAGGAAAAACAACCATGCTCAGAATAATGCAAGAGTTATTTAATGATTTCAATCATAAAGTATTTCAATTAGTAGAATGCAAAATGCTACACGAAATAATACTCGAAAAAACCCTGGTTTACTTCCGTAAAAGAACCATCTATTTTGATGATATAGGCCGAGAAAGAAAAGAAATTAATGATTTTGGAAATAAAACAAAGCCTATTCCAAACATTATTCATTTACGAGAACACGAAGGATCTTGGACACACGCAACTGCACAACGTCCGATCGAATCCTTCGAACCAATTTACGGAAGAGTAACAACCAACCGAATGACAGCCATGTTTAATGAAATCGAATTTAAAGGAAAAACACGCAGAAAATGAGCCAAGAAACCGCTACAACCGCCCGAAGATTATCCGATATAACTCCCGACGATAATAAAATAATGAGTCTCGATCGGATTAAAAATATTACCGATGCTATTAATTACGAGTTCGATATTAAGATGAATATTTTTGATAAATCGAAAAGTATTATCACATCAAAAAATAACAATTATAAAGATGGTGTAATTACTGTCGACGAAGTAAGCCTGCACTTATATTCAATGGGTGTAAATCATTCCGATACTATTTTACGAAAAATTCTTAAATCGCCACATTACACCAAAATGTACAATCCGATCGAAGATTATTTTAACTCGCTTAAATACGATGGTGTATCGCATATCGATATATTATGCAATCATTTAAAAGCTCGCGAGTTTGGCGATAAAAAGAAAGGATATTATCAGAGCAGATTTAATAAGCTTTTTAAAAAATGGTTGGTTGCTGTGGTTGCATGCTCATTTGGTGCTTATAAAAACGAAGTTCTTTTTGGATTGGTGCATACGTCCGAGGGGATTGGTAAAAGTTTCTTTTTCGAATTTTTAAGTCAACCCTTACGTGATTATTACATTACAGTTACCGATAAAAAGGAACAAAAACTGAATCTTACCGAGGCATTTGTTAAAAATTTTCTGATAAATTTCGACGAATTATGTGGTATTGATAAACGAAATCCAGAACCATTTAAGAATCTGTTATCGTCGCCCGATTTATTAATAAAAGAACGCAACGATCCATTCCCAGTAAAAAGAAAAAGAATAGGATCTGCAGCTTTTACTTCGAATAAAAATGCAGAAATGGGTGGTTTCTTAACTCCCGATATGGGATACCGACGATTCGGAACCGTCGAAATCGAAAGTATTAACCAGGAATATTCTAAAAAAGTAGATCCCGATCAGGTATGGGCCGAAGCAGCAACCTTGTTTAATTCGTTTTCTGCAGATAAGAAAAAAGGCTTCGATTATGAATTTAATTTAACCGATTTCGAAGAATTAAGAGAGTACAACTCCCGGTTTATTATCGAAACACCGGCAATGAAACTCATAAAATTATATTACGAACGCCCGATGGATGGTAAAGAATATGAGTGGAAACAGCCGAAAGAAATTGCTCAGGATCTTATTAGTAGTAACCGTGTAAGGGGGGACTTTACAAACAGAATCTCGCCGGAATCAATCGGCTATGCATTAACCGCTTTGCATTTCGAAAAAGTTTCGAAACGAATCAGTGGCCAACCGAAAAAAGTTTATCACGTGAAAAAATTATAATGTCTATATATATTTTATAATATTAATTATCAATTAGTTATAATAAATAAATACAAAGCATGAGCGAACAACTTAAAAAACAACATACTACACTTACTACACTCTGCAAAAATCTGAAAATCAGTGCAAAAAGTGTAGTAAGTAACCCTCTTGCGAACCTACTACATAACTTACTACAACTTACTACAAATAAAATGTTGCAGGTGTGTTTTATACTTAACAAACAGCATAACAGAAACTTACAAGCCTGTAGTAAGTAGTAGGTTACTTTCGGAAAAAGTTTTTAAAAATTGAGAAAAAGAGATATGGAAACAATAACAAAACCAAAATTCTCGGCTTACATAATACCGGGATTAGCTATTACAGCGAGTAAAAAGAAACTTGATAGTACAATTACAACTAATCATATTAAACTTCTTGTTGCAGAATTTCACGGAATTAGATCTTTTTTAATTGACTACAAAGATAGAAAAAGGGAAATTGTTAAACCTCGCCAACAAGCGCACTACTTTGCTAAATTATTAACAAAAGACAGTTTAGCAACAATAGGTCTGGTAATAGGAGAAAAAGATCATGCTACTGTTCTACACTCTATAAAAACAGTTAATAATCTAAAAGATACCGATGCTAAATATCGACAAGAACTTGAACTACTTGAGAAATTTATTTATAGAAATATTTAAAAACTAAACGAATGTGTAAAAACAAAGAATTATCAGACGATGAAAAGATTGCAATGGGAATATGTGTATCACCATATACTGTCGATCGCTGCCCAAAATGTACAGATACTTGCAAAGCATCACACTGGAAACACCATGTTGAGAAATGCATTCAAGATGCAGGGATAAAAATTATAAAGGAGTAATTATGAAAAAGATACTTCATAAAATAGGGATACATTTCTATATATTTCATCACGAGACAAGTATAAATCAGTATTACGAATGTTCTATTTGTGACAAAAGAAAAGTAAAATATCCTACAGGTATTTATTAACCTATCGATAGAGCCTGGTTAAATAACAATCCTAAAACTTTTAACCTTAATCCTTTAACTTAACTATGAACTTAAAACGTATAAAATGTAACTTCTTAGGTCACAAGCCTAGCAAAGAAGGTAAATATTACGACAAATTAGGCAACTATTTCTATAAATGGAAATGCGAACACTGCAGTGTATTACTTGGATTACCAAACATGAGTGAAAAGCTTCTTAAAACTATTCCAATGCCTGAGGAAATCACTCAAAAACAAGCATCTGAGCTTTTAGAATATGCGACGAATAGTGAACTCAAAACTATGAAAGGCATTGCTAATACTGTTAATTCAATTTTAGAAAAAGATCCTGTCTGTATAGAACTTCAACCAGGCGAATGTGAAAGATATGGATCATGTGCTAAATGTCCATATCTAAGAAAACGATAGACTGTTATTTTTTTACAAAAATAATAATGCGAATGCTATTACAAGCATAATCAACATAAATACAAGATAATTTCTTCGTGCTTTACGCTTAACAAACATCATAGGTACTAATACCAATCCGCTTCCGATTAAGAATATGGTTAAATTTTCATCCATAGTTTTATTTATTATTTGGTTAATAACTTTACTAAAGATAGCAAAATTTAAGATTAAATTTGCACCATGACCTTTCTAACCGCCCAACAATACGAAAACTACAGCTATCGTTTTTTTAAAGAAGACGATGGCTCTTTTGTTGTTCGCATATACGATGGAGATAAGCACAAGAAAACACGTACCCACAAAACTTGTAAAGAAGTACTTAAAAAATATGGGGAGTACATACCAGAATTGGAGAAGCTTATTTAAAAAACAATGTATAAAAAGATATTAAAAGACTAATAATTGATATCCCAAATAGCGGCCAAAATATCCAAATTTGCCACTGCAGCATCGTAGCTTTACGCCTTTTTATTTTACCGTCAAGAGTTTTGGCTTCATCAAAATAATCATATTCTTTTGTAAATCCCCCTGAACGTATAAAAGGTTCAGTTCTATTAGAAGTTAGAAAGCTTAATTGTTCTTTAGATTCTGTTGGTATAACTATTTCTTGAATGTTTTTATGATACTGCAAAATTTTAATTATAGAATCATTAAAATTAGCTTCAGATATATAATATCTATCCATTATATCTTGGTCATATAAATCAATATCTGTTTTATATATCAATATTTTATCTAATAATTTAGCTTCGTCTCTATTTCTAACCGTTTCGTAATATTCTTTCTTTGTCATTTTCTTTTATTTATGTTAATCACTATCAAAGCTATTAAGATCTTGTGAAAAATGCCTTATAAAATCATGAAAAGCATTTTCTCTTTTTCTTGGTTTATCCAAACAATTGAGTAGAATATCTAACTGTTTGTTTTGAGTTTGATCTAATTGTTGGGTTGCAATTTTATTATCGTTTGTCCAAGCTATTGATTGTGCTCGAGCAAATAAGGCTTGTGCTTCTCTAATTGAAAAATCACCTGCTGATCTTAAATTTAGAAGAGCTTTCCTTATCTCATCAATATTCAATCTGTCAGCCATTCTTTGATGTTCAATTGGATTCATCTCTCAGTATTTTAGATTAGTAACACTTAAATATACAAATTTAAACAATACCCATTTTTAAAATCGCCAATGTTAACAATTATTGACAAATAAAATATATTGTATTTGCAAGATACTAAGCAATTTAGTATTATTGTAATACCATGAAATAAGCTTGCAGCATACAGCTGTTTGCTTATTGCTAAAACAAACACCAAACACCATGAACATTACAGTAGATATACGTATTAAACCGTACCTGCAAGAATTTTATGAGTGCATGCTTGGAATGCCTATTCAAGCATCAAAGAAGAATTTAATTGGTCCGATAATATATCCCCATTTAGAAACACCACCAAAGAAACTACCCGAGAAAAACCCCAAATACAACTACATGACAGTTGAATTGGTTGATTTCGAAAACAAACGTATCGAATATAAAAACTACATTTCAGAATTCAATCAGCCAAACATTGCCAGTTTGTTGCATAACCTATTTAAAGAGATCTTCTTTAAATTTGTTGATGCTCGTATGGAAGCAGGATTCAATAAAAAAACATCAATCTTTCAGTTTTGCGAGAGATACAATGTTTCTTACAATCAGGTTAATTATGAGAATCTAAAAAAGAAACACGATCGTTATGTAAAAGAATTGAAAAAAAACAAGAAAAGTCTTCAAAAAAACCATCAGGTTTTGTCCCGTAGTTTGTCCCAAAAATTAACCCTTGCTATAATCCTGTAAAATCATGAAAAAATCATTTATATGTTATCAGATAGAATATGCACTTTTTCACAATGTCGATTTCGTATCCGACGAATCAGCATATTTAAATGCAGGTGAAAGTTTTAATACAATTAAAACACATGGCGATGCCACTTTAAAGCAGAAACTAAAGAATAAAGGTGGTAACAAGTATATAATTCAAACCATCGATAAAGTCTATTGTCAGTTTGAAACAAAAGAAGAGCTCAATAACTTACTTGCCGATGATGTAATACTTCGAATCAAATCAGATACCGGAGATACACATATTATTGGCACACACGAGTACCCGGTAAAAGTATCAATCGATAAAAACCTAAATGTGGCACAACTCAAATTTGAGTGCCAACGCCCTTATTTTTCAATATAAACGCCCATTTATAGTCCTTTCTTTACCCTCAAAACCACTTTATTATTGTGTTAAATTAACACACAATAGTAATGTCATATTCAAAATTACTGCATTTGTTATTATCGGAACGATGGTCCATCCATGCAGCCGATGAATATAAAGATAATATTGTTCGATTACTTTCAGGAGGTTCATTCTTCGAATTAGAAAAAGAACGAGAACCATTACAACGAATGGCTTTAAATTCATCAACAGGTGAATTGGTAACGCCTTTCGATGCCGAAAGTTACGACGATGTTCCTAGGGGATCTATAGCACTAATTCAGATTAATCACGTAATGACCAAATTTGGAAACTGGTGCATGTGGGGAACCGAAGATTATGCACGAATGCTCGACGAAGCCGCAGAGCATCCAAATATTGTTGGGGCTTTGATTGGTTATCATTCTCCAGGAGGTGCAACTTCATCCGTAATTCCTTTAAAAAACTCAATTATAAAAGCTAGAACAAAAATTCCTATTGTATCTATTGTTGATAGCAACATGCACAGCTGTGCTTATTATACAGGATCTTATGGTGATAAGATAATCGCTATCGATCCAATGGCCGAACTTGGAAGCATCGGTGTGATGGCTATGCTTCACAACGATAAGGAAAGAATGAAAGCGGAAGGAATTAAAGTAATTGAAATATATCCACCTGAAAGCAGCTTTAAAAACAAACCTGTTCGTGAAGCTCTCGAAGGAAAAGAACAACTTCTTATTGAAGAAGAATTATCTCCATTAGCAAAGCATTTTCAAGATATCGTAAAGCAAAACCGTGGTTCTAAACTCGATTTAAGTGTGGAAGGACTTCTCGAAGGAAAAACCTTCTTTGCCCAAGATGCTTTGGGGTATGGTTTAATCGATAGCATCGGAACAATGGAAACTGCATTAGAAGAAGTCCTGACACTTTCACGAAATCACCAAATGAAAAACATCATAAATTATTAATTAAATAAAAGAAAAAATGAAGAAGAAATTTTTAGCAATAATTAATTCCCTTGGTTACGGTGATAAAATCACAAATAAAACCATGGAAGATGCCGATTGGGAAAAAGTAAATGCTGAATTCAAAAAGCAGCATGGTGTTGACTTTACTCAGGCACTTGCAGATTCCGAAAAACTAACTGCTTTAGAGCAATCTCACAAAGATGCTGCTTATGCACTAGCTGAAGGAAAAGAAGAAGTTAAACCTGGAAAGGAAACTACTGCAGAAGAAAAACCTAAAAAAGAAACTCTTGCAACAGAAGATGTAAATCTTGCTGAAGAAATTAAAAAGCTCAATACAAAGAACAAAGAATTAGAAGGGAAAGTGGAGAAACTTGAGCAAGAACCTGAAGAAGTAAAACTCGAAAAAGTGAACACAGAAAAATTAGATCTTGGTTTTCTTGGTGCAAAAACAACTGCAACGCACCTTTTTGGTATTGAGCATGAAAATTTTGCTCGTACGAAATGGTACAACGAAATGGCTGCAACTAGAACTGTTGTAGATCCTAAGAAAAATCAAATCAAAGCATTTAGATCTGATTTCGATTCATACGGCGAATCATTAGCCGGTCGTTATGCTCACTTACATCAAGAAAATATGCTTGTTGGCATGACTGTTAAAGAAGTTATGGCAGGAAGTATCGATTATTCTGATCTTGAAGGAAGTCTTGGATCACAATACTCTGTTCGCCGTCAAGATGCTTTAATTAGCTACTTGCGCCAATTACCAACTGTTACTTCAATATTCCCTTTACGCTCAAACGTACAGGATAAAGAAGATTTGGTGAATTTATTCATGACTAACTTCTCTCAGGCTTACCAATCTGGTAAAGTTTGGAAAGGTGATTTCGAAATCAAACCTGAGCAAGCTGAAATGTTTGGTGTTATGTTTAAGCATAAATTCTCTGATCTTAAAGCCCTTGAAAAGCAATATATTGGTTATCTAAATCGCGAAGGTTCAAATCCAATAAAATGGACATTCATCGAATATTTATTTGTTGAATTATTCAAAGGATTGCATAACGAACAAGAACAGCGTAGAGTTATGGGTTGTAGGGTTGAACCGACAACCGACGAAGCAGGACATCATATGTTTGGTTCCGATGGTGTTGTTTACAAACTGTTCAAATATGAAGAAAACTTGCAAATCCTACCTTTCGAAATGGGACCTTATTCTCAATCAACAATTGTATCATATATAGAAAGCTTTATTGAGAGTGTTTCTGATGTAATTGATAATATTGAAGGATGGAAACTTAATATCAATAAAAAACATATTCCTTGGTATAAGAAAAAATATCGTGAATTGTATGGTACCGATGGTGATTTCAAAGGAACTGAAATGAAAGCCATCGATTATACCGAAGAAACTTTTGTTCCTATCCCTAATATGCCAAAGAACTGTTTCAAAATGTGGATAACACTTCCTGGTAATATTGAATTGATGGAAGATAAACCAGGCGAAATGCTTGAGATCTATTTCCAACAAGATATGGAAGAGTTATTAACCGGTAGTTGGTGGAAAGAAGGATCTGCAGCTTACTTATCAGGTAAGAAATTTGCAACACGTGCCGAATTAATCGCTTCAGATCGCGAATTCCAGTTTGTATTTACAAACGATGCAGTTACAACCATTGCAGCCGATGCAACAACTGCCGATGCAGCTAATAACATTTTCTTTAAAACATCTGCCAATACTCAAGCTACTGTATTAACAGATATTAGTAATGCCAAAGAAGGTGTAGTTTATAAGATCGAGTGTGGTGCGACTGCAAATGCAAGTACCATTACAAAGGAGAACAAATTCTCTGAAATTTCTGCCACTTGGACACCAACTGCGGTTGGCGACTTTATTAAAGTTTACTATAATAAAACTACTGCTAAGTTCCACGAGGTGGCACGAATAGTAACTGCATAGTAAATCATATTTCGACAGGCTCAAAATGACATTTGTCACACTGAGCTTGTCGAAGTGTTTTAACATTTAAATCATAAATATGAAAAGTTTAAATCATAAACAAATAGCACATTCCGAACGAAAAATTCGGAGAGATAATCTTTCTCGCCTGCGTACATTTTCCTTGTTTGTATTTGGTTTTATTATCCTAGTAAGTGCAAGCTTCCTTGTGGCTAATCCTACCGAAGCAAATGCAAAAGATATTGCAAAAGTTGTTGCCGGTGGTGGTACTAGTTACGCACTTATTATGGCTGCAAATATCGAAGATGTCGATAATAAGTTTAGGGCAGGAAAGCAAACAAAGTATCGACTATGGTTTGTTACTGCCGACCAGGTCGACGATACTGCAGCATTCCCTGCTAAAGTAGATGGAAAGCGTGGAACCCTGGTGTTAAAAGCAGGTGAATATTGGCATTACATAAAATCTGTGATGGATTCACCCGAACCAGGCTCAACTGCCGAAGCCGGTGATGTCGGATCTACTGTTAAAAATTCATTGCCATTTATAATTGGTGGAATAACCGCACAAATCAGACATTTCCTCGAAAACGGAGTTGGTAATTACTACTATGTAATTTGGGAAAACTGCGTAACAGGTGAAAAATACATTGGTGGAACAGAATGTAAACCTTTAAAATTAGTTTCTTTCGAAGGTGGAATGAAAAAAGATTTTACCGGATTTAATGTAAGTTTCGAAAACGAAGGATCCGAAATGTTCTGCGAATATAACGGAACTATTCCTACAGTTGCTCCAACCGTGGTTGCAGCTGATGCTGTTACTATTCCGTTATCTGTAGCTGAGCAATATCAGTTAACAACTGGCGGTGCTGCTGCAGCGAATATAACCGGCTTTACGGCTACTACAGATGCAGATATCGGACGTATAGTTGAAATACTCGGTTCTGGTGGAGCACATCCAAGCACTATCGACGATGATGATGATTTCACTCTCGAAAATGGTGCTACATGGACAGCCAATGCAGGAAGCAAACTTCTTGTTGAAATATACAAAGATGCAGGTGCAACTTACAGATATATCGAAGTGCGTGGATCAAGGGTGTAAACCTAAGATAATTAGTTTTTTCATGGTAATAAAAAAGGATCCCGAATAGGATCCTTTTTTTATTTGGTGGTGTTTGGTTGGGGCTGCTTTTTGCCCTTAATTTCGTGCATCTTATGGCCATATTTAAAAACCGTCTTGTCTTTATACCGTTTAGGATTTACAATTACTTCTCCATCGGTTAATTTTCCAACTTCTGATCTTAAATCCGGATCTCCAATATAAATTTTATCAGGTCTACCATGCTTTTTAATTTCTGCATTTACTTCAGTTTCATGTAACATAAGCTTATGTATTTTTTGATTACAATACGAATTAAGAGAATAATATCATACTCTTAAAGGACACAAACTGCAATGTCCTTTCAACCTTAATATTTGTAATGCAAATTTGTATTGCTTATTAATTACTAATCATTCAGAGCCATGAATTTTGTAGAAAAAAACAATGCTGTAATTCGCTTAACAAATTCTGATCAATTCGAAGCCGATAAAAACTTGTTCGACGAGAAACGTCCAAACTCCAAACTTCATAAGCGATTAAGAAATGTAAATCAGTTTAATAGAAAAGAACTCGACGAAGCCATGCTTTTCGAAATGCTCGAATATGTGAGTGTGCAAGAAATTCTTGCTAACAGAAAAGAAGCTGCAGGTGAGCAAAAAAAAAGCGAAGAAACATCCAACGACAATCCAGGAACGAACGGTTCAGGAAATGGTGGTGGCAATTCTGCAGATGGTACAAATACCGAAACCGGAACTGGGGGAGAAACTAAAAAAGTTACTAAGGCAAAGCCTCAAAAAAAAAGCAAAAAGAAGAAATCTTCCAAAAAATCAGGTGGGAAGAAACGGAAAAAGAAGTAATTCAACTTTGCCACATCCTGTTTAACGATAATGTTTATTGTTATCGTAGAATGATAGAAGCTGATCAAGCACTCGATCAGGATCCAAACTCATACGAAAATATTAAAAAGCTTGTCGAAAATGATATTCGCAACAAGCTTGGTTTTAAAGAACTACAAAACTTTAACGATACCGGCAACTTTCTTTGGAAGCATACTATCTTAAAAGATCATAAAATTCGCGACGAACTTACTAGATTAAAAAAAAAATATCCTGAGAAATTCCTAAACGAATATGTCAATGCCGATAAGAATATAACTCGATATCAAAGCAAGATCAACAATGAGAAGTTCAAAAGCGAAGATGAAAAGCTACAGTTCGAAAATCATATCCAAAAATACAAAGACAAAAAGGTCCTAATGATCGATTTATTGAATGAGTAATAACCCCTAAAATCTTAATTATTATGAAGGATGTTGTGACAAAGACACCTATCACCTATTATGGTGGAAAACAGCTATTATTGCGGCATATTTTGCCTTTAATACCTGAACATGAAATATACACAGAAGCATTCGCAGGAGGAGCAGCTGTGTTTTTTGCAAAAGATCCTGCCAAAGTAGAAGTAATTAACGATATTAATGCCGAGTTAATTAACTTTTATCAGGTTTTTAAAAGGAATTCTAAAGAGTTGCACCAAGAAATTGATGCAACTATTCACAGTAGAAACTTACACGTATTTGCTAGATTTATTTACACATACCCTGAGCATTTTACAAAGGTAAAACGTGCATGGGCTTTGTGGTATTTAAGTAAATCTTCATTTGCAAGTCGCTTGGATGGATCATTTGGTTACGATAAAACTAAAAATCAAACTTCTAAAAAGATCTTAAACTCCAAGGAATATGCTCTTGCAGAAACGATTGCACATCGACTCGAGAATACACAAATTGAATCGACCGATGCACTTAAAATTATCAAGTCGAGAGATACATCAAAAGCTTTTCACTTTACAGATCCACCATATATCGGCACCGACTGTGGGCATTATTGTGGATATACCGAGGAAGAGTTTATAAGGCTCCTGAAACTTCTTGAAACGATTGAGGGCAAGTTTATGCTCACCATGTTTCCGAATGAGACCTTAACAGGATTTGTTATCCGAAACAATTGGAAAGTTGTGGAAGTTGAACGTACAATTTCAGCTGCTAAAACATCCAGGAGAAAACAAATCGAGCTTATTGTAATGAATTATTAAGAAGATCTAAAAAAGACCCGAGCGGTAGTTGTCACACATCTCCTGTAAGAAAAACCCACAAAAGCAGCTACCCCTTGCGAAATAGCTCCGCTCGGGAATATCTTTTACTCTTGTGGGTACGAATGATGTGTGACAGTTCAAAAATAGTAAAAATAACCGAAACACACGCACTGTCCTTTGTGTAATGCAAATCTTTTTGAAATTTCGCTTAAAAGATATTTGTAATGCAATTTAATGATGATCAGTTAGAAATTATTGAAAATAGTGGTGGACTCGAATACACACCACAACGAATTGCAATTGTACTCGGTCTGGATCCATTAGATCTGAACAGGTTTATTGAGATCTTCAATGATAAAGGATCTGTAGTCCGACAAAAATATGAGCATGGAAAAGCCTTTGCTCAGTTCGAGGTTGAGAACTCTTTAATGCAGCAAATGAGAACTGGCGATGTGGAAACAGTGGAGTATGTAGAAAAGCAGAATCACTTTAAAAGAATGGAACGAATGAAAAACGAACTATTCGGAATAGAACAAAAATGATAGACAAACTCGAAAAACTGGATCCGGATATCATTGCCGATTTTCGCAAAAGAAAAGAGTCAAGTGCAATTGCTTTACCATTGCAACAATTTATTATTCATCTTGATCGTGCTGCCGAATTGCATAATCTATATGGTAATGTTACCAAAGTTGCAAAAGATTTAGTCACCGAATTTCCCGACGAGATTACTTTTCAAACAGCTCGCCAACGTGTTTACGATGCAATCAATTATTTTCATTTAAACAACAATGTAAAGAACCAAGCCTGGGACAATTACTACGCCGATAAGCAAGAAGATCTTGCACGAATTGCAATAGCAGATGGTAATTATACAACTGCTTTTAAAGCCTTAGATAAAGCACATTATTATCGAACCAAGAAAGATGAATCCGCAATAGATCTTGAATTACTTTCTCCACCGGTATTCTTAATTACACCCGACATTACTGTTGAAGGATTAGGATTCGGTCGCAAGGATCTTCGAAAAATATCCAAAAAAGCAAGCGATGGTATGTATGAGCAGTTTATTGAACAAATGCCAATAAACAAAGAAGAAAAAGAAGCCCTTAAGAAAGATGCCAATATAACAGATGTTGACCATGAAGAAATCGATTGAGAAAGACAAAAAGTACTTCGATTATTATTTAAATACTCTACAATTGATCGTTAACTTGGTAGATACAACCTTCGTTTTTGGTGAAATTGGTCGTGGTGGTGGGAAAACCGAAGGAATACTTGGACCAAGATCTATTCGAGTTGCACACGATATGCCACGTTCAACCGTAGTTTTGGCAGGACCTACTTATGTAAGCTTAATGCAAAACATTGTTCCAAACATGCTTGGTTATTACCGTTCCTTGCAACCTAATGGCCGACCAATGTTAACCGAAGGGATACATTATGTTGTTGGACAAAAAGATTTACCAAAACACTTCATAGAACCCATTGCTCCCGTTGTTTATCCCAAACATACTATTTCTTTTTGTTGGGGAACCGCATTTCAATTAGTTTCTGCAGATCGCCCTGAAAGTGCTGCTGGAACGAATGCAGCACATGTAATAGCAGAAGAAATGAAACATATTGATGGAAGAAAACTTAGATCAAGGGTTTTTCCAACACTTAGAGGTAAAGACAATTTATTCGACCATTCTCAATACTTCAAAGGTATTACTGGAATTTCTGATACGGCACGTGTGGATCTTGGTGAAGATGATTGGTTTTTTGAATATGAAAAAAATATGAACAAAGAGCGTATTGCTGAAATTGTAAATGCAGCTCTTCATATTAACAATGCAAGATTAGAAATACTAAAAGGAAAAGATCTTTCTAAAAACCATAAAATTATTACCCGGTGGACCAAAATAATATATTCAATGCGCAAAGGTCAAACATACTATGCCCGTGCTTCTTCGTTTGTAAATAAGGACATCTTAGGTTTTGATTTCTTTACAAACTTATTTGCTACACTAGATTTGGATGAATTCTTAACATCGATTGCAACAATCAGACAAAAGAAAGTTCCGAATATGTTCTTTGGTAACTTCACAGATAAAAATGTATTCCGGGATTCTTACAAATATGATTTTATTCAGAAGTACGATTTAACAGATACTTTTCAAATAACATCTAAGGATCTTAAATATTGTAATTCAAAAAAACCATTGTATTGGGGATTTGATCCAGGCGATTTTATGAGTGCTGTTGTTGGCCAAAAGAAAACTGATAAAAGAGAATTTCGTTTATTAAAGAACTTTTATGTATGGAGTCCAAAACAACATGCAGAACTAGCAAAAGAGTTCGCAGATTTCTTCAAGGACCACAAAGAAAAAGTAATTTACTTACATTACGATCGTGCCGGTAATAAAAAGATTTACAAAGATGGTCGTTATGGAGATGCCAACGATACCGATGCCAAGATCCTAAAACGTGAACTGGAACGTTACGGATGGAAAGTCATATTAAAATCACTTGGAAAACGAACCATTTACTTTTCAGAGCATTTCAGATTACTCAACATTTTATTTGGAGAACGTGATAAAGAGCTTTACAAATTCTTAATAGATGATAATCAGTGTGAAGAATTAATATCTTCAATCTACAGTTCCCCAGTTAAAAGAACCGGTGGTGCTATCGAACTCGATAAAACCACAGAAAAAACACTCAAGCACGAACACCAGGCACGAAGATCACCACAACTCGCAACGGCTCTTATGTATTTAATATTTGGTGAGTTTGAAAATGTGCTTCCGTCTAGCAAACCTGAATATCCTGATTACGATCCTCAAACGGCATAAGATTTTGCTCTCTTTTCTATTAATTTTTACTTGAACAAAGGGCTAAATTGCCCCTTTTGTTCTTCTAAAACTATTGATGTCATTGATTTACAAAGTATTGGCTTTTAGAAGTCACTTTTAAATTTCTTTTTGTCTCTCTCTTTAACGATCCGCTGAGTTTTCATTTTGTAGTGCAGTCATTGTGAAAATCTATGGAAATATGACAGGGCACGACGTCATTGCTATTGAGACCACCTACTACCCACCACAAGCACACAGACCTTATTGTTAAATTAAAATCAATTTAATTCTATTATTAAACAACCACATCCATTGTAATGCAATACCCTTTGTCCTTTAATCAGCTATTTTCATTATGCATTTTTGTTATATGGAAACAATAAGCGGAACGGAAGCTGTACAACAAATGCGAACTCTTAGCAAGATCCCTGATACATCCTTTACGTTGGTGCATCTTACTTATGATAGAAAGCGAGAGAAGACTAAAGGCAAAAGAACCGTTGAAAGCTGTAGGTTACGACAATCACTACCTGAAGATGTGTTCGATGTAGACAGTGATCATTACTTACCATATGAAGATCTGAATAAAAGAAAGTATGGCCAGTGCTTTAAGAAACTAATCCGATTTGTTGGCTTTCCTCCTAACTATACACTAATAAAAGTAAACTGGTTCGACAATGATACAGAGCAATGATATTCGCAGCCCTAAGGTTGCAGGTACAGATATAGGTGTAATGACTTATGAAGTTAAAGGTGCCGCCCTAACTATGGAAGAAGAACGTTTGGAGATGTTAAAGAGTAGTAAAACATTTCTTAATCTTAGGGATAACCACACTTTCGAAGTACAGGGATATAGGATTCTACCTTATGGGAAAGAGCATAATAACTTCCCTATTGAACTACGAGAAATTGTGAAAGATAACAGGTTGATGCCTGAACTCCTGGAAAAGCAGATCAAACTCTTGCATGGGAAGACTCCTTTCTTATATAAAGAAAAGATTGAGGGGAAAGATATTATTAGGCAGCCCATTGATGCTCCTAAGATTAAAGCCTGGTTAGAATCATGGAAACAAAATGGCCTTAAACACGATTACAGAACTTACTTACTTAATGTTATTCGCGATTTTTACTGGGTAGAGGGGATTTTCTCTAAATATGTTTATAATAAATCTCGACGAACTAATGGAAAACTCCCCGTTCGTGGATTAGAACACACCCCAGTTAAAAGAGCCCGATTTGCAACACTAAACAAAGACTATTCCTATTTACCTGAAGAAGACGAATTCAATAAGTTTCTTGTAGGCGATTGGTTGTATCCACAAGGCAAAACCTTTAAAATTTATAATCGCCTTGATGAATCAAAGCCTTTTGCGCATTCAGTTGCAATGAACTATGTATGTAATAGTTCTTTTGGTGAAGATTTATACTCATATCCTGTATGGTATTATGGTTTAAAAGAATGGTTAATTGGATCAAATTTAAATCCTAAATATATAAACAGCTATTTTAAAAACTCACTTAACTCTCAAATTCATGTTTTAATTCCTTACTCATGGGTAGAAAAGAAAAGACAGATTCTAATGGATATCTGCAAACATAATAGAGAGCTTAAAGAAGCTAGTAAAGCATTGGTAACGGAATATTTGGGAGTAAAAGAAATAGGAACAGAATTTCGAGAAACAATGGTTAACGAGCTCATAAATAACGAGCTTAAAAAGATAACTGAATTAATGTCCGGAGAAGGTAAAAACCAAGGGAAATTGTTTTCTTCTATACGATTTTTAAATGAGAACGGTCCTGAAGAATGGGAATTTAAGGAAATGCCTACAAAATATAAAGAATTTGTAGACAGTGTAATAAAATTTGATGAAAGAGCTGATCAAGTGATTTTATCTGGTAAAGGAATCGATGCTTCTATTTCTAATATCTCAAAAGATGGAATAATCAGCAAATCTGGATCCGATGTTTTATATAATTATCTTATTTATATTAACTCTCTTGGAATTCCTGAATATATCTGTACGTACGACATCAATCTTGCAATTCGCTTAAACTTCCCGAAAGAAGCTGCAGAAGGAATTAAGCTTGGTTTCTACCAACATGCTCCTGCAAAACAGGAAGAAACTAAACCCAGTGAACGATTAACTCAAACCGCAACAAAATAAATTGTTATGACATACGAAATCCCTTTTAAAGATGTAGCAACAGAAATTAAGCCCTTAATGTCGGGGATTAATGTTGATTTCGAATTCGATAACATTTCATCGTCGATAAAAAAGGCAAAATCCGATATTATCGATGTGGTTGGTCAAGATATTTGGGATTTAATGATTAATCATTATAATTCCGATAATTACAAAGTAGACGATCAACAAAACGAAACATTTATTCGCCTGGATAAATTAGTAAAATATATTCAGGATCCTTTAGTTCATTTTGGCATGTATCGCCATTTTATTTGGTTAATTATTCGTGTAGGAAATTCGGGTGTTACTGTAAAGAAGAGTAACGACGAAACTACTGCTTATAAATACCTGACTGATGAAGCCAAAAACGATCTGATTTCAACCGCATGGGAAAGTATTAACACATTAATTGAATTTCTGAATAAGGAAGCAACTCAATATACTGAATGGACCAAAGGAACTATTTACACAGTCGGCCAAATTGTTCTAAACGAAACTCATTATTACCAATGTAACGAAGAACATACTTCCTCTGTAGATTTTACCACAGATTTAGCCAAATGGGATGCATTAGTTCCTGCAACTGCAGTAATATTTTATCAATGGACAGAAAGTGAACAATACAAAGAAACTAAGAACTTAATATTTAACGATTATAAAGACTTTCAAAAAAGCTTTGGTATTGATAAGTCTGCTTACTTCTTTGTCAAAGCCCGGCATTTAATACTTCAGGTTATCGAAGATGATATATCTCCGAGATTAGCAAATATCGAATCACTTAAAAAAGAGATTCAACACAATAATATTTCGACTAAAAATCAGGAAACAATAAGAAAGATTAAAAGAGCAATCGCATACAATGTAATTGTTTTGGCAATTCAACAATTTGATTATTATGAACTTCCCCGTTCAATTCGAACCGATCTCGATAATGAGTTTAACAAACGTAACAAAGAAAAAACTCACGATACAATTAAAAAGCAAGTTTTAACTCCTATAGCTATAAAAGCCGAAGAATATTTGGATAAATTAGATCGCCATCTCAACACACTCACTCGCATTGAAGAACCAGACGATGTTGAAGTTCCAACACCAATTGCTGATGAAGGAATAACCGAATTAACCCAAGACGATAAATTCTGCAGTATATTATGATGGAAATTAAATCACCTGGATCCAAAACAATCTATATTAAGGATAAATGGGAAGAGCTCACTCCTAAAGAGTATCTTTTTGTTGTAAAATTGTTGGCGTTTGCTAGTATGGGCAAATTCGATATCGACGAATTCCAGGAAATGTATTTAATGTTTATTGCCGGTTATAAACCATCCCGATTAAGGTCACCCGAAGTTCGAGAAGAAATAAACAGTAACATCTATATGTTATCGCAGCAAATAGATTTTTTCTTTCGAAAGAACGAGAAAGGTCGAACCGAATTTAACATCAATTTTACAAAGAATCTCCTGCCGGAGTTTCGTTTTAATCATAAAAAATATACCGGTCCCGAATTCTATTTGTCTGATTTGGGTGATGTACGAACCAACCTAAAGGCGAAACCGTTTATCGATGCCCAGGAGTATTACAATTTGTATTTGCAAACTCAAAATACTGAAGCTCTTAATATGCTTGTTGCTGTTTTATATGGCAACTACAAGAACGGATACACCACTTTTGAAGCGCAGAAGCAAGGAGAGAAACTGGTTAAACTCGATTTCAATATAAAATATGGTGTTTACACATTTTTCCGAGCTCTTCTCCATCTCATCACAACACGTACGCATTTAGGAATACTTTTCCGTAAGCACAAAAAAGACAATAGTTCTGATGATAAAATATCATTAGGTTTAAGCGAAACGGTGTATTCCTTAATTAAGTCGGGTTACGGATCCGAGAAAGAAATTGGCAACATGCTTTTTACAAAGTATCTCGAAGCATTGCTCAAAGAACTTAAAGACAGCATACAGAATGCAATTGCGGCAGGAAAAAAACCTTTCGACATTGCAAAAGATAGAGGAATACCATTCGAAATTATTAATCAATTATCATAAGCCATGACAACGAACCTAATTATCGACATATTAACTTATTTTGCCAAATTCCCGAACATCGAGGGTGTTAAAAAGAACTTCAAGAATACAAACAGTTCTATTCCTGGTTATGTCGAACTAAAAACAAGCATTGACAATCTTCCGGAACATTCCCTTTTTCCCGAAATTCAAGATTTTGTATTTGGCATGGATGAAAAAGTTGTTTTTGAGAAGATCCAGAACACGAAAAATATGTTTCTATTTTTAGATTATGGGCAGGTAAATGTTAAAGTTGACGAACAGCACGACATTACAAGTAATGGCATTGCACTTGCCTTAACAGTGGCACATAATTATAGCACTCAGAATAAGGATGCAATGGAACAAGCGGTTTTAATGAATCAAACTCTTGCAAGCCTTACTAATATAATTACACAAATAAAGCTCGACGATAAAGAAAACCGATGCGCTTTAACCAGATACTTTACAAATCCAAGCGATATTGTTCCGGTGGATCCCAATGAGTTTTTTAGTAAACTCGGATGGACCATCTTTTTCCATAAAAAAGAAAACTTATTTTAAACTTATATTCTTTTCTCCTTTCTATATTTGTTGTATTCATTCTCTGTTTTAGCCCCGAAAGGGGCTTTTTGCATCTTAAATAATTTTATTACCTTTAATCTCCTTAACCCTAATAGAAAAAACATGAAATATGTTATTATTGTAGCACTCACCCTTCTGTGCCTTGGTTCATATTCACAAGAGCCTTTCATTATTGAAGAAGTTGTTCAAAGCGAAGGAATTTCTGCCGATGATCTCTATAAAAATGCAAAAGATTGGTTAATACGTACTTTTGTTGATGCAAATGAAGTTATTCAATACGAAAATCGTGAAGAAGGCGAAATTCAGGTTAAAGCCATAACAAATTATTCAAGTCCGGTATTAGTAGGTTCGGTTCCAGTATCCGGTTACATCAGTTATATACTAACTATTAAAGTAAAAGATGGACGATATAAGTACCAATTCTCCAACTTTGTACATTCCGGAACCGATACCCAATACAATGCAGTTAATTTTGGTTTGATAACAACCGAAACAATTGCTCCCAAACTAAAAGGTCAAATGAAAAACTGGTGTCAAAAACAATGGGAACACATGAAAAAAATCTCAGAAGGAGAAGCTTATAATTTAATACCAGGATTAAAAGATGCCATGAATAAAATTCCCGAATCTGATGATGAATGGTAGACATCTGATAACAATATTTGAAAAAGTCAAGTGTTTTTTAACATATTTGTACACATTTTGACACTTTTTTTGACAATTTTTAGTTAATTCCTTGGCAAAGTGTTGTAAAATTTCATAACTTTATAAATATATAATTTATATTTGTCGACTAAATTAACTCAACAAGTTCGATTTGAACTTTTTTAAATAAAAAACGTATTAGTACGTAAATCAATGATCTATGAACGTTAAATGTCATCATAAAGACACTACAGGTATTGAAATCTGGTTTGATACATTAATTAGCCAGTTAAAATCTGATCAAATTCAACTTGAATCAAATATTGCATCCCCAGAGAAAAAAGATTTATATTCAAAATTGATGTCTGGCAAAGAAGAAGAGTTTACAGAAATCATGCGTGATAATTCTACAATTTATTTTATTGAAAAGTTAATTGTAGATTATTTATATGAATTAAAACTAAGAAACTGTAAACCTCTAAAATTAGCTTTAGAATTGTCTAATTCAAAAGTTTTAGTTTGGGCAGAAATAAAAGATGATGATGAAAAAACAGAACAAGATTTAATCCTTGCAGAAGCAAAGGTTAATGTAAAATACGACAAGTATGGTTTTTATATTTCTTCTACAATCATCGAGAAGACCGATAAATTGAATATTCCCACCCAATATAAACCTATATTAAATTAGCCATATTGCCATCTTTTGATCAACACATAACACAAGCTAAAGTTAATCTAAATTTTTTGCAAGAATCAAACATCTTAAAGGGTTATTGGGACTGGCAAATAACGATCTCTTTTTATACCGCTCTTCATATTGTTAATGCACATTTGGCAAAGACTCTTAATTTTCAATATAGTACGCATGTAAAAACAAAAAATGCTATTGCGCCAGAAAGTTTAAGTCCAGCTAGACTTGACAACGAAACCTATACATCTTACGTTGCTTTACAGAATCTTTCTAAAAGATCAAGATATCTGTGCAATCACAAGAATACTACGGCTGCTGATCAAGCATTCTTTACAAATGAAAAACACTTGTCAAAAGCAATCAAACATCTTGATGTAATAATGGAATATGCTAAGAAGAAATATAAAACAAAATTTAATGAAATAAGTATAAACAACATTCATCTAAAACAATCAAATGTTGTTAACTTTAATGTATCAGATCTTTAGAAAGATTGGAAAACCAACAATCCACCAACCAAAACCAAGAATCCCAAAAACCCAACAATCTGCCACCAACTATATTCTTGATCACCAAAAAATAAACTCATAAAATCACCTAACAACTTTTTCATTTTTCTATTTCTATAATTAATACTATCTTTAATCAACTTTATTATACCGTAAGCAATTTACGAATTGTTTATTAAATTAGCCTTGCCCCAACAGGGCTTTTGTCCTTTAAAACCCACTCCTCACTTCTTAGTTTAGCCTGAAATACAGGTTAATGATATCCGAAAACATCATAAAAGGGCGTTTTATTGCACAAGTATTGGATCGCGATGCAAAGTTCATTAATAAAGAACAAGCTCAAGTGGTTCAAGACTACAACCTCTTTGGACCCAACAAAAAACTGTATCAAACGCTTATCAATCAATCACAGGGGCATTTCTCATTAAGTGTTAATGAATCGAGTGCCAAACTAACTTTACGATACTTAAAATATCTGAGATTTCTAGATATCAAAGACGTAAAGAAAAACCGTGCAAATTATCATCTATACAATCGCATTGTTTTCGGAAGAATCTACAACGAAACATTGGCAGGCTTAAAATATGGATATACCAAATCTGTTCAGCAAGGTTTAGAAGCCGAATTAATGGAACTCGCTAAAACAAATCCATACTTAGCCGCAGCCGGGTTTAGCAAACTAAGACACTAACAGTTATGGGCAATAAACTAACCGACGATATATTAAAATGGACATTAGAACTTAATGGCAACCCCCTTCAGAAAGAATTGGGTGAGCTTGAAAGTAGCACAAGAACCTTAACCAAAACCAACAAGGATCTTCGTGTTGAGAAGGCAAAGCTCGAAGCTCAAAATAAAAAAGATTCCAAAGAATGGAAAGCTGCTGATGCTGCTATAAAGAAGAATAATGTAACCTTAAACCAAAATAAAACACGCATGAAAGAATTGCGTAGTGAAATTGGTTTAACTGGCTTATCGGCAAATCAACTTAAAAAAAGATCTCGCGAGCTAACAGCCCAACTCAACGGAATGACTAAAGCAGCTGATCCCACAAGATTTAAAAAACTTGAAACGGAGCTCGATGCAACAAATAAGCAGCTCGGAAAAGTAAAGACCGGTGGTAAAAAAGCACATGGATCTTTCACTGCTTTAAAAACATTACTCCCAACAATGGGCATTAGTGCCGCCATTGCTATAATTGGCAAAATGGGAAAAGCACTCTTCGATCTTAGTGCTGAAATGCAACAAAATGCTCGTAAAGCAAAGATTGTTCTTGGACCGGCTTATGAAAGTGTAACAAAAGCTGCCAATGAAAATGCAAAAGCTATGGGCTTAACAAACCTGCAGTATAGAGATGCGGTTACAAACGTTTCAGACTTACTGGTTCCATTAGATTTCACAAGAAAACAAGCAGCCGGCATGGCAACCGATGTTATTGGATTGGCAGGAGCATTTTCAGAATGGAGCAGCGGTGTATTCTCTGCAAAAGAAGTATCCGAAGATTTAAACAAGGCCATTCTAGGAGAAATGGAAGGTCTTAAAAAATATGGGATTGCTATTCGTAAGGACAGCGATGAATTTAAAGAACTCGTAAAACAAAAGCTCGAAGATGGTGCTGCTACTAAAGCACAAGCTGAAGCTCTTGCCGCTTATGAATTGATAATGAAAAAGTCTGCAGATGCACAATCAGCTTTCTCCGAGCAAACAAGCATCTTAGTTCGCAAGAAGAAAAGCATATCGAGATTTTGGCAATCATTTAAAGAAGGATCTGCAGATGTATTTTCTCAAATGGGAAAAGACATTGCCTATTCAGGCGATGCATTTATGTTACTATTTAATAGGATGGGTTCGGCACTAAATAAGTTTGCATCAAAATTAGGACTGAATGAAATCTTCGATATAGAACCAATAACAGCATATAGTAATGCCATTCTCGAAGGTGATGTGCAATTCAACAAACTAGCATCCACTGTAAAAGAATTTGGTATTAATACCGACACAGGTGCTCAGGCATTCGACACATTAAAAGAAAAACTCGAAAACGTTTATGGTGCTGACGGTTTACAGTTAGCCGAACATTTTTACCAGGAACAATCTCGCTTGTCTGAAGCACAAACAGCTAAATGGGAAGCCGAAGAACAAACAGTACTCGAAGCTAATCGAAAGAAACTTGAAGCTCGAGAACAACAAGAAACCGAGGCTCTTGAGAAAATGTGGCAAAAAGTAACAGACATTCAATTTAAATATGCTAACACGGCAAATGCCAAAGCAAAACAAACGCTTGAAGAATTTTACAAAGAAATAGGTGAAATTAGTTTTGAGGAAATTGCTACTGCAGGTGATAATGAGCTTGCACAATTAGAAGAGCTTGAGCAAAGAAAAAATAATCTAAGAAGACAATATGGACTTATTTCCTTAGAGGAAGAAAAAAGTAAAGAGCTTGATGTTATAAGAAACTCTTATGCTAAAGGTTTATTAAGTTATGAAGAATATGAAGCTGCTAGAACAGAAATAGCAAATTATTACAGACAACTTAAAGTCGATCAAGAATTACAAGATGAAGAAGATTTAACTGAAAAAAGAGAAATTGAACTCGAAGAATTAGAGAAGGATTATGAAAATGGACTGATTAAAGAAGAAGAATATAATAGATTAAAGGCAGATATTGTTCAAAAATATGCCAAGGAAGAAGTAAAAATTCAAAGAGAAAAGTATCTTGAATTTGAAAAGGAAGCACATATGTGGGGAGGAATTGCCTCTGGCGTGCTAAATGGCTTAACAAAACTACACGAATACCAAAAACAAAAAGAACTAAAGGCTGCAGGTAATAATACTAAGGAAAAAGAAAAGATTGAAAAAAAATATGCCAAGAAACAACAACAAGTTGCTTTAAAACAGGCAATCATAAACACTGCACTTGCAGTAATAAGTGGGTTTGCTACAGTTCCATTTATGCCGGCCGGGTTAGCGGCAGGATTACTCGCTGGTGTTATGGGGGGAATTGAAATTGCTACAATTAACTCTCAACAATTTGCAAAAGGAAAATACGATGTAGTTGGTGCCGACGATGGTAAAAAATACAGTGCAAATTATATTGGTAACGCTAAAACAGGAATAATTGATAATCCTTCACTGGTTTCAGAAATTAATCGAGAAATGATTATCGATAATCCTACCCTCGAACGAACAATGGTAAACGCCCCTTGGGCTATCGATGCAATTATGGCAAATCGAGTGCCACAATTTGCATCCGGAAATTATTCAAATACAGAATCGCAAGGTTTAGACATGAGCCAAATAGAAGCTCTTATTGCGAAAAGCACCGAAGTAAATTCAATGCTAAGTGTTCAACTTTCTGAAGGGATAAAAGCCGAGGCATTTTATAATAACGAACAAGTTCATAAAATAAGAACCGAAACTCGAAAGCTCGATTCGATTGACCATGGAGCTTCAAGAAATTAATTTTAAAATATTTTTTAGTAACTTAGACTTTATTAATCAAAAAAAGAAAAATTATGAAAAAGCTAATATTCATTATTCCCCTTGCGTTAATGAGTTGTTATGGTATTTGTCAAGAATTAGAACAAAAAAGTGAAAGTAGAAGTAAGACGGAAGAGTTTTATAGCAAAGAGGGTTCGTTATTTGAAAAAGAATTCATTCCAGTTGGTATTGTTGGTCCTAGTTTTTCTATTCGTGTAATGAAAATAACAGATTTAATAACAGAGGAAACACAAAGTGGTATTAGACTTCAATATTTACATAAAGGTAAATACAGCAACTCAACAAAAAGTGCAACTATCGATTCTGATGAGTTAGATGGGTTTATAAAATCAATTAAGATTCTTAAAGAAAAAGTTTTTATTTCAATGCCATCGAACTATAAAGAGGTAACTTTTATTAGTAGAAGTGGATTCCAAGCTGGGTGTTTCTGGTCAAGTGTAAAAAAAGAATGGAAGACCTATGTTAAACTTGAGAAATATGATAGTGATAGTTATGTGTGGCTCAAGATATCAGATTTTGACGAATTACTATTATATTTAGAAAAAGCAAAAACTATGTTGTAAAAACTTTGTCACAATACCCTCAGACTAGCTCCTTAACAGGGGCTTTTCTTTTTTATTTGCATTGCATTACAATTTTTTTGTATATTAGCAATGCGAAAATAACAAAAACATAAGTAACGTGAGAAATCAAAATCACAAGTTTCAAATCAATTACTATCTACAAATGTGGTGTTTGGGATTAAGTAATAAAATTAATAGGCCGAGAGTTTGGTTGGGTAACCCCGCGAACCAGAGACTACCTTTCTTGTCACGTACAAGTTTTGTTGTTTTCGCAGCTCTCGGTTCTTTTATTAACATATTTAAAACTTTGTTTTATGCGAAAACAACAAGTAAAAACAGAAAGCCAGGAAGTAATTTCGAACCTGGTTTACGATTCGTTTAACGATTCAATTTGGGAAATGGATGGTTTCTTCGAAATCCTTTACGACTATTTCGAAGGTAATCCCCAGAAAATTGCAGAGGAATTACTCGATGCAATCGACACTCTTTTAATGCTTACACAAGACGACGTGTTTGCATTATCGGCAACTACTTATTCTTTAACATTACTTCGTTTACGCAAAGCCTTTTTAGGTATTGCAAAAGACAATAGTAATGTATAGCTTCCACCCTCTCACCAAACACCTCGGTAATACCATTATATAAATTCAAAGCAGTTGTCAAGTTATTGGCAACTGCTTTTACTTTCTTGTCCTTTACTCACTTACATTAATCGTATATACTTACAGTATTATTCATTTTTAATTCTTAATTATCATGGATATTACCGAAAAATTATTCCCAATACTTTGGGATCGCTATTGGTGCGACGAACTGCAGATTTATCGCCCTGAGAATTGCGTATACAATTCAGTTAACAAGGAATGGTTGCATACTGCGCTTAGAGTAAACGAAGGATTGAAACCTTTTAACTCCGGATGCTTGTCGAGTATAAATAAAGGCCGAACCGAAGGAATTATTTTTGATGGTGTAAAAGGTGAGATCTCATTGCGTTGCCGTTTCGATAACTTCAGAGGTGCTTTCCCTGCCGCTTGGTTACTTCCTTTTGGTGCACCCAAAGGAGCTATTTACGAAATCGATATTTTTGAATGGATTTCTCAAGAACCTCGAATACTTCATATGACAAACCATTGGGGCGAAGATTACGGAACTAAGAACCATAAGATGCGAGGCAGAAACATAAAAGGTGATTGGTTGGGATATCACACTTATGGTTTAAAATGGAACAAGCTATTTATGTGGTGGAAAATCGACGGACGTACACGAAAGGTAATCTTTAACCGCTACCGAAAGCAAAAGCTTTATTTATTAATAAACCTTGCCATTGGCGGTTGGGCAGAAGATCCCCTCCCCGAACAATCACGCTTAACTATGAATACAAAAGAAATTGAAGCAACTGGTATTATTAATTTGTAATTCTTAATTCTTAATTAAAGCGGGTTTTCCCGCTTATTTTTGTCCTTTAAAAGCCTATATACAATGAGTTATTTAGCTGTAACAATGAACAATAATCAATAAACAATTAAAGATATGGCACTAGTACAAGATAGATTTTTGCATCCATGGAACGAAAGACCAAAAGGAAGCGAGCCAACATCCGTTGATGAGAATGGTAGAGTGACAGAAAGAAAGTTCTACAATGTTCAGGACTCAGCCCAATTTTCCGAAGAAACAGAAATTGGTAAGTGGGTAATTTGGTATAAAAATGCAGACGAAACAATCACATTTCCTGATGATGATCCTGGCATTGCAGCATATGTAAAAGGCGACGATTATTAAAAGTTATCTTGATACTCAATACTAGATACTCAAATCTAATAAGTAAATTATGAAACTTTTAACCGACCAACATCCTGCTTTTTCTCCAATTAAAAATCCTGTTAGGAATGGGGTGATGAAGAGGGAAAGTTCCATTCCAAAACCTGATGTCTTATTGTGGAATGGCGCTTTTGATGGGCTCAATTTAGTTAATTCATTAGGTGAGAATGTACCTGATGTTGGCGAAGATAATGGAGAAAGAATATACGATTTTGAAGTACTAAACGATCCTAGATTAGATAAATCAAATGCTACTTACTGGGGGGCAGTTTTAGATCCTTATTTTTATAACAATGCTGAACATCCTTATTGGGCTAAATTAAAAGACTATAGTTATAGACAATTTCAGAATCAAATGGCGAGTGATAATAATTATGCATTTGCTAGATTAATCTATTTGTCTGGCGTTTTACAATATGTTGATTTTATTGCAATTTATTCTACAAAACAAGTAGACAATAATTTGACATCCTTATTAAATTACACTAATATATATCAAGATTATTATTGGAGTGAAGATTCTAAATATTTGGATTTAAATAAAGTATTTAATTTTGGAGAAGATCAATTTGAAATTGAGTTAGAATTTAATAAAATAAATGCAGATAGCGAATCAGCATATTTATTAGACAATAGAGATTCAAACGATGATGGCTTAAGAGTTGTTTGGGTTGGAAGTTCTGTAAAAAAACTATATGCTTCCATTAATAGCAAGGATATATTTTTTGTAGGAACTTATTCTGGCAACTCAGATCATTCATTAAAAATATATAGACATCAAGATACTTTTTACGGAACAATAGAAGAAGAAACTAAAAGTATTGATATAACAGGAGAATCAATTGAATTAGGAGTTCTAGAAAATGCTTTATTAGGGTGTCAATATTCATTAGATTCATTTTTAGATGGATTTATATCAAAAATTTATTTAAAAGAGTTTTTAACAAATAATTTAAAAACTACTTGGAGATATCCTTCTGCTTTTACTTGGCAACCAGATTTAGGCATTTTTTGGGATGGTGAAAAATGGGACTGTACTTTTGATATTACTACTAAAAAGATAGTTTCCACAAACGATTATTATATTAAGGTAGACGGAAACGATAGTAATGATGGTTCTACATTATTACTTGCAAAAGCAACAATGGAAAGTTTATTTGATCAAATCGTTACTGATGGAGTTTCGGATGCAAATATTATTGTTTCACCTGGAACATTTACAAATGCATGGGGTAATCACTCATCTAGTATAGATTGTAATATTATATGTGATTCAGAAGCAATATTTAATGAAACTGGCGGTATTGCAGGAAAAGCAGTAAATATAAATACTTTTTATATGGAAGGTATTTCATTTAATGGTGGAACTGGTGATGAGGGTTTTTTATTAAGCCACACACTAACAACAGCAAAAAGCTATTTTAAAAGTTGTAATTTTAATGGTGCTACTGAAAATGGCTTTGGAGCTGAATTTGGTGGTGAAATTTATTTAGATAGTTGTACTGGTGATTCTAATGGAAATGATGGACTTAGTTATCATGATGATTCCTTAAACAATTCGCCTAGAGTTTTTGAATATAAATGCCATGGAATTAACAATGGAATTGCAGAAGCGGATAATGGCTCAACTATGCATGACGGAGGTTCAGTTATTAGAATACAAGGTATTTATACAAATAATATAAGGAATATTCACGATGTAAGTAGTGGTACTCGTTCTTTAAATATGAGTTGTGAAATGAATACTTCTAGAGGTGAAAATACTAGAGATAATTCATTTAATATTGGTTGTGGATTTACAAACTCAACAGGAGTAATAATGTGGTTATTTGATTGCAATCCTGAAGGTGGAGCAAATAAAGATGTAAATGTATATGAAAGCAATAAACTATTTATATCTGAAAATGTGGAAAATCATTATGCAGGTGGTGAGTACATTGTAATGGATGAAGTTTCTTTTAAAGTCGAAACTGATCAAAGTGGATATAAAATAAAAGACTATGATAATTCCATTATTAGCGAAGGTCAATTAAATGCAAGATATTTAGATGAATTTTAACCAAACACCACTATGAGCGAACAAGTATACATCACACTCTTATCTACATCCGGCGCAATAATTATTTTCTTAATTGGGGCACTTGGATATTTCTTAAAACAAATTATATCAATAGTAAAAAACCTTGGAGATGTACTTCAAGCGTTTCGCGAAGATTACTCAGCAACAAAAGAGAGAGTTAAACAAATGCAGCTCGGTTGCAAAGAACGTCACGATTCTATTAATAGCAAATTAACAGAACATAGCAAGATACTCGATTCTCACAAAACCAAAATAGAAAGATTAGAAGTTATTGTTAATCCTTAAAATATATTATTATGAAACCAATCTTTAAATTTATTTACAAATGGTCCGAAGTATTAATTCTGCCATTAGCATTATTAATTTTTTGGATTTCCCGACCATTACTCCGAATGGTAGATCAACAAGCAGGAGTTTACGACTGGGGTATATTCCAGGTATTTCTTTTTGCAACTGTGGGATTCTTTTTTGGAATTGCTGTTGTGAGGCTTGGATTAAAACTCTTATCACCACATTTTGAAAAGTGGTTCGACAATGAATTCCCTAAAATATGGACATCAACAGAAATATCGTTATGGCAAAAATCAAAAATTTCAGTGTACTTATTCTCCTTGTACTTACTGTTCTTTGCTCTTTTAGTCAGAGTAGTAGCCTAAGAGATCGGGTAGAACAAACTTATCTTTCACAGTTAGGAGTTCGCGAACTTACAGGACAGAACGACGGTGATTCTGTTGAGATGTATTTACAATCAACAGGTTTGCCAAAAGGCTATGCCTGGTGTGCAGCTTTTGTAAATTGGGTATATATCCAAAATGAAATTCAAACGGTTAACAGTCCGGCATGGTCGCCGAGTTGGTTTACCCAAAATGTAATTTACAAACCCTCAGAATACATACTTAATGCATATCCAAATAAAGGAGATGTATTCGGAATCTATTTCAATAAAAAAGGAAGAGTTGCACATGTTGGACTTATTCACCGTTGGCCGGATGGGAACATTACAATTACTGTGGAAGGAAATACCAACGAAGCAGGAAGTCGCGAAGGTGATGGTGTTTATAAGAAACGCCGACTTAAAAGACAAATCTATATTGTTTCATCTTATATAAAATAATTATGATAGCAAAAACGAAACTTAAAATTATAACCTGGCTTCTATTTTTTGCGATAGGATTCACTGCAGGCTTCGCTACCTATGCCAAGTTTTTCGACAATGGCGTTACAATTAAAAAAGTAGTGAACAAGGTTAAAGGAAAAAACAACTCTCAGGATGTTGATCAAACCTTTAATGTTGGAAAAAACAAAAAGTAATTCGTAATTAGTAATTCTTAATTAAATGAGCCTTTCCTCACCAATCACTCCGCCCCTCGTTGCACTCACTGGCAACGATATGCGATTCAGTATCGAAACAACCGATAGTGCTCAAGATTTGTACGGTCTTTTCTTGCAGGTGCAAAAATCAAACAGAGAAGCGACTGAGGTATGGTCTGATGTTGGTCCCGAATTAAGAGCTCCGGCCGATGTAAATAATCAAGCTACTTTTAAGATCCAGGACATTCTGCAAGAAACCGAAACAAGTCCAATTAAATCACCATCGATAGGTTATATTGTCGAGTCTGATTTAACCATAAAATACCGGGTAAAATATTACGAGAAGTACGGATCTGCACAAACAACATACAATATTACATACAGCGGTTTATTCTATGCACTGCAGGGAGGAATCGGTCATATAACCGAAAAGAAATACGAAGCACTTAATTCGAGTTGGTACGATCAGATAAAAGCACGACATGGCTTTTTATCGAATATGCCATTTCGAAAAGTGACCAATGCCATTATTGGCGATGCCTACCTCGAAAAGTTATGGTATTATAATTACAACGGATTGAGAACCTTAACGCTAAAAGTAAAAACCTACTATTCCGACAAGGCACCCATCATAATAGATGTTTCGAGCATATCCAATGCGAATCAACATTACCTGTACGAGATCGAAGCATCGTACCGTAAATTGGGAGTAAACGAAACCAATGCTATTGCATACGATGTGTGGATCGAAAACAGTGGAACACCTGCAAGCGAAATTCGGCATTACTCCATAATAAACGGCTACACTCGCCGATTGAAATATTTCGTTTATCTGAATAATTACAATATGCCTGAGAATCTAATCTTTACAGGCGAGTACGATGGCAAAGCAAACTATACCAAAGGAGAATCTGTTTCTCTCGAAACCAAAGAATCAAGCGAAGAAAATATCCGAGAAGATATTGAGAGAGAAGCTTCGACAGGATTAATAAAACGTGAATGGATCTTGCACCTGCGAGAATTTTATGGAGCAAAAAAGAAATATGAATATTTATACAGCGAGCAAACAAATAGCTTTTTATTGGTGCCAATTATATTTGAATCGAAGAAACTTCCCGAGCCTGGTTCCGAAGATCTGTTGTTTAATCATAATATAAAATATCGATTTGCTTTTACGGCAGCATTTAACGATAACATTCTATTTCTATCGAATGCAGCAACAGCACTCAAGCTTAAAGAGATTGTAAAGCCTACACCAGGTGCAAATAATGTGAGTGTTAATATGGAAGATGCCGAAGCAGAATTTAAAGTACACGGCAAATGTTATGCAGGTGGTGGAGTAATTTATATTAAGCAAAGTTCTGACAATGAAATAGCACTTACAATCAATTTTGAAGATTGCACCTTGGTTTACAACGAAGCCGAAGATTACACCACCATATCGTTTATTATGGGGCATTGGATATTAGCAGCTTATAATAGTTACTATATAGAACTATCTCACAATATTTTCCAAAACAAAGATGCTTTACACATGGAAGCGATCACAACAAACTGGAACTTTTCAACCGTAGATTAGTATGTTAGAAATCAATATAAACAATCAGTTAATTGATTTGGGAAAAGATTTTACAAGTCTAAACCTGACTTTAAAGTCGGCTTTTTTAACCAACCAAGCGGCAACATCTTTTCCTTTGCAGATTCCGAATAACGAACACAACCGTGCCATTACAGGGATATACTCTTACAAATTGAATTACACTGTTAAAACGCTGCACGAAGCATGGATTAGGTTCGATTCATTCCGTATCGATGGTTATTTTAAAATTATAGATGTTAACAACGATGTTATTGAGATGCATTATACTGGTTGGGAAACGGTTATTTTTAATAAGATCAAAAAATTAAAGCTTAACGATTTACCCTATATCGTGAACTATGGCAGTGGCGATTTAGTGGCATCGATCAAAACACCGCTTAACTTTATTTATTCGGCTATTCCGATCGATGTATCCACGCAAGACAATCTCGAACACGAAACCATCGAGTGGGATAAATACATTATTAACTACCCTCGCGATAATGGACCGGGAGAAGTTACCATCGATAATATTTTACCCGGCAACCCTGCCGAAAATTATTATACGCACATTGCCGGTGAGGTGAGCCCTTTCTTTTTTCTTACTTACGTGATAGATAAAATTTTCGAATACCTTGAGATTAACATCGTCGAAAATATTTTAAAAACCGATGTCGATTTCAAATACCTTATGGTATTGTATATGTCGCAGGTTTATAATGGAGCAGGTGCCGGATCTGTATCTTTTAAATACAATCTACCAAACGTAAGTGTTAATGATTTTATTAACGAGCTCGAAGATCGTTTGCTTATACGATTCTGTTTAGATCCTTTTCAAAAACAACTGAAAATCGTTTCCCGAACAGATATAATATTCTCGAACAATAAAAAAGATATCAACGATAAATTGGAAGGTGATGTAAAACAATCTCTTATAAGCAAAGCAAATTTCATGCTTCGCCAAGAGATGCATAACGACGATAGTTTTTTAACTACCGATGATTTTCCGGATAAATATGTCGAAGAAGAATTTGTTGCAAGCGAAGAAGAGGTAAGTGTAAAAACCACTTCGGGACTGAACCACGAAATCGATTACTCGGCCATTAAAACAGTTGATATTGCAGGTACCGACTATTATTATTTTCGCAGGTTTAATTGTTTAAAAATGGGCTATTCTTTAAATAAGGATTCGTTAAACACCAAGCCTTTTGGCAATCTACCATGGAGATTGGTTTTTTGTAAAACAGAAAACGAAACCAGTCGAACTAGGATCAACGCCACAACAGGCGTACAAATAGGTGTTACAGCTGAAGAGCTTGCGCTTGGCACATACAAGCTTGGTAAATCGTTGAAATGGGAAGATGGAGGAATCGGTATTTATGATCTTTTTTATAAACCTTACATATATTGGATCAATAACTTTGCCAAGCCATCGACCTTTCACGCCAACTTTAAACCTAGCGATTTGGTTAATTTCAATTTTCTGCAGAAATACAATGGCGACAATATGGATTTCTTAATAGAAGGAATCCCAATTACCATTTATAAAGATAAACTCGAAGTTGGAGAAATAAAGGCCGTTACTACTTAGATAGGACTTGGAAACTCTTTAATAAGACGTTCGCTAATATTCGGATTAAACTTCTTTAAATACTCATTGGTAACAGCAATATTCGAATGTCGGAATAGATCCCTGATAATCTTTGCATCGTAACCGGCCTGTATTAATTTATCTGCAGCTGTATCTTTTAAAGCATATATTTTTACTTCGTCGGGTATACCGAGTTTTTTAGCTATTGTTCTAAATCGTTCTGCAATGCGAGTAGGAAATGTAGGAATTGCACCAGGAAACAATCCCTTTCCACAAATATTAAACGTACCAGGGTATTCGATTAAATAATCATCGAGCAATTTTCTAAAATCATCAACAATCGGAATCACACCAATCTTTTTATTTTTAGTTTGGGATCCTGAAATATAAATCAATCCTTTTCGAAGATTGATATCCTGAACTTTTAATCGGCAAATCTCTGCAGGTCGTAATCCACAATAATAAATATACAAACTAATAATGAAAAAGTGCTTGTCGAAATTCTTTACATAATTGAAATATAAACTCATCTCTTCGTCGGTAAACGGTCGCTTGCTCGATTCTGTTTCCGGAAGCTTTTCAACAGCATGGAATGGATTAATAAGCATGTATTTCTTTTTAACCAGGAGATTAAAAAATGTTCTGTAATCGAGTAGATAATTATTGTAGGTTCGCCCCTTAATATTTTTCTCCATGAGTAAATGATTCATGAAAGTAATGGCGAGATCTTCGGTAAACTCAAATATATAGGCATTCAGTTTTCCACTTTTCTCCAACCACTCGGTCAAAACTTTAAACCTACCCTTATATGCAGTTTTTGAGGTCTTACGAATGTATGTCGATTTGTAAGTATTAACGAAGTTCAATGCCTCGGATATAATTGTGTACTTCTTTTTATTTTCCGATTCATCAATAAAGGGATTCCACCCTTGATCCAGTTTATTATTAATATGATTCACCAATCGCTTGGCATACCGAACACGATTCGCTTTAGTTTTAATATTATTAAGATAGATTCTTTTGCGCTCAAGCTTCTCCGTATCGGGGTTTTTAGCGTAAAAATACACATACTCCCGATCACCACTCTTCCCTATTTCTGCATATCTGAAATCAAGCATAGACAATGGTTTTACAAGCATTAAAAAAGAACTTTTTCGTATCCAATTCGGGGCGCATCTGTGGCGCACGATATTGGTTAAAAATTAGCAAACATTGATTATATCTATGTTTGCTTATGATTGGTAGCGAGAGGCGGACTTGAACCGCCGACCTCATGATTATGAATCATGCGCTCTAACCAGCTGAGCTACCTCGCCATTGTTTTCGGGTTGCAAATATAATATTTTATTTTATCTTTTATAATTTCGACATAAAAAATCTAAAAAAAATTTATATATTGCATTGACTAGAGAAAATTAATAAATTTATTTATGAAAAATAAGATTGAGTTAGAATATTCTATTAATTCATCACCTAAGATCTTATATACGAGATTAAGCACTCCAAGCGGATTATCTGAATGGTTTGCGGATGATATTAATATTCAGGGGGACACATATACATTTATATGGGAAGGTAATGGTCAACAAGCAAAGTTATTGAACAAAAAGGACAACCTACTAATTCGCTTTAAATGGATTGAAGATGAGGATGAAGATGAAGATGACTCCTTCTTTGAATTTAAGATTCGGAAAGATGAGCTTACGGGCGATGTAGCATTAATTGTTACAGATTTTGCTGAAGACGATGAAAAAGAAGATACTGTTGATCTATGGGATACTCAAATTTCTAAATTAAAACACACAATAGGACTATAATTATATTTTCAAAAAAATCTTAAGTTACTTGTTATAAAATAAGTTATTTTTGTGATCGTTGTTATTAAAAATATGTTGTTTTGAAACGATTACATAAATTTATATTAAAATCATATTTCGGGCCATTAGTTGCTACCTTTTTCATTTCCCTTTTCATTTTATTAATGCAATTTCTATGGAGATACATTGATGATTTGGCTGGAAAAGGTTTGGACTGGACTGTAATTGCAGAACTAATATTATATGCATCTGCCCGACTTGTGCCAATGGCTCTACCATTAGCAATATTGCTTTCTTCTATAATGACTTTTGGAAATCTTGGGGAAAATTACGAGTTAACTGCAGTAAAATCAGCGGGAGTGTCTCTTCAAAAATTCATGTCTCCCTTAATTATATTGACTATTCTTATAAGTATTAGTGCATTCTTTTACTCTGAATATATAATCCCTTATTCCAATCTTAAATCATATTCATTATTATATGATGTGAAAAATCAAAGACCCGAACTCCAAATTAAAGAAGGAGTTTTTTATAATGGCATTGATGGATACAGTATAAAGATTGCCAAAAAGGATTATAAGACCAATCTTTTACAAAATCTAATGATTTACGATCATTCAAATAATAAAGAGAATGTAGAAGTTACGGTTGCCGACTCTGGATACATGAAAATGACAGCCGATGAACGAAACTTGATCCTTACTTTATATAATGGATATAGTTACGAAGAAGTTCGAGAAGCGAAGCAGAATAGAAGAAAAAAAGACAAGCAATATCCTCATCAAAGACGCAAATTTGAAAAGCAAACAGTTGTTTTTGAACTTACAGGTCTTGATTTTAGTAGAACCGATGAAGATTTATTTAAAAATAACTTCCAAATGTTGAATCTTCGGCAATTGGTTTATGCCGAGGATTCATTAACAGAACAATTTCAGAAACAAATATATTCATTCAAGGTAAATACAATTCGTTCTAACTACTTTAAAAAAGACGAATCTTTTAACTTAAGTCTTAATGATACACGTAAAAAAAACCATAATAGAAAACCTAGAAATCTGAAACCTAGTAATAAGAAACTTAATCTTGTTGACATTGACTCAGGATATACACGCAAGTCTCATATAAGAATAAACAAAAAAGATAGTATACTTCAAACTTTCTTACAGTCCCCAGACAAAGATGTACTCATTGACAGTCTTTTAGCTTATCAGGATCAGTCAACTCAAGAGGGAGTTATTGAATATGCTTTAAACTATGCACGTGCTGCTCAAAATAATATTTCAAGTACAAGAAAACAATTTAATAGAAAAGCTGAAAAAATCAGACGTCATCAAATTGAATGGCATAGAAAGTTTGCCTTATCGTTTGCCTGTTTAGTTTTCTTCTTTATTGGAGCTCCTTTTGGAGCAATAATTAGGAAAGGTGGATTTGGAACTCCTGTGGTTATCTCTGTATTGTTTTTTATACTTTATTATATAATTTCAATTGCCGGTGAAAAATTCGCACGAGAAGGCGTAATGCCTGCTTACTTTGGCATGTGGTTATCTTCTATTATTTTAATGCCATTAGGAATATTCCTTACTTATAAAGCAACTACGGATTCTGTTATATTAAATATGGATACTTATTTACTTTTCTTTAAAAAGATTTTTAAACGACTTTCTAAGAAATCAAAATAAATGAATATTTTACAAATTGCAAATAAAGCAATATATCCTCCTGATGGAGGAGCTTTGGCAATTTTAAGTTTGTCGCAAGGATATAGAAAATTAGGTCATTCTGTTCATTTATTGAATATGTTAACTCATAAACATTCAAATGATCTTAAAAATACAAAAAAACCTCTTATTAAAGGGATTAGAATCAAAGGCATTAAGATAAACATTAAGATTTCTTTTATTAAACTTATACTTAATCTTCTTTTTTCTAAAGAAGCATATATAGCTGAGAGATTTAAATCTCAGAAATTCTCAGAAGAACTTGCTAGCTTAATTAAAAATAATGATTTTGACTTAATTCAGATCGAAGGATTATATTGTATGCAATACATACATCTAATTAAAACAACGTTTAAAGGTAAAATAATTTACCGCCCTCATAATTTAGAATATTTAATCTGGCAACGAAATGCTTCCGAAAGTAAATCTGTTATAAAAAGATATTACTTTTCTATTTTAGCAAAAAGATTAAACAATTTGGAATTGAGCATATTAAATACATACGATTTCATTGCTCCAATCTCACAACTAGATGAACAGCGTTATAATATTCTTGGCAATAAAAAGCCAATAAGAACAATTCCTTTTGGAATTAATTTTGAATCACTAAGCGAAAAAGCACACAAGACTATAATCAAAAAAGATGAGGTTTGCTATATTGGAGCTCTTGATTGGATTCCTAATCAGAATGGTTTAGTTTGGTTTATAGACAAATGCCTACCAATTATTCTGAAAAAAACTCCCCTATTTACACTAAATATTGCAGGTCGAAATGCACCTGTATGGCTAATCAAGAAATTCTCTGATTCCAATATTACATTTCATGGAGAAGTTGAAAATGCCCATAATTATTTAAATAGTTATGGACCTATGATAGTTCCTTTATTCTCTGGAAGTGGAATGCGAGTAAAAATAATTGAGGGAATGGCACTAAAAAAATCAATTATTGCAACAAAAATAGCATGCGAAGGTATAAATTGCACAAATGGAAAAAATATTCTAATCTCAGATAATCCAGAATCTTTTTCTCAATCAATTTTAGAAATATTAAACAAGCCTTCAATACAAAAAGAGCTTGGAAATAATGCATATATTTTTGTTAAAGATAATTTTGATAACACAAAACTTGCAGAAGAACTTATTAACTTTATAAAATAAAACTTAGGTGATTTACATTTTTTGGATATTACTATTTATTATATTTTACTCATATTTGGGTTATCCGATCTTATTGTTGATATTTAATCTTCCCAAAAGAATATTTTATAGAGACAATAAATCCCAGAATAAATACGAACCTGAAATAACCTTATTTGTTGCAGCATACAACGAAGCTGATTTTATTGAGCAAAAAATTTCTAATTCCTTAAATCTGAATTATCCAAAAGATAAAATTAAGTATGTATGGGTAACTGATGGGTCGTGCGATGAAACACCATCAATCTTATCAAAATACAATGAATTTATTGTTTTACACAATAAAGAAAGAAATGGTAAAACCGGAGCCATAAACCGAGGAATGAAATTTATTAAAACACCAATTGTTATTTTTTCGGATGCAAATACAAATTTAAATAAAAATGCAATAATTGAAATTGTAAATCAGTTTAAGGATCCTAAAGTTGGATGCGTAGCTGGTGAAAAAAGGATTGCTCCTCAAAATAAAGATAATGCTGTTAATTCGGGTGAAGGAATTTATTGGAAATATGAATCCTTCTTAAAAAAGAATGAATCAATATTTAATTCAACCATAGGAGCAGTTGGCGAATTGTTTGCCATAAAAACAGAACTTTTTGAAGAGATCGAAAGTGATACGATTTTAGATGATTTCATAATTTCATTGCGGATTGCTCAAAAAGGATATAAAATTAAGTACACTCCAGAAGCTTATGCAACTGAAAGAGCATCTGCCAATATTAATGAAGAATTAAAAAGAAAAAATCGTATTGCTTACGGTGGTTTTCAAGCTATTTCCAGATTAAAGAGTTTACTAAATCCTTTCAAAAACCCTATTCTCTCTTTCCAATACATATCACATAAGTTATTAAGATGGACTTTAGTTCCTGTTTCGATATTTTTACTATTCTTCGTAAACCTCTACTTATCAATAAATAACAATTGGAATAGCATTTTTGCCTACATTTTCTATTTGCAAGTAATTTTTTATTTATTTGTGCTGCTAGGTTATTTAATGCAATCGATAAAAACAAGATTTAAAATTATTTTTGCTCCTTATTATTTATTCATAATGAATATTTCTGAAATCATTGGTTTTATAAGATTTTTAAGAAAAAAACAAACTGTAAACTGGGAAAAGGCAAAAAGGGAATAAAATAAGCTAATTTATAATGCCTTTTCTATGGATATTTAATCACTTATTATACTTTTGCACAAAATTGATTTTCAAAAAATAATGTATAATGTCTAAAAATCAAGATAATACTCAAAGTAAGCTTAATACCATTGAAGAAGCTATTGAAGATATCAAAGCTGGTAAAGTAATTATAGTTGTTGATGACGAAGATCGTGAAAACGAAGGTGATTTTGTCACTGCAGCAGAAACGATTACTCCGGAAATTGTAAACTTTATGGCAACTCATGGAAGAGGATTAATTTGTACTCCATTGACCGAAGCTCGATGTGAAGAACTTGAACTTGAGTTAATGGTCGGAAATAATACAGCCTTACACGCTACGCCATTTACCGTTTCTGTGGATTTAAATGGACATGGTTGCACAACTGGAATATCTGCTTCTGATAGAGCTAAAACAATAAAAGCTCTAGTTGATGATAATACAAAAGCAGAAGACTTAGGACGCCCTGGACACATCTTCCCTTTAAAAGCAAAGCAAAGAGGTGTAATCCGACGTGCAGGACATACTGAAGCTGTAGTTGATTTAACTCGATTGGCAGGTTTGAAACCAGGTGGAGCTTTAGTTGAAATAATGAATGAAGATGGCACAATGGCTCGATTACCTGAACTTCTTAAAATTGCTAAGAAATTCGGCTTAAAAATCATTTCAATTGAAGAGCTTATCAAATTCAGATTAAAAGAAGATAGCCTAGTTGAAAAAGGTGTTCGAGTAAAACTACCAACTGAATATGGAACGTTTGATTTAATCCCTTTTAGACAAAAGTCCAACGGACTTGAGCATGTCGCATTAATAAAAGGAAGCTGGACTAAAGATGAACCTGTTTGTGTACGAGTACACTCATCTTGCGCAACTGGTGATATTTTTGCATCTAAAAGGTGCGACTGTGGTCAGCAATTACATGAAGCAATGAAAAAAATTGATGAATTAGGAACAGGTGTAATCGTATATCTAAATCAAGAAGGTAGAGGAATTGGACTTTATAACAAGATGAAAGCTTATAAACTCCAAGAAGAAGGAATGGATACCGTTGAAGCAAATATAGAACTTGGCTTTAAAGATGATGAAAGAGATTACGGAGTTGGAGCTAATATTTTAAGAGAATTAGATTTAGGTAAAATAAAACTTCTTACAAACAACCCAATTAAGAGAAAAGGGTTAGAAGCATATGGCTTAGAAATTATTGAGAATATTACTCTTGAAATAGAACCCAATAAGCACAATCATTTTTACCTAGAAACAAAAATGAAAAAAATGGGACATACACTTGAGCTTGTTAAACCAATAAAAAAATAAATCTAAGAAATAAAAAGGCTCGAATTATCGAGCCTTTTCTTATAAAATAGAATTTATTTGATCTAAACAATTTATTTTTGAAGTTATTTCAGGGAACCCCATTACACTGGAGCTATTTCTTATTAATAACTCTCCTTTTAAAAGCCTATAAAATTCATGTGGGGAAATATTGTTAATTGAGCAAAAATCCTTCACCAGGATGTCTTCTCTTGCCCCACTTAAACTATTATCGTTTAATATTTTGTTAACATTCTCAAAAGAAGTATTTAAAATTTCAATTGAGAATACTTCAATGGTTAGTTTTTCCGAATCAGAAACATCTGGAATTTCAACATTTTCTGAAACTCTATCAGAGATATCTGCTCCTAGATCAATTATATATTTTAAAGGAGTTGCATTAAAAAGAGTCCCTATAAAAATTAAGATAGTTATTGCTGAAGCAATTAACAATTCCTTATAATGAGATATCTTAATTTTCTCGGGAACAAAATAGGACAACAGCAAGCTCCAGTTTATCTTAAAAATATGAAATATTGTAAATAGGATAAATAAATATGAAAATATAGTATGCTGATGTTCCCACTGTTTTTTTGACAAATTTAAAATATCCCAATCAATCCATCGGGACAAACTCCCTTCTGGTGCTATATACAAGATTATGCCAGAAAGAAGCATTACAAAAAAAGAAAATAAGAGTCCGATACTAATAAAACTTTGCCAACTAAATTTATTATTCATAAAATTACATTTGAAAATAAAACTACACCGATTTATCCTATAATTTAATACTTTTGTTCAAATTTAGTAAAAACAGGTTTAATATGGACAAACAAAGCTTAAGAATAATATACATGGGAACTCCTGATTTTGCAGTAGAACCATTAAAACTACTTGTTGAAAATGACTACAACATAGTTAGTGTAGTTACAAATCCAGATAAACCTGCTGGTCGTGGGCAAAAGATAAATGAATCGGCTGTAAAAAAATATGCAGAAGCTAAAGGATTAAAAATTTTACAACCAGATAAATTTAGGAATGAAGACTTTTTAATGGAACTTAAAAACCTAAATGCTGATTTGCAAATTGTAGTTGCCTTCAAAATGCTTCCAGAAGTTGTTTGGAGCATGCCTAAATTCGGGACGTTTAACCTTCACGCCTCACTTCTACCACATTATCGTGGAGCAGCACCAATAAACTGGGCTATTATTAATGGTGATAAAAAAACAGGAATTTCAACATTTTTACTACAACATGAAATAGATACAGGCAATATTTTATTTCAAGAAGAAATCCCAATTCTAGAAGACGATAATGTAGGTATAATTCATGATAAATTAATGTATGCAGGGGCAAATCTGGTATTAAAAACAGTTGATGCCATTATCGAACAAAATTACACCCCTTTAAATCAAAATACATTAATTAATAACCCAAATGAAATTAAACATGCTCCAAAAATTTTCAAGACTGATTGTAAGATAGACTGGACAAAAGATATGAACTCAATTCACAACTTAATTCGAGGACTAAGCCCTTATCCAGCAGCATGGACAGAGATCTATAATTCAGATAAAAAATCCATCCAATTAAAGATTTTTTCAACTCGAAAAGAGGAAGCAATTCACAATAATGAAATCGGAGAAATAATTACAGATCTTAAAACCTATTTTAAGGTTTCTGTTAATAATGGCTTTATAAATATTTTGGAACTTCAAATGGCTGGTAAAAAAAGAATGCCTGTTAATGAATTCCTTAGAGGATTTCAAAAAATAAATGAATATAAATTTTCAACAAAAGATTAATTTATCTGTATTTATATATTTTAGAAACTTATTGGGCTCGACAAAAATTCGATACATCCACTTTTTGTTTGAATAATACTTCGTTATATTTTACGGCATTAGCGAATGTTAATAGTCGTATGTATCATTCTAACGATATGATACAATTAATTAAAAACGCAGGCTTTGATATCTCAAAAATAACAAACAATTTAGGGATTAGCACACTTTAATAGAATGCCGGAAGCAAATTTAGGTTCTATTTCTCTCCATCAAAACCTTCTATTGCAGGCGTTTCATCTATAACATCTGAATATGATTTTATTTTTCGCAACCAGATTTTTTGTCCAACAGAAGGTTCTGTCCCCTCTTCCATTAGATTTTTTCCATACAAACTCTTTATCTTAATTCCGTAAACTTGAGAAATTGAATACATTGTTTCTTCCTCTTTTACAATATGAAATTCTGATCCAACCTCTGCTTTTGTTCTTTTGGGTTGTAAAAAAAGCAACAGTCCAACTTGGATTTTTGTGCTTTGTTTAAGTTCATTGTATTTAAATATCTCAAAAGGTAACATTCCAAACTCTTCTGTTATACTCTCAAATGTATCACCTCCTTTTACAATAATATAATCAATCCTATTTAGCTCTTTTACAGTATGTTTATTTAAATTAATTGTAAAATTATCTACATCATCTAATACCACTTGTTGAGAGTCAGAATTACTTTCCTCGCTATAGTTTTCTGAGAAACTTTCACCTTTATCAAATACATATAATTGATTATCTTCTATAATCTTTATTAACAAAGTAGCATATGTTCTACTTGTTGCATACCCCGCCTTTTGTAATCCCTTTGCCCACGATTTATAATCTGTTATGGGGAAATCAAATAAAAATTGATATCTATTTCCATTAGCAATAAAATTAGAATGATCAATATATGAACTATACACAGACTTGTACTTTCGGAAACATTCATTTCTCTTATCATCGTCGTGAAAAACTTTTGGCCCCTTCCAACTATTATGGCATTTTATTCCAAAATGATTATTTGCTTTTTGAGCTAAAGTGCTATTCCCGTTATCAGATTCTAACATTGCTTGCGCTAAAGTAATACTTGCAGGAATTCCACTTCTTTTCATTTCCTTAATTGCTAAGTTATTATACAATTTAATATATTCCTTTCTTTCGATTGAAACATATGTTGTTTTTGTATTTTTAGATGATCTTTGAACCTGCTGAACTTTACAAGAAGCTATTAAAATAGGTATTAAGAGAAGGATTACCTTTTTTGTCATTTTTTTTTTGTTAATTTGAACCACTGTAAAAATAATATTCATTTTATATAATTGATTATTCTTTTGCAATTTAAAATCATAATTAATGGAAAAACGCGAAATAAAATCTATTTTAATTGATTACAAATCTCCTGCCGAACTTGATGATAAATTACAAAAATTAGTTGAGGAAGCTAAAAAAGCGGCAGAAACGGCATATGCTCCTTATTCTAAATTTAATGTTGGAGCAGCTGTATTACTAGAAAATGGAGAAATAATTCAAGGTAACAATCAAGAGAATGCAGCATATCCATCAGGATTGTGTGCAGAAAGGGTTGCTATATTTTATGCGAACTCAAAATATCCAAACACAGCAATAAAATCGATTGCAGTAACTGCTTTTACCCAAGAAGGTTTTATTAAAGAACCTATACCTCCTTGTGGATCTTGTTTACAAGTAATGCTCGAGAGTGAAAATAGGCATAATAATAACATTCAGGTTATTTTATATGCAGAAAATAAATTGACTATTGCTGACAGTATTAGTCAATTTTTACCTTTTAACTTTAATAAGGAAATGTTAAAATAATTATCTGAGTAGTTTTAATATTTAGATAATCTTTTTAAGAATTGTGCATTGGGGATAATTCCATCTTTATCCTCAGAGAATTCTTCTTTTAATCTGTTTACAAAATACATTTCTAATTCGCCATTATTTTTCACCTCAATTTTACCCCTAAAAGTACAGTCGAAATAGTCTTTAATATAATCATAAGTACTTCCTGAAACATTCACCCGCTCTATTTCACCTGCTTGTTCCATTCTGCTTGCTTTATTTACAGCATCGCCCCATATATCGTAAGCAAATTTCTTTTTGCCAATAACACCTGCTATTACTTCACCCGTATGGATGCCTAGTCTTAATTGCCACACCACTTCATTATTCTTTCTTTTCTCTTCAGCGTAATCTTTCATGAATTTCTGAATCTTCAGTCCGGCCAGAGTTATGTCTATTGGATTACTTTTATTTCTCAACGGCAAGCCTCCTGCACACATGTATGCGTCACCAATTGTTTTTATTTTTTCAATATAATGACCTTCAATAATTTCATCAAACTTTTGAATATAAACGTTTAATTCGTTAATTAGCTCCTGACTATCCATTGTATCTGCCAGCTTAGAAAAATCTTTAAAATCGGTAAAAAGGATTGATACTAATTTATATTGTTTTGATTTAGCAAATCCTTTTTTCTTTAATTGTTCTGCTGTTTCAAATGGCAAAATATTAAGCAAAAGTTCATCTGATTTTTTCTTTTGACTCTCAATAAATTCTTTTTGCTTCTCTATTTCCTCTCTCTGAGTTTCTAATAAAAGATTTGTACTCTCAAGATGTTCTGTTAAAGTTAGTAAACTTTCATTCTTTGCTTCAAGCCTCTCTTCAGCTTCTTTTAAGGCTGTAATATCAGATTCAATTGCAATAAACTTTATTATCTCGTCTTGTTCATTATAAACAGGAGTCAGATTTGTTTGTATCCAAATTTGCCTTCCTATTTTTGTAGTCCATTTATTTTCGTAAATATTACTCTGGGCGCCTTGTCCGCATTTCTTAATAGCATTTGCAAGATTTGGATTTTTTTCTGCATTAAAGATTGTATCCTCAAATTCCTGCTTAAACTCTAGGAAAGAATACCCATACATAATCTCGAAGCCTTCATTAACCCACTCTACTTGTCCTGATGGACTAATAATGGCTACACCCGTTGCAGTCTTTTTTGCTACAATAGACAATTCTCTTAACCACTCATGCTCTCTGTAAATCTCGTGCTGAAATTCGCGACGACTCTCTGCTGCTTCAATTCTCATGAGCAACTCATCTTTTTCGTATGGAATTTTGACAAAATCAACAATACCATATTCGAAAACACGGTCAAGATTAATTCTTGGAGTATAGTTTGTTAATAATAGTACAGGAATATCGTGTGTTATTATATTTTGTTTCAGCGACATTACACTTTCAATACCACTTTTTGTTAAGGTATCAGCAGTAATTAGTATAATATTTGGATTAATAGAAACAGCTTCCTTATAAACATTTCTATTTGAAGTTTTCTCAATTACAAAACGCTCACCCTCATCTAGCAAAATATCTTGTAAATAATTACAAGATTCTCCAGAATCATCAGCAATGAGAATTTTATAAATCATGAATAATTAGATATTAATATCTGTTTAACTTTCTCCCCTTAAAATTAAAATTTAATTAACAATTTGAAAGGTTTTGTTCGCTTTTTAATTGTTAAAAATAGGTGTTTCATAATTTATTTCAGGGTCTTTGTCAAAAACCCTTGAAATTGACCTCCTGAAACCTTAAAAAAACTTTTTATAAATAGATATTTAGTCCAAATATAAGTACATTTAATTTTCAATAAAAGATTAGATTTATGAATAACAATTTGCTGATCATAAGCAATCAACAAAATGACGTTAACATAGTAAGTGATATTATTAAATCTAATTTTCCCGATGTTTCTTTTTTTGAAGTTAATTGTATTAACAACTTATATTCGAAAATTGAAGAATATTCTCCCGACTTTATTATTCTAGATATAGATTTTCCTGAGCTTAAATTTAAGGAGGGATTGCAATTAATAACGGAAATTTTAAGTTTTAGAAAACTTCCAATTATTGTTATTTCAGAAACAGATAATTACAATGAAATTTACGATGCAGGAGCTATTAATTTTATTCGAAAACCTTTTTCAGAATCAACATTAATTTCAAATACTGCAACTGCGATTAAACTTATTGATAATTTTAAATCCATTGAGCAACAACAGGATGAAATTGATGCAAAGGATAAAAGAATTCAGTTTCAAATTGAAAATGAGTTAAAGCAGAGAGAACTAATTATCAGAAAGAATAAAGAAATTATGGCTGATATCAGATATGCAAGTCGGATTCAGCAAGCTATTTTACCCAACTTAGATTTTATATCAAATAGCATTGAAGAATATTTCATACTTCATCAGCCAAAAAATCACGTTAGCGGTGATTTTTATTGGGTTTCTAATATTGGAGATCAAAAAATAATTGCTGTTGGTGATTGCACTGGACATGGCATTTCGGGTAGACTAATGCATATGCTTGGAGCTGTTTATCTTAACGAAATTGTATCTAGAAATAAATTTAGAACTGCTAGCGGTATTTTGGAACAATTACGAGAACATATTATTAAATCGTTAAACCAAACAGGACAATCCGGAGAAGCACAGGATGGTTTAGATATTGCATTATGTATAATTGATTGCACAAAAAATGAATTGCAATTTTCTGGAGCAAACAATCCCCTATATCTAATTAGAAAAAATGAGTTGCAAGAAATAAAAGGGGATAGAATGCCTGTTGGAATCTATTTAACTTTTAATAACCCTTTTACAAATCATGTGATAAAATTATATGCTGACGATCAGTTATATCTATTTTCTGATGGTTATGCAGATCAATTTGGTGGGCCTAAAGGGAAAAAGTTTAGGTACAAACAATTTAAAGAATTGATATTACAACATAGCCATGAACCAATGATTATTCAAAAGGAAATACTTAATAATGTTCATGATAAGTGGCGAGGTTCACAAGATCAAATTGATGATATTCTTGTTTTTGGTTTAAAAATAAAATAAATTTAACACTTGTAAATTATTACAACATTGAAAAAATTACCTAAAATACTAACTTATTTTATTTTAACTCTCCTACTTTTAAATACAGGAATGTATGCCCAGGATATACCTGAGAATATAAAAATACAGCTTGATAATTACGAAAAATCTATTGAAAAATATAAATCTGAAAACAATACTCAACTTGAACTCGACTACTTAAACAAAGTAGCATTCCTGTGTTGGAACAATCAACTTTATAACAAAGCAATTGAGAATTTTGACATAATTTTGGGAATAAATAAAACTCAGAAAAATCAAAAAGGTATTCTTTTAAGTACAAATTATATAGGAATGATTTATGATGAGATACAAAATTATGATTCTGCAATAAATTATTTCAATCAAGCTCTTGAAATTTCAAAAAAAATAAAAAACAAAACAGATATTACCTCAAGTTTAATTAACATATCGCAAACTTATCAGCTTCTTGGTAATTTTGATAAATCGAATAAAGCGGCTATGGAAGGGGTTGGTTATGCTAAAGAAATCAACAATTTAAAATACCAGCGTACATTCTATGGAATACTTGCCAATAATTATCAAAGCACAGAGAATTCTGAAAAAAGCATAGAATATTTTGATCTTTTTGCTTCGATAGATAAATACCTTAAAAATCAGGAAATAAAAAACATAAAAACAGAATCGACAAATAAAGTTAATAAGGCTCATGCCGAAAAACAAGAAACAGAAATTGCTCTTTTAAAGCAAACAGACAAATTAAAGGAAACTGAAGATTCTCTAGCTCATATTGAAGAAATTACTAGAGAACAAAAAATGCAACTTGAGTTAAAAGAATCAAAAATTAGAGAACAAGATGCCCAATTGAAATTTGAACGACTTTTAAGAAGTTTCTTAATATTTGGCTTATTGGTTTTCTTAATATTTTTTGGAATCTTATTTATTCTTTATAGAAAAATTAAAACCCAAAAATATCAAATAGAGATTCAGAGAGACATCTTAGATTTACAAAATAAAAAAATTAATTCGAGCATTCAATACGCACAAAATATTCAAAGGGCTATTTTGCCTGTTAAAGATCAAATATCTAATTTATTTGAGAGTTTTATAATTTATAAGCCCAAAGATGTAGTTTCTGGTGATTTTTATTGGTTTGCCAAGGTCGAGAACATTGCCTACCTAGCAGTTATAGATTGTACTGGACATGGTGTTCCTGGAGCCTTTATGTCAATGATCGGAAATAGCCTGCTTAATGAAATTGTTTTAGAAAAAAGAGAGAAAGAACCAGCAAAAATATTATCTTTATTAAACGATAAAGTTAGAGAAGCCCTAAGACAAGATGAAACTGACAATTCTGATGGAATGGACGTTTGTTTTATTTCTATAGATTTTAAAACCAATGGTGTCAAATTCTCTGGAGCAAAACGCCCTCTTCTTATTTATAAAAAAGAGGAAGGGAATTTTGATGAAATTAAAGGTGATAGAATATCTATAGGAGGCAAAAATAATAACAAAAAAGAATTTACAAATCATCGGATAAATTTAAAAACCGGAGATATTGTTTATTTATCATCAGATGGATTAACCGATCAAAATAATAATGAGCGAAAGAGATTTGGCTCTAACAAATTAAAAGATACCATCTTAAGTAATATTACATTATCTATGACAGGACAAATGGGAATTATTGAAAATGAGCTAAATAATTTCCAACAAGGAGAGGAACAACGTGATGACATTACTTTAATTGGATTAAAAATTAATTAGAATTATAGTTTCTATTATGTCTTATAAAACAATTTTATCGTACAAAGGTCCCTTTTATATTGAACTAATATCTGTATTTGGAACTAATATTAGAAATTTAAATGACGTTTATATTGATGCTCGTAAAAAATTATTTAAAATATTTATTGAACTATCACAAAATGTTTCAAATTATTCGGAAGATTTTCATATAGTAAATAACATTCAACGTATTGGAGTTGGAGAATTAAACGTAAATGAAACCAAAGATAAATATTACTTTTCTACAAAAAATCAAGTTAAAAAAACTGATGCGGAAATTCTTGCAGAAAGATGCAAATTAATTAACTCATCAGAATATAATAGACTAAGAGAATTAAAACGAGAACAAAGACTGAATTCACCAGGAGAAAAATTTGGCGCACGAATAGGATTGATACAAGCAGTGATGTTATCTAAAAACACATTAGATTTCGAAGTTGAAAATATTAATGATACGTTTTCATACTTCACTTTAACCGTAAAAATTGATAAAAATTAAATATATTATACCATGGAAAATATAATATTAACTAGTTCATCTACAACTCCCTACTTTCCAGAAGTAAACTTTGATTTTACATCAGGAGTTTGTGAAATTAAAGGTGAATCATACATGGAAGAAACGTATAAATTTTATCTACCACTTATAAATTGGATAAAAGAATTTACTACTGACGTTAAAAGTAAGCTGGAATTAAACATTAAGCTTATTTATTTAAATACCAGTTCAACAAAGTGCCTTCTGGATATATTAGAATTACTTAAGGATTACGAAGATAAAGGTGGAAATGTAAAAGTAAATTGGTTTTATGACCAATCTGATCCTGATATGATTGATGAAGTAGAAGACTTTGAAGCAGAATCGGGAATAAAAATTAAATTAATAAAGTTTGAATAAAATATTACGATTAGTATAAAAATTAAAAAAGCTACCAGATGGTAGCTTTTTTTTATTGTATTATTTTATGATTTCAACCCAATTGTGTGGATCTGGTTCATCTCCGTATTGAATAGCAACAAGTTTTTCGTAAATTTTTGTTGAAATAGGTCCTGCTTTTCCATCTTTGCAGAAAAAGTATTTTTTATCAACATCAATATCAAATATTTCGCCAATTGGAGAAATAATAGCAGCTGTTCCGCATGCCCCAACTTCTTCAAAAGAATTTAGCTCTGCAATATCGATTGGTCTTCGTTCAACATTTAATCCCATATCTTCGGCTAACTGCATAATACTCATATTGGTAATTGAAGGCAATATTGACGATGACTTAGGTGTTATATATGAATTATTTTTAATACCAAAGAAATTTGCTGCACCAATTTCATCGATGTATTTCTTATGAACTGAATCTAAATACATTGGGGCTCCATATCCTTCGTCGTGTGCTTTTTGAACACCTTTTAAACTTGATGCATAGTTACCACCAACTTTTATACTTCCTGTTCCTAGCGGTGCTGCTCTGTCAGAATCTCTAACCACTGCAATCTTAACAGGACTAAAGCCTTCTTTAAAGTATGGACCAACTGGTGTTGCAAAAACCATGAATAAATACTCGTCGGCTGGTTTTACTCCAACTTGAGGTCCTGAACCTATAAGTAATGGTCTTAAATATAATGCTGCACCTGTTCCGTATGGAGGAACAAACTTCTCGTTCATTAAAACAGCTTTAAGAATAGCTTCTTTAAACAATTCTTTTGTTATAGGCTGCATTAATATACCATTGGCCGAACGTTCCATTCGTTTAAAATTCTCTTCCCAACGGAATAATCTTATTTTACCATCTTTACCTCGGTATGCCTTCATTCCTTCGAATGCCTGCTGACCATAATGTATTGCGGTAGCTGAAATATGTAAATTTAAATACTCAGATGACGATACTTCCAATTCTCCCCACTTACCATCTCTATAACAACATCTGATATTATAATCTGTTTTTAGGTAACCAAAAGGTAATTTACCCCATTCTAAATTTAACATAATAGTATAATTTTTACGATTTGACTTTCACTCTTTTTTGCTTTTCAAATATACCAATTTAGATAATAGCTTAATGTAAAAAAGTACTATTTCACAACATGAAAACTCCACACTAAGATATTATTAAAATGATAATTCTTTTACCACATTTTCTTTTAACTTTTTAATAGCTTTTATCTTACAGTCTTTTGAATTCTCGATAATCGCACTAGGAATAATAAACATTTCATATTCCTTTTCCGGCCCACTTAATGTTGATTTTATTAAAATGGATAGCCTAAACTAAAATACCATCTTAAGTTATTATCGAAATCATTATCTGCCACCATCAACTGTATAGGACCAATTACTGAATTAAACTTTAAGCCTCCGCTTAATCCTTTCATATAGGATTTTAGAGAACTGTCTTTAATATAATCTAAGATTTTATCGGCAGAATCTGAATCTATTCCCATATTTGCATTAAGGCTTAAAAAGATATTTGAAAATATTTCAAAATCAATCCCAGCACGTATAATTGCAACATTTTGAGCCATAATCTCTCCAAAGTTTAATCCTGAAAAAGGTATATAACTTGTTCTGCTATCGAAATGTGAACCCCCAACCATAAATAAGCTTGACATATTCCTATCGCTGGTGCTTGCTCCTATTGTTGACCCTACATTTACAATCACAGGTTTTAAAGGATTAAAATACCAATCTATATTGAAATATGCAGTTCCATAATCTTTTACATCTACTGGAAATATATCCTCATCAATTGTATATTCAACATTATGATAATTGGCATCTTGATTAAAACTATATTTATATTGAATATCAACCTTCATCCCTTTTCTTGGGAAATACAAATCGTCTGTTTTATCAAAAGTGTAATTTCCATTTAATGCAAATCCAGAAATACTATAATAATCTAAATTAGTTTCTGATAAATAATTTTTTAGATTTTCGTGAGGTTCAAATCGATTGTATTCGTAGAATGCCTTTACACCAATTTGCTGATTTAAACTTAATGATTGTTTAAAACCAATACCAAAATCTATATATGAGCGATCGTATTGCCCCATATCAAATCCATTCACATAAAAAGGAAGTTCATTCTCAAACCAATTAAAAAAAGTATGTGTCATTAGTCGTTGCTTTTTTCCATAGTATTTATTCAAATCAAATCGAAACGATGGATTTTCGGCAATATTTAAGGAAGCAACTACATGCGACGATGGAATTAAATAATTTCGGAGAGTTAGATTTGTTACAACTCCTGCACCTGTTAGATTATCAAAATTAGGAGCAATTCTTAAGAAAGCACGTGTTCTTTCTTTTAGCTTGTATATTACCTTATAGCTTTTATCTGGTTTTTCGATTAATCTGTAAGTTACTTTATTGAAATATTGTGTTCCGTAAATTTTATCAATAGAATTATTCATTTCTTCATTGGAAATGTATGTGTTCTTTTTTAACCCGGATTGTCCAATTACAAAATCTTTATCAATAAATCTGGTATTTTCGACTGCAATTTCACTTACTAATATCTTTTCTGGAAGATCGACACTTTTAATTTCTGAGTGTTTAAGATTGAATTTCTCTTGTAACTCTTTTAATTCGTCGATCATTTTTCTGGCAGATTCCTCTCCAATGTTCTCTATTTTTTCAGCTTTCAAAAAGTCTGAAGCTCCGTAACCTTCCAAATCAGGAACAATAAGCAAATCAACATCTTTTAACTGTATTTTAGCATCGTTTATGCCCGTAAGAGATGTTGCCCTTGTAAGTAAATCTGTTAAAGAAAATAGATCTTCGGCAGTTACATTTTCGCTAAAACCAACATAGACTCCAATTACATAATCGGCACCCATTTTTCTAACTTCCTCAACAGGGAAGTTTTTAGTTACTCCCCCATCGACTAATAATAATGAGTCGATATCTTTAGGTGCAAAAACACTTGGAATAGACATACTTGCTCTTATGGTTTCTGCGAAATTTCCTGAATCAAATTCTATTGTTTCTCCACTAATCATATCTACAGCCATACAATGAAATGGAATTGGGAACTCATCAAAACTCTCCTGTTCGGGCAATGGCCATATTAAATCTCCAAAAAAAGATTCTAATTGCTGTCCCTCGATCAATCCAGACGGTAATTTAAATTTGTAATTTCTGATAGGGAAATTGAATAGATATCTCTTTGATTCATACTTTTCTTCCATTACAATCTTATTCAATGCAATTCGATCGGATAAAAGTTTTTCCCAATCTGCATTTCTGTTCATTTGAGACAAGTCCTCTGCAGTGTAACCTAAAGCATAAAGACCTCCAATAATACTTCCCATACTTGTACCTGTGATATAATCTGGGCGAATACCTGCTTCTTCCAATACCTTTAAAACACCAATATGAGCTAAACCTTTAGCACCACCACCGCTAAGAACAAGTCCAATTTTAGGTCGTTGCAAACTATCTTTGACTTGTGCATCAACTTTTAAAGAAATTGTCACAAATAATATGATTAAAAAGAAGAGTTGAAATTTTTTCATGATATTTTGGTACTATATAAATGAATAAAATTCACTTATTGTATTTGTTTTATAAATCATTTTAAGATTAGTATCTTTATAATTTAAGCTTATTTCGGATATGAAATCGCAACTTTTAATTGCTCTTAACCTATTATTATTGTCTGAATCAACTGAAATTTGTTCCTTAATTTCTATTGATAAATCAATTTTATTCTTCTTGTTTTCTATACTTATTAATTTAGGTAGATTAGGAGCGATATCAAATTGATTAGTAATATCATTAAATTTAACGATTAAATCCTTCTGAACGAAATCTTTCATATAATTATGTTGTACTCCGTCTTTATCAATATTTATAAGCTTTGCCCCAATAGTTCCATCCTTCAAGAATCCAATAAAATAAATCCAAACACTATCATTCAAAAAACAATTCCCTAAGAAAAGGTAATTGAATTCTTTCCCAATTGAGTCATTCCCCCAAGAGTGTTCAATATTCCCTGTTCCATTTATTTCTATCTTTTTTCCATTAGTATAAACATCTCCTTCGATATTTGCATGTGTAACTGGAAAGTTCCAACCTAAAAATTTAGTTCCAACTATATTTGTATTTATTATTCCATCCTTTCCGTTTTCCCATTCAGGAAATATTGGAAATAATTTTAAATGTACTCCATTGCCATTTATCTTAACGTATATTTCGTAATGATCTCCGTGATTTACACAAAAATTATCATCTATTTTAACATTACATATATCAGAATCAAATGATACTTTTTCTGCACTTACTATTACTGATTCTCTGGTTTCGTTTAAATCTTCATCAATAAATTGAAAATCAACACCGGGTTTAACAGGAACTGCAAAAGTTTTATTTAATGAAAATCGAATCTTAATAAATTCTTTATTATCTGTTTTTATAGAAAAGTTCCAATACTCAAAATCTTCCACTGGATTTAATACTGGAAATTGCATTTGGCGTCCTTCTAACTTATTTTTCATATTAATATTTTTCATATTGTCTGGGATTGTTGCCTAATAATTATCGTTTAACCAATTCTTGAATTCTGTTGCTTTCAAACGACTTATAATTACGTTTTCTTTAAAGGGATGAACCAAACGCACACTTAGCTTCCCACCAAAATAAGATTCAAATTTTTGTATTGATTCTATATTGATAATCTGACTTCTATTTGCTCTAAAGAATATTTCGGGATCAACTTGCTCTTCAAGTTTTTCCATTGTTAAATCGACAATATGTTCTTTTGCCTGAAATGTAACAGCAAAAGTTATTCGATTTATTGTATAAAAATATGCTATGTTCTCCGTTTCAATCTTAAAAAACGAACTTACTCCTGCAATCAAAAATCTTTTTCTATAATTTTTTGTCCCTGTTTTTAAAGCCTGTAGCAAAGAATCATAATCCGGCTTTTCTTTATCTTCATTTTCAATATAGCTTATTACTTTTTCTGCTTTTTTTATTGCACCAGAAAGCTTCTCTTCACTCATAGGTTTAAGCAAATAATCTATGCTATTTACTTTAAATGCTTGTATAGCATATTCATCGTAAGCAGTTGTGAAAATAATCATACTTTCAAGATCGACTTTGTCGAAAATTGAAAAGCAAATACCATCTGTAAGCTGAATATCCATGAAAATTAAATCGGGATGTTCGTTATTGGAAAACCATTCAATAGATTGCTTAACGCTTTCGAGACACACTTGAACTACCCAGTCCGGACGTAAATTATTAATCATTCCGATTAACATCTTACAATTATGCTGCTCATCTTCTATAATAACTACTTTCATCGTTTTGTCTTTTAGATTTATAGTAATGGTACTTTAACTATAAAAAAGCTATCATTCTGTTCAACAATAATATCATCGCCTTCCAAAAGTTCGTATCGCTTTACTAAATTACTAAGCCCTGTTTTAGTGGAATATGACGACTCTTTTAATTGAAGATTATTTTTAACTATTACATAATCATCATCTGATGAAATCTCTAAAGAAAGTGGATTTTCTTTACTTACTTCGTTATGTTTAATCGCATTTTCGACCAGCAACTGTAGAGTTAAGGGAGCAATATTTTTTTCTATTCCTCCTTTATCGATCATAAATTGAACATCTATTCCTTCGCCTAATCTCTCTTTATGCAGAGCTATATAACTATCTATGAAACTCAATTCTTCTTTTAACACAACCAGAACTTTATCTTTACTTTTTAATACATAGCGATAAACATCGGTAAAGTTTTGAGTAAAGCTTAGCGCCGTTTCCTGATCATAAATTATTAATGATTTTAATACACTTAAATTATTAAATAAAAAATGTGGGTTAAGTTGATCTTGTAATACAGTATAGTCCATTCTCAATTTCTCCTCCTTCATAGCATCTATTCTTTTTTGTGCATATACCCACTTGTCCATGAATCGCAGCAATATTAGACTCGTAGACAAGGTATTAACAAATATCAATCCCATTGCGATAGCTAACAAAAAGGTTTCTTTTCCGACTTGCTCATATTCAGGAAATAGCAATTTTGTCATTTGAAAAACTGCCACAAGTAACGTAATTCCGGCAAATGAATGTATTCCTAATCTAAATTTAGTTTTTTCAGGAATTGGTAAGAATCTTTCTAGAATTATATCCAAAATAATGTTTGACTCAGATAATAAATTAAATGCAAAAATAATTAATAAATAATCCTTTATGCGAGGTCCTTGTTCAACAAGCTCTGGTGCAGGTTCCGCCACAAGTATAATAAATCTAATTGATAGAATCCCAATTATACTAGCTACGGTAAATCTTAATAGGATTGACGATATACTATAACTTGGTAACTTTGCTATAAACTCTTTGTTCAATATATTCTTTTTACAGTATTTCATTTCAACCTATTTTTCTCAAAATTACATTTAACTCCCAAGTTATAAAAATTAGTCAACTAATTGTGACTTTAAATTACCTGTTACCTTTTGCCAGGTTGTTTGTAAAATCTCGAATTGAGCCAAAGCATTAATTAGTTGAGAATTTGCACTTTGCCATCCTGCTTGAGCATTTAAAACATCTGTTGTTGTATTTAAGCCTACCTCGAAACTTGCTTTTGTTTCATCTAAACTTTCATGAGCTTCTGCTATATTTTTCTTTGCAATCTGAATAGATTCATATGCTTCTTCAACCTGAATTTTTACTTGCTGCACTTCAAGACTTATTAAGTCGTTTGTATTCTCTAAAGTCGTTTGTGCTTGTTTAATTCTTAGTTCAGCAGCATCTTGTTTGTGTTTTCCTTGTCCCCACTGAAAAATCGGAATAGAAATCTGACCAGCTATTGAAGGACTAAAACTTGGATCTTCAACCAAATCTTTAACATAATAAGAAGAATAACCTGCACTAATTCCAACTTGAGGTAAATAATCAGCCAAAGCAATTTTCTTATCGTATTTTGTAATTTCCAACTGTTTTTCTAAAATTGCTAATTCGTCTCTATTTGATAATGCATTGCTTACACCATTTTGAAAATCAAGCATCTTTATATCATAACTTAAAGAATCGACAATTTGTATTTCTGTATTTAAATCTTGCCCTAAGATTTGATTCATATACATTTTCGAAATCTTAAGTCCATTTTTAGCTTTTATTAGATTTAAATCTGCTTCGTTTTTTTGAACACTCACTTTTAGTTTCTCACTAGCTGGAGTTAATCCCAAATCGTACATCTGAACCATTTGCTCTTCCAGTTCCGTAAGCATCTCGATATATTTTTCGGCTAAGTTAACATTTGCCGATATTGAAGCTATATTCCAATAAATATTATCCGTTTTCTCGATTATCTCAGAATATTTTAAGCTATAGTTATGATCGAAAATCTCAAGTCCAGCGTCCGCTTGTTTATTAGCATATCGGATTTTTCCACCAACATAGATTGGCTGTGACACAGTAACTGAACCATAAATTACAGAAAGATCATCCATCTCCAAACTCATACCTGGAGACCACACATCGCTAACTCCTGTAAACTCTCCATTTAATGCTGCTTCTTCGCTTGCTGCTGTTGGTAAAAATCCACCAGGAATTGAGAAACCTTCAACATCGGGTAAATACATTGCCGTGGCACTTGCACTAACACCTGGCAAATAAGCTGTTCGAGCCGTTTTCTGATTTGCACGTGCTTCCTGTTTCTGATATTCTGCATTTTTTAGTTCCTTATTATGCTCTACAGCAATCTTTCTGCATTCTTCCAATGTCATTGCTTTTTGAGCAAATAACTGCGTAGCAAAAACTAAAATTGATATTATAATTATTACCTTCTTCATTTCTTCTTTTCTTAAATCCTTGTCAGGAAAATCCCGACAAGGAATGAATTATTTAATTCAGAGTTATTTCTTTAACTCTCTTGTTTTTAATATTGGTGAAATATCTACTTTAAACATTATGGCGTATATAACAGGAATAACTAACAGCGTAATTACGGTTCCAAATAAAAGTCCAAAAACAATTACAATTGCCAACGATTGATACATTACATCAAATAATAATGGAATCATTCCTAAAATTGTTGTTGCTGATGCCATTACAACAGGCCTTAATCTTGAGATTGTAGCCATAATAATAGATTTTAATTGTGTTTTACCACTTTTTAAATTTTGGTTTATCTCATCTATTAATACAATTGCATTCTTTATCATCATACCAATCAATCCTAAGGATCCAATAATTCCAATAAATGTTAATGTTGCTCCAGTTGTAATAAAGCCAATAACAATACCAACCAGTGCAAAAGGAAATATTATAAATATGATTAATGATTGTTTCAAATTATTAAAGAGTGCCAATACAATCATTAGCATCAATCCAAGAGCCAATGGTAAAAACATTAATAAATTTGATTGTGCTTCTGAGCTTGATTCACTGCTCCCTTTCCACTCCATTGTATATCCATGTGGTAATTCAATTTGATCAATTTCAAGTTTTAATTTTGCTTCAACGTCGGATGTTAAAACTCCTTGAACAGGGTCGCATTGTGCTCTTATAGCTCTTTCTCCATCATATCTGTACACTTCGTCATTTTCCCATTTAATTTTGATATCTTGGGCAACCTGTCCTAAAGGAACGCTCGACTGACTGTACATTCCCCATATAGGCAAACTTGTTAACTTCTCAACATTTTCACTAATTGATTCATTCAGCTTTAACTTAATTGGTAAGGTACTATTACCTTCCATCATTGCCCCAACAATTAATCCATCACTACCAATAGCCATTGCATTTGCCATATCGCTTCTTGAAATCCCAACCTGTCTGGCCTGTTCGACTGAATATTCAGGAGTTAGCACTTTTACCTTATTTTTCCAATTATCATTTACCGCTGTGGCTGTAGGCTCTTTTCTCATTATTGTTTTAGCCTGCTCAGCAAGATCTCTTAAAATATCCGGATCAGGGCCAGTAAACATAACTTCTATCTCGTACTCAGTAAAAATTGGTCCATAAACTCTTTTACGAATGTTAGCATGTGGATAATTTTTGCTTATATAGTCCATAATTTTATCGCCGGCAATCAATGAAGTTTCATAATCTTTTGAATCAACTATTAACTCACCATATGAATTATCCTGTGTTGCCATTGGTCTCATAAGGCTATATCGGGCAGGAGTTCTTCCCACTGCTCCGGTAACCTGATCAATTTCACCCCATTGAATAATTTCTTTACTTATTGCAGTAAGATCTTTCTCAACTGAATTAATATCGCTTCCCTTTGGTAATTTATACTCAATAATAAATTGATTATTGTCTAAGAAAGGCATGAACTGAAATTTTACGAACTTAAAGCTGTATAGAGCTAAAAATAAAACAAGAACACTTCCTATTGTAAAAGCTCTTTTATGCATTAATACATATTGAATTAATTGCTTAAACATTTTATAGAATTTTGAATCGTATGGATCTTTTGATTCTCCTTTTTTAGATTTTTTAATTCCATTCTTATAAAAATTGGCTGCCATGAATGGTGTTTGAATCATTGCAAATATCCAACTTAAGAATAATGAAATTGCCAATACATAAAACAATGATTTCATATATTCACCTGCCCCGCCAGGAGACATTGCTAATGGTAAGAAAGCTAATATTGCAATTACCGTTGCACCAAGCAATGGCAAAGCCGTTCTTTTAGCTGAAGCTGTAAAAACTTTTTTACGATCGACACCGCGCTTAAGATCTATAAGGATTCCATCGGCTATTACTATTGAATTATCAACAAGCATTCCCATTGCAACAATTATTGCGCCCAAAGAAATTCTTTGCAATTCAAGTCCTGTTACAAGCATTACAATAAAAGTTGCTAAAATTGTAAACACTAAGCCACTTGCTATTAATAAACCGGAACGCATTCCCATTGCAATTAATAAAATAACAATTACAATTAGTACAGATTCTATTAAATTAATGATAAATCCATTAATAGAATCCTGAACTCTTTCAGGTTGAGAATAAACACTGTGAATTTCTATTCCTACTGGCAATTCTTTATCTAAGCTTGCTAGTTTTGCATCAAATAAATCTCCAACGTCAATTACATTTACTCCACTCTCCATTGACATCGCCATACTAATTGCCCGATCACCGTTATGAATTAGACCTTCTTGCTTAGGCTCATAAAAAGAGCGATTAACTTCAGCAATATCACCTAATCTAAAACTACCGCCACCTGGCACTTGTACTAAAACATTTTCAATTTCATCAATGGTTGAGAATTTTTGACCAACACTTAATCTAATTCTTTCTGTACCTGATATTATACTGCCGGGATTAACAATACTTCCTTGATCATTCATTGCTTGAACAATCATCATTGGGTTTATACTTAAGCCTGCTAATTTTTCAGATGAGAATGAAATATCAACCGATTCTGTTTGTAATCCAAATAATTCTATACGTTTGATTCCCTCAACTTCTAAAAACTCTCTTCTTAGAAAATCAACATAATCGTTAAACTCAGAATACTCATAACCATCTGCTGTTACAGCAACAAAAATGCCGTATACATCGCCAAAATCATCATTTACAATTGGATCATGAGCACCTTGCGGCAAACTCGTTTTTGCAGCATCTACTTTCCTTCTTAAATGATCCCACAATTGCGGCACGTCTTTCGAAACAACACCTTGCTCTATGTTTATTGTTATCTCTGAATATCCCGGTAAAGATCGGGATGATATATTGTCTATATTTTCAAGTTTCTGAATTGCTTTTTCAAGTACATCTGTTACTTCCAACTCCACTTCGTGTGCCGTTGCTCCTGGGTAAATTGTAATTACTACTGCTGATTTAATTGGTATTTCAGCATCTTCCAATTTCCCAACTTTGAGATAAGCAAACAAGCCACCTATGACAACAGCAAATAGGATTGTGTTAAGTAATGCCTTTTGTTTTAATATTTTTTCAAACATTATAATAATCCTCCAACATTAGATGCAGATCCTTGAGTAATTGGTCTTACTTTTTGCGAATCACTTAATGAATGAACTCCAGCTGTTACAATAAAATCACCAGTTTTTAGACCTTCGATAACTTCTAATTCGCCTCCAGGCTGCAAGCTGGTAACTATAACTTCTTGTTTTCGCACCTGTTGTTTGCTTGGTTCATAAACCCAAACACATGACATATTATTATCCATAAATACTATGTCAGATGAAAGGTAAATTTCATTCTCTGTCCCCGTGCAAACAACTTTAACTTCAGCTGTCATTCCTGGATAGATGTTTGTACTTTGCTTATTATTCATTACAAATCTGGCTTCGTACATTCCATCCTTACCTGTTTTTTCGTTTATGCTTCTCAACTGAATTGGAAAATCAAAAACATTTGCATTTTTAACTGTTAAGTAATTTTCTTGACATGCTTTCAGTTCTAACACTTGGTTTTCTGGAACACTCACAATTATCTCCAATTCAGACATATCAATTATTGAAAAAATTGGTTGCCCAGGTCCCACTGTATTAAAATTCTCCACCATCTTTTCATGGATATAACCTGAAATTGGTACTTTTAACTCAGTATCATTTAATTGATTTGTAGCGTTTTCGAATCCCGCTTTTGCCATTTTATATCCAGATTCAATTTTCTCGAACGTATTTGCTGGAATTTTATCATTAGCGTAAAGCTCCTTGTACCTTTCATACTCTCCTTTTATTTGAATATATTGAGCTTGTGCATTGTCTAGCTGGATTTGATAATCTCTTTTATCGATTTGAGCAATAATATCACCTTTATTTACATAATCGCCTGCATTTGAATTAACTTTAACCAAAGGACCTCCAACTCTAAAAGATAGAAGTGCTAGACTTTTCTCTTTTACGATTCCATTAAAAGCCAAATATTCAACTTCCTGCTCAGCAGATAGCATTTCAACTTTCACTAACTTAACTACTTCTTCCTTTTCTTCAGTAATATTCTTACATCCGATCACAAAAGTCAGACTTAACACCATTATACTGTAGAATAATCTTTTCAAATTCATCTTATTAGATTTTATAATTTATTTTAAGACAAATCTACTTCCTGCTTGTATGAAATTTTAGAATATGTTCGTGAAATGATTTTTTTGGTTCATGAAATGAACTTGAACAAATCTTTAAATGATTTTTCAAAAGTATTGAAATAGAATAAACAACGAATTCATGGATTAATTCGAGAAGTATCTATATTATTTCTGAAATGATGATGAATAAAAAAGCCACTCCGAATTGGAGTGGCTTAGTAAGTTATTATCTAAATATTTTATTTCTTAATACCTAAACTTTTTAACATAGCATCAATTCTTGGCTCACGTCCTCTAAATGCAACATACATTTCCATTGCATCTTTAATACCATTCTTCGCAAGAACATTTTCTCTAAATGATTGTGCTGTTTTCTGATCAAAAATACCTGCTTCTTTAAAAGCTTCAAAAGCATCATTATCTAAAACTCCTGCCCATGTATAAGAATAATACCCAGCATCGTATCCACCCATAATATGACGGAAATATGTTGGTCTATATCTTGAATAAATTTCAGGAATTAAACCTATCTCATTCATATATTTCTTTTCAAAATCCATAACATTTAAGTTTGGATCTTCTTCAGTCATCATATGAAATTTCATGTCTAGTAATGAAGCTGCAAGAATTTCTGTTAAACCAAATCCTTGATTAAAATTAGCACTTGCCTCAAGTTTTTTAATTAATTCATCAGGAATTATTTCACCTGTTTTATAATGTTTAGCATACATTTTTAACACCTCTGGTTCGAAAGCCCAATGCTCCATAATCTGAGAAGGTAGCTCTACAAAATCCCAAGCAATATTTCCCGCTTCGTATGATGATTCTGAGAATAAACCATCTAAGCCATGACCAAACTCATGAAACATAGTACTTACTTCGTCGGCACTTAATAATGCAGGTTTGTCTCCGCTTGGACGAGTAAAATTACATGTGTTTGTAACCAACGGCATTACTTCTTTACCTTCCTTTGTGAAATAATGATCTTGGTATCCACCACACCATGCTCCACCACGTTTGCTTGCTCTAGGATGCATATCCATAAAGAATAATCCAAGATGTGATCCATCAGCTTCTTTTACCTCATAAACAGTTGCTTCTGGATGAGCAACAGGAATACCATCAATTTGTGTAAATGTGATTCCATATAACTTTTCAGCGACTGTAAAAATTCCTTGTCGAACGTTTTCTAATTCGAAGTAAGGTCTTAATTCGCTCTCATCTAAATCATATTTTTCTTTACGAAGTTTCTCGGTATAATAAAACCAATCGTGTGGTTCCAATTTAAAATTTCCACCTTCTTTATCAATCATTGCTTGTAAGGCTGCTCTTTCTTCTTTTACTTTTGGTAAAATACCATCCCAAAGTTGATTTAATAAATCAAAAACTCTTTCTGGATTTTGAGCCATTCTATTCTCTGTTCTAAGAGAAGCATGATTTTCATAACCTAACAATTTCGCTTTTTTAACTCTTAGATTAACAATCTTCGCTAGAATTTCTTTGTTATCATTCTCATCATCATTATTCCCTTGATTTACATATGCATCATAAATTTCTTTTCTTAACTCACGATTTTCGGCATATTGAATAAATGGGATTAAACTTGGCTTTTGAAGAGTGAAAACCCATTTTTCATCCATATCCAGTTTAGTTGCAGCATCTGCAGCAGCATGAATAGACGATTCAGGCAATCCTGCTAAATCTTTTCTGTTATCAATTACTAATTTATATTCGTTTACTTCGGCCAATACATTTTGACTAAACTTTAATGTTAAACCAGAAAGCTCCTGATTAATTTGCATTAAAATCTCTTTTTTGTCTTTTGGTAATGCAGCACCACTTCGGATAAATCCTTTATATCCATTCTCAAGTAAGAATAATTGCTCTTCGTTTAAGTTAAATTTTTCCTTATTCTCATAAACAGATTTAACTCTTGCAAAGTATCTAGGATCTAATCTAATCTCATCACTATGAGCCGAAAGTTTTGGATAAATTTCCTGAGCAAGCAATTGTATTTCGTCACTAATATTTACTCCATTAAATGTTCCAAATACAGTTCCAACTTTACCTAATAGTTCTCCAGCATAATAGGATGCCTCAATTGTGTTTTTGTAGGTTGGCTCATCCTGATTAGACAGAATTGCTTCCATTTCGGCCTTGTGCTGTTTCATTCCCTCTTCGAAAGCAGGAACAAAATGCTCTAGTTTAACTTTATCGAATGGTGGTACATTAAATGGAGTGTTCCATTCAACCAATAGAGGATTTTCCATTTTAATATCTTTTTGTGCAAATGATGTTAATATAACACCAAAAACAAGAATAATTAATAATGATTTTTTCACGATTTATAATTTTTAGTTAATATTTAAACTGATGTTGATTAAATTTGACAATCTTTAGTATTAAGAGTTTAATTAAAGTGGTGAAAATATAAATTCTTTATTAATATTAATAGTGTTCACTTTCTAAATAAGCAATATTATGATAGCAGATCATATTACAAATGCCTCCAAGTATTACTTTAATCATAAACTTTTCGAAGCAGCATTTAGCTTCCTTGAAAAAACAAAATTTGATGAACTAGTTGATGGAAAATATCCCATTGTGGGTGAAAATTGTTTTGCTATTATTAATAGATATAATACAAAAGAAGTTTCTGACAGCTTTGCTGAAAGTCATAAAAGATTCATTGACATTCAGTATATTGTAAGTGGAACTGAAAAAATTGGGTATACTTTTATTCGCAATCTTGAAAATCTAAATTATGATACAGACATTGATTTACAAAAACATGAAGGCTCATTAGATTTTTTAAGCTTGAAGAAGGGTAGCTTTGCAATATTCTTTCCTGATGATGTTCATATGCCAGGAATTATTAATGGCGCTAAGTGCAGTGTATTAAAAGTAGTTGTTAAAATAGCAATATAAAAAAGAGCCTTATTTAAATAAGGCTCTTTTTTTAAATTATGCATTAAATATTTAGACTAAGCTAATTTCACATTTACCGCATTTAAACCTTTTTTACCTTCTTCTAAATCATAGGTTACTTCATCGTTTTCATTAACTTTATCTATCAAACCTGATACGTGTACAAAATACTCTTTTTCAGATTCTTGATCTTTAACAAATCCATATCCTTTTGATTCATTAAAAAATTTTACAATTCCTTTATTCATATTATTAATTTATAAGTTCAATCAAATATACGTAATAATTATTTTTCTTCCAAAATCCTAATAAATAATTAGTTCTGTATTTTTCTAAACAATTTGAGGCCGTAACATTCCTTCCAATAATGATGGAACATTGAATTTAACCGGTTTAAAGTTTTCTCCAATAAAATTCTTTAGATACTCAAAATATTTTGCTCTATAATAATCTAGTCGCAAATCTAATATAGTATCTGAAACACTTGTAATTTTAGTTGCTTTATAAGCATCCGAACCTGCAAAAGCAAATCCCTCAGCCATATTTCCTTGAGCTGCATTGTGCAATGCTTGGGCAATACAATAAGGTACGTTTTTTGAATCACATGATTTTAAACACTTCCAATAGCATTTAAATGGTTTTGTTTGCCCTTCATTTATTTGATCTACAAAATTGTTGCGAATAGCTCTTCCTGGCAACCCTACTGGGCTATTAATTAAAGTAATATCTTCCTCTTTACAGTTTAAATAGGTCTTTTTAAATTCCAAGGATGCATCACATTCGTTTGTGGTTACAAACCTACTGCCCATTTTTACTCCCTTGGCACCTTTTTTTAATATATTGTAAATATCTTTTCCTTCATAAATTCCGCCACCTGCAATCACAGGAACTTCCTTATCAAATTCTTTTTCAAAAGACTTTAACACTTCTACAGTTTCTTCAACCAATGTTTCAAGTGAAATATCATTATTAATTAGATCTGATTTTTTAAAACCAAGATGGCCTCCTGCCTTAGGACCTTCAACAACAACAGCGTCTGGAATATGATTAAAATTCTTAGCCCAATATGAAAATATAACTTTTGCAGCTTTTGCAGATGAAACTTTTGGTATTATTTTAGTGTGTGTTTGATCAAACCCCTTTTCTAATAGGTATTGAGGCATTTTAAGAGGCAATCCAGCACCCAAAATAATCACATCTATTTTTTCTTCAAGAGCTACTGTAAATAAAGCTTCATAATCATTTACCGCCACCATTAAGTTCACTCCTAAAACACCATTCGTAAGGCTTCGCGCCTTTCTAATCTCTTTTCTTAAGGCTCGCTTATTTGCTTCTTTATAATTCTTCATGTAATCAGGCTCTGTCATTCCGATAGCAACAGCCGATATAACACCTATTCCACCTGCATTTGCAACTGCCGAAGCTAAACCTGATAATGATATTGCTACTCCCATCCCACCTTGAATAATAGGTAGTTTCACGTTTAAGTTTCCAATTCTCAAAGGATTCATATTATTCTAATTAAATTCGATGACAAAACTAATACGAAAAAACCTGCAAATTCAAAAATAGGTACCAAGACACCTGAAAAGGTTTATATCACACATTTTAGGGACGAAAAAACACAATACAGGGGTGAAGTGAATCAGTCTAGTTGTGAGATTACATTAGACGTTTTAGTTGGAATGCGAAATTTTTAGAAACAGGAACCGTAAAATCTATGTCCTCAAAGAACAAATTATATCCTCGAAGATTACCTTCCATCTTGTCTATTAATTTTGTATTAACCAAATATGATCGGTGACATTTAAAAATAAATTTATGCTCTTCAAGTAATTCTTCTGCTTTTTTCAAACTAGTTCTAATCATCTGGCTTTTAACACCATCCTTTTCTTTCCAAAAAACTTCAATGTAATTATTTGCCGCTCTAATTAATATTAGCAAATTAACTTTTATAGAAAGATTATCATTTACATAGTCCGATTCAAAATGAACTAATTTCTCTTCTTTAAATCGATTCTCTTTAAGTTTCTTATTAATCCCTTTTGATATTTTCACATATGACCTAAGGATTCTGTTTCTGTTAACTGTTATCAAGCCAGTAATTGGAATAATTGCAATTATTATTAATCCAAGAACCATCTTAAAATCAACATCAAAAATTCCCAGCATTTTATAATATAAATAATAGCCTACAGATATAGTTGTTAAAATCCATAAATTCCAAAGTATCTCTTTTTTAATATTCCAGATTCTTTTAACAAAAATACCGGGAAACAAACTTGGAAGAATAAGTAAATTCAGACTAAGAGAAAGAAAAGTAATTGTACCTAGACCAACAACTACATAAAGTTTTTCTTTATTATTCATTAAACTTACGTCTAGCGGCTGAAATAAATACAAGAAAACTAACACTCCAATACTTATGAAAAATATTAGCTTACTATTATATTTTAAATCATCATTAAACTTATATGGTCTCTTTAAAAATTTAAACATTTTAGTAATTTCCCAATTAATCCATTTATTAATCCGCAGCTAAATTATAATATTTTTTTTATATAGCCATAAGGTATTTCTATTACAAGATAGAAAGAAAATATTTCCACAAACTATCATTGGGAGGAGGCGTTGCGATAATTTCTACTTGCTCCTTTTTTACAGGGTGAGAAAATTTAATTTTTCGAGCATGTAAACTTATACCACCATCAGGATTTGATCTTGGGAAACCATATTTTAGATCACCTTTTATTGGACAACCAATTTTTGCTAATTGGCAGCGAATCTGATGATGTCTCCCTGTATGCAAATCAACTTCCAATAAATAATAATTCTCTGCTGTTGCAATTAATTTATATGACAGGCTCGCCAATTTTGAGTTTTTTGCTTCTTTATCAAAAGCAAAAGATTTATTTTTCTTCTGATCTCGAACAATGTAATGATTCAAAGTATCTGATTCCTTTTCTGGCATATTCTTAACAATAGCCCAGTAGGTTTTCTGAATTTCTTTCTTTAAAAACATTTCGTTCAATCTTGTAAGTGCCTTACTCGTTCTTGCAAACAATATTGCTCCACTTACGGGCCGATCTAAGCGATGAGTTACACCTAAATATACTGCACCGGGCTTTTCATATTTCTTTTTAATATAGCTTTTTACTTTTTCAGATAAAGGTTCATCTCCTGTTTTATCACCCTGAACAATATCTGATGTTTTTTTATTTACCGCTATTATATGATTGTCTTCAAAAAGAATTTCCATGTGTTTTTAATTAGGGCTTTACAAACTGATTCCGCTCCCGATAAACATCGAGATTTTCCAGAAATTATAATATGTACTACTATCTAAAAATTAATATTGTTCTTTCTCATTAGGGAAATCAACTGTTTTAACATCATTAATATATGATTTCACTGAGCCTTTTATTTCCTCAAATAAATTATGATAACGACGCAAAAATCTCGGTGAAAATTCTTGAGTAATTCCTAACATATCATGCAAAACAAGAACCTGACCATCTACTTCATGACCTGCACCAATACCAATAATTGGAATTGTTAATTCCTGAGCAACTCTTGCAGCTAATTTTGCAGGTATTTTCTCCAAAACAATCCCAAAGCAACCTGCTTCTTCCAATTTGTGTGCATCAGCAATTAACTTCTCAGCCTCTTCTTCTTCTCTTGCTCTTACTACGTATGTGCCAAACTTATGAATAGATTGAGGTGTTAATCCTAAGTGCCCCATCACTGGAATTCCTGCGGATAAAATTCTTTGAACAGATTCAATAATTTCACTTCCTCCTTCAATCTTGACAGCATGACCTCCAGTTTCTTTCATAATTCGTATCGCATTTGTCAATGCTTCCTTTGAATTTCCTTGATACGAACCAAACGGTAAATCAACTACAACCAAAGCTCTGTTAACGCCACGCACAACAGATTTTGCATGATAAATCATCTCATCCATTGTTATAGGTAATGTTGTTTCGTTACCTGCCATAACATTTGAAGCCGAATCGCCAACCAAAATAACATCAATATTTGCTTGATCAATAATTCTCGCCATTGAATAATCATAAGCTGTTAACATAGCTATTTTTATTCCTCTAAGTTTCATCTCATGAAGAACATGAGTAGTTACTCTTTTTACGTTTTGATGAACTGACATAGTTTTAATGTTTATTACAAACGACAAAGCTACAAATAATACAAAACAAATTCTCGAATTCGCAGAAACTTATACCATATAATAACCAAGATTCACTATTTTTGGCTTCGCAAAAAAATAAATGATTAAAATGAAACTTAAAAAATCACCTTTAAAAATTAATCGAGAATATATTATTAAAATTATTATAGAAGTGTTTTCTGTAGTTTTTGCTGTACTTCTTGCTTTATGGGTAAATGAGTGGCAACAAAACAAGCAAAACGAAATTTTAGTTGAACAAGCTAATAGGAATATGCAGGATGAAATTTTAGTAAATAAAGAAAGGATTGAAAATACAATTCCCATATACAATTCTTTTTTAAATGAACTTGATTCAGTTATTCTATTGTACGAAAACAGCACTTCTCTTGAACGACCAACTACGACCAAATTAAGTCTAAGTCTGGTAACACAAATTGCCTGGGAGGCAATAAAAGCTACCGATGCAATTAATTTTATGGATTTTGACCTTATTATAACTTATTCTTCATTGTATTCGGTACAAAGTATTTATATGAATCAAATAGAATCCTATATTTATGATAAAACATTGAATATTGAATCAAAGAATAAAGAAGAAGCATTAAATAAAATAAAGTATCAACGATCTATCTTATCTCAAATTGAAAACACTTCGGAACAATTGCTAGATCTTTATAATAAAATAATTGAATATATCGAGGAAGAATAAATTGAAATAAATTCTGTCTTTTTGTCACAAGAACTGACTTCATGGAATAATTACGCCTACAATAAATGCCAATTTTGCACTTTTTTGTACAATCTATAATATGGCATAAACATTGATTAAGACTATTCGAAGTAAATTTTAAAATAAAAAAAAAGATATAATAACATTTAATAATTTATCAAAATGGGTAAAATAATTGGAATAGACTTAGGAACAACAAACTCATGTGTTTCTGTAATGGAAGGTAGTGAGCCTGTTGTTATACCAAACAGTGAAGGAAAAAGAACAACACCTTCAATTGTTGCTTTTATAGAAAATGGCGAACGTAAAGTTGGAGATCCTGCAAAACGTCAGGCAATAACAAATTCAACAAAGACCATATCTTCTATTAAAAGATTTATGGGTGAAACTTATGATAAAGTGCAGAAAGAAATAAATCGCGTTTCTTATAAAGTTGTTAAAGGCGATAACAATACTCCAAGAGTACAAATTGACGATAGACAATATTCACCACAGGAGATATCAGCAATGGTTCTTCAGAAAATGAAGAAAACAGCAGAAGATTATCTTGGACAAGAAGTAACTGAAGCTGTTATTACTGTTCCAGCATATTTCAGTGATTCGCAACGCCAAGCTACAAAAGAAGCTGGTGAAATTGCAGGTTTAGATGTAAAAAGAATTATTAATGAGCCAACAGCTGCTTCATTAGCTTATGGTTTAGATAAAAAAGATAAGGAAATTACAATTGCCGTATTTGATTTAGGTGGTGGTACTTTTGATATTTCTGTTCTTGAATTAGGTGATGGTGTATTTGAGGTTAAATCTACTAATGGTGATACTCACCTTGGTGGTGATGATTTTGATGAAATAATCATGAACTGGTTAGCAGAAGAATTTATTAAGGATGAAGGAATCGATCTTAGAAAAGATCCAATGGCTCTTCAGAGATTAAAAGAAGCTTCTGAAAAAGCTAAGATTGAACTATCAAGCTCAACAACAACTGAAATTAATCTTCCTTATATAATGCCAGTTGACGGAGTGCCAAAACACTTAGTTAAATCATTATCGAGATCAAAATTCGAACAATTAGCTGACAAATTAATACAAGCTACATTAGCTCCATGTAAAAGTGCCTTAAAAGACGCAAACATGCAGCCTTCAGATATCGACGAAGTAATTCTTGTTGGTGGATCGACTCGTATGCCAGCAATTCAAGAAATTGTTGAAAAATTCTTTGGAAAAAAACCTTCAAAAGGAGTAAATCCTGACGAAGTAGTTGCAGTTGGTGCTGCTATTCAAGGTGGTGTTTTAACAGGAGATGTTAAAGACGTATTATTATTAGACGTTACTCCATTATCATTAGGAATTGAAACAATGGGTGGTGTATTAACAAGATTAATTGAAGCGAATACAACAATCCCTACTAAAAAAGCAGAAACTTTCACAACTGCAGCTGACAATCAACCTTCTGTTGAGATTCACGTGTTGCAAGGTGAAAGACCTATGGCAAAAGATAACAAAACTATTGGTCGTTTCCATTTAGATGGACTTCCACCAGCACCTCGTGGTGTACCACAAGTTGAAGTTGCTTTTGACATTGATGCAAACGGCATTATTCATGTTACAGCTAAAGATAAAGCTACAAACAAAGAACAAAGTATTCGTATCGAATCTTCATCTGGATTAACAGACGAAGAAATCACAAAAATGAGAGACGAAGCTAAAGCTAATGAAGAAGCCGACAAACTTGTTAAAGAAAAAGTAGATAAGGTTAATGCTGCTGACAGCTTAATTTTTTCGACAGATAAGCAGTTAAAAGAGTTCGGAGACAAATTGTCAGCTGACAAAAAAGCGAACATTGAAAAAGCTTTAGAAGATTTAAAAGAATCTCATAAAAAAGAAGATTTAGCTGATTTAGAAGCAAAAACAGAAGCATTAAATAATGCTTGGAAAGAAGCTTCTGAAGAAATGTATAAAGCAAGTCAAGAAGCAGGTGCTCAGCCAGGCGGACCTGAAGGAGCTCCAAATGCAGGACAACCAGAAGGCGAAACTAAAGAAGATGGCGAAGTTACAGATGTTGACTTTGAAGAAGTAAAATAATAATTAGACATATCGTGTGATCAAAAGAGCTTCCAATGTGGAAGCTCTTTTTTTATATTGTAACTGATCTTAAAATCGTTATTTTTGTAAAAAATGAATCTATTATGAAAATACAAACTATTATTTTATCTACATTATTAATTCTTACAAGCTTTATTTACTCGATAGCTCAAACCCCAAAAGAATATAACTTAGTTGACGAAAAGGGGAACAAACAAGGTTATTGGGAAAAAAGATACGAAAATGGAAATATTCAATATTCAGGTTTCTTTAAAGACAATCATCCGATCGGAAATTTGAAAAGATTTGATAAAGAAGGAAATCTGAAAGTTGAAATGGAATACCTAGAGAATTCTAAAAAGGTGTACACCAAATTCTATACTAATGGGTTAACTCTTCAAGCAGAAGGAATTTTCATTAACAAAAGTAAAGATAGTATTTGGAATTATTACTCCGAAAAAGGATACCTCATAAATCAAGTTTCATATGTTAATAATCTGAAACAAGGAACTGAAAAGAAATTCTTCGACAACGGAGAAATCTATGAAGAATCAGAATGGAAACAAGGAGTTAATGATGGCTTAACCAAACGCTATTATAAAAATGGAAAAGTTTCTATGAGAGTATTTTACATGAATGGAATTCTTGATGGAGAATATAATGTATACGATATTAACGAAAATATAATTATTCAGGGTCAGTACGAAAACAATAAGCGCGAGGGAAAATGGATTTATTATAAAGAAAATGGATTGGTTGATAGTGAAATAAACTATTTAAACGGTGTGGCTGACAACCAGAAAAAACTAGAAGAATTAGAACATCAATATTTAGAACAAATGGAGCAAAACAAAGGAAAATTTCAAGATCCGATGGATCAAATGTATAATTCTATACCTCCAAGATAACTATATATTAAAAAAATCGTAAATGATTATTGACAAACCAATCTTTAGATTGTTAGACATTAATTAACGTAAATTTGTATGATAAAAATCTTTACTATTTTTCTATTTATCATAATACCAACATATTTATTTTCTCAAGTAGCAGAAGATAGGTATAGGTTATATTTATCTGATAAAGAAAATAATTCCTTTTCCCTCGAAAGCCCAGAAGAATTCTTATCTACAGAATCAATCCAACGTAGAATCAAACAAAATATTTCTATCATAGAGAATGATTTACCAGTTAGTAATTATTATATTGATAGTTTAAAAAATTTAGGCTTTCGAATCCTAAATAAATCTAAATGGCTTAATACCGTTGTTGTATACTCAACCGATCAGCAATTAATTGACACTATAACCAGTTATGGTTTTATAAAATCTAAAAACAAATCATTTGTAAATCTTGATTCTAAATCCTATTTAGATTTGTTGAAAAATCAAAATTTGGATGCATATAGCAGCAATAATGTTGACTATGGTAATGGAACTACTCAAATAAGTATGATTAATGGTCATGCATTACATCAAAATGGCTATCAGGGACAAGGAATAACAATTGCCGTTATAGATGGTGGATTTGAAGGCGTAAACACCCTACCCGCCTTTGATAGTCTATGGCAAAATAATCAAATACTTGGAACAAGAGATTTTGTTGATGGAGATAACGAAGTGTTCGATGCATCTGATCATGGAATGAAAGTTCTATCTACAATGGGTGCTAATATTCCAGGTTCACTAGTAGGCACTGCTCCCAAAGCAAACTATTGGTTATTAAGAAGCGAAAAAACAGATGACGAAAATAGTATAGAAGAAGATAACTGGGCGGCGGCAGCTGAATTTGCAGATAGCCTGGGAATCGATATAATAACATCTTCGTTGGGATATACAGAATTTGATAAAGAGTATCAAAATTATTCGTATAGTGATCTTGATGGAAATTCTACATTTATAACCAAAGCGGCTGATATTGCTGCCTCAAAAGGAATATTAGTTGTAAATAGTGCTGGAAACTTAGGAAACGATGCTTGGAAATATATTTCTGCACCAGGTGATGGTGATAGTGTATTAACCGTTGGAGCCGTTGATGCTTTTGCCTCCATTGCATATTTTAGTGGACTAGGTCCAACATACGACGGAAGGATAAAACCAAATGTTTGCGCAATGGGGGTTAAGTCTGCGGTTCAGAGTTTAGATGGAAACATTACAGTTTCGAATGGAACTTCTTTCTCTGCACCAATTATTGCTGGAATGACTGCTTGTTTATGGCAACGTCACCCTGAACTTAATAATATGGAAATAATTAAAAAAATAGAAGAAAGTGCCCATCAGTATTCCACCCCTGATAATATTATGGGTTACGGAATTCCAGATTTTGCAAAAGCAGCTGAATTAATTAATGCAACAAATGTTTCTATAGTTAATGACAAAGCAATTATTACAGTTTATCCTAATCCATTTATTGATAAAGTTTCTATTGAATTAGTATCAAAAATTAATGCAAATTCAAAAATAGAATTATATAATTCTATTGGTATAAAAGTACGCACCTCTAATATTGAGAGAAACTCAAATAACTCTATTATAGAACTGAGCAATCTAAACGATTTACCTAAAGGAATCTATTTTATAAAAATAAGCATTGGGAATCAACAGCTTACTAAAACGATTAGCAAAATAAAATAGCAATATGATACACAAAATCACTTTGCTTGAGTTAAATAAATCAATTCAGGATACTTTAAAAGATAAATTTTCTGATCCGGTATGGATCGTTGCAGAAATTAGCGAATTAAAAGTAAATCGAAACGGACATTGCTACATCGAATTAATAGAAAAGGATGTTTTAAGCGATAATATAATAGCAAAAACACGAGCAACAATCTGGGCATTCACTTTTCGAATGTTAAAACCATATTTTGAAAACGCAACAGGACAAGAATTATCTCCAGGCCTAAAAATACTTATCCAAGCCAATATCGAATTTCACGAATTATTTGGTTTAAGCCTAAATATAAAAGATATTGATCCCAGTTACACCATTGGAGATCTTGCAATTAAAAAACGTGAGATTATAAAAAAGTTAGAAGATGATGGTATTATTGATATGAATAAAGAACTCGAATTTCCGATTCTTCCTCAAAGAATTGCTGTAATTTCTTCCGAAACAGCAGCTGGATATCAAGACTTTATTAATCAGATAACACAAAATAATTATAGATTTAAATTTTATTTGAAGCTTTTTCCCTCAATAATGCAAGGTGTAAATGCTGAAGAATCAATTATCTCGTCACTAGAAAATATTTACAAGCACGAACATCTATTTGATGCTGTAGTAATTATTAGAGGTGGCGGAGCACAATCAGATTTAAGCTGTTTCGACAGTTATACTCTTGCATCAAACATTGCTCAGTTTCCATTACCTGTTTTAACCGGTATTGGACACGATAAGGATGAATCTATATCAGATATTGTTGCATATAAGAAGTTGAAAACTCCGACTGCAGTTGCCGAGTTCATTCTTAATAAGGCAATTGAACTTAATAATATTCTTGACTCACAGAAAGAAACCATTAACAACTCAAGGTTAAACTATTTTGAGAATTTGAATATTGATTTAATAAATCTGACATTGAGAATAAAACCTGTGGTTGAAAAAACAATCCATCGAAATGAATTTGATCTAAAGCTAATCTCAAAGAATTTAGAGGCTAAATCCAAAACAATTTTAAATCTGAAGAACTCAAGCTTATTAAACTATTCAAGATCCATAAAATCAGATTTAGGAAAAAATATACGTCAAAAAAACTATACTATTAACAGCTTTAAAAATCAAATAGAACATAAGCTAAAACTACATTTTCAAAGGCAAACCTTATTGTTAAAAAACAACGAGAATAGAGTTGATTTACTTGATCCATTAAACATTTTAAAACGAGGATATTCAATCACATATAAAAATGGACAAAGAGTAAAAAGCATAAATAAACTTTTTGAAAATGATATAATAACAACTAAGCTATTTGATGGTGAAATTAGTAGCGTTGTTAACAAAAAAGAATAATCAATAAAAAAGACAAACAACTAAATAGCATTCAATAAAGACATTATAACTTACAAAAAATAACAACAAGCATGATTATAAAGAAACTAATTGTCATTATCTTCTTTTTCATTTTAACTGTAGATATATCTGCTCAAAATGAAAGAGAAAAGATTGATAGCCTTTTAGTGGAGTTAGAAATTGCAGATGATAAAACAAAAATTGACATTCTAAATACTTTATCAGAGAATTACTGGAACTATTCACTTGATAGTAGTTTTTACTTTGCTAATGAAGCTTTAAATCTAGCTCATATTTTGCAAGACAAAAAAGGAATTTCTGATTCTTACAATAGAATTGGGAATGTTTACTATTATCAAAACGAAAATGATAAGGCTATCGAATTCTACGAAAAATGTTTGGATATTCGTTTGGAAATAAAAAACTCTAAAGGCATTTCTAACATATACAACAATATTGCTTTGGTTTATCAAGTAGAAAAAAGACATGGACTAGCAATTGAACACTACAAATATGCTTTAAACGAAAGTATAAACAGAAATGACAAAAAGGACATTGCTTCTTACAACAATTCCATAGCCTTAATCTATAATAACATAAGTGATTACAAGAACTCTATTAAACATTTTGTTATATCACTCGAAATTACCAAAGAGTTAAATCTTGAAAACGAATTAGCTCAACTTTACAATAATCTTGGTAATATCTACGGAGAAATTTCAAGCTTTGACGAAGCGCTTCAATATTTTTTTAATGCTTTAGAAATATACAACAAACGCAACGACCAAGCAGGCGTTTCAATGATCTACAACAACCTTGGAACAGTATATCAAAGTCTGAGCGAAATAGATAAAGCTTTAGATTTTTATAAAAAATCATTGAGTATAGACATTATTACTGGATACAAAGAAGGTGAAGCAACAGCACTAAATAACATCGGAACAGCCTATGACTCTAAAGGTGATAAAAAAATGGCTCTTGATTATTACAATCAGGCACTTGTTTTAAATACAGAACTCGACATTAAAGGTGGTGTAGCTACAGCTTTAAATAATATTGGCTTAATACATTTAGATGCTGGTTATTTTGAAAAAGCATTTGATAATCTGATAGAATCGACTCGGATTTGTGAAGAAATTAATGATATGCACGGACTATCGAATTGTTACAACAATCTTGCAAATATATTTTTACAACAGAATAAATATATTCAAGCACAGGAATATTTGAATAAAGCTTCGCTTTTAGCAAAAAAAATAAATGCTAAAGAGTTTCTAGTTGAGTCTTATAAACTTTACTCTGAAATGTATTCAGATCAAAAAAAATATCAAAAATCGCTCGAATATTATAAATTATTTTCTGCGTTAAGCGACAGTGTATATGAAACAGCTAGTTCGAATAAGATTGAAGAATTGAAAGTTAAATTTGACACTGATTTTCTAGAAGCTGAAAATAAAATCTTAAAAAAAGATAATACAATAAATATATTAGAATTGGAACGTCAAAAAAACATTCAAAAATATTGGATCGCTTTCTCAATTTTAATATTTGCCCTTACATTATTAATTCTTAGACAATTCCAATTAAAGAGAAAAACAAATGAGCTACTAAAACTTAAAAACCAAGAATTAGAAAATACAAATATAAAACTCTCTAAATCAGAAATAAACCTTAAAGAATTAAATGCCACAAAAGATAAATTCTTTTCGATTATAGCTCATGATTTAAAAAACCCATTTCAATCTTTACTAGGCTTTTCTGAATCACTTTATCTTAATTTGGAAAAATTAAATAATGAGGAAATTAAAGACTATTCCAGACTAATTTACGATTCTTCGCAAAACCTGTATAACTTACTTGGAAATCTTCTTCAATGGGCAAAAAAACAAATAGGTAGTATGCGTTTATCACCTAAAATAATTAATGTGTACAATCCAATTTTAGATGTTTTAGATTTAGTGCAACTTACTGCTAAAAACAAAAATATTAATATAATAAACACGTTAAATAAAGAAACCCTAGTTTTTGTTGACAAGCATGTTATTATTACCGTATTTAGTAACCTACTAAATAATGCAATAAAATTTACAAACAAAGATGGTGAAATAAAATTATCAAGTAAGATTTTAGATAATTATATTGTATTTTCGGTTTTAGACAATGGAAATGGAATTAGTAAAGAAAATTTAAAAAAACTTTTCAGAATAGACCAAAGTCTTTCTACAAAAGGAACAGAGAATGAATCAGGAACCGGTTTAGGATTAATTTTATGCAGAGAATTAATTTTAGAGAGTAATGGAGAAATATTTGTAGAAAGCAAATTAGGTGAAGGAAGTAATTTTATGGTAAAACTGCCGTTATCAGAAAAGCTTTAACTAAAGAATCATAATATGAGGTTTTATATTTCAGTATTGTTAATATTCAATTTATTTTTTGGAGGCAATTTAATGGCTCAAAAGAATAATTTTAAAACCGATAGTCTTAAAACAATTCTTACAGAATCAAAAGAGGAAAAATCCATTCCAATTCTAATTGAATTATCAAAAGCTTACTTTAATATAGATTTAGACGAAAGTCTGAGTTTTGCAGGGAAAGCACTTGAATTAACGAAGCAATATCGAAAAGATGAATTGGAAGCATATACGAGTATGCAAATTGCCGATATTTATTTTGAAATGAGTCGTTTTAAAGTTGCAATTGATTATTACGAACAAGCTCTCAATTATTTTTACGAACAACGTTCATCCTTACCTAAAATATATATTTATACAAAACTTGGGCATTCCGAAAAAATGTTAAGTAACCTTGACAATGCTCTATTCTATTATCAAAAACCGTTAAACCTATATTTAGCAGAAAAAAACAATAAAATATCTGAAGTATATAATCATATTGGAATTATATATAAACTACAAAATAAATATGAGCTCTCATTAGAGTTTCATCAAAAGGCATTAACAGCTTCTAATTTAGCTTTTGACCAAAGCGAAACTGCAAACTCTCTTAACCTTATAGGGAGTTTATATTGGAAAAATAATTATTACGATAGCTGCTTGTTTTATTACGAAAAATCATTAGAAATATATCGTGAATTAACAGATACAATTTCTGAATCGAATGTATTAAGTAATATTGGGGTTTTTTATAAAGGTATTGGTGAGTTTAAAAAAGCATTAAATTATAACGAAAAGGCACTAGATCTTAGAATAATAAAAAACGATAAAAAAGCTATTGCGAAATCTTACAATAGTATTGGAAGCATCTACTTATCAGCCAACAACATTAAAAAAGCGCTAGACTTTTACCTAAAATCATTAGAAATAAGAGAAGCAATTAACGATATATTAGGTGTAGCACAAACTCTAAACAATATTGCTCTAGTTTATAAAAACAATAATAACTTCGATTCTGCATTAGAGTATTTTAACAAATCATTATTCAATTATTACCAGATTGGGAATTTGTCATATATAGCTAATTCAATAAATCAAATTGGAAGCATTTATAAAAAACAGAATAAATACGATCTAGCGCTAAAAAATTATCTTGATGCTTTACGAATCAAGCAAGAATTGGGAGATGAAAATAATACTGCATCAATACTAACTAACATAGGTATTATATACTCCGATATAAATAATTATCCTAGAGCTCTAGAATCATATACTAAAAGCCTCGAGATTAAAAGAAAATTTGGGATTAAAAAAGACATATCCTATTCGCTACATATTATAGGAAATACCTATGTAAAACTTAGAAAATACGATCAGGCATTAAACTACTTTAACGAAGCGCTTGCTCTACGACAAGAAATTGGCGACAAGGTTAATATAGCAAATTCGTTAAAAAGCATAGGAAATACATATCTTAAGCTAAAAGATTATCACAAATCAATTTCATTTTTAAATGATGCTTTAAAAATTAGAGACGAAATTGGAGATATTAAAGGTGTTAGCGATATATTAAACGATATTGGAAACTTTTATAATAAAACCAATAATCCGGAAAAAGCACTTGAATATTTTCAACGAACCATTGAAACTAGTCTAAAAACGGGCGACAAATATTTAATCGCTTTATGTTATAGAAAAATTGCAGTAATCTACAATAATCAAAAAAACTTTGTAGAAGGTAAAGATTTATTATATAAATCTTTACAAATCGGTCAGGATATTGGAAATTTAGAATTGATAAAGAATGCTCATTTTGAATTATATCGATACTATAAACTAACCTCCAACTCAGATAAAGCGTTGGATAGCTATATTCATTTCACAGAATTTAAAGATTCTATAATCAACAAAATCAATTCTCAAAGATTAATTGAGATTCAAATGAATTTTGAACTTGAAGAGAGCTATAATCAACTGACCAAAATCGAAGACGAAATAACTGAATTAACTGCAGAAAAACAGATCAAGGATTTAGAGTTAAGAAAACAAAAAAACGTTCGAAACTACTTAATAATAATTGTATTGATAACACTTTCATCGATAGCACTTATTTATAATTTATTTCTTAATAAACGAAAAACAAATTCATTGCTCAAGGATAAAATTAAGGAGGTAGATTTTTCAAATAAAAAATTACAGGAATCTGAAGATAATTTGAAAATTTTAAATGCAACAAAAGATAAGTTTTTTTCAATTATAGCGCACGACCTAAGAAATCCGTTTAATGCTTTACACGGATTAACAAAACATTTAATGAACAACTTTGATGAATTTGATTCAAATGAAATAAAACAATTTATTGAGATAATATATAACTCTGCCGACGATCAATTAGAACTTCTTGAAAACTTATTATATTGGTCGAGAACCCAAAGAGGAAAAATCCAGTTTACGCCGCAAGAAATAGATTTAAATGAAATTATTCAGAAGAATTTTGATCTTGTAAAAATGAATGCGCAACGCAAAAAAATAAACCTAATCAGCGATCTTAACTCCAAGTATAAAATAACTGCTGATTATGATATGATTATGGCAATAATCAGGAATTTAATCTCAAATGCAATTAAATTCTCTAATAAAGATAGTTTTATTAAACTAAGTGTTAGAGATCTAAAAGATTTTACCGAAATTTCTGTAATAGACAATGGTGTTGGTATTAGTCAAGAAAATATTCAAAGATTATTTCGAATTGATGTTAATTATACAACAACCGGAACATCAGAAGAACAAGGTAGCGGTCTAGGACTTATCCTTTGCAAGGAATTTGTTGAAACTCACAATGGTAAAATTTGGGTTGAAAGTATATTAGATAAAGGAAGTACATTTAAATTTACAATTTCAAAAAAACTAATTTAGATATGGCAAAAAAAGAAATAAGCTATAATGAAGCTATAATAGAAATTGAAGAAATATTACACCTAATTGAGGATGAACAACTAGACATTGATGATCTTTCCGATAAAGTTAAAAGGGTATCCTATTTAATCAAATTATGTAAGAAAAAGCTTCATAAAACTGAAAATGATATTCAGAAAGTTCTTGATGAAATTGAAGTAGAATAAAAAAGCCGGAAAAACCGGCTTTTAATATCTAGAGTTTTTTCATCTTTTTCGGTTTAATCATATTCTCAGGTGCAAGTAAATCATCAAGTTCCTCTTGCGATAATAGATTTTTCTCAATAACCAAATCATATACACTAAAATTATTATTAAGAGCTTCTTTTGCAAGCATAGAACATGTTTCATAACCAAGTACAGGATTTAGTGCAGTAACAATACCAATACTATTTAAAACCATTTCTTTACACCTACCTTCATTGGCGGTAATACCAACAACACACTTATAATTAAGTGTTTTCATTCCGTTAACCAACATTTCTACCGATTCAAAAATACTTTGTACAATAACTGGTTCCATAACATTAAGCTCAAGCTGACCAGCTTCTGCTCCCATAGTTACAGTTAAATCATTTCCTATTACTTTGAAAGCAATTTGATTTACAACTTCTGGAATTACAGGATTTACTTTTCCTGGCATGATTGAAGATCCTGGTTGCATCGCAGGTAAATTAATTTCATTTATTCCGGTTCTCGGACCCGATGACAAAAGTCTTAAATCGTTCGATATTTTTGAAAGTTTAACTGCAAGTCTTTTTAATGCCGATGAATACATTACAAATGCACCTGTATCTTGAGTTGCCTCAATAAGGTTTTTTGCATTTTTAACTTTTAATCCTGATATTTTTTGCAACTGACTTACTACTTTATCAGCATATTCAGGTTCCGAATTTATACCAGTACCAATTGCAGTTGCCCCCATATTTATTTCTAAAAACAAATCTGCATTTTGCTGTAAACGTTTTATTTCTTCTTCTAAAGTTACAGCATATGCCTCAAAAGATTGACCCAATGTCATTGGAACAGCGTCTTGCAACTGCGTTCTGCCCATTTTAATTATATGAGCAAATTCCTTCGACTTAGTATAAAATGCCTCACTTAATTCCTTAAGAACTTTTATTAGTTTTTTATTACTATTAATTATCGCAATTTTTACCGAAGTTGGATAAGCATCGTTCGTTGATTGAGATAAATTAACATGATTATTTGGATGACAAAATTCATATTGCCCTCTTTCATAACCCATTATTTCTAATGCTCGATTTGCAATTACTTCATTTGCATTCATATTAGTTGAAGTTCCTGCTCCACCTTGTATCATGTCAACAATAAAGTGATTATGATACTTGCCATTAATTATTTCATTACAAGCTCTAATTATTGCATTTGAAACAGACTCATCTATTAACCCAAGTTCGTGATTTGCTTTTGCAGCAGCAAGTTTAACCATGGCCAATGCCTCTATAATTACAGGAAAAAAGTTAAGTGTAATTCCGCTAATATTGAAATTCTCAATAGCTCTAAGTGTTTGTACCCCATACAAATATTCTGTTGGAACCTGTCTATCACCAAGCAAATCATGCTCATGACGTGTTCTTCCTGACTCGTATTGTGCTGCGACATTTACCATTCTATTATTTGCATGTCGCATACGTCGAGAAATTACTCTTGCTATATTACTGAAAATTTTCACCGAAGAAAGTCCATTTTCAATAAAGAATCTTTTTTCAATACTAAATACTACAGTATCTACAGATGCTCTTGCCGATGTTGAATGGGGAGAATCATCAGCCCAAGATCCTTCTCCAAGAAAATCACCTTTACTAAAATATGAAAGCTTTGTTTCTGCTCCAAAATGAATTGACTTAAACAATTCCACTTCTCCCCTATAAATAATAAAAATATCCTTTCGAGGACCATTCTCTTCAAAAAGCAAATCTCCTTTCTGATATTTCTTCTCATTAATACTTTCGCTTAATGTAATTAATTCATCTTCTGTTAAGCCCTTGAATAGTTCAATTTCTTTTATAAATGAAAATATTGATTTTTTATCCATAACCCTATTTTTAAAAAATTTAAAATGTAACCTTATTAACAAAAAACAAGATAAAATGTTTCTATTATTTTATTTTCATAAAAAAAGAGCTGCTCTTTACAGAACAGCCCTTTTAACCTAAACCATCTTACATTAAGGAACTATGCATCGATCTGAAATTTCAATGAAGTTTGCGAAACTTCAGCATCAATGAACTCTTCGAAAAGATCATGAACATATGAAATATCTAAGGCGTAACCAATACTCATGGTAGCAGTCTTATATATTTCGTTTGTTATATGTTTTATTTGATTTTGATTGGCAATTAATACTTGTATTGGGTCGATTTCTTCAACATTGAATATACCCTGCGATTTTTTAAGTATTGCCAAATTATTATTTATTATCTGTTTCATTCTTTTATGCGATTGAGTAATTGTTGCCAACTTGTGTCCAATTATTCCAACCACTTCGCATGTTTCTGCGTTAATTAGTGGGCTACCTGAATTACCTTGCTTTATACTAGAATCAACCTGTACATATTTTAAACCATTCTCGCTTTCAAATGAAGAAGAAACAATTCCTGATTTCACGCAAAGGTTTGACTTATCAAGTTGAAATCCTAAAGTAGCTATTGGTTGTCCTATTTCAATACTCTTTTCTGTACTTATTTTTAATGAAGGTATATTTTTAAATTCCTCGAAATCAATATTTATGGCTGCAAAAGAAGCAGTTTTGCTATCAACATCTCTTATTATTCTACTATTTAATTCCCCAACTGAAATTCTTTTACTTGCATTAACTGTATTAGCATCAGAATTGTAAAAACTTATTTCTACCTCAGAAGCTTTCTTAAAAGATTTAAAGAAATACTCATCAGTTACCAAAAAATTCTCATTTGCTTTAAATCCTGTCATAGATATGAATTTAATACCTGCGGTACTATAAAAATTTATCTGACAAACAGAACTTTGACAATTTTTCCAAACGGTTCGATACATAGCATTCAATTTTAAGGTTATAAATTCGTGTTATGCGTTTTGTAAATACTGTATTTTTGTCTTAAAAAATATAGATGACATTTGGTCTGCAATTTCCTTCTCTGTTGTTAAGATTCTCATATCTTTTGATATTTTTGCTGGATTAATACCAGAATCTTTTTCATCAATAATTACTTCTATTCTAAACTCACTATCCAAATCCGTAGACCAATGATTAACTATTCCTTCCGGAGTAGAATAAATCTTTTTATATAAAGTTAAATTTAAACTTTCGTTTACACCTTTAATTTTTAAATTGACATTTATCAATTTCATGTTTAACTCTATAAATTAGTAATAAAAATTAATGAATGAAAAGATAAAAGATATTGTAACAATTGTAAATAATAAAATTACCCCAAAATCGATATTATGTGTTTCAATAACTTTTTCTTTTATCGAATAATAAATTGCTTTCATATAAAAGATTCCCCTTTTAAATATTCGAAGCTAAAGTAGATTAAAAACAACAAGAATTTATTGCGACTTTTTTATCGTATTGATTTTAGAAATAATCGTTGTATTTTTATAAATTAACGTTAAGATTTTAAAAATTAAACAAACGATTATTAATGTTCATTATCGAACACACCTTGTTACATTATCGTTCACTTTTGAGACATTTAACAAGGCATAACAATACACAAGTAATTAACATATCGATCATTACACCTTTTGGCACAATATATGAAAATATAAAAAATGAATTTAAGTTGAATATATAATAAACTATAAAATGAAAACATTCAAAACATTAATTATTTCCATCGCAATTTTGAGCATTACAAATTTGTCATATGGTCAAAAAGCATGGACATTAGAAGAATGTATTAATTATGCAATTGAAAATAATATCTCTGTTAAAAGACAAGCATTAAATGCAGAATCGGCTCAAAGAAATTATTTTCAGTCTAAAATGGAAATATTACCTACCATAAATGCAAGTGGAAGTCACAATTATAACACAGGTAAAACTATTAATTACGAAACATATGCATATGTTAACGAGAAATTCCAAGGTGGAAATTTATCTGTTTCTTCCGAAGTTACTTTATTTAATGGCTTACAGACTTTTAATAATATCAAGAAATCTAAATTAGATTTCTTAGCTCAACTGGAAAATGTTGAAAAAGCAAAAAACGATATTACAATTAATGTTTCAACTGCCTATTTGCAAATTTTATTAAACAAAGAATTAAAAGATATTGCAGAACATCAACTTGATATTACTAACGATCAAATTGACAAAACAAAAAAACTAGTTGAAATAGGAAATTCGGCAAAAGGTGATTTATTACAAATAGAAGCACAAGCTGCATTGGAAAAGGCTGCACTTACCGATGCTGAGAACTACTTAAAAATTGCGTATTTAGATCTATCTCAACTTTTAAATTTAGAAGAACCCGAAAATTTTCAAATAGCTTTTCCTGAATTACAAGACATTACTGCATCAAATGATTTATCGGATGTTAATAATATATTTACAGAAGCCTTAAATTTCCTTCCTGAAATAAAAAGCGCAGAATTACTTTTAAAAAGCTCAAAGAAGAGTCTTGCAATATCAAAAGGAGCTATAAGTCCATCAATTTCAATGGGCTATCAGTATGGGTCTAGATATAGTGAGTTAACTAATTTGGTAACTGGAATGGAATCTTCTTTATCGACCACACCCACTGGTGTAACCGAAAGTGGAGAAAATATTTATAATACATCCAATTATAACACTTACGCAAATGATTATCCATATATAGATCAAATTTCGGATAATGCAAATCAGTATTTATACATTGCACTGAGAGTTCCAATCTTTAATAATTGGAGAACAGGAAATTCAATTAGTCAAGCAAAAATAAACTTATCAGATTCCAAATTAAATCTTGATTTAACAAAACAAAATCTATATAAAGGCATTCAACAGGCAAGAGCACAAGCTATTGCAGCATTAGATAGATACAATGCAAATTTAGAAGCTGTAAAATCTAACACAGAAGCATTTCGATATACTGAACAAAAATATCAGGTTGGGCTAGTTGATATTTTAGAATATAAAACAGCAAAAAACAATTTAAACAAAACGAAATCAGATTTATCTCAAGCAAAATATGAATTCATATTTAAAACTAAAATATTAGAATTTTATACAGGAAAGCAAATAACACTATAAATAGTAATTTTTCATGGTAAATTTTTAGGGGTTAATTAATTATTCAACAACTTATTTATAGCTTAGGATTACAGGTTGATTTTTTTCAAAGTTTGCTTTTCTCAAGTCCGAAACTCACATTTCGGACTTTTCTTTTGATATCCATATTCATCAATTTTAAACCCTAATAGATATTTTGACATCAAAGTAAAGAAATAGTAACTTAGTATATTTCTTAAATAAAACTCTAACCACAATGGTAAAACTAAAACTAACACTCATAATCTTAATTAGTATTCTTTGTTTAAATTCTTATTCTCAAAATAATTTAAACTACTTTTTAACAGAACCAACCCCCTCTCCCGATGGACAAACAATCATTTTCATTTATGAAAATGATTTGTGGCAGGTAAGTTCTATAGGAGGAACAGCACAACGTTTAACTGCCATGGATGGTGAAGAATCAAACCCACATTATTCACCAGATGGCAAATGGATTGCTTTTTCATCAAATCAAAATGGCAATGCCGATGTTTACATTATGCCTATTGATGGTGGTGAAATACGCCAACTTACATTTCATGATGCAAACGATTATGTTGATAGCTGGTCGTGGGATTCGCAAACTATAAATTTTACTTCGAATAGATACAGTATTATTAGTTCATACAAAATAAGTAAACTTGGGGGCACACCTACCCGACTTTTCGGAGATAATTATTTTAACAACGTTCATCATATAGTAGAAAATCCGAACGCAGCAGGATACTATTTTACAGAATCGTGGGAAAGTTTCATTTTTCCTCATCGTAAAAGATACAAAGGCGATCATAATCCAAACATCAAATATTATAATACAAGCACAAAAGAGTATAAAGAACTTACAGATTACGAAGGAAAAGATCTATGGCCAACGGTCGACCGAGATGGAAACTTATACATTGCATCCGACGAAGCAAATACAGTATATAACTTATATATACTGAATGATGGAGCAAAAAAACAACTCACAAATTTCGAAACGGCTATTGGTCGCCCTCAAGTAAGTGCTAATGGGAATAAAGTTGTCTTTACAAAGGATTATCAAATCTTTATATATGATACTGAATCGCAAGAATATACAAAACCTGAAATAAAAATATTTAAAAATGAAACACTCGCAATAAATAAATCATATAAAACACAAGGTAAGATTTCTAATTTCGATGTGTCGCCCGATAATAAAAAAATAGCTTTTGTTTCACGAGGTAGATTATTTGTTTCAGATACTAAAGGTAAGTTCATACAGGAAATAAATACTGATAACAAAGAACGTGTATTAGAAATTAAATGGTTTGCCGATAATAAGTCACTTCTTTATACTCGAACAAATAATGGATGGACAAATTTATTTAAGATTTCTGCAGAAAAAAACTCCGTTGAAAAACAATTAACATTTGAAAATAAAACCGAACGAAGTATTGAACTATCGCCAAAACGAGACAGAGCAGTTTATATAAGCGGATCAATTAATATAAATACTATCGATTTAGAATCGTTTAAAATAAGTAAAATCATTGAAGATGAATTTTGGTTCCGGGGTTCACAACCAATGTTTTCACCCGATGGAAATTTCCTTGTTTACACAGCGTTCCGAAATTTCGAGCCCGATGTTTTTGTTTATGACTTTAAACTAATGAAAACCATTAATATTACGAATACCGGTGTTCCTGAGTATGATCCAATTTGGTCTCCAGATGGAAAATATTTATATATAAGTGCCGAAAGATATTTTCCGGGATACCCGCGTGGTAAAGGCGTTGATAAAATTTATCGAATACCTTTATACCGATTTACAAAAGAATTTAAATCTGACAAATACGAAAATCTATTCTTAAAAGAAAATAAGAAGGACTCGACGATTGATATAAAATTTGAATTAGATAAAATTTCTGAAAGATGGGAATCGATAATTAAAAATGCAGGTGAACACTCTTCGCCAAAAATATTTCAGGATAAAGAAAATCAATTGGTATTCTTTAATATTTACACTGATGATGGCAAATCAACATTCAATAAATCAGAAATAAAGCCATTTGAGAAAATCAAAACAAAAAAGATCTTCGATAAGTCTTTCGATATGATAACGAAGTCAAAAGATAGTTATTATGCCTTGATTAAAGGAGATATTTATTCAATTAATACATCCGGTAATAAATTAGATAAAATTAAGATTGAACATACTTATAGCAAAAATTTTAATGATGAATTTGTTCAAATGTTCTACGAAAATTGGGCAGCATTAGCAGAGAATTTCTATGATATAAATTATCACGGTATTGATTGGAAAGCAACCAAAACATATTACGAACAATTCGTTCCATACATTCGAAATCGTAAAAATTTAAGAACCCTACAAATTGATATGCTTGGAGAATTGAATGGTTCTCATCTCGATTTTAGAACAAGTGGTGACGAACAAAAAACATTCTACAATCAAAAAAGTCAAGCGACTGGAATTGTTTTCAACGATCAAAATCCTTATAAAGTAAAACGTTTTATTCATAATTCTCCAGTTGATGTTTTAGACAATCCTATTCATCCAGGTGATGAGCTAATTGCAGTAAATAATTTAACTGTTGATCAAACAAAGAACAGGAATTTATATTTCCTCGAAACAGAAAAACTAGATGAAATAGAATTAACATTTAAACGCAACAACTCACAATTTGATGTTAAAATTCATCCTGTAAGATCAACTACTTTAAATGACTTAATGTATGATGAATGGATTGCAAATAAGCAAAAGATCGTTGATAAAGCTTCGCAAAATAGAATTGCATATGTTTACATGAAAAATATGGGACAAGGAAGTTTAAACGATTTTTTGATTGATATGACAACTGAAGCCGTTCATAAAGATGCTTTGATTTTAGATTTAAGATATAATCGAGGTGGAAATGTTCACGATGATGTACTTCAATTCCTTTCGCAAACACCATATTTAAATTGGAAATATCGCAATGGAAAACTTGCTCCTCAACCCAATTTTGCTCCAGCTGCAAAACCAATTGTTTTATTAATTAACGAACACTCTTTAAGCGATGCTGAGATGACAGCTGAAGGATTTAAGCAATTAAAACTTGGTAAAATTATTGGAACAGAAACTTATCGTTGGATAATTTTTACATCGGCTCGCAGTTTGGTTGATGGTTCTTATACAAGACTGCCTGCTTGGGGATGTTACACTTTAGATGGCAACGATTTAGAAATGACTGGAGTTGCTCCAGATATTTATGTGAAGAATACATTTATGGACAGACTAAATAATAACGATCCACAACTAGAAAAAGCTATTCAAGAAATATTGAAAGAACTACAATAAGAATTTATCAAATAAATATTTCAGTATTAAATCCTGTCTTTAGACAGGATTTTTTTATGTCTTAAAATACTATCTTTGCGCTTCATAAAAAATTAAAGAATGATATCAGTTGATGGATTAACAGTTGAGTTTAGTGGAACTACCCTTTTTAAGGATATATCTTTTGTAATAAACGAAAAAGATAGAATCGCTTTAATGGGTAAGAATGGAGCAGGAAAATCAACCATACTTAAAATAATAGCAAATGTTCAAACAGCAACAAAAGGACGCGTATCTGCACCTAAAGATGCTGTTATTGCATATCTACCGCAACACTTAATGACCGAAGATAATAGAACCGTTTTTGAAGAAACAGCACAAGCTTTTGCTCAGATTTATGAAATGGAACGCCAAATTCAGGAAATGAATGATGAATTAGCAGCTCGTACCGATTATGAATCAGCAAGTTATTTTGAATTAATTGAAAAAGTATCAACTCTAAGTGAAAAATTTTATAGTATAGAAGAGATAAATTTCGACGCTGAAGTTGAAAAAATCCTGATCGGTTTAGGTTTTGTACGCCAAGATTTTCATCGACCAACAAGCGAATTTAGTGGCGGATGGCGAATGCGAATTGAGCTAGCCAAGATTCTATTGCAAAAACCCGATTTAATTTTACTTGACGAACCTACGAATCATCTTGATATCGAATCAATTCAATGGCTTGAAGATTTCCTCATTAACAGTGCAAAAGCTGTAATTGTAATTTCTCACGATAGAGCATTTGTAGATAAAATTACTTCGCGAACCATTGAAGTAACGATGGGGAGAATATATGATTACAAAGCCAATTACTCAAATTATTTAGAACTTAGAAAAGATAGACGTGTGCATCAGCAAAAAGCTTTCGATGAACAAAAGAAGATGATTGCAGATACACAAGTGTTTATTGATCGTTTTAAAGGCACGTATTCCAAAACTCTATCCGTACAATCGCGTGTTAAAATGTTAGAAAAACTAGAAATCGTAGAAGTTGATGACGAAGATAACTCATCGCTCAGATTAAAATTTCCACCATCACCAAAATCGGGTAGCTATCCTGTGGTTATTGAAGATATGTCTAAGACATATGGAGACCATACCGTTTTTGCCAATGCGAATTTAACTATTGAACGTGGCGAAAGAGTTGCCTTCGTTGGGAAAAATGGTGAAGGTAAATCGACCTTGGTTAAAGCCATTATGAATGAGATTGATTACAATGGAAATCTTACTTTAGGTCACAATACATTAATTGGATATTTTGCACAAAACGAGGCTTCACTACTTGAAGAACAGCTTACCGTTTTTCAAACCATTGATGATGTTGCAAGAGGTGATGTAAGAACAAAAATTAAAGATTTGCTTGGCGCCTTTATGTTTAGTGGCGATAGTATTACCAAGAAAGTTAAAGTTCTTTCGGGTGGCGAAAAAACAAGACTTGCGATGATCAAATTATTACTTGAGCCTGTTAATCTACTTATTCTGGATGAACCTACAAATCACTTAGATATGAAAACAAAAGACATCCTTAAAAGAGCTTTACAAGATTTTGACGGAACTCTTATTTTGGTTTCGCATGACCGTGATTTTCTAGATGGCCTTGTTGAAAAAGTGTATGAGTTTGGAAATAAGAAAGTGAAAGAACACCTTGGTGATATTAATAGTTTCCTTCAGAAAAAAAGAATGGATAACCTTCGTGAATTAGAACGATCTAAAAAATCATAGAATTAATTAATCAACAAATCGTTTTAGATCTGTTTTTTTGAAAGTCCATTCCGGAGTAACTAATTCACCTTCGAAATTCGCACTATACCAAGGACTTATTTTTTTATTGTTTGGATTATTTAAGATATGAATATCCTGAGCTGGCATATAACTTTGTGCCAGCAAAAATATTTTATTCCCCTTTGTATCTGCTGCCAAATCGACAACAATAACTGCATGACCAGGACTACCACCCTGAATAAAAACATCTCCTATTTGAATATCTTGGATATTAACCGGACTCATTTCTTTAGCCAAAGATAAAGTTCCTGCGTATGCAAATATTATATCCATATATTTTCGAAAGCTAGAATATGTATTGGATGAAGTAGTTTGTTCTTTCCAGTAGGATTTATTTCCAACAACAACAATTCGCTTCCCCTTCATCCATTCCGAATAATCTACTCTAAATCCATTAGTAAAATTAAAGTGTATCTGATCAAATTTGTTATTCTTATATAAATATTCAGCTCTTAATCTCATTGCTGCATCGGCGCATTGTTGTAAATTTCGCTCTCCAATTTCCATATCAACAACAGCTGTGTATACCCAAAAATTTGGTTTAATAATTCCATTATAAAATTTAACTTTTGATCCATCCGCTTTTAAGGCTAAGTTTCTTAAATAGTATCCATAACTATCAGCTTCGACATCAATTCTATTAAAACCTTTAGGCGTATTAATTCTTTGTGAAATTGTTTTTCCATCGGGCTTAATTAGTTCTGTATCGTTGCTTTGACCACAAGCTGAAAATATAAAAATCAAAAAAATAAAAATAAATGAAAGTGTTTTCATAGAATACAAATTAATTGTAATTAACATTAATCTAACGAATTAACGAAATATATTGTTAATTATGATTTCGCTATAACATTTAATTATTCTTTTTATTTGCTTCTTAAAATATAAGCATTATTTTTATAAGTGATTACTCACTTTTATATTTATGACAGTTAAAAAAGATACTATTTTACAAATTGCACTGGAGCTATTCTCAAACATGGGATATGCAAATACATCAACCAATAGAATTGCAAAAAAAGCTAAAGTTTCTGAAGGTTTAATTTTTCGTCACTTTACAAATAAAGAAGGATTGTTAGACGCAATAGTAGCTATTGGAACTCAATCGATTGATGATTATTTGTTAAAAATGCAGAATGAAATGGATTCCAAAAAAGTAATTTCACTGGCTATTGAATTCCCTTTAAATATAATGAACGAAAACAGTGCTTATTGGAATTTAGTAACATCCTTAAAATATCAAAGCCCTGAAATTGCGGCGAAATATCACAATTCAGAAACCTTTACCAGAATCAATAAAATAATCGAAAACGCCTTTACCAATTTAAGTTACCATAATCCAGAAATGGAAACTAAATATCTTTTTCTATCTATTATGGGATTATCGAGTATGTATAAACAAAATCATAATAAAGAAGAACTTGTTGAGCTAGTACGTTTTATAAAATCGAAATATCAAATTTAAACATATGAAAATGACATTAATTATAATAACATCAATAATAGTAAGTATTATTCTTGGCATTAATCTATTTATTTGGTTACATCCAACATTTGGTGCAAAAAAGAAATTTATTAATCAGGAAAAGCTAGAATTATCGCCCAACTTTAAAAATGGTAAATTCCAGAATATTGAAAGCACCACAATGATGACCAGCGAAGGTTCGCGTGCCGATGTAATGAAAAAATTCTTTACCGGGGTTGATAATGGCAAACCAAGTGAAAAACTTCAAACAGTAAAATTTAACAAAGATGAATTTGCAAGTAAGGATAGCGGAATAAATTACTCTTGGTTAGGACATTCAACTGTTTTAATCAATATTAATGGACAAATAATTATTACCGATCCTGTTTTTACAAAAGCAGCATCGCCTGTGCCATTCTTTAATAAATCATTTGATTTTGAAAATGAATACTCAGTAGATATTTTACCTGAAATAGATGTAGTTCTGATTTCCCATGATCATTATGATCACTTAGATTATAAAACGATAAAAAAAATTGATTCAAAAACAAAAAAGTTTGTTGTTCCCTTGGGTGTAGAAGCTCATTTATTGCGGTGGGGAATTTCTGCGGAAAAAATTGAGATTGCTGATTGGGGAAATTCAATCCGGGTTAATTCAGATTTACTTTTAACGTCGACTCCTGCGCGCCATTTCTCCGGACGTGGAACTCGGGATAGAGACAAAACACTGTGGTGTTCATGGGTAATTGAATCAAAAAATGAGAAGGTATTCTTTGGTGGCGATTCGGGTTATGGAAATCATTTTAAAGATATTGGAGAAAAATATGGTCCTTTTGATTTAACTCTAATAGAATGTGGGCAATACAATGAGAATTGGTCGCAAATTCATGCTATGCCCGAACAAACAATTCAAGCACACATCGATTTAAAAGGAAAAACCTTACTTCCAATTCATTGGAGCAAGTTCAGATTAAGCGTACATACATGGACAGAACCAATTGAAAGAGCAACTAAAGCCTCTATAGACAAAAAAGTAAGTGTTCAAAACCCAATTATTGGAGAAATAATTTCTTTGAATAAAGATGTTATTGAAAATTACGATTCAGATATTCAAATATTTACAACAGCTGTTCCTCAGATTAAATAAAAAAAAGGAGTCATGCTTTGATATACTTAGCATGACTCCTTTTTACATTATATTCTTTATTGAATTATTGCATCTCCAACCACTCAACTGCAGCATCTCTTGTACTAAATACCTCAAATCGGTATTTTTTTGTAGCGCTTAATTCTTTATACATAAATGAATAGGCTGTTTCTTTTGGGTTTTTAGTTACAATAGCGTCAATTATATAATCGTACTGCTGTAAGGATTTCAAATTGGCATCAACAACATCTTTTAAATCCGATTTCGACAATAACATATTTGCCTTTTTTGAGTCAGTAAGAATTTTTAATTTTCGGGGGTACAATTCATTTATTTTTGTTGCATCAATATATTCAATAAGATCTTCCTTTCGAATATCACCTATAAAAATTGAGTCTAAATATCCATTCTTAATGTTAAAATCGACTTTAATCATCTTACCATACATTTAAGCATTTCAATACTGCAAAGATGCTTAAAATTACTCTATTAATTGCAATTGCTCATCTACCTTAATAAAAAAAGCCCCAACACGTGTTGGAGCTTCCCAATTGCAGTATCTAAATAAATCTTACAAATTTAGACTGCAAAATAAGATTCGAGTTCTTTTAAAGTATCTTCTTGTGTTTTAATATCATGAATAACAATCCCTTTATCCAACACCACAATTCGTTCACAAACTTCGGTTACATGGTTTAAGTCGTGACTGGAAATTAACATGGTAAGATTTTTTTCTTCTTTCAATTTCTTGAGTAGATTTTTTAATCTTATTTGAGAACTTGGATCTAAACTTGCAAATGGTTCATCTAAAATTAAAACCTCAGGTTCTGTCATTAAAGAAGCGGCAATGCCCACTTTTTGTTTATTTCCACGCGATAAATCTCGAATATATTTACCTTTCCCAATTATCTCACCATTAAAAAAATCTTCGAATTCATCCATAAACTTCTGAATATCGCCCTTCGAAAGATTATTTACGCTTGCAATAAAATTAAAATATTCTTCGGGCGTTAAAAAATCTATCAAAAATCCTTCGTCAAGATAAGATCCTGTGTAAGATTTCCAATCAACCGTTTTTTTAACATCTATTCCTTGTGATAACACTTCGCCTTTATTCGCCTTTATTAAATCTAATATTAATCTAAAAAATGTAGTTTTCCCAGCTCCATTGTTACCAACCAAACCAAAACTTTCTCCTTTCTCGATTTTTAATTCAGGAATATCCAATACGATTGTTCCATTATATCCTTTTGCTAAACTTTTTACTTCTATCATGATTTTATATTTTTCTAATTCAAAACTCCTATGATTCTCTGAAACCCTCTGCAATAAGATGTTTCTTTTTTTCGAATCGTTTTATAACAATTTTCATTAATGATTTATGAAATATTAAACTGACAATTCCGATAAATCCAATTGCTCCTATTCCCCATTCTGACAATCCAAGAAACTTAAACGGAAGCCAAATTACAATAGGCAACAAAAAGAATGGCAAAATCATAATCCAATTCGAAGCTCCCATACCTTGGTAGTTAAACGCTGAACTTTTTGCCATATCCATTCGTTTTCGGCTACTACTTGAAAAATACATTAACAACATAGACAAAAAACCTAAATTAAATAAAAATGTCGCCGTATTAATAAGTAAAACATTTGTTCCAAAATAAACATACGGAATAGTTAGTATATAAGAAATAATAACTGTTGAGATAATCATTATATATTTTGCACGAAAGTGTTTTTGAAAATCGATGTTACTTGCAATTATTCCATCGAAATAATTACTTTCCCAACTTAACATATATTGTCCGTAATTAAACATAATTCCACCTGTCATAAACACGCCCACAAATATTAAAAACCCAAGACTACTCATGTCTTCGTTAGGATAAAATAACAGACCATACAGAAGAAACATCGGGCTCATCATTATAATTGAACGACTTCGTTTATTTCGCCAAACTAATTTTAATTCTAAAAGAATCATTTCACCCAGTTCGCCAAAGGAATCTAAATATTTTACTCTCGATAAAGAATCAACCTTTTTTAGCTTCTTAGCATTAATATCTTCGAGTGTCATTCGTGACCTCAGGTATGAATAATTTATTCCGTAAACCAACCCAAGAATAGTAATTGGAATTACAATATAAATTGGATTAAATGCTAAAAAATTGAAAAGACTTGATGAATAATCTGATAAAGAAAATACGTGAAATTTATCAAGAACAATTATAGTTGCCATTAATAAGGCAAATATTCCCATATAAACTGGTTTATCGATAAATCGTCTTTTAAGATAATGCAATAAAAAACTGTTATTTAAAATAACAATAAGCATTAGAACAAGCCACGAAATAGCTAAAGTTACTGAATAATCAACTTTAACAACCTTTAATGCAAATGGAATAAGAACCAAGAACGGTAATACATTAAAAATATTTAAAGTTGATTTTAGAAGAATAAAACTTAATATTTTCGATTTTTTAATTGGTAAATGCAAATACGACTCTACATTTATTACAGGCAAACTGTATAGAAAAAATCGAACGAAAAGATCAGCTCCTAAATAATATAACAACCCACCATTAAAAATAGTAAATATATCTCCTGTGGGGTATAATTCGGTTAGAATTTCGTCGATAAACAACCCTAAAAGCACCAAATATGAAAACATAATTAACATAAAGAAGCCTATGATAATATTAATTATCAGGCTTTTTTGCCAGAAATTTGATCGGGTTAATTCTTTCCACTGATGTGACAAAAACCATTTAAACATACTTTTTTAATTTTATATTTACTTATTAGTTGAAAAAATACAAAAAATATTACAAATGATTCATCTTAATTAATAATTCAAGTGTTTTTTTATTAATTCAAATAAAATGTCTTCTACTATAAGTTTCGAAATATAACCGTCGCATCCAGCTTTTAAGGCATTATTTTTATCCGATTTCATTGCGTAGACAGTTTGTGCAATTATTGGTAAATATGATTTAAATACTTTAATCTTTTTGGTGGCAGTATATCCATTCATTACAGGAAATTTCACCATCTGATTTTATAATTTTAACAAATCGCTTTCTTCTGCTTTTTCTTTTGCATTATGATCCTATTTTTTTAATATATCTGAAATCTTAAAATAACATTCCCTTTATTGAAATTAGACCTTACCTCCTTGGAATTTAGAAATCAATTTTAATAGATTCTCTTCGACAATAGGTTTTGAGATATACCCATCACAGCCCGCATTAAGAGCTTCAATTTCATCAGACTTCATGGCATAAGCTGTTTGAGCAATAATTGGTAAGTTAGGTTTCTTTTCTTTAATTTTTTTTGTGGCTTCGTAACCACTCATTTTGGGCAATTTAATATCCATTAATACCAAATCGATGCTATTATTTGTTAGACATTCCCTTACAGCACTTTCTCCATCACTTACATGTATATAGCTAATATTTCTCAAGCTCAAGACCTCTTTTAGAAAATCAGCATTTACAAGTTCATCTTCAACAATTAAAATTTTAAATTTCAAGAATTCAACATCTTCTTCTTTTATCTTAAATGAATCTTTTATTGCTTTTGCTTTTCTGTACGGAAGAGTGATAAAAAAACTTGATCCTTCTCCTAATTTTGAATCTACCCAAATCTCGCCCCCTATTCGCTCTACTAATCCTTTACAAATAGCTAAACCTAAGCCTGTTCCTCCGTACAATTCCTCAGATTTATGTTCAACCTTATGAAATCTGCTAAAAATATTTTTTTGATCTTTTAGAGATATCCCTATTCCAGTGTCTTTTACAAAGAATTTTATTTTATCTTCAGCTATATTATATCCAAAATCAATGGAACCTTGATGTGTGAATTTTAACGCGTTTCCAATAAGATTAAACAATATTTGTTTTAGTTTTGAATCGTCGGTAAAAATATTAGAATCTATATTTTCCAATTCTGGCATTAGTTTTAATTTAATCCCCTTCTCTTCTGCTTTTAATTCAAAGAAAGATTGAATTTCTTCAAGAGTTTCATTTAAATTAACTTCTTCTTCATATAAATCTATTTGCCCCGTCTCAATTGTAGATATATCTAAAATGTCATTTACAATGGAAAGTAATTGATTGCTACTACCGACTATTATACTAATGTAATTTTCTAATTTATCCTTTGTTAATTCATGCTTTTGCAACAATTTAGCAAAACCAATAATTCCATTCATTGGTGTGCGTATCTCGTGTGACATATTTGCTAAAAATGCCGATTTTAAACGATCACTTTCTTCTGCCTGATCCTTTGCAAGAATTAGTTCTTCATTGGCTTGTCGTAATTCTTCGTTTATTGATTGATACTCTTCGTTCTGGTTTGCAAGCCCAATTTCGGACAGTTTGCGTTCTGTAATATTTGTTATAAAACCTACAAAATGAATTAAGTTATTTTTTTCATCATACTTGGCATTAACCGCCAATTCTATAGGAATAACACTACCACTTTTATGAATATATTCTTTCTCGTAACGAATAAAATTATTATCCGGTGTTAACTTTCCAAGTTCTTCTTCTTCAATTTTCTTCCATTTTTCAGGAGTTAAAACATCATTCCAATTTATACTTTTGAGTTCTTTCTCTGAATAACCGGTTAATTCCGTAAATGCGTTATTACAATTATCTAATCTTCCATCCGGATAACCAAATGCTATTGCAACAGGTGTAGTTCTAACTATATTCGCCTGAGTTTGTTCCTTCTCCAGGCTAATTTTCAATTTATCTTCGGCCTTCTTACGTTTAGTAATATCAACAAAACTTATAACAACTTCATTAATCCCTCCGTGCTTATCAATTGACGGAAATCCATTTACCAAAAGCCATACTTTATCTTTATTAACAGGACGTAATACTCCAACAAGAATATTTGAGATTACATTTTTTGTTGAGAGAACTTTATTTACGGGATATTCATCTAAAGGTATTGGATTATTATTCTCATCGACAAATTTCCAATATGGATCAATAGCTGTTTTACCCATCAGCTGATCTTGGCTCAGCCCAAGTAATTCTGATGCTCTAGGATTATTACTAAGAATTTTTGTATCCGTAGAATGAACTACAACGCCCGCATCTAAATTATTTACTAAATCGCGTAATTTCTTTTCACTCTCTTGAACTGCTTTTTCAGCTTTTTTCTGTTCCGAAATATCTCTAAATTCAACTACTCGCATTCCTTTCCCCTTATAAGGAATCATTTTGCCTTCTAACCTAAGTGGATATTCTTTCCCGTTTTTTCTTACTCCAAGTGCCTCATAAGGTTTCTCGTATTCTGAAACAATGTTATTCATTACCATTTCTCTCGACCCTTCAGCTATAAGTAATAAACCATCTGTACCGATAAGTTCTTCGTAAGTATAACCGGAAATATCCGATAAGCCTTGATTACAATCAACAATTTGTCCTTTATCATGAATCGCAATTCCTCCAAACGATGCATTATGCAGAGCTTTAAAACGAGTTTCGCTTTCTTCAACTTTTTCTTTGGCATTTATTATTTCCTTTTCCTGCTCTTTTAGTTGGGTGATATCGCGTATAACCCCAACAAGGAATTTATTATTATTTTTATCAGTAAATCGTGTTTTTTTTGTTGATATAATCCTGGATTCACCATTTCTTACTGTAAGCGTTTCTACATTTATATTCTCACGTCCATCCTTGAGTACTTGTTTATCAATTTTCAAGAAACTTTCACGTTCCTCAGCAGTAACATCCTCAGCTAGCGTTTTTCCAATAACATCATTTTTTGACAAGCCAAAAATATTACAAAAGGCTTCATTAACATGTAGAAGTCTACTTTGTTCGTCCTTAACAAATACAGGATCTCCGATATTGTTGATTATTTTTTCGAGGTATTTTTCACTTGACTCTGCAATCTCTTTCGCTTCAATTAAATCTTGATTAGTTTGCATTAATTCATCGTTAAGCGTCTCATATTCTTCATTAATCGCGAGGTACTCTTCGTTTTTTTCTTTTAACTTAAATCGATTCTCTTCCAACTCAAAAGTTCTCTCCTTTACTTTTTCATCAAGTTCTTCATTCAAAGTTTGATACTCATGATTTGCTTCGCTTATTTGATGATAAGCGTTTTTTAATTCGGATATAGTTAATAATAGGAGATCAGACTCCGATGCATATTCAACTTCTGTTGACATACTTTCCTCATTTTGATACAAGGATCGAATTTTTGAAATAAATTCCTTGATTGGACTCAATATACTATTTGATAATAAAAGAACTATAAAAACACTTAAAACTAAAAGAACAATTATAAGGAGGGTAATTGTTTGCACAGTTCTTTTATATGTTTTTTCAGAATGCGCTTTAAACTCATCAGCTTTATTTTGGGCAAAATCTGTCATCTTTTGAGTTTTTAAAAACAACATTTTTACATAATCGTCTCCCTTTCCTTTTGTAATCCTTGCAGCATCAATATTCTTATCTTCTAATTTAAGTAGAATAACCTCATTTCTAATATTCTCCCACCCCATAAAAGCATCAAAGGCAATATCAACATCTTCTTTATCTCCTAAAAATCTATTAGAAATAATGTCAAATGCATCCAACACTATTTTATTATAGATTGCTACAAGATTTACAGAACTATCAAGTTCTGCTTTCGATTCAGCCAAAACAACATCTTTCATTGAACGATGAATCGCAAAAATATATGTATTTACATCTCGAACAGCATTACTAACAATTAAAGGATGGCTGTAAATCAGCTCTGTATTATCGTGCAGTTTATTAAGATTATTTAGCCCGATTAAACTAACAACTACAAATGAGAAGATGACAAATGTAAATCCCAAATACAACTTCGTTCGAAAACGTAAATTTTTAAGTAACATTTATATTAGATTGATTAACAAATATCTTACAATTTAACTATTACAAAAGGATATTCAAAATGATATATATCAACGACTTATTGACAAACAGCTTTACTATCTTAATAACTGCAATTTTATTTAAGACATCATCAGAGTCTTTTATATAATTGGTGAGCAACTATTAAAAAAAGAATTATTACCATCCCACCTAAAGCAAAAGAAAATACATACCAATTAATATTCTGCTACAATTTTTCGTTTCCATAATGGCAAGTTAGTTTAAAGTGAATCACTCACTATTCATAAAAAAAACCACCTAGTTACTTAACATTAAGCGCATTACACTTTATTCGCAAGATGTTTTTTTATTAATTCAAATAAGGCTTCTTCGACAATAGGTTTCGAAATATAATCATCGCATCCTGCATCTAATGCCCTTATCCTATCAGATTTCATTGCATAAGCAGTTTGTGCTATAATAGGTATGTGTGATTTTATTTTTTTCATTTCCTTTGTAGCCTCAAAACCATCCATTATAGGCATTTTAAGATCCATTAACACAAGATCAATTTCTTTGTTTTTCTTGAATATTTTTAGTGCTTCAGCACCATTCTTTGCATGAATAAAATTAATACCCCTAATATGTAATACCTCCTTTAAATATTCGGCATTAATCTCCTCATCTTCGACTATTAATATCATAGACTTAATATTTTCTTTATGTTCAACATCACTAATACTGGATTTTGTTTCTATTTGCTTAACAATTTTTAAGGGCAGTTTAAAAGTAAATGTTGTTCCTTTATTTTCTTCTGATATTACAGATATTTTACCTCCTAAACCTTCCACTAAACCTTTGCAAATTGCAAGTCCTAATCCTGTTCCTCCATGCAACTCCGATAAGTTCGTTTCTAATTTATTAAATCGATTAAAAATTTCTGCATGATATTTTTTGGGTATACCTATTCCCGTATCTTTTACAAAGAAATTAATGCTATTTTGTTCAAGTTTATAACCAAACTCAATACTTCCCTTTTTTGTAAATTTTAACGAATTCCCAATTAAATTATATATGATTTGTTTAAGCTTAGATTTATCAATCAAAATATTAAACTTACCTAATTTTAGTTCTGTTATTAAAATAAGCTCAAGCCCTAATTCACTTGCCTTTAATCCAAAAAACGATCTAATATCACGCAATACTTTGTTCAAATCAATCTCCTCTTCGTACAATTCAATTTGACCAGTTTCAATTTTGGATATATCCAAAATATCATTTACGATATTTAATAATTGATTACTGCTATTAATAATTATTTCGACAAAGCTATTGAGTTTACCTGTTGTTATATCTGGCTTTTGAAGCAATTTAGCAAAACCTAGAATTCCATTCATCGGGGTTCTGATTTCATGTGACATATTTGCTAAAAACGCTGATTTTAAACGATCACTTTCTTCTGCGTGTTCCTTAGCTTTAAGCAATTCTTCTTCCGTTCTTTTACGATCTATTGATAAACTTATTTGATCGGAAATAAACTCAAGCACTTCCACATCTGACTCGTTATATGCAAATTCATCTGTATAACTTTGAACTGCAAGTACACCTACTATTCTTCCCTCAATACGAAGTGGAACTCCTAACCATATTTTAGATATAGTACCAACATGACCCAAATGCCCCTCATCCACAAGTTTTTTCTTAATTCCTATATTTGCTAATAATGATTTTTTTGTTTTTAACACATAATCTGTTAATGTTTTCCCTTTCGGAATATTTGTAAGTTGATCTTTTTCATCGGCATAAAAAGGTAGCGAGAAAGAATCTGTACTCTTATCATAAAGAGCAATATAAAAATTTGTAGTATCAATTATAAATCCTAATTCAATTTGAATTTGACGAATTAACTTCTCTAAATTATCGGCGCTATTAACTGCGTTAGAAATATTATACAACACTTTTTGAATTTGCTCTCCACGTTTTCTTTCTGTAATATCAATTATTACACCATCAAGATACCTATGATTACCTTTGGAGTCACATACACCCTGACCTTTCTCAAACACCCACCTAATTTCACCATCGGCACGGACAATTCTATATTCTAGAGTATATTCACTTTTTGTTTTAAGATGCTTATTAATAGATTCTTGCACCGATTGAATATCTTCAGAATATATAACAGAAGCAAAGGTTCGGACTTTGTTATTAATAAACTCCGAACTTGGATAACCCGTAAGCTTCTCAATTTCGTCGCTCAAAAATTCCATTGTCCAGAATTCATCGTTAGCACAACGATATGTTACTCCTGGAATATTTTCAACTAAAGTTCTATATTCCTTCTCACTTTCTTTAAGTAATTTTTCAGCAATTTTACGTTCTGTAATATCTCGATGAACAGAGATTAAAACCTCTCCAAATTGTGGATGATCAAAAACTGAGACTCTTGCTTGACACCAAAATTTAGTTCCGTCCTTTTTTATATTGTTTATTTCGCCTTGCCAAAGACCTGTTTCAGCAATTATTGTCATGATTTCTTCTGTAGTTTTTTCTGGCGTTTTATCGGTTGGTGCATTAACAATGGAAGCGTGTTTACCAAGCATCTCATTATTAGAATATCCAAACAATTTTTCAAATTCTTCGTTTGTATACATTATAATACCATCATTCTTCCTAATGAGATAAACTGCTTCTGACATATTTGCAAGAATTCCGCTTTGTATTTTATTTACATCTTCAGCCCTTTTTCTATCTGAAATATCTATTGAAACTCCTAAAGTTCCAATTAAAACATCATCTTTATCTCGAATTGGATTAATTGTAATTAAAGCAGTGAACAACTCACCTGATTTACGAATCATAACAGTCTCTCCTGAAAGTGCCGTTTTACTATTTCGTAAAATTTCTTGCATGGCAGGGAAATTTTTGTATTCGTATGGAGCATGAAGAATCGCAACCTTTTTTCCTATTACCTCTTCGGCTTTGTAACCAAATATATTTTCTGCTCCAGGGCTAAAATCTAGTATTTGTGAGTCTTCACCATTAAGATCTGTTCTAATAAATGAAACATTTTTTGCAGCATCAAAAACAGTTCTTAAATGCTGTTCTCGTTCTATTAATAAATTTTCAGCTTTTTTCTTATCCGTTATGTCAATGGTCGATACATAAACCTTTTCCATTGACTTCTCATATCCAGGAACGACAACCCATTTGAGATGAACATCTTTTCTATTTCCTTGTAAAGTACCCACAACACCCTCAATTTCATACTTGTTTAATCCTTGGGCAATAGCTATTACTTCTTCTTTAAAAGCATCAAATGATTCTTTGGTAAAAATATCGGATAAGCCTTTCAACAATTGCTCTTTAGAGTCAGCTTCATGAAGCTCCACTACAGGGTTATTAATTTCAACAATTTTAACATAATGAGCCAATTCCTGAAGTTTTTCTGGGTTTTCGTCAAAATACTTTCTAAAATCCTTAACACCAGTTTCTTTAATTTTTTCAATCTCTTTCATTACTTTGGAAAAATCTTCTTCCCACATTGGAACAGGAGAGTTCTCAAATAATGCTTTATAATGCAACTCACTTGCTTCAATATCACTCTTTGCATCTTGTAACTCTTCAATAGTTTGCGTTAACTCTTCATTAATTGCCGCATATTCTTCATTTTTATCCTTTAGTTCTGTTTGATTTTGCTCTAATTCTTGTGTTCTTATTTTTACTTGACCATCTAAATCCTCATTAAGTATTCTTAACTCATGATTAGCATCTTCTATTTGAAGATATGCGCTTTTTAATTCCGAAATAGTTATTGCAAATAAATCTTCTTCTGTTGTATAAGATTTATTTGCAATATCTTCTCTGTTATATAAAACTTTAATATGCGATATAAATTTATGAATTGGAATTAATATACTCTTAGAAATAAGGAATGCAATTAGTATACTTAACCCTAAAATTACCGATATAGCTCCAATTAAAGTATTTAAAGTACTTTTGTATCGGTTCTCAGATTCTGTTTTAAATTCGTCAGCTTTATTTTTTGCAAAATCAGCCATTACATCAATTTTGCTCAACAATATCTCGAATTCATGAGCTCCTTTACTATTAATAAGATCACTAGCTTCCTGATTTTTGTTTTGTAACTTCCAACCCAAAACCTCTTTTCTTATATCTTCCGTGGCTTTAAAACAATTATATGCATCTTCAACGTCTTTAATATCTCCCAAAAATCGATCAAATACAATATCAAAAGCTACTATAGCTTCAATTTTATAATTATTAGCCGCGAAAATTGCACTATCAATCTCCACCTGATTCTGTGCAATAATTACATCTTTCATTGCGCAATGCATTCCAAAAACGCTTATTTTAATCTCTCGAACAGCATTACTTACAGCTAATGGATGTTTGTAAATAAGTTCTGTACTTTTTTGAAGTTTATTTAATTGAATTAATGCAACAAAACTAATTAGCAAAGAGAAGGCGATAATAATTACAAAACCCAAAATTAATTTTGTCCGAAATCGAAGATTTTTTAAACCCATTTGAATCAATATTCAAGTTAAGATTCACTAATTTAATCATTAAAAAAAGAGAATCAAAATTGTATTATTACTTCAACTAAGTACTAGAATAATTGTTCAAAAAAGAAGGGTGATTGTAAACAATCACCCTTCTTAATAACAAAACCAATATTTTTAGATATTTTTCTTTATATCGTCCCAAGTTGAATTTGACATTTTTGTTCCAATGATTTGAATTACTTTACTTGCACATAAAGAACCAATTTTACCACACTGGTCTAAAGGCTTTTTATTAACCATTCCATATAAAAAACCTGATGCATATAAATCTCCTGCTCCTGTAGTATCAATAGAATTTGCTTTAAATGGCTCAACCATGTGGATATTTCCTTCACTTTTAACCATTGAACCTTTACTACCAATTTTTACAACTGCAATTTCGCATTGCTCAGCTATTTCGTTTAAAGCTTCTTCTGGTTCTTTTCCGGTAAAAGCTTTTGCTTCTTCTTCGTTTGCAAAAATAATATCTACGTAATTTTTAACGTAATCTTTTAAAAATTCCAGATTATCTTCAACAACATTAAAACTAGCCATATCAATAGATATCTTCATATTGTTTGCTTTAGCTAATTCCGCAGCTCTTAACATTAAAGCGTGGTTCTGAACTAAATAACCTTCTATGTGTAAAATTTTATAATCTTTAAACTGATTTTCCGCAAGATCAGAGTCCGATAATTCAATCGCAGCTCCCAAATAAGTAGCAAATGTACGTTCTGAATCTGGAGAAATAAGAGCCATAGCTCTACCTGTATCTGTGGCAGTTTTTAACATAAATGGTTCAATTCCATTTGCTTTCATATCATTGCTAAAAAATTCACCAAATGAATCATTCCCTACTTTACCAATATAACCTGTTGGAGCTCCTAAACTTGCAAGTCCATGAATAGTATTAGCCGCCGAACCTCCCGAAGATTGAGATTTATCAAAACTTACAGTTTCATTATTAATCTGATCCGCAAAATCTCTTTCTGATAATTGCATGCTTCCTTTTCTTAAAGAAAACTTATCTAATGTTGAATCATTCGGTAATTTGGTCATTATATCAACCAATGCATTTCCTATTCCTAATACTTTATCCATTTATTTAAATATTTAATTCTTAATCGAATGTAAAAATACTAAGATTATTTGAAAAGCCTGTAATTCTATAAAACAATTCAAATAATAAAAAAACATTAAAATAATTTGGTTTATTTTATAAACTAGTTTATGTTTGTAGTGAAATTATAAAACTAGTAGTATGGAAACAAATGAAAAAACATTAAAACCCGAAGAAAGTCTTCAAATTATTGAAAAAATGATTCAGCGCACAAAGGGAAATTTACACGATAGTAGTTTTTACTTTTTACTTTGGGGATGGATTATTTTAATTGAGATAATTGGACAATTATGCATTAAACACTTTACGAGCTTCTCAAAACCCTACATGATGTGGCTAATCGTAATCCCAGGATTTATAGCATCTGCTATATATGGTGCACGCAATGGACACAAGAAAAAATCGTCAACACATCTCGATCGAGTAAATTTTATGGTTTGGATCGCGTTTTTTGTAAGTTATGTTATCGTTATTATTTCTATGAAGGAGTTTAACTACAACATTGGAATAATTATTTATTTGTTAGCAGGTAATGCTACCTTCTTAACGGGAATAATTATTAAATTTAAGCCTCTAATTTGGGGTGGAATTGTTTTTTGGGTTGGAACTCTGTGTTACTTATTTATCCCAAATAATTATATTGAATTTATTTCGCCTTTGATAATTATCTTTGGATATCTTGTACCCGGTTACCTATTAAGAATGCAAAATAAGAAAAATGCTTAAGAAACTAGATCCTTTATTACATTCGGAATTGCGTTTAGCAATTATGTCTCTTCTGATTACACTTGAAAAAACAGAGTTCACATATATAAAAGAGCAAACAGAAGCAACAGCGGGGAATCTAAGTGTTCAAATAACAAAACTAGAGAATGCAGGATATCTTATCGTTAAAAAAGGGTTTAAAGGTAAAATGCCACAAACAACATGTTCAATAACTAAACAAGGCAGAGAAGCATTTGAAAAATATGTTGCCGACTTAAAAGATTATTTGAAACTATAATTTAAATCCAAATCTATAAATAAAAAAAGCCGACATTGGAAATCAATATCGGCTTTTATGTATTATTTTTTATTACAATAACTCATTGAGCTTGCTTGTTACATTCTTCTCAATTCTTGCAGCCACTTCATCAGCATCAGCTTTTACAAATTTATCGCCTGTGATACTTTCATAAAGCTCAATGTATCGCTCCGAAACCTGATCTGCAAATTCTTCTGTAATTTCAGGAACCTTTTGTCCTTCTTCTCCTTGAAAACCATTTTTCATTAACCACTCACGCACAAATTCTTTCGATAATTGCTTTTGATTTTCGCCTTTATCTTGTCTTTCCTGATATCCCTCCAAATAAAAATAGCGCGATGAATCCGGAGTATGAATTTCGTCGATTAAATATATCTGACCATCTTTTCGTCCAAATTCATATTTTGTATCAACTAAGATTAAGCCCATTTTTTCTGCAATCTCCGTTCCACGTTGAAATAAAGCCAAAGTATATTCTTCTAACTTTTCATATTCCTCCTTTGAAACCAATCCTTGCTTTATAATTTCTTCGCGAGAAATATCTTCATCGTGCCCTTCGTGAGCTTTTGTAGTTGGAGTAATTATTGGCTGAGGAAATCTTTGATGCTCTTTCATACCTTCTGGCATTGGCACACCACAAATTTCTCTTTTGCCCGTTTTATACTCTCTCCAAGCATGACCTGTTAAATAACCACGAATAACCATCTCAACCTGATAGGGTTCAACAAAATGGCCAATAGTAACCATTGGATCGGGAACATCAATTTTCCAATTAGGAACAATATCCGATGTTGCATCTAAAAACTTATCAGCAATCTGATTTAAAACTTGTCCTTTATAAGGAATACCTTCAGGTAAAACTACATCAAATGCAGAGATTCGATCACTAACTATCATTACTAAAAACTGATCGTTAATGTTGTATACATCCCTAACTTTTCCATTATAAACACTTACTTGTTTTGGAAAGTTAAAATCGGTTTTCACTACTGCTTGTGCCATACTTTAATTTTGATTTAAAAGTTGCTAGTTATAATTACTTATTTATTATCAGTATCTAATGTCTTGTATGCATTAACAATGTATTTCACTAAATGATGCCGAATAATATCGCGCTCATCGAACTCAACAATCGAAATACCTTTAATGTTTTTAAGAATTTTCATCGCTTGCAATAATCCTGATGAACTCTTAGGTTTTAAATCTATTTGTGTTGTATCACCTGTAACAATAAACTTTGCATTTTTACCCATACGGGTTAAAAACATTTTAAGCTGATTAACCGTTGTATTTTGCGCTTCGTCTAGAATTACAAAAGCATTATCAAGCGTTCTACCACGCATATATGCTAAAGGTGCTATTTCAATAACGTCATTTTCAATTAACTCAGCCAATTTACGAGGATGGATCATATCCATTAAAGCATCATACAATGGACGTAAATACGGATCAAGTTTTTCCTTTAGATCGCCTGGTAAAAAACCCAAATTTTCACCAGCTTCGACTGCTGGTCGAGTTAAAATTATCCGTTTAACCTCTTTGTTTTTAAAGGCTCGAACAGCCAATGCAATTGCCGTATAGGTTTTACCTGAACCCGCGGGGCCGATAGCAAAAAGCAGATCATTTGTATCGTAATCGTCAACAAGCTTTTGCTGATTAACAGTTCTTGCTTTTATTGGCCGTGCATCATTACTAAATATTAAAACATCATCATTTTCATTTTTCCTTCTAAGAAGTCCTTCGCCTTCACCATTTAGCAACAATTCAAACTCCTCGTTATTTAACTTCTTAAATTTTAAAAAGAATTCGATAATTAACTCTAATTTTTCCTCAAATTCATCAATTAAATTTTCCTCGCCACGTACTTTTATTTCATCGCCCCGAGCAATAATTTTCAATTTTGGGAAATGCGTTTTTAGAATATCTAATCTGGTATTTTTAACACCGTAAACACTTACCGGATCAACTCCTTCGAGATATATTACCTTTTCTATCATACAATTCTTTTTATTTCCTCCTCAACCAATTCGTATAGCCCTATATATCAGAATACAAAAGTAAAGTATCTGGTTTTAGAATCGTCTAAAATAATAAAAAAACTTTTTACAGGATTTTATTTAAAATCAGAGTTACCAAAAAGTTTTAAACAACTCTAAAAATCATTGAAATAAAAGATTTGAAATATTTCAAATTAAATCGGCGAATCTTTTCATCATTATCACTAATAATCCTTTAAATTTGTATCTTTAAAAAACTGATTAAAAAAAGATTCGATAACATTTTATGTCAATTATCACATTAACAACAGATTGGAATACTGATGATTATTATGTTGGTGCTGTAAAGGGAACCATTTATAGTAATTGTAAAGATGTAACCCTTGTTGATATTTCGCATAAAGTAAAGCCATTTAATATTTTTCAGACGGCATTTATTTTAAAAAACAGCTATAAATACTTTCCTGAAGAAACAGTCCATATTATTGGTGTAAAATCTGATGTGGCAATAGACCAGGAATACATTATTGCAGAGTTTAACAAACATTATTTTATTGGCTCCGATAATGGAATTTTTAGCTTGTTATTTAAAGATGACGATCAGGTTAATTATTATTCAATTAAGGATACTAAGCCTAGCACATTCCCAACTTTAGATGTTTTTAGCAAAGTTGCTTGCAATATTATTAATGGAAGTAAAATTGACTCTTTAGGTAAAAAACTTGATTCAATAGTGAGAAGAGTTCCATTAAGAGCAACCATTGAAGACAATGTTGTTATTGGAAGCATTGTTTATATTGATTCGTTTCAGAATGCAATTACAAATATATCTAAGGATATTTTTGATCGAGTTGGAAAAGGGAAAGCATTTAAAATTTTTGTACAAAGTAATCATTACACCATATCAAAAATCAACAATTCTTACCAGGAAACTTCGGTTGGCGAGCTTTTGGCTATTTTCAATTCCTTAAATTTGTTAGAGATTGCAATTAATGGAGGTAATGCAGCCGAACTGCTTAACCTTAATACAAATTCGTCGGTAAGAATAAAGTTTCAGTAATAAATTATCACAACTCAAGATAAATGAAAAAAGAATTAGTAGCATTTAATCGTTTATTAGAAATAATGGACGAACTGCGCGAAAAATGTCCGTGGGATAAAAAGCAGACAATTGAGAGTTTAAGAACTCTAACCATAGAAGAAACATATGAACTTGCCGATGCAATTATTAAGAATGATTTAACCGAATTAAAAAAAGAACTCGGTGATTTATTACTTCATATCGTGTTTTATTCAAAAATTGGATCTGAAAAAAATGAATTCGATATTACAGATGTAATTAATGGTATTAATAACAAGCTGGTAAATAGACATCCTCATGTTTTTGGAGATGTTGAAGTTAAAAACAGTAACGAAGTTGAAGAAAATTGGGAAGCCATTAAATTGAAGGAAAAAGACAGAGATAATTCTGTTTTGTCGGGAGTTCCGGATTCTTTACCCGCCTTGGTAAAAGCAAATAGAGTTCAACAAAAAGTTCGTGGTGTTGGTTTCGATTGGGAAGACAGAGTTCAAATTTGGGATAAGGTGAATGAAGAACTTAATGAGCTCAAAGATGAAATTGAAGCACAAGATCAGGAAAAAATTGAAGCTGAATTCGGTGATTTATTCTTTTCTTTAATAAATGCAGCTCGACTTTACGATATTGATCCTGAAACAGCTCTTGAAAGAACAAATAAAAAATTCATAAAACGTTTTAACTTTCTTGAAGATCAAACCTTAAAGAAGGGGATCTCGTTAAAAAAAATGTCGCTCGACGAAATGAATGTTATTTGGGAGAAAGCAAAACAATTCGACTAAAAATAAGAAAGCCCACTCGAAAGGTGGGCTTTAAATTTATATTGAACAGGCATTATTCTGTTGCTTTATCTTCTTTCTTTTCAGCTTTTGGCTTTTCTTCCTTTACTTCTTTACCTTCTTCTATTGTTTCTTCAACTTCTTCTGCATCAAAATTTAACATTTCGAATTTATGAAGAATATTATACCAGTTTATTACTTTTTTAATATCAGAAACATAAACTCTATCTCTATCATAATCAGGTAAAACTTCTTCGAAATATTTCTTAAGCTCATTTGCCGATGCTTTATGATTTATTGCAACGCCACCGTCTTCTTTGTCAAAAATCGCTTTAAAAACGTCTTTTAATGGCTTGTCTTCAATATCAGTAAAGATTGAAATATCTTCTAAAGCGCTAATTTTTGCGTTTGCATTTGCGTTCATTCGCTTCTGATCTTCAAGCGATTCAACGATAATTCCTGATCTTCCTTGTGAGATAAATTGAAAAAGACCTCCGTAACCTGAAATTGATAAAATATCTTTTAACATAAAGTTTGGTTTTTATTTATTGAACTGCAAAAATACAATTCCATTCAAGATTCAAAAATAGTTTTACTAAAAAATTACTAATTTATATTTCTTTCCTTTTTTATTTTCTCATATGCATCGCTAACTTTCTGAAACTTTTCTTTAGCTTGTTCCTGAAAATCAACACCTAAATGACTTACTTTATCGGGATGGTATTTAAGAGCCATTTTCCTATATGCCTTTTTTATCTCATCTTCGGATGCACTTTTATCAATTTCCAGAATTTTATATGCCGAATCAACATCGGCTACAAACATTGATTTAATTGATTCAAAATCTTTTGAGCTTACGCCCATATTGTAAGAAATAGAATAAATAACGTTTAACTCCGAAGTATCCACTTTCCCATCAGACTGGGCAACACCAAATAATAGATGCAATAATTGCAATCGAGATGAGTAATCGAGATTTTGCTTTATTTGTTGCCCAATGATATCGACCGGAATATTTTGATTTAGGATGTTACGCAACATTTGCAAAGCCTCAATAGCTGAGTCTTCGCCAAACTGTTGGATAAAATATTTTTTTACATAACTAAGTTCCGATTTTAAAACCTTCCCATCGGCTTTCATAACAGCGGCTACCAAAACTAATAATGTCATTGCAAAGCTACCGGTAGTTGTCGACGAATAACGCTTTGTTTTGGCAAATTCAGGTGTGTCGAACAACGATCCCAATGCAAATCCTAGAATTCCTCCAATTGGACCAAATACAGCCCATCCTAATCCACCTGCAACCCATTTTCCAAATTTTCCCATTTTTACTTAACGCTTTTTAATATTTCTGAATGTATTTTTAAAATCTGAGGCAAAATCATCTCATCTCCATTATTATGTATTGTAAAATCAGCAAGAGTAATTCTTTCTTCATTTGTTAACTGATTGCTTATTCTACTCTCTACTATCTCCTGACTAACTTTATCTCTTTCAATTACCCGCTTAACTCTTACTAACTCATCGGCATGCACATTTATTGTAAAATCCATTTCAATATTTGCTTTGCTTTCAAACAAAATTGCTGCTTCTTCAATAACGTAAGGCTTATTGTCAAAACTTTTAGTCCAGTCAAAAAAATACACTCTTACTTTTGGGTGTATAATTTGATTAACTTTTAACAAAGCATCTTGATTATTAAAAATAATTGCAGCTAATTTTTTTCGATCTATTCCGTCGTGGTTATATATGCTATTTCCAAACTCTTCTTTTAATGATCGAATTACCTCTTCATCAGTATTTACGATACTTTTTGATTCCTGATCAGCATTAAACACGGGAATCCCAATCCTTTTAAAGACTTCGCTTACAAGTGATTTTCCACTCCCGATTCCTCCAGTTAGGCCAACTTTTAACATTATTTTTTTTCTATAATATATTCGACCTTTTCGGGATTAAAACGAATTGTATTAATGTATTCGGGCGAGTTTAAAATTTTCACAGACAATTTACTTTCCTGATGTTCTATTTCGTTATAATCAATAACAGCCTGAAATAATTGAGGTAAAACTTTATCGTAATCGCTCAAGGCTACAAAATATGAAACTGAAATTTCATTCGGAAAAGTTCTTAAAACCAATGAATCTGGCACATTTATTACGTTTAGTTTTATTTGTTGAGAACCTTCAGTAAATTTTTCAATATTTAAGGCTACAGCCACTTCCTTATCGGAAAAATCGATATTCCCAATTTTTTCAAGCTTTACTTCGTGATTGTAATTTTCTTTTAATTCGAGAAGGTCTTTTGTTTTTGTATATACCTGATTAATTGTATCAACTATTGGATCGGCTCCCGAAATAGTTATACTATCTGGCGAAAATAGAATATTACCACGCAACATAAATTGTGTTGCAGGAACAATATTCATTTTTGATTTTACGGGCACTTTTTTAAACCTACGATCAGCAAAATTAAAATATAAAGAATCGGGCGATATAACTATAATTTCGAGCTCAGAATCAAGCCAACGTTTAATATCTACATGCAGATTCCGTGTTAATGCATACAATTGATCATCATTCGATCGCGAATCAAATCTTAGAGTTAACTTATTTACATTTATGGGAAATGGAAGAAACTTATTGCTAATCTTATATTCGAGCAATTTAAAACCGTGAGCTTTAACACGTAACTTAAATTGATCGGGAAGTTCATTTACCAGAATTTTATCGGCAGGAAAATCACTATAACGTATTGGTAAAACTATTTCGGTTTCGTAATCTTCATCGAGGCGATTCAGAAACCAAAAAATGGTAGACAAAACAACAAAAAATAAAAAAATTACAAACCTTCTGTCGGCCTTTAGATTTCTTGTTTTAAGAAATTGTTTAATATTATCTTCTATGTTTTTTGCTACCACGGTATGAAAATAAAAAAAGCGTTTAACTCAAAATAGAATTAAACGCTTTTATGTTAAACTATTTTGCAGCACTAATATCGGAAGAATCTTTCAAAATAGCGCTTTTATCAATTTTAATTTTAACGTTGGTATCAATTTCAACAATAATGTGAGCATCTTTGATTTCATTTATTTTACCATAAATACCACCAGTTGTAACTACTTTATCACCTTTTTGTAATGCTTCTCTGTATTTTTTTAAATCCTTCTGACGTTTCATCTGTGGACGAATCATGAAGAAATAAAAAACAACAATTATTAATAACAATGGTAAAAATTGCATAATTCCACTTTGACCTTCTGCTGGTTGAGTCATTAATAATACGTACAATAAATTGTTCATAATTTTCAATATTAAGATTTATAATTATTTTCTAACACATTTGCTTTAATATTCAAGCTCTTTTCTTTTTGCTTTGTATTGAGCTTTAAAGTTACGGTTTTATATTGAATTCCTCTTTTTCCTGAACTATCAAATAAAACTTCAATTTTTCCATCGCTACCCGGAGCAATTGGTTCTTTATTATAATTGGGAACAGTACAACCACAAGTAGAATATGCATCAAGAATAACAAGATCGGCATCGCCTATGTTTTTAAATTTAAAGGTATAAATAACTTTTTCGCCTTGAATTAATGTTCCATAATCATAGTATGTAGTATCAAATTTAATTTTTGCAATTCCATCAGGATTCGAAATACTTTTCACAGTATTTTTTTTCACCTCAGTTTCACAGGATATTAACAATCCAAATAAAATAACTGAAACCAAGCTAAGTTCTAATATAAAAATCCGTCTATTCATAAAAATATTCTACTCAATTATTAATTGTCAAAATTAATTTAATTCACCAATTAATCCTCTACCAACCTTCCTTATTTTTCCTTCTTTCTTAAGTTCTTCTACAATTTTATCGAGAATTCCATTTATAAATACGTTACTTTTTTCTGTACTATAAAATTTCGCAATCTCGATATACTCATCAAAACTCACCTTTACAGGAATATCAGAAAACTCTACAATTTCTGATATTGCAATTCCCATAACAACAATATCCATAAAAGCAATACGCTCTACATCCCAATTTTTAATATATCTAGATATTAAATCTTCGTGCTCCTTATGGTTTAAAACCGATTTTCGAAATAATCTTTTAACAAAATCACGATCTTCCTCGTCCTTAAACAAAGGCATTAACTCTTCGTCGGAGCTCGATGCCTTGAAAGTTCTGAAAGTTTTAATAATCATACCAATAATAAACTCGATATCATCGTTCCAATAAATACTCTGCTCTTCGAGAGTTAAATACAATGGTTCGTAGTTGAATATTATTTTAGAATAAACCTCGGTAATAAATTTTTTATCTTCGTTAAAACCATTTACACCTGAATTCATGTATTTTTCATAAATATCAGATTCCTTAATTTTGTTGTAAAGATTTTTTATTAACTCAGGATTATTTGACCAGTTTAATTTTTGATTATTAAGATATCTTCTTAAATCGTCGTTATCATTAAGTCGTTTAATTAATCTATTATTAAGAAATTTTGTATTTGGGTTTAAATCTTCCGGACTAGGAATTCTTTTGTTTTTTGCTAACTCAATGCGTGATTCTGCAAATTGGACAACGTCTAGCATCAATAATATTAGGTAATGATATAAATCGTATGATTTATCTATGCTAAAAAATAATTCCTTTTCAGCTTGATTTACAGTTTGTTCGCCCGACTTTAAATAAGCGTAACAAATTTGAAGAACTTTGACACGTAATAATCTTCGACTCACCATTTTGAAGAACCCCCTAAAATTTTATTTGTTTAGATTTAAGGCTGCAAAGTAAATGCTTTTTTGTTTTTCATAATAGTAAAATACAAACTTTTTAGTCGCTAATTTTAATTAAGAATTAATATAATCTTTAAAAGATAACCTTCTGTTACTCTTTTTGTTAATTTTTTGTTGATATCGTGTTTTTAAAAAAAAATGAATTTACAATGAAATAATAAATATTTTTTTACTTTTGAGTGTTGATAATTTTAAAACAAACAAAATTATTTTGTAATGGACGGATACGACAAAAAAGAAGAGTTAGAGAACAATGAAAACGGACGTGAAGAAATTTTCTCTAAAGTTGTAAGAGCTGGGAAAAGAACGTACTTTCTAGATGTAAAAGCTACCAGAAGAAATGATTACTATCTTACGATCACAGAAAGTAAGAAGAGATTTAATCGTGACGGGAAACATTATTTTGAAAAACACAAAATTTTCTTGTATAAAGAAGATTTTGAAAAATTCGCTGATAATCTAAACGAAACAATAGACTTTATTAAGGCAAACGCACCTGAACCTGATCCAAGAGAAAATGTTGAGGTTACTGCTGAAGTTGGAGTTACAGCAACTGCTGAAACTGTTGAAACTATTGAAACGCAAGGATATTCTTCTGGAGTTGAATTCGATGACCTGATTGACAGTAAAGAATAAATAATTAAAATAAAAGCTGACAAAATTGTCAGCTTTTTATTTTCTCAATTGTGGCTAATTGTATTTAGCCATTTTATCATCTATAGTAACCTTACTATTTTTTCTGGTTTGTATTTTTAAATAAACCAACAATTCGTCAGCTCCACTTTCAAAACATTCCTTTTGAACATCTTCTACTAGTTTCATTATTTGATCATATGGCCCTTCAATAACTGTTTCAAAAGGACAAACTTTATATATTAAACCTGATTCTTTTATTACATTTATTGCATCGTCGACTAAATCGTAAGCTTTCTTCGTTTCTGACTTTGGCAATACTTGCAAGGCCACATTCACATAGTTCTTCATTAATTTTTACTTTTAGAATTAAACTTTCTTTTCTTAAAATAAGATTGGATATCTTTTACATTTAATAATTTTACATTCGTAACTAAATAATCATCGATAAGGAAATCTCCATAATTATTAGCTTCTGAAATAGCAACATTAATCACTTCACTTATTGGCTTTTGGATTGGAATCAATGCAATAAGTGTTATAAACTCATTTACATAACTTAAGCTCTCTATTTTTGAATTATGTTCCTTGAAAGCTTGCTCAAATTCATTATTTATTACTTTTTTTTGGGATTCGGAAAACTCCGTTTGAATCTTCAATTTTCCAACAATAAAATAACGAAGACATTCTCCGTGTCCACCTAAACCTGTAGAAATAAAAACTTGCTCTTCATCAAGCAAATCAGATTCTAAGCCAATTCTCGCATGTTGCAATGCTAAAATTGCCCAACTTCGAATATCACCTTCGGCTTTCTCAATAAATTTTTGAATTATTCTATAATCTTCGACACTTTTAGTATTTGACAATCTCACAAGTAAAACCTTCTTCTCGTCAAAGGATAAATCACTATTTTCCAATTGTTTGATACTATCAAAAATTTCAAAATTCTCAATACGCTTTAACTCTTTATTTACTATTTCAAAAAATTCTACCTGAAGATCTACATCGATTTGTTCCTCGAGAATACTAACTTTTCCACCAGCTTTTGCAAGCAAATCTTCTAAATTATCTTGTATGCTATCGTATTCCATATATTACTTATTTCACAACAAAATTAAAACTTTTTAAATAAACTGAGCTAAGATAGAAACAAAAGCAATATTCTTATGTTTAAAAATACCATAATGATGGTATTGTAGAGATTCAATTTTAAAATTACTTTTGGACACAAATTCAAAAGAAGTCAGGACTTAAAGAATGAGATTATCACAACTAAAAGATAATGAAGAAGGAATAATAACCAAAGTACGTGGTCGCGGAGCATTCCGAAAGCGAATTACAGAAATGGGTTTTATTAAAGGCAAGAAGATAACAGTTGTGAAAAATGCTCCTTTAAAAGATCCTGTTGAATACAGCATTCTTGGCTATGAGGTTTCATTACGCCGAAGCGAAGCCTCCTTAATCGAAGTAATTACTAAAGAAGAAGCTAAAGAACTAGAAATAAATAAATACAATGGAGTTATAAGCGACGAAAAGCTAAAAACGACTGCTCACCACAAAGGAAAAGAAATTCATATTGCTCTTGTTGGGAATCCGAATTCGGGTAAAACCTCATTATTCAACTTTGCATCTAAATCAAAAGAACATGTTGGGAATTACAGTGGTGTAACTGTCGATTCTAAAAGTGTTAGTTTTAAGGTTGACGAACACAAAATAAACCTCGTTGATTTGCCTGGCACCTACTCTCTTTCTGCATATACTCCTGAAGAATTATATGTGCGTAAATTCATTTTGGGAGAAATGCCCGATTTAGTAATAAATGTTGTTGATGCTTCAAATATCGAAAGAAATCTTTATCTCACTACTCAATTAATTGACATGGATATTAAAGTAGTTATTGCTTTAAACATGTACGATGAATTAAGAAAAAAAGGAGATGAATTTAACTTCGATTCTTTAGGTAAAATGATTGGTATTCCAATTATTCCAACAATTAGCTCTAAAGGATTTGGCATAAAAGATCTTTTAAAAAAGGCTATTGAAGTTTATGAAGATAAAGATGATTCGGTAAGACATATACATATTAACTATGGAAAAGATGTTGAGACTTCAATTCGTAAGATTCAATTAGAAATAAGAGAAAATAAACGCTTAACAGATGTTGTTTCATCTCGTTTCTATGCAATTAAACTTTTAGAAAAAGATACATCAGCTAACTTTTCATTATCGAAATGGGAAAACTACAATGAAATTAAACTTACTGCGGAAAGAGAAATAAAAAAACTTGAATCACTTTGGTCCGATGATTCTGAAACTATTATAACTGATGCAAAATATGGTTTTATTGCAGGTGCTCTAAAAGAAACTTACAAGGGCAATATTAATACACGAAGAAAAAAAACAGACAAGATAGACAAATACCTCACCCACAAATACTTAGGGTTTCCATTGTTCTTTTTCTTTTTATGGTTTATGTTTCAATCAACATTTACTTTAGGTCAATACCCTATGGCTGGAATTGAATATTTAGTAAATCTATTAAGTGATACTATCAATAATACATTACTCGACGGACCTTTTAAAGATTTACTGGTAAACGGAATTATTGGAGGAGTTGGAGGAGTTATTGTCTTTTTACCTAATATTCTAATTTTATTCTTCTTCATATCCTTGATGGAAGATACCGGTTACATGGCTCGTGCAGCATTTATTATGGATAGAATCATGCATAAAATTGGATTACATGGCAGATCATTTATTCCATTAATTATGGGATTTGGTTGCAACGTACCTGCAATTATGGCTACAAGAACTATCGAAAACAGACAGAATAGATTGATAACCATGTTGATTAATCCGTTTATGTCGTGTAGTGCAAGACTTCCGGTATATGTGTTAATAATTACGGCATTTTTTCCAAATCATCCAGGTACTGTATTATTCTCGATATACATTATTGGTATCCTAACTGCTGCAATGGTTGCAATTATATTTAAAAAAACACTCTTTAAATCAAAGGAAACTCCTTTTGTAATGGAGTTGCCTCCTTATAGAATACCCACTTTAATAAATACCACTCGACACATGTGGTTTAAAGGTGCTCAGTATTTACAAAAAATGGGGGGAGTTATTCTAGTTGCGTCTGTTTTAATTTGGGCCTTAGGATATTACCCTCAAAACATTGACTATAGTAAAGACTACGACAACTCTATTGCTCAAATTGAAAATCAAAATAAAGTCGACAAGAATAAACTAATTGAAGAAGTTCTTCATGAGAAAAATGTCGAAAAACAATCAAAATCATATATAGGTCAAATTGGGAAATTTATTGAACCAGTTATGAAACCATTGGGTTTTGATTGGAAAATGAGTGTAAGTCTTTTATCGGGAGTTGCCGCAAAAGAAATTGTTGTAAGTACTATTGGCGTTCTTTACAATGCTGAAGATACAAATGACTCTAACAATTTAGTTTCTCGCTTACAAAACGAAACCGACGAGTACGGAAATAAACGTTTTACACCTCTGGTTGCCTATGGATTTCTGATTTTTATTTTGCTCTATTTCCCTTGCATAGCTTCCATAACAGCTATAAGCAAGGAGTCTGGCAGTTGGAAATGGGCTATTTTTACTATGGTTTACACAACATTTTTAGCTTGGTTTGTGTCTTTATTAATATATCAAATAGGATCTTTAATACTATAGAATTATGAGCATTCAAGATATTTTAGTTTATATAATTGTTACCGCAGCTTTAATTTATACTGGATATAGTATTTTTGGAATAATTCAAAAAAAAGAACAATCGGCCTGTGGATGCTCATCTTGCGATTTTAAGGATAACATTAAAGACCTTAAAAAGATAAACTCTATCAAAAAAATATTATAATAGTATCTTCCATCTATTTTTATAATCTGAATTAATTTATAATTTTAGCTGCTAACAATCTAAAATTATAAAAATGGATTATTTATTACTTGCTTTGGGCGTAGCATTAATTATTTTCGGTTTAATTGGGTGTGTTTTACCAATTATTCCTGGTCCTCCATTAAGCTTTTTAGGAATTCTTGCTTTACACTACACAAAGTTTGCCAGTTACAGTACAGATTTTCTTGTAATCGCAGCATCAATAGCAATTCTAGTTACGGTTCTAGATTATATTGTACCTGTTTGGGGCACCAAAAAATTTGGAGGAACTAAGGCTGGAATGTGGGGCGCAACGCTTGGAATGATAATAGGAATGATTTTCTTAGGTCCTTTAGGTTTGATATTTGGCCCATTGGTTGGAGCTATTATTGGAGAATCAATAAAAGGAGCAAACAATAAAGATGCTTTTAAAGCTGGTTTAGGTGCATTCCTCGGTTTCCTTATGGGCGTTGGGTTAAAACTAGCTGCATCTATTTATATTACATGGCATTTTGTTAAAGGTATTTTTTAATTCCGCAACTATGACTCCTAAAGAACTAATTTACACATGGGTTGATTTTTTTAATCAAAGTGATGCAGACAAAATCTCTGACTTGTATCATAATGAAGCTATTAATCATCAAGTTGCAAATGATCCTATTGTTGGAAAATCAGCAATAAGAGAAATGTTTAAAAACGAATTTGCAACGGCCGAAATGATCTGTATAATTGAAAATGTTTTCGAAGATGGTGATTGGGCAATTTTGGAATGGAAAGATCCGTTAGGTCTTCGTGGTTGTGGATTTTTTCAAATTAAAGACGAAAAAATTATTTTCCAAAGAGGATATTGGGATAAGTTATCGTTTCTTCGACAACACAATCTTCCAATTCCTGAAGAATAATATAAAACATTAATTATTACTTAAAACTTAAGTTTTGAAAAAAATCACTCTAATAACCATATTCTTATTACTAGTTATTCGACCTTCATTTGCGAATGATAATATTGAAATTACACTACTAACATGTTCAAGTGGGAAAGAAACATTCAGTGCATGGGGACATACTGCGATTAGGGTAGTTGATAAAACAGCAAAGATTGATGTAGTATACAATTTTGGTATTTTTAATTTTAATACACCTAACTTTTATGGGAAATTTGTTAAAGGTAGATTAAACTATCAACTAGGAATTCAGAACACATACCGTTTCTACGCAAGCTATGAACGAGAAAATCGTCAAATAATAGAGCAAAAACTAAATCTTACGGAAGAAGAAAAGATTAAAATAATAAGTCGTCTCGAATATTTATACCAGCCAGAAAATAGATATTATTTGTATCGTTTTGCAGGTAAAAACTGCACAACGGAGTTGCGAAATCTAATATTAGAAAGCGTATCTACTGATTTTGAAAATACTCTTACAGAAAAAACTCAACGCAAGCAACTTAATGAATTTTTAGAGGGCAGGCTTTGGCTAAAGTTTAGCATGAGTCTTATAATGGGATATAAAATTGATGAAAAAATCGACTTACATCAAAGTATGTTTCTACCTGATTATTTATGCAATGAACTACGGAATGTTAAAGTTGACAATGGAAGTATTATTGAAAGTGAGCAAATCTATAATCAGATTGATGACCCATATTGCAATTATCCCTTTCTTGCTAATCCAATTCTAATATTCACAATATTATTAATTATTGTATTGGTAAGTAAATCAAAGTATATTAAAAACCCGGTACTAATAATTACCGGAGTAACCGGCCTAGCCATTTTATTGGTAAGTTTAATTACCGAACACCCAGAACTTCAATACAACTTAAATCTTTTATGGCTTAATCCACTTTATCTTTTAGCAGTATTCAGGTTTCCCAAAAGACCAAAATTAAAGATCTTTTTAGTGAAAATAATACAAGGAATGATCATATTAATGATTCCAATCTGGATTCTTAAAATACAATATTTTGAGTTGAGCTATTTACCATTATTTATTGTTCTAACCATATTCAATCTAAGAACACTATTTCCTGATAAGAAATTAAATTTGATATAAGAGAGTTATACTTCGACGAACTCAGCATGACAACTCTCATTTTCTCATTTGGTAAAAAAGATTTTTTATCAATTCTTTTTTGTCACACAGAACTTGTAGAAATGTGGAAACAAAAAAAGGGTGTCACTATAGACACCCTTTAACTTTAATATAAAACTTAAATTATGCTCCTAAAGTAGCAACCATTACAGCTTTAATTGTATGCATTCTATTTTCAGCTTCGTCGAAAACGATTGACGCAGGAGACTCGAATACTTCATCTGTAACTTCCATTCCGTCTAAACCAAATTTTTGGAAAATTTCTTCCCCAACAATAGTTTCTCTATTATGGAATGCAGGTAAACAATGCATGAATTTACATTTATCATTACCAGTTGCGTCCATCATTTGCTTGTTTACTTGGTATGGACGTAATAACTCAATTCTTTCTTTCCATACTTCGTCTGGTTCTCCCATTGAAACCCAAACATCAGTATAAATAAAATCGCAACCTTTAACACCTTCAGCAACATTATCGGTAACGATAATCTCAGCACCAGTTTCTTTTGCAATTTCGTTCGCTTGAGCTACTAAGTCTGCAGTTGGCTGAACAGCTTTTGGAGCAACAGAACGGAATTTCATTCCCATTTTAGCCGCACCAATCATTAATGAATTACCCATGTTATTTTGTGCATCACCAACATAAGCAAAAGTTACTTCATTTAAAGGCTTATCTGAATGTTCCATCATTGTTAAGAAATCAGCTAAGATTTGTGTTGGGTGGAATTCATTTGTTAAACCATTCCAAACAGGCACACCTGCATAAGCTCCTAAATCTTCAACGATATCTTGTCCAAAACCGCGATATTCAATACCATCATACATTCTTCCAAGAACACGAGCAGTATCTTTCATCGATTCTTTTTTACCAATTTGAGATCCTGAAGGTCCTAAATAAGTAACGTGTGCTCCTTGATCTAAAGCAGCAACTTCAAATGCACAACGTGTACGTGTAGAAGCTTTTTCGAAAATCAAAGCAATGTTTTTGCCTGTTAAAGTAGGTTGCTCTGTTCCGTTGTATTTAGCTTTTTTAAGGTCAGCAGAAAGATCTAATAAGAATTTAATTTCTTTAGGTGTAAGATCTATTAGCTTCAAAAAGTTTTTGTTTCTTAAATTGAATGCCATAACTATTAAATTTATTATTGATTATTTATTATATATATTGTTTAATATGATCATTTTTAGTCAATTGACAATAATCATTATCCAATCTTTAATCTTCGTATTCCATTGTTATTTTAGTTCCAAAAGAACGATCTTCAAGTTTTGTTGCTTCTGTAATAACACTTTTCTTTCCACCTTGCTCAATAAACTGCAAACAAGCATTTATTTTAGGCCCCATGCTTCCTTGTGCAAACTGACCTTCGGCTAAATATTTTTCGGTATCAGCTTTATTTAAGAATTCTAACTTTTGCTCGTTTTCTTTCTTGAAGTTAATATAAACATAAGGAACATCGGTAAGAATATAAAACTCATCAGCACCAATTCTAGCACCTAATAAAGCTGAAGCAAAATCTTTATCAATAACAGCTTCTGAAGGTCTTACATCATTTTTCTCGTCGATATAAACAGGAACTCCACCTCCACCAACAGAAATAACAATATTTCCCTGACGTGCTAAAGTTTCAACAATCTTTTCGTTCATAATACTAATTGGCTTTGGCGAAGGCACTACTCTTCTCCATCCTCCATCAGCTTTAACTTCTTCTTTAAATTCCCATCCTTTATCAGTAGTTAATTTATCGGCCTCTTCCTTAGTGTAAATTTTTCCTACTCTTTTTTGAGGATCTTTAAATGCGGGATCATTTTTATCAACAACAACAGATGTAACAAGAGTTACAATATTTTTTTCAATATTATGTTTCTTCATTACATTTCTTAGGGTTCTTTCAATCATATATCCAATTCCTCCCTGAGAATCGGCTACACAAATATCTAAAGGCATTTGAGGAATGTTGTACATTTGTTCTCCAGCATCGTTTCTCATTAGAATGTTACCAACTTGTGGTCCATTACCGTGTCCAATAACAATGTCATAACCTTCTTTGATCAAATACACAATGTTCTCAAGTGTATCGAAAGTATTTTGTTCTTGCTCCTCAATTGTTCCTATTTGATTACCGCGTAGTAGAGCGTTTCCACCCAATGCAATTACAGCTAATTTGTTCATATTCAAAAATTTATATTAAATTAGTAATTCAAGCTACAAATCTATAAAAAAAACAATTCAAAATTATAAAATCTGAGCACTTTAATACACTATCATACAAATGTTAAAAGACATTTTTTTATCTTTGGTCAAAATTTCAGAATAGCTATATTTTAGAACTTTGATTTTATTATTAGTTTGAGTATTTTAGTTTATTATTTACGCACTTTTTGAATTTAACCCTTAATTGAATTGTATGAAATTTCGACTCGCTTTAATTTTTATTGTTTTGTTTATTACAACAAACTCATGTCAGAAAATTCAACATAAAGATCGAATTAAAGAAGGTTATATTGAATACAACATTGAATATTTAGATGATTCTTTAGATAGTTTTATGGTTGGGTTACTTCCTAAAAAAATGACCGTAAAATTTAAAAACAACAATACAATAAATAAAATTGAAGGCTTTTCGGGAATTGTAAGTTTTACTCACATTCAAAATTATCGTGATCATAAAAATATCACCTTAGTAAAAATCTTGAACAAGAAATATAAATACGTTGAGAAACTTAACGACAAATCGCTCTTTTTTGAAGAACTTCCTGGAATGCAAATAGAATTTGAAGATTCGATTAAACAAGTTTGCGGATACAATGCTAAAAAAGCACTTATAACCGTTCCTGATTCAGACATTAAACCTTTCGAAATATTTTACACGAATGATGTTATTATTAATAATGTAAATGCCTTAACTCCTTTCCGTGCTATTGATGGTGTTTTATTAGAGTTTCAAATAAAATTTTACGATATGAACATGAAACTTACTGTTGATAAAATTCAAGCAGCAGAAGTTTCTTCTGATGAATTTGATGTTCCTAAAGGATATGATCCAATTAATCGAAATACAATGATTGAAATTATTGAACTTTTAAAAAATTAATCCTCGACTCCGAATACAATATTTAATACCATTTTTCTGTTATTTATTTCTGTTATTTCGTTTACTTTGTAGTAAATTTCAAACTTCAGAGTAAAAAACTAATTGTATTTATAATCAATGGCAAAAAAATCAAATACCAAACCTAGAACTAAAAAGAAGAAGAAGAAAATACTATCAGACGAACGAATTAAAATTGTTTTAGGTGTTTTTACAATATTTTTAGCTGCTTTTCTTACACTAGCCTTTATTTCGTATTTTTTCACATGGAAAGTTGATCAAAGCTTCCAATACTCAAAAGTTATTTCGGGAACAGATATTAATGCTGAAAATTGGTCGGGAAAAGCTGGTGCTCATTTTGCTAATCTATTTATTAACAAATGGTTTGGAATAGCTTCATTTACATTCCCTTTCTTATTTCTAATAATCGGACTCAAATTTTTCAACATCAAAATATATTCAATCAGAAAATCATTTAAAATAACAATTATTGGTACTATAATCCTTTCAGTTCTTCTTGGATATTTATTTGGAAATTCGAATGGTTTTTTAGGAAGTGGACTTGGAGGAAGTCATGGGTATATTATAGCTCAATGGATTAATTCGTTTCTAGGAAAAGTAGGTACAGCTTTATTACTTGCAATTGCAATAATCACTTTTATAATTTTCTCTTCGAAAAAATCATTTGACTGGATTGTAAAAATTTCCGCAGGTTTATTTAAAAAAGAATATAATGAATTTGACGATCAATACAATAAATCTGAAAAAAGAGAAAAAGAGGAAGAGGAAAAAACAATAACAACAAAATCTGAAACTACAGAAGAACAGGAAATAACCTTGGATGATGATCTAATATTTACTCCTCGTAAAACTGAAAAAGCAGATTCTGTTGTCGAGCCAGAAGACGAAATGGAGATATCTCTTCTTAAAGACAACAATAAAGAAAATGACACAACAGAATCAGAAGAAAATATAGAAATTACCATTGAACAGCACAAAGAAGAAAAGCTAAATGGGAAAGTTAAGAGCCTAGAATTAGAAGATTTTGATCCAACTTTAGAACTTTCTTCATACAAACTTCCACCTTTAAATTTACTTGAAAATCACGGGCAAAATTCTAATGGAGAAATCGATAAAGAGGAAATAATTGCTAATAAAAATAGGATTGTAGATACTCTTGCAAATTACAAAATACAAATTGATAAAATTAAAGCTACTGTTGGACCAACAGTTACTCTATATGAGATAATTCCTGCTCCTGGAGTACGTATCTCAAAAATTAAAAACCTTGAAGACGATATTGCTCTTAGTTTAGCCGCTTTAGGAATAAGAATAATTGCACCTATTCCTGGACGAGGAACAATCGGTATTGAAGTTCCAAATCTAAAACCAGAGATTGTTTCAATGCGATCAATATTGGAATCGAAAGTATTTAGAGAATCAAAATATGATCTGGCTATTGGTCTTGGAAAAACAATTTCGAACGAAACTTTTGTTATTGATTTAGCAAAAATGCCCCACCTATTAGTTGCAGGTGCTACAGGACAAGGTAAATCTGTCGGATTAAATGCTATAATAGCATCACTTCTTTATAAAAAACACCCTTCTCAATTAAAATTTGTGATGGTCGACCCTAAAAAGGTTGAACTCACTCTTTATACAAAAATAGAGAAGCATTTTTTAGCAAAACTTCCAGATTCAGAGGAACCAATTATAACTGATACTCAAAAAGTTGTTTGCACTCTAAACTCTTTATGTGTTGAAATGGATAATAGGTACGATCTATTAAAATTAGGGCAGGTTCGAAATATTAAAGAATACAACGCTAAGTTTATAGCACGTAGGCTAAATCCTGAAAAAGGACATAAATATTTACCATACATTGTATTAGTGATTGATGAATTTGCTGATCTTATTATGACAGCTGGTAAAGAAATTGAAGGTCCGATAACTCGATTGGCTCAATTAGCCCGTGCAATTGGAATCCATTTAATAATAGCAACACAACGTCCTTCGACAAATATTATTACGGGTACAATTAAAGCGAATTTCCCTGCTCGAATTGCATTTAGAGTTTCTTCGATGATTGACTCAAGAACTATTCTCGATAGTCCTGGTGCAAATCAATTAATTGGTCGTGGAGACATGCTTGTTTCAACCGGCAGTGATTTGGTTCGATTACAATGCGCATTTATTGACACGCCCGAATTAGATAAAATAACTGATTTTATTGAATCTCAACAAGGTTATCCTACGGCTTTTGAACTACCAGAATATACTCAAGAAGGAAACAATGAAATTGGTCAAGTTGACTTTTCAAAACGTGATGTAATGTTTGAAGATGCTGCAAGAATGGTAGTGAGGAATCAGCAAGGATCAACATCATTAATACAACGAAAATTCTCGATTGGATATAATCGTGCAGGTAGAATAATTGATCAGTTAGAAGCAGCGAATATTGTTGGACCATTCGAAGGTAGTAAAGCGCGACAGGTTTTATTTGCCGATGAATATTCTTTGGAACAGTATTTGAAAGATTTCCTTGACAATAACTAAGATACATCTTATTATGAAAAATTTATTTTTATTTACTGTTTTAATAGGAATATCCTTTGCAACATTTTCTCAAAAAGATCCTGAGGCTGAAAAGATATTAAATCAACTTACAGAAAAGACAAAATCACATTCTGTTATTCAGGCAGATTTCTCTATTTATTTTAAAAATATTAAAGAAAACATAGAGAATACTTCTAAGGGATCTATTACTATGAAAGGTAACATGTACCAATTAACCTTTATGGGTTCTGAATCTTTCTTTAATGGAAAAACATTATGGAACTACATTTCAGAAGTTAACGAAGTAAATATTACTGAACCCGATCCTAATGACGATGATATTTTCAGTAATCCAAAAAAATTATTTACGATTTATGAAAATGATTATAAATATCAACTTGTAAATAACTCCACCCAAAAAGGAATAAAATATTCGATTATTGATTTATTCCCACTTGACTTAGAAGAAGATTTTTCAAGAATTCGATTGCAAATTAATACAAATGAAAATACTATAAGTTCGGCTACTATATTTGGGAAAGATGGATCACATTATACAATATCATTATTTAACTATCAGTTAAATAAACCGATAAATGATTCATTCTTTACTTTTAATGAAAAAGATTATAAAGACATTGAAATAATAGACTTACGATTCTAGATAAAAAAAGCAGCTTTAAGGCTGCTTTTTTTTATTATTATTTCTTATCTGGATACTTTATCCGTGCGTGATAAATATTTCTTAATTTCTCTTTAAAAACAGCTTTAATTTCAGTAATATCTTTAAAGTATATATCAACATTATCAAATTGACCTTCACTCATTTGATCGTTTATTATATTATCAACTAAATTGCTAATGGTATCTTCATCAATTTTTGATAAACTTCTAGAAGCTGCTTCTACAGAATCGGCCATCATTAACACAGCCATTTCTTTTGAATAAGGTTTAGGCCCGGGATAAGTAAACATATTTACATCCACATCTTGATCAGGAAACTTCTTTATATAGGACCTATAAAAATATTGCACCTTTGTTGTACCATGATGTGTTTGAATAAAGTTTATTAGTTGTTCAGGCAAATTATTCTTTTTAGCCAATTCAATCCCATCTTTAACATGACTTATAATAATATTTGCACTTTCGTCGAACTCATGCATATCGTGTGGGTTAAAACCCGTTCTTTGATTCTCGATAAAATAAATTGGATTATTCATTTTACCAATATCATGATACAAGGCACCTGTCCTAACTAACAATGGATTTCCTCCAATTTTATGGATTGCTTCTTCGGCTAAATTTGCCACCTGCATGGAGTGTTGAAATGTTCCCGGAGCCTTTTCTGATAATTCTCTTAAGAGCTTTTGATTTGTATCAGCAAGTTCCATTAAAGTTAAATCAGAAATAAATCTGAAAGTTTTTTCGAAGATGTAAATCAATGGATAAGCCAAAAGTACCAAACCACCATTCAATGAAAAATAAATAAAATTCTTCATTTCAATTCCAGAAAAATTTCCTTCCTGAGTAATTGCTAATCCAAAATAAACAAAGCTATAACTTAAGAATACCAATCCTGCCGACAAAAACAGCTTACCCCTTCGATATAAGTTAGTTAAACTAAATATAGCAACAATACCTGCAATAAAGCTTAAGAATACAAATTCGAAGCCATTAGGTGCAAAAAAGCCAACCAAAAGAACTGTAACAATATGAATAAATAAAGCCAATCGAGCATCATAAAATGTTTTTATAATAATAGGAATTAGAGCAAAAGGAACTACATACAAATAATTCCCAGTAAATTTAGCTATCACAACAATCATTACAACTAACATAAGAATAAATGTTGTTTTTAGGCTGTGCTTGAGTATCTCACTTCTAAAATTCAGTAAAAAAAGAAAAAGTACTCCAATACAGGCAAAAACAAATATTATTTGACCAAGCAGAATTATTTCTGAAAAATAACCGAGTCCCAATCTGTTTTCCGATTCATATTTTAATGATTCCAAAATACGAAATGAGCTATTGTCTACTATTTCTCCTTGTGCAATTATTTTTTCTCCCGATTGCACCATCCCTTTTGTTAATGAAATATTCTTTAACAATTCTGCTTTTACATTTTCCGTGGTACTTTGATCATAATTTATATTTGCAGTAATAAATTCGTAAAGATTAATGTTTTTATAGAAATCTGGATATCGAATAACTCTTTTATTACTATCTAAATATTCATTAACTTTCTTTGTTACAATCTCATATGCATGCTTTTGAGTAAATAAAGAATTTAATGACCGATCTTCGGCGACTTTATCCTTTAAAACAATAATATCGGTATAATCCTGAATTTCTTCAATTGTTCCATTCAAATCAATAATTCCAGTAAAATATATTTCGTTAAGAATTCCCTGAGCCCTGATTTGAAAAAGTTCTGCATTCTTTATAAAGTTCTGTTTTCGATAATTATTAAAACTTGCTTTTTCTTCTTCCTTCGCTTTTAAAAAATCACTTTGCGTCTCAATATAGTAGTTTTGAAATTTGATTTTCTGTGAATATGCAATTGAGCTATCAAAATTAAAATACGGCTTAAATGTCTTTAATATACTATCATTCTCATCCTGAAGCGTTTTATCGCTTTTTTGAATTGCAAAATCAAAAGGTGCAATAAGATTTGTGTGCATCCAAGGCTTCCCCTTCTGAAACTCATATCTAAATTTCCCTTCGCGCGGGAAGATATAAACTATAATTGCAATTGAAAGTATAAACAAGAATGCTCTAAAAATATATTTATAATTCCTCTTTAAATAATCGAAAAACTTCTTCATTCCTCATTTTATTAGTCTATTACAAATGTAGAAAATTTCAACAACAAATATTATTAGTTGCTTCTTTTTAGTTTACAGCTTTAACAAGAATTCTTTTTGTTTGTTTAAAACAAATATTCTTTTATAATTAATAATCTTTAAACAGTAATTTGTACTTTTATCTTATTCATTAAAATAAAACAAAATGGTATTTGGGATTAGTGAAATAAGTGTTATTCCTGTTAGAAAAGAAAATAATGAAAGAAGCGAATTAGTTACCCAAATTCTTTTCGGAGAGTTGTTTCAGATTGTCGAACAAAATGATGACTGGACATATATCAAAAATCGAGATGATGATCATGAAGGGTGGATAAGCTCAAGTTGCATAAGTGTATTAAACGAAACAGAATTTAATCAAATTATTAAAAGTGACAGTCATATTCTTAAAAGTATTACCGAAGATGTTTTAATATCAGACACAAATGAAATAATTAGACTCCCCTTTGGCTCAACTCTACCAAATTTCAATAAGAACAATGCAACATTTTCTATAAAAAAACGGCAATATAAACTTAAGAATATATCAACCACAAACATAAATAATGATATTCTATCATTGGCAAAAATATTTTTAAATTCGCCATACTTATGGGGAGGCAAAAATCCATTTGGAATAGACTGTTCTGGCTTTACACAAGTAATTTTTAAAGCCATTGGACAAATTATTCCTCGCGATTCATATCAACAGGTGAAATTGGGTAATACAATTAACTTTATTGGAGATACTCAAATTGGAGATTTAGCGTTTTTTGATAATAACGAAGGTATTATAACTCATGTCGGGATTATAATTGATAATAATAATATCATCCATTCATCTATAAAAGTTAGAATTGATAAAATTGACCAACAAGGCATTTTTAATACGGAACTCAACAAATACACTCATAAGCTAAGAATTATTAAAAGAATAATCATTTAAATTACAAATAATGGGAAGATTACATATTTTAGTCTTTATATTTTCTGTAGTTATTGTTTTATTTCTAATAATTAAAAGAAAACAGGAAAATAAAAGAAATAGAAATAACGATTAAATATGATCTACACGTATGCTTACCAAAGACCGGCTGTTACGGTAGATATAATAGTTATGCGTTCGATTAATAATTTAAGAAATATTTTATTAATTAAACGAAAAAATGAACCTTACAAAAACCAGTGGGCTCTACCTGGAGGATTTATTGATATTGACGAAGAAATTGAAACTGCAGCCTATAGAGAACTTGAAGAAGAAACTTCTATTAATGATATTTTATTAAACCAATTCAAATCTTTTGGGAAAGTAGGAAGAGATCCTAGAGGAAGAACTATTTCTATTATTTACACAGGCGAACTTCAGAACAACAATCAAAAAATAGAAGCTGGTGATGATGCCAAAGAACTAAAATGGTTCACCCTAGAGGATTTGCCTAATTTAGCTTTTGATCATGCTGATATAATAAATGAATATTTGCACCTAAAATAAAAAAAGCTCCGTATTCGGAGCTTTTTTATTTATATATAAACTTAACTTACATTATCATTCCCGCAGCAACGGTATTATTTGTCGCTTCATCAATTAAAATTACACTACCTGTTTTTCTATTCTTTCTGTATGAATCATAAAATAAAGGCTTAGTTGTTTTAACTGTAATCTTTGCAATGTCGTTTAATCCAACTATCTTATCATCGTTATTGTGCTCCAAGGTATTTACATCAATCTTATAATTTACATCACGAATTACGCAACGCAAGTCATTAGTTGTATGTTTTATTGTATACTTACCTCCTAAAACCATTGGTTTTTCGTGAAACCAACAAAGCATCATTTCTATATCCTGACTTGATTCTGGTAAACCATTATCTTTAATAATTAAATCACCTCTACTTATATCAATATCATCTTCTAAACTTAAAGTAATAGACTGAGGAGCAAATGCCATATCTATTTCTCCTTCAAACATATCAATTGATTTAATTTTTGATGTTAATCCCGAAGGTAAAACTTTTACAGGATCACCTTTACGAAACACTCCACCTTCTATTCTACCGGCATATCCTCTGTAATCATGATATTCATCTTTCATTGGTCGAATTACATATTGCACAGGAAAACGAGTGTCAACATGGTTAATGTCGCTAGCAATATGAATATTTTCTAATAAATACATTAGAGTTGGACCATCGTACCAATCCATGTTTTCTGATCTATCTACGACATTATCTCCAAGCTTGGCGCTAATAGGCACAAATCGAATATCATGAACATCTAATTTGGTTGAAATCTTATCAAATCCAGATTTTATTTCATCAAATACTTCTTCCTTATATTCAACCAAATCCATTTTGTTCACACAAACAATAATGTGAGGAATTTGTAATAAAGATGCAATAAAGGCATGTCTTAAAGTTTGCTCAATTATTCCATTTCGTGCATCGACCAAAATTAAAGCAACATTTGCTGTAGAAGCGCCAGTTACCATATTTCTTGTATATTGCACATGACCAGGAGTATCGGCTATAATGAATTTTCTTTTTGGAGTTGCAAAATATCTATAGGCTACATCAATTGTAATTCCTTGTTCACGCTCTGCTCTTAAACCATCTGTTAGCAAAGCAAGATTAACCTCTCCATCCCCTGTTTTTAAACTTGCCTTCTCGATTGATTCCATTTGATCTTCGAAAATGGCTTTACTATCATATAATAATCTTCCAATAAGAGTACTTTTACCATCATCTACACTACCTGCTGTAGTAAAACGTAAAAGCTCCATATCTAAATAACCTTTATTATAATCTTCTGACATGATATATAAGTTCTATTAAATTCCTACTAATTAAAAATATCCTTCTTTCTTACGATCCTCCATTGCTGCTTCGGAACGCTTATCATCATATCTTCCACCACGCTCAGTAACACGAGTTGCGGCCACTTCTTCAATAATTTCCTCCAAAGAGTTAGCCTTTGATTCAACAGCACCTGTGCAAGTCATATCACCAATTGTTCTAAAGCGAATAATCCTTTTTTCCGGTATTTCTCCATCTTTCAATGTCACAAATTCACCAGCTGCTAGAATTGTTCCATCACGTTCAACAATTTCCCTTTCGTGCGAAAAATATAAATTTGGAATAGGAATATTTTCAAGCATAATATATTGCCAAACATCCATTTCTGTCCAATTGCTTATTGGAAAAACTCTAAAATGTTCCCCCATATGCTTTTTCCCATTAAAAATATTCCATAATTCTGGACGTTGATTTTTTGGATCCCACTGGCCAAATTCATCTCTATGAGAGAAAAAGCGTTCTTTTGCACGAGCCTTTTCTTCATCACGTCTACCACCTCCCATAGCACAATCGAATTTCATTTCTTCGATTCCATCTAATAGGGTTGTTGTTTGGAGTTTATTTCGACTTGCATTTACACCAGTTTCGTCAATCACTTTACCTTTATTAATTGAATCCTGAACATATTTTACGATAAGATTCGTTTCAGTCTCCTTCATCAATTTATCTCGAAATTCGATAGTTTCATCAAAATTATGACCTGTATCTATATGCATTAAAGGAAAAGGCACTCTCGCTGGCCAAAATGCTTTTCGAGCAAGATGAAACATAATAATTGAATCCTTTCCTCCTGAAAAAAGCATACAAGGATTTTCAAACTGAGCAACAACTTCTCTTATTACAAAAATTGATTCCGCCTCTAATTCTCTTAAGTGATTTATTCGATATTTATTATCCATATTAAATATTTTTTACCTTTCGGAGCAGCAAAATTAAGCATTTTTATATTTTATGCGAAGTAAAAGCTTATCTAATATTTTTTTTTAACAGCATCTTCTTATGATAACTCTCTCATTTTATTTCTATATCTAGATTTGTTGATTTTTTATACATAGAATCAGCGCCTTTGAAATTTTTAATAAGACCAACTTGTGCTTGGAAATAGAGGCTTTTTCATTACTTTTTTCACATTCCTGAAGCAAAGTATATACGTGAATTGCAATAAGTTCATTCTTTCCACTAATTTTCTTAGCTTGATCTAGAATTTCTTTTGTTTGTGGGATAAAACAATTTATAAGAATTGTATAACTATTCAAAGATGCTTTCGAAACCTCTGATATTCTGCGTGTAGTTTTGCTTCCATCTTGAAGAAAAAGATCTACTCTTGTATCTCAAATTCCAATTCCTTAGCAATAGTAGCTTTTACCAGAACCTGACAATCCTGATATTCTTTGAATGATTGATTTTTAATTAAGAAATTTTTCCTTATTTTCTTTCGATTCGAATTTTATTGAAAGAAGGATATATGTTTTTATGTGCATTGCAAATATGAATCTTATTTTAAGTGGTCACCCAAAATATAAAATCTATTAAAAAACGATTTATTAAAATTAAATTGTAGTATATAAAAAAAAGAGGTTATCCAAAAGGATAACCTCTTTTAATTAATTAATTCTTATAATTTACTTTCTGTGAATTAAGTTTGTAGGAACTTTTTTTCCTCCTCCAAGGCCTGATCCACCAGCATCAAGAACATTTACAACACCGTCTGTTACTTCAAAAACAGCAACAACACGATAATCAACGACACCATCATTATCATAATCTGGGTCAGCTGTATTTGTTATTACACCACCCTGATTAACACTGATCTCACCAAATACACCTTGTTCCGAAAAAGTACAAGTAAAAGGTACATCTGTGTGATTAATTGTTTCTGGATCATTATCTACATCCCAATGTGTAAAATCACTTGCCCATAGGAAGCTATATACATAATAAGTACCATTAGGCATATCTACTCCATCTATTTCAAGAACTTCAGGACTATCTCCAGTCCAAGCACCAGCAATTAAATTATCGTCTTGATCATATACTTCCATATCGAAATCCATATTTGAACCTGCATGTTCGATATAAGTATAATCCTCGTGATAAGGTTCATTAGAGTTTATTACAACCTCTTTATCCCAAGCACAAGAAATTGTTAATACATCTGGCACATAGTTAGCAACTGTTAAATTCAACACAGGATTTACAGTACTAGTATGAACAAGGTACTTTTCTCCTAAAGAAGTAATACCTATTTCAATTTCTGTTGTCTCAGCATCATCAGCAACCCAATCTTGAGTTAACACAACAGACACATCTGTTTCTGTATCATATGCAGCAATAGTACCTGATATAGCTTCAATATCCGAATCATCAGCATTACCACCAACAACAGTAGCTGTAAATGTAAGATCTTTATTGATTGGCTTATTAATAGATACATGATACATAATTGTATCTCCTTCTGAAGCAGTACTTCCAGTAAAATCTGTAGTGAAACTTGCTACCGGATAGGTATCATTGACTTCTACTATTGATTCAACATCTTGTTCTGCAGTATTACACGATACAAAACTGACAACCAACAGAGCTAGTCCAATTACTAGATTATATTTAAAATATCTTTTCATTATATTTTCGTTTTAATTAAAATATGTTAATTTATTTAACTGGCGTGTAAACTGATGAATAAGTTTGATCACCAGAATCAAAAGCAATTGTATAATTAATTGTAATTATACCTGTCAATGGATCAACAGAACCTGGCTCATGACTCCATACATCATTACTGTACATATCAGCTAATCCCTGTAATGGCACACTTATCACATCACATACATCTTGAAATACCATTCCATAGTCAGGATTTAATGGTGGATCCCATGTTCCAACATATTCCGTTAGGTATTTACCAACACCAATATTTGTAATAGTTTCTGACCAATATCTTACACCACCATCACCTCTAGTAGTAACAACATCATAGTCACCAGCCAAGAATGAAGGGCAAGCATAATCTAATGAGATAGTTATAGGTTTACCATCTGCAATAACATCTGCACTTCCAGTTACATTAGAAACTTTAAGTAATAATAGTGGAGATGCATCTAAAGGAGTAACAATACCTACTGTGATCATTGTAAGTTCTAATTCAGCAAGATAATTATTTTCCTTTGTAATTGTAACAGTAGGGTTATCAATTCTATAATGTGTTCCTTCAACAGCAGTAGAGGCTTCATCAGCAACTATTACCGCTTGTAAATCCGAAGTAACATCCATAGAAGTAGGACCGCTTAAAGCAATCTGTAACTTAAACGTGTATTCACTTCCATCAGCGATTCCTGCAAGAGAAGTCTGTTTTACATTAAAGGTAAAGAAATTTTTCCCTTCCTCGTTTTTATCCAAATCTGTATCGTTATCAATTAGGCACGAATTTAGCAGCCCAATGCTTAATAAAAATACAATTATATATTTTATCTTTTTCATAATTTAATCGTTTTACAGTTTAATTTCCCCAAAATACTTTAGTTGAAAATACATCTGGTTGTGAAGGAACATTTCCTCCATTTGCAGAAATTTCACTAGATGGATAAGCCAATCTAACTGGTCTATCAGGTGTTGAAGCCTGTAGAGAAATTGGCAATCCTGCTGGATAACCTGTTCTGTTATAATCAAACCAGGATTGTTCAGCAGTAATTCCATTAACAGCAATCCATTTTTGAGTAATAATAGTTTCAATATCATCACCAATACCCCAACCTACGTTAGGTATAGCTTGTCCGTAATAAGAACTTGCACTTCCTGCTCCCAAATAATCAAAAGAGGCCTGAACTCCAGCTTCATAGAGTGACTTAGCACTACCAGAAATAAATGATCTTGCAGCCGCTTCAGCTTGATTTAGATAACTCTCAGCTAATGTATATATAATAGCATCCATAGCTCCACTCTTCAAGATTCCAGGTCCTATGTTAGAAACATATTCAAAAGTATAATCGTCAGGATATACTAATAGTCCTTGTGGGACACCTTTATGACCATCTTCTGGCTCTTCATAAATGAAATTGAGTCTTGGATCATTTGTTCCCTGCAAATAAGTTAGAATATAATCTGTAGCACAAGTTGCATTATTATTCATAGTAACAGTACCACTCGCATCTGTACCCATCATATTCCATAGTGGATTTTGTTTTCCTTCATCAGCTTCAAGATATCCAGGATTAACTCCTACATCTGAAGTTATAAAACCAGATCCTTCAGCAACAATAGCGTCAAATTCAGCTTGGATATAAGCGTCTCTTCCTGCCATACTCATCTGGCGAGTTAAGATTCTTAATTTTACAGTATTAGCAAACTTTTTCCACTCCATCATATCACCATCAAACATGATATCATCATTACCAACAGTTACAACATTAGCTGGAGCATTGTTAATTGTACTTATTGCAGCAGTTAATTGTACTATCAAATCGTTATAGATACCTTGAGCATCGTCATATTTAGGTGCAGGGTTTCCTCCTCTTAACAATGCTTCTGAATAAGGAACATCACCATAAAAATCAACTAATAATTGAAAATGGTATGCTTTCATTATTTGTCCAATAGCTTTATAGTAATCATACATTGGATCTAACTCTGTTAAAAGATTATATTGCTTTAATGAATTAGAATATGAATTTTCAAAAATGTATTGATAAAAAGAAGATGTAACTAAGTATTTAGATTCATCAGTATACCAAGAAAAACCATCTGTTTGACTCCAGTTATACATCATTAAGTTACCAACATGATTCATTCTTCTACCTCCTCCATCAGTGCACTGAATTACATTTGCTGTATATTTCTGTGCAACTGGTAAAATAAGATTTGGAGATACACTTGTTGGATTATTTGGATCAGTATTTACATCCAAAAAACCATCACACGACGCTAATAGTAAAACTGCCATTAGCACGTATATGTATTTAAATATATTTTTCATATGTTTTTTTTTTTTCGATTTAGAATTCAATATTTAGTTTAAATCCATAAGTTTTTACTGGAGGAGATTCCATATAACCACCGATACCAACTGCATTAGCGGCAACCGCAGCACCATTTCTAGCAGTTTGTGTCTTAAATTCAGGGTCAGCAAATCTGTTTTCCTCTGGTAACCATGTCCAAGGATTTGTTGCTACTAAACCAATAACAACTTTCTTAAGAGGAGTTTTTCCGATAATAGACTTTGGCAATTCATAACTTAGAGATAATTCTCTTACTTTAAGAGCTGTTGCATCTTTTACATAGTTAGATTTTACCTCATTGTAAATATCTGTCCAGTAACTTTGGTTACCACCAGAAACAGGAATATTTGTATTTTCTACATATACACCAGGGCTTGTTTCAATTACTGAGTTAGGAATAACAAAATCTTGTCTGTTAGCAGAAACGCTAGCTACCGATCGACCAGTAAATTCCATAGCATCAGAACCTTCTTCATAATAAACATGACCAGTCCTATAATCCATTGTTCCTGATAAAATTACACCCTTATACTTGAAAGATGACGTTAATCCTACTACATAATCAGGAGTTGTTTTACCTAAGCTTTGTAATCCATCTTTAGTTGTTGGATGTCCACTTACAGGGTCAATAATTATTCTTCCTTGAGGATCTCTTGCATAATCATTTGCTTTTAATTGAGGATATGCTTCACCTTTTACGGCATACACACCAAATTGTCCGGTTGTATAAATTGCAATTTCATTTAATCCCTCATAAATATCATTTACAACAGTTTCATTTGAAAAGTAATTAGCACTTAATTCCCATTCAAAATCTTTTGTTTTAATAACTGTTCCTGATAAAGTTAATTCAAGACCATTACTTTCTAATTCTCCGATATTTGTTAAATATCTATTTGCACCAGAAGCAGTTGAACTTGTTGTTTCTGTAATTAAATCTGTAGTTACAGTTTTAAACCAAGCAAAATCTAAAGATGCTCTACCTTGTAAAAAACCTAAATTAACACCAACCTCAGTAGTATTTAATTTCTCCTTTGTTATATTTTCATCTACTGCAGTAGTTGCTAAAAAGAATCCATTAATATCGCTATATGGAAATCCTGCTGATTGAGAATAAGACTCATTTAATTCATATATTCCTAAATCATTATAAACAGTTGAATTACCTACTGTTAATTTTGCAAAAGTTAAAATATCACCAGTTTTTAAAACTTCAAAAGCATCTGTTGCAACAAATGATAAGTTTACTCCAGGATAAAAATAACTTCTATCGTCAGTACCTAAAGTAGATGTCCAGTCATAACGACCTGTTAAGTTTAAGAAAACATAATTTTTATATGAGAAAGTGAAATCACCATAATAACCAAATGTTCTTTTTTGTGCTTCATTTACAAATGTTTCAGGAGTACCTGTTCCATTTGAAATATCATAGAAACCAGGAATACTTAGATTATTTGCTCTAATATAATTAAAGTAATATTTATATGAAGTAGCAGTTCCACCAATAATAGCTTTCAACTTGAAGTCTTCAAAAAGATCAAAATTACCATTCAAAAGAGCTGTTCCTCTATAATTTTCTGTTTTATACTGCGTATCTTCAACAAAAGAACTAACCGTTGAATGAGATGACTGTAAATCGGAGTTGTAAGTTTGTCTTGCTCTCCAATTTTTACCATTACCCCATGTATTATTTGCAGAAGCTCTAGCTATAAAATTGATGTTTTCTGTAATATCATAAGATATACTAAAATTACCTGTTAAGCGATTAGAATAATCAATATTTCTGTTTGTTCCAATTGCCCAATATGGGTTTTGATAATATGCATTGTAATAATTATCAGCATAACCATAATCCAGTGGATCATCCCAATTACTATAGGTAGACAATGGAATGTTTGCAGATGTATTTAATACGAACCAATACAATGGTCGATCTTGATCACCAATTGTGCGACCTACAACATCAGTCTTGTCAGTTAAGTAATTCATCTTAACAGCCATTTCAACTTTACCAATTTTCTTACTAGCATTAATTCTTATGGTATTTCTTCTATACTCATCGTTTGGCACAATACCTTCTGCTCTCTGATCTCCAAATGAAGCATAAAATTGACTATCATCAGATCCACCTTGCATATAGATTGTATTTGTTAAATTACTTCCTGTTTCGAAGAAATCTAAAAGATTGTTCTCTACAGGAGCATAAGGAACCATTTGAGTAGCTAATCCGTAACCAGCTGGGAATGTTGGTCCAACCTGACGTAATTGACCATCAAAACGAGGTCCCCAGTTTGTGTTCTCAACTGGATTGTATTCACCTTCCCAACCTGTACCATACTCTGATTGAAAGTCTGGCATATAGGCAACTTGAGTTATTGAATAAGAAGAATTGATACCTACTGTAAACTTATCAGTACCTTTACCAGATTTGGTTGTAACGATAACAGCACCATTACTACCATTAGCACCGTAAAGAACTGCTGCGTTAGCACCTTTAAGGATGTTAATACTTTCGATATCATTTGGATTTAAATCATCAAATGCACCTGTTGAAGCAACAGAACCATCAATTACGATTAATGCCTCATTTCCTTTTGAAATAGAACGCATACCTCTTAATAAGATCTGGCTATTAGGATTAACACCGTTATCCTGAACGTTAATCTGTAAACCTGCAACCTTACCAGCTAAAGCTGTAGCAGCTCTGTCTGGAGAAGCTTGTAATAATTCTTCACCTGTAACTCGTTCTGTTTGATAAGCTACCTCTCTCTTTTCTCTTTTAATACCAAAAGCAGTTACTACTACTTGTTCCATTTCTAGAACATCTGCTTCCATTTGTACATCAATTACTGATTGACCATTGATAGCAACCTCTGTCTTCTTCATACCAACAAAACTGAATTCTAATACTTCAGCGCTGCTAGGTACTGTCAACGAGTACTTACCATCTATGTCAGTAGTAGTACCAATAGTAGCATTTCCTTTTACTACAACCGATACTCCAGGTATAGATAGACCGTCTTCAGCGCCGGTTACCGTACCCGTAATTTGCATCTGTGCTGCCGCTTGGAAACCAACAAACAGCAAGAATGCAAGAAAAATTGTTAATTTTTTCATAGATAAAAATTTTAGGTTCATAAATAGTTAATTAAAAATATTCATTCCGCTAATGTAAAAAAAATATTTTTGAAACAAAAAATTATGATGTTAATAAACACATGACTTTTCAACAAAATTAAGAATTGGCGTAGAGTATAAAGAAATTTAACATTCGTTAACAAACTAATCTAAAATCTTATTATCAGCCACTTATGGCAATATACTAAGTGCTTAATAATTCTGACACTTTTTAAGAACCAAACCCCCACATTAATCTGTAATACATTACATTACAATACATAACTACTTGTTTTCATTAATTACTCATATTCAGTCCTATTTTTTTTCGATTTTTCTTATTATAACCACTTTTTACACCTAACCCCCTCTACACACGAACTGCGTTTAGGAAGAAAATATTCAAAATAAGCACTTCAGAATGTGTCAATAATATTTCCACTCTTACATTTTCAATGTAACTAAAGAACTCATATTCTAATATATAAATATATCCACCATAGATAATATTAGCATTTCGCTTTATATCTTTTAAAGTTCCGTTCACTTATCGTAGCTCATATATAATAAAAAGAGGCAAGCTAAACGCTTGCCTCTTTTTATTATATATGATGTGTAATTATCTAGATTAATACACCTTAACTACCTAGAGTTTTCTTTCCACAATTTCTAAAATCTCTTTCTCAAGTTTTTCAGCATCACTTTCTATTTGCCTTCCCTTATCGCTAACGCTCTCTACAAACGAAACATCTTCTAAATCACCAGAATTTATTTTTACATTTAAAAAAGCTCCTTTTACACAAGAGCGAAGAGCTAATGCTCCAACTCCAGCATCTGAAACCGAGTTTGGATTACCAATCTCTGCCATAGCCTTTATAACTTCCATCGATTTATAAGCAATCTCCATAACTTTAAATGGAACCATTATTGCATTTTTAGTAGCATCCTGAATAGCTTGCTTTCTTGCCACCTTTTCTCCATCAGTTTTCTTTGGTAAACTAAACGCATCCATTATTTTATTAAATGCATCTGTATCCTCATCTACGAGTCTAACTAACTCCGATTGATACTTCATACCTTTTTCTGCCCATTCAGAAAATTCTTCCCAACGATCATCCCATCCTCGTTTGTGTGATGATAGATTTGCTACCATTGTTCCTAAAGCAATCCCCATAGCGCCCATATAAGCAGAAACTGAACCTCCTCCTGGAGCCGGAGACTCTGAAGCAGTTTCATCAGTAAAACCAGTTAATGTCATGTCAACTAATTTCTTTTTCTTTTCATCAGCTGCCAATTTGTATTCAATAATCTTTTCTTCAGGTTTAAATTCATATAGATCATCTAAGCCAAGTGATTTTACAGCTATTTTAATTATTTCCTTTTCTGGAATACCAACCGAGCGATTTTGTTTTCTAAGAAAATATTTTCCTGCATCTACCATTGCTTGTAAGGGAATAAGTCCTACCAATTCTGATCCTGAAACTCTAATTCCTCTTTCTAGCGCCTTATTAAACACTTCATCATAAGCAACATGAACAGGAGTCACACTAATGTTTGTTAAATTCATAGATATTTGAGCAACTCCATACTCATCAATGAACCAACCAATAGCTTTAACACATTTCAGTGTACCTGGAGTCCAAACTTTATTTCCTTTTTCATCTAATACAACTTTACCTGTTACAGGATCTCCATCTCTTTTTACACGTCCCCTTTCACGAACGTCATATGCAATTGCATTCGCACGACGCGTTGATGTTGTATTTAAATTAACATTATACGCCACCAAGAAATCACGTGCACCAACCGCAGTAACACCAGCTTTTGCATTAAACTCCGCAGGTCCAAAATCAGGTTTCCATTCAGCTTTTGAAAGTTTTTCTTGTAACCCTTCATATTCTCCAGCACGACAAACTGCTAAGTTTTGTCTTTCTTCAATCAGTGCTGCATTCTCATAACAATATATTGGAATTAGTAATTCCTCTCCAATTCGTTTGGCTAGTTTTCTTGCATATTCAACTGTTTCTTCCATTGTAATATTTGCAACTGGAACAAAAGGACACACATCGGTTGCTCCAAATCTAGGATGAGCTCCTTTATGGTTTCTCATATCAATCAATTCCGAAGCTTTTTTAATACCTCGAAATGCTGCTTCACAAACTTCATCAGGAGTACCAACAATAGTCACTACTGTTCTATTTGTTGCTTGACCAGGATCTACATCCAATAAGCTAATTCCTTTTACAGATTCTATTTCATTCGTGATCTGCTTAATAATATCCATATTGTTCCCTTCACTAAAGTTAGGAACACATTCTATTAATTGCTTCATTATATTTTCGATTTTAATTATTTACTAAAAACTATTTTTTGATTTCTTAGATTCCCTTATTGGGAAATAAAATTCTATGGATAACGAATACTTTTTAACTTCATAATATCTAGCTTCTGATCTTTAAAAATATTACAATTTATATTATGATATTAGCTTACCATTTAATATTACCGTATCAATTAAGTTAGTTGTATATGCATATGGCATAAAGTCATATGTAGGAATATCCTTTGTAATAAAAACATTAGCTCTTTTACCTTTAGCAATACTTCCAAGCTCATCACTTAATCCCATTGCATAAGCACTATTAATTGTAGTTGCATTAATAACCTCTTCTGGCAACATCCTTAATTTAATGGTTCCTAATGACATAACAAACTTCATGTCGCCTGATGGCGAAGATCCAGGATTGTAATCGGAAGCCAATGCAACTGGCAAACCTGCATCAATCATTTTTCGAACAGGTGGATCAATCATTCCTAGGAAAAATGCTGCGCCAGGTAATAAGGTCGGTATGGTTTCAGACCCTAATAAAGCCTCTATTTCTTCATCTCCTGTAAATTCAAGGTGGTCAACTGACAATGCATTGTATTTCACTCCAACTTGAATACCACCAGAATAATCTAATTCATTTGCATGAATTTTTGGACGCATTCCATATTTCATTCCAGCCATTAATATTCGATCGGTTTGCTCAACAGTGAAAAAACCTTTATCACAAAACACATCAATATAATCGGCTAATTCGTCCACAGCAATTACTGGAATCATTTCATTAATTATCGAATCAACATACTCATCTTGTCGTCCTTTATATTCGGATGGAACGGCGTGTGCACCTAAAAAAGTTGACTTTATTGTTATTGGTGTTGTTTCTTTTAGACGACGAATTACACGTAACATTTTTAACTCATCTTCAACAGTTAAACCATATCCACTTTTAATTTCTACTGCACCAGTTCCTAATCCTATAATTTCATTTATTCGTTCAAGAGCTTGTTCATATAAAGAATCTTCGGATGTATTATGTAAAAGCTTTGCAGAATTTAGAATCCCACCGCCACGTTCAGCAATTTCTTCATATGAAAGTCCTCTTATTTTATCTCCATATTCTATTTCTCTACTTCCAGCATAAACTAAGTGAGTGTGCGAATCGCAGAATGAAGGAAAAACCATTTTTCCAGTAGCATCAATTACCTCACCTGAAAAATCATTTTTATCAAAATCACACATCTTACCAAAATCGGCAATTTGATCATCAGTAATTAAGAGATAAGCATCTTCAATGGTATTTAAACGTTGCATATCTTTACCTGCTGCCCACTTTCTAGTCTCATAATCAATATTTACCAGACTCTTAATATTCTTTATTAACATTGTCATTTGTCTATTTTTTTACAATTTGAAACGATACGAAATTACAAAATTCATTGGTATATAAACAAAAAACTTTCTGTTGTATAACTTATGTCCTATTTTTACGCTTTATTATTAAAATCAGTCATTAATATTCTATTATGAAAAAGAAAAGACCTATTCCGCATACATTTGTTATTGTATTTTTTATTATCGTATTCTCAGGCATTTTAACATGGTTTGTACCTGGAGGTGAATTTGACAGAGAAACTATAAGGCTTGCCGATGGCACTAAAAAAGAAGTTATTGTAAAAGATTCGTTTCATTACACTGATAATGAACCACAAACATGGGAGGTTTTTTCAGCATTCTTTGATGGATTTGTTGATAAATCTGACATAATTGTTTTTATTTTAATGATTGGTGGGGCATTCTGGATTATGAATGACAGTAAAGCAATAGATGTTGGAATTGTAACTTTTCTTAAAAAAACTAAACGGATAGAACATTATAAATTTTTCAAATTTCTAGGCATTGAAAATATTATTATATCCCTTATAATGATTATGTTTTCGATTTTCGGGGCAGTGTTTGGCATGAGCGAAGAAACCATTGCTTTTGTAATTATTTTTGTTCCTCTAGCTTTGTCGATGGGATACGATTCAATTGTTGGTGTAAATATGTGTTTTGTTGCTGCTGGACTTGGATTTGCTGGAGCTTTATTAAATCCATTTACAATTGGAATTGCTCAAGGTCTTTCTGGAATACCTTTATTTACAGGCATAGAATATCGTTTGTTTACATGGATTGTTTTAAATACAGTTGGTATTGCATATATATTAAGATATGCTAAAAAAATTAAGAAAAACCCCAAAGCTTCGTTAGTATATGAAGATGATAATATTAATTGGAGAAATAAAGAAACCATAGATCCTGAAAACCTAAAATACTACACTCCTATTTCGGCATGGATTGTTTATGGGATAATCTCTGTTGTTCTAGTTATAATGTCAACTTTAAATTTAAGCACAACTTTATCTATTGGTAACTCATCTACGACACTGCCAATTATCCCAATATTTACTGCGGCATTTATTCTTATTAGCCCACTTATGTTAAGAAAATCTGTTCATTTCTTTATCTTAAATATTTTAATGTTTACAATACTATTCTTAATTGTCGGTGTTATGGGTTATGGGTGGTACGTAATGGAAATTGCAACTCTTTTCTTTGCAATGGGACTTGCATCGGGTATAGCTAACAACAAATCACCAAATAACATTGTAAAATTATTTTTAGAAGGAGTTAAGGATATTGCTTCTGCCGCTTTAATTGTTGGGTTAGCAGGTGGAATTATTATTGTTCTTCAAGAAGGTAAAATTATTGATACCATTTTAAACTCGGTTTCGCAATCGATGAAAACAATGGGGAAAGTTGGGTCAATAGGAATTATGTATGTAATTCAAACCTTTATTAATATTATAATACCTTCGGGAAGTGCTAAGGCTGCTCTAACAATGCCAATTATGGCTCCTTTTTCTGATTTAATTGGAATTTCTAGACAAGCTACTGTTATGGCTTTTCAATTTGGCGATGGGTTTACAAATATGATTACACCAACATCGGGAGTATTAATCGGTGTTCTTGGTGTTGCAAAAATTCCTTATGAAAAATGGGTTAAATGGATTACTCCTTTTATGATTATTTTGATCCTTTTAGGATTTCTACTATTAATCCCAACTGTTACAATGGAATTAAACGGATTTTAGAATTCACTTACTTATATATAAATAAAAAGCCAGCAAATATTTGCTGGCTTTTTTATTTTTTAAAACTCTTCGAACTTATGAGTTACATCTCTAAACTCACAACATTCATCAAGGTTCTTACTATAAACATCCATTGCTCTGCGACTCATACCCATGCTAGAGAATCCTCCATCGTGGAAAATATTTTGCATGGTTATCTTTTTTGTTAAATCGGAGAACATAGTTACACAATAGTTTGCGCACTCTTCAGCTGTTGCGTTTCCTAATGGTGACATTCTATTCGAAAAATCCATTAATCCTTGCAAGCCCATGATTCCTTGTCCTGCAGTTGTTGGAGTTGGAGATTGAGAAATTGTATTTATACGAATTTTCTTTTCTCGTCCATAAATATACCCAAAACTCCTTGCTATGGATTCTAATAACGACTTAGCATCTGCCATGTCATTATATCCGTAAAGTGTGCGTTGAGCAGCAACATAAGACAAAGCGATAACAGAACCCCAGTCGTTTAAGGCATCCTTTTTTCTAGCTACTTGAAGTATTTTATGAAAAGACAGTGCCGACACATCCAATGTTTTAAGGAAATAATCATAATTTAAGTTATCATAAGTAATTCCTTTTCGAACGTTAGGCGACATACCTATCGAGTGAAGAATGAAATCAAATTTTCCGCCGAAGCGTTCCATTGTTCTATCCATCAATTTTTCAATATCTTCTACACTTGTTGCATCAGCTGCTATAACCTCTGTATTACAAGCTTCGGCTAATTTTTCTGTATCACCTAATCTTAATGCAAATGGAGCATTAGTTAAAACAATCTCGGCGCCTTCTTCGTAAGCCTTTTCGGCTACTTTCCATGCAATAGACATATCGTTTAATGCACCAAATATTAATCCTTTTTTACCCTTCAATAAATTAAATGCCATGATTAATTTTCTTTTTAATTTTTACAAATAACATACAATTTTATAAATTATATGTTCATTTAAATTGTTATTAAGATCGATTCTTATTTATCTAATAAAACTTTAGCATTTTGGATTGCAGCTTCTGACAATGCTTCACCACTGAGCATTTTTGCAATTTCATTAATCCTTTCCTGTTGATCTAAAATTTTAATAAATGTATTTGTAGTATCCTGATTATCTTCTTTGTAAACCAAGTAATGATAATCCCCTTTACTTGCAATTTGAGGTAAATGTGTAATATTAATTACCTGAATGTTTTTCGAAATTCCTTTTATAATAGTTCCCATCTTATCGGCGATTTCACCGGATGTTCCTGTATCAATTTCATCAAAAATAATTGTAGGCAAAGTAGTTGTTTCAACAAACAAAGATTTAATACCAAGCATTAATCTTGACATTTCTCCACCAGAAGCCACTTTAGCCAACTCCTCTAGTTGTACATTTTTATTTGCCGAGAATAAAAATTTTATTAGTTCTCTCCCTGATACCAAAAACTCATCGACTTGTTCTTGTTCTATTTTAAAAGCTGCATTTGCAATACCAAGCAATTGCAGTATCTTTATTACTCTATCTTCAATAACAGGAATAAGCTTTTTTCGATTTGCCGAAATTGTATTTGCTATCCCAATAAGTTCATTACGCAATTCTTCTACTTCCAGTCTTAATTTATCTGTTTCGAAATCGTAAGAATTAATAAGTATAATTCTTTTTTCTAACTCCTCTTTTAACTCAATTAGCTCTTTAATTGTAGAAACCTTATGCTTTTGTTGTAATGAATAAATATTATTAAGTCGGTCGTTAACAAATTCAATCCTTTCCGGATTATGCTCCAAGAGCTCATTCATTCTCTCAACTTCAGAATTAATATCCTGTAACTCAATATATACAGAGTTAATTCGTAAGCTTAGCTCTTCCCCTTCCTTTAAATATTTCGAAACAGAATTAATTGATGTTCTTATTTGATTTAAACCTGATATAACAGAAGTTTCTTCATTTGAAAACAGATTGGTGCTTGCAGAAAGGTTTAGTTTAATTTCTTCAGAGTGATTTAATTGCTCTAATTCCGTTTCTAATTTTTCCTGCTCTCCATCTACTAGTTTTGCCTCTTCGATTTGATTAAACTGAAATTGCAAATAATCCAAATCAGATTTTGCCTTATCAGCATTATTAACTAGCCTATTGTATTCTGAATTTAATGAATTATAAGTTTCATAAGTTTTTTTGTACTGATCTAATACGTCGGAATGATTTGCAAAAGAATCAACCAACCCGAGTTGAAAATGATCATCACCTAATAATAAACTTTCATGTTGGGAATGAATATCGATTAAACTTTCGCTCAGAGATTTAAGAACAGAAAGATTTACCGGTGTATCATTAATAAATGCTCTTGATTTACCATTATTGTTAATCTCTCTACGAATGGTTGTTAAATCATCATAATCGATATCATTTATTTTAAAAAAGTCTTTTAGATTATACTTTTTAATCGAAAACTGAGCTTCTACAAAACATTTTTTCGATTTATCTTTTAATACTGTAGTATCTGCTCGCTGCCCTAAAATTAACGAAAGTGCCCCAAGTAGAATCGATTTTCCTGCACCTGTTTCTCCCGTAATTATATTCAGACCTTTATTAAAGTCTATTTCCAGCTCATTTATTAGGGCGTAATTTTGAATATAAATCGATTGAAGCATTACAAATTTAATTCTAATTAATAAGTACAAACTTACTAAAAAAGATTCTTAAAATATCTTCTTTAAAACAAGCTAAAATGATTAAGTTTTCTATTTTTCTTTGATTTTTTTGTATTTATCGGAACGAGTAGGGTCAATTTCTACTAAAATTTTATAAACTCGATCTGCTTCGGCCATAAATGATTCTGAGAATACATTTACTAGCTCATCCGATTTCGAATTCATAACCAAATCATAATAAAATAAGTATGGATCAGGTTTTTGTCTATAAATTTTTTGCAATAGATTTAAGCTTTCTGCAATTTCTTCACGACCTGTAGCTTCTTTACTTTCCATAACATCTAGGCCTAAACGATGATAACGATAAAGAAACTCACGTAATCCTTTATAACGATCGTTTAAAATATTTTCTACTAACCAGTATCTGTTCTTTCGACTTTCAAAAGCTTTCCATCCTTTTTCAGGTGAATTGGTAGCATTTGTTACAATCTTTTCAGCATCTTGAAAAAACTCTGTCCCTCCCATCAAAGAAAAAGTATCGTAATCTAATCCTATAATAATATATGCGTAATAAGCTAAAATGGATGTTAAATTTGATCTATGTTCATTTATACTAAACTCTAAAGCCTCGAATTCTAAGTAGTTAAACTTAATATTATCGTCTTTGTAGTTTAAAATAGTAGTATTATATGATGTATTAAAAACCGGACGCCTCGATTGTACCTGAATACTCCCTTTAAATTCATCGCTACTATGATCTTGTATATTAATTAATATGTTACAATCGATTCGTTCTTCGTTTGTATAAACATGTTTTGTCCATGCTGTGTTATTCATAAACTCATACACTGCAGTTTGTAAGGTCTGGAAAACTTGTTTATTGGTACCTTGTATTTGTTGCGAATTAATTTGAACATTACACCTTAATTCCTGACTAAAAGCCAATATATTAAAAGCTAGAAAAAAAATTATAAATGCTATTCGCTTTATCATAATATCAATTTTAAAATCCAGTTAAAATCTCTTAATCAATTCATTCACTATATCTTCGGCAACCTCTTGTTTTGATTTTAGATCAAAATCTATTTTATCTCCCTTGTTATCAATAATACTAATTTTGTTTGTATCGCATCCAAATCCTGCCCCCTTATCGTTTAATGAGTTTAAAACGATAAAATTAAGATTTTTATTATCAATCTTTTTCTTGGCGTTTTCAATTTCATTATCTGTTTCTAAAGCAAAGCCTATCAAAACTTGTTTTTCTTTTTTATCCTTCCCCAATTCAGCAGCAATATCTTTGTTTGGTTCCAGATTAATTTTTAAATCTTCATTAGTCCTTTTTACCTTTTTTTCGAATAGTTCTGAAGGTCGATAATCTGCCACAGCTGCAGACATTATAGCAGCATTGCAGTTAGGAAATTCTTTAACAGAAGCCTCATACATTTCTTGTGCTGTATGAACATCTATCTTTGTAATTTGAGAATTATTGATTTGTAAATTTGTTGGACCAGAAACCAAAATAACCTCAGCGCCTTGCAAAGCCAATTCTTCTGCAATTGCATAACCCATTTTTCCAGAACTGTAGTTTCCAATAAATCGAACGGGATCGATTGGCTCGTACGTTGGTCCAGCGGTTACAAGAATTTTCTTAGATTTTAGTTTTTTTTTTTGAGTGAAGAACTCTATAACTCTTTCTGTAATTACTTCCGGTTCGGCCATTCGACCTTTCCCAATCAAGCCACTTGCTAATTCACCACTTTCGGCATCGACAATAATATTGCCGTACGACTTAAGAGTTTCAATATTTTTCAAATTTGCAGGATGTTGAAACATATCCAAATCCATTGCAGGTGCTATCATTACAGGGCATTTTGCAGAAAGATATGTAGTAACTAATAAATTATCGGCTATTGCATTAGCCATCTTACCCATTGTATTTGCAGTAGCTGGTGCTATTACATATAAATCGGACCATGATCCAAGATCAACATGACTGTTCCATTGTCCGTTCTCAGGATCAAAAAAATCGACTAATATGGGATTTTTTGAAAGTGTTGCCAAAGTTAATGGTGTAATAAACTCTTTAGCCAACTTAGTCATAACAACCTTCACTTGTGCACCTTCTTTCACAAGCAGTCTAACAAGAATAGCAGCCTTATAGGCCGCTATTCCTCCTGTTATACCTAATAAAATATTTTTTCCTTTTAGCTTCATAAGCTAATTTTTAAACGAATCTACTCTGTTGCTTCTTCTTCAGGTTTTCTATAATATACTTGATTATCAAGAAATTCCTGCATAGCAATTAATGTTGGCTTTGGTAATCTTTCATAAAATCTTGAGATCTCAATTTGCTCTCTATTCTCGAATACTTCTTCAAGATTATCGGTATAAGATGCAAACTCTTCCAACTTACGATTCAACTCCTCCTTCAACTCACCCCCAATTTGATTTGATCTTTTAGAAACAATCGCAACAGCTTCGTAAATGTTATTTGTATCTTTATCTACATGATTCAAATTACGAGTAATTGTTGTTACAGGAGCTTTTGTCTTTTTGTAATCCATCCTCTTATGATTTATATAAAATTAATTCTTCAATTTTGAATTTGAAACTTCGAAAATTTGTTTTGCTTCCTCGATATAAGTGCCTTCGGAAAACTCACCAGAAAAAGCATAATACTCATCAACCGTTGATTGATATCTTTCAATTTTCTTTTCAGGAACACTTCCCTCTGCTAAAAGAAATTTTGATTTTAAAACTAAAAATAAAATTTCTTCGCGATATTTTGTTGTAGGAAATGCTTCAATACTATTATTTAAAGCAATTATTGCAGCATCAAAGTTTTCTAAATTAAAATATAGTTTCGCACTTTGAAACGATTTTTCAATCAGTTTATTTCTTAATTCCTCAACAATATCAAGACACTGGTTTGTTCTTTCGCTATCAGGATATCTAGACATATACAATCCTAAGAGTGCAATTGTTTGATATGAATATGCCTGATCTAAACTGGGTCGGGGAGATAACTGATACGTACTATACGCATTCATGAATTCAGCTTCCTCAACAAAATGACTATTCCCGTAATATTTTTTAAACTCGTCAAAATAATGAGATGCCAACAAATAACTTTTTTGATGATAGCTACAATATGCAGCGTAAAAATAAACCGTATCGGCTTGCTTTGTTCCTCTTAAAACTGGTTTTAACTGTTCGAAAAGACCTTCGGCTCTCATATAATCTTCTTTAGCATAATAATCTAATGCTTTAGAGTATTTTAGCTTATAGTCTCTGCTTTTTAATAGTTTCTCATATTTACATGACGATACTATTACTAATAATAAAATAAATGGTATGAATCTTCTCATTTTTCCAAACATTTTGCAAATGTACAATTTTAGTTTAAAATGCTAAAATTTAAATACTCTAAACGCATAAAATAATTAATTTATTTTAATGGATTTGCTAATTTTTTAAAAAGACTTACTTTTGTAGCATTAAAAAAATAAATAAAATCATAATAACGTGGATATATTTAGCAAGATAAAACAAAGCATGGGGCCACTTGGTCAGCACATGAAAGAAGCTCATGGGTATTTTACTTTTCCGAAATTAGAAGGCGAAATCGGCTCTAAAATGAAATTTAGAGGTAAAGAAGTTCTTACATGGAGTTTAAATAATTACATTGGTTTAGCTAACCACCCTGAAGTTAGAAAAGCTGATGCAGAAGCAGCAAAAGAATATGGATTAGCATATCCAATGGGTGCTCGAATGATGTCTGGACAGACAAGCAAGCACGAAGAATTAGAAAACAAACTAGCTGAATTTGTGAGCAAAGAAGATGCTTTTCTTTTAAATTTCGGTTATCAGGGAATGGTTTCTATTATTGATAGTTTAGTTACCAGAAAAGACGTTATCGTTTACGATAATGAATCTCATGCATGTATAATGGATGGTATTTTTCTTCATAAAGCCAAAGGTGGAAAAAGTTTTGTTTACGCCCACAACGACATGGAGAAATTCGAAAAGATGTTAGGTTTTGCTACTAAACGTGCTGCTGAAACTGGTGGTGGTGTTTTAGTAATCACCGAAGGTGTTTTTGGAATGGCAGGAGATTTAGGTAAACTAAAAGAAATTGTTGCTTTAAAAGAAAAATATGATTTCAGACTTTTAGTTGATGATGCTCATGGATTTGGAACAATGGGTAAAACTGGCGCCGGAGCTGGAGAGCATTTTGGTGTACAAGATGGAATAGATGTTTACTTTGCTACTTTTGCAAAAGCAATGGCTGGAATTGGAGCATTTGTAGCTTCTACCGAAGATGTCGTTAATTTCTTGAGATATAATTTAAGATCTCAGATTTTTGCAAAATCATTACCAATGCCTATTGTAATAGGATCTTTAAAAAGACTTGAATTATTAAAAACAGAAACTTCGTTAAGAGAAAATCTTTGGAAAGTTGTTAATGCTTTACAATCGGGTTTGAAAGAAGCTGGATTTAATTTAGGTGTTACAGAATCGCCGGTTACTCCTGTATATTTATCGGGTAGTATTCCTGAAGGAACAAATATTACAATGGATTTAAGAGAAAACTACAATGTATTCTGTTCTATTGTTGTTTATCCTGTTATTCCTAAAGGTCAATTATTATTGAGGTTGATTCCTACAGCAATGCACACTATAGAAGATGTTGAATACACAATTAATGCTTTTAAAGCTGTTCATAAGAAATTAATTAATGGTGAATATCAAGCAGAAGAAATTGCTCCGGTATAATCATTAATTTTATCTAATAAAAAACCCGGCCAAATTGGTCGGGTTTTATTTTTTATACTATTTATTTAGATTTTCACTTTTTTATAGGCTTTTTTAAGACTCTTACTACAAAGCCCCTAAAAATCTTTCTGTATCCATCGCTGCTTTACATCCAGAGCCCGCTGCAGTTACTGCCTGTCTGTAATGAGAATCCATAACATCGCCACAAGCAAAAACACCATCAACTTTTGTTTTTGTACTTCCCGGATCAGTTATAATATACCCAACATCATCTGTTTCTAAATAATCTTTGAAGATATCAGAATTTGGTTTATGACCAATTGCAACGAAGAAACCATGAATATCTTTTTTAACCTCTTCGCCTTTTGCATTCGTTAAAAGCACACCTGTTACTCCACTCATATCACCAACAATTTCTTTTGTTGTATGCTCGAATAAAACCTCAAGATTTGGTGTATTCATAACTCTTTCGACCATAACCTTAGATGCTCTCATATAATCTTTTCGTACAATCAAATATACCTTATTAACGATTCCCGCCAAATAGGTTGCTTCTTCAGCAGCAGTGTCACCACCACCTACAACAGCTACATCTTTTCCTTTATAGAAAAAACCATCGCACGTTGCACAAGCCGAAACACCTTGTCCTTTAAACTTCTCTTCTGATTCTAAACCTAAATATTTAGCTGTTGCACCAGTTGCAATAATTAACGACTCTGCTTCGACATTCTTATTCCCATCAATTGTTACTTTAAACGGACGCTTTGATAAATCTGAAGCTGTTGCCAAACCAAATCGAATATCTGTTCCGAATCTTTCTGCTTGTTTCTTTAGATCTTCCATCATTTCGGGACCAGTAACACCATCTGGATATCCAGGAAAATTCTCTACTTCGGTTGTTGTGGTTAATTGTCCTCCCGGCTCCATTCCCTCGTACATTACCGGACTTAAATTTGCTCTTGCAGCATAAATTGCAGCTGTATAACCTGCGGGACCAGAACCTATAATCAAACATTTTACTTTTTCTGTTGCTTCGCTGTTTACAACCTGTTTTTTTCCATCTTCCAGATTGTCCATTGATTTGAATAATGCCATTCTATTTATTTTTTATTGTTTATCTTAAAATTCAATACGCAATTATATAAATATTTATATAATTATTGCATCTTACAATCAATAAATATACCATATTTAAATTTATATTAAAGTTTGCATATTAAGTTTTGATCTTTATTTTTGTATTTCAATCGGGATGTAGCTCAGCCAGGTTAGAGTACTGGTCTGGGGGACCAGGGGCCGGAAGTTCGAATCTTCTCATCCCGACGATTTAAAACACCACTTTTTAACGAATTTTCTCAACAACCTTTGTATTGTAATACTACAAAGGTTTTATTATTTTTACATTTCTCATTAAAAAATACATTTTATCAGTTTTTGATACACTTTTTGCTACATTCTTGTTACACTTTGCTACACTTTTTAAAAAAGTGTAGCAAAAATAAAATTGAAATATGAAATTAGTTAAGACAAAATTAGTCTTTAATAGACGTGGTAAGTTAAACAAAGACAATAAAGCTGCATTAGAAATAGAAGTTTATCAAAGCGGTGCAAATACGTTCAGAAAGTACATAAACACTGGCGTATTCGTAAAGGGAATTGAATGGAATGATGATAAAAAAATAATTAATTCAAAAAATTCAAATGCCATTCAATATAATAAAATATTAAGTGATCTATGTCATAATATTGAAAGTTATGCCTTTGAATTACACATAAAGAATGACATTTTGACATTAGAAAAGTTAGAAACTTTTTTAAAAGGAAAACAAATCAATGTTAATAGCTTCATAAGCTTTTATAAAAATGAAATAGACCCTAACATGAAGCGTGGAACAAGAAAAGAGCATGAATACACGTACAACCTATTAACCGAATTTAAAACAGATATCCTTTTCTCCGAAATAAACATTAACCTCATTAAAGAATTTGATCGATTTCTAAAAACAACAAAGGGATTAAAAAGAAACACAATAGCCAAGCATCATCAACATATAAAAAGATTTTTGAAAATAGCTTATCTAAATGGTTTATTTGAAGAAACAAAGAACCCTTATTTTCACTTAAAGGATTTATTTAAAAGAGAGAAAAGTGAACGAATTAGTCTTAGTAATCAAGAAATAAAGAACATTGAAGAAACTGTAATTAACCCAGCGTACCCTGAATTACAAATCGTTAAAGATATGTTTCTATTTAGTTGTTATTCGGGATTGCGTTTTTCTGATGTTATTTCACTTGAAAAAAGGCATCTATTAAATGATAACGGGAACTATACGATAGTTAAAAAAATGGAAAAGGTTGAAAAACCTGTCACATTACCTATCTCTCTATTATTCAACGGCAAACCATTAAACTATATTTTACAATACGTTGATAATAAGAGCTCTTACATTTTTCCAAGAATCACAAATCAGCATATGAATAGACAACTTAAAATATTGGCTCTAAATGCCGACATTTCAATGCGTTTAACTTTTCATATAGCTAGGCATACATTTGGTACAATGTTAGCAGAATTAACTTATAATCCTTATTTAATTATGAAATTAATGGGGCATGCTGACATTGAAACATCAATGATTTATATCCATTTAAGCCAAGAGCATATAAACAAGCAACTGAGAAATATTACTTGGTAAATAAACGCTTATTTAAATTCTTACAATTACATCAAACCACAACCGTAATGCCTTAAATAATAAGCAACAGCAGGTTTTTTATGATCTTGAAATTACATCAAACCACAACTTATTATACATTATCCTATTCCGAACAAGCGTTTTTTATGATCTTGAAATTACATCAAACCACAACTCTAAAATAGCATGATGCTCTTCTAAAGTAGTTTTTTATGATCTTGAAATTACATCAAACCACAACTAGTGCGCAAAAAAGTTGCAAGTAATTTATGTTTTTTATGATCTTGAAATTACATCAAACCACAACCAACCTCCATTAATATACTTTTCTTCTGGAGTTTTTTATGATCTTGAAATTACATCAAACCACAACCCTCAACTTGATTTCTAAATACTTTCCTTTGTTTTTTATGATCTTGAAATTACATCAAACCACAACCATTTGCCACGCATACCACAATTCCAATATGTTTTTTATGATCTTGAAATTACATCAAACCACAACTGCTGGTCTTCTATGTCTTTTAATCTCTGAGTTTTTTATGATCTTGAAATTACATCAAACCACAACTACTCATGGTGAAATGTTTATCAAAGCTAGGTTTTTTATGATCTTGAAATTACATCAAACCACAACGTAGTTTCCATGGGTTAGCAATATCTTTCAGTTTTTTATGATCTTGAAATTACATCAAACCACAACCCGTTACGAGATCATCTTGGAAAACTATTAGTTTTTTATGATCTTGAAATTACATCAAACCACAACTTGTATGCTTTAATGTATGAATTATCAACTGTTTTTTATGATCTTGAAATTACATCAAACCACAACCATTAATTATGCAGGGCTTTTTAATTATAGTTTTTTATGATCTTGAAATTACATCAAACCACAACTAATAAATGGTTATCTGATAACGGGTTTAGTTTTTTATGATCTTGAAATTACATCAAACCACAACTGATGGTCTGATGTTTTCATTTGTCTTTTGTTTTTTATGATCTTGAAATTACATCAAACCACAACCCTTTGCTATCGGTTAACATAATATCTTTAGTTTTTTATGATCTTGAAATTACATCAAACCACAACTATTCCTGCTTCTTGTGCTTTTAAATCATTGTTTTTTATGATCTTGAAATTACATCAAACCACAACTAACAAGGCTTCATTATTCATTTGCTTTGGGTTTTTTATGATCTTGAAATTACATCAAACCACAACAAAACCTAATCGTTTAAAAATATCAATAATGTTTTTTATGATCTTGAAATTACATCAAACCACAACCTAAAAATGGTGTTGGTAGATTAAGTTCCTGTTTTTTATGATCTTGAAATTACATCAAACCACAACACAGAAGATACAGAGCAAAACGATAATCCAGTTTTTTATGATCTTGAAATTACATCAAACCACAACTCCGTCAACATCTGCATTGTCGTTTGATAGGTTTTTTATGATCTTGAAATTACATCAAACCACAACGAAGAGGCAGAAATTAATAAAAAAATCTCTGTTTTTTATGATCTTGAAATTACATCAAACCACAACAGCCTTGTTTATGTCTTTGCAGTAGTTGTTGTTTTTTATGATCTTGAAATTACATCAAACCACAACTTAAAAATGGTGACAGATTATACAAAACACGTTTTTTATGATCTTGAAATTACATCAAACCACAACCTGGGTTCTCATAAGCCTTATTTAGCCTTAGTATTAAAGCAAAATAGCATATTTTTTCTAATACTTCTAGTCCACAGGAAGTAACTTTGATATACAAAATCATAATTCTAGTTCTTAAATCAAGTAAAATATATCAATACGTCAAAGAACAAGCTAAGTTATTAAAATATTTCTAATTGTTTAGGACCTTCGGGTAAAGGTTTTTCTTTAATTCCCCAATAATTCATAATATCGCTATATTGTTTATCTGTTATCCGCAAAATACTTACTTGCCCTTTTTCGGGAATACATGATTTTATTCTTTTTGCATGTACTTCCCCGCTTTCTTTACTTGCACAATGACGAATGTAAACCGAATATTGCATCATTGTAAAACCATCTTTAATTAAATCTTTTCGGAATCTAGCCGCAGCTTTTCGCTCTTTTTTTATGTTTGTTGGTAAATCGAAAAAAACAAAAAGCCACATAATGTGATACGCATTTAAACGGTTATGTTCCATGAATTAAACAATTAACGGAAACTCAATTTGTTTTTTAGTCCCTGTAAAACACGCTACTAGAGATGCTGTTGTATGTGTAATTGCAATCATTAATGGTCGAGTTTGTTTTTTCATTGCAACATCGGAAGAAAGGATTTCGAGGATTTCGGCTTTTATTTCTTTTTCAACCACATTAATATCGGGATATTTTTGACAAATATCCCAAACACACAAATCAACAAAAGGTCTGTAAGGTTCCATAATATCGTCGGCTAAACAAAAAGCATTGTACCGATTACTATGAAAAATACCAAAAGAAGGTAATAAACCTGAGCCAGTTAAAGCACGAGCCACAGCTGCGCGTAAAACAATATATCCATAATTTAATATTGAATTAGGCCAATCGCCATATCGATCGCGTATAAAACTTTCGCCAAATAATCTTTTCCAGTATAAACGCGCTGCCATTCCTTCACGATTATCGCTATCGCCACTTTTTACTTGTTTAGCTAAATGCGGTAAAGGTGTTGAATCGAACCCTAATTTATCTAAAACCTTTGCTTGATTTTCGATTTTAGCCACAATGGTTTGTTTCCAAAGATTCTTTTTTAAAGGCTCGGAAGCGGCAACTTGTTGTCTGTATACTTCTGTTTGTTGGTGATTTCCTTCCATATTTAATAACATGGACTGCGGATGATGCTTAGAATTGCAAAATATTACTGCCACATTATTATTCATTAACTCTTCGATTAAAGGCATGCTTAATGTAATTTGCATATTCTCGATAAGCATAAAACCAATATCTTCTATAGGAACCTTTTTGGTTTGTTCGTCTCCTTTTATCTCTACAAACAACTGCTTATTTTTAAGAGATAAATAACTTGGTTTGGTAAAATACAAAGTACGTTTTAACATTATATTAATTTTTCAATTTGACCCAACACATTTATTTTAAAATCGTAACCTTCAACCAAAGCATTAAATTTATTTGCAGGAAGTCGTAACTGTTCACAATGTATGTTTGTATTAAGATTATATACTTCTTTAAGTTCAGATGCTGGTCTTGCTTCATTATGAGGTCTAAAATAAATCCTTCCACTTTTATCAAATTTTACAATTTTATATAAACGAACATTTTTTTGAAAAAGATCTAATTCCCATATTTCATCTGGGGTTTCCTCCCATAATAATACCATCGTACCTGTTTTTATTATATATTTTTTTGACAATAAAGTATTTTTTGCTTCTTTTGAATCAGGAATTAATCCTTCTAAATATTCTATTCCTTGAGCCTTTAATGTAACTTGTACTGACTGTTTAAAATATTCTCCTGCTTTAAGGTTATTTACTATTTCGAAATCACGTTTAATTTTCCCCTTGTCGTCTTTTCCTTCGTAAATCGCCATTAAATAATTACCATCATTCGTAACATGATAAGATTGTTTGTAATCTTGTTTCGATACATCTCTATGATTTTTAAGATGGATTGGGTTTGTTACTGTTGGAGTATAACAGCGTACTTTCTTTATTGGTATTTGCTTTTCTTCATTCATCCAAATAGGTTCACTTAAAGCTTGTTTTATACCCTTTTCATTTATTGCTGTTTGTATTTTTTCCCGAACTGCATCGTCGACAATATTTTTAATATCACCTGCACTTAAAGAGTCAATTGGTTTGCGAACTACATAAAGTACTCTTTCTTCTTTTTCTCCTTCCTTATTAACCACTTCTCGTTTAATTGCACCATAGAATGTTTCTTTATGCAAACTTCCCCTTACTGTATCTCCCTTTTGATAAATGACATTTCCATCTTTGTTCTTTTCAACCACACCCCTTTTTCTAAGTTTCTTTTTACTTTGTTTATGCAGATTATCGGGAGTATAATGCGAAACCAAAACTTCTTTTTCGATTTCTTTAACATCTTCGGTAAATGTTTTCCATGGTTTAGAAACTTTAGGTTTTTTATCACTTCGAGAAATAAACATTTCTTCTGAATCGTGATAAAATTTAGCTAAGTTCTCATAATTCTGTTTGGTAATGCAAGCTATTGTAATAGCATCGACACAATGGTGAATATGGTTAATTCTTGCTTTCTTTTCGTATTCATCTTGTAATCCCCAGATTTTTCTGAAATCGGCAACTGTATTTCCTTTAACTGTATAAACTTTATCGAATAAGGTTTTGAGATATAAACGTGAATACTTGGTAATTATACCTATATCTACCATCTGACTATTTTTAAATCCCGATTTTACTTCTTGCATTGTAAAACGTTCGTATTTATTTCTCCAATAGTCTCTTTCAACAGCCAATTTATGTCTACGTTGAATAGCAAAATCCTTGGAATCTTTAGTTGCTGCTGACCTTGATTTTCTAACTTGTATTTGAACTTGTTTTTCTAAACCTTCATATTTTTCTTTCCATTTGTCAATTCTTCCTAATATCTCACTATGTTCTGCTAATTCAAAAGGGATTTTATTCCGCTTAATATCTCTGTTGAATTTATTCTGGCAAAGTGTTTTATTTTGCTGTGAATTATCGAATGACAAGCTTCGTGGAATTGTATGTTCAATATCAAATGATGTACTGTTTCCTAAAAAATTAGATATTCCAATACTTTCGCCTGTATAAATACATTTGTGTTCTTGTTCTTCCCACAGTTGATATTTTAAAATATCGGTTTCAGATGGTTCTCTTTTTATACCCGAAGAATTAAAATGCTCTTGTATTCTCGCATAATACTCTTTATGTAGATTTTCTCTATCGCGCTGCCAACTCTGTAAAGCTTTTCGTTCATTGGCATTTTTTAAATCACGCGACATTTCTACATTTATTTTCGTATTCTCATCAACTACATCTTGTTTAATCATTTCATTAATCAACTTTCTGAGTTGATGAAGAGCTCGCATAGCCATTGGATTTCTAACACTAGAAACCATTGGACTACCGAGATATTTACGACCATCTTCAGCTCTTTTGGGTTGTTTAAAAACTTCAATTGCAGAAGGATGATAAAGCCTTTCTAAGTCTTCTTTGTCTACATCAAAGTTATCTTCTAAGAAACTTTTAACCCGTTCATCAATTGTCTCAACCCTCAGAAAATCTGCTTTACCATTATTTTTTTGAATTTGTTTTTTGAACTGATCAATCGCGTTATCAATAATATTCTTTTGTTTCTTATCATCAAATTTACTCCAACGATCTTTTCCAAACTCTGAAATAATATTACTTTCTATATCCTTTTTGTATTGTTCTTTTGCTTCTTCGCTCCAATGCCAATTATTTTCTTTACACTTCTTTATTAAACCATTTACAACATCAATAATTAACTTTTCTTGGTTTTGAGTTTGAATGAGTTCAAGTACTTCTTTTTGTATTAACGTTCTATTCTCTTCTTGATTCCATATTTCTTTTGAAATAGCATTTCCCATATTTGCCAAGAATATCGCATGAGAATAAATTAAACCTTCTCTTAAATAAGGTAAAACATTATTAATTGCTTTTAAACTCAATGAACTATAATCATTCTTTAAATTTAGATTAGTAAATTCTTTTAGTTTTTCATCTTTTAGACCTAGCTTATTCACTGCAAACTGAACCAGCTTATCATCATCATTAAAAGTTAATAACACATGCCATACATCATAAATATCAATAAATGATACTTTACTATCCTTTTCTCTAGTATGCTGAATCTTTAATTCTTTCCAGTTCTCTCCAAAAATACTTTCAAATCGAGCAGAAACAGGACAACCACTTACAGTAGTTTTCATTGAGTAGTTAAAAAGATAGTCTTCGGGATACTTAAGACTTGCTTTATAAAACTTATATTGATTCTTAGGAGCTAATTGTTTTGCAATATCATCAAAATCGAAATGTTCTTTACTCTTTCTATGAAATAACGGAGCAATTTTCTCTTTCTCTTGCTTATTTAGAAATCTTAGCTTTTCATCATCAGGAGTTTTAATTTTAATATTGTTAACAAAACATAACATTCTATACTCTTCAAACAAAGGATGAGAAGAAGAACATCTTGGTTTATTCTTTTCAAATGGACATTTACCAATCAAACCTTTTTGAGATTTTAATGGTCTTTGATAAAATATCGCTTTCTGAATACCATCCTTAACATTGGATTCAATTTTTTGTATCTCACATATTTCATTAAATTCTTCTAAATAATGAGCTTCTCTATGGGTATACTGATTTCTAATTTTCTCACCAGCATTATATTTCTCATAAAAGTATTGACCTAAAGTTCTTTCTTCTTTCTTTTCTGTTAATTCAGATATTGCTTTTTTTATTGCACCATCACTTTCTTTTGTTCCTTCTAATCGATTGCTTAAAAAGCCCCTTCTTTGCGATAAATGATAAAAGGCTCTTCCTAAATTGTATCTATTTTCCCTTATTGATAAATCTAACCTTTCTGTTACTGCAAGATTCCTAAAGAAATATGGATTTTTATTAAGAGTATCATCAGTGGACAACCATTTTCTGAATTCATCATTAATTGGATAAACTTTTTTATATCTCCAATCTTTTAATTCTTGTTCTGTTAGCTTAGGACAATAATCATTTTCTATTAACACTCTGAGTGTACTAATTTTTCTTAATTTCCGTCTGAATTTTAATCTTCTTGCACTTCTGTAACCTGTTCTTTCTTCTGCTTTAGAACCTTCTATTCCTTTTTCAATTTTTACACCTTCTTGAAATATATGAACCCCTTTTTCTATTAGTTCAAAACTCTTATTATTTTCAGTTTCTACAATAGCCCATCCAATGCTATTTGTACCTAAATCTAATCCTAATATTTTTGTCATAATCGTATATATTTTTCTCTTTTCTTTTACAATTGGTTCTCATAAAGTTAATAAAATTCAAGCTTTTTGTTTAATACTTTATATTTTTTATTTAACTTTGAGTATTACATCTTATCACAATAAGGCTATATGCCGAAGGATATAAATCCTATACTCCCGCTTTGGTGGGAGTTTTTTTTGCACCAAACTTCCTAATAGTTTACGTTAGAATGGTAAAATCACAAATTTGTTTTACTACTTAACTAATCAAGAAAAACTTAGTCAAAACGCAAAAACATCCGCATTTTTTCTGAAACGCTGTTACACACTGTGCAGCGATACTACCATACTTTTCAGATTAGTTGCTGAATTGTTCATGAAAACAAAAAAGTAATATTAGAGTTGTAATTACTTATTTCCGATTACGGCAAAGTTGGGTTAGTTGAAAGTTCTTCAATGTGTATTGAACAAGTTGAAAAGTATAATTATGGGAAGTACAATTAAATTTGTAACTACTAAGCTATAGAGAATATTCATTGACGAAGAAAATTCGCACTGATTTCTAATAAATCAAATCGCAGTTTTGGTGATGCAATTTCAACGCATATAAGCCCCCGGAATTTTCTAGTTGCCTTTTATATACTTTATTTTACTAAAAATCGCTTATACTTCATCTTCAACTCTTCTATCGATAATCTGTCTGAATTTATAATATGGTTCGTTTCAAAACTATCGCGCTCAAAAATTACTTGAGTTGTTTCTATTATCTGCTCATAAACTTCTACCTCTGTTGAAGGGCCCATTTTTATGGATGTTCTTCTTTGTTTAATAGACATGCTTTCAATGTGTGTGAATTCATTATCAGAAGTTGTAATATTTAGTATATTTCTTATTTTTTCTTTCATTCTCCTAATTATTAAATATTAATGAAGGGCTTCCCGCCGAAGATTCTATATATTTTGGAGAACTTCCTTCCGTCGATACTTTACCATAACTTTTAAAACTCTTATTGTTTTTCATTCTATGATATGCTAACATTGGATCATTAGCGTATAGATCAAATATTAATGATAAAGGAACATATCTATTAGTTTCCATAAAGCGATTAAAAGCTCTTTTAGTAGATGCTTGCCTATTCAGGCTAACTAATACAAGATGCACATCATAATCGTAACTGCAAAAATATTCTGCAAGAGAAATAATCGATTTTCTATCATTCCCAATTTTAGGTATCACAACATTATGTCCTTCACTAATACAATATCCTTTTACACACGGTTCTGCATTCGCATCTTCATCTCCAAAAACAACAATTGAGGACTCTTCGTGTACAAGTGATGCTCCAAATTCCTCTTCAAATTCGGGGAATTTCCTTTTTGCAAAATCACTATCCAATATTATAGCTCCCCATTCATCTGCAATTTTATTTGCAATAGTTGATTTCCCTGATGCTGGTAGTCCAGAAATAATAATGGCTTGTTTTTCAATCTTTAGTTCAGTTAATGGTAACGCACCACCTTGTCCTTTCTTAATATCATCGTCATTTATAAGTCTTTTATGACTAATTAATTCTTGGAATATTTCAGCTCTCAAATTAACTCTTTCAACATCTGAAGCACATCTTATGTCTCTGTAACATTCTGACAGGTATGTGCATTTTTTACCCATTGATACTAATTGGATTTCGGCACGCCTAATCTTTGTGACTGCTTCACTAATTTTATTGGGGTCAGTTAACCCAATTATTCCTTCCACAAAGGTTTTTGCTAACTGATTATCTATAAGCGGCCTACAACAGTTCATTATATATTAATTATTATTTGTAGATATATTGACATTATATTCTTTGAAAAATTTCTACCAAGTTTGTTCAACTATTGTATACCGTAATTTTGATTTATATATAGCAGATAACGATTTAAACATACCAATAGTGCGGGTTTCCATTGCTCTACTTTGTCAGACCGTTGAACGAAAACGAAGATAGCAAAACTTTATCAGACCGCCAAAAAGTCCAAAATTACTGATGATGTGATGTTACAAATTGGGCGCAAGCTCCTTTATTATCAAGTTTTTGAAAATTTTTTAATGAAATACAAAATAATTCTAGTATTCAGGTTGGAATCTTAATTGACTGAAAGGCAAATATAAACAAACACTTTTACAAGCAAGCTTGTAAAAGTGTTTGTTTATATTTTCTGTTGATAACTAGTTTACAACTTTTCTTATTTATTATATAATACACTATACAATATAATTTATTTTTTATATATTTGTAGTTAGAAAAAATATCCCTGTTGCTGCAGGGATATTTAATCAAAATCGGTTGTACCCGATTTATATAAAGTAATAATTGTAATATTTATGAAGACAAAATTAGAAAATTTTAGGAATTATCCAAATCAAAAAAGAAGATTAGCTTCTTTAGAGGGCTGTAGATTGGATTTAAAAGAAGAATTGCCCTTATTATTTAGAGCTTTCAATCAAGCATTTACAGCTTACGAAAGAGAGGTAGTACAAACACCACCAGAAGCTAGAGCGAGGGGGTTTGAAGCATCATTATTGAATTCAAAAATGATTCAGAGTATTCAATCTAATTTCCCAGTCAATTGGAAATTTGGAAAATATAGAAGATTTACTCTGAGAATTAAAGGATATATAGTCCTTTTTAAGAAATTTAATAACAAAGGACTACCGATGAACATCAAAACGAAATCTGTTGCTGCAATTTCTCAACAACTTTCTTTGTCACTTTTTGACGAAGAATCATATGTTGCTGAACCAATTTTATTTTTTGGTTACAAAAAAGATAAGATAGGAAACATTGCAGCCCCTAAATTAGTCTATATTGATGAAGATAAAGTTAAATGGACTATCACTCAGGATGAAATTTCGATAATCAAAACAACAAGTATTCCACCAAGGGAAAAAATTGCTATGCCGAAATTACTCAAAAAGAGAATAAACAAAAAAGTAGTAAACGAATAAATTAAAATTGGGTACAACCTTTTTTTTATAACTAAAATTAAAAAAAATGGAAATCAATTATAAGCAGTTAATATTTGCAAGAGAATATAGAAATTATTCTCAAACTGATTTAGCTTCTAAAATTAATGGACTATCACAATCAAATTTATCAAAATTTGAAAAAGGCTTTGGTTCTCTTTCTGATGAAATGGTAAATAAGATAATACGTTTCTTAGAATTTCCTGAAGGTTTTTTTACTAAGGAAATTTCTAACAAGGTTGAAAATCCACATTACCGAAAAAGAACTGCTATTACAAAATCAAAACGACAAGACATTGAATACAGTATTAAAGTGATTGGTTTTATTATTGACCAAATGACTCATTCAATTGAATGGCCTGATTTCGGTCTTACTCCATTTGATATTGAAGGAGGGTTTTCACCAGAAAAAGCTGCTGGATTCATTAGAAAACAAATGGGTATACCTGTTAATGAACCTGTAAGAATGATATATAACCTTTTAGAAAGTAATGGAATAATAATAGTTGAGATAGAAACTACCGAATATTTCGATGGTGCATCATTTATTACGGATAAAGGTTTTCCTGTAATTGTTATAAATAAAGCTTTTAGCAATGACAGAAAGAGATTTACACTTGCACATGAACTAGGACACTTAATTATGCACATAACAGGACATTTTCCTATTCCTGACGATAGAAGATTGGAAGATGAAGCTAATAACTTTGCATCAGAATTCCTTATGCCTGAAGATGCTATAAAGCCTGCTCTACGGGGTTTAAGACTTGCTTATTTATCTGAATTAAAAAGATACTGGCTAACATCAATGGCTTCAATTATTAGAAGAGCTAAGGATTTGGGTTGTATTTCTTTGGATAAATATAAGTATATGAATATTGAATTCAGCAGACGAGGGCTTAAACGGGATGAAGGAATAAATGTATTTATTGATGCCCCTAAGCTCTTTACAACAGGTTATAAGATGCATAGAAATGAATTAGAATACACAGATGAAGAATTAGCAAAAGCCTTTAATTTACCGTTAGATATTTTACAGAGATTTTGTAGTCCATCAAGAACCAATTCCAAATTGAGAGTTTTAATATAGTAAAATAACTATTATAGTAAAAAGCAGTTAAATTTTATTTAACTGCTTTTCTATAATTACTTTTTGAATCCTAAAGTTCCTTAATCTTTTGTATAAAAGTGTCCCTTGCATCGATAATTCCAATATTTTCATCTAATAACTTGAAATTATCAATTTCTAAAGGCAAAGCCTTTAATAATCCATATTTATTTTCTGAAAAGTATTCATATCTTAATTCCATTAGTAATCTTCCTAAAGCGTTAATACCAATCAATAAATTGGATTTTTCAATTGGTCTTGCTCCCCAAAATTTATCCTTAGTAGATAATTCAACTATTTCTTTAGGATAAGTAGTTTCTAATAAAGTTCCAAATTTTATAAAATTTTGAGCAAGTTTTACTTTTAAACACCATCGCATTATATCAACTTTTACTTCTTCCCAATCTACTCTTGTCTTCTGTAAATATTTTTTACTAATCATTTTCGCTGACATTGGACTTTTCTCTTGAAAAATTTTCATTTGTATATCAGGAAAACTTGTAAATCTCATTGCTTGATATAACGCTTCTGAAGTAAGTATTTTTAAACCATTTACTTCAAGTACAAAACCTGCACTCATATTCGATAATTCACCAAATTCCTTTTTTGTAGAACTAAAACAGCAACAATCTATTCTTTTATATTCCCTTTGACTATACTTCTTCATTCTTATCCTTTATTGAGCTTAAAAATTCTTTTAAATTAAACCTTTTAACATAAACGTGCTTTTCAAACAAAGGAATAAAATGTCCGCCAGCATACCAAAAAACTAAAGGAGTATTATTAGGAACATTTCGCCACGTAAAACAAAGTGCTCCAAATCCAAAATCTTTATATGATGGTAAAGAATAACCTAGTGCTCTCATTTGCTGCTTACTAACGTGTTCAGTATTATTTAGTATTTCAATTCCCTTTTCTAAAAAAATATTTTCTAATCTAATTCGATTTTCTTTTGAACTAAAAAACTTCTCTCTCATTGGGATTAATTTACCACGATAAAAATCATTTGCAACAGTATAATTACCATTAGCATGTTCATCAACTTCCTTAATGATTTTGTCTCTATATTCTGTCACCGCCTTAGATTGTTTATCTTCAATTGGTTTTATTGTTTCGCACTTTGAAAAAGGTTTATTAGTTGTATTATCAACATCCATCCACCTTACCATTTGAATTTTGTTAACAATCTCTTTACTAAGTGTATATTTTAGTTGTGACATTTTCTTCCAATAATTTTTTTTATGAAGAAATATATAAGAAAAAATAATTCGTGAATTATTTTCAATGATAATTTGTTGTCTTTGTTTACCATCTATTTCTACTTGCAACCACTCAAAGATATCGTGATACATAGTATTACCCGTACAAAATACATCATCAATATAAAGATAATTTCTTACAGAATCTTTTTTTTGTTCACTATAATTATACTCAAACTCTTCTTCTAAAACATCTTTTAATAACTCAAGAAATCTTGGTTGACTTTTTCCATCTTCTTGTAAAGAAAGAAATTCAGTTTCGTCAAGAAGTTCTTTTACATCTTTATATTTAAGATCTTTTGTTAAAAATTCGATAGTTTCTTTTAGAAAATAAGTGCCGTCTTCAAGAGTACAAAATCTTTTCTCAAATATCTTTAGCATTTCTTCTAAAATAAATTCTCTGTCTTCATCTTTAAATTGATTAATCCAAGAAGTAACTCTTTCTGGAGTTATAGTATGATTATCTTCAATTCCATAATCTTTTATTTCATCAACGATTTCATTAATTAATTCATCCATAATCAAAATTGTTAAATATTAATAATTTACAAGTTTCGTTAATGAAATTAGCATTTTTTTTAAACAAATCAAAAAAAGCCTTCCAGAATTTAAACTCTTTTGGAGACGAAGCCGTAAAATGTGTTTAAATTGAACTTGTTAATTACCCGTCAGGGCAAAAGTGCGGAGGAATACTAAATTATTTTTCTGTGCATACCACCAAATCAGTCTAAATAAAAAAACTATCAAATCGTAATGTACTTTTTAATTGCAAAAATTGTCAACCTGTTAATATCGTTTCTTGATTTAAAAATTTGTCAAAATGAGATATGATTTTCAATGTTTTTTGAAGCGCTTTGTATATAACGATTTAAACATAACAGTAGTGCGGGTTTCCATTGCTCTAATTTGTCTGACCGTTGAACAAAAACGTAGATAGCAAAACTTTGCCAAACCGCCAAAGCCCTCTCATTATCTGATGATGCAGGGTTAGCGTGCGTTAATAATTATTGGTATTATAAATACAAGAGTAGCCTTGATAAAAATTATGATTTTTTTTAAATTACATAATATTTCTATTCAGGCTTAATCTCACTTTTTCACAACCTTTCCTTGTTGAATTACCATAAATACATCTTTCATGTTTGCTATATTTTCAAGTGGATCAGTATTTAGAATGACTAAGTCGGCTATTTGGAATGGTTTGATTGATCCGTACTTTTCGGTTAATTCCAACCACTCTGCAGCATAAAGAGTTGCCCCTCTCAGTACTTCTATATTACTCACACCTGCTTCGCTCAAAACTACCATTTCTTTTACAGTTCCTTCAGGATCTATATTATCTTGACCAACAAGCAATTTAACTCCATTCTCCGAGAATTCACGAACAATATAATTTCCAATTGTTACAAAATCACTAAGTAGCTTTTTTCTCTTGAATAGCATTTCATCGTTATTACCATTTGCTATCTCTTCCTCAATTTCCGATAAAAACCCTTTAAATACATTCAGTGTAGGACTGTATACAGCATTTTTCTCTTTCATAAGCATACATAATGCTTTAAGCCGTTCTTCTGAAATGCTTTCAATCCCCATATCTGCCATTTCAAACATGAATACCATTTTTTGTCGAATATTTGTATCTTGTTGAAGTAGAGTATCTAGTTCTATGCGATATTCATCCTTTAATATATAGCACCATGCTGCCATGGAATGCTCAATCGTAGTTACTCCTAATTCTAAAGCCATATTTATTGGTATCTGGTTAAAAAGAGGAGATCCTGGATCGTGTACAATTTTAAGATTGTTTTTCCTTGCTACATCAACGATATACGGATATAATTCAGTTTTGATATTACTAAATGTCTTTATCATAGTAGCTCCTTTTTTAGCTAATATTGGTAACAGCGAATCCACATCATCTCTTGTATCCAGCGGAACAGTAAATTCGGGAAGTTCTTCATTAATTTTTTCCCAGTGTAACGGGCTGGATTCCAACATTGGTCCTGTATAGTAAATATCTGGTCCTATCAGATCACCAGAACTAATTTTACTTTTTAACCGTTTCAGCACATCAACAGGACCTCCCACATCACGAAAATAAAGCACGCCATTATGAACAAATTCTGCTAATCTAGTTTGTAAAGTATCACCACCGTAACAAGTTAAATGTGCAATATGCATATGATTGTCAAACAAACCGGGAGTTATGAATTTGCCTTTTCCTTCAATAATTTCAGATGAAGCGGAAAAATTAATATTTTCAGAATAGATTTTTGAAATCTGATTGTTATCTATTGCAATCGTTTGATTTTGTAATGTTTTGCCAGTTACAACATCAATAATATTTATATTTCTGATAATAAGATCATGCTCTATTGGTCTGTTACATGCAGCAATTGTGATACAAATTCCAATTATGGCATAAATAGAGTTTTTCTTGACTGAATTTGGTTTCATAATTAATATTTTAAATGTTTTCATAACGTAAAAGTATTTATGTTTGCTAACAGTTCTCGCATAACATGTAGTTTAGATTTCCTAAGCCCCGAATTATTTCATCAACAAAAAAATCCAGCTATTTATTATGTTGTGTAAATCTCTTTGCATTATAATAGCAACTTAACAAGTTGTAAAATTCAGTTCTATTCTTACTCATTCTCACAGAAAACCTCTTCACTTCCTTTACTGATGGCACAATTCTTTTAAACATTACTATTTCTCTTAGCTCATTTTCGATTTTAATAGAATCCTCTAGACATTTAGCAACATCTTCAATTTTTAGAAGTTTCAACCGAGAAATAGCAGTCATTCTATCACTTCGTGCTTGCACCAATTCATCATCTTTCTCGTCAATAAAATTCCAACTATTAGAAGCAGGTGTTTTACCAACTTCCGTTGTCTTTTTTGACACTCCGTCCAGTGTAGATCTAAACCCTGTCCATTTTTGATAATATCTTTCCGCAGAGTCGGTTATACTCTCAATTGTATCAATATATCTTCGAAAAAATTCTTTTTGGGTATCTGCCTTATGATTATACCTAGTAATCATATACGATGAAAAAGAGGCTATGATTGCACCCAACCCAATTTTGATCGATGTGTCAATAAGTTCTATTATTTCAGTTTCCATAAGTAATAAGTTTTCCTTCTATTTTCACTCAGTCCACTAACCAAAACGAAGATAGCAAAACTTAATTAAACCGCCAAAAATTCCCAAATTACTGGTGGTGTGATGTTAGTGTTCGTTTTTATCAATCAATAATTACGCATCTCCCACTTAAATAAGATATCTTTTTCATATATTTCAATTAGTTTTATTAAAACGTAAAAAGTTGCCCTCGAAGGTTTAACTATTGCTATCATGTCTTTTTTCATTCTTGCATAATGACTTGGAAATCTGAATACCATTGGATCTGTAATATCTTCAAATTTTGATGCGCCTGAAGCTATTCGAACAGCACCATTCGAGCTTAATAAATCAACACAATTGTGATTTGGTTGTAAAGTATTCCAACGAAGTTTAATTGTTCTTGAGTCATTTTCCGAAAACTGGACATCCAAACTGGTTCCGCTATTAACAACAGGAATTCGTCTTTTGCCTGATCCAACTATTTTATGGATTTCTCCATATTCAAATGTTTCTTCTTCAACTGCTTCTCTCAATTTTCGGTTAAAGAAACTTACATTGATATTGTTTTCTAACAGTTTCCTATATCCTTGTGAGTAAATTGTACCATTGGGATCTAAAACACCTATTACTGTTTCTGTTATGCCAGATTCTATTATTAAATCAGAGCATGATTTTACTGATTGATCTTTCTGAATAGAAACGCAAGGTTCAAGAGTCGTATATAAGATGGAGTCTTTAAGTTGTTCATTATTCAATTTTTCTATTGCAACTCGTTCAGCATGTATTCCTTTTTTTTCTCCCCTATAACCAGTTGAAAGTATAATTCCATCTTTCGCAATTGTTGCACCAACTCTAGGGTATTCTGTGCATTTCAAGTGCTCTTCAATGGTTATTTTCATTAAATCCTTTCGGGAGTATTTTTTAGTCATGAACTTCATGTTTATTATGTTTTTTCAAGCTTCTAATTTTTTATGTTTATGTTCCCTTGCAATAAGTAATGAGCTGCATCGAAATGAACACTAACGATTAAAACACACCAGCAGTGCGGGTTTCCACTGCTCTACTTTGTCAGACCGTTGAACGAAAACGAAGATAACAAAACTTTGTCAAACAGCCACCCCCCTTATTATCTGGTGATATTGGGTTATGTGGCGTATATTTATTTTATTCTATTAATTTAGGAAGCGTAAAGTCAATATTTCCCTGAATGTCACTAAAAAACCTTTGGTAATATCTGTTACCTTCCAAATCCACAAAGTATATTACAATATCAAGAATGGGCTTCTCATTATTCTGCTGGAATGATAAAAAAACAGATTGATTTTCTCCAATTATCATTTTGCTTTTCAATTCATGAATTCTAATATTATTCCTTTTTTGCTTTTCAATTTTAATTATAGTTGCTGGTTTTCCATAATTAATAATTGCTGCATCCATATAAATATTGACATTTTTTTCCAACTTGTCTAAACTTAAGTTTAACAAAGGTCTTAGTTGAGTTTTCCATTTAGAAATTTCATTTTTAAACTCACTCATCAATATGGCGTTATTAGTATCAAGATGTAATGATTGTCTTTCCAATTGCTTAGTTTGTTTTTCAGATTCAATAGCAAGTTTAGTAAGTTGCTCAAGTTGAGTATTTATATCCTTATCATTCATAAATAAAGTATAAATACCAGCAGCGCCACCAAAAATAGCTATAATTGCAGCAATGGTTTGTATCCATTTATGAAAATTACATTTACGTTTTTTTCTCTTTTTATCTTTCATTTTGCAAATAAATATATGCCATCATAACGATTTAAACACACCATTAGTGAGGGTTTCCACTACTCCACTTTGCCAGACGTTGAACAAAAACGAAGATAAGAAAACTTTGTCAAACCGCCAAAACCCCCGTATTATCTGGTGATATTGTGTTGTACGTTGTATTTTTTTATTTTGGTTTATTTGGACTAAGTGACATTAAGTAATGTAATCTTAAATGACATTTTTCATTATAAACTTTCTCTTCCTGAGCTATCCATTTAAATGTCTTAGGATATAGAAATTCCATAATGTTAAATGAAACCATCCAAAATGCACTGCCAAATTCCTGAAATCTAATTGGCTTTTTATCAGATTGAATTTTATTCATAAGAAATTCACCCACTTCAATAAATTTATTTTGATTATACTTTTTATAAACTTTCTGTAATGACTGTTTAGATTTATTACTTCTATGCGCTACATAATTTCTAAAAATATAAAAGTCGTCAATGTGTGATTTCGCTTCATTATCCATTTTGACAAAAGGATTGTTTGAGTCAACCAGAATTTTCTTTGAAATTGATTTCAAATTGCTTGCATTTTTCAAGTCAATATAACCTAAACCATTCAAATAAGCAGCACACTCATCTGTTGAAATGGTTTTAGGTAAATTTAAATCTAATTGTTCTGCAAGCTTAGTTGTATCACTTTTTAAACATTCATAAATCATTCTTTCAATATACCACTCCCAGTCACATATAGTTTTGACAGCAAATGCTTCCATAATTTCAGAAGCTTCGTAATCCGAATATATTTTTCCACGTAATGACAATATTTTAGCAAATAAAAATTCTGCCAAAGAATGAATGCGAGACATATACATTATCGTGTACTGACAACCGTCCAAATGAAATTCACCATTATTCACCAATGTGTTATGTTCTGTCTCGTTCATAAAAAAATATTACGTACAACTTAATTTTACAATCATGATTTGTACTTACAATCCACCAAACTAATATCTAACAAATACAATTCATGTCTTATTTTTAATATGAAGATAGTAAATATTATTTAATTCTTAGTTGTAATTTTGCAGCATGACATTTGTAACTAACCAACAATATGAAAATTATAACTATCGTTTTTTTAGAGAAGATGATGGTTCTTTTGTTGTAAGAATATACCTAGAGGACAGACTAAAACAAGTCAGAACTCACAAAAACAATGATGAACTTCTTGAAAAATATGGAAAGCATTTTCCAGAGCTAATAAAACTCCTGTAAGGGATAACAAGCCCTTTTTGCCCTATTTAGCCCCCTTACTGAGCAACTTTACGAAGACAAAACTGTTTCAAATCACAAAAATCATATTGCGTTGAATATGTGTTAATTACATATATTCATATTGTTATTTTATTAATTTTCAACTTTATACATCTTACTTAAATTCTTTAGCGTTGATTTTCTGCACTTTAGGTAATTACCGTAATATATAACGCTCATTTTCAACGAACTAAAAAACACCTTACTATTTAGCCGCAAAAATACACCGTAATAATAGTCTAATTTCAAGATTTTGAGCGGTAAATTCGTTAAAAAACATGAGTAAGCTTGTTTTTCAGATACCACAACTCACTTATTGACAACATTATTTGTTTTATAATCTAGTTCATTTTCAATCCTGCGCTTAAACAAAGCTCTTAACAAAATTAATTCATCATCAACAAAAACATGTTCGATACATGATATTAATTGCCATCCCTTTAAATCTAGTCCCTTTAATTGTTGTTCTACTGGAGTTACATTTATTGATCTTAAGGTATGGACTTCATATTCAAATTTTGGGTATTGTGACTGTTCCTCTGAATAAAAAAAGGTACCAATAGAAACTTCAAAAAAGTTCGCAATCCTTTCTAATGTTTCAACCCTTAATGATTTTACTCCTAGTGCCTTTGTAAGTCCAGTATGTGATAAACCAACCGCTTTAGCTAATTGATTCATTGTAGTTTTTTTTACGTCTAAATATTCGTAGATTTTTAAATAATTCATAATCCTATTTTAAAAGTTGTTAATTGTAGTTATTATTCTAATTTTCAACGCTATATATTTCACCCCATTTCTTTAGCGCTGATTTTCTGTCTTTTACGCGATTGCTTCAATCTAAAATCTTCATTTTCAACAAAATAAAAATAACTCCTCCCCTTTAGCCGTGAAAATACCCTCTCACCATAGGCTTGTTTCAAGACTTTTGGCGGTAAATTGGTAGAAATATGGGTAACCTTGTTTTTCATATAGCGCAATTCGATTACTTTCTCCAACACATTAACCTTTGCGCCAAAATACACGCTTTCTAGCGGTTCTGTTCCAAGATCATCAATACATATGACACTTCTATTGATATACTTCTCAAGTGCGTTAAAACCGCCTCTATTGTAATCCGAAACCATTTCCAATGCGCTGTAAATAGTGAAATTAAAATTTGTTTCCATTCCGTTCAAATAGAATCTATTTCGAAAAAGCTTGTTAAATTCATGCAGAGTTCTAAAAGCCAACGTTTTGCCAACACCTTGCGTTCCCAACAAGCACAATGCACCATCAACATCGAACTTGCCCGACGTATCGGCTAGCGTGTAACGTATGAGGTTTTCAGACAACTCCGAATACGCTTTAGTTTCTTCTAAATTTGGCTCTAATTGCCTTGCAATCAACGCCCAATCCAATTGCGCATCCTTAAAGTTGTACGCTCTGAATATTCTATTAAAACCCGTAGCAACATTAAGTTTTTCGTTATTAAGCTGATTCATTTCGATACTCCTCCCAATAATCGGTAATAGTTTTTTTCCCATTATTCAAGCTTCGTAGATTCTTCCATTTCTGATAATCCACCTCAGTATTAGGATAAATTAAGCCTTGATAATCACCCTCAATGGCAATATTTACCAACATTAGCGCAAATTCATCATCAAATTTTTGAATGCTTTCAAGTGCCGTTTGAATTGATTCTTTCGGTTTCTTCGTCCATTTTGGCATCTTCATAAGTCGGTTCCAAGCTTTTGTAAAATCTTTGTTCAAAACGAAATTCTCATCAATGGGGGGATTTTCGGAACTAGGGGGGCTTTTTTCTTTTTTTTCTAAAGGAATTAAATTTTCTTCAATTTGAGGGGTAGTCATTTTCTCTTCTTTACTATCCTCTTCTTTACTCTTCTTTTCTTTACTTTCCTCTACTCTACTATACTCTACTATACTCTGGGGGTTTTCGCTGACGGAAACCCTATTTCTATCTCTTTTTCGTTTCGATAATAAACCTTCGAAGCGTTTTCGAAGCGTTTTACAAGTGATCATATTGTTTTCAATGTCGAATAGCTTTAAAGCAGTTGTACAGTAATTTATAATATCTATTAACAATTCTGGTTCCATATCATAATCACCTGCGAGTATTTCTATACTTAATTCATTCCATTCATGCTCGAAAAAATCCGAATCCGTTAATGTTTCCAGTATAAAATTATAAACTGCGTAGCCAGTCAAACCGAACTTTCTTCTTAATGCCCTTATCTTAGGGTCATTTCTCATGTCAGAATCATGAGTGAAGTAATCTGCATTATCTTTTTTGGGTCTTGCCATAATTATAAAGCCTTTAAAATAAGCGCTATCATATTATTAAAATTTAATTTTTACTTTTCTATGTTTTTCGGTGTACTCGTCCAGTTCTTTAGGTAAATACATCTTTCTTTTACCAATATATCTGTAAGGTATATCCCCCGAATTAACATATTTATCAAATGAGGTTGTTCCAATATTTAGATGCTTTGCAGCTTCTTCCCTATTTATATAACCACAAATTGATCCACTATCTTGTTTATTTTCAGTTATGTTCATTACAATTTCCTTGAGTTGTGAAATTTCATTTAAAACAGTATCCATAGCGTTGGTTTCAACTAGTATAAAAGATTTTTCCATAATTTAAGCAGTTAATAATTTTGATTGTTTTTTTGTAACACTTTCATTATGTGCGAGTTTAATTACACTCTTGATATCATTCTGAAAGTAAATTTGAGTAGCTATCTCGTTGAATAGCAATCGATAATCATTAGCAGTTTTCTTGTATTCACTATCAATTTTAAGATAATCATCTGAAATAGAACGCAATTCGTTCAATTGTATAACCTCTTTTAATGATTCTGTTAGTAGGTCTACCAAACTACCATCTAATATTAAAATGTGTTCTCTATCCATAACTATAGCCCTATCGTTCTTTTATAACTTATTTTATTAATCATATTGGCTACTTTAGGATTCATATTTTTCCGCCCATTAACCATATGAGAAATGTATTTAGGGCTATATCCTAGGGCTTTAGCAATTGCCGTTTGATCGCCATATTGCAAATTATCTTTATAGCTCATTTTCATTGGGATTAATTAAACCGAAATCAACACGACTTTGATACAACTGATCTATAAAAACACGCAATTCCTCTTTTAGAGGCGCCTTACCTCTTAAAATCTGAGATAAATAATCGTAATTCATATTAAACTTTTTGGCAATTACGATTATATCTCCTTGTTGTAATTTTTTGCGATAAACTCTATTATCGTCAATATATTTCCATTTTCTTTGATTTTTTTGAATTTCTTTCATAAATTACATTATTATATTAAACGTTTAGGAAAGTTCAAATTAAACTATTTGGCAGGTAATATCCAAATTATTATATACAAAAAATGGAAGAAAGAAGTTATTCTATTGGCAATCAGATAAATAAAATTATACGCCAAAAAAATTTAAAACAGATAGATGTTGCCAAAGAGTTAGGCATGACTCCCGTTAACTTAAGTAAAATACTTAAGAAGAAAACAATCGATGCAGAACTACTGATGAAATTTGCAAAACTATTCGATGTGCCGATAAAATATTTTTTCACCGCACAGTCAGCGGAAAGTATAACAAAACCATTTAATCCTTTATCCAATGTGCTGGATAATATTGAAAATAATATAAAATCAAACCCTGATATTAATAATATTTTACTTAAAAGTCTCGAAGATAAAGACAAGGTAATAAAGCTATATGAGGAAGAAATAAAGCGACTAAAAGAACTAGTTAAAAATTTAGAAAATAAGCAATAGAATTAATTTATAAATATCGTTAAAAACAAAAGGGTTAATTTGATTAACCCTTTTGTTTTGTAAAGTCAAATTCTGAATCCTCCAAAGGCTTTCCCAATTCTTCAAAAATTATTTTTAGTTCCTTTGGACTAATACGTTGCCCTCTGCAAATACCGATTGCATCTAATCTTTTATTCAAGGTTGCAGGGTTAATCTTATACCATGCTGCAATTTCTTTTCTTGTTACCATAGCTCTTGTAATTATTTAGGTTAATAGTTCAAAAATAGTCCAATAAACTGAACCTCTCCAAGCAAAAGGGTACCTGAAAAATCAAGTAAAATGAATAAAAAAACTAAGACCCACAACCGTTATGTTGGTAACATATAGATATTGGGATATTTTGTAAAGGATTCAGATTTTCAACGAGAAAGGTCGGAGATTTTGAAGTTTTATCGAACAGAACTCTTAAACGAATTTACAAATACGCTAAGAATTTTGATGCAATTTGAACTTAGAAATAATTTGATTATCTTTAAAAGTCTGTTAACTATTTTAAACAGGCTTTTTTTATGTTTTTGATACAATCTTGATACATTTTTCTATAACTAACTGATATATAATGCGTGTTACATTCTTCTCATCCCGACAAAAGCTGTAAAATAATTGCAGTTTTTTTTGTGCCTTTTTGTCAGAATTGTCATAAATGCATTTTGATTAATTACCTTTATTAATGATTTAAACAAAAAAAATCATCATTTATAAGATTTCATAAATATCAAGATTAATATTTAAATACTTTAAACCTAACCCTTAGATTGAACAAATAATTTTCATAGAACTAGCAATTCATTGAACTCACCCTTCGACAAGCTCAGGATGACATATTACGAATCATCAATGGCGCAAGCGTCCCGCTTGTGCTAATACAAAACTTTTAATTAAAGATCATCTTACCAAAAGAAAAAATCTTTATCTTTAAATTCATGAGCCGTAAGTATAAATTCAGAGATCAGGAAAAACCATATTTTATAAGTTTTGCAACAATTAATTGGATAGATGTATTTACAAGAAAAATGTATAAAGATATTCTTGTTGATACAATTAACCATTGTATAAAAGAAAAAGGCTTGATAGTATATGCATGGTGTATTATGACAAATCATGTGCATATGATAATTTCTTCGGAAAATGAAGAACTTCAAAATATAATGAGAGATTTAAAAGGATTTTCATCCAAAGAAATCTTAAAATCAATTAAAGAAAATCAACAAGAAAGCAGAAAAGAATGGATGATATGGATGTTTGAAAGAGCTGGTGCGAAAAACTCAAACAACTCAAAATACCAATTCTGGCAACAACACAATCATCCATTGATACTAAACAATCCAATTATTTTTGAACAAAAACTTAATTACATTCACAACAATCCTATTAAAGCAGGCTTTGTTGAATATCCCGAACAATACTTATATAGCAGTGCAAAAGATTATGCTGATGAAAAAGGATTAATAAACATTCAAATTGCTGGTTGAAAAAATAGCACAAGCGAGACGCTTGCGCCAAGGTTTGATTTACTTAAAACACTTATCCTTCGACAAGCTCAGGATGACACCCAATATGTCATCCTGAGCTTGTCGAAGGATATTTTATTACTTAAAAACCTCGTTGCACTATTAAATACCCTATTCCCTTTTGAAAAAGAAAATTAAGCATTAAATATTGTGTAATTTCGACTTACGAAAACCGCTAACGTATTGCGTTAACGTGAATTGTTTAAAAGTTTCATATTAAGCATGTAACTTTAAACATTCTTTCGCTTGCACAAGAAGAAAAAACTATTATTTTTGTATACCATTAACCAAATAAGAAAAAAATCAATAACCTATTAATTAAAACAAATATGAATAAAAGATTTAGCATTCTTGCAGCAACTGCATTGTTTATTAGCAGTTTATCCCTTTTAGTTTCGTGCGGTGGTGACGAAGGTGACGACCCAAAACCAGAAATGAAAGCCACAAGCATTGAGCTTGTTAGCGGTAGTAACCAAACAGCCATAGTAGAAACTACCTTAGGAAACCCCGTTATAGTATTGGTAAAAGACCAAGAAGGAAATGTATTCGCAGGCGAAACCGTTAAGTTTGCTGTTAGCGAAGGTTCTGTTTCTGTAGCTAGCGTTGTTACCGATGCAAACGGCAAAGCAACAACAACATGGACACTTGGAACAAGCGAAGGAACACAAACATTAACAGTAACAGGTACAAGCACCTTAACAGGCTCTCCGTTAAGTGTAACAGCAACTGCTACACAAAAACCAGCTATTGGCGATTTCTATGCTGGCGGTGTTGTTTTTTATTTAGATGCTACAGGTACTCACGGTTTAGTTTGTGCTGTAACTGACCAAAGTGATGATGCTAAATGGGGATGTAAAGAAACAACAATTGATGGTGCCGATGGAACAACAATAGGAACAGGAGCACAAAACACTTTGGATATTTTAGCAGGATGCTTCACTGAAGGAACAGCTGCAGACCTATGTTCAAAATTAGATTTAAACGGATACGACGATTGGTTTTTACCAAGCGAAGATGAATTAAATGAAATGTACGAAAATAAAGCAACCATAAATACAACTGCATTAGCAAATGGCGGAACTGCTTTTACTGATGATACCCATTGGAGTTCTAGTGAAGAAAATTTTATTTTAGCTCATGCAATAGATTTTACAGATGGTACTTTTTTAAATAATGGTAAAGCTGGTTTTTTTGTAGTTCGTGCAATCAGAGAGTTTTAAATAATAAACTCAGGAGCTGTTTATCAAAGACAGCTCTTTTTTTGTGGATTAAGAAGCAATTGAGAACTCTATTTTCAGTAAGTATAACGAAGCTTTCTTTATGCTATCCACAAATTACTGGTTTTTTTTGCAATGACTATAGGAAAGTTTATTTCTACGAAAAAACAGTAAAAAATATTCCAAAATTGGCGCTCAAAAAAAATGTAAATTAATATTTTACATTTTTTGTAACTTTTAAAAAATCTTTCTTGATTTTGGAAAAATTATTAAATTGAAATTAACTATAAAATAAGCCTATTTTACTGGTGTTTTATAGGTAATATATAAAAATATAAAGTATTATGAAGCGTATTTTTACATTTTTATTTGTTTTTACAATAATTCTTTTTAGCGCAACTACAAAAGCGCAAATTACTATCAACGACTCTGGTGATAATAATATAACGAATAAAGAACTTTCGTTTTGTAGCTCATCCCAAGAAACCATAGAAATTATGATTTCTGAAAAAGACGAAACAAGTCACTGGGAATATAGTTTCAAAGAAGGAACTGGAACAATAACCTTAAGCCTTGCTAACGATTTTACTTTTGGAAATAAAGATTCTGATGGCTATAGAATAACAGCAGATGAAACAGGTGATATAAGTGTTATAAAAATTGAACTTATTTCAACAGTTGAAATAAAAATTTCTTTCACTCACACAGCAGGTACTACTGAAGACAATATATATTTAAAAAATATAATAATAAATACTCCTGATGATTATACTTCTGGTTTAGAAAAATTAAATATCAAAACTGATTTTCTCGATTACAAAGCAACCCCCTCGGCAACTACAAAGCCAGTTGAATCTATAGATTTTTCCCTCACCAGCACCAAACCAACATTAAACATTACAGGACTCTACTGCTACAACCCAAATGCACAAGCCGTTAGTTTTTCTGGAACAAGTGATTGTGACGATGCACTTATTCTTCAAAAATGGGTAGTAGATAAATGGGTTGATAAAATTGATCCTTTTACATATGATAAAACTATAAACCTAACGTTAGAAGAAAAGGTTCGAGTTATAACTAAAGCTGGCAGGTATTCAGATGCCGTTACTTTTGACAATACTTACCTTGAAAAACCTGTTTTAACAAAAACTGCAGGAGATTTAGATAATACCTGCTGGAACGAAACTATTAAATGCAGTGCTTCTTATAATGGATGTGAATTAATTGGGAGTCCAGATTTCAGATTAGTTTTTACCGGAGTTTCTGGAGTACAAGAATATCCTGTAAGTTCGATTGATGATCCAATAGAATTTAATCCAACAGAGAAAGGTTCTCTAAAACTTGTGGCCAAATATTCAGACAATTACGAACTTGAATCAGACAATATAGTTATTTTAAACTACATTGGAATTTCAAAAGAATTTGAACTAGGCAACGGAGGAACATACCCATACGACCAAGGAAATATTTCGATGCTCGACTTTTTCGAAAACGACATTATACCCGACATCAGTAATGAAAAATCAATACAACTTAATTTAGGCGATGGAGAAAAATCTTACCAAACATATTACAAAAACGACGAATTTTACAAATTTATTTTCCCTTACGAAACCAATTTGGAAATAAATAATCATTATTTTAATACAGAAACTCCGGGAGTAACATATAATTATGGAACTCCTAATCAGGTAAAATTTCTATATGGAGTTAAAACAACTAATAAAACATGCTTTGAGAAGCTAACAACTACTATTTTTGTACTACGAGAAAAGATATTTATTCCAGAACCTTTATTTTGCTCAAATGACGGAGATCCATATGTCATTACCATTGACAAAGAAAATGATTCTTACATAGCGAACCAACTTGATTCAGGTTATACTCAAACTGTTACTTTTAAAGATTTCTCTTTTGAAATAAATGAAACTGAGATAGCAGCTTCAGCAACCACATTTTCAATAAGTGGTGATGACACCAAAGAAAAAATAACTTTTAAGCCTTCTAATTTATTTATTAGCGGACAGGAACAAGTTCTTGTTGAGATAACCGCCAACCTAAATATTGAAATGTACTACGAAGTAGTTGGTGACGGCTTTATACAAGGATGGAGTACACTAACAGACTATGCCGAAGGAGATTCCGTACAGTATGAGGGTAGGAAATATAAAGCAAACCGAGATATACCTATTGAAGTTACTCATTACCCTTTAGACACACTACAAAAACTAACTTTTGAAGAAAACGCCAAAGATGAAGCAACTAGTGTACCCACAAAAGAACTTGTAATTAGATACCTTTATCCATCTCCTTCATCGGGTTTATTTTGGACAGATGTAGGCGAATATAATACTGGGAGTGAAAAAAAGCTAATATCACAAACAGAATTGCCTTTTGCTAACGAAAGCTTTTATATTTTCAAACCAAAAGAAAATGCACGCTTAGATTTAGACGATGAATACTGCAGAAGCAATAATCTTATTGAAATAAATGAAATAAATAGTTATACAATCACCGGCATTTTAAAACACAGCTCCACAGAAGATGCAATTACAAAAAATGCAATAACAGAAAAATGGGAATTTAAACCCGAAGAACTAATCAATTCGAATTTAGACTCTACCACAATTAAATGGGATTTGCTTTATGAAGATAATCATGGTTGTTCTTCTCCAAAGAAAGAAATTAATTTTAAGCTTAATGAGTATTATGGATATAATCCCGGAGAAGCAAACTTAGGATTAGATTCCATTTATTGTCCTAAAGTTGAAGATATTCAACTAAAGAAAAGTTCAAATATTTATACATTTAACAATATTATTGTAAATCTTAGTAACTCACCTATTGACACTATATTAAACAACAAATTTAATCCTTCGAATTATTGGAACTATTCTGATCCTCCTAAAGATTTAAAGTTAAGTTTTGAATATAGACACATAAACGGTTGTGCCTACAAGGACACTATGGAAACAACAATAGATCAGGAATATTTAGTAAATAAAAATGCAGAAATACTTTGGGACAATGCTGGTTCTATAACAGCTTTTGACACAACTTTCTGTACAGGTTCATTTGCATTTCCCTTAACAACTTTAAGTTATTATTCTATTGACAGCATTTTTGGAGTTGGTATTTATGATCTAGATGGTACATATTATTTTAACCCTGATAGTGCAGGTAATATAACTAGTACAAATATCCACTTACACTATACAGATAATGCATCGGGATGTCCATATTATTATGATCATCCGATTAAGTTATCAGCAAGTTATGTTGATAATTCTTCGGGTTTATTATTCTTAGAATCTAATTATTGCGCTGTTAATAATGACTTTGAACTACAAACAATTAATAACCACGCAATAGAAAATATTGAAGGTGATGGAGTATTTTCTCGTAACGATACGCTTTTTTACAATCCATTTACAGCATTAAATTACAACACAACTTTTAACTACAGTTCAGCTGATCTTTACGATACTATAAACGTTTATTTTCATGATGCTAAAAACTGTAACTACGATAAAACTTATACTGTAAAAATTTCACCAAGCATAGCTGAAAACTCCGGAGGATTAATAAATTTTGATACTGAATATTGTAAGTATGGAGATAGCATAGAATTAGTCTCAAGCTATTTAATTGATTCCATCCACGCTACAGGGGTTTACGAAGATGAAACTCTTAATAAATGGTTTTTAAATCCTTCACACGCTGATTTTACCAATAATTTACAAAATCAGAATGTTGATATGCGTTATTATTATAAGGATCGCAACAATTGTGCTTGGTATAAAGATTATAATTTTGATGTTTATGCTCGTCCGAATGCAGGTTTTGAGTATTCCGAATTATGCTTTAAAGACAATACTCAATTTAACGATACCAGTATTTTTATTGCTGACGGAAATATTACTGAACGCAGATGGGACTTTGGTAATGGTGTAATTAAGAATGGAACTGAATCTAGTCCTACACTTATATATCAAAATCATGGAATATATCCTGTTTCACTACAACTAACAACAGACAAAAGCTGTACACATACGGCATATGATACAATTGTTATTGGTAATTATCCCGAAATAGGCTTTAAATTTGAAAATCTGGTGCATAATAATCTAACCAGTTTTGAGAACACAACAACAACTCCCGATTACGATACTGTGGTAAACTATGTTTGGAACTTCGACGATCCAACATCAGCAAATTACATTTTCGAAAACGAATTAAACAAAAATATTGATTATACTTTTATAAGCTCTGGAGTTCATGATGTAAGTTTGCAAGCAATAAGTAATAATAATTGCGTATCAGACACAAACATTCGTGTCCCAATTTTTCCATACATTGATGTTAATAATACCAATACTTATTTAGAAACATTTAATAACACAGAAACAGGTTGGCTTCCTGCACATAGTTTCGATAAAGGATTACCTTCTGGTTGGAAACAACAAACTGTAACTGGTGATCTTATTAAAGAGCCTATTACAGAAGGAATGATTTGGCAAACAGGTGATCCTGTAGATGAGATTACTGACGAACATTCTTGGGTAGAATCTCCGTGTTTTAACATCAACGGATTAGATTTTCCATTATTAACACTCGATGTTTTTCAATCGATAGAAAGCGGTCGAGATGGTGCTGTAGTGCAATACAGCATTAACGACGGTAAAACATGGAAACTATTAGGTCGCAAAGAAGAAGGCGTAAACTGGTATAACGAAAGTGGTATTGTAAGTAACCCTGGAGATCAATCGGGAACAGGAAATATTGGTTGGTCGGTAAATAATCACGAATGGCAATCGGCTCGTTATCCTTTAAGCCAATTAAAGCAAGAAGCGATTGATTCTTCTGCCTTATGTATTCGTTTCCGAATTGCATATTCGAGCGATGCAGGAAATATTAACGGAATAAATGCACAAGGATTTGCATTCGATAACTTTACATTAGCAAATCGCTCACGCATTGTAATGATGGAACAATTTGTTAATTCTGCTTACGATAAACAACAACAACAAGACGAAGAAGCTTGGCTTGATGCTTTTGTTGCCGAAAAAGATATGGAAGTGGTAGATATACGTTATCATAATTACATATCGCACAAAATCGATCCATTATTTCAAATTAATCCTCCGGATATTAGTGCTCGTGCTATGGAATATGGAGCTACCATGTCGCAATTAACTATGGTAGACGGTATTTATAGATGCGAAGCCAATGCTCAAATTGAAGCAAGCACTTATTTCTTAGAACGTACCTTAACAGATAAAAGCTTTGATATTGTAGCAACCACTCAAATAGATGGAGAAAATCTGGTTATTAATGCAGATATAACCAAACTTAAGGATAAACTAAATTCAATTGGTTCCGAAAAATGTGTGGTTAGAATGGCAATCGTGCAAAAGAAATATGTTCAGGGAACCGAAACATACAATAATGTTCTTGTGGAATTACTTCCAAATGGAGAGGGAAATGTAGTTGCTACAATTCCTGCTGATTTGCAAAAAGGAGAAACAATTGCCGCAACAGGAACGTGGAAACCAAATGTAACTACAATTGGAAATAATTTCAGACTAGTAATTTATGTACAAGGAATTTGGGGTGTTGATGAGATACATCAGGTTTGGTTTAAAGATTTAGTTAATGTCCCTCAGGCAACAGTAACTGCTCCAGTAGAAAATTTAGACACAGAAGAAACAAGCAGTTTTAATATTTATCCATCACCAGTAAAAGATGAACTAAACATTGTTTGGTCGGATATTCTCAAGAATCCAGTTCATTGGAAACTAATTTCAACATCGGGAAGTATTGTGAAAGAAGGAATAACTTCTGCAGGAAATGTACAAGAACAAATTGATACTTATGAAATAAACGAAGGAATCTACTTGTTAGTTACTAAAAATAAAGATGTAACCGAGAAACAGAAGATATTAATCATGAAATAAGATTGAAACTCTATTATATTTAAAGGCTATCTGTTGAAGATGGCCTTTTTCATTATCTGGTTTTGCAATAAATCTTGTGATTTTGAAGTATTAATTTATTTGCACCAACAATATGTCGGCGCGAGCTAGTGTATATTCCGCTTAGCTAGGGTTGTTTACCCCGACAACATATCGGTGCGAGCCGGGATTTACAAATGAAATGAAAAAGTGCAACAATTTATTGTTGCACTTTTTATTATATATAAAATTATACTTTCACTAATTAATCTTTTCAATTCCTTCTCCATTAAATTTAAATTCATTAGCTATCCAGCCATATCAATTCCAACAAATTTAATTTTACCATTTTCTACTCCAAAGATATACATAACTTGACTTTCCGTCCCTTCGTTACTATAATTTACAATAAATTCAAAAAGATCTGTATAATTTATTCCCACTTCATATGGTCTTTCTACAGATTTGAAATCTTCAATTTTAGCTGAAACAATCTCATTCTTAGCTCTCTCGTCAAATAATATATCAAACTTTTCTATAAAAACATCTCGATCTACAACGTCATTAATCATATACTCACCGTTTTTCAATGGGAAAATGGTATAACCTGAAATTGATTCAACGTTATGTTCTATTAGATCTTGTTGAAATTTAATAATGAAATCTTTTCTTTTTTCAGCTGTTGAACAACTACTTAACATAACTAATAAGGTTAAAATTACAATTAGTTTTTTCATAATCAAATATTTATCTTGTTTGCTGATGATTTTCATTTGATAAATTATCAATTGTTTTTAAATTATAATTCATATTTTTCTCTTCAAATATTTGAGGAATTACATAAGCAATTATAGTTGAAGTCTTAAACGCTGAAAGCTTAACTTGATCTCCCCCAGCTGGCGCGGACATATTGTCCGTGACTATTCAATTCAATAACTCAATTTTATTCTTTTTCTAATTCTTCTTTTCAATTTATTCGCCCCGACAACATGTCGGCGCGAGCAGAGATAAACACACGCTAGCTGGTTCTAATCCCTTTACATTTTTATACTCAACATCTATTCGTATTTTCGACGTTTTAAATAAACTACGACGAGCAGGGACGCTCACTCGCAATGAGCAATAAAAAAAACTTAAAGTTCAATATTGTTACAATTAAATATAGAAAGTTTTTCACTCATTTCAGTTAATGAAACTACTTCAGGACTATCTGTACCGTTAAAGAAAATCAATCCCCAATACTTGTTTTCTAAATTAAGACGATTTATTATAAATTCCACTCCATGTTGACCTTTAAAAATGATTTCATAATTCTTAGTAATAATTACATTTATTTTTATTGAGTCAAGAATCATTAATGCTTTAGAAGAGTAGTAATGATTATCATTAATTACTTCTGTATAAGAATCACCTAATTTCTTTTTTAATTCTTCAAGTTGAATGTCTTTCGGAGTATAAAAAACGGCTGCAGCACTATCTACTATTAATTTATTTTCAGTATTATTCTGGGTGAATAGTTTCGTGTTTTTTATATCAATATTTTTTGATACTTTATTATTATTATATTGAACCACACATCCCAAAAACACAAACAAAAATATTCCTATATATTTCATCATCATTTTAACTAAATTTCCAACTACTTTTAAAGCCTAAATCTACTTATTAAAGGCATTATACAATTTTAAACGTTCACATAAACTTTTATTGAATATCAGCATTTAAAATCAAAACCAACTTTTATTTATAATACTATTCTTTAAATCTTATGAAATACTTATCTCTAAATGTAAACAAGGATCGCTTTCTTCTTTACCTAATACTTTGCTTATTCTACTATCATCATCAAGAACTTTACGAAAATCTTTATATTCGTCATCTGTAAAATCTTTGAATGAAATATCGATTACATTATATGACTCATAATTATCTTTTGAGTGTGCAGAAGTGAAATCAATTTCTTTTGCTTTTACTAACATTGCAGCTTGAATCGTAGCTGATGTAGCATTTTTAACTTTTTTTGATTCTGCATATGCATCAATTACTTTATCTCCTTTACTTCCATATAGTATTTTCTGATCTTCAACTCCTTTACTTTCAATGTTATTATACATAGCACTCATCTGATTTTCCGGTGACCTATAAGTACTAGTAATTTTAATGTTTTTTATACTTGCTTTAGCAGCATCTTCTTTTATAACAGTGATGGCATGAGCTTTAACTTTGGAAGAACTTACTCCACTAGCATAAGTAATAGTTACATCTGATGCTTTAATAGTTTCCTCTTTTTTATCATCTTCTTTCCTCTGCACCCCACTCCCTTTTCCTGAAACATTAGCCATTTTACCTTGGGCTGCTTTTGTTCCCATTTCGTCGGCTTCTTTTTCAAGTGAAGTGTTATCGTTTGTAAGCATTCCTTTTCCTTGCTTTGTTTTCTTTACTCTCCCCTGCCTTTGTTGCACAACGTGTGTTAACTCATGCCCTAATAACTCCTGCCCTTTTGTTGTTTCTGGCTGATATTCTCCAGGTGCAAAGGCGATATCATTACCCTGAGTATATGCCAATGCTCCTATATTGGAAGCTTGCTCTGAATTCTGATGAATATTTACTCCGCTAAAATCTGCCCCAAACGAATTTTCCATTTTACTTCGAACACTTTTAGGCATTACTGTTTTTGTTCCAGGACTTCCTTTCTTCGTTGAATCGTTGGGTAGTCCACTTTTCATTTGTAATTCCTGATCCTTAGATTTTTGTTGAACATTATGTTCTTCTTCATCCTTGGCAAACATTTGTGCAGGCGAGTTATTGTAAAGCCCCCATCCAGAATCTGTCCCAATACTATCAATCCATTTTGCTTGAACAACAGGATCTATTTTCTTTTGCTTTATTTCGGATTGTTTGTTATCAGAATGGGATTGTTGACTGCGGTCAATAAAGGTATTCGACATACTTCTTTTTTTTCATCATTCCTTGTATAAACAAATATAAGGATTCTCGTTTATAATACGTTAAATCTTCATTGATTATTCCTATTGACAGAAACATACGATCCGTGATATTTGAATACATATTTCCCTCTAAATTAGAATATATCACCTCAGTTTATTTACCTCAACAACATTTCGAAGCAAACAGAAACTTTTTTTTAAAACTTAAATACCATAGATAAAGCAATTACCACAATTCCACCTAAGGAAAGAATGATCGATAATAAGTATAACCAAAAGCCCTTACCGTCAGGTTTCATTTTACCAAATACACTTTCCAGAACTTCGAGCAAAATTGCCATAGAAATTAACTTGAAAAGTAAGTTCGGTTCTAAAAAGTGAGTATCCTTTTTTAATTTTAAAATAAGTTCACCAATTAAAAGCACTAAAACAGCCAAGCGCCCTGCACTCCACTGTTTTATAAAATCAAAAAATTTATCGAAAGAGATGTTCATAAATAGTGTTTTAAATTAATATTCAGTCTGAGCATTGATTATATACCTTTATACCTATAATCTAACATACCATAATTTTCAAGGTTCTTAGACAAGCGACTGACAAGGAAATGTTATCCGCAACTTTTCATTATTATTACTATCAATTATTTTCATTTTATTTGCACCGACAGCATGTCAGCGCAAGCAGGTAGTCAGAGACTTCGCCGAGCAGAGCGTTTGTAAGGTTTATTTAAAATATTACTATATTTTACTACATATTTTTTAATAGAAAATCTATTTCAGGTCTACTTGTTTTCTATCTATAACGTAACCACTCTCTTCAATGTTTTTAGCAACCACAACTAAAAAAACGTTTCTAAGATCTTCCTTGCTATTAAAATAGTATTGCATAAAAGTTTCATTTTCATATATAGTTCCTGTTGTATCTAATTCATCATAACTTGGAGATTTGTTATTCCAATCAAGCATTTCTTTTTCATATTCAGCACTAAAATATTGCTGAATTATTGAGTCTTTAACTTGCATCAGATTTATATTGTCTTTTGCTTCAGACAATAATTTTGAACTAACATCTTCAAAATCTAATGATCCTAAAATATATTTATCTACTTTATTTAAACTAATGCTATCTATTTTGGAACTAGTTATAATACACAATGAATAATCCATGGGGTTCTGAAACTGTTTTTTAAATCCATTGACATATAGTTTTGTAACATTAATATTCCCTGGATTCTCCATTATTATATGATACATATTTTTTCTCACCAACATATTTCCTGTCTCTTCTCCACTAATATCTATTACATACTGATAAATAAGCTTTAAATCGTTCATTTCTATTATTTCATTTTGATTATTCTTACATGAGATAAAAAATATCGCTGCAATTAAAATACAATTTTGAATAACTATCTTTTTCATATTATCTCATCATCATTGGTTGATCATTAACAATAAAAGTTTGATGCGGAATCCCCCATGATTCAAATATCTCTTTTCTTGGGACTTTTAAATCAGTTATTAAATGATTCATTAGTTCTTCTGGAGCTTTTTCATGAGTATATATATTATTCCCGCTTCCTAACCAGTGCTCGGTAATATAATAGCCTTCCATTGAAAATATTAAACCTTTAGATCCACTCTTGTATGTATAATAAATATTTTTCTTTTTACTCTCCATATTAGAAATATTACCTAGGCTAGTATGAAATGATGGAGACAATGGAGTCATATGTTTCCATGTCTGAGGTAAAACTTCCTTCCATATACCAATTTCAAACTGATCTGAAGCTAGTTTTACATCTTTTTTGGCAGTTTTAGCTTCTATTACTAAATTTGCAAAATAATTTGTAAGACTGTAACTTTTATCAAGATTGTTTCTAATATCAATTACCTCAAATCCAATATTTCCATTATATTCATCAAGCTTATTTCTTATATCAATAAATGTTAATTCTAGTTTATTTGCACCTTTTTGACTATTAACAGTTTTACCGCTTTCAAAACCAGCTTTTAATACTTCCAATCCTATATCGGTATACTTATTTAAAGAAGCTAATTTACCCAATGTTAAACCAAATAATTTCTGAGCAAATAACTGAAAAGCGTCTGTTTCTTTAAGTTTATTATAATGAATAACATTTTCTATTGCCGTTTTACATTCAGATATTAATAAAGTTCTCAATGTATCAATATTATTAACATTAAGTCTAGCTTTTGAAATAAGCCCTTGTTTATTAACTCCTTCAGGAAAAGGATCATGATTATTTACATCATAAGGTTTAATGTCTATAGCTAATTCTTGTCCTTCACTTTTCCTCTGCACCCCACTCCCTTTTCCTGCAACATTAGCCATCTTACCCTGAGCTGCTTTTGCTCCCATTTCGTCAGCTTCTTTTTCTAAGGATGGGTTATCGTTTACAGGTAGTCCTTTGCCTTGTTTAGTAGGTTTAACTCTGCCTTGTCTTTGCTGTACTACGTGAGTTAGCTCATGTCCTAACAACTCCTGACCTTTGCTAGATTCAGGTTGGTATTGTCCTTCGGCAAAAGCAATATCATTACCCTGAGTATATGCTAATGCTCCCATATTAGAAGCTTGCTCTGAATTCTGATGAATATTTACTCCGCTAAAATCTGTCCCAAAGGAATTTTCCATTTTACTGCGAACACCATCGGGCATTGTGGTTTTTGTTCCTACACTACCCTTCTTTTCCGATTCTCCTGATGGACTACTCTTTTTTTGTATTTCTTCGTCTTCTGACTTTTGTTGTGTTTTTCGTTCTTCATCCTTAGCAAACATTTGCGAAGGAGAGTTATTGTAAAGCCCCCATCCAGAATCTGTTCCAATACTATCAATCCACTTTGCTTGAGCAATAGGATCTATTTTCTTTTGCTTTGTTTCGGATTGTTTGTTATCGGAATTGGATTGTTGACTACGGTCAATAAAGGTGTTCGACATACTTCTTTTTTTTCAACATTCTTTGTATAAACAAATATAACGATTCTCGTTCATAATACGTTAGATTTTTATTGATTATTTCCTTCATTTTCATCCTTAAATAATTTCATTTATTAAATTTAAAAACATGACTTATAAGTTTGTACATGTTAGCTTTAAACAATGCATATTTTATTATATTTGTAATAAGCTTAAAAAAAATCAAGCAGGTTACAAATTATTCTTATCAAAATCTAAGAATCTAATTTTTAGTAAAAAATAGTCAAGTCTAAACAATATGAATTATAATAATACTGAAGAAAAAACCTTTCAAGATACCCAATTTAATGATCGTATAAATACGGAGATAAATCCATTTGAAGCAATTGAAAGAGATCTTGACTGGTTAAACGATTTATGTAAGTTAATAATAAGTGATTTGTTGGAAAGAACAGATCAAAACATATCCTCAAAAACAAGTAAAGAATTAATTAACGAGCATTTAAACAATCCACCTTTATCTAATACTGCGTGCCCTTACGATCATTTTTTGAAAAAAACGAAGATTATTAATGAAGAAAGAATTGCCATTTTATTAGCAATTGCTCCATATTTTTCTTCCATTATTCTTAGTCCACTTTCAAATACAAATCCTGGCACAAATTTAACTTTCCCTCATTTAGGGGGAATCATCAATTCTAATAATAAAGAATTTATTCCAACAATTGATACTTTTCGCTTTTTTACAACTGGCGGAAAAATACAAAACACACTTTATTCCGATCATCTCCTAAAAAGAGATAATAAATTATTGCAATTAAATATATTGCGACTTTGGATTCCGAATGGAGAAACAATGTGGAACAAACAAGTTATTCAACCAACCGAAGAGTTTCTTGCAATAATTAAAGGTGAAAAATATGAGCCAAACTACAATAGTAATTTCCCGGCATCTAAAATTAATACTAAGTTAGAATGGGAAGATTTAATTTTGCCATATGACACCAAGCAAGAATTAAGCGAGATTTCTATTTGGCTTAATTATCATAAAGAAATCCTGTCGCATCCCAAATTAGGAAGAATTATTAAGCCCGGATTTAGGTGTTTATTCTATGGTCCTCCCGGTACCGGTAAAACACTAACGGCTTCCTTACTTGGAAAAACTACCGGATTGGATGTTTACCGAATTGATCTTTCGATGATTGTTTCTAAATGGGTTGGCGAAACGGAGAAGAACCTTAAAGGAATTTTTGATCAGGCACAAAATAAAAATTGGATTCTATTTTTTGATGAAGCAGATTCTCTGTTTGGAAAAAGAACGAACACAAAAAGCTCCAACGATCGCTATGCAAATCAAGAAGTTGCATATTTACTGCAACGAATTGAAGATTTTCCGGGCTTGATTGTTCTCGCAACCAATATGAAGGATAATATTGATGAAGCTTTTAGTCGTAGATTTCAATCGATGGTATATTTTCCAAATCCCGATGCCGATACAAGATATATTTTATGGGAAAAATCTTTACCTTCTGATTTTCCTTTAGAAAAATCTATTGATTTGTACGAAATTGCAGATGAATATGAAGTTTCTGGTGGTATAATTATAAACATCGTTCGTTATTGCGTTTTAATGGCATTAAATCGTGGTGGAAAAATGATTTATGAAGAAGATCTTGAAATAGGAATCATGAAAGAACTTAAAAAGGGTGGAAAAATAGTGGGATAAATATTCCTGCAGCTACATTAACTGCAGGAACAATCATTTAAAATATCCACTCACCCAATTCATCGGCCTTTATTACAATTATATCTTTTGCATCTTCATCTGTAGATGTTGCAATGTTTCCTGCAATTACAAAACCCGATTTAGCTTCTGGTAATTTCTTTACAAAACGCCCATGACTATCTCCTACATTACCATATTCATTCTCAAGTAAAATCTGACCTTCAAGAGATATTCTTACCATAAATATCTTTGAAATCTTATCATCAATTTTTCGATCTCCAACCAATACAAATTCTTCTTCAGAATTAACAATCATATTATATGATGTATTATCTCCCTCCAAATTAATTTCAATCTCCTCATCACTTAATCCGCTTGCATCCATCTTAATTAAATACAAACTTCCATCTGTGCTTTCTAGATCTGAATGTTTAGTAGCCGACACATATAATGCATTATTTAAAAGTACAATTCCAGAAGTTTCTTCTATTGCCCCAGATTCTCCCTTTTGATACGACCATATTATATTATCATCAATAATTCTCGAAACTAGAATGTCTGTATATCCTGGATTATCAACCTCTTCAAAACTTCCTGTTAAATACAAATCACCATTACCTTGCTCGTAAAAATACAAACTCCCTACAACTGTTCGGTACAAATTATTGGCTGAGATTAAGTTTATCTCATTACTCGATGTCAATTCATAAATGTAAATCTCATCGTTGTTATTCAAAGATACATGAACAATAAATCTTAGATTGGAATTGTTTGTTAGAAACTTAATATCCTTTACATGATCGGCTAAAATATCAAATGATAGAGAATCGACTAGGGTTCCATCCATATTATACTGACACAAAAAGCCTTTCTGCGTAGTTGAACCCGGTACAAATTCATAAGCTGCGAAATTTATAAGATTGTCAATATATAATCCATATCCTCTATAATTATTTGTGCCGGAAAATTCTTTTTCCCAATCGACCATCCCGTCAACTTTGGTTTTTATTATCCAAGCTTTCTCGCTTTCATCCGACATTTGGCGATAACCGGCCAAGACAATTTCTTCGTTTTGTGTAAGCTTAATATCATATAAATTGTCGTTATGATAATTTCCATAAAACTTCATAAAATAATCTTGCACTTGCGGTTCATCCAAAGCTATTTCTTTGCAAGACATTGCTATAATAGTAATTAATACAATTACTACCCATTTTACCAATCTGTTCATATTCTATTCTTTTAGTATTCTATTATAAAGTTATATTAATATCTGAGATCTTTATTGCTAAAATATTTCTATTTAGATTATATTACGTTAATCTTCCCACTCTGTTAAAACTGGATGTTTCATCCAAGGTAAATGAATCATAGAATATCCCCATGGTAGTTTACCTAATAAAAGATCGTATGTTTTTTTCTCTACCATCAATTTCCAACCATTCGCTTCCTTTTTTAAACTACCCTTACGAAGTAAAAACGAAGTTCGCAATCCATCGGCACTTGTATTTTTTAATACTGTCCAGTTTTTGACTACTGCATCGAGAAGACTTTCACAAATCTCTTTCTCTTCATCGCTCAGTTTTATATTAAATTTCAATGGTATTCCTAAGGGCATTCCCACTAGAATCTTGTTTAAAGCTAGTTCATGCTCTCCCGGATTATCATCTTTTGCTGCTAAATATTGAAGTAAATAAATTGCTTTCTCGCGAGCTTCATCCGATTTGAACTCCTTCTTATCAATTAAATCAAATCGGCTAAAAAGTCTTTTCATATAAACACTCAAAAGAACGAGTCCCGCATTGTTTACATAAAATGTTTCTCCTCCTTCTGCCATTTCTCTCTCACTAACTGGAATTCTTAATTGATCTTCTCTTTTTTCACTCTCCTTTATTTCTTCTGCTATATTAAAAAATCTGGTTCTATAATTTTGTATTAACTTTTTTAGATAGTCTTTTTGTTTATCATCGAAAACAACCAATAATGTATCTACAACTTTCTTATCAATACTTGTGAGCATTGCTGCCGTTTCGTATAACGATTGTCGAGCGGATTTTATAATCTCATCAAAAATAAAATTGGCTTGATTTTTTTGAGTAATTCCTAAAGGTAATTTCCCATTCCCAAATTCGAGTATATAATTTGCTAAACTATCAACCACCCTTTCATTTATTTGCACCTGAGCATCAATACTCTCAGTTTCTATAGCTGCAGCCACTTCTGTTTCAATTTCCGTTTTTGATTCATCTTTAATTACGAACTCCAAATCATCAATCTTTCCACTTTCAATTAATTCCTTTCGAATTTTCAAAAGTTCCCTCGCTGGCTCTATGGATAGTGTATCAAAAACCTTTTCCATTATGACCTGTTTCTTGAAAAAATCTTCCTGAACCAACAGCCTTGTTAGTATACTCCTTTTTTCTTTCTTGAAATACTGCTCCAATACCTGAGTAATTTCATCTCTCCCTTTTTCAATAAGTTCTGTCCATGATACGGTGCCGTTTCTTATAAAACTTAATAATATTAAATAATCGTATTCAACAATTTCTGGGATTAAATCTTTTCTTTCTTCTTTAATGATTTTCTTAAATGCAATAAATAAATCATCGCCAAGATATTCTTTAACCCTCCATAATGCCATTAAATTTGAATCTTCAACTTGCTCTATAATAAATGATTTTGCCTCAGAATCCTCTTCTAAATACCTGGAGAATAATCTCTTTAATTCTTTTGCAGGATTTTGGTATAGCTTTTTAAACGGAGTTAAGCTACTCTTAAGAAATAAACTCAAATACTCCCGCGCTATTAATATATTAAATCCTGTTAAAGATTCTAAGTCAGGTATTTCTTTCTTCCGTTTAGAATCTTTAGTAGATTCTAGTTTAACAACTTGCTCAGCGGCCTTATTAGTTGAATATTCCGAAAAGCCAAACATTTTTTGTGCGTGCTGAGTAATTGCATAAACCCACTTTGAAACATTCTCTTTTGCAATTGAAATATCAGAAATAATTTCTGCAGAGGCATCCCAAACAATTTGTTCTATTTTTGTTTTAGCAATAAAGGGATACGATTTACTTATATTTTTTACAATCTCTTTAATCGCTTTTGACAAATAAGTTCCGGCAATAGGCTGTATTTTCATAAGCCAGGTCTCAAACTGGATTTTCCCTTCTATCTTATCCAATTTGGATACCAATATCTTAGGTTTATCCCTAAGTAAGTAATTAGTGTAATCTTCCTGCATTGCAAGAATTATTGTATTTGCCGAAGAGCTTGCTTGAGTTATAGCTGGGCGGCCTACAAAAATAGATGGGAGCCAATTCTCTGGCGATATATTTTTTTCGTGTGCAATAAAATCAACATATTTTTTTGTTAACTGCTCCAAAGTAAAACTTTGATTCTTTTTTCGAGAATCTGATGAAATAACCAACAAAAACTCCTTTAAATAACTTAGTAAATATCCTTTATGAACACTTTCAATATTTGTGCTTAATGATATTAGATAACTTAACTCTTTATTAAGCATTTGAATATTACTATATACTGGAGCCTGTAAATTATTTTTTAAAAATTGCCATACCTCTCCTGAATCAAAATAACGAAGCAATCTTTTCCTTGCATTTGGATATTGTATTGCACTAAGAAACTCTTTTTGAAATGATTCCGTATTTTTATCGATCAAATGAGTAAAAATTTCATCGAAGGTATAGTTGCCAATAACATCTTGCATATACCAGGGAATTGTTCCGTATTTTATGTAATATGTAAAATAGATTAAGAGTTGTTCCTCTTCATTAATTACCTCAACACCACCAAGCTCTTTGGTTGAAAATATGTTGCTATTAAAGCCAGAAAAAATTTGATTTATTTTTTTCTCAAATGCTTGTGGCAACTGAGTACTAATATCAGTAAATTGAATATCACCTAAATCGAGAGTTAATTTTTTTATGCGAATTAAACTATCTGATCCATAATTATCACAGGCTCTTTCAAGTATATCGACAAGTTTATTCTTTACGATTGAAAGCACCTTATCCTGAGCATCCTTAGCAGACTTAAGCTCTGGGTATTCAACTTCAATTGAAAGCTGCTTAACAGAATGTGCTTTTTTATTTAATTTCATTCAAGTTGTACTTTAGCAGCTGTCAGTATCTTTAATCTTTCTTATATAAAAAATTAGCTAAATCTGAACTTCCAATCTTTATTGAAAAATCATTCTCTATAGACTCAGTTTGTTTCGTTTGCCATTTCTTATACAACTTTTCAAACTTTTTCATGTCGTTTGGAGATAACCAGTGAATATCTGCATAAACGGCAGCTGGTTTTTGCTCCCAAACCAAATCTTTTACTATTGACCTAAACTCTGGATTATTAAACCTTGCTGTCCATGAAGGAAATACCAAACTAATTTTATAGGTGAAATAATTTTCTGGTATATCTCTCTCATCCTCGTTATACTGAATATAGAACCCTGTTTTTTTATCAAAAGATGTTGCTCCATTTTTATCGGATAAAAATCGATATAAACTTTCCATCTGAGAATGCGAATTTTCAACAGAAATATCCGGTTCGGTGCTGGTAAAACTTATATCTGTTTCGGGGATTTTGAAGATTATATTCATATTCCTATTCTCGTCTGCTTCAACTGAATAGTTATCGTAAACGTTAATATTATCTTCAACAATTCTTAGAATTTCTTTTCGCCCTTCAATGGAGTACTGATTCTTACTTTTAAGAATGAAATTCGAGTTCTCATCTTTTATATAGATACCATATCTTTCCTCTTCGGGTCTTGGACGCAACAAAATGTGCTCTAATAAATGAAAACCTTCTGTTTCGGTATTTATTAAAATTAACATTTCTCTAAGCAGAACAAAACCCTGCAAAGCTTCCTTCTCTGATTTAAATTCGCCAACCAACTTCCAATCTGAACCATCATTGCTTTTATGAATTAAAGCAAATCCCTTTTTAGCTCCTTTAATTTTACCAATTTTATAATTTGTAAGCTCGATGCCATTTATTAAAAAATCAGTAGTTATTTGTTTTATTTTAAAAGGCAATAACTTTTCTAAAAGATCTTCTTGGTCTGACTTCTCAAGCTCCTTTAAATCTTCATCATCAATTAAATCGAATTGTTTTTCGATTGATTCCTGAGTATGTTCAATATTCTTGAGGGAACATGCTTCAGTCCATTTATCCATTGTTGTTAATTCAGAACCCGATGTTAAAAGCATAATTTTGTATTTATCAAGAATATTAAATACTGATTTCTTGTTAAGGACAGAAATCTTCCCTTGCTCATTCTCATCAAGTCCTAATCCTAGAATAACGTGGAGTTTATTCTCTAACCCAGTAAGTCCAGTTTTTTTACTTTTATAATAATCTAAACCAGAAGATCGGTTGTAATTTATATCAGCTAATTGTTGTAACAATGCCGATTTACATTTTATTTGAAATCGTTTAAATTCTTCTTCGGTATAGTAATAATTAAACTGACTAATTGAATATTTTGTATAAGATTCGCCATGCAATGCAAGAAGAAAATCTAACATTCTGTTTTTACGATCGGCAAAATCATCAAAGTAATTATTAAGAGCTCCAAGCCCTTTTAAATAATTCTTAGATATATTTCCAAAATCCAGATAAGCATCTTCTATCAGTTCTTCTTTATCGGCGTAAAACATTTGAGCATTTGGGACACTATTTAAGTGTTGATAGAAATATGTATTATCAAGTTTTTTATGTATTGATAGTAAATCCTTAAAATGAGCTAATTGCGAAAAATAATTAGCCATAAATTGCTCGAAAAGCATCAAATATCCTTTTAACTGATTTGCTTGGGCTTTTCTTTTCTTTGTTGGTCGGTTTGGTAATCCTTCTGTTCCTACTCCATAAATTGCAGGAAAATGATCCTGAATTGAATAATAACTTTCAAAATCTAATCCTTGCTGTACTTCTGGTATTTCAAAAGACGACTCTTGTATTCTAAATGCTTTCTTATGTTCTGAAACTAATTCATTCAAATACTTCCTAAAAGCACTCACTTTTAAACCATTATATTCAAGATTTCCTTTGAAAAATTTTATCGAATGATTTTCTGCTTCAGAAACAATATCGTTATGTATAAATTTTGGGATTCGTCCTTTAGGAATTGTTAATTGATTATAGGCTTTTTGTCCGTTTAACTCAAGGTGAAGATTTTTAACACTAACAATCCCTTCCACCTGCATAATTAACTTAACTACATCAGAAACAATTATGGTTTCAGGTTGCGAAACTAATTCATCGCTCATAATAAATCCATGTTTAAGCATGGGACCATCAAAAATTTCACTGTAGCTCTTATTCATATCAATAAGTTCTCCGAGCGAATGAAATTTCACTTCAGGATTCACATATTGTTCTACTGCAAAATAGATGTTAGCCATTATCTGCCCCAGTTCATTAAGTCCATCAGTTTCTATATTGGCAAAAATTTTGACCGGTAATTGCTCCAAAATTTTAACTTCGAAAATGTCTTCGCTTAAATTCCTATTCTGACTAAATATTTGATGAACTTTCTCGATCACTCTTTCTTCATCGTCCTTCGTTGCTGAAATCAAAGAAGTATCTATTAACACTCGATATAAACCATTAAATCCAGCCTCATACTCTTTAACTGGTTCAAACCAAATATTTTTTATCTCAGCTATGTTATCCAAAAAAAGCTTTCTAAAATCATTAACCGAGAGTGGATTGTTTGTCAAAATCTCTTCAGGTTTAAAGAATGGCAAATCGCTTTTACCTTCTCTGAAAAGAAGTTGTTCAATATCATAATCAGTACGAAACGATAATTCGGTAAGTGCATAACAAAGTTGCTCTAAAATAGTAACACCAGGATCGTGGGCATTAAAATCTGTCCAAAAAGAACCTGTAAGTTCTTGAATAATTTTTATTCCCTCTTTTCTTAATGTGTTAAAATCCAGAGAAGTTTCTACAATTTTATTTCGATCTAAATATTTTGGCTGATTCATAAGTTTTGTAAAATTCCTGATTTAATCCTTTTCTTCAGTCTCCAATACGCAATTATCCATAAAAACATCCTGCCAAAGCTTTTGGATATTGTAACAAATTGCAACTCCCTCACCATAGTTGTATCTGGTTTTTATTTCCAGATTAAATTTATATGTGCTGCCCGACCATTTTAATTTTATATTATTTCCTCGAACGCCATATCGTCCCTGTGTAATTCGTATTTTATTTTTTGATTTTCCGAAAGCACTTATTGCTATCGCATGCATCATTGCATACTTTCCGGTTTTCTTTTTTCCAACGCCGGCAATAACTTCAAACATGTGACAACCATTCAGGTCGGCAACAATCTTATGCCATTTACCATCAGCTGGAATTTTTCCTTTATATGCATTTCCCTCTCGACCTGACATTGAAACGGAACCATTAACATCTAGGTTTGCTTCAGGATTTTCGTTGTTAATTCCAACTTTTCCTTCGTCATTTATGTTTACTGCAACATCGCCTAATTTATTGGTAATTTCCAGATCCGCATTATTTTCATCAACTTCAATCTTCCAAACCGGACTTTTATCTTCAATGTTTTTAAAGAATGAAATTAACTTTCGTGATTCGCCAATAGGTGCTAACATCAAACCATCTTCCATAGTTTTCGACATTCCATCGTCAACTTTATTAATAGAAGAATCTATTAGATCATGAAAATGCCCTTCTGTTGGCAATTGACCTTTCTTAAAATATCCTTTTAAACTTTTTCTGTTTTGTATTGGCATAATGGCTTACAAAATATGAATTGTTAATATTCTGGTTAATCTATTTATTAATTATAAAATCGTTACCTAACTCTAGATAATCAATACCGGCCTGAGCTGAATCTTCATCGTATTTACCCGATAATATAGTAAACTGATGTTGATCTGCCGGTATTAACACCGACCATGGCTTTGTTGCTTTTAATCCTGCTTTTTCATCGCCTTCCTGAGCAGTATCAATTAGAACGTAATTCCCTGTAATGTTTCTTGCAGCCTGAACCATAGAAAATTTAGTTATGTACTCGACATAAGGTAAGGTGCGTAAATATGTAATAACATCTGAACTTGATATTATTTTATCCATTTGTTGCCCAAGTGTCATATTTCCCATATTTCCTTTCAGATAATCATTAATATTTTCATTTAATTTCTGAATATAATATCCCTGATTATGCGATCCAAAGAACTTCACCGAACATATTATTCGTATTCGCTCATAACTCGGATTTCGAACTTCTATTTTAGTAAATGGCGATGCATGTTTTTGTATAAATGATTTAATATCAAAAAGCAATTCACTACTTACTTTAGGTTCCTTTGAATTTAAAACTGTTGATGCAAATGGGCTAACCACCAACAAAACGTTTCCAGGAGCATTCAAACTATTGCCTGTCATGTTAGGTAAACAAACCGCCTTTTCGATGTTATTATATTCGTCTAAGATCAAACGTTCGTAATCCCATGCTGTTATGGCACGTTTTCTATGCTTTAATCGCTCTCCTGTTCTGGCTTGATATAATTTCTCATTCTCGTGCGATAATCCTCCAAATGACGGTAATGGCTGCAATACAGATCTAATTCCTGTAATACTTTTTACAGGTCGTTGAATACTATATCGCGGTAATGGTTTGTCTAAATAATTCGATTTATATAGCTTATCATTACCAACTAAAGTTGCTGTAGTAACTTGCGAAGCAACACTAAGATTTCTCGATGCAACTTCAATATTATCTTTTACACTAATTTTTAACCAAAAGAACTCATCACTTAAAAGTGTATTTTCTTTGTTAATTGTTTCGGGTAAATCAATAACTATTATTCCTGTTTTTAAGAAATTATTTGTGTCATCTCTCAGAATATTAGAAGGTTTTAGCGTAAACCAATTATTGTTTGCAAGATAAGCCCACTCAATAACTGGCGGTTCTTCTTCCGATGATATATTAAACTCATCGAGCATTTCAAATAATACAGAAACTACTTGTGGTGGTTTTACATTTGTTAAACCTAAAAACAACTCCCCTTGCACATCGTAAGATGGTGCTACAAAAACATTCTTCTCCGATTTATTCGGGAATATTTTTGAAAATCCAAAAGGATGCAAATGGAATATTTCTCCGCTACCCGTATTTTCTTCGCTGGTTTGATAATTCTCTTTTACCGAAATACTCGTTGTACTTTCATAATCTACTGATATGCTTCTTATTTGAGGAGTAAATGCAGGCTTGGGTAGGTTTTTCTTAGTTTTCCCTTTCAAGAATCCCGACTTAGAATTCTCTAAGGTTATATCGGAAACTATTGCCGGATAAACCGAATGTCCAAATGCATGAACTGGAGATGCAAGCTCTATTTTTAAGAATCCCCTCTTCGACATGGAATTATATTCTACTTTTTGATTTATAGATGCATAATTCGGTGCCTGATGGATTAAATCCATCTTAATGTTATCAAAACTGGTTTTATGATGTACTTTATCCTTTATAGATGGAACATGATTCGAAGGATTATCAACTGATCGAAATAACTTTAGCTTTTGTTTCTCTTCTGTCAATTCTGGCAGCCACTTTCCACCCTTTAAAATAGAAACAGATACTTCGTAAGATGAATTATCAACATCCATTTTATACTCTTCGTACAAATCTTTAAAACCATGAGCTTCATGAGGCACTTCTAACCATTCAAGATTTATATTAAGCTTATCGAGCTGTTTTTGGAAAATTTCATTATTCCCGATTACTAAATAAGAACCTAGTTTTGGAACAGGACCAAAAGGATAAAAAGGAGAGTTAACATCAACTGCACCCACATTATTGTGAAGCAGTAATCTTTTAAGCTCATGAACCTTTGTATTAATAACCACTTGATCTATTTCTGCATCGTTAAACAGAGCGTATGAATAGATATATGAATCGTTATTAAAAATAAATTTCATTAAAGGATATGGTGTTGACATCTTCTCTTTATGCAAATCCTTGTTTACGGGTATAATTGCAGGATCTGAATGCTCAAGATCAAATTTCACCAATAAACTAGAGGTTTTTTCCTCAATTGTTACAATATTGTTTTTTACATTAAACCATCCTTCCGATGAAGTAAGAGATATCTTTAAAGAGTCGAGTAAACTTTTTGCAATTGCTTCTTTATAAGAACAACTTAATTCTTTACCAATATTTTTTATTTTTTGAACTAATTGCTTAAAAGAATCCTTTTTAAGCTGAATTCTTATGGTTAATTCTCTCTTCCCCTCAGATAAAAATAATGCTGGTGAAGATATCGCTATACCAACCGAAGCTGGCAGCATTGTTAAGTCATTCTCTCCACGGCCTTCCTGATCTTCTCCAAATGTTGGGTAAGACATTCGTTTATTTAATGCTGGTTTTTCCGACCAATTAATTACCGGGATCTCAGATGAATAAATATTATTTACCCTTCTAATTATTTCACCATCAATATTTATTTTCTTCGAAGCAACAAAGAGGTTCACTAATTTACTTAACTGAACCTTATTAACAACAACACCTTCGTCCACTTCGTAAAATACATTGTTTCGATCTTTGTCGGTGCCAGCAATAAATTTCGCTCCTTTTGAAATTCTAGCTTCGTTCGCCTCTTTATCTAAAATGAATTTCAAATAAGTTTTATCGTTTACTGCAGATCTTTCTTCTTGTTGAAGTATATTTCTATAGTAATAATTTAAATATTTGGATGTTAACTGATTTATATTTTCTTGTGGATATTCAAATAATTTTAAGAATGTTAATAATAATGCAACTTCAGGAAAGTGATTATCTTTATTTAAAGAATCCTCTAAATCGTGAAGAGCCTTTTGCTTTAGATAAATTACAGATTCATAAAATAATTGAAAAATATCTTGCAAAGCTTCAGCAGCCAAATTAATTTTCTCGTGTACATTTTTGCCATGATAAATTGCATCCGAAGGTTTTACACCTGAAAGTTCCCAAATAAAACTAAAATCATCAAAATCAAACTCTAAAGGCAGACTAATTGTCTCTTCAAGAGAAGCAGCTAAAACAAAACTTTTAAACTTTTTTAATCCTCCAGATAATTTTGTTTCAACAATATTAGAAATCTCATTTCTAAATAATACATCGGCTTGTTGAAAATCCTCTACATTTTTAAGATTCTTAAACCATGTATCAATCTTTAATGCTACTGAATAAATTTCGATAAAACATTCTTTCAAATATTTTAGTTTCTTCTCTTTATTATTAAAAGATATCGATTTATTAACAAATTTTTTAAATTTCTCTTCAATCTCGGCTGGCTTGATAAATGAAATTGCTGCGAGAATTAAAGCTTCATCTGTTAAAAATTCAGACCAATCTCCATCAGGTTTATTTTCAAAATTGTAATAATTAAAAAGCTTTGATAAACCCAAAGAATATACAAGATTATCGATAAAACCATGTTCATCAATCTTTACATACTCTGGTTCTAATGCTTTTGAATAGCGTTGTTCTTGACTACAACCTGTAAAATTAAAATAATTTATTTTGTCCTTCTGATCCATATCTTATATTGATAAAAGCATATTTTGACTATCGAATTACATGTTTGGCATATTAATAACATCAGTGCCTTCAAGTAAATAATATGGGTAAACTATGTTATTTCTTTTATTTGTTTTTCGAATACTATATTCCAAGGATATATTTAATATCCCATCATACATATCTTTCGTAGAAACAACAACATCGTCCAATATAATTCGAGGTTCGAAATGTAAAACAGCATCATGAATAATCTCACTAGCTCTATTTACTAAACCTTCATTAATTGATTCAAAATTCAGCACACTTAAATCACATCCATAATCGGGCTGTAACACTCTTTCGCCAGGTCGAGTAGACAACAAGATGAATAAGCTTTCTTTAATATCCTGCTCTTCAGAAACTAAAGTCACACTCTTAGTTTTTCTGTCGAACTCCGGAGGAAATTTCCATCCAATTCCTAAAAATGTTTTTTTATGTGCCATATATTTATATTTCCTAATTTCAATTTTTAAATTTATTTATCCACCTATCATAACTGTTGGACATCCAATAGCGATAGCTCCGCCGTGAGCAGTAGAGTCGCCCATTCTTGCGGCAGGCATTCCGCCAATTAAAACAGTTCCGGATCCTTTAACAATCGAATCTGGAGGCCCAACACATGTAGCCATATCGCCAACTCTGGCAGCAGGAATGCCTCCAATCATTACGGTTGGCTCCCCAGGTGGCAATACTGTTCCACCTACATGAGGTATTGGTGGTGTTCCAGGTGTTACCATTGGGCACGTATGCATATCTCCAACTCTAGCTGCTAATGTCATTTTTATTTTTTTTATAATTAATTAATCATAACCATTCCACCCTTTATAACCGTTTGGGCAGAACCATTCATCTCACAATTTGCACCTTCTGCAGCAAATTTTGCCTGTCCTTTATTTTCAATATTAACTCCCTCAACAGCAACGTCCCCAGTCGCACTAAGGGCAATATCCCCTTGAGAAGTTAACTCTATATTTCCCTGTGCATTAATAACAATATCTCCTGCACTCTCTAATTTTATTCCATCAGCAGACATTTCAACAACATTATCATTCATATCTTTTAACCGGATAATGCTATCTGTATCATTCATTGTTATGATATTCTGCTCTGGTGTCTCAATTGTTATTGCTTTATTTTCTTCGTCGAAAGATATCTTAAGCTTTTCCTTAGTTATGATTGCTTTTATAAAATTATCTTCGGTAGGTTCTTCTGGTGGGATCTTGATTTTATTATGTAAAGAACCTAAAATGATTGGATTTTGTGGATCTTGATTTAAGAAACTCACAATAACTTCATCACCTATCTCAGGATAAAAGAAAAACCCTGCTTCTTGTGTAGCATAAATTGTAGTTAACCTAGCCCACATTGTCAGTGTCTCTGATTGCAATGTTGGCATCGAAACCTTTATTCGATACTGACCATTTTCATCATCATGAATTTGATCAACTATAGCAATATACAATCCATTAATTGGAGGTATTAAACCAGAAGCTGGAGGTGCATATACATTTGGTTTTTCCTCGATATACCAATTTGGCGAAAGGCCCAATCCCAGCTCTGTAGTATATTCTCCATCTTCAATAATATGCCCAACTGAAGAAACAAATACTGAACCATTAAATTGATCACTAAAATCTTCTAGATTAATTGTATCGCCGGGCAAAATTCCATTATATCCTTGTATCGTAATTTTACCTCTCACTTTCGACCATTCAGCTTTTGCATGTTTAGCCGATGCCCATTCTGTTAATACTTCCATTGGTGTATTTGCCGAAGTTGTTAAAACAAGTTCATCTAAACCAATTATTCCTGACAAATCATCGGAACTTATATTTCCCGCATTGTTAGCAGCTGGAGGATTTGAATTTGCTTCTATAATCGCTTGATTATCCATATCCCACGAAACACCCTTAACTGAACTAAGCATATTCTTTGCATCGATATATGCATTAAAAGAAATTACTCCATTGTCTGGCGATAAATCAAGCACGGGTGTTCCTGTTTCAGGCTTTTTTATTTGAATTTCACCATCAGAATTGTATAAAACCATACCATTCACTTCTGCCCTTTGAACAACAAAATCCCAATCAGCTGTATAGTTTTGCAGTAGCTCAGGATATTCATAACTTGTTGCCTCTATATCTGTTGTTATATTCGAGTATTCACCTAGTATTTCTGAAATAATATCACTATCAGTTTTTAACTCAAATATTTTATTTTTTCTGCCTAATGTTGTTTTTACAGCTTCATCCTTGCATTCTATATCAAGCATGAAACTCCCTCTATACATCTTTAATCCGTGTTTAAGAACAATTCCTTTATAAATTGTCTCTTCATCTGAACTATATCCTACTGAAATTTCTATTTCAGAACCAGGATTAAAATCTCCAGAATCACTTATTTCATAGTTTTCACCATCGGCATATCCCCCATCTAAAATTTGAATAAATGCGGTAGATACTTTATTGACCTCTTTAAAAACCGAAATAGAAACAATCTTATAACTTCCGGGTATTTCTCTTCCATTACACTTTATGTTATATGCAATCGGACTTTTTACAATATTTTTAAGACTATCAGCCATGATTTTATTTTATTGGAGGAAAAATTAGTTCGATGCCCGGTTTTAAATATCTGAAACTAATCAAATTATTAATTCTTGCGATTTCATGGTGCATTTGTCTATCACCATAAATCTTTTTACATAACATTGGTAAAGTATCGCCTGCTTTTACAGTAATCATATGTGTTAAATCTGGGGATTGCTTATCCTTTAAACTCGATTCAGTTTCAGGATCCATAGTACCGCCAAATGTTGCATTTATTTTTGCACTTATAGGTTCTCCATCTGAAGAAAACATTGTATACGTTACATCAAAACTGTCCACTCTAGCAAAAAATGCTTGTTTATTGTATTTAAACAAAGATTCTTGATTCCAATGTATTTTAACATAAGGAGTTTCATGCTTACTACCTATAAAATAATAACAGGTCTTTTTAAATAATTCTATTTGATCTTTAACGTTCTTTTTAATTTTCCCATTTGGAGGTATAACACCAGTATCATCAAGAATCAATTCAAAACTTACAGTTTGAGTTTTAACTCCACTAAATTTTCTTTGTGGAATAATTCTCCCATCAGAAGCTTCTTCTGTGTTCCCATATCCAACACCGTAGTTTACTGAAATCGAAGCTGGATTAACCTGTGCTTCAAAAGTTTCAAATCCACTTCCTGAAGGTCCATTTTCTCCTGCCTCATAACCAACTATTGTTAAATATTCCATAACTGTATTGTAATTTATCGTTCTATTCTATACTCTAACTCTCTTAGTACTTTATCGGCACAATCCTTAACCAATTTTTTATAATTCACACTAGAAAGATCATTTCCATTATTGTTTTTTACTTGTTCTCTTTTTTCTGTGACATTAAATTTCACAACTAACTCTTTTATTTCTATGCTCATAAGCCACTCTTTAAAATTACACTCCTAAAACCACCGGGTAAAAACGTTCATACTTTAACTCCAATTCCTCAATTACCAACTCATTAGACATTGCTTTCAATCCAGACATTGACCATTTAGTAGGATATGCCCCAATAAATACCCAACTCATTAATGGTGCACCCTGATCGCTTAGTAGATTTATTATAACCGTTTTTCTAACGATCAGGAATTTTTTTTGATCGTCTTGAAGCATATTTGCTGCGACCCAAGCCATTAATTCAGATTGAGCTCCTGTTAGTCCTCGTTTTAATACAAGTGGAGAATATGATATTCCTCTTGGCACATCAGTAGATGAACCATTTCCAGATTTAACAGGTGTTGTTTCTAATGAAACCGTTACTCCTGATATTTCAGAAAAACTAGCTTTATCAACAGCAGACACAGCACTGCTAGCAATAGACGCCGCATTTGCTTTAGTACCTGAGAACTGAGGTTCAGGAATGATACTTACTTCATATCTAAAACCAACCATTGGTGACTCACTTTTCAAAGCTGCCATATAAATCTGTATTGTAAGAATTAAAAACAGTATCCAGAGAACCTAAAAATGGTTCTCTGGATAATAACTTAATCAGATTAAGAATTATTTATATTACTCATAAACAACTTCAAAGCCCTCATGAGCAAGTTCTATCGACTCGATAGCGATTTCGTTTGCATCAGATTTCAAATCTGGTCCTGAAACCTTTACAGGGAATGCATTTGTAACAGTCCATGTAACAACAGGAGCTTCTTCCTCATCAAGCAATTGAATAATAACTTCCTCGCGTCGTTCTGGATTTGTTTGAACATCTTTAAACCACTCCCAGAAAGAATCATCTCCAGCATAAACACCTTTTTTCAAAGTAATATTTCCATGTTTCTTTAATCCAGGAATTTTTTGTTTAAGAAATGTAGGATCATCTCCTGTTCTATATTCAATAAATTCTATTTCCATCTCAAGACCTGTAACTTCTTGAAAACCGATTTCGGTATCGCCCATTTCTACTTTGAAATGAAACTTTGGTATGGGCCATAATTCTTCAGCCATAATTTTTTATTTTTTAAGTTTAACTTTTTTATTTATAACTGACTCTTTTTATGACTGCTGCATTTTTTGTTGGAATGTGATAACAATAAATTCAGCTGGACGTGTAATTGCTACTTTTACTGTAACATTCATTATTCCGTCAAGAATATCATTTGGAGTCATTGTTGATCCAAGACCAACTTCCACTTCAAATGCATCAGCAGGTGTTATACCAGCTAATCCACCTTGTTTCCAAATTGAAGTTAGGAAAGAAGATATCATACTTCTTACTAATGTCCATGTTCCAGATGTATTTGGTTCATAAACATATGCTTTTGCAGCAGCTTTAACCGATTGTTCAATAAATATCATTGTACGACGTACGTTAATATATTTCCAATCCTGACTATTACCATTTAAGGTGCGTGCGCCCCAAACCAATGTTCCTTGTCCAACAAATGAACGAATTGCATTTATTGATTTACCTGTAACCGTAACATTAAGATCTTCCTGATCTTCGTTTGTAAGACTTACGCAAGGTGATACAACTGAAGCTAGACTTATGTTAGCTGGTGCTTTCCATACTCCTCTAACACTATCAACCATACTTAAGGCACCTGCCATAGCTGAACTTGGAGGCAAAACGTTAAGTTTTTTAATAATAGCTGATATTACAGTTTTGAAAGATGGACTTATTGTATTTAAAGTTTGTGTTAATGAATCAATATCTACATTCTCAGAAAGTAATTTTTTGATTTCATTCTTTGCTTCGTCTGCTTTTTTAACGTTATCAAAAATAGCATCAGCTTCCTTTGCAAGAAGTGTATTAAGCAAATCAAGATTTGCAACATTTCTTACATCAACTTCTTCTTTTTGAACTACTGCAGTATTTACATAAGGATAATAAGCTCCGCTATAAGCTAAGAAATTAGATCCAATTCCTTCACGGAATCTAGTAACAACATCATTCTTGTCGTATGATCTTGCTTGATCTCCATTATACACATCTAATAATGCAAAACGATTTTGCATTTTCAATCCACAATGTACAAGCATTTCTTGTTGTAATGCAAAACAATCACCTTCTTCAAGCATAATAGCTTCTGGAATTACCAACATGGTTGGTTCATCTTCTGCTACTAAAGCTGTAACTCCTCCAGATAATGCTTTTTTAGAGATTTCATTAACTCTGGCTTCTGAATTTGAAGTTGCAGGAGTTTCCTTACCTGTTTTTGGATCTTTTGTAGCTGCTTTAGTTGTTTCCTTTACAGATGTATAAGAACCAACAGAAACAATATAACATGTGCTTCCACCGTTCTCAAAAAACAATCTAATTCCATCGAAAAGAAGAAATCTAGCCTTTTTTTCTTGATTAACTGCATAGAATTTTCCATCTACAGAAAAGTCATATCCCTTTTCTAGATTTGAAACTTCTTCAATATTGAAAGTGGTTTTAAACCCCTCACCAAAAACTGAAAGAAATTCCGAAAAAGAAGAAATTCGTACAGGTTTGTTAATTAATGATTCTCCAGATTTGACAACTCTTTCTGTATAACCTACAAAAGCAGGTACAGCTGTCGGGATTGAAGCTACTGAATTAGGAAAAGCATTCCTTTCTTCAATATAAACCCCAGGTGTTGCTAAAGTTTGTGCCATAAATTAATTAATTTTAATAATAACAAATAGTAAATAAATCTCTCTTATATATATACATATATTTCTGACATATAATCATGCTCATTTATTGGTTTTATTAGATCAAATGAAGCATAAGACATTTTTTTTATTAAGGTCTTTCCTCCTCCTTCACCTTCTTTCTTTTTCAACTGAATTTCATATTCGTAAAACTTTTTAAATTTTACTTGTTCAGATGAAATAAATGTGATTGTTTTCTTGTCATTAATAATTTCTTCTCCAATACTTTTAAAACTAAGCTTGTCTTTACCTTTTTGACATGAAACAGCAAGTTCCTTCACTCGTTTTAAATAAGTTGGAACTACAATATATTTCCAATAAACAGATCTTGAATTAAAACTAAGACTGTAATCAAACGCTTTTAATTCATTGTCTTCAATTTCATTTAACATTTCTTGTTTTACACTTTTATTCAGGAAAATATCAACGAATCCTATAGGACTCCCTTTGGTTTTTGATTCAATATTAACAAATGAAGATAATTCTTTATCGTTACCAAAAATCTTATAGTTCCCATCTAACAATTCGGCCATGTCAACCTGATAACCATCACGCACATTAACCGGAACAGCTCCACTATCTTCACCATTTTGAAGTGTCAGTTTGTAATTCATATGACCTTCCTCGTTCTTTTCTAACTCCAGTGGAAGTGTATCATATAAATCTTTGGCTCCAACAAATTCGTTCGTATGCAAAGTCCCTCCTTTTGTTATTCCCAAATTTTTATTAGAACAATAAAATACTTTATCCTTAAGATCTACAGGAATATCTGTAATATTTACAAAATACTGATTGTTAGTAAATATCATAAATGAAAACTTAGATTCAGAAACATTACTATTTTTAAGTCTATAATGCAAAAGATCTAATCTGGAAGCGTCATACAGTACATTTATCTCCCCATCGTTGCTTCTCACTAGCATCGACATCTTATCAATCAATTTTACCGTACGGCGAGTTGGTACAAAATAAAAATCATTTGAAACACCCTCGGGATAATAATTATGATTAATCCTTATTGTAAAAAGACGTTTATATTGAAACTTAAGGTTTATCATTCATCAATTTATTTCATTAATTCACAAAACACATTCATTAATAATGTTTTAACTCAAGGTTGATTCTTTTTCAAAACTTATATTGACACATCAGATCCAAACCCAGCGATATTAAATGATTGCTCAACAAGGTCTTCACTAATAGTAACCATTCTTGTTTTATATAAAACGGATGGCAAATACCTACCCCCATGCACACCCCATAACTGACTTAATTCTTGAATATTTAAGTTTATCATTTCAAAAACCAATTTTTCTACATTATTATCTAAATCAGGAGTATTGCTATGATTCATTACTGATGAGTACTGAAAGAAACTAATTGCTGATGACAATAATTTTAAACCTTCTTCGTAATTACTGTGCTGAAAATTAGAAGATAACAATAGATATAAATAAACATTTATTGGTTTTTGTGATGATCTAGAAGGAGAAACTCGCGACAATCGTTCTTGTTCTATGTTCGTAATCGTTAGTATCAACTTATTCTGCATTTCAGTATTATTCTCATCTTCTAAATTATTTAAAGAAGATAATACCACTAAATCACTAGACTGAGAGAATCTATTATTTAAATTTTCATTTAATTTATCGGCTATAACCGACATCACATTATTTATCATTTACTCCATCATTTTTAAGGTAATTCCTTTTCGCTCGTGTATCTTCTTGTAAAAAACAAGAATAGGGCACCACCAAGCAAAAACCCTCCAATTAGAAACATTGTTTCTCTAAAATCAAAATATTTGAAAAATATAAGAACCAAAGCGATTACTAATATGACAATTGCTGACACACCTCCCTTTAGCACAAGTCTGAATAATCTTTTAAATTTACGACCATACCTAAAAACCAAAAAGAGTCCAACTAAACTAACACCTGTAAGACCACCAAAAATTCTCATTAGTGCCTTTGGCCTTTTTATGATAGCCATTGGATTTTTTGCAAATCGTCTTGCAAAGCCTAATATTCTCCGAATCGAGAAACTACGCTTACCCTTTTGAATTTTTTTTAATTCCTTATCTGTATATGCAAATTTATCGGCTAATAACTTCCATAGCTCGTCTGTGCCATTGTCAAAACCTAAAGCCCATATACCCACTCCTTTTATTTCCTTTTCTTTGATCCAATCGTATTTTGCAGCTAATGTAGACGAATCTTCAAACCATAATTGTCTGTAATTTGATGATAAATCACTGTAAGTATAGAATTTACTCATACTTGACTCATCAATTTCGCCCATCTTTTTACCCGATAAACTTTTAGCTTGTCTGTATGAATGATACTTTACGAAAGACTTTACTGGCGATGGAAACTTTAGGTCTTTTGTTATCCACTCTGCGCCATAATATGGAACACCCATAATAAATTTATTAGCTGGAATTCCATTTGCTAAATACTCATCAACCGATTTTTCCAGAGTAAAGCCTTTCCATTTTTCACCTCCTGTGAGAGGAGATACGGGCCCTGCCAATTTACTATTCGAACCATGATACTCATAGCCCATCATTACATAATAATCAACGTATAGATTAATTTGATTAAAATCGTATACTTTCCCGAAATCGACAGCAGGTATAGCAACGGTTAGTAGGTAGTCTTCGTTTTCGGATTTTAAGCTTGTAGCTAAATCAATAATAAAATTAATAAAAAATGTTTTTTCTTTTTTTCCAACATTTTCAAAATCGATTGTTAGACCGTCGGCCTTTCGTTCTCGAACTAATGTAATTGCAGTAGAAATTAAATTTTTCTTTGCTGCAGGTGATTTTAGCAATTTTCTATTGTTTTTTTCGCCAAAATTAGATAGAGTAAGCAAAACCTTACAATTATGTTTCTGTGCAGAATCAATTAAGGCTGTCTCTCTCCAATTATGAATTGTATTGTAGAAACCTGTTTTAGGGTTTACTTCATAGGAAAAATATGAAACCATGGAAAGCAACGAAAAATTATAGCTTTCAAATGCGTTTCCACTCCAGTAAGGATGCCAACCGAACACCTGATAACTTGTATCAAGCATATGTTGCTTTTCATACTTAACGTTATTAATAATTTTTGACTCTTGGGACCAAGCTAATTCTGATTTTAACTTCTTTTCTGTTACCGGTTTTTTAACTTCAGCCAATCTTTGACTAAATAACACGGTATCCGCTTCCTGTAACTCTTGAAAATTTGGATTATCTGATAAACTTTGCAAAGAGGAATCATTTCTTAACCTTGCAATAGAGGAATCCAAAGCAATTCTGTTTAAACTATCTTGTTTAAACTTTTCTTTGATACTTTGATCGTCTTTTGAATTTGACAGAATTGTATTTATTTCCTCGAATATACTTTCTTGTGCTTGTATTCCATAAGATGCGAATAACAAGATCAACAACACCAAAAATCTTCTCATAAACTTTTATCGAAACTAAAACCCTTTTATTTAATAACTTTCCCAGTAACTAATATCAAATTAAATAAAAAAAAAATAACTGCCCAAATTAATTTTACTATAATTTTAAGTATTATTTGCTTATATTTTAGCAATTGACACTAGAAAAATCAGTCCAAAATACTATGTTTATTAATAACCGTTCGTGTGAATGAATAAAAATAAGCATTTCATAAATGATTATTATTGCAAATAATTAATTAAACAAATAAATTTTGCATTTTGCTTGTTTTTTAACTTTTTACATAAAATATTTGTGTAACGAATACACAAATAATAAAATATGAGAAAATTTTTGCCTATTATTTTAATTGCAATCATCTACATTGCTCAGCCCGTAAGATTATCAGCACAAACCAATCCGTTATCTTCAAGTGTATCTACTAACGATTCCACTGCTAAGGTATATTTAAATAATTTCAACAGTGCACATATTGGTTATTATGGAAGTACACAAAACTGTGAACCATATAATGTATATGCATTCAAATATAAACGAAACTGGTTTTTATTTGTTAGTTCAGGCGAAAATCTATCTTTTATGCATATTAATCCTCCAATAAAAGACAAAAGCATTAATTATACTTCAAGTTATTTTGAAGAAGGAATAGCTAAAAGTCATTCTGTTGGATACACTCGACTTGTTAAAAAAAAGCGAGATGTTGTTGATATGGATATTTACGGTTATTATAAATTCAACAGGTATGGACGAAAAGTTATTAAAGGACTTCTTTACTTAGAATATCCTTTTTACAATAAGGGATTTTTTAAGTGGAAAATAGATGAAGAAAAGGCTAAAGAAATTGCTGCTAAAAAATTAGAAAAAGAACTTGAGCCACTTAAAATAGAAACAATAAAAACAAAATTAAACGAGAATATTCCAATTGAAAAAAAATAACTTATCTCAAGCTATTTTGTTGTAAATGAGATTAAAATAAAACCATAAAACTTTATAGTTGACTATTTTTCAAGAAATATGCTCCTGATTTTTTATTAGATTAGAAAAAAACTAAAATGAAAACAAATCAATCCAAAATATTTATTTCAACATTTTTCTTATTACTTGGAAAAGTGATCTTTGATCTTAATTTATATGCTGATTTTTTTGAAATTCATAATTCTATGCAAGAAATTGCTCTTGCTTTTGGTTATGCAAGTATGTCTGGTTTAATAACTATTCTCATTTTCAATTATCTTCAACGATCTTTTAGATTTGGTATAGCAACCTTATACACATACTTGGTTATTTTGGGATTGCTTGTTTATTCGTATCTCAGCTTTCTAAATATTGGAATTCCTGTAAATCTGTTTTACATTGTTGGTATAAGTATTTCTTCAAACTTATTGTTAATTCTCACAATAAGAGGTCTTTTAGTACGAATTGGTAATGGAGAAATTAAAAAACTAGAGAAAGCTTCAAATGTAGCAAGCAATTTGGGAATACTAAGTGCAAGCTTTCTATTAATCATCTTCTTACATTATTACAAAATTGGTATAAGCAATTTCCAGAATATTCATTATCTAGCGATTGGATCGATCCTTTTAAGTGCCATATTCATGTTTGTTGTTTTTAGAAAAAATAAAAATGCAAATGATATTCTTGATAGCATCCAGGAAATTAAGGTTAAGCAAAATATATTTAAACTATTAACAAGGAAATACTTTACGACAATTCTTGTAATAACAGCATTAGCTGCATTTGCAATGGTTATTGTTTATAGTCTTTTTGTAGAAATAAATATTTCCAGAAACCACACTTCGTTTCAGTTATTAAATCTTTTTTCGATAACCGCTGTTATTTTTTCGATTACAAGTGCATTATATGAACTTTTTTTTAAAGAAAAGGCCTATTATTCATTTGGGGTAAAAATCCACTTAATTATTATGCCAATTGTCGTATTGGTTTTTTGTGTAATGTTATCGATAAACACTTTCTATTTAAAAATTACGGAAGGAAATGAGTTTTACTTTTTTATTCCAATAGCCGCTTCACTTTTTGTTGTTTTCTCGCACTTTTCATTTGTTAATTTATTTTATCCTGTAATTAACTCACTGTATTTACCCCTTGAAACAAAAAATCAGAATGATTTTTATATTAAGAGTACTTTCCTAGGGTTTCTACTTGGAATTGGAGCTTCTTCTTTAGTTGGAAAATACTTTATAACAAGATTCAATTTCAATAACGAGAGTGGTTATATTATAATGATTGCCATCGTTGCTGCAATCCTATTATTGATTAATCGATTTATCGTTTATAATAATTACAAAACAGCATTGCATAAAAGGTTAGACATTGAAGAAAAGACCGAAATCACTAAAAAGTCATTTGTATATAATACAATGCAGAAAATTAAAGAGTTCTCGGGTATTAAAATTGTGAGAATTGTAAATCTTTTATATTTAATTAATCCCGTAGAATCGAAGAAGTTTTTTGGACAGTTAACCTCATCTGAAGATGTTTTTACTCAACGTGCAGGTCTAATAAATGCGATTAAACTCTATTTATTAGAAATTCATGAGGAGATGCTTAAAATCTCGAAAACAAAACATTTCCCATCGTCTCCTAACCGGGATAAAATTGAACAGTTATTGTTTAAATTTGAGGAGCTTAAAACCAAAATGCAAAAAACATATTATATTCCTCAGTTATCGATTTCGAAAAAAGATATTGAGCGAGTTTATGGAGGTATATTAGCAAATTATGCACCAAAAGAGCAACAAGCTGAAATACTTGCCCGATTAGTTAGAGATCCTAAACTACCTGTCGCAAAAAATGCCATTATCTCGTCGTCGGGAATAAATAACTCTGAAACAATAAAATCAGTTATTGAAAAATTAGGAATAGCAGAATTAAGTAACGCAGCATATTCTGCTCTTTTAAATATTGACAATGAATCTATTGACATACTTGAAGATACCTTTTATCAAACAGGACAAAGTGAAAAAGTTCAAATAAAAATAGTTCGATTAATGGGCGATATTGCCAGTGAAAAAGCAGTTGAATACCTTCTTAAAAAATTAAATTACACAAATCAAAATATAATTTCGGCGGCATTAGAAGCTCTAAGCAAGTGCAATATTCAGCTTCCTGAAAAGAAAGCGATGATAATAAAACATGAACTTGAAGAGGTATGCAAATACATTGTTTGGAATACTGCCTTATTCATTGATTTAGATAAATATTTTGCTTCTGAGATTCTTCTAGACGCCATTAAAGTAGAAATAGAATATAATTATAAAAGTCTTTTTAATTTATTAGCTTTATTATACAATCCAGGATCTGTTGAACTTATTAGAAAGAACCTCTGGAGCAATAATTACGAAAAAGTAAGTTTTGCCCTTGAATTGGCATCGGTTATAATAAAAGATGAAATGAAACCAATGGTTTTGCCTCTTATTCGCCCTATGTCGAACGAAGAAAGATTGAAAAGAATGCAAACCATATTCACAACTGAAAAAATGCAATATGAAGATATTCTTTACGATATAATACAAAGAGATTATAAGTGGATAAATCCATGGACTAAGGCTTGTGCTATTATGGAGATATCAACGATTAATAAAGAAGATAATCTATCGATACTGCTTGCTAATATGGTAAATCCAGATCCTATGTTAGCAGAATTATCGGCATTAAGTGTTTTTTCAATTGAAAAAGATGCTTATTTTAAAAACAAAGAGATATTCGACAAAGAATACACGAATATCGTTAGCAAAACTGCTATCCAAGCTATTGAGAATAGTAAGGAAAAGAATAAAATTGGAATGCCAACATTAAAATTTGAGATTATCAAATATTTAAAAGGAATTGAAGAATTCTCTATTATTCCAGGAGAAATTTTGAAATACCTAACTGATACAGTTACTCCTTTACAATTTGAAGCAGGCGAAGAAATTGAAAACATCGATAATTTGGATATTTCGAATTACCATTATATTATTTATGCAGGTAAAGTCAATCTTTTTATTAATGATGTTTTTGTAAAATGTTTTGAAAAAGACACCTTGCTTAGCACACTCGATTTATTAATTGATTATGATGCAATAATCAAATTAGTTGCAGATACAGATGTTCAGATATACAAAATTGATCCTTCTGAATTTGCCGATAACTTAAGCTTTTATGATGAAATCCCATTTTCTATAATAGAAAATACATCGCAGCAAAAGATCGCCATCTACGAAGATATCATGAAAAACGAAAGAGAGTATATTAAGACTCAGGTTGAATATATTTAGTGTTTATCAATTACTATTTTTCTCCTCTTGATGAAATCAAATTCTTTCTAAATAAATTCAAAATAATCATAAATGAAGCATTCTTCTTCATTTTGATATTCAACCAGTTAACGTTATCTATATTCATCTTCTTAAAGACGTTCGATTGCAATTGAATAACAATATTTCATTTCCATCTAATCACAAATCGTCTTTTGTAAAATACAATAAACTTTATCTATTACTTATCTGATTTTAATCTGAACAATAAATTACTTCGTTCTTGAAATTGTGAAACATCGAATAAAGACCTATTTACCCTTATGTTTTGGTTTATAAAATGGTAGTTTATAGCCAATTAAAAATTGCATATTTTGCATTTTAAATACATTATCTGTTGTAAGTCCAGTATAAAGCATCTCTGAATCTTCGGCTCTGCTTTCGGGTTTCACATAATTATTCAAATATCTTGAATAACGAATATCGCAGGTTAAATACCCAGGACCAATGAGGTTTTTCCATCGAAAACCAAGACCTGCCGTAATAGCATAATTAAAACTATTACGATATTCTGTTAAATCCATATCGCTTAAGGTAATTCCTGGTCTGTATTCAACTCCTTCCTTATCATTCCTTGCAATATCTGTTTTGGCTGACAATAAATAATTAAAAGACATTCCTATGTTTGCATACGGTACAAAATCATTTTTTAGGAAATTCCATTGTAATAAAATAGGAATATCAATTGATGAAACTGATTCGTTTAGTTTTATTGCTGCGTAATCTAAAATAGTATCTGTAAACGCATAAGAATACATATAATAATAGAACTCATACGATACGGATAACTGCTTAAAAATAGGTGTTTCGAAACTTAGTCCGAAGCTATGTGTCATATTCGTTTCATACTCTGAATTTGACTCAAGACTATTAATATCATTATAATTTTCGAGTCCATATAATCCCAATAATCCCATACCATATTTCACCCCTACAATTACCACAGGGAAAGTTCTAAAATCTTTATATAAATTAACAAACTCTGATGGATCTGATTCCTTTATTTTATACTCTTTGTCGACTTTTAACAACTCTAGAAATGACTTTTTCGCCTCTTCATCCTGATTGTAATATAACTTACATAAAGTCAGTAATCGATACGCACGCGCTTTCTCTTCTTTGGTGAAACCATCTTCTAAACAATCGTTAAGAAGCGGCTCTACATTATCGATTTGGCCTGATTCATAATATTTTTCTGCTTCTTCTAACTTTTCTGCACATGAATTCTGACCATATCCAGCTATTGATACAAATACTAAGAAAAGCAAAACAATTAATTTTCCAGACACGAAATTTGATCTGGTATTTAAATCTTGTAATAAAAATGTCATAATTGAAAATTGAAATTTATTTCATACTTGTATTGATTAACGTGTCGCTTTTAACTTTTTCGACATCGCTTACTTCAGGTTTATTTTTTAAACATGTACATTCATATTCAAGATCAACAGCTACATAATCCTCCCACTCCTTTTTCGTAAAGTTTCTGTCTAGCTTTTCATCTCCACAAATCATGATGGCCATTTTATCAATATCTAACATCCATGTCCTTATTACATTATCGCGGCAACCTGCGAGAATATACTTATCGTTTTGACTAAACTCAACCGACCAAACCCAGTCTTTATGATCATTTAATATAATTGGTTGCTTATTTAACTGATCTAAGGACCAAATTCTTACAGTGTGATCCCAACTTGCTGTTGCAAGCTTATTTCCCGAATGATTAAACGAAATTTCATTCACCATTGCGGTATGACCTGAAAGCTTGTAATTAACGAAACCGCTTGTTCTATCGATTAATTTAACAACGCCTTTTATATCACCAATTGCAAGCATCTTTCCATCGTCTCTAAATTTAACCGATGTAATATCTGCTTTTGTATCTGATTCATATAATGTTTTGTGCTCATTGGTTTCTAAATCGATAAGTTCGACCAAACCTCCTGCTTTTGCAACAGCAAGCACTTTCCCTTTTGGATCAACATCAATTGAATTAAGCTTTAAACTTGATTTTGAGATTTCTTTCAATTCATTGAAATCCCATTGCATAATGCTTTTATTTGAGCTTAAAAAAATAAGTTTCTTACTATCGGGTGTAAACTTTAAGAACTGCAAGCCACCTTCTTTAATTTTTATTTTTTCCGTTTTATTATTCTCTAAATTAATTAATTTAATATAAGGATATTTTCCACCCACAGCAAGGTATTTATTATTGTTACTTATTGCCATTGACTTATGAACTCGTTCGGCTTCCTTATCGATTAACTCTGAGACAAACTTTTCGTCTTTCCGTATCCATCGAAACACTTGCCCGTCGCTTCCTGCTGAATAAATGTAATCTGAATTTTTAGCCGCTATCAGCGAACGTACATTTTCGGTATGTGCTTTAGCTTTGTTGAAATCTTCTCCCTTTAATCCTTTTACAGCATAATACAAAGCGCTATAAATATCAGGATCAGACTCATCGCCACCATTACTTCTATAAATATTATATGCTTGTCGTGCCGATAAACTTTTTAATATCTTATCTGATTCCTGAAGTGACTTAACTGCCATGGAACGTGCTATAGAAATCAATCTTAACTCCAATGCTTTTTGTTGTGCTAAATTAGCTTTATCCGTCTGTTCCATAGCAAACTGCCTCTCCTGCTCAGCTATTTCAGTTTGTTGAACAGCTTCTTTTCTTTGCTCATTTGCTATTTCCTCACTCTTTAAAGCTTTCTGCTTTTGTTTATCAGCAATAATCTTTTGCCTAAAAGCATCTTCCGCACTTTCCTCTGCTTTCACTTTTTGCTCAGTTGCTACTTTTTGAAGTTTTATAGCCTCTTTTCTTTGTTGCTGTGCATAAAAGAAAAATGCAAGTGCAATTAATGCGCCTATACCAAAAACAACTGCAATAGTCTTAAAAACAACTAACCTAAGCTTCTGTAATTTTTCTTTTAACCGTTGTTCCTGAATAAATTTTTTCTCGCTAAAAGCCAGATACTGCATTGTTCTATCGTAAGCCTTAGAATGCCGAATACCCCAATATTTAGAGGGATTATTTTCTTGTTGCCAGTTTAATGCCATTTGCAATTCTGGCGACTTCATCAAGCCTCCTTTTCCTGACTGATGCATTTCTGCAGCTTCGGCAATTCTCAAATATTCTTTAATTGCTTCGTGCTCCTCTTCTAACCACTCTGTAAGAACAACCCAGATACGCATAAAACTTTCATGAGATATATCAATGATAGTCTCTTCGGTTAATTCAATATCACTTGATGGAGTAAGTAATGTTCTTCCTGGTTTTCTAAAATGATCTACAATTAGAATTATGTCTGATATATTAGCATCTGCTATTTGCGAAATCTCTCGAATACTTGTTGGTCGACGAACACTTCTGCCCTCTGCACCTTTTTCAGTTATACACTTAAATAAACGCTCACACGTTTTCTTTTTATCATTATCAAGTTCATTAAATATTTCATTAGCATGAACCGACAATGCTTTTTCCATTCCACCAATTGCCTCATAGCTTGATAAACTTATAATCTCATTACCAACTTTTACAGATTGCCAATGATCCCAAGTACGCATTAGAGAATGTTGCATTAAAGGTAACTGATCGTGCCTATCACCAATACTTTCAAGAATTGTTTCAACGAGTTGCTCTTCTATTTTGGCTCCCATTACTTCAACAGGTCCTACAATTGCAGCTCGTTTCTCTTCCAGTGTCATTTGCGGAATTAAAAACTGACTATCGTTTATCGCCTTTGTGAACTTTGGATAACGTGAACAATCTCCCAAAAAATCAGAACGAATCGTAATAATAAAACTTATAGGATCTTCAATATTTCGGATAGCATTAATTATGATATCGATAAATATCTCAATTTCTGCACCTCCACCTTCATGTTCTTCATGAAAACGGAAAATTTCTTCGAATTGATCAATGTAAACTAACAGTTTTCGCCCTGTTGCAGAAAAATAACTTTTAGCAAGCATAGACATCTCGCTTGCAGATTCAATTATTTTAGTTTCGTTCTCTTCTTTAAGCAATCCTGCAATTTTGATCTCTTCTTTTAAGGCCATTGACATCTGAAACAAAGGTCCACCGCCCGGTCTGAAACTAACGACATTCCATTTATCCTTCGTTTCGTTCGTATCTTTTTGTAATTTTGGTAATATACCGCAATTAACAAAAGAGGACTTTCCAATGCCGGAATTTCCTACTATACCTACAAATTTGTTTGCTTTTAGTTTTCTTAGAACTTCGCTTACTTGATTCTCCCGACCAAAAAACAGATGACTTTCTTCCCTGCGAAAAGGTCGCAAACCCGGAAAAGGATTTCTAACAGTAGATAAATCCTTTCTACTTTCTTCGTATTGCATTAACAAGGCTATTTTTTATTTTTTTAAACTGAATAACAAAGTTAAAAATCTATCTTAATTATCAATTATTATTTTTAAATATTTATTAAACTTATTTAAAGCCCCTTATAACTCCTAAGGGCACTAGATTATTCGAATATAATTAATCCAAAACATCACCTCCCGTGTTAAAATCCTCTCCAAATATTCTTCATTTTGTAATCAAATTCATTTTAAAGATAAAATTAAATTTCTTTTTCCCTTAATCTTAACCGTTAGTTTTTTCTATTTTTTTATTGTATAGATATTGTTTCTATATCTACAACAAGTTTTTCATAACAAATCCTACGACAAGCTCAGGATGACCTATTGTGCATCTTTTTTGTTAACACAAGCTTCTCTCTGTAGCGCTAGAGTCTCGCTTGTGCTAATACAAAACTTGAATATTACAATAACATATTTAATTAATTAAAAACTTACTTATAGAGATATTCTTTATCTTTAAATTTATGAGTCGTTAATATAAATTCTGAAATTATTAGAAACACTATTAACCATTGTTTAAAGAAAAGACTTAATAAATATTGAAATTACTTGCTATAGGAATAGCAGCACAAGCGAGACACTTGCGCCATTATGAGCTATTTTGATTCATAAATATTAAAAGAGTTTGCCTGAGAAACTGTATTAAAAATGAAAGCACATCCTTCGACAAGCTCAGGATGACACCCAATATGTCATCCTGAGCTTGTCGAAGGATATTTTATTACTTAAAAACCTCGTTTGCACTATTAAATACCCTATTCCCTTTTGAAAAAGAAAATTAAACACTAAATATTGTGGTAATTTCAACTTACGAAAACCCCTAACGTATTGCGTTAACATGAATTGTTTAAAAGTTTCATATTAAGCATATAACTTTAAACATTCTTTCGCTTGCAAAAGACAAAAAATCTCTTATTTTGTATACCATTAACCAAATAAGAAAAAAATAAATAACCTATTAATTAAAATAAATATGAATAAAAGATTTAGCATTCTTGTAGCAACTGCATTGTTTATTAGCAGTTTATCCCTTTTAGTTTCGTGTGATAGTAACGAAGGTGACGACCCAAAACCAGAAATGAAAGCAACAAGTATTGAGCTTGTTAGCGGTGGTAACCAGACCGCCATGGTAGAAACTACCTTAGAAAACCCCGTTATAGTATTGGTAAAAGACCAAGAAGGAAATGTATTCGCAGGCGAAACCGTTAAGTTTGCCGTTAGCGAAGGTTCTGTTTCTGCAGTTAGCGTTGTTACCGATGCAAACGGCAAAGCAAACATAACATGGACACTTGGTGCAAGCGAAGGAACACAAACATTAACAGTAACAGGTACAAGTACATTAACAGGCTCTCCGTTAAATGTAACAGCAACTGCTACACCAAAACCAGCCATAGGTGATTTCTACGCTGGAGGCGTTGTTTTTTATTTAGATGCTACAGGTACTCATGGTTTAGTTTGTGCTGTAACTGACCAAAGTGATGATGCTAAATGGGGATGTAAAGAAACAACAATTGATGGTGCCGATGGAACAACAATAGGAACAGGAGCACAAAACACTTTGGATATTTTAGCAGGATGCTTCACTGAAGGAACAGCTGCAGACCTATGTTCAAAATTAGATTTAAACGGATACGACGATTGGTTTTTACCAAGCGAAGATGAATTAAATGAAATGTACGAAAATAAAGCAACCATAAATACAACTGCATTAGCAAATGGCGGAACTGCTTTTACTGATGATACCCATTGGAGTTCTAGTGAAGAAAATTTTATTTTAGCTCATGCAATAGATTTTACAGATGGTACTTTTTTAAATAATGGTAAAGCTGGTTTTTTTGTAGTTCGTGCAATCAGAGAGTTTTAAATAATAAACTCAGGAGCTGTTTATCAAAGACAGCTCTTTTTTTTTGTGGATTAAGAACCCAATGGCGCAAGCGTCTCGCTTGTGCTATTTTTAAATCATAATTATTCGCTAACACGGACATGTTGTCCGTGCGTCATAAACCATTAATATATTATTAACTCAATTTCTACCTAAACTATTTCCAAATAATTCATTACTGAACTAAACAAATAATCCAGTGCAAGCAAAAACCTGCACCCCCATGGCCCCCCATGGCGCAAGCGTCCCGCTTGTGCTAATACAAAACTTTTAATTAAAGATCTTCTTACCAAAAGAAAAAATCTTTATCTTTAAATTCATGAGCCGTAAGTATAAATTCAGAGATCAGGAAAAACCATATTTTATAAGTTTTGCAACAATTAATTGGATAGATGTATTTACAAGAAAAATGTATAAAGATATTCTTGTTGATACAATTAACCATTGTATAAAAGAAAAAGGCTTGATAGTATATGCATGGTGTATTATGACAAATCATGTGCATATGATAATTTCTTCGGAAAATGAAGAACTTCAAAATATAATGAGAGATTTAAAAGGATTTTCATCCAAAGAAATCTTAAAATCAATTAAAGAAAATCAACAAGAAAGCAGAAAAGAATGGATGATATGGATGTTTGAAAGAGCTGGTGCGAAAAACTCAAACAACTCAAAATACCAATTCTGGCAACAACACAATCATCCATTGATACTAAACAATCCAATTATTTTTGAACAAAAACTTAATTACATTCACAACAATCCTATTAAAGCAGGCTTTGTTGAATATCCCGAACAATACTTATATAGCAGTGCAAAAGATTATGCTGATGAAAAAGGATTAATAAACATTCAAATTGCAGGTTGAAAAAATAGCACAAGCGAGACGCTTGCGCCAAGGTTTGACACTTATCCTTCGACAAGCTCAGGATGACACCCAATATGTCACCAATGGCGCAAGCGTCTCGCTTGTGCTAATACAAAACTTGAATATTATAATAACACATTTAATTAATTAAAAACTTAACCATAAGAGATATTCTTTATCTTTAAATTTATGAGTTGTAAATATAATTCTGAAATCATAAAAAATCCTATTAAGCATTGTATTAAAGAATAAGGTTTATTAAATATGAAATTATTTACTAAAGGAACTGCATTAGAAATGAAAGCACACCCTTCGACAAGCTCAGGATGACATAGTAGAGTTGCCAGCGAGAAGCTTGTGCTATTGTGATGACAGATTACGAGTCTTCTTTTAGCACAAACGAGAGGCTTGCACTATTGTTGAAGGAAACAGCAACAAGATTTCGGCGTAAGTAAAGAAATTAAGTGCAGGAAAAAAAACAAAAACCCTCCCCCCAACAAACTCAAGGCGACATGTAATTTGTTTCCTTTCTTTAAATTCTCAAAATACATTTTACTGGAATTTATTGTTAATTTTACCCGTTATGGTAAAACTAAAAAAACATTAATCAATTTTAAACTAAACTTAACCATTAGCGGTTATACTGACTAATCGTATTACGAAACTCATTTATGCAATTTAAACTAACATCAAATTATTTACCTACAGGAGATCAACCAGAAGCTATCAAACAATTAATCGATGGTATTAATAGAGGTGATAAGTTCCAAACTTTGTTAGGTGTTACCGGATCGGGAAAAACCTTTACGGTGGCTAATGTTATTGAAAAAGTTGAGCGCCCTACTTTGGTGTTAAGTCATAACAAAACCCTGGCCGCACAGCTATATGGTGAGTTTAAGCAATTTTTTCCGAATAATGCAGTTGAATATTTTGTTTCTTATTACGATTATTATCAGCCAGAAGCGTATTTGCCAGTAACGAATACGTATATCGAAAAAGATTTATCGATTAATGATGAGATTGAAAAACTCAGACTAAGTACAACATCATCTCTCTTATCGGGGCGTAGAGATGTTATTGTAGTATCTTCTGTTTCTTGCTTATACGGTATTGGTAACCCAGAAGATTTTCACAGCAATACAATTACAATAAAAAAAGGACAAACTTTAGGTCGAAATCAATTTTTACGCAAGCTGGTCGAAAGTTTATATTCCAGAAGTGAGATTGATTTTAAACCAGGAACTTTTCGTGTAAATGGCGATACCATTGATATTTATCTTGCATATAGCGATCTGGCTTACAGAGTTTCTTATTGGGGAGATGAAATTGAAGAAATTGAGTCTTTCGATCCAATTAACAATTTTATTATTGAAAATCAGGAAACAGGAATAATATATCCAGCTAATATCTTTGTTACTACAAAAGACAGAATGAATAGTGCAATTCATGATATACAAGATGATCTTTTTAAGCAAATAGAATACTTTAAATCGGTAAGTAAAAACTATGAAGCTAAACGAATAAAGGATCGTGTTGAGTATGATCTAGAAATGATAAAAGAACTAGGCTACTGTTCTGGAATTGAGAACTATTCTCGATATTTTGATGGGAGAAATCCGGGCACACGCCCCTTTTGTTTATTAGATTATTTTCCGGATGATTTTCTAACGGTAATAGATGAAAGTCATGTTACTCTGCCACAGGTAAAAGCAATGTATGGAGGCGATAATTCTCGAAAAAAGAATTTGGTAGAATATGGTTTTCGTTTGCCTGCTGCAATTGACAACAGACCTCTCAAGTTTGAAGAGTTTGAAGATTTAACCAATCAACTGATATATGTAAGTGCAACTCCAACTGATTATGAGCTGGAAAAAAGTGATGGTTTCTTTGTTGAGCAAGTAATACGTCCTACTGGTTTGCTCGATCCCGAAATTGAAGTTCGCCCATCGTTAAATCAGATTGATGATTTAATGGAAGAAATCAACATTAGGGTTAAGAAAAAGCAACGAGTTCTGATTACAACTTTAACCAAACGAATGGCAGAGGAATTAACAAAATACTTATCTCGATTCGCAATTAAATGTCGATACATTCATTCAGATATTGATACCCTGGAACGGATCGAAATAATGGATCAGTTGCGAGATGGAACTTTCGATGTTTTAATTGGTGTAAACCTTTTACGTGAAGGTCTAGACTTACCTGAAGTTTCATTGGTTGCAATTCTTGATGCTGACAAAGAAGGTTTTCTGCGTTCGGCAAGAGCTCTAACACAAACAGCAGGAAGGGCAGCCCGTAATTTAGAAGGTAGAGTTATTATGTATGCTGATAAGACTACAAAGTCTATGCAATTAACCATTGATGAAACTATTCGAAGAAGGGAAAAACAGCTTAAATACAACGAAGAAAATAATATTACCCCAACACAAATTGTTAAAGCCGCAGGTTCAATCTTAGGTCATTACAACAAGGAACTTGGAGCAAGTAAAAAAGCATATTCAGGTTCTTCGAAATTAAATATTGCTGCTGATCCAATTGTTCAGTATATGGATAAAAAAGCTTTAGAAAAAGCCATTGAAAAAACAAAATCATCTATGCAGAAAGCTGCTAAAGAGCTTAACTTTAAAGAAGCTTCCAATTTGCGCGACGAGATGTTTGCCTTGGAAGAACTTTTAAAAAACAAGTAATTTTGTAATCCCACTTTGAAAAGAGGGAAACATTCTGCATAAATTTTACTTGAGCTGCTTCAAGCATTGAACAAATGAATATGAAATTTTTTAACTCATAATGCCTACACTTCTACAAGCTCAGTATGACAACTTGAAACTATGAACTAGAAACTTTACACCTTAAACTCGCAGCTTTTAACTAACTTACCCTAAATACGATTTTAACAATTTGTTTCGTGAATTATGACGTAATCGTCGAATAGCCTTTTCTTTTATTTGGCGCACACGCTCCCTTGTTAATCCAAAATAATCTCCTATTTCTTCCAAGGTCATTTCTGCTTTTCCAATACCAAAGAATGATTTAAGAATATCTTTCTCGCGATCTGTTAATGTAGTAAGTGCTCGATCTATTTCACGAATTAAAGATTCATTTATAAGAACAGTATCTGCATTAGGCGTAGTATTATTTTCGAGAATATCCAACAGGCTGTTTTCTTCGCCCTGAACAAATGGAGCATCAACAGATACGTGTCGTCCAGATACTCTCATTGTATCCTCCACTTTATATTTTGGCAACTCTAACTGATCCGCAATTTCATCGGACGATGCTGAGCGCTCATTCTCTTGCTCAAATTTAGAAAAAGCTTTATTAATCTTATTTAATGATCCCACTTGATTTAATGGCAAACGAACTATTCTTGATTGCTCAGCTAAAGCCTGAAGTATAGCTTGACGAATCCACCATACTGCATACGAAATAAATTTAAAGCCACGAGTTTCATCAAATTTCTCGGCTGCTTTTATCAAACCTAAATTTCCTTCATTTATTAAATCAGGCAACGTTAATCCTTGATTCTGATATTGCTTTGCTACAGAAACAACGAAACGCAGATTTGCTTTTGTCAATTTCTCTAAAGCTAATCGATCACCCTTTCGAATACGCTGAGCTAACTCAACCTCCTCTTCAACAGTAATTAAACTTTCTTTACCAATTTCATGTAGATATTTATCTAATGAAGCGGTTTCTCGATTTGTAATCGATTTTGTAATCTTTAATTGTCTCATTGGCAAGTAGAAAATTTTAGATTAATACTATCCTTTTCAACACCAGAATTAAAACCTAATTAATCCGATAATCTAAACCAATGTTAGAATCATTCATTTTCCTCAAGTTCAACATGATATACGTAAATATATCTACCTCCGGGATAAGTTGCTTCTATTTCAACTGTGCTACCTATTCCTGCCTTACTTAACTCCCTTTTGAAATCATCAACATCATTTATTGAGTTTCCTTGTACAGTAAGAATAATATAACCTGTTTTTAATCCTACTTTTTTTAGGGCTCCATTTTTTAGATCAGAAATGATAATTCCATTGTCAATACCTAATCTTCGTTTATCATTTCTATCAACATTTTCAAATGTGGCTCCTAAAATTGAAAAGAACTCATCAGATTTAACAATCTTAGTGTTTCCTTGCATGTTACGTAATATCACCTCAAATAGTTTCTTTTTGTCATCTCTTTTAACTGTAACATAAATAAGTTCACCCGGTCTAAAATTTCCAATTTGCTCTGTAAGTTGCGCAGTGCTATTTACTTGTATATTATTAATTTCCAGAATCACATCACCCGATTTAATTCCCGATTTTTTTGCAGCTCCATCATCTGTAACGCCATCCACATATATTCCCTCAATTTTGTCGAGTTTATAATCTTTAGCTATTTTACTCGTAACCTCTCTAATGGTAACACCAAGTACAGCTCTTTGCACTTCGCCATATTTAATAATATCGGCAACTACTTTTTTTGCAATATTAATTGGAATGGCAAATGAATAACCGGAATATGACCCTGAAGGTGAAATAATTGCTGAGTTTATTCCAATTAATTCTCCATACATATTTACTAAAGCACCTCCACTATTTCCTCTATTTACAGCTGCGTCTGTCTGAATGTAAGATTCGATTGGATATTTCTGATCTCTTAATATATTTATATTTCTTGCTTTTGCACTTACAATTCCTGCGGTAACCGTTGATGTTAAATTAAAAGGATTTCCAACTGCCAATACCCATTCGCCAATTTTTAGTTCATCGGAATTTCCCATTGAAATAAATGGAAGTTTATTCGATTCAACTTTTAACAATGCTAAATCCGTTCCCGGATCTACACCAACCAATTTTGCATTAAATGTTCTTTTATCGTTTAAAACAACCTGAATCTCATCAGATTCTTCAACCACATGATAATTCGTTACAATATATCCATCCTCAGAAATAATAACTCCTGAGCCAAAAGATATAGATGGCTGCTGACTATAATCATCGCCAAATAAAAGATCATAGATTGGATTTCTTGAAGATCTACCATTCTCTAAAGTAGATTTTGAGGTAACATGAACAACCGCATGAATACTTTTCTCTGCAGCATTTGTAAAATCAAAAACTTCATCATTAATCTTTAAGGGTTTTCTTTGATTGCTCACTTGATTTGAATCTCCAACGAATTCCGTTGATTGTGGAGCTTGTGTTTCAAATTGAGCTCTTTCCGAAAATTCATCCTGAAAGAAATTAACATAAATTATAATTGCTATTAACGATGATAATATTGCTATGACAATATTTCCTAAAAATGCTTTTGTTTTCATATCATAACTACTTTTTATTTGTACTAATGCTTTGGTAAACTAACGTCAAATTTAATACCTACAATACCTAAAATGAATCAGGTTTAACATTATTTAACAAAGCCTTATCATATATCATATCTAAAAATTTATTTATAAGTTTACAAAAAAATATGTTATGAAATTCAATTTCTTTAAATATCAGGGCACCGGAAATGATTTTATCATTATTGATAATAGAAACAACACTATTTCTTTAAGCAATGATACAATAAAAAAATTATGCGACCGACGATTTGGCATTGGTTCTGATGGACTAATGATTCTGGAAAATCATTCTGATCTGGATTTTAATATGCAATATTTTAATTCGGATGGAAACGAGGGTACTATGTGTGGAAATGGTGGTCGCTGCATGGTGGCATTTGCAAAATCACTAAATATTATTGACAAAGAAACATCTTTCAATTCGATTGATGGAATACATAAAGCACGTATTAATTACAACAATACAATTTCTTTGGAAATGCAAAATGTAAATAAAGTTGATATTGTAAATAAAAATTATTTTTTAAATACAGGGTCGCCACATTATGTTACGTTTAAAGAAAAAGTAAAAGAAATTGATGTATTTAAACGAGGAAAAGAAATACGGGATAGTGCTGAATTTGCTCCTGACGGAACAAATGTGAACTTTGTTGAACAGATGGATAATAAACTTTTTGTGAGAACTTATGAACGTGGTGTTGAAGATGAAACATACTCATGCGGAACAGGAGTTACAGCATCTGCAATTTCTGCATCGGTTCATTTAGATTCTGACAAAAATTCATATGACATTGTTACATTGGGTGGCAATTTAAATGTTTCTTTTAAAAAAATGGATAAAAATACCTTCACAGACATTTGGTTAACCGGGCCCGCTACATTTGTTTTTACCGGAGAAATAGAGATTTAAACATTCTATTAAAAAGATAGTCAAAGCTTAAAAATATAATCCCATGAAAAAAATCAAATTATTACTTATTGCATTTTTAGTTCTGGCAGGTTTCGTTTTAAATGCTCAAGAATCTAAAGAAACGAATGCACTAATTGAAAAATTAAACGACCAATTAGAACATCTTAATCACAGATTAGATAAACTTGAAAAAATTACCGACGATGTACTTTGGTATAATAAAGTTGGCGATATTGCATTTATCGACAAGGTTTATATTTATGGCCCTCCAAAATGGAAAGAAAAAAACCCTACAGCTCAAGGAGCCGGTAATCCTGTGAAATTCTGGACATATACTTTTATTCCAAAAGATATTGATCCTGCAAAAAAATATCCATTAATTGTTTTACCTCACGGTGGAGTTCATGGCGATTTTACCACATATTATGCACATATTATTCGTGAATTAATTGCTCAGCAATACATTGTTGTTGCAGCAGAATATCGGGGAAGTACTGGTTATGGCAAAGGTCATTACGAAAAAATTGATTACGGCGGACTTGAAACCGAAGATGTTGATGCCAGTAGAAAATATATGATTGAAAATTATGACATTGTTGATGGAAGTCGTGTTGGAATTATTGGATGGAGTCATGGAGGAATGATTACTTTACACAATATTTTTGATCATCCAAAAGATTATAAAGTTGCTTTTGCAGGTGTTCCTGTTAGCGATATTATTTCAAGAATGGGTTATCAGACACAAGAGTATCGAGATTTATATTCTGCCGATTACCATATTGGAAAAACTGCTTACGAAGATGTAAAGGAGTACCGAAGAAGATCTCCTGCATGGAATACACATAAATTTCAGAATACACCATTATTGATTCATACAAACACCATCGACGATGATGTAAATGTTCTTGAAGTAGAGCATTTAATTAAATCGTTAAAAGCTGATGGGAAAAAATTCGATTATGAAATTTTTCAAGCTATACCAGGAGGGCATTCTTTTGACAGAATGGATACCAAACACGCAAGGGAAGTTCGAGTTAAAATTTATAAATTTTTGGATCAGTATTTAAATCCACCCAAGAAAATTAAGACCGTAAAAGATCTAGAGAAGGCTGCATATAAATTTAATTAATGTTTTTGGGTTTATTATCTAGATGTACTAAGAATTAAAATACTATTAGAAGTTGTTAATCTTCAACAAGCTCAAGATGACAACTTCTTTTTCTTTTGCTTTATGTTCTAAAAAATATTTCATTTTCTAAACAGAATAATTATTATTACTTACATTTGCCTGCAAATTGGTCTAGTTTTCCATTTTTAAATGGAATAGAGTTAAAAGGGAATGCCGTGAGAATCGGTAACAGTTCCCGCTGCTGTAATGGCTATTAAATGTTTTAACATAATGTCACTCTTTAAAAAGGGGAAGGCGTTAAAACAAGCCTAAGTCAGAAGACCTGCCAATTTACATAGATTTTGTAGCCTGCGGAGAACAGGAAACTTGTCAATTCGATGATTACTCGACTTACCCTATCATCGTATGCTACAAAATCAAAAAAGTTTTAAAAACGAATTTGTAGGTACGATGGAAATATCAAAAACATATTTTAATAAAATGATTTTAAAGGATTCAATTACAGAATCTCTATAGAATTTTCATGCCAAATTTTAAGCATTTATAAACAAAAGAACGGCAGCGTTCGCCAAAACTATCTGCCGTTCAAAAATCAATAACACAATTATTTAAACTAAACAATTGCAGTATGAAACAAATTTACAATTTTATGATAACGAGTTTATTATTACTTGTTATTTTTTTTAATTCAACAAGCCAAAGTTTTGGCAATAACAATGAAATTCCTGATGACTGGAAAAATGATCTATGGTTAAATACAAACTATAGAGAAATGACTGTTGGTGACAACTACAACATTGTCGCTCGTCGTGTTCCCGAAATTATTGACAATCCAATCTCAAACTCTGTAACGCTGCCTACATTCCATTACAACCTTATTAAAGGAAATAGCATAAGTGTTAGTGCTACAGGATTAATTTCCGCTGAAAACATAGGAACCAGCATAATTGAAGTTACTTACGACGAAAAAGAAGCAAATGGAAAAACCTATGGAGCTGTTTCTTTGGTAAACAAAACCTACATGATTGTTGATGTAATTGATGAAACAGTAAATACAGGTATTACATTAACAACAGATATATCAACCCGAAGTTATGATACACATTATTTTTTAGGTGATGATCTTGATTTTTCTTTTTTGGTTACTACAGAAGGTGCCGATAATATTTCTGTTAAATGCAACGATATAGATGCAATAAATACGAACAACAGCTATACAAGCAAGCTTCAAAACAGAGCAAATATCATCGAAATTATTGCAAGCAATAGTATCGGAACAAAGAAACTATACTATGTAATTGATGCTCGTAAAATAGAAATCAATACTAAAAATATAAGTAAACCAAATGAAGTATTAGAAAAAGGCGATAAAGCTCAAATATCATTCAAAGGCATCACAATTCCGGTTTATAAATTGGCTACAATTTACAATCCTCAATACGCATCAATGTGGGGAGGTGATTTCACTCGTGTTTATTATAACAATGCAACGCTTGGCGAAGTAAAAACAAATGTTAATGTAACTCAGTATGATATTGCCGATAATAATTCTATAGAAATAACTTTTAACGAAGCTGGAAACTACACATTTACAGATGGTCATATTCACGAATTATGGTGGGGATCAGCCTTAGGTTCTGAGAAAGATATGAGCGGTCCGGGAGAACCCAATTTAAATGCTCCAACCAACGAAAGTGATTTTTCGTTTCTTCCAGATTTTGAGATAAATGTAGAAGAAGTATTGGTACCAGCAACTTTTGAAGATATTGCACTAGATGCAGAATCTCATTTAGTTGCCGACGTATCAACAGCAGGGCTTTACGAGTCGGTAACTCAAACAAACACGAGCGGTAGTTTTGATTTTAAAAATACAGTAACTAATTGGGGTAGCATGACTTCCTGGACAGGAGTTGCTGTTAGTAACAGAACAGATAATACAAACCCTGGAGATGTTGCAAACCAATTTAACTCTGCAGCAGGTGGCGATATTGACGGTGATGGAAATTACTCAGTAATTTATGACAGTAACAGTGGCGGAATGAATATGGGACCAGATTATACTATTTCTTTTAAACTCGCTGATTTTCCGAATGGTAGAACTGTATCGGGCTGTTATATTGCAAACAGCACTTATGGAACAACATCCATGAAAGAAAGTGATGGATTTGCTAAAAAATTCGGTGGTGCTGACGGAAACGATCCCGACTGGTTTAAAATTACCGCAGAAGGAATCAGTAAGGAAGGAAATTCAACTGGCTCAATAGATTTTTACCTTGCCGATTTCAGATTTGAAGATAATGCGAAAGATTACATTCTTGAAAACTGGAAATGGTTCGATCTTTCATCTTTAGGGAATGTTATTAAAGTTCAATTTACCATGTCATCATCTGATGCTGGTCAGTATGGTATGAACACACCTTCATATTTCTGCTTAGATAATTTGCATAAGCAACGTTTAAAAATAAATACTCAACTGGAAGACATCGAAAGAGAAATTAATTCTTCGGACGATATTATTGATTTAACAAATTTATTTTCAGATCCTGAAAATAGCAACATCGAAAAATCGATCATTTATAATTCTAACAGTGAACTTGTTAACACTATAGTAAACGATGATAATTTAACTTTAAGTTATACTTCTGGAAAATCGGGCATAGCGGAAATAATTGTGCAGGGAATTTCAGGAAAAATGTCGGTAAGCGACACGTTTACAGTTATTATTAACCGCGATGAATCTCTATTTGTTGCAAATCCTATTGCAGATATAAATATCGACGAAGACTCGCCTTTATCAGAAGTAAATATCGAAAATGTGTTTAGCGATATAAACGATGATGATAATTTAATTCAGAAATCAATTATTAGCACAATTAATGAAAATTTAGTTGTGTTTACTCTCGAAAATAATATAATTAGTATTACACCAAAAGCAAATCAATCTGGTGAAACTAAAATTATTATTGAAGCTATATCGAACGGTACAAGTTTAACCGACACATTTAATATTACAGTAACTCCTGCAGATGATGCTCCTTTCGTTGCAAACAATATTTCTGACATTACTGTCAATGAAGATAAAACTATTGCTTCAATTGACATATCTAATATTTTTGATGATATTGACAATGATAACACAACAATAACTAAGACTGTTAAAAATATTTCGACCAATAGTCTTTTAACTGCTAGTATATCTGAAAATAAATTAGTAATTGAGTTAATTGGAAATCAGTTTGGTGAATCTGAAATAGTTATTGAAGCGACTTCGAATGGTTTAAGCATTAACGACACATTAACTGTTACTGTAAATCCTGTTGATGATGCTCCAACAGTTATAAATCCCTTTTCGGACATAACTGCGAACGAAGATGAAACTATTGCTTCAATCGATATTTCAAATGTTTTTGATGATATTGACAATGACAATACTGCTATAAGAAAAGTTGTTAAAAATATCTCAAACAATAGCTTATTGACTGCAAACATCTCTGAAAACAGTTTAGAAATTAACTTAATTGAAAATCAGACTGGAGAATCGGAACTTATAATTGAGGCTACTTCTAATGGTTTAACCATTACAGATACATTAACCATTCATATAAATCCGGTTAACGATGCTCCTACTGTTATCGAAACATTAGAAGATGTTAATGTTGATATGAACTCTGAAAATCAAGAAATTGATTTAAGTAATATATTCGAAGATATTGATGGTGATGATCTTGAAATTACAGTAAGTAATAATACAAACGAAGATGTTGTTCAAACAACTATTAGCTCTAATATACTAACTCTTGGTTTTATTCAGGATCAATATGGAAGTACTGAAATCACTTTAATGGCAAATGATGGATCAGAAACTATTTCTACATCCTTCAATATAAATGTGAAACAAACTACCGGAATTGATAGTCCTGATAAGCTGATCGTAAAAGTTTATCCAAATCCAGTTCAAGATGTTTTATACATTAACTATGAATTTGGTATTAAAAGAGTAATAGTTTACAACAGTATTGGTAATATCCAAAAAATTGTAAATCCTGATAATAATATCAATTGTAAAGTAATGGTTTCTGACTTACCTGCAGGAACATACTTTATTTGTATTGAAGGAGAAAACAATAAAACTACACGTACTATTATTAAACAGTAATAAGTAATTCTATTATACCGGGATCAAATGATCCCGGTATTTTCTATTTAAATACATTCCTATGAAATCTTTTACAATCTCATTTCTTATCACATTTCTATTCTTTAATTCTATTTCTGCTCAAAGCATTTTGAATAAACAAAATACCAAAGACGGAATTTTTGTTTCTAAAATTATTGTATACACTCCTGCACCCGGTCAATTTATAAACACAGCAGCTTGGGGAACACCAACAAAAGCAGAATCAATTATTGGAGGAGTAAGCGGTGGCATAAGCCTCGGTGCTTATGGTGGATACATAGTTGTTGGGTTTAATAAATCCATCGAAAACGATCCCGAAAATCCTTACGGAATTGACTTTACAGTTTTTGGAAATCCGCTTGAAACATGGTCTGAACCAGGAATAATCATGGTTATGAAAGATGAAAATAATAATGGACAAGCCGACGATACATGGTATGAAATTATTGGTAGTGATCATTATTGGGAATCTACAGAACACAATTACTCTCTTAACTATTACAATCCTAACAACGACAGTGCCACCGATGTTAAATGGATCGATAACCTAAATGATACTGGGTATGTATATGCCAATGCTTTCCACTCTCAACCATATTACCCTATTTCTGATACATTTCCAAACATAAACCAACAACAATATTCATTTTCTGGCACTTATATAAAAGGATTTATTGATAGAACGATTCCCTCGGATATTAAATCATATCACCGGGCATTTGGATATGCCGATAACTTTCTAAGAGGAACAGCCCCTTACGATGTTCCTGACAACCCCTACACTCCGGAAAAAGAAGGTTGCGGAGGCGACCCTGTAGACATTGACTGGACAGTTGATTCTGAAGGAAATCCTTCAAATTTAGATCAAATTGATTTTGTAAAAATATATACTGCCATTAATGAAGAAGCTAGTTGGCTTGGGGAAGTTTCGACTGAGCTTACTGCTGTAATGGATGTTACTCCAAATACTTCCATTAGCGGTGAAAAAAATCTATTAGTAGTTAATGATCTTCCACCACAAATGAGCGTTGGAAAATCAATACAACTTGAAGCAAACTTTTTTACAAATGGAATTATTCAAAATGTAAATGGCATAAATTGGTCTGTTGACAATCCTCTTAAAGCAACAATTAATGATGATAACCTTTTAACAAGTATAGATACCGGAAGAGTTGTTGTATCTGCAAATTACAATAATGGCAGTCTAAATTATACAAAAGCCATAGAAACTTTTATTGTAGCTCCCGTTAGTATTGATCTGAAAATTGAACAAACAGAAATACGTGTTAATAACCTTCTTAAAATTAATGCAAAAGTAAAAGATCAATATGGCGATTATGTTTATGGTTTAGAAAGCATATGGACCACTTCAAATAGTAATATTTCAATACAAGAAATAGATAATCAAAAATTCATAAAGGGAGAAAAGGAAGGATCTACCCGAATATATGTTCATCCTAAAGGATTCAAAAACCTAATAGATTCGGTAGATATTTTAGTTCTGGAAGCAGAAGATACTTTAGAACTATTCTTAACAATTAAAAATGATAATGAAACTTTCTTTCCAAGGCAAAAAATAGAAGTAACAAATTTCAATTTAATGTCTTACGTAACAAATCCACACTTAGCCTATGGATTAAAAGATATTCCAAATATTACTCTTGCTCACAGTGTAGCCTCAATTTTTGATAATGTTGATTTTGAAAGTGATTTGCGATTTGAAGATAAAATAAACGGAGATTTATATATTTCGAAGCTCCCTGTAAATATTAATAATAACATTACATACTATTTGGGATCGGGAGGATATGCAGATAAAGCATGGATTGTAAAACACAATAACAAGTCATATATAAATGGGTTTGCTGATATATTAGTATCAGAGAACGACGAAATAATTGTTTATTATGTTAATGATATTAATTCCTCATGGTGCTTATATAATGTTGAATTTACCGAATCTATAGTAGATATAGGTAAGAAACTTAACATACAAGCTCATTGCGAATCGTATAATTGGGAAAATTCTTTAATCAACAGTCTTGGAGAAATTCCTGTAGCTTCAATTCCTGTTATAGTTAATGACAAAGAATATGTTGAAGGTGGGAAAAATATTTTAACCGATAAAAATGGTTTTGCTCAGCTACATCTTCAAAACACTGGCGAGTATAATATAAAAATAGCGACCGAAGAATATAGAGTAACTGTTGAAAACGGTATTTCAGGTATCGAGAATATTAGTTTATCAGTAATAGTATCACCAAATCCTGCCAATGATTACATTACCATCACATCGGAAAAGCTATTAAATAGAGCAACAAATATTTCTATTTTCTCGTCAACAGGGAATATACAATATCACAACAACTTTACTTCGTTTTACCGAGCTATTATCAACACCTCTGATTGGAATAATGGCTTATACTTTATAAGGATAAAAACATCTGATAAAGGAATTACAAAAAAAATAATCATTAATCATTAAGTAATACAAAATGAAACGTTTATTAATTGTATTTATATTTTTAGTTATCAGTGGTTTTTTTGCCAAAGCACAGGAGGTTGCCGATACTATTGCTATTGAAGAAGTAAGAATTACGGCCAAATATATTTTCAAAAAAGAGCAAGCCGGACAAAAAAACAGTCGTGTTGATTCTGTCGTTTTACTCGATAAAGTCAACTTAAACCTTTCTGATGTATTATCAGAAAACACACCAGTATACATTAAAGAGCATGGTCGAGGAGCCCTAGCTACTGCATCTTTTCGAGGAACTGCACCATCGCACACTCAGGTTCAATGGAATGGAATGAATATCAACTCTCCAATGTTAGGAATGGTCGATTTCTCGCTAATTCCTGTTTATATTATAGATGATTTAAGCCTTAATCATGGAGGAAGCTCAATTAAAGAACAAAGTGGAGGATTAGGAGGCAGCATTAATATTAACAACAAAGTAGACTGGAATAATCGGTTTAGCGGAAGATACTATCAGGGATTTGGAAGTTTCTCAAGCTTCGACGAATTTGGACAAATAAATATAGGGAATAAAAAAATACAGTCAAAAACACGTATTTATTCTAACTCTTCAGAAAATGATTACTCATTTATAAATAAATCAATTACAGAACGCCCCAAAGTAGAGAATAAAAATGGGAATTACTCCAAGATTGGTATGGCTCAAGAGTTATATTTCAGAGCTTCCGAAAACAATTATATCTCTATAAAAACTTGGGGGCAAATAGCCCAACGTTCAATACCCACAGTTCAAAGTTACGAAGGTGCCGATCATGCTAATCTAAATTCTCAAGATGATAATACAATAAAAGCTGTTGCCGATTGGAAGCATTACAACAAAAAAAGCAAACTTTATTTAAGTGCTGGCTATGATTATCAATCACTTGATTATATATTAGAAAATGAAATAAATGGAATGGGTAAAATTCCTGCTATTTACTCTGAAAGCACTATGCAAACTATTCAGAGTAACCTGAAATATAATTATGATCTAAGTGATAAAGTAAGTTTCCAAACAACTTTTAATTACAAACATTCTAACGTCAATACAAAAGACTCTGTACTAAAAACAGGTTATGATGTAGTTCGCGATGATTATTCTGTATTTGGCGGTATTTATCTCAATGTCTTCAAAAAAATAAATCTTTCGCTGATGCTTCGCAACGATATTAACGATTACAACTTCTCCCCTGTAATCTTTAATCTAGGTGCTAGTTACAAACCATTTATCGATAAGGATTTGGTTATAAAAGGCAGCTTCGCAAGAAATTATCATCATCCTACCTTAAACGATTTATATTGGCAACCTGGTGGTAATCCTGATTTAAAACCAGAAGAAGGGTTTAGCGGTGATTTAGGTATTGGGTATTTATATACTAACGATAATCTAAAAGTAAGCAGCGGATTAACAGGCTTTTATTCTGATATAAACAACTGGATAATATGGTTACCCAGCTTTAAAGGTTACTGGGAGCCTTTTAATATAAACAGAGTAAAATCTTATGGTATTGAGTTGAATCTAAAAGTATCAAAAAACATCAAAAAAACTAATTTCTTAATCCAAGGGAATTTTGGAATTACCAGATCTCTAAATTATGGTGACCCTAAGGTGTGGGGCGACGAATCTTATAAAAAACAATTACCTTTTATTCCTTCACATTCGGGAAATTTATTAACACAAATTAAATACAAAGGCTTCTATATTAGACATCAATTTAATAACTACGGCGAGAGATTTACTATGAGCAGTAATGAAGTTAACCCCGACGATAATTCAGTAGATGTTGGTGCAAGTACCGAGTCTGGCAAATTGGGATGGTATTACCCATTTTACATGAATAATCTAACATTAGGAAAAGATTACAAGCTTAAAAAATATAAACTTGGAATTGAACTAAAAGTTAAAAATCTATTCGACGAACAATATCGATCAGTGTTAAACAGATACATGCCTGGCCGATATTATACTTTACTACTTAAAATTTCATTCAATAAATAACTATACACATTAATAAAGTTATGAAAAAAAACCTTTTATATATCCTTTTGGGTATTCTACTCTACTCCTGCATGGACGATGACTCTCTTACCGAGTTTAATAGACTTAATGTAAAGCAAGATACATCACTTACGAAATATATCAGAGATCAACGAGGTGTATTTATTACAAACGAAGGTAACTTTATGTACGATAATGCTTCGCTATCGTATTATATGATAGACTCTATGAAAAGTCTAAATAATGTATTCTACAGAACCAATACTGTTCCTTTAGGCGATGTAGCGCAATCAATGACAATACGCGATAGTTTAGGCTATGTGGTAGTAAATAATTCTGGTAAAGTATATGTTATTAATATGAATACTTTCGAGTATGTTGGTAAAATTATTGGTTTAACATCGCCCCGCTATATACATTTTATAAATAATCGAAAAGCTTATATTACTGATTTATACGCTAAATCTATTACAGTTGTCGATCCCGAAACATTTCTAATTACAGGCTCGATAAATGTAAACAACCACTCACCAGAATTCTATCAGCATCCCACAGAACAAATGGTACAATATGATAAGTATGTATTTACCAATTGTTGGTCGTACGATAACCAGATACTGGTTATCGATACAGAAATAGATCAAGTAGTTGATTCTATAAAAGTGCTCAAACAACCTACATCTTTAATAATTGATAAATACAATAAAATATGGACAGTAACAGATGGAGGTTATTTTGGCAGCCCTTACGGAAACGAAGCTCCAGGTTTAATTTGCATTGATGCAGAAACGCGTAAAATAGAAAAGATTTTCAGATTTAAACTTGGTGATTGGCCTTCAGAAATATGTCTGAATGGTACAAAAGATACCTTATATTTTATTAATCGACACATTTACCGCTTACCGGTAACAGCGACAACATTCTCTGATGAAGCCTTCATCGAAAGTGGATACACTGGAGATTACTCCGGTGGATATTATGGTTTAAATGTAGATCCTTTGACTTCAGATATCTATGTGGCAGATGCTATCGATTATGTTCAGCAGGGTGTTGTATATCGATTCTCTTCACAAGCAGAACCCATAGATACTTTTAAAGTAGGAATTACACCTGGCGCCTTTTGTTTTAGACCTGAACAATTTTAACTACTACTACAACCATCATACCATTAAATAATCACATTCCAACTTGCTAATAAAAATCTGATTATAAAAAAAGGCGATAAAAAATTATCGCCTTTTTAGTATGTTAGTTTTTGATTTTAAACATCTATTCTTGCATATTTTGCATGCTTCTCGATAAACTCTCTACGAGGAGGAACTTCATCTCCCATTAACATAGAGAAAATATGATCAGCTTCCGCTGCACTATCAATAGTAACTTGACGTAAGGTTCTTTGTTCAGGATTCATTGTAGTATCCCAAAGTTGTTCTGCATTCATCTCTCCAAGACCTTTATATCTTTGAATACCAACTGAACCATCTTTTCCTTTTCCAAATTCCTCAACAGTTGCAACTCGCTCCTCTTCTGACCAACAATATCGTTGATTCTTACCTTTTTTAATTAAATATAAAGGTGGTGTTGCAATGTATAAATACCCTCTATTTATAAGCTCTGTCATATATCTAAAAAAGAAAGTCATAATTAATGTCTCAATATGACTACCATCTACATCGGCATCACACATGATAACAACTTTATGATAACGAATTTTTTCGAGATTTAATTCTTTACTATCGTCTGCAGTTCCCAATGAAACACCTAAAGCAGTAAATATATTTTTTATCTCTTCGTTTTCAAAGATTTTATGTTGCATTGCTTTTTCAACATTCAGAATTTTACCACGCAATGGCATAATCGCCTGAAATTTTCGATCACGACCTTGTTTTGCAGTTCCTCCCGCAGAATCTCCCTCGACAAGAAACAGCTCGCAGTTTTCAGGACTTTTATCGGAACAATCCGATAGCTTACCAGGCAATCCTGAACCAGACAATACATTCTTTCTTTGAACAAGTTCTCTAGCTTTTCGTGCCGCATGTCTTGCTGTGGCTGCTAAAATAACCTTCTGAACAATTATTTTTGCATCTTTAGGATTTTCTTCCAAGTAATTAGATAATGACTCACTTACAGCCTGATCTACCGACCCCATAACCTCAGAATTACCTAATTTTGTTTTAGTCTGTCCTTCAAATTGTGGCTCCTGCACTTTTACTGATATTACTGCAGTTAAACCTTCACGGAAATCATCACCGTTAACATCAAATTTTAATTTAGCTAACATTCCAGATTTATCGGCATAGCTTTTTAAGGTTCGTGTTAATCCTCTTCGGAATCCAGCCAGATGTGTTCCCCCTTCAATAGTATTAATATTATTAACATAGGTATGTACATTCTCAGAATAGGATGTATTATAGCACAATGCAATTTCAACAGGGACATTATTTTTCTCTGTATCTAAATAAATAATATCATTAATTATTTTATCTCTTGAAGTATCTAAAAAAGTAACAAATTCTTTTAATCCTTCATCAGAATAATATGAGTTACTTCTAAATTTATGAGTATCTCCATTTCCATTTCCGTTCCCATTCTCCTCAAATTCTCTTCTATCTTCAATTGAGAGCCTTATTCCTTTATTTAAAAAAGCTAACTCACGCAAACGTGTTGCTAAAATATCATATTTATACTCTGTTACGGTAAAAATACTATCGTCTGGTCTAAAAGTAATAACAGTACCCGTTTTATCGGTTTCGCCAATTACCTTTATATCTCCTTTTGGTTTTCCAGTTGAGTATTCTTGTTCGTAAATTTTTCCATCTCGATGAATTTCAGCTCTTAAATAAATTGATAATGCATTAACACAAGAAACACCTACCCCGTGTAAACCTCCAGATACTTTATATGAATCTTTATTGAACTTTCCACCAGCATGCAATACGGTCATTACAACTTCTAATGCTGATTTCCCTTCTTTCTCGTGAAGATCAACTGGAATACCACGACCATTATCTGTTACAGTTATGGAATTATCTTCGTTTATAATAACATCAATATTACTACAGTACCCTGCAAGTGCCTCGTCAATTGAATTATCAACCACCTCATAAACTAAGTGATGTAATCCTTTTTCACTTATGTCGCCTATATACATAGCAGGTCTCTTTCGAACCGCTTCTAAACCCTCTAAAACTTGAATACTATCCGCTGAATATCCGTTTGAACTTCCATTCGCTACAGACTTATTCAATTCTTCCTTATTCAGTTCACTCATCTTATTTTTATTTAATTTTAATATTTACGATTTTGCCAAAATTTTAACTTCGCTAAACTCTAAAACAGCTTAGTGTTATGTCGTCATTTTCTATTTTTAAGTTGGATTTTCTTGATTTTTAAATACTTCAGAATACACTCTCAACTATCTCAATATTAGATTACTAAAAAATATGCGTAAGTTATTTTATTTAACAGGTAAATATAGTAAAAATATGTGGTTTATAGATGATTAAACAACAATAAAAAATGTGAATTTATCAACAATAAATTCACATTTTTTTAACTGAAAAAAGTTTTATTTAAAATGAATATGTAGCTCCCACTAAAATATTTAATCCATAGGTTGGATAATTACTCCATTCATAATAATCATCAGATAATAAATTGTTTAATTGCACAAATGCTGATAACACTTTTGAATATCTATATTCGGCTCCTAAACTAATATCTATTGCAGATTCTAATTCTCCAACTTTATCGTCAGCTAGCTTAACATATCGTTTTCCAATAGCCAAAATATCTGCTTTTAAGATTATTTTCTGCTGCAAATTATACTTTGTAGTAAATGATAGGTCAAATGAGGGTTTATGCCATGCTTTTGCCTCTTTTTTCATATCGTAATTACGGTAATTTGCTTTTAAATTAAATGTCAGCCTTTCTGAAGGTGATACAGACAATTCTCCAAAATAATGAACTATTGTAACATCATCGTACACAACGTTAAATTGATTTCCTGTGCTATCTGTACTTGCTAAATCATTAACATACATTGGAAGATCATCAACCAAAGAATAAGTAAGTTTAAAATTATAATATGTGGTTGAATTGAAGTTACCTCGCACCCCACCATAAAGGATTAATTTATGATCTGTATTTATAACACTTGTTCCGGGCGTAACAAATGGATTAACCCTACTTATTTTATTAAAACTATTAATTTCAAGTTTACCATCAACACCAGCGTATGGAATTAAATAATGATTTGCAATATCATACTCCAACTGCCCCACAGGATAATACAATGCCCTTGATCGATCGCCTCTAATATCAGAATAAATATCAATTCCAGCTTTCACTCTCCACTTTTCGCCAAACTTTCCTATCCACGGATTAATTCGAACAATAAAGTTATTTGTTGAGTCAAGATTTTCGTTTTTAGAATAGTTTTCCAAATCTAATCTCACACCAACCATCTCTTTAGTGAATATTTTATTAATATCACCACCTATTTTAAAATTAAACTCATTATGCTCAAATGCATCCTTTGTATATGCTACAGTACATCCAAAATCGTAATTTATATGTGTCGAATCAACATAAATACTTTTGTATCTAGCATTAAGATCGAACGTTAAATAATTCTGTTTAATATCTTCTTTTTCGAATGTGGTATCAACTGATGTATCATAACCATAAAAATATCTTGTATTACTAAGCAAACCCATATCACCGATCAAAACGGCATTCTCCATGAATTTTTTACCAAAAATTCTAAGATCATGATCGCTGAAACCGGCAAACTCTTTTTCGTCATTGTCTAGCTTTACCTGCGCAAGTGAATTTTGAAATTTATAGTAAGCTCCAATTGAATAATCATTCGATCGTTTATTATTAACGTAAGCCTCTATCATTGGGATTACTTTTGTTCCCAAACCTACTCGCACATAACTATTATATAATTTTGTTAATGGTTCGCCAACCATTTTTGCCGGCTTAATAGGATCGACATTATATGCAATGCTCATTGGTTTTGTTTGCAATACATACCTAATCTCAGGAATAGTTTTTACCGTATCGGTAATTTTAGGTAAATGAGCAATTTTATATGCATCAGATATTATTGGTTCGTAAGGCTTTACAACCTGAACCTCTTTAACTAATTTCTCTTGAGCAAATATGCTATTAGAACAAATAGTTAAAAGTCCTAAAATTTGAATATATATTAATTTATTTCGAATCATATCTTAAAATATTTTATATCAGAAATTTATAGTATCTGCTTCTTGTTCAAATAACTCTTCATACTTACCGTCTTGATTTTCATCAAATTTTAACTCGATAGTATCTTTTTCAGCTTCTTCTAATTTTAATTTTCCTTCATCGATAATTAAATTATACTTTTCGGTAGCCGTTTCTCTAATTCCATCTTTTGCATTTGGATTGTAATTGTCTATAATACTTTTTAAGGTATGCTGTGCCTGAAACTTGTCATCCTTTTTTAAATAAATATCAGCCAATAAAATAAACGATTTAGCCAACCAATATTCTTGTGAAGTATTCTGCGAAGCAAAATCAAATATTTCATGCTCCGAAATATCCAGTTGATTGTCGTTAAAATAAATTTCACAAATCAAGTATTTCGATTCTGCTCCTTCGCTGCTATTTACTTCAATTGAAACAACTCTAAATTCATCTAAAGCAAGCTCGTTATTTTTATTTGCAAAGAATGCTTTTCCCTTTTTAAAATGAGCCTCGCGCTTAAACTCTTCATTAATTTTCTCGGTATGTAAAACTTTATCAGCCGATTCTATCACTTGATTGTAATTATTTAATAAGAAATTACAACGCATTTGACCTAGCCTTGATTCAATTAAATGATTATTAACCTCGGCGACTTGCTCTAGCTGAATGTAATTTTCCAAAGCTTCAGAATATTTTTCTGATTGAAAATTAATTGAAGCAGCTGCCAATAATGCAGGTTCAGTAAATGTATTCTTGGTTTTATCGATAACAAAATTGTAAGATCTTAGTGCTGCCTCATTATTTCCATTTCTGCTCTGACAATCGGCTAAATAAAAGTTTGCATTTAATATAAATGAGCCATCAGGAAACTTAGTAAGGTAATTATTAAACTGAACTATGGATTTCTCACAATCTCCACCCATATATAGCTTTTCAACAGAAACATATGTTAAGGAATCTTGCTCACTTAAAGCAATGTCGGCAAACTCACCTAAACCATCTACATATGCAAAATAAGAATCTACATCATTCATATCAACATAAATATTCTTAATTCCTGTTAAGGAATTCTTAGCCTCAATTGTTCCTGGAAATTCCGTAACAACGCGCTGATAATATTTTAAGGCTTCTTGACTTTTATCCCTATTATAACTCAACAGACCTAGTTGAACTAAGGATTTTTTAACATAACTACTCGAAGGAAAACTATCAACAATTTGAACATATTTAGCATATGCTAAATCAACATTTTGAAGATCCATATAAGCCTTAGCCATTTCATACAATGCATCATCGGTATAAGCCGATTCGGAATGTTCGTCGAGAATACGTTGCATCGTGCTTGCCTTTTTTTCTGGACGGATTAATAATCCCAGAGAAAAACCACGCTGAAACAATGCATAATCCTTATCGAGCAACCCTATTTCTATTGCCTTATCGTAATTCTCAATAGCTACCCAATAAGTTCGACTTATAAAATAACAATCTCCAATTCGATTATAAGTATCGGCCAACGTCTTCGATTTCTCATTTTTTGTAAAACCAATATATTTCCTGAACCATTGAATTGCATTTGGATAATCTTTTAATTTAAAATAAGAATATCCCATATTGTAATGAGCAAGATTATATTCTGGCAATTGAAATGCTCCTGTACTAATCAGAAACTCATTGTAAGCTTCAATAGCTTTTTCATATTGCTCAATCTGATAAAAGGCTTCGGCTTTCCAATAATTAGCTTGAGCCTTTATTGATCTATTGTAAGCTGGATAAAATAGTGACTTATCAAATTTTTCAATGGCTTCTTCATACTTAAGATTGCTAAACAATTCCAGACCCCGATAATATGCTACTTTTTGATAGGCCTCTTTCATTCCATGATCTTTTTCAGAAATCATTTCCAATGAGCTTAATGCCTCCTTATAATTGCTTGTATACAAATAAGCCATTACGAGAAAATTATATGCATCATCTAAACGATATGAGTCAGGATACAATTCTATAAACTCATGAAATGCACCAATAGCCTCGTTAAAGGGAGAGTGATATAATTCATAAGTTAGGAGTGCATAATTAAACAATGCCTCCTCTTTAATATCAGGATCGAAATCTAGTTTCGAAGCAAACTCAAAAGCCAATCGCGCTTTATTTTTCTGATCAAGTTCGATGTAACAATCAGCCAAATGAAAATATGCATTTTGAGCTAATTTATCGGTTTCTGTAAATACTTTCTCGAATGAAACGGAAGCACTATCGTACTGTTCCAAATTATAATAACAGTATCCGAGTTGATAATAATCTTTTCTTAAAACATTTTTTGATTCGGAAACATGTTGCTGCAAATATTCTAATGCATTGCTGTACTCTTGCTTTTTGTAGTAAGAATCGCCAATTACTTTTGCTATTTCGGGAGCTCTCTTTGCACTTGCCGACTCTAAAAATGGCGGTGCATATTTCAAGACCTCATCGTACCTGCCTTGCAAATAATAAATCTGAGTAATGTAATATGGAACAATTGGTGCAAATGTTTCATTGCTGCTTAATCGCTGAAATCCTTGCAATGCAGTTTCATAATTTTTATCCTGATAAGCAATGTGTGAGTAATAATATATTGCTGGACCAGTAAATTTTGTATTTATATCTTTTATCTCGAAAAATGCAGAACTTGCCTTATCATATTTCTTTGTTCGAAAATAACTGTATCCGAGTTTGAAATAATACTCTGCAATTTCTTCATCGTTCAATTTATCTTTGTTCAATTTTAAAAACCATGAAATCGCTTTTTTATATTTCTTTTGACGATACTGGAATTTACCCATATGAAAATACGCGGCGTTTACTTTCGAATTCTCTGGTCGCTCTGCAATGAATTTAGAAATCTTATACTCAGCATCTTCGTTAAATAATTCGATCGCACATAAAGCCGAATAATACTCTGCGTTTGCTTTAAACTCAACATTTAAATCACCATAAGATTCTATGCAATTTTCGAAATGTTTTTGGGCAACGCCATATTTCATTTTCTCGAATAGCTCCAATCCTGTTTTATATTCTAAATCAGGATCTGTATAACTGATCGGTTTCTGTGAAAATGAACTCAATCCCATTAATAGTAACACACTTACTATTAATATTTTGTAATATCTTTTTTGTAACATAAATTCTACCCTTGAAATTCGCATAAATTTAAGAAGATTTAGCTTACCTGTTAATGAAATAAAACCTTTTTAATTAACATAAAACTGTTAATTACTAGAAATATTTCCTAAACAAAACGATAATTTAAAATATTGTTAATATCAATTCGTTTTATCCAAGATGCAATAAATCAAAAAACAAGATTTTTTATCTACATTTGTGATAAAGCAAATAGCATACCATGTATTTTTTAAAGACACAAGGAACAGACAAAATACCTGATTATGTTCAAATTAGAGATAATCAATTTGTATTATTAGCTCATTTCAAAACGAATAATCCCGACAATCAGATTAAAAAATTTGGCTTAGAAGATTATAAAGAAAGAATTTTACAGTTAATAAATACAACTCCATTTGGCATATTAAAAAAAATTGAGGAATAATGGCATTAGATACAATCATAGAATTTGAGAACGCAAGTATTTTTCAAAAAGATAATTTAATTCTTAAAGATGTTAATCTTTCTATCGAAAAAGGCGAATTTGTATATTTAATTGGGAAAGTGGGAAGTGGAAAAACGAGTTTGATTAAAACCATTAATGCCGAAATCCCAATTAAAGAAAATGGAGCAAAAGTAGCAGGTTTTGATCTTACAAAACTAAAAACTAAACAAGTTCCTCTTTTAAGAAGAAAGCTAGGAATCGTTTTTCAGGATTTTAAATTACTTACCGATAGAACTGTTTTTGATAATTTACAATTTGTATTAAAAGCAACCGGATGGAAAAATAAATCTGAAATAAACGACAGAATCGCTCAGGTTCTTGATCGCGTAGGTCTTGGATACAAAGGATATAAAATGCCTCATCAATTATCGGGTGGTGAACAACAACGTGTTGTTATTGCTCGTGCTTTATTGAACGATCCTGAAATAATTTTAGCTGATGAACCAACAGGAAATCTTGACCCTGAAACATCAGAAAACTTAATGGAACTATTTCTTGAAATTAGCAATAACGGCAGAACAGTTGTTATGGCAACACACGATTACAATATCGTTAAGAAATTCCCTGCCAGAACAGTGCAATTCGATAACGGAAAAGTTATTGAGGAAGATCAGAATAAGGAAATTGACTTTGAAAGTTTAAAGGAATAAACATTACATCTCATAATAATTTAAGAATTAGAGTTTTCCTAATGCAAATAAAATCAAAACTAAAAAATGCATTTAAGAAGGATACATATAAAAATGTATTCATACTCTTTTCAGGATTCTCAATAGCCCAAGCAATACCATTACTTGCAACATTAGTTCTTACAAGAGTATTTACAAAAGAACAATTTGGTATCTTTTTCATCTACTCTTCCTTGTGTATGATTCTATCGACATTTATAAGCCTAAAACTTGAATTGGCAATTGTATTACCCAATAAAAAAGACGAAGGAAGAACTCTTTTTATTACAAGTCTTTTAACATCGCTAATAATTTCAGGAATAGTATTTTTAGTTATTCTATTGTTATTTGATCCAATTACCAATATACTAGGAGATAAAAATATTGGCGGATTATTATATGTTTTACCCCTGTCACTTCTTTTTTTGGGAATAGTTCAAGCCTGCTCTTACTGGCTTAATAGAAATAATAACTTTAAAGACATCTCGATAATAAATGTATCCAAATCACTTACTTCATCGATAGTACAGATTAGCCTAGGCCTATTTTCATTTCTAAAATTTGGACTAATTATTGGTTTAATTAGCGGTCAATTTATTTCCGCCATTTATGGTATATATAGTTCCTTTAAAGAAAAAATAACTAAAACTAAGCACTCATCGCTTAAACGAGTATTTGATTTAATAAGTAGATATAAAAAAATACCAATATACAATACAAGTATTGCAGTTTCGAACACTTTATCAAATCATTTACCAATATTCTTACTAACTAGCTACTATAGCCTGGAAATGACCGCCTTATATGGATTAGCACATAGAATTATAGCAACACCGATGGGATTAGTTAGTCAATCCGTAGGACAGGTACTTTATAATGAAGCTTCAAAAAGACACAATAGCGGTGTTAATCTTAAGAGCTTAATAATTTCGACTTATAAAAAGCTTGCAAAACTTGCAATAATTCCAACTATTTTTATTCTTGCTTTTGCTCCTTTTATTTTTGGTTTACTTTTCGGACAGGAATGGAAACTTGCTGGCACATTTACACAACTACTTATTCCTTGGTTATTCTTTATGTTTTTGAATTCGCCAATGACATATATTATTACTATCCTTAATAAACAGAATCAATTATTGATTTATGATATTTCACTTTTAGCATTCAGATTTTTATCTTTATTTGTTGGATACAAATTCTTTGGAAGCATTACTTATTCAATATTATTATTTTCTTTAACGGGAGTGCTTTTTAATATTTTCTTGATGGTTTATATACTTAAAATCTCAAACACTCAAGCAATTGAAAAAGATTAAACTAGCTATAACAGGAGACCTAAGTTTCACGGGTTCATTTGAAAAAAAAATAAGAAATAATGAAGAAATCTTTTCAAATGAGATCCTTGACATTCTTAACGGTGTAGATTATTGTATTTGTAATTTAGAAGGTCCCGTTACAGATAAAAATCACCATGCAAATCGAAACATTAAAGTTACAAGTCCTCCAAACTCTATTTCTTACCTAAAAGAAAGAAATATAAAAGTTTTTAATCTCGCGAATAATCACATTTCCGATTCAGGAAAAGAAGGCTTATTAGATACATTAAGTGAAATAAATAAAAACGAGTGCTTCTATTTTGGAGCATGGTTAAAAAATGAATCAATAAATAATTCGATAATAATTGGCAAGGATATTAAAATAAACTTATCCAGCTATACCGAAAAATTAAAAAACAAAGAAAATATAGTTGTTAGCACAAAGCAACATTTAAAAGATAATTCAAACAAACAACACAACTGGAATATTATATTCCATCATGGTGGTGAGGAATATACATTATATCCATCAACAACAAAAAGAAACCATTTAAAAAGGATACAACAGAAATTCACTCCAGACTTCCTAATTTCTCATCATTCGCACACATTACAAGGATTCGAAAAATTAGGAAAAACTAGTATTTTCTATTCTTTGGGTAACTTTATCTTCGATATACAACCACATCATTATTATAAATATACTGCTGAAAGTGCAATTTTAGTTATTAGTTTCGATAATGATTCATACCAATACGAATTAATTCCGATTAAGATTAATCGAAAAGATGGACTTATAGAGTTGGGAGATCAAGAAATAATAAATCGTTTTAATTCTGTTTCTGATTTTACAAATTACAAGAAAAAGTGGAGACAAGAAGCACATAGAACCTTAATTGAGAGGTTGCCAATACCCAAAGAGCAATCTAAAAATACGCCTCTACACAAAAAAAATAGTTTCACATTACTTTTTGATTTTAAATTTTATGCAAAAGCATTTAAAATAATTTTCGACTCTAACAATAGATCAATTTATTGGAATGCATTTATATACAAACTATTAAACAAACCTTCAAAATGATAAAGGCGGATTTTATTTCAAATAAAGGTTTTAAATGGTTTAATGAAAAAAATATTTTTGTTAAAGGTTTTTTATTTGATTCAGATCAAAGATATTTTGAAAATGAAAATGTTATTAAATACTTCGATGATATAAAAACAGAAAAGGATTTTATTAAAAAGATATCCTCTGCAAATGGGCTTTTTACAGTTTTTATTCAAATATCAGAAAATAAATTTCTGTTTGCTAATGATATTATACGATCATGTCCAATTTTTTATTCTATTAAAGATCAAAACATTTTTATCTCGGATGATTATAACACAATCTTAAAAAAGATTAATAAGGTAGAAATTAATGAATTATCAGAAGCTGAGTTTAAATCTGCTGGATTTGTAAGTGGACACAATACTTTAATTAATGAAATAAATGTTACACAAGCTGGCGAATATATAATCTACAATGATGAAAAGATACAGATAAAATCATATTTCGATTATTCTATTTCAGCATCTTCCTCATTGGATTATTCCGAGTTAATGCCAAAATCAAAAAAGATATTTGACCAAACTTTTGAAAGACTTGTAAAATCTCTTAACAACAGAATGGCTGTTGTTCCTTTAAGTGGTGGATTAGATTCGCGTTTAATTGCCTGTAAATTAAAAGAGCATAATTATTCGAATGTTCTGTGTTATACCTTTGGAAATTCTACAGATAATTTTGAAAAAGAAATTTCAGAAAAAGTTGCTAAAGAGCTTGGTTTTAAATGGACATTTATAAAATACAATTCCGAAACTATTGGTGAATATTTAAAAGATGAAAAATTTCTAGAGTATTATAAATTTTATTCTAAGTATTCATCATCATTTATGTTTCAGGATTATTTTGCTTTAAAATTTTTAAAAGAAAATAAAATTATTTCTGATGACGCCATTTTTATTCCAGGATATTCGGGTGATTTTTTGGGAGGTTCTCAACTTTATAAAAATGGAGGAATAAAACTAAAAGCCTCAATAAATCAAATTGCACAAAAAATCGTTGAAAATAGATATATTCACACTAAAATCTCTGCTAAGAATAAAAAAGAAATCAATAATAAAATCAAATTACAACTTTCAGAATCTATAAAAAATAGAAATAATTTATACGCTTATTCGATATTCGAGAATTGGGAAATAAAAGAAAACTTATCCAAATTCATTGCTCAAGCTGCCCATATTTATCAATTTTTCGGGTATGAATTTCGATTTCCATATTGGGATAAAGAATTAGTAGATTTTTTTAAAAACGTTCCATACAGATACAAATATGGGAAGATACTATATAACAAAACTTTGAGTGATTATTTTAATAATTACAATATAAATTTCGATTCTGGAAAAGATTTATCTCCAAGGAAATTTAAATACTTTAAATTCAAGCAAAAAGTAAAAAAAATAATCCCAAAACGATTATTAAGGAACCTTAGTAAACCATCTGATTATTTAAATTACAGCTTAGTTTTAAAAGAGATAAAAGCGGAATTAAGATTAAAAAGAGATTTCGACGAAAATGAAATTCAAACTCAAAATGCTTATCTTGCACATTGGTATTTAAAGCAGATCAAGTCGAATTTATAAAAACATGAAATCAGCAATTAAAAATTTCTTTTATTTTTTATTACGCATTATATATAAGGATATCAATCAATCCTTGACCCCATATTCGATCAAAGAATTATTCTCATATGCTTTCAGACAAAAGATTTTGGGTTACAACAGAAAAGTACCTTGGCCTGTTCATTTTACTTCTCAAATTAAATGCCACGAAAAAATTAAACGTGGTAATAAATATCCCGGCTATGGATCGTCATGTTATATTGATGGACGATGCGGAATAATATTCGAAGAAAATGTAATAACTGCGGCTAAAATTTCCATTATAAGTCGGAATCACGATTTAGAAGATTTTAGTAAATTTAAAGATGCTAAACCCATAGTTATTAGAAAAAACTCTTGGATTGCAACTGGTGCAACTATTTTACCTGAAGTTGAATTAGGCGAGCATACGATTGTTGGAGCTGGTGCTGTTGTAACAAAATCATTTCCCGAAGGAAACCAGGTTATTGCTGGGAATCCAGCAAAAGTTATCCGAAAAATCGATCCATATAAAACATAATTTACTTTTTAATCCATCTTAGCGGAATAGGAAGCTTATTAATTCTTATAGCATAAAATTTTAAATTTTGTGCGCCAAAACCAGTATTCCAACCAGCAACGCCAGGGATATTAGACCCAGCAAAATCTAAACTTAAATTCTGCCCTGCGTGATCTTTTATGTATTCATCGACCAATAAAAACATGGAGCGTTTCTTTCTCCCCAGCTCGTTTGCTGCGTGATATATAATTGATCTGTTTTTCCATTTTAAATAAAATCCAGCAGAACAAGGAATTCCTTCAGATACTATCGTATAGTATTCACCTAAATTATTTACCAAAGCATAATCCATAATTTTTCCCAAATTCTCAAAATCCTTTTCAGCAACTCCATCAACATTTTTCCGTGAATACATTCCTTTCAGTAAGGTTATAAGAATATCCTTGTTAAAGTTTTTTTCAATACTAAGTCCTGCATTTCGAACTTTTTTAAAATTATTCTTATTGCTCCTTGAATAATTTGAATGAATTGTATTGTAATCGGAATTTAAATCAAGGATCTGAGATTTTTTCTCTATAAAATTCTGACTTACACGAAAATTATTCTCTGGATTAAACCAATTATCTATAAAACTAACATACTGTAATGTTTTGACTACAAAGGCTTCTACAATATCAAAATATATTTTTTTCTTTGAAAACACGCCTAAGAAGTGTACAAAAACTGGTTTAAAAAAGTATCTTAAACCAAATTTCTTTCTGATGGTTAAAGGCATTACAATCTCGTAATCGCCAACAATTAAAGCCTCCCAGTTTGGCGAAACAATATCTAAATACCACGACAAAGCATACACCAAGCCATTTTCCGAATTCTCAATTGCAGCATCCCATTTTTGTTTGTCAATTTGGTTGTGCTTTAAATATATTATCTCCAAACCTCTATTTCTTAAAAATATTTTCTAACATTGTCTTATAAACCGACTCCCAGCCTTTCCAGTGACCATGATCGCTGAGCGATTCGTTGTGCCATAAGCTTATAAATGTTCCGTTTACTTGTTTTACCTTATTTATTATTTCTGAAACTAATTCGATAGCTCCTTCGACATTTAATTTTAAATACTGATTTAATGTTGCATCCATCACTTGAAACGGAAAAATCTTTAAATCAGTCTCCTTCTCTGCATATAAATCATAAAAATAAAACGGCGTACAAGTTCCCGCTCTAAATCCTACATCACCAGCATATCCTAATGTATAATCCTCTTTTATTCCCAACTTCAAAAGATTCTGGTAAGTTTCGTTAAAAAGTAATTTTAAATAATGCTGACGACTTTTCTTAATCGGTTCTTTCGATAAAGCACTCAAATAATCAAATTCTTTTTTTAACTGTTTAAAATCTTTATTTGATTCGTAAGATGGATGAATACCAATTTCTGCATTCTCAGAAATTTCTTTAATTAATTCCTGAAAGGATTCATTATCTAAAGGTAGATTTTTATCGTATGTATTGTAATTTCCAACTAAGAAAAACCAATGTGGTTCTATTCCATATTGCTTATGCAATGCATCTAAATAACCATAGGTGTCAAAAGGATCTTTTTCACCTGTTAAGGCCTGAAAACGCTTGATATTTTCGTTAAAATTTAATTTTAACAAATCTCGCATTGTAGCTCCAATGGTTCTTACCGTTCCTTTATACAAATAGGCATATGCATTATCTACATCAATGGTAGAAATGTATTTAAACTCCCGCTCACAGGTTTTATACTCGGGGAATTTATTTTGTATTGTTCCTGCCAATTTACACGACCATTGATCGACAATAGGATCGTGTAAAAACCCGTGTTTATAAGCTAAACTCTGATTTGCTTCGAACCTTCCGTGCTGATCAGCACTAAAAGGTAAATACTCCTCGTACCTGCTAATTAAATAAAAACTAGCAGCGAATAAATCAAAAGGTACATCTGAATCTTTAGACGTTTCAAAAAAAACTTTATTCCCTCCCCATTCACTTAAGTTGATTTCTTTTTGCAAAATGTCAGTTTCGAACAAGAAACCTTCGGGCACTATTTGAATGCACCCATCAATTTTTTCACTTGAATAATTTAATTTTGATAATTTAGAAGATTCAAACTCATTTAGATCTTGAGTTAACTGGAATTCAACTCCTTGAATATCATTAAAAATAAATTTTAAAATGAACTCAAGACGTGGCGAAGATTTTGGTGAATATATTAATATCAATGTGATTAGGATTTAGTTTAATCCAAATTTACGAAAAAATAACATTACTAAAAGTAAAAATCATATCACACTTCGACAAGCTCAGCGTAACAACGAATAAAATGTATGCCCTGCTGAGTTTATTAAAGCATAGACAAATTTTACGATCATTCAAATTCAACAATGGTAATTCCTGATCCTCCAAACTGAATACTTTCGTCGTGATATGACTTAACAACATCCACCGTTTGGAGATACTGGCGAATTAATTGCCTTAAAATACCATCGCCTTTACCATGCAATATTTTAATGTTACCCATATTTATAACAATTGCTTCGTCGACAAAATCGTTCACTATTTGCAAGGCTTCTTCGGCTCTTTTGCCACGAACATCAATCTCTGGCTTGAATTTTAATCGCCGTTCTCCAAAATCCCAAGATGATTTTTGACCAGATCCAGATTTTACCCCAGCTATTTTATTGTATTTTTTCTCTGAAATTTTCTCTAATCGTTTTTTGTCAACCGTGGTAATCATATTACCAAAAGCCACCATTATGCTATTTGAATTTACATCAAGCACTTCGCCCACAGAATCTTGTCCGAATAACTGAACCTTATCGCCCTTTTCATAAGTATTTGCATCAGCAACTTTCTTTTTTTCTACAAGTTTTTCAGATTGATTCTCTTTTGCCTTCTTTCCTTGCTTTTCGCGATTCTTTAGTTTATCAATCTTTCTATTGATACGAGCCTCTTCCTCTGAATCAGTTTCGTTTATTCTCTCCTTAAAATCTGAAATCTTTTTCCGTGCAATCTTAGTTTTTTCTTTATCTGCCTGACTTTCCTTTATTTCACGAATGGTATTCTCAATTTGCTTATTTACGCCGGAAAGTAACTCTTCCGCTTCTGCTTTTGCTTTTTGAACAATATCTTTTTGTAACTTTTTAGCAGATTCAAGCTCAATTGTATATTTTGAGATCTGCTCATCGAGTTTCTTTTCAGATTTTCGCACACTATCGCGCTTGGTTTCCCAATAACGCTTATCTCTTAAAATATCTTTTAAGTTCTTATCAAAATCGATATGATCTTTCCCTATTTTATCGGTGGCGCTTTTCAGAATTTCTTCGGGCAATCCAATTTTACGGGCAATTTCAAAAGCAAATGAACTACCGGGCTCCCCTATCGACAATCGAAATAATGGCTGAATTTTAGCTGTATCGAAAAGCATTGCTCCATTTTCAATACCATGAGTCGATGATGCAAAATGTTTTAATGATGTATAATGCGTAGTTATTACACCTTGTGCTTTTTTCTTATTTAAACTATCTAAAATTGCTTCGGCAATAGCTCCTCCCAACATAGGTTCTGTTCCCGAACCAAATTCATCAATCAGAATTAATGTTCTATCGTTTGCCGATTTCAAGAAATTCTTCATGTTCAGCAAATAAGAACTATATGTACTTAAATCATTTTCAATGGATTGATCATCACCTATATTTATAAAAAGGTTTTGAAACAAGCCAATCTCAGAATTCTCATTCATTGGAACCAACAATCCGCACTGAAACATATATTGCAGCAGACCAACTGTTTGCAAACAGACTGACTTTCCACCAGCATTCGGACCAGAAATTAGCAAAATACGTTGATCATCCTCGTTCAATTTTACATCAAGAGGAACAACTGAACGGGATTCTTCTATAAATGTTAAAAATAATAAGGGATGAACGGCCTTTGTCCAAGAAACCATTGATTTATTCTGAAATATTGGTTTTATTCCGTTTATTTTGTTTGCTAAAAGTCCTTTCGATCGAATAAAATCAATTGTTCCCATATATTCGTAAGCCCAAAATAAATCATCAATGTATGGACGAATATCATCGGCGAAAAGCGTAAGAATTTTTACAATTTCGCGTCGCTCGGAATAGTACAACTCTCGAATATCATTATTCAACTCAACAATTTCGGCAGGCTCAATATAGGCCGTTTTTCCAGTTGCTGATTCGTCAAGAATTAAACCTTTTATTTTACGTTTATTGGATGCATCAACAGGAATTGTTGCACGTCCATCACGAATCGATAAAGAAACATCTTTATCGACCAATCCACTACTTTGTGCTTCTTTTAGAATGGAATGTAAACGTTTAGAAACTGTACTTTCCTTATTATAAATATCTTTTCGAATAATACTTAACTCGGATGAAGCATTGTCTTTAATCTTGCCATGCTTATTAATTATTGAGTCGATTCGTTCAAAAATATATGGATAGAGCTTTACGTTAACAGCTAATTTTTGAAGATAAGGATATTTGTTTTCTTCGTTCTTCGCTTTAAAGAAATTTAAAATCGCTCTAATTGTTTCTAAGGAGCGCTTGAGATCAAATAATTCTTCTGCTAAAAAATAGGCTCCTTCTGTTTTTATTTTTTTTAGTGCTGGAGTTAAATCAATAAAATGACTTAATGGAAAATCATCTTCCATCATCATAATTGTCTTAAACTCATCAACCTGATTTACGAGAGTCTCGATAAATGAATACTTCGACGAGAATCGAATTTTATCAACACGCATGCGTCCAAGATTACTTAAACATCCACCTTTAAGCATATCTCGAATTTTATCGAATCCTATTTTATTTTCAAAATTATCTGGATATAACACTTTATTCTTTATTTGATCTGGTTGAAACTCTGCAAAATTAACATTTTAACTTGCAATATAGTAATTAACATTGCGTTCGTTTTAATGAATATTGACTTCGAGTAAAATTATTCGGAAATTGATGAACGAAAAACTATTTGAAATGAATCTCAAAAAACATCAAACATTAATTTGGGTAACACTTTTTGCAATATCAATGGGTATTTTCGAAGGTGCTGTTGTCGTTTATTTACGTGAACTATGCTATCCCCTTGGTTTTGCATTTCCATTAACCCCCATCGATAATCATATTGCAATTACTGAATTAATCAGAGAATTTGCTTCCATAATTATGCTACTTTCTATCGGATTTATTGCTGGGAAAAACTTTTCACAAAGATTCGCTTGGTTTATTTATTCATTTGCCGTTTGGGATATTATTTATTACGTATTTCTCTACGCAATTTTAAGCTGGCCAGAAAGTTTATTTACTTGGGATATTTTATTTCTTCTTCCTGTAACCTGGACTGGTCCTGTAATTGCTCCGGTAATTATTTCTTGTTTAATGATTTTACTTGCATTAACGATCAATCATTACAATCGAAAAAGCGAGAATAAAGTTAAAATATTGAGAAATGAATGGATTCTTTTAATATTAGGATCGGTAGTTGTATTTATTTCATTTATATGGGATTATTCCAGATTCCTTATTAAAAATATCTCTTTTGATGAGTTTAAAACAAAATCGATGAGCGATAAACTTTTTGATTTATCGATAAAATATGTACCTGAAAAATTTCCTTGGTTAATCTTTATTTTAGGAACTGTAGTTATTTGTTATGGAGTATTTTCAATCCATCTGAGAAACAAAAAAAGTTTCAGAAATGACTAATCCCGATAGTTAGCAAACATTTTAGGGCAACCTTTTGACGAGAATGTTCATCTATTTGGTAGAATTTATTAAATCTATTATGATGAGAAATATAAAAATTTATTATGTCCTATTCTTATTTATAGCTATTGGGTGTGAAAAGAAGGATGATTGTGAAGATATTGCTTGTTTTACTCCTCCGAGAGATTTCACTTTTGAACTAGTTGATAAAATAACAGGTGAAAACATATTTGCAAATGAAACATTTAGTCGAAATCAGATACGTATCGAGAATCTAATAAATGACCAGCTTATTGAATATGATTTTATTGAAGGACGTAATTATATATATATCTATTCAATAGGATGGCAAACAGAAATTGTTAATTGCTCAATCAGCCTTGATAATGAAAAGGTTTGTGGTTTATACATTGATGCTGAGAGGGTATATGAGAATTGTTGCAGTTTTACCAGATTCAATGAAATCTCAATTGAAGATTGTGACTTTGAATACGATTCTACAGCATATCTATATAAAATTTTTATATAATAAAATATTTACGAACCCAACATCACCTATAATGCGGGGGTTTTGGCGGTTTTACAAAGTTTTGCTATCCTCGTTTTCATTCCACGGTCTAACAAAGTAGAGCAGAGAAAACCCGCACTACTGGTATGTTTAAATCTTTATCGGGACATTATTACAATTTGCAATCAAAACATTATCATATTGAGCTTGTCGAAAGATTTCATTTCTCATTAACAAATTCTTCGACAAGCTCAGAATGACAAAAATCGTTTAGGCTATAAAACCACTTATTTTAGAATTACTCTTTTATTCCTACCTGCTGGAACATAAATGCATATTCCATTGCGTATTCTTTTAGTGCTTCGAAACGCCCTGAAGCGCCACCATGACCAGTTTCCATATTGGTATGTAATAACAGAACATTATTATCGGTTTTCATATCGCGCAATTTCGCAACCCATTTTGCAGGTTCCCAATACTGCACTTGCGAATCGTGTAAGCCTGTTGTTATCAACATTGCAGGATAATTCTGAGCTTTAACCTGATCGTATGGAGAATACGACAACATATAATCGTAATACTCTTTATCTTTTGGATTTCCCCACTCGTCGAATTCACCAGTTGTTAATGGAATACTTTCGTCGAGCATGGTTGTTACAACATCCACAAAAGGAACTTGAGCTACAACTCCCTTATAAAGTTCAGGCTGCATATTTACTATTGCTCCCATTAATAAACCACCAGCACTTCCGCCCATTGCAAATAATTTTTCAGAACTAGTATATTTTGATTCAATTAAATATTCAGCACAATCGTTAAAATCGGAGAATGTATTAATCTTATTAAGTAACTTACCATCTTCGTACCATTGACGACCTAAATATTGTCCACCGCGGATATGAGCCAAAGCATAAACAAACCCTCTATCCAATAAACTTAAACGAACCGAGCTGAAATAAGGATCCATTGTAGCTCCATACGAACCATATGCATATAATAAAGTTGGATTATTTCCATCTAATTCAATACCTTTTTTATAAACAATAGACATTGGAATTTTTGTTCCATCGTCGGCAGTTGCCCAAAGACGTTTTGTTTCATAATTTTCTGCATTAAAATCACCCAACACCTCCTGTTGCTTTTTCAACTCTTTTTCTTGAGTTTGCATATTATAATCATAGGTAGAGTTAGGCGTTGTCATTGAAGCATATCCAAATCGTAATAAGTTCGAATTAAACTCTGGATTTGTTGATATATAAGCCATATAAACCTCTTCGTCGAAATTCATATAATGCTCCTCTTTCGTTTCCCAATTAATAATTCTAAGTTTTGATAAGCCCTGTTCACGTTCTTCAACAACTAAAAAATCTTTGAATAATTCAATTCCTTCTAAGAAAACATCCTCTCTATGAGCAATAACTTCTTTCCAGTTTTCTTTTGCTGTTTTTTTAACGCTTGTTTTCATTAATCGAAAATTCTTTGCATCTAAATTTGTTTTGATGTAAAAATAATCACCAAAATGAGAAACTGAGTATTCTAAACCACGCTCTCTTTTTTGAATTACTTTAAAATTTGAATTCGGTTTATTTGCATCAATAAACTGATATTCGTCGGACATGGTATTGTATGAACTAATCATAATATACTTACCTGATTTTGATTTCCAAACACTTGTCCCGAATGTTTCGTCCTTTTCCTCAAATATTTCCTTATCGGATTTAAAATTCTGACCTAAAATGTGTTTATAGATCTTATTTGAACGAAGCGTCACCTCATCTTTTTTAGTATAAAACATGGTTTTATTATCGTTTGCCCAAGCAGCATATCCGGTAGTAACAGGCACTTCATCAATTAAAATTTCACCAGTAACGAGATTTTTAACATGCAAAGTGTACATTCTACGACTTACAGTATCGACACCAAATGACAGTAGATTATTATCAGGACTCACACTTAATCCATTTATTTGATAATAATCATATCCTTCGGCCATTGGATTTACATCTAACAATATTTCTTCAGGATTATCTAAGCTTTCCTTTTTTCTACAATAAATCGGGTATTCTTTACCTTCTTCGTATCGAGAATAGTAGAAATATCCGTTCTTTTCGTAAGGAACCGATTCATCTGTTTCTTTAATTCTAGATTTCATTTCTGTAAATAAATCCTCTTGGAATTTTTCAGTCGATTTTAATGCTTCTTTTGTATACTTATTTTCAGCATTTAAATAATCTATTACTTCCTGATTTTCACGATCGTTTAACCAATAATAATTATCAATTCTGGTATCGTTATGAATGCTTAATTCTTTTGCAATTTTTTTTGCAATTGGGAAGTTTTTATCGGCTCCTTTTTCGGAACATGAACTTAATATCATAAAACTAATTAGTATTAATAGTAAACTTTTATTTAGAATATTTTTTCTCATTACTTTCACTTTTTAAGTTTGAATTGTAAATTTACATAATTATACGTTTCGATTTCAATTTTTTATTTCGAAACAAGTAATTCATCAAATAGTTCAAAAATGACAAAAGATAAACTTACCAGATCCCAAAATCAAGCAATTGCAGGAGTTTGCGCCGGAATAGCAGAATACTTTGGATGGGACATTGCCCTTGTAAGAATACTTTATTTGGCATTAAGTATTTTTAGTATGGGATTCCCCGGAACTATAGTATATATAATCCTTTGGATTGTAATGCCCGAAGAAAAATATTATTAATCAATTATTTCGACTATATATATTTTAAAACACGATTACCATTGCTCATCAATAAAAATCATAGTTAAATCAAATTAGAAAATACTTATCTTGGATTTCCAATAATTTTTCGATAATTTTTAAAATTATTCATAAAACCATCGAGTATGAGAAATAGATTTGCTTTTTCTTTTTGGGTTTTTATTATTCTAATTTCCACGATTTGCCCTTCCCTTTCACAATCGATTGGTGGAAACACTTTAATAAAAAATTATAACAGCAATAACTATTTAACTCCCGAGAATCAAATCTGGTCGATACTTCAAACCCAAGATGGACTAATGTATTTTGGCAATAACGATGGTGTTCTTGAGTATGATGGTACATACTGGAACCTAATTACCATTCCTAACAAATCAACAATAAGATCTCTTGCTGAGGATAAAATTAACAATAGAATTTATGTAGGCGCCGTAGGTGATTTTGGTTATTTGCAAAAAGATATTTACGGAAAAAATAAATTTGTTTCTCTTCATAATAAAGTTCCTGATGAATATAGAAATTTCGAGGACGTTTGGAAAATATTTGTAATTGATGATCAAATTATTTTTGAAACCTTTTCTTATATCTTTATTCTTGAGAATGATAAGATTAAGACAATCGTTCATGACAATGAATTCCATATTGGTTTTAAGGTTAACAATAAATATTACATAAGAGAATGGAATAAAGGTATTCATGTTCTAGAAAATGACCAACTCAAATTTATCTTAGGAAGCGAAAAATTCGCTAATGAAAGAATATATGCAATGTTACCATTAGAAAATGATAACATTTTAATGGCATCAAGAACAAAAGGAATAATTATATACGATCCTAACAATGATGTATCCAACAGATTTGTCAAAGATAATAAGTTTAACAAGATCGACGATTTTATAATTAAAAATCAAGTTTACTGTGCAATTAAAATCGACGATAAAAAAATAGCCCTAGGAACATTCCACGATGGCATTATTATATTTGATAACCAAGGTAATATAACAAATACATTTAATATTAAATCTGGTTTGCAGGATCAAATGATTTTATCCTTATATCTTGATAAAAACAATAATATTTGGACGGGTCTTAACAACGGAATCTCTTATATTATAAACAATTCTCCATTTACATTTTACAATGATTTAGATGGATTATTGGGAACTGTTAATAATGCAAAATTCTACAAAAACAAACTTTACACAAGCACTTCGCGTGGACTTTTCTATAGAGATTCATCTGACATCTTTAAACTAATTACAAATACAAAAGGTCCATGTTATAATTTAATTGAAATTGACGGGGAACTATTTGCTTGTCATACCGAAGGGTTTTTTGTTGTTAAAAATAATATAGCACAAAAAATTTCTAACAATATTGGAACATCTTGGAACTTAAATAAGTTAAACGACAAAGCCGAATTACTTGCCGGAACAAGAAATGGGATTTCTATACTAGAAAAGAAAAATGGAGAATGGAGCGTAAAAAATAAATTAAAAGGTTTTAATGAAACATCGCGATATGTAGAAATTGATTGTAAAAATAATATTTGGGTTAGCCATTCAAACAAAGGTATATTCAGAATCAGGTTAAATGAGTCGCAGGACAGTATTTTAGAATTAGATTTTTTTAATACCCAGAGCGGATTGCCTTCAAACACAAATAATTATGTTTTTAGTATTATTAATGAATCTAACAAAAAGGAAATCGTATTTGGAACAGAAAATGGAATTTACAAGTTTAATTATAATACTGATTCTTTTGAACCTCACCAAGGGTTTGAGATGCTATCTAATAAAAAAGGGTTTATCGATAAATTTGTTCAGGACAAGAAAGGAAATATTTATTTTCAGCAAGATATAAAAAAGGGAATCCTTTTTAAAGTTAAAGATACCTACCAATTAAAATACATTCCATTTTTAAAGCAATCTGATTTATTTATTGAAAGCATTTCAATAGTAGATTCTTCAAAAATTTTATACTGTTCAAGAAAAGGAATTATTCAATATAATCCATTATTTAAAAAATCGGAAAATGAATCTTTCAAAATGCGATTTCGTTCTATTCATGTAAATGACTCAATTGCCTTACCCGTTTCAAATAATAATGGGGATTATATTACATTAACAAGTCATAATAATAATCTACTATTTAAATACTCAGCCTTGTTTTATGAAGAATCGGATAAAACCCAATACCGTTATAAGTTAATTGGTTTAAATTCTAATTGGTCTGATTGGTCGACTAAAACTGAGAAAGAATTTACAAATCTTCCTGCCGGCTATTACACGTTTCAGTTTAAAGCAAGAAATATTTACAATCAGGAAAGTAATTTAATTGAATACCATTTTTTTATAAGTTTACCTTGGTATAAAACAATTGCAGCTTACTTTGCATATGGAGTTTTAGCAATCTTGTTAATTTGGGTTTCGATTCTATTGTACACAAAGAAACTGAAAACTGAAAAGGAAAATCTAGAAAAGACCGTTAAAGAAAAAACAAAAGATCTGCATGAAATAAATACCTTATTGGAAGAAAATCAAGCTGACCTAGAAATAAAACAAGAAGAAATAACAGCTCAAGCAGAACATCTGAAGATGTTTAACACCGAATTAGAATTACACAAAGATAATCTTGAAAAACTAATATTAGATAGAACAAAAGATTTAGAAATTGCAAAGGAAAAAGCAGAGCAATCGGATAAATTAAAATCAGCCTTTCTAGCAAATATGTCGCATGAAATTCGCACCCCGATGAATGCCATTATTGGTTTTTCGCACCTACTTAATGATAAAGGAATTAATGACCATGATAAATCAGAAATTATTTCACACATAATCCATAATAGTGATACTTTATTAAGCCTAATAGATGACATTATTGATTTATCCAAAATTGAAGCTAGCCAACTAGAAATCAATCAAAAGGAGTGCAAAATCAACGTGATTTTGGAGGAATTATTTAAAACTTTTTCTGAAAAGAAAAAGAACATAAAAAAAGAGAAAATTAAATTGATCCTTAAGTCTGAGGTTAAAAATTTGAATTTCACAATCTTAACAGATCCGCTAAGAGTTCTACAAGTATTAACTAATTTAATTGATAATGCCCTAAAATTTACAGAAAACGGCTCAATAGAATTTGGATATACTATTGAAGAAAAGGATAGTAATTCCAAAATCATATTTTACGTTAAAGACACAGGTATTGGTCTATCTGGAAAAGATCAAGAAATTATTTTTAAGAGATTTACAAAACTCGAAAATGATAGAAAAAAATTATATCGTGGAGCAGGACTTGGCTTGTCGATTTGTAAAAACATTTCAAGTCTTCTGAATGGAAATATATGGCTTGAATCGGAATTAAATAAAGGGTCATGCTTTTATTTCAGTATTCCATTCATTAATATTCTTGAATCGAAAGAAGAATCGACTTTGAAAGAAACAAATGAAACTTTCGATTGGACAAACAAAACAATCCTAATTGCCGAAGATGAAGAAAGTAATTATCGATTTTTAGAAATGCTTTTAGTCAAAACAAATGCGAATTTACTTAGAGCCAACGACGGAATTGAGGCCATTCAGTTATTTAAAGATAATAAGGTTGATATAATATTGATGGATATTAAAATGCCAAACATGGATGGCATTGAAGCTACAAAAGAAATTCGAAAGGTTGATTCTGAAATCCCAATTATTGTTCAATCGGCTTTTGCAATGGAAAACGACGAAATAGTCAGTTTAAAAGCAGGTTGCAACGACTATATTTCGAAGCCAATAAAAAAAGATATCTTATTAAAAAAAGTTAATAAGCTCTTGAATAAATCTATATGAGACTAGGATTCCCTTTTATAAAACATTTTAAAAAAAGCAATATTGAGGGCGATTTTGAATCTGAAGCGGTTAGGAAATCTGTCATAATTAATGTATTTGTTCAATAGGAGTGTTTCTTATGATTTTATTCACAATAAAATCACATCAATTATAAATGAATTTCTTTTTACTTAAAAACCTATAATATAAAACATACTATTAATAATTATAAGAAAGATTTGTTAAAGTTCTTTTTTTTCAATAATTTCTGAATTATAATTACATTATATTTAATCAAAAATATCAAATGAATTTAGATAATTTTAAGTGGAATAATAAAACAATTTTAATTGCTGAAGATGAAGATAGCAACTTTCGTTTTCTTGAAATGGTTTTGAATAAAACAAAAGCAACCATTATTTGGGCTAAGGATGGAGAAGAGGCAGTAAATTTGGCTATTGAACATTCCCCTGATTTAATCTTAATGGATATAAAAATGCCCGTTTTAGATGGATTAGAAGCTACACGAAAAATTAAAGAAACGCATCCTGAAATACCAATTATTGCACAAACAGCATTTGCAATGGAAAACGACGAGCGCATGAGTCTTGAAGCCGGCTGCAATTCTTATTTATCGAAACCTATTAAACCTGCTATTTTACTGGAAGTACTTTCAACATTCTTAATGAACGACTAACTATTTTAACAACCTTATATATAAGATTTTTAAAGAAAATTAAATTTTTAGAACACTACTACTTTTTTTTATATTCATTTCTTTAACGAAAATCTCTTTCGCACAAAAAAAGGAATTCCTTTTCGAAAAACTACCACTTAAAGATTGACTTTTCCATAGCAATGTTTGCAGTAAATCTTACAGGATTTAAATGAGAATGCTATTAAGTTAACCGAAGAGGGAATCGTTGAGTTTGATTACGGAACAAAAAAGAATCGAATCAAATTGTATTTTTCATAAAGGATACTGGTATTCTTCAAACTTTAAAAATATGGACAAGGCACTGCTCCTGCTCTCTTTCTGCGATTATCTCTTCCTGTATTAAAAGTATATGCAATGGAAATTTCATGAGCACCTCCTGTTGATGCTAATAATCGTGAAGTAGAAATATCGTAGCTATAATTAATTAATACATCTTTAAATGTGTACCCAATAAGTAATACAACTGCATTTAAATCAGCTGTTTCTTTAAATGCAGGAATGCCTCTAAACCAAATACCAATACGGAAAGGATCCTTTTCATAATTTGTACCAAAATCCAGCTGATTAAATCCTCCTTGATTTTTATAAAAAAACGATACTGAAATATATTTATCGATATTAGAAGGTACACTCTCGAAAAGCTTAAATCGTGCTCCGCCATAAACCGATAACTTCAATGCTGGGTAAGTATCATTATTAGCAAATTGGCTACTTAAACCCAATAAATGATCACCGGTAACTCCTAGCCAATAGTGCTCGAAATAACTTAACACCGAAAACGCAAAATCGTAATGATGAATCCGCTCTGTTTCCGGAATCTCAATTGATGCCGTCGAATTTCGTGATATCTGATCACCAAATTCAATGTCAGAATAGTTAATCCCCCTACTATAGTAAGCTGCCGTTAAACCTGGTCTAATTCTTAATCTATGACTCGCCTCAATACTATATGAATAAGATAAGCCTATGTTTGTAGTATTGTAAATACCTCCTTCTTGATTTCGTAATGCCATAATACCTATGCCACTCTTATAATCCTCAATATAATGATCTAAAGAAAAAGCATAGGTTGTAAAAGCATTGGGTAAGTTTGCCCACTGATTTCTGTAATTTGCAATAATTCTCGATTGTCCTGTTGCACCAGCTAAAGACGGACTCAAATACAAAGGAGAAGAATAAAATTGCGAAAATTGAGGATCCTGCCCTTTTACCTGAAGAGCAAATATTACGAATAATAGTCCTATTATATATCTTATCTTTTTCATCTTTCCTAAATTTTAACGTAACAACAACACTGTTCCAACCTCTTGGAAATCTTTACCATTATTATAATTTCCACTTACCTTCCACACATAAACACCTTCTTTTAGGAGTTCTCCATCAAAATATCCATCCCAACCAACATTTACTTCTTTACTTTCGAAAACCAGAATTCCCCATTTATTAAAGATTTCTAGTTTATAGTTTCCAATACCTTTACCAATAGGATAAAATACATCATTACTATAATCATTTTCGCTATAATATCCACCATTTGGCCCATTAACATTTGGAGTAAAAGCATTTGGGAAAGTTATCTTTCCACTTTCAATTACTTCCAATCCTTCATCAACTTTAGTGGAATCGTAACAATCATTTTCCGACCAAGCGTGCAATGTAATATCATAAATCCCCTCTTTGTCGTATATATATTTTGGATCGCTTTCTGTTGAAGTTCCTCCATCACCAAATCTCCATTCATAGGTAACAGCATCGGTAGATGTATTAATAAAGATTGCTTCTTCCTCTGGAATATATACTTGCTGATTTACAATAATAAATGATGCATCTGGTTGAGGATATACATTAATTACTGTATCCTTTGTAACCACTTCTCCGTTCTTGTCGATTACTGTTAAGCTTGGACGATAAATTCCGGGTTCGGTAAAAATATGTTTTACGGTAACCTGATCAGAATTTGTTCCATCATCGAAATCCCATGTAAATGGTAAATCGTCTAAAGAGTTATTTACAAAATAAACATCGAGAGGAGGACAACCTTCTGATTTTGTAACTACAAAGCTTGCCATGGGAGGTACATTATATGTAATTGAAACATCATCGAAACTAACACATCCATTAATATTTACAGCCCATCTAAATGTATTTAAACCCGCTCCTAAATTCGAAACCTCTGTGATCGAATTATATGTTTCGCTAAATATTCCCGATCCACCTATTACAGTCCATTGTCCAGAACCTGTTGATGGATTGTTGGCTGCCAATAAGGTGCTTGGTTCATTGATTGTTTGATCGACACCTGCATACACATCAATCTTATTATTTATAACAACTATTTCGTCATATGTAGTGCAATGCTCATAGCTTATAGTCCAACGTAAAGTATTCGCACCAAAACCAAGATCGGAAACTGTAACATCAAATCTTGAAGCATCATTAAACGTAGCTTTTCCACTAATTACGTCCCACTGTCCTATTCCTACAACAGGATCATTTGCATATAACGGACTAGAATTTCCGCAAATCTCAAAATCAGCTCCAGCTTGAGCTTCGTAAGGTAAATCGTTATAAATCTCGACATCATCATAGGATGTACAACTACCATTTTCGACTGTCCAACGAAGTGTGTTTGATCCTGGATTTAATCCTGTAACCTGAGTATTATTCTGACTACTATTCGCAAAAGTTGCTGCTCCACTGACTAAAGTCCAAGATCCAACTCCAATTGTTGGAATATTAGCCTGAAGGTATGTTGAACTACCACAGATTGTTTGATCGCCACCTGCAATTGCTTTTGTTGGCGAATTATTTGTAATAGTAACCTGATCGTCTGAATTACACCCACCATTCGAAATTGCCCATTTAAGAATGTTGTTACCTTTTCCAACATCACGAATTCTGGTATTGTAATCATTGTTATTCTCGAAAGTTGCAGACCCCGCAACAACTGACCATTGCCCTATTCCATAGGTAGGTACGTTGGCATACAAGATCGTTGAATCGGAACATAAAGCTTGATCAATTCCTGCATTACTTATTATGGTTGAGTTATTTGAGATAACAACTTCGTCGGCAGAAATACAACTTCCATTTGTAATAGTCCATCGTAAAGTATTAACACCATAATCAAGATTATTAATTAAACTTGAAGCGTTATTTGGATCAACTAGGTTTGCCGAACCGCTTAATATAGACCATTCGCCAATACCAACAATTGGTGTATTTGCCTGAAGAATCGAATTATCGTCGCAAAGTTCTTGATCCGGACCAGCAAATGCATCTGTTGGAAGGCTATTTGTAATAACCACATCAGAATAAGAAATACAAATCTCATTTGTAATTGTCCATCGTAAAATATTTCCACCTTGATCTAAACCGCTAACTCTTGTATCTGGTTGATTTATATCTTCGAATACAGCAGCTCCCGAGCCACCAAGCACAGACCAAGCTCCACTTCCAGCTCCCGGGTTGTTTGCTTCTAAAACAGTAGATTCACTGCAAATATCCTGATCGACTCCTGTAGTAGCTTCTACTAAAGCATTATGAATAGTAACCTCATCAAATTTTGTACATGTATTATAGGTAATAGTCCATCTAAATATATTAAGACCTTGACTTAGATTAGTTACTTTCGATGTAGGATCATTCATCGCTGCAATTGTGGCAGATCCACTCTGAACTGTCCAAACTCCATTTCCAACTAAAGGAATATTAGCAGCCAACGCAATCGAATCATAACAAATTATCTTATCCGCTCCTGCATTTGCATCTGAAGGTTCATTATTTGTAATTGTAACATCGTTGTACGAACTACATGCATTATTTACAATTGTCCACCTTAAAATATTATCATCTTTCGCTAAATTATATGCTGTATTCCCACTAAAATTAGCTGATCCACTTAAAACACTCCACTCACCAGCTCCTACTGAAGGAGTATTAGGATTTAAGGCAATCGTATTTAAACATGAAATCTGATCGATTCCTGCATCAGCAGCTGTAGGTAAATCGTTTATTATTGTAACCAAATCCGTCGAGCTACATGATTTATTGGAGAGTGACCATTTAAAGATGTTTTCGCCTTTTGCCAAATTATTGACTTTTGTATTATACAATGTATCATTTTCAAAAGTACCTGCTCCACTAATTACCGTCCATAAACCAGAACCGACAATCGGATTATTACCGGCTAATAAAGTACTATCGGAACATAAGGTTTGATCTATTCCTGCGTTTGCTGTGGTTGGTGAATCATTTGTTACAACTACATCATCGGATGTCCATCCATTTTCCCAAACAGACCATCGTAAAATATTATCGCCTTTTGCCAATCCACTAACTGCTGTTTTTGGATCGGCGTTATCAAAGAATGTTGCGGAACCCTGAATTACAGACCACTCGCCAAAACCAAAAATAGGTTCATTACCATCTAAGTCGGTTTCATCAGAGCATACCGATTGATCTGCTCCTGCATCTGTTGCTACCGACATAAAATTAGTTATAACCACATCATCATATAAAGTACATGAGTTATTTGTGACGGTCCATCTAAAAATATTATCTCCTAAAGCCAATCCTGTTACATTCGTATTATAAAGCAACGGATCAACAATAACAGCAGAACCACTAATTAATGACCATGATCCATTACCAATTGTTGGAATATTTGCTTGTAAGGTTGTAAAATCAGCAGCTAATGTCTGGTCTACCCCAGCATCAGCTTCTGTAGGAGAGTCATTAGTGATAGAAACACTGTCAACACTTATACAGCCATTATTATTGATATTCCAAGCTAGGATATTTTCTCCTTGCATTAATCCTGTAACAGTAGTATTGTTTAGATTATTATTTACAAATGCCGCAGAACCAGCTATTACTGACCAGTTACCAACTCCGGTTATTGGAGCAATTGCATCTAAATTAGTTGTTCTATCGCATAAAACTTGATCGACTCCAGCATTTACAGCCAAAATATTATTACTTATAGTAACCTCATCGATGGTATTACAAATTCCATTTGAAATGGTCCATCTTAATATATTATCGCCTTGACTTAGATTTGTAACGTTAGTATTTGGACTTGTTGGATTTGTAAAAGTTGCTGCTCCGGTAATAACCGTCCATTCTCCTGTTCCCACAACCGGGTTATTAGCCCCAAGAACAGTGCTATCTTTACATAAAAGCTGATCTATTCCAGCATAAGCCTGAGTTGGTCGTTGATTATCAATTATGACCGTATCATAAGAAGCACAACCACCCTTAGCAATTGACCACTTTAAAATGTTGATATCTGTAGCAAAGTCGCTAACTGCAGTAATAGGATCATTTCCGTCGCCAAAACTGGCATTTCCCGTTAAAACCGACCAACTACCCGTTGCACCAGATGGTACAGTACTTCCTTCAAGTAGAATAACATCTGAACAAATAGTAACATCAGTTCCTGCGTCAACATTCACATGATTATTTATTATAAGCATTGTATCAGATGACGAACATGAGTTTTTCTCAACGGTCCAAATAAGCGTGTTCGTTCCTTCTCTTAAATTAGATATATAAGAACTGTTTAGATTAACATTCTGAACCCAAGCTGGTCCATCTTTTACAGACCATAAACCAGTTGCGGTACCTGGATGTGCAGCAGCCAAATAAGTTGTGTCGATACAGATGATCTGATCTGCTCCTGCATTTGCAACTGGAATAGGATTCGCAGTGACATTAAACGCAGGCGATACTATACCTAAACCACAATTATTTAAACCTTGAACGGTTATATTTCCACCAAGTTCGTTATTGCTAAACTCAACTTCGATAACCCGAGTGCTATCTCCTGATAATATTGTTACTCCAACGGGGACACTCCATATATAATAATCGGTATTTGCTATTGCTCCAACTTCATATGTAATATTACTACTACCTTGACAAACATTTGCAGATCCTATTACTGCTCCTGCAGCAGAAGGATAAACATTTACTGTTAAATCGGCGGCATCGCTATTGGCAATAGAACAAGCCCCAGTTACTACACAACGATATGTTCCTGCATCACCAGCAATTAGGTTATTTAATGTTAATATTGATGATGTTGAGCCAAAAATATTTCCACCATCAAATATATCAGCCCCATCTTTTTGCCATTGGTATGTTATTGATTCTCCCGTTGCTTCTACACTAAAAGAAACAACATCGTTCTCACAAGTTACTTTACTTTGAGGTTGAGTTGTGATAATCGTATTTGAATTAACAATTGCTGTAACCGGAGTACTATTCTCGTTTCCACAAGAGCCTGTAACTAAACAGGTATAAATTCCAGCATCACTAATGGAAGCATTATTTATTATTAAATTAGATGTTTCAGAGCCAGAAATATTTCCTACATCTGAAATATCAACACCATTCTTTTTCCATTGATATATTAGATTATCACCAGAACTAACAAGCGTAAATGAAATTTGCTCAGATTCACAAATTGTTATATCGGCAGGTTGAGTTGTAATTGCTGTATTGTTATATGCGCTTAAAAGTGCTGGATCTGAATTTTTAAATCCGCAATTTCCATTTACCACACATCTGTAAGAACCTGCATCCGTAGCAAGAATTCCTGTAATTTGCAATAACGAGGTATTAACTCCTGTGATATTTGCTCCATTTACCAGATTAGCTCCATCTTTTTGCCATTGATAAGTTAAATTTACACCATCCGCTAAAACAGAGAAACTAACATTACCCCCTTCACAAGCTCCTGCATTAGTAGGTTGTGAAATTATTTGGGTTTGTTTTTCTACAATAACACTTGCCAAAGAACTATTTTCAATTCCGCAACTCCCTGAAACCTCGCAAGAATAAGTTCCTGCATCGCTTACATCAGCATTATTAATGTTAATATTTGCTGTATTTGAACCTGTAATATTCCCAATGTCATTTAATAAAGAAGCTCCTTTTTTCCACTGATATGTCAAATTATCGCCAGTTGCAATAGTACTTAATGTAATTGAACTATTTTCACATATAGTGCCTCCAAGAGGTTGTGTTGTTATAATTGTATTTTTGTAAGCAGTTAAAATTGCTGGATTACTATTATTGGTTCCACAAGATCCAGTTACAATGCATCGATATGAGCCTGCATCAACTACTGAAATTCCAGATAATGAAAGCAATGATGTACCCGATCCAGAAATGATTCCTCCGTCAAATATATTTACACCATCTTTTTGCCATTGATATGTTAAAGCATCGCCATCGGCTATTACATTAAAGCTAATATTGTCTCCATCGCAAGCTGTTTTGTCGATTGGTTGCGATGTAATTACAGTTGTAGGTCGTACATTTATTAATGCCAGATTACTATTCTCAGTTCCACAATCGCCAGATACAATAAAAGAATAAGTACCTGCATCTACTAATAATGCATTTGCAATGTTTATGTTAGCAGTTGTTGCTCCAGAAACATTTCCAGCATCTATTATATTAACTCCATCTTTTTGCCATTGATAAGTTAAATTTCCTCCCGTAGCAACAACTGATAATGTTACTGTTGCTCCTTCACATAGATTACTTCCAGTTGGTTGTGTTGTTATTTGAGTATTTTCAAAAGCTGTTAATTCTGCAGGATCGCTATTTTGTGTTCCGCAGTTTCCTGAGATAATGCAAACATAAGAACCTGCATCTAACGCCACGACACCTGTTATATTTAAGTTTGGAGTTAATGATCCTGTAATGGAAGCTCCATCGACTAAATTTGCTCCATCTTTTTGCCATTGGTAATTTAATCCTGCACCATTTGCCAGAACAGAAAAACTAATATTGTCGCCATCGCATGCCGAAACATCTATTGGCTGTAATGTAATTATTGTAATTGGCTCTACAAATAACTGAGCAATTATGCTATTCTCTGACCCACACTCACCTGAAACAGAACAGGTATAAGAACCAGCATCAGCCAAGGCTGTATTACTTACAACTAAATTATTTGTTGTAGCACCTAAAATATTACCTCCATCGACTAGAACAACTCCATCCTTTTTCCAAATATAAGTTAAGTTGTCACCTTTGGAAACAACAGAGAATGTATGCGATTCATTTTCGCAAATTGTATTTCCAACTGGTTGACTAGTTATTAATGTATTCTGGTAAACTGTTAAAGCGGCTGGATTTGAATTTGCAGTTCCACAAGTTCCTGTTACAATACATCTGTAATTTCCTGCATCGGCAAGAACAGTTGCTGATATCGATAAGGTTGCAGTTGTAGCTCCAGACAATGTTCCAACATCAATCAAATTTACTCCATCCTTTTGCCATTCGTAAGATAAAGTGCTTCCAGATGCATTTACGCTAAGCACGACATTATCTCCTTCGCATCGATTTTTTGCTTCCGGCTGCGTATTAATTATTGTAATTTCATTTACAGTAAGAATTGCAGGACTGCTGCTTTCAGCATTCACGATACAAGTGTATGCACCTGCATCAGATAAACTAACAGAATTTATTGATAAGTTAGCTGTTGTACTTCCAGTAATATTTGCATCATCTACTAAATCCGTTCCATCCAATTTCCATTGGTATGTTAAACCTCCACCTGAGGCAATAACAGAAAAGTTAGCAGTTTCGCCCACACATCTCACAATATCAATAGGTTGAGTTGTTATATTTGAAGTAGGATTTACGATTAAATTCGCAGGGTTACTATTGCTTATATTACAAGTTCCGGTAACAACGCACCTATAAGCTCCTTCGTCGGATTCAGCAACACCAGTAAGCGTAAGAATAGTAGTTGAAGAACCTGAAACAACTCCGCCGTCAACTATATCTACACCATCTTTTTGCCATTTATATGTTAAATTATCTCCTTCGGCTACTATAGAAAAGCTTGCGTTTCCACCATCTACAACTATAAACTCAACTGGATGTTGTGTAACAATTGTTGTTGGATTTACAGTTACATCGGAAAGATTACTTGTTACGCTTGCGCAAGTTCCTGTCACAATACAAGTATAGATTCCATCGTCGCTTTCTGCTATATTATTTATTACTAAATTATCGCTTGTAACACCACTTACATTTCCAGCATTAATAAGATCAATGCCATTCTTTTGCCATTGATAAGTTAAGGTTGTTCCAGTTGCAACTATATTTAAATTAAGATTATGGTTTTCGCAGATATTTACAACTGGATTAGGTTGGCTTGTTATTGTTACTTTTTCATCGACAATTAAGGAAGCTCCATTTGAAATACTTGTTCCGCAATCACCAGTAATAACACATCTGTAAGTTCCTTCATCAGCATTCGTAACTGCTAAAAGATTTAATCCTGCATTGGTTTCTCCAATAATATCACCCCCATTTATTTGCCATTGATAAGACAAATTTGTTCCGGTAGCCAATACACTAAACGTAACATTTTCGGTTGTGCATGCTGTTATATTGACAGGATGACCAACTATAATAATGTTTTCATCAACAACTAAATTAACAGGAGTACTATTTACATTATTACAAGTTCCAATAATTTCACAGGTATATATTCCTGCATCTGATAAGGCAACAGGGTCGAGACTTAGACTATTAGTATTTACTCCATTTATTATTGCATTATCGCTTAAGTTTACTCCATTTTGTTTCCATTGATAATTAAGCCCTGTTCCAATTGTAGTAAGCACGAAACCCGCGCTTTGTCCTTCACAGACTTTTTCGTCTATTGCTTGAGTCGTAATAGCAGCATCCGCATTAACTGTTAATGTTCCACCATTCGAATTTTCAACTCCACAATCACCAGTAATAACACATCTATAAACTCCAGCATCAAGTGCTATAATATTTGAAAGTAATAATCCTGAATTTGTTTCTCCTACAATATCAGAACTGTTCTTTTGCCATTGATACGTAAGATTTGTTCCTGTAGCTACAACACTAAATGTTACATCTTCGGTTGGACATGCTATTTTATTTTGAGGATGTGTAGTTACAACAACATTTTTATCGACAATTAAGCTAACAGCATCACTATTTACACTGCTACAAGTTCCTGTTACTTCACATGTATAAGCTCCAGCATCGGCTATAGCTACAGGATCAACTACTAAATTAATTGTATTTGCTCCAGAAATATTTCCAACATCGACTAAATCAATTCCATTGTGTTTCCACTGATAAGCTATTCCTGTTCCTATAGCCGAAATATTAAAACCAACAACATCATTCTCACAGACTTCCTTATCCGAAGGTTGTGATGTTATGGCTACATCTGAATTAATTGTTAGAGATGCTCCATTTGAAGTTAAATCATTACAATCACCTGAGATTACACAACGATATACTGCTGCATCTGCTGCTGCTATATTGTTTAATATAATTGATGAATTCGTTTCTCCCAAAATATCAAAACCATCTTTTTGCCATTGATATAAAAGATTTGTTCCTGTCGCCGTAACGCTAAACGAAATATTATCGTTCGGACATGCAGTTTTATTTTGTGGCTGAACGGTTATGATCGTTTCTTCATCAACAATTAAAGTTGCAGGATCTGTTGTTTGATTTCCACATGTTCCAGTTACAATACAGGTATAAATTCCAACATCGACTATTGAAACCGGATTTAAGGTCAAATTCGCAGTACTTGCACCTAAAATATTTCCTCCATCGATTAAATTTACTCCATTCAATTGCCACTGATAAGACAATCCTGTTCCTGTTGCAATTACACTAAATCCAGACATTTCATTTTCACAAACTTCGTCATTGCTCGGTTGTCCCGTTATTACCAAATCAGTATTGACTGTTAATAAAGCTCCATTACTTATAGAAGCACCACAATCACCAGTAACAATACATCTATAAACTCCAGCATCTCCTGCTGCAACATTATTGATTATTAATCCCGAATTTATTTTTCCTACGATATCAAAACCATCTTTTTGCCATTGATATAAAAGATTGGTTCCGGAAACTACAACATTAAAAACTGCATTTGCAGTTGGGCAAACAGATTGATTTGAAGGTTGAGTTGTTATTAAAGTGTTCTCTTTTAAAACTAAATTAGCTGGATCACTATTTACTATACCACAGCTACCAATAACTTCGCATGTATATACACCATTATCGCCAGCAATTATTCCTGTAATATTTAATGTATTTGTTGCTAATCCTGACAGGTTACCTACATCAAATATATTTGCACCATCCTTTTTCCATTGATAAAATAAATTTGATCCAGTTGCTGCAACTGTAAAACTCACATTCTGACCAATGCATTGAGTTGCATCATTTGGATGAGTAGTAATTGCTGTATTCTCGTATAGAGTTAAATCTACAATCTCACTATTTAAAACGCTTCCACAGGAATTTGTTATGATACATCTGTATGATGCTTCATTAACAGCAGCAATATTATTAAGGGCTAAAACCGAGTTTGTGGCACCTATAATATTTACTAAATCTTTTTGCCATTGATATGTTAAACCTGATCCAACCGCAAAAACACTAAAGCTTACATTATCGGTTACACAAGCATGAATATCTGCAGGTTGAATTGCTATGGAAATATTGTCATTAATTGTTAAAACCGTAGGATCACTATCAACAAATCCACAATCTCCAGTTACACGGCAATCATAATCTGCTGCATCTGTTAAATCTAAATTAGTAATAATTAAATCTTTTGCAAAAACTCCAGAAATATCGCCTCCATTAGCCATTGCAATTCCATCTTTATACCATTGATAATTTAAACTTGATCCTGTTGCTGTTACTGAATAAATAATTGTATTTCCAATACACTCAACTGCATCTAAAGGCTGATCGACAATTACTGTAGCATCGTTAATACTTAAAGAAGCCTCATCACTATTTAATGTTTGCCCACAGGAATTTGAAATAATACATCTATAATTCCCATTATCAGCATTTGTTACTGAAATTATATTAAGAGTAGAATTTGTTTCTCCTACGATATCTACTAAATTCTTTTGCCATTGATAAGATAGATTGCTTCCTGAAGCAACAACAGAAAATACAATATTATTACCCTCGCAATTAACCTGACTAGCTGGTTGAGTTGTAATTGCAATTGCATCATCGACAATTAAGTTTGCAGCAATACTTTCGAGGAATCCACAAGAGCCTGAAACCTGACATTTATAAGATCCTGCATCGGTTACGACTAATCCACTTATAATTACCTGACTACTTGTAGCACCAGTTATTGAAACACCATCTACTAATGGTACTCCATCTTTAAGCCATTGATATATTAGATTTGAACCTAGTGCGGTTACTTCGAAGCTTGCATTTCCGCCTAAACATTCAGTTACATCAGTAGGTTCTGCTGTAATTTGAGTGCTTGTATAAATTGTAAGGTTGGCAATATTTGTATTTAGGTTTGCTCCACATGCACTACTTATTATGCATCTATAATTTCCTTCATCGCCCAACACAACATTATTTAATATTAAGCTTTGACTTGTTTCGCCAAAAATATCAATCCCACTTTTTTGCCATTGATAAGATAAATTTGTTCCGGTAGCAGCAACTGTAAAACTAATATTTGATCCAGGGCACGCTTGTTTACTAACTGGTTGTGTCGTTATTCCTATTGGTGCATCAATTTGAACAGTAGCAGGATTGCTTTCTAAATCATTACAACTCCCTGTTACTAAACAAGTGTACAATCCAACATCGCCTGTGGTTACCGAAGCTATTGTTAAAACATTCATTGTTTCACCAAAAATATCGGTTCCATCTTTTCGCCATTGATATGTTCGATTTGATCCTGTTGCAGAAACCGACAAATTAAGAACTTGACCAGTACATAAATGTGCATCAATAGGATTGGATGTAATATTGGTTGCTGTATATAAGGTGAGATCAGCATTATTTGTTGTTATTGGTCCACCGCAAGAACTTGAAACAACGCACGTATAAGAAGCTATATCTGCGGCAGCTACAGTATTTAAAAGTAAAATTGGGTTGGTTTCACCAATTATATCAATGCCATCCTTTTTCCACTTATAGGTTAAATCCGAACCAATGGCAAGTACACTAAAGCTAACATTTGAACCTGGACAAGTACTTACACTTGACGGTTGTGTATTAATTGTTAATTCGGGAATTACATTTATAGTAGCACTTCCAGTTCCTATATTTGAACATCCATTAGCATCGGTAACAGTTATAAGTGTGTATGTTGTAGTATCTGTAAGAAATAAATTATTTGAGTAATTGTTTGTAGCATTGGCAACAACATTTGTATTTGTTGTTCCATCGTTATATGTAAAATCGTATGGTGCAGTTCCTGTAAATACAACATCAATAGGTGTTGTACTACTTTCGCAAATAGTAGCATCGCCCGATATCGTAGCTGTAGGTAAAGGATCAATGTTTATTGTTAATACCGTTGATGTATCTGGATCGCATGACAATGGAGTTAGAACTGCTCTATAATCGGTGCTTGATGTTGGTGATACCGTAAAACTAATTGCTGTTTCTCCAACAAGATTAGTCCAAACATCAACTCCATTTGGAGATGATTGCCACTGAATTGTTCCATCGGAACCAACAAGTGTAATTGTTGTACTTTCTCCCTTACATAAATCTGAATCTAGAGTATTAGCCACACCACCAGTAGCATTCTTACAAGGCGCAATTTGAGCAAGAAACATATTATCTCTTCCATTATCTGCCATAAGATTACCATCCAAATCAACAGCATTTTCGTAAAACCCACCTACATAAGCAAAATCTGTAGAATTAGAAATAACACCATAAGCTACATCGTCGCCATTACTACCAATTGTTTTAGCCCAATAAAATGTTCCATTTGATGTGTAAGAAGCAATAAATCCATCAATACCACCCTCAGACGAAATAATGTTTCCAGGGAAATTTAAAGCGTTTTTATAATATCCGGCAAGTAATATATTAGAATATCCATCCAATGTTAAATCCATTCCCATTTCATCTCCACCATCATCGCAAGTAATTGATCGAACCCAACCTGTAAGCCCATCGATTTTTGAATGAGAAGAAAGAAATACATCCATATTTCCACTTGATGTTACAGGGTTATTTGCGTATCCTGGAAAAAATGCATTATTTTCAATACCTCCTGTTATATAAATGCTATCAGAGTCTAAAGTAATTCCATGATCCTGATCGTGATTGTTTCCTCCAATACTTTGCATCCAATTAAAATTGCCTCCAACGGAAAAAGAAATCAAAACGATCTCTGCTCTTCCATCATTTGAATTTACCTTAGTGTCCACTAAAGTATTTGTATTGTCGTACAATTTAAAGGTTGGCCCCTTAAAATTTCCAGTAATAAAAACATCTGTTCCATCCGTTTCAACACTATTGAAATACGATTTTGTATTATAATCGTGATTATTTGTGGTACCATATGAAACCCATTGTTCATTTCCGTTGAGGTCATAACTAACTAGAAAATATTGATTAAAACTACCAATATCAGGAACTGTAAAAGCTCCAAAATCGGTGTCATCATTATAATGACCAACTGCAAAAACGCCTAAATTTGAGGCCGCAATATCTTCACCCGAAACATCCCTGTTACCAGTACTTTTACCTTGACGAACCCAAATAAGGTTCCCGTTAGAATTGTATTTAGCAACAAAACAATCTGATGCATTCTCTCCACTAGATAAGTTCCCTGTAGTAGCATTAGTTCCTTGAAACTTAGCCGTTCTATTATTTCCTAATGAAAAATACCCAGTAATATAAATGTTTCCGGTTGGATCAACTGAAATTGCATTTACTCTATCATCTTCTGTACTCCCAATTTTAAATGCCCAAATTAATGTCCCCGTGTTATCATATTTGGCAACAAATCCATCCTCATTTCCATATGTTGAAGAAAAATTTTGACTTGGAAATACTCCTGCAGGAAAGAATGCACTTATATTTTGCTCCCAATATCCAACAGTATAAATATCTCCTGTAAAAGGATCTACTTCCACTCCTGTTACAACCTCATCTTGACCAGAATGTATACCATTTGCCCAATTCCAAGTTGGAATTTGCGCAAAAGTATTATTCAAACAAGAAAATAACACAATAACTATTACGAACGATAATTTAAATCGATTTATATTCATTACTTTAAAATGTTAACATTGTTTAGGAGTTCCTTATATGATTCAATACGTTTGATGCAACCAAAAGATTCGTATTACAGATGAATTATTGCCTTCATAAAGGTGATTTGCATCACCTTTATGAAAGAGTAATTGATTCTGGAAATATGTTTATACAATTCTTCTTCAAAAAGAGTTTTGGGAATCTAGGTGGAGTTTAATACTGTAAGATTTTATCTAAACAAATTATGTTTAATCCTGTTTAGTATTAAAATATTAACTTAATTGTTTTATTATGAAAAAAAACATGGGGATTGTAGATAAGATAATCCGTTCTTTAATTGCATTAATTGTTATGGTATTGTTTTATTTTAAAGTAATTAGTGGAACTTTAGGAGTTGTATTATTGGTAATTGCCGGGGTATTTTTACTAACCAGTTTTGTTAGTTTTTGTCCACTGTACAAGATTTTTGGTTTTAACACCTGTCCTGCAACAAAAGCAGAATAAAAAAGGCTGCATTATGCAGCCTTTTTCTATTTATTAAAATTCTTCGTCGCCACCCAAATCATCTGATCCGTTTTGCGATCGACTCTTTCTATCTGGTTTATAATTATTTATTTTATACGATAATGTTAATGTAACCAAAGGTGTTTTTGGTTGAAAATCATAATAAGAATAGAAATCAACATCTTCATATGTTGCAGAATGTCTCATTGTACCAAAAACATCACGAACTTGCAATGTTGCAGCTAGTTTATTGTTGTAGAAACTTTGCCTTACCGCTAGATTTGTCATAAAAAAACCTTCCCTTTCACCTTGGGCAGAAACAGTTGGGCTATTATACATACCATTTACTTGGAATCTGGTTGTTTTTCCCAAACGTAAAGTATTATTCAATCGAGCATTCCAATTAAAACTATTTTCAGAAAAATCACGTCCAAACAATTCTCCTTCTACGCGATAATCATAAACATTACCCATTAAATCAAGATGCCACCATTTTTGAATATCTAATCCAAGCATAAGTTCAATTCCTAATGAATAATCTTTTCCAACATTGTCGACAGTGCTAAGAAATACATTCGTGTCATAAACTGTTTTAATTCTTTCAACTTTGTTATTAGTAATTCGATAATATGCATCAACAGATAATGAGTTTCTTCCAAATTTCACTAAATGACTTAATTCATATGAATCAATAAATTCTGGCACTAAATCTGGATTACCCGTTCTTACATTATAAGCGTCTGACCATGTTAAAAATGGTTCGAGATACCACGTTCTAGGTCTTTGAATACGTCTTGAATAATTAACCATCCATTGGCTTTCCTTCTCTGTAGAATAAGAAAGGTGCACTGTTGGAAATATATCAAAACGATCAATTAAAGAAGACTCACCTGTTTCATTTAATGTAATATCGCGATAAGTATATTCTCCACGCAGGCCTCCTTGGTAACCAAAATTTCCTATTTCACCAGAATAAATTGCATAAACAGAATGGATATTACTTTCATGACTTACATCGTGCATGTATTCAGACATAAAATCATAAATCTGGGTAGTTGGATTGTACTGCTCCATTTCAGCAATTTCATCACTTAAATCAATGCGTGCAGAGTAACCAGCTTCGAATTTATTATTTTTTTGCAATGGCAAGGTGTAATCTATTTGCACTCTATATGAATTACTTGGCCCTGACTCTGTCGATTTTTGTCCGCTTGTTAATATTCCTGAATCATCGATGAGTTCATTATTCGACTCTTCATCATTATCTCTATATCTATAATTAACCAAAGTATATAATTCATGTCCTTTTTTAAGAAATTTCTTTGTGTGACTTAAATTAAAACTATAGTACATACCTCCTCGTTTAGTATCTTCGTCACTCGTATAAAAACTATTTATTGTTGCAGGATTTGTATATTCCTCATAATTTGTAAAACTTGAGCTAATCCGTTCTCGTTTTCCTACTTTCGCTTCGAAATTTAATGAGTTTAAAGGGTTTAATGTTAAATCGAAACCTCCACGCAAACTATAAGATTCACCTCCGCGTTCAAAATCTCCATCAGATAATATAAAAGATGTGTTATCATTAAAAATTGTTCTGTTTTCTGTTTCGCGAGAGCCTTCCATATTTCGATTGTTTAAATCGGCTCCAATAAATATATTCATTCGCTCTTTACGCCAATTTATAAGCAGATCTCCGCCATATCTTCCATACATTCCAGCATTTAAATTTACTACTCCGTTAAACCCCTGTAGCTTATTCTTTTTTGTAATGATATTGATAATTCCAGAAGTTCCATCGGGATCGTATTTGGCTGATGGATTTGTAATAACCTCAATGTTTTCAATTGCGCTTGTCGGTATTTGACTTAAAGCATCGCTTGGATCAAGCACTGTAGGTTTATTATCGATTAAAACCGTAAAACTTTCACTCCCCCGTAAGCTAACATTCCCTTCTATATCAACAGTTATTGATGGAATATTTTCTAAAATTTCAACTGCTGTACCAGAAGCAGAAGTGTGTTGTTGACTAACGTTAATAATTTTTTTATCAAGTTTATATGTCATTGTAGGTCTATCAGCTACTACAACAGCCTCTTCAATATTTTCAGTTGCAGGTTCCAGATCTATTCTACCCAAATCAACTTCTTTTACATCAGGCCTAATTGCAACTCTTTCTATTGTTTTTGGTTTATATCCAATAAAAGAAATTTTCACTGTATACATCCCGAAATCAACATTTTTAACTTTAAAAAAACCTGTAGCATCGGTAATTGTTCCATTAACAGCTTTACCTTCTCTTTTGCTAATCATTGAAATTGTAGCATATTCCAAAGGTGCATCTGCATCTACATGAAAAACAAAACCTTTTAAAATTCCACCACTCATCTCTAAGGGCTTGGTTTCTTCGGAAAAGGCACTCAACGAAATCCCAAATACTACTGCAATAAAAAATAATCGTCTTAACATTCTAGTTTAAATTTTAGTAATTTATTAATTCAAAACTACAGATCGATTTTGTAGAAATTTTACTTTAAATCTGTAGGAAATCTGTTTTCTGAGCTTAAGACACTGGATTTTGAAAAATCTTACATTAATTCTCAAAAAAAATTAAACGAAAGGCTCAATAATAAATGTATGTTGACCTTTAATGTATGAATAATCAATTTTCATTCTGTTTAAATCACAGATTCTTTTAACCAATGATAAACCTAATCCTAAGGATTGCCCAGAACTACTCGAAGTATAAAATCGATCGAAAATAATATTACTTGCAACATCTAGCGGTTCGCCATAATTCGAAATCTTTAGAGATTTGTCCGTTGTTTCAATTTTTATTGGACCTTTGTTTGATGCATATCGGATTGCATTTCTCAAAATATTTTTAAGCAAAATATCGAACAAAAAAGGATCAATTAATAATTCATGTTCTTTTTTCAAATTGACTTCAACCTTAAGTGATTTAAGCGCAATTAATTCTTTAACAGATTCTAAATGTTTTTGAATTATGTCGTAGCTTTTTAGGTTTATGGTATTTTTATACTCCCCATTTTCAATTTTTGTCAATAGGTTTAATGTGGTTCCTAATCGCGATAAATGATTTGCTTCATCGTAGATTACTTTTACCGACTCCTTATGTTCTTTCATCACTTTTTCATCAGAAATTAATATCTCCGTTTTATTTCTAATAATTGCTAAAGGTGTTTGAATTTCGTGGGCCATATTTTCGGTATACTCTTTGAGCTTTTGATAATCATCCTCGGTTCTATTAACCATGTGTTTAAACAAAAGTTGTAGTTTCTTAAATTCGGACGTGGAAGTCTTTACGGCCTTTATTTTAACACCTTTCCCCACTTTATAATTATTCATTTGTTCGAGTATTCTATTAAAAGGCTTTAGTAAATACCCCGACATAAATCCATTAAACAGTATAATAACAAGTGCAAGAATAAGAAAAAATGGAATAATTCGACGTGAAACATCTGTTTTAAGTTTTAAGAAATCGTCAATATTTATGAGCATTTCAACCAAAAAATGCTGCCCCCTCGCTTTTACAATTAATGTCTTTTGTCTATGTAGCTGATATTCTCCCAGTTCATCAATAAAGATTAAGGTATCTTTAAACTGTGGATAATTTAAAGTGTCGTTTTTATCTACAACTCCTTTAAATTTTGTTGTTCTAAAATTTTTTATGCTATCCGATTCCTCAAGATATTTTGTTAGATGCCTTTCTCTTTTCTGAAAGAAAAAGTCAGTTTCTTCATTCACATACTGATCTGCCTTATTAGTTATATATTTGGCGCTAATAAAAAAGGCTAGCAAAACAAATATTAAATAAAATAATGTTGTTTTTGTTAAAAGACGAAAAGACTTAAACATTTTCATGTGATTTGTTATAATTCAAAAAACTTATACCCCATTCCATATACCGAACGAATATTATTTTCGGCTCCAAATACCTGCAATTTCTTTCTTAGGTTTTTAATGTGATTGTATATAAAATCAAAATTATCGGCCTGATCGATATGATCTCCCCATAAGTGCTCGGCGATATTTTCTTTAGTTAAAACCCTGCCCTTATTATACATAAAGTACAAAAGCAAATCGTACTCTTTTCTGGTAAGTTCGACCAAATTCTCGTTTACAAAAGCTTCTCGTGAATCTAAATCAATCTTTATTTGATTTATTTCTATAATACTATTGCCTTTAAAATTTTTCCGTCGGATAATTGACCGAACCCGAGCATTTAATTCTGCCTTATGAAATGGTTTCGTAATAAAATCATCGGCTCCCAACTCAAGTCCCATAACTTTATCTTCAACCGCATTTTTAGCTGTTACAATTAATATTCCTGGATCTCTTTTTATGTGTTTAAGTTCATGTATTAGATCTAAGCCATTGCCATCGGGCAAACCCAAATCCAATATTATTAAATCGTAATCGTAAACTCCAACCTTATCTTTTGCTGTTCTTAGATTATTTGCAATTTCTACTATAAATCCATTCTCAGAAAGGAATCTTGCCAGATCGTTGGCTAATTGATAATTATCTTCTACAATTAATAATTTCATGAATTATTTTTTTCAAAAGTAAAATTAAAATTTGTAGTAATTTAGTTTTTGTTGCTTTGTAACAAAATATATAATTAAACGTCATACTATCAAATTTAAACAGATTGGCATCTGTTTTGTTAAACAATTACAAACATCAATAAAATGAAATTTTTACTTATAACAATTACATATTTATCCCTTTTTACATCTAATGATAAGCTTACAAACTTATATCCTCGACCAGCTAACACAGAGGAAAGGTTATTCTTTATTCAAAGAAATATGAATATGAACACCATTGTTTATGATGCCAATTTTGATGAAAATGGGAATTTGAACGAAGAAAACCCAATTCGTGTTTATTGGATTAGATTTGAAGAAGAAGGTCAAGAAATGGAACTTAGATATTTAGAAAAAACTTTAGCCTATGGAATTGAATGTTCAAAGTCTAATACCGATAAAAATCAATACAAAATAAAAATCGTTGCTGATAAAAGTAGAGAACTTACACTTAAACAAGTTGCACCTTATAAAGCACTAATATATTTAAATATCAACAGTAAAATTTCCTTGCTTGATTATATGTACATCGATGCGGATAACTCCGGCTTTTGGCCCGACCTCAAATTTATTGAGCTACATGGAAAGGATAGTTCTACTGGCAAAAAAACATATGAGAAAGTTCTGTATTAATTACAGGCTCGATTTATATTTTTTATAAATTATTCTCACCATTATCAAGATCTGGATTCTTACCTTCTTTTCGACTACTATGCTTGTAATTTCTAATATTATACGAGATCGATAAATTAATAATTGGAGTATTTGGCACAATGTTGTTATGTACATAAAATGTCTCGGATTTAAATGTTTTATCTCTTTCAAGAAATCCGAAAACACCTTGTGCCTGCAGAGTCATGTAGAAATCTTTAAACATCTCCTTTCGTAAAGATGCATTTACCATATAATATCCCTGGTTATCGCCTTGAACTGTTTTATATGGGCTATTATATGAAAATCCTAACTGCGCCCTCATCGATTTTGCCATTATAATTGTATTATATAGTCTCAAACTCCAATTAAAACTTTCAAAACTTACATCGCTCCCATTCCAAGAACCTTCTAATCGATTCTCATAAAAATTTCCCAAGACATAAAGCTTCCACCATTTAAAAAGATCCATGCTCAGTAATAGCTCTGAACCTAAAGAATAAGAGGTTCCTACATTCTCATAAGTTTGTACAAAAATATTCTCGCTATAAACATCTTTTATAGTTTCAATGCTATTGTTTGTTATTCGGTAATAAGCATCAATTGAAACGGAATTTGTTTTTTTCCATCTATTAATAAAGTTTATTTCGTAAGAATCAATATATTGAGGTTTTAATGCCGAATTACCCAAAGACAAATGATAAGCATCACGCCATGTATAAACTTGTTCAACCTGCCAATTCCTTGGTCTCTGAACCCTTCGCGAATAACTTCCCATAAACTGCTGCTTTTCTGATAAGTTATAGGATAAATGTAACGTAGGAAAGAAATCTAATCGATCGATGGTATTTATTTCATTTTCATCTATATTTCTAATCTCCCGATTTGTATATTCTGATCGTAAACCTAACTGATACCCTAACTTTTTTAAGCTATTTGAATAGCTTACGTATGCTGCATGAATACTTTTTTCGAACTCCATTAAATTTGAAAAATCAGCAAAAAACACATAATTAGTAAAAGCTGGATTATATATATGCAACTCTGATTTTTTATCGTAATTGGAGATTTCAGCTTTATAACCAGATTCAATTTTATGTTTTTTATTAAGAGGCAAGGAGTAATCTAACTGAAAATTATATGAATCCATTGGTCCTGATTCCTTTGTTTTATTCCCATCCAGCGTAATAGTCTTATCTAAATTAAACAACTCATTTTGATTCTCTTCAACTAAATCCTGACGATCAAAATATACTAAAGCTGCTATTTTTTGTCCTTTATCGTTTATTGCGTAGTTATATTTTAAATCAATATTATAGAAAATACCTTCACGGGTTGGCTCTTCTCTACTTTTATATTCGCTAAATAATGAACCATTTTCTAAATACTCTTCATAGTCTAAAAAGGTTTCTCCGCCCGATTTCCAGTCTCCTATATTAGCCTGAATGCTAACAAGGTTTTTCGGATTAAGCTGATAATCAATTCCTGCTCTAGAAGTAATTGACCGTTTAAAACGATCATAATTTCCCTCGGATAAAAGTGTGTACGAAGTATCTGGAAAATAACTTCGACTGGTATTCTTTAATGTTCCTTCTATTCCTCGATTGCTATAGTTAAATCCGAAGTAATAGCTAAGTTTTTCTTTTTTTACATTGATAAGAAGATCGGTACCTTTATTTTTAAAGACTCCAATATTTGCTCGTATTGATCCATTAAATCCTTCCATTCTATTCTTCTTTGAAATGATATTAATGATTCCTGCAGTACCCTCAGAACTATATTTTGCCGAAGGATTTGTAATAATTTCGATTCTTTCGATAGTATTTGCAGGGATTTGATTTAGAACATCGCTTGGATTAAGCATCGTAGGCTTATTATCTATGAGAACGGTAAAACTAGCACTACCTCTTAAACTTACAGTTCCATCAATCTCAACATTAACCGAAGGATAATACTCTAAAACATCCACTGCCGTTCCCGATTCCGAGATATCAAGTTGACTTGTATTCAATACTTTTCGATCGATTTTATAACTAATTGCCGATTGATCTGCAACTACAACGGCTTCCTGCAATTTTTCTGCACTCGATTCCAAATTTATATTCCCAATATCGATATTTACATTACCACTTCTTATCTCAATGTTTTCAATAAATTCTGACTTATATCCAATAAATGAAATATTAACTTTGTAATTTCCTGCAGGAATTCCTTTTAACTTAAAATACCCTGATGCGTTCGTAATAGTTCCATTAATTATGGAATCATTTTCTAGTTTCAAGATTGAAATCGTGGCGTATTCTAATGGATGTTTTGTATCCAAGTCAAAGACAAAGCCTTTTATCGACCCCTTTTCAGAATTATAATTTGAAGCAAATGAAGTAATTGTGCTACACAATAATAAAAATATAATAATTTTCCTCATAAAGATTGGGTCTTTAATAAACCTGTATTCCATACTACAATAGAATACTTATTATAAATAATTTCTAACCCCAATCAATTTAAATATACGTTATAAATATAATAAAATTTGATTAAAGTACATCTCAAATAAAAATCTATACTATGTAATTTATTAAAACTTAGTTTTTTTGTTAAAAATTTAAGTTCTGACGCTTCCATAAAAAGTGTAAATATCAATAATACAAATTCTATATTAGATCATATGTATATTGAAACCGTTAATTCTAGATTATGGCCTGACATAAAATACATTGAGTTATTTCGAATGGATATCAAGAACGGGAAAGAAACCTGCGGAGAAGTTCTCTATTAATCTTTAATCTCGTCACTTTTAAACTGATTAAAACTTTTTTCTGCAGTAATCTTACCAATCTCTACTAATTCTTCGGCACGAAAAAAATCAAACGTACTACACGATTTTCTGGATATATTAATAAGAATGTCGGGGTTATATGTTTTAAGTGACATTTGAGACATATGATGCATCATTAAACTAATTGTTTTGTCGATTAAGTTAATATAACCAAGCTTTTCTTTATGATCTGAAGGAGACGTTTTGTGTAAATGATCCCTAAATTCTTTAATTTTATGTAAATAGATAGATTGTTTCTTTTCTACTTCTTTTCTTGATAGTGCATGCTGAAGAATCGGAATGTCTGCGTTTACATTAACAACAATAAGCAAATCATCAGATGTTTTTTTTACATGATTTACCGGAATGTTATTCATAACACCACCATCCACGAGCAATCCCTCTTTTGTTTTTACAGGTGTAAATACAGTTGGAATTGCAACGGATGCACGAATAGCATCAAAAACACTCCCTTTATTAAAAACAACTTCTTTCCTGTTAATTATATCAGTTGCAGTAGCAACATAATGAATTTTCAAATCTTCAATCTGATCATCATCAATAAATTCTTTTATTGTATTAAAAACCTTATCGCCTTTAACTAAACCTTGCGAACCAAAAGTAAAATCGACAAGACTAAATACCTTCCTTTTATCGAGTGTATACAGCCATTTTTTGAACTCGGCAATTTTACCTAAAGCATAAGCACCACCAACCATCGCACCCATAGACGTGCCCGAAATGGAAACAATTTCGAGATCTTGTTTCTCAATTTCTTCGATTACACCAATATGAGCAATTCCTCTTGCCCCACCGCCCGATAATACCAATGACACCTTTTGTTTCATACGCTTATTCTCTCGTTTTTAAGAAAGGTTATTTAATATTTACTCAACATCTTTCATCGATAGTTGAATACGTTTTCTTGCCAAATCAATCTCGGTAACTTTTACCTTTACATGCTGATGCAATTTAACAATTTCGTTTGGATCAGACACAAATTTATTGGCAAGCTTAGAAATATGCACTAAACCATCTTGTTTTACACCAACATCCACGAATGCTCCAAAATTTGTAATATTTGTTACAATTCCGGGCAACACCATTCCTTCGTATAAATCTTCAATTTTATGAATCCCTTCGGCAAATTCAAATACTTTAATTCCTTGACGTGGGTCGCGTCCAGGTTTTGCCAACTCAGTAATTATATCATTTAGAGTTGGTAAACCAACCGTTTTTGTTACGTAATTAACTAGTTTAATTTGCTTTCGCAGATTCTCATCCTTGATTAAATCAATTACTTCGCAATTTAAATCGGAAGCCATTTTTTGAACAATATGATAACTTTCGGGATGAACAGCGCTGTTATCCAGCGGGTTTTCAGCATTGTCGATTCTTAAAAAACCAGCGGCTTGCTGAAAAGCTTTGTCACCCATTCGCTTAACTTTCTGCAGTTCTTTTCTGGATTTAAAAGCTCCATTCTCTTTTCTAAAATCGACTATATTCTGCGCAAGTTGCGGACCTAAACCCGATATATAGTTTAATAAGTGTTTGCTTGATGTATTTAAATTAACACCAACCATATTAACACTACTTTCTACAACTTGATCTAATTTACCTTTTAACTTATTCTGATCTACATCGTGCTGATACTGGCCAACACCTATTGATTTTGCATCAATTTTTACCAATTCGGCCAATGGATCCATTAATCTTCGACCAATCGAGACTGCACCTCGCACAGTAACATCATATTCAGGAAACTCCTCTCGTGCAACCGACGATGCCGAGTAAATTGATGCCCCATCTTCACTTACTACAAATACACGAACGTCTTTTGTAAATTTAATCTTCTTTACCAAAGCTTCTGTTTCACGGCTGGCAGTTCCATTTCCAATAGCTATCGCATCTATTTTAAAAGTCTCAACCATGGAATCAATCTTTTTCATGGCCATCCCTTTTTCATTCTGAGGTTGATGTGGATATATATTTTCATTATGCACCAAATTTCCCTGGGCATCTAAACACACAATTTTACAACCTGTCCTAAAACCTGGATCAATAGCTAAAACATTTTTCTGGCCTAAAGGCGATGCTAACAATAACTGACGTAAATTATCGGCAAACACTTTTATTGCTTCTTCGTCTGCTTTTTCTTTCGATGAATTCTTGAATTCGGTTTCCATCGATGACGAAAGCAATCGTTTATAACTATCCTTTACTGCCTCACGAACTTGTTCCGAAACATCGTAAACTCCATTTACAAATTGATTTTCTAATATTTCAATTGCCTTATCTTGATCTGGTGAAATCGAAAGTTTTAAAAAACCTTCATTTTCGCCTCTTCTCATTGCGAGCAATCTGTGCGACGGGCACTTTTTTAATGGTTCAGTCCAATCAAAATAATCTTTATACTTGATCCCTTCTAATTCTTTCCCTTTTACTGATTTCGAATGTATAATTGATTCGTGTTGATATAATCTTCTTACGTTATTTCTTGCTCGTTCATTTTCATTAACCCACTCTGCAATAATATAACGTGCTCCCTGAAGAGCTTCCTCTATATTTTCAACATCTTTCTTAACAAATTGCTCCGCTTTACTTTCAAGGTTTAGCTCTTCCTGTTTCATTATAATTTTAGCTAAGGGCTCTAAACCCTTTTCCTTTGCCTTTGTTGCCCGAGTTTTCTTTTTTTGCTTATAGGGCAAATAGATATCTTCCAGTTCAGTAAGAGACTGGGCATTTTCGATCCTACTTTTTAAATCCTCACTGAGTTTTCCTTGTTCATCAATTGCCTTTAATATTGTTTCCCGTCGACTATCAATTTCTTGAAGCTTGGTTAACATATCTTTAATTGCTCCAATTTGAACTTCGTCTAAACTTCCAGTTGCTTCTTTACGGTATCTACTAATAAAAGGCATTGTTGCCCCTTCGTTAAATAGTTCAACTGTATTTTTTACTTGCCAATCTTTAATATTTAAGTTGACAGCGATTTTTTGTATGTGATTCTCGTTCATAAGAATGATATTATTAAGAAGGACTAAATTAGCTATTTTATCGATAATTTATGAAAAAAGATACTAACAAAAAAAGCCTTGCAAGAATGCAAGGCTACTTAAATATTTGAAACTGAATCCTAAATTATATATTAAACCAAATATTTAACAAAACATAAATATAGTGAGCTACAGATCCTGCAACAATCCCTCCGATAGTATGTGAGATTAATGCTTTTGAAGTTAAATGACGGAATTTTAAAGTATCTAACATTGCTGTATGAGTACTTAAATATCCACTCCAACACATACCCATTGCAGTAAATACAGCTATTTCGTTCCCTGTAATAATTCCCTGATTAATAAACTCTTTTACAAGAGAAAGAGCAGCTCCAACAGCCCCAAGTGAAGTAATTGGAAATGCTACCAATTCTGGATATTTGAATCCAAACAAACCATCGAACAACCAAGATACCCAACCTGCAATCTTTGGTAAAACAGGAACCCCTTCATAAGCTAATCCTTGATATCCAACACTTGGATCTTTTGGACCGAAGGTAATTATCATTACAACCGTACTAATTATCAAAACACCTGGAATAATCTGCAAACCTAAGTCTACTCCAGATTTTCCACCATCAAGAATAGAATTTAGAAATCTTAAAAAAGCTCCTCCTTTTGACTTAAAAGATATATTAGACGAATCTTCTTCTATTTGCAATACCTCATCTTCCGAAAATAGGGGCTTTATCATTTTTTGCATGAGTCTTGTTGAAACAACTGCGCCAATAATTGCTCCAAAAAAACCTATCATTGCAGGTCCAAAATAACCAAAGCTTGACATAAATGTTAAAACAATCAAGCCCATTCCGAATGCAGTTCCGAAATTTGTTAAGGAAATTAATTCGTATTTTTTAAAGTACTTACTAAAACTTTTATCATTCGAAAGACTAATAATTGCAGGATTATCCGAAAAGAAGGTCATTAAACCAGCCAAAGATGCAACACCTGGCAGCCTAAATATTGGTCGCATTAATGGAGCCAAAAAAACTTCAAGTAAACGCACTACCCCAAACTCTATCATTAATTTACCGAGTGCTCCCGACAATACAGTAATACCCATAATGAAGAAAACTGTATTCATTAGTAAATCCCAAGCAGTATTCATTATGGTATTTAATAGGTTTGTAATACCCATTGTATGTCCCAAATATCCAAAAAATCCGAAGAAACCAATTAGAAAAACAAAAGCTTCGTATCTTCTATTGATAAGGAAATTTGATTGTTTGATACTTTTTATTGTATTCATCTTACCCCAAAATTTATTAATGAATAATAATACTTTATCTGGGTCAAAATTAGATTTGAAAAAAATTGAAAAAATTGATAAAACTCATGTAATTCAATAAAATTAGATGTTTTGCAACAATGATAAAAGTCAGAAAAAAGATACTCTATTGTAGGAAATTATTTATTTTTTCGTAAAGCTCGTATCGATTTATTGGCTTTGCGATATAATCATCGCATCCTGCATTAATAATGTTAGCTCGATCGTCGACCATTGCATTAGCAGTTTGAGCAATTATTGGCAAGTTTGGTTTCATCAACTTTATTTGCCTAGTAGCTTCAAGCCCATTCATTATTGGTAACTGAACATCCATTAAAACCAAATCAATATCATCGTTTATATTACACATTTTAACAGCTTGTTCGCCATCTTCTGCATGTAAGAAACTAACCTTACAATCTTTAAGAAACTTTGTGAGTAATTGATAAGATATAATAGCATCTTCTACAATTAATATTGTTTTATTGGGCCACTCATAATTCGATTCATGGGATTTCTCCTTTGCCTCATTTTTAAACTCAGGACTCATCTTATAAGGTATTGAAAATAGAAAGGTTGAACCTTCGCCTTTTTCTGAATCAACCCAAATATGTCCTTTCAAATTTTCAACAATTCCTTTTGATAAGGACAAACCTAAGCCAGAGCCACCAAACTTGCGGGTGCCGTAATCTTCCACTTGTCTAAATTGATCAAAAATAATTCCTCTTTCGTCATCAGAAAGACCAATACCTGTGTCTTTAACAAAGAAAACAATGTTCGGAGATTCTATATAAAAACCAAATCTAATGCTTCCTTTTGATGTGAATTTTAAGGCATTACTCAATAAATTATGAAGTACTTGTTTGAGTCTGTCCTTATCAGAATAAATTACTAAATTCTGATAATCAAATTCTTTTTCAAGAAGTATTTTAATATTGTCTTTCTTTAGATTGTCTCTTTCAGATATAATAAACGAGAGCAACTCATCTAAAACATCTGCTATTTTAAATTCCTTATAATTTAATCTCAATTTACTAGACTCAATTCTTGAAAGATCGATAATATCATCGACTAAATTTAGGAGTATTCGCCCACTTTCCTGAATAATTTCAAAATAGCGCTTTTTTGTTTCATTATCAATTTTGGAATCGTCCTTTAATAGTTCTGAAAATCCAATTATTCCATTCATTGGTGTTCTAAACTCATGAGACATGTTTGCAATAAATGCGGTTTTCAATCGATTAGATTCTTCTATCTTTTCTTTTGCTAACAACAACTTTTCATTACTGATCTCAAGGTTTTTTCGAAATTTTATTTCTTCGTTATTCTTCCTCTTTTTTAGCATAAGAAAAAACCAAAGAATCATTATAATTATTAGTAATAAGATTGATATTATACTAAAAAATATTGTTTGCTGTTTATTTTCGACCAAAAAACTTAGAGGGTGATTTATAATTATCGAACTCTTTGGTAAATATCTTCGTTTTATTTTATGACTTTTGAGCTCTACGTAATCAAAATAATATTTTGAGTGTGATATTTCAATATTAATTTCGTTTATATTTTTCCCTTCCAATACTTGATTTGCAATTTCTCCTGCTCTTAATCCTTGGTTATATCCACTATTCAACTTTCCACCAACAATACCATTCCCTAAATAAAAATCCCACGAACCATAGATAGGAAGTTTTGTGTGTTTTCGAAGATTTTTAATAATATCATCGTAAGAGCAATATTCATTGTTACGATCTTTGGTGAATGCTGTTAACATTAATACTGCATTGTCATCTAATGCTGAAACTTTTTCGAATAATTCATCGAAACTATAATTTCTTAGGAATTCATAATTAAATTCACCTTGTTCGGGAAGATACAATCTAAACGCACGATCATAGATAATATTTCCAGTTTTTGTTTCATCAACTATAAAGTAAATTTTAGAATAATTTGGATGTAATTTCTTTATCAGCTCAAAACTCTCAATATATTTTATGTCTTCAAGAATACCGGTATAAGAACTTGGGTAAATATGAGGATTATTTATTCCACTGAACACAACAGGAACATCACCAAACAAACTGTCTCTATTCTCAAATAAAAAAGTTAATGCATAATCATCGGAAAGAATTATTATATCAAATTTCAGATTTTGATATTTATTCATGAGGTAATCTACCAGAACCTGCTTATAAGAAGCATCAAAAAATCTTTTTGAATCAAAAAACTCAGTATATATTTCTTTTTCAAGCTTTGAACTATTCAAACCAGTTTTTATACCTTTTTGAATTTCATCAGTCCACTGTAAGCCTTTATGATAAGAATTTAAAATTAATACATTCTTCTTCTCAGCAGCTTGTAATTGAACACCTAAGAGTATGCAAACTATTGCTATTAGAAGATATCTCATTTTCATAACATTCCTATTAATAGATCCGGTTTGAAAAAGCAAACTTATAATAAAAATAATGACAAAGCAAAAAGAGCAACCAAATTGGTCGCTCTTTTAGATTTATTTTAAAATGAGATTTATACTAAACCAGCAAATCCCATGAATGCTAATGCTAACAAACCAGCAACTACTAAAGCAATTGGAACTCCTTTCATTCCTTTAGGTATATTTACCAATTCCATATGTTCTCGTAATCCGGCAAAAGTTATTAAAGCTAAACCAAAACCTACGGCATTTGAAATAGCAAAAACAACACTTTCCATTAAATTATAATCTTTCTGAACAGCAAGAATTGCAACACCTAACACAGCACAGTTTGTTGTAATTAATGGTAAGAAAATACCTAAAGCCTGATACATTGCAGGACTTACTTTTTTAAGAATAATCTCAACCAACTGAACTAAAGAAGCAATTACAAGTATAAATGTAATGGTTTGCATAAAAGCAATACCGAAAGCTGCTAATACATATTTTTGCAATAGATAAGTTACAATTGTAGCTATTACCATAACAAAGGTAACTGCTCCTGCCATACCTGCAGAAGTTTCTACTTTACTTGAAACACCCAAAAAAGGACATATCCCAAGAAATTGGGCTAATACAATATTATTTACAAATATTGCTGATATAACTATTATAATATATTCCATAGTACTATTATTAAGCAGTTTTCTTATTGATTTTATTTATAAGAACAATTAGATAACCTAATGCAAGGAAAGCTCCTGGGGCTAGAACAAATACCAACATTCCATCTCCTTGGATAAATTTAAATCCAAAGAATGAGCCACTACCTAATAGTTCTCTAATTCCACCTAAAATAGTTAAAGCCATTGAAAAGCCTAAACCCATACCTAAACCATCAATTAGTGATGATACAATATTATTTTTAGATGCAAATGCTTCAGCTCTTCCTAATACAATACAGTTAACAACAATTAAAGGAATAAATAATCCTAGTTGGTCGTATAAAGAAGGTACATATGCCTGCATTAATAATTCAACCATAGTAACAAACGAAGCAATAATTACAATAAATGAAGGAATACGAACCTTATCAGGGATTTGCGATTTAACCATAGACACCACCAAGTTTGACATAACCAAAACAAAGGTAGTTGCTAATCCCATCCCAAGTCCATTAATTGCAGATGTTGTAACACCTAACGTAGGACACATTCCTAACAGAAGTACTAATACAGGATTCTCTTTAAAGAATCCTTTGCTAAAATTTTTCCATTGACTCATTTTTGACCTCCTTCCATATAAGCGTTATACGCTCTAACTACTGCATCACAGAATGCTCTTGAACTAATTGTAGATGCTGTTATAGCATCCACATCGCCACCATCTTTAGTTACTTTCAACTGAAAGTTGGCTGGATTTTTTCCGTTAAACTGAACACTCCAATCTGATTTATTTTTTTGCATCTTATCGCCTAAACCAGGAGTTTCTTTATGCTCTAATACCGAGATATTATGAATAGTACCATCTGGCAATAAACCTACCATAATTTTAAAAGTACCTCCAAATCCATTGTTCGTAAACGTACTTATTGCGGTACCAATTAATTCTCCATTTTTCTTTGCAGGAAAAAACTCTAAAGTTCCTCCATCTACTTCAACTTTATACGATTCTTCTCCAGGTTCATTATCAAATTCAGGCACCACTTTTTTTATTGCTTCTGTTTGTTTTGCAAGTTTACTTGCTGCAATTGGACCTTTTGTTAATTCGTAAAGATAACCAAGAGCTGCTGATGCTATAAATGTTACTAAGAACAATGTTAGAACCATGCTAACAAATGTTGATTCTTTCTTATTGGCCATTCTTAACCTCCTCTCCAAAACGTTTAGGTTTAATATACATATTAATTAGAGGAACGAAAGCGTTCATTATAAGTATTGCAAATGATATTCCTTCTGGATATGCTCCGAAAACACGAATAGAAACTGTAATAACTCCAATTCCAATACCGTATATCCACATACCTTTTACCGACATTGGTGATGTAACATAATCGGTTGCCATAAATATAGCTCCCAACATTACTCCTCCTGTTAATAAATGAAATAATGGATCTGCGTTTGATTCTGGATTTATAAGCCAAAGAATGCCTGTAAAAGCAGCTACGGTTATAAAAATAGAAGCTGGAATGTGAATTGTAATTACCTTTCTGAAAAGCATATATGCTAAACCAAGCAATAAGGCCACTGCGGCAATCTCTCCCATTGAGCCTCCCATATAACCATAGAATAACTCCATGTGACTTGGAATTTTATCCATTATAGCAGAAACAGACTCTCCGGCTCCAATTCCTTCTTTCATCAAGCCAAGTGGTGTAGCTCCTGTAACTGCATCAGTATAACTATTACTAAAACCAGTTGGAATAGGCCAGCTTGTCATTTGAACTGGGAACGAAATAAGCATAAATACACGTCCAACAAGTGCTGGGTTAAATGGATTATTTCCTAATCCACCAAATGACATTTTACCAACACCAATAGCAACTAAACTACCAATTATGATAATCCCAATAGGTAAATTTGTGGGAATATTAAATGCTAACAAAATACCTGTTACTAATGCCGATCCGTCGGTAATTGAGGGTTCTTGTTTTAAGATAAACTTCTGAATTAACCATTCAAAAGCTAAACACGAAGCAACGGCTGTTAACGTTACAATAATTGCACCCATTCCAAAGAAATAGATTGAAAATGCCAATGCTGGCAACAATGCAATTACAACATCAAACATCAACCGCTTTACGCTAGTATCCTCATAAACATGAGGAGATGGTGATATAAATAATTTATTCATTATTGTTTTCTTGATCTTATGATTTGACTTACTCTGGATTTTCCTAAGCGTATATAATCTAATAATGGTAATCCTGCAGGACATGTATAAGCACATGATCCACATTCGATACAATCCATTACAGCATTAACTTCCAGTTTATCATACTTCTCAACTTGAGATAATTTATTCAATAGAAAAGGCTCTAATCCTTGTGGACAAACTGAAACGCATTTAGCACAACGAATACAGTTACTTTCAACTTTTCTTTTTGATAAATCAGAAGGCATAATTAAAATTCCAGACGTACCTTTTACAACAGGCACCTCTAATGAGTTAATAGCTTTACCCATCATTGGACCGCCATTAATTACTTTTCCAGTATCTTCTGGCAATCCTCCAGCTGCAGCAATTAAATCAGCAACAGGAGTACCTGTTCTGACCATAAAGTTCGATGGTTTTTGAATCGACTTACCTGTTAAGGTTACTACTCTTTCAAATAGTGGTTTATTTTTCTGAACAGCTTCGTAAACGGCAACTGCAGTTCCAACATTATGAACAACAGCACCAACATCTAAAGGCAAGCCTCCCGATGGAACCTCTCTATTAATTAATGATTTTATTAATTGTTTTTCTCCACCCTGAGGATACTGTACCTTTAATGCATGTACTTCGATTCCTGGATAATCTTTTACGAGATTTTCAAGATGAGCAATAGCATCTGGTTTATTATTCTCAATACCAATAAGAGCTGAATTTACGCTTAAGGCTTTCATTAAAATTTGAATCCCAATAAGCATTTCTTCCGCTTTTTCGAGCATTAATCGATGATCCGAAGTAAGATACGGCTCGCATTCTACACCATTTATTACTAATGCATCGATTTTTTTACCATCTGGAACCGAAAGTTTCACATGAGATGGAAATGTTGCACCACCAAGTCCTACGATTCCTAACTCGTTTATTTTTTGGATGATTTCTCTATCTGTTAAACTGATTTCTTTTTTTAAATCAGTAGATCTATCAATATTTTCGTTCCACTCATCACCTTCAACATCAATAATTACACATGAACGTTTGTAACCAGTTGAATCTAATACATTATCAACTTTTACTACAGTTCCTGATACTGATGAATGGATATTAGCAGATACAAAACCTGTGCTTTCAGCAATTTTATCTCCAACTTTAACTTTATCGCCTTTAGCGACAATAGCTTTAGAAGGAGCACCAATATGCTGTGCAATGGGTATTGATACAGTTTTTGGAAGCGGCAATGTTTCGATTGCACTTTTCTCAGAGTATTTTCCTTCCTCTGGATGCACACCGCCTTTTGGAAATGTTTTTAACACTTTAACCCTCCTAATTTTATTTGTTATCGTTTTCTTTTGTTTCTTTTGGCTCTACCTTTGGAGCTTCTGCTTTAGGCACTTCTACAGTCTCTACTTTCACCTTTTTAGGAGGAAAGTTGATTTCCAGAATTGCACCTGTTGGGCATTCAGCTACACATTTTCGGCATAACTTACATTTGTTTGGATCAATGTATGCAAGAAAATTATCCAATGTAATAGCATCATAAGGACAAACTTTCACACATTTACCACAACCAATACAAGCTACTTTACAAGCTTTCTTTGCTACTCCACCTTTATCGTGGTTAACACAGGAAACAAAAATCTTTCGATCTTTTTTATTCTTTTTTCTTAGCTCAATGATGGTGTTAGGACAAGCTGTTACACATGCACCACACGCTGTACAATTGTCGTCATTAACAACCGGCAAGCCTGTTTCTTCATCCATGTAAATAGCATCGAAATCACATACATCAACACAATCGCCTAATCCAAGACAACCATATTGACAACCAGTTTCGCCTGAGTATAAACTAGAAGAAATAGCGCAAGACGATGCACCATCGTAAGCATTTATTCTTTCGCGATGTGTTGGTGAACCAGAACATCGAATAACAGCTACTAGTGGATCTTTTGCTTCGACAGCTTTTCCAAGTATTTCAGCAGCTTTTGCCATAGTTTCGTTACCTCCTACAGGACAGAAGAAAGGTGACAAATCATCTGCTTTAACTAAAGCATCAGCAAAGCCCCGACAACCGGGAAAACCACAACCTCCACAGTTTGCAGCAGGAAGAATTTCTTCAACCTGATCGATGCGCGGATCTTCATAAACTTTGAATTTCTGAGCTACAAAATACAAGATTATTGCAGCAACAGAACCAATCGCGCTAAGAGAAATAATAGTAAACAAAATTGTTGCACTCATGTTTCAGATTTTTAATCTATTTTATTTAATGTAAATGTAAATTTCTTTCTAATTTTATCTCGCATTACAAACAAGATAATATAATAAGGAACGAGCACTGATAAAGCACCTAATCCCGACACCGCTTCGTTATTTGTAATGATCGTAAGTACAATAAGGAAAAATAATATCAACAAAAAAGGTAAAACATAACCAAGAAACAAAGCTCTAAAACCCAGAGTTTGCTTCAAAAGAATATTAACTTCCTCTCCTACTTGATATTGATTTGTGAAATCGTATACATCTACTGATTTTTCCTGCATATCGGCAGCAGTACAAACGCCTTTAGCATGGCACGACGCGCAACCCGACATTGCTAAGAAACTAACAATTATTTTGTTGCCGTCAATAGAATCAATTCGTCCTTTATGTTCGATCGATTTAGAATTTGACATCCGATTATTTCAAGATTTTGAATCGGATACAAAAATAACTGTATTTGAAAATTAAAGATTGCTTTTTGTCAGTTTTTGAAAAGTTTATACTTATTTATTTTGATTTTAAATAAGGAATTTTCATGAAATTGATTTAACAATAAATTGATTCTAACGTACGATAAACTTTATCTTTATTATCGAATAAATTTAAACACTATGAAAAGAATTTGTATTATAGTATCGATTATTGCATGCGCTTTGTTTTCAAGTCAATGCGGCAAGCCAGACATACTTAAACAAGAAGCAAAATTAAAAATTGAAAACACATCAAGTTCCAATTATATAACTGGCGTATATTATGGCACCGTGGGTCCGGGAGACAAAAATAAGATAGACCGTAAAATTGGACCTGGAGAAAGTAAGACTTTCACCATAAATACTGAAGATGATGATGTTTATGATATTAAAGTTACTTCTGATTTTATTGGTTTCGAAGAATTAATAATAGATCATTATGATTTTATGTGGAATGAAACATACATTATTGAATTAGAAAATGATGGATGGTATGAAGATTCATCTTGGTAAAATAAATTTCAACAAAAAAAAGAGTCTGTTTGTTAAATACAAACAGACTCTTTTTTTTTACTATATAAGGCATGTATCTATTCTTGGCTTCATCCAATTCATAATAGGATCAATTGCAATCATTCGTGATGCCATACTAGAATAAGATTCAACTATGATTATTTAACAACCAACAACCTTTTTATATTTATCTTTTGAATTTTCTGACCAATTGTATTTTCCAAAGATGAGTTCAATTGCTTTTTTAGGTAGTAGTTTTTCTAAATTTCGATACAACACAATATCATATTTTCTGTGGTAATTTACCCAGCATTCATTGCAATTGTGCTTATACTGTTTATGTAGCTTTACTGTAGCTTTTTTATTAACAACTTTGTGTAGTGATTCTTTGAAAATATTTCCTAGAATAATTTGTTTATTCTGACAAATAGGAATATCTCCATTTGGATAAATTACAATGCTATCGCTAATACTGTTGCATGTTAATTTCAAATTCCCTTCTCTGTGTTTAGGATACAAAGCCATGAAATCGTAATTCTCCTTAAAATCTTTAACAATAGCAGGAATATCTTCCGCATTATAATTTAAGGAATCTGATTTTTCTTCTGCGCTATTGGTATCAAAATAATCCATTGTATTGTAGATTCCAATTCGCATATCAAGCTCATGCTTTTTACAAAAGTCACCCACGTGAACTAAATCATTAAAATCATTGTGATTTGTAAGTGTAAACATAATTGATACCGGAACAATATCTTTAAGTCGAATAATACTTTCAATTACTTTATCGTAAGCATCAACTCCTCGAAGATTCTTATATGTTTCTCGATTTCCATCAAGAGAAATAAAGAGTCTTTTGGGTTTATATTTTAACGTATAATCGTACAACTTATCGCCCATAATTGCGTTGGATAGCAAATCAAAATTAGGGTGATTTGCTGCCATGTACTCAAAAATCTTTTCTGCTTCGGGATGCATAATAAACTCGCCACCTTCAAGACCAATCAAGGTGTTTTTATCGACAACCGGACTTTCAATTATTTCCTTTACTTTCTCAAAAGGCAAATGTTGCTTCGGGTTTTTTTCCCATATAAAACAATGCTTACATTTCGAATTACATCGATCGGTAGAGTAAAGCATTATTGTTGACAATTTCTTATGTTTAGGAAAAACTATGTTATTTACTAATTTAACTCCCCTGTTTATATAGTCTGATACTTTATACATTCAATAATCGTATTATAATTAACGCAATAATTTGCCTTCTGATTTCGAAGATGCAAAAATACTAATTAAACTCAGATAATTTTGGACTTACAATTTGTTTCTTAAGATCTTAATTTATTTTGAATATTGTCGATAAGATTGTAGGTGATTACAAGATCGCTTAATGATGTGAGGTTTTTCGCACTCCTCTGTTCGCAAAGATCAAGAAACGTTTGTATTTCAGCAAAATATCCCGAAGAATATAATTGATTTTGCTCTCTGCTTGGAAGAAAATTATTTTGCTCGTAAAGCACTTTTGTCTCTATTTGTGGTGTTTTTATTTTTTCTATAGGTACAGACAAAATACTTGCCGGCTTTGGAATCGATTTCAATTTATCGGTATTTTTACTTTTAAAATATTTCTTATCTGCATTAACAAATAATTTCTCGTAACTCTTCGACCACCAATAATCTGTAGAAAGTTCTAAATTACCAATCACCCCATTCTTATGCTCAAGGTGAATTAAAAGAGTCTGTACTCCTTTTTCTTTTCCTATATTCTGGAGTGAAGAAATTTTGGCATCTCCAAATAAATAATTCGTTAAATCTATAGGGTGAATAAATAAATCTAACAACATATCACCTTCGGGATAATTACCAACCACATATTTAAATGAATAATATTCGGGCTTTTTAATTTCTCGTTTAAGAATTGAATACAATGGAGCATATCTCTTTTGAAATCCAACAAGAACAATTCCTTTACTTTCTTTTTCTATTTCAATTAATTCGAATAATTCATGTTTTGTATAGCATGGAGGTTTCTCGACGAAAACGTTTTTATCCATTTTTAAGATCTTCTTTATTAATTCGAAATGGGATTTCGGATTTGCCGAAACAAAAACTCCTGAAATTTCGCTGTCGTTTAAAACCAGATCCAAATCGTTCGTTCCAATATATTTAGAGTAGTTGTCGGAAATTGCTTTAGCTGTTTGCTCACTTTTTGTTACAACATACTTTAAATCAACATTCAAATAATCTAAAACGGGATATAAATTATTTATTGAATGATTTCCCATTCCAATAAAAGCGTATTTTTTTTTATAAGTATTCTCAATATGTCGAACTGTGCGGTATCTTTTAAATCGATTAACTAAATTTTCCATTTCGAATTTTAATTTTATGTGCTTTTGCTATTGAAAATGTTTCTTTAACAAAGATCAAAAACTTATGTAAGATTTCCTAAACTCTTTTATTTTATCAATGATTTTAGAGGATGACGCAGTCCTTCATAATCAACTAATCGCGCTTTTATAGTACCAACAATTATTGGACTTTCGATCCATACAGGAACCCTATTTTCATCATCGGTTACCCAAATTTGAAGATCCTCTCCCCCTTCAAACACATCTCCTGCAACCAGAGATCCTGTAAATTTTATGGTATTAAACTTACCAACACCACGAACCTTCTTAACTTCTTTTCCTTTGTACCTTATAAAAACTTCGTGAATTTCATTATCTAAAAGGATTTTAAAAGGGATTCTCTCGTTCTTTTTGTATTTTGTAAAATCGATATTACGAGCCTGATATATAACAGATATAACATCGTATGTGCATGGAAAAATAGCTACGGTATCCTGCCTGAATGGTTTTCTAGTTTTGATACGCTCCGAATAAGCCACTAAATTTTCGAAATCGTATTTATACTTATAATCTATGATATATCCATCTTCGTTTACATCCCGATGATAATAAACCGGAAGCAAATTATCCGGACGAACCCATGACTGATAAACATCACGAACCTGAAAAAACCAATCGTAGAAAGAGAATGTTACTCCCGTTCCTTTTAGGTTAAATACATCCTGTCCAAAAACAGTATCTTCAGAAGCAACAAACTCTACTCCTCCAACATCTGTCCAAACAAGAAACCAATTGTAGGTAATTACATAATTTAATTTCTCTCCAGCTTTAAAAGCCTTATTCTGAATCTCACAAGGTTTTTCTTGTGCCCATATGTGTGTTGAACTATACAATAAAATTATTAATAGAATATATTTTCGCATCAACCTGTTTTTAAACTATAAACTAAGAACTTTAATTCTTCTAACTTATTACACTAAAATCAACTTTCTTGTTCGAGATATCTCAACAATTCGTTTATATTATACAAATTGTTTTTTTGACTAATTAGATTATCTATGTCTTCTTTTATTTCATTTAGCTCTAATTTAGTTAACCCATTTCTAATCTGATCCATTATTTTCTTTGCTTCACCTTCGTTTCCCAAAAGCATTTCTGAAATCATTATAACAATTTTTGGTTTTATTATTAATGGATTTCTTTCTATAGCCATTTTCGAATAAATAATTGCATCACTATATTCCTTGTTTTCATATTTCACCCTACCAATAACTTCATATGCCTGATAATTTACAGAATCAACTAAAATGGCTTCATTTAATATATCTAAGGCACCCGTATAATCCCTATTTTTAACAAACACCTTTCCTAGATGAATGTAAGTATTATAATTTGCACTATCCATCAACAAGCTCCTTTCTAAACATTCTATACTATAATTATATTCTTTAACATTTTCAAAACACACAGCCTTAGCTAAATAATAATCTGATTTTAAGTTTTCAAATTTCATAAGCTTATCAAAATAGTCTTGCTTTTTAATTGAATCAGCTATATCTCCATAACACCTCCCAATATTTACAAGCGTTTTCATGTAATGAAAGTTATCTACTTTAAATGAACGGCTTTCATAATTTTTAATAATATTTTTATAGAGCTCTATTGCTTCTATATATTTTTCTTTCGCCTGAATGGATTTTGCAATATAAAACTCAAAATACTCCGGTTGTTTATTGCTATTTTTAGATTTTACTTTCTTGTAACATCGAATTGCTTCGTTGTATTCCTTTTGGGAGTAATAATAATTACCCAAAACAAAAAGCGGTTCATAATCAGCTGTATCAACAGCACAAGCCCTTTTTAATATCGCTTCTGCCAACTCGTATTCTTCATTTTGAATATGTATTCCAGCACTTGTATAATAAAGATTCTTGTTGAATGGAGAATGTTCAATAGCTCTCATATAATCTGAAATAGCACCATTAAAGTTTCTAAGTATATTTTTTAATTCGGCTCTTTCTTCAAAAATATTAAATGCATTAGGATTTAATTCTAGAGCTTTATTTAAGTATGCTATTGCACTGCCATATTCTTTTATTGTTATATTTATTTTAGCCAAAAAATAATATATTTTATAATTACTTGGTTCAATTCGTAAAGCTCTTAAAAAATTTAATGCAGCATATTTATTATATCCTTGGAAACTTTGCACTACCCCCAAGTTAATATAAACAAAAGCGTTCTTATTATCTTTATTTAATTCAAGTGCCTTTTGAAAACTAGTTTCTGCATAATTATAATCGTAACATTGATATGCAAGAATTCCATTAAGTTCAAAAATTTCAGGAATACAAACACCATTTTCTATTAAGAACTGAAACTCGCCAAATGCAAGAACAGATTTTTTCATAATATAATGAACGACAGCTCTTTTATATAAATTCTGATATTTTTTATCGATTTTCTGTTCACCTTTAAAATGATAGTCGGCAATATTTATCTTTGTCAAAAGATTATCCTTAAAATCAATGCCTAATTCATTAATACTTGAAGAATCACTAAAAACTGCTTCGTTAAACCTGTCGTAACATGTATTAAAATCATTAAGACCAAATGCCACAACAGCCTTTTTTAGTAATAACATATAATCATTAGGTTTCTTTTCCAATCCCTTGTTAATGTATTTATTTGCTTCTTTAAACCTCCCCATTATAATATACAAATCAGACTTGGTTGCATAAGCTTTATAGTTTTCTGGGTTAACTTCAATTAACTCATCTATTACTTCTAGTGCATCTTCATACCTATCAGTAAAAAGAATGCTCTGGGCTTTTTTTAAGTATGCTTCAAACAAGTTCTTGTTTAACTGAATGGCTTTATTGTAATACCTTATTGCTTTATAATATTTCCTTTTTAAAAAATAAATATCTCCGAGATACAAATAGGATTCTGGTATATCTTTCTTTACTTCTAGTGCTTTATTAAAATTATCTTCTGCAACAGATAACTCATTTTGGTTTAAACTCAGGTAACCTTTCAAGTTATACGCTTGCCAATTTTCGCTGTCTAAATCGATTGCTTTATTAATATCTCCTATTATCTCAATCGTACTATATTGCCGTCCGATTTTACATAAAGCTCTTAAACTATAACTAAGACTGACACTTGAGTCAATCAATATTGACCTATCAAGATCTCCAATTGCCTCATCTATTAAACCCTGTTCATATTTATCTGCAGCTCTTCTGTAAAAACCGAAGGCATCTTTTTCATTAATATCCTCCGATTTTTTCCATATCTCATTGTATACATTCGAGGGTAAATAATTATTGATACTATCTTTTTCTATAAGAGTATTTAACGAATTCTTATTCTGAAATTCCCTTTGAAAATAGTTTTGTCCAAATGATTTTTGGGTAACAAAAAACAATAATAAAAACCCAATAAAAAGTTTTAATCTCATAATCATGTATATTTTGTTCTAACTTACTTGACTAAAATCAACTTTCTTGTTCGAGATTTTCTGCAATTGATTTCGTAAGACCTTATTTTCCGGCATTTTCAATTCTGGATCATTATCTAAAATCTCCTCTGCAACATCTCGCACATATTGAATCAATTGCCCGTCTTTTCCGAGATTTGCAATTTTTAAATCAAAAGCAATACCGCTTTGTTGAGTTCCCTCAATATCGCCTGGACCTCGTAATTTTAAATCGGCTTCGGCAATCTCAAAACCATCGTTTGTACCAGTCATTATTTGGATGCGTTTTCGCGCTTCGTTCGACAGTTTATACGATGTCATTAAAATACAAAATGATTGATCTGCTCCACGCCCCACGCGTCCACGTAGCTGATGCAACTGAGATAAACCAAACCGTTCGGTACTTTCAATAACCATTACCGAAGCGTTTGGGACATTTACACCAACCTCAATTACGGTTGTTGCAACCATGATATGTGTTTGACCTTTCACAAAAAGATTCATTGCAGCTTCTTTTTCTTCAGGCTTCATTTTTCCATGCACAACACTTACAGCATATTTAGGAGGCGGAAAAGCCTGCGTAATGCTTTCATATCCATCTTCCAAATCTTTATAATCCATTTTTTCGGATTCCTTAATTAATGGATAAACAATGTAAATTTGTCGCCCTAGCTCGATCTGTTGTCTTAAAAAACCAAACATTCGCAATCGTTTCGAATCGAATAAATGTGTTGTTTGAATTGGTTTACGACCTGGTGGTAACTCATCAATTACAGATACTTCCAAATCTCCATATATAGTCATTGCTAATGTTCGAGGGATTGGGGTTGCTGTCATTACAAGAACATGAGGTGGTTGAATATTTTTCTTCCACAACTTTGCTCGTTGTGCAACACCAAACCTATGCTGTTCGTCGATAACAACCAAACCCAAATTTCTAAACTGAACAGTATCTTCTATTAATGCATGCGTACCGATTAATATTTGAAGATCGCCATTTAATAATCTTTCATGCAAGCCCTTGCGTGCTTTTGCTTTTGTCGATCCTGTTAATAATTCAACATTTATTGGTAAGCCATCTAAAAATTCTTTTATTGTAACTAAATGTTGATTAGCCAAAATCTCAGTTGGTGCCATAATACAAGCCTGAAAGCCATTATCCAAAGCAATTAACATACTCATTAATGCAACTAAGGTTTTTCCACTTCCAACATCGCCCTGGAGCAAACGATTCATTTGTTTTCCCGAACCAATATCTTTTCTTATCTCTTTTAAAACTCTTTTTTGCGCTCCTGTTAATTCAAATGGTAAATTATTTTCGTAAAACTGATTTAAGCTATCTCCTACTTTAGAAAAAACATATCCTTTTGATTTATGAATACGAATACTTCTCTTCTGTAATATATTTAACTGAAGGTAAAACAGTTCTTCGAATTTCAATCTATAAATTGATTTTTTAAGCAAATCAGGATTTTGTGGAAAATGAATATTAATTAAAGCATACTTGAGTGGGATTAAATTGTATTTCTCCAAGAGATAATCGGGTAAGCTTTCCTGAATTTTATCTTTTAACAGAAGTAAAAGATTATTTTCAAGTTTAGAAACAGCTTTTGAGTGTAAGAAATTCTTTTTTAATTTTTCTGTTGTATTATAATGCGCTTGGAGTTTTGCCCGAATTACATTTTTACTTTTAAGGCTATCTTCTATTTCGGGATGAATGATATTGTACTTTCCACTGAAATATCCTGGTTTACCAAAAACAATATATTCCGCATTCAACGAAACACTTTTTTGAATAAAACTTAAACCTTTAAACCACAATAACTCAATAGTTCCTGTTCCATCAGTAAAATGCGCTATCAATCTTTTTTTTGATCCAGCGCCCGCCATTTCAAAGCTAATTATTTTCCCCTTTAATTGAATGTTTGAAAGATTTGGATTTAACTCGCTTATTTTATAAAATTTTGATCGATCGATGTATTTATATGGGAAGTAATACAACAAATTTTCAAAAGAATAAATCCCTAACTCTTTATTGAGCAATTCTGCTTTTTTAGGACCAACCCCACTTAAAAATTTTATTTCCTGTTGTAAATAACCTGACATTAAACCATTTGATATTCCAGATCTTAAACCACGCCTAATTGTTAAGCAATAATTAAGAAATGATATTAGTAAAGAATTATCTTTGTCTCACAATATTAATCTTTTTTTGATATTTTTTAAATATGATTTCCCAATTTATATACGCATTAAAATTCATTCAATATAAGCTCACATCGAAACATAAGAAAGGACACGGTATTCATTCTCCTTTTATGTTTTTTCTTATTACTAAAGTTCTAAGAAAAAATATTATTAATGATGATCTTAAAGCTGTTTTAAATGCGCATAAAAAAATCAAGAAATCAAAACAAAAAATAAATTACAAAGAAATCGGAGCTGGGTCAAAGTATAAACAGCAAACGTCTCAGAAAGTTAGTAGCATTGTTAGAAGATCTTCAATTACACCAAAATATGGGAAGTTGATTTATAATTTAACGTGTTATTTTAATCCTAAAAACATTCTGGAGTTAGGAAGTTCTGTAGGAATAAGTTCAATGTATATTTCTCAGGCAGATCGTAAGGCTAATTTTATTAGTATTGATGGTGTTTATGAAAAGCAACAGATAGCAGAAAAAAAATCGAAAGAATTAAATCAATCAACCAAATTTATTTGTGGTGATTTTGATGAAATACTTGAAACAACTCTAACTAAATTTGACCAACTTGACCTTGTATTTTTCGATGGAAATCACAAAAAAGAAAGTACAATAAATTACTTTAATTCATGTTTAAATAAAATACATAACAACACTGTATTTATTTTTGACGATATACATTGGTCGAGCGAAATGGAAGGGGCCTGGGACTATATTAAAAACCACAAAAAGGTTAAGGTATCGGTAGATTTATTCCGCATGGGATTAATCTTTTTTAAACAAGAATTGTCATACGAACAGTTTGTTATAAAATTTTAATAAAATTTTGTATTATCCATTTTATTTTTAATTAAATTCGTATTTCTGAATTAGACACAAACATTTCATTATGAGTAAAATAATAGAAATAAACTCTTTAATAAAGAATTATTATGTAGGAACAGAAACGATTCGAGCACTCCGTTCTGTTTCATTATCAATAAATAAAAATGAATATTTAGCTATAATGGGTCCTTCGGGTTCTGGCAAATCTACATTAATGAATATATTAGGATGCCTTGACACCCCTACTGGTGGAGATTATATCCTAAACAACACAAATGTTAGTAATTTAGATGATGATCAATTAGCAGAGATAAGAAACAAAGAAATAGGCTTTGTTTTTCAAACTTTTAATTTACTACCCCGATATTCTGCTTTAGAAAATGTGTCGTTACCTTTAATTTATGCCGGCATTAATAAAGAAGATAGATTAAAAAAAGCAGAAAATGTTTTAGTAAATGTTGGTTTAGAGGATAGAATGACTCACCGACCTAACGAATTATCAGGAGGACAAAGACAAAGAGTTGCCGTTGCTCGTGCAATGGTTAATTCGCCATCTATTATTTTAGCAGATGAACCTACAGGAAATCTAGACTCAAAAACCTCAATGGATATTCTAAATTTATTTAATGAAATTCATGAAAAAGGAAATACAATTATATTAGTTACGCACGAAGAAGATATTGCACTCCATGCACATAGAATAATTCGATTAAAAGATGGAATGATAGAGTCTGATGAGATTAATCCCAATCCAACAAAATTTAATTAATATTTTACCATTTGAATTAAACAAATTTCACACTCGATCGTTCTCTTTTTAAAATGGAGTTACTATGAATAAAGAATGGAAAATATACACTAAAACAGGCGATAAAGGCGAAACTTCTTTAATTGGAGGAACTCGTGTCCCAAAATATCATGATCGAATTGAGGCTTATGGAACTGTAGATGAACTAATTTCATATATAGGGTTAATTCGAGATCAGAAAATAGATAATCATTTTATTTCGGTTTTAATCGAAATACAGGATCGCTTAATGACATGCGCATCAATATTAGCAACAGATTGCGAAAATTGCGAAGTTAAAATTCCTGAGATTATTGAAAAGGATATTGAAATGCTCGAAAATGAAATTGATACAATGGAACAATCTTTGCCGCCATTAACATCATTTATTTTACCAGGAGGACATCAAACCGTATCTTTTTGCCATATTGCACGTAATATATGCAGACGCGCAGAAAGACTATCAATTAAGGTACAAGAACAGTATAAATACAGTGAAAAAGTCAATCAATATCTAAACAGATTATCAGATTATTTATTTGTTTTATCGAGAAAGCTCTCTATCGACTTAAACGCCAAAGAAATACCTTGGAAACCGAGAGTTTAATAAAAAAAGTTTGGATTTTAAAAAATATTTTTATATTTGCAAAATTTTAAGCACGTAATTATTAAAGTTATTATAATATGTATTGGACACTAGAATTAGCATCAAAATTAGAAGATGCGCCCTGGCCAGCAAGTAAAGAAGAATTAATAGATTTCGGTATTCGTTCGGGCGCTCCTTTAGAAGTTATTGAAAATCTTCAGGAAATTGAAGATGAAGGAGAAATTTACGAGAGTATCGAAGATATTTGGCCAGATTACCCAAGTAAAGATGATTTCTTCTTTAACGAAGATGAATATTAAATAAAAGGGACTTTTTAAAGTCCCTTTTTTATTTCCAGAAGAATATATCGTTTTTTGATTTGGGTCGTAAGTTTTCGAGCCATTGAAAATCTTTTAACTTAGTTTTCTCTAACTCTCCCATAGGATACATTGTCCCATCGGGTTGTTTTATTAGATTAAAACGACTTGGTCTGCCGTTCTTCATATATATTATAATATCGCTGCTTTCGGCGTAATTTACACCTACAAACTCCTCTTTATCTTTGGTAAAATATATGGTTTGACCATTTCCAAAAACATCGATCTTAGATAACTCATTATTTCTTATATAACCAATCATTTCCTTACCACGAATTTGATTGTATTTTGAAGTATCTTCTTGTTGCACAATAAATGCAGTTTGAATTAACTTAAAAAAATCTATTTTCTCATTTTTAATATGTATCTCAACTAAATCTGCAGTCATTTGACTCCCCTCTGCCCATAATATTGGTCTTGTGTACATCGTAATAACAGAATCAGCGAAAGTATAAACCATAGAGTCGCACGAGGCTTGAAAATCGTCTCTATACAATTGAACTTTGTGATAAGCTCTAATTATACGATTTATTCCTGATGAATCCATATCAGATCTTATTGAATCGGCATGCAAAAACAATGAGTCTGTACGATTTGTTACCTGAATCATTAAAGTGCTATCAGTAATTAGGAAACTCTCCGGATTCTCATGATAAATTGCGTAATTACCTTTTAAAATCAGATTTTGAGATGTATCAATCATTTCAACATTTCGAAAAGCTTTTCCTATTCCAATAATTTCATCAAAATACAAACTGTCTCCCTTAAGAATTTTTTCTTTGTTCTGATAAGTTGCATTCTCTCTAAATTGAAATTGTTTTTCGATCGTTTTATACCACCCATTTTCAGCATATAAGGTATTTTCTTCGTTGAAAATATCTGTTGGTCCTACAAAAAATGCTGTTTCTGTTTTTGTATTGTATTTTAAAGTGTCGGTTAAAATAATATAATCGGGAGATTCAACTTTTACACTATCTTTAAAAAAGATTAGATCCTCATCTGCATAATAATGACCTATTGTGCTTGTAAGCGTATTTTCTCCACTAAGTATCTTTCCACCATCAAAATAATAGGCAATATTTAATAAAGTATTAAAATTTAAAGAATCGGTAAATAATTCGGTACTGTCATTCTCTAACCGCACATTGTTTCTTACTTTACCAATATCTGTATTTGCATTGTAGATTAAATAATCACCATACAAATGCAGAGAATCGGCTCTATTAATATGTACATTACTATATGCGTGCATAATATTTGTCTTACTGTACAAATAAGCACTATCGCAATACATTTTGGTATTGTTATGCTCAAAGACTACATCTCCCAAAAAACGTCTAACTCCTTCGCCAATACTTTTATTTGACTCAAATGAATTAGAATTGAGGATATTAATCTGCTCCTTTTTTTGTCCAAAAGTAGAATTACTTAATGTAGCTAGAAAACAAAAAAATAAGAAAACAACTAGAATTTTATTCATATAGTGCACCCAACTAGTTTATTTTAACCAACCCTCTTCAAGAAACTCGCAATTATGTGAAGATTTATCAACATAAATATATGTTTTAGCCTTTTTTTCGTCTAGCCATTTTTTGAAAACCTCTTGTTGTATCTCAAAAATTGCCATATTCTTTATTAATTCATAATCTTCTTTCAAATTGGCTCTATGGGCTTCAATTATATTACTAACTTTAATAACCTTAAACACTGCTTTTCCTTTTGAATCGACAGATTCGAATGGTTCTGAAATCTCTCCTTCTTTCAAGTCTTTTACTACATTATATTCTTGCTTAATTAAATTTTCTAATTCAAATTTAGTTGAAGTAGTTGCCGGATTAATCATGTAGGCCTTATTAAATCTAGATTGATCATCTTGAGAATATTTCAATGCTGCATTTTCAAAGCTAAGATTATTGGAATTTATTTCAGTTACAATTGTATCTAGTTTATTTTTAGTAGCCACTTTCTGTTCAGTTTTCAGCTTAGGAATAATTAGAATGTGTCTAACATTTACCTGCTCTCCTTCGCGGGCGATTAACTGAATAATATGGAATCCATATTCTGATTCTACTATTCTAGAAATACCTCCATCGTCGTTCAAGCTGAATGCTGCTTTAGCAAAAGCTGGATCTAACTCGTCTCTTGTTCTGAACCCCAATTCTCCTCCACGCCTGGCCGACCCTGGATCTTCTGAATATAAAACAGATAATGTTGAAAATCTTTCGCCATCAATAATTCTTTTTCGTATTTCCAAGAGTTTTTCACGTGACTCATTTCTGGCTTTTTCATTTTTAGGAGGATATAAGGTAATTTCCTTTATTTCGTATTGAGCATTTACTAATGGAATGCTATCCTCTTCGAAATCATTATAAAACTTTCTCACCTCTTTTGGAGAAGCATCAATGCTAGATACAATATTACCTTGCATCATTTGAGTTTTTATTTGTTCTTCTATTAAAGGTCGAAAATCTTCTTTAATCTCAATTAATGATTTATTATAAAATTCCTCGAGTTTTTCTTGTGAACCAACCTGACGAATAAAATAATTTAACCGTCGGCTTAATTCAGATTCAATCTGATTCATTCCAACTTCAAGACTATCAAGTTCTGCTTGTGTAAGCAGTAATTTCTGTACCATTAACTCGCTTAAAACATTACATTTCATCTCTGATTTATTTCCATAACCCTGAGCCATATATTGCAATACCTGATTTTCGATATCCGATTGCAATATTATTTTATCGCCAACTTTACTTACAATCTGATCAATCATTTGCGGCTCTTGAGCTCTACCAACAAAAGAAACTGCTGTAAGAATTAGGCATAGAGATAGTATTCTTGATAAAGAGATTCTCATTTTTTTTATTTTTTAATAGATTATAAATTCATTATGATTCAAAGCATCATTATACACCTTATTTTCCAGCTCTTCAATAAAAGTAAATTTTCTTTTATTCAGGATGATACTCTTTATTTTATGCTTTGCGTATTCTAAAGGTTGAATTGTACTTTTTAAACTGTGCTCATTTATTTTAACAAAATAATAATAAAGTGAGTCTTCTGTTTCCAGATATTTGTTATACCTAAGATATCTTTCTTGATCATCAATATTTATAGGCAATTCAATTAATAAACTGTTAAATGGAATCCAATCATTATTAAAGTTATCGAATTTTGTTGCGTACTGATAACAATAATCTTCTAATCGGGATAGATTTTCTTCATCATTAGATTTATACCATCGTTTAACCTTATCTATTTCGGGCGCCTCTTTTGAAATCATTAAAAATAAGACTTTTACAATATTATGGTTTAGTACAAAATTTGCCGAATAATCATTGTAATACTCCTCTATTTCATCATCTGTAACGACAGTATCTAGCTTCTGATTTATTAATTCTTGCTTATATTTAAATATTAATAACGAAGATCTATAATCTTCGATTTGTTTTTCAATATCGTTATTTTCTTCTGTCAAATTAAGCTCCGCCTTTGTTAATAAAAGCTGCTTCTTAACCCACTCATCAATAAAATTTTTAGCAATAGTAACACTATCTTCCTGCGATAAATTCGATGTAAATAATTCTTTAATATCTACATCATAAAGGAACTTATCATTTACCTTAGCCAATGGTATTTTCTCTACTTCGGTATCTTTAGACTTACATCCAACAAGAACCAACAAAACGAATATGAATACTTTAAATTTCATTAAGTACTATTTTATTGATGATAAAACTGACTCGTTAACTTTAATATTGTATTGTTCGCGTAATTTATTAACCCACAACTTATCAAGATAATCCTGATAATCTGAAATAACACCTCCCCGAGCTTCGCCCAGAGTTTTAATCTTAGGTTTTATTATTTGTCCTTTGATTGCAATGTTTTTTGTGTCTACATTTTCTTGATTCGTATTCCAAATCAACTTATCAATAATTTTATTATCACCTTTAGTAAATAATCCAGTTTCAATGGTAAGATTCTCTGATTCTGAATTAAATTTAGCCAACAAATCATCGTTCGTCACTTTTTTTCCAAAACTTGACTTACTAGTTATTTTTGAAACGGCATTAAAAAGATTCTCATTTGAACATTTATATATTGAACCATCCCATCGCTCATCCCACATATAAGCTTTTTTATGTTCTTTGTAATAATTCTCTAATCCAGCAGAATCTACAATTGCTTTTGACCATATTTTTTGATCTGTAATTTCAAAAAGCAACATTCCGTCGTGATATTCTTTAAGCAAATATTTATATTCAGGATATTTTATTTCAAGTCTAGACTCTTCAAGTTCTAAAATCTTTTCATCGATGTACTCCTCATACAAAACTTTATACTGATATGCTGTACTTGTTTTATTTTTGAATTTAGTTCTTGCATAAGTTACAAAGTCCTTTTCGTAATAAACCTTATCTAAAAATGAAAATAAGGTGTCTTTTAAAACTATATCTCTTTCTATAAATTTTAATTTCAACACATAAATATTTTGAATTGAATCAAAACTCACAGGAATATTTTCTGTTTTTTCTTTAAAATTGTATTCCTTTTTTAATTCATCTATTAAAGCTCTTCTGGCAATATTAGCTCGTTGATCTTTACCAACTTTTCGTGCAATTTCTGCTTTAGCTTCTTCAAAAGAAGGAACTTCTTTTCTATCTATTCTTTTTATAATATGCCAACCAAATCCAGTTTGAACAGGTTGTGAAATTTCATCGTTAAATTTTAAACCAAAAGCAGCAGTTTCGAATTCTTTTACCATTCTACCAACTCCAAACCATGGCAATTCTCCTGCTTTTCTTGCACTTCCTTTATCGTCTGAATAAGTGATTGCTAACTCTGAAAAATCTTCACCTTGTTTAAGTTTATGATAAATTTCGTTGCTTAACTTCTTCTTTTCTTCAATGATTTCTTTGGTTGAACCTCGTGGTGTTGCAATCATAATATGGGCAACTTTCACTTGCCCTCTTGCATTTCGCTTATCGGTAACTTTAACAATATGGTATCCAAAACGAGTTCTTACTGGATATGAAATTTCTCCAATTTCGGAATTATAAACAACATTTTCGAATGGGTAAATCATCTGAAAAACAGTAAAATAACCTAGGTCACCAGCATTATTTTTAACCGAAGGATCGTCTGAACTTCCTTTTGCAACAACATCAAAAGCTTCTCCGTTTATAATTCTTCTTCTAATTTCAATAGCTTTTTCGTACGCAGCAGTTGTATCTTCAGGAGTTGCATCTTTTGCTAATTTAATCAAAATATGACTTGCTCGCACTTCCTGCTTCATTCTCTCGTACGCCTCAGTTACAACTTGTTCATTTGCCTTACTATCTAACAAATAAGGTCGAGCCAATTGCTTAACATAACCTTCATATTCTTGCGTAAATGATTCTAAAGTATCAAAACCCAATTTTTCAGCTTCGAAAACTTTCAATTTAAAGTTTATGAATAAATCTAAATATTCCTCAAGAGAAGTAACCTCTCCTGTAGATAAATTTGTCTTATTCTTTTCGTAAATTCTAACAAATTCCTCTTTTAATATTTCGTTGTCATCGATAGAAATTAATACATCTTTTGATTGAGCAACGGAATAAAACTGATTAAGAAATAGAATAGAACATATTATCAAACAAATCTTCTTCATAAACTTAAGGTTTAAATTATAATGTTAAAATATTTTAAAATTGTCTACTATAATTTGGGGCTTCTCGAGTAATTGACACATCATGAGGATGACTCTCTGCAGCTCCAGCACCTGTTATTCGAACAAATTTCGCATTCTTTAATGATGCTATATCTGGTGCGCCGCAGTATCCCATTCCTGCTCTTAAACCACCCGCTAGTTGATATATTACCTCACCAAGATTTCCTTTGAAAGGAACACGCGCAGCAATTCCTTCGGGCACCAATTTTTTAATATCATCTTCTACATCTTGGAAATAACGATCCTTAGAACCTGATTGCATTGCTTCCACCGATCCCATTCCTCTGTACGATTTAAACTTACGACCATTGTAAATTATTGTCTCACCTGGAGATTCTTCTACACCTGCAAATAATCCACCGGCCATAATAGTATCTGCACCAGCTGCTATTGCTTTAACAATATCTCCAGAATATCTTAATCCACCATCTCCAATAATTGGAACACCTGAACCTTTTATTGCTTTTGCAACTTCGTAAATTGCTGTTAATTGAGGCAATCCAACCCCTGCAATTACTCGTGTTGTGCAAATTGACCCCGGACCAATTCCAACTTTTACACCATCTGCTCCTGCTTCAACCAATGCTTTAGCAGCTTCTCCAGTTCCTATATTTCCAACAATTACATCAATATCTTTAAATTGATTTTTAACTGTTTTAAGCATTTTAATAACTCCAACCGAATGTCCATGGGCTGTATCTATTACAATTGCATCAACTCCAGCTTTCACAAGAGCATCTACTCTTTCTAATGTATCTGCGGTTACACCAACACCGGCAGCAACTCTAAGTCTTCCTTTAGAATCTTTACAGGCCAAAGGATTATCCTTAACTTTAGTAATATCTTTATAAGTTAATAAACCAATTAGTTTATTATTATCATCGACAACAGGAAGTTTTTCTATTTTATAATTTTTTAATATTTCTGTAGCCTTTTCTAAATCAGTAGATTTTTGTGTTGTTATGATATTTTCTTTTGTCATAACCTCATCAATCTTCATATCCATCTGATTAATAAAACGCAAATCTCTGTTTGTTACAATGCCAATTAAGGTTCTTTCGTTATCGACAACAGGAATACCACCAATCTTATATTCTTTCATCAGATTTAAAGCATCAGCTACCGAATTCTCTTTTTGAATTGTAATTGGATCATAGATCATTCCATTCTCTGCACGCTTAACTGTTTTTACTTGTTTCGCCTGCTCTGCAATACTCATATTTTTATGAATTACACCAATCCCCCCTTGACGTGCTATTGCAATTGCCAACTGATCCTCGGTTACTGTATCCATTGCAGCGGAAACAATTGGCATATTAAGTTTGATATTTTTTGAGAATTGAGTTGAAACATCAACATCGCGGGGTAAAACTTCCGAATATTGCGGAACTAATAATACATCATCAAATGTAAGTCCTTCTAATGTTACTTTATCCTGTAAAAACGACATTCTTTTATTGGTTTTAGTGTATTTTAAAATTGTGCCAAATTACAAAAAATAAGTAAAATAACAGTTGAAAATTTGATATAATCTATACATTTGATTGTTTTTAACATTTTTTATAATTGTAAGTTTATTGTATCTTTCTTTTAACAATGAATAAATACGAACAAATACTAACAAAACATTGGGGATATTCCTCTTTCAGACCTTTGCAGGAAGATATTATTCAATCTGTTATGGATGGTAAAGACACTCTTGCATTGTTACCAACAGGCGGAGGAAAATCAATCACTTTTCAAGTTCCATCTTTGGCAAAAGAAGGTATTTGTATTGTAATTACTCCGCTAATTGCTTTAATGAAAGATCAGGTTGAAAATCTTCAAAAAAGAAATATTAAAGCAATTTCAATTTATTCGGGAATGACCAGAAATGAAATTGATATTGCTCTGGATAATTGTATTTATGGAAAAGTAAAATTCTTGTATATTTCTCCAGAACGAATCTCAACTGAAATCTTTCAACATCGAGTAAAACATATGCAAGTTAATCTTATTGCTATTGACGAGGCGCATTGCATATCGGAATGGGGATACGATTTTAGACCTTCGTATTTAAAAATTGCAGATGTAAGAGAATTAATACCAGGAGTTCCATTTCTAGCACTTACAGCAACAGCTATTCCTAAGGTTGTTGATGATATTCAAGATCAATTGCAGTTTAAAGAACGAAATGTTTTTAGAAAAAGTTTTGAGCGAAAGAACATACTTTATATAGTTAGACACGTAGAAGACAAACATAAATATTTAATCGATACAATAAACAAAGTTAAAGGAACTGGTATTATATATGTTCGCAACAGAAAGAAAACAAGAGACATTGCAATATTTCTACGTGAAAACAAAATTTCGGCAGATTTTTATCATGCAGGATTAAATCATGAAGATAGAAACAGAAAACAGAACGAGTGGAAAAGTGGAAAAACTAGAGTAATGGTTTCCACGAATGCATTTGGTATGGGTATTGACAAATCGGATGTCCGATTTGTTATACATATCGAAACTCCAGATAGTATTGAGTCTTATTTCCAAGAAGCCGGACGTGGTGGACGTGATGAGAAAAAAGCATTCGCTGTTTTATTGTATAACAATTCCGATAAGGTAAAAGCTGAACGACGTGTTTTATCAAGTTTTCCTGAAATTAAAGAAATTAAAGCCGTTTATCAGGCCTTAGCTAATTATTTCAAAATTCCATATGGTGGCGGAAAAGGAATGTCTTACGATTTTGTTATATCAGATTTTGCTAAAAACTACAACTTTAACATTCTTAACATATACAGTAGTATAAAATTTCTTCAACGTGAAGGTTATCTGGTTTTAACCGACGAATTAAACAGTTCGTCGAAGTTACATTTTTTGGCCGGAAGAGACGAATTATACAAGTTTCAAATTGCAAATGCTAAATTCGATAGTTTTATTAAATTGATTTTGAGATCGTATACAGGATTATTCTCAGATTACATTAGCATTGATGAAAAATCATTAGCTAAAAAATCAAATGTTGATGTTAAGATAATTTACAATTATTTAAACAATCTAAAATCGATGGGAATTGTTAATTACATTCCACAAAAGAAAAACCCATTTATAATATATACAGAAGAACGACTCGACGATAAAAGTTTACACATATCGAAAGAGAATTTTGATTTTCGTAAAACCAGATATGTGGAGCGCTTGAATGCTATTTTAAATTATGCTTCGTCGACCAATAAATGTCGGAGTCAGATTTTATTGAGTTATTTCGGAGAGAAAAATCCTGATAGGTGTGGACAATGCGATGTGTGTACCCGAAGAAATGAACTTGATCTAAGCAAATATGAATTTGATTTGATATTAGAAAATATTAAGGAAAAACTTCAAAATAATAAACTGTCGATCGACAATTTGATAGAATCTTTGGATACCGATGAAAACAAAAACTTAAAGGTTATACAATGGCTTCTTGATAACAACAAGATAATCAAAGATAATCAAGATCTTATAAGTTGGAAATCTAACAATTGATTTATTCAACCTGAAAGATCATAATTCCATAATTCTTTTTCCCATTACTAAAAGACGCATAAAGTTGGTTGTTATACATTTTTAGACTTTCAAACTTTCTATCCTTATTAATATACTCATGAATTTTGGCAGGACTTGCTGGTTCTTTAATATCATAAACCTCAATACTTTTGCCACAAGCAACATACAAATAATTACCATCGATAATTAAATCTGTTGCTTTTCCTTCAGTCTTTACATTAAATACCTCAAGCGGATATAAAGGCAAACCCATATTTAAAACTGTAAGACCTCTAAAGTCATTTGCTAGATACGCATTCGCCCCTCTTAATAATATCTTATTTGCATCGTTATTTGTTTGATAGTCTCTTGGGAAATCTGCCTGTTTAAAATCTGTAAAAGGTTCGTTAAATTTGAAGATTTTTAAGCCTCGGACACCTCCACTAATTACCACATAAGGAGGAATTATTTGAATGTTTTTCACAGAAAATCCCTTAACATTCTTTCTGGCAACCATATTTATATTATCAAGATTACTCAAATCGACAATTTCCAAACCCATTCCAACATAACCTAAAAATGCATAATTCTCGTATATTTCTGAACAGTAAACATCCTGATATCTGTAATATGTTCCAATTACATATGGCATTGTAGGATCTGTTACATCGAGTACTTTTAATCCCAAAACTCCAAACGACAAATAGGCTTTATTCTCAATTACCTGAACACAATGTGCCGTTCCAAAGACTTTTTCTCGCGATCTTCTTTCGAATTCTGTATATGTAAATACGTCTTGAATATTTTCTTGATCCGAAATATCTAATATATGCAAGCCCGCTTCACCCAAAGGTAAATACAAAATGGTATCTTGAATATCAAAATTTGATAAGGCAACCGATTTAAGCGAAGATGAATACTCAGCTTTTGTATAGATATACTGAGCATTTATAGCATTAACTATTAAAGCAAAAGCAATTGTTAACAAAGTTTTCTTATTCATTTCTCTAAATTTGGTTCTTATAAAAATATGGAAATATTTTAGAATCTAAAACTTATTCCACATAAACAACCAATCCTTTTAAATACTCACTTTCAGGGTGATATATATTAACAGGGTGATCAATCGGTTGATTTAACTGATGTAGAATCCTTACGTTTCTTCCTGTATTAGCTGCAGCAACGAAAACTGATTTTCTAAAATTTTCTTTAGTTACAACCTGTGAACAAGAAAATGTAAATAAAATTCCACCAGGTCGAATTTTTTCAATCGCTTTGGCATTTATTCGTTTGTAGCCTTGCAAAGCATTATGAAGAACATTGTGGTGTTTTGCAAATGCAGGAGGATCAAGAATAATTACATCATACTTGTCATCAATTTCATTTAAATATTCAAAAGCATCAACTGCAAAAGCTTTGTGCCGACTAGTATCTTCAAAATTAAGTTTAATATTTTCGTTGGTTAAATCAATTGCTTTTTTTGAGCTATCAACAGAATGAACTTCTTTTGCTCCTCCAGCCATTGCATAAACAGAGAAACCTCCTGTATACCCAAATACATTTAATACTGATTTATCTTTTGAATATTTTGCCAACAATTTTCGATTTTCGCGCTGATCAATAAAAAATCCTGTTTTTTGACCTTCTTCCCAATTCACCTTGAACTTATTTCCATATTCAAGAACCACCTTATCGTTTGACTCCCCATATAGATATTCATTTTGAGGTTTTATATCTGATTTAAAAGGAATTGTAGCTTCGCTTTTATCATATACCGCAACCAGTGTATCACCATAAATCTCTTTTAGCGCTTCAACAAAATGATCTCTAATTAAATACATGCCAATAGAGTGCATTTGCAAAACAGCCGTTCCATTATAATAATCAATAATTAAACCAGGCATTCCGTCTCCTTCAGCATGAACTAAACGGTAAACATTGTTATTTGGGCTTTCCGCTAAATCAAATTTTTGTCTTAATTCATAAGCTTTTTTAATTTTCTGTTTCCAGAAATCTGCATCAATCTCCTTTTCTTCAAAAGAAACAATTCTTATAGCAATTGAACCAATTTGATAATGTCCAATAGCAAGAAACTCATCTTTATTATCGGTTACAACAACTAAATCTCCTTCATTTACATTTCCGATAATCTTTTTTATCGCACCCGAAAAAATCCATGGATGATAACGTCTTACAGACTGATCTTTACCCGATTTTAATATAACTTTTGAATAGTCCATATTTTGCTTTCTATTTTGTCTGATTTAATTTTTTATATATCTGTAAACATATCCATGCATCTGTTGCTGCATAAACTTGCTGAGCTTCTGTTAGCTCATCTCTTTCCCAATTTGTTACCTGCTGCGATTTAGATATTCGTTTATCTAAAACAATACCTGTAATCTTCTTCAAGCTTTTTGCTTCAATACCAAATTCCTCTGCATAATCCTGAAGATCAATAAATTCTTTAGCTTCGAAATTACTTATGTTTTTTAAAATCTTTATATCATCTTTAATAGCAAGACCAATCTTCTTAACTTTAGGATCTTTTAAAATATTCATGATCTCTTCTGGAAGTCCAATTTTATTTATCCGAATTAAAAAAGACTCATGCTGGGTAGATATTTGCAATAACGAAACTGGATTCACCTTCCCTTTTTTAAATGAAGGTTTCGTTTCTGTATCAAACCCAAGTATTTTTTGATTCTTTAATAAAGGTAAACAATCATCAAGTTTATCAAAAGTATCTATTACAAATATTCCTCCGTTAAACTGGTAAATTGGCAACTCATTTATGTCTTCGTTCGACAAATTCTCTGCAAACATTTTTACTCCTCTTTTCTATAATCTTCCTGACGTTTTGAAATTATCCAATCATTCGTATTTGGATTTTCTTTTTCATCATCTGTATCTATTTCGTCATCTAAATTTTCTCCGCTAAAAAACACTGAATGAACAGCCTTTAATGCATTAAGAAGTTTTTGCCCCCAAAACTCTTCAAAGTTTAACTGGCAATCCCAAATTGCATCGCTCATTAACTCCTCAGTTCCTATATTGTATAGGGTTGTGCAATTTTTTAAATCTTGATAAATATCTGATAAATTATCTGATATTGTCCCCGTACTCTGTTCAACCTGCTCATGTGTTAACGGATCAAACACTTCACGATACTCATCGTGAAAACCAAGCTTTTTTTTGATCGACATTTGAATAAAATCCCAGTCCTCTTCCGAAACAAATTTTTCATTCTCATCATCAAAAATCGATTCCAGCTTTGGCAACAATGAGCCTTTCAGATAAATTAAAGGCAATAATTTTCTGGTTTTATCTAAAAAATCTACTTTACTAAATCTGCTTGAGTTTTCGACAAATGTACAATACTCACCTGCAACAGTAACAAAATCTGTTACATTCTGAGAATATACAATACCACTATCAAATCCTTCTTCCATTTCGCTCCATTCAAATTTTGGACAAAGGTAAAAAAAGATATCATATGTAAGCTGATATTATCGGGTAAAAACCCATTGTTTTGAAGTGGATAAATCCTGATTATATAAATAACCTGAAACATCGAAGGTTTTTATATCCTCAGGGTTTTGAATTCGATTTTGAATAATAAATCTGCTCATTAAACCTCTGGCTGTTTTAGCATAAACTGCAATTGTTTTATAAGTATTCCCTTTCGCCTCTTTAAATACGGGTGTTATTATATCTCCTTTTATTGATTTTGATTTTACTGATTTATAATACTCATTCGAAGCTAAATTGATTAAAACCTTGTTTTTATGTGTTTGCAACTCGGCATTAATCTTATCTGTAATTTTTGCAGCCCAAAATTCATATAAATTTTTCCCCTTAGGATTTTTTAATGCTGTTCCCATCTCTAACCTATAGGATTGCATTAAGTCAAGCGGTCGTAGCACACCATATAATCCTGATAATATTCTCAAATTATCTTGAGCAAACAACAAATCCTTTTTCGATAATGTTTTGGCCTCCAAGCCTAAATAAACTTGCCCATTAAATGCATATATTGCTTGTTTTGAGTTATCTAGATTAAAAGGCGTTCGCCACGAAAGATTCCTCTCGAAATTAAGGTTTGCAATATCGCTGCTAACTTTCATTAATTTTACAATATCAACAGGATTTAACTTTTGCAATTCCTTTATTAAGATCTTAGAATCATTTAATAAATCTGGAATTGTAAATTCCTTTGATTTGACTTCGGATTTAAAATCGAGCTTTTTAGCCGGGGATATAATAGTAATCATGCCAATAATTTTTCATTAAAATTAAATTATTCGTAAAAAACATCCAAAACTAACTATTGTTCATAAAAAAAAGCGGTGCTTGTACACCGCCAGTCTTTGAAAAATACTACATCAATGCAGTATCATTATTTAGGTTAGGGTATTGAAAACAAAACAATTTTCAATTAATTGATGTGTGCTGACACAAAACATAGATGCACGAATAAAATAAAAGGTTGCGTTAGGATTAAAAAATAATAAAAAAGGCTCATAAACAGAGCCTTTCATGATAATTATTTGTTTTTTAATTTAATCCCTTTTGATCTTCAACGAATTTCAGTTTGAAATATAAAACAACTGAAAGAATCGAATAAAGAGGATAAACAATAGCAGCTACAATTGAATTTGTTACAACTAACCATATTCCGAGATCATAACTATGGAAATTGAAAGCCTCAAGAATATTTCCTGTCTCACTTAAATTATCAAAAAACATTATAACAAACGGTATTGCAACTATAGCACTAACAATTAAGGATGCCAACATGATTATTAAAATAAACACAACAAATATGCCTAGAGCATTCCAAAAATCTTTATGCGTTAATAAAAAAGCACGCCCCACAGTATCAATCGCATTCTTTTCTTCTGCAACAATAATTGTTCCTCCTGTTATTAGAACAGTTCCTAGATATAAAACTGCTGCAAATAAGCCAACAACAAAAACTATAACACCCAAGAACATTCCAACTAAGACCATTAACATTGATAGTATTAAAAAGAAAATCATGTGTAGTGCATACTTCTTTATTGATTCGATCAATAGATCTCCAAAATTAACTTGAGGTTCAAAGTCACTTTTAAGGAGATAGTTTATTAAAAATGTATTTAAAACTCCATAAACCACTACTGAAGTAACCGATAAAATAACAATTTTATTCATTAAGGTCGAAAATACCCTTAAAATTTCATTAGGATCTGAAATTGAATACAATTCGAAAAAACCTAACTGATACATTATCATCTGAATAATAAATATTCCTAGAAAACTAAAAATAAAAAGAGGCCAAAATTTCTTTAAATAAATAGTGAAAATACTAGATAAAGATGAATCAAACTCCAGTGTTTTGTACAAACTATGCTTTTTTATATCAATCATAACTACAATTTTAATTTGGCACTAAAGTTAATCAAATTACATCAAAAAAAATCCACGATTAAAAAGTTTCGATTCTCCAATTGGTCTGTTATGAAAAGACTTTAATCTTGTAAAAAAAAGATCTTTATCTAAAATATGAATCAATTCTTTACAACTTATTTCTTTTTTATTACCTTAACGAACGTTTTTTAATTAAATAATCTACACCATGGACAAAAGTTCAAAAAGAAAATCGATCTATAAGTTATTATTTATTAAAGTTACCTTGTCGGTACTTCTATTAAATGTAATTCTAGCCATTATTACAGTCCAAGATACTATAAGCATTCAAAAGAATAGCGAAAAAGAATTAGGCGATAAAATTAGAAATGAAATAACTGGTATAAGTGAGTTTCAAACATCTGCTTTAAAAACATTTGAAAAGTCTTTTTATGATATTCAAAGAGATGTTTTGGAAAAAATAACTCAAAGGAATTATTCAAATCTGAAATCTGAAAATTTAAATAAAAAACTAAAATCTTTAGGTCTCGACACTGTGTTTCATGATTTATATATCATTGAAGATAACATTGTTGTAAACACAACTTATACTCCCGACTGGGGTTTAGATTTTTCAGCTTTTGGCGATGATAAAATCAATCATTTAAACAACATTTTAAATTCCAGAAAATATTTTGCCGAAAGATTTCAATTTGAGTCATCGACTAAACGTTTAAAATCATATTCTTATCAAGCAACATCGGACGGGAAATATTTAATTGAAATTGGCAGTTACTCTGAGGTTGCCGATAAAATTATGGAAATGTTCATTAACCGATTAATACAAATTACAGATGAAAACGAAAATGTGATTTCAGTAAATTATTGGTTTGGAAATACCGATTATCAGTTTCCATTAATCGATCAGGCAATAAACCGCTATGTTCCCGACAGCTTAATATCTAACTCTTTTATTCAAAAAGCAGATCAGATGGTTAATTTTAATATTAAAGATCAAAAACTGAATGCTAAGTTTATGTATATAGAACAAGACCCATCTACACGATTACCTGATTTTGCGCTTTCGATTATTACAGATATAACTCATAAAAAGGAACCTGTTTTTAAGATTATTAAAAGACAGGCTCTCTTTGCAATAAGTTTTTTGATTTTAATTATTGGATCAATTTTTATAGCAATAAACTCATTAAAGAAACATCAGTAAATTTTTAAATTTATTTTTTCAAGAGGGTGTTAAACAAGGCCAAGTGGTTGTTATTCTTAACTTGCCGGAGAATTTACTTTACTATTAATGAAATATTTCGACAGGCTCAATATGACATTTTTCATGGGAAACTCATTTTTGGGATACCCCATTTTAATTTTAATAAAATATGCCCCGGTTATTTGCAAAGAACACACAATACTATAAGTTCTGCCTTTATGGTTTTTTTAAGAATCTAAGATTCTTTGAGCCTTTTCTAATTCTATTTTTTCTTGAGCAGGGTCTTTCTTTTCTAGAAATTGGAATACTTTATTCGATTCGGGAAATATTAATTAATATTTTTGAAATTCCATCGGGAATTATAGCCGACTCATTTGGTCGAAAAAAATCTCTAATATTTTCCTTTCTATTTTATATTCTATCCTTTTTAATCTTTTTTGTTGCTGAAAGGTATTTTATCTTTTTAATTGCAATTGTATTTTATGCCATAGGTGATGCCTTCAGAACAGGAACCCACAAAGCAATAATTTTTGATTATCTAAAAATAAATAACTGGAACGATCAAAGGGCAGATTATTATGGACATACCAGATCGTGGTCGCAAATGGGCTCCGCAATTTCTGCAATATTGGCAGCTTTAATCATATTCTATTCAGGCAATTACAGAACAATATTTGTATTCTCTGTTATACCTTCTTTTATTGATTTAATTCTAATATCATCGTATCCTTCTTATTTAAATGGACAGAACAAATCCCTTTCTTTGAAGCAAATTAAGAAAAAAATTCTCCTTACGACTAAGGATTTCATTTTCTCTTTTAAAAATAAAGAAATCTTGCGATCAGTTAGTAACTTATCGGTTTTTAGTGGATTACACAAATCTATTAAAGACTACTTGCAAGCAATTATTCAAACGCTGGCAATTACTATTCCAATTCTGTTTCTATTCACGGAAAAACAAAAATCTGCTATTTTGGTTGGAATCATGTATTCATTTATATACCTGCTTACATCTTTAGCTTCGAGGTATTCTGGAAGATTTAAAGAAAAAATCAAATCATCGGAAAAAGCAATGAACATAACACTGTTAGTTGGTTTAGTTGCAACTATTCTTACTGGATTATTTTACCACAACACTTTATATACTATTGCAATTGCCTTATTTATTGTAATTTACCTGATCGAGAATATTCGAAATCCAATTGGAGTAGCCCATATAAGCTCTTTGTATAAAGATGAGATTCTAGCCACTGCTCTTTCGGCAAATTCACAAGCAAAAAGCTTGTTTGCGGCCATATTTGCACCTGCCTTAGGTTTCTTAGCCGACAAATTTGGCATTGGTATTGGACTATCTGCCCTAGCTATTATTATCCTAATAACTACACCCTTCTACTTTTTAAAACAGAAAAGCAATTCCTAATTAGTACGCGAATCGAGCAATAGGTGCAACATCCTGACTAGCAAATTCTTTATTCATATATTTATAATAACCTGTTATGGCTATCATAGCAGCATTATCTGTAGTAAAATTAAACTCAGGAATAAAAGTCTCCCAATTATTTTTAGCAGCTCTTTCAATTAATGCAGTTCTCAATCCAGAATTAGCAGAAACACCACCCGCTACTGCAATCTGCTTTATTCCTGTTTGTTGAATGGCTTTTTCGAGCTTATCCATAAGTATTTCAATAATTGTGTATTGAATACTTGCACACAAATCCATCATATTCTCTTGAATAAAATTTGGATCCTCCTTAATATGATCTCGGATATAATATAGAAATGAAGTTTTTAGTCCGCTAAAACTATAATCCAGATCTTTAATTCTAGGTCGATTAAATTTAAAAGCAAATTTATTCCCTTGTTGAGCATTTTTATCAATTACAGGTCCCCCAGGATAAGGCAACCCAATAACTTTTGCGCATTTATCAAAAGCTTCGCCTGCTGCATCATCAATGGTTTGTCCAATAATTTCCATCTCTTTATGACTTTTTACTACAACAATCTGAGTATGTCCTCCTGAAACCAACAAACACAAAAACGGAAATGCAGGAAGCTTCTTTTCTTTTTCTAAATCTTTAATAAAATGAACAAGGATATGAGCTTGTAAATGATTCACTTCAATAAGCGGAATATCCATAGCTAAAGCAAAAGATTTTGCAAATGAAGTGCCAACCAAAAGAGATCCTAATAATCCAGGTCCGCGCGTAAAAGCAATCCCATCAATATCTTCTTTAGTAACATTAGCATTCTTCAAAGCCTGATGTACAACAGGAATTATATTCTGCTGATGTGCTCTAGAGGCAAGTTCAGGAACAACGCCTCCATATTTTTCATGAACACTCTGATTGGCAATTAAATTTGATAATAAAAAGCCATCTTTTATAACCGCTGCGGACGTATCATCACAAGATGATTCTATTCCAAGTATTGTTATGCTCATTTATTCGAGAGAATTCGCGTTTTTTATAATTTTTTTTGTTTTTTTTGCGTTAGATTCACAAAGGGCAAAAGTATTAAAAAAATATATAAAATATTAATCATTTTTCTGTTGGTAATCATTCTGATACCAACAACGGCATTCTTTGTTCTTAAAAGTAGCAAGGTACAAACTTATCTTACACAAAAAATTGCCAAAGAAATATCGGAGAAATTAAATGCAAAGTTTGAAGTAGAATCGGTTAATTACAAGTTTTTTAATCGAGTTGCATTAAGAAATGTTTACATCGAAGATCAACAACAAGACACTTTGCTTTTCTCTAAAGAATTAATTTGCAATATCAGTAAGTTTGACAGAAAACTTAAGAATATCGACATAAGTAATATTAGCTTAATTGATGCAAAATTCTATCTAACAAAATCTGACACAATACATCCAATAAACCTTACACTTCTTATAAGAAGTGCTAGTAAAAAAGATTCAACCGATTCGAAAAAACCAAAATGGAATATTAACTTTAAAAATATAGAGTTACATAGAACTGTTTTTTGCTACAAATCTGTTAGAAAAATAGATACAGATTATGGAATAAATTTTAATGATTTAAACTGTTTTATTGACGAACTTTTGGTTAAAAACCTAACTATTGAAGATGGCTATGTAAATTTTTATACCAAGAATCTTAAAGTAAAAGAAAAATCAGGATTTGAAGTTTATAGCATGAAATTCTTTATGAGTATTGGATTGGAACACATGATTTTTAGAAATTTAAAAATAAGATCACCCTATTCTTTTATAAATGCCGACTCTGTTTGCTTCTATCACAATAATTTTGATGAGTATGAAAAGTTTGCCAAGAATATCAAGCTTGATTTTGCATTGCAGGAATCAAATGCAAGCTTTAAGGATATAGGTTATTTTGCTCCAATTTTTAAAAACATCGATTTAAATGCAGTTATTTCAGGAAGAGTTTATAGTAAACTTAGCACATTTAAAGGTAAAGATTTAAAAATTCAAGTTGGCGAACAAACAGAGTTAATCACAAACTTTAATTTAAACGGTTTACCAGACCATCGACAAATGTTTATGTTTGTCGATTTTAAGAAATTAACTACAGGAGCCAAAGATTTTGAACTATTCAATAAATTTCTCAAAAAAGGAAAAAATATCTCGATTCCTGAAAATTTCAAAAAACTTGGGATTATAAGCTACAAGGGAAATTTTGCGGGTTTCTTCGACGATTTTGTAACATACGGAAAATTCACATCAGAATTAGGAAACATATCTACCGACCTTTCATTGCAACCAGATTTAAACTCAGCATTAAAATTAAAAGGTAGTTTTAAAACTAAAGATTTTCAACTAGGAGAACTTTATGGATATAACGATATTATTGGGAAGCTGAGTATGTCAGCACAAATTAATGGTTCTATTTCGAATAAAACCATTAAAGCTAATACAGAAGGTGTTGTTGACAACTTTGAAATAAATAAGTATGATTATCAAAACATTAAGTTTGATGGCTTTTTAACAGAAAAAACATACAACGGAATTTTCAGTGTTACAGATCCCAATATTCAGATTAATTTTAGCGGCGGCATCGATTTCTCAAACGATATTCCAGAATTTAATTTTTATGCAAATGTCCCTAAAGCGAAACTTTACGAATTAAATATAGATAAAACAGATTCTACTTCCTTTCTTTCCTTTGATTTAGAAACAAATTTTAAAGGAATTAATATCGATAATGCTATTGGAGATATTAAAATCCACAATGCTTCTTTAACAAAATATAACGATCAAATGATTTTTGATCATCTAAATATTGTATCAGAACATTTAAACGATACCCACAGAATTCAAATGCAATCAGATTATGTTGATGCATTGCTAGTTGGCACATACAAATCAAGCACTTTAATTCAATCACTTCAAAATTTATATTACAACTATTTCCCATCATTAATAAAAGATCCTACAGATACCATTAAAATTGATTTTAACAATAGTTTTACTTTAGACCTTTCATTAAAGAAAACTAAAATTATCAGTAAATTTTTTATCCCTTCTCTTATTATAAGTGACAGTTCAGATTTCAGATTCAATTACGATGCAAATGCCAAAAGATTTTTATTAAATGCTAAATTCGATAAACTAATATTTAAAAGCCACTCTTTTAGCGATTTAGCTGTAAATACATATTCAAACGACAGTCTGTTCACAACAATCACCAAATGCTCAAGTTTGTTGTTAAATAATTATTTTTTGTTAGATAATTTTAAAACAACATCAATTGCACATAATGATAAAGTAGATTTTAAACTAGATTGGGATAACACTGACAGTATTAAATATAAAGGAAAAATATTAGCATCAACAAATGTAAAACAAAAGGTTCCATATTCCGATCCATCTTATAACATAACAATTCTACCATCCGAAATAATTGTAAAAGATTCGCTTTGGTACATTAATAAATCAATAATAAATATTGATTCAACCTCACTCTCAATAAAAAACTTCATAGTAAATCATGGCAATCAATATTTTGACATAAACGGTAAAATATCTGAAAACCCCAAGGATACTCTTTTTATTAGTTGCGAAGATCTAAACCTTGCAAACATTAATGTTTTAACACAGAAAAGTAAACTTGAATTCGATGGGAAAATAAATGGGAATGCGAATATTTCTAGTTTTTATAATTCTCCCTTATTTTATTCCAATATTAATATTGATAATTTAGTTTTAAACAAGCAGGTATTTGGTTTAACGGAAATCAAAAGCAACTGGAACGAAGATCTCAAGGCAATTACAATTAAAGCCTCAACCCTATTTAATGATAAAGAAACCATAAATATTGGTGGGAACTATTTCCCATCTAATAAAAACATTGATGTAAATGTGTCATTAACACAGTTAGAAACAAGTGTTATTTCTCCATTCTTAAGTAATTTTGCATCAAATTTAACAGGTATAACCGATGGTAATGCCTTAATAAAGGGAACCCTATCCAAACCGATATTCAATGGTAATTTGTATTTTACAAATACAAGCATGACTATTGATTATATTAATACTCCATACTATTTTACTACAAAGGCACAAATAATAAATAATTCAATAGTTTTCACAAAAGCTGAAGTTTTCGACTCATACAAAAATATGGCTCTTACAAATGGTTTTGTAAAATTCGGACCAAATAAAAACATAAGCTTTAACTTTCATTTAAACGCTGAAAAAATACAGGCTTTAAATACTACAGGAATGGATAACGACGCTTTTTATGGAACAGCGTTTATGACAGGAATAGTGAATATTGTTGGCGATAGAGGAAATACTTTTATGGATATTTTAGGAATTACCGAAAAAAATACAAAAATAAATATTCCATTAACAAAATTTCAAAGCGCCGAAGAATCTGGATTTATTACGTTCACAAATAAGAATAATTCAACAGTTGCAATCGAAGAAGATTTCGACATATCAACTTCAGGATTTCGATTAAATTTTGATTTGGAAATTACACCTGACGCAGATGCCCAATTAATTTTTGACTCTAAAATTGGTGATGTAATAAGAGGAAACGGTTCCGGTAATATTAAAATGGAAATAGATGCCAATAGCGATTTTAAAATGTTTGGCGAATATGTTATTGAAGAAGGTGATTACTTGTTTACGCTCCAAAACGTAATTAACAAAAGGTTTAAAATTGAACGTGGGGGAAATATTGTTTGGAATGGAGAACCTTACGATGCAACATTGGATTTAGAAGCTGTATACAATCTTAAAACATCCTTATCGGGATTAGTAGATTCATCTTATTACAATACTTCCGATTATTATAAAAAGAGAATACCGGTTGAATGTCAAGTGTTTTTAACTGAAAAATTAATGAATCCAAATATAAAATTCAGCATAAACTTGCCTACTGCCGATGAAGAAACAAAAACTCTTGTAAGAAGCTTGATAAACACCGAAGAAAAACAAAATAAGCAGTTTTTATCTCTGTTGGTTTTAAATACATTTATGCCTGAACAATCATCCGAAAATTATTTATCAAGTCCGGCAAGTACTGCAAATATAGGAACAGTAACTACCAGTGAGCTTTTATCAAATCAATTATCGCATTGGTTGTCTCAAATTAGCGATGAGTGGGATATTGGTGTAAACTATCGTCCGGGCGATGAAATTACTAAAGATCAAGTGGAAGTTGCCTTATCGACTCAATTACTAAACGATCGAGTAAGTGTTAATGGGAACGTTGGGTATGGTGGGCAAACGGCAGAAGAAGCTAGTAATTTAGTAGGCGATTTTAATGTTGATGTTAAGCTAAATAAAAGTGGCAAATTAAGAGTAAAAGCTTTTAATGAATCAAATGATAAATTGATTTATGAGAATGCACCTTACACTCAAGGTGTCGGAATTTTCTACAGAGAAGAATTTAATGCCTTTTCTGAATTACTTCATAATTTTTGGCATAAATTTGGAAAGAGTAAAAAAGATCAAACAAACGATTAATATTTTTGTATTTTGATATAAGAATTAGATAATAATAATTGCTAATAGACCGTTTTAATAATCTGATTAAAAAATAATAATATGTATAACTTATTATCGATAGTACAAATAAGTTTAACCGATAGTATCGGAACTGCCGTAACTGAGGCAAGTGAGCTGAAATTATCTTATTGGGAACTTTCATTAAAAGGCGGTTGGATTATGATTCCAATTGCAATTCTTTCTGTTTTTGCAGTTTATATTTTTATCGAAAGATATTTCGCCATAAAAAAAGCATCACAAACAGACATAAATTTCATGAGTAAAATTAAAGATTATATTCATGATGATAAGTTAGACTCAGCTCTGGCTTTATGTCAATCGACTACAAACCCTGTAGCCCGGATGATTGAAAAAGGATTACAGCGTATCGGCAGACCTTTAAATGATATTAATGCTGCAATCGAGAATGTTGGAAATCTTGAAATATCTAAACTAGAAAAAGGTCTCCCCGTTTTAGCAACTGTTTCGGGAGCTGCTCCAATGATTGGTTTCTTAGGAACCGTTATGGGTATGATTCGCGCATTTTATGACATGTCGAATGCTGGAAATAATATAGATGTTGGTTTATTATCAAACGGGATATATACAGCAATGGTAACTACAGTTGCCGGACTAATGGTGGGTATTGTTGGTTACTTGGCTTATAATATTCTTGTTGCTAAAGTTGAAAAAGTGATTTTTCAGTTAGAAGCAAATACATCAGAATTTATGGATCTTCTTAATGAACCTGTTGAATAAATTTTAAAACCATGGCTTTAAAAAGAAGAAATAAAGTTAGTGCTAATTTCAGTATGTCGTCAATGACAGATATTGTATTTCTGCTATTAATATTTTTCATGGTAACCTCTACCTTAATTGCCCCAAATGCTTTAAAGCTATTATTACCAACAAGCTCTCATCAAACATCGGCATCGGCAATTACAACAATTTCTATATCTGAGGATTTAAATTTTTACGTAGAAGCGAATCAAGTTCCTTTTGAAGATATCGAAGGAATTTTACAATATAAATTTAGCAACGAACCTTCCGATGATATAACCATTTCTTTGCATGCACATCAATTAGTTCCTTTACAGGAGGTGGTTAAAGTAATGAATATTGCAAAAGATAATGGTTGGAAATTAATTTTAGCAACAACAGCAAAATAAAAACATGTCTGAGTTTGTAAGAAAACATAAAACTGGAATTATAGGCACAATAATATTTCACATAATTATTGGTGCTATTTTTATGATTTTTGGCTACTCAACACCACTCCCATTACCTGGCGAAGAGGGTATTCTTATAAATTTTGGTAGCTCCGATGAAGGATTTGGACTTGAAGAACCTATGTATTCAGATGCTATTCAGGAACAATCAAAAGAAGAAACTCAAGAAGAAACACAAGAAACATCAAACTCTGATTCAGAAGACGGTTTAACAACTCAAGACTTTGAAGAGGCTCCAGCAGTAGAAGAACAAGGACAAAAAGAAAAAACTGAAGAAAAAAAACCTGATCCGAAACCTGAACCTAGAAAAGAAGAAAAAGTTGAAGAAAAAGAAGTGCGTACGGTTAATGAAAATGCACTTTTCCCTGGTAAAGATCGAAATTCAAATAAAAATTCTAGCGAAGGAGAAACAGAAGGAGAAGGAAATCAGGGTTCAACTACTGGATCTATTGATTCCGGAAATCATACAGGAGGAAATAGTATGGGCAACAATGGCACTAGCTTTAGTTTAGCTGGAAGAAATCCTGAATCTTTACCAAAACCTTCTTATAATGAGCAAATAGAAGGCAAAGTTGTTGTTGAAATTACCGTTGATAAATACGGCACCGTAACAAATGCAGTGGCTGGAGTTAAAGGAAGTACAACACTTGATGCTACCTTATTGGCTGCAGCCAAACGTGCAGCATTAAAAGCTCGATTTGATAAAAAGACAGATGCTGCCGCTTATCAGAAAGGAACAATTACATACTTCTTTAAATTACAATAGATTTAATAAAATCGAATAATCCTAACAACTTAATTGCTGAGATACTTACTGCAAATAAAAGAATATATCGTACAAATTTTGGCCCCCAACTTACTGTTGCCTTAGCTCCTACAAAGGCGCCTAGCATATTTCCAACAGCTAATATCAATCCCAATTTATAATCAACCTGATTATTTAAAATAAAAATTAATAAAGCAATTGGAGTATATAGTAAAATAATAAAAACTTTTAAAGCATTTGCTCTTACCAAGTCTAAACCAGCACCCAACACCAGTCCTGCAAGAAGGAAAAAACCCACTCCTGCCTGAATAAAACCACCATACAATCCTATAAAAAAGAAAATTACCATTTGAAGTATTCCAGGCTTTGCATTTATCTCTCCCGCTTTCCCTTTTATCCACTTATCCGGTTTGTAAATAATTATAAATAACATAACAACAAGTAAGCCTCCTATTGTTGTGCGCATTATTTCTTCGTTCAAATTAATAGCAATACTTGCTCCAATAAATGAACCTATAACTGCAGGCAATCCTAACCAAATACCATGCTTAACATCCAAAACTTTCTGTTTTTTAAAGCTTGAAACACCTACAACATTTTGCAAAAGAATAGCAATTCTATTTGTTCCATTTGCGACATTGGCTGGAAGACCTAAAAACATCAACAACGGCAGTGTTAATAAAGAACCACTACCTGCTAAGGTGTTTATAAAGCCGGCGATAAAACCAACAAAAATAACTGCAACAATAATATACCACTCCATAACTATATATTTTGCCCAAATATATGCGTTAATTTCAAAGTAAAAAAAAAGGCTGCGTTCAACACAAGTCAAAGCAGCCTTTAATTTAAATAATTTATTCTTTAATAAGCAAACAAAGGATATTTACTCATCATATCATTAATATCAGTTCCAACTTTACTAATAACTCCCTCATCTTCGATGTTGCTAATAACTTGGTCAACAAAATCTACAATTGTTGGAATGTGTTGGTCTTTAATTCCGCGCGTTGTAATCGCTGAAGTTCCAACTCTAAATCCAGATGTTTGGAATGGAGAGCGAGAATCAAATGGTACCATATTCTTATTAATTGTAATATGCGCTTTTACTAATGTGTTCTCAACAACCTTACCTGTGATTTCAGGGAATTTTGTTCTTAAGTCAATTAACATTGAGTGATTATCTGTACCTCCAGAAATTACTTTATAACCTTTTGCAATAAATTGCTCAGCCATAACAGCAGCATTCTTTTTAACTTGAGCTTGATATTGCTTAAACTCTGGTGCTAAAGCTTCACCAAAAGCAACTGCTTTAGCAGCGATAACATGCTCTAATGGTCCACCTTGAGTCCCTGGAAATATTCCTGAATCAAATAAAGAAGACATTTTACGAACAACACCTTTTGGAGTTGTTTTTCCGAATGGATTTTCGAAATCTTTACCCATTAATATAATCCCTCCGCGAGGTCCACGTAAAGTTTTATGGGTAGTTGATGTTACTACATGTGCATATTTTAATGGGTTTTCTAAAATTCCAGCGGCAATTAATCCAGCAGGGTGTGCCATGTCAATCATTAGAAGAGCTCCAATCTTGTCAGCTATTTCTCTCATTCTCTTATAATCCCACTCACGAGAATATGCAGAAGCACCACCAACAATCATTTTTGGCTTTTCTCTTAAAGCAACTTCCTCCATCATATCGTAATCAACCATGCCAGTATCCTCTTTTACTCCATAAGATACTGCTCGGTACAATTTTCCTGATAAGTTAACTGGAGAACCATGTGATAAGTGACCACCATGAGCTAAATCTAATCCCATAAAAGTATCACCAGGATTTAAGATTGTCATAAACACAGCAGCATTTGCTTGCGCTCCTGAGTGAGGCTGAACGTTTACCCATTCAGCATTGTATAATTGCTTTAATCTCTCTCTTGCTAAATCTTCAGATTGATCAACAATTTCGCATCCTCCGTAATATCTTTTTCCAGGATATCCTTCTGCATACTTGTTTGTCATTACAGAACCCATTGCTTCAAGGACTTGCTCACTTACAAAGTTTTCCGATGCAATAAGCTCAATACCATTAATTTGGCGTTCTTTTTCCTTTTGAATTAAATCAAATATTTGTGTATCTCTCTTCATGATTTATAACTTTATTAATTCCAAAAAAATAATCCTCCAAAATTAGAGAATTATCATTGAATAAAAAATATTATTTAGAACTGAAAAGGAATTCTACAGCATATTTTATTTATTCACTATATATTTATCGACCAAAGAAATTATTTTATTAATATCGAAAGGTTTTGTTATAAACTCATCACAACCTGCATTAAAACAATCAATTATACACTGAGAATGCCCATATGCAGTTATTGCAACAATAATTACTGACGGATTTATTTCTTTAATTCTTTGAGAAGCCTCGTAGCCATTCAATTTTGGCAAGCGAATATCCATAAATATTAAATTGTAAGCCGACTCATTTTCTTTAAACAGAGCAACCGCCTCTTCTCCATCAATTGCTCTTACAGGTTTTACATTACAAGTTTCTAAGATTTCTTCAATTAGTGAATAACTAATTTCATCATCTTCAACAACTAAAATTTTACGTTCTAACTCCAAAGCCTCATGTGAAATAGGATTAATAACTATTTTAGAAGATCCCATTGTTTAATATTTATTTCCAAAACAATTTTAATTATAAAATCATTAATCTACAAGTAATTAGCGAAATAATTTTTGACAAACAGTCAATTTTTATCAACAAGCGACCTATTTTTATAGATAAGAGGTTACTTTGTTAATTACGAACTAAATTTGATTAAACAAGTAAAATGATTTTTGGTATATTTAGCATTCATTTATTAAATCAAAAATTAAATTATGGAAGAACAATTAAAAAATGGAATGGCTACTGCAGGATTTGTATTGGCCTTAATCACTGTATTTTTCGGATGGATACCTGTGCTTGGATGGATTATTTGGTTACTTGGATTAATCTTCAGTAGTATAGGATTAGCCAAAGCTAAAAAGCTTGAGGGAAAAGGAAAAGGCTTAGCTATCGCAGGTTTAATTATTAGTCTTATTGGAATTGCAGTGCTATTACTATTAGCATTAGGGATAATGGGACTCGGTGCGGCATCATTATTATAAAATAAAAAAGGTGCTTTAAAAGCACCTTTTTCTATTTTTTAATGATGATCTCCATGATGACTGCATGATTCGCCTGAATCATTTAAGTTCCCATCTAAATAACTTTTTACTAATTCTGTTGCATCTCCAGAGCAACCACGAATTACATTAATTCCAAATGCATTTAGTTTATTTAAAGCACCCTCGCCCATATTACCGGCAAGTAAAAAAGAAACTCCTTTTTCTTGCAAAATTCCAGCAATATTAGATTTACAACCACACCCCTGTGGCGAATCCATAATTTCGCTTTCAACGATCTCTTTATTATCGTTTACTGTAAATATTGTGTAATTTTCGCAATGACCGAAGTGGCCATCTACAAAATTATCCCTAGTTGGAACAGCTATTTTCATTTTTATAAAAATTTAGTTTATGACTTGGTTTAATATCAAGGCAAAACTAAATTATTCATCTGAAATTTCAAGTAAAAGATTCCTATAAGCTGAAAATAATTTTGATTTTGAAACCATGCCTATATATTTCGCGTTCTCAATTACAGGTAAATTCCATGCGCCCGAATCTTCAAACTTCTGGATCACTTCTTTCATTGTATCCCTAAACCCAATATAAGATGGAGGCAATATCATTAAATTACTTACCAAGGTTGTTTCGTACATTTCTTTATCAAACATTATTTCACGAATATCGTCCATAAGAATTATGCCTATTAAAATTTGATCATCATCAACTACAGGAAAAATATTTCGTTTAGATTTTGATATTTTATGAACTAAATCACCTAAAGTTGAGTCGACATGAATTGTAGTAAAATCATTCTCTATTACAGATTTTAATTTCATAAATATTAATACAGCTTTATCTTTATGATGAGTTATTAAATCTCCACTTTTTGCTAATTGAATAGTAAAGATTGAGTTAGGCTCAAAAAATTTAGCGGTAACAAAAGAAACAATCGTGGTTAACATTAATGGTACAATTAATTCGTAACCTTTAGTAGTTTCTGCTATTAAAAAAATTGCTGTTAATGGAGCGTGCAGCACTCCACTTAATACACCTGCCATTCCAACTAAGGCAAAATTACTTTCCGAAATATCGAATCCCAATAAATTCAAGGTATGTGAAAAGAGCATTCCTGCTATAGCTCCCGAAAATAAAGATGGAGCAATTACTCCTCCAACACCGCCAATGTTAATTGTTATTGATGTTGCAAAAGGCTTTAGCATTAGAAGTAAAATAAAGAACGAATAAAAAAATAGATGATAATTACTAAACTGCACACCTATATTTGATTGCATTACCGATGAATAATTCTCGGCAAAAATTGCTTTTATTATCTGATAACCTTCTCCATACAGAGGAGGAAATAAATAAAGTACTATTCCAAGAACTAGTCCTCCAATAAATAATCGTCGAATGTCTTTTACTTTATTCGCTTTGCGTTCAACTTTAAAAAAAACTTTAGTAAAATATACGGAGGTTAATCCTGTTAAAATGCCGAGAAAGATATAGAAAATTGTATGCTGAATTACATAAGGATCTTTTAAAACAAATTCAAAAAGAATCTCATCTTGAAAAAAAACATTTGTAATTATAGCTCCACTAACAGAAGCAATTAACAATGGAATAAGTGTAAATCTATTTAAATCGATAAGTAAAACCTCTATTGCAAAAACAATTGCTGCAATTGGAGTATGAAAAATTGCACTAATAGCCCCTGCAGCACCACATGATAGAAGTAAAGTAACTTCTTTGTAACTTAAACGCAGAACTTTCCCAATATTTGAACCAATAGCCGACCCAGATGAAATAATTGGAGACTCTAATCCAATAGAACCTCCAAATCCAGCCGTAAGGATTCCTCCAATTATTGAAGAAAACATTTTATGTGCTCGCATTAAACTATTTCGCTTTGAAATTGCATAGAGTATTGATGCAATATTATGTTTTACACGATCTTGCAGTAAAAATTTTACAAACAGAAAAGTAAGCGCAATTCCAATAAAGGGATATATAAAGATTAATAGATTGTACTCATCAAAGCTTTTATTCTTTAATAAAAGTTCATGCAAATAAAATACTGAAGTTTTTAGGGTAAGTGCTACAAATCCGCCAGACATGCCGACTAGGACACTTAAAATCAAAATAAAGTTCCTTTGACTTATATTCTTCTTCCGCCAAACGAGTAATCTTATTAGTAAAGATTTCTTTGACATCTGATATGATTTAATGAAATGCTTTCAAATCATTAAATTTAAGAAATTTTTATAAGCAAATAAAATATAGCTTAATGTTCAGATACCTGAACTAATAGATCGCGATAGGTATTAAATATCTTTGATTTTGATACAAATCCAACGTATTTCCCATCTTGCATAACTGGCAGATTCCATGCTCCGCATGAATTGAATTTTTTCATAACACAATCCATACTATCGGTAACGTCAATTAATTCAGGAGGTCCTATCATTACATCGGAAACAAAAGTATCATCATATTTTTCTCGCTGAAACATAACTCCACGAATATTATCTAAGAGTACAATTCCAACCAATTCGTCTTCATTGTTTAGAACCGGGAAAATATTTCTTTGAGATTTTGACACTACTTTAATTAACTGACCTAAAGAATCGTCAATCCCAACAGTGATAAAGTCTTTTTCTATTACGCTATCAAGCTTCATTAAAGTAAGAACAACTTCGTCCTTATGATGAGTAAGTAACTCTCCACGCTCAGCCAGTCTATGTGTATAAATTGAATATTTAGCAAACCATAAAATGGTAATATAAGCTATGGTTGAGGTAATCATTAAAGGAATAAACAGGCTATAACCACCTGTAATTTCTGCAATTAAGAAAATAGCTGTTAATGGAGCATGCATGACTCCTGCCATAAGACCAGCCATTCCAACTAAAGCAAAATTTCCTTCAGGTAATTTTACAAAACCGAACGAATTAATAAAGCTTGACAACCAATAGCCAGTAACTCCTCCAACGAATAAGGTTGGCCCAAAAATTCCTCCGACACCCCCACTTCCATTCGTAATAGCCATTGCAACAACTTTTAATAACAAAAGTATTCCTAGGTAAATTAAGATATACCAGTTATTTTGCATTACAAAAGTAAAAATAGAATCTTTAGGCAAACCATCAATATTTCCATTAACCAATGATTGCAATGTTTGATTACCCTCTCCGTATAGCGATGGAAAAATAAAGATTAAACCCGCCAATACAACTCCACCTAACAAAACCTTAACAAAGGTATTTTTTACTTTTTTTAACGATGATTCAATGGTCATCGTTGTTTTTGTAAAATAAAAGGAAATTAACCCTGATAATAATCCAAGTAATATATAAAATGGAATATAGTTTAATTCGAAAGATTGGGTGTTTGCTGCATACAATATAACTCCTTCTCCCATTAAGAAATAAGCTACTGTTGCTCCTGTAACTGATGATATTAACAAAGGAACTATAGAAGTTAATGTTAAATCGAGCATTAAAACTTCTAAGGTGAAAATCATACCAGCAATTGGAGCTTTAAAAATTCCTCCTATTGCTCCAGCAGCTCCACAAGCTACTAACAAAGCCATTGATTTAAAATTTAACCTAAAGTAGTGCCCTAAGGTTGAGCCAATTGATGCTCCTGTTAAAACAATTGGAGCCTCTGCTCCAACGGATCCCCCAAAACCAATTGTTAGTGTACTTGCTATTATAGATGAATAACTATTGTGAGACTTTAATCGTCCATTATTTTTAGAAAGAGCATATAGAATTCTTGAAACACCGTGTCCTATTTTATCTTTCACAAAATATTTAACAAATATTACCGTAAATAAAATCCCAATTATTGGAAAGGCTAGAAACTTTATTTTAAAGCCTTCTTCAAATCCTCCGGTAAGAAAATGATGTGTATAATGCACTGTTGTTTTTAAAAGCACTGCAGCTAAACCACTAAGTATACCTACTACAAAACTTAAAATTAATACAAACTTGTGTTCGCTTATTTTTTTATTACGCCATACTAAAACGCGACGAGAAAATCTATGTCGTTTGAAATTTATAAATGAAATCATTATGAAATTTTAATTCCTGCAAAAGTAATCAAATGATATAGAATTGATTCTAAAATCGAATATATTTTAATCTTCCGAGAATTTTTTCAATAAATCGCGATAAGCAGAAAAAACATTTGCTCTACTTACAAAACCAACATACTTTCCTTCATCGACTACCGGTAAGTTATAATGACTTGTTGTTTGGAATTTTTTAGCAACATCCTCCATTGATTCATTTGGGGAAACAGTTGGCGATGGCATAAACATTAATTCATCAACGTTGACTTTTTCGTATAATTCTCTTTTAAACATTATATTTCGAATATCATTAATAAAAACAATACCTAACAATACGTTTTCATCACCAATAACAGGAATGATATTTCGTTTTGAATTTGAAATCACTTTTACTAAATCGCCTAATTTAGCATCGGCACATATAGTTAAAAAATTGGTTTCGATTAGGTTTGTAACCTTAAGGATCGACAATACAACCTTATCTTTATCATGAGTAAACAATTCTCCTCTTCTAGCTAACTGATATGTGTATACAGAATACTTATCGAAAATTCGGGTGGTCGCAAACGAAATACTAGCTCCTATCATTAATGGGATTATTAATCCATACCCCCCTGTAATTTCTGCAATAAGAAATATTGCAGTTAATGGAGCATGTAACACCCCAGAAATAAGCCCAACCATTCCAACCAAAGCGAAATTACTATAAGAAAGTTCCTTGATTCCAAAATAACTAAACACTTTTGCAAACATTAATCCAGTATTTGCACCAATAAATATGGTAGGTGCAAAAATACCACCTACTCCTCCTGCACCAAAAGTAACCGATGTTGCGACTGCTTTAAATAATATTACCAATACAAATAATATAAAAATCCAAAGCATGTTATCTTGCAGATTATAAAACAAACTATTATTAAATAAATGATTATACTCGCCATGTAAACATCCGTTAATAGCTTCGTAGCCCTCACCGTATAATGATGGAAATAAAAAGATTAATAAACCTAAAGATCCAACACCAATAAACCATTTATAAAACTGATTTTTTTGCTTATCGAACCACCCTTGCACCGTTTTGTAAACACGAGTAAAATAAACCGATACCAATCCCGTAAAAATTCCCAATAAAACATAATATATTAATTCATCAACATTAAACTTTTCGGTAATTTCGATTGGATATAACACATCCATTCCAAGAAACAAATATGATACTATAACAGCAGTTACTGAGGCAAAAAGTAAAGGGAGTAAGGATGAAATAGTTAAATCGAGCATAATTACCTCTAAAACAAATACAACAGCTGCAATAGGAGCTTTAAAAATTGCCGACATTGCACCTGCACTTGCACATGCTAACAATAACAATACTTGTCGATAATTTAATCTAAAGAATCGACCAATATTTGATCCCCAGGCAGCACCTGTAGCGACAGTAGGACCTTCCAACCCAACAGAACCACCAAATCCAACGGTAAGAGCACTTGTAACAATGGAAGAAAACATATTATGTTTCTTAATCATCCCATTATTTTTTGAAATTGCATAAAGTGTTGTTGGAATACCGTGACCTACAGACCTTCTGATAATATACTTTGTAAAAATAATAACTAGTAAAATTCCAATGGCCGGATATGCAAAATACATGTAATTGTGATCTTGTGTTCCAAAATTATCGGTAAGTAATTTTTGAATAATATGAACAGAATTTTTTATAATTACAGCAGCAAACCCAACTACGATACCAATAAGTATACTTAAAAATATCATAAACTTTCTATCATCGATTTTCTTTACTCTCCAAATTAAAAAACGTCTTATCAATGAAGATTTTACCACCATATTTTTTCCTTACTTTTTTATAAACTTTAATCTAGATTGTAAAAAAAACTTTTTTTTTGATATACACAAAATATTTACCGTTTATAAATTTTAAGATTTCGTGTTGCTTATTTAACTAAGTTTGCATTTTAAACTATATATAATGATCAAATTCGATAAATTTACTTTGAATAATGGCTTAAAGGTAATTGTTCATAAGGATACTTCAACCACTATTGTGGCTGTGAATATTTTATATAATGTTGGGGCTCGCGACGAAGATCCAAATAAAACTGGATTTGCTCATTTATTCGAACATTTAATGTTTGAAGGAAGCAAAAACATTCCTTCATATGACACTCCTCTTCAAATTGCTGGTGGGGAAAACAATGCATTTACAACCAACGACATTACAAATTATTACATTACTTTACCAAAAGAAAATATTGACACAGCTTTTTGGTTAGAATCAGACAGAATGCTGGGCTTAGATCTGTCGGAAGAAAAATTAAATATTCAAAAAAAGGTTGTTGTTGAAGAATTTAATCAACGCTACTTGAATCAACCTTATGGTGATGCATTCCTATTACTTCGTCCATTAGCCTATAAATCACATCCATATAAATGGGCAACAATTGGAAAAAATATTGAACACATTAAAGAAGCAAATCTAGAGGATGTGAAAGATTTTTTCATGAAACATTATGCCCCGAACAATGCGATACTTTCAGTTTCAGGAAATATTGAAACCGAAGATATTAAAGCTCTAGCAGAAAAATGGTTTGGAACAATAGAGTCCAAACAAACTTTGATCAGGAATCTCACTAAAGAACCTGTGCAAGATAAAGCTCGAAAATTAACAGTCGAAAGAGATGTTCCAATTGATGCTATTTACAAAGCATTCCACATGAGTGCTAAGAATAAAAAAGATTATTACACTTCAGATTTAATTTCAGATTTATTATCTAATGGGAAATCTTCCAGATTATACCAAAACCTTGTAAAAGATAAAAAACTATTTAGTGAAATTAACGCATACATTACTGGCGATATAGATGAGGGTTTATTTATTGTATCTGGGAAATTAATTGAAAACATACAAATGCAAGATGCTGAAGAGGCAATTAATATTGAATTAAATAAGATAATTACCGAGAAAATAGAAACTCGTGAACTAGAGAAGGTAAAGAATAAATTTGAATCTGTTTATCAGTTTGGACAAATTAGCACTTTGAACAAAGCTACCGATTTGGCATATTATGAACTTTTAGGAGATGCAAATAAAATAAATCAAGAGATTGAAAAGTATAGAAGTGTTAGCCTTGAAGATATAAAAACACTTGCAAAAAACATGTTTTCGCCGCACAATTCCTCAACCCTTTATTATCTTTCAAAAAAATAACAACATGACTCTTAATAGAAAACAAAAACCAGACTTTAAGGTAGTTGAAAAAATAGATATACCTAAACCAGAAAAAATCACCCTCGATAATGGAATAGAAACTTTTATTATTCGATCTGGAAGTCAGGATGTTTTAAAATTAGAACTAATTTTTAATGCAGGTAGCTGGTTTCAAGACAAACCATTAACCGCAAGCTTTGCGAATGAGATGTTAATTGAGGGGACTCAAAATCTAAGCTCTCAAGAAATTGCTGAAAAATTAGATTTCTATGGAGCATTTATTCATACACAACCAACTAAAGACTTTGGAAATGTTAGCTTATATACCTTAAGGAAATATTTACCTGAAACAATTCAGATATTAGATGATATTGTTAAAAATCCAATTTTTCCTGAACATGAGTTAAATACTTTTATTGGTAAGCGAAAACAAGATTTTCAAATTGACATAGGTAAAGTTACTACTATTGCTCGACGTGAATTTAATCAACAATTATTTGGCAAAAATCACCCATACGCTAAGAAAGCAGAACTTTCTGATTATGAAAATATAACCAGAAATGACATGTTGCAGTTTCATGCACAAAGCTACAACCCGAATAATTGCAAGATTGTAATCTCAGGAAAAGTACTTGATAGTGATCTTAATCAACTTAACAAAACTATCGGAAACACCATCTGGAAAAATTCAGAAATTCGAGAATTCGGAAAAAATGATATTAATCCAATCACCAATTACGAATCTATTCACAAAAAACCAGATGCGAAACAATCAGCAATTCGTTTAGGAACAATGATTGTTAACAAAGATCATCCTGATTATTTAAAACTAAACCTTGTTAATACTTTACTTGGCGGATTCTTTGGTTCGCGCTTAATGAAAACTATTCGCGAAGAAAAAGGATATACCTATGGAATAAATTCTGTGTTGGTTTCATTAAAAAATGCAAGTTATTTTGTAATTTTATCTGAGGTTAGATCAGAAATAACAAAAAATGCTATTTCTGATATTCTTTTAGAGATTAAAAAACTTAGAACATCTGAAGTGAAACTAGATGAATTAAACCTTATTAAAAATTATATGCTTGGACATTTATTGAGATCTTTTGATGGCATTTTTGAAACATCATCAAACATTAGAGCTTTAATTGATTTAAATTTAGATATTGATTATTACAGAAAATCTATTGAAACAATAAAAACAATAACACCAAGCGAAATAAACCATTTAACGAACAAATATTTACACGAAGAAACTTTAATAAAAACCATTGTTGGTAATTATTAAAACAGTTAACAATAAGCACTAGCACAAATCGTTATAACAAAATGAACAAAAGAGTTTTAAATATTATATTTCTTGTTTTTTTCGTACTACTTCTAAAAGCAGTACATGCTCAACAATTAAAAATAACAAATGTTACTGTGATTAACGAACAGGGGCATGTAAGAGTTGATTGGAGTTATAATGGCACCGATAATGTTGAAATTTCAAGAGATAATTTAGCTACTTTTAATTTAACGGTTATTTCACCTGCAATTCCTTCGGGAACACATTCATTTATTGATGTAACAGCAAATGCTCATAAACAACCAAGATCATATAAAGTAAAATCAATTGTAAACCCTGTTGATCTAGCGTCAAAAGTTGTTTCAACATTTCTTTTAACAAGCAAATACGATTCATGCGCGCATGAAATAGTATTAAAATGGAACGATCTGGAAACGGAATATTTTACTGCCAATGAATGGACTCCGTCTGGTTTTACAATTCATGCAAATACGGATGGTAAAGTAAACTCACACTTCGTTGCTTCCTCAACTTTAGAATATACCATTCATGATATTACTGAAAACACAACGAATACATTTAATATAGAAACACATTGGAAAACTGAAAATACCGATTCTACAAGTTCATCAAACCCTATAATAAAATTTACCGAGATGCCTGAAAGCCCTGATTATATTAAAGCAATTTCGGCTTCTATAGATGGCAGTAATACAAACCTAAAATTCAACATTGCATCAAATAGTGAACTTGAGAATTATACTCTGTTCAAATCAGATGCATTTGATGGTAATTATTACGAAATACAAACGATTACATCAATCGATACTATAATCACAACAACCGATTATGAATCGGAACCGGAAAGTAAAATAAGTTATTATAAAATTGTGTCGACAGATGTATGTAACAATGAAACGACAGAATCTGAAATTATAAATAATATAGTTCTTGAGTTAGAAAATGAGGAATTTGTAAATACACTAAACTGGAACTCATTCAAGGAACAAGATTTTATTTCTACCGAATATGGAATACATAGATCTTCGGGAGATACAGATCCTATAATGATTAATTCCATACCAAATTACACATCTAATAAAGATGATATTGGAAAACTTCAAGGAGAAAAACTTAGTGGAAAGTTTTGTTATTTTATTCGAGCTACTAAAGAAAATGAACTTGAAGAAAATTACAGTCAATCGAATATTGTTTGTGTTTACTTAAATCCTAAGATATTTATTCCTGAAGCATTTACTCCAAACGACGATGGCATAAACGATATCTTTAATGCTGTGTTTACCTTTTTGCCTACAGATTATGAATTGAAAATTTACAATCGTTGGGGAAATTTAGTTTACCACACTAAAGATCCTGAAAAAGGATGGAATGGAAAACAAAGTAATGGAAACCCAGCCCCAACCGGCACATATATTTATTTCCTAAAAATAAAAAATCCAGAAAGCGGAACTTTAGAAAAAAAAGGAAACATTACAGTTCTGTATCCTTAATTAACATTTTGCAAACCACTATACGCTTTTATATTAAATCTTTCTAGGCTTTTTTATGTAAATTTGTATTTTATATTTCTCTAGCAAATTTTATGAACAAAGAAGAACATAAACCACATATAAATATTATAGATGAAGATGCGTATGCAGAAGAACTTTATAATGATTTATTAAAAAGTTGCTCTAAACACGTAAAAGTAAAAGATATAAATCTTATTCGTAAAGCTTTTGATTTAGCTAAAGAATCACACAAAGGAGTAAAAAGAAAATCAGGCGAACCATACATCCTTCATCCGGTTGAAGTTGCAAAGATAGTAACATCCGAAATTGGATTGGGTGCAAAAGCTATTGCTTGTGCCTTACTTCATGATGTAGTTGAAGATACGGAGTATACCCTTGAAGATATTGAACATTTTTTTGGTGAAAAAATTGCAGCTATAATAGATGGATTAACAAAAATATCTGGAGTTTTTGATAATCATTCATCGCTTCAAGCAGAAAATTTCAGAAAAATGCTTTTAACCCTCTCCGACGATGTAAGAGTAATTCTTATAAAACTTGCCGACAGGTTGCATAACATGAGAACTCTTGAGTCTATGCCTCCCAATAAACAACTTAAGATCGCTGGAGAAACAATTTATTTATATGCCCCATTAGCTCATCGATTAGGATTATACTCAATTAAAACGGAGTTAGAAGATTTAAGTTTAAAATACCGTCATCCGAAACCATTCGAGGAAGTAGCAATTAAAATAAAAGATAGTGAGAAAAAACGTCAACAAGAAATAAACCGTTTTTCATTACCCATTATTGAAAAGTTAGAAAAAAACAATATTGATTTTGATATAAGTGGAAGACCAAAATCCATATTTTCTATATGGAATAAAATGCAAGCAAAAAATGTTCCTTTCGATGAGATTTATGATTTAATGGCCATTCGGATTGTTTTTAAATCAATTAATAGAGAAACAGAAAAAGCACAATGCTGGCAAATTTATTCAATCATTACAGATATTTACACCCCAAAACCAGACCGAATTCGTGATTGGATTAGCTCACCAAAAGCAAATGGCTATGAGGCCTTACACGTAACTGTAATGGGACCCAGTGGGAAATGGGTAGAAATACAAATTCGTTCTGAAAGAATGAATGAAATTGCTGAACGTGGTTTTGCAGCACACTGGAAATACAAAGGTGAAAAAACAGATGAAGGAGAATTAGACAAGTGGATTAAGAAAATTAGAGAAATGCTTGAAAATCCTAATTCGAACGCACTGGAATTTCTCGATGAATTTAAAATGAATCTCTTTGCTGCAGAAATAATGGTATTTACACCAAAAGGTGATTTAAAAACACTTCCAAAACATTCAACAACTCTCGATTTTGCATATGAAATACATAGCGAAATAGGAAACAAGGCAATTGGAGCAAAAGTAAATCATAAATTGGTTCCTTTAAATTACATTTTAAGAAGTGGCGATCAAGTTGAGATAATTACCTCGAATAAACAAAAGATTCAAACAGAATGGCTAAATCAGGTAAAAACCGCTAAAGCAAAAACAAGCATAACAGATGCAATTAAAGCAGAAACTAAGGATCGAATAAAAAAAGGGAAAGTTCTACTCGAAAATAAATTAAAAGAATTAAATATCCATCCCAGCTCACGTGTGTTTAGAAAAATATTGCCTGAATTTGAAGTTATTACTAAAGATGAGTTTTATAGTAAAATTGGAAGTGGAATTATAAAATTGGATAATCTTAAAAAGGTTTTAAAGAAAAATACTAAGAATAAATTAATTAGATATTGGGGTTTACAATTCTCAAAATCATCTTCGGCTAACAAAGAAAAGAAAAATTCAGTTAAAGAAAATATTGTAAACGAATTCAATTATAAAACACCCATAATAATTAGCGACAATAGCGATCAAGAAAACATTAAATACGATATTGCCAAATGCTGCAACCCCATCCCTGGAGATGAAGTTGTGGGATACAAAAATCCGGACGATAACTTTATCGTTATTCATAAATCGAAATGCCCTAATGCAATTAAACTAATGTCAAGCGAGGGAAACTTCATTGTTGTTGCTAAATGGACATCTCAAAAACTTCTTTCTTTCTTAGTAAAACTTTCTCTTAATGGCATTGATAGATTGGGGATTGCCTCAGATATTACGGCTGTAATTTCCAAAGAACTTAGTGTTAATATTAGAAAAATCTACATCGAAACTCATGATGGTATATTTGAAGGAGAATTAGAACTTTATGTTCACAATGTAAATAATCTAAATAATTTGATTTTAAATATAAGTAAAGTTAAAGGAGTAGACTCTGTAAAACGCAACGAAGAAGTCTCAAAATAATTTTTCTTTAAATTAATTCTAAATAACAAAAAAAAATCATACTTTTAACATTCATACTAAATGAATGTTTATGATATGTAATGACACTAAAGAAACTGTAAAAAAGCTACTTACAGAGTATTTAGAAAAGCGAGGTCACAGAAAAACTCCAGAGCGTTATGCAATATTGGAGGAGATATATTCGCGAGATAATCATTTTGATATAGAATCGCTTTATATATCAATGAAAAATAAGAACTATCGTGTTAGTCGCGCTACTCTTTATAATACCATTGAACTTCTTTTAGAAAGCAATCTGGTTATAAAACATCAGTTTGGTAAAAATATTGCTCAATTCGAAAAAGCATATAACTGTAAACAGCATGATCACTTAATATGCCAAGAATGCGGAAAGGTTTTAGAATTCTGTGATCCTAGAGTATATGAAATTCAGGAAACAGCTTCAGAAATGCTAGACTTCAATATCAGCTACCACTCTTTATATTTCTATGGAACATGCAAGGAATGTAGCGCAAAGCTGCCACAAAAAGAAAGTTAATAAATAGTTTAAAAACATCTAAAAATCCCTGTATTAAACACTGGGATTTTTTTATTTTTAGGCTTTTGTTGTAACTTGCAAACTCTAAAAAATCTAAACAGATATATGAAATTAGACGTATTATTAGGTCTTCAGTGGGGAGACGAAGGAAAAGGGAAAATTGTTGACGTTTTAGCATCAAAATATAATGTTATTGCACGTTTTCAAGGTGGACCTAACGCAGGACACTCATTAGAATTTAATGAGATAAAACACGTACTTCATACAATCCCATCAGGAGTATTTCGTCCTGATACAATAAATATTATAGGAAATGGAGTCGTTATTGATCCCGTAATATTTATGCAAGAAATTGAAGAGCTTAAAGAACTGAATGTAGATGTTACGAAAAATCTATACATTTCTAAAAGGGCGCATTTAATTTTACCTTCTCATAGAATTCTTGATGCAGCTTCTGAAGCCGCTAAAGGAAAAACTAAAATTGGTTCTACCTTGAAAGGAATTGGACCAACTTATATGGATAAAACAGGAAGAAATGGTTTGCGTATTGGTGATATCATTAATCCAAAATTTGAGGATAAATACAATTTCTTAACAAAGAAACACAAAGATTTAATTAGTCAATATAATTTTGATTTCAATATTGATGAATACGAAGAGAAATGGTTTAAAGGGATTGAATTGATTAAATCTTTCAAGTTAATTGAAAGTGAACATGAAATCAATCAATATCTAAAAGAAGAAAAACTAATTCTTGCCGAAGGTGCTCAGGGCACTTTACTTGATATTGATTTTGGATCGTATCCATTTGTAACATCGTCGAATACAATTTGCGCAGGAGCTTGCACCGGATTAGGCGTTGCCCCAAATAAAATTGGAAATGTAATTGGAATTTTTAAAGCATATTGCACACGAGTTGGTAGTGGCCCATTTCCTACTGAACTTGAAGATCTCGATGGTGAAAATCTCCGCAAACAAGGACACGAATTTGGTGCTACAACGGGTAGACCAAGACGCTGTGGTTGGATGGATTTACCTGCATTAAAATATGCGGTTATGCTAAACGGAGTTACAGAACTTGTGATAACAAAAGCTGATGTTTTAACAGGATTTGAAACAATAAAGATTTGTACGCATTATATTTTGAATGGTAAAGAAATTGATTATTTACCATACGAAGTGAATGAGCCTTTAGAACCTATTTACAAAGAACTTAAAGGATGGAAAGAAGATATTTCAAAAGTGAAATCTTACGACCAACTGCCAACAGAATTAACAGATTACTTAAAATACATTGAGAAGGAAGTAAATGTTCCGATTAAAGTGATTTCTGTTGGTCCAAACAGAGACGAAACAATAATATTATAAAAAAAAGAAGTTGTCATATTGAGTTTATCAATATAACAACTTCTTTTCTTACAATTTAATGTCATACTTCGACCTGTTCAGTATGACATTTTTTTTATTGTTTATTTAAAGGCCTATCGACCCCTAAGCCATATTTTTTATCACTATGCTTTAACATTAAAGCAAAAAACAATCCTAATAAACCAAGTGCAGCAAACATAAGAATAACATATGTGTAATTCAACACTTCTGGATTACCAGGATTTGTAGCTTCTAGTATTACTCCAGCCAATATAGGGAAACCCCACAATCCAAGATTTTGTATTGAATACATTAAGCCATATGCTGTACCTACTTGAGAATCTTTTACCATACTTACCATAGTTGGCCACATTGAAGCTGGCACTAAAGAAAAAGCTATTCCTAAAAGAATCATCAATACATAAGGAGAGAACATTGTAAACGCAAAAGCTAAATGCACTCCAAGCAATATTAACGCTCCATAAATCATTACAGTAACTCCTTTTCCCAATCTATCAATAAAAAAACCAATAATTGGGGTCATTAAAGCTGTTGCTGCAGGCATCCATGATGCTATTTTACCACTATCAGCTAATGACACATTAAACTTATTTAATAAGAAATCTGGAGCTAACTGATTAAAGGGAAATACTGCTGAATAAAATGTCAAACATAATAATGCAATATAAATATATCCTCTGTTTGTTAATAAACCAGTAATGTCTGAAAATTGAAATTTATCTTTTATTGGTTTTTCACCCTTTTGATTTATCTGCTTATCAAGTCTTATATCAAAAAATGTGTAAAATAAGAATACTAATAATCCTATTAAGACTAGCATGGCTGCAAACCAAATAGCAGTATTCATTCCATTTTCAGATCCAATTAGTGTTGGCTGTACTCGCAATGCTAAAAATGTTCCTAAACGACCAAACCCAACTTTTAATCCAAAAGCTAATGCTAAATTTTTTCCTTTAAACCACTTTACTAAAACTTTACTAATTACAACTATACTTGTTTCAGCTCCCAAACCATAGAAAATTCTACCTAAAAGCATCATTTTTAGTTCAGGTGAATATTTAGGCAAAAAACTATTAAATGTATCATAGCCAAAACCTCCTGCACGATAAATATCTGAAGCTCCATATGCTGTCATTAAAGCGCCAATCGTCATGAAAGAAATAAACATAACTCCTGTTGGTCTAACACCAAACTTATCTAATATAACACCACCAATAACAGCCATAGCCAAAAAGGTATTTGGAATACTATATGCTGAATTAAACAACCCATATTGAGTTGGTGTAAATCCTAATTCGCTTCTTAAAAGAGAAAATAAAGATGAAAATGCATCATAAAAGTAATAATTTGAAAACAATACAAATCCTACTAATAAAAGTACTACCCATTTTAAATATTTTGAATCGTTTAGATTTTTCTTTAGATTTTCCATATAATAACTTTAATTGAAACACAATAATACAAATAAAAAAAAGGCTGCCCAAAATGAGCAGCCTTAAATATAACTGAATGTTTTATTTTATTACTCTTCTCTGTTACATGGAGCTACAGCACTTGAAGGTAACTCTAATCCGTATCCTTGATTGCGATCTGCCTTTTTAAGTAGGAATGACAAGAAGATTGAAATTACCCCACAAATTACCAATATGAAAATTGGTATTGTATAATCATAGTAGGCTTCTCCAGCACGAATTGCTTCAATATCTCCTCTATTTACATAATCTAATAAAGCGCCAATTCCCCAAAAGAATAAACCTAAACCCCAATTCTGAATTGTAAACATAGAAGCAAAAGCAGTTCCAAGTCTTTTTTCATCAACAATCTTAGCAACCGAAGGCCACATAGCTGCTGGAACCAAAGAAAATGCAACACCTAAACTAAGTAAACCCATATACGCTAGGTAAACATTATTAAAGATTGATAAAGATACATGTGCAAATATTAGCAATAATGATCCAAGAATCATTAATGAAGCTGCTTTACCTTTTTTATCTACAAAATTACCGAATATTGGAGTAAATAGTATTGTACCTACAGGAATCAAACTTGCTGTTTTTGCACCATTCTGAAACCACAATTGTAATTGAGTATGTATTCCATAGATATATGCTATAAATACAACAAATACGATTGCAAGAAATGCTTTCCTTTGCAATTTATTTGCAATCTTTCCTGGAACAACGGCAAATAAAATAGCAAAAACAAAGAACATAACATAAACACTTGCATTACCTAAAGTTGTGCTACCAAACAACATTATGTTTCCTTCTCCAATTAATTCACGAGTAAACTGGAATTTATTAATTAATAAATCAGGTGCATAAGCAATAAATGGAAAAACTGCTGCATAAAAAGATACGCATAATAAGGCTATATAAAGAAAAGACTTATTTGATATTAGCTTAATAAGATCTGAGAATTTAAAATCATCAGCAGCAACATCATCATCTGATTTTAATTGCCTATCTAATTTAATATCTAAGAATAAATAAATAACAAAAAATAATACTGTTATTCCAATAATTGTTGCTGCTAAAACTACTGCAGCAGAAACATGTGGAACTGCAATGTCTCCGGATAAAGCAATACCCATTGCACTACCTAAACGACCAAAACCCATACTGATTGCCATTGCAAGTGCAAGTTCATATCCTTTAAACCACTTAACAACGGTTCGATTTACTACAACACAGACTACTTCAAGTCCTGATCCAAAAAATATTCTACCAACAATCATCCAATTTAACATTGTTGATGATTCAGTTCCAAAAAATCCAGAAGAAGCTAAAGCAGATATTACACCACCTAAAACTGCCATGCCCCCAAATAAAAGACCTGCAACTCTAACCCCCCACTTATCAAGAATAATACCACCAACTATAATCATACCGAACATATTAGCAATGGTTGTTAAACCAATCATACGACCAAATTGCTCGCTATTAAAACCATATTCAATTTCCATTAAGCCTTTTAAGCCTCCATAAAAATCTTGAAACCAGTAAGTACTAAATAATAAACTACTAATTAGTATTAAAACTAACCACCGCATTGCAGCAGAATCTTTCATAGTTTTTTTAATTGTTTCTGTCATAATTTAATTTTTTATATAATATTGATTTTTATAATTCTTCCATTATTGTCTCGCAAATATAAACTTATTACATTCTTATAAAAATGACTTTCATTTGAAACTTATTTTTATAGGTAATTAATAACAGATAAAATCATATCTTAAACAAGAAATTAATTCATACTTCCTTTAATTACAAAAAGGCTGCCTAGTAGTATAGCAGCCTTTTTTATTATTAATTATATTATAATTATCAGTTAATTCTGAATGTTTGGTAATTCTAGACCATAACCTTTTTTACGATCTTCTGCTTTAAGTAAAAATGCAAACAATAGAGCTATAACACCAAGCAAAGTAAAAATTCCCATCGGAATAGTGTAATTATAAAATGAAGCTACATTTTTATACTTTGTCACACTTTCGCCCTTATCAGTGATAAAATGATCAACTCGTCCTTTATCTTCAAATGAGTATAATGGTACTTTAACCTCTTTAGTCTCTTCTAATTTTTTAAATGCTTTATCTGATATACTTGTTCTTTGGATTGTATCTCCAGTAGCAACAACTATTTCAGAAACCATTCCATTTGGATCTAGAACAAAATCAGAAACCTGAACTATAGTATCCTTACGAGCAATAGAACCTACTGCTGAAATCTCATAAACTTGTTGATCAACAGTTGCTAATTTTACAATATTACCACCTTGATTTGTAGTAAACCCTGTTCCTAGAATCGCAAAGTATCCAATAAAACAATATTTATTAAGTACCCAACCAATAAGATAAGGAACACCCATTAGTCCCCAGTTCTGAACCCAGAAAATAAGTGCATATGCAGTACCAAGTTGTTTTTCAGGAATAATTTTTGGAACTGATGGCCACATCGCAGATGGAACCAAAGAAAATCCAACTCCTAATATTATTACAAGAATGATAGCAATCATCCAATGATTCAAGAAAGGTAATGTGAATAATAAGTGCACAACGATTAATAAAACAGCACCTATCATCATAATTGTAGCACCTTTACCTTTTCGATCATACAAACTACCAAACAGAGGTGTAAGTAGAATTGTACCAAAAGGAAGCATAGCTGGAATGATACCTGCCCAATCTTCATTAATGTTAAATTTCTGTACCATTAAATCTGTTGCATATTTCAAGAAAGGAAATACAGATGAATAAAATAATACACATAAAATGGCAATAAACCACCAACCTTTATTTGTAACAATTTTCCAAATATCTGATATTCTAAAAGCTTCTTCTTCTTCATCAACGTCATTATCTAGATCATAAGCAGCTTGAGAAGCATCTAATTTCTTATCCATAAACATATAAATAATGAAAGAAATTAAACCAATACAAAGCAATACCAAGGCAAATAAAATTGGTGTAGAAACATTATTAAATGCTTTTGCAACAGGCACTGATGTACCTATAGCAAGTGCTGTTCCTAAACGTGCAGTCGCCATTTCCAGACCCATTGCTAATGCCAGTTCTTTACCTTTAAACCATTTTACAATAATTTTCGATACTGTTATACCTGCCACTTCAACACCAACGCCAAAAATAGCAAAACCTAATCCTGCCATAAAAACTTGAGCTTTTACATCCCAAAATAATATATGCCACATTGTACCATCTAGAGAATGAGTTGAAACAGCCCAATACTTTATTGCAGTACCACATATCATAATAATTGCTGCCATTAATCCAGTAAAACGAACTCCCATCTTATCAAGAATAATACCTCCTACAATTAACATTAAAAGGAATACATTGAACCATCCATAGGCACTAGTAAAAAATCCAAAATCAGAACTATTCCATTGTAATTGTCCTTCAAGTAGACCTTTTAAAGGAGCCATAGCATCTGTAAGGTAATACCCTGTAAGCATTGTAAAAGCGACAATACCTAAAGCGGTCCATCTGGCTACCTTTGAATCTCTAAGAGTTTGTCTTATTTTTTCAGTCATAGTTATATTAATTAGTTAATGATTTTTCTTATATGATTGCGAATATAAAATATTTCATTGTTTTAAAAAATGATTTATTCTAAATATAGAGTTAAAAACTCAATTTGTTTTCAATAAAATGTTAATAAGTTCAACATAACAAAAATAGCTAATTCCGTTGATCAGAATTAGCTACTTAATATATGTTAAAAAACTTTCTACTCTCGAATATAAATCCAGGAAGTTGGTTCTATTGCTTCTCGTGCTTTAACCAATTCACGAACTGCATCTCCCCATGATTTGTATGCTCCAACACTTACCATCTGGAAATTATATCTATTCATTATTAACTCAGATTGATATCCCTTTTTACCTATAAAATCGTTATAAGCTGTGGCATATTTAGGAGTTTTAAAGCTTCCAACTATTACATGAAATTTATATAATTTCTTTCTAGCCTCTTCTGCTTTCTTAATAGAATCTTTTCTTGCTTGCTCCTCTTTTTGTTTCTTAATCTTACGATTTTTAGCTGCTTTTTTTTCTTTTGCAATACTATCGTTTTTTGCTTTCAATTCAATTGCTGCTTGTTCTGCTCTTTTTTTCTTACCGAACATTTCACAACCAGAACTAAGTACAACTATTAAACTTAATACTACTAATAAACTTCTCATACAATTAGAATTAAACGTTGGTTTTTTGAGTTTTACTAATACAAAGATATATAAAAAATAACTTGTTAATCAAAAAAAATACCCGATAAAAATCTGAAATTAAAATAATTATATATAACAAGCTAAATACACATCAATACAAAGCCATCTAACCCCCTCTTTATGTGGGTAATAAAACCGGACTGTTTTTTATGGACATTCATATATTACAGTAATTTAAGGATTTTTTTTAACTTGCGTTGCTGAAAACAAACTTTAAAACATGACGACACTTATTAACCTCTTCGAAAACAGTGTAGAAAAATATGCTGACAATGCTTTTCTATGGGAAAAGAAAAAGGACAAATTTGAATCAACAACATATAAGCAAACACAAGGACAGGTGAAAATTCTTACTGCCGGCCTAATGAGTTTAGATATTAAAAAAGGAGATCGTATCGCTCTTCTCTCTGAAGGAAGAAATCTTTGGGTTACGGGCGAGTTAGGTATATTGTATACAGGCGCTATAAATGTTCCTTTATCAATTAAACTAGAAGAAACAGATTTAAAATTTAGACTTGAACATTCTGGCAGTAAGGTAATTATTGTTTCTAATAACCAAGCAAATAAAGTTAGAAATATCAAAAAAGATCTTCCAGAACTTGTAAAAGTAATTTATCTAGATCCTCAAGAGAAATATGAACAGGATGAAGTTTTTATTGAAGATATTTTAAAAAAAGGAGAAGAATACCTAAATGAAAACCTTGAAGCTTTTGAAAAGGTTAAAAATGGAATCGAACCTCAGGATATAGCAAATATTAGCTATACTTCGGGCACTACTGCCGATCCAAAAGGGATCATGCTTACGCACAGAAACTACACAGCAAATGTTGAACAAGCATGTAGCCTAATGGATATTCCAGAACATTATAAAACACTAACTATATTACCTCTAGACCATTCTTTTGCTCATACTGCAGGGATCTATAGTTTTATGGCGTATGGTGCAAGTCTGGCCTTTGTGCAAACCGGAAAAACTGGAATGGAAACATTAAAGAATATTCCTATAAACATTAAAGAAATAAAACCAAATCTTCTTTTAAGTGTTCCTGCTTTGGCAAAGAACTTTAAAAAGAATATTGAAAAAGGCATTTCAGATAAAGGTGGCACAGCAGAAAAACTATTCAATTTTGCATTAAATCTTTCCTACGGATACAATAAGGAAGGTTTTAATAAGGGGGGATTTTTACATTTTTGGAAAAAACCATTGCTTAATTTATTTGATAAAATACTATTTAGCAAGATTCGTGATGGATTTGGCGGACAACTTGAATTCTTTATTGGTGGAGGTGCTTTACTCGATATTGAGTTGCAAAAATTTTATTATGCCATTGGCATGCCAATGTTTCAAGGTTATGGACTTTCAGAATCTGCCCCAATAATTTCTTCTAACTCTCTAAAAAATCATAAACTAGGTTCATCTGGTTATTTAGTTTCAAACCTTGACCTTAAAATTTGTGATGATGATGGGAATGAATTACCTATTGGAGAAAAAGGCGAAATTATTTGCCGCGGAGAAAATATTATGGTTGGTTATTGGAAAAATGAGAACGCAACGAAAGAGGCATTAAAAGATGGATGGTTACATACTGGCGATATGGGTTATATGGACAAAGATGGATTTCTTTATGTTTTAGGCCGATTTAAATGTTTATTAATTGGAAATGATGGTGAAAAATATAGTCCGGAATCTATTGAAGAAGCTTTGGTAGAACAAACAAAATATATTGATCAAGTTATGCTATTTAACGAACAAAGCTCTTATACCGTAGGTTTAATTGTTCCAAGAAAAGAAGCTTTAAAGCGTTACGTTAAAGAGAATAATTTGGATGTAGAATCGGACGAAGGAAAGAAACTTGCTCTAAAAATGATTCAATCCGAAATTGATGATTTCAAAAAAGGAGGAAAATTTGAAGGCCAATTCCCTGAACGCTGGCTCCCGGCTTCGATTGCTGTTTTAAATGAATCATTTACCGAGGATAATAAAATGATTAACTCAACTTTAAAAATGGTACGTGGGAAAATAGTTGAATATTATAAGGATTGGCTTGATTATTTATTTACGCCCGAATCTAAAGAAATTGATAATCCCAAGAACATCGAATCTCTTACAAAATTTTAAATCAAAAGGCTGTCTTCTTTAAACAGCCTTTTTTCTACTTGCGAATATTTAACATTTTGGCATCTCGATGCATTGTATTTTTTATTAACTTATGCCTAAATTCTAAACTCTATTAAGTATGAAAGCTTTATTTGTAAGAATAATTCTTTTATTCATTATCCTTTTTCCTTTTTTAGGATCTTTTGCTCAGCAAGGAACTCCATATATCACCAATTATAAAGAGAGTAAGGAAATTGAAACCCAAAATTGGTCAATTAGCCAAAATCAAAAAAACATAATGCTATTCGCCAACAGAAAGGGAATAATTTCATATGATGGTAAAACTTGGAATTTAATTAAAATGCCTTATATCCCTTTTGCAATAAAAAGAAACCCGATTGACAATAAAGTTTATGTTGGCGCAAATAACAATTATGGTTATTTAGAAGAAGATGCTAAGGGTTTTCTAAAATATATTTCATTATCATCAGATACTAGCAAGCTAGGTGTTATTTCAAAAATAATTTTTAAAGATTCAACCATATTCTTTTATGGAGAAAGAACTATTACACGCTTCTCTTTAAACCAAACCGACAAATTTAAACGTTGGCACTCTAAAGATTACAGCCCATTTACTGGAATGTTTACTACAAATAAAAATACTTTTTTTAATGTGTTTGGAAAGGGTTTATTCAGACTAGAAAAAGACACGCTTTTCCCTATTGTAACGGGCTATTATACCGAAAATAACGAAATATTATTTAGTTTACCATATAGTAAAACTAGAGTTTTAGTTGGAACTGATGACAGCAAATTATATACGTTCGATGGAATTAAATATTACAATTATAATATTAATGATGATGGATATCTAAAAGAAAGTATCCTTGCCGATGGACAAATAATTTCCGATTCGCTTTATGCTTTTGGCACCTTATATGGTGGTGTTGAAATTGTTAATAAGAAAACCGGAAAAATTGTCTATACAATAAATTATCAGAATGGACTTCCCGACGACGAAATATACTCTTTAGGATTAGATAACAACAATGGATTATGGGTAAGTCATGAATTTGGAATAAGCCGCGTAGATTTTAATATGCCTATTCGGAACTACAGCACTTATCCTGGATTAAAAGGAAATCTAATTTCTAGCGTTGTACATAACGACACCTTATTTGTTGCAACAAATAATGGGGTATATTATTTATCGGAAGTAAAAGATTATAGTGAGGTCGAAGTTTGGGTGAAAACCAGAGTAAAAATAAAGCCACGAAGAACCCAATCAAAAACTTCAAGTAAAACAGAAGAGATTGAGCCTGAAGAAAAAAAATCTGTAAAAAAACTCTTTTCAAGATTGTTTAGCAAAGAAGAAACTCCCGAACCTGAGCAGAAAAAGGAAGTTAGAACTGAGGTTCCTAAAAAGCAGGCTCCAAAAACAAAAATTAAATATGTAAAACGAAAAGAAAGCAAATTAAAATCTATCAACTATATATTTAAACAAGTTGACAATCTTAATGAGAAATGCACACAACTTGTTTCTACTGAACATGGCGTTTTGGTTGCTTCGAATACAGGCTTACATCATATATATAATTTGAAATCAACTAAAATTGTTGACAACAGATATATAAATCAAATTGGTGCAAAAACCTTCATGAATAGTTATTTAATTGCTGCCAATAGTGGCATATTCTCTTTAATATTTAATGAAGAAAATAAAATATGGGAACCAGAGTATAATTACATCGATTTTGTTGAGCCTGTACACTCAGCCAATCTTAATAAAAATCTTGAATTATGGCTTGGCTGTGAAGATAAAATCTATCTATTTTTAATCGATTCGGCAAGTGCCCCTTTAGAAATAAAAGAATACAAAATTGAGACAGACTTTCCAGAACAATACAAACTAGATATTGTTAATGATACACTTGTTGTATTTCTAGAAAATGGATTGTATCAATACAACAATAAACAAGACACATTTCAGATTTACAATCCATATTACGCTCAAACAGAATCCAATTCTCGATACATACTCAGCCAACAGGGAATTACATGGATACGAAACAACAATAAATGGTCGTGCATTAATTCCAACAAGCCATGGTCGGAACAAGAAGAAGCCTATTTAAAATTATTCGATGATGTTTCTTCAATTATCTCGGATAATAAAGATAACCTTTGGGTTATTAACAATAGTGATCAAATCTATAAAATTAACCATTCTAAATTTGCTTCACTCGATCCAAATTTCAATATATTTTTTAATCGAATTAGTAATGATGAAGGTCTAAACTTTGACATTTCGAATCTAACGTTCGATCCAGATAACAAGGCGATCTATGTTAAAATTATTGCCCCTTATTATATAAAACAAAACTCTACTCAATATCAATATTTTGTTGAAGGTTTAATGAGCGATTGGTCGAAATGGAGTACTGATCAAAATATTAACTTAATTGTTGAGTCGGGAAATTATACTTTGCATGTTCGAGCTAAAGACATATGGGGCAATACAAGCGAGATTAAATCATTAAAATTTCATATTAAACCTCCTTTTACTGAATCCGTTTGGTTTTATGCACTTATTGGAATTCTTATTATTGTTAGTTTTATTTTTATTTCAAGTGCACGAGAAAGAAAATTACAACGCGATAAAAAATTGCTCGAGCACAAGGTTTATGAGCGTACAGTCGAAATAGAAGAAAAAGCCGAAGAAATTGAAGCCCAAAGAGACGAAATTACAGATCAGAGAGATAAAATTTTACAACAAAAAGAAGAAATTACTGATAGCATAAACTACGCAAGTAGAATACAAAATGCAATTCTACCTATTAGAGAACATTTCTACAAAGCTTTTAACGATCACTTTATTTTATTTAAACCTCGGGATATTGTTAGTGGAGATTTTTATTGGATTGCCGAAGATGATGAAAAGATTTATTTTACAGCGGCTGATTGTACGGGTCATGGTGTACCTGGTGCGTTTATGAGTATGCTCGGCGTTTCATCTTTAAATGAAATATTTGGAAGTGATAGCAATCATTTAACTGCAAGTAAAATTTTAAATCTACTTCGTGAGAAAATTAAATATTCATTGCATCAAACAGGCAAAGATGGCGAGAATAAAGACGGAATGGATATGGCACTTTGTGTATATCATAAAAATGAAAACTTGATTGAATATGCAGGAGCTTACAATCCTCTTTATCTAATTAGAGATGGGAAACTTATTGACCATAAAGCTGATAGAATGCCTATCGGAATTTATCATGTTGAAAAAGAAAGTTTTACAAATCATGAAATTCCAGTTAAAAAAGGCGATGTAATTTATATATTTTCTGATGGATATGCCGATCAGTTTGGAGGGCCCGGACAAACAAAATTTAAGACCGGAAATATGAAAAAACTATTTGTAGAAATTTCAGCCGAACCAATGTCTAAACAACAAGAAATTTTAGAAGAACGATTCTATAAATGGAAGGGAGATTTAGAACAGTTAGATGATATTATTATCATAGGAATCCGATTTTAAAATTGAAACATTATTGATAGTGAATCAACAAGAACTATCAATGCAATTTCGATCTGATTATTCTAGATCCAAAAAAATAATCAGCTCGAAACTACTATTTAAAAATTAAAAATCGCGATTAACAGTATCGATTGAAAATGCAGGCAAACAAACCGCTACATATTCTGCGCCACCTTCGAAAGGAGTACTGTATTGAACCCACTCACTTTTCCCAATTAAAATACCCTGACCGGCTATAACATTATATTCCTGTTCTTTCGTTTTTACTTTTAAAGTACCTTTAAGAACAAGGGTATACTCATCAAATTCTGGTGTTTGTCCCGGTTCTTCCCAACCTTCAGGACTTCGCATTCCAGCAATACTCAAATCTGTTGTATTGCTATTAACTGCCCCGAAATATTCTTCAATAATTTTCTCTTTTGTTCCTGCAGCCTTAACAATAGATGGTTTATTAATTAACTGTATCATATCTCTTGATTTAAAATTTTAGAGTAAAAATAGTTTCTCCTGCTTGTGATTTTACTAAAACATTCCCCCTATGCAAGCGCATTACCTGACGAACAAAACTCAGTCCAATTCCAGATCCTTTTTCTTTAGTAGTAAAAAATGGGATAAAAATCTTATCTAATTTATCACTCGTTATTCCCATTCCATTATCAATAATTTTTATTGTTAATCTTTCATTTTCTTTAAAATATCTTAAAGTTAAAGATGGATTAGTAAGGTTCGAAATTGCTTCTATGGAATTCTTAACCAAATTGATTAAAACTTGTTCGATCATAAATTTATCGGCAAGTAATTCCTGTTTGCTATCAATTAAAATTTCTGTTTTAATTCCACATTTGTCTATTTTAGATTTATAAAGAACAAGTACATTTTCAAATAATGCCCCTACGTTAAGATAAATATAATCAGGGTGTTTTAGTTGAGTTAATTTTTTATAGGATTCAGAAAATTTAAGAAGCCCCTCACTCCTCTCCTGTACCGCATCCAATCCTGTTTTTAAATAATCTAACTGCTTTTGTTCTATTCGATTATCTTTTACTGATTTCGACAACAAAGCATTTAGGCTTGAACTTAGAGAGCTTATTGGAGTAACCGAATTCATTATCTCATGGGTTAACACTCTAATCAATTTTTGCCACGATAATAACTCTTGTTCATCGAGTTCAACATTGATATCTTGAAAGGATATCAATTTATATAACACCCCTTCTAACTTAAATCGCGAGATATTTAAAGAGATTTTTAAAAGTTCCCCATCAATATTTAATTCTACAAGTTCAGGCTTTCCAAGTATCTGTTTTTCGATTTGCTCTTCTAGCGAAGGATATTTTTCAAACAACTTATCTAAGGCAGATATTTTATTACATTTAAACAGGGTAAGGAGTTTTGTATTATTCAAAACCAATTTATCATCCTGATCTAATACAATAATCCCAATTGAGATATGCTCAATTATATTCTTAATTAAGGTGAATTGAATTTCCTTTTCTAGCGCAATCTTTTTGTATTTAGAATTCAATTGGTTAAACAAATTATAAATACCCGCTTTATCTTTTCTTTTACTACTATAATAATTCGAGAAATCCTCATAAATTAAAGCTTGCAAGAATGTCTTGAATTCATTATTCATTCGATTTAAGAAATTAAACAATTCAGCAATGCTAATTACACAGATTGCTACAGAGAATATGCTTCTAATACTATTTTGTAAGATAAATATTGAATAAACAGAAGCTATAAGTCCTAAAACTAAAACCGATAATCTGATTATAAATGGTAGCTTGTAAGTTCTAAATTCCATACTTTTCTATTCTCCTGTATAATGCACCACGGGTTAAACCAAGCTCTATTGATGCTCTTGAAATATTTCCAGCGTATTTTTTTATGCAATTTTCAACAGCCCACTTTTCAATTTCTTCTAAGTTAAACGTTTCAAACTGATTCTCTTTATGGGCCCTACCTTCCAAGAAATCAAAATCTGATGATTTAAAAATACTTTCGTTGCATAAAATAACAGCTCGTTCAATTGTATGTTGCAATTCACGAACATTTCCCGGCCATTTATATTTTTGCAATTTTCGTTCAACATAATCGGGCAGTTTTATTCTTTGTCGCCTGTATTTTTTACAAAAAGTGTCAATAAAATGATTTGCCAATTGAGGAATATCATCGCTACGATCTCTTAATGGGGGAACATTTATTTCAACTGTATTAATTCTATACAATAGATCTTGCCTAAATAAATTATTTTCCACCAGAGTATGCAAAGAGACATTTGTTGCGCAAACCAAGCGCACATCAATTTTTGTGGACAAATTGCTACCAATCGGAAACACTTCTCTATTCTGAATTACAGATAATAACTTAGACTGCTGAGGCAATGGGAGATTTGCAATCTCATCTAAGAAAATTGTTCCTCCACTTCCAGCTTCAAGTCGACCCGCCCTATCTTCTTTGGCATCGGTAAAAGATCCTTTTTTATGCCCAAACATTTCACTCTCAAACAAGCTCTCTGTTATAGCTCCAAGATCAACATTAATAAATGCATTTCCCGACCTTGTCGATCTTTTATGCAAAGCTCTTGCTACGAGCTCCTTTCCTGTTCCATTCTCTCCTGAAATTAAGATATTAGCATCGGATTGGGCTACTCTATCAATTAATTGATAAAGCTCTCTCATAACTTTAGAGTGTCCTATAATTTCTGGCAAATCAGATTCAAATGCATTAATCAAAGCCTTTTGCTTCGATTTTAAAGTTTTAATCTCGCGCTTATTACTACTAAATTTTAATACTGAATTAATTGTTGCAACTAACTTTTCATTATTCCAGGGTTTTACTATAAAATCTAAAGCTCCTTGTTTCAATGCTTCAATTGCAATATTCAAATCGCCATAAGCAGTTATCAATATCACATTTATATCAGAATCTATATCTAAAATATTTTTTAACCAGTAAATCCCTTCCTCCCCGCTAGTTTCTCCAATTGAATAATTCATATCCAAAAGCACTGTATCAATTTTATATTCATGCAATTTTTCAGGAATTTGTTTGGGGTTATTTACACAAACAATTTCTCCAAATTCAGATTCCAATAAAACCTTCAAACTTAGTAAGATATGCTCATCATCATCAACTACAAGAATTCTGTTATTTTGAATATCCATTGAATAATTATATTTTGTATTTAAATCAAAGTTAACTAAAATTTTAATTATGTCCATTGGTGGACACTGTACTGTTTATCCGTGGACACTTTACGAATAAAAAAAATATGCCTAACTCACTCAACACACTATTAATCTGTTTCTTATTAATCATGGCATTTATTTTGGAATAGACATGCATATTATATATATAAAATGATGCCATGCTTAAAAACTATATTATAACTGCTTTACGAAATATCAAACGCGACTTATTTTATTCAAGTTTAAATATTCTAGGTTTAGCGATTGGAATGAGTTGCTCAATTCTTATTATGCTGTGGGTTTATGACGAACTTAGTTATGATCAATTCCATAATGATTCTGAGAATATTTATCGAATAATAACCAAACTTCCACAATTAGATGTACCTGTGGGTCCATTGCCTTTAGCCGAAGCTTTAAAAACTGATTACCCTGAGGTTATAGAATCGTGTAATTTATTGGGCTTTGAATCTGTTTTAAAAATGAATAATAACTCCTTTAAGTGCGACAACGGATTTTTAACAACCAATAACTTCTTCAACATATTTTCATTCAAAATAATTAATAAAAGCAAAGACAGTCTTTTAACTGATCTTAATGAGATTGTATTATCTGAGCAAGTTGCAGAGAAACTATTTGGCAAAGAAGATCCAATGGGTAAAACAGTAAATGTTAATTTAACCAAAGAATATATCGTATCAGGAATTATTCAAAATACACCATCAAATTCTCATCTTGAATATGATTTTTTTATTAATTATAAATCACTAGAAGATTTTCAGAATCTGCCCGATCCTTGGGGAGTATTAATGGGTCATCCTTATATAAAATTGAATCCAAATGTCAATCCCGATTCTTTAAATAATAAGATAAAATATTACTATGATAAAATTCATGGTGAAGAAGAACGGATCGGTGAAATTAAGATTCAGAGATTGAAAGATATTCATTTAAAATCTAGTCACTTAAATGAATTATATGCAAAAATTGGAGATATAAAATATGTTCTAATTTTTTCTATTGTCTCAATATTTATACTTTTTATTGCCTGTATAAATTTCATGAATCTTTCAACTGCAAAAGCAATTAAGCGATTTACAGATGTTGGTATTAGAAAAGTGGTGGGAGCAAAAAGAAAACAACTAATAACACAATACTTAAGCGAATCTTTATTTATTGCTTTTATTGCGTTACTTTTTGCATTGTTATTTGTCGATTTCATGTTGCCTACTTTTAATACAATTAGCCAAAAAGATATTTCGATGAGTGTTTTTTCTTATAAAGAAATAATGTGGCTAATAATAATAACAATAATTACCGGCTTAATATCGGGAAGTTATACAGCATTTTATTTATCGAAAGTAAAAAGCAGTCAAATCCTTTCAAAAGAAATCATTCGGGGTAAAAAAGGAAAATTATTCCGACAAGTTTTGGTTATTATGCAATTTACAATCTCAATATCGCTCATTATCTTTTCGTTTATTGTAAGATCTCAAATGAGCTATATTCAAAATAAGAATCTAGGTTACAAACTCGATAATCTGATAAGCCTTGAACTTGGTGGTGATTTCAAAAATGATTACAACAATATAAAAAGCAAACTACTGGAGATCGATGGAATAAACAAAACAACATCAGTATCGAGTTTACCCATTAGTATAGATGAAGGTACATATAGTACTTATTGGCCCAATAAAGATCCTCACGCTCAACATTTAATAAATACTTGTAAAACAGATCATGAATTTATTCCATGCCTTGGACTAGAATTAATAGAAGGTCGAAACTTTAGTGAAATCATTAATAAAGATACAGCCTCTTTTATTGTGAATGAATCTACGGTAAAATTAATGGAGTTAAAAAATCCGATAGGAACAAAAATTAGAGTAAATGGAAACAATGGTCTTATAATTGGAATATTAAAAGATTTCCATTTTAAATCAATTCATAATGCTATAACTCCACTAATAATTTCAAGAGTAGAAAGTTCCGAATCCATACTAATTAATATCGACGATACAAATATTAAATCGACCATTGAAGATATCAGCACAATTTTTGCTGAATCATTTCCCGATTATTCCCTCTCTTACAAACACCTAAACGAAAGCTACATAAGTTTATACGATAACGAAAAACGCATTGGTAAAATCTTCGACTATTTTGCTATTCTTGCCATATTTTTATCCTGTTTGGGATTATTTGGATTATCGGCGTATACTGCAGAACAACGAACCAAAGAAATTGGAATACGCAAAGCCTTAGGTGAATCAATATTTGCAATAATAATTACTTTAGAAAAAGATTTTTTAAAATGGATTCTGATAAGCAATTTAATCGCTTGGCCAATATCATATTATTTTGCCCAAAAATGGTTGGAATCATTTACATACAAAGTAGATATTTCCATATCTATATTTATTATTGCATCAATACTAACTTTGATAATTGCAATACTAACCGTACTAACACAAGCATATAGAGCGGCAATTAAAAATCCTGCCAATAGTTTAAGATATGAGTAAAATGTAAATTTATTATATAAAGAATGTCCAAAAAAAATCTAAAATAAGAAACGGGAGCAATTTGCTCCCGTTTCTTATTTTCTATATTTAATTATCTAAATAATCTTTTCTAAACATTTAAAAGGCTCCTCTTGCTTTGGATAAAGAATATCACCAGCATAATCATACCCTATACTTTCATACAATTTAATCAAATGTTCGCTAGAACTTGCAACATCTAAACGAATCGATTTTAAATTATTCGTTTTTGCATAATCTTCGGCAAACTCAATTAATTTTCGCCCGATACCCTTTTTTTGCCATGTCGGAAATACTGCAATTCGATGTATAACCAAGAAATTATCCGTTTTATTTTTCCAATCAACCTTATCAAAAACAGACTCTTGCTGCTTATCAATTGTTATTGTTCCAATACAAACACCCGAACTTTTAATAATGTATAAAGCGTCTTGTTCAACTTCACTCAATAATTTATAATAATCGGGATAAGAAGCATTCCACTGATAAACGCTATTCTTATTAAAATCTTCGATGCAATGTTGTAGCAAATACATTACTTCTAAAATATTTCCGGTTGTTGCTTTTTGTACTTGCATATGATTCCACAAATAATTTATAATAATATTAGAACAAATGTAATCAAATATTTATTTTACACCTGTATATGTTTTTATAAAAAACACAATCAATGTCAACAATTTTTGATTTTATTTAAAATTAAAGCAAAATAATATCGTTTATTTTATGTTATTTAGCAAAATATATAGACTTAACGATGAACAAAAACACTCTTATAATAATAACTTTACTGATAGTTTTTGCATTTTTATCATGCGAAAAAGATGAGTTTAATTCTTCTCCTAATATAAAACTTGAATTTTCAAAAGACACCATTCTTTTTGATACAATTTTTACTACAATAGGTTCTGCTACAAAACAATTTACAGTTCGAAATCCTTATAATAGAAGTATTAAAATCTCATCAATTAAATTAGCAGGAGGCTCTACATCTCCCTATCGACTTAATATTGATGGTTACTCGGGCAATACATTGAATAATATTGAACTTAGGAAAAAAGATAGTATCTATATTTTTGTTGAAATTACTGTTGATCCAAATGGTTCGAACTTACCAATGGTTGTAAATGATTCTATTGTTTTTTCATTTAATGGAACGCAACAAGACATTAATTTATTAGCTTTTGGGCAAGATGTACATAAAATAGATGGAGAAATAATTGGAAATGAACATTGGACTGCCGATAAGCCCTATCTTGTATATAACTCAATGCTTGTAGATACTTTAAGCACCTTAACAATTGATCCAGGAGCTATTTTGCATTTTCATAAAAATTCGCGACTTCTAGTAAAAGGAACAATTAAAGCGAACGGAACTTTTGCATCTCCCATAATATTTCAGGGCGATAGGTTAGAACATGATTATGATGATATTCCAGGACAATGGGACGGTATTTGGTTGATTCGTGGAAGTAAGGATAACATTTTCAACTTTACTGAGATTAAAAACGCCATTATAGGAATTCAGGTCGATACGCTTGCAAATTTATCAAAACCAACCCTTCAACTAACGAATAGTAAAATCTTAAATATGACATCGGTTGGAATTTATGCCCAAGGATCGACTATTTATGCGTACAACAATGTAATTGCAAACTGTGGGCAAATTGCTGTGGCTTTAACAATTGGTGGTTCGTACGAATTTTACCACACCACAATAGCAAATTATTGGGAATATTCAACACGAACAACCCCATCGGTTTTGCTGAATAATTACTATCTTGATGTTAATAATAATGTGCAAGTAAGACCAATCGAAAAAGCGATTTTTAGCAACTGCATTATTTATGGTAGCAAAGAATCCGAGTTAATTATTGATAAAGATGATAACACCGTACTTAATTTTAGTTTTGATCATTCTTTAATTAAAGTCAATCAAGAGCAAGTCGATGATTTTCCATCGTCTTTTACCCAAAATATCTTAAACGAAAATCCAAAATTTAAAGATTATAACAGCAATGATTATGAATTGGATACATTATCTGTAGCAAAAGATTATGGCGATAAAGAAATTGGATTAATGTTTCAGTTCGATATTCAATTAAACAATCGTACATTAGATAATGGACCAGATTTAGGTGCCTTTGAACGAATCGAAAACAATTAAAATGAAAAAAATATTTGGCCTTGCAATTTTAGCAATCATCTACTTTCATAGCTTTTCTCAAACAAATGAAAGCTATAAAGTAATGTTTTACAATGTCGAAAATCTATTTGACACTTTTGATGATAGTCTGAAAAACGATGAAGATTTTTTACCTGAAGGCAATCATTTCTGGAATAATCACAAATATTATACAAAATTAAATCAGATATATAAGGTAATTATGGCTGTTGGGGAATGGAATCCTCCAGCAATAATTGGTCTTAGCGAAATAGAAAATCGAAGAGTGATTGATGATTTAACAAACAAAACTCCCCTAACTAAATTTCAATATAAAATAGTTCATAAAGAATCTCCCGACAGAAGAGGGATTGATGTGGGTCTTCTTTATAGAGAAGAATTATTTACACCTTTAGTAAGCGAATTTCTTCCAATAAATTTTCCAAATAATCCAACAAGTAAAACTCGTGATATTTTATATGTAAAAGGGGTAACAAATAAATCTGACACTTTACATGTTTTTATAAATCACTGGCCTTCCCGTTGGGGAGGACAATTAGAATCTGAAGGAAGAAGAGTCTTTGTAGCTTCTGTATTAAAATCAAAAGTTGATTCGATATTTAATAAAAATGCACACTCAAATATTATTATCACAGGTGACTTTAATGATTATCCCGATAATAAAAGCATTAACACTATTTTATCTGCACATCAAAATTTCGATACTATATCTAATAATCAACTTTATAATTTATCGGCTAATTTATTTAAAACTAAGAATATTGGAACGCATAAATATCAAGGCGAATGGGGTGTATTAGATCAATTTATTGTTTCAGGTAATTTATTGCAACAAGAAAATAAGGTTTACACTTCAACCGAGGATGTCTATATTTTTAATAAAGATTTCCTTTTAGAATCCGACGATGGTAATTTTGGATTTAAGCCCAATCGAACCTATATTGGATATAAATACAACGGTGGATATAGCGATCACTTGCCGACTTATTTGATCTTAAACTTTAATAAATAATTATTTTTTTAGTTCGAGTCCTAACTCTTTTCCTTTTACTAACATGTATGCGTAGGCTTCATTGTATTCATTTCTTATTTCACCTTCTAGAATAGCATCTTTAATAGCATTCTTGATGTCTCCAATTATTCTACATGGACTTAAATTAAAGGTCTCCATAATTAATTCGCCAGAAATTGGCGGTTGAAAATTACGTAAAGCATCCTTTTCTTCAATTTCTACTAACTTCTCACGTACAATTTTAAAATTGTTTAAATGTTTTTTAACTGTTTTCTCATTCTTCGAAGTAATATCAGCTTCGCATAATATCATAAGATCGTCAATTTCATCGCCCGCATCAAATAACAATCTTCGAACTGCAGAATCGGTTACAATTTCTTGTGATAAAACAATTGGACGCAAATGCAATTGAACAAGTTTCTGAACGTATTTCATTTTATCGTTCAAAGGCATTTTTAATCTTGTGAAAATTCCGGGAATCATCTTGGCACCATAAAATTCATGCCCATGAAATGTCCATCCAATCACTTTTACAAACCTTTTTGTTTTTGGCTTAGCTATATCGTGCAATAAAGCAGCCCACAACAACCATAAATTATCGGAGTTTTTTCGCACATTGTCGACAACCTCCAAAGTGTGATAAAAATTATCTTTGTGCACTTTCCCTTTTACTGAATCTACGCCTTTAAGCATAGCTATTTCAGGAAAAAACTCATTAAATAAACCTGTATTTTCAAGAATTTTTAATCCAACTGAAGGCCTCTCAGACAATAAGATCTTATTCACCTCATCAATTATTCTTTCACGAGAAAGAATATGAATCCGTTCTTTATTTCTTTGGATTGATTTATACGTTTCTTCTTCGATCTTAAATTTTAATTGCGAAGCAAATCGAACTGCTCTAAACATTCTCAATGGATCATCTGAGAATGTTGTATCTGGATCTAAAGGCGTTCTCAATATTTTATTCTCTATATCATTTACTCCTCCAAAAGAATCAAGTAAATCGCCATAGGTTTCCTTATTTAATGATAATGCCAATGCGTTTATGGTAAAATCACGTCTATTCTGATCATCTTCAAGAGTTCCATCTTCTACTATTGGATTTCGCGATTCTCTTCTATAGGATTCCTTTCTGGCACCAACAAATTCGACCTCATAATCACCAGTGTGAATCATTGCTGTTCCGAAATTCTTAAAAACATTAACCTTTACTTTTGGCCCCAGCTTAGCTGCAACTTTTTTTGCTACAGCAATACCACTGCCAATTGCAACCACATCAATATCCTTTGATGGTCTGTTAAGAATAATATCCCGCACAAAACCTCCAATTACATATACCTGCACTTTTTCTTCATCTGCAACCTGAGATATTATTTTAAAAATCCGATCATTAAGACATTTCTTCATATGTATATATGACAATTTATTAGTTTTCATGACAAAATTACAATTATTTGCTTGCTTTTCGAACTAATCACCATAATTTCCTGTTTGGAACACTGTTTGATCAAACAATGATAAATTCATATATTTATATTTTTAGACTTATAAATATTTATTAATAACATATAAATCAAAAGCAATGTTAGAACATTTAACTAAAGAAACGTTTAAGGAAAAGATTTTTAATTTTGAAGAAAACAAAGATTGGAAATTTGAAGGTGACAAACCATGTTTAATTGATTTTTACGCAGACTGGTGTCAGCCTTGTAAAATGGTAGCTCCTATTTTAGAAGAACTATCAACAGAATATGATGGAAAGCTTGATATTTATAAAGTAGATACTGAAGATCAGCAAGAATTAGCTGCAATGTTTGGTGTAAAAAGTATTCCTTCGTTACTATTTGTTCCTATGAATGAGCAACCTCAAATGGCTCAAGGAGCACTTCCAAAAGATTCATTTCAGAAAGCAATAAAAGATGTACTAAAGGTTGAGATGTAGATCTTATTTAGAAAATATATTCAAAAAGAGCTGGTATTTCACCCAGCTCTTTTTGTATTAGATATTTTTATATACATTTGCACAATCAATGGGGTGCCAAAAATTACAGGCTGAGATCATACCCTCCGAACCTAGTACAGGTAATGCTGTATAGGGAACAGAGTAAATCAAAAAATTCCCATTGTTTTTCATTAAAGTTGATAAGTAGTTTGCTTAGAAAAGTAGATGTTAATCATTATTTAATAAAAACAATGATTTTAAGAGGCCTCACAATTACTTGTGACAGCTTACCGCTTTCAACTATCCAAATGTTAAACAATAATTTTAAACGAAATGAAACGGATAGGTATTTTAAGTATTTTATTATTTATGACAATGGGCTTGTTCGCCCAACAAACCATCACAGGTAAAGTAACAAACAATGAAGGCGAGATTTTAATTGGAGCAAATGTTCTAATTAAAGAAACCTATAAAGGTACAGCCACAAATTCGGATGGTATGTTTAAGTTTTCCAGAATAAGATCGGGAACTTATACATTTTCGATATCTTATTTAGGTTATAAATCTCTTGAAAAAGAAGTATTAATACCAAGTAAAGAAAAACTGGTATTTATTTTAGAAAACGCCAGTATTTTATCTGACGAGGTTATTATAACAGCGACCAGAGCTAAAAAAAATGATCCGGTATCTGTAACAAACATCAGTAATGCAAAGATCAAAGAAAATAATTTTGGGCAAGATATTCCATATCTTCTAAGCTCAACACCTTCAATTGTTTCTACATCGGATGCAGGAGCTGGAGTTGGGTACACAAACTTTAGGATTCGTGGTACAGATCTAAATCGAATAAATATTACGGTAAATGGAATTCCATTAAATGATTCCGAATCGCATGGTGTTTGGTTTGTAAATATGCCAGACTTTATGTCATCGTTAAATAACATTCAAATTCAGCGAGGTGTTGGAACATCTTCTAATGGAGCAGCTGCATTTGGTGCATCGCTAAATCTGCAAACAAAAACATTTAATAAAGATGCGTATGCCGAAATAAACTCTTTTGCAGGCTCATTCAACACGCTTAGAAATTCGGCTAGTTTTGGTACAGGACTTTTAAACAACAAATTCACGTTTGATGGACGAATATCAAAAATTAGTTCCGATGGTTTTATTGACAGAGCAGAATCTGATCTTGAATCTTTTTATTTATCGGGAACATATTATACAAGCAGAAGTCTATTAAAAGCAAATATAATATCGGGAAAAGAAAAAACATATCAATCGTGGAACGGGGTGCCATCTGTGCGCTTAAACAACGATGCTCAAGGAATGGAATTATATCGTGATCATGGATTAATTTCTGAAGAAGAATACGATGAAATGGTTGCATCAAATAGCAGAACCTATAATATTTACACATACGATAACGAAACTGATAACTACCAACAGGATCATTATCAATTATTTTACTCTTTTGAGTTTAATCCAAACTTGCATTTAAATACAGCAGCTCATTACACACGTGGAAAAGGATATTACGAGCAATATAAAAAAAATCGCAAATTCGAAGATTATCAACTTGAAGATGTTATAATAAGTACCGACACTATTTCAAGAACAGACTTAGTTCAACAAAAATGGTTAGACAATCATTTCTATGGTGGTGTATTTTCTTTAGATTATCAAAATAAAAACCTAAATCTCACTTTTGGCGGAGGTTGGAATAAATACGATGGAGATCATTACGGAGAAGTAATTTGGGCAAAATATGCGAGTAATGGTGATATAAATCACAGATGGTACGAAAGCAATGGATTAAAGGAAGATTTAAATGTTTATTCTAAAATTAACTATACTTTCTTTAATAAATTAACATCGTATGTAGATTTACAATACCGAAAAATAAATTATGAAATTGATGGTATTGATGATGACTTAAGAGATATTACTCAAACACATAATTTTGACTTTTTTAATCCTAAACTGGGTTTATCATATAAAATGAACGATATCCACAGTGCTTACTTAACTTTTGGTGTTGCAAACAGAGAACCAACGAGAAGCAATTATACAGATGCCGACACAAGCAAAGAAGAACCAACTTTTGAGACTTTATTCAATGCGGAGTTAGGTTATAACTTAAATGCCACAAATGGATTTGTTAGCGCTAATTTATATTATATGTATTACAACGATCAACTTGTTTTAACTGGCGAAATAAACGATGTTGGTAATCCAATTATGACAAATGTAGATAAGAGTTATAGAATGGGTATTGAAATTGCCGCCGGCGTAAAACTATTTAAGAAGCTAGAACTTAATGCCAATGCTACTTTTAGCGAAAATAAAATTGAAGATTTTACCGAATATGTTGACAACTGGGACACTTGGGAACAAGAATCTAAAAACTTAGGTAAAACAGATTTATCGTTCTCTCCAAATGTTATTATCAATGGTAATATCTCATGGGAAATTATTAAACATCTGAAAGCTGATTTTATTTCGAAATTTGTAAGTAGACAGTATATTGATAATACTTCTAATAAAGATCGATCGATAGATCCATATTTTATTAGTGATGTTAAATTATCGTACACTATAAAAACAAAAGCGATTAAGGAAATTGGATTCAATTTATTAATTAATAATATATTTAATTATGAATATGAATCAAATGCTTGGGTTTATAGGTATACTTTAGATGAACAAGAATACAAAATGGATGGGTATTTCCCACAAGCAGGAATTAATATTTTAGGCGGAATTAGCCTTAAATTCTAAAAAATAAGAAAGGTAAACGACAGGTTCTTTCTTGTTGTTTACTTTTTCTTTTTCTGTAAGATACACAGAACAATAGGTACAGAAATATCCTAAAATAAATATCAAAAAAAACAAGCTTTTTCGAAACAAATAAACAAGAAAAACGTTTTAATAAGTAGAGAACTTTTACAGTTTTTTCATTTAAATTTTAGGTTTAATTTTTAGGGTATTAGAAAAGTCAGGAACAAATTGGTTTCTGGCTTTTTTAATTGGTAAAAACTGTGCGCATTTCGATATACTTTCCTTGTCTTTTTTATCTATTTTTGTACAAAGCAATTAAAAATGTATAAAAATTTCATTTTCTTTTTTTTCATTTTATTATTTTGCATCTCATGTTCAAATGATGATCAAAATCTAATACCAAATGTTTTTAGATATAATGAATCTAAGGGAATATCTACATTAGATCCAGCTTTTGCAAAGAGTCAGGTATTAATTTGGCCAACAAATCAGATCTATAATGGATTGGTTCAAATGGATTCTGAATTAAATATAAACCCGTGTATAGCCAAAAACTGGGAGATAAAAAACACTGGACTTACCTACATATTTACCTTACGTAAGGATGTATATTTTCATAACAGCAGCATTTTCGACAAGGGTAAAGGTCGTAAGGTGAATGCATCTGATTTTGAATTTAGTTTAAATCGTGTTATTAACCCAAAAACAGCATCTCCTGGAGCATGGATATTTAATAATGTAGCAGATAATGGAATTAAAGCCATTAACGATAGCACCTTGCAAATAAATCTTCGCAATCCATTTCCAGCTTTTTTAGGCTTGCTAACAATGCAATATTGTTCTGTTATTCCAAAGGAAGCAGTTGAAAAATATGGTACTGATTTCCGGAGAAATCCAATAGGTACTGGCCCCTTTCAATTTAAATATTGGAAAGAAGGTGAGAAACTTGTTCTTGTAAAAAATCCCAATTACTTTGAGTTTGACAAAGCGGGTTCACGACTACCCTATTTGGATGCAGTAGCTATAACATTTATTAACGATAAGCAATCTGAGTTTCTGGAGTTTTTGAAAGGCAAATCCGATTTTATTTCAGGACTTAATGCTGCTAATAAGGACGAGTTAATTACCAAAAATGGAAATTTATCGCCTAAATATGTGGGTAAAATCAATATGTTAAATCAACCCTATTTAAATACCGAATACTTAGGTTTTTTGCTTGATACATCAAAAATAGAGAATAAAAATTCTCCTGTTTTAAATAAGAAAGTACGACAAGCCATAAATTATGGTTTTGATCGTAAAAAAATGATGAAGTATTTAAGACATAATATAGGTTATCCTGCTAATTATGGGTTTATCCCTAAAGGTCTTCCGTCTTATACTGAAAATATCTTAGCTTATAATTACAATCCTGATAAAACAAGAGAGTTACTAATCGAAGCGGGTCACCCTGGAGGAGAAGGCTTAGATCCAATAACGATTACAACAACCAGCGATTATTTAGATTTATGCGAATACATTCAACAACAACTTTCTGTTTTTGGGATCGAAATTTTGATTGATATTAATACCGGAGCAACATTTCGAGATATGGTTGCAAATTCTAAATTGGAATTCTTTAGAGGATCTTGGATTGCCGATTACCCGGATGCCGAAAATTACTTAGCTCTTTTTTACAGTAAAAATCATAGTCCAAATGGACCAAATTATACTCAATATAATAATTTGAATTATGATAAACTTTACGAAAAAGCGATGATAGTATCAAATGATAGTATCCGTTTCTGTTTATATCGCGAAATGAATCAAATGATAACTGATGATGCGGCGATTGTTCCTTTGTATTACGACGAGGTAATCCGTTTTGTGAATAAAAATATTGAAGGATTTGAAAGTAATCCAATGAATTTATTAAATCTGAAAAAAGTTAAAAAAAATCTATTATGATAATAGTAGCTGATAGCGGCTCCACTTGCACCGATTGGGTAATTATTGAAAAAAAACAGGTTCTAGATACTTTTAAAACAAAGGGGTTTAATCCGTACTTTACTAAAAGTGAGGGAATTACTAGCGAATTAAAGTCAAGATACCCTAAACATATTGATCTGAACGCAATCGAAACAATTTATTTTTACGGTTCTGGATGCTCTTCGAAAGAAATGAATTTAATTATACATAATGGACTAAGTCCTTTTTTCAAAAACTCGAAAATAGAAATAGAACATGATCTTTTAGCTGCTGCAAGAGCTTTGTTTCAGAACGAATCTGGAATTGCTGTAATACTTGGAACCGGATCAAATACTTGTTATTACGATGGAAAATCGATCGTTAAAAATATTACTTCGCTAGGATTTATTCTTGGAGATGAAGGTGGTGGCGATTATATGGGGAAACTTTTTATACAAAGTTACTTAAACAAAGAGCTTCCTGATGAAATCATGCATGCTTTTTTTAGCGAATACAATTTAACATCGAATCAAATTTTGCATGCTGTGTATAAAGAAGAGTATCCAAATAGGTTTCTATCAACATTTTCCAAGTTTATTTTAAACCATGCAGAAAACGAGGCTATTTCAAAAATCATAAATACAACATTTTCCGATTTATTCTCGAAACACATCTGTAAATACGAAAATTATAAAAGCCTGAATATAAGATGTACTGGATCTATTTCCCATTTTTTTAGCAAACAACTCAACTCAGTGGCAAAATCGTATTCTGCTCAAATTGATTTAATAGAAAAAGAACCCATAAAAGGTTTAACTCAATACCATATTAACAACACTTAGATTTTTTCTTTGATAAAATTATTTAATCGAGTATCTTTAAATTAACCTTAAAAAGAAAGTAGAATGAAGACATGTATAATTATCGACGATGAGAAAAATGCAAGAGAGGCCTTATCTAAGATTATAGAAAGATACTTTGACACTAAACTTAAAATACTTTATGCCGCCGATTCAATAAAAGAAGCTGTTTTTGCCATAAACAAATACAATCCGGATATTGTATTTTTAGATATTGAAATGCCCGAAGAAAACGGGTTTAAACTTTTTGAGTATTTTGATATTTACAATTTCGAGGTAATATTTACAACTGCATATAAACAATATGCAATTGATGCTATTAAGTTTGCTGCATTAGATTATTTATTAAAACCAATTAATTACATTGATTTACGTGATGTATTAACAAGGTTGGATAAAAAAGAAAGTAACTCCTCTAATGCGGTTCAAATAGAAGCTTTTTTAAATAATTTAAATCCTGATCCCGGAAATTTTAATAAGATTGCCTTACCCACTCTAGATGGATTTCAGCTAGAGAAAGTTAATAATATTGTTTTTTGTCAGGCAGAAGAAAACTATTGTAAGATTTTTACCAACCGAAATGAGGTGATTCTTGTTGCCAGAACACTTAAAAATATCGAAGAACTTTTACCCGAAGAAATTTTCTTTAGAATACATAAATCGTATTTGGTTAATATGAATTATATAAAATCATATAGTAAATCGGACGGATATAAAGTTATTCTTGAAAATGGAACTGAACTTGATGTTGCAACTCGAAGAAACGATGATTTTATTAAAGCACTAACGAGAAGATAGTTCTACATCTAAAGATGAAAAAAATACATCTCACATTCTTTTTAATTTTATTCTTTAGCTTGAATTTTTCTTGGGCGCAAAAATACTATACACGTAACTATAATATAAATAGTGGGCTTCCGTGCAATTGCATCAACGATATATTCAAAGATAATCGGGGATTCTTATGGATTGGAACCAATGCCGGTTTATCTCGATTCAATGGGAGTAACTTTAAAAACTACACTTCGCAAGATGGATTAATTGGCGATAAAGTTAATTCTATATGCGAAGGAGAAAATGGAGATATATGGGTAGCTTGTTATAATGCAGGATTAACAAAAATTAATGGCGATAAACTATTTTCGTACAATTCAAATTCTGGAATTATTAGCAATTCCATAGTTAAATTACATTACTCAAAAAGAACAAAAACATTATTTATTGGAACTGAGGATGGACTGACGATTTACAACGAAAAAATAGGATTTAAATCATTTCATGAAAAGGAAAATAATACAAACCACCGTTTGCAAATTACAGATTTTATTGAGAGCAACGAATCAACCTTAATTTTCACCAATGGGAATGGTGTATTTAAATATATTCCAGAAACAAACAGTCTTTTTCAAAGCAGCTTTGGAAAACACACATACAACTCAATTAACAAGGTATTTATAAGCAATCAAAATTTAGATACTCTTATTAGCTTTAACAGAATTAATCTTGAAATAGTCGATAATAATAGAAGTCAGCTAAAAGAAAGATTTGGTCCCATTTCGAATTTTATCGAAGATTCTGAAGGCAATATTTGGTTTACCACTTATCAAAAAGACTATTGGAATAATGGCGGAATTTATAGATACAACAATAAAGGAATCGCAAGTTTTACTGATTACTTAGATATTAATACCGAAAATATTTTATCAATAGCATACGATAAAACGGAGAATATTCTTTGGCTTGGAACAAAAGATGACGGATTGTATTTATATCCGCTTACAAATTTTTCGTATTATAATTCTGATTATTTTGGATTAAAAGAGATAAACATTCAGGATTTATTAATAGATGACGAGAAATTATATATTGCCACAAAAAAAGAATTAATAATTAAAAAGGGAGAAAAGATCACTACTATCTCTTTTGATACATTTCAATCCAAATTTCAAGAATTTGTAAAAACAAAAATCAAAAATAAATATCAATACTTAATTGATAAAAATGGATCTTACGAGAAATATCAAATACTTATTCAAAGTAAAAAGTATGCTTTCTCAAACCCATACATAAATATAGTAGATGATTATCAGAATATACTTCCTGCGAAAAGCCTTTACAAGCCTTTAAAATACGATATTTTAACAAATAAAAAACTACGCGAGATAAAAGGAGTATATAAAGATAATCGAAACAATATTTGGGTAGGAAGCAATGTCGGAATATTTAAAATTGTGGAAAACACGATTAAATATTACGATTTGGAAAACGATCAGTTTTCGAGATTTATTTTTAACGACAAAAATGAATTGCTTGCTTCTGATTGGGATGAATTGTATATATATCCAGATATAGAAAATAGCAACGTTTTTTCGAAGTTTAATCATTTTGAAAATAACTCTCCTATTAATATCAATAAAATAAAAAAACACTATAAAAAAACATGGTTTTTAAGTACTGATCATGGTGCATTTAGAAAAACAGGAAATACTTTTAACAATACGTTTAATTTAAAGGGGTTTGAAAATGTTTCATTTAATGATCTATGTTTCGACCAATATGGCAATACCCTTTTAGCTGGTGTAAATGGTGTAATTTATATCGTAAACAACTCGAATCAGAAGTTAATTTCACAATATCAAATTAGCAATAAAAATGGGCTCTTAGGATCAAGTGTAAGATGGGTTAAATGTACTAAAGATGATATTTTATTTGCCGGTACAAACTCCGGTATAAATATTATTGATCTGAAAAAACTATATACAACTGGTTTTATTAATATTAAAACCCTAGATAAATCGTTGGGTTTTACGGATTATGCAGGAAATATATCAATTGTAGATTCAACAGATAATTTATGGATAGGATCCAATAAAAATCTAGTAAAGATTGATTTAAAACAATTGAAGTTTAAGAATAATCAATCGATCAATTTTTTAATTAAATCAATTTATGTAAACGATGAAAAATATGATTTAGATAGAATCGAAGATCGCGACATTTGGACTAACATTCCTAAATCGAGTATTAAATTGCCCTATTATAAAAACTCCATCACTTTTTATTTTGATGTAATTCATTACTTAACTCCTGATAAAATTTCGTTTAGTTACATTCTTGATGGCACTAAAAAAGAATGGTCTCCGATAAGTACTGAAAAGAAAATTATATTTCAGAATTTAAGACCTGGAAATTACAGGCTAAGAATTAAAGCTTTTAATAATAACGAACAAACTGCAAATCAGGAATTATTCTTAAACTTTACAATAAATCCTCCTATTTGGGGCAGATGGTATTCTATAGTTTTAGCTACGTTAACACTGATATTATTAGTCTGGCTAATAATTTTTTTAAGAACAAGATCAATAAAGCGTAAAGAAAGGCTTCGTGCAGAAATTTCTGAAAGAATTACCGAATTTGAAATGAAAGCACTTCGATCCCAAATGAATCCTCATTTCATTTTTAATGCTATAAACTCTATTCAGAATTTTATGCTCGACAACGATATTGACGAAGCGTTAAATTACCTTTCTGATTTTGCAAAGCTTATTAGACTTACTCTCGATAATGTTTCTAAGAAGAGCATCTCGATTGAAGATGAGTTGGATTATTTGAAGTATTATTTAAGTCTGGAGAAAATGAGATTTGATAAAAAGTTTGATGTTCAAATTTCTGTGCCCGACGAATTAAGCTATCAAAAAATAACGATTCCTCCAATGATAATTCAACCATATGTAGAGAATTCTATAAAACATGGTTTTATAAAAAAGATACAAAATGCAACCATAAAGTTAACTTTTGAAATAGCTAATGAGAACTTTTTAAAATGCACAATTGAAGATAACGGAATTGGCAGAACCAAATCGAAAGAATTAAATAAGAATAACAAAACTCATAAATCCAGAGGAACTTTTATTACCAACGAAAGATTAGCCCTATTAAATCAAACACAACAAAAAAAGGGTTACAAAATCGAAACTACTGATTTGTACGATGAGTTTGGCTTAGCCTCTGGAACTAAAGTAGAAATATACATCCCATTATAAAAAACGACAAGCTTTGGATGACATATGTTTGTAGAATCTGTCATCCAAAGCTTGTCGAAATATGCTATAATATTATTCGTAAATATTCTTACTTGTTTCTCATTATATAAGTTACAAACTCTTTACCATTAATTTCGGTGTACTTGAAAGATGTTTCGCCATCAAATTCAACATTTTTTAAATTAACAGGTTCGTACATTTTTGCATATTTAAAGTCAGCATAATCGTCAAAATATGCGTTCTCGAAGCTAACACCTTCTGGAAATTTAGTATACTTAAAAATTGCATCTGAATTAAATTTCACATTACTAAAATCAATAAACTCATCAAGTTTAGTGTATTTAAAACTTACTATTTTATAAAACTCAGATTTTGCAAAATTTGCTTTATCTTCAAAAACAGTGTATTTAAAAATGGCTTCGCCTCCAAATTTAGACGTGCTAAAATCTGCAAGCATTGGAAACTCTGCATATTTAAAATTAGCTATTTCTTCAAAATTCGAATTGGAAAAATCAACCGAACTGCTAAATTCTGAATATTTAAATAATGCATTTCCTTCAAACACATTCCCTTTAAACGAAGAATTCTTATAAAACTTAGTATACTTTACCAAAAAATCCTCTTTAAATGTACAATTGTTAAAAACAACATCGTTATGAAACATTACAATGTGCAATTCCTCCTTAGGATCGTTGTGAAAATAACCAATAACTTCGCCGTTAAAAGTAGAATTTGTAAATTGAATTGATTCTCTTACATGGTACTTATAAGTAACATTATCTTTAAAAATAACATTAGGACCATCTTTCACTTTTTCTTTCTCAAGAATTAATCTAAAATCAAGATCGCCTGTTACAATTACATTATCGTACGAAACAGATTCTCCATTATTGAGCTTTGCTATTACATCACGAGCACTTACTGTTGTTTGCATATATCCTGCAAAAGGAATAACTGCTATTAAAAAACTTATTAATACTTTTTTCATAGTTTAGATATTTAATTTTATTAATGACGTTCTACAAAATAATATGTTGCATTGCTTATGTAAAACTAAAAAGAGTATCTGCACATTCGGTGCAAACACTCTTAATAAAAGGCTTAGTAATATTTAATGTCTATAGTAAATTTTACTTACAATCTTCCAGCCTTCTTCAAATTTATATAATTGCAGATAATCCGTAAATAATAATTCGTTGTTTCTATTCAATTCTATTTTTGCCATTGCGGCATTTCCTGTTACATCTATAAGCAAATATTTGCATGAAATTAATTGTTCTTCTGTTGGAGGTGTTGGGTCTTTAGCTTTTCTACTTTCAAAAGATTGAATCCAACTATAAATAGGAAATTTTGTTAGCATATTATGATTTACACCTAGCAAATTAAATCCTGAATGAAATCCATTTTCAATATCACTTGTATTTCCTTTATTCTGTAAACCATCGACATATGCACTTTGTATTACTTCTTTAATTGCAATTTCCTCTTTGTTTGTTTCTTGAGCAGAAAGGGACCCCACTGCTAGAATAATAACAATTGTTAAACTTATAATTCTTTTCATAATAAAACATTTAACTGGTTTTTTTACGATATAAAACTTGAATAAACTTAGAGTGGTCAGCAGGAGTGAAAATTTGAATTAATTCCCAGCTTTTGTCGTAGTTCTCAATAGATGCCTTTAATCGGCTTATTCTAGCAAGAGAACTTGTTAACTCATCACTCTCGCCATTAAGTTCATCTTCAATATCCCAAGGAAATGATTCAACACGAAAGTCGTAACTAATCTTTTTATCACCAACTTTAAGATGTAATTCAGCAATTTCATTTTCGCCAAAACCTGGAATAGGGATACACAAATCTTTTAACATAATTTTTTCCTTTCTTTAATTATTATTATTCTAACATTCGGTTAAGTGTAGAATAGTTCTGTGTGATATGGGAATATCATTTTTAGCTTAATACTCTTATTATTAAATCATTAAATACAATATGTATGCCACGAGATATAAGTGTTTGTAAAACTGTATATTACATGATTTTTAGTGATATATTTTTGTGCGACTACGTTCAAATGTTGTGCGAATACGAACAAAAAAAGAAGCTCATTTAGAGCTTCTTTTTTTATAAAGAAAATACAGAAGTGAAAAAATTGGGGATCTTATATACTCAAAAATCGGGAAAGTATAGGGGAATTCCACTCCTGCATTTCTAATCTTAAGTATTTTATAAAACCTTTTTAATGTTCTCAGTTACAATGTGACCATCAAACAACTGAATTATTCTATGAGCTTTTTCAGCGTCAGAAGGTGAGTGTGTTACCATTACAATAGTAGTACCTTCATTATTCAATTCAGATAATAAATTCATTACTTCTTCACCATTAGCAGAATCTAAGTTACCAGTAGGCTCATCGGCTAATATTAGTTTTGGATTTGTAACTACTGCTCTTGCAATTGCAACGCGCTGTTGCTGACCACCAGATAATTGCTGAGGAAAGTGCTTCTTACGATGCGACATTTTCATTCTATCAAGAACTTCTTCAACTCTTTTCTTTCTTTCTGAAGATGGCATGTTTAAATATAGTAATGGTAATTCTACATTTTCATAAACAGTAAGTTCATCGATTAAGTTAAAGCTTTGGAAAACGAATCCAATATTTGCTTTTCTTAAATTTGTTCTTTGTCTTTCGGAGTATTTTGCAACTTCCTCTTCTACAAAGTGCATTTCTCCAGAAGAAGGATTATCAAGTAATCCAAGGATATTAAGTAAAGTTGATTTCCCGCAACCTGAAGGTCCCATAATTGCAACGAACTCTCCTTTACCAATGTTTAGATTTACTTTGTTTAGAGCAGTTGTTTCAACTTCATCTGTTCTAAAAACTTTTACCAGTTCATTAGTTTTAATCATGATTGTAAGTTTTAAATTACTAATTATATTATAGACTATCTGTTATTTTAAAATTAATTGATCTACATCATTAAAGTTATCGTAGCTTGATACAACAACTTCTTCTCCCGGATTTAATCCTTCAAGTACTTCGTAATACTTAGGATTTTGTCTTCCAATTGAGATATTTCGTTTTATAGCGAAATCACCCGTTTCATCAACAACATAAACCCATTGTCCACCTGTACTTTGGTAAAATCCGCCACGAGGTATCAATACTGCTTGTTTCGATTCACCTAATTCCAGCTTAATTCTAAATGTTTGTCCAATACGAATTTGATCTGGCCGTCCCGAAATAAATACCATATCTACAGCAAATCTTCCGTTATTAACCTCTGGATAAACTTTTTCTATTTTCAATTTATAAGTCGAGCCTGAGAAATCAAAGTTACCTGTTAGTCCTCTTCGAACTCGTGCAATATAATGTTCGTCGATTTCAACTCTCAACTTATAATTATCAAGAATGTTAACAGTTCCAATGCGAGTTCCGTAAATAATTACTTCTCCAATCTCTTGATTTAAATTTGCCAATTCTCCATCAACTGGGGCCTTAACATTTAAATTATCCATTTTACTTTGAATAATTTTAAGGTTTTCCTTCATTCTATTAACATTTGCTTCCATTGAAGACAAGGTGTTAATTCTGTATAAAGAATCGCTTTTTAATGCAGCAATAAGTAGGTCATACTGCTCTAAAGATGCAGAATATTCTTCTTGCGACTGATTATATTCTTCTTTTGAAATATGATCACCTTCAAACATCTGTTTATTGTATTCGTACTGCCTTTTTTGCCTTTTCAGGTTCATCTCAGTATTTATAAGCGTTTGCTTTCTAGTAATGTTTTGAATCTCTAGATTAATTTTGGTGTTCTCAAATTCATTTATAGAACGTGAAACATTCGATTCATTATTAGAAATTTCAAGTATAAGACCTGTATTACTTAATTTAAGTATAACATCGCCCTTTTTTACCATATTACCTTCATCAATCAATATTTCTTCAACACGTCCACCCTCAATTGCATCAAGATAAACAGTTCTGATTGGTTCTACTGTACCAATTACAGGTATGTAATCTTTAAATTCATTTTCAACAATTGATTCTATTGTTATTTTTTCTTTTTCAACGTTCAATTTTGAACTTTTATCGCCAAAAAATATATTGTACGCGACAAGAATAATAAGAATACCTCCAACAGTAAACCAAATTGTTTTTTTGTTTAGCCATTTATGCTTTTTTTCTATTACTCTATCCATTATTTAAAAATTTTGTAAGATTTATTTAGACTCTGCTCAAACTATTCATTAATTATGCCAAAACACTTTTAATATTGATATATTGACACTTACGTAGATTTTGCAAATTTACCAATCTCCAAAACTGTACGATTACGAAACATGTCGAGTTCGATATCGTACATGTCGGAATTAAAATTTAATTGTATATTTACATTTAATAAAATCGACTAAACCTAATTTTTATATTTTACCGACTATGAGCGAAAAAACAGGAAGAATACTTGCTATTGATGATAATGAAGATATCCTTTTTGCATTAAAGCTACTATTAAAAAATCATGTTGAATTAATTCAAACAGAGACAAATCCAGAAAGAATTCCCGAGATATTAAATAACGATACATTTGATGTTATTCTTTTGGATATGAATTTTACAAAAGATGCCATAAGCGGACAAGAGGGTTTCGATTGGTTAAATAAAATTATAGAAATAGACCCCGATGCAGTTGTTGTATTTATAACTGCATATGGAGATGCCGAAAAAGCTGTAAAAGCAATAAAATCAGGTGCAACAGATTTTGTTTTAAAACCTTGGCAAAATGAAAAGATCTTAGCAACAATATCATCATCGATTAAACTTCGCAGATCAAAAAGCGAAGCAAGCAACTTAAAAAAGAAGCAAAAAGAAATAAGTGCTATACAAGATCAACCATTTCATGAATTTATCGGTAATAGTCCGGAAATGCATCAGGTTTTTTCTACTATTAAAAAGGTGGCGCAAACTGATGCTAATATCCTAATTTTAGGAGAAAATGGAACAGGAAAAGAATTGGTTGCACGTGCGCTTCATAGAAACTCATTAAGAAAAGACGAAGTTTTTATTAGTGTTGATTTAGGTTCTATTGCTGAAACACTTTTCGAAAGTGAACTATTTGGTCACATGAAAGGTGCATTTACCGATGCTAAAAAAGACAAACAAGGTAGATTTGAAATTGCTTCGGGAGGAACATTATTCCTAGATGAAATAGGAAACTTGTCATTACCTATGCAAGCTAAGTTGCTTACGGTTCTTGAAAGAAGGGAAATTACAAGAGTTGGAGCAAACAAACCAAGTAAAATTGATGTTCGTTTAATTTGCGCAACAAATAACGACATTCATAATATGATTCAAGATGAATTGTTCCGACAAGATTTACTTTATAGAATAAATACTGTAGAAATTCATCTTCCACCGCTTCGAGAAAGAATCAGTGACATTCCTCTGCTTGCCGAACATTTTTTAGTGATCTATGCTAAAAAGTATCGAAAGTCGATCAAAGGAATTAGTGCTGAAGCAATGAAGAAACTTTCTCAATACCAATGGCCTGGAAATGTAAGAGAGCTACAACATTCATTAGAAAGAGCTGTAATTATGAGCGATTCTGATACAATTCAAACTGAAGATTTCTTACTTTCAAACAGAAGTGAAAAAAGTGCGGAAATTGAAATTGACACGTACAATTTGGAAGAAGTTGAGAAAAACATTATTGTTAAAGTTTTAAAACACAACCAAGGAAATGTAACTCAAGCAGCCAGTGTTTTAGGACTAACAAGAACATCATTATACCGTAGAATGGAAAAATATGGTCTTTAAAAACTTTAGATTTGTTGTTATTTTTAGAATATTGTTATTAGCAGTAACAATATTTCTTTTTTTTTATACTTTAACCTTAGAGTATTTAATTACTCCTTTTTTAATTGGGTTAATAATTATCTTTCAGATATATTTAATTTTTAAATATCTTGATAAAACAAATAGGGATTTAGCAAGTTTTTTGGAATCAATACGCTTTTCCGAGTTTACAAGATCATTTAAAATTGAAGGAATGGGTTCATCTTTCGATGAATTAAACAAAGCTTTCAACGATGTAATTCAAGACTTTCAAAAAGTTAGATCCGAAAAAGAAGAGCAATATCAGTATTTACAAAGTTTGGTGAGGAATATTGATGTGAGCTTAATTACTTATCAACGAGATGGAACAGTTGATATGGTAAATAATTCTTTTAAGAAACTTTTTCAAATAAATTCTTTGAAGAATATACATGATCTAAAAGAAGTAAGTCCAGAATTAGTTGAAACCCTTATAAAACTTGAGCCTGGAAAGAGTTGCTTAATTAAAATCCAAGAAGAAGATGACATTTTGCAACTGGCAATCTCCGGAACTGAATTTAAAATACTTGACAAAAGCATAATTCTAGTTACAATTAAAAACATCCAGAGTGTTCTTGAAGATCAGGAAACTGAAAGTTGGCAGAAATTAATCCGTGTTTTAACACACGAGATTATGAACTCCATAACTCCTATTTCCTCTATAACATCTACTTTAGATTTAATGTTTAAGGATGCGCGCAAGCTTGATGCCATTCCAGATAAAGAATCAATTGAAGAGGTTCATATGGCAATAAAAACCATTAATAAAAGAAGCGATGGTTTGTTGCATTTTGTGAATACTTATAGAAACTTAACAAAAATTCCTCAACCTAACTTTAAGGTTGCCAAGATAAAAGAAATGCTTGATGACATTTCATTATTAATAAAACAAGAGATAAAATCAAATAATGTCGATTACCAAGTTTCACTTGAGCCAGAATCGCTGGAATTTTATGCAGATACTAAATTAATTGAGCAAGTTTTAATTAATTTAATAAAAAATGCGATTCACGCACTTGACAATAATGAAAATCCACATGTTATCTTAAAGGCATACAACAATAAGCGCGGAAGGGTAACTATTCAGGTCTCAGACAATGGACAAGGAATTCTTCCAGATGTGATTGATAAAATTTTTATCCCTTTTTTCACTACCAAACCAAAAGGATCTGGAATAGGTTTAAGCTTATCGAAACAAATCATGCGATTGCATGGAGGTTCTATTACCGCAACATCAGTAGTTGAAAAAGGAACTACTTTTACTTTAACTTTCTAGCTTATAGATTAATATTATTATCAAATAATTTAGCAATTGCAAGTGCGTTTTTAAAAAGATCCTTAGCATCTTCCCTATTTACCAAAATTACAACTGTTAATTGACTATTAGGCAAATGAAAAATTAAGTTTGTGTAACCATTATCGGTTCCACCATGCCAATAATAAGGAGTGTTATTTCTTTCCATTAAAACCCAACCATAACCATAGTAGGTTGGTGTTTTACCCTCGTTCAGTTTATTCTCCTGGAATATTTCCGATAAATACTCACATTTTAATAATTTATTAGTATACAAAGCCTTATCCCATTTAGCTATATCATAAACATTCGAATATATACCCTGCTCTCCATAAATAGGATTTTTAGTTTCGTTTTTGTTATATCTCTTATTTGCCAAAGAATATGGAAAAGCAATATTATCCATTCCACTTATGCTAGAAGCAACAACAGTACTCTCCATTTTTAGCTTTTTGAAAATATTTGCATTTAAAAAATCGGAATAACTCATCCCTGATACTTTTTCAATAATTATTGCCAACAGTGCATAATCAGAATTGCTATGTTCCATTGTAGTTTCAGGTTTAAATTTTAAATCCTTTTCGTTCTTCAGAAATTCAAGAACCTCGCTTTGCGATTGAACATCATTCTCAGAATATGCTTGCAAACCAGAAGTATGAGAAAGTAAATGCTTTACTTTTACCTGACTCCCATAATCTGGAAAATCGCTAAATAGTGCTAATAAGTTATCTTCTAAACTGATCTTTCCCTTTTCAACTAATTTCATAATTGCCACAGCCGTAAATGATTTTGATAATCCAATCATATTAAACCGGTTATCCAACTTCATTTTAGTTAAATCAGAAATATCAGATAATCCATAGGCCTTTTCGAATTTTATTTCACCTTTTTGAAACACTGAAACAACTCCACCTAAATTATTTCCAGAAAAAGCTCGCAGGTATTCGTCAATCTTATTTTCAATATTTTGATTGCTCTGATTATTATTTTGAGATCTTACAAGGGAAACAGCTAAAATAAAGCCAATTAAAAGATATATTTTTTTCATAATAATTTTATTAATTAGATGAGGTGCAATAGATGTTCAACATATCCTGAGCTTTTTCTACTCCAAGATCTAATGCCTTTTTAAAGTCAGCGCACCCACCATCGAAATCCTCAATGTTTATTCTAGAAACACCTCTATTTATATATGCATTGCCATTGTTTGTAATATGCTTAATATAGAAATTGTAATCATCAATAGCTAAATTATGCTTTTCAAGCATACCTAAAGAAGTTGCACGCCCCAGATATGCGTCATAAAAACTTTTATTGTATTTTATTGCAAGATCAAAATCTTTTAATGATAATTCGTATTTACTTTGCATTGCTTGCGCAACTCCACGAATATAGTAGACCTCATAATAATCTTTTTTTAAGGAAATAGCTTTATTAAAGCATTTTACCGCTGCGGTTAATTCCGACTTATAAATTAATGCTGTTCCTTTTCGATAATGAGGTTCTTCATCGTTAATATCCAATTGTGAAGATTTATCGTAATCTTTTATTGCCTCGTCGTATTCTTTTAATGCAAACTTAGCATTCCCTCGCTTTTTATACGATTTAGCATCTTTTGAATTTATCTGTATAGATTTATCAAAATCTTTAATAGCTCCATTAAAATCTTTGATTTGTAACTTAAAGTACCCACGCTGATAATATGCATCTTGATTTTCTGAATCTAATTCAATTATCGAATTGTAATCTTCAATTGCTCCATTATAATCCGCTTTATTTATACGATATTTAACTCGTCGCTGATATGCGTCTAAATTATCTTTATCTAACTTTAAAGCATCATTAAAATCCTCAATTGATCCTTCAAGATCACCTAAATTGGCTTTTACGATACCTCTCTGATGATATGCATCGGCATAGTTAGATTCTAATTTAATTGCTTTATTTAAATATTCAAGAGCCTCCTCATATTCGGTTAATACCAATTTAGAATATCCTAAGAAATAATAAAGATCTGAGTTGTTATTATTCAGGCTATTTGCTTTTTTTAGACTTTCTGTTGCTTTAAGATAATCCTTCATTTTTATAAGAACCAAACCTTTACCAAATAATCCTTCAAAACTATTTTCTTCGAGCACCAATAATAAATTAAAATCATTCAAAGCATTTTCAAATTCATTCAATTGATAATATGAATTTCCTCTTGCCAACAAGGCTTGACTATTCTTCTTATTAAATTTAATAGATTTTGAAAGTAAGTCTACTGCCATTTCATATTTTAAAGAATCCACACTCTGCTGACCTTTAATATAATAATTATTAGAAATCCTTGGTTTAACAATGAAGAATGCAATTGCCAACAATACTATAATTATTATTAATACAATTATTTTTTTCATACAGTAATTTATTAAGATTTAATACTAGATAGAATAGTTAAACTTACACCTACAATAATACTAATAAGTATTTAATTCTGGAATTCAAAACAAAAAAAATGCTTTGAAGATTACAAAGCATATGGCACAGAAGGTAAATTTAATTTAGAATCTATTTAACCATCTATATCTTCTAGAATTATCACCGAATTTAAGTCCAATCATAATTTCATGAGATCCATAACTAATTCTCTGAATATCATTTAATGAATAGTCAAAAGCGTATCCGAAGTACAAACGATCCACTTTAACCCCGACCATTGTTATAAAAGCGTTTCCTGTTCTATATGAAAACCCTAACCAATAATCTCTTTTGTAATACCCCTTTAATGTAACATCAGCTTGTAAATTAAACAATTCTGTTGTTTTTAATAAAATCGAGGGTTCAATCTCGAAATCATTACCCATATCATATTTATAACCAGTCGTAAGATAGTAATGTCTTAATTGCTGATAATCGCCGAAACTATTATCAGAGCCGAACTTAACGCTTGCTTGAAACAAATTTTTTGCTGATAAACCAATATAAAATGGTAAGAATGTATAATAAACTCCAACAGAACCGTCTGGGATAAACATGCTTTCACGAGCACTTCCTAAAAGTGGATCTGCCTCGTCAACTCCAACTAAATCTGCTGTATTTACTCTAAACTGGTATGCCGATAGGGATAATCCTAAAGATAATTGCCCATCATTAACAAATAAATGATAGGCATAACTTATTTCAAGTCCTGTTCTACCAATTGGTCCATTCTGATCGTTATAAAGGTATCCTCCTATACCAATTTTACCGCTTGGTCTTCTTTTCTTAATTCTTTTTTTAACGGATCTAGATTTAGAAACGTAACTTGTTTTACTGATTCGGGTCTGACCACTAATTGCCTGGGTCATTGGCGCCCCCTCAAAACCTAACCATTGTTGTCGAGCTGTAAGATTAAATGAAGTATATCCCTCACTACCAGCAAAGGCAGGGTTAATGAGAAATTGATTCATAGTATATTGACTAAAGACAGGCTCTTGCTGACTCTTTGCAATACATACGGTCAATAATAAGATAGATAATATTGTTAATATTTTTTTCATTTTCCTCCACAAAACAAGTCAATCTCCTTATAAATTCCAAGAAACTAGCGAATTATTGTCACTGTTCCAACAATAGGCTCATCTCCATTATGTAGATCTATTACATAATAATAAGAGTCCATTGGTAATTTTTTACCTTTTAAATTTGTTCCATTCCAAGGTTCATCATACTTTTTAGAATGATAAACTCTTTCTCCCCAACGATTATACACATCAACAGTTACATCATCAAATGCCTGAAGGGCTTCAATTTCCCAATCATCATTATAATTATCACCATTAGGAGTAATCGTATTCGGAATAAAAATTTCGCATAAGCCAACCAATACAGTATCTATACCAACACATCCATATTGATCAGTCACTTTTACCCATATTTCTTGTTTTTCTCCATTATACTCAGCAGTATAAATAGAGTTGATTTCATCATTAAACCATTCATAATTTTCTCCGAAGTCGGCAACGTCAAATGTGATACCTGGTTCTCCAGCACAGAGAGTTGTATCTGCTCCTAAATCGACCAAAGGTAAATCATGAACTATTAATGTTGCGGTATCGGTATTTGCACAACCATACTCATCTGTTACTCTTACCCAATAATCACCAGATACTGAAGCAATAAAAGTCTCACTGCTTGTTTCATTATCTTGCCATAAATAAGAGGTTACATCAGAGCTTGATGTAATAAATTCATAAGTTTCTCCAGCACAAATATCCTCATCTAATCCAATATCTACAAAAGGAGCACTTACCATTAATGTTTGAGAATAAGGGTCACCTTCGCAACCATACAAATTCTTTTCTGTAACTGTAATCGTTCTAACTCCAGCTACAATACTCCACTTAATATCAACAGAATCGTTAAAAAATCTTAGGATTTCACCTCCGGTAACTTCCCAATAAAAATCTGAATTACCATTATCTCCTGCAACACGATATCTTTCAACACTACCTCCACATGCTATTGGTAAATCCTGAGCATAACTATTGAAGCTAAAGCTTATTAGCGAAACAATTAAAAACAATATGTAAATATATTTTTTCAATTTTTTCTTTATTAGTTATATCTCTATTTTTAGAATAACTGGATTAGGAAAACCTAATCCAGTTATAAATATAATTAAATTCTTTTTAAGACTATAAGAAATCTGTAGTTGGAATATGATAAATAGGACCAGTTGTTGGAGCAGGGTTAACAATATAAACTACAGTAACAGTTCCTGTAAATGGATATCCTGTAATATTACCAGCGCCAGCAACAGTTAAATAATCTGATTTATGAGAAACAGCCGAAACGATACCTTCTGCAACAGCAGCAGCAGCATCAGTTGCTTTTTGCATAGTAAATTCATATTTTGTTCTTAAACCACCTACAACAGGCATAGCAGCAGTAGTAAATACTTCAGTACCACCATTAATAGTTGCAGTTGCATTTTTAGTAGCAATAGTACGATCAACAGGAGTAGTTGTTGTAGCAGCTCCAGTTTCAACACCTAAATTATTAATATTAACAACTCTTTTCTGCACCGAGTAAGCATAACTAGCTAAAGCAGCAGGTACACCTGTTTCTGTTATACCAATAGTAATGTTTTCAGCAAGGGCATCACCACAAATATAATATTCGTGACCTGCAGTTGTTGTGTTCCATACATTATTTGCAGCAGCACCAGTAATATCAGCAGTTGGCTTAGCAATAACATTAACAGTAAAATCTACACCAGTAGCATCTTCACAACCACCAAAAGCAGCTGGAGCTTCTTCTTTTACATTAATTGGATAAGACCCAACTGTATTTGCTGTAATTTCTACGTAGTTATCAGTTATAGCTAATGCTAATTCAGTTCCAATAGTCCAGCTAAGGTCAGTATAGTAATTCCAAGTGAAACCAGCTGTTAAATTAGTAGAAAATGCAGCCCAAGTTGGATGATAGTTAGCATCTGGAGTTACATAAAATGGAATTGTTGCATCTAAAGTAACATATGAAACATCACCATCTGTGCTAATTAATCCGTAATCAGCAGGGTCATTCTGTGCAATAGCAGCAGTCATAACAAGAGCTAAAACGAATGTGAAAGCGATTTTTAAAAAGTTCATTTTTTTCATGATCTAAAAGTTTAAATTAGTATTTATTTTTCTTTATGTTCTGTATTATATTATAGTTTGTTATTTTAGTAATACAGTTTTTATTCTATTTATTTAACGATTTAAGCATTGTTTAGTTTCAGTTTAACTATCTGGCTTTGATTAACCGGCTCTTTCGACCCATAAAAGTATCATTTTTAATGATTAATGCCAAAGGCTTTTTGTTAATATATCAATTTGTTCCATTAACCCATTTTTATTGGTGATATAATTATTCTTAATCCTAAAGTATCCTTATAAGTTAGAATATTGATGTAAATCTATGTATTTCAAAATGCGTTTCTTTATTAATCACTAAATTACAACCATTTAGTTAAATCAATTTAAGTATTAATACCTATTTTATTAACATATTCAAATTATTCAATCTAAATAATTTGATAATTGTTAATAAGTTTTTTTAAGTGCCTATGTAAGCTTTTCATTTTAATTCTCCGGTATGTGATATGTATTTCCTGTTTCTGGGATTTTAAAAACCATTACATCTATGGCTCCATCAGATATAGGAACACATCCAGCATTATCATATGTAACATTTATTGTTGTTGGTGTACCTATTCCCGTAAAGTTTGTCCAATCAACCGTTATGCTATTTGTACCCGCTCCTAATGATACATTCCCATATGTACCATCAACTGTCCAAACATAATTATTCATACTCCCTTCGGTTGTATAAATTAGACTGTTTCCAACACAGGTTGTATCTATACCTGAAATTGTTGGGGCAGGAATTGCATCAATCTGAATGGTTATTGGATATGTTGTACTAATGCATGATGCAACACTATTTACCACAGTTAGAATACCATTATATGTTCCTGAATTTGAAGCCCCTGGAACAGTTATAGATATAGGACTTCCTATTAGAGCCACATCAGAAACATCAGCAAAACCTTGACCTTCAGCAACTGCATCAAAATTAATACTATATAAATCGGGAAATCCCGTACTTGCTGTATAAACTAAATCAACCGAAGTTCCTCCTTGACATACTTGAACATTAGGATCATCAAGAGTTATGGTTGGTATTGGATTCACGTTAATTGCAATCTCTCTAGGAAGACTTATACCACACCCATTTGTAGATGTAACACCTAATGTTCCTCCTGTAGCGGAATTATCAAAATCTAAGGTTACAGAATTTCCTGTTCCATTAATCGTATGACCTGAGCCACTATAACTCCAATTATATGTAACCCCTGGGTCATTAGGAACGGTATACACCACTCCTGATTGTCCTTGACATACTTCTGCAGAACTTGCTGTAAAAACCGCTGGTACTGGAGGATTAATTGGGAAATCAATCACAACATCCCTTGAAGATTCACATCCACCATTTGTTATAGTCCATCGCAAAGTATAAGTTGTTCCATTTGTTCCATTGAAAGTACTTGTGGGAGATGTTGGAGTTACAACCGTGCCTCCAGCGCCACTTATAATAGTCCAGAGACCTGCATATGGAGCTGGATCATTTCCATCCAATGTAGCGCTTGTGCCTCCGCAAATGGATTGATCCGTTCCTGCATTTGCTACTGTAGGATTGTCGTAAACAATAACCTCACTTTGATCAACTACACCATTATTAACTCCATTGTTATATGTAAATGCTTTAAGCTTATATGTTCCAGTAATTAGTGTTGTTAATGTATATGGAACCTCGCCAGAAGTAATTGTTATCTGTGGCTGTGCAACACCATCAATGGTATAATCCAATGTATAATTGAACGGTATGGCTGCTGAATATATAAAAGTTACTGGAATTCCATCAGCACCACAAACTGCTCCAGTCGGATTTAATCTTGCTCTAGGTTTAGTTATATTAATACATGCGGTTGTAAAATCACTAGATCCTCCCACAGGCAATGATATTTCGCTGGAAGTAGTCACCGTTCCATTATTATTATCTCCTGAAGCTGAAGATCCTATTTCTGTCCATTCGGTTCCAGTATTATAATCAGCTACGCGCATATCACTTAATCCATTTTCAGTCATAAGTGGAGTTAAATCACTAACATCATCCCACTTTAAACCAATTATTGCCTGATCGGCCGGACCTGCTTTTACAGTCCAATAATCTTTTGAATTCACATAGGTTAATGGATTCGCATAATTATTGAAAGTTGTATTTGGTGTAAAATACTCTGCTGTCCATGAAATGGTTCCATTACGAACCGACGATAGAGTTATTTTATTACCAATTTCTGTTCCTTTTCCAATTGGATAAAGAAAGCTATCTCCTTGATTAATATCTTTAATTAAAGGGCCATCTACATAAGAACCGGAATTCCCTCCTACAGGAATAACAGAATTAATATCTGTATTTGTAATTTTCAGAGAATTCGATGCAGCTGTTGAAATAAGACCATTTGTCAATAATAAATTTCTCTTTACCTCAACGGATCCTCCATTATTAATGGATAATCCAGAAGAATTATTAATCTCCAGATTATTTAATGAATTTACCCCAGTAAAATTACCTAATACCCCTCCAATCGTCTGAGCGGAAGAGCCTGCAAAACTCACTGTCGCTGAAGCTCCAGAACCACTAATGAATGTACTTGTATTGTATCGCTCCATCGTTCCTTGAATAGTCAGTTTACGATTATTAACACTATTATCAAGATCTGGTCCATCTATTAATAACTGAGTACAAATTGTAAGATCCTTATTGGGAAGAGTTCTTGTTCCACCTCCAGTGAAATGCAGATTCGGAATAGAAGAGTATAAATCAGATATTATTGTATAATTTGAAACTCCTCCGTATTCCAATGTTGCTCCATTTGAGCAATCCAGAAAGTCAGTAAATCGTCCTGCAGGGAAAGTTCCATTCTCGAGATATAAAATTCCGTTACCAGAAACTGAACCTAAATTATGTCCAAAACTTGTAGAAGAAATTTTCAATTTCCCTTCAATACTTAACCTATACGCTGAAGCATAATTTGCATCAGTTGTTATAGTATCATCAGAAGCAATAGTAACAATAAATCCATTTGGACCACCAGCAGGACAATCATAGGCATCACCACCTGTCCACGCCCAATTTGTTTCAACGGACCATTTTCCATCGTTAATACTTGTGTATTCAGGAACATTAAGAGGTAATGCAGGGTCGACACCTGCCGTATATTCTCCACTTAAATTATCGACACCAGAATAATCAAAAGTTATTATGTTGTTTGATTCATCGACATTATCTATTTTAGACCAAGAACTCCCTGGTATGTGTAATGCAGCAGCAATATAATCAGCCTCCGTATTAACTCCTGTAAGTTGAACATCTTCTTCTAAATAATTAAAATCAAAAGATCCATTAAATCCGGCTATCCCATTACTCTCAACCTCCCAGAAATAATCTAACACATTATCAGGATCAAGAACACCCGGGTGATTATCATTAATGCTATTGATACGGATATAACCAACATTTGTATTGCTTGTATATCTTAAATCAACCGGCGTATATTTACCTGATGTTCCTATTGGATATATTAAAGTATCAGCAATATCATTATACTTATTGAAGTATTTTCTTAAACCAACATCACTAAAAACTCCATCAGAAGAAATCATCTTAGTGGTACCAAATGAACTTCCCTCTATAATACTAGTTACTCCAAGTGTAAATAAATATCTATTTATATCTAAAATACCTGTTGTTAGTCTTAAGTTTTTTTGCAAGGTAACATCATTAAGAATCCTTGCTCCAAATGCATTATCAATTTCAAGACGACCAAATGTTCCAGAACCAGAAATACTTTGAATACTTGAACCATTCAAAATTACACCTCCTTGAATAGAGTCTCCATCGTAATTGGCATTATTAATTAGATTACCCTCTACATTTATATCAAATGTACTTCCTAATAATTGTCCTGAATTAAGATCTAAATCATTATGTATTGTTATATCACGAATTAAAGACAGAGAAGTAACCGGATCAACTAACAGATCGTAAAAATCAGTTGCTGTAGATCCCTGAATAGATTGAACTCCCCCACTAAAAGTAGTTAAATTATTATAATGATTGTAAAATCCATTATTTGTAAAACCTCCTTTAACAGTTACATCAATATCATAATTTGTATTCACATCGAAAATACTATTGTTATTACTTATTGTTAAGTCACCGTTTAAAGTTAATGGACTTATTAAAAGGGTAACAGTAGCATTTCTTGCTGTTGCCGCAGTTTTTCCTGTAATAGTTAGATGATTTAAAGGCACATTTGCATCTAAAATATAATTTTGTACAGAATTAACAATTGGTCCTATGTTTGGCAGTTGTGTAAAGATAATCTCTCCACCTGTAACCGTGCTATTTTCGGCTCGAATATATAAATCGCCATATGTTGTTCCACCACCACGTACAATTGTTAAACTACCACCAGACATGTCGAAATTACTGCCTACATTACAAACCTCAAGTTTAGCGTTAGTTGCTAGAGCATTTTGACCATTAATTATTACTTGACCTCCACTTTGAGTATAATTCAAAATTCCACTAGTGGTTGCAGGATTTCTGCGAATCTGACCATTTACAATTAAATTACCTCCTTGTATATCAATTGTTGCATCGCCCCCTCCAGAATATTCAATATCATTATTTCTTATATTCCCAGTATTACCTACATAAACATTTCCTGCAATTACCGATAATTTACCGTTTAAATACAAATCATTATCGTTGGAATTAGAATTAGCAATAAGGATATTTCTGTTCGAAACATTATTGGGGTAATTGATGTACAAACCTGCTGTAGGTGGGATTATAAATTGAGTTGCTCTTGAAATTGTAAAATCTGACGAAGGATTTATTCGACTATACTTTAATGTTCCATTCTGTAATGTTAACCAATTATCAGTAGGAGTAGTAAGTGTTCCTCCAATATCAATAGTTAAAGTATCTGATTGTGATGATCCTTTATTTATAGTAACATTACTAAATATAGTAGTTGGTGAACCTGTATTATTTGTAATAGATGCTGAATTATCGCCAAAGAATGTTGTATGGATATTATAGATATTACCATCACTTGAAGCACTTAATGTAACATCATTATTATTAATCAATGAACCTCCGATTTCCATTGTATTCGTAACTACTGGAGCTACAAAAGGATAAGCAGGATAAATTTCTAAAACTGCTCCTGCAGCAACATTTACATTACCCTCAACAATAAGATGCTGTGGGGCTCTGTCATTAAAAAACTCAAAGGATCCTGCATTGATATTAAAATCACCTTTTATATTTATAGTTTTCTCAATGGTGGGATTGTAAGCAGTGTTATCCCAATAAGGTGCTATGTTTGTATTCCAAGACATTGCAATCCATGCAGTTGTTGCATCTCCCGTACATGTTAAATCTCCATATATCGTGGTATAAGCATTATTCGGCATTACTAAATTATCCCCTCCTCTAGCAGTTACAATAAGGTTTCCGTATTGGTTTATATTAGCTGGGAGTATATACAAAGCACCAACTGTTCCATCAATATCGTAAAATTCAGTTGTACCAGAATTTACATTAAAATCGGAAAAATCGCCCGAAGGAAATGTGAAAAATCCAGGAATACTATTGTTAGGTGTAACGGGAGTTGTAACCCTAAAGAGTCCATTACCATTTGGGTGTGTAAGAACAATACTAAAAACACTTCCAGTATAAGTATAGATATCTAATGTGGCACCTGCTTCGATCTGAAGACTTGCACAATTCTCATTTTTTGTTAATGTAACCGTATTATTATTCCCAATTATTACAACATCATTAGCCCCCGGACTTGAACTAGCTGCTGCTCCTGTATGACCTGTATTTGACCATGTAGAATTTACATTCCAGTTTGCATTTGCACGACTGTAAAATTTAGTTGGTGTTCCAAAGGGATCATTAGGATTAGTATCTCCTGCTGTAAACTCACCATCAATTGTATTTAATACCTGATAACTTGTTCCAATTCCCCCTATAACATTTGTGGTTGCATTAACATCTGCAACAGTTTCTTTAGTCCATGTATAAGATACATTGTTATACATAGCCGCAATATATTCTGATTCAGTTGGATCGGAACCATTGTCTACAACGTCGTTTTCGGAATATGTGTATGAATGATTGATTATTGCAGAGCCTAAATTGAAACTCTCAGATTTTACTCTCCAAAAATATGTTAAACTTCTATTTTTAGAAGTTGTATTAGGATGCTCATATCCCACAGGCACAACCGTAATATTCCCGTAACTTGTTGGTGCAGTTCCAAAAGATAATGATGCAGGTGTATAATTTGCACTTGCATGACTTGTTGAAGGTGCACCAATCGGAAAATCAAAACTACTTGCTAATGCGGAATAAACTTTAGTAATTCCACCATCTCCTGCTTTTCCATCTGATCGAATATATCTATTTTGGCCAGCATTGTTTATTGAAGCTAATGAGCCTAACTTTAAATTATATTCACCAATATTGAATAATTTATCTTGCGAGAATGTCAATTCACCATTAATGGTACAAGAAACTCCCAAGTAAACGGGTGCTGTTCCTGTATTATTATTTAATTCGATATTTCCGAACACACCTGTTCCATCACCAGTTATTAATTGTGGAACATTATCGTTGAAAACAATTTTTCCTGTTCCTGAATGAATTCCTGAGTTATATAAATAAGATTCAGAGTTCGTTCCAGCAAAATTTAATGTTTTACCACCATCATCCAAAGTACCCTTTAGAATCGTTAATGAATCGGATATCGAAATAGTTGATTGTGTTCCTTTGAAAATTAATGTTGCCCCAGCAGGTTTATCAAGCTTAAACTTATTTAATGCTAATGCCCCTACAATATTAATATCAAAACTTTGATCTCCCAAGCCATTAAATGTTGTCCAGTTTGTTCCTGGAGTGTATGCAGTTCCTGAAGCCATTAGAAAATCGCCACCGACAGTTACATTTAAATTATTTGCTAATAATGTACCAGAACTTAATGTTAGATTACTTAAGACATTTAATGGATATGTACTTAATTGTACGTTTGAAGTCCCACTTTGTCTATTAATGGTTAAATTATTTAATTCGGCATTCGACGTAATTATTAAGTTTGTCGGCTCAGCTCCTGACCCATCTGTAGGAATAATTTCTAAAGTACCTCCAGTAACGTTAATATTTGCAGTTGAAGCTAAAACATCAAACACTTTACCATCAGCACCTGAAGCATCATAAATGGTAATTTTACCACCAGACATAGCAAAAACATTTGCTACATTATTTATATTAAAAGAGCCTTTTGTACCATCCAATCCGGTGGTAGTTCTTGTTGTATTTATTGGAGCATTAACTAAATCGCTAACATTATCATATTTTGTTGGTATTCTTTGAAAACGACCACGTAAAATAAATTCACCACCCGACTGACTATAAGATGATAATCCTAAAGAACCACTAGCTGCTCTAAATTGCTTTGCATCAACTACACCACCATTTATATTAAACTGTCCAGAGGCTAAATCCCAAGTAACGAATCCACCACATTCTCGAGTAGAAAAATATCCATCATTAATTTCTAATTTCCCATAAATTGAAAAAGAACTTGCCGATATTCCTTTATTAACACCGTTAACACTTCCTGTACCTCCTAATGTTAAATTATAAGCTGCTTTTACCTCTTCATAGTCATCTGCTGTAGATAATACTACAACTTCGGAACCATTTAATACCAAGGCTCCATTAACAGGAATATAAAAATCACTATTTGGAGTTCCTCCACCTCCACCTTCTGTCAAAGATGGTATTATGGTTAAACCCTGTAACTCAAGTGTCCCTGTTCGTATCCAAAGAGCCTTTCGTAAATCAGGATTTGCTCCACCGTTTTCGCCACCTTCGGAATTACGTCCGAAAAGTCTAAAATGATCATATGCATTGGAATAGACCACTAATTTAAATGTTTGATCTATTCCTTTATCAAGAACAATATTATAAAAATCGGTTGTATTATTACAAGTTAAGGTATTGTCGGTAGCCCCCATAAAATAGACCGTTGCTGCTCCATTGTTTGGAAAAGCATTAAAAACAGGAAAGTTTTGATTTGTAAATTTAACCGTACCATTGTTGGTAAAATCTCCATTAACAACTACTCTATGTGTTTGTTTATCATAATAATCTGTGAATGGTGCTGTTCCGCCAGAAATATCACCATCAATTGTATTACCAGATCCAACTGTTATTGAGGCACCATTATCAACAAGAACACTTCCATTTATTGTTAATTGTCTTCTAGCAACGCTATTATCATTTATTCTGTAAGTACCTTGCTTAATATGTAAATCTCCGTTTAAATCAATATTACTTAACTGAGTGGCTGTAACTCCAGATGCATTTAATCGTAGATTATTATATACTAACTGAGTTGCGGGTAAAGTAAAATTTGATGCATTGTTGTATTCTGTTGTACCACCTCCTGTGTTTACAAAATTATTTGTTGCAACCGTTGGAAAGTTAACCGATGATAACCTAAGTGTACCTTGTCCGCTAAGACTAGCTAAATCATTATTGAATTGAAATGTTGTTAGATTAAGAATTGCACCTTCGTTAATTACTATATCCAAATTAGTTGTATCAACATCGGAATCTAAACTTACTGTTCTACTTCCAAGAATAACAACAAAATCGCCAGAGTTAGGGATATCTGTCGCTGTTTGAGTAGTTCCTCCCGGATCGTGGGTCCATGTACCTGCATCGTCCCAATTACCAGATTGATAGGAGTAATAACTTGTTCCAGATCCCATATTAACAACTTCTGGAGTCCCAGTTACCCTGATATTATCTGCGAAATATCTTTCTTTATCTGCATTATTATACATAATAATTTGAATGCGAAGTGTACTTCCTGAAAGCCCAGACTGTGTAGCTACTGCACTCGTGAACTCATTATTTCGATATCCATTTACATCAAAATTTACCCAAGCACCACCATCAATACTATATTGCAATTGTATATAATCAGCAACTTCCAGATTACTATTCTCCGAAATATCTACTGAAATTTTAACATCTTTGAAACCACTTATTTCAATTGGATCACCAGCATTAATCGACCATAATGAATTATCCGGATTTGCACTTCTTGTATTACGTCCCCTCATTTGCTCTCCATTAACTGCTATTCCAAGTCCACCAGAAACACCATCTGCAGTCCAAGTTGCAATTGCTGGACTTCCTTGCCCAGTTACCGTTCCATTCCCATAAGTAAAATCTTCTGCCCAAATAACCGAATAACCTGACAAAGTAATGTCATCAAAGGTGATACCATCATTACCAGTTGTGCTTGTGGTTGGCCAATTATCTTGCTGTCCAAATCTTATTTGTAAAAAATTACTTACTGGCTGACCTGCTAATGGTGTAGTCACATCAATTCCTGTTACATCATTCCAATTTCCATTAGTCACACCTTCAGGTGCTAAATCATAAACCTCAACCCAAGGCTGTGAATTATCGTTACCACTTCGCACCCAGACTTTATCGTTGGTATTATCTTCATCACCATGATCCATATACGAAAAACCCAGTGCAATATTTGTAAACGCAGAATAGTTACTAATATCTAAAACAACTGTAATATAATTTTCGGAAAGAGATCGATTTACATTAACATCTAATGTAGCTGCATGGGTTCCACTTTTAGAATAAGCTGCCCCTGCTGACATTCGTAATCTTCCCGCATTTGTTTTTTCGTAACTCCATGCATTCGATAAACCTGAAAGATTAGCTGTATTTGAGGTGTAAGTGTCTGCACCTGCCTCTTCAAAATCCTCCGTCCATAATAGTTCTTGTGCTTTCAAGCTAGGAAATTGAACTAATAATAAAACCAAGGTTATAATTAATAAATAGCCTTTTTTACAATTTATATATAAAATATTCATAGAATTTAAATATTGTAATAACAAAAAAATACGTTTTGATGATTATTTATACGGAACTTTTTACGTTTTGTTCTTTTTGAAAAATCATGTGAAATTAAAGAAATTATTTAAATTCACAAAGAATCAGTGGGTTATTCAATATCCATTTAAATATCTATGCCATTTTAATTGATTAACATCATTAAATAATAGATAAATAGGGTGATAAAAACAGTTTACCACCCTATTTAAAACTAATATATATCCTTTTTAATTCCCCCAATCATTTGGAATATGGTAATTTGGACCAGTAGAGGGCACTTTAAATACATCAACATCGACAGTATTACTACCAACATTTGAACATCCATTGGAATCGGTAATGTTTGTAATGGTGTATGTATATGTTGATGAAATCCCATCGGCTACATTCCACAGAGGTTTCACCGTTGGTAAATAATACTGATATGGGTTTGTAGCTATACCATTTATTGTTTCACTATTTGTTCCATCGGTTATGGTAACACTGAAATTAGCTGCCCCTGCAATAAAATCAAATTGTATTTGAGGATCATCACCATCACAAATTGTATCATTCAAGATAGACATATTTACAATTGGAGCATTATTCATTATTATATCAACAGTCCCTAATGGCGTTGAACATGCACTATATATAGCGCTATAAGCTTCAATAGTATATGTGCCAGCATCGGTGTATGTTCCAAAACTTATTGCACCTCCACTTCCCGCAACAACACTTACAGTTGCGCTTAGTGGATCTACAAGATGATAATTTACACCCAACTCAGATCCATCCAATCCAATTGCAAGCCCGCTCGCACCTTGACAATAAGTTCCTCCCCCATTTATTGCTTGTAATGCTGGGACAGGAGCTACGGTTACAATAACATCATTACCAAATACTACTCCAGCACCATTCATATCTGAAATGGCAGTAATTGTATATGTACCCGCACTATCTACTGAGAATGTTAATGGACTTGTTGCCTGAGGAGGGAAAATATAACTATCTCCACCTTCTTCAATTGTCACTGTCCAATTAGGGGCTCCTGTTAATCCTATTTGCAAGTTTGTTGACTGACCTGCACAAATAGAAATATCGGAGCTAATAAATGTTGCGGTTGGCAATGGTGCTAATTCATTAGAGCCGATTGTGAAATAATGCTTCTCTAATGTAATTACTGCATTACTTTTTATAGTTCCAGAATTAACCCCTCCATCAGTAACGTCAGTTCCAACAGATTGCCACTCATCTGGCGTACCTGTTATCCACTGAGCCATATGTAAATTATTTACCCTATCGCTTGTCATTGCTGACAATCCACTTTGCGAATCCCATCGAACAGTAACATCTGCGCTACTTGTTAACTCAGGACCACTAAGTCTCCAATATTCATTTCCACTTACCATATTTAACGGAGCTGCATAACTTGAAGTATCATATGTTGGGTGTGGATTTGCATTGTAATACTCAGATTCCCAATATCCAGCTGAACTTGCTGTTGCGTTAGTTACAACCAGTTGTCCATATCTGGTATTATCTCCTACAGGGAAAATAAAATCATCGCCACTATTTATCAACTTCCTCATTGGTCCATCAACATAATTCGATGAATTATATCCAACTACAGCTGTTGTTTCTGCCGCGTTATCAACAATTAATATATTTGCTACACTTGTTGTGATTATACCATCAACAAATTCTAATACTCCATCAACTTCAACACTTCCAGCAAGGGTAACACCTGCAGAATTGTCTATTTCTAAATTTAAAAACTCATTTGGATCTGTAAAATTACCTGTTATAGTCTGATTGTATGTTCCATTCATTGTTACTTTTGATGTGCCAATTCCTGCATCAAAACTACCTTGAGTGAACACTACATTACTATCAAGAGTCATGTTTCTATCATGCTCATTAATAACATGTAAATTAGCATCATCACCAGCTATTGTTAATAAACCAAACACTTCAAAATCAAGATTTGGTAAGCGACGTTCACCAGTTCCCGTAAACTTTAAATTACGAACAGTAACAACTTCGCTAAGAACATCATAATCTGTATTTCCTGTAAACTCTATTGTACCACCACTTCTGCTAAAGAAGTCATCATAAATACCAGCAGGTAAATTTCCTCGTTCTAATTGTAAGGTCCCTGTTCCTTCTATAATTCCTAAACGATGTCCAAATGTTGAGCCTACTTTTACTATACCTGTGCTATTTATAGTTGTTTTATAATTTAAAATATAATTACTTGGAATGGTAACTTCGTGCTCTACAATTGCAACAGCTCCTCTTGGTCCGTTTAATGGAACAAAGCCACCAGGAATAGGATATGTTTCCCATATCGAACCATCTGTCCAATCTCCATCGCTAATACTAATATAAGCAGGCACCTCATCTGGAATAGCACCTTCACAAGTACCTCCTTGATCTTCTACCCCTGCAGTATAATCTCCGCTAATACCATCATCATCATCACCTGCAAAACTAAATCTCAATAAGGTGTTTCCTTCATCGAAACTTGCCTGGTCATATTTATTCCAGAGCGTACTCCCCCATAACAACCTGGCTGCAATATAATCTGTCACATCATATAATGCTGAATTCTCCTGATAATCTTCAATGTAATATTTCATACTTGCGTTGGCTGTAAAACCGTTAATATTATCAGCTTCCATCAACCAGTGATATTTAAGTACATTTAGCGTATCTACAATTTCATTACAGGGCTCTGCATCATTAACAATAGTAGGATGCATTTCGTTTGCTGCTTTTACTCTTATAGATCCTCCGGCATCCACATTATCAATAGACAATTCAATAGGTGAGTATTTTCCTTCTGAACCAAGTGGATATATAAAATTATAATTATCAGCAGGAATAATTGCCGTGAAGTATTTCTTAATACCTGCATCGGTAAATGAAATGTTTGTCTGAATCATATTATTTTCAGAGAAAATATTTTTTTCAATTACAATAGCATCCTCATCAATAATTAAAAGATTTTTCCCAACATCTAGAACTCCATTTTCTAATTGTAAGGCGCCATCAATTGTAAATATATTGTTTTGCGGGATAGATATTCCTGCACTATTATTTACCGATAGTTTCCCAAAAATACCATTACCTAATAATACCTGCTCACTCGATCCATTCAATAAGATTCCATCACTGGTTCCTCCCCATGTATGAGTAATATCCATCCATGTATTTCCCTGAACGCTTAAGGTATTATCTCCATCGTTGAAAGTACCATCATCTAAATGGAGCTCATTATCTACGTCAACATCATTATTTAATGTTAATAAATTTGAATTTGTTTTATATAAATTCCAGAAAACAGGACTCCCTGTAATTTGTTGGGCAACACTTCCTGTAAAATATGTGCTATTTTGATTTGATGTAAAAATTCCATCAACCAACATATCACCTTTTATTGTTAAATCCAATCCATTTGCATCAAATTCTGAATTTGTATTTATTGTAAGATTCTCAGATAAAATTAAAGGCACAATATCTAATGTTAAAGTTGAAGATGCATTTGTATTTACGGTTACATTCATTAATTCCTTTCCAGCAAACAAAGTAAAATCTTCACTTCCTGCTAGTGTGGAAGCATTACCAAACTGCATTTCTGCGCCCGATAATATAATTGCAGTTTCTGGATTAAAATATGTAGTTGCGATACTTGATCCAGCCCTATAATCATTAACTAATATGAAATCTCCGTTAGAATGAACAAATGAACTTCCTGCATTTAGTATTTCAAAGATAGCTCTATCGTTATCACCCCCATGCCTAACACCCAACTGAACTTCACCTCCAGATTGTACAAAAGACAAGACTCCTTCTTCGGTTATTAAACCTCTTCTTATTTGAGAACCAATTAAAAGCTGCCCATCTGTAATCTCTATATTTGCATTTCCAGATGAAGAATATTCAATATAATTATTCCCATTACCTGCACCATTTATCATATCAACAATACCATTGACTCCATCAATTAATAATTTCCCATCGAGCCAAATACCTGTATTATCTCCATAAACATTTACAGTTCCTTGAGTTACTTGCAATCGTGCTGTTGAAGGGATTTCAAAATCGACTCCACCTGAACTAAGGTCTATGTCGATATCAATATCATCTAATTTTAAAATACCATTTTGCAATTCAAGAGCTTTCGTAGTTCCATTTGTGGGTCCATATAAATTAAAATCATCTTCGAAAGTAAATGTATTTAGTTGACTTGTTCCTTTGTTTACTATAACTCTATATAAATCAGGAATACTATTAGACGTTCTATAATATCTTTGCGCAGTCTCACCTTGGAATTCTAAAACAACCGCTGGTCTATCAGATGCATTAAATAAATCAAAATCATAATAATCTTCGGGCCCGTGAATAATATCACCCTTAACAATAAGATTATGTTCCAAAGTACTTACAACACCCGGATTATCAATTATAATATCTCGTTGTTGTCCCTGAGGAGAATATTGTGTAAAATCTATATTTCGATCGATTGTCATAGTAAGCGATGATCCTGTAGGAGGAAAATGCAATCTACCTCCTCGCCAATATCCTAATACTAAATCCCGCTTAACATATATATCTTGAATAGGAGTTGTATTAGAATTTCCCTGAATGATAAAATCAGCATTAATCGTAATGTTCTGATCAATAGCATATGTTGCACCTTCCAACATTAAATTTGGTATAGGAAAAGGGATACTATTTAAAGTTGCATTGCCACCAAAATACAAGTAATATGATTCTAAGTTTGAACCAAAATCACCAAAATCACCTGTAAGATTTATTGTTCTGGTTGCATTAAAAGATACCATACCTGTACCTTTAACGTTTCCAACATCATATGTTCCATTTGCATGAAATTGCATTCTTGGAACATTTTCTGGTGTAGGTGTTGGGTTTGTAACATAATCATGATCAAATTCCACAACTGCAAGATCTGCAATTGTACCGGAAGAGATATTCATTCTTGCACCACCTCTAATAACTACAATACTTCCATCGGTAGGAACAAAATTTGGACCTGTGTCAGGAGTATCTCTAAACCAACGCGAAGCATCATTCCAATCATATTGCCCTGAGGCTGTTACAGAATAATACACGCGCAAAGGACCATTAAAGCGACCTTGTCGTCCAGCTGTATAGTTTGCTCTTTGCAATGTAAATCCAGAGCCACCATTATCAAAATTAATTATATTATTTGCATCATCAACACCTGACGCATTACCATCTACATTTCTTGTATAAGGAGATTCGTCGGTTACAAATCCCGGACGATAACTATTTTCATCTGATGCATCATCATCACTTTCATTATAGTAAAAATCCAACACTACTGTAGGTTCAGCACTTGTGTTAAAACCATTATGACGCACTCTCCAATAATACGATAAGATATTTCCACCTGTTGGGTCTGTAGTGGCTAATATTTTATCGGCAACAGAAACCTGAATATAACCAGTATCAGAGAAGTTTGTAATATTAAGTTCCGCTGGCGTAAATTTAGAACCACCACCAACTGTTACATCAACTCCATCGGTTCCAACTCCTAATGGGAAAGTAAACCTTCTATTTGAATGAATTAATAAAGACAATCCTCCATCTGATGCATTTCCATCTGTGATAAACATTCTGGAAACACTCCCATTGTTTGCCCTATAAGTTGCATCTGTTCTTCCGTTATAAAGATGATCTAATTTTAAATTATACGCACCAAGGTATAGTCTACCATTGTGGTAGTTTAATCTTTTAATGTAAGTATCGTTACTTAACGAAATAACAGAACCATCACCAGGATTAAATTTTACCAATCCAAATTCAGCATCTATTGTTGACTCGATGGTATAATTACCTGGTCTTATACGTAAATTTGCATTATCGGGAGTTACTCCATGATCATAAACAAACATCACATCTTTATTTATTATATCACCATAAGCTCTTACAGAAAAGTTTCCCTGATTAAGAGTTCCACTCTCTACGCGAAGTTCACCATGGGGTTTTATCAATCGATTGCTAATACCAGTCATGGTTTTATTCACTTCATCACTGGCAATTGTTAAACTTGCACCATTTGTTTTATTAACCACAAAATTCCAAAAATTCTGTTCCTCACCTGCTGTTGGATCATCGTGCCAAGTAAAATACAATGTTCCATTCTCAGATCCATTAAATGTTGTTGTATTAATTGACCAACCTGCTCCCCAAGTATTATTTGCTCTTTCGGGCCACTCATAACGAGCTCCTCTTTCAATGGTGAAATTTCTTCCAATGGTCACATCGGAGCTATCGTGCATAAACACTAAAACATCTAATGATGTATTTGTAACTGTATTAGGAGTTTCTATTATTAAATCATTAGATACTACAACATCATTCAATAGATGAAATGTAGCTGTATTTGTTATTAAATCATTATATCGTTTAACAGTTAGGTTCCAAATATTTGCTGTTGAATAAAAATCAAACTCATCGGTTTCATTTACTTCAATTGTAACTGTACCACCAGTCACATTATAGTTTCCATCAGAAGAAGGGATATAAAAATCTCCAATTGCAGCACCTGAAATATCACGAACTACGATCTCACCTCCCGACATTGCAAAAACAGCATCCGTACTTTCTAATCCAAACAATGGATATGTACTTGTCACCTCTCCATCTTCAGTTCTATTACCGCGAACAACAACTCGACCCGATGTTTGAGAATAAGATGCAATACCACCAGTACCACCAGCACTCCTCATTTGAGCAACATTACATGTACCTCCGTCAATTTTTATTTGTGCGTTCGCCGCTGCCCAAAATATAAAACCTGCACTATTTCGTGTTCCAAAAGTACCATTTGTGATTCTATATTCTCCGTATATCGACATTGCCTGATTACTACTATTGATTTGAACACCATCTGCAGTATATGTATCTGCAGCTGTAAAACCAGTTATCTGACTCACATCACTTGCAGTTGAATAAACTGTAACATTTGATCCATCCATCCAGAATCGCGCATTTTTCCCTATCGCATAATCACCATTTCCACCCTCTTGACTACCCTCACTCAACGAAGGTATATATACATTTCCTCTTAATTGAAGAGTACCATGATAAATAAACAAAGCTTTTCTTATTTGAGGATCTTCTGCAGAATATGGCGCTGCAGTTCTTCTACCAACGCTATTTGCACCAAATATTCTAAAATAATTTACATTATCTGAATACAAATTGGCTTTATATGTTTTATCGGTTCCTTTATCAATAATCAAATTATAAAAATCGGTTGTGTTGTATAAATTAATTTCTGAATTAGAAGCTCCCGTTAAACGAACTGTAACTGCTCCATTTGTAGCCATAGTATTATAATCTGGAGCATTTAAATTGGTAAATCTAACAACACCTCTATTCGTAAAATTTCCATTAATTGTAAATTGATGAAATACATCATGATAACTTAACCCATCATCTTCAGGCATAACAGCTGTACCAATTTGATAATTTCCAGTTGCAAAAGAATTACCAGTACCAACAAATATTTTTGCATTTGCTTCAACCAGAACATCACCATCAACAGTAATGTTTATTATTTGATTATCGGTAGCATCATTAATTTTTAAAATACCTGTGGAGATTGTTAAATTTCCATTAATGTCATAATCGTTAAGTAAAGTAATTGTATCTGTGGCATTATCTAGTATTATTTCAACATCAAAATATTCTCTTGCTGTATTAAGCTTGTAAGATCCTCCATAATACTCAACAGTTCCCTCTCCTTGTCCTTTTGTATAGAAATGACTTGCATCACCCAAAGGAAAATTATCTGTTGCTAGCAGAATACGACCGTTACCCAGTATTTCACCAAAACTATGACCTGTTGTAGTAGTTAAATCTAAACGACCTTCGATTGTAATGCTTGTGTGATTTAAACTATCACTTGCAACAGTTACAGTTCTTCCTGTTTTAATAACTACATTATCGGCTGTATTTGTTGATGATGTTGATGGTGTTAATTGATCTGGATTATTTGGTAAAGCTCCAGATGGGTCCAATGTCCATACTTCCCAATCGTCCCAATCCCCTGAAATCAAGGTGTACCATGTTCTTCCAGCAACTCCTTCTAATGGGCTATTCACATTATCTTCCGTGCCCAATGTATAATAACCTGTATTTAAATCAAGATCTGTTAAGTTAAAATAGACCTGATCTCCATTTTTTAAGCCATCGGCATTTTTAACTTTCGTAAAATTTCCAGTAGTATTACTTCGATATAGCAAAGTGTAATTAGAAATATTGGTTGGATTTAATCCATCAGAAAGAGACTCACTAAAATCAAAAGCTATTTCTGCAGCAGGAGTTCCTACTGTATCAATAAACCATATTCTGTTATATGCTTCTATAGATCCTGCAGCTATAACTTCTGAGTCTATTCTAAAATTAGTACTATTGTTTGATGAATCGTTATGAGATACAAAAATATAATCGTCATTATTTAAGCCTCCTAATGCTGTTAAATATAATCCTCCACTGGAAGCACTTGAATGCTCTTCACTATTAGTTTCTCCAATACCAGTGGCATCTGTTATATATGTTGATACAGGATCAAATAAATCATTCGTTATACTAATATCATATTTTACATTTAAATATTGATTGATAATCTGCATTTGAGCAGCGTTCAGTGCTTTTGTGAAAAATATAACTTCAGCCACATTAACGTCGTAATATCTTGGAGTTGCTCTCCATCGTGCAATTGCTGAACCACCATATGCAGAAAGTTGATTTGGATTATTGACAATTCCAATTTGAGTCCCATTTTGGAAAGCTCTTCGCTGCGGTGCTGTTTCTCCTGAGGCCAATCTATTTATAAATATTCCATAGTCATCGCTAGGATCTCCATCGCCAACATACGTACTACCATCCCCGATTAAATTCGAATATATATCATTCCCCCAATGATTACATGTATTTTGGGTCCCATTTCTCCATCCGAAGTGTAAATTCTGATTCGATGATTCAGTGGTACCGCCTAACACGAAATTTTCACCATTATCTCTTCGTGCAGCCACATATATAACGGTTAAGTCCGTATTAAGAAGTGTAGTACCATCGAAGTTCATAAAGTCTTCTTCACCTCCACCCCCTGCATTGTCTTCGAATGAAATTACTGGATAACCATTTAAGGTATTTGTTAAAAAACTGGGTTGTCTTAGAGCATCAACCTGAGTCCCATGATTATTATTACCTGATCGATCTGTCCATTCTGAAACTGGATCATTATTATTTAATAATAATGAATTTGCATCAAACCATAGTATATTTAATGGCTGTCCATTCGATCCATCTGAATTACCAACACCTCCTGGACCAGTTTGAGCATTTAGCAAAGAAATATTTGCATTTCCTATTATACTTATAAAAATAAGTATTCTAATAATCAATCTATTTTTTTTCATAATAATCATGACCATTAATTATTAATCTATACTAATCACATTTACAATAGCTTATACTAAATAATATGTACAGTGTAAAATGCCAAAAAGTTTCAAAACATTGTAAATCAGAGCCTTTTTTTGACAAATGCATTATTTCTATTGATTAATAATATATAAATTTCAGAAATAAGCTGATACATAATGCCTTTTAAACATTAAATATATAAAATATTCAATTAATAATCCCTAATTAACTTATTTTAAAAAGTATCATATTGTTAAGAAAACATTTTATATACAAACATTTAATGATTTTGTTTACAATTTTAGCACTACAATGGCTATCAAACATTAATTTAGTCTGAGATTTAAATAATCATTATGAAACGTAAAATCGTTTTCAATGAAGTTAGGTACTTAACTTTTATGGAAAGATATGGATCACTTTGAAAAGTTGGTGGATTAAATAAAAATATAATCTTTGTAGTCATTAAACCAATATGACTATGAATTCACAAGAACCACAATATAGTATTCTTATACAAGCCTTATTGCCTGAAGAAGTCTTTGATTACTTTGGAATTACAAAAGTTGAAGTCGAGACTAAAGTTATTAATGTTCATTTAGATGAACTAAATATCACACCGGAAGAATATTCTGATGAAAAACTTATTTCAAAAGGATTTCACGAACCATCTGTTTTTCAAGACTTCCCTATTCGAGATAAAGCTGTTTACTTACATGTAAGGCGTCGAAAATGGCTAGTAAACAGTACTGGTAAGGTTGTTAGTAAGCAATGGGATTTATCAGCTAAAGGATCGCGTTATACAAAGGATTTCGCGACTTTTTTAAAAGGATTATTTGGATAATTACCCAATAAGCAGTAGAAGTCTTGAAAAGCATTATTATATTGATGGAGATCAATTAGGTCAGCAATACAAAGAATATCTCAGCGATTTTTACACATGGCATCAACTCGAACATGCTGAGCATTGGATTTTATTTTCTCATAATCTTGGAGAATACTTGAGTATTGATGAAACAGCCTTATCTAATGGAGAGCTTTATACTATAATAACTAATAAGAAGGGTAAAGGTAAAAAAGGGTCTTTAGTGGCCATGATAAATGGAACCTGTTCGGACAAAGTGATAGAAGTTTTAAAAAAGATTCCCATATCAAAAAGAAGAAGAGTCAAAGAAGTTACCTTGGATATGGCTAATTCAATGAATAAAATTGTGAGAATAAGTTTTCCTAAAGCTACACAAGTAATTGATAGATTTCACGTACAGAAACTAGCTTACGATGCCTTGCAAGAGATAAGAATAAAACACAGGTGGGAGGCGATTGATCAAGAATCAGAAGCTATAAGAACAGCTAGATACAATCAAAAAACTTATGAACCTGTAGTTCTTGCAAATGGCGACACTGTAAAGCAATTACTAGCACGAAGTAGATACCTGCTATTTAAATCTGCAAATAAGTGGACTGAAAAACAAAAAGAAAGGGCTAAAATATTATTTGCTCAATATCCGGATATAGAAAAAGCTTACTCATTAACTCATTCCTTGCGAATGATATTTACTCACAACACAGATAAAAATATTGCTCTTACAAAACTTGCTCATTGGTATAATAAAGTTGAAGATGCTGGGTTTGCTTCTTTTCGTACAATAATGAATACAATACATGATCACTACCGAGGTATATTAAACTATTTCGACAATAGAAGTACCAATGCTTCAGCTGAATCATTCAATGCTAAGCTTAAAGCTTTCAGAGCAACACTAAGAGGTGTGAAGGATATTAGATTTTTTCTCTATAGAGTAGCAAAAATTTATGCTTAAAAAAATTAATCCACCGGAAATGTCAAGTGATCCCTGGATCACTTTATAAAGTTGTGGAGAGAAATAAAAAATAGATATTTGTAGTTATAATTACACAAATATTTATGACTA
>JAEINU010000010.1 GCA_016342685.1 Bacteroidales bacterium | reverse complement strand
CCTTGTTCTTTTCTTTTCATATTGACCTGCTTTCTTTTATGAAAAAAGGGTCAACCTATTTTAGCACGAGACCATGTATTTTCCCATAACATTCTATTAGTACATACCTATACTTATAAATATATTCCTAATAAAACCGAAAGGTAACCCCCAATCTGTTATGTTATAAAACACATCACGTTTTACGCCCATATTTAGTTCGTAGGTAATTTAAAAAAGCACCTTTTTTAAATTCTCAATTTGGGTTGGATTCCCCAATACAAATAACTGATCGTCGTTTGAGATTTTCTCAGTTGGGGCAGGATTTACAATGTATTTATTATCTGAGGTTTTAATTCCAATAATATTGGCTCCAGTTTCTGCTCGGATCGACCAATCTCCAATTGTTTTCTCGACAAAATTTGAACTTAGATTCTTACAAGAGATTTCTTCGATGTGAATACCATCACTCTCCCGAAGCATAATATATTCTATAAAATCAATAATATCTGGTTGTGCAACCAATTTTGCCATTCGCTGACCTCCGATTTTATCGGGCATAATTACATTGGTAGCCCCTGCACTTCGTAGTTTTTTATCGGTATTAAAATTTGAAGCTCTACTTATTATAGTTATATCTGGATTCATTGCGCGAGCTGTAAGCACAACAAATAAATTATCGGCGTCGTTTGGTAAGGCTGTAATAAGCGCTCTTGCTTTATCTATTTTAGCATTTATTAAAGTTTCATCTTCAATTGCGTCGCCCTGAATGTAAAGATTATCGGGATTCTCGCGAATTGTTTCTATGATGGACTCTTTGTTATCAACAATTACTACAGGAAACTTATGTCGCTTTAATTCTTCAATGGCTTGCTTACCGTTGCGGCCATAGCCGACAACAATAACATGATTACTTAATTTTTCGATTTTAGTTTTCACTTTATTATCTTTTAAATAATTTCTTAAAACTCCATCAACAATATACCTTGTTAATGTTGTAACAGCGTATGCAAATATTCCAAAACTAATAACTATAAGGAACGCGGTAAAAAACTGACCTAAACTAGATAAGGGTTCCACTTCCCGGAAACCTACCGTTGAAATGGTAATTATAGTCATGAAGAATGCATCATTAAACGAAAATTGTTCAATGATCATAAATCCAGAAACACCTATCAATACAATCAATACAAGCAAACTAATTGCTACATATATTGGTTTAAAATTCTCTTTACCTAAACTTTTCGACTTCATTTCCGATTTATGATTGCATTTCCTATCTGGCAATTTAAACATTTTTTCTGATTGCAATACTTATTTTTCAACTGAATTAGCGCTTGTGTATCAAAAGCACTCTTTGATTTTATATTTAAATCATTCCAACTATTAATAATTGAATTTTTCTCAGGCTTAATACTCTCTAACAAGTTCAAAGCTCTTTCCTGATACATATAATTTCCTTTTGATTTTCCAAAAACAAACAAAAAAGGCACGATAGAATTAATTAAAACAACATCGATTGCCGATTTACCCAGAGCTTTTGACTTAACTACAGAATCTTTATTGAATTGATAATGCTCATCCCAATACTCAGATGGTTTTACTTTAAATAGGGTGTAAAACTCATCGAGATTATTAATTTCAATTATTTTCGAGAATAAAGATCTAGAATTGTATATTAAAGATGCAAATTGGGCAATTCGTATTGTTGGAAAATTTCCCGGCCTCGATCTTAAGAATTTCCACAAGTGTTTTTCAATTGGCTTGAGCTGAAATTTCTTTTGTAGATAATTATATTCTTTTCGAAGATTTTTATAATACTCATCGCCAGTTTCTTCCTCAAGAAAACCTGCCTGCCCAAATAATAATGCCTCAATCTGAAAGAGATTGTCTTTATGCTTAGCAAGAATATTTAATGACAAAGATTTGGCTAGCATCTCAAACGGATCTGAGTTTAATTTAAATCCAAAATTCCGTGCCAATTGAATATAAAAAGCTGTTTCCCAACTATTACTTAATGCTATTAACGATTCACTTATTCGTGTAGATTTTTGCTCAAGCCGTTCTACTGTAAGCTTTTCCATCCAAGACATTACTATAAAAGGATCAACTAAAGGCAAATCGTTTTCACAGGCTATCCAAGAGTTCTTCTCAAGCAGTGACTGGTAGTTATTTAATAAATCATTATTAAACTTAATTTCTACCGTTGGAATTACTTGCCCATTTGTTCGTGTAATATCTTTATCGTGATTAAAAACGACTTGAAGGATAACATTATCGTAGGCTTTATCCTTATTATGCTTATGTAAATTCCAATCGGATGATTTAACATGTATTTCGATGTTACCAGCCCAAACAGTTTCTCCAATTTTAACTTTTGCATTAAAAAAATCGGGTCCTGAATCAAAATTATGCACTCCGCTGTTAATAATCTCTATTGACTCATTATCTTGAGTTAATAGTTTATCTTCTCGGTATAATTTGTATTTCCAGATATAATGAAGAAAATCCTCTTTCATTAATTCTTATTAATTAAATGTCTATTTATAAAACTAATAAAAATTAACTACTTATTTTAGAATTAAGAATTATATGATTCCTTTTTTGGAAAGAGCCACAGCCATTTCAACCTGCAATTCCTTAGCTTTTTGCGAAGCCATTTTATCAAAATCGGCAGTTGAACTTGCATAAATAATTCCCCGGGATGAATTTACTAATAATCCACAGGAATCGTTCATGCCATACTCTGCAACTTCCAGCAAGCTTCCTCCTTGCGCTCCAACCCCGGGAACTAACAAGAAATTATCGGGAACTATTTTGCGTATTTTCTTTAAGTATTCGGCTTGTGTTGCACCAACAACATACATTAGATTTTCTTTTGTTCCCCAAGATTTTGATTTCTCAAGAACCGTCTCAAAAAGATTTTGACCTGATCCATCAATATTTAACAACTGAAAATCCTGTGAGCTTTGGTTCGATGTTAAAGCCAATAAAATAACCCATCTGTTTTTAAAATCCAGAAATGGAACAACAGAATCGGCTCCCATGTATGGAGCTACAGTTACTGCATCGCAATCGAATTGTTCGAAATAGGCACGCGCATACATTTTTGAAGTATTTCCTATATCGCCACGTTTTGCATCTGCAATAACAAAAATATCTTCATGAATTAAATTGATATAGTTAATTGTTTTCTCTAGACTTTTCCAGCCAGAAACACCGTGAGCCTCATAAAACGCAATGTTTGGCTTATAAGCAATTGTATATTGTGCGGTTGCATCAATTATTCGTTTATTGAACTCAAAAATAGGATCTTCTTCTTTTAAAAGAAAACTCGGAATCTTTGTAATATCGGTATCTAAACCCACACAAAGAAAACTTTTTTTCTTTTTTATCTGCTCAAATAATTGATTGTAATCCATACTTCCAAAATTTCAAATTACAAACGACAAATTACAAATAATCTTAACAATAAGAACTTTGTTTTTTAGAGTTTGATATTTGTTATTTAAAATGATTTATTCTACTCCTGCTTCTTTTAATCGCTCTGCATTCTCTGCTACTTGCAATTGATCAATAATTTCCTGAATATCGCCACCAATAACTGCTGGCAAATTATACATTGTAAGATTTATACGATGATCAGTAACACGTCCTTGCGGATAATTGTACGTTCTAATTTTTGCCGATCTATCTCCTGTAGAAACCATTGTTTTACGTTTAGAAGCAATGGCATCCATATACTTTTGATACTCTAAATTATATAATCGAGTCTTCAATTCTTTCATTGCCTTATCGAGGTTCTTTAACTTCGATTTCTGATCCTGACAAGTTACCACGATTCCAGAAGGAAGGTGCGTTAAACGAATTGCAGAATAAGTAGTATTTACCGACTGCCCTCCAGGTCCCGAAGAACAATATTCATCTCTTTTGATATCTTCTGTTTTAAGGTCAACTTCAAACTCTTCGGCTTCGGGCAAAACGGCAACTGTTGCTGCTGAAGTATGCACACGACCTTGCGTTTCGGTCTGTGGAACACGTTGCACGCGATGTACTCCTGATTCATATTTTAAAACTCCATAAACCCCAGATCCTGTAACCTTCATTACAATTTCTTTATATCCACCAACGGTTCCTTCACTGCTATTTGTAAGTTCCATTTTCCACTTTTTCTTTTCGCAGAAATGAGTGTACATTTTAAAAAGATCACCTGCAAAGATACTAGCCTCATCACCACCTGTTCCAGCTCTAATCTCAAGTATTGCGTTTTTGTCGTCTTCTGGATCTTTAGGTAACAACAATATTTTTATTTCATCTTCGAGCGGACCAATTTTTGCTTCCAATTCGTCCAATTCCATTTTTGCCATTTCGCGCATTTCTTCATCTTTCTCAGTGGCAATAATTTCCTTGGCAGATTCAATATTACTGAATATGTCTTTAAACTCTTTATAAGCCTCTACAAGTGGCTCTAAATCACGATATTCTTTATTTAACTGAATATATTTCTTCATATCAGAAATAATATCGGGATCAGTAATTAATTGACCTACTTCTTCGAAGCGAATTTTAATCCCTTCAAGTCTTTCAAATATCATATTGCTAGCCATATCTTTCTCCTTTAAAAATCAGTACAAAATTAAATTAAATTTGACAGAACTCTTCAATTTATTAATAATTGAATTCGCCAAATTCGCTTTTAATTGTCAATCTATTGCCATCAGATTTTTGACAGCGTCCAACAATTTTAGCATCTATATTAAATGTTTTTGAGATTTTGATTATCTCTTCGGCATATTCAGGCGATAAATAAACCTCCATTCTGTGCCCCATATTAAATACCTTATACATTTCTTCCCATGATGTTCCAGATTCTTTCTGAATAATTTTAAACAATTCTGGAATATCAAATAAGTTATCTTTAGTGATATGAAGATTTTCTACAAAATGCATCACTTTTGTTTGAGCTCCGCCCGAGCAATGCACCAAACCATGAATCTTAGATCTAAGTTTCTTAAAAATCTCGATCATAACAGGAGCATATGTTCTTGTTGGCGACAATACTAATTTACCTGCATCGATATCTAAACCTTCAATCGGATCGGTAAGTTTATAGCCTCCAGAGTAAATCACCTCGTTTGGCACTGTTGGATCAAAACTTTCGGGATATTTTTCGGCTAAATACTTATTAAATACATCGTGGCGAGCAGAAGTTAATCCATTACTTCCCATTCCTCCATTATATTCTTTTTCGTAGGTTGCCTGACCAGATGATGATAAACCAACAATTACATCGCCATCTTGAATATTGCTGTTATCGATTACATCGGATTTTTTCATTCGACATGTTACTGTAGAATCAACGATAATAGTTCGAACTAAATCGCCAACATCCGCTGTTTCGCCTCCTGTTGAATAAATAGATACTCCCATTTCTCGAAGATCTGCTAACAACTCTTCGGTACCATTTATAATGGCAGCAATTACTTCTCCTGTAATTAAGTTCTTATTACGACCAATTGTTGATGATAACAAAATATTGTCTGTTGCCCCTACACATAATAAATCATCGAGATTCATAATTAAAGCATCCTGAGCAATTCCTTTCCAAACTGAAAGGTCACCCGTTTCTTTCCAATATAAATATGCAAGCGAAGATTTTGTTCCTGCTCCATCGGCATGCATTATATTACAATAGCTATCGTCGCCACCAATAATATCAGGAATAATCTTACAAAAAGCTTTAGGATATAATCCTTTATCTATATTTTTTATTGCGTTATGAACATCTTCTTTAGATGCTGAAACTCCTCTTAAATTATATCTTGAATCTTGTGACATAGTTTTGTAAATATTTTGAAAGTGCAAAAATAAACAATCCTGCTTATATTAAAAATAAAATAAGACAACTCGCTAAAAGATCATGATTTAATGATCTTGTAATTAATACAAATAAAAAGGGATTCTTATAGTAAGAATCCCTTTTTATTATTAATGATTTGCTTTAAAAGCTTTCAATCTCTCTTCCAATGCAGGAAACTGATCGTCGGCAATAAACGAGACACAGGCTCGCAAGCCTTCCGTTCTTTCACTTCCTGTCCCCGACAATGAAATAGCTGAAATTCCATAATACATTAACTCTTCTACCAACTGATATCCTTCAAAACCAGGATAAGCAATAGTAAAATAAAACCCATCAGCTATAGGCTTGTCAATATCTGTATCATAAACAATATGAAATCCATTATCGATAAATAATTCCTTAGCCTTTTTAGCTCTGTCTCCATATTTTCTTGCAACATCCCAAGGATTATAATCACCGTCGTTGGTAGCTTTAAGCAATGCAGCTAAACCTTTTTGTGCCGAGTGCGTTACTCCTGCGGTTGATGCATATACTGTTCCGTAAGCAACGGAGTGTCCAAAGTTTGCAGATGAATAATATTTTAACAAATTTTCGTGATTTGATTTAAATAACTTCTCGGAAATACACATCATTCCTACACGTTGCCCTGCATATGAGAATGCTTTCGATGAAGAAATCATCAAGATATAATTATCGGTATATTTTGCAACAGAAGGTTGAAATGGCGCAACACCCGGCTTAGAAAGGTCAGATCTGAAATCCATAGCAAAGTATGCTAAATCTTCCTCAACAACCACATCATATTTTGTTGCCAACTCACCAATTATTTGTAATTCTTCCTCGGTAAAACAAATCCAGCTTGGATTGTTCGGATTTGAATACAATATTGTAGAAATATTTCCTTTAGCCAAATACTCTTCTAAACGAGCTTTTAACTTTTGACCTCTATAATTGTAAACATCAAAACTTTCTGTTTTTAAACCCAACATTTTAACCAGAGCCTTATGAACAGGAAATCCCGGATCTAAAAATAATACGGTGTCTTTTTTCTCATCCATACGACCAGCCACCATAAAAGTAGCAAAGTTCCCATGTATTGATCCAACTGTAGATAAGCAATATTGAGGATCAATATCAATGTCGATAAAATTTTTCACGAATCGAGAAATTTCATTTTTCAATTCAGGAATTCCATCAATATCTGGATACATACTGGCACATCCTTCATCCAATGCTTTTTTCTCGGCATCAATAGCTATTTGAGGAGCAGAAAATCCGGGAATACCCATTTCCATGCGAACAAATCTCTCTCCTGTTTTATTTTCAATCTGGTTAATTAAAAATTTTATTTCCCTAATAGAAGCTTTTCCTACAGCTTCGAATCCACTATTATTAATTACTTCTTTAACGATATCGTAATCGATAGGTGTTTTTATTTTTGTTCCCATTATCTAATTATTTTTTTTCGATTCTTATTCTTGCATCAACTGCGATTATTTTATCTGGTGTTCCAAGTAATGGATTCAAATCCATCTCTTGAATTTCAGGAGCAACTTCCAATAGTGCAGATAATCGAACTATTGTTTCTTTAAATTTATCAATATTAACTCCCTCTTGTCCACGCACTCCTTCTAAAATTTTAAACGACTTAAGTGAGTGAATCATACTATCTGCCTCACTAGCACTAACAGGTACTAATGATGAAGACACATCTTTAAATACCTCTATAAAAATACCTCCTAAACCACATAATATTAAATGACCAAAATCACCTTCGCCTTTAGCTCCAACAAACAACTCAGTCCCCGATAACATAGGCTGAATAAGTATTGCAGTTGTATCTTTAATTTGAATCATTCTGTCAAACTCGGCTTTTACCTGCTCGTTAGAAGATACATTTAATGCAACTCCACCCACATCAGATTTATGCACTGGTCCCACAACTTTCATCACTACAGGTAATCCAAGTTCTTTTGCTTTAACAACTGCATCTTCGGCATTTGCAACAACAGCCTCTCCAGCTCTATTTATTCCCGCAGCATCTAATAAAGCCTGAATCTTTTGAGGCGAAATATAACCATCATTACATGATTCAATAATATTACGAACAGATACTTTATCTATTTCTGTTTTTTGTTCCTCCACAGCAGGCTTTGGAGTATTAAATATTTTTACAATTGCTTTCCCTACCGATAATTCATCAGGGAAATATACTTGGCCTAATTCTTCGGTAAAATATTTTATTCTTTCTGCTCCGGTTGTCATAGAAGGTAAAATTGCATAAATAGGTTTTTTACACTCTTTTATCTTATCATAAATAACTTTATAAGCAGGACGAACATCAACAAGTTCAGGATCTCCAAATATTACAGCCATGCCATCGATCTCTGGAAATTTACGCTCGCAATAATCAATAATAATTCCTAATTGTTCAGCAGATCCAGTAGCCAGAAAATCAATAGGATTACCTACTGCTGATCCAGGATAAAGCTGTGTTAGTAAGTCTTTCGTATCTTTCTCTTGCAAATGAGGAACGTCAAGGCCTCCATTCGAAAGAACATCTGTTAACATAACTCCGGGACCACCTGCTTGTGTGATAATAGCAATATTTTCACCTTTTAACTCAGCCTGCATAAGTACAGAAGCAACTGTTACTAATTCTTCACGTCCTTCGCAACGGATGATTCCAGCTTTCGCAAACAATGCCTGAACAGCAGAATCGGCACTAGCAAGTGCTCCGGTATGTGAGGATGCCGCTCTACTTCCAGCAGCCGAGCTTCCTGATTTTATTGCCGCAATTTTGCATCCTTTAGAAATTAATGATGCAGCATGTTTTAGAAATTTCTGAGGATTTTTGATATTCTCCATGTATACCAATTTAACCTTAGAGCTTTTCTTTGGATCAAATACGGCATCCCAATATTCTAAAACCTCCTCAACACCATTCTGAGCTGAGTTGCCTACAGCAAACATACTTGCAAAACGTAAGCCAACAGCCATCCCCTCTTCAATGATAAAAGCTGCAGTTGCTCCTGAACCACTCACAAAATCGCATCCCTTAGGATCAAGTTTTGGCAATGGACCAGCAAATATTCCTGAATAATTTGATGTAATAACCCCTGTACAATTAGGTCCTATAAGACTTGCATCGTTCTCGTTACATATTTTAACGATCTCGTTCTCTAGCGTTATTCCTTCGCCACCTATTTCACTAAATCCTGCCGATAATATTATAAATGCTTTTACATTACATTTCTCAGCCAACACACGAACACTATCTAAAACAAAAGGTGCAGGCACACCAATAATTGCTAAATCAGCAGAATCTAATTCTTCAGCAGTACGATATGATTTTATTCCCTGTACTATGTCTTCTTTTGGATTTATGACAAGTAACTCACCTTTATAACCGGTATCAATTATATTCTTCAAGGCTTTACCTCCGGGTTTAAATGCCGAATTCGAACCTCCAACAATAACGATTGATTTTGGATTTATTAATTCATTATTTAACATACTCTCTACCTCCTTTAAATGCAATTTGATTGGCTGCTTTTATTCCATCGTTTGGAGAAAGCTTCATTAAAGCATCCACCCAAATTTCTTCTGGTATTTTATTAAAAGGTTCAATAGTTGATAACACTCCTAACACAGCAACATTTGATGATTTCCCTGATTTATCACCTAATAATGAAGAAATCTCCAGAGCATCTATTTCAATTACCTGATAAGCTTCAAGTACCTGCTTAATATCTTCTAGTTTAGGATAATCTTCAATTTTTGTATTTGGAGGAAGAGCTCTATATTTATTAAATAATATAACACCCCCCGGCTTAAGAAGATCTAAAAATCCTGGACGCAATACTTCACTCATTTCCATTGCAACCAACACATCAGCTGAATGAGGAGCAAAATTTGGAGAGTATACATCTCCACATGCAAAAGTAGAAATTACAGGACCTCCAAGCTGAGCCATTCCGTGAGTATCACCTTTTACAATATGAGAATCTTTATATGGAGTATTCATCATCATGGTAGAAAGAACTTTTCCAAAGAAAAGATTTCCTTGTCCTCCGATTCCTCGGATAGCTACTCGTAATGAATCAGGCAATTCATTTTTATCAACAACTACCTTATTTATTTCAGCAACAGAATCTACCGCTGGAGCAGCTTGTTTTTTATCTACAGAAGAATCTTCTATAATCTCTTCAACAATTGCACCTGCAGGACATCGCTGCATACAAACTTGAGTATTTCCACCACAGTTAGTACACATTGAGGTAAATCGAGGACCATTTTCTTTATCAAATTCAATTCCCGGACAAATATTACATTTTCCACATTTGATACATTTATCCATATCAATGTGAAGCGTACGTTTTTTCTGGCTTGAAGGAGTCATATTCATACAAGGACCTTCGAGTACCATTGTTGTAAATTCTCCTTGCTCAGCTAATTCAAGTGATTTTTTCAATTCTACCTCAACAGCTTTAAGGTCGTATGAATCAACCGCAACCACACGAGCCTCTTCAGCTTCTAATACCTTCTTCAAGTTAAACTTATTAGGAACACCAGCAAGATTACATGCAGAAGAAGGAGCTGGTTGACCACCTGTCATTGCAGTAATACGATTATCGAGTACGATTTTTACTCCCGGTGTATTTCTGAATACAGCATTACGTGTAGCATCTAATCCCGAATGACACTCGCATGAATCGCCTAATACTGATATGGTTTTTGAAGCATACTCTGGTCGCGAAAGAACAAATCCCTGACGCATAGAATCAGAACCACCCATACACAAACAAGTATCAATAGCATTCTCGAAATAGAGTAAAGTTGAACAACCAATATCACCAAAACTGGAGTATATTTTCTTTTGTTTACGTAATTTACTTACTGTTAAACCAAAAGCACGATAAGGACATCCAGGACAAATTGCTGGTGGACGACTTACTGGTTTAACTCCTTTATCCTGACTTTTCGCTTCAATTTTTATATCAATATGTTTTGACAAAAGTTCCAATATCATTTCAGGATTATAATCGGTAATAACAGAATTTTCTTCTTTACCAATTACATCAACACCCATTAATGTTACTTTATCCTGAATAAATTTATCTCCATCTTCGAATAAAAAGACATTACCTTTAACTGATTGAGTAAATTCTTTTATTAATTTTTCAGGAAGCGGATATACTGTTCCCAGTGCTAAAATTGAAGGATTTAAATTAGCAATTTTCAATGCTTCTTTAATCATTATATAACTTTCACCAGCTACAATAATTCCCCAATCTTCGGTTCCTTTATTTACAACATTAAGGGATGATTTTTCTGCCCACTTTTCAACTCCTGGTATACGCACCTGTGTTGCATGATTATATCCTGCACGTGCAATATTAGGCATATTCATCCATGGTTTTAAATCCTCAGTCAACTCTCGAGGATTAACTGTACGAGTTTCTTTTGTTGTTATTAATCCTTCAGAATGACATAAGATACCATTTGCTAAAATCACAACTGGGGTATTAAACTCTTTACTGATATCTGCTGCATGAGCAGCTATCTCGTACATATCCTGATGATTTTTAGGTTCCAAAACAGGTACTCTTGCCGCAGCAAAGAAATGACGTAAATCAATAACATGCTGTGTACTTGAAGGCGCATAATCGGTTGCCACAAAAAGCACTAAAGCCCCTGCTGGTGCATTATAAAAAGCTGAAGTTGTTATGGTATCACCAGCTTGAAAAGCTCCCGGAGTTTTCATTGTAACTACCGTATCGAAACCTGCGACTGCATGCCCAACACCTACTGCCACTGCAACAGCTTCGTTAACATCCCATCCCACAAGAATTTTATCCTGAACTTTAGATAAAGATTTATCAATAATTTCGGTACTTGGTGTACCAGGATACCCCTCGGCACAATGATACCCGGCATGCAACACACCTAATGCAAATGCTTGATTCCCTTGTAGAATAAACCGACTCCCATCAGCAGATCCTACCATATCTTTAAATTTGGTCATATTATAATATTTTAAAAATTCGATGATTGAAAAAAGATATATCCCTAAAGTATTATATATATATATACATCTACTGATTTTTTTTTTAAAATCAATAAACTGATACATTAATAAATACAATCCGATATAAAATGATAATTAAAGAGAAGAAAGATATTCGTCTCTTTGTTTAATATTAAGAAATAATCTTTTGAAGTACGATTTTATTTTCTTTTCTGTATAAAACATAATAAAAAGATCTCAATTTTTATATGAATACAAAAATAAATAATTATTCAGAATTTACACCAAAGATATAAACATAAAAAAACAGGTTTGAAAGTAATCGCTTCCAAACCTGCATAATTATAATTGGATATTATTTTAATTTCCAGATTTAAATTCTGTAGAAATAACCTGAAATTCTGTTCTACGATTTATTTGATGTGCCATTTCCTGTTGTTCCTCAGATCCTAAATTTTCTATAAAATCTTGTGTTAATGTCATTCCCTCGTTTAAGAAGGTATTTTGAGTTGCAATTTTATTGTCTACAACTTTTGGCATAGTTGCGGCATAACCTTTAGCTCTTAATCTGGCAGGAACAATTCCCTTTTCTATTAAATAATTAACAACAGATTGTGCTCTTTTTTGAGATAACTCAACATTAGCAGAGGCGCTACCTCTTGCATCGGTATGAGAGCGTAACTCAATCACTACGTTTGGATTATCATTTAAAGTTTCAACCAATTTATCTAATGCAACCATCGATTCAGGTCTTAAATCCCACTTTGCAAAATCGTACAAAATATTTGGCAGCTCAATAGGCTCGGCAATAGATGAAAGTCTTATTTCAGATGTAAAAGATTGACTTTCTGTGATTCCTTTTGTAGTTTCTTTTTCTTTTCCTGTTAAAAATCCTTTTTTAGAAGCTACAAATACATAATCTGTATTCGGACGAAGCATAAATTTAAACGTTCCGTCGCTTGCAGTTTCGTTTGATAAGGTCATTCCATCGCTCCCAACAAGTTTAACTGTTGCATCTGCTAATGGAGCATCTGTCTTATCATTTTTAATTACACCTTCAACGTCAAACTTTAATGGTGGCAATATAAATGAATATATTTCATCGTGCCCATCACGAGAAGTGCTAAAATATCCTCTTTCTTCCTCTTTTTCGATTATAATACCAAAATCATCTTTAGTTGAATTAATTGGGTATCTCATATTCTCAACTTTCCAAGTCCCATTTTGCTCTGTTGCTTTAAAAATATCAAGACCTCCCATACCAATATGATAATCGGAAGAAAAATACAATATACCATCGTTATGAATAAAAGGAAACATTTCATTCCCTGCTGTATTTATTGCAGCTCCCATATTCTCTGGAACACCCCACTCTGCGTCAGGACTGGTTCTTTTTACCACCCAAATATCTTTTTCGCCCATGCCGCCTTTCATATCGGAAGCAAAGTACAATCTTAATTCATCTTCAGATAATGTTGGATGAGCCACTACAATACTATCATCGAGCATAAGTATTTGTTCAGCTTTGCCCCACTTATCACTTCTTCTTTCAGACATCATTACCATACATCCAACAGCATCTTTTTTATGACGTTCACAACGGGTAAAAAATATTGTATTATAATCCTTGCTTAAAGAAACTGCTCCTTCTTCAAATTCTGTATTAATATTTTCATCTAAAGGAACTGGAGTACTCCAATTGCCTTTATTATCTTTTTTAGACGTAAAAATATCTGAGAAATTATATCCTGTTCCACCATGAGTTTTATCTCCAGTAGCACTTTCTCTGGTAGATGTAAAGTACACCTCATCGTATTCTGCTTTTGCAAATGCAGGGCTAAATTCACTATCGCGAGAGTTGAAAAACTTCATGTTTGCTACTTTATAACCATTTGGACTTTCGATCCATTTTAAGGCTAACTCACATGATCTTATTCCATTTTCACCTCTAGCATCAGCAGGAACTAATTTTTTATATTCTTTATAATTAGTTAGTGCATCTTCAAATTTCTCGTTCATTTTTAAAGCATCTGCGTAATACAAAAAAATTGATGGATTATTATATTTTTTTGAAATTGCTTTCTTATACCACATTTCAGCTTTCTTAGGCTGATTTGTAAAACGATAACATTCGGCTACTTGAAAGGTAATATCATTTTTAGTTTCTCTGCTTGGAGTTTTATTGTAAGCATCTCTTAACAAATCAACCGCTTGATAATATTGTCCATTTTTATAATAATTATTTGCTTTTTGGTAAAGACTTTTTTGACCATATGAAGAACTCAAAAAACATATTGCAAAAAGACTCAAAAGAAATACTCTCTTAAATTTCATATCTATTAAAGATTACTTGTTGTAAGTTGTAAAAGTAAGATATTTTAAATAAAATAAAAAGACGATTATTTACGACTCTTATTCTTCCTTTTAATACGCTTTTCCAAGGAATTTATTGCAAAAAAGCTTGACTATTTAAAAATAGTCAAGCTTTCTAATTAGAAATAATCATATAATAATCTAAACTACCAAATGCTTTATATAGGTGTTTTAATTCTCTGTCCACGACATTTTGCCTTCGATAGGCTCATGAGCATTAACTGAAATTCCACGCTCTTTTATTTCGTTAATATAACCTGCCAACATAGCAGCTCTTTCTCTTACTCTTGAATATCCATCGATATTTTCTCCAATTTCTCTTTTTTTCTCTTCCATCTTCATTTCCTCTTTTAATTAATATTTATCTTGTAAATAACATTTCCCTGTATTTTGGGAAAGGCCATATTTCATCGTCAACAATCAATTCCAGCTTATCAACATGATATCTTATTTTCTCGAAATACGGAACAACCACTTTCGAATACTCTGCCGATTTAATTCTGATATCTTCAATTGCATTCACTTTTTTTCGAGCTTCTATCATTTCATCGACTGTTTCTTTAACAATAGCTATACGCTCAGATATCTCACAAATAGTATTTAGCTGTGGCTTTGACATCTTTTCATATTCAGCCTTAGGAAACAAATCTTTTATTCCACGAACATTTTCTATTAGGAAATTTTGATACTTAATCACTTTCGGAATAATGTGATTCCGCATTAAATCGCCTAATACACGCGATTCTATCTGTATTTTCTTCGTATATATTTCTAATCGAATATCGTAACGAGCTTCAAGTTCTCGTTCCGATAATATCTGAGCTTTCCCAAAAACATCTTTTGTGCTCTTAGATACAAAAGCTTTTAATGCTTCTGGCACATCAGCAATATTAGACAAACCACGAGATGCTGCTTCTTTTATCCACTCTTCTCCATATCCATTACCTTCAAAGCGAATCTTTTTTGAAGCAATTATATATTCTTTTAAAATCTGGAATATTGCCTCATCTTTTTTAACATCCTTCTCAATTAATACATCCACTTCTTTTTTAAATTCCACAAGCTGATTTGCAACAACTGTATTTAAAGTAATCATTGGAGATGCAACGTTTGCAGAAGAACCGACAGCTCTAAACTCAAATCTATTTCCGGTAAATGCAAATGGTGATGTTCTATTTCTATCGGTATTATCCAATAAGATTTCAGGAATTTTTCCAATATCTAATTTTAATTCTGTTTTTTCATCCGGAGTCATTTTTTTATTGGTAACCCTTTTCTCCAATTGATCTAACATTTCTGTTAGTTTCGAGCCAATAAATACTGACATGATTGCCGGTGGTGCTTCATGAGCTCCTAAACGATGTTCGTTACCAGCAACAGCAACACTTGCTCTTAAAATATCTGAATAATCGTGAACTGCTTTAACCGTATTGATTAAAAAAGTTAAAAAACGCATATTACTTCGAGGCGTTTTCCCTGGCGACAAAAGATTTTTCCCTGTATTGGTTAACATCGACCAGTTATTGTGCTTACCTGAACCATTAACTCCTTTAAATGGCTTTTCGTGGAATAAAACTCGGAAATCATGACGCCGAGCTACCTTATCCATTATGGTCATTAAAATTTGATTATGATCAACTGCCAAGTTTGCCTCTTCGAAAATTGGTGCACATTCAAATTGATTTGGTGCTACTTCGTTATGACGAGTTTTAACCGGAATACCTAACTTATATGCTTCAATTTCGAAATCGACCATATAGTTTTTAACTCGATCCGATATCGATCCAAAATAATGATCGCTTAACTGTTGATCTTTAGCCGAAGCATGACCAATTAATGTTCGTCCGGTTAAATGCAAATCGGGACGTGCATTATACAGTGCATTATCGATTAAAAAATATTCCTGTTCCCAACCTAAAGTAACATTTACTTTTTCTACATCTTTGTTATAATACTGACATATATCAACTGCCGCTTTATCTAAATAATTCAATGATTTTATAAGCGGTGTTTTATAATCTAAAGCTTCACCTGTATAAGCAACAAATATTGTAGGAATACAAAGTGTATTTCCGTAAACAAATGCCGGTGAAGAAGGATCCCAAGCAGTATATCCACGGGCCTCGAATGTATTTCGGATTCCCCCATTTGGAAAACTTGAGGCATCAGGTTCTTGTTGAACCAATAATTCACCTTGAAAATTTTCAATAACCCCACCACCTTCTGCAGGCTCAAAAAATGCATCGTGCTTTTCTGCTGTTGATCCATTTAATGGATGAAACCAATGCGTATAGTGTGTTGCTCCTCTCTCCAAAGCCCAAGCTTTCATTCCGAGAGCAACTTGATTCGCAATTTTTCTATCGATCCTGATTCCTTGATTTATAGACTCAATAACATTTCTATATGCTTCGCTTGATAAGTACTCCTGCATCTTAAAATTATCGAATACATTTTCACCGAAATATTCAGATGTTTTTATAGACGGAAGGTTTACATCAACAGGTTTCCTGTTTAACACCTCTTCAATTGCCTTAAATCTGATAGTTGCCATAGTTTGTTTTAATATTGAGTTGAAAATCTTAAATCGATTACAAATGTAGTTTATTTTGCCGAGACCCCCTAATTTTTAGATGTACAGTTTAAATTTTTATACTTTTTGCTAAATCACCCCCTATTTTTAATAGTTAAATTCAAATAAAAATCATTTATCCAAATAAAGACAAAAAAAAAGATCCGATTTTTACAAATCGGACCTTAAATCATATAAAAAAAATGCTTTATTTCATTATCTCTGTATAGTACTTATAGAAATAAGGAATTGTATTTATTCCATTATAGAATTGCTCTAATGGATAGTTTTCGTTTGGCGAGTGAATTGCATCAGACTCTAAACCGAATCCCATCAATACAGATTTAATTCCTAGAATTTTTTCGAATTCAGAAATGATAGGAATACTTCCTCCACTACGAACAGGAACTGGTTTTCTGTTATAAATTTCTTCATAAGCTTTTTCAGCTGCTTCGTATGCTGGTAAAGTAATTGGGCAAACATACGCCTGACCACCATGCAAGAATTCAACATTTACTTTAACATACTCTGGAGCCATTTTTTCGAAATGTTCTTTAAACATTCTAGCTATTTTCTCATTGTTCTGATCTGGAACTAAACGAGAAGAAATTTTTGCAAACGCTTTTGAAGGAAGTACAGTTTTTGCTCCTTCGCCAGTATAACCACCCCAAATACCACAAATATCAAATGATGGACGAATACCTGTTCGCTCGTTTGTAGAAAATCCTTTTTCTCCATGAAGAGCTTTTACATCAATCGCATTTTTATATTCTTCTTCAGAATATGGCGCTTCAGCCATTTTCTCTCTTTCAATATCAGTAACTTCTATTACATCATCGTAGAACCCAGGCATTGTAACATGACCGTTTTCATCAACCATATCGGTAATCATTTTTGCCAATACATTAATTGGGTTTGCAACAGCACCACCAAATAATCCTGAGTGAAGATCTCTATTTGGACCAGTAACTTCAACTTCCCAATAAGATAAACCACGAAGACCTGTAGTAATTGCAGGTACATCAGGAGCAATCATTCCAGTATCAGAAACTAAAATAACGTCAGCTTTTACAAGATCCTTGTTTTGCTCACACCATTTTGGAAGATTTGGAGAACCAATCTCTTCTTCACCTTCGATCATGAATTTTACATTACAAGGTAAAGAATCTGTTTGAACCATAGCTTCAAAAGCCTTGATGTGCATAAAACCTTGTCCTTTATCATCATCAGCACCACGAGCCCAAATTTTACCATCTTTCACGACAGGCTCAAATGGTTTTGTATCCCACAATTCGATTGGATCAACAGGCATAACATCATAATGAGCATATATTAAAACTGTAGGTTTTGCAGGATCAATAATTTTTTCAGCATAAACAACCGGGTTTCCATCAGAAGGCATAACTTCTGCCTTATCAGCTCCAGCTTTTAAAATTGCTGCTTTCAAAGCTTCTGCTGTTCTTACCATATCTGGCTTATGATCTTGAATAGAACTAATAGATGGGATTCTGATAAGTTCAAATAATTCTTCTAAGAAACGATCCTTATTCGCTTCGATGTACTGTTTTACTTTTTCCATTATCTATTTATTTATTATTGATTATATATTTAAAAAATGAGTGTCTAAATTAACACTTTTAAAACTTAATCACAATCTTCTGATCGCTCCGAAAATTCAATTTCTTTTTGATAAGCTTCAACCGTTTCTACTAACTCATCGTACCACTCCTGTCCATATTTTCGAACCAATGCTTCTTCTAAAAACTTATAAGCTTTCACTCCTTTTTTACAACCACATTTTCGTGCTGGATCGCAAACATCCCAAAAATGATAGTTTAGAGCATCCAAATCATCACTCATTTTTTTAATTCTAATAGGATATAAATGACAGGAAATCGGTTTACGGAAAGGTATTTTTTCTTTTAAATATGCTTTTTCGATTCCACACTTTGCAATGCCGTTCTCAAAAATAGCATACACACATTCTTTGCCCTTTAACAATGGAGTAACAGGCTCTCCATCTCTTTTATCTATAACACTGTATCCCGTTTTCTTGATTTCTTTAATTGATTCATCCTTAAGATAACGTTCAAACTTTGGATAATATTTCTCAATCAATTCTGCTTCGCCTTCTTCAAGCGGCGCACCAGACTCACCCTCAACACAACAGTGTCCTTTGCAACTATCCAGATTACACAAAAAATTTTCTTCAAGCAATTCTGTACCAACAATACAATTGCCTACCTGCATCATATAATTCATATTATTCTATATATTATTCGATTACTAAATTCTTACCTGTCATTTCTTTCGAAGGAGTTATTCCCATTAAAGATAAAATCGTTGGTGCCACATCAGCCAAAATACCGTTCTGAACCGATTTAAATCGATCTGAAACCAATATAAAAGGAACAGGATTTAGCGAATGTGCTGTATTTTCAGATCCGTCGTTATTAACTGCATTATCCGCATTACCATGATCTGCTATAATAATTACTTCGTATCCATTTGCCTTTGCAGTCTCCACAACCTCACTAACACATTGATCAACAGCCTCAATAGCTTTTGTTATGGCACCATAAACTCCAGTATGACCAACCATATCGCCATTTGCAAAATTCAAACACACATAATCGGTTTCCTGTTTTTTCAACTCCTCAACAATTGCATCCTTTACCAGATAAGCACTCATTTCTGGTTGCAGGTCATAAGTTGCAACTTTAGGTGATTGAACCAAAATTCGTTTTTCATTTTCAAACTCCTGCTCTCGACCACCCGAGAAAAAGAATGTAACGTGTGCATACTTTTCAGTTTCAGCAATTCGAATTTGCTTCTTTCCTTTTTGTGCCAAAATCTCACCCAAAGTATTTTTTAAATTATCCTTATCGTAAGCTATATGCACATTTTTAAAACTCTCATCGTAACGTGTTAAAGTAACATAATGCAATGGCATTGCTTTCATATCAAACTCAGGCATATCTTGCTGCGACAAAACGGTTGTCATTTCACGCAATCGGTCTGTCCTAAAATTAAAACATATTACAACATCATTGGGCTGAATTTTCCCAACAGGATTACCATCAGAATCAACTTTCACAAGCGGTTTTATAAATTCATCGGTTACATTTTCATTGTAAGAATCTTGAACAGACTGTACCATATCAGTCGTTGACTTTCCTTTCCCCTGCACATACAAATCATATGCTTCTTTTACACGTTCCCATCGCTTATCGCGATCCATTCCATAATAACGACCTATCAAACTAGCAATTTCGCCATTTGAATTTGCAAGATGATTTTCTAATTCCTGAATAAAACCCTTTCCGCTTCTTGGATCAACATCGCGACCGTCCGTTAAGGCGTGAATAAAAACCTGATCCAAACCATAATCACTTGTTAAGTCGCATAATTTATATAAATGCTTATTGGAAGAATGAACTCCTCCATTAGAAACCAATCCAATAAAATGAACCGCTTTATTGTTTTCTTTTGCATAATTAAACGCATTTACCAAAGCTTCATTTGATGCAATACTGCTGTCTTCGACTGCTTTATTAATTCGCACTAAATCTTGATAAACAACTCGACCTGCTCCAATATTTAAATGACCAACCTCTGAATTTCCCATTTGTCCTTCTGGCAATCCAACATTATTCCCAGAAGTTTGTAACTGTGAGTGTGGATAGTTCTTGTATAAACTATCAATATATGGAGTGTTTGCGTTGTAAATTACATCTGACTTTGATTTATTTCCTATTCCCCAGCCATCGAGAATAAGCAAAATAACTTTCTTATTAATTAACATATAATGATCTTTCTTTTAAAGTATTATTTTAAAACAAATTCTTGCTCGAAAAGTTTGACGCAAAATTATTCATTTTTAAGCCTAAATAAAACTATTCAGTTTATAAAAACGAAAAAGAGAACAACCTACGAATAAGCCATCCTCTTTTCACTAACCCTAAAATTTACTTTTAAAAAAACTAACCCTAAATTTATTAACCTATATTATAAATCAATCTATATTCTATGTCGTATAACAGCTTTAAATTGATGAGAATAAACATTTTATACCCTCTTAAGCGGGTGCAAATGTAATCAAGAATCTATTATCTCCAAATCTTTTTTTATTTTTTTTTACATGATCTAAAACATATTTTCAAAACACTGATTATATGTGGATTATAGAGATATTAAACTTTCTATTTTCCAACATGTCAAATATTAGCTATTTTTTTAATTTTAAAACACATATTTGCCCATACAATTAACGATTGTTCAAATATCAAAAAAACAAATCCAAATTTATTTTGAGATTTTTAAATTAAAAGAACCCCAGATACAACTTAATAATATAACTCTATGTCGACTAAAGTAAATGTATTTAAGAAATTTCCCCGCACGTTTTGGGTAGCCAACACAATGGAACTTTTTGAGCGTTGGGGCTGGTATGGATTTTATAATCTATTAGCAAATTACTTAACTAAACCGCAAGAAATAGGAGCACTTGGTTTATCAATGGCAGAAAAAGCGACTATCATGGGGGTTGGTACTATGATTTTATATTTTCTCCCGGTAATAACAGGAACAATTGCTGATAGATATGGCTATAAAAAAATACTATTTGCTGCATTTTTTGTTTACATAACGGCTTTCCTAGCTATGCCACATTGCCAAACATTCGAATCATTTTTATTAATTTTTATTTATATAGCAATTGGCGGGGCTTTATTTAAACCGATAATTACTGCTACTGTTTCTAAAACAACTGACGATTCAACTTCTTCAATTGGATTTGGCATATATTATATGATGGTTAATATTGGCGCACTTATAGGACCAGTTATAGCACTTCAATTCACAAAAGAATCATATCATAATATTTTCTTAATTAGTGCGATTGTAATAGCAATTAACATCCCATTCGTTTTCCTTTATAAAGAACCCGAAAGAAACCCCTCTGATTTATCGTTTGGAAAATCTCTTAAAATGATTTTTAAGAATATTGGTATTGCATTAAGCGATTACAAATTTATTATCTTCTTGATTATCGTAGCTGGATTTTGGTCAATGTATTACCAATTATTTATTACATTACCATCTTTTATTGATCAATGGGTAGATACTAGAATAATATTTAATTGGCTTAACAATATTTTCCCGTCGTTATTAAAACACATTGGATCTGCTAACGGAACAATTAAAGCCGAGTACTTTATTATTGCTGACTCTTTCTATATTATTATTTTTCAGATTCTTGTTTCTACTATTATAATGAAATGGAAACCTCTTACATCGATGACAACAGGCTTTCTTGTTTGTTCGATAGGTATGTCTATGACATTATATACAGCCAATCCGTTTTTTGTTCTATTTTCATTATTCATCTTTGGTCTTGGAGAAATGGCCGGATCACCAAAAATTAGTGAATATATTGGGAAAATTGCTCCAAAAGATAAAGTTGCGCTTTATATGGGATGTTCATTTCTTCCTGTTGCTTTAGGTGGCTTACTAGCAGGAATTATTGGAGGAATATATGGAAAAACATCTGACAAAGTAATTCTATTAAGAAATGACTTGATTCTTAAAGGTTATGATATTCCTGAAATCGGTAAGAGCTTTACACAAACAGAACTTTACACAAAAGCCCAAGAGATCACAGGAATGTCTCAAATAGAAATCACAAAATATCTATGGGAAACTTATAACCCAAATAAGATTTGGATAATAATTCTCGCAATCGGAGTTGGTGCTTCCTTTTTACTGTTCTTATATGATCGTTTATTAATTCGAAAAGTAAAATAACTTGAATTTATAAAACACTAAAAGCCTCGATTCTTCGGGGCTTTTTTTATATCTAGCAATCAAAATACAGCATAAAAAAAAGCCTTGATTTCTCAAGGCTTTCTGTGGTGCCACCCGGGATCGAACCAGGGACACATGGATTTTCAGTCCATTGCTCTACCAACTGAGCTATGGCACCGTAGCGCTCAATTGCGAGTGCAAATATAAGTGAAAATTTCCTTTTTCAAAATGTTTTTGAAAATTTTTTAAAAAAACTTAAACATCCTAATTCTTTACTTGTTTTATTATTTTGATTGTTAGTTTTTTATACTTTTGCAGCGCACTTAAATTTTAAGATGAATTACGAAAATTATACTCTAGAGAATGGAATTAGAATCATTCATTTACATTCAAAATCGGCAGTTGCACACTGTGGAATAATTATAAATGCTGGTTCGCGTGACGAGGAAGAACATGAGCACGGAATGGCTCACTTTATTGAACATGCTATTTTTAAAGGAACAACCAAAAGAAAGGCTTATCATATTTTAAGCAGAATGGAAGATGTTGGAGGGGAAATAAATGCTTATACAACAAAAGAAGAAACAACCATTCATACATCTTTCTTAAAGAATGATTACGAAAGAGCCATGGAGCTTATTTCTGATATAACATTCAATTCTATATTCCCAAACAAAGAAATAACTAGAGAAAAAGAGGTTATTATTGAAGAAATAAATTCGTACAAAGATGATCCTGCCGAATTAATTTTCGATGATTTTGAAGAATTAATCTTTAAAAATCAACCTTTAGGTAAAAATATTTTAGGTAATCCTAAAGATTTACGACGATTTAACAAAAAGGATATTGAATCATTTATTAAGAAGAATTATTATACTGATGAAATGGTTGTGAGTTCTGTAGGTGATATGTCTTTTGCAAAATTTAAAAAATTAGCACATAAATATTTTGGTCACATAGAAGCGAATCCAAGAAAACAAGAACGAAACAAGATAGTAAATTATACTCCTGAAATAAAAACAGTAAAAAAGAAAACACATCAAACTCATTGTGTAATTGGTAACACTGCCTACAATGTTCAGGACAAAAAGAAAATCACATTAACTCTTTTAGATAATCTATTGGGTGGACCAGGATTAAATTCCAGATTAGGTTTATTATTAAGGGAAAAACATGGCTTTGCATATCATGTAGAATCAAACTATTCGCCATATAGCGACACAGGAGTGTTCTCAATTTATTTTGGAACCGACAAGGAGAATTTTGATAAATGCATCAAGCTTATTAAAAAGGAATTTGAAACTCTTAGATCGAAAAAGCTTGGTGTAGTTCAACTTAAAAAAGCCAAACGACAGTTGTTCGGTCAAATAGCAATAAATTCTGAGAACAATGCAAATGTTATGTTATCAATAGGAAAAAGCTTTGCCTTATTTAATAAGGTTGATAGTTTAGATAAGTTAAAAGAAAAAATTGAAGCTGTAACTGTTGAAGATATTCAGGCAGTAGCAAATGAAATTTTAGATATAGATAAAATGTCGATGTTGGTTTATCAGTAGAAATTATGGTAATCACACTTCGACAAGCTCAGTGTGACAATTACCTTAAAAAATTTTATCACATTGAGCTGGTCCAAATATGAAACACATTTCTTATGTCTGATTTTTATTTTAATATCGAAGAATACATACTTAATCATTCCGACAAAGAAGATTCGGTTTTAGCAGAATTAAATCGCGAAACAAACTTAAAGGTTTTACGTCCAAGAATGTTATCGGGTCATTTACAAGGAAAAATTCTTGAAATGATTAGTAAAATGATTCGTCCCCAAAAAATTCTTGAACTAGGCACTTATACTGGCTATTCTGCAATTTGCCTTGCAAAGGGCTTGCAAGACAAAGGGATTCTTCACTCAATTGAAATTAACGACGAATTAGAAGATTTGATATTAAAATATATAGAAAAATCAGGCGTTAAAAACAAAGTAAAACTTCACTTTGGCGATGCTCGAACACTAATTCCTCAAATTAATGAGATGTTTGACTTAGTCTTTATAGATGCTGATAAAAGAGAATATCTAGAATATTATAACATTGTTTTCGATTATGTTAAACCCGGAGGTTTTATGTTGGCCGACAATGTTTTATGGAGTGGAAAAGTAATTGAAATGGAAACACCGGACGATGATTACACAAAAGGTATTTTTGAATTCAATGATTTTCTTAAAAACGATGATCGGGTAGAAAAGGTTATTCTTCCACTTCGAGATGGATTAACGCTAATTAGAAAGAAGTAAAATCTATTAAACAACTAATTATTCATTCTTCGTTTGTAAAAACCAATATCCCTCGGCACATTTCCAATTTCTCAACTATGCATAAGATATAGTTACGGGTAATATTTAATTGGAAACTATCGTTAATAGTAGGTTTAAAGTAATTTTGAAGACTGAAATCTCTTTCGTAACAAGGAAGAATATATAAACGTAATTTTGAAATAATAACTAAAAACTAGTAAATTAACTTTTAAAACAAAATAACAATGAAAAGAATTTATTTTATCTCAATTGCTCTTTTTGCACTGATTGTTATAATCACAATGAGTAGTTTTGTATTTACATCACAACAAGGTGATATTCAAACAACAGAAGAAGGATATATTATTGTGAGAACAACTGAAATTTATGGAATGATGCCATCAAGTATGATTACAATTTATGAAGATGGAACAGTTGAGAAAAAGGATTTGAAAAAATTGAATCCAAAAACAATGGAAGTAAACTTGTTAACTATTCACGCCAAACTTAATGAGTTAAAAAACAAAGGGTATAAGCTTATTTCAACAACTGGAGGTAATTCTGATAACTTTATTAGTACAACATATATTTTTAGTAAAATACTTAATTAAATTTTAAAGATTCAGGTTTTAATTCTTTTTAAAATCATGAAAATCTAATCAAATATACTGCCAAAACCTTGTTAAGTTTTATAAAAACAAAAAGGGGCTGTCCAAAAAGCAGAAAAGTTGTTCATATTTCAATAAACTCAATATGACAAACGGTTATAATCAATATGTCACACTGAGCTTGTCGAAGTGTTGTAATTAAACAAGGGACTTTTTGGACAGCCCCTTTTTCATTCTATATATTATAAATTATGTTATTCATCCCAATCACCTTCGTGGTAAAGTAATTGTATTTCTTCTTCTGTTAAAACTCGATCATAAATCCGGATATCATCTATTAATCTCTTGTGATAACTATTACTACTTAAATTATCCACATTACCACTAAATACATCAAGCCTGAAAATTCATTGATTGTGTAACTATAGAACCTATTTTATTTGAGTATTAAAACAAAAAAAACTGTTCCTAATTTTATTAGGAACAGCATCATAATTTAAATTGAATCGAAAATCTAATTAACCTAAAAATTACTCCCCATTTAAATCTTTTTAAAATTTATTTATCTAATTTTTCTTATTTTAAACGTAAAACTGTTTTTCTTGCTTCTTTCCGTATATCTTCTATTTCAGCTTCATTTTCGTATATCTTATTACAGAATTCTACAATTTTCTGTTTTTCTGATGAAAGAGTAAACCACCCTAACGATTCAAGCATCATTTTCCGATGTTCCTGATTAGTACTTGTTGTAATGAAATTAAGAAACGTATCAACTCCTTGATGATAATTAGAATTACGTAGTCCTCTTATTTCTTTATATATATTTTTATCAGAACTTGAGGTATCTGCTATTGTTTCTAAGGCAATCTTAAACCGACGATCTGAATTTTCTAAAAACCTTCGTATGGCTCTATTCACCATCTTCTTATGAACTAAGAAATTAACGTCTTTAGATTGTTTGTCAAATTCTGCCAATAACTTTTCTTTATCAAAAAAAGAAAGAGCATTTTCTAAATTGAATTCTACCCGAGCTGATAGATTCATAAAAGATAATTTTATGATACTAGAAATAAGTTCATCACCTCCCTTTTTTCCAGCCATTTTTACTGCAAACCGCTGTGTAAGCTCATAATCATCAAACATTGCAAGCTTCAGAATTTCAGTATAATTATTATCGTTAATTTTTGAAAGTAGAATTAAACACTCAGTTCTTACACTTGCATAATCCGATTTTTTATAAGTCTCTGAAAGAAGATTTGATATATCTTTAGAGTTATTTTCGTATAAACTTCTTAATGCTAATACCTGTACATCTGCATATTTTGATTTTAATTGTTTTTTCCAAAATCTGTTGTTTTTCGAATTGTTAACAGATAATTGATGCACATTTATTGAAGGGTCAATCGAAGTAAAACGGAAAGTCGGGTCTCCAATTATATGAGTTTCTAAGTAGCACAGTTTCCTGCTCCATTCTCCAACCCTCATCCCTAATGATAATAATCCGATCATTTCCTGTGGCCATTTATCCTGTAATGAATTTACAGTATTACCTTGTGCTGCAACGGTATTTCCATCACCAAAAATATAAGCCCCAGCTAGGTATTCGTCTCGATGAAATGATCCGTTATAACATGCATCAAATATGGCAAATCTTAAATTAGGAGTATAATATGAAAAATCTTTAAGAGTTAAATTTAAATTTGCGGCATATGCACTATCATGTTTTTCAACACGAGGGTTAAACGCCCCATCAAACCAAGATGAAGGAATACTAAATTTTTCTTTATAATATTCTTTAATTTCCTTTATTTCATCCTTATTCTCTGCTTCATAAATTACCTCTCTCAAATATCTTTTTATTTGTGCGATTTGTTGTTTATAGCCATCTACTTTCTCCGCTCCACTGAGATATTCAGTACTTTTACTACCATGATGATGCAGTAATCCAATATCCAGATCTTCTCTTTGAAGTTCAGACATATATGGAAATTTAATGATTTTTTCCATACTATGATCAAGAAAAGATATGTTTGGATTTCCAGGTAACTGTTGTTTGAGAGCATATTGTTCGTCTAATCGGGCCATCATTGATTCCGAATTATAACCACTACCTGCAAAAAAGAAAAATTCATCGACTTTATTCTCTATCTTATGTTGCTCAATGACTTTTTTCAAATATTTTTTTAATAATTCATATTTATTTTCAACTTCGGGTGCTTTTATTCTACCTGAATAAATATTCGGTGATATAACTTGTTTCGATTCAAAATTTAATGAATAATAATATCGTAATTTATTTATCGAATCTTGTTTAATGAAATCAAAATCCAGATTAAAATCATCATAAAATCTATCGGTAGGAACACAAGCTCTCTTTATTCCAAATCTTTTCTGATCCATCTTAAACGCACTTGTCATATGTTGTGCATCAATTGCCATAATAATTGGAATATCTCCAATAAAAACAGCCCCTTCAATTGGCACTGTAGAATGATAAAGAGCAATAAGTTCGTTTTTTAAAGAATCAGGAACAGAATAGTCTTTAACAATAAGATAAGGTTTTAATCCTTCCGATTCTAAAACATCGGCATATGCATCAATTTCTTGTTGTGCTTCGTTATAACTTTGCGTATCGACAACAATAGCAATACCCGTTTTATTTTCTTTACATGATGTAAAAACCCAGATAAAGACAAAAGTTATTAAGATAGATACAATGTTTTTATTCATTTGTTATTATTTTATGTGATTGATTATCTTTCATTTAAATTACTTTCTTCTGAATGCTGTTCATATTTAAAAAACAAGTCTCAATTTTTTCCCAGAATATGTTATATCGTTTTGTTTACAACTAAACTATATGATTACATATACAACTACACTTCTACATCCTTGTTTTAAAGGGTTTTGCAAAATATAAACATCATAACAAGTCTTAAAAAAAAACATATAACTCCCCTACAACATTATTAAGCTGTTATAATATTTTATTTTAAATAACAATTGCTTTTAGTATGTTATACCTATTTTAAAACTGTATACTTCAAAACTTTTATTTTCGATCCATAAATTGTTTGAACCTGATTTATAGTTTACTCCAAGATCAAGATAAACCAAACTATTTCTATCTTTCAATATGTCTACATTTCTTCCATATCTCACTTTTGCACCTATATCATATATAGTACTGGTATTAATAAGAAAATCTGGTTCTATAACATTTTCCCACATAGCAATTTCTTGTTCCGCAGTATATTTACGAAGTTGTTTTAATTCATTACTTAAATTGTAAATTAACCCACCCGATATTGAAAAACCGAACATACTCTTTTTAAAATAAAAAGCTTTATCAAATTCAATACTACCCATAATATTGGTATACGATTCTTCAGCTTCCAGCAGATATTCGGCTTTAAAATTATCCATTTGGGCATTAAAATTAATTTCCCAGTTATTTAGATAATCATTATGAGGCTTAGCTAATGTATATTTAATAGAAGGAATCAATTCTAATGTTGAGTAATTGTCAATTTCAGCAATAGTTCTAAAATACGTGTCTTCATATTTTCTATAACCCTCTTGAAGAAATTCTGTTCCTTGTCCGCTTAACACATCCATATTTATTGAAAAGGAATGAATTAAGTTTTTCCCGAAATTAAATATAGTATAAAACCGATAGGTATTTTCTTTAAAATCTCCGGCATGTCTTTTATCTGGATTTGAAGGTCTATCTTCTGATTTCTCTGTTTGAGAAAAATATCCGATGCCTGATAATGCTTTTATATTAGCCACAGAATATTGCGTCTGGAGTTCTCCTCCTAAACCTGACAAATAATAATTCCTTGTATATGTCCCTATTTTAAGAGCATTGGCTGTTTTACCTAGACCCAATGTCATAAACATGTCATAGGTATTATCATCATTTAATACTTCATACTTAATTATTTCTTTTCCTGTAATAAAGTGAAGATTTACACCTAATTTAAACTTATCGAAAGAATATATAACAGAAGGAAATGCTTCCAAGGTGAAAAATTTATTCTGTGGACGAGGATCTTTTATTCTTGCAGCATCGGCAAAAGAACAATTTACATTAATACCTGCTGACAAACGATCCGAAATTAAATATCCAAAACCTCCACCAATATCAATATAATCTTTCTGATACAAACCAAATATACTATCACCAAGCATATATGGATTGTGTGTAATTGGGTTCATTCGGGCAGTCCAACCCACATCTTTTTGTTGCATATTTTGATACCCAATATGTCCACTAAAAAAAGTATTATTTATAAGAGCAGATTTTTCAGCATTAAAACTATATGTTTCTTCATCAGAAGAAAGTTGTGCATATTTTAAATCACCTTTTTTTGTTGTATATCCTAAAACAAAATCACCATCGGCTAAAAATGGATTAAAAACCGCCCCTGCGATATTATTCGTATTTAACCATTGATTTTCGAACAATAATCTATTTGAGGAATGTGCTGAAACCAAGGAATCTTGAGCTTTAATATTTTTGGTAAATAATAAAACTCCAAGAAGAATAATACATGTTTTAATATTGATCCTAATCATAACAGATAGTTTAAAGAGGCTGTCCAAAAATAATTACTTATTAGGTAACACTTCGACAAGCTCAGTGTGAAAATTTGAAATAAAGAAAGTTGCTATATTAAACTTGTTTATACACAAACAACTTTCTATCTTTTTGGACAACCTCTTAATATTATAAATTAATAAATTCTAGGGTTACATTCCTGATCAATCAAGAAATCGTTTGTTGAATTGTTAGTATCCTGATATATTGTACGACCATTAATCACAGTTTTCACTTTTCTACGCACACATTTTCCTGTGTATGTTCCATTTGGATCATATGTAAAACCAGCATCAATAACAGCATGTAATTTAGGCATTGATGTTTCAGCATCATCTTTATAAGCCTGAAAACCATCAATAATATTATCGTTATTTAGTAAGACATACTCTTTTGTAGATGTTGATTCTGGTTTAAGCACTTTGTTTGAATTAACATAAGTATCAATATCTCCATCGATATGGAATATTATATAAGCACAACCCATTGTAGATGTTAACCAGTCAATACCAAGAGAATTAGCAAATCCTAATGTAAGGTTAGGAACAGCAGGAGCATCAATATCTCTATTATCATCACGAGGAACAAAAGTCTCCCATTCAGCATCACCTAAATTAACAGGAGAATTTGGATTACCTAATACATCAGACTTGTGATTAATACCGTCTTGGGCAATAATAATACTTTCGCCAGGATTAATAGGATAATCGGTTCCGTTACCAGGTATATACCAGAAACTAGCAATTGCAACTTGTGTTGGATATTCAGAAAGCCAAACAGAAATTTCTGGCCTATAACCCCAAGCATCAACTACTCCGATGCATAATTTGTCGGCATAAATAATTTCAGTTGAGTTATTATAAATTTCGTAAAACTGATCCGAAAAATATACTCCCCCTTCAGGGGTTCTTGAACCTGAGTAATATACCTCTTTAAACACAAGGTCTCCAAGTACTGCTCCTGCAAGTGTTATTGATTTTTCTGTATCCATTAAAACAGACACCCCATTTTCAACTACAGTTAACAAAACAGCTTCTGCAACACCTGTTTGTGCTTCTGTTTGTGCCTCTGTTAATGATACTCTAGCTGAAACCTTATATATACCAGCCGATAATTTAGTAATACTTGCTATACCAGAAGCATCTGTTTGAGCAGAATCAGTTCGCTCGGTACCTTCTTTAGTAACATAAACCCATGCACCTTCAACTACTGTAGAATTGTAGTTTTCAGGAAAATTTACTGTAACATCAATTTGATAAAGAGGATCGTCATCTTTCTCGCAAGAAGAAATAACGATTGCTCCTAAAAAGAATAAAATAATTGCAATTTTTTTCATAGTAAAATGGTTTTAGTTGTTAATTAAATTATAAAATAAAAGTTAGTTCAAGTCCAAAAAAAAGTGAACTATTTAAAGTAACTATACTATTTGATCTAATTTCCCTATACTTAGGGTTGTTCATCGTGAAATTATTTGCAAAAAATGAGAATTTTGCTTTGCTTCCAATTTCACTGGTCACTTTTAAATTAAGCTGGCAATGAACAGGCTGATCTTCTGTATAAAAATATTCGGGACGTTTTCTATCTATGTATTTCAAATAATCATCACCTGTCATATCTCTAAGTTCTTGCGATGACACATCATATCTTACATTGTTTTTATCGATTAAAGCTATAGGTTCATTCACAACTAAAACATTATCAGGATCTGAATAATCCGTATATTGCTCACCACCATAAAAATATTTAGTAGTATTTTTCCAAATAATTTGTAGGGTTGTTGTAAATACTAAACGCAATTTTGGAATATGCGTTATTGCAATAATATTAGAATTAAATCGGGTTCGTTCTTTACCTGAACCTGCAGCATAAACGGCAACATAAGGTAACTGATTTGCTCCTCCGTTATCAGTTTTAACCAATTGGGTTTCGGTATTTGTATAGTTTTTAGTATATAAATATCCTCCATTAATATTTATAGATGTTTGAATAGCTTTAATTTTACCAAAATCGAATCGATACTCCAGTCCTTTCTTTATCATTATCTTGTTATTTACAGGCTTTGATAATTTTGCCATAAACGTATCAATTCTTGTAGGATTGGAAAAATCAACAATAGGAGGAACCCCCTCTGGTTTAATTATATTGGGATCAAGAGGATCCCAATAGGAGAAATCTAAAAAATCGATTTGACTCGAAAAACTTATCCCATTATCCGACTTTTCATAGTATCCATTAAATAAGAAATGAAACTTCTTTATTTTACCATCGATTCCTGCGTCATATTTTGTAACCTCAATTGGTTCAAGATCATCATTATTTCTTTCCAATACTCTTGTGCTAACAAGCACTAATCTTTCGTCATTATTTTCAGGAAAATAATTTAAACTGAGCATGTCAAAATATGCATTATCGGGATAAATATAATTAATCGAAGGAGATTTAGATTGTATACCATAACCTCCAAATATAGAAAGGTTATCGAATAATGAATTATTTTCAGAATTTAAGATATGATATTTTAGATTTATACGGGGTTCAAAACTTGTTTTCAGTTTACTTTTAAAAATACTTTCCGGTTGAAAATTATTATATCGCATACCGGCCTGAACAAACAATACGGTTTTTCTTATGGGTAATGTAAGATTATCTTCTAAAAAGATAGAATATTGACTAAAGGATGGAATATCACTAAATGGTCTAGGTCGCGTTGAATTACTACCTCCTGATCTTGGCGGTAGCAATTCATCATATACTTTCCCATCTCCATTATTCCCATTCGATCTATAATCTATTCCATACATTACCTTATTTAAAACATTGCCTTTTCGTAAAATAGCATCCCCTGTAATCTTAGCGAAAATATCGAAAGGCTTCCCCTTAACTGTCATTTCGGAATAATACTCTGATGGCACATATACTCCTGCTATTAAAGTGTCTGTTCGTGCATTCGTAATTGCCTGAATAGCAGAGCTTACGAGTTTTTTGCTAAAAGATTCCTGATTTCGAAGATTAACACTAAAGTTATAATTCAGGTTCGATATTAGTTTTTTCTTAAGCCCCCATTTACCATACATGTTTACTTTGTAACCATATTCGGATGATGTTAATTCTTCTTCCGACCTAATTACATCAGGATCAGCTTTCTTAGAATCAACTGTCTGAGTGTATTTTCCTTTAATATTAAAAGTTAAAGGAACTGTTGCTCTCATATATGTATTCGAATACCCTAATTGTGCAGATATACGGTCAAAACCTTTATACGAATTAATCTTACTATCAACAGAACTTGTATAGTCAACATCAAAATTAACAGCCCCCCGATTATTATTTAAGTTAAAGCCCTTCCCTAAATAGGCTTTTTTCATATTCGGATTTAAAGTAAGCTTCGCATTTAAAGGAGTAGCTCCTGATTTTGTTTTAACAATAACAGCACCTGAGGTCATATCACCATATGCCACCGATGCTATACCACGAATAATTTCGACAGATTCGATATTATCTGTTGAAATTTGCCTTACATCAACTCCTCCCGTGCTAAGACTCGACTGCAAATTAGAATTATTACTGACAGGAGAACCATCAACTAAAATAGCTGTTCCAAACGAACTATTGCTATCTCCAGCAATATCACGAATAGAAATTGTAGAAGCATTGGATAAATTAGGATTTGAGCTAACTTGTCCGGGCAAAAGCTGCATTACATCTTTTAGCGAAGTAGGTTGCAAATGGTCAATAGCTGTCTTTTGAATATTTGAGGAGCTTCCTAATCCACTTTTCTCTTCTGCTAAAATAACGACTTCTTCCATCTCGAAGGAAACCTCTTTTATGGAAATGTTTAATTTGTATTCTTTACTTTCAGAAAAAAGAATTTTCTTTTCAAATTTTCCCATCCCTAACGACGAAGTAGCAATAGTATACTCTCTACCGGTTAGGATTTTATCTATTTTATAATATCCTTTATCGTTCGTTGTTGTCCATAAATTCAATTCAACAATAACTACGGCACATCCAAACACAGGCGCTTGTGTATTCGTATCAATAACATGACCTGATATACTAGATGTTACTACTTGTTGAGAAAAAACTTTCGTTTGAACTAAAAAAATTAAAATCGATAAGGTAATTATTCTATAAAATATTTTCCACATATCTATATAAATTGAGTCATTATATTTTATTCTTATATTCTACAAAAGCTCTGATAATGGTTTATTAAATGCTTCAGGATACATTTTTGCTATTACTTTTTGCTTCTTGTTTAATTGTTTAATTGCTGTTTTTTGCACTTGTTTCGATGTAACATCTAAAATACTTGGCAAGTATTCTTCAATTTCTGTATCCATCTCTTTTTCGAAACAATATATATCGGCCAGTTTATTTTGCCAGTATCTGTTCTTCTTAATCTTTGCAGCATTTTCTTTGCTTAATAAAGCCTTCACTTTATCTAATGTCTCTGCATCGGGACCTTCAGTTTTAATCAACTCAATTTGGCGATCAACTTCATCAATTAAAATATTTACCATTGCAGTAGAACAACCAAAGTTTACACTAAACCTAAAATGATCTTCAGGAATATTGCTATAGTCAGATGCTACTGAAACACCATATACTCCACTTTTATCTTCTCGTAATGCTTTTCGAAGTTTTATTTTAAGTACTTCGGTTAATACTTTTGCCTGAGAACGTGATTTTCTTGTCCATGGTATTTCACCAAAATAAGAGATTTGCACAAGGCTTTTTTTCGCCTCACCTGAATATACAGTAATATCTTTACTTGATTTAATATTAAAATATTTAGATTCAGGTACTTTTTCTTTTTCACCTTCACCGTTTAAACCTCCAATATATTTTTCGATAAGAGGTTTTATTTTTTCATTATCGAAATTACCTACAAATACAAATGTAAAATCAGAAGGATTAGAGAAACGCTCTTTTATTATCTGATTTGCTCTATCGAGGTTAAACTGGTCATAATTTGCTGGATTTGATAAAATTAACTTTCTAGAATCAGCACCAAAAAATATTTTTGTTAATGTATCGCTAAAAACATAGTCGGGTTCGTTTTTCATTGATTCTATCTGACTAATCGATTTTGAAAATGTAGTTTTAGCAGCAATGGAATCGCCCTTAAGTTCTGTAAAATACAAGTAATTCAATTTCAATAAAGTCTCAATTCCTTCACTATTACATCCGCCCCTTGTTCCTTCTCCTTGTTCATTCATCCATGGTGCTAATCTGGCACCTTCAATCTTGGCAAGATTCCTCATTTCAGAAAAACTCAAACCCGATATACCACTCATAAATCCTACCCTAAACGAATTAACGGCTGAAACAAAATCTTTATCAGAATATAATGAATAACCACCCTGACTAATTCCTGTAAAAAGAATTTCGTCATTTTTAAATGTTGTTGGCTTAAGTACTACTTTAGCGCCATTAGAAAGTACCCATTCGGTAATGCCATATTTTTCGATATATTTTTCAGATACTACCTTACCTTCGGTTTTAACCGAAACATCTATTGAATTTTTCTTATTCTTAACAATATATTTTCCTGGATCGCTATTTTTTATGTCTAAGTATATTTTCTCGATTCCAGCCTCAGTAATTTCGGGAGTTAACATATCGGTAGTAAGTGAAGCTACAACTAAGGGTTGTTTACCAATCCAACTTTTCAATACCTTGTTAAGCTCATCCATCGTAATACCAGGAATCATTTCAAAAGCGAGATCGCAAAGAACAAAAGGATCTTGAATTTGTAATTCGCGCAAACATGATCTTGTATAATCTTTGGCTATATCCTTCGATTCTTTTTTTTCTTTTTTATAATCCTTATATTGATTAATTAACATCTGTTGCTCCATTTCCATCTCGCCACTATTAAAACCATGAAGTATCAATCGCTGATTTTCGGTGAACATAGTTTTAGTTGCCTCTGCCAGCATTCCTCTTTTTGCAACACCAGTATAAGTAAAAGCATCTTTTGTTCTCACAAAATCTCCTATTCCAGCACGCGAATATACGAAGGGAGCATCCGATTTTTGATTTAATTCCTGAAAACGACGATTAATAATTCCAATCACTAATTCATTAATTAATGATTCTCTAAAATCGTCTTTTGTAACAATATTTTTGGGTTCTTCAAGAAAATACATTCTAATAATCTCTTTGTTTGCTTCTTTATCAGTGCAAACAACAAATTGCGTTGCATCATTATTCGACACAAGGTAATTTTTAGGCGACTCCTGAGATGTTGATTTTTGAATTCTTCCAAAATATTTATTTACCATTATTTTGGCTTCGTCTATTTCGATATCACCCACTACAACAACAGACATAAGCTCTGGTCTATACCATTTTTTATAGAAATTTCTTAACTCATCAGGTTTAAAGTTTTCAAGAATATCTTTTTTACCAATTGGCAAACGACACTGGTATCTTGCACCTCGAAATAATGCTGGATAAAACTGATTACGCAAACGCTGATCGGAACCTTGTCCGGTGCGTAGCTCTTGCAAAATAACACCACGTTCTTTTTCTATTTCTTTATCTTCGAAAGTCACTTGATGTGCCCAATCTTCCAATACCTGAAAGCCTGTATTTAACAAGTTTTTATTTTCGGATACAGGAATAGTAAGTTGATATACGGTTTCAGCAAAACTGGTATAAGCATTGAATTGTCGACCAAAACGCATTCCTTTTGATTCAAGAGTACTAATTACTTCGTTGTTAGGAAAGTTTTTTGTTCCATTAAAACACATATGTTCAACAAAATGAGCAAACCCCTGCTCTGCATCATTTTCATAAACCGATCCAATATTAACAATCAATCGTAATTCGACTATATTTTCAGGATTTTTATTGTTTTTAATATAATACGAAATCCCATTTTCTAACTTTCCATGAAGTAATGCTGGGTCAGGAGATAATTCCTGACCGTGAACATTCGTAGAGAAACATAAAATAATTAAACTGTATATAAATGCTTTTATAACTTTCATTTTCCTGTTTTTTTACTCTCTTAAAATTTCAACACTATTTATATACTTCCAATCTATTAACTGTCCTTAAAGCTTCGTTGCGGATTTCTTCAGAGAAATTTTCTGATGATGCTATTTCCTTGCATTTATTAACAATTAATTCGTTGTTAACCGAATTAACATACCAGCCAAAAGCTTCAATAATTGCGATTTTTAGACTATCATCAATATCAGAATTGTCTAATAAATTTAAATATTCAGGAACTAAATAGTGATAATGATAGTTACGAAGTATGCTAACATTTTGCATCTTATATTTAAGCAAGGAGTTTTCTTCTGTGCAATATTCAAGTTCTCCGTGCATCTTATTTTTCATTCTATCTAAATTCTTTAACAATCGGTCTTTTAATTCAGAAGCATTTGACTTATAAGAATACTGAAGAGCAATTTCAGATAATTGTATTTCTGTCTCGTCTGGATCCATAAAATCCAGTGAACTGTACGCATTAGATCTAACACGTTGAGAATACCTATCATTAAAAATTGAGTTCAAAAGAGGTTTTATCATTTCATTATCGCCAGTTTTACCAATCATGGTTACTGCCAAACGTCTAATAAGCTCATACGGATCGTTAACAGCTATTTTTAGAACATCTTTAAAATCCTCGTTATTGTATTTATTTAATTGTTTCAAACATTCCATTCGAACAACAAAATAATTCGAGGTCATATAAATTTCTTTTAATTGAGAAGCGAAGTTTTTATTTTTAGCATCGAACAAATTACTAATAGCCAAACACTGTAAATCGGGATTTTCAACATTTAAAAGATCAAGCCAAATATCTTTATTCTCTTTTCCTGCAGCAATTACTTTATTGTAATTTATTTCCTGATTCGATTTAAAATAATAGGTAGGATCTCCAATAAGATGCGTTTCCATAGTATTAATTTGTTTAGCCCAATTACCAGCTCTTACGCCTAAACCTAACAGACCCAACATCTCATCTGGCCATTTATCCTGAATGGCATTCACGGTATTCCCATGAGCAATAATTGTAGATCCATTTCCAAAAACATATTCTCCAGCTATGTATCTGTCCATATGAAAAGAACCATTAAAACATGCATCGAACATAAGGAATTTTGCTTCTGGCTTAATTTTACAGATATCATCTAAATAAATATCCAAATTGTGGTTATAAATAGAATCTTTTTCTTCCATTTCTTGACTAAAAGTACCATCAAACCATGCTTTTGGCACTCCCAGATTCTTAGCATAACGATTTTTTGTTGCTTCTAAACTTTTATCTCTGCGTTTTGCTGCCCTAAGTTTACTCCTTAGATATATTTTAATATTTTTTATTGATTCGGGTACATTAGAGACTTCCTTAGTTCCACTTATTAATTGAATGTCGTCTCCTCCATGCTCATGCATTAATGCAATATCCAATTCAGGATCTTGTAAGCGATTTAAAAGAGCTATTTTCATAAATTCGGCCATTCTAAAATCAAGAAATTCAACTTTTCCATTCGTTGTATACAAATTTGGAAACTGCTCGCGCAAGGCAATTTTTTCACCTGCCCATGCATTAATATCCTGCCCATTATATCCATGACCAGTGAAGCTCAATAAAAAATCCAATTCAGTTGTATTTCGTAAAGCAACAACTTTTTGCAAATATTTTTCAATTAGCTCATATTTATTGTCCCCTTCCTTTACACTTGGCTTTATTCTTCCTGTATATATATCAGAACTAACATATTGAGGTGAATTTGCAGAAAGGCTATAATAATAGTTATTTGTTCTAATGCTATCTTTCTCAATAAAATCAAATTCCAGATCAAAATCATCATAAAATCTATCTGACGGTATGGCAGCTATATGTAGAGGAAATCTACTTTGATTTCTTTTATATGCTGTTGTCAGATGTTGTGCATTCATTATAAATGGGATAGGTACATCTCCGATAAATACAGCACCCTCTAACTTAGGATCAGCATTATATAAAGATTTAAGCTCAGTTCTTATATCATCAGCATTTTTCCATTCATCTTTTAAAATAACAACATGTAGTCCTTCATCTATCAACATTTGCTTGTAAGCTAATAATGAAGTCTCTGTATTTTTATAGGTTTCCTGATCCACAACAATTGCAAAACTGGTTTCTATACTTTGTGTTGAATTTATTTTGTCCTGGCACGAGAAAAACACAAGGCACAAAAAACAAACTGCGGTTACTTTCGTCATATATTTATATAATCTCATTATACTATTTTTTTTAATTTTCGTTATATCAAAAGTATTTGAAAAAGAAAAATTAAATACGACTTATTTAAGTCGTACGAAAAAAACAGTGGTTTTCCGTCTCCTGTTTTTAATACGGGAATTTGCAACTATCCTATCGATAAAATACAGAATATCAGGGGAGTGAAAGTTCTTTTTATTAAGGAGCGAAAGTTCTTTTTAAAATATCCAATTAAAAAAAACCTATAAAACAGTGCTTTCACGTTAACGAAAAAATATATTAATACGGAAAACATCTGTTAATGGATTAATATTATTTAAAAAAGCTGAGAACACTGCACATAACAGCTAAACTATAAAGATTATAATATTTATGAGAGCTTTAAGAATAGGATTTTTACCATCAATTAATTAATTTTTACTCGATTAATCCATTTTTTAAAGCAAACATTACCAAATTTGGAGCATTCTTTACACCTGTTTTTAATATAAGGTTTCTTCGATGCCCATCAACAGTATGAGCACTTATAAAAAGCTTTTCGGCTATCTCATTATTATTAAAACCTTCACAAATCAATTTCAACACTTCGAGCTCTCTTTCAGATAAATTAACATCTATAGTTTTTTGATTTGAGCTATTAATTTTCAAATTAAGATATCCTAAAAATTCTTTTGCAAAATAATTTTCTCCATTCATTATGTTTACAACAGCCTTTTTTAATTCTAAAATATCTGTATTTTTTATTAAAAATCCATCAGCACCAGCATTAACCATCTCGTTAAAATACTCTATTTCCCCAAACATAGTTAAAGCAATTATTTTAACAGAAGAATATTTTTGTTTGACTTTCTGTGTTAAATCAATTCCTGTTTCATCGGATAATTTTATATCCATAAATATTATATCTGGCAACTCTTCAGACAATCCTTGCCAAAGCGATTTCCCATCAGAATATGAACCTATAACCTTAAAATTTGAAATTCCGTTTAGAACCACTTCAAGACCTGTACGGAAAATTTTGTGATCATCTACAATAACTATACTGATTATTTTTTTCATACAAAAAGTAATTTAATTACTACACCTTAGATTATATCTAACTTGTATTGCTTTGAATATTATTTTAATATTTAATTCGATAATTGGCGAAAAATATTACCCCTTAAGTTAGATATTTCTTATCGATCCATATTTTAACACAAATACCATTTCCAATACTACTTTTTAAATTTATATTCCCATTTATATAATTTATGCGGTTGAAAATATTAACTAAACCACGTTGTGAATTATTCTTAGCCATATTCTTTTCATCCATTTCAAAACCCTTTCCATCGTCCAAATAATCAATAAACAAAAATTGTTCGTCAAAATACATCGAAATGTCTACATGATTTGCCTCAGCATGTTTAATTGTATTATTTAACAACTCCTTAATTATTCTAAACAACATAGTTTCTACATTTCGATTATAGTTTGATGGATAATCCTGAGATAAATATTTTAATTCGATTTTTGTTGCATGTTTAATTTGATTACAGTAAGATTGAATCGCAGTATCAAGTCCAAAATCACTAAGTAGGTTAGGTAAAAGATTGTAAGCAATATTTTTAGCAGATGTTATAGCTTCAGAAATAATATCTTCAGCACTTTCAATTAAATATTGATTTTTTGTCGCAGATAGTGATGAATTTTTAAGCGCATTAATAAACAGCTTAATAGTTGAAAGTAAAGGTCCAAGACTATCATGTAAATCTTCTGCCATTCTTTTTCTCTCTTTTTCTTCTGTTTCTATTGAAACAGTCAGCATTTCCCTCTCAATCTTTTTAAGATTCTGTATATTTTCATTTAGCCTAACACCCATATGCTTAAGGGATTTTGCCAGTATTCCAACTTCATCATTATGATCGATATGTACTGTTGCATCCAAATTCCCAGCAGCTATTTCTTCAGCAAATCGCACACTTTTTTCTAGTGGTATTGTAATTGAACGCGTAATCAGAAATGAAAAAGCTATTGCTAATACAAGAGTTATAAATAAAACTAAAACATATATTGGAACCAATCGGTTAAACCCTAAATAATTATTTCTAAGAGCCTGACCTGACAATTGAATTCCGTCTTCGCCCATTTCCCTAGCTTCGTAAATTACTACGCTAGCTGTTTCAACTTGTTTTACAGAGAGTTTTTTTAAAATATCAAGGTTTTTCTTTAAACTATATAATTCATTTTGAAAAATTGTAAAATGAGTTTTAAACCGGTCCATTTTTTGATGCTGGATTGGCTCATGAAATGAAGTGTCGACAGAATGAATTAAAATAAAGTAATATTCAAAATTATTAATGGCACTTTTTAAATGTTCCGGATTTTTTGATGCGATAGCTTCAAGAGCAGTAATCATACTCCTATTTCCTCTTCTTGTAATTAAATTCAACCTGCGAATTTCCACATACTTTTTATAAAGTTCCTCTGGAGAAGTTGTATCTTTTTCAATAATACGCCCCATTTTCGTTTCTTCGACTCCAATGAAGTCCTGTGATTCAATTGAGAATTCTTTGGAGATTTTTCTTAAAGTTTCTTGATTTTTTTGAAGTTTATTTTGAATTTCTGCTGTTTCGTCAATAATAATATTTAATTCATTTCCCCAATTTGTAATTCGCATTAATTTTGATTTCAATTGCGAAAGTTGCGGAGAAATACTAATAATACTATCCGTTTCGATAATGGCTTTAGAAAGTTCAGTTAATGTATTCTTGCTCAAATTGTAGTATTCCATATCTCCTAGCGCACTAAACTCCCATAAAAAATTCATTGATTGATTAGTGAGTCGCTCTATCCTGTTAGTGTTCTCGACTAACGGAATATATGCACGCGTTGTAAAAGAGAGTTCTTTTTTGTATTTATTTAAACTTATACCCGTAAAAAATCCAGCAATTAAAAATACAAGAATTAGTACAGAATAACTTATAGCCAGTTTATATCCCAGCAAAAGGTTTTTCCATTTAATCATAAGATACCTTTATAAATAAATATTCAAATCCCCATTTGAAAAAATCAAAAATATACAAATGATCTATAGAAAAAAAATATTAAGTTCTTTCAAATACATTCTTGTAATTTCTAAAAATCCCAAAAATAGAAGTTAGCAAAAAGGAAGAATAAAGACTCACACTATGATAAATACTTGTGAAAACATATCATATCCAATTCTTTATTCATAAACAGCAAAACACGATCATTCCTTTTTAAGGGATATAAACAATATAATATTTATTAAAGCTTAGAATGACCATTTGTGATACAAAGATTCTCTAAAAATTTAAAAAAATCAACTATTATTTTATACTTAAAAACAAACTTAACAATTGTTATCGCCTAATAATCGAAATATTATATAGATTAGTTTAGCGATTGGTATTCAGCATATTATATATTTACTGAAAATGATTAAATCAAATATACTACCTAACTAAGAAATCAAATTCATCATTTAAGAAATCAATTTTTCAAATTTTACTATATTTAGTGCTTCTAAATAAATTAACACCCCATAATGTTAAAATCAAAACATCTTTGGATTATTATCATCTTTATTATCAGATCATCGCTATACGCTTCTGGTGTTAACCCTTACACAATAATAAATTTAAACGATCATTGGGAATTCTCATCTAATGCATACAATCAATCTTATCCTGCAAATATCCCAGGATCTATTCACACAGACCTGTTTCAAAACCAATTAATCAGTGATCCTTTTCAGGGACAAAATGAAAATCAGCTTCAGTGGATCGATACTATGGAATGGGTATACCAAAGAGTGTTTTCAAAACCCAAAAACTTAAACCCCGATGATCAAATTGAAATAATTTTTAAGGGACTGGACACCTATGCTGATATTTATCTTAACGACTCTCTTCTACTTTCGACAAACAATATGTTTAATCCTTGGAAGATCAAGATAAAAGCTCCAAGCTTAAAAAAGAAAAACATTTTAAAGGTTCTATTCAAACCCACCTTAAAGGAAGAACAAAAGATATATTCCCAATTACCATATAAACTCCCTGGGCAATCGCGAGTTGTTACAAGAAAAGCTGCCTATCAATATGGATGGGATTGGGCTCCAAAATATGTCTCATGTGGAATATGGCAAGATGTAGAACTACATATTTGGAACTCTGCTAAAATTAGTAAGCTAAATTATTCCATAGCAGAATTAGATTCACTAAGAGCAATTATAAACTTTAAAATACAAATTGAATCAAAAAAAGATTTTCATGGAGATATTTCTATTCGCGCAACTAACGAAAATCTAAATTTCCAATTTGATAATATTTCAATTAGAAATGATGTTTACTGGTATGATTTCAGACTAGAAATTAAGAATCCTAAACTTTGGTGGACTCATAATCTAGGTACTCCCTTTTTATACGATTTTGAAGTACAGCTTTCCGAAAAAGAAGAAATTAAGCATTCTAAAAAAATTCAAGTTGGTATACGCACAATCGAATTAATTCGAGACAAAGACTCGTTCGGGGAATCTTTTTATTTTAAACTCAACGGCGTTCCAATTTTTATGAAAGGAGCAAATTATATTCCGCAAAGTTCGTTTCCTGGAAATGTTTCCACAGATAATTACAAGCGTATTATTTCAGATGCTAAGTCTGCCAATATGAATATGCTTCGTTTATGGGGTGGAGGAATTTACGAAAAAGACATTTTTTATGATTTATGCGACGAGGCAGGAATATTAATTTGGCAGGATTTTATGTTTGCAAATGCCATGTATCTAAATGATAGCTTATTCCTAAAAAACATTAGAACAGAAGCTGAATTTCAAGTTCAAAGATTAAGCAAACATCCTTCCGTTGCGGTTTGGTGCGGAAATAATGAAATAGACGAAGCCTGGCATAACTGGGGTTGGTCCAATAATTATTCAAAAAAGGATTCAACTGAAATCTGGAATAATTACATTGATATTTTCCATAATATTTTGCCCAACATCGTGCAAGAAGTAAGTCCAGAAATTCCTTATACTTCTTCTTCTCCATTATTTGGTCGGGGCAATCCCAGAAGCAGTTTTGAAGGCGACAATCACTACTGGTACGTTTGGCACGATGCTTATGACTTTGATTGGTACAATAAAGTTACTGGTCGGTTTATGAGCGAATTTGGATTTCAGTCGTATCCTAGCATCGAAACGATTTATTTAATTGATTCTTCGGAAAGTGTAACGATAAATTCAAAATCGATTCAAGCACATCAAAAACATCACAAAGGGAATTATCTTATTAATCATTACATGAAAAATTATTATCCTGTTCCCGATAATACCGAAGATTTTATTTATGTAAGTCAGCTTTTACAAGCCGAAGGAATAAGAACAGGTATTTTAGCTCAGCGAAGAGCGAAACCTTTTTGTATGGGTAGTTTATATTGGCAATTGAACGATTGTTGGCCTGCTATTTCGTGGTCGAGCATCGATTATTCTGGCAATTGGAAAGCACTGCATTATTATGCAAAAGAAGATTTTAAAAACATTATCGCGAATCCAATAATCGAAAATGATTCATTAAAAATAAATATTGTTTCTGATAAATTATCCCCAGAAGAAATATATTTAAACTTTTCTCTGATAGATTTTTACGGTCAGGTTAAATTTAAGAAGGAAATCAAAATCTTGTTGACTCCAAACTCAAATCAATTGGTTTATAAAGAAGCTATCCTAAATATAATTAAGGATTATTCAAAGAATAAACATTTACTTTACTTTACGATTAAAAACAAAAACGACAACACATTAGAGACCAGAACACTTTATTTAACAGAACCCAAAAACCTCGAATTGGGCAAACACAATGTTTATTTTAAATTAAAAAGTACCAAGAATGGTTACGAGTTAATTTTAAAATCGAGTATTTTAATAAAAAACTTATTTTGCCAATTACCTGCAAAAGGTGAATGGAGCAATAATTATTTCGATCTTTTACCTGATGTCGAAAAAACAATTATGTTCATTACTGATGAAAAAATAAAATCCATAGAAAGTAAGATCAAGTTTAAATCCTTAAATCACATTCTAAATAATAAATAAGCCCTGAGATATGAAAAAAATGAACCTTATTATTTATTTATCATTTATTTTACTTAGTGCATGTCAATTTTCGAATAAGCCAACAGATTTTGTCGATCCATTTATCGGAACCGGCGGACACGGACACACATTTCCAGGAGCAACAGTTCCTTTTGGAATGGTACAACTTAGCCCGGATACCAGACTTGAAGGTTGGGATGGTTGTTCTGGATATCATTATTCAGATTCAATAATTTATGGATTTTCACATACTCATTTAAGCGGAACTGGAGTTGCTGATTATTGTGATATTTTATTCATGCCAACTGCAGAAAATTTTTATCTTAAGAATGGATACAAAGAAAACATCGAAAATGGTTATGGTTCAAGATTTAATAAAGAAACGGAAAAAACATCTCCTGGTTTTTATTCTGTTACTCTTGATGATTATGGTATTAATGTAAAACTAACAAGTACAAATAGAGTTGGATTTCACAAATATACATTCCCGAAAAACAAAAATGCGTTTGTAACTATTGATTTAACCCATCGCGACGAAGTATTGGAATCAAGCCTGAAACAAATTAGCGAATACGAAATTGAAGGAATGCGAAGATCTCAATCGTGGGCAAAAGATCAATACATTTACTTTGTTGCTCGATTTAATCAACCAATAAAACATTTAAATCTTGCAATTAACGATACTATAAATAAGAACTTAACTAATGCCAGTGGAAAAAATACAAAGGCAGCATTAGATTTTGGTAAACTCTCCGAAAATAACTTAATGATAAAAGTTGGTATATCCTCCGTAAGCGAAGAAGGTGCACGAAAAAATTTGAACGAAGAAATTCCTCATTGGGATTTTGAAAAGGTTAAAAACGAAGCACAACAAAAGTGGAATACAGAATTAAGTAAGATTAATATAAAATCAGACAAGGAAAATAAAGTAATTTTTTATTCTGCCTTGTATCACACAATGATTGCTCCAAATACTTTTATGGATGTAGATGGCAAATATCGAGGAACAGATCTTAAAGTTCATCAGGCAAACGATTTCACAAACTACACTATTTTTTCTTTATGGGATACCTATAGAGCAACTCACCCACTCTATACAATTATAGATCAGGAAAGAACTTCTGATTTTATTAAAACATTTATTAATCAATACATTAATGGTGGGCAGTTACCTGTTTGGGAACTTGCCGGGAATTATACGGGATGTATGATTGGCTATCACTCTATTCCTGTTATTGCCGATGCCTATGCCAAAGGAATACGAAATTACGATATAGAAAAAGCATACGAAGCCATGAAACATAGTGCCATGCAAGATCATTTAGGTTTAGAGGCTTATAAAAATTACGGCTATGTTCCTGCACACAATGAGTCGGAATCTGTTTCTAAAACTTTGGAATATGCTTACGACGATTGGTGCATTGCAGAAATGGCTAAAGATTTAAATTACACTGAAGATTACAATTATTATATTCGTAGAGCACAGTCGTATAAAAACGTATACGATCCACAAACAGGATTTATGCGACCAAAAGCATATGGAGCTTGGAAGCATCCATTTGACCCAACCGAAGTTGACTTTAATTTTACAGAAGCCAATTCATGGCAATATTCGTTTTACGCACCACAGGATATTACTGGATTAATAAGCTTAATGGGTGGAAAAGAAAATTTCTCGAATAAACTTGACGAGCTATTCTCCACCGAAGAAGAAACCAGCGGCAGACATCAATCTGATATTACTGGTTTAATTGGGCAGTATGCTCATGGCAACGAACCAAGTCATCACATGGCTTATTTATACAGTTTTGTAAATAAAACATGGAAAACACAAGAAATGACAAGCCAAATTCTTAACGAGATGTACTCCACAAATCCGGATGGCTATATTGGAAATGAAGATTGCGGTCAAATGTCGGCCTGGTATGTTTTAAGTGCGATGGGATTTTACCCTGTAACACCTGCATCAAATATCTATGTTATAGGAAGTCCTATTCTGAAAGAAGCAACAATAAATCTGGAGAATGGTAAATTATTTGTTATAAAAACCAAAAACCTAACGAACGAGAATAAATATATTCAATCGGCAACTCTTAACGGTGTTGTTTATAATAAATCATTTATCGAACACAAAACGATTATGAGTGGTGGCGATATGATTTTTGAAATGGGCAATACACCAAATAAGGAATGGGGAACACAAGAAGAAAATATCCCAATCGCAGAAATAAATGATAATCCAATTTTGCCTATTCCATATTCGAATGCATCCAAAAGAAGTTTTACTGGCACCATTGACATCGAATTATATCATCAATTTAATGATGCAAAGATTTATTTTACTATTGATGGAAATGAGCCAACAGAAAATTCAGGATTGTACAAAAAGCCAATATCAATTACAAAAACCTCAACCATAAAATATTTTGCAGAATTAGATGGCAAAAAAACTGCTATTACCGAATTAAGTCTAATTAAATTCCCCGAAGGACGAAGCATACAGATCAACACTCGACCTCATAGACAATATACAGCAGGTGGCGATTCTGCACTAATTGATGGTGTTTATGGTGAAAATGATTTCCGCACCGGATCGTGGCAAGGATACAATGGCTATGATTTAAATGCCATCGTTGATTTAGGAAAATCAACTACCGTAAGTTATTTATCAATCAATTTCTTACAAGACATTAATTCATGGATTTTTATGCCCGAATATGTTGAATACTTCATTTCAAACGATGGAGAAAACTTTGTTTCTATTGGAAAAGTGAGAAATACAACACCTGAAGATCAGTGGGAATCAACCATATCAGCCTTTACATTAAAAGTTTATCCTAAAGAAACAAGATACATTAAAGTTTTAGGCAAAAGTGGAATTATGTGCCCCGAATGGCATAAAGGCCGCGGACATGAATTGCATATTTTTGCAGATGAAATAACAATAAAATAATATAAGATGACAACTCAAAAACAAAACTACACAAGTGCATTAATTGTTTTAACCAGCTTGTTTTTCATGTGGGGATTCATTACCTGCATGAACGATATTTTAATTCCTTTTTTAAAGAAAATGTTTGAACTAAATCGTCCGCAATCCATGATGATTCAATTCGCATTTTTCACTGCATATTTTGTTGGCTCGTTAATATATTTTATAATATCAGCAAGAAAAGGAGATCCAATATCGAAAATCGGTTACAAAAACGGAATTATTATCGGATTATTAATTTCGGCATTTGCCAGTTTATTATTTTATCCTGCAGCCCATTTTAAGGTTTTCGGTTTATTCCTTGCGGCATTATTTATATTAGCCTTGGGCTTTACCTTATTACAAATTGCAGCAAATCCATATGTTGCCTTATTAGGTCCACCGGAAACCGCTTCGAGTCGATTAAATTTATCGCAGGCTTTTAACTCATTAGGAACAACACTTGCTCCAATTCTGGGAGGATATTTTGTATTTCATTATTTTGCTAAATTAGGCGAACCATTATTTAACAGCAATGGAAAAGCAATATTAACCGATTCGGGAGATCAGCTATCAGCTTTGGGCGTGCAGCTTCCGTATATTATATTTGCTGCACTCTTTATTATTTTAGCCATCGTAATAAGATATACTAAACTACCTAATTTCACCAACTCATCAAGCATGAAGAAAGGTGCTGGCGCTCTTAAGCATTCACACTTAGTTTTAGGAGGCATAGCAATTTTTATGTATGTTGGAGCCGAAGTTAGCATCGGAAGTTCATTTATAAATTATGCTGGAGAACTTGTTGGATTCCCCGAGATGGAGGCAAAAAACTTTCTTGCATTTTATTGGGGTGGAGCAATGATTGGTAGATTTTTAGGAGCTATTTCATTAAGCAAACTTGGTCAAATCAAGAAAGCATCACTAATGATAATGACATCTGCATTAACATTTCTACTAATATATGGAATTATTTATCTTGAAAGTGGATCATCATTTGAATTTAAGAGAGTTACGCCATTTATTATATTCTTATTCATAAATTATATTGGATTTATTTTTGGTAAATCATTACCTGGAAGAACATTAGCTATTTTTGCCTTTATCGTTATTGGACTGTTAACAACCACTCTTTTAACAAATGGAATTATTGCAATTTGGACAGTAATTGGAATCGGCTTGTTTAATTCAATCATGTGGTCGAATATTTTTACTTTGGCTATTAAAGATTTAAAAGAAAATACGGCTCAAGGATCATCCTTATTAGTTATGATGATTCTTGGAGGAGCTATCATTCCCTTACTTCAAGGCTCAGTTGCAGAGGCTTTTAAAGGATACCATTTTTCATTTTTTATTCCAATAATTTGCTATGCATACCTTATGTATTATGGATGGAAAGGACATATTGTAAAGAACTCTAACTAATTTAAAATGAAAAAACTAGCAATTGGAATAGATATCGGAGGAACAAATGCTTCATTTGGATTTGTATCAACAGAAGGAAAAGTTTTAAATAAAAAATCCTATCCTATTAAGAATTTTAAAACAGCCAAATCCTTTGTTGACTTTACAAGTAAAGAAATCGCAAATTCGGTTTCAAATTTAAATTCGTCCTACGAAATAAGTGGCATTGGAATTGGTGCTCCAAACGGAAATTTTTATACTGGGGCTATAGAATTTGCACCCAATTTGGAATGGAATGGATTCATTCCGCTTGCCTCCATGTTTCATGAATCAACAGGCTATAAATCATTTCTTACAAATGATGCTAATGCTGCTGCAATAGGAGAAATGGTATATGGAGATGCCAAAGATCTAAAAAACTTTGTTATGATAACATTAGGAACAGGCGTAGGAAGTGGATTTGTTGCTAATGGAGAATTAATTCTTGGTTATGATGGATTTGCCGGCGAACTTGGACACACCATTTTTGACCCTAATGGTCGACAATGTAATTGTGGCAGATGTGGATGTGTAGAAACCTATGCCTCTGCAACAGGAATTGTTCGAACAGCGAAAGAGTTTCTCACTAAGTTTAATGAAAAAAGCCTTTTACACAATGCTGATCTTGATAAACTATCAAGTAAAGACATATACAATGCCGCATTACAAAAAGATAAAATTGCTTTAAAGGTTTTTGATTACACTGGTTATGTTCTTGGTTTTTCCCTGGCCAATGCAATTGCAATTACAAGTCCTGAAGCTATTTTTCTATTTGGAGGACTTGCTAATGCTGGTGATTTAATTTTTAGACCAACAAAAAAATACATGGAAAAATATTTACTTAATATTTTCAAAAATAAAGTAGAATTAAGAAAATCAGGACTTCCAGAAAATGATGCTGCTATAATAGGTGCAGCAGCATTGGTTTGGGATCATTGAAAAATCCGTCAACAAGCTCAGGATGATAATTTGAGATTAGCACACTGAGTTTGTTGATCGCTTAACAACAGCTACCTCTTATTATTCTTCGGTCTTATTGCTTATAAACAATTGCATTAATACTCATTCCTGCACCAACCGATGCGAAAATTATTACATCATCATTATTTATGATATGATTTTTAAGATTTCCCTTAAGAATCATATCATATAAAGTTGGAACAGTTGCTACAGAACTATTCCCCATAGTATGAATATTCATCGGCATTACATTTTTAATCTCGGGTCGAATTCCATATTGCCTGAAAAAACGTTGCACAATAGCCTCATCCATTTTTTCATTTGCTTGATGGATTAGAATCTTTTTAACTTCATCAATAGGAATCTCCGACTTATCCATTGCAGCTTTAATTGCCTTCGGAACATTCGATAAAGAATACTCATAAATTTTGCGTCCATGCATTTTAATGTAACGTACATCCGGATCGCTATCGGGTTTATTCGACTTTCCCAGATAGAGGTAATATGCTTCATCTTTAGTATCTGTAACTGTTGCCGAAGAAATAATTCCTTTTTTTTGCTTGGATGTAACCCCTTCAATTATTGCTGCACCAGCACCATCCGAAAAAATCATTGTGTCCCTATCATAAACATCTACTACCCTAGAAAGTGTTTCTGCACCAATTACCAAACATCGTTTTGCCAATCCAGTTTTTATGAACGAATCGGCCTGTATTAATCCCTGTAACCAACCAGGACAGCCAAAAATAAGATCGTAAGCAACGCAGTTTGAGTTTACAATTCCTAGCTTATTTTTAACTCTTGCCGCAATGCTTGGCAACAAATCCGTTTGGATTGTACCTTGAATAACATCGCCAAAATTTGTTGCAACAATTATATGATCTATTGTTTCTCTATCGATATTTGCAGAGGATATGGCATCTTCAGCTGCAAAAGCTGCAATTTCGGAAACGGTTTGATTCTCCTGTACCCACCTTCGTTCCGAAATTCCTGTTATATCTTTAAATTTCCCAACAATTTCTTCTCCAGTTCCTTTTATAGGAGTTTGATCTTTTTCGAAAAAGGTATTTTTAAAATATTGCCTATTCTCGATTTTTTGTTTAGGAATAAAACTTCCTGTTCCTGTTATAACTGTATTTAAATATTCCATTGTCAAATTTCCTTTTTATAAACAGTCCGGAAATGTATTTACTTTTCAATTTATCGCGAAACCATTTTTTCTAGAATTTACGATACCCAAAATTTAGAATCAAACAAAATTCTCAGGTGTATAAATGCAAAAAGCCGATCAGAAATCTGATCGGCTTTTTTATCTCTTTTTAATTTTTATTCATCCCAACCACCTTGTGGTAAAGTGTTTGTATTTCTTCTTCTGCAATAGACGGTTGTAATTTCTAAAATCATCTAACATTCCATAATAAATGATTGTTGAAAACTATATTTTATTCCCTGCTCGTTTATTGCGTAGGATTTTATAAAATATTTTTGTCCAAAGACCAAGTTTTCAATTTTAAAATTGAAAATCCCAGTTCTATTAACATTTTTAATATAAAAAATCCTATTATCAATCATTGGATCACTTGTAGTAGACAAACATATCCCTATTTCACTTACTTTATAGTATCCCCCCATACTTAAAAGATCAATATTCCCAATAATCATTTTATATAAAATTTCTTCAATTTCCAGATGTACCATTGGTAATACATAAGGCTCAGTTTTAAACTGATCTATAATTCCATATTTTATATTGTTACCATCAATAGAATAAGATCTATAGTAATAAGTAGTTTCACCCAACAAACCACTTACATTACTATAATACTCTCTATCATTTTCTTCATTTATGACAGAAAAATCATCCTCAAGAGATGGTTCAGAATTTACAGACCAACAATGACCATACTGATCAATACCTTCACCATAATCAATAATTTCGCCATGCAAAACTGCACTTGTTATTTCGACATTAGAAGTATTTCCAGTTTCTATTAGAATCTCTTTTTCTAACTCTTCACTTAAGCAAGAAGTTAATAATAAAACCAATGCTATAATATAACCATATTGCCATTTCATAAATTAATTTCAATTTTTTTATTTAAATAAAATGTGTCATCATTCCCTTTAAATTCAACTTTCATTAAAATTTTACCTTCCTCAATAAAACCTGCTAAAAAATTTAGCTTAACTTCTTTTTCTTCATTCTGATTAATCTTTTCTAAAAAAAACGAACTATTCTCATATAATAAATTCTGTTTGATGTCAAATATTTTTACTATTCCATTTACGTTAAAAAATGAAAACTCTCCATTATTTTTTATCACCATGTTTAACTTTACCAAATTAACTGCCTCTACACTTTCATCAGTTCTTTTACTTTTATTAATAAATGAAGAGGAAGACACTTTGATTAATAAATTTGAATCCCCATTTTTACCAATTCCTAAATTTAAATTTTTACTAGATATTACAATTTCATCATAGATCAGATTAAAAGAAAATTCCATTATTTCTTTCATTTCTAAATCTGAACTATTATTCTTTATTGGGATTACAACTTCAAAAATACCATTTGGCTTTAACTTTTTAATGTTTATAACAGATGGGAATATTATATCATTATGGCTCCAGTCCGAAGAGATTCTTAATTCTAAATCTTCAAAAACATCTAACGAATTATTCTTTAAAAAACATTTGATTTCTGCATCTTCTCCATTATCAAGAACATCATTTTTATTAGGATCAACTAAAATGTAGTTTCCCGTCTCGATTTGAGATTCCATTCTTTTTAATTTAAACGAACCCTCATCACCATACCTTATTCTTTTTGCTTCACTTTTCCCTTTAATTGTTTGTTGATTTTGCCCAAAACTAATTAACTGAAAAAAAACAAGAAATAACAATAAATTAAATAATCTTTTCATAATCAAAACTTTAAATCTAATAACACAACTAAGAATCCTGAAGCTTCATCTATATTTACTCCTAATTCCATATTATTATTCTACCAACCACCTTCATGGTATAGTGCTTTAATTTCATTTTCAGTTAAAGGATGATTATATATTCTAATATCATCCAATTCCCCATTAAAATGATTATTTGCTTCACCTCCTAGACTAAAAGAATTTCCTAAATAAATCTTTTCATTTGAATTTGCATAAACTAGAAATTCTCTAGTTTTTGAAACCGACAAATTCCCATCTATCCATATTTGCAATTCCTTTTCTGTCATATTTACAACTATAAATTTCCAAGAATAAAGAATAAGGTCAGAAGGATTATTAAAGTTATATAAATTCTCTTCGAAAGAATCAGGCAAAGTTGCTAGGGTCCAATTTGAAGAAACAGCATCAGAATAAGAAATTGTTGCATTATACCTAAAAAATTGACAATAAATCCTATTATCCGAATTTTCAGTATAAGATCCAAAAGAACTTATATAAAGATTTCTAGCACCATGAACAGCACTATATTTTGAAATTACAATACCATTATTCTGTCCTACTTGAGCTCCTTTGCTCTTTATCCAAAATGATGCTGTAATTCCATGTAAAGTATTTATATCTTTTGATAACTCTATATAATCATTAAGCCCATCAAAACTACAAGCTGAATTTGAATTTCCAAATCTATCAGAAGTCAGAGTGGCGCCGTAATTAATTGCATGATTCATATTTCCACTATAATCACTCAGATCTCCATTAAATGGAAAATAGGATACTAATCCTCGTGTAGTAAAAGTTTTTTCACCTGAATAACTCATGCCTCCATTATTCTTTGCAAAAGCTCTTATATAATATTTAGTATATGGTTTTAAATCTTTTAATTCAACAATTCTTTCTCCAAAGTAATTTGTGCTTCCTAAACAAATGGATGAACTGTTAAACGTTGGAGTTGGAGTTTCAGATATACAAATACCATAATCTAACAAATAATCCATCCCTCCGAAATTAATAAGATTTAGTTGAACTTTAGAACTAGTTTCAGTATAATCAGAAATAGACTCTATAGATATCTCAGCTAAGGAAATATTTTTCGTAGTAAATGTCTGTTGAAAGCTATATTTAACACCTACTTTATTTACAGCATAAGATTTAATGTAATATTTTTTACCGGCAATTAAATTATCAACATTAAATGTATAATAACCAGAAGTATCTACATTATTAATGTAAAATACTCTTTTATTAATTAAGGGATCTGTTACAGTTGATAGGCAAATTCCTATTTCACTTATTTCGTCATAACCTCCTAAACTTAATAATTCTATTTTCCCGGTCACAGTCATATATAAAGCTTCATCAATTTCTAAATGAACCATAGGAAGAAAATAAGGTTCTGTTTTAAAAGATTTTATTTCTCCGTACTTTATTTCATTTCCTGAAATAGAATAAACTCTATAAAAGTATGTTACACCTCCTTTAAGATTAGAAAGTACACTTTCATATTCTCTTTTTTCATCATTCTGAAATACAGTAATACTATCTTCAAGTGTTGGAATCTCATTTCTTGACCAACAATGCCCATACTGATCAATTCCTTTACCAAAATCAATTATATCTCCTTTTAATACTGCCTCTGAAACAAGCACCTCTATAGCTTCACCTGTTTCAATTAAAATTTCTCTTTCTAATTCTTCATTTAAACAAGACGTTTCAAAAATGAGAATTATAAATGCAAACTTTAAAACACTTGAAATGTGTCTCATAAATCAATTTCAAATTTTTTATTTATATAAATTGTATTATTATTCCCTTTAAATTCAACTTTCATTATGATTTTATTATCCTTAATCAAACCTGTTATAAAATTTAATCTTATTTCTTTTTCTTCCTTCTGGTTAATACCTTCTAAATAATACGAATCATTCTTAAATAGCAATTGTCCATCTACATCAAATATCTTTACCGATCCTTTTACTTTAAACAAAGAAAAATTTCCTTCATTTTTTAATAACATACTTAATTTTATCAAATTAACCGTCTCCGCACTTTCATCTGCTCTTTTATTTTTATTAACAAACGAAGAGGAAGGCACTGTGATTAAGAAATTTGGGTTGTTTTTTTTACCAATTTCTAGATTTAAACTTTTATTCGCTATAGCAATTTCATCATAGATCAGATTAAAAGAAAATTCCATTATTTCTTTCATTTCTAAATCTGAACTATTATTCTTTATTGGGATTACAACTTCAAAAATACCATTTGGCTTTAACTTTTTAATGTTTATAACAGATGGGAATATTATATCATCATGGCTCCAGTTCGAAGAGATTCTTAATTCTAAATCTTCAAAAATATCCATTGAACTATTTTGGATGAAACACTTAATCTGTGCATCCTCACCAAAATCTAGAATACTATTCCGGTTTGGATCAACAAGAATGTAATTTCCCATCTCAACTTGAGATCCCATTTTATTAAATTTAAATTCATTCTCATCGCCATTCTTTATCTTTTCTATTTCACTTTTCCCTGTGATTAACTGTTCATTTTGCCCAAAACTAGTTAATTGAAAAAAAACTAGAAAAAACAATAAATTAAATAACTTTTTCATAATCAAAATTTTAAATTTAATGACATAACTGGGAGTCCTGAAACTTTATCTATATTTACTCCTAATTCCATATTACTATTCAGTACTTTATTTTCAGCAAAATATATATTTACATATTCCAACAGCCAAATAGATACTGCTCCGATAGCAAAGGCTCCTGCCAACTTCTGCCTATTATCTGCATCTTCATATAAATTATTTCTTTCTTTAAAATCTAACGAATTTAAATAATCATCATAATATTTATCTGATTTTAATTTACTACTAATAGATGCTATAATTAAACCGTAAGAAACAACCCCTTTCGTTAAATGATATTTGTTAGCTGTTAAATTATAAGTTCCCCAACCAGGAAAAAGTGTTGAATATAAATAAGCTTTTGTTTTTTTTACAGGCTTTATTATTTCAGGAGTTAGTAATTCTGCAGATACTTCAAAATAAATTAAATCATCTAACCGCTCTAAATCCATACCTATATCCCATGTAATAGTTTTATTTTCACCAGGAGTAACATTTTTTAAGTCGCCATAAATACTATACATTGGCAATTCTTTACCATCATTATAAAAAGCTTTAATGTTAACATCGAAACGATCTATTATTCTAGCATTTAAGATATCAAAAGCAATTATTACATTTTCAGTATAAACATTAAATCTAACATTAGAAATAATAGCCTTGGTAGGAACTTCATATTGAGCTTTTGCCACTGTAGCAAAAAACAAGGCAAGAAGAATGCCCATCAAAATATTTTTTCTCATAAATCATTTTTAACAATTCATGAAATTAATACTTTTTTCCACTTTAACAAAGTATATAAACGCAAAAAGCCGATCAGAAATCTGATCGGCTTTGTACCCGGAGCGGGACTTGAACCCGCACAACCTAATGGTCACTGGATTTTAAGTCCAGCGCGTCTACCAATTCCGCCATCCGGGCGCATTTGGAGCGGGAAACGGGACTCGAACCCGCGACCCCGACCTTGGCAAGGTCGTGCTCTACCAACTGAGCTATTCTCGCATTTTTATTACAAAGTTTTAAGAACTTTACTAATCTCATCAGCATTGTTGCTTCCTTGATTAGCGGTTGCAAATATATCTATTTTTTTTATTTTGCAAAAATATATTTTAAAAATATTGAACTTTTTTTATCCTAAATCTATAATCCAATATACTTTTTAATCTCATTTAACTTATTTAAAGCCTCCACCGGAGTTAAGTTGTTTATATCAAGCTCCTTAATCTCATCACGAATTTGAACCAACACCGGATCGTCTAATTGAAAAATCGTTGTTTGGAATCCTTCTCGATGCTTTGCAATTTCACTAACAGGTTTTGATAGCGATTCTTTATTTCCTGATTTCTCTAGATCCTTTAATATTTCATTGGCTCTTTGAACAACACTTTTAGGCATTCCAGCCATTTGTGCTACATGAATCCCAAAACTATGTTCACTTCCTCCTCGTTTTAATTTACGCAGAAAAATAACTTTATCATTCAATTCCTTAACTGAAACATTGTAATTTTTAATCCCTTTAAATGATTTTTCCATTTCATTCAGCTCATGATAATGGGTAGCAAAAAGTGTTTTTGCTTTTGCACTAGGGTGCTCATGAATATATTCAGCCATAGCCCAAGCAATAGAAATACCATCATAAGTACTTGTTCCTCGTCCAATTTCATCAAGTAAAATTAAACTTCGTTGCGAAACATTATTTAAAATACTTGCAGCCTCGTGCATTTCGACCATAAAGGTTGATTCACCTTGTGATATGTTATCGGATGCACCAACACGAGTAAAAATCTTATCAACCAAACCAATTTTAGCCTCTTTGGCTGGAACAAAACTACCAATCTGAGCTAATAAAACAATTAATGCTGTTTGTCTTAACAAAGCTGATTTACCTGACATATTAGGTCCGGTAATAACAATAATTTGTTGTTGATCATTATCCAGAAATACATCATTTGAAATATAGGACTCTCCAATCGGTAACATTTTTTCAATTACAGGATGTCTTCCATCTTTTATATCAATTACCTCTGAATTGTTAATTGTAGGCCGCACATACTTATTTTCTTCTGATATTAATGAGAAGGACAACAAACAATCAAGTTTTGCTATTAACGCAGCGTTTAATTGTATTGCCGAAATATAATCTTCAAGGCTCGTTACTAAATCAATATAAATCTTTTGCTCAAGACCAAAGGCTTTTTCTTCTGCACCCAAAATCTTTACCTCGTACTCTTTTAACTCTTCGGTAATATATCTTTCTGCGCTTACCAATGTTTGTTTACGAATCCATTCTGGAGGAACTTTATCTTTATGTGTATTCCTTACTTCGATATAATAACCGAAAACATTATTAAAGCTGATTTTTAGTGAAGTAATTCCTGTTCGCTCAATCTCTCGTTGTTGAATCTGAACAAGATAATCTTTTCCTGAATATGCCAATTTCCTGAACTCATCCAAATCTGAAGAAACACCATCAGCAATATAATTTCCTTTACTCAATAATGCAGGCGGATCTGGAAAAATTTCTTTTTCGATTCTATCTCGAATATTCAAACATGGATTTAATTGATCACCAATTTTAATCAATGCTTCATTTCCTGAACTCAAACAGGCTTCTTTAATTGGCTCAATTGCCGTTAAAGCATTTTTAAGTTGCACAACCTCGCGAGGATTAACTCTTCCTGTAGCCACTTTCGAAATTATTCTTTCTAAATCGCCAATCTCCTTTACATGCTCAGAAAATAGTTCTTTTGAATCAATATCTTTATTTAGAAACTCCACAACATCGTGTCGTTCTTTTATTGGTTTTTCATCTTTTAAAGGTAAGGCAACCCAACGTTTTAATAATCGAGCTCCCATTGGAGAAATTGTCCGATCAATAACATCAACCAAGGTTTTAGCTCCTTCATTTATTGAAAAGAACAATTCCAAATTACGTATCGTGAATTTATCAAGCCAAACGTAATTATCCTCCTCGATTCTTGATAAGGTTGAAATATGCTGAAGTTTTTCATGATGCGTAATCTCAAGATATTGCAATATAGATCCTGCTGCTATTATTCCAAATTGCAACCCTTCTACTCCAAAACCTTTTAATGACGATGTTTGAAATCGTTTTAAAAGTTTTTCTTGCGTATTTTCTTGAGTAAAAACCCAATCGTCCAATTTATAAGTATAGAACTTATCACCAAAAACATCTTTAAACAATTGTTGTTTACTTCTCTCAAACAATACTTCTTTTGGCTGAAAACTATTTAAAAGTTTATCGACATATTCAAAACTTCCTTCGGCAGTTAAAAACTCTCCAGTTGATATATCTAAAAATGCAACTCCAGCAACGTTTTTTTCTAAATGTACAGCAGCAAGAAAATTATTTTCGCGGTGGTCTAATACATTATCATTAAAAGACACGCCAGGAGTAACCATTTCGGTTACTCCTCTTTTTACGATCTTTTTAGTTTTTTTAGGATCTTCTAATTGCTCACAAATTGCAACTCGTTGTCCGGCTCTTACCAATTTGGGCAAATAAGTATCTAATGCATGATAAGGAACTCCTGCCAATTCAACAAATGAAGCGGATCCATTTGCTCTTTTTGTTAAAGTAATTCCTAATATCCCAGCAGCCTTTATAGCATCTTCGCCAAATGTTTCATAAAAATCACCCACTCTAAACAATAGAATTGCATCAGGATGTTTACTCTTGATTTCATAATATTGTTTCATTAAGGGCGTTTCCGCATACTTCTTTTTTTCAGCCAAAATCTAAGATATTAAATCATTATTAACTTGAACAAAATTAAGATTTATCATTTACTTTTCAATAAATATAAAATGCCTTTTATTAACAGAATATCATTATGTAAGATTGAAGCATGTTCTTTGGGGTATGAGCAAAAAAATAGTCCTTGAAAATACAAGGACTTTAAAAATATAATATTTTTTCAGGTAAAATTTTTAGGGGTTAATTTTTCCGTATCGCTAAAGTAATAACTTTTTTCGAAAAACAAAAAACTTATTTTTTTTTAATTGCCCTTAAATTACAAAAAAATCTAGAACACTTGATATTAAGATCTTTATATTAATTTTAAATCCTAATCTTTTTCATTATTTAAACATTATGCTAAAGAATCTGTTTGATTTATCAAAAACTATTAAAAACTGTCAAAAACCATTTTTCTTATTCAAATATAATTTTACATTAGCGGTTCAAAATTTAAAGTTTAATTATTAATTATAATCACCCTATGAAAAAGATATTAATTCTTGGCGCAGGATTATCATCATCAAGTTTAATAAAGTATTTATTAGATCACTCTAAAGAACACAATTGGAAAATTAGAGTTGGTGATATGTCGTTAGAGGTTGCTAAAAGAAAAGTAAACAACCATGAAAATGGTGAAGCAGTAGAATTCGATGTTTTTAACGAACAACAAAGAATTGAAGAAATTCAAAATGCAGATGTAGTTATTTCAATGCTTCCTGCTCGTTTCCACCATTTAGTTGCTGAAAGATGTGTTGAGTTTGGAAAAAACATGGTAACAGCATCTTATGTATCGAAAGAAGTTTTGGCATTGCACGATCAGGCAAAAGAAAAAGGTTTAATGCTATTAAACGAAATTGGTGTTGACCCAGGAATTGATCACATGTCTGCAATGAAAGTTATCAATGAAATAAGAGAAAAAGGTGGTGAACTTCTTGCTTTCAAATCAAGTACTGGTGGTTTGGTTGCTCCTGAGTTTGATAACAATCCTTGGAACTATAAATTTACTTGGAATCCAAGAAACGTTGTAGTTGCTGGTCAATCGGTAGCTCAATACATCGATCATGGAAAATACAAATATGTTCCATACAATCAACTTTTCAAGAGAACAGAGAAAATGTCAATCTTAGATGTTGGAGAATTTGAGATGTATCCAAACAGAGATTCGTTAAGCTATAGAGAAACATATGGCTTACAAGATATTCCAACATTACTACGCGGAACATTACGACGTCCAGGTTATTGTGCTGGATGGAATGTTTTTGTACAAATTGGAGCTACCGACGACACATATACTATTGGGCATTCAGAAAATCTTACCTATAGAGAATTTATTAATAGTTTTCTTCCATATAACTTGGAAGATACTGTTGAGCAGAAGGTTTGTGATTTTGTGGGACTTGAAATGGAATCTGAAACAATGAGTCGTTTAAAATGGCTTGGTATTTTTGAAGAAACAAAGATTGGTCTAAAAAATGCAACTCCTGCTCAAATTTTACAAAAATTATTAGAAGAAAAGTGGGCTTTAGGAGCAGAAGATAAGGATATAATTGTTATGCAACACCAGTTTGACTATAGTTTAAATGGAAAAACAAAGCGGATCACTTCTTCATTAGTAGTTAGAGGAAAAGATCAAGTTCATACTGCTATGGCGATAACTGTTGGTACTCCTGTTGCAATTGCAACAAAACTATTCCTTACGGGAGTTATTAACCAAAAAGGAGTTATTGTTCCAACTATGAAAGATGTTTACCAACCAGTTCTTAAAGAATTAGAAGAATATGGTATTGTATTTATTGAAAAAGAAATAGATTTAGATTAAAAAGCTAAATAGAAATCTTTCGTTAGATTTTTATAAGCTTCAGAATATTGATGCCGTTTGTTGAGTTCAATAATAAGTTCTTGCTCAACAAGCGGCTTTTTTATTTTCATAAACTCTAACAACAATCGTTTAGGTTCCCGACCGGGATTTGGCAATACATTTGTTTGTCGAATACAAAACAATCCGCTTTCTGCAGCTTGCAAAATAAACATGGTACCTTCTAAGTAAGGAAGTATTATTGACAAAACCCCATTAGTATTTAAAAACTTTAAGGACGCTTTAATTAAATCTTCATATTCAAAATCTGAGTTATGACGAGCTTTTGTTCTTTTCTCGTCTGGTGCAAAAAGTGAATTCTGAAAATACGGTGGATTTGATACTATTAAATCATATTTTAAATCCGATTCTACGGTATATTCTTGTATTGATCTATGAATAACATTTATTCTGCTGCCCCATGGTGATTTAAGAATATTTTGATTTGCTTGATCACAAGCTTCAGCATCAATCTCGAGAGCATTGATTTGAGCATTGCTTCGTTGGGCTATCATTAATGAGATAAGACCTGTTCCTGTGCCTATATCCAGAACTCTGATTGACTCATTACAGTTTGCCCATGCTCCCAGTAAAACGCCATCAGTTCCAACTTTCATAGCGCATTTATCTTGAAATACCGTAAACTGTTTAAACTTAAAATAATTATTGGGCATAACTTAGAATTTTTCAAAAACACCTAAACCAAACAAGGCAAAATCATACTTTATTGGATCAATAGGATCTAAAGTCCGAAGGATCTGTGTAACTTCATTAACCGATTTCCAATCGTTTTGTTTTCTATTTAACAACCCAAGCTTTCTAGCCACATTTCCAGTATGAACATCCAAAGGTAAAAATAATTCGGACATCGGAATTTTTTCCCACAATCCAAAATCAACTCCAGAATTATCTTTTCGAACCATCCAGCGCAAAAACATATTCAGTCGCTTTGCCGAAGAATTTTTTAATACATTCGAAACATGCTTCTGCGTTCTCTCTTGATAGGGAATCTCAAAGAAGACATCACGAAATTTTGCTAAAGTTTTAAAAACGCTTCCTTCCTCAATAAAAAGATTCTCAAACACCTCTCCTAAGCCTCCACGATTCTTATATATATTTTTTAAGGATTGAATAAAGAACTTACAATCATCACCATTAAAAGTTCTATGCTTGAAATGTGTAAATCGGTCTAGATCAGACTCCTTAGAGTTTGTTATGAAATCATAAGGAGCATTATCCATCAACGCAATTAATTTTTGCATATTTTTAATAATTGTGACTCTTTGCCCCCACGCAATTGTCGAAGCAAGAAAAGCAGAAATTTCTATATCTTGAGATTCGGTAAATTGATGTGGTATTTGAATAGGATCAGTTCCAATAAAATCAAGATTATTATATTTCTCAGTTTTTTCATCCAAGAATTCCTTAATCTCGCTTAAATCTGATTGATTTGGTAATCTAGGAAAGGAATAATCCATCTTTCATAGTTAATTTTTTATCAGCTAATCCGGCTAAATCATCATCGTGCGTGACGATTACAATTGACGGATTAAACTTTTCGCGAAGCGATAAAAATAAATTATGCAGTTCTGTTTTATTCTCAGAATCTAAGTTTCCCGATGGTTCATCAGCAAAAATTACAGAAGGTTCATTTATTAAGGCTCTTGCTACAGCAACACGCTGCTGTTCTCCTCCTGATAATTCATTCGGTTTATGATCAATTCTATGTTCTAACTTAAGAAAGCGCAATATCTCCTTCGCTTTTCTTTCTGCTTCACTTTTTGAAACTTTAGCTATAAAGGCAGGAATACAAACATTTTCTAAAGCCGTAAATTCTGGTAATAAATGATGGAACTGAAATACAAATCCAATGTTAGAATTTCGGAATGCAGCCAGTTGTTTATCTTTATATTTACTAACCTCTTGATTGTTGAATAGTATCTGCCCAGAATTTGGGCGACTTAGAGTCCCTAAAATCTGAAGAAACGTTGTTTTACCTGCACCACTCGGTCCAACGATAGAAACAATTTCCCCTTTTTTAATCTCCAAATCAATTCCTTTTAAGACCTGAAGATCTCCATAGGATTTCTTTATATTCTTTGCTGATATCATTCTTTAACAGTTTTTAACTCTGAACAAATATTAGATAAATATAAGCCACATATATACATACAAATACCAAGCCCTTCCATCTTGTTACTACTGCTTTTCTTAAAGGTAAGATAAAGATAAAAAGAAGAAGAAATATTCCAAACATCCAAAATATATCAAACTTTAACACCATTGGATTTACATGAATAGGTTTTATCATACTTGTAAATCCTAAAATTGCCATAATATTAAAAATGTTCGAACCAATAATATTTCCAATAAATATATCGAGTTCCTTTCTTATAGCCGCAGAAATTGAAGCTGCCAATTCCGGCAAACTCGTACCAAGTGCGATTACAGAAACCGAGATTATTCGATCATCAATACCAATACTTGAAGCTATACTAGAAGCTCCTCTAACTAAAAATTCTGCCCCATAAACTAAACCTATTGATGCTAGAACTACCAACAAAAAAGAAACAAACAAGCTTAGTTTTGGCTTAACGGTTTCTTCCTCATTATTCTTATTACTTTTTCGTGAAGAATAAATCGATTTAAAAATAAAAGCACCCAAAAGAATTACAAATGCCAAACCTTCAAAGAAACCCAGTTCGTAATTTAAGCTAAACGCATAAAAAAGAATGCTTGCAAGCATCATTACTATCCAATCGAAATGTATTGAATTTTTCTTAACTTTTATGGGTAGAATGATTGCTGTTAAACCAAGAACCAATGCAATATTGGCAATGTTAGAACCAATCACGTTTCCAATAGCAATATCAGGATGTCCTTTAAGAGCAGCATCTAAACTAACCACCAATTCAGGAGCCGACGTTCCAAATGAAACTACTACAACACCAATAACTAGTTTTGATACTTTAAAATGCCCTGCTAAAGAAACACTTCCTTTAACTAAAAAATCACCACTTAATGTAAGAAGTAAGAATCCTGTTAGAAGATATATATAATCCATTAATTAATATTCATGTTTTACACTTTTAGATCATCCTTTGTTTTGCTGATCTCATCTTTCACGTCTGTGAAATCTTTTTTTACATCATCTGTATAATCGTTCATCTCTCTTTTTATATCTTCAGTTGCCTTTCTGAACTCCCGCATACCTTTTCCAAGTCCTTTTGCAATTTCTGGAATTTTATTTGCTCCAAACAATAACAAAACAACTAATAAAATAATTACGATCTCTTGACCACTAATAAAAAGAAAACTACCAATCATAACATTCTTTTTCACAAATATACATTTTGTTTAAGTCATTTTATAAATAAGACTATATTTTATCAAACTTAGAATTCTTTTAAACATACACTATTCGTTTATCTTAGAATATAAAAAACATAGATTCTGCAGTTCATTTTCAACTCTTCAAGTAAATTAAACAAAAAAAGAGCCCCTTTGTTAAAGGAGCTCTTTTCTATATAAGAATATATTTATTATTTCTTTTCTTCACCTTTTTTATGAACTGTATCATAAACTACCGGAGTTGCAATAAATAGTGATGAGTATGTACCAACAACAACACCAACTAATAATGCAAATACAAATCCACGAATTACTTCACCACCTAAAATAAAGATAGTAAGTAAAACTAAGAATGTACTTAACGAAGTACTAAAAGTACGACTCAAAGTACTATTTAATGCTCCATTCAATATTGAATGACGATCTCTTTTTGGATATAAGGTTACATATTCTCTAATACGGTCGAATACAACCACTGTATCGTTTATCGAGTAACCAACAACCGTTAGTATCGCTGCAATAAACGCCTGATCAATTTCGAGAGAGAATGGGAAAATCCCTTGCGCTAACGAGAATATACCAAGAATGATTAAAACATCGTGCATTAAAGCTACAATAGCACCTAATCCATATTGCCAGTTTTTAAATCTAAAGAAGATATAAACAAACATCAAGATAAGAGCAAGTACAATAACTACTAATGATTTATAAAGAATATCATCAGCAATAGTGGCTCCCACTTTCTGAGAACTCATTCTATGATTTGCATTGAAATCTTCAAAACTTACATCGTCACCTAAAATACTCTTAAGTCCGTTATACAATTTTGTTTCAACGTCGTGATCAACCTCTGCAGCATCTTCTTCAATTCTATATTTAGTGGTAATCTTAACCTGATTGTCATCACCAAATATTTTTACTTCTGGAGCACTACCGTACTCTTTTTCAAGGGAGATTGCAACATCGCTTGTATTTACCGCCTCTTCGAAACGAACTATATAAGATCTACCTCCTGTAAAATCAACGCCTGGATCTAATCCTCTAGTGAATAATGATCCTAAACTAATTAGAACTAAAACTCCAGAAATAACATAGAATATTTTACGTTTTTCAAGAAACTTAATATTTGTGTTCTTGAATGCTTTTTTAGTAATTTTTGTAGAAAAAGTAATTTCTTTATTTCTTTTAAGATACCATTCGAAGATTAATCTTGTTAAGAATATTGCAGTAAATAAAGAAGTTAAAATACCGATTAATAATGTAGTTGCGAAACCTTTAATTGGTCCTGTTCCAAATACATTAAGAATAATTGCAGTTAATAAGGTAGTAACGTTGGCATCAATAATTGCAGAATAAGCATTTTTATAACCATCTTTTACAGCTAATTTAATCCCTTTTCCTGCAGCTAATTCTTCACGAATACGTTCATATATAAGTACGTTTGCATCAACCGACATACCAATTGTTAAAACAATACCGGCAATACCAGGCAATGTAAGAACCGCTCCTAAAGAAGCAAGCACTCCCATTATAAAGAACATATTTACTATTAAGGCAATATCAGCAACTAAACCAGCTTTACGACTATAATAGAAAATCATATAAGCCATAACAACAAGAAATGCCAACAAGAATGAATTTAAACCTGATTGAATCGCTTCGTGTCCTAATGAAGGCCCAACGATCTCTTCTTGAATAATTCTTGCTGGAGCAGGTAATTTACCCGACTTTAATATATTAGCTAAATCTTTTGCTTCGTTTACTGTAAAATCACCTGAGATTGATGAATGACCACCAGGGATTTCTCCACTTACACGTGGTGCTGAGTAAACATAGCCATCAAGAATAATAGCAATAGAATTACCAACATTATTTTTTGTTAATCGAGCCCAAATTTTCGCTCCTTCAACATTCATTGACATAGAAACCTCAGCGGCACCACTATTTTGATCAAATTCAGATCTAGCATCAGTAATAACATCACCATCAAGTGGTGCTTTTCCATCACGACCTGTAACTTTTATAGCATGCAACTCATAAAAGCTTTTAGAATCATCATATTTAAATGGCTTAACATGCCATCTAAATTTCATATCTCTAGGAAAAACAGTACTAACTTGTTTTAATTTAAGATATGAGTTAACCACAGATGTATCTGAATAATGTGCCATACCAACAACAGAACTTTCCTTAGGTTGACCTGATTGTGGATTTATACTCGGACGTAAAACAGAAAACAATGGATATCTCTCTGCAATCTGACCATCGGCAACAGATGCTGAATCACCTTTTTCTGTTTCGTCTAATTGATCAAGTAAAGCTAAATCTTCACCTTCTTCTTTAGTTGGAGTTTCTTTAACAGTTTCAACTTCTTCAACTTCTCCTTCTAATCTTTCAAGATCTTTACGAGCTTCTTCAACACCATAGATTATTTCGTTTGCTTGTAACAAATAACTATACACTTCTGTATTGTCGTAAGTTTCCCAGAACTCTAGATTTGCAGTACCTTGTAATAAATCACGAACACGGTCCTGATCATCTACACCTGGCAATGCAACCATTATACGACCTTCTTTATCGAGCTGTTGAATAGTTGGCTGAACAACTCCAAAACGGTCGATTCTACTTCTAAGAATATTGAACGAATTATCGATAGCACTCTTCGACTCTTCGCGAATAACTTTAAGAACTTCTTCGTTGGTTGAATTAAACTCGATTTTACCTTTAAGTTCAATAGTATTAAAAATAGCAGCTAATTTTGCATTCGGATCGATCTCGTTAAAAGCTCTTCCAAATAAAGTAACAAAATCATCACGACTATCTTTACCATATTCCTTTGCACGCACTATTGCTTGTTGGAAAGTAGAATCTTTACTATTGTTTGCCATTGCTTTGATAATATCTTCAACCGATATTTCAAGAATAACATCCATTCCACCTTGTAAGTCAAGACCAAGATTAATTTCTCTTTCCTGACATTCTCTAAATGTATACTCTCTAAAACCAAGGTTATAAACTACAATACCGGACATAGAATCCAGATATTCATATTTTTTATCTACATTACCTTGTGCATATTCTTTAGCATCATTGTTAATCCCTGTAGTTATCCAAGTAAAAGACAGGTAGTAAATACAGATTACGACCATCATACTGGCCAAAAATCTAATAGCTCCTTTAATTTGCATTTGTTAAACTATTTTTATTGATATTATTATTTTATTTTCCTATTATACAAATTGTCGTGCAAAGATAAAATTATTTTTTAGAATCACACTTTTTCAAAGAATTAAAGATATAGACACCTTCAATTACTCATGAATAGATCAATGATTCCGCTAATATAATTTTAAAAATACATTAAAATTAGCTTACACAACTTACTCTATTAACTCATCAAAATCAGCACCTAATGACTCATCTTTTATAAAGTCATAAAGCGTAATTCTTCTAAGACTATAGAAGTTTGACCAATACTTACGTAAAGCAGAAATATAGTTAATTTTAGCGGCATCCTTCTCCGACAGGGCCACATTCAGGTCCAAAACATCAACTTTCCCGATTAAGAATCGTTGTTTTGTCATATCATAACGTTTTTGCGCAATTGTATCAGTTTTTGCTGCGATTACAAATTGATCGTCTTGTAAATTAAACTGCATAACATTCAAATACACATTTTGCACAAAATCCGTTCTTGCCTGATCAACTGTTGTACGAATAACCTCCTGACTTGATTGTGCCATTTTGTATCGACCTTTTCCCAATTTCCAATCAAGAATAGGAATTTGCATTCCAAGTGTTAAATTTTGCTGACTTTGGGGATCAACATAAGCATCTTTAATTTGAGCAGCTTGTTGCGTATAACCAAGACTTGCAAATAAACTAGCCTGTACTCCTTTTTGTGATTTTGCTTTTGCAACATCTCTTTCAGATTCGATTAATTGTCGCTCAAAATTTAAAATTTCAGGGTTATTTACTCTAGCTATTTCCAATGCCTGTTCAACATTTACATCAACCTTTGGAATCACCTTCGGGATAATCAATTGCAGATTCACTTTTTCGTTAAATCCTAAAAATGATCTTAATTGATATTTCTTGATTTCTAAATCAACCTTAGATGAATTTAACGATGATCCAGCATTTAACAAACTTAGTTCCATTTGCATTAATTCATTTTCAGCAATTGTCCCTATATTGTATCGACCGTTTGCTATCTGATATAAAGTATCTGCATTTGAATAATTTATTTTTGCAACCTGCAAATTTTGCTGCGCAAGAGCCAAATCAAAAAAGTAGTTTACTGCTTTTAATGCAACATCTTCCATTGCCGAAATATAATCTCCTTTAGCTTCCTCGTACTTGAGTGGTTCAATTTTCTTTTGCCATCGAAATTCGTTATAAAATAAAACCGGCTGGCTATAAGTTATTGAAAATGGTGTAGAGTTATATGAGTAAGTATCATCCTCTAGGTTATCTAATCGAGATAAATCGGTTCTAACCGACAACTGACCACCTGTATAAGGTATATTTTGCGTTATGTCTAAATTTAAGTTGGTTGTATTCTTATTTAATTTTACATAATATGTGCCGGTTGAGTCGTCGAATTCGCTGTAGCTTCTATTCAGGTTTGGAAATGTAGTTGAAAGCCTGACACTTGGTCTGAATTCTGCTTTAAATGTACTGAATTCCCAAAATTTTGCACGATAACGATGCTTTGCCATTATTGCATCAGGTGATTGTTCGCGGGCAAGTTGAACAACCTCATCGAAAGTTAGCTCTTGATCATAAATATCTTGAGCAATTATAGAAGAACACGTTAAATTAATTAATAGAATAAAAATTACACTAAATGATTTCATTTATTTTTCGATTTATATTTATTCGTATCGTAATGATTCTATAGGATCTCTTTCTGCTGCACGTTTTGCCGGCGAAATACCAAATATAACCCCGATCATCGCACTTACACCAAAAGCTACAATTATTGACCCCGGTGATATTATCGTTAATATATCAGCAAATTTTGTTATTAGCTTTGAAAAAACAACCCCAAAGAAAACACCTATTAAACCTCCTGAAACACTAATTAATATCGCTTCAGATAAAAACTGAGCAATGATATCCGCTTTTTTTGCCCCTAGTGCTAATCGAATACCTATTTCTTTTATCCGTTCCATTACTGTTGCAAACATGATATTCATAATTCCAATTCCACCAACAATTAATGAAATACTTGCAATTGCACCAAGCACTATGTTAAAAATATCTTTCGTTCTTTGCTGTTGCTTTAGGAGCAATTCGGGCACAGTTATTTCAAAATCTTGCACATCCATATGGCGACGCAAAATCATTCTACTCAACACTTCGGTTGTTAATGTTAGCTGCTCTGTTTCTTCAACCTGTACGATTATTTTATCAAGTTGATTGTAATTGGACAATGCAGACTTTTCATTTCCTCCTGAAAAGGAAAAGAAAAAACCTCCTCCAAAACCGGTTCCCCCACCCAAACTTTTAGAATTGACCAATGCTCGGTTTTTATATCGCAAAAGCATTGTTTGTACTGGAATATAAACATTGTCGTTCACTAGGTTTACACCTGCATTATCGGCTGCCGAAAGATTAACACTTGATTTTTCTAGAACACCTACAACTTTTAACCATACATGTCCAAACTTTAAATACTGATTAATAGGATCAACATCACTAAATATTTTTGCACTTATATTCGCACCAATAACACAAATTGGAGTACCTATTTCGGTTTGATAATCACTAAAAAGGTGTCCCTTTTCGAGGTTAATATTATATATGTCGAAATAATCATTACTTATTCCAATAATTTTTGCAGGAACCCTTTTTCCATTTTGCACAACAAAAGAATTAGCAATAATCTCAGGAGTAATTCTCTTAACAGAAGGAACAATACGTTTTATTGCATCTATATCCTTCATGGTAAGACCTGGCGAAAACTTCTTTTTCTTTTTATTGTTTTCAGTTTCAGAACCATTACCATTTTCATCACCATTCTCGGTAAGATCAATGCTTGGAGATATAACAATATTATTAACTCCAACCATTTTAATTTGTTCTAATATTTCTTGCTGAGCTCCATTACCAATTGCAAGCATTGCTATTACAGCAGCTGTACCAAAGATAATTCCCAAAGCCGTTAATATTGACTTTAATTTATTCCCCAGAATTGATTCAATAGCAATTTCTATATCGTGAAAGTATCTACTAAACATAATTTATATTAGTTAGAGCTTGAAGTTCGATGTCCTTGCATTTTTGATCTTTTAGGATTTCTGTCGGATTTATTATTCCGTTCTTCCCTTTGCTTTTCCGCTAACTCTTTTTGTACTTTCCGCTCTTTAATAACCTCTAATAACTCTTCACCCGAAAGTTTAAACTTATCTATATTTTCTGGAATCGATAAAAGAATTTCATCTCCCAAAACAACACCTTGTTCAATTATCATATAATTCTCATTTGTTTTGCCCGGAACAATAATTTGCTTTTTATTATTTGTTGTATAAACAAAACTTAAACTATCCTCATTATGTATGGCTTCCAAAGGTAAAAACAACACATCGTTATACACATTAGTAATAATCTGATTACTTGTAGTCATGGCAGGTCTCATAATACTATCCGACTGATCCACCCTAATCAACACCTCAAAAACCTTAGCATCGGTGTTTTGAAGCTGCTCTCCTATGTTTGCAACTTCGACAACCTCGCCAGTATATTTTCGGTCGGGGAAAGCATCAATTCCTAATCGAACCAACTGCCCTGTTTTAATTTTACTAATGTCTATTTCATTTACATAGGTTTTCGAATTCATAACAGATAAATCGGGAAGCGTTGCAACTGCAAGATCCCATGGATTAATTGTACCACCAACTTTTCGTTTTTGACCACTCCACTCTTTTTTATAAATTACCATTCCTCCCTGCGGAGCAAATATTGTAAACTTGCTAATTACATTGTTGAGCTGCTGAACTTTTCTTTTTGCTTGATCGAGATTAATGTTTGATTCGCGCATATTTGCATTTGCTTGCTGAACTTTTAAGGAATAATTATCCTTTGCTTGATTATACGCTCTTTCTGATTTTTCCAGTTCAATTGTTGCTTGACGAATAGTTGCAGGAGGTTCAAACTTACTCTGATCAAGTACAATTTGTTTTTCTTCCATTGCAAATCGCAAATTCACTAATTGATCGCGCAATTCTCTTAATTGCATTGTAGTATCGAGCTGTGTTTTTATAAATTGAGATTCGGATGTTTCTAGCTCATCTTGTAAATCTTTTAAACTTGTACTTACCTCTGTTCTGTCTAAAGTTCCAACATATTGCCCGGAATCAACAACAGTACCTTCCGGAACTAAATCTTGTATTTTTATCTCTCTAATTCTAAGCTCCCTACTATTACGCAACTCTGAAGGCCCCATTATATCAACTGAACTTTTTGCTTGTAATTCTCCTGTTATCGTAACTAAGATTTCAAACTCACCTTTTTCAACCTTAACAGTTAGGTCTTTTAAGTTATCGCCTTTACCGGGTCTAAATAGTAAAATTCCTAAAATAACGACTAGAACAGTTGAAATTATAATATAATGCTTCCTTTTCATCTATATCAATTTTATAACAGTGATTTTATTTCATTTATGATTTTATCGGCTAATTCGTCGGCGCTTGCAGCATCTCTACTTTCTGCATAAATTCTAATGATTGGTTCTGTATTTGATTTTCGCAGGTGAACCCATCCATGATCAAATTCAATCTTAACACCATCAATATCATTTATTTCATAATCTTTAAACTTACGTTTTACAGACTCAAGTATGTTATCAACATTAATTTCAGGAGTTAATTGCATTTTCTTTTTTGCAATTACATATTCAGGATATTGAGATCGCACATCAGAGCAACGTCTTCCACTTTTTGCCAAGTGAGTTAAAAACAGGGCTATTCCGACTAAAGCATCTCGTCCATAATGCAATTCCGGATAAATGATTCCTCCATTTCCTTCTCCGCCAATTACTGCATTATTTGCTTTCATGCTTTCAACAACGTTTACTTCGCCAACAGCCGAAGCAAAATAATTTCCACCATGATTATTCGTTACATCGCGTAAAGCGCGAGATGATGACATATTAGAAACAGTGTTTCCTTTTTTATTTTGCAAGATATAATCGGCAACTGCAACCAAAGTATATTCTTCGCCAAACATTGTTCCATCTTCATTTACAATTGCTAATCGATCAACGTCAGGATCGACAACAAAACCTAAATGTGCTTCTTCTTTCTTTACCAACTTTGATATTTCGGTTAAATGCTCAGGCAGTGGTTCCGGATTGTGAGGGAAAATCCCATTTGGTTCGCAGTATAGCTCAACCACATCGGATACTCCAATTGCTTTTAATAAAGCTGGAATTGCGATTCCTCCAACAGAGTTAACTCCATCGATCACAATCTTAAAATTTGCTGCTTTTATAGCTTGAATATCAACTAAGGCAAGATCTATAATTTTTTTTATATGAAAATCTAAATAAGTACTTTTTTCCACAATTTTACCAAGATCATCTACATCAGCAAAAACAAAATCTTCTTTTTCGGCGATAGACAGCACCTCAGTTCCATCTGCGCCAGAAAGAAATTCTCCTTTTTCATTTAGTAGCTTTAATGCATTCCATTGTTTTGGATTATGACTTGCAGTTAATATTATTCCCCCTTGGGCCTTTTCATTTGTAACTGCTATTTCTGTTGTAGGAGTAGTTGCTAACCCAATATCAATAACATCAAGCCCCATTCCCATAAGTGTTCCTGTAACTATTTGATTTACCATTTCTCCCGAAATTCGTGCATCTCGCCCAACAACTACTTTCACCTTTTCTGTGTTAGAACGATTGATAACCCACTGAGCATAAGCCCCAACAAATCTTACTGTATCCAAAGGACTCAATCCATCTCCAGCTCTTCCGCCAATTGTTCCTCTTATTCCTGATATTGATTTTATTAATGTCATATGAAATAGACTTTATTTTTTTGTACAAGTTTAAAATTCCATTAAAGATAAATAAATCATCTTAGCTGAATTATAATTTAAGATATTTTAACTTTTATTATAGAAGAAATTCAGAAGCACAAAATTATTAAATTATATTACCTTTGCAGCAATAAATTGAAGATAATTAAATAATCAGATCATGGAGAGAGCGAACAGGGATAAGAAGAAAAGTTTTTCAAAAGAAAAATCTTCATTTAGTAAAAATAAGAATACAAAAGGAAAACCTGAAGATAAAAAAATCTTTACAAATGAACCTATTCGTTTGAACAAGTTTTTATCGAATGCGGGTATATGTTCTCGCCGTGATGCAGATAATTTAATAACAGCTGGAGAAATAACTGTTAATGGAAAAGTAGTTACAGAATTGGGGACAAAAGTATCTCCAAAAGATGATGTTAAACACAAGGGGAAACAAGCTATTCGCGAACAAAAGGTTTATATTCTAATTAACAAACCTAAAGATGTTGTTACTACAGTTAAGGATGATCATGCTGAAAAAACGGTAATTGACATTGTTAAAAATGCATGTACAGAAAGAATTTATCCTGTTGGAAGATTAGATAAAAATACAACAGGCGTGCTTCTTTTGACTAATGATGGCGAACTAACGAAACAACTTACACATCCAAGCTTTCGGAAAAAGAAGATCTATCATGTGCATCTAGACAAAGATTTAACTAAAAACGATTTAATTAAAATTGCAGAAGGTGTTCAATTAGATGATGATCTTATTGCAGCAGATGCTATTAATTATGTTGAAGATGGTGATAAATCGCAGGTAGGCATTGAAATTCATTCGGGACAAAACAGAGTTGTTCGCAGAATTTTCGAATCTTTAGATTATAAGGTAAAGAAACTTGATCGAGTATATTTTGCTGGTTTAACCAAAAAAAATCTCCCAAGAGGAAAATTTAGACACCTCACACCTGTTGAAATTAGTATGCTAAAAAGAAAATCTTACAAATAATATATTTTTCTTAATTGATTTGTAATAAATTACAATCTTTATCTACCTACTGAAAAAATAAAAGTTAGAATGTGTAGAAAAGTAATTGTATTCTTATGTGTATTATTGTGCTTATACAATACATCTATAGCTCAAGACATTGAGGGGATCGTAATAAACTCTAAAACGAAAACCCCTCTTCCATTTGTAAATATTATTTATAATGATCAAGGCCATGGAACTACCACAAATATAGATGGAGTATTTAATATTAATGGGAACAACATCAAAAAGCTACACATTAGCTATTTAGGATACTACAACGACACTATACTTGTAGATGAATCCAAAATAACAATTGAGCTACAGCCTAAAACATATAACTTAGAAGAAGTTATTATATTACCTGGCGAAAATCCTGCAAATAGAATAATACAAAAAGTTATTGAAAATAGAGATTTGAATAACCCGGAGAAAATGCAATCATTTTCGTTTCAGAGTTACAATAAAATGATTTTCACAGAAGAATTGGAAACCAAACCAGAGATAGACTCCTCTATTAATTCTGATTACTTATTTAAAGATCAGCATGTTTTGGTAATGGAAACTGTGAATGAGAAAAAATTTATTCGACCCGACAAATACAACGAAACAATTCTAGCTTCGAAAGTTTCGGGTTTTAGCGACCCTATTTTTTCTCTTATTGCTTCGCAGGTTCAAGCTTTATCTTTTTACAATGAGTTTTTTACAATTATGGATAAAGCTTATATAAATCCTATAAGTAAAGGAAGTATTAATAGATACTTTTTTATGCTTGAAGATACTCTTTTTAATGAGCGTGGCGATTCTATTTTTGTAATTTCTTACCGTCCAAAAAAAGGAAAAAACTTTATTGGGTTAAAGGGATTTTTACATATTAATACGAATCGGTATGCCGTTCAATCTGTTTTGGCTGAGCCCTTGGAAAAAGATCAGGGAATGGGAATAAAAATCAAACAAAACTACGAATGGATTGAAAACACTCAATGGTTTCCTAAAGAATTAATTACAGAAATAACATTCGACAAAAACAATTTAATTGCTAAAGGCAAAAGCTACATTTCCAATATCGATTTAAATCCAGATCTTAACGAAAAAGAGTTTGGAAATGTAGAACTTAAAATGGCTGATGATATTCAAAATAAAACAGATCAGTATTGGGATATTAACAGGACTCAGGCATTAACTGAGATGGATAAAAGAACCTACCATATAATAGATAGTATAAGTGAAGTTTATAACTTGGATAGAAAATTAAGAAATCTGGAAATAATCATAAATGGAAATATTCCTGTTAAATGCTTTGACCTCCCTCTGAATAAAATAATGGATTATAACGACTACGAGGGTTATCGATTAGGACTTGGCATTATGACGAACGATAAAATTTCTAAACTTTTCTCAATTGGTGGATATTTTGGTTATGGTTTTAAAGATGAAGAATGGAAATATGGTGGTGATTTAATATTAAATGTGCACAAAAAATCGGAAAGTAAAATTCATTTTTCATATTCTAAAGATGTTAAAGAAAGATCGGGATATAAATTCAACGAAAAACCTGATTTCACAACAACAGAAATTTATAGAAAGTATATGATTGAAAATATGGATTGGGTGGAAATGTATGAGGCATCGTACTCCTTTCAAAGTTTACAATATTTAAGTTCCAATATTTTCTTTAATCAGTCTGTAGTAAGCCCAACAAACAATTATGACTTTACACAAAATCCAACCAACTTAGTTAATGAGTTTACTTTTAATGAAATAGGACTAAAGTTTAGATATGCCTACAACGAAAAGTTTATGCAAACTTTGCGATCTAAATATACTTTAGGAACAAACTATCCAATATTTTTTGGAAATATTGTAAAAGGTGTAAACTGGATTGATGGCGAATACGAATACGCAAAGTACGAAGCTAAAATCACAAAATCGTTTAGATCAAAAAGTTTAGGAAAAACAAAAATTACATTGGTAGGTGGTTTAGTGAAAGGCAATGTTCCTATTTCAAAACTTTACAACGGACACGGAAGTTATCAATCGTTTAGTATTGAATCTGAAAATAGTTTTGGAACCATGAGAATGGGTGAATTTTACTCAGATAGATTTTTCTCAATTTTCGTGAAACACGATTTTGGAAACATCCTAATTCGCTCAGAAAAATTTTCTCCAAAATTTTCGCTAGTTCATAATTATGGTATCGGTTCATTAAGTTCAAAATCAAATCACATTACCGATATTCCATTGCAATCAATAGAAAAAGGCTTTTACGAAGGTGGAATTTTAATTAACAATATACTAAACCAATCCTTTTTAGGATATGGATTTGGAATATTCTATCGTTACGGACCTTATTCATTCAACAAAACAGCCAACAACTTTTCTTATAAATTAAGTTTGACGATTGGATTGTAAAAAATTAAAGCTCCACTTTTTTTGAACCACATACTATAATTATAGTATTTATTTCAAAAATAATATATATCACAATCGAATAAATCCACATAATACTAATTATCTATTAATTAAACCGAGGTAGAGACCAATTCTTTTTAACAGCAAAGAGTCTAACACTTATTATTAACGATGCTGTTACAAGTGAAATAATGTTTAAATGCACGTCAAGGTGCGAAAGGACTAAATAAGTAAACCCACCCAAAATACAAGGAGTGGCATAAATCTCTTTTCTGAAAATAAGAGGTGTTTCGTTACATAATATATCGCGCAATACGCCGCCAAATACTGCAGAAATCGTTCCCATCATAACAGCTATAATTGGAGAAATATCGAACAGCAATGCTTTTTGAATACCAATAATTGTAAATACACCAATTCCTATCGTATCGAAAAGAAATAGTGTTTTTCGAAGTTGCGCAATGTATTTTTTAAAAATAGTACTAATTATTATTGCCGACAAAACAACATATAAGTAATTTAAATCGTTAATCCATCCTACCGGAAAATCTCCTATTAAGATATCGCGTAAAGTGCCGCCCCCAATTGCAGTTACAAAGGCTATTACAGATGCTCCAAAAACATCAAATTTTTTATTTGAGGCTGTTAAAACTCCGCTTATTGCAAACACAAAAGTTCCTAGCAAATCGAAATAATAAAGAAAATTCATCAACAATAAATTATTAAAAATCGATAACAAAAGTAAGGCCTGTTTTCAGATCAAACAAATATTAAATTAAATAATCTATGAAAGAACAAAATATGTTATCAATCTACTGCATAACAAAATCATAAACGAGGCAATTAGACAAAATTTCTCTTATCTTTGCAAAAAAATTATTAAAAGATAAAAACAAACAGAATGCCACATAAATCAGGTTTTGTTAATATTATTGGAAATCCGAACGTTGGAAAATCAACTTTGATGAATGCAATGGTTGGTGAAAAACTTTCTATAATAACCTCAAAAGCACAAACAACAAGACATAGAATAATGGGAATTGTCAATGGAGACGATTTTCAAATAGTATATTCAGATACTCCGGGAATTTTAAAACCTAATTATAAGTTACAAGAAAAGATGATGCGTTTTGTTGGTGGCGCCTTTGAAGATGCCGACGTAATGCTTTATATAACTGATGTTGTTGAGACTTTAGATAAAAATCAACAATACATCGATAAGCTTATAAACGTAGATATACCTGTACTGATTTTAGTTAATAAGATTGACTTAACAGATCAGGAAACACTAGAGACTTTAGTCGAAACATGGAGTAAAATACTTCCAAAAGCAGAAATAATCCCAATATCGGCATTAAACGATTTTAATTTAGATGTTGTGCTTAAACGAATTTTGGAAACACTACCGGAGAGTCCTCCATATTTCCCAAAAGATTCGTTAACAGACAAAACTGAACGATTCTTTGTTTCGGAAATTATTCGCGAAAAAATATTATTGAATTATCAAAAAGAAATTCCTTACTCGGTTGAAATTGAGGTTGAAGAATTCAAAGATACCGAGAAATTATTGCGAATAAGAGCTCTTATTCATGTTATTCGTCCATCTCAAAAAGGAATTATAATTGGACATAAAGGACAGGCTTTAAAGAAAACTGCAACTGAAGCAAGATTAGACATTGAAGCATTTTTTAGTAAGAAGGTTTTTCTTGAAATGTATGTAAAAGTTAGTAAAGACTGGAGAGATAAAGACAGACCATTAAGAAATTTTGGATATTAATATGTAAAATCAGATATCAATAATAATTTTGAATTTTATCTGAATATAAATATGAATACCTGATGAAAGAACTTGAAGAAAAAACATATCAATATACGGTTAAGGGAATTAGTTTGGTAAAAAGCTTAGAAAAAGAATTTCCTGAATTGTTAAGTTCCGAATTAAAACAAAATATTGGGAAAGTATCTATAAAATTTATGGATGCTCTTGATGCCAATGAAACAGATGATTTTGCTAAATTTCTAAGAGAATCATATTCAAGTGCTCTTAAATCTCTTGATTTATTAAAATCGATGGACGAAATTACCAGTCAAAATCTAAACGAAGAAAAGAAGAAATTAATTGAAGAAACAAAATTAATTGTTAATCAATTAGATATCATAATACAGAAATTAATTTATTAAATACCATGATTGTAGCAATTGTAGGAAGACCTAACGTAGGTAAATCAACTCTATTTAACCGTTTAACGGAAACTAAACATGCGATTATTGATGAAACTGCCGGGGTTACGAGGGATAGAATATACGGAAAAGCCGAATGGATAGGAAAAACTTTTTCGGTTGTTGATACAGGAGGATATGTTCGTAATTCAGATGATATTTTCGAAGAAGAAATTCGAAAACAAGTTGATATTGCTATTGAAGAAGCAAATCTTATTCTTTTTGTTGTTGATGTAGAAAATGGAGTTACCGATTTAGACGACTCGGTTGCACAAATTTTGCGTCGTTCGAAAAAAGATGTAATTCTTGTTACAAATAAGGTTGATAATAATGCACGAATAATAGAATCCAATGTATTCTATAAATTTGGTTTAGGTGATCCAATGTGCATATCGTCAATAAATGGAAGTGGAACTGGTGAGTTACTCGATAAAATTGTAAGTTATATAAAAGAAGAAGAAGCTGACGAAGAACTTGACATTCCGAAATATACTGTTATAGGTCGTCCTAATGTTGGCAAATCATCTTTAATAAATGCACTTATTGGTGAAGAAAGAAATATTGTAACTCCAATTTCGGGAACAACACGAGATTCAATAAATACCAGATATAATAAATTTAATCAGGATTTTTATTTGGTTGATACCGCAGGAATCAGAAAAAAAGCAAAAGTAAAAGAAGATTTAGAATTCTATTCTGTTTTACGCTCGATTCGTGCTTTGGAAGAAGCTGATGTATGTTTACTTATGCTTGATGCTGAAAATGGAATTGAATCTCAGGATCTAAATATTATTTCGCTTATTCAGAAAAACAATAAGGGAATAGTTATCTTGGTAAATAAATGGGATTTAATTGATAAAGACACCAATACTGCAAAAGATTTTACCGAAAAAATAAAAAGCAGAATTGCTCCATTTACCGATGTACCAATTATTTTTACTTCGGTATTAACAAAACAACGTATACATAAAGTACTCGAGGAAGCTAAAACGGTATATGAAAATCGCAGAAAAAAAATCCCAACTGCAAAGCTTAACGAAGTAATGCAAGAAGCTATTGCTCAACACAGTCCACCTTCAACAAAAGGGAAGTTTATTAAAATAAAATACATTACACAATTAAGTACATATTATCCATCTTTTGTGTTTTTCTGCAACTTACCACAGTACGTTAAGGATCCTTACAAAAGATATTTGGAAAATAAATTACGTGAGCATTTTGGTTTCACAGGCAGTCCTGTTACCGTTTATATGCGTAAAAAATAATACTTGAAACGATTACTTTACATATTAAGTATTGTATTTCTATTTTCGGGATGCGAAAAAGAAGAAAGCTATTCTGCAATTCCGGAAATAGAATATATTGATTTTAGTGCATCATATGACAATGGTCCTTTAGGTAATAATATCGTTGGTACGCTTACTTTTTCTTTTATAGATGGCGATGGTAATATTGGGTTTAACGAAAATACAAATCCAGAAACCCCTACAATTTATGATGTATTTATTTACGAATATGTTAAGGTAAATGGGGAATTTGTTCTAAACGACACCACAAACTATTGGATGCCTTATTTTGAAGAAGGTATTTATCGAACGTTTCTGAAAGGAACCATTGACATTGAACTTACACGTATAATTTCATCTGAAGACACTGCTCGGTATGAATTCTATATTCAAGACAGAGCTTACAATATAAGCAATACAGAAACGACCCCAATAATAATTTACTCTGAATTAGTGCAACAAAAGGCCACTCATTTTGTTTTCTTATAAAAATTCAAAAAACATAAAATGATTTTAACAAAAAATATAAAAATGGCTGATGTAATTCACATGAATTACCATACTCTTTCAGTTTTAAATCGCTTTGGAATTGTTTTGGGATTTGGAGATAAAACAATTGAAGAAACCTGCAAAGAAAAAAATGTTGATGTAAATTTCTTTTTAGAGATTCTGAATGCTTTTATTGACAAAGATTATTTTCCAAAGAAACACTTGCAAACTTTTTCCGTTGGACTTATAACAGAATATTTGTCAAAAACCCATGCCTTCTACCATCAAGTAAAAGTTCCTGAAATTGAATCATTGATTAACGAAATGGTTGATTCATGCTACACTCAAAAAGACACTCTTATACTTCTTAAGCGTTTTTTTAATGATTACAAACAAGAATTACTAAATCACACCCAACGCGAGGAAGAGGTTGTGTATCCTTACACCTTATCAATAGAAAAGGCATTTAATCAAGAAAAGATTGACACATCAATTATAGAATTAATGGAAACATATTCTATCGATATTTTTAAAACTGAACACGACGATATTGAAGAAAAACTTTATGATCTAAAGAATATCATTATCAAATATCTTCCTCAACCTAAAGATGTAAGATTGTGCAATAGGCTAATTCAGGAACTTTTTATTCTGGAACAGGATTTAAATGACCATTCCAGAATAGAAGATAAAGTTTTAGTTCCTAAGATTAGAGAAATGGAAAAGATGATTCATCAAAGATTTGCGAAATATTAAGCAGTGATATGAGAGCAACAAGCTTTATATTATATAGTCCATCATACATAATTCGAAAAGGATTAATTTCTATTATCGATAAAATGCATGATGCGCATATTACAAATCAAGCTGATAGTTTCGAAGAAATTCCTGAATTAATAGAAACCAAAGAAACTGATTTTCTCCTATTAGATACTAATATTCTTAAATCTACAAATCTGTTCAAGGAAATAAAAAACAAATACGGTAAAAATCAATTAATTGCAATTTCTAACAGCTCCAACAATCAGAATCTATCAGATTTTGCTGAAATAATTAACTTAACTGATTCTCAAGCCGAAATACTAAAAAAATTAAACCAACTTTCAGGAAACAAGAATAAACTAGATACTGCGCCTAATATTCCCGACGAGATAAGCAAACGAGAAGCTGATATTTTAAAAGAAATTGCTCTTGGCTATTCGAACAAAGAAATTGCTGATAAACTGTTTATTAGTGTGCATACTGTTGTCACTCATCGCAAAAACATAACCCGGAAACTGGGTATTAAAACAGCTCCGGGTTTAACAATTTATGCTATAATAAATAAAATTATTGATATTAACGATACTGAGGCCAACTAAACTCTAACACCCATAAACAACACATCATCTACCTGTTGCAGCTTACCTCTCCACTTACTAAACGTTTGATTTACATGTTCTTGTTGGATTTCCATTGGTTTATCACAAACATCAGCTAACATATTTTTTACTCTATCCATTTTAAACTTCTTGCCACGTGGACCACCAAACTGATCAGGATAACCATCTGAAAACATATAAATAATATCCCCTTTAGCGAGTTGGAAACCCACATTCTCAAATTGTTTTTCTGCCTTAGGATCTCCACCAATTGATGCTTTTGTTCCCTTAACATATTGCAATTCTTTATCTTTATAAAGAATCAATGGGCGCATTGCCGAAGCAAATCGCATGTAATGTGTATTAACATCTATTTCACAAACAATAATATCCATACCATCGTTTGCTCTTTCCGCTTCCACATTCTGATTAAGTGTGCTTTGAAGTTCCTTATCGAGACTTTGCAAAATAGCAGATGGCGAATTAATATCTTTACGCAAACAAATATCTTTAATTAAAGTAGTTCCAATCATCGACATAAACGCTCCTGGAACACCATGTCCAGTTGAATCGGCGCAAACAATCAAAAACTTATCTTCATTAACTTTATCGTACCAATAAAAATCACCACTAACAATATCTCTTGGCTGGTAATAAACAAATGCTCCCGAGAAATTGTCGTTTATTGTAATTACCGAAGGTAATATACTTTGTTGAATACGTTGCGCATAATTAATACTATCGGTTATATCTCGATTTTTTACTTCAAGCTCTTCTTTTTGTGCAACAACTTCCTTAGTACGAGCTGTCAGCTCCGTTTCAAGATACTCTTGTAAAGCTTTTTGTTTTCGTTCACGATAACTTATATACCAAAATATTAAGCCAATAATAACTAAAACAACCAATGTAATAAACCACCACCTTTTCCATACTGGAGGTTTAATAGAAATTTTTATTTCGAGCGGTTTTTCAACACAAAACCCATCTGAGTTGCATGCTTTTAATTGAAATGTATAATTTCCATCCTCTATTCTTGGATAATAAACTTCTCTTTCATTTGAAGCATTAGACCATTCCAGATCATAGCCATCCAGTTTATACTGATACGATACACCCTCAGGATTCTGATAACTTAGTCCAACAAAAGAAATTCTCATTTTGTAAATCTGAAAAGGAAGATTTACAGGCTTTTTGAAATCAACTTGATTGTCTGAAAATTCAAGCCTTGTAATGTTTAATCTTGGTATATGATTATTTTTCTTTTCTTTAGAGCCATCATAATATACCATTCCTTTGGTAGTTCCAATTAATATTTCGCCCGTTTTTCTTTTAAACACAGCATTATTATTACAATCACCAGTTATGCCAATTTCCGTACCAAATACTTTTATTTCATCGGTTTTAACATCAATACTACTCATACCTAATTGATGTCCAACCCACACTTTACCATAATCATCGGCTATAATACTGTAACAATAGTTTGATTTTAAACCAATATCTGTAGAGTAATATTTTAAAGTATCTTCTTCAAACTTAAATATCCCAACTCCATAAGTCGCAGCCCATAAATTTCCGTCAATATCTTCAGTTATAGATGTAAATTTTAGATTTGCATTTCCTTCAATTGTAAATTTGTGATCAGAATTTAAAACAAATATTCCATTACTTTTTGTTGCTATCCAAGGGTTATTATGCGAATCGATGCAAACAGCTTTAATATCGTTATGTGGCAATCCTTGTGCTGTATTGTACAACTTACTTGTTTTTGCTTTTATATCAAAAACCCGCACTCCATTCTGGGTAGAAACATACACCAAATTTTTTGCCCCTGTAATTGAATTTATACTATTTCCGAGATTATTATCTGATTGATAAAAACTTCGAACTCTTTTTGTTTCAATATTTAATTTGTAAACACCGCTTTTTTCAGTTCCAATCCATAAATTATCTTCAATATCAATGTATAAATCAATAATCTTATCTGAAGGTAAACCATTTGATTTGTTTATGATATCATATTCATTATTTTCTTTATTTACTCTAACAAGCACTCCTACTCCACTTAACCATAAATATTTATCGGATTCTTCTATTGCTAAAACATTTCCTTTTAATTCAGCAATATCCTGAAAATGCATTGTAAAAGCCTCATCGACAGAAAACAATAACCCCTTGCCAAAAGTAGCTATCCAATAATTTCCTTCCCAATCCTGATAAACTTTCTTGATGAAATTATCTGCTAAACCATTCGAGGTTGAAAAGTGTATCGTTTTACTATAGCTATAATCAGAATCCCCCGGTATTAATTTATAAATCCCTTTCCCAAAAGTACTCACCCACAATGTATTCTCCGAATCCTCAAGAACAGATTGAATATTATCTAATCCTAAATTATAAGATTCCCCAATATTTTTCAATTCGTAAGATTCAAAGGAATCTCCTTTACTTTTTAAAAGGTAGAATCCAGAATCTTCTGTACCAATCCAAAAAGTCCCTGGTCTTGATCCAATATCAATTGACTGAATCCCTAAATATTCCAATTCTTTAATAGAATAAACCTCTTCTATTAATCCTTTAGATAATTTATACAAACTCAATCCTTCTCCTGTTCCAATTAACAATTGATTACTGCCAACAGATTTAAGAGAATATATAATTTTACCTGAGAATGTTTCATTGAAAATATTAAAAGTTAAATCCTTCTTAACTTGTATAAATCCGTTGTTTTGAGATGCAATTATAACATTTCCTTCAGCATCTCCAGAAATATCTGTAATACTACTATTAAACAAATCTTTTGTATCTAATAAGGAAAACTTAACTCCATTGTAATAGGTAATTTGACCAGTATTATGTCCAAACCATAAAATTCCATTTTTATCAAGATAACTTGATGAAACAAATCCATCTGTTAAACTGGCATCAACTTCACTAACTGCAAAGTTGAATCCATCAAACTGACATAAACCTTCCCCTGTTCCAATCCATACAAAGCCATTCTTATCTTCACTTATTGTATAAACAATAGGGTGACTAAGACCTTCTTCAATGTTATATTCTTTAAACTGATATATCTGTGCAAAAACGCTTTGAGCAAAAAATAATACTATTAATAATGCTGGGATCTTATTTTTTAAATTACTCATGGTCTACTAATTTGATTTCTTTTTAACACCAATAGAATACTTATATTTAGGAACTCCTCCAATAGGAATCGTATAAAATGGTAATAATTCACCATACTGGTTCTTAACAGAAATTACCACATTGTTATTTTTAACTGCTGGTGATTTCCTCTTGATAAACTGAAAATCTAAGGATGAATTTACCTCTTCTTCCAGAATTTTAAATTGATTTTGATTCCAATCATCATCTCCAGAAATCTTACATGGCAATCCAGCTCTGCCAACTGATACAACACGTATTATTCCATCCCTATCCCAATCGAAATTCTTTTGTTCAACCGAAATAGTTCTATCATCAATATATGGATAAATATGAGATACCTCATTAGGATCGTTATGCATTCTAAAACTATACTCATAAGCAAATGCATTGGCTCCTTCAATTCTCTTATTCTCATTTTGTGCTGTACTTACAAAGTAACGATACATATTACCATCATCACCATTAAAACCTTCACATACAATCTTAAATATATAGCCACCATATTTTTCAATTAACTCACCTTCGGTAGGATTAAAAGGTCCAAACGTATACCACTTATTATCGTATCTTGGATTCTCACCAAACGTCTTTGTAGCTAACAAATTACCGCTTTTGTAATTTCCTACGGGATCAATTCCCTGAGCATCTTTATTAGAATAGCATTCAACACCACCATAAACAGAGTAAGTGATTTTTGTATCCCATATTCCATTAATTTCATCAACCAGACCTCCACAATCAGCATCAAAAACTCTAATAAATATAGGGCTTGTATGTTCTGCTGGAATAACAAAAAAGAATGTTTGTGAAAAATCATCATCACCCCACGAAGTTTCTGCTTTATGACCAAAAGTCATAAGAAAAGGTATATTTTCATCCTCTGCAGGAACGGGTTGAGCAAATAAATTTATGCTAATACTAAAGATTAAAAAAATAGTAGTTAAGTGTTTCATGTTTAAAAAATTTCGGTTCAGTATATATACCACGATTAATCTAGAATGTTCTAATTTCCAACACGACGTCCTCGCTCTTTTGCGTCTCCAACAACAACGATATTCTTATAAACTCCTCTTTTTTGAGTGTTTCCTCCTTTGTCCTTTTTACTTACAACGCCCAATTGGACAATGAAGTTTCCCCGTGTTGTATAAATATGTTGTGCTTCAATTCCTCTTGTTTTACGACCATCTCCAAAATCCCAATAATATTTATAGATTTTGAAATCTTCTATATTTGTCTGACGACCGTCAAATAAAATTTCCTGTCCTACCTTTACTGTATCAGGTGCATTGATATAAACTTGTTTCACATCTTCTATTTGTAAAGGATACGTAGCTTGAGTATAATAAACTTCTCCTGTAAGTTTATCAATTACGTTTAATTCAACTGTAAAATCACCAGGACCATTAAAACAATGATCAACTTCTATACCTCTAGTCTTTTTTCCATCCCCAAAATTCCATTCGTAATCAAACATAGTTGAATCGGGATTCTCAGCTCCAGCTTCATATAATACATAACAATAATCATTTTCTACTTGCCGAGTAGAATTGTCAAACATTGGATATAAAGGTGTAAACGAATAAATATCATCAGATGTTCGTTGTCTGTCTGAACAAAACATTCCACTTTTTTTGAAAGCATCAATTATCAACCCAAAATCGTTATAGCGCGAGTTAATAGGTGCGTCCATATGAATAGGTTTATGCCAATTGCCATTTACAATTTCAGAATAGAAAATATCTAAACGCCCCAAACCTTCATGTTCATCAGAAGAAAAATATAAACGTCCTGTACTGTGAATAAACGGGAAATATTCATTTCCAATTGTATTTATTGTAGATCCTAAATTTTCTGGCTCTGACCATCCTCCATTAACTAACTTGCAAACATAAAGATCTGTACCTCCATAACCACCATCCTTATCTGAAACAAAAAATAAAGAATTACCATCTTCACTTAGTGAGGGATGAGCAAAATTAAATTCAGAATCGTTATAGACAAATGGTGTTGGAGTACTCCAAACATTGCTTCGTCTGTTATATTTAGAATAATAAATACCAAGTTTATTTTTCTTTGAAATTGAGTTTCCTACTCTCTTCTTAATTTCAATATTTCTTGTGAAATAAATTACAGAACCTTGATCATTAAATGTTGCTGGCCCCTCATAAAATGGAGATTTAAATGTCTCAGAAAACAATTCTACTTTACCCCATTTATTTTTTCCTTCTTCAATAACTTTATATATATCTAAAAGAGGCAAATTCTTTTTTTCGTCGGTATAAGTTATAAAAATAGTATTTTTTCTGTTCGAACAAAATACAATATCACCTTTATGATAAATAGGTGAAAATTCATCATATTTATCAGTATTAAAGGGTAACATACTAATTGAATAATCTTGTGCGAGCAAGTTTATGCTTAAAAAGCTAAAAAGAAAATAGAACAATATTTTTTTATGTCTTTCCATTTAGAAATATCTTGGGTTTACCGCTCTTATTTTATATTTAAATTCGTATCGTAAAATTAACTCCAATGAGCCTCCATGCTTACCTGCTAAATCTCCTATTCCCCAATCATATGCTGCACCTGCTCTAATTTGATCATTTAACTGATATTCAAACATAAGTGCTAACTCATCTTCCCATCTAAAAGATCCTCCTAACCAAAAACTATCAAATAGTATTGCATTTACACCAACATCTAATTGATATACATTATCCAAGCGATATCTAAATAAAAGTGAAGGCTTTAATTTTAAAATTTCAGATACTTTAAGTAAAACACCCCCCGTGAATAAAAAATCATAATTTTCGGGACCAATATTCATTGTTTTTTGTGAGCTCTTAATTTCATAGGACAGTAGTTTAGGTACTGAAAATCCCAAATAAAATAGATCTGTGTAATAATAAACACCAACTCCAAAATTAGGAAATATCTCAGATTCATTTTCCAGAATCGGATCCAAAACTAAATCGTCAGGATTTGCTTCGATGTCGGAATAGTTGCCCTGAAAAAACGTTGCTCCTGCTTTTAGTCCCAACGAAAGTTTACCATGTCCTAATTGAAACCTGAAGGCATAATTCCCATATACATCAAAATAATCGGTTACTCCTATCGATTCATGAAATATGAATAGTCCTACTGAATTCTTTTCTCCTTTTAACGGAGCATGGCTGCTTAAAGTTTGTGTTATAGGAGCACCATCAAATCCCATCCATTGGTTCCTGTATAATATAGTATTGCTAAAACACTCTCTACTGCCAGTATAAGCTGGATTAATAGCTAAACCATTTACCCAGTACTGACTATAAACAGGTTCGTATCTTTGACCAATTTTTAAATCAGCTTCCTGAGCATTAGCAACGCTCATAAAAAACAATTGTAATAAAAGTATTATGTATATTGTTAATCTTATCATTAAAATCTTTTTATAACTATATAACCCTTATAATTATCTTTTGAACCATTTTTACTTACAACATTCAATATATAATAATAGGTATCCTCGGGTAGTTCATTTTCATCATTATTTGTTCCATTCCAGCCCGGCTCATTTGAGAAGTTACTAGTGCTATAAACTTCTGCTCCCCATCTATTATATATTATCAATGTATTACTTTGGGCATTTTCTAAGCCTAAAAATTTCAAATAATCATTAACGCCATCACCATTTGGAGTAAATCCAGTTGGCGTATAAACTTCTTCCAATTTAAGAGTAACTGTATCTATAAATTCCTGGCACACCCCTTTTTGGATTGTCCATGTAATTACAATTCCTTTATTTGTATTATCAAATAGGTTGATGATATCCGTTTCTGCAGACTGTGGATTAACAATTTCACCATCGTTATCAGAAATCCTTTCCCAAGTTGATGTTATTTGCGATTCTCCATCGGGATTCAAATAAGTTCCTGATAAAGTATATTCATCTATATAAAATAGCTTTACAAACTCTTTCCCTGCATCAACATCTTCAAGTTGATCGTAAAAACTTATTTCAACATTAGAAGAATCAACACAATTCCAATTTGTTTCTTTCCACTGATAAGTATATTCACCAGCTTCGCTAACATTTATATTGGAATTTGAAATTACTACATTATCAAAAACAGTAATACCGTTCTCTGGCTTATTAATTTCGCTCCAAATACCTGATCCTAATGTTGGAATTGCTTTAAGCTGATAATTTAAAGAGCAATTATCCTCGTTAATACCTGGATTTGCTTGTGGATTTCCATAAACAGTTAAATCAACTGTTCCAGCAATATCAGTTGCAAAACAGCCATTTTGATCCTCAACAGAAACAATTGTGAAATTGAAATCCTTACTCTCTAATTCTGTTGTTGGATTAACAGTAACTACATTAGAATTTTCTATAAGTCCAATTACAGGGACATCACTTTCACCATTGTTATATGTCAGGATATAATTCTCGCTGCCTGTAGTAATAGTAAATTCTAAATCGACATCGGTGTTACTACAAACAGTATCTGCAAAATCAGCCAAAACAGCTACAGGAAGAGGATCAATTGTAACTTCTATATTTGCTGAAGTATTTTCACATGCACCGGATTTAACATGACGCCTAAAATATGTTTTTGTAATCAGGTTATAACTTGTATAATCTTGATTTTCTCCATCTACAGAAACATCGGACCAAGCAAATCCATCTGGACTTTCCTCCCATTTGTAATCATAGATATTTTTACCGCCGGTTGGGATTGAAGCCTCAACTAGCTTTTGAGTGTTGTAACAAGTACTAGTTGGATTAGTTGTTGTTATAATATTGTTATTAATTACCGATAATACAATTATTGTGTCAGCTTCACTTTCGTCAAAACAATCATCTGAGTATACAAATCTTTTATAATAAGTTGTATCTGTTAGGTTAGGAGGATCAAAATCTTTTCCTACAGCTCCTGATATATCTGTCCATGAAGTGCTATTTGTTCTTTCCTGCCATTGATATAAATACGAACCATCTCCATTTACAGGTGTATTACCTATTATAGTAGCTGGATCATCGTTAAAACATATTTCATCAACCGCAGTTATTATATTATTATCAATTTCAGCGAATGCGGTAATTTCAATCGGAGGCGCAACAGTGTCCCTACATGCTCCTGAAACAACAATTCTTCGCACAAAAGTTGTATCTGAAATTATTCCAGGAAACATTGTTGTATCATTTGTTTCGGCACTTGTAAAATCAGACCAAGTATCGGAATCTAATCTTAATTGCCAAATATAATCGTAACTAATATTATCTCCTCCAGCTGTTACTTTTGTACCCAATATCGTATCGCCAACATTATTAATACATGTTAATACATCATCACCAAAAATATTATTATTTACAATTGAAGCATGAACATTTACTTTTATGCTATTTCCGTAATCAATAATTGGTCCTGAATAACCAATTCTTCTGTAATAAATTGTATCTGTAACAATTCCTGGTTGATACTCTGCATTAGTTGCGCCAGAGATACTTACCCACGCGTTATCGTCGGGACTACTTTGCCACTGATAAGTATAAGTGCCCGTTCCCCCGCGCAAACTACTTCCCTCTAAAAGCATAGGTGCATAACCCCAGCATGCATTCTGGTTTGCAATGATTGAGTTATATAAAAACCCAGTTAATGGTGTTTTAACATTATTCTTTTTACTACCTATATTTCCATCACTTGCAGTATAACTTTTTACTGTTCCGGGGTAAAGTTCCTGAACATAACCAGCTTCACCGCCACTTGTGCTAACTACTGTAATATTATCGGGCTTTAATTTTCTCCAAAAAACAACACCGCCACCACCGCCACCGCCAGGTCCTGATTTACCATCAAATTGTGAATTTCCACCGTTTCCTCCATTACAATAAACTGAAATATCACCAACAATTGTATCAATATCAAAGACTACTACACCTCCTGCACCAGCGCCACCAGCAGAAGCTGTTGCTACGCTTGTTACAGTTTCTCCATTTGCAATTATCTGATGACCTGACGTTTTAATATTTGTGGCAATAATTATTACTATTCCTCCACCATTTCCTCCGTTTGAAGCTGTTAAAACTCCAGAATAGGTTCCGGCTCCACCGCCGCCACCTAAGAAAATAGTTGAATCATTTATTGTTCCAATAATTCCGTCTAAACCATATCCATCGTTTCCACCCAAGCCTTTCCAATTACCATCTGGCCAGGAAGTTACACTGCAAAATGTTGTGTCTTCGGCTCCACCATTTCCTCCGTTTCCAGCACTACCTCCACCTCCACCTCCGGTAAAACGGCCATTTCCACCGCCTCCACCATTCGCCCATCTTCCAAGGCCTTTTCTGAAAGCAGGATGAAACTTTGAAACACCTTCACCTTTAAAACCAGCACTTATCGTATCTGCATCATCTCCGAAATAATATGATTTATATAAAATAAAATCTGTACTAGCACATTCTCCATTACTCAAATAAGGTTGAGCACCTCTAAACCCTTTGCCAGAAACGTTAATATCTGCATTAAGAAATAATGTATCACTAACCATTAGAACTAAAACGCCACCAGTGGAATCTACCCAATTCTTGCATGTTAGCTCAGCATCAACACTGGCAGATATATATGCAGGAACAGTAATCAATTGTACAATATCTTCGGTGTCGTATGTATTATTTAATCCGACCTTGAAAATAACAAGATTCCCAATAACTTTTTCGATTAGAATTATTTCGTAATTACCAGCATTATTTGCACTGTATTTTGTTTCAAATGTTCCGAATAAGTGTCTTGATCCATCTGAAGTAGTATCAGTTCTAACATCAGCTCCTTTTGCCTGATACACCATTACCGTATCGTCTGCACTAAAAAATGCAGGGTTCCTAACCTCAATAGTATCTTTTGTAGGATAAATTGAATCAACTGCAGTGTACTGATTTATAATTCCAGATATTGAGGTTTGGGAGTAAACAGTTTTAGTAAAACTTATAATTAACAATAAAAGAAATAAAAATAGATCTTTTCTTTTCAAAACTTATACGTTTAATTTTTCTTGAACACACGCTTATTAAAACAAATATAAATATTTTTTATATACGCTCTGCGTTTTCGTCGATAAATATCATAATAACAATCTGTATTATATCAATTTAATTTAACTAACTCATCAAAAATAACACCATGGATTATTAGTTGTCAGGGTTATATTTGGGAAATGTTACAAAAAAGGATGTTCCAACATCAATTTCGGTACTATAACCTATTTCGCCACCGTAATTCTCAACCATATTCTTTACAATGGCTAATCCGAGTCCCATTCCACTCGTTTTTGTTGTAAAATTCGGAATAAACAATTTATCCTTGAGTTCGTTTGGAATTCCTGTTCCATTGTCTGTTATGCTAACCTTTATGTAATTGGTTATGTCTTCAACTTTAATATCAATTAATCCTTTGCGATTTTTAGAAATCGCTTGTATTCCATTCTTAATCAAATTACTGACGATTATTAAAAGCTGCTCCTTATCCACAAACACATAATACTCTTTATTTTTAAAGTTATTTGTAAATCTTATGTTTTCTGTATTTTCAAAAAGACTAATAGCATCTGTGAGTTTTGCAATAATATCCACTTGTTCTTCTCTTGCCCTAGGCATTTTAGCGAAATTTGAGAACTCTGTAGCTATTTTAGAAAGACTATTTATTTGACTTATTAAAGAGTTTGAGAATTTCTCTAGCCTCTTATCAAAATCAGGAATATCTTCTTTCCAGGATTTTTGCAAATATTGAACAGAAAGCTTCATTGGAGTTAAAGGATTTTTGATTTCATGTGCGATTTGTTTTGCCATTTCGCGCCATGCAGATTCCCTTTCCGATTTAGCTAATTTCTCTGCATTTTCACTTAACTCGCTTACCATTCTATTGTATTCCTTAATGAGGCTTCCTATTTCGTCTTGGCTTTGGTATTCAATTGGTTCATTCTTCTTTCCTAAATCTATAGCTTTAAAACGTTCTTGTATTAATTGCAATGGTTTAGTAATATTATTTGAAATAAAAATTGCCACAATTACTGATAATAGAATTAAAAAGAAATAAATATTTACTACAGCAACTATTATTGTATAAATCTCCTTTTTTAAAGCACTTTGTTTTGTAAAATAAGGTAAATTTAAATACGCCAACAATTCTTTATTGTCATTTCTAAAAGGCACATAAGCAGAATAATAACTTAAATCCCCTATAGATTCTTTATGAATAAATCTACCCCTTTTTTGAATAACCATTTCTTTAAAGGCATCGTTATTCATTTTACTTCCCATTAATCCTTTTTCAAAAACTTGCGACTGAGATGAAGCTAACAAATTACCCTTTGTATCATATAAATTAATATCAGTAAAAAAAACATTGGAAAATTTAGTTAACAAGTAAGGTAAATAATCTGAGTAATCAGAGTCAAGTTCAATCGCCCCGCCTAGTTTATGTTCCATTTCAACTAATACTGATTGTATTTTTTCCCCTATACTCTCATACAGTTTCTTTTCGAATTGATTTATATTATAAAATATAGTTCCTGAACCAATAATTATTAATGATAATAAAAGAACTCCAATCATGGAAAATTTTATTTTATTCTTAAAATCGTAGTTAAAATTTTTAATGTTTCCAGGGAATCTCAGCAAGAATAAAACGATAGTAAATATGATATAGTAAAGTACAAAGATGTATGAAAAAGATGCAAGTACATCAATAAATTTTAACCGAACATTACTAATAATAACAATCGTAGATTCGTCTATTTTATATAATAAATGTTGATAGTCTTTATCGTTAATAAAAAAGAACTCTTCCCCTGACTTCCATTTATCTGGCAAAGTAAGTTGATAGGAAAAATTCCCTGACCTTGTCATTAAATCCTCATTCTTATATTTTGCGTAAGAATAATCTGTTAAAATAGTTGACCCAGTAATTTTACTATCTAGCAACAACTCTGGATATCCCAACTCCTGACTTATTAGCTTTGAATCTAAATGAATAAATAAAGAAACTTCAGAGTACCATTCAATTTTTTTAAAAATAAATTCACCAGAATAACTTACTACTCCATTTAAATTATCAATAAAATAAAAGCAACTTTCCTGTATTTGAGTACCATTATCTTTAAAAAGATCATTAAAGAAATTATAGCATGCAACTATTTCAACACTATTTTCTAAATCTAGCGTTAAATCATCATTAGGTGCACAAACATCAATTGCCAAATCGTATTTTCTAAAATACCCACTAAAGTATGTCATTTGAAGATGTTCAAAAATTGCACCCTCATTCTCATGAGGCCACTTAAGCAAGTCTCGAACAATTGTATCTTGTTGTATTTTTTCCTCAAGTCCCGCAAGCAACATTTCTGCTATCTGATCATGTTCATTTGACAGATTTACCGCTAACACTTTTCTTTTTTCTGAATCCTTTTCAGAACTAGTAATCGAAATAAACAAAACAGTATAAAGCGCAAAAAGGAGAAGCAAAACAATATTCAATCCATACGAGTAATTTTCTTTTTTAACCCGTATTACAAATACCAAACCGATTAGGATTATATAAAAAACAAACGACACAATACTTATTTGAATGTTTGCTAACCAGAATGCCAAGGCTATTAAAATTAATATTGATGAAAATAGAATTAGGAATATCTTTAGATTTATTCGTTTTGACACTATTTGAGCAAATCGATCTACAAACAAAAAGAACGAAGCTAACATAAGGATTACGATCACAAAACCAATTAGACTATATATAGATAGATCGAAGAATTTATAAATCTCAAAAGAAATACTCGAATGTAGAATCAAACTTTTAAAGAAATGATTTACATAATAGAATAATCCAAAAGAAAAGAAAATGAAGCTTGCAGATATTAAATAATTCACAAATTTATTATGTGAAAAAGAGATTTCAAATGTCTCAAAAAAGATATAGAAGAAATAAAATGCAAATGTTGTATGAATCAACAAATCACCCAAAGAAGGAACTATAAATGAAATAGCAAAATGATGTGGTTGAAATAGATCTAATTGCCTAAAAACGTTTGGCAAATGATATTTTAACATTAAGTACCTAATCAGAATCAGAACAAAACCCAGTATTATTAATAGTAATCCTTTGGAGAACCTACCTGAATAGTTCTTAAAAAAAACTCTAACCCCAATAAACAAAAAGATCAATGTCAATAAATACAAGAAACTTACAATAACAGATTTTATACTACCTGAATTGGTATTTGAATCTAGTACAAATGAAAATAAATAATTATTGTTAAGATCATTAACATTAAAACCTACATCTTCATACAACTCAACATTCGCTCTTACATCAATTTCATATTCAGGAAAAAAATCGCTTTTTACAAATTCATTTTGATATGAATATTCATTTTTTAGCAGGATAAGTGCAAACAATTCGTAATCATCAATATAATTTTGCCTAATGACAAACCATCCATTCTTTAATTTTGCAACACTGCTGTAGAGCTCATTATCTATAAAATAATTCTCTACTGGAATTGAATTGTCAGACCAGTAAACCAGAGAGTCAGAAGAAAAACCAAGAATTACAATACCTTCATTTTTATAGATATCCTCTTTTAAAAATCCTTGATCAGTCATTAAATCACCTAACTCAATCGAGTCAAGCTTAAATTCAATATCTTCAAGAATTTTATCAACTTTTTTTATTTTTCGATTAAGTACTCTTTGAGCTTTCTCAAAACGATGATAATAATTTTCAGTATTATTCATGCTTTTCTCCAAAACGAAAGCAAAACAAAATATTAAAATTGCTAAAAGCGAGTATTTATTTCGATGTATTATAGATTTAAACTGCATAAATTACAAACCATTAATTCAATTGATAAGGCACAAGGTAACAAAATCTGATTAATTATGATGATAAGGTTCTCCTTTTATAATCGTCATTGCACGATATAATTGCTCCAAAAATATTAATCGCACCATTTGATGAGAGAAAGTCATTCTTGATAAAGATATGTTAGAACTTGCCTTTTTATAAACTTCATCAGAAAATCCATAAGGCCCTCCAACAACGAAAACAAGATTTTTCAGCCCCGAAATTGTTTGTTTTTCGATAAACCTAGAAAACTCTACAGAAGAAAACTGTTTTCCATTCTCATCTAAAAGAATAACTAAATCTCCTTCTTTAATTTGATTAAGAATTAAATCTCCTTCCTTTTTCTTTTGCTCCAATTCAGATAAATTTTTCGAGTTTTTAATATCTGGAATAACAATTATATCAGTAGGTATATAATGTTTCAATCTCTTCTGATATTCTGCATTTCCTTCATTAAGATATTTCGAATCTGTTTTTCCAATAAGGATAAGTTTAATCTTCATAAATCCTTTTAATTTTTTTATATGGTATTTTTTTATAATTTTCGCAAAATAAATGCCAATTTAACTTAAACTGGTACAATTTATGGTTCGATATTTGTGATAATAATATCACAAACTTAAGAAGATTAAAAATGAAAACCTTAAAAAAAGCGTTGCCATTAATCATAATATTCTCGTTTATATTCAACTTGGGGTCATTCACTTACAATCAGGAAATACCTAGTGATATAGCGATTGCTTTTAAAGTTGGAAGTGCAGAAGAGCTTGCCAAGTACTTTAATAATACTATTGAGCTTGTTATTGTCGATAAAGAAGATGTTTACAGTAAAATCCAAGCACAACAAATTGTTGATAATTTCTTTACAAACCACTACCCAAAAAGTTTTGAGTTTATTCACCAAGGAGCAAAAGAAGAAACAAAATTTGCCATTGGAAAACTTGTTACTTTTAATGGCACTTTCCGGGTTTATATTCTAATAAAATTAAAAAATGATAAACCATTTATACACCAATTGAAAATCGTAACGGAAAATGACTGATAAATTTCTTGATGCTTTTATAGAAAATGCAATTAACGAAGATGTAGGAGATGGCGATCACTCATCTCTTTCGTGTATACCAAAAGATGCTAATGGCAAAGCTCAACTTATAATAAAGCAAGAAGGCGTTTTAGCTGGAATTGAAGTTGCTAAAAGAGTTTTTAGCACTATTGATCCTTCACTTAAATTTGAACAGTTTCTATTTGATGGCAATGAAATAAATCATGGCGACAGAGTATTTATTATTGAAGGAAACATTCATTCTATATTAAAATCGGAAAGATTAGTTTTGAATATAATGCAGCGCATGAGTGGCATTGCAACAACAACCAAAAAATATGTTAACCTGATTCGTGGAACTCAAGCAAAAATCCTTGACACAAGAAAAACAACACCTGGTGTTCGAACACTTGAAAAACTAGCGGTTAAAATTGGTGGTGGCGAAAACCACAGAATGGGATTGTATGATATGATTATGCTTAAAGATAATCACATTGATTTTGCAGGAGGAATTAAGCCGGCAATAACAAAAGCTCGCGAATATATCAAATCAAAAAACAAAAATATAAAAATTGAAATTGAAGCTAGAAACATTAACGAAGTAAAAGAGGTTCTTGAAGTTGGCGGAATAGATCGAATTATGCTTGATAATTTCAATTATGACAATACACGAAAAGCAGTTGAATTAATTGGAAGTACCTACGAAACTGAATCATCTGGGGGAATTACAGAAAAAACCATTCGTGGTTATGCAGAATGTGGTGTGAATTTTATTTCGGTTGGTGCATTAACTCATCAGATAAAAAGTTTGGATATGAGCTTAAAAGCTATTTAATTTACACAACAGTTAATAGCTCCCAAGAAATCTAATGTCTGAATCTATCGAAAAACGATCATTTATAAAAAGCAAAACTCTTAAAATCAAAGAAAAAGCAAAAGAAATTTCTTTGCCAGGATTTGATAAAGTTCCCATTTATAATGTGATTACATTTTTTATTTCTGGAGCTAAAAATGGTTATTTAGCAACACGAGCCTCTGCTATTGCTTTTAACTTTGCATTGGCAATTTTTCCAACCATGCTCTTTTTATTTACTCTAATACCATTTATTCCAGTAAAAAATTTACAGCTTGAATTACTTCATTTAATTCAGGAATTTTTACCGCAAAATGCTTTTCAGTATTTTGAATCGACTCTTGTTTCAGTTGTTACCGTTAAAAAAATTGGAGTATTTTCCTTTGGTGCATTCGCCAGTTTAATATTTTCTACAAATGCTGTACATGCACTAATTCAGGCTTTCAACAATACATACCATACAATAGACACTAGAAAATGGACTGCAATTAGAGCAGTTTCAACATTCTTGGTTTTTATGATTTTTGTATTGATTTCTGCTTCGGTAATTTTATTGACATTTGGACAATTTGTTTTAACAAAACTTGTGGAGTTTAACATTATCCAAACGGATTTAATTTACTATTTAATAAGCGCCGCTAAATGGCTTGTAGTTATAGCTTTATTCTTCTTTTCAATTTCGTTTTTATATTATTTTGCCCCAGCTAAAAAAGATCAATGGAAATTTATTTCTGCAGGATCATCGGTAGCAACCATATTAGCACTTTTAACTTCGCTAGGTTTTTCGTATTTTGTAAATAATTTTGGACAATACAACAAACTGTACGGTTCCATCGGAACAATTATGGTTGTTTTATTGTGGTTGTATTTTAATTCTTTTGCACTAATTCTGGGTTTTGAGCTTAATGCCAGTATAAACAATGCTCAACTTGAGAATTCGGAGCAATAAAAATCATTTGCTATGGATAAGAAATATGATAAAATCAGAAATGATTACAGACAAAATCCCCTTGGGAAAAAGGATGTTCATCAAAATCCCTTTGAGCAATTTAATAAGTGGATTGACAGAGCAATAAGTTCAGGAATTAAAGAACCTACAGCAATGTCGCTTTCAACAGTAGGGAAAAATCTTCAGCCATCATCAAGAATGGTTCTTTTAAAGGAAATCAAAGATGAAAATTTCATCTTTTATACAAATTACGATAGTAGAAAGGGACATCAAATTTCTGAAAATCATTACGGAAGTTTATTATTTTATTGGCCAGAACTTGAAAGACAAATTCGGATTGAAGGTAGAATAGAAAAAGCTTCTAAAGAAATATCAGAAGAATATTATTTAACTCGTTCCGCAAAAAGAAGAATTGGAGCTTGGGCTTCACCACAAAGTCAGGAAATACCAAACAGAAAATATTTAGAAGATAAACAAGAAGAATTTAATCAAAAATTCTCAGGCAATCCAATTAAAAAGCCTAGCAATTGGGGTGGATATACTTTAACACCATATACCATTGAATTTTGGCAAGGTAGACCCAATCGCTTGCACGACAGATTAGAATACTATCTTGACGATAATGATTGGAAAATAAGAAGACTTGCACCTTAATTAATCAGAATCCTAATCTCTACAATTATTAAAAGTCAAGAGCCCAAAATACAGAATCGCCTAAATACCTTTGGAGGAGTATTTACACCATCAATTCTAACAATTCTTGGTGTAATAATGTATTTACGTTTCGGGTGGGTTGTTGGTAATGTTGGATTAGTTGGCACATTAGTAATAGTTACTCTTTCTACCTCAATAACATTTTTAACAGCTTTATCCATTGCAGCAATTGCAACAAATACTCCTGTAAAAACTGGTGGTGCTTATTATATGATAAGTAGATCGTTGGGAATCGAGATTGGAGGAGCTGTTGGAATTCCATTGTATTTAGCACAAGCCTTTTCTGTAGCACTTTATATTATAGGATTTTCAGAAAGTGTTGTTACTATATTCCCATCTTTAAACATAAAATTAATTGGAATTGTAACAACATTGCTTTTGGGAATACTCTCTTTATTTTCAACCAAAGCTGCTATTCGATTGCAATATATTATTTTGGGTGTTATAGTTCTTTCGCTTATTTCTCTATTTATGGGCGGTCCCATAGGTGAACCTCAAACAGAGATTTTAAAGATTACATCTGAAAACACAGCAAATTTCTGGAAAGTTTTTGCCGTTTTCTTTCCTGCGGTAACAGGAATTATGGCGGGAGTTAATATGTCTGGCGATTTGCAAAATCCATCAAAATCTATCCCCCAAGGAACCTTTTTAGCAATCGGTGTTGGATTTATAGTTTATATGATTATTCCTATTTTCCTAGCTCTTTGGGTCGATCAAAAAACATTAATTGATGATTCCTTAGTGATGTACAAAATTGCATTCTGGGGAGGAGCGATCTTACTTGGAGTGTGGGGAGCAACATTATCTAGCGCTGTTGGCAGTTTAATGGGTGCACCAAGAGTTTTACAGGCTCTTACAAAAGATAAAGTTTTACCCAAACAACTTTCTTTCTTAGGTATTGGTTCGGGCCCTGAATTAATTCCCAGATGGGCGACAATTTTCACAATGCTACTAACTATAATTTTAGTTTATCTAGGAAACTTAAATGCCATTGCTCCTATTCTTACAATGTTCTTTTTGGCAACTTATGGAATTTTAAACATTACTGCTGGACTTGAACGTTTGTTGGAAAGTCCATCGTTCAGACCTAAATTCAAGGTTCATTGGGTATTTTCTATTCTAGGAACAATAGGATGTTTTACTGTAATGTTCTTGATAAATGCTTTAGCAACCGTATTAGCAATCCTTTTTATTATGATTGTATATTTTTGGTTACGCCGGCGAAGATTAAAAACAACATGGGGCGATGTAAGAAGTGGTATGTTACTCCAAATTGCACGGTATGCATTGCTTAGATTAGATACTAAATCGGATCCTAAAAGCTGGAGACCAAACATTCTTGTTTTATCGGGAATGCCACAAAAAAGATGGCATTTAATTGATTTTGCATATGGGTTAGTTCAAGAAAAAGGATTAATTACTGTAGCCACAATACTTCCTGAAACAAAAGTTGCTCAAGAAAAAACAGTTGACTATGAAAGGCAAATTTCTGATTATTTAAATGATAAAAATATTCGCACATTGGTTCGTGTTACCCGCTCCGACAATACGTTCAAAGGAGCCATTCAGCTTGTAAACTCTTATGGCTTAGGATCTTTAGTACCAAACACCATTTTGCTTGGCGACACCGAAGAAGTTAGTCATCACGATGAGTATTCAGAAATGATTAATCATTTTTACAAATCGAAACGGAATGTAATTATCTTACAAAATCATTTTAAGCTTGATTATAAGAATAACAAAAAAATTGATATTTGGTGGGGAGGTTTAAAGGGTAACGGTGGATTAATGATGATTCTGGGATATTTAATTAAACACAGTCCGCATTGGCAACATACAAATATTTGTATAAAAATGGCTGTTCCAACCGAAGAAGCAGCCAAAGGTGCTCGCCAAAACCTAACAAACATTTTAACAGAGATGCGTGTAGGATTTAACACTCAGGTTTTGATTTCGAACGGAAGAAATTTCTGGAATATCCTTAAGGAGGAATCATCGAAGAGTGATGTTGTAATGATTGGTTTAAAACACCCAGACGAAGATTTTAAAGCTTACTACAAAATACTAAAAGAAAACACAAAAGATATTCCAAACAAAATATTTGTTTTAGCTTCTCAAGACATCGAATTCAAAGATGTATTAAGCTAGTTAAATTGCAAAATAAATTTCAAAAACACTCTATTCAAAAAGCTTAATATGACATTTCTTTACGATGAGTTTATGGAATAATAACAATAAAAAAAGCGCACTTAAAAAGTACGCTTTGAATTTATTCTAAGTTTATGATTACATGCAGTGCAAGTATTTCATAACTAATTCTCTTAACTCATCTTCTTTACCATACAATCTTTCGCTTAGATCTTTATCATCAAATGATTTTAGTTTTTTAACGATCTGATCTATAGTTCCACTAGGGAAAATTCCACTTTTTTCGAAAAACTCACGTTTTTCAGCTAAAGCATCAGCAGATTCCCAACATGATTGAGGTAAACATTCTAGTTTAGCTAATTTATCTTTGTGCTCATCATCGAAAATATTTACATCCATATATAATTTTTCAGCCATTTTAAGAGCATTTGGCATTTGTAAACCGTGTTGAGCAGCTACAATAATACCAGCCATATATAAATAGATATCAGCAGAACCATCACCCGAACGTAATTCTACAGTTTGCTTTCCTGCAACATAAGGAATAGCTCCTGTTTCTTGTGGATTTGCATCAAGAATCATACTTGTATCTGCAATCCAACCAAGTGGAACACGAACTAGTACAGAACGGTTTCTATCGCCCCAACAAATGTTTGTAGGTGCTTCTTGATGTGGAACCAAACGTAAGTAAGATGTTGGAATTGTATTTCCAAATGCAGTTAATGAAGAAGAAAGATCAAGAATACCAGCAATCATTTTCCTGGCATCATTACCTAAACCACTACCTTCAACCATTATATTTTTTCCGTCTTTTTCTAAAAGCATATGAATATGTAATCCACTACCAGCTTTTCCAACAGTAATTTTTGGTGCAAAACTAATATTAACACCAAACTCATCGCCGAGCATTCTTAAAATCCACTTTGCAACTACTAATTGGTCAACTGCATCTTGTGGATCAACAGGTAAAAATTCTATTTCTTGTTGTTCGAAAAGTTCATCGTCGCTTACAAAATTTCCAACTTCAGAGTGTCCATATTTAATTTGTCCACCACATTGAGAAATTAAACTCATTGCTTCTTTACGAATATGTCCATTTTTTGTAAATGGTGGCGATTCATGATATCCTTTTTGATCAATTCCAGGATATAACTCTTCTGTTTCGCTAACAACATAATACTCCAACTCACCCATTGCTTTGAAGTCATATCCTGTAGTTTCACGAAACTCATTAATCGCTTTCTTTAAAATATGCTCAGGTGCACTTTCTAATGGCAATCCTTCGCTTGTATAAAAGCTACATAAAATATCTAATGTTGGATAATCAGAAAAAGGATTAACAAATGCTGTTTTAAATCTTGGGATAACATACAAGTCACTTGATCCTGCTTCTATATGAGAAAACAAACTAGAACCATCAACACGCTCTCCTGTTGATAATAAATCTTCTAGATGTTGTTTACTATTTAAAACAAAGTTTAATGATTTCAATTTACCATCTTCGCCAACATAACGAAAATTAATCATTTCAATTTCGTTCTCTTCACAAAAATATATAATATCCTGACGAGTAAACTCTGCTGCAGGTTTCTTAAGAAATTGAACCAATGGATTTGGATTCAATCTAATTTCTAATTCTTTCATAATTCAATATTTATGTTAAAAAAGGACTACTAAACTAGTGAGAATTCTTTAAAAAACGATAGTTCGGAGTCCTTTTAAAATATGTTATTAAATATAATATACTTTAAACACTTATTATCAGCAAGAAATATTATTTTAAGCTTGCTATTCTTTCTTCCAAAACTTTAATTTTAGATTCAGCGTCGTCTCTTTTTTGCTTTTCAATATTCACAACTTTTTCCGGAGCTCCGCTAACAAATTTCTCGTTACTCAATTTTTTCTGAACCGAAATTAAAAACCCTTTATTGTACTTGAGTTCTTCGCTCAGCTTCTTCAGCTCATCTTCTACATTTACTAAATCGCCTAACTCAATATAAAACTCTGCAGATTTTACCATAAATGTAACAGCACCATCAATTTTAACATCCGTACTTTCGATTGACGTTAGGTTAGCCATCTTGGCTATACAATCGTTATATTCCTTGTCGTAATCGCCTTTAACTTTTAAATCAAAAGACTCTTTTTGAGGTATATTATTTTCGTTACGTACATTACGAACACCAGAAATAATTTCTTTAACTCTTTCAAAAGCTTCAATAATATTTTCATCAGAAGATTCTGCTTCTGGCATTTTTTCAACCATTAAACTTTCACCTTCTTTACGCTCTTCTATTAACTGCCAAATCTCCTCAGTTAAGAAAGGCATAATTGGATGAAGAACTTTAACTAAAATATTAAAGAACTCTAAAGTTTCTTCGTATGATTTTCTATCGATTGGCTTTTGATAAGCTGGTTTAACTAGCTCTAAATACCAAGATGAAAATTCATCCCAGAACAATTTATAAACCGCCATTAAGGCATCCGACAATCTGAATTTCTCGTAAAGATCATTAATATTTGCAATTTCAGAATTTAATCTATGCTTAAACCACTCGATTGATTTTTTTGCAGATTCTGGTTGTTCTAAAGTTTCATCAACTTCCCAACTTTTAACCAAACGGAATGCATTCCAGATTTTATTTCCAAAATTACGACCTTGTTCTGTTAAGTTTTCATCAAAAAGTAAATCGCCACCAGCAGGAGAACATAATAACATTCCAACACGAACACCATCTGCTCCATATTTTTTCATAAGATCAATTGGATCAGGAGAATTCCCTAATGATTTAGACATCTTTCGTCGCTGTTGATCTCGTACAATACCAGTTAAATATACATTCTTAAATGGTTTCTCGCCTTTATATTCGTATCCAGCCATAATCATTCGTGCTACCCAGAAAAATAAAATCTCTGGAGCAGTAACTAAATCATTACTTGGATAGTAATAGTTATAATCTTTATTATCTGGATTGTTTATTCCATCGAAAACTGAAATTGGCCATAACCAAGAAGAAAACCAAGTATCTAAAACATCATCATCCTGACGTAAATCAGCAATCGTCAAATTTTGATTTCCTGTTTTTTCTTTTGCTATTTCAACAGCCTCGTTATCTGATTTTGCAACAACATAACCACCTTCAGGTAAATAATAAGCTGGTATTCTTTGTCCCCACCACAATTGACGAGAAACACACCAGTCTTTTACATTTTCCATCCAATGTTTGTATGTATTCTTAAATTTTGCAGGATGAAACTGAACATCGTCATTCATTACATGTTCTAATGCCGGCTTAGCTAAGTCTTCCATATTGCAAAACCACTGCATAGAAAGTTTTGGTTCGATAACCGCATCGGTTCTTTCTGAGTAACCAACTTTATTTATATAATCTTCAATTTTTACTATTTGATTAGCCGCTTCAAGGTCTTTAACAATTAGCTTACGAACTTTAAATCGATCTTCGCCAACGTAAAGTTGTGCTTTCTCGTTCATTGTTCCGTCATCGTTAAAAATATCGATGGTTTCTAAATTATGCTTATCACCTATTTCGTAATCATGAATATCATGAGCGGGCGTTATTTTTAAAGCTCCTGTACCGAATTCCTGATCAACATACTCATCTAAAATAATAGGAACGGATCGATTCACTAAAGGAACAATAACTTTTTTACCATGTAGTTTTTTAAATCTTTCATCATTAGGATGAACACAAACTGCGGTATCCCCTAAAATAGTTTCAGGACGTGTTGTAGCAATAGTTACAAAACTATCTTCGCCTTCCACTTTATAACGAACATAATATAATTTGGATTGAACTTCTTTATGATTTACTTCTTCGTCGGAAACTGCTGTTTTTGCTTGTGGATCCCAATTTACCATTCGCACTCCACGGTAAATTAATCCTTTATTATATAAATCAACAAAAACTTTAATTACACTTTCCGACATGTTGTCGTCCATTGTAAATTTTGTTCGTTCCCAATCACACGAAGCACCTAATTTCTTAAGCTGTTCTAAAATTATCCCGCCGTGTTTTTCTTTCCATTCCCAAGCATGAGCAAGAAACTCTTCACGACTTAAAGTATTTTTATCGATTCCTTCTTCACGAAGTTTAGCAACAACTTTTGCTTCTGTGGCTATTGATGCATGATCGGTTCCAGGAACCCAACAAGCATTTTTTCCCTGCATTCTTGCTCGACGGACCAAGATATCCTGAATTGTATTATTCAACATATGTCCCATATGTAATACTCCAGTAACATTTGGTGGAGGTATTACGATAGTATAAGCTTCTCGATCATCTGGCTCTGAGTGAAAAAAGCCTTTATCCATCCAATATTTATACCACTTATCTTCAATTAATGTTGGATCGTACTTTGCAGGAATTTCCATTTTAATGCTATTTCTATTTATTTGTAATATAATTCAATTTTGAAAAGTCTGTAAAAATATAAATTTATTCGCATATTTCGTTTCATTCTGATCATAAAAAACATAGTTAATTTTCTGATAAATATTAAATAACATATTTAGTTTTGCCAATAAAAATTAACTTTGTATTTCAATCTTAATAACAGAATTATGAAAAAAATACTTTTAAGCCTTTTACTCATTAGTGTAGCTGCTTTTAGCTCATTTTCACAAGAAGAAATAAACACAAATCAGGACACTAAAAATATGCCTGAAATTTATTTCGAAGAAACAACACACAATTATGGAACTGTTGAGTATAATGGAAATGGAACCTGTGAATTTAAATTCAAAAACACAGGAAAAGAACCATTGTTATTAACTAATGTTCGTGCTTCTTGTGGTTGCACAACTCCAACTTGGCCAAAAAGTCCAATAAAAAAAGGAAAAACAGGAACAATTGTTGTAAAATACAATACTAAAATTAAAGGATCTTTTACAAAAACGATAAGAGTTTATTCAAACGCAAAAACATCGCCAGTTACTTTAAAAATAACCGGGACTGTAAAAAATCAAGTAGTTGCAGATATAAATAATTAATATTTTTTTGATTTTTAAATACATATAACCATGCCACAAATTTCACAAAAGGGACAAAACATGCCTTCTTCACCAATTAGAAAATTGGTGCCATTTGCTGAGGAAGCAAAAAAGAAAGGCCATAAGGTATATCATTTAAACATTGGACAACCAGATATTCCTACACCAGATGTAGCATTAGAAGCTGTCAAAAATATAAACAAAAAAGTTATTGAATATAGCCATTCTGCCGGCAACGAATCGTACCGTAAAGGTTTGGCAAAATATTATCAAAGTGTTGGTATCGATGTAGACCATACTGAGATGTTAATAACAACTGGTGGATCGGAAGCTATAACTTTTGCTTTTTTATCTACATTAAACCCTGGTGACGAGGTTATTATTCCGGAACCATTTTACGCAAACTACAATGGTTTTGCTGTTTCTACAGGCGTTGTTGTTAAACCAATTACAGCTTCGATAACAAATGATTTTGCTTTACCTTCAATCGAAGAATTTGAGAAATTAATCACTCCAAAAACAAAAGGTATTGTAATTTGTAACCCAAATAATCCAACGGGATATTTATACTCAGAAGATGAATTACAACAGTTAAAAACTTTAATTGAAAAGTACGACTTGTATTTATATTCTGATGAAGTTTATCGTGAGTTTTGCTATGATGGACTCACACACTTTTCTGCGATGAATCTTAAAGGAATAGAAAACAATGTTATTTTGATAGATTCTGTTTCTAAGCGTTACAGCATGTGTGGTGTTCGTATTGGAGCAATGATTACAAAAAATAAAGATGTAATTAATGCCGCTATGAAATTTGCTCAAGCTCGTTTATGTCCACCATCGTTCGGACAATGGGCTAGTGAAGCAGCATTAAATACTCCAAACGATTATTTCGAAGGAGTTTACAACGAATATATCGATCGCAGAAACTTTATGGTTGAAGCTCTAAATAAAATGGAAGGTGTTTATTGCCCAATGCCAAAAGGTGCTTTCTATACAGTTGTAAAACTTCCAATTGATAATGCAGATCGATTTGCTCAATGGATTTTAACTGATTTTGAATATAAAAAGCAAACAGTTATGGTTGCCCCTGCTACAGGATTTTATGCAACTTCAGGCTTAGGTAAAAACGAAGTTCGTATTGCTTATGTTTTAAAGAAAGAAGATTTAGCTAATGCAATGGAAACATTAGAGGCTGCATTAAAAGCTTATCCAGGAAGAACATTGTAAATAAATAGATACTGATAATAAAAAAAACCGAAGCAAAATACTTCGGTTTTTTTATTTAAAATCATTGTATAACAAATATTTCTTACGAGTCTTTTTGAATTTTTTCAAATCTGAATTCCAACTTTTTCGAATTTCCTTTTCTGTTTTCCCTTCTATAATTTGCTCTTTTAATTCCTTTGTTCCCGAAATATTATAAAAGAATTTCTTGAAGAACTCATCTTTATTTTCAACAGAATTATAAGCCGAGATAATCCATTCTAAATTAATTTGCTTTTGAGAATTTAACATATTAAGATCAGTTTCACGTAAATCAACGCCATAACATTTTTTATTTTGATGTTTAGGATATTTACTTGCTCCATTTATACTTTTAGGAGTAAACGTAAAATCTGTTACTTTAAAATCCGGGCCACCAAAAACTTGAAATGGGAATTCTGTTCCGCGCCCTGCACTTAAACTTGTGCCTTCGAAAAAACCCAAAGAAGGATACAAATAAATTGAGGTCATATTCTGTAAATTTGGCGAAGGATTTATTGGCAATTCATATTTTGAATCATGAGTATAATTTTTACACTTAATAATATCCAATTTACATTTTACATCATTCTCCAACCATGATTCACCATTAATCATTTGTGCATATTCTGCTATTGTCATCCCATGAACAATTGGTATTGGATGCATTCCAACAAATGACCGATATGTAGTATCTAGAATTGGTCCATCAACATAAAATCCATTTGGATTTGGTCGATCAAGAATCAACATCTCAACATTCATTTCAGCACATGCCTCCATCACATAATGCATTGTTGAAGTATATGTATAAAAACGAACTCCTACATCTTGCAAATCAAAAATTAGAATATCAATATCTTCTAAATCTTCCAATTTAGGCTTCTTACTACTCCCATACAATGAAATAACTGGCAACCCTGTCCTTGGATCCTTATAGTTTTTTACGTGTTCTCCAGCATCTGCTTTACCACGAAAACCATGCTCAGGACTAAAAATCTTTTTGATATCAACATCTAAACTTAAAAGTGAATCAACTAAATGTTTTCCATTAATATTGGTTGTATGATTTGCAACTATTGCAACACGTTTATTCCTTAATAAGGGAATGTACTTATTTATTTGCTCTGCCCCCGTTTTTATTAATTGGCTATCTTTTTCGGCAGTTTGTCCAACGCAACTGCAAACAATAAGAATACTAAAAATGATATAATATTTTAAATAAGTCATGTAAATCAGCTTAAAGAAAGGCCTAAATTAATAATTTTCTTTACAAACTCAGAATAGTTCTTTTATAATTAATGTATTATGCACACAATTTTTCAAATTAAACCGTGTTTTATTTTTTACTACATTTGTGAAAATCTAAACTAAAGAGCATTGAATACAGAACTTTTTATAGCCAAAAGAATTTTTTCAGATAAAAGCGTAAAAAAAAGTATATCGCAACCCATAATGACTATTGCCATTGTAGGGATCGCTCTTGGATTAGCTGTTATGATACTTTCTGTTGCGATTGTAACAGGATTTAAATCAGAAATCAGCAATAAAATTATAGGATTTGGATCTCACATCCAGATTGTTAATTACGATACAAATATTTCTTTTGAAACAGAACCAATAAATAAAGCCCAAAGTTTTTATGCCGATATTAATAATTTAATGGGAATTAAAAACATACAAGAGTTTGCCATTAAAGCTGGAATTATTAAAACAAAAACAGATATCCAAGGTGTTGTTTTGAAAGGCGTAGGAGCAGATTTTGATTGGTCGTTTTTCGACCAAAACTTGGTTGATGGAAAATCTTTCAGGGTTAATGATTCATCAAAAACAGATGATATCTTAATATCCAAATTCATTGCAAATCTTTTAAAATTAAATGTAGGCGATAAGATTATTGCATATTTTATTCAGGACCCCATGCGAATGCGTCCATTTGTTATTTCTGGAATTTATGAAACTAGCCTTGCCGAATTCGACGAAAAATTTGCCCTAATTGATATTAAACATATTCAAAGACTAAATAACTGGAACGAAAATCAAATTAGTGGTTTTGAGGTTTTGATTAACGATTTTTCGAGGCTCGATAAAATGACCGAAGATGTTCGCGATATTGTTGGCTTTCATTTTAACCCCGATGGATCAAAACTTAAAGTATTAAGCATTAAAGAAAAGTACCCTCAAATGTTCGAATGGTTAAAACTAACGGATATGAATGTTTGGGTGATTTTAATTTTAATGATTGCCGTTGCCGGATTTAATATGATTTCGGGATTATTAATAATTATTCTGGAGCGCACCAGTATGATCGGAATATTAAAAGCAATGGGAACCAAGAACTGGTCTATCCGAAAAATCTTTTTATATCAATCTGGATTTATAATTTCAAAGGGACTAATCTGGGGTAATATTATAGGACTTTTAATTTGCTTTTTGCAATTTCAATTTCAGATTTTTAAACTCGATCCAACATCATATTACTTAGAAGCAGTGCCAATTAATCTAAAAGTCTGGCACATTCTTGCTCTTAATGTAGGAACTCTTTTTATAACCGTCTTAATGTTGATTATTCCTTCGTATATTATTTCAAGATTAAGTCCCGAAAAAACCATTAAATTCAACTAAGATAGCCCTGTTGAAAAGTTCATAGTTGCAATTATTTTTCCTGTTAATAAACTGTTTATATATTAGGTTTCTGATCTCACTTTTTTTTTACTAAATTAACACTCTTCTAAGCAGGAATATTTGCTTTTATTAGTAAAAAATAATTACAAGTTTTATAACTATGAAAAAAGATAAATCCCCGGAAACCAAAGATTTTAATCCAAAACAAAACTACGAGCAAACGCTTAAGGAAGTTGGATACATTCCAAGAAAAAAAGCTAAAAAAGCCGATTACGAGCGTATTGGTTTCATGTCAGGCTTAGAGGTTCATCAACAATTAAAAACTAAAGAAAAGTTATTTTGTCATTGTCCTGCTGGAATTTTTCATAAACACGATGATTTTAATGCTGAAGTAATTCGTCATATGCGTCCTACACTTAGTGAGCTTGGAGAATATGATGGAACAGCATTAATGGAATATAGAACGCGAAAAGAAATTGTTTATAGATTAAATAACGAAACTGCATGTACATACGAAATCGACGATACACCACCATTCAAAATCGATCGTGAGGCTTTAGGATATGCACTTGAAATTTCTCTATTATGTAAATTAAATATTGTTGGTGAGGTTCATATTACAAGAAAACAGTATTTAGATGGAAGCATTCCTGCCGGATTTCAAAGAACTGCAATTTTAGGAGTCGAGGGCGAAATTCCATTAAAAAATAAAAAAGTTAGATTGATTCAGTTGAGTATCGAAGAAGATTCTTGTCGTGAAATTTCAGATATTCGTCATCAGAGAATTTATAAAACAGATCGATTAGGAATGCCGTTAATTGAAACGGTTACTTATCCCGAAATGTACACTCCAGATGAGTTAAAAGAAGCTGCCGAATACATTCGTTTCTTAAACAGAAGTACAGGAAGGGTGAGAGTAGGAAGTGGTGCTGGTCGCGAAGATGTGAATGTAAGTTGTAAAGGAGGAACCCGAGTTGAGATAAAAGGAGTTTCGTACAATAAACTTATTCCTGAATTATCTCATATTGAAGGATTCAGACAATGGGCATTACTAAACATTAAGAAAAAACTTAATGATAGAGCAAAGGATACTGACAATTGGAAAATTCAACATCAGGAAATTGACTATCGTGATTTCGATTTAAAATATGAACCTATTACGAATGGATTAATAGACAAATACAGAATTATTGCAGTAAATCTACCAAACTTCAAAGGTATTTTATCTCACTTCACTCAACCAGGAAAGATTTTTGCAAATGAAATAGCAGATCGTTTAAAAGTAATAGCCTGTTTAGAAAAACCAAACATGGTTCATTCAGAAGAATTTGAACCAAAAATTATTGAAGATAATTACACCAAGATTAAAGAGCTTTTTAATGCAAGTGAAGATGATGCTCAAATTATAATATGGGCTCCAGATGAAGATATTAAAACAGCATTAGAAACAATCGAAGAACGATGTCTAATGGCATTCGAAGGAGTTCCGCAAGAAACTCGAAAATCTTTTACCGATGGAACTACAATTTTCGAAAGAGTTCTTCCAGGGGCAGATAGGATGTATCCCGATACAGACTCTGCCCCAATCCCATTAGAAAATGAATACATTGATAAACTGAGTGAAAATGTACCAAGCGATGTAATCGAAAGATATAATCAACTTAAAAAATGGAATGTACCTGAAGATACATTTACATTTATCTTCCGAAATAATTTATATCCTTTAATCGAAAAAATAGTTAAAGAATTAAGAATCAATCCAAAGTTTATTGGAACATTTATTGGTCACAAGTTAAAGTTTGTTGAAGGTCATTATACATCATCAGATGTTTTCGATTATTGCAAGATCTATGATCTATTTAAATATTTAATCGATGAAAAATTAGAGATCCAGTTAAGCAAAAGAATGCTTCCTGTATTTTTTCAATACCCGAAAATGGATTTTGATTCGATTCTTACAAGTATAAATTTCAAATCTCTTCCTAAAGAAGAAATATTATCAAAGATTTCATTCTTAAAACAAAAATTTAAGGAAATTAAAACTTCTAAAAATGATCAAGTAGCAAAACATTGGATAATGGGCGAATTGCAAAAAACAGCAATTGGTAATATTGCCCCAAATGATTTAGCAAAAGCAATAGATCAAAATTAAATTCAGTGTTAAATAGTAAAAATTAAGAAAATGAGCGAAGATATTTTTCAAGGATATAAAGGCAAAGCATTAGAAATACTAAAAAAATATAATGTACGAGTTTGGGGGCAAGCAAGTATTGAAACTACACGTGGAAATTTCGAAGGTACGGTACTTCCCCGTTCCGAAAATGATGATGATTTTCATATTGTATTAAAAATTATTACAGGCTATAACATTGGGATCGATGTTGGGACAATAAAAGACATGAAGGAAACTGGCTATCAAAAAGCCAATTATAAAATTCCAGAAAAAGAATTTCCGACAACAGAAGGTCTCCCTAATGTGAAATTATTTGGTACCGGAGGAACAATAGCATCTAGATTAGATTATAGAACAGGTGCAGTTATTCCCGCTTTCTCTCCGGGAGAACTTTATGGTGCTGTTCCTGAGCTAGCAGATATCTGTAATCTAACCACAGAAAAAATATTTGCTGTATTTAGTGAAAATATGGGGCCAGATCAATATAAAGCATTAGCAATTGCCATTGGTAAGGAAATTGAAAATGGTATTGATGGAATTGTTATTGGACATGGAACAGACACTTTACACCATACAGGTGCTGCATTAACATTTATGGTACAAAACTCTCCAATTCCAATTGTTTTGGTAGGTTCTCAAAGATCTTCAGATCGTCCGAGTTCTGATGCCGCACTAAATTTAATGCATGCAATGAAAACAGCTGGCGATTCAGATATTGCTGAAGTAATGGTTTGTATGTTTGGACCTACATCAGACGACTACGGATTATTACATAAGGGTACTAGAGTACGAAAAATGCATTCATCTTACAGATCTACATTTCGCACAATTGGAGACACCCCATTAGCCACAGTAAATAGAGATAAAATCACTCCAATTAAAAAAGATTATAAGCAACGACGAAAAGATAGAAATGTAGATATTCTCCCTTATTTCTCTGATAAAGTTACAATGTTATATTATTATCCGGGAATGAAGCCAGATATCATTGATACATTAGTCGACAACGGCTATAAAGGAATTGTTTTTGTTGGAACAGGTTTGGGCCATGTAAATAAAGAATTATACCCAGCTATTGAAAGAGCAACAAAAAAAGGCGTAGTTATGTATATGACATTACAGACACTTTGGGGTTATGTCCATATGTTTGTTTATGATACAGGAAGAGATATGATGGCGAAAGGAATTATTCCTTCAGGAAATATGCTACCTGAAGTAGCATACATAAAATTAGGATGGGCTTTGGGACAAACTGAAGATCCTGAAGAAATAAAGAAAATAATGCTAACGCCAATTAATGATGAAATTACAACAAGAGAGCCATATAATGGTTATCTTATATATCAAGGTGGTGTTCCTGAAGTTGAAGATTTTATTAAAAAGTTTAGAAAATAAATGTTTACTGATTTTTTTAAAAATTTAAAAGAAGAATTAAAAAAGGATTTACCTGGAGAAAAAGCACATGTTAAGATGTCTCCAGGTATTCGAGATTATTTTAAGCCAACAAATAAAACTCGAAAAGCAGGAGTGTTAATTCTTCTTTTTCCAAAAAATCAAGAACTATACCTAGCATTTATTCAAAGAACAGAATACAACGGTCCACATAGTGGTCAAATATCTTTCCCTGGCGGAAAAGCTGAAGATTTTGATAAAAACATAATTGACACCGCCCTTCGCGAGTGCCATGAAGAAATAGGAATAAATCCCAGTAAAGTCAAAATTTTAGGAAAGTTAACTCCCTTGCATATTCCTGTAAGTAATTTTATGGTATCTCCTATTATGGGCATTTACAAAACTACACCACAATTTAAAGCTGACCCTGTAGAAGTTGAAAAGGTGTTAGAAATAAAACTTAAAGATTTACTAGATCCTACAAACTGCACCACAAAAGAATTCTCATATGGAGATATCTCCTTCTTAGCTCCAATTTATAATCCTAATAATATTACAATATGGGGCGCAACAGCAATGATGTTATCAGAGTTCCTAGAGGTCGTAAAAAAAAATAACGCTAAGTTTCTGGTATAATATTTTTGTAATGTTCGTATCTATCTAATATCTGATATACATAATTATAAGTTTCAGATCCACGACAATATCCATATTTTACAACCGGGTCTTTATAATACTTAGGATTTGATTTCTTTAGAATATACTCATCCACATTATTTTCCCAAACATCAGGGTCCTTTCCATTCTTTTCAGCTAATCTCCTGGCATCAAGAATATGTCCTAAACCCACATTATATGAAGCTAAAATAAATTTAATTTTCTCTTCATCATCACTAATTCCTCTATTCACGAATCTGTCATCTAGCCATTTAATAAAATCAACACCCGCTTTTATATGCTTTTCTGGCTGTGATTTCTTTGATACACCGAACCTTTTTGCCGTTGTAGGCATTAATTGCATTAGTCCGTATGCTCCTGCCCACGATTTTACATTTGGCTTAAATCTCGATTCCTGATATATTAATGATGCAAGTAGTCTCCAATCCCAATCTATCTCATCACTATACTTTTTAATATAATCATCATAAACGGAAACTTTTCCACTATTTTGTGCATAGAAATCACTCTCTATAATCTTAACCGAACGACGATTTTTAAAATACTTATTATAAATTAAAGAATATTTTTTAGTTTTCTTAAACTCCAATAACCATTTATCAACTTCCGTTTTAAACTCATCATCACCCTTCCTTAAACCCCATGCGAGATTTTGCGGGAAACTTACTGCTGTTTTTACGTCAAGGTTTGGGTAATAAATTTGATTAACCAACGCAACATTTTCATCCGTAATAGTGTAATCAATCTCACCATTTGCAACAAGTTCGATTAATTCTTCCACTTCCAAATCAGCCTTTTCAATTATAATAATACTATCGCCAATTTCATCTGATAGATTTTTAATTCTTTGAGCATATGAAGTTCCTTTTTGCACGTATACAACCTTTTTTGCCAATTCCAATTGATTCCTTATAAGTTGCGCTTCCAATTCAGATTTCCTTAATACTTTCCAATTTTCGGGCTTACGTTGAACTAATACTTGATGGGTTTGACTGTGCGGTTTTGTATAATCAATAATTTGAGATCGTTCTTTTGTTATAGCCAAATTAATTGCAATAATATCACACTTATTTGTTCTTAACATTTCGAAGTTCTTATCTACATCATTTTCAGGAACTACCTCAAGTTTTACATCTAAATGTTCTGCCAACAATTTCAATAATTCATATTGATACCCCATCGGCTCGCCTCGGTAAATAAAATAATTAGTTGAATTAAAGTCCATTACAGCAATTAAACTACCTCTTTTCTTTACTTTCTCAAGAGTATTCAGCTTAACAAACGATTCCTTTTCTTGTTCTCTACAAGTATTCAAGCCTATTATCAATAAAAAAATAATGAACGATATTTTTAGAATTCTTTTAAATTCTCTCAAAATAATATGTTTTGATTAGCAAATAAATTTACGTTATGAATATGATTTTGTTACAAAGTATTGAGTTTACTTTTCTTATAACAAATATTCTTTGAAGAAGTTTGATTTATTTTTTATAATATTTTATAAACAAAAAAAGCCTCAATCGTTATGATTGAGGCTTTAAATAAAGTTGGCGACGACCTACTCTCCCACAAATGCAG
>JAEINU010000009.1 GCA_016342685.1 Bacteroidales bacterium | reverse complement strand
ATTAAGACATTTTAACTTTAAAAGAAAAAATGCATCATAATTATATTTTTAAATAACTATAATGCAAACCTAAAGGCAACACAAGGAGCCTCAGGAGGTCCTGTCGGAATTATTAATGTTGATTTCATTCGCGAAGTAAATTTTTATTCAGGTGCATTTCCTGCCAATAGAGGCGATGCTTTAAGTTCGGTTTTGGAGTTTAAACAAAAGGATGGGAATAGCGAAAAGCTAGAAGTGCAAGGAACCTTAGGTGCTTCAGAAGTAGCCTTAACTCTCGATGGCCCCATTGGTGAGAAATCGAGCTTTATTTTTTCTGTGAGAAGATCATACTTGCAATTATTATTTGAAGCATTGGAATTGCCTTTTTTGCCAACATACAACGATGTGCAGTTCAAAATAAAAACGCGTTTAAACGATAAAAACGAGATAACATTTATTGGGCTTGGTGCTTTAGATCAATTTGATTTAAATCTTAAAGCAAATGAAACAGAGGAGCAACAATATATCCTAAACTATTTACCAGTAAACGAACAATGGAATTATACTTTAGGTGCAGTATATAAGCATTATCGTGAAAAAAGTTATGATACTTGGGTTGTAAGTCGTAATTATTTAAATAATAATTCGTACAAATACCAAGATAATAATGAAGTTGATTCATTAAAAACATTCGATTATCAATCAACCGAAAGTGAAACGAAATTTCGCTATGAAAATACACTACGAACAAATAATGGATATAAATTAAATCTTGGAGTTGGACTTGAATACACACAATATACAAATCAGACTTTTCGTAAAGAATTTGTTGGATTAGTGCCCGTTGATCTTAACTATAATTCGAGTCTAGATTTATGGAAATGGTCAGCTTTTGGACAAATAAGTAAAGGGTATTTTCAAAATAGATTGGCTTTGTCATTTGGATTGCGTGTTGATGCAAATAATTATTCAAAAAGCATGTCAAATTTATTGGATCAATTTTCACCAAGACTTTCTGCCTCATATAAAATAAGATCTGAATTCTCACTTAATTTTAATACCGGAAGATATTATCAGCAACCGGCATATACAACACTCGGGTTTATTAATAATTCAGGAGATTTAATTAATAAAGAAAATGGTTTAAGATATATTTCTGTCGACCATATAGTGGCTGGATTTGAATATTTACCAACAGATCAGTCGGTTATTTCACTTGAGGGATTCTACAAATATTATCGAAATTATCCATTCTCGGTAAATGATTCAATAGCATTAGCAAATAAGGGAGCAGACTATGGAACTTTTGGCGACGAAGAGGTTCTGTCAAACGCAGAAGGTCGTGCATATGGTTTGGAGTTTTTGGTAAGAAATAGAGATTTGTGGGGATTTAATGTTGTTCTCTCTTATACTTTGGTAAGAAGTGAGTTTAAGAAATTTGATAAAAATCTGGAGTTTTCTTCAAAATATGTTTCTACATCTTGGGATAGTAAACACTTATTAAACTTAACTGCAACAAGAGATTTAAAACGAAATTGGCAGGTTGGATTTAAATGGCGTTTTGTTGGTGGATCACCTTATACTCCTTTTGATAGGGATAAAACAAGTTTAATTTCAGCATGGAATGTTCGTGGGCGAGAGTATTTAGATTATTCACAATTAAATTCTGTTCGACTTGATCCTTTTCACCAATTAGATATTAGAATCGACAAACAATACTTTTACAATAAATGGTCGTTGATGTTTTATGTTGATATTCAGAATATTTACAATTTTAAATCTGATGAGCAAGATAAATATATTCCTCAAAGCGATAATAATGGGAACTTTATTATCGATCCCGATAATCCTGATAGGTATTTAATGAAAACCATTGTAAGCGATGGCTCAGGAACAATTCTTCCTTCTTTAGGAATAATTATTCAATTCTAAAAAAAATAAGACCAAGCAATGTGCTTGATCTTATTTTAAACAAATAATTAAATCAACTAAACTTAATTCCAATTAATTACAATTTCAGTTAGGCTATCTCCTTTAGCAAGAGATTTTGTTACGTTTGCTCTAACTTCCTTACAGTTCGTAAACTCTAATGCTCTTTCGCACCAGCCAGCAATTCTATATTCAATAACTTCTTCAGGATCAGGAAATTTTGTGATGTGCAATGTCAATCCTTTATCATGGCTATCGACAACAGATATTTCCGATGGACTATAATACGACGTGAAGACTCTTCCCGCACGTTGCATAATATAGTTAGGCGATGCAACTTTCACAAAAATCTTGTAAACACCTTTTAATCCCATTTCAGCACTAAAACGACCCGATTCTTTTGCGGCTTTCTGAATGTCATTATCATAAAAGAATTTAGCTAATGCCTTTGTTGGCTCAACTGCACCATCTTTCATTGGATACCAGTTGTTGGCATAAATTGTAGTGTTCATTACATTTTGTGACGATTCTGGTAAAGATTGTATCCAATCATTTAACCTAGAATTGTATTTTTTCTCGACATATTGTTTGATAGACTTTACAGCCGTTCCCTTTACTTCCATAATTATTTTCGGTTATTTTTATACTGAAAATGAAATTAAGATTTCTTTTAATGAAAGTCAATTATATTTTTATGAGCGTCGAATTTTTATTGATAAAAAAACGGATTCAATTTAATTGAACCCGTTTTTTATTTTTTATATGCTTAAGCACTATTTTATTTCTTTTATCAAATACATATAAACAGGGAAGTGGTCACTATAACCATTTATATAAGCTCCACCTGCATGTGTTCTAAATGGATAACCTTTATATCGGCCACTTTTCCTTTTTAGAAAATCCTTGTTAAAAACCTCGGTTTTATAAAATTTATATCCTGTCTCACTTTCAATTAATGGATGCGAAATAATCATTTGGTCGAAAAGATTCCATTTATCTCTGTATGCTAATGTTCCAATTCCGTTTTTAAATAATGGATAAGTTGTGTTAAAAAGCTCTCCTTCAACTGCTGATTCTTTTGTTTTTCTAGCTTTTAGATGCTTAAGTACACTTTCATTATTAGGATCATCGTTTAAATCACCCATAATAATGATTTTCGAATTTTTGTCGATTTTAATTAATGAATCAACTAATGATCTTGTTAAGTCTGCCGCAGCATTTCTGCGTGGACGACTATTTTTCTCTCCACCATATCGCGAAGGCCAGTGGTTTACAATTACATGAATCAAATCTCCATCTAGTTCTCCCGAAACAAGTAATTGATCTCTTGTGAAAAAATCTTCAATGTTATCAATTTTTAAGGTTGCCGAAACAGAGTTTTTTACTTCAAACATTGCTGCTTGATATAATAAACCTACATCAACTCCTCTTCTGTCTGGAGATTCATAATGCACAATTTTGTAATTATACTTTTTTAATGCAGGAGTTTTAACCAAATCTTCTAAAACTGCTCTGTTTTCAATCTCCGAAACACCAATAATTGCAGGAGCTGATTTAGCTACGTCTGCACCAATTTGGGCAATCACCATAGACATATTCTCTTGTTTCGAGAGATATTTTTTTGAATCCCATTTTTTTTCACCTTCTGGAGTATACTCAAAATCATGTTTGTCTGGTGTATCTATCGTGTCAAATAGATTCTCTAGATTGTAGAAAGCCACTGTTGCAACTTTAAATTGCTTTTTCTGAGCAATTAAGAAATTTGTCGATAATAAAAAAGAAAAAACGACTAAAAATAATACTTTAAATGTTATAATATTCTGTTTCATAGTGTTGATTAATAAAATGTTGGTAATTGTATAAAAAAATTTCGGAAGTAAAAAATTAGTGTGTATTTTTATGAACTTTTCCCTGTGTAAAAAACGCAGAAATAACACTTTAATTAAAAGAATATCAGGGAAATGAAATCCTAAAAATTTTTAAACAAATTTAAATTTATGAGACATCTTACATTATTTTTTGTTCTCACTTTATTTGCAAGCTTATCGATTTTTGCACAAACTGGTTCTGTGCAAGGTAACGTAATCGATGGAAAAACAACCGAACCTATCGAAAATATTTTCGTTCAGGTCGATGGAACTTCCATTGAAGTTTATACAAATGAAAAGGGAGAATTTCTATTAAACAATGTTCCGATCGGAATGGGAACATTAGTTTTTACAGGAAAAGATTTTGAACCAAAAAATCTTGAGTTTTCATTAGCGTCAGGAGAATTGCTGCAAATTGGGTCAGTAACTTTAAAATATCTTCCTGAGTTGAATGTTGATTCCGACGAATTACCAATGATAACTTTAGAAGAATCAGATTTTGACGATGACGGCTTGCAATCTGCTGGTGGAATATTGCAATCTTCTGGTGATGTTTTTTCAGACGTTGCAGCATATACATTTGGAGCTGCTCGATTCAGAGTAAGAGGGTACGATTCAGAAAATTCTGCTATATTTTTTAATGGAATCGATATGAATAATATGGAAAAGGGAAGGCCTTATTATTCCGATTGGGGTGGATTAAATGATGTACAGCGAAACAAAGAATATTATTATGGTAACGACAATAATGAATTGTCCTTGTCATATATAGGAGGAGGAGCTAATGTTATAACTCGTGCTTCTGAATACAGACCTGGAATAAAAACCTCATATATGTCGCGTATGTCGAACTATAGAAATCGATTAATGATAACTGGTTCAACAGGATTAATGAATAATGGTTGGGCAGTAACATTATCTGGTTCGCGTCGTTGGGCCGAAGAAGGATACGTTGATGGTACTTTCTATGATTCATGGTCGTACTTTTTAGCAGCTGAAAAAATTATTAATGAAAAGCATTCTATTTCATTAACAGCTTTCGCAACACCAAATAAGCGTGGAAAACAAATAGGTTCTACACAAGAAACATATGATTTAACAGGATCTAATTATTACAATGCGAACTGGGGTTACCAAGATGGTGAAAAAAGAAATGCAAGAGTTGCAAATACTTGGAAACCATATTTCATTGTAAATCATTTATGGGATATAAATGAGAAAATGGATTTAAGCACTTCGGTTTCTTATACATTTGGAAGAAGTGGAGCTACAGCGCTAACTTGGGCTGATGCAAAAGATCCTCGCCCGAATTATTACAGAAACTTACCTTACTATAATAGAAATGATGAGTTTTACGAAGGGTGGATAGATCGACAAGTACAATGGGATGATTTTTATCAGGCAAATAGCGACGAATATTATTTAGTTGAAAACTTAAATGGTATTGATGGAAATGATTATATGGGAATTCGTTCAAAATATATGGTCGAAGACCGAAGAGAAGATCATACTCAGATTATGGCTAATATGAAATTCGATTATGCTTTTTCAGATCAACTTAAGTTAATGGCAAATGCAAGTTATACAAGTTATAAAAACCGCCATTACAAATTGGTCGATGATTTATTAGGTGGTGAGTTTTGGTATGATATAGACAAATTTGCTTTAGGAGATGTCGACAACCCAGACGAACTGCAAAGCGATTTAAATAACCCTAACAGAATTGCTCGCGAAGGTGATGCGTTTGGTTATGATTATGAATCGAACATTAATAAAATAAATGGATTTGTAAAAGCTGATTATACGATTGATAATTTTGATATTTACTTAGCAGGAGGAGTTTCAAGTACTTCTTTTTACAGAACTGGAAATATGAAAGTAGGTAAATTTCCTTCAAATTCATATGGTGATTCTGAGAAACAAGAATTCCTAAATTACAATGTTGCAGGAGGTTTAACATATAAAATTACTGGTAGGCATATTGTTTATGTCAATGGTTCATATATGACACGAGCTCCTTATTTCGAAGATGCTTATGTGTCGCCTCGTACAAGAGATAACGTGATTGATGGATTAACAAGTGAGAAAATAATGAGTTTTGATGCTAATTATTTAGCTCGTTTACCATTTCTTACAGCAAGACTTTCTGGATATTATACAACTTTCGAAGATCAAGTTGATGTAATGAGTTTTTATCATGATGGATATAGTAGTTTTGTAAACTATGCAATGACTGGGATCGATAAAAAGCATTTTGGAATGGAATTAGGTTTAGAAGGGAAAGTAACCTCTTCAATTACACTTTCGGGTGCTGCTGCTTTGGGTCAACACACTTGGGATTCTAGACCAAACGTAAGTATTACACGCGATAACGATTCTGAATCTCTTGCTACAAACGAAACAGTTTACGTTCAAGATTACAGAGTTGATGGTTCTCCTCAAACTGCACTTACTTTAGGAATTGAATATAGGTCTCCTAAATTTTGGTGGGTTAAAGTAAATGGAACTTATTTTGATGATATCTATTTGAGTTTTAATCCAGCACGTCGTACATTAGAAGCTGTAGAAGGATTAGATGCTGATTCTGATCTTACCGATCAAATATTAAGTCAGGAAAAATTAGGAAATGGATATGTATTCAATGTTCTTGGTGGTAAATCTTGGAAGATTGATAAGTATTATATAAGTCTTTTTGCTAATATTTCTAATGTATTAGATAATAGAGACCTGAAAACTGGTGGATACGAGCAACTTCGATTCGATTACGATAATAAAGATGTAAATAAATATCCAGCAAATTACTTTTATATGTATGGCAGATCATATATGCTAATATTAACTTTGAGCTTTTAATACGAAAAAATATAAAAATATATTATCATGAAAAATTATAGAAAATATTCACAATTAGTAACATTCGTTATTGCATTAGCAATGGTAATGTTTTCGTGTGTTGATGATGAGTTCGATACACCCCCTATTACAGAAATTCCTATTGGTGATGTGTACACAATCCAGCAGGTAAAAGATTTCTTTATACTAGATACTTCAACTTATACTTTTACTGATACTGCATCAGTTTATGCAACTGTAACTATGGATAACGAAACAGACAATAGCTACAGAACATTCTTTATTCAAGACAATACAGGAGCAATAGCAGTTTTTCAAGATGTTTCGGGTGGAGTATATATTGGCGATTCAGTTAGAATATATTTAAAAGATCTTGTTGTAATGCAATATCAAAACCTATTTCAGATTAATAATGTTGCAGGTGATGGTGTTAATGTAGATGAAATGCTTATTAAGCAAGGGTATAACAATAAAAGAGTTCCTGAAGTTACAACAATAGATGAGATAAGTTCAGATCCTGCATATTGGCAAGGGCGTTTAGTTAAAGTTACAGGGGTTCAGTTTGTTGATACTGATATATCTAAGACATTTGCTAATGCCGAAACTCTTGAAACTGAAAATAGATTAATTCAGGATTCTGATGATGATCAGTTAATAGTCCGTACTAGTGGATATTCTACTTTTGCTGATGCTGATGTGCCGAATGGAAGTGGATCAATTGTTGCAATTGTTGGACAGTATGGTAACGATTTGCAATTGTACGTTCGTCGTTTAAGCGAAGTGGTTATGGAATCTACTAGATTTGATGTAAATGGCGGTGGAACAGGTTCTGGAACTGGTACTCTTGATGATCCTTACGATGTGGCTAGTGGAATTTTAAATAATACTGGTGTTAAGCAATGGGTAAAAGGATATATTGTTGGTGCTGCTGAATATGTTGATGGTACTGGAAATGTATTCCATTTTGATTCTCCATATGGAAGTGAAAATACAAATATTATGATTGCTGATAATGTTAATGAAACTAACTCAGCTAATGTATTAATTGTTCAATTACCGAGTGGCGTTGTACGCAATATCTTAAATTTGGTCGATAATACAGGGAATAAAGATAAAGAAGTTATGGTAAGAGGTAATCTTGAAAATTACTTCGGCCAGCCAGGAATGAAAGAAACAATTGGTTGTATTATAGATGATACTGAATATGGTGAAACAACTGATGTTGAAGCAATTTTGTATGAAGACTTCTCTTCAATCGCAAATCCGTATGATCCAATTAATATTGCAGGATGGAAAATAGTAATGGAAGCTGGAACAAAAACATGGCAGGGAGATGGATACAATGGACAGGCAGCAGAAATTTCTGCTTATGAAAGTGGAGAAGCTAGTAATATAGCTTGGTTAATTACACCAGCTGTTGATTTAAGTGCTACAACATCACCTTATTTAAGTTTTTATTCTGCATTAAAATATCATGCAGGTGATATATTATCTGTTCATGTTTCAACAGATTATGATGGGGGCGATTCTCCACAAACTGCAACTTGGACTGAGTTAACGGGAGCAGATATTGTTACTACAAGCGATCCTGTAGATGGAGATTCAGGATACAATTATACAGAATCTGGAAATGTAGATTTATCTGCATATAAATCAGCTGGTGTTTATATTGCCTTTAAGTATAATGGAAGCAACACATTAACTACAAAATACCGTGTAGATAATATCAAGATTGCAGATTTATAGAAAATACTAAATGATAAAAAAACCCGAAGCAATTGCTTCGGGTTTTTTTTGATCAAATCAATTTATTATAAGCTGTTAAATATATCCTTCAAAATCAATCTTTAACTGAATAGCAATATCTGGATGTTTTTCAGAATTAAATAGATTGCTTAATGAAATTCCAAGCAATCGTACTGGTTTTTCTATTTCCTTTTGTTCAAGAAGTCCGATTATTACTTCCGCTATTTCTTTTTTTGTTGTAATCCAGTAATTAGTTGTTTTTGATCTACTTTGAATTGTAAAATCATTAAACTTAATTTTTAAGGTAATCGTTTTACCTTTAGTGGCACTTTTTTTTATTCTTCTTTCAAGTTCATCTGATATAGAATCTAGCTTCTCCTTAATTTGTTCTATACTATATAGATCGTTTGTAAATGTATGTTCAGCAGCTATCGATTTTCTAATTCTATTTGGTTTTACTTCGCTATCCTGTATTCCTCTTACAATGTGATAGAAATGATTTCCTGATTTACCAAAATTCCGATTTAAGAACTCTAAACTTTGATTCTTTAGATCTTTCCCGTTAAATATTCCCAGACCAACCATTTTTTGCGCGGTTACTTTTCCTATTCCAAAGAATTTTTGAATCGGTAAGTTTTCTAAAAATGGTATAACGTCTTCTGGTAAAATAGTTTTTTGCCCATTAGGTTTATTTATGTCTGATGCAATTTTCGCAGTGAATTTGTTAATTGAGATTCCTGCCGAAGCGATTAGTCCAATCTCATTAAATATTCGGGTTCGTATTTCCTTGGCTAATCGAGTAGCAGAGCTAATATTTTTTTTGTTTTCTGTTACATCCAAAAAAGCTTCGTCTAATGATAAAGGTTCAACTAAGTCGGTATACTCAAAAAATATTTCTCGTATCTTAATTGAGATTTCTTTATATCTTTCGAATCGGGGTCTAATAAAAACTAATTCGGGACACAACCGTTTTGCAATAACTCCGGGCATAGCCGATTTTATTCCATATTTTCGGGCTTCGTAGCTAGCAGCAGCTACAACGCCTCTTTCTGAACCCCCACCAACAGCAACTGGCTTTCCCTTTAATTGTGGATTATCCAATTGTTCAACCGACGCATAAAAAGCATCCATGTCGACATGAATTATCTTTTTTATTGGCAAGTCAGACATTTTATGGTTTTAAATATATGCGACAGATAAATTAGGACTTGTTTTCAACGATTTTTTCTAAATCTTCAGGAGTATCAATCCCGAAACTTTCAAATTGCGTAATGGCTACCGATATAGTATAATCATTCTCAAGCCAGCGAAGTTGTTCAAGCGATTCTGCGAGCTCTAATTTTGATTGGGGTAATTGAGTTAATTCTTTTAGGATATTAGCTTTATAGGCATACATTCCAATGTGTTTGTAAAAATCAGAATGTAAGTGCCACTTTTGCTTTTCGACATTTCGTACAAAAGGAATAGGTGATCGGCTAAAGTATATTGCTTTCATGTTCTTATCGAAAATAACTTTCGGTTTATTAACATCAAATACTTCTTCGTTATTTTCAATCTTTTTTACCAGAGTTGCTATTTGAGTATTCTTATTTTCAAAACAGGATACTATTTGTTGTATTTGTTCTGGTTGAATAAAGGGTTCATCTCCTTGTACATTAATTACAATATCGTATTGTTTTTTAGTATCTTTAGTAATGTTATTAATGGCTTCGGAAATTCGGTCTGTTCCACTCTGATGATTTTCTGATGTCATTACTACTTTGCCGCCAAATTTTATCACTTCATCTGCAATTCTATTATCGTCGGTAGCAACATAAACATCATCTAAAACCAATTTTACCTGTTCGTATACTCTTTGTATCATCGATTTACCATTAATATTAACTAATGGTTTGCCAGGAAAACGTGTTGATGCAAATCTTGCAGGTATGATACCAATAAAATCCATAATCTTTAAATTCATTTAATAGCAAAAATACAATTTAAACTTGGAACTTGGAACTCGAAATTTTCAACTATTAATTCTGCCTTAATGGCATATGCTTTTTCTTAATTATTGTTAAAATGCAAGGAGGTTAAGAGATTAATTTGTAATTTTGTCATATCTTTAATAGGAACAATTCTTAGAAAAATAAGATATAAATGGATGTTCAAAGAATAAAACAACGATTTAGTATTATTGGTAGTTCTCCAGGCCTAAATCGTGCAATTGATATTGCAACACAAGTTGCTCCTACCGATCTTTCAGTTTTAATTACTGGACAGAGTGGAACTGGAAAAGAGGTTTTCCCTCAAGTTATTCATAATTTTAGTTCACGAAAGCACGGAAAGTACATTCCTGTAAACTGCGGAGCTATACCAGATGGAACAATTGATTCTGAATTGTTTGGGCACGAAAAAGGTTCTTTTACCGGCGCTTACGAAAGTCGAAAAGGGTATTTTGAAGAAGCAAACGAGGGGACTATTTTTTTAGATGAGGTTGCCGAATTACCTTTACCCACTCAAGCTAGATTGTTAAGAGTTTTAGAATCAGGGGAGTATTTAAGGGTTGGATCATCAAAAGTTCAAAAAACAGATGTTCGAATAATAGCAGCTACCAATGTTGATTTAGTAAGAGCAATTGAAGATAACAAGTTCAGAGAAGATCTTTATTATCGGTTAAATACAGTACCCATTCTTATCCCAACTCTTAAAGAACGAGGGAGTGATATTTATTTATTATTTAGGAAGTTTGCAACAGATTTCGCCGAAAGATATAGAATGCCACCGATTAGTTTAAATGAAGAAGCGCGTAGAATACTTGATAATTATGAGTGGCCCGGAAACGTGCGGCAGTTAAAAAACATTACAGAACAATTATCGGTTATTGAAGAAGAACGTGTTATTGATGTAGATGTGTTGAAAAAATATCTGCCTGATTATTATCCGAATAAATTACCAGCTATTTATAAGAAAGATTTAGTTGATGAAAAAACGTTTTCTTCAGAGAGAGAAATCTTATATAAATTTCTTTTTGATATGAAAGCTGATTTAAATAACCTTAAAAAAATTGTAAATGAGGTTATGCATAAAGGAGGAACTGCAGAAAATGTTCAGCATGCCGATCAGATTGTACAAAGTTTCGAAAATAATTCAGCAGCAATTCTTAATGCAAACGATCATCAACAAACACCCATAAATAAAATTGAAGGCTCAAATATTCAGGATACAGAAGAGTTTGTTGAAGAGTCTCTATCTTTGGAAGATAAAGAAATAGAGCTAATTAAAAAAGCTCTTGACAAACACAATGGAAAAAGAAAATATGCCGCGCAAGAATTAGGTATTTCTGAACGAACGCTTTACAGAAAGATTAAAGAATACGATATTAATTAGGAGTTATGAAGAAATTAACAATACTATTATTAACCTTTTTATTTATAAGTCAATCTTGTACAATAAGTTATAAGCTAAATGGAGCGTCGATTGCTCCAGAGGTTAAAACTGTTTCTATACAATATTTTACCAATAGAGCACCTTTAGCAATGTCGAATCTTGAACAAATTATTACCGATAATCTAAAAGATAAGTTTAAGTCGCAAACGAAGTTGAAACGGGTTGACGAAATGGGGCATTTAGATTTCTCAGGAGAAATTACACAGTATTTTACAAAACCAATGGCAATTACAGGAGACGAAGTAGCGGCGCAAAATAGATTAACAATTGAGATCCATGTGAAATTTACAAATGAAATCGAGCCTCAATATAATTTTGATCAAAACTTTTCGCAGTTTGCCGATTATGATAGTAACTCAGATTTATCTTCTGTGGAACAAGAATTGGTAGATGAGATCGTAGAAAAATTAATCGAAGATATATTTAATAAATCAGTTGTAAACTGGTAAGTTTATAATAAATGAAAGAATCGGATATAATAAAATATATTGAGTCTCCAGAGCTGTTGCAAGATTCTGATGTAAATGAATTGTTTAATTTAGTCAATGAATTTCCATTTTATCAGACCTCACATATATTATTATTAAAAAGCTTAAAAGAGAAAGAATCATCAGAGTTTAATTCACAGCTGGCAAAATCGTCTATCTATATTTCCGATCGAGATATTCTTTTAAAGTATCTAAATACTAGAGCCGAAAAATCTTTGGGTAAAAAGTTTGAGGCAGAACAATTAGAAGAAAAGAAAGACAATAAATTAGAGGTAAAGGAAAAAAAGAATCTTCTAAGAAATAAAAATGTAAAAAGAAAGATTAACAATAGTTTCGAAGGAATGGGTGAAAATATTTCAGAAACTATTACAAGTCAATTAGAATTTTCTGTACTAAAGAACGAAAGTAAATTGGAATATTCTTCAGAAATTTATTTTATTGATGAGGAAAGAAATGGGAAAAATAATGTTGTTACGATTGATGCAGATCCTGATGATATAAAAGCAATTAAAAAGAAAAAGGATATCCTACAAATTGATGAGTCAGATACTACGCAAAGTAAAAATGATGAGGTGGAACTTGAAAAAGATTCGGAAGATTCATTTGAACTGATAGAAGTTGAAGGAAATGAAATAGTAAAAGGGAAGAGTTCTGAAAAGAATAATCATTTTGACATAAAAAATTATGCTGACGAATCAGTATTAAACGAAAGCGAGGATTTAATTTCGAGATTTATAGAGGAACGTCCAAGAATTAAACCGCAAGAAAATAAAAAGGAAAATGTTGATATTTCAGGAGATAGTATAAAAGAAGATGGCGAGTTATTGTCGGAAACATTAATTAAAGTTTATATAAAGCAAGGTTTATTTGAAAAAGCAATTCAATCTTATGAGAAATTAAGTTTGAAATATCCAGAAAAAAATGTTTACTTTGCGAGTCAAATTGAGATACTAGAAGAAAAAATAAATAAACAATAAAATATTTTAATATGTACGTATTAGTTTCAGTATTAATCATTATTGCGAGTATATTACTAACATTAATTGTTTTAGTTCAGAACTCGAAAGGTGGAGGATTAGCAGCGAATTTTTCAGGGTCGAATCAAGTAATGGGTGTTCGAAAAACAACTGATTTCCTTGAGAAAGCGACTTGGACATTAGCTATAGCATTAGTTATTTTAAGCATAGCTGCAAGTATGACAATTCCAAGAGGACAGGTTGAAGAAAGGTCAAGAATTGAGCAAGAAGTTAATCAAGCGATTGACCCAACTCAAATGCCAGAATTCCCTACATCAGTTCCTGATAGCGAACAACCAGCAGAAAACGCAGAGTAATAAAGATTTAATTTATACAAGATATTAAAGTGTCAGTCTGACAAAAAGACGGGCACTTTTTTTGTATTCGTAATTTTGAACTAGAGTAAAGACAATCAGTGTATTATATGTTGATTGGTTGTGTTTGGAAAAACACATCTCTTTTTGAAAGGTAAAAACTGTCAGGTTTTTAATCAAAAAGAGTTTTGGCATAAATTATGTAAAAATCAATTCTAAATATAGATAAGTTAAACATTTTAAATATAAGAACAATGTCAGAATTTAAGTACAGACCATTAAAAGATAGAGTTTTAGTTGAGGCACATAAAGCCGAAGAAAAAACTGCTAGCGGAATTATCATTCCAGATTCAGCTCAAGAAAAACCACAAAAAGGAACTGTTATTGCTATAGGCGAAGGAAAAAAAGATGAACCAATGTCTTTAAAAGTTGGTGATGTTGTTATTTATGGCAAATATGGAGGAACTGAAATTAACATTGAGGGCAAAGATTATCTAATCATGCGCGAAGATGATATTCTTTTAGTAGAGTAATTAGTTGAAATTTGTAAATTATAAATTGTAAAATATAAAAATATTATGGCAGCTAGAGAGTTAAAATTTGAAATGGATGCAAGAGATCGATTAAAAAGTGGAATTGATCAATTAGCAAGTGCTGTGAAGGTTACCTTAGGACCTAAAGGTCGTAATGTAGTAATTGAGAAAAAATTTGGTGCACCTCAAGTAACTAAAGATGGTGTTACAGTGGCTAAAGAAGTCGAATTAAAAGATAAATTCGAAAACTTAGGTGCGCAAATGGTAAAAGAGGTTGCTTCAAAAACAAACGATGATGCCGGTGATGGAACAACTACAGCAACCGTATTGGCACAAGCAATAATTAACGTTGGAATCAAAAATGTAACCGCTGGAGCAAATCCAATGGATTTGAAGAGAGGTATTGATAAAGCAGTTAAGGAAGTTGTTCAAAGCCTTAAAAAGCAATCTCATGACGTAGGAGAGTCTAACGAAAAAATTGAGCAAGTTGCTACAATTTCTGCAAATAATGATTCAGTTATTGGAAAATTAATAGCTGATGCAATTAAAGCTGCAGGTCGTGATGAGAAAGGTTTAAAAGGAGTAATAACTGTTGAAGAAGCAAAAGGTACTGAAGACGAATTAAAAACTGTTGAAGGTATGCAATTCGATAGAGGATATATTTCTCCATACTTCGTTACTGATACTGATAAAATGGAGGCTGTAATGGATCAGCCATACATCCTTTTAACAGATAAAAAGATCTCTACAATGAAAGATCTTATGCCAATTCTTGAACCAGCGGTTCAGAGCGGTAAAGGTTTAATGATTATTGCTGAAGATATAGAAGGTGAAGCTTTAGCTACTTTAGTAGTTAATAAAATCCGTGGTTCGTTAAAAGTTGCAGCTGTTAAAGCTCCTGGTTTTGGAGATCGCAGAAAAGAAATGTTAGAAGATATTGCAATTTTAACAGGTGGTACGGTTATTACTGAAGAAAAGGGATTAACATTAGAAGGAGCTACTCTTGATATGTTAGGAACTTGCGAGAAAATGGTTATTGACAAAGAGAATACTACAATCGTTAACGGTATTGGAGCAAAAGAAAACATCGATGCTAGAGTAAATCAAATAAAATCTCAAATCGAAGCTTCAACATCTGATTATGATAAGGAAAAACTTCAAGAACGTTTAGCAAAATTAGCTGGTGGTGTTGCTGTTATTTATGTGGGTGCTGCAAGTGAAGTTGAGTTGAAAGAGAAGAAAGACCGTGTTGATGATGCATTAAGTGCAACTCGTGCTGCTCTTGAAGAAGGTATTATCCCTGGTGGTGGTGTAGCATATATTCGTGCTATTGCCGATCTGGAAGATTTTAAAGGAGAGAACGAAGACGAAACTACTGGTGTTGCTATCATTAAAAGAGCAATCGAAGAACCATTGCGTCAGATTGTTGAAAATGCAGGTATTGAAGGATCTATTATCGTTCAAAAGGTAAAAGACGGAAAAGCTGATTACGGATATAATGCTCGTACAAATCAATACGAAAATTTATATGAATCAGGTGTTATTGATCCTACAAAAGTAACTCGTGTTGCAATTGAAAATGCAGCATCTATTGCAGGAATGTTCTTAACAACTGAATGTGTAATTATTGAGGAAGATGAAGAAATGCCTCCAATGCCAGGTGGTGGTATGGGAATGGGTGGCGGAATGCCAGGCATGATGTAAGAAATCAATCATCAAACCATATAATTTCAGCCCTTTGTTGCATTTGCACAAAGGGCTTTTTTTTGATCTCATAATTAGCGTTGATATTTGTTTTTTGTTGGCACAAATAGGTTGTTTGTCGAAAAAGATTTATTGTTAAACAAAAAAAGTTAATTTGCGGTTTTTAAAATCTAAACATCTAATTTAAATTAACCTAATTATGAAGAAAAATTTACTAAGTGTAATGCTTGGTCTGATTTTTATGTTTGTATGTTTCAATGCAAAAAGTCAAGACTGGCAAATGTTAGATGGGCAAAAAACGTCCGTAGAAACTAAAATCAATCTTTTATCATCTGGCGAGAATCAAATTCGTTTAGAGTTTGTATTTGATGCTTATGCAATGGAAAAGGTTTCAACTTCTAAGGGAGAAGTTAATCTAATTAATATCCCTAATTGTTCTAGAACAAAAATCAAAGGAACACCAGATTTACCTAAGATTTCACAAGCCTTGGCCATTCCAAATAATGCGGGTATGGAATTAAAAATTATCGACAGTAAATTTGTGGAGATTGACGATGTTGATTTAGCTCCATCAAAAGGTGTTATTACTAGAGATAAGGATCCTAAAACAATTCCTTTTGTTTATGGGGATGTTTATTCGAAAGATGAATTTTATCCATCAAATATTGCAAAAACAGCTGATCCTTATATTATTAGAAATGTTCGTGGTCAGAATGTAACTGTATATCCAGTTCAATATAATCCCGTTACAAAAAAAGTGAGAATTTACACCCATTTAACTGTTGAGTTAGTAGAAAAAGGTAAAGGAAGTAAAAACACACTAAACGTTAATTCAAAAATCGAAAATGATGTGGTTTTCGATAAAGTTTTGACAAATCATTTTATTAATTACACAAAATCGTCTACAAAATATACTCCAGTTAGTGAGAGTGGAAAGAAAATGCTAATTGTTTGTTATTCCGATTTTATGGATGAGATGGCTAGTTTTGTAGCTTGGAAAGAATCTATAGGTTATACAGTAAGTCTAGTAAATTATTCTACTATAGGAAGCGCTTCTGCTTTGAAGACATATGTGCAAAATCAATATGACCAAAATGGAATAAGTTATTTACTATTAGTTGGTGATGATGCTCAGGTTTCTAGTTCTAGCACTTCAGCTGGAGATTCAGATAATAATTATGGATACACTGCAGGTTCAGATCATTACCTTGATATTTTTGTAGGTCGTTTTTCTGCAGAGAATGCAACTCAATTACAAACTCAAATCGATAGAACAATATATTATGAACGTGATCTTAATTCAAGTGATACTTGGTTTAAAAAAGGTGTAGGAGTTGCTTCTAATGAAGGTGGTTCTGGTGGCGACGATGGCGAAAGCGACGAAGTTCACATGAATAATATTGAGAATGATTTAGAAGGTTTTGGTTATACTATGGATAGAGTGTATCAAGATGGAGGAAGTGCTTCTCAACTTTCAACAGCTTTAAATAGTGGACGAGGAATTATAAATTATGTTGGTCATGGAAGTAATACAACATGGGCATCTATGGTTTACACACAAACAAATGTAAATTCATTAACCAATGAAAATAAATTACCATTTGTAATTTCTGTTGCTTGCGTTGTAGGTAATTTTACTGGAATTACATGTTTTGCAGAGACTTGGCTTCGTGCAACAAATAATGGTAATCCAACAGGAGCAATTGTATTTTGTGGATCAACGATTAATCAATCTTGGGCTTCTCCAATGTGTGCTCAAGACGAAATGAATGATTTATTGGTTGCCAATACTTATATAAATTATGGTGGAATGTTTGTTAATGGAATGTTCCAAATGATTGATGAATACGGAACTGATGGTGTAAATATGGCCGATACATGGACAGTGTTTGGTGATCCATCTTTACAAATGCGTACTCCAGGTCAACCAGATGGTCCAGCAGGAGCTGTTCCTACTGTACCGGTTGCTAATTTTTCTGCTTCATCAACAACAGTTTCTGAAAGCGGATCTGTTAATTTTACAAGTACTTCAACAGGCAGTCCAACAAGTTATTCTTGGACATTTGAAGGAGGTACACCTGCAACAAGTACAGCCCAAAATCCAACAGTTACTTATAGTACAATTGGAACTTATAATGTTTCTTTAACAGTAACTAACAGTGAAGGAAACGATACAGAAACTAAAACGGATTATATTACAGTTCAAGATTATGTGCCAACATATTGTACTTCACAAGGAAACGACTTCAGTTATGAATGGATAGCTGGTGTAACTATTGGTGATTTTACAAATACATCTACAGGAACAGCATATTCTGATTTTACAAGTAAAACTGTGAACATGACAGCTGGTACTGATTATGCAGTTTCATTAACTCCAGGCTTTAAGAGTTCAACTTACAATGAGTACTGGAAAATCTGGGTTGATTTAAATGCCGATGGTGATTTTGATGATACGGACGAACTTGTTTTTGATGCAGGTGCTTTAAGTAAAACTGCAGTAACAGGAACAGCAACAATTCCTGCTGGAACTTCTTCGAAATCAACACGCATGAGAGTTTCTATGAAATATAATGGAGCTCAAACTGCTTGCGAATCATTTTCTTATGGTGAGGTTGAAGATTATACTGTTGTAATATCTCAAGGTGTTGTTGATACCGAGGCTCCAACAGTTCCTAGTAATTTAAGTACTTCAAGTATTACATCGTCATCTGTTTCGTTAAGTTGGAATGCATCAACAGATAATATTGGTGTAACTGAATACGATGTTTATAAAGATGGAAGTTTCTTAGCGTCAATTTCATCAACTAGTTATGGTGTATCAGGACTTTCAGCAAATACAACGTATACATTTTATGTAAAAGCTAAAGATGCTGCAGGAAATGTTTCTTTGGCAAGTAATACATTAAATGTAACAACATTAGAGAATCAAGTTACTTACTGTGCATCACAAGGTAACAATTACTCTTACGAATGGATCGATTACGTTGCTCTAGGCGAAATAGCAAATACTTCAACTGGAGCTTCATACTCAGATTTTACAAGCATGACTGCAAATGTGGCTTTAGGTTCAAGTCAAACAATATATTTTAGCTGTGGATTCAGTAGTAGTACGTATACCGAATACTGGCACGCATGGATTGATTGGGATCATAGTGGAACATTTGATTCTGATGAAGAAATGGCAACAGGTTCATCTAGCAGTTCTGCAAATCTATCAGGTACTTTTACAGTTCCTTCAGATGCTGTATTAGGTACAACTAGAATGCGCGTTACAATGAAATATAATGCTGCAGCAACGTCATGTGAAACATTCTCTTATGGAGAAGTTGAAGATTATACAGTTAACGTAACTACAGCTAGGAACGATAATAGGATTAATTTAGATGGAACTGAGATTGGAAATGAAGACCCAACTTCAATAAGCATTTATCCTAACCCAGCTGAAGATCATATAAATGTAATGGTTAGCAACGGTAACAGAATAGGTACTATTAGTATTTATAGCGTAACTGGTAATCTAATTAAAGTTGTTGATATGAATGGACAAGAACAAGAAATTCAGATTTCGGATATTCCTGTTGGAGTGTATTTTATATCTGTTGATGATGAAAAAGAATCCTTAGTAACTAAATTTATTAAGAGATAAAAGATTTTGATCATATGAATAAAAGGAGTGCCATATTTTGGCACTCCTTTTATTTTAAACAAAGATTCTTAAAGGAATCCATTTGTAATTTTTAACCTGCTTTACTCTGAATAATAGGCTTTATAACAAATTAATTCTTATTTTTGATATTGATTTAAGCAATATTATACCATTTTGGTATGATTTTAGATTAACCAGAAATAAAAAAACAAATGAAAACGCAAAAATATATTCTTCTATTAGTTGTAGGTATAATTCTAAGTGTTAATGTAAATGCTGGTTGGGTAATTACACAGCAAAGTTATGATTCCGACGAAGGAGTTGAAACGGCATTAATTGAAACTGTGTATTTGCAAGATGGCGTTATGAAAGTTGTCCAAGCTGATATGATTACTACTTTTGATTTGAATAAGGAGACTATGACAATTATGAGTCCTTCAAAAAAAGTTTTCTGGACAGGAGATGTTGCTGCGTATAAAGTAGAAATTAAAAATGCAATGCAATCTGCTATGGATGAGCAGTTGGCTAATGCTGCAGATGCTCAAAAAGAAATGATTCGAAAAATGTATCAAGGAATGATGGAAAGTATTGATGACCCATCAAAATTTTCTGGTGAAGAACCAGAAGAATACAATTTGCAGATTGAAAAAACAGGAGACCGAGATAGAATTGCTGGGCGAATGGCAACAAAATATAAAATCTCGGTAAATGGTTCATTAAAGGAAGAGGCTTGGTTGTCTGAATCGGACAGAGCAAATGCAGAATTTGATTCTGAAAAGTTTCATCTTGTATTTGGTGATTTTATAAGTCAGGCAGGAACAATGGCATTTTATCAGGCAAATGAAAAATATATTGAATTCTCTAAAAAAGGATTCCCATTAAAATCAATAAATTATAATGGAGGCTACGAATCAATTAGCGAAGTAACTAATCTCGAAAAAGAAAGTATAGATATTTCTGAATTTGAAGTTCCAGTTGAGTACAAAAAAGTACGCCTGGTCGAAATGGGTTTGGGCGAACGTGAATAAAAAAATAAAATATCTATTTTGTAATTAAATCCGGCTTCATGTCGGATTTTTTAGTTTAAGATAAAGTTGTTTTTATTTTCTGTTTGGAAATCACAAAAATTTGTTCTTATATTTGTGTCATCATTTCAAACATCCTTTCCAAGGGCGTTTGATTTATAAAGAAGAGGGGAGAGATTAGGCTCTGAGAACCTCTAGCAACCGGAACAAAATATGTTCCATGGTGCTAATACCTAACCCAGGGTCTGAAATAGTCAGACGGGAAATTATAAACTAAACGCAAAAAATCATGATTAAAGAATTTTTTTGTAGGAGTAATTCCGTGTTAGGTTTTGTAATTGCTAATCATTTTTGGTTTAACAATTTCACGATGCCGCTTTTGCCTATGTGCATGCGCTAGTCGGAGAGTAGATTAATGTCTTTCCGAATCTAGTAGATAGTGAAATAATTGTCATTCCGGACGAAACGAAGTGAAGATCCGGAATCTCAAAGCTTATTAATGCATTAATATGGCAAACAATGAAAACATATAAATACGAAACATTACAAATTCATGCAGGACAAGAGCCTGATCCGGTAACAGGATCGCGAGCTGTTCCAATCTATCAAACAACATCGTATAACTTTCGAGACTCTAAACATGGGGCAGATCTTTTTGCTCTGAAAGAATTCGGAAATATTTATACACGATTAATGAATCCAACAACCGATGTGTTAGAAAAGCGAATTGCAGCCTTAGAAAATGGGCGTGCGGCATTGGTGGTTGCGTCAGGACATGCGGCGCAATTTGTTGCATTAAATAATATTTTAAAACAAGGTGATAATTTTATTTCATCACCATATCTGTATGGAGGTTCATACAATCAGTTTAAAGTTTCTTTTAAGAATTTAGGAATCGATGCTCGATTTGCAAGAACGGATAAAGCAGAAGATATTGAAGCTTTAATTGATGAAAATACAAAGGCAATTTATTTAGAAACAATTGGAAATCCTGGATTCTCGGTTCCGGATTTTGAATCTATCTCCAAATTAGCAAAAAAGTATGATATTCCATTAATCGTTGATAATACTTTCGCTGCTTGTGGGTTTTTATGCAAGCCAATTGATTACGGTGCTGATATTGTTGTAGAATCTGCTACTAAATGGATTGGTGGACATGGAACTAGCATGGGCGGTGTAATAATCGATGCTGGGAATTACAACTGGGGAAATGGAAAGTTTCCACAATTCTCAGAACCTTCGGAAGGTTATCACGGATTGATTTATTCAGAAACATTTAAAGAACTTGCATTTATAATTCGTGCAAGAGTTGAAGGTCTGCGTGATTTTGGACCAGCAATAAGTCCTTTCAATTCATTTCTATTGTTACAAGGTTTAGAAACTCTTTCCTTAAGAGTACAAAAGCATGTTGATAATGCTTTGGTTCTTGCAAGTTGGTTAAGTAACAATCCTAATGTAGAAAAAGTGAGTTACCCGGGACTTACAGATGATAGTAACCATTCAAATGCATCAAAATATTTACGAAACGGATTTGGCGGAGTTCTTTCTTTTGAAATAAAAGGAGGAATTGAAAACGCAACAAAATTTGTCGATAATTTGAAACTGATTAGCCATTTGGCTAATGTTGGCGATGCTAAAACTCTAATTATTTTGCCTGCTGCTACAACGCATCAGCAATTAACCCATGACGAGCAACTGCAAGCCGGAGTAACTCCCAGTTTGTTGCGTGTTTCTGTTGGTTTAGAGCATATCGATGATATTAAAGCAGATATTGAACAAGCATTTGAAATTGTAAAGAATGAGAGTATTTAGAATATTTTGTCATTCTGAGTTTGTCGAAGGGTAGACAAAATAATTAAGCAAACTAAAACTGTTCATACTTCGACAGGCTCATTATGACAGCATTTTTAAAACATAAACATAATGTTGTCATTCCGGGCGAAATGAAATGAAGACCCGGAATTTAAAAATAAGCGGAAAGCTATTTATTCGAATATTTAGGAATAGCAAAATTCAAAATTCAAATCAATTTTCAAAACAGCTAAAAATGTTATTTATTTGATAATTGTTTATTGTTATTTGTAACATCGAAAAGTAGCATCCGCTTAATAAAAACTATTATGACAGAACATCAATTTCAATACAAAGGAGAATTAAAACTTGAAAACGGGCAATCATTGCACGACATTCAAATTTCATATCATGCCACAGGTAATTTAAATGAAGCAAAAGATAATGTTATTTGGGTTTGTCATGCCTTAACTGCCAATTCCGATGTTGCTGACTGGTGGCCAAATATGGTTGGAGATGGATTATTGTTCGACACATCGAAATATTTTATTGTATGTGCGAATTTTTTAGGTTCTTGTTATGGTACCACAGGACCTTTATCAATAAATCCTAAAACGAACGAACCATATTATCACGATTTCCCATTAATCACCATTAGAGATATGGTAAATGCTCATGACTTGTTAAGAGAACATTTGAGTATTTCGAAAATCTTTATGATTACTGGCGGATCAATCGGTAGCTTTCAGGCACTGGAATGGAGTATTATAAATCCTTCTTTGATTGAGAATTTGGTTTTTATTGGTAGCGGAGCATTTGCTTCACCTTGGAATATTGCAATTAATGAATCACAGCGATTAGCTATAAATGCTGATCCTACATTTAAAAATAATCACGAAAAAGCTGGTTTAAATGGATTAAAAGCTGCACGATCAATAGCTTTATTGAGTTATAGAAATGCAGCAACGTATAACAAAACTCAGCAAGATCCTGAAAAAGAAAAACTAGAAAATTTCAGGGCGATTTCGTATCAGCAATATCAAGGCGAAAAATTAGTAAAACGATTTAATGCTTATTCATACTATTCCATCACAAAATCTTTCGACACACATAATGTGGGTCGAGGTCGTGGAGGTATAGAAAAAGCGTTGGCAGGAATTAAAGCTAAGTCATTACTAATAGCAATATCTTCCGATATTTTGTTTTTCCCTGATGAGATCAGTGAGGTACAAAAATACATTCCAAATTCCAAATTCATTGAAATTGATTCGCTTTATGGTCATGATGGTTTTTTAATTGAAACAGAACAATTAACAAAAATCATTAACAAGTTTTTAGAAAATTAAATACTTAGAATCTATTGTCTATGTTTCGATAAACTTAACATGACAATCTCTTGATTGCTATCTGCAATTAATGTCATCCTGAGCCTGTCGAAGGGTGGCTGAAGTATTTGATAAATTAAAGACATAGAGTATAAAAAAATGAATCAAAAAATAAATATTGGACTTTTCGGCTATGGAGTTGTAGGCGAAAGTCTTTACCATGTGCTTCAACATAGCAAAACAGTCGATGCAGGTATTAGCAAAATTTGTGTGCGACAAAAAGATAAGAAGAGATCATTAGCTGAAAATCAGTTTACATACAATAAAGATGATATCATTAACGATCCAGAAATTAATTTGGTGGTTGAGTTGATTGATAATGCTGAGGAAGCTTATGATATTGTTAAACGCTGTTTGCAAAATAAAAAGAGCGTTGTGTCTGGGAATAAAAAGATGTTAGCTCACCATTTAGATGAATTAATTGATCTTCAAGAAGAAACAAACACATCTTTATTGTATGATGCATCAGCTTGTGGAAGTATTCCAATTATTCGAAACATTGAAGAATATTATGATAACGATTTATTAAAATCTGTAACGGGGATTTTAAATGGATCATCGAATTATATTCTTTCGAAGATTTTTAACGAAGGATTAAGCTATGAAATAGCTTTAAAACAAGCTCAAGATTTAGGATTTGCTGAAAGTAATCCAAGTCTAGATGTCGATGGATTCGATTCTTTATATAAGTTGATTATTATAGCAACACACGCATTAGGAACGTTTGTTAAGCCTGACGAAGTTTTTAACTATGGTATCTCAAATATTCAGGAGGGAGATATTCAATATGCACGAGAGAAGAATCTGAAAATTAAACTGGTTGCACAATTAATTAAATTGGACGAAGAATCGTTTACGATGTTTGTAATTCCACGATTGGTACGCCCAGATAAATATATTTATAATGTGGAAGATGAGTATAATGGTGTAGTTATTCAAGGTGAGTTCTACGACAAACAATTTATGTTTGGGAAAGGAGCTGGCGGTTTTCCAACGGGTTCAGCTGTTTTATCCGATATCACTGCACGATCGCATAATTATAAATACGAGTATAAGAAACAGAAGTATTTTAAAAAGCTCGAATACAAAATCGATCATGAAATTGAAATCTATTTGCGTTACAAAAATATGGTAGATTTCTCACATTTTGAATTTGAAAATATTACAGAAAAATATTCAGGTCAAAATAGTAATTATGTTATTGGTAAAATAAAGTTATCAAACTTGTTAAAACTTAAGTCAATTTTAACCAAATTGGATGTTTTTCTGGCTTATATCAGAAATTAATTTGTTGATAATATATAAGTATTTTGTAAATTCGGATGGAAGTTTTTAAAACTTTGACAGGCTTATTCTGATAACCTAAGATTAATAATAGAAAGTAATGTCATCCTGAGCTTGTCGAAGAATGAACATGGAAGAAAAAATAAAGTGCTATTCTGAATCTATTGAAGAATGTTGACTGAATTGTAAGCTTGCTGTCATCCTGAGCTTGTCGAAGGATAGACATAAATAAATATAACTATGAAAACATATTATGTTTATATTTTAAAATGCTCAGATAAATCATATTATACAGGTATTATAAATAAAAGATTATCAAATCATAAAAATCACACTTCGACAGGCTCAGTGTGACCAGCAATTTAATTTAGTAATCATTGTCATTCTAAGTTTATCAAAGAAGGACAAGTTTAAAAATAAGAAAATGAATCATGTTGAAAGAATAAAAACAGAACTTACTAAAAGAATATTGGTACTTGATGGTGCAATGGGTACAATGATCCAACGGCATAAATTAAAAGAAGAAGATTATCGAGGGGTACGTTTCAAAGATTACGATTTTGAGGTTAAAGGTAATAATGATTTACTATCATTAACAAATCCGAAAATCATTGAGAATATTCATACAGAATATCTTGAAGCCGGAGCCGATTTAATTGAGACAAATACTTTTAATGCAAATAAAATCTCAATGGCAGATTATCATATGGAAAGTCTTGCTTATGAGATAAACTTCGAATCGGCAAAAATTGCTAAAAAAGCTGTTGCTGATTTTATGAAGCAAAATCCTGGTAAAGAGAAGTTTGTTGTGGGTTCAATGGGACCAACAAATCGCACTACATCAATGTCTCCTGATGTAAATGATCCCGGGTTTCGTGCTGTTAATTTCGACGACATGAAAGAAGCATATTACGAACAAGCTGAAGGTTTAATAGATGGTGGCGTAGATGTTCTTATTGTTGAAACTATTTTTGATACCCTAAATGCAAAAGCTGCTTTATTTGCGATCGAAGAGCTATTCGAAAATAAGGGAATAATATTTCCGGTAATGATCTCAGGTACACTTGCTGATGTCAGTGGAAGAACTCTTTCCGGGCAAACTTTAGAAGCATTTTATAATTCAGTATCGCATGTTGATTTGTTGAGTGTAGGATTAAATTGTGCTTTTGGAGCTGAGCAATTACGACAGCATGTTGAAGAATTATCGAGGATCTCAAAATTCCATGTTAGTGCACATCCAAATGCAGGGTTGCCAAATCAGTTTGGTGAGTACGATCAATCTGCTCAGCAAATGGTTGATATAGTTGAAGGATATTTAAAAGATGGTTTTATAAATATCATTGGTGGTTGCTGTGGTACAAATCCTATGCATATAAAGAAAATTGCCGAGATTGCCGAAAAATATCCGCCACGGAAGTTACCTAAAATAGAAGCTTTGACTCGTTTAAGTGGTTTAGAACCTTTAACCGTTTCTAAAGAAAGTAATTTTGTTAATGTTGGTGAGAGAACCAATGTATCCGGATCAAGAAAGTTCTTACGATTAATAAAAGAAAAAAAATTCGATGAAGCATTATCAATAGCTCGAAATCAGGTTGGAAATGGAGCTCAGGTTATTGATGTTTGTATGGATGAAGGTATGTTAGATTCTGAAGCTTCAATGACAAAATTTCTGAATTTGATTGCTTCCGAACCAGATATTTCTAAACTGCCTATCATGATCGATTCTTCGAAATGGAGTGTGATCGAGGCAGGACTTAAATGTGTACAAGGAAAATCTATTGTAAACTCAATAAGTTTAAAAGAAGGCGAAGAGGTATTTATGCGCTATGCTAAACTTATTCGTAGATATGGGGCAGCAACAGTTGTGATGTTGTTCGACGAAAAAGGACAAGCAGATACTTATGAACGTAAAATTGAGATAGCAGAGAAATCATATCGAATACTTACAGAGAAAGTTGGTTTTGCACCTGAAAATATCATTTTTGATCCGAATGTATTAGCTGTTGCTACCGGAATCGAAGAACATAATAATTATGCGGTTAATTTTATTAAAGCTACAAAATGGATTAAGGAAAACTTACCACATGCAAAGATTAGTGGTGGAGTAAGTAATCTGTCGTTTTCGTTTCGGGGAAATAATACTGTGCGTGAAGCAATGCACTCAGCGTTCTTATTTCATGCAATAAATGAAGGGATGGATATGGGAATTGTAAACCCCGGAATGTTAGAAGTTTACGATGATATTCCAAAAGATTTACTTCAGTTAATTGAAGATGTTGTTTTGAATAGAAGGAAAGATGCAACCGAACGTTTAATTGTTTTTGCCGAAAAGATAGTTGCTACTGATAAAAAGGAAGAAAAGAAAGATGAGTGGAGAGAAAAACCTGTTCAAGAACGATTATCTTATGCATTGGTAAAAGGAATAACCGATTTTATTGATGTGGATGTTGAAGAAGCCAGAAAGTTTTTCAATCAGTCATTGGAGATTATTGAACAGCCTTTAATGGATGGAATGAATACTGTGGGTGACTTATTTGGATCGGGAAAAATGTTTTTACCACAGGTTGTAAAAAGTGCTCGTGTAATGAAAAAAGCCGTTGCTTATTTGTTGCCATTTATTGAAGAAGAAAAAAGACTTTCGGGTAAAACAAGTGCTGCAGGAAAAGTTTTGATGGCAACAGTTAAAGGTGATGTTCATGATATTGGAAAGAATATTGTTGGTGTTGTTTTGGCGTGTAATAATTACGAAATTATTGATTTAGGAGTAATGGTTTCTGCCGAAAAAATTATTGATACTGCAATCAAAGAAAATGTCGATGTGATTGGATTAAGTGGATTAATTACTCCATCATTAGAAGAAATGGTTCATGTAGCTGAAGAAATGAAACGAAGAAATGTTCATATTCCATTAATGGTTGGAGGAGCAACAACTTCGAAAATTCATACAGCAGTGAAAATTGCCCCAGAACTTGATGTGCCTCCTATTCATGTTAAGGATGCTTCAAAAAGCGTGGGTGTTGTTCGCAACTTACTTTCTGCAACTTTAAAACAAGATTATTTAAAAGAGCTTATTGAAGAGTATCGTGTTCTAAGAGAGAGAAATCAGGCTAAGCAAGCTGGAGAAACGCATGTTAATCTTGATCAAGCAAGAAAAAATAAAATGAATATCAATTGGGAGAAGTCACTTATTGCTTCACCTAAAGCTATAGGGAATAACGTTTTAACAGATTATTCTTTAAAAGAAATTGCAGAATATATCGATTGGACATTCTTTTTCCATGCTTGGGAGGTTAGTGGAAAGTATCCTAAGATTTTTGATGATCCTGTTAAAGGCGAAGAAGCTAAAAAATTATACGATGATGCACAGGAAATGTTAAATCAAATTATTGATAATAAGATGCTAACAGCGAGTGCCGTGTTCGGGATTTATCCTGCAAATTCTATTGGCGATGATATTGAAGTGTACGAAGATGAAAGCAGAGAGAATGTTGCTAAAGTTCTATATCATTTAAGAAATCAGCAATTAAAAGAAGAAGAAAGTAATGCTTGCCTTTCCGATTTTATTGCCCCAAAAGAAACTGGAATTAAAGATTACATTGGAGTTTTTGCTGTAACATGTGGAATTGGAATAGAAGAGCATGTTGAAAAGTTTAAAGCAAAGAATGATGATTATAGTGCAATTATGCTAAAGATTTTAGCCGATCGTTTAGCCGAAGCTTTTGCCGAATTGTTGCATCAAAAAGTACGAAAAGATTATTGGGCCTATGCTCCAAAAGAGAACTTGGATGTAACAGAGCTAATTCGAGAAAATTTTAGCGGAATTAGACCTGCTGCTGGTTATCCTGCTTGTCCTGATCATACCGAGAAAAAAACCATTTTTGAACTATTAAAAGCAGAAAAGAATATACAAGTTAAATTAACTGAAAGCTTTATGATGAACCCTGGTGCATCTGTTAGTGGATTGTATTTTGCTCATCCTGAATCAAAATATTTTAGTGTTCAGAAAATTAGTAAAGATCAGGTTGAAAATTATGCCCAAAGAAAAAATATGAGTGTGGAAGAAGTGGAAAAATGGTTGGCTACGAATTTGAATTATTAGATAGAATGAAAAAACTTAAAGAATTATTTGAGGATAAAGATAAATTTTTAATTGGAGCTGAATTAGTTACTACAAGAGGAATATTGCAACAAGAAGGCAGTAAAAAGATTGTAAGATATACCGAAGATTTAATTGCTGATGAAAGAGTGGATTGGATTTCGGTAACTGAGAATGCAGGTGGAAATATTATGTCTGCACCCGATGGTTTAGGTAAATTAATTCAGGAAAAGAAAAAGAATGCGATTATTCATATCACTTGTAAAGATATGAATCGCAATGCTTTGGAGAGTGTTGCTTGGAAATATGCTAACGATGGTTTCGATAATTTATTAGCACTTACCGGCGATTATCCGATCGATGGTTACAACGGAGTTGCTCAGCCGGTTTTTGATCTTGATTCTGTAGCATTGCTTAAAATGCTATCTAACATGAATAGTGGGCTTCAGGTAAATGGACGGAAACCTGGTTCTCATATTGATCTTGATAAAACAAATTTCTTCTTAGGTTGTGCTGTTTCTCCTTTTAAAACAACCGAAGCAGAACAAATGATGCAATATGCAAAGTTGAAAATGAAAATAGAAGCAGGAGCAAATTACATTATTCCGCAATTAGGTTATGATATTCGAAAATCGCATGAATTAATTACTTGGTTACAAGAAAATAATCTGTCAGTTCCAGTTATTGGGAATATATATAAGTTAACCGGAGGAGTTGCAAATATTTTCAATAAAGGATTAATTCCTGGATGTAAAGTTTCAGATGAGTTTTTAGCTCGAATTAATAAAGAAAAAAAATCAGAAGATAAAGGGAAAAAATATTTTATTGAATTAGCAGCAATGCAGTATGTTGCCTTTAAGCAAATGGGCTATAAAGGAGCATATATAGGTGGTACAGAGAAGTTTGAAGATTTTGCTGCAATACTCGAAAGAGCGAATGAATTAAAAAATTCCAACTGGCATGATTTCGTTCCAGAACTTACAAATCCAGCTCCTAAAGAGTTTTATTTATATAATGAAGATTCTAAAACAAACTTAGCCGATTCGAAGAATTTGAATCCTAAAATTACTACATATAAAAAAAGAAAATCTAAAAAGCATGTAAACCTGAATTACAGATTTAATCGTTTGGTTCATACCATGCTTTTTAATCAGAAATCTCCCGGATTTGGATTAAATGTATTCAAGTATAAGACTTTAGAAAAGAAATCATTTAAAGGATTAAAACGATTTACATACTTTAACGAAAGAATGATTAAAGCTGCATTATTTAATTGCAGAGAATGCGGCGATTGTTCTTTACCCGATATTACTTATTTATGTCCACAGTCGCAATGTGCAAAAAATCAGAGGAATGGTCCTTGTGGTGGAAGCTCAGATGATCGTTGCGAGGTGTCGGAACGCAATAAGGATTGTATTTGGGTTAAAGCATATTCGCGAAATAGATATTTTGATGGCGCAAATGTTGAACTCTTACCTGAGCAGCCTGTTATAAAAAACAGTGAGCTACAAGATACTTCCGGATGGTCAAATTATTATTTAGGTAAAGATCATAATGCTTATAAGTTGAAGAAGAAAAAGTAACAAACAAATAATTGGTTGCCGGTTACTGGTTTCTTGTTTATTAAATTGATAGAATGAAAAGTTATAAAGATTTAGATGTTTATAAGACAGCTTATGATTTAGCAATAAAAGTTCATAAAATAACTCTTACTTTGCCCAAATATGAGCTTTATGAACAAGGCAGTCAGGTTAGAAGATCAACTAAAAGTATTAAAGATAATATTGTTGAAGGATATGGTAGAAAACGTTATAAAGATGATTTTATTCGGTTTTTAACTTATTCTCAAAGTTCTTGCGATGAAGCAATTTCACAGATAAGTATGATAAGCGATATACACTTTAGCGACAAACCATTAACTGATTTAATTGAACAATATAATATATTGGGAAAAAAGATCAATAAGTTTATTCAATATGTCCAGAATAATTGGAACAAGTTCAACAATTAACCAGCAACGAGAAACCAGTATCAAGAAACAATTCGTAAATTGTTGGTAGTAGGTTTCATTTATTAATTATCTTTGCAAATTCAGGAACTTTTTGGATTCTTGATTGTAAAATAGTGGAAGTTAATATATTATACTTTTATGGATAACATAAGAAATTTTTGCATAATAGCTCATATCGATCATGGGAAGAGTACGTTGGCAGATAGGCTTTTACAAGCTACAGGTTCTGTTTCCGATCGCGATTACCAAGATCAGATGTTGGATGACATGGATTTAGAGAGAGAACGTGGGATTACGATTAAAAGTCATGCCATTCAGATGGATTATAAGTATGAAGGCAAAGATTATGTCTTGAACTTAATTGATACTCCTGGACATGTTGATTTTTCTTACGAAGTATCTCGATCAATCGCTGCGTGTGAAGGTGCATTATTGATTGTAGATGCAACACAAGGTGTGCAAGCACAAACTATTTCCAATGTATTTTTAGCCATGGAACATGATCTCGAGATCATTCCTATTTTAAATAAAATGGATTTAGATGCAGCAATGCCCGAAGAAGTAACAGATCAGATAATTGAATTAATTGGAGGTACTCCAGAAGATATTATTAGTGCAAGTGGGAAAACAGGCATTGGTATTGATAAAATATTAGAAACTGTTGTTAAAAAAGTTCCAGCGCCAAAAGGTGATCCAGAAGCTCCCTTGCAAGCACTTGTATTTGATTCTGTTTTTAATCAATATCGCGGTATTGAAGCTTATATTAAAATTCAGAATGGATCAATAAGAAAAGGTGATTTGGTAAAGTTCTTTGCTACAGAAAAGGAATATTCTGCTGAAGAAATAGGGATGTTGAAATATAAGCAAGAACCTCGTCAAGTATTAAAGGCGGGTGATGTTGGATATATTATTTCAGGAATAAAAACTGCGAAGGAAGTAAAAGTAGGAGATACTTTAACGAATAAAATAAACCCTTGCGAAAAAGCAATTGACGGTTTCGAAGATGTAAAACCGATGGTTTTCGCAGGTATTTATCCAATCGATGCCGATGATTATGAGGATCTTCGTGAATCAATGGAGAAACTTCAATTAAATGATGCTTCTTTAACATTTGAACCTGAATCTTCTGCAGCTTTAGGTTTTGGTTTCCGTTGTGGATTTCTGGGATTATTACATATGGAAATTATTCAGGAGCGTCTCGATCGTGAATTCGACATGGATGTTATTACAACAGTTCCTAACGTTTCGTATAAAGCATATACTACAAAAGGTGAATTGATGGACGTTCATAATCCTTCTGGATTACCTGATGTTACACAATTGGATTATATCGAAGAACCTTATATAAGAGCACAAATTATTTCTCAAACAGAATATGTTGGACAAATAATGAAACTGTGTATAGATAAACGTGGTGTACTTAAAAATCAGGTTTATTTACCAAACGATCGTGTTGAGGTAGCATTTGAAATGCCTTTAGCGGAAATTGTTTTTGATTTTTATGATAAACTAAAAAGTATTTCTCGTGGATATGCTTCTTTCGATTATCACCAAACAGGATACGAAAGAGCCACTTTAGCAAGATTAGACATATTATTAAATGGAGAAATGGTTGATGCTTTATCAACATTAATCCATAAGGATAATGCATACAATTTTGGACGTAGAATGTGCGAAAAGCTGAAGGAATTAATTCCACGTCAACAATTTGATATTGCAATTCAAGCAGCAATTGGAGCAAAAATTATTGCTCGTGAAACAGTTAAAGCGGTACGTAAAGATGTTACTGCAAAATGTTATGGTGGCGATATCACGCGTAAGCGTAAGCTTCTTGAAAAACAGAAAAAAGGAAAGAAACGAATGCGTCAGGTTGGTAATGTAGAAGTTCCACAACAAGCATTTTTAGCTGTACTTAAATTAGATTAGAAAGAAATATAAGTAAAATAATACTGTCATTCCCGCGAACTTCTTTCACGAATAAAGTGAGTAACGCGGGAATTTTTTTTTAATTCAATAGATTCCAGGTCAAGCCCGGAATGACAAATAAGGCAGTGCTGGAATCTATTTTTTCAATTGGTTCTTATTTAATATTTATTCTAACTTTGTTTTATGTCAAAAATTAATTCAAAATATAGAAATCAGAGTATAAAGAAAGCTTCGTGGATTGGAATTATAGGAAACTCAATCTTGGCGATTGCAAAAATTGCAATAGGGTTTATATCAGGAAGTTTGGCGGTTATTGGTGATGGAATTGATACGGCAACAGATATATTAACTTACATGATTACATTGGTTGCTGCTCGAATAATGAATAAGCCACCAAACTATAAATATCCATACGGATATAATAGAGCGGAGGCAGTTGCGACAAAGGCATTAAGTTTTGTAATCTTTTTCGCTGGAGCACAGTTGTTTTTATCTACTCTTTTACGATTAATTAAAAATGAACCACACGAAATCCCTGCTTTACTAGCAATATATATTACGATTATCTCAATCTTATCGAAAGCTGGATTAGCATTTTATCAATTCAGAATTGGCAGGAAAATAGAAAGTAATATGTTAATTGCTAATGCAAAAAACATGCGAAATGATATTTTAATATCGGTTTCAGTTTTAGTGGGGTTAGTATTTACACAGTTATTTAAACTTCCTGTTTTGGATATGATTACAGCACTAGCAGTTGGAATCTGGATTATGAAAGCAGGTTTTGATATCTTTATGGAAACAAGTCTCGAACTTATGGATGGAACTAATAATCCTGAGTTATATTATAAAGTTTTTGATGCTGTTGAAGAAGTAGGAGGAGCAAATCCGCATAGAGTGAGAATAAGAAAGCATTCAAATTTATATACAATTGATTTAGATATAGAAGTTGATGGAAAGTTAAGCATTGAAGAAGGGCATGAAATTTCTAAAGATGTCGAAATCAATATTAGAAAGAGAGTCGAAAATGTATACGATGTTTTAGTCCATATTGAGCCAGAAGGCAACGTTGAAAAAGAAAAATTTGGCTTGTCTCGCGAGAATATTGAAGATGAATGTAGTAAGAAGAAAAGAAATGCAAAATAAATATCAAAAACCTACTGGCTCATACATCAGTTTTATGAGCAATAAAGTAAAATCTCAGGGTGGTATAAATTTAGCTCAAGGAATTCCGGGATTTGATCCGCCAAAAGAGCTTACCGATATTTTAAGTAGTATTACGAATGAGAAAATTCATCAATATGCTCCGGGGAATGGTAATAATGAATTGTTAGACTTGCTTTTAGAGAAATACCAAGCAGAATTCCCATTTGCTAAAGATGATTTTTTAATTACGCAAGGCGGAACTGAAGCCTTATCTTTATTATACACATACTTTAATAAAATACTTCCAAAACCATTTTCAGCTCTGGCTTTCGATCCTGTTTACGAAAGCTATAAATATTTACCCGGCATATTTAATACCGACTTTGTTTCTTTTTCTTTCGAAGATGATTTTTCAATAGATTTTGAGAAATTAAAAAAAACGTGTATTGAAAATAATGTGAAAATTATTTTTCTTGGCTCTCCAGGAAATCCTTTTGGAAAAGTTTGGTCTAGAAAAGAAATAAATAATTTACTAGAGTTAAGTATATCTGAAAATGTATACATTATTCTTGATGCAGTTTATAAAGAGTTGTATTACGATCAAAAACCATACGTTCCTATAGATCAGTTTAACTCCAATATATTTTACACAAATAGTTTTTCGAAATTATTTTCAATTACAGGGTGGCGAATTGGTTATTTAATTGCGCATCAGGATCATATGCAACAAATAAAATCCATTCACGATTATACTGGATTGTGTGCTTCGTCAATTTTGCAACAGACTGTTGTAGAGTATTTAAGGAAACATGATTTTGGGATTGATTATGTGTCAAGTCTTAGAAATAAATTAAAAGATTCGTTTTACCATTTATCAACAGAACTTAAGAAACTTGGATTTGAAATCCCCGAAACAAAAGGGGGGTATTTTGTATGGGCAAAACTTCCTGAGAAGTATTCGGATGGATTTAAGTTTGCAATTGATTTGTACGATCAAGAAAAAGTTGCTGTTATTCCTGGAGAACATTTTTCTGATAAGACCAAAAACTATGTTCGATTGAATATTGCAAGAGAAAAGTCAGAAATTGACGAAGGAATAAAAAGAATAAGAAGATTTTTCGAATAATCTTACTTTGTTTTCTAGGGTATTTTTCACACCTTTATAATTACATAATTTAATTAACCCTAATATTATATAGAATGAAAAAAATTAACTACCTATTATTAATTTTTGCTTCTTTTTTAATTTCATGTACCGGAAGTACAGATGAAAATCAAACGGCTAAAGTGAGCAGGAATTTTGAAAAACAGCAGACAGTTTGTATTTGGGATGGTGTTCCGGTAAGAGAAGCTCCTTCAAAAGATGGGAAATGGATTTCCAAGATAAGTTTAGGAGAAACCTTATTTTTCCTTGGAGAAACTGCAATTGATAGCACGGATAGAAATAATGAGTATATTAAAATTGAATTGTCTGATGGTAAAATTGCATGGGCAAGAAGTTATGGGCTAGTTATTGATGGTAAAATTGCAGCTATTAAAAAAGGTGTTCCAGTTTATGAAAGACCTGATCTTTTAACTTTAACTAAGAAGGAATTTAAGGAAATGAATATCCTTGCGATTGAAGAAGTTAAAGAAGATTGGATCAAAGTTATTGGTCAAGAAAAAAAGATTAAAGGTTGGATCAAGAAGGAAGTTGTAACAGAAAACAAAGAAGATGTTGCTGTAGCAATTTTGGCATCGAAGCAATTAATGAAAAATGGTGAAATTATTCCTGAGAAAATAGAAGAGTTTCTAGAGAATTTACCGTACAAGAATTCGGTTTTTAACGAGTATATAAGGTCTCAAATTATTGAAGAAGAGGTTGTTGTTGAGGAAGTTGTTGGAGAGGCAGTAATGGAAGAGAATTCTGAAGATACTGAAACAGCTGAAGTTGTTGAAGAATAGAAAAAATCTTAGACATTTATATAGCCTGACAAAAGTATTGTCGGGCTTTTTTATTTAATATTAAATCCTACGCTTTTTAAATCACCCCAATATTTAGGATAACTTTTTACAACAACGTCAGGATTACTAATTACTAATTCCTTTGTGACTATCGAAAGTGGAGCAAAGGCTAAAGCCATTCTGTGATCTTTGTAAGTTTCTACAATATGATTCTCAGGAACAACAATTGATTCATTTCCATTCCATTCCAGACTGCAATTCGATTCTGAATTTAAATGAATTCCTACTTTTTCAAATTCAGTAATAAGTGCCAGTATTCTGTCAGTTTCTTTTATCGAAAGATTATCCAATCCGGTTAATTTAAAAGGAATTTGTTTTGCTACTAAAGTAGCTGCCAGTGTTTGAGCTAAATCAGGACAATTAGTAAAATCATATTCAAAATAGGCGCAAGTTGTAGGAATATTTTTAATACGAATGCCAAAATTTGTAAAAGCAGAATCAACACCAATTGTTTTGTAAAGTTCCGTAAGAATAGAATCTCCTTGTAAGCTGTTTGGTTTTAATCCAGTTAATTCAACCATTGATGTCTTGCTTAAAGAAATAATTTCAAACCAATACGATGCCGACGACCAATCAGATTCAACAATTATTTCTCCGCCTTTGTACTTGCCAGATTTTACCTTAATAATGTTTTTATACCATTCAATATCAATACCAAATTGCTGCATTAATTTAACGGTCATCCAAATGTAATCCCTAGAAAGAATTTTATCTGTTATTTGAATATCAAGATCATTATCTAAATAAGGAGCAATCATTAGTAATGAACTAATATATTGACTGCTTATATTTCCTTTTATACTAATTGGTTTAGCAGTAAGTGTAGTTCCTGTAATTTTTATTGGGGGATAACCTTCTTTGTCTGTGTATTCAATTTGTGCACCAAGCTCTTTAAGAATATTGACAAGTTCATGAATTGGTCGCTGTTTCATTCTTTTGCTGCCAGTTAGAACTCTATCACCTGATTTAATTGAAAGAAAAGCAGTTAAGAATCTCATTGCCGTTCCTGTTGCTCCAATGTCAATAGTAGCGTTACTTAAGTTTTTAAAAGCATCAATTAAAACTTCACTATCTCTACTTGTCGAGATATTTTTAAGGCGAATTCTTTCATCACATAAAGCCCGAATTATAAGCATTCTATTCGATATGCTTTTTGATGCAGGTAAAGATATAAAACTACTAATTTCTTTATTTGGAGATGAAATTTTAATCTTCATATTATAATTTTCTATACCAGTTTAAGGCTTCAATTATAAGTTTTTTATCACAGTTCTGGTTGATTTTAATTTTTCCAAAATCTTCCAGCAAAGTAAAATTTAATTGTTCTTCAGAATTTTTTTTGTCATGACCTATAAGATCAAATATTTCATCAAACTCAGAAGTGTTAATTTTTAGCTTCGGATATGTTGAGAGTAAATATGCTGCAATATCATTAATGTGTTCTATTGGGAATTTGCAAATTCTGTTTGATAAATACAGCTCACAAATCATTCCGTGTGCTACTGCTTCTCCATGAAAAATATTTTCTGTAGAGTTCATAAGCAGACTCTCGAAGGCATGTCCGATTGTGTGACCAAAATTTAATGCCTTTCGGATGTTTTTTTCTTTAGGATCTTTCTCTACGAAATGCTTTTTAATATTAACCGATCTGGCAATTAGTTGATTCAATTCTTTAAACCCAATTTGATTAATGTTTTGTGAAGAAAGATTAGTCCAATCTTTTTCGTCAAAAATAAGAGCGTGTTTGATCATTTCTGCCCACCCCGATAGAATATTCCTTTTGTCTAAGCTACGAATGAATGAACTATCAATTATTACACTTTCTGGATGACTAAATACACCAATTTCATTTTTCAATCCACCAAAATTCAATCCTGTTTTACCGCCGACCGATGCATCAACTTGTGATAAAAGAGTTGTTGGGATATTTAAAAAACGCATTCCTCTTTTAAAAGTCGAGGCAGCAAATCCTCCTAAATCACAAATTATTCCTCCCCCTAAATTAATTAATAAAGATGACCTGTTTGCCCCCTTTTCTTTGAATAGTTGCCAAAGATTTATTACTGTCTCTATTGATTTATTCTTTTCACCACTTCTTATTTCAATTATTTCTGCATTAGATATTAACTCATAATTATTTATTTTGGGTAAGCAATGTTTTCTTGTGTTTTCATCTACCAATATAAACACTTTATTATTTCCAATATTCTTAGATATATCTGAAAGTATTGTTTGAATCTCAGTGGTTATAAATATTGAAGAATATGCAGTATTGATTTTCATTTTGTAAAGTCTTGAAAATTTGAGTTTAAAATTACTAATTTATTTTGTGTTAATACCTCCAATACGTTTAAATCTATCTGTAATAGTTGTTCTTAAAAAGGAAACTTCCTTATCTTTGTTATTAAACTATAGACCTATGTATTTCGATAATAGACAAAAGCTTATAAAGTTAAATATGAGAAGATACATTGCATTTATATCTTGTGCAGTATCTATGGGAATTATATTTTTTTCGGGGTGGTTTGATAAACCGGTTTTAGGATATAACAAAATAATTTATGTTATATTGATTAGTGCAGTTTATTTAAGTTATGTAATTTATGCTTATTTGATGAATTTTAATTTTTTCTCGTATAACGATGAGGGCGATGAGTTCATATTTAGATTTGTCTCGTTACGACCATTCGATAATACTAAGAAATCAATTGTTATTAAAAAAGGAAATTTTAGAGGCTTTGAGATTCGAAAAAGTTTGTTTGGTTTAAAACAGGAATTAATCCTGTTTGTTGAAACGAATAAAGGTAAAATTCCTTATCCTGCAATAAGCATTTCTGCCGTAGAAAGTAAATATATAAAGATACTCAAGATGTCACTTAATACTCAAGATTCAAAAGTTTTAACCTGATTTAAACTACTTCATAGAATAATTGTTTTTTTACCTAAATGTTTTGTTTAAGCTGATTTTAAAAATGTGTTTAATATCATAATAATCTTATGAGTTAATTTTGGATTTTTTGAATATTAAAATATACATTTGACCCATTATTTTAAAAATTGTTCAATAAACAAGTTAAGTGTTCACATTAAACTATATAAAAAATGAACGTAGATAAATTAATGATTCAGTTAGAGCAAAAACATCCTGGTGAGGGTGAATACTTGCAAGCTGTAAGAGAAGTTTTAGAATCAATTGAAGAGATTTATAACCAAAATCCTCAATTCGAAAGCGCTGGAATTATTGAAAGAATAGTTGAGCCAGACAGAATTTTAACATTCAAAGTGCCTTGGGTAGGTGATGATGGAAAAGTAAACGTTAACTTAGGTTACCGAGTACAGTTCAACAACGCTATCGGACCTTACAAAGGTGGTTTACGTTTTCACCCAAGTGTAAATTTAAGTATTCTTAAATTCTTAGGTTTCGAACAAATCTTTAAGAACTCATTAACAACTCTACCTATGGGTGGTGGTAAAGGTGGTTCTGATTTCAATCCTAAAGGAAAATCTGATGCAGAGGTAATGCGTTTTTGCCAAGGTTTCATGATGGAATTATGGAGACTAATAGGCCCAGAAACTGATGTGCCAGCAGGTGATATCGGAGTAGGTGGTCGTGAGATCGGATTCTTATATGGAATGTACAGAAAATTAGCTAGAGAAAATACAGGTGTATTAACCGGAAAAGGTCGTAATTGGGGTGGAAGTTTAGTTCGTCCAGAAGCAACAGGTTTTGGTGGAGTATATTTTACTCGTGAAATGTTAGCTGTTAAAAATGACACTTTCAAAGGAAAGATAGTTACTCTTTCTGGTTTTGGTAACGTAACTTGGGGAGCTGCACTTAAAGCAGTTGAATTAGGAGCAAAAATTGTTACTGTTTCTGGACCTGATGGTTATGTATATGATGAAGCTGGTATTTCTGGTGAAAAAATTGATTATTTATTAGAATTAAGAGCTTCTAACAACGATGTTGTTGCTCCATATGCTGATAAATTTAAAGGTGCTAAATTCTTCGCAGGTAAAAAACCTTGGGAAGTAAAATGTGATATCGCTATGCCTTGTGCTACTCAAAATGAGTTAAATGGTGACGATGCTAAACAGTTAATCGCTAATGGCGTTCAGTTTGTAGCTGAAGTTTCTAATATGGGTTGTACTCCTGAAGCTGTTGAAGCATTTCATTCAACTAAAATTCCTTTTGGTCCTGGTAAAGCAGTTAATGCAGGTGGTGTTGCTGTTTCTGGTCTTGAAATGTCACAAAACTCAATGAAATTAAATTGGGGAGCTGAAGAAGTTAATGAAAAGTTAGATCAAATTATGATTAACATTCATGAAGCTTGTGTTAAGTATGGCACTAACGACGGACATGTAGATTACGTAAAAGGAGCAAACATTGCTGGTTTCTTAAAAGTAGCTAATGCAATGATGGATCAAGGTGTGATCTAAAAATATTAGTTTTAGTTTGTAATTAGAGGGCATCTTTTTAAGGTGCTCTCTTTTTTTGTGATAAATTTTTAGCTAATTTCATGTGAAAATTTGAAAAATGACTGAAGATTTAAAATACAAAATAGCTCTAAGTCTGGTTCCTAAGGTTGGTCATGTAATTGCTAAAAAATTGGTGTCCCACATAGGAAGCTTTGAAGGAGTGTTTAAAGAATCAAAGAGCAATCTTTTAAAGATTCCCAGCATAGGGCAGATTTTGGCTAACTCAATTACAAATACAGATGCTCTTTTAAAAGCTGATGAGGAAGTTGCATTTATACAAAAGAATAATTTAACTACTACGTTTTATTTAGATAAGGAATATCCCGAGCGATTGAAGTATTGTGATGATTCACCAATCCTTATATATACAAAAGGGATTGCAAATTTTAATACAAAAAAAGTAATTAGCATTGTTGGGACTAGAAAGGCAACTTTAAATGGAATTGGTTTTTGCGAGGAGTTGGTAAAAAAGTTTGCCGAAAGGAATCATGCCCCTTTAATAGTAAGTGGATTGGCCTATGGAATCGATGCAGCAGCACATAGCGCAGCTTTGGCTAATAACTTACAAACAGTGGCAGTTCTGGGGCATGGTTTAGATATTATTTATCCGGCATCACATAAAAAACTTGCTAAAGATATTATAAGTAACGGTGCTTTGGTAACTGATTTTCCTAGCAAATCAATCCGCGATAAAAATAACTTTGTTAAGCGAAACAGAATAATTGCAGGTTTGGCCGATGCTACAATTGTAATTGAATCAGGAGGTAAAGGAGGATCCTTGGTAACTGCTGATATTGCAAATTCATACAATAGAGATGTTTTTGCTGTTCCCGGACGCATAACAGATGAAAGCTCTATCGGTTGTAATAATCTTATAAAATCAAACAAAGCTGCAATGTTAACCTCAATTGAGGATGTCGAATATTTGTTAGGATGGGATGTCGAAGAGAAGAATAGAGAAGTTGTTCAGCGAAATTTATTTGTTGACTTAACGAATGAAGAGAAACGTATTGTTGATATTTTATCCAATAAAGAGGGTTTGTCTATTGATCTTATTTGTGTAAAGTCCAATATGCCAACTAGTAAAGCGTCACCAATTCTTCTCAGTCTTGAGTTTAAAGGGCTTGTAAGACCATTGCCAGGTAAAATATACCAGCTTATTTAACGAATATAAAAATGATAAAAATCAGGACTGTTGTTAAACATGTGATGTTGTTTTTGATTCTTAAAACCTCCATTGTTTCTAAAGTGCAGTATTGTAGATTGTTGTGTTAATTTATTAACAGTAAATTTTTTAATTCGAGCCTATTTTCTTTGGTTTTTTTTTTACATATGTTTGTTTATACATAAACCATAAAATTACAAACTAAAAACTAAAAAAATTATGGATCCACGAGTTGAACAATTTATGGCTCAAGTTATTGCTAAAAATGCACATGAAAATGAATTTCATCAAGCAGTGCAAGAAGTAGCCGAATCTCTAATTCCTTTTATCGAAGAAAATCCTAAGTATAAGCATGCAAAAGTACTTGAGAGAATTGCTGAACCTGAAAGAGTAATTCTTTTTAGAGTTCCTTGGTTAGATGATAAGGGCGAAATTCAAATCAATAAAGGGTATCGTATCGAAATGAATAGTGCAATAGGTCCTTATAAAGGTGGAATGCGTTTTCATCCAACAGTAAACTTAAGTATTCTTAAGTTTTTAGCTTTCGAACAGGTATTGAAAAATAGTTTAACTACACTACCTATGGGAGGTGGTAAAGGGGGCTCTGATTTTGATCCAAAAGGAAAGTCGGACAACGAAGTAATGCGTTTTTGCCAAAGTTTAATGACAGAACTTTGCAAGCATATTGGTGCAAATACAGATGTCCCCGCTGGCGATATTGGAGTCGGTGGACGTGAAATAGGATTTATGTTTGGACAGTACAAGCGTATTAGAAATGAATTTGTTGGAGTTCTTACAGGTAAAGGAATTCAATATGGAGGAAGTGTGATTCGTCCAGAGGCTACCGGTTATGGTGCAGTTTATTTTGCTGAAGAAATGCTTAAAACACGTGGTGATAGTTTTAAGGGTAAGGCAGTTACGGTTTCTGGCTCAGGAAATGTTGCCCAGTATGCAACTGAAAAAGTAACTGAGCTTGGAGGTAAAGTTATTACAATGTCAGATTCTGCAGGTTTTATTCATGATCCAAATGGAATTGATGCAGAAAAATTAGCATATGTTATGGAATTGAAAAACATAAAACGTGGACGAATAAAAGAATATGCAGATAAATATGGTTGTGAGTATTATGAAGGTAAACGCCCTTGGGGAATAAAGTGCGATGTTGCTCTTCCATGTGCTACACAAAATGAAGTTGATGAAAACGAAGCAAAGATTTTAGTTTCTAATGGATGTTTTGTTGTGTCCGAAGGGGCAAACATGCCTTCGGTACCTGAAGCTGTTGAAGTTTATCTTGAAAATAAAATTCTTTATGGTCCTGGGAAAGCAGCTAATGCTGGTGGTGTTGCAGTTTCAGGTCTTGAAATGTCGCAAAATAGCTTGCGTTTAAGCTGGACACGAGAAGAAGTTGATCAAAGACTTCATCAAATAATGAAGGATATTCATGCAACATGCGAAAAATATGGAAAAGATTCTGAAGGATTTATTAATTATGTAAATGGTGCAAATATTGGTGGATTTGTGAAAGTAGCCGAGGCTATGTTAGCTCAAGGTGCCGTGTAAAAACATTTATTTTAAATATTATAAAGGTGAGGCAAGATTGTCTCACCTTTTTTTTAGGGTAAATGAACAAAACATAATCTTTAAAGTATAAATGTTTTATGACATATATATTTAAGTGCCAAGCATATTTATTAATTGAGATTTTTTTTATGTTTGCAGCGTTTAAGATTTATTATGCAATTTATAGATACTCATACACATTTGTATTTGCCAGAATTTGATTCAGACAGGGATCAAGTTGTATTAAATGCACAAAGAGAAGGCGTTGAGAAGCTCCTATTTCCAAATGTTGATAGTACAACAATAAGTGGTTTGTTAGAGTTAAATAGAAAGTATCCTGAGTATTGTTTGCCCATGATTGGATTGCATCCTACATCGGTAAAAGAGGATTTTAACAGCGAATTGAAGATTGTTGAAAATTTTCTGGCTGATAATAAGGCGTATGCGATTGGAGAGATCGGGATTGATTTGTACTGGGATAAGACATTTATAAAAGAACAAGAAATAGCTTTTCGATATCAGATTTCATTAGCTAAAAAATATGATTTACCGGTTGTAATTCATGCTCGAGATTCATTTAACGAGATTTTTAAAATAATGGAAGAGCTTATTGATGATAAATTAACAGGAGTTTTTCATGCATTTACAGGAAACGAAGAGCAAGCTAAAAGAATTACAGAATGGGGCTTTAAGATTGGCTTAGGAGGTATTTTAACATTTAAAAACTCAGGTTTAGATAAAGTTGTGAATAATATTGATATTAATCATATCGTTTTAGAAACAGATTCACCATATTTGGCACCTGTTCCAAAACGAGGAAAACGAAACGAAAGTTCTTATATAATATATATAGCTCAAAAATTAGCAGAAATAAAAAAAATCTCTGTAAGTGAAGTTGCACAGGTCACAACTAAAAACGCAAAAGGCCTATTTAGATTGTAAGGGATGAGAGAGGATAAAACAAAATCAATACTAATAATATATACCGGTGGAACAATTGGGATGGTAAAAAATCCTGAAACTGGTGCATTAGCGCCTTTTGATTTTGATCAAATTTTAGTGGAGGTTCCTGAATTAAAAAGATTTGGATTTAATCTTTCAACATTTTCTTTTTCTCCATTAATTGACTCTTCTAATTTAAATCTAAACGTTTGGGTTAAATTAGCTGAACTAATTAAAGAGAATTATAAATCCTATGATGGATTTGTTGTTTTGCATGGAACAGACACAATGGCTTATTCCGCGTCAGCATTAAGTTTTATGCTCGAAAATTTAGATAAGCCTATCATATTCACAGGTTCTCAACTTCCAATAGGAACTTTGCGTACCGATGGCAAAGAAAATTTGATATCGGCTGTTGAGATTGCTGCTACAGAAAAAAATGGACAACCTCTTGCTCCAGAAGTCTGTGTTTATTTTGAGAATAAATTAATGCGAGGAAATCGTACCACAAAATATAATGCAGAACATTTTAATGCATTCGAATCACCTAATTACCCCGAACTTGCAGTAGCAGGTATTAATTTAAAGTTTAATTATGGGGCAATTCATTATGCAACAACAAAAAAAGAATTAGAGATACATACAATACTTGATGAGAATGTTGTAATACTAAAAATATTTCCTGGAATAAATAAAAAAGTTTTACATTCAATATTGAATATAGAAAATACAAAAGCGATTATTTTGGAAACCTATGGAGCAGGAAACGCTCCTACCGAAAAATGGTTTTTAAACGAACTTGAAAATTCGATCGCGCAGGGAAAAATAATTTTAAATGTTACACAATGCTCTGCAGGTACTGTTGATATGTCAAAATATGAAACTGGTAATGCTCTTTTAAAAATTGGTGTTTTAAGTGGTTATGACATAACAACAGAAGCAGCAGTAGTTAAAATGATGTGTTTACTTGGAAGGTGTAATAAAATAGAAGAGGTAAAATTAATGTTAAATCAATCAATAAGTGGTGAAATATCAAAATAATTTGCTTGATTTTCCTTATTTTTTTGTATTTTGTGCCCCTAAAATTATATGAGGTGAAGAGGAGAAATGGCCGAGTGGTCGAAGGCGCACGCCTGGAAAGTGTGTATACCTCACAAGGGTATCGGGGGTTCGAATCCCTCTTTCTCCGCAATAATTTTTAATTAGTGAATTTTTTAATAATTTTACAAACATAAATTTCGTTAATAATTTAAACAGAAAACAAACCATGAAAAAATTATTTGCATTTATAGCCGTTTTTGGGATGCTTTTATTCGGAGCGTCATTCTACACAGTTGCTCAAGAGGGAACTGAAGAAACAGCTGTTGAACAAACAACTGAAGAAACTTTAGAAGAAGGTGAAATGGAAGCAGTAGCTGAAGAAGAAGCAATGGCTGAAGAAGTAACTGAAACTGAAGACGTAGTAGCTGATGTAGTAGAGGAAAAGTCTTTACACAAGCAGATTAAACTTAAATTTATTGAAGGTGGTCCTGGTTTTATGGGTTCAGTATTACTTTGTTTAATTTTAGGTTTGGCTTTAGCTATTGAAAGAATTATTTATTTAAACTTAGCTTCAACGAACACAACAAAACTTTTAAATAGTGTTGAAGAAGCATTAAGTCAAGGTGGTGTTGATGCTGCTAAAGAAGTTTGTCGTAATACAAAAGGGCCTGTTGCTAGTATTTTCTATCAAGGCTTAGACAGAATGGACGAAGGTATTGAAGTTGTAGAGAAATCTGTTGTTTCTTACGGATCTGTTCAAATGGGATTATTAGAAAGAGGTATTAGTTGGATTGGTTTATTTATTTCTATCGCTCCGATGTTAGGTTTTATGGGTACTGTAATCGGTATGATTGGCGCATTTGACTCTATTCAAGCTGCAGGTGATATTTCTCCAACAGTTGTTGCTGGTGGTATTAAAGTTGCCCTTATTACAACAGTATCAGGTTTGATCGTAGCTGTTATCTTACAAGTATTTTATAATTATATTATTTCTAAAATTGACGGTATCGTAAACGATATGGAAGATGCTTCAATTTCATTAATTGATATTTTAGTAAAATACAACTTAAAAAAATAATAAATTATGAGTAAAATATTAAGGATATCATTGATAGTCCTTCTTGCTATCTCTGCATTTATATGTGTTTTATTTTATGTAGGTGGCGAGAATATGATCGGACAACCTAGATTTACGAATCTATATATATTATGGGCGTATGCTCTTACAGGTTTAGCCGTTGGATTTACTATAATATTTCCTGTTATTCAGATGATTTCTAATCCTAAAAATGCGAAAAAAAGCTTATTAGGAGTACTTGCGTTGGCAGCAGTTGTTGTTGTTTCTTATGCATTAGCATCTGGAGAATTATTAGGAATAATTGACCCTGAATTAATACACTATGACGTACCGTCAACATTAAAGTACGCCGGAATGATGCTTAATTCAATATATGTATTGGCTGCTTTGGCAATCATTACAATGGTATATTCTGAGGTTTCTAAAATCTTTAAATAGTATTAGCCATGCGGTAGTAATGCCGCATTGCTTTATTTAACATATTAAAATTTAAGTTTATGGCAAGAAAAGTGTCAGAAGTTAATGCAAGCTCGGTGGCTGATATAGCATTCTTATTGCTCATTTTCTTCCTTGTTGCTACAACAATGGACGTAGATAGTGGGCTATCAAGAAAATTGCCTCCTATGCCAGAACCTGGTGCGCAAGAAGATGATAAGCAAATTAAAGAACGTAATGTTTTTGTTGTGCTTATTAATGCAAACGACCAATTAATGGTTGAAGGTAAACCAATGGACGTGCATAATCTGCGTAAGGAAGCAAAAGAGTTTATTGTTAATCCGTCGAATAAAGAAGAATTGCCAGAAAAAAGTTTACGTGAAATTGACTACTTTGGCGAAGTAATGGCGCCGAAAGGTATTATTTCTTTAATGAATGATAGAGGTACTTCTTATGGTATATATATCAAAGTGCAAAACGAATTAATTGCTGCTTATAACGAAGTTCGTGACGAGACTGCAATGAGAGAATTTGGAAAGCATTATGAAAAGTTACCAGAAGATAAACAGGATGCGGTAAAGGAATATTATCCACAGATTATTTCGGAAGCTGAACCTAAAAATATAGGAGGAAACTAATATGGCTAAATTTGGAAGAAAAGGAAAAGGTGGATTACCTGAAGTTTCTACGGCATCTTTACCGGATATTATTTTCATGTTATTATTCTTCTTTATGGTAAGTACAACTATGCGTGAAACTACTATCATGGTTCAGCAGAGGTTACCAAAAGCAACTGAAGTAAAGAAGATGGAACGAAAATCTTTGGTAAGTTCAATTAGTATTGGTAGTCCCATCCTTGCTTTGCAAGGCATGTATGGATCAGAACCTAGAATTCAACTTAACGATTCTTATTCTAAAGTAGCAGATATACGTGATTATATCACTGCTGAAAGAGAAAACATGGACGAAAGAGAACGACCTTTAATGACCGTTTCTCTTAGAGTCGATAATAAAACTAAGATGGGTATTGTTATTGATGTTAAGCAGGAGTTAAGAAAAGCAAGTGCTTTAAAAATTAATTACTCTACTCGCAAAGTTGAAGTGATTGACTAGAAGAAATGTTTTATTATATATTAAAAAAGGAGATGAGTTTTCATCTCCTTTTTTTATTTTCATATTGTAGATTTTGAATTATTGAAATAAAATTTATAGAAATTAACAATAAAACTTATATTTGTATTAATAATGTGCGTATATTAAAAATTAATGTATACTTTTTTATACATTGTATTTTAAAGAATTTTGGAAACGAAGATGAAGTTTATAGATTAAAACAATGATTTCATCACAGTTACATCAGTTTCTTTTAAAAATAAACTAATTGCTGATGAGAAAAATATTATTTTTATTCATAGTATTTATTTCTGTTCAATTGATTTCAAAAGAATCCTATTCTCAAAAGGATATCTTTATAAAAGAATTTCAGTTTGAATTAAAAAAAATAAGTGATAATCAATATGAAAATGAGTATTTTCTTACGGTTACCTTAAATAAGAATTCATTATATAAGTTCACAGTCTTAAATCATATTGGTGATTTTCCTGGCAATGCAATAATTGAGATTTTAGAAAATGATAAGATTGTTGCTACTAACTATGTTGGTAGTAAGTATTATGAGAGATTTTTATTTAAGTGCACTAAAACAGGATTTTACGATGTGTTAATTCACTACGAAGATAATAAACTAGGATCATCTCTAATTAAGTTATTCTTAGTTCAATAATATAAAAAAGAAAAAGCTTGGTTTTAACCAAGCTTTTTCTTTGTGACCCAAGGAGGACTCGAACCCCCAACCCTCAGAGCCGAAATCTGATATTCTATCCAATTGAACTATTGGGCCAATAGGTTTGCAAATGTATAAAAATTATTTCTCCCTTCGAATCTTTTTAAAAAATAAGTCAAAAAAGTAATAATTTAATCTAAGCACCAATTATTCCTAAACTTTTTATAATTTCGCAAGTTGAAAATTAACTTTCAATTAAAACAATTATGGAATACAATTTCAAGGCAATAGAAAGCAAATGGCAAAAATTTTGGAGCGATAATAATACATTTAAAGTTGATGTAGATAAATCAAAACCTAAGTTTTACGTATTAGATATGTTTCCTTATCCTTCAGGAGCAGGTTTACATGTTGGTCATCCATTAGGATATATTGCTTCTGATATATATTCAAGATATAAGAGATTACAAGGTCATAATGTATTACACCCAATGGGATATGATGCGTTTGGATTGCCCGCTGAACAGTATGCAATACAAACAGGACAGCATCCAGCTGTTACTACTGATAAAAATGTTAAAAGATATAGGGAACAGCTTTCTAAAATTGGCTTTTCGTATGATTGGGATCGCGAATTTAGAACTTGTGATACAGATTATTACAAATGGACTCAATGGGTTTTTATCGAGTTGTTTGAACATTGGTATAATAAAGAAAATCAGAAATCGGTACCAATTCGTGATCTAATTGAAGTGTTTTGTCGTGAAGGTAATGGAAAAATCAATGCAGCCACGGATCAAATTGATGTTTTTACAGCAGAGGATTGGAATAATAAATCTGAAAAACAGCAACAAGAGATTTTATTAAATTATAGAATCGCATATTTAGCAGATACTATGGTTAACTGGTGTCCTGCATTAGGTACGGTGTTAGCAAATGATGAAATAAAGGAGGGGTTGTCAGTAAGAGGCGGTCATCCTGTAGTTCAGAAAAAAATGAGACAGTGGTCTCTTAGGATTTCGGCTTATGCAGAACGTTTGTTGGAAGATCTAAATAAATTAGAGTGGACAGATTCTTTAAAAGAGATTCAGAGGAATTGGATAGGACGATCAGAAGGAGCCGAAATGAATTTCAAGCTTAAAGGTCAAGATCTTGAAATGGAAATTTTTACTACTCGACCAGATACAAGTTGGGGTGTTACATTTATGGTTCTTGCACCCGAAAGTGATTTAGTTCAGAAAGTTACAACGGAGGAACATAAAGCGAAAGTTGAAGAGTATATTCTTGAAACCAAAAAACGCTCAGAGCGCGACCGAATGGCAGATGCAAAATCGGTAAGTGGTCAATTTACGGGAGCTTATGCTATAAATCCATTAAATAACCAGGAAATTCCAATTTACATAAGTGATTATGTTTTAATGGGATATGGAACTGGGGCAATTATGGCCGTACCAGGACATGATACTAGGGATTTTAAATTCGCACGCCATTTCGATTTGCCTATAGTTCAGGTGGTTGTTAAAAAGGGAGAAAATCCTACAGATCCAAAAGATTGGGATGATTCTATTGATTCTAAAGAGGGTAAAATGATAAATTCAGGATTTATTAATGATCTTGATGTAAATGCGGCGATTAAACAAACAATACAATATATAGAAGAAAAGGGAATAGGAAAAAGAAAAGTTAATTTTCGGTTACGAGATGCAATTTTTAGTAGACAAAGATATTGGGGTGAGCCATTCCCAGTTTATTTTAAAGAAGGGTTACCTTATGTTTTAGAGAAGGATAAGCTACCATTAGAACTTCCTAAGGTTGATGTATACTTACCTACCGAAGATGGAGAACCTCCATTAGGACGAGCTAAAAATTGGACTACAGAGGATGGATATCCTTTCGAGTTGAGCACAATGCCTGGTTTCGCAGGTTCATCCGCATATTATCTAAGGTATATGGATCCAAAAAATAATGAGGCTTTAGTTTCTGAGGAGGCAAATGAATATTGGCAAGATGTTGATTTGTATATTGGTGGAACTGAACATGCCACTGGACATCTAATATATTCTCGATTTTGGAATAAATTTCTATTTGATATAGGATGGGTTTGTAAAGATGAACCATTTCGAAAGTTAATAAATCAAGGAATGATCCAAGGGCGATCAAGCTTTGTGTATAGAATTAAATATAATGAATTTAAGGATGATGCAAAAAAGATCTTATCTAATTTTGTGCCATATTTGAATTATAAAAAAGAACTAAAATTTACAAAAAACCCGAGTGTTAGGGAATTAAGAAATCTTTTGAATTTTCGTAAGGGAGATGTTTTTTATTTTGATGAGGAGAATAATATTGTTTTAATTTCAAGAAAACTTCCAAGTCGAATAAAGCGAAAAATTGAAGAAGGAAATTTAAGAGATAAATATGAATTTCTAGTATTATCAGAAAAGGAAATTAAGGATAAGGTAATATTCAATGAGCGAATTAATAACTTTTTTAAACAAGGGTTAGAGCTTTCTGTTGGGAATTTAGAAAATACGTTTGTGTCCTTTAATTTAAGGAAAGAGTATGATGTTACTCCAATTCACGTTGATGTTAATATCGTAAGTAACGATATTTTAGATACAGAGGCATTTAAAAATTGGAATCCAGAATATAAAAATGCTGAGTTTATTTTAGAAGATGGAAAATATCATTGTGGACATGCTGTTGAGAAGATGTCTAAGTCATTATATAATGTGGTTAATCCAGACGATGTAATTGAGCAATATGGAGCTGATACTTTAAGAATGTACGAAATGTTTCTTGGTCCCCTAGAAATGTCTAAACCTTGGGACACTAATGGAATTGATGGAGTACATAAGTTTCTAAGAAAATTTTGGAGGTTGTTTCACGACGATCAAAACAATATTTCTATCACTGAAGAAACTCCAACAAAAGATGAATTAAAAGTGTTGCATAAAACCATTAAAAAGATTCAAGAAGATATTGAACGTTTTTCTTTTAATACTTCGGTAAGTGCATTTATGATCTGTGTAAATGAGTTAACTGATCTAAAATGTAAAAAAAGAGATGTGCTAGAACCTTTATTGGTTTTGTTATCGTCTTTTGCACCGCACATTACAGAAGAGTTATGGCAATTATGTGGAAATAATGGAAGTATAACATACGTTAGTTTTCCAAAATTTGAAGCGAAGTATTTGGTTGAGAGTTCTTTTGAATATCCTGTTTCGTTTAATGGAAAAATGAGATTCAAATTAGAGTTGCCAATGGAAATCTCGGCAAAGGAAGCCGAAGATATAGTTTTGTCTCACGAACAGGCTATTAAATGGCTTGACGGTAAAACGCCAAGAAAAATTATTTTTGTTCCAAAAAAGATTATTAATATTGTAATATAACTACTAATAGGCAATAATGAATAAAATTTTTAAAAATCTCAGAGCCTATATAATTATTGTAATAGGTCTTTTCATAAACGCTTTGGGTTGGACAGCCTTTCTTATTCCTGCTGAAATTACGGGTGGAGGAGTAACTGGTATAGCAACACTTATCTTTTATGGAACGGAAATACCTATATGGATTTCCTATTTAATTATAAATGGATTTCTTATTTTAATAAGTGTAAAAATCCTTGGGCGAAGTTTTGGAATAAAAACAGTATTTGCAACATTAGTATTGACTCTATTTTTCTCAGTTTTACAAGGTGTAATTAAAGAACCTATCGTTAATGAGAACTTCATGTCGGCAGTTATTGGTGGGATTTTAGCTGGTTCGGGTATTGGAATTGTGTTTAGTCAGGGAGGAAGTACCGGAGGAACAGATATTATAGCAATGATCATTAATAAATATCGAAACGTTAGCCCTGGTAGAACAATTTTATATGCTGATGTATTGATTATTGCTTCCTCATTTATCCTTTTTAGATCGATAGAAAAAATTGTTTATGGCTATGTTACAATGGCCGTTACTGCGTATGCTATTGACCTAATATTAACCGGTGCAAAGCGAACAGTTCAATTGTTTATATTTTCGCAGAAATACGATGAAATAGCAAAAGAAATTGCTGGTAACATTAATAGAGGAATAACGTTAATAGATGGTACAGGATGGTATTCAAAAAAGGAATCAAAGATTTTAATGATTTTGGTTAAAAAGCAAGAATCAAACAGTTTGTTAAAAATAATTAAAAGGATAGACCCTGAGGCATTTATATCTTTGAATAATGTTATGGGAGTTTATGGAAAAGGGTTTGATAGAATAAAAGCTTAATAATTTTTAAATAGATTATAATATGCGTGTTAAAAGAATAATTGTAATAAGTGTTTCAATATTTATACTCTTATCAATTAGTTTGTTTAAATCAACGCAAAGTAGTATTCTTAGCAGGAATAGTAATATTTATGCTGTTGGAATAGATCAAAATATTATATATCATGATCTTAAAAAGGAATTTGGTATTGTTTTAGATTCATTTAAAATTACCCAAAAAAGAATAAAGAGAAATTACAATCTTGCTCGATTGCTTTCAGATGAGGGTGTCGATTATTCAAAAATTGAAAAGGCAACAAGAACTTCTGCTAAAGCATTTGATATTAGAAGGATAAAAGCAGGAAATTATTATAATTTGTATTATTCCGATGATACAACTCTTAAATACTTTGTGTATAAGCATAGTGCTACTGAGTATCTGAAAATTCATTTGGGCGATAATATATTTTCTGAAAAGGGTGAAAAAGAAATAGTAAGTGAAAGAACCGAATGTTCAGGTACAATATCTTCTTCTCTTTGGACAACTATGATTGAAAATAAGATCGATCCTATGATGTCGATAAAATTATCTGAAATTTACGCTTGGACAGTTGATTTCTTCGGTTTAGATGAAGGTGACAAGTTCAAGGTAATATACGAAAAACAGTTGGTTGATAGTATCCCAATAGGTATTGGAGATATTTATGCAGTAAGTTTTACTCATAGAGGAGAAGAGTTATTTGCATTTGAATTTGAGCAGAATGGAGTTAAGAGTTTTTTCGATAAAGAGGGGAAAAGTTTACGAAGACAATTTCTGAAGGCTCCTTTAAAGTTTTCTAGAATTAGTTCTGGCTTTTCCAAAAGTAGAATGCATCCAATATTAAAAATTCGGCGTCCACATAGTGGTGTCGATTATGCTGCTCCAAAAGGAACCCCAATTTATACCATTGGAGATGGAACGATTAATAAGAAAGGCTACACAAAGGGTGCAGGGTATTACATAAAAGTAAAGCATAATAGCGTTTATACATCAGGATATAATCATTTGTCGAGATATCCAAAAGGAATAAAAGTTGGACAAAGAGTTACTCAAGGTGATGTAATAGGTTATGTAGGAAGTACGGGTTATGCGACTGGTCCACACTTGGATTTTAGAGTATGGAAGTATGGTCAGGCAATCGATCCATTGAAAATAAAAGCCCCTCCTGTAGTGCCAATATTAGAGAATAATCAGTCTGCTTTTGAGACAATAAAAGAAGAATACCTTAAAGAGTTGAGTAAAATAAATTCTTAGTTTGGCTTGTTATTTGCATATTGACATTCTGTATGCATTTTTTAACCTAAAACGAACTCAAATGAAAAGATCTACCTGTTTTAAAATAACAACAATATTAGTCTTAATCTGGTCGCTAAGTTCTTGTAGTCCAGAGTATATTCCCAATATGGTAAATTCGCCAATGTTTTCTAATGCGGGCGAATTTCAGGCAACCATAGCTACAGGTAATAGTAGTTTTGATGCACAAACGGCACTTGCTATAACTGACCATATTGGAATAATGGTCAACGGGAGTTATGGAAACGAAACAAATGATTCTTCGGATGACTTTCATAAGCATTCATTTCTTGAAGGAGGAATAGGCTATTATGAAAAAATAGGAGAAAATGGAAGATATGAATTCTATGGTGGTTATGGATTTGGAGAAGCAAAAGGATATTTTAAAAATGCCCTTTTTGATGAACAAATAACTGATGCTAAATACAATCGATTCTTTTTGCAGCCGGGAATTGGAATTTCAACCGGTATATTTGATGGTAGTTTTTCTCCTCGATTTGTTTTAGTTCAAATGGATCCAAAGGGAGCTAATTACCCTTCAACTCAATACGACGCTTTTTTTGAGCCAGTTATAACTTCCAAAATAGGTTATAAGTATGTAAAATTTATTGCCCAGTTTGGTGTTTCAATTCCTATTGGGGATCAAGCACCAACATATGAGCATCAGAGATTTATATTTAATTTCGGGCTTAATTTTAACTTAGGAAGAAAATATATCGACTTATAATTTAGATACAACATCATTAATAATTCTAGGAAAGTGTGTGTATTCTAATTCATGCACTTTTTTGGCAATATCATTAGCTGAATCTGTCGGAAGAACATTGCATTTTGCCTGAAATATGATGTTTCCTTTGTCATATTCCCTATTTACATAATGAATGGTAATACCGGTTTCTTTCTCTTTATTTTCGACAATTGCTTTATGAACATTCATCCCATACATTCCTTTTCCGCCATATTTTGGCAATAAAGCAGGATGAATATTAATAATTTTATTTGGATAAGCATTTATTAAATATTCTGGAATTAACCATAGAAACCCCGCCAGAACTATAAAATCGATGTTATCTTCTTTAAGTAGTGCAAGAATTTCTTGAGAATCAAAGAACTCAGTTCGAGAAAAAATATAATGTTTTATGTTGTGATTAACAGCGCGTTGCAGTACATAAGCGTTTTTATTATTCGAAAAAATTGTTGTGATTTCAATTTTTTTATTTTCTTTGCATGTCTTAATAATGTTCTCGGCGTTGGTCCCAGAACCAGAAGCAAATATTGCTATTTTGTTCATATTTAGATTGTTGTTGTGGTTGAATAACTGATGTTTAACCTGTAAATAGTAAAAATATAATGCAAAAATGGCTTTTAAAATTCAAAAAAAGCTATTTTTGTAACAAAAAATAAAGAAATATTTTTGATTTATCTCAGTTAATTATATTTCTTTGCACTGTTAAAAAAGTAAACTTAATTATTAATTAAAATTTAAAGTTATGTCTGATACTGCATCAAGAGTAAAAGCAATTATCGTTGATAAGTTAGGAGTTGATGAAAACGAAGTAACACCAGAAGCAAGTTTTACTAACGACTTAGGTGCTGATTCTCTTGACACTGTGGAATTAATTATGGAATTCGAAAAAGAATTCAATATCTCTATTCCAGATGATCAAGCTGAAAACATTGGTACTGTTGGCGATGCTGTTACTTATATTGAAGAGCACGCTAAGTAATTTTTGATATCTTAATTAAAATCTTGTTTTAAATTTAAATGTTATGGAATTCAAACGGGTAGTTATTACAGGTCTTGGAGCGATTACGCCCATCGGTAACAATATTGAAGAATATTGGAAGAATTTAATGAATGGAGTAAGTGGTTCAAACCTTATTACTCACTTTGACGCATCGAAATTTAAAACAAGATTTGCTTGTGAAGTTAAAAACTTCAATCCAGCTGATCATTTTGATAGAAAAGAGGCTAGGAAACTTGATTTGTTTGCTCAATATGCATTAGTTGCAGCTGAACAAGCAATGAAAGATTCTAAGCTGGATTTAGAAACAATTGATCATGATAAAGCTGGTGTTATTTGGGGATCAGGAATAGGTGGTATTAACACCTTTTTGGAAGAAGTAAGGAGTTATGTTAATGGTGATGGTACACCAAGATTTAGTCCTTTCTTTATCCCAAAAATGATTTCCGATATTGCATCGGGGCATATATCTATGAAATATCATTTTAGAGGTCCTAATTTTACAACAGTTTCTGCATGTGCTTCATCTACAAATGCAATGATAGATGCTTTAACATACATACGTTTGGGTAAAGCAAATATTATGATTACAGGTGGTTCTGAGGCCTCCGTTAATGAAGCTGGAATGGGTGGATTTAGCTCAATGCAAGCAATATCTAGTAGAAATGATGAGTTCGAATCTGCTTCTCGTCCATTTTGTAATACTCGTGACGGTTTTGTTATGGGTGAAGGTGGTGCTGCTTTAATTTTTGAAGAATTAGAGCATGCGAAGAAAAGAGGAGCTAAGATTTATGCTGAAGTAGCTGGTGGTGGAATGTCTGCTGACGCTCACCATTTAACTGCTCCGCATCCAGAAGGTCTAGGTGCGATGAATGTTATGAGAAATGCATTGAAAGATGCAAATATGAATCCGGAAGATATTGATTATGTAAATGTTCATGGTACTGCTACACCAAGAGGAGATGTTTCTGAATTGTTAGGAATAAAAGATGTTTTTGGTGAACATGCATTTAATATGAATATTAGCTCAACAAAATCAATGACCGGTCACCTTTTAGGAGCTGCTGGTGCAGTTGAGATTTTAGCCGCGCTTTGTGCTATTCAGAATGGAGTTATTCCTCCTACAATAAATCACCACGAATTAGATCCAGATATTGACGAAAAGTTAAATCTAACTTTGCATAAAGCTCAAAAAAGAGAAGTTAGAGCTGCTTTAAGTAATACTTTTGGATTCGGTGGTCATAATGCTTCTGTTATTGTAAAAAAATATTCAGAATAAATAACTTTGTGCCTACGCATATATATCCTTTAAAATATTATTTTTCTAACGATAAAAAGTTTTATAAGCTTGTTTATCAGTTAACAGGATTATACCCTTCGAACCTACAGGTTTTTAAGGTGGCGTTTACACATAAATCAGCCTCAAGATATTTTGATAAGACTAAGAATCTAAATAATGAACGATTAGAGTTTCTTGGGGATGCTTTATTGGCAGCGGTTGTTGCAGATTTTCTATTCACTTATTTTCCATACAAAAGGGAGGGTTTTCTTACAAAGTTAAGAGCTCGAATTGTTAGCCGCGATCAATTAAATGAGATCGCTTTAGGAATGGGATTGCAATTTCATATTGTTTCTCAGAGCCGAATTACAGGCACAAAGAATATTTATGGCAATGCCTTGGAAGCGCTTATTGGTGCTGTTTATATTGACAAAGGCTTTGTGAAAACAAAGCGTTTTATCTTAGACCGATTGATTAAAGGCTATATTAACCTCGAAAAAATGTCGCGTACTGATAATGATTTTAAAAGTCAATTGATTGAATGGGCTCAAAAAAATAAAGAAGAACTTCATTTTAACGACGAGGAAATAGAAACTACCGATCATAACAGTCAGTCTTTTACTTCTGAGGCTGTGATTAATGAAAGTGTTTTTGGAAAAGGTAAAGGTCTTTCAAAAAAAGAAGCACAGCAAAAGGCCTCTAAAGAAGCTCTTTTAAAATTAGTGCAAAACTCCGAATAATCTTTTTGTAGTAATTATTAGTATCGATTCAGAAATAGTTTTATTTTTATTTCGGAAGGATAGCTATATGTTTGCAAAGAAAAAACTACACAAATTAAACATTGATTATAAGCATGAATTTATGCTTATCGGAATTGCTTCTCACGAAAATGATTATAGATTAAGTTGGGCTTTAAATAATGAACTTAACTTTAATTTTACGAAAGTAAACGACTTTATACTTAATCATCCTAAACACAAAGTTGAAATTCCTTATTCGACATACTATTCCGATGAATATCTTGATTTAGATTGTTATTTAATATCAAATAAGTCGGAAATGGGTTTTCTTTTACCTAAGATGACCAATATTGACTTTATTTTAAAGATTCCGCAGGATATTGAGGGAGATATAGTGGAACAATTGCTTTTTAAATTAAAACGTGTCGAAATTATTATTACAGCATTTGTAATTGATAACATTCCTGATAAGACCTTGAAAATATTTGAATTCTAGATTATACAAGAAAAGAGAGAACCTACTCTCTCTTTCCTAACCCTAAAATTTAAACCTATGCGACAATCTTTCTTGCGTTCTTCTAATTGTCATTGACAAAAGTATTGCAAACATTGGTTAAGTTATTTAAACCTTTGTTAAATAATGTTAAAGAATTAAGTAAGAAGATATCAAGCGACTATATTTGTACTCATATGCAAAAAAATATACTCTGGATTATTACTGTATTTTTATCAATCAGTCTGGTTGGATTAATTGTGGTGCAATCGTATTGGATAAAAAATGCGATAGAAATTAAAGAGGATCAATTTGATCAATCAGTTAATAAAGCAATTGCAAATATTATCGACGAAATTGAAAATAGAGAAATGGTTTATCAGGTGGTAAACGAAATGGAACCTTTTCACGACATATCAGCTACGGGCGCTCCTTCAGTAAACTACACATCAAATAAGCTTAATCAGAAAACATTTCAATTATCATCTACAAATGAAGAGAAAGAGATATTTGTTATAAATCAATCTGACTCATTAAATATAAGTGCACAATTACAATTATTGGGCAACAATATTATGCAGTTGGGTAATAAGTCAAACTTACAGCTAAGTGAACGCGGAAAACAGAGTTCGTTTGGAAACTTAAAATTGAAAAGTGATTTTAACGAGAAGCTTAACAATAGAACTGTATTTGTCGAGAATGTTGTAAATAAACTAATTCAAATCGATGTAGAGCTGGAAGATCGAATCGAGAAGGATGTAATAGAGCAGATACTTAAAAAAACATTTAATAGTTTGGGGATTGATATTAGTTATGAATATTCCGTAACAAAAAACAATGTTAGTAGAGTATATGAATCGAATAATTTTGATGAAAAATCAGATTTTAAAATCTTCACGGGGAGGTTGTTCCCAAACGATATTTTTTCGAAAGATAACTTCTTGCATGTCTATTTTCCAGAGCAACGGAACTTTATACTCAGATCTACAGGTTTAATGACATTCTTATCGAGTCTATTAATGTTAATAATGATTTTGGGATTCTCTGTATCAATACATATTATGTTTAAGCAAAAACGTTTATCTCAAGTTAAAAACGATTTTGTGAATAACATGACACATGAATTAAAAACCCCTATATCGACAATATCCTTGGCATCGCAAATGCTGAAAGATGATAGTATTCCAATGGAATCAAAAAATATTGGTCATATTTCTAATATTATCGATGATGAAAGTAAAAGACTAAGCTATCAGGTTGAAAAAGTCTTGAAAACAGCCTTGTTTGAACAAGGGCATTTTAAGTTGAAGAAGAAAGAAATAAATGTGCACAGTCTTATTGAAAGTGTTGTTAAGAATTTCGAAATTCAGGTAAAATCAAAAAACGGAGAGCTAATTAAACTGCTTGAGGCTGAGAATCCTGTTTCTTTAATCGACGAAGTCCATTTTACAAATATTATTTTTAACTTGCTCGATAATGCAGTAAAATATTCAAAAAACGATCCCATAATTACTATTTCGACAAAAAGCGATAAGGCAGGAACGTATATTCTAGTTTCCGATAAAGGCATTGGAATAAAAAAACAGGATCAGAAAAGAATATTTGATCAATTTTATAGAGTTTCAACAGGAAATCTGCATGATGTTAAGGGCTTTGGATTAGGTCTTAGTTATGTTAAGAAAATTGTTGATGCGCACAATGGTAGAATTAAAATAAAATCAGAATATAATAAAGGAACAGCTTTTGAAATTTTTATTCCCAAAAACCAATTAAGTAATGGAAGAAAGTAACATAAAGGTATTATTAGCAGAAGATGATGAAAATCTAGGATCTCTACTTCGTGAATATTTAATAGCAAAAGGTTTACAAACAGATCTTTTTATAAATGGAGAGCTGGCTCTTAATGGATTTAAGCAAAGTCCTTATAGTATTTGTATACTTGATGTTATGATGCCTAAGATGGATGGTTTTACTTTAGCTCGTGAAATCAAAAAAATAAATGGTAATATTCCATTTATCTTTCTTACAGCAAAATCATTAAAAGATGATGTAATAGAAGGCTTTACGGTTGGAGCCGACGATTACATGACAAAGCCTTTTAGTATGGAAGAATTGTTGTTCAGAATAAAAGCAATTTTACGAAGAAGTAATAACAATAGTGCTTCTGATCAGAATGAGTTCTATTCCATCGGGAAATACAGTTTTGATTCGCAAAAGCAAATTCTTTCAGTAAACGAAAAGACACAAAAATTAACAACCAAAGAATCTGAGTTGTTAAAATTGCTTTGTAATAACATGAATAATGTTTTAGAAAGAAACTTTGCTCTAAAAACGATTTGGCAAGAAGATAGTTATTTCAATGCAAGAAGCATGGATGTATACATTACAAAGCTAAGAAAGTATTTAAAGGAAGATGATTCAATACAGATTCTGAATATTCACGGGAAAGGTTACAAGTTAATTGTCTAAATAGGTATGCAATAGTGTAATTATGATAAATGAACAAAAAAAAGAACTTCGTAAGAAAATTAGATCTTTAAAAAAGAATTTTAGTTTGGATCAAAAGAAAACGAAGTCCAATAAAATTTTCGAAAAACTGGAACAATTGCCTGAGTTTGTTAATTCGAAAGTTATTATGGCATATTGGTCAATGGACGATGAGGTTTTTACTCACGACTTTGTTTTAAAGTATTGTAAAGAAAAGCAAATAATTTTGCCTGTAGTTAAAGGTGATGTTTTGGAACTAAAACGATTTGCGGGTTTATCAAATTTGAAAAAAGAGGGTGTTTTTGGAATTGAAGAACCAACAGGAGAAGTTTTTCAAGATGTTGAAAGCATTGATATGATACTAGTTCCTGGCGTAGCATTTGATACTAACCTGAATCGTTTAGGGCGTGGTAAAGCGTATTACGATAAACTACTAAAAACGTCGAAAGCCGTAAAAGTAGGAATTTGCTTCGATTTTCAGATTGTAGATTCTGTTCCTACCGATCGCTTCGATGTTAAAATGGATAAAGTATTATGTGATTAATAGCAATGAAAAAAAGAACTACACATTCAAAATATCTCTTTGAAAATTCGCAACTTCCGAAGGAATATTGTCCTCCAATTATTATTGCGTATGATATACGCACTCCTGAGAATATAGGAAGTATTATTCGATTGGCAGATAATATTGCTTGCAAAAAAGTTCTTTTTATAACAGAAGAAAGGCAATTGCGCGAATCGAAAATAAAAAAAACAGCAGCTTCGAGTTACAACTCCGTTAACTGGAGTTTTTGTTCGCACAAGGTCTTAGAAAATGAAATTCCTGAAGATTACCAGCTAGTCGCAATTGAAACAGCAAGCGACTCTTCCAATATTTATAAAACAGATTTACCACAAAAAATTGCCTTTGTTGTGGGCAACGAAATAAATGGAATTGATTCTGAGTTTCTTACGAAATGCCACAAAATTGTTCACATTCCAGTTTATGGAAAAAATACATCTTTGAATGTTTCACATGCTTTGGCTATTTCATTATTCGAATGGCAAAAACGGATTACGGGTTTGTAACACATCTGATAATCAGCAAAATAAAACACGCTATTTATTAACAATTTCTAGGAACACTCAGATTTTAATGTTAACTTTAAATGAATTAACTAAAATAATAATTATATGAAACTATTTAAGTATTTTATTTTAAGCAGAGTGCCTGGTGATGATCCACCACCACCACCACCACCTCCTCCTCCAGATCCAGGAGAAGGTAAATAATTCTTGAAATTTTTATGATAACTGTTTGGATGTACAAACAGTTATTTTTTTAATATTAATTAAGTATGTTTGTGTAAGATGAAATTTTATACAGTGAGACTAGTTATTTTCTTTTTTATAGCAACTAATTTTTTTCCTTTACCCAAGGCCTATTGCGATGATGTTAGTATAAATTACAAACGCGATAGTCTTTTCTATACTGTTACTGCAATGCCAAACGACACTCTAAAGGTGTTGGAGCTTAGTCGTTTATCGCTTGGATATTTAAATGAACAATTAGATACTGCATATATATTAGGTAAAAAGGCGCTCGATTTGTCAGAAAAACTGAGCTACGAATATGGAATAGCAAAAAGTTTGGATCAGTTGGGAGTAGTTTTTCGGTATCAGGCAAATTACGAAATGGCCATAGAATATTCAGAACTATCGTTTAAATTATACGATAAAATGGGAAAACTAGGAGAGAAAGCTGAAATATTGAACTCCTTAGGTAATGTCTATAAAAGAATAGGTAATTATGAAAAGGCTATGGAGAGTTTGTTAACTAGCCATAGAATTTATTCCGAAATAAACGATTCAACAGGTTTAGCAAGGCTAATTGGTGATTTGGCAATTTTATATTCGCAAATGGGAGAGTACGATAAATCTTTGCAATACAATTTTCAAGCCTTAGAAATAAGAAGGCGACCTAATATAGAAGATAAGCTTATTTGTACTAATTTAATGAATATTGGAATAGTATATGGCTGCAAAGAAGAGCATAATAAAGCATTGCAATATTATCAGGAAGCAATTAACTTAGTTGATGACAATACCAATAAAGTACTTCAGGCAAAATTATTGCACAATATGGCAGCTACATATCATCGTCTTAGGAAATATAATTTAGCCAAGAATTATTATTTAAAATCCCTTGAGATGAAAGAGGGTATTGGAGGTGAAGATAGTAAGGCGAGTTCTTGGAATGGTTTGGGTACAGCTTTAATAATGTTGGGAGATTATGAAAAAGGAGAAGAATATTTATTAAAGGCATATAATTTTTCGAAAGAGAAAGGTAAATATAAAAATGCTACAAGTGCGGCAAAAAGCCTGGTATGGTTTTATAAGTATCGCGAAGATTATAAACGTGCTTTGTTTTATCAACAAATGTACCAACAAGTGAGTGATAGTTTAATCGGAATCGAAAAAATAAGAAGACTAACAGAAGTTGAGCAAAAATACGAAGTCGAAAAAAAAGAACAGCAAATAGCATTTTTAGAAAAAGAGAAACAGGTTCAGATTCTCGATTTACAAAAGAAAACAACCGAAGCAAGACAAAAAAACTTGCAACGAAATTTCTTAGTTATGGTGGTTCTATTGATTGTAGTGGTTTTGGTATTTGTAAGTTCTGATAATAAAAAAAGAAAACAAAGAAATAAATTACTTCTTAAGCAAAACAGAACAATTTTTGATCAAAGAACCGAAATTGTTCGCCAAAACGACGAACTGCTGGAATCGAACCGAACAAAAGATAAATTGTTTCAGATAATTGCCCATGATTTACGCAGCCCGCTTGTTTCTATCGATAGTTTAACCCAATTGATTCCGTATTGGATTGAGGAACAAGATTATGAATCTTTGGGGAAAATGGCTAAAACAATGGAACTATCGGTTGATAATATACTTGCCTTAATCGACGATTTATTGGGATGGGCACTTAATCAGCAAGGGAAATTTCCTTTCAATCCTGAGAGTTTTGAGATAAACGAAGCTTTAGAAAATGCCATAAAAGTATATGCGCCGGTTGCAGATGTAAAACATATTAGAGTAAGTGTTCATTCGGCTATAGAAATCCGAGTTTTTGCAGATAGAAATATGTTTCTAACAATAATTCGAAACATTTTAAATAATGCTATAAAATTTACTCCAGAAAAAGGAAAAATCGAAATCGGTGCTGAACACGAAGGCGATTTTGCTCGTATTTGGGTAAAAGATTCGGGAATTGGAATACCTGCCGATAAAAGGGAAAAGATTTTTGAATTGGCAAACGGAGGAGCCGAAGGAACAAAAGGTGAGGTTGGAAAAGGACTTGGTTTATTCTTTTGCAAGGAGTTTGTAAACTTAAATAATGGTGATGTTTCAATCGAAAGCGAACCAGAACAAGGAACCACAATTTCTTTTACACTACCCTTAAATAGCAATACCACCTTATGATTTTTTAATAAAATCGGATATTTTCTTCCTTAATTTCTCATGCAAAAAAAATAAAATCTCAGTATAATCAAGTTAAATAATCTATTTTTTAAGCTTAAAATGAAATACAGCTTTAAAATTGGCAATAGAAGAAATGCTAGTTTTTAAGGGAGAGATCTGGGCTTATTAAATTCTGATACTCCTATAGATGATGATCCACTAAAATCAACGGACAGCGGAGGTAATTAATACGATCCGTAATAGTTTATTCATAGCTGTTTTTTTACGCAAGCAGCTTTTTTTGATTAAATCAACAAAATATTTTATTTTGAATATTCGATTTTCATATATTTAGCTGAAATTTGTTTTTAATTGAGATAAAACCTATTTGTATGAAAAAGAGAGATAATGCGATAAAAGATATAACAGAATTACGCAAACTCGAAAGTATTCTTAGTGAATGTAAAGTTTGCAGAGTAGGAATGGTCGATTTTGATGATCCTTATGTATTAGCGATGAACTTTGGTTATGAAGATCAAACGGTTTGGTTGCATTGTGCTAAAGAAGGGAAAAAAGTTGAGATTCTAAAAAGAAACAATAAAGTGTGTTTAGAGTTCGATACCGATCATAAATTATTTTCTCGGCACGAGCATGTTGCTTGTTCTTGGAGAATGGCATACAGAAGTGTACTTATTAGAGGAAATGCTCTGTTTGTCGACGATTATGAAGAAAAATTAAAAGGCCTGAATATTTTTATGAAAAATTATTCGGATCGTGATTTTGAATATTCGAAACCTTCGGTAGACAATATTTTAATAATTAAAGTTCCAATTGAATCAATTACCGGAAGATCATTTGAATATTAGAAGTATGAGAAAAATTATTAATCCATATACTAATTTGGAAGGGTATAATTGTTTTGGTTGTTCATCGAATAATAAGCTCGGACTCCAAATGGAGTTTTTCGAAGATGAAGAGTACGTAAAAAGTAACTGGAAACCGCAAAAGCATTTGGCAGGTTATGGGAATATTTTGCATGGAGGCATACAATCAACCATTTTAGACGAGATTGCAAGTTGGGTTGTTTATACAAAAGTTGGAACAGCTGGGGTAACAGCAAATTTAAATGTAAAGTATAAAAGCGCGGTGTATACCGATAAAGGGATGCTTGAGGTGAGGGCAAAATTAATTGATCAAAATAGAAAATTCGCCACCATACATGCGGAGTTGTTAGATCATGAGGGTAATGTTTGTTCCGAAGCAGAAGTTAAGTATTTCATTTTTCCAGCCGAAATAGCTAAACGCAAATATAATTATCCTGGTATCGAGAATTTCTTTGAACAAGATTAGAAATCATGTTGTATTTACGAGCTTGTTTAAAAAACGGGTTTTAAAATAAAAACACTTCTATAAACTCAGTGTGACAAGTCGAATAACAGAAAGTTGTCATGCTGAGCTTGTCGAAGCATAGACAAGCTTTCTACTTTTTGGACACCTTCTTCTGTTTTGTATCAGATTCTTCGATTATATTTGAATCCTTAAAATGGTATTTATGAGAAATCTTATCTTATGTCTGTTTTTGGCAATGCTTCCATTTTTGGGAATTGCTCAAGATAACTTCTCAGCAAAGTTTTTTGGTTTTAGTTTTCATCCCGATGGCGATGTAAATGCCGACAATATGCCCACAAAGATTGATAAGAATGGTGTGCTGGTTGTAAATATCGGGATGTATTTTGGCTACGAGCATTTTGTGCATAAAGATAAGTTGTCGATAAAAACAGCAGTGGCTTTTTATTCCGATTGCGGTGGACTTTTTTCAGGTTTGGTTCATGTTGGATTTCGGGGTGTAATTGTGCAATTCGATCGCTTTTCAATAAACGGAGGATTGGGTCCAACCTTCATTTATCGACGAAGTTGGTATTCAAAATTCGACGATTACGTTAATTCAGGATTCTACAATGGAAACGAAACCGATTTTTGGCAATATAAATTCTTATGGTATGGTGGAGAGTTAGAATTTAATTATCAACTAACTAACCGCTTAGATCTATCAACTACATTTATTCCCGGATATCCTAAATTATTGGAGTTGTCTTTTGGAGTTCGGTATCGATTTAAAAAGCAACAAACAAGTCTTAAATAAAATCAAAATAAAGATCAAGAGCGCTTGTAAATCCATTTTGTTGATTGCTGTTACAAACTGGGAATCTTTCTTTTAAATCGTCTGGTGCATTCGAAACAACATACTTTTCGGCGGTATATTCAAGCATATCAATGTCGTTGTAATCATTGCCAACACTTATTGTTTCCGATTGAGCAATCTTTATTTTTTTGCAAAGCCATTCAATTCCATGACCTTTCGAAACAGTCTCAGGAAAGATTTCCATCCAGATAGAATCCCCGTCTATAGGCGATGTGGTTCTAATAATTTTTATATCGTTGAATTTGTTTTTTATTTCGTCGAAAAGGCTAATGTCATTTGGAAATACTGCAAGAATCTGACTAGCATGATCAAACTTCTCTTTGCCAGGATTTAATTCAATAGCAAATTCCTTATACACATCAATACGTCTTTCGAAATCTGGATTCTTTTTATTTGTTCTATGAAAAAGAAACTTATGGTTTTCAGGAACCATTTCGTGAATCATAAAATCAATTTCATGATTAATTAAGATTTGGGAAATTTGGCTAACCTCATTTTCAGGCAAAAATTGCGAATGAATAAGTTTTTTTCTTTTCCAATCGAAAATTCCTGCTCCCGAAGAAAATATAAGATAATCAATAGGGAAATTATCTTTTAAAGCTTTGAGTGCTGAGAAAAAATTTCGGCCAGTAGCAATTACCCGAACTATATTATTTTCGCCCAGCCAATAAAGCGATTTCATGTCGGTTAAACTAACTTCTCTATTGTTATTCAATAAAGTGCCATCTAAATCGGTAATTACTATTTTGAATGTTTCCTTATCCATTTTCTGCTAAAAATCTAGGCCCATTGTGTTAAAAAAAGTTTTAGAATCTTCCCTGTAAGTCATGTTCGAATCAAATTTCCATTGCCAGGTGCGTTTAAAATTCTCAGAAGGTAAATCTACCTTAATTAAAGGATTTACTCCAATTAAATTATCATTTTCGTCATAAATCTCTTCTTCATAATCGCTAATTAAGCAAGATTTTCCCTTAGGTAATATATTTAAATGCGATTGCTGAATTTGTTCTTCAATTTTATTTAAGTCGGTGTTCGAATATTTATTAAATTTCTTGAGATAATCAATTAAAATAATATGAAGCTGACACATAATATTTAAAGAAATTACGAAATCGGCTTCAGGAACAGGAAATGCAAAAGACGAAAAATCGTTCAGGTCGATCGAAGATTTTTGTTTTGCTTTTTTGTAAAAGTAATCAATTAAACCATTGGTTATATCTGCTTTTATAGTTGTTACATTCGGACTCTTTTTAATTTGATGTAAAACTTGTTTGGGATGATTTATATCGATTAAAACAATTTCCTTAAACTGATTAGATAATTCATTCATGGGAAGATCGAACAACCAGCCACTTCCTAAAACAACTAATTTTCCTTTGTTTTTAGTTTTGGCAGATTCTAAAATAAATTCTTTCGAAGATTTAAAATGCAAATCCCAATTTTGTTTTTCACCTTGATATCTTCGTGCAATACCTTTTTGATCTTGAATGTATTGCATTTGTCTTAGCATTACAGTTTCTTTAAGCTGTTTTAGTATATTATTTATCTTCATCTAAAGAAATAGCGTTTAATAATTCAGACTAATTTATAAAATATTAATTTTGTTATCTTAAAATTTAAAATAATTCGTAAATAAAACAACAATGATGAAAAAACTAAACCATTTATTAGCAATATTGTTAATTGTAGCAGGATTAGTTTCTTGTAATAAAAATGATGAAAAAATGAAGAATCCATTCTTTAATGATTTAAATCAAGTAATAGATTTTGAGCATATTACAGCAAAAAATGTGACTAATGCAACTGCAGAATCTCTTACTTCGGGAAAAGAAGAATTGTCTAAGATTTATACTATTAAATCCGAAGAAAGAACTTTTGAGAATACTGTTCGTGCACTTGATGATGTTTATAACAACCTACTTAAGGTTAATGAGGTAGTGTCATTATTGGCATATGTTCATCCAAACGACGAAATTAGAAATGAGTGTTTAAATAGCATTGGTGTTTTTGGGAAATTCTTTAATGAAATTTCGTTAAGTGATGATTTATATGGAGCAATAAAAGATTATTCTAAATCAGCTGAAGCTCAAAACTTGATTGGGCCAGAAAAAAAATATTTGAAAGAAACTGTCGAGGAGTTTGAAAGAAATGGTTTTGCCTTGCCAAAAGAAAAAAGGACTGAGTTAAAAGTAATTCAGGATAAGTTATCTGATTTAGGAATTCAGTTCGATTCTAATATTAGCTCGTATCAGGATTTTTTAATTGCCTCTGAAGAGCAAATGGAAGGCTTACCAGAAGATTATAAAAAATCACACCGTCAAGAAGATGGAACGTATAAAATTGGATTGGAATATCCATCGTATGTGCCTTTCATGAAATATTCAACGTCGGATGAAGCACGAAAAGAACTTACAAAGAAATATAAGAATACAGCAGCCGATAAAAATCTTGATGTATTAAAACAGATCTTAATCGAGCGAGAAAAACTAGCGCTTCTTTTAGGTTATAAAACGTTTGCTGAGTACAGAACAGAAAATAGAATGGCTAAAAATCCTCAAAATGTTTGGGATTTCGAGAATAGTCTAAAAGAAAAAGTACGTGCGAAGGCAGAACGCGATTATAATGAGTTGCTTGAAGTTAAACGTGCTTATACAAAGGATAATACTGTTAAAACAATTGAAGCATGGGAAGCCTCATTTTATAACAACATCCTTTTAAAAGAAAAATATGAACTTGACAATCAAAAGTTGAAAGAATATTTCGAAGTAGGGAATGTAATTAATGGATTATTTAAAATTTCGCAGCATTTATATGGTGTAAAGTTCGAGCAAGTCGAAAATGCATCTGTATGGCATAAAGATGTATTGTTTTACGAAGTGAAAGAAAACGATAAATTAATTGCTCGTTTTTATTTGGATTTATATCCACGAGAGAATAAATACAATCATGCTGCTTGCTTTGGAATGATTCCAGGGAAAAAAGTAAATGACGATTATCAAATACCAACTGCAAGTTTGGTGTGTAATTTCCCAAAAGCTACCGAAGATATGCCAGCCCTAATGCCTCATAACGATGTAGAAACGTTTTTTCACGAATTCGGTCATTTAATGCACGATCTGTTAACCAAGGCAGAACTTGCTTCTCAAGCAGGAACAAACGTAGCAAGAGATTTTGTTGAAATGCCTTCCCAGATTTTCGAAAACTGGGCCTGGGATTACGAAGCTTTATCACTTTTTGCAAATCATTATAAAACGGGAGATTTACTTCCAAAGGAACTTCACGAAAAAATGCTTGCTGCTAAAAACGTTGGATCTGGCTTACAAGTGTTGCAACAAGTTTTTTATGGCTCATTAGATATGACTTATCATGATAAATACGATGCAAATGGATCAAAAAACACATCTAGTTTAGTTGAAGACTTGCAAAACGATATTACCATGTTCAAGTTTCAGGAAGGGACTCATTTCGAAGCAGGATTTGGTCATTTGAATGGTTATGCAGCAGGTTACTACAGTTACTTGTGGGCTTTAGTTTTTGCCGATGATATGTTTTCTGTTTTCGAACAAAATGGAATTATGGATCAAGCAACTGGATTAAAGTTAAAAGAAATTGTTTTGGAACGTGGTTCAACAATTGAGGAAATGGAAATTGTAAAAGAATTTCTGGGAAGAGAACCAAACGAAGCTGCATTTTTAAAATCCATAGGATTATAAATTAATCATAAATCAAAAAGAGGGTGTCCAACAAGATTAAGTAGTTGTCATTCTGAGCTTGTCGAAGAGTTTACTTTGTTAATAATAAGATATTTCGACAGGTTCAATATGATATTTTCATAGAAAACTTACTTTTTGGACACGCTCTTTTTTTATTAAAACAAATGCCGTATGTTTACGACATAAAACATAGTAGTTATGGCATATAAAAAAACAGACTTGTTTGATGCGGATTTACAAAAACTTTCAGAAATAGCTAAGGTAATGAGTCATCCTGCACGTTTAGCTATATTACGATATTTGGCAAAATGTAAATCATGTATCTCAGGAGATATAAGCAATGAAATTCCCTTAAGTCGAACAACGGTTTCTCAACATTTGCAGGAACTTAAAAAAGCTGGTTTAATAAAAGGGGAGATTGATGGATTGAAAGTAAATTATTGCTTATGTGATTCATGTATTGATAATCTGAAAACAAATTTTGAGACATTTTTTAACGAAATAATTGAGGGGGCCGATATAACTTGTAAAATTTAAACTATGAAAAAAATACTAATTCTTTGTACCGGAAATTCATGTCGTAGTCAAATGGCCCATGGGTTTTTGCAATCTTTCAATAAAGATCTAATAGTTCGATCTGCAGGTACAGAAGCTTCTGGAAAATTAAACGAAAAGGCTGTTTCTGTTATGAAGGAAATTGGAATCGATCTAAGTGAGCATACATCAGATTCTGTCGATATGTATTTAAATGAAGAGTGGGATTTTGTAATAACAGTTTGTGGTGGAGCAAATGAAGCTTGTCCAGCTTTTATTGGGAACGTAAAGAACAGATTGCATATTGGTTTTGATGATCCATCTCATGCACAAGGTTCTGATGAGTTTATTATGAGTGAATTTTATCGTGTTCGGGATGAGATAAAAGAAGCGTTTTTTGAATTTTACAAAAAAGAGATCGGATCATGAACTTAAAGAAAGATATAAAAGATATTGTTAAAGAGAAGTATGGATGAATTGTAAGGCAATCAAAATACAAAACGAGAATTCTTGCTGTAGAAGTTGGAGTTGTTGTAGCGATATAGATTGTACGGTCTTTAGTGATGATTACTCCAACTTGAAGGGGTATAATCAAGATGCTGATTTAGCATTAGGATGTGGTTTACCAACAGATTTTGCAAATAAATAATAAAATATATTTTGATATGTCACAGAAAAAGAAAATAGGTTTTTTTGAAAAGTATCTTACACTTTGGGTTGCATTGTGTATTGCTGGAGGAATCACTATTGGCCATTTTGCAGGCGATAATATGCAGTTTTTAAGTCAGATGGAATTGTTTAATGTAAATATTCCTGTTGCAATTTTAATTTGGTTAATGATTTATCCTATGATGTTGCAGGTCGATTTTTCAAGTATTAAAAATGCAGGTAAAAAACCCAAAGGATTAATTCTTACACTAACGGTTAATTGGTTAATAAAACCATTTACGATGGCGTTTTTTGCTTGGATCTTCTTTTCAAAAATATACGGAGCGTTTATTGAGCCCGAATTAGCCGGTGAATATATTGCTGGAGCTATATTACTTGGCGCTGCTCCATGTACAGCTATGGTTTTTGTTTGGTCGTATTTAACAAATGGCGATCCAAACTATACTTTATTGCAAGTTTCGGTAAACGACCTTATCATTTTGGTAGCTTTTATTCCAATCGTTGGATTATTGCTTGGTATTACAGATGTTCAAATTCCGTATGAAACTTTAATTTCAAGTATTGTAATTTTTGTTGTTATTCCTTTAGTGGCCGGATATATTACACATAAGTTATTAGTTCGTGCAAAAGGAAAGGAGTGGTTTGAGAAGGAATTTTTACCAAAATTAAAACCAATTTCTATTTTGGCATTATTGGTAACATTGATTTTACTTTTTGCTTTTCAGGGTGTTAATATACTTAATAATCCCTTTATCATTTTGCTTATTGCTGTTCCTCTAATTATTCAAACTTATTTTATATTCTTTATAACTTGGTTTAGCGGTAAAAAACTGCGACTTCCACATGCAATTTGTTCTCCGGCAGCAATGATCGGTGCAAGTAATTTCTTCGAATTGGCTGTGGCAGTTGCCATAGCATTATTCGGATTGCAATCGCCTGCAGCACTTGTTACTGTGGTGGGTGTATTGGTTGAAGTTCCTGTTATGCTTTCTTTGGTAGCTTTAGCGAATAAATGGAAGTATTAAGATCAGATAAGATTTGTTAAAATAAGAAGAGCTGCCATTGGCAGCTCTTCTTTATATAGTTTAATTCTTTTTAATAATTTTTGCTTGCCATTTCTGATACTTTTGAATGAAATTTTAGCCCATGTTTCAGTGCATTGTCTCTACTAAACGCATATCTTAATCTATTATCTTCAAAAATAAATTGAATAACAGCCCCTTTCTCAATTGCTTTGTAGTAATTACTAATAATTAAGCAATGGACTCCGGTTTTTTCATGTATATTAAAAATTGTACTAGATTTTGAGTCATCTACATATATTACATGGCATTTAGAAATCTCATCTTTATTTTTAAAGTATTTAACAACAATATTTTGTGTTACATTCGTTTTACCCTTAGTTACTTTCTCAAGTGCACCTGAAAGGTTTTTTGATCCAATAACCCCAATAATAAAATCCCCACTTTTTTCTGTTTGAGGCCAATCGAAAAATTTTGTAAAGTTATAAATGAAATTAGCCTGAGCCTGAGACATTTCAACTTGAGCATAATTAACTTTAATAATTAATGTAAAAAGAAGAGTGGTTAAAATAAATCGTTTCATAATTAACAGTTTTGAGATTAACTATTTTTTTGTAAAAGTTAAAAGTATTATTGAAAAATTCAATAAATTTTAGATGATTTAGGTCAATATTACCAAAAAAATATGATAAAATATCAATTTGCTTTTCTTCTAAGTTTAAAAAAATCACTTAGCAGCTTACTGCATTCCATTTCAAGTATTCCTGAAATTATTTCCGTTTTCGGATGCAAGATGTTTTTATTTAAGCTGCTAAAACCTCTATTTTTATCGGAGGCACCATAAACTAATTTCGATAATTGTGTCCAGTAAGAAGCCCCACCACACATAATACAAGGCTCCAGAGTAACATAAAGTGTGCACTCGTTTAAGTATTTACCACCAAGATAATTTGTTGCCGATGTAAATGCTTGCATCTCAGCATGTGCTGTTACATCGTTTAAAGTTTCGGTAAGGTTATGCGATTTGGCAATTATTTGATTGTTATTAACAATTACCGCTCCAATAGGAATTTCATTTTTTTCAAAAGCCTTTTCAGCTTCTTTAAAAGCCTCTTTCATAAAATATTCATCCGAAAACAATTTCATCCCCATTAGTTTTTATACAAAGATAAAATATTCACGAGATTTTTTTTAGTATCAATCTTATAATATTTAAAACGTTCGTGTTTTTAATAAGAAAATAAAATCATATTTTCGCATTCTGATTGATAATGAATTAAAATATAAGATAATAAACAATAATATTATGTATAGAACACATACTTGCGGAGAGCTTAGAATAGAACATGTTGGACAAGAAGTTGTTTTAAGCGGTTGGATTCAAGGTGTAAGAAACCTGGGCGGAATGACATTCTTAACTTTAAGGGATAGATATGGTTTAACTCAAATTGTTATTGATGATAATACGCCTGAAGAATTGAAAAAGCAAGTTGAGGAACTAGGCCGAGAATTTGTTGTGAAAATAACTGGTGAGGTAATTGAACGAAGTAGTAAAAATTCTAAAATGCCTACTGGCGATATTGAAATAGGTGCAAAAGAGCTGGTTGTTTTAAATAAATCAGAAATACCTCCTTTTACAATTGAAGATGAAACAGATGGTGGCGATGAATTAAGAATGAAATATCGATATATGGATTTAAGAAGAAATCCTGTACGAAAAAATTTAGAGCTGCGACATAGAATGGGGCAGGAGATTCGAAAATATCTTGATGGTGAAATGTTTATGGAGATTGAAACTCCATACTTAATAAAATCAACTCCTGAGGGAGCACGCGATTTTATTGTTCCTTCGAGAATGAATCAAGGCGAGTTTTATGCTTTGCCTCAATCTCCACAAACCTTTAAACAACTTTTAATGGTTTCTGGATTCGATCGATATTTTCAGATTGTGAAATGCTTCCGCGATGAGGATTTAAGAGCAGATCGTCAACCTGAATTTACACAAATTGATTGTGAAATGTCATTTGTTGATCAAGATGATGTGTTGAACATGTTCGAAGGTTTAGCAAATCATTTATTTAAAGTAATTAAAGGTATTGAGATAAAAGAAAAATTTCCGCAAATGCCATATTCAGAAGCCATGGAAAAATATGGTTCTGACAAACCCGATATAAGATTTGATATGCAATTTGTAAACCTAACAGATATTGTTAAGGGTAACAATTTTGTCGTTTTTGATACTGCAGAATATGTTGGAGGAATTTGTGCTCAAGCTTGTGGGAATTATACAAGAAAACAACTCGATAAATTAACTGATTTTGTGAGAAAGCCTCAGATTGGAGCTAGAGGTCTTGTATACGTGAAATGTAACGAGGATGGATCATTTAAATCATCGGCCGATAAATTCTTTTCGCAAGAGGATCTTAAAGTATGGGCTGAAAAAATGAATGCAAAGGCAGGAGATCTTATATTGGTTCTTGCTGGTGAAAAGGCACACACTTTAAATGCACTATCGGAGCTTCGCCTCGAAATGGGAGAGCAACTTGGTTTAAAGGATAAAAATAAGTTTGCTCCGCTTTGGGTAGTTGATTTTCCTTTATTAGAATGGGACGAAGACAATAAACGTTTTCATGCAATGCACCATCCATTTACTTCGCCAAAAGCAGAAGATATTCATTTATTTGAAACAGATCCTGGTAAAGTGCGAGCAAATGCATACGATTTGGTTATAAACGGAGTGGAAATAGGTGGAGGATCAATACGAATCCACGACGATAAACTTCAGCAAGATATGTTTAAGCACTTAGGATTTTCTGAAGAGGAAGCTAAGGAGCAATTTGGTTTCTTAATGGATGCATTTAAATATGGTGCGCCACCTCATGGAGGAGCAGCATTTGGATTTGACAGATGGGTATCTCTTTTTGCAGGATTAGATTCTATAAGAGATGTAATTGCTTTTCCTAAGAATAATTCAGGTAGAGATGTTATGATTGATTCTCCATCGGCAGTTGACAATAAACAACTAGATGAATTATCGCTTAAGTTAAAAAAATAGACAAGGTTTTAATATAAAAAAAGGAGCTCAAGTATACTTGAGCTCCTTTTTTGTTTTGTATTTTAAAATTAGATTTTGGTATCGGTTGTAAATTTGAACTGACCGCTTAAATTCCATTGGCTAGTTATTCTATCCCACTTATACTCGGTTTTTTCTATCATATTACCTTCTTCGTTATAAGCAGCGGAGAATTTATTGAAATTCATCCAGTTATTGTTTGCATAGTCAAACTTCTTTTCTACATATTCTGTTTGATTACCAGATTTATCATAAGCCATTTCAAGCATTATTCCCTCCATCCAAATATGTTTTCCTTGGTTCCAGGTATATCTAACTTCGTTTGTTTTCTTTCCTCTCCAGTTATATAAAATCTCGTATTTACCATCTGTTTTCCAGTTATTTGAATACCAAGATTCTGCAACAACTGTGGTAGGAGGTCCGTAAGGAAGGTCGAAGTCCATTAAAAATCGTTTGTGATTATCCCAGTTTTTTGTAACTCCATTGAATAAGCTAATAGCAATCTCGTTCTTCTCACCTTCAAGGTTGTATTTAATTAGATATTTCATGATGTTAAACCATTCATTGGTAGGTTTTTTCCATTGCTGGAATAGAATTTCTTCTTTTTGTCGACCGTTATAAGAACTTGTTTTTAATTGGGCATTTACCCATGTATTTGTTGATGAATCCCAATCTTGAGTAATTTCTTCTATTTCATTTCCATTTTCATCGTACGAATAATTCACTCTTAAATAATTAATCCATTTTTGATTTTCCCATATTTGAACAAAATTTTCAATTGGGTTCTCATTATCAAATCGTCTAATTTCTCTTTGAAAATAGAGCCAAGAATTCGTTTCAGTGTTAAATTGGAAAGTGAAAAGTGTATCTGCACCCGACCAATTCATTTTAGGTTTATTGTCATCAGGAATTTCTGATTTTGGTTGAGCATTAACATTAACTATCGCTAAAGTTGCCAACACAAGTCCGATCATTATTTTGTTAATTGTTTTCATAACTTTTGTTTTTATAGTTCGATTAAATATTTTTTGTGTTTCTATATCTAAGATACATAAACAACAAAATACCCTATGTGGCATCTTAAGTTTTTGATTATTAGTATTGAAAAGAGATCAGTGTCACGGCAAGGTTCTTTTATTTAAGCATTTTTATTCATACCTAAACGAGTTATAAAAATTCCTCCGTTTTGATTTATTTATCGAATGTGTCGACTAGAAATTGATTCTCAATCCATACTCAATCAAATATTTCATTAAACTCTTATTGTTACTCCATTAAACAACATCAATTCTATTTCAGGATGATTTAGGAGTCTTTATTTAATTAATTTTTTCGTAGAATTAAAAATCGGGTGGGAACAAAGGTTTGTTTAACTTTTTAAGAACAATTGTTTATATCTTTTTGTAGTGAATAAATTAACCAAAATTGTTAACAACTCTCATATTTTTTAAGAACCTATTTGCTACGATGTAAGTATTTTCATAAAATAAATGAAATAACTATGCTCGAAGTAAATAAAGTTGAAAATAAGTATGTTGTATCGTTTTACAACATGAATAAATTGAATGTTTTAAATTCTAACGAGATCGAAACTAAACTTTTTAATTTGATTAATCAGGAAGGTTCAAGCTTAGCATTAAATTTTTCTGGAATAAAGTTTATAGATAGTTCAGGCTTTGATATGCTTTTAAAAATCTATCGTGTAGCAAAAGAGAATAACTCCGAATTGAGGTTTATAAATTTATCGGAAGATTTAATGGAACTAATGAGACTCGTAGAGCTTGAAACTGTTTTTCAACTTAATTAAAAAATAAAGGGTCGATTTTGTCGACCCTTCTATATTTTTATTTAGTAGCAATTTCACCAATAAGTGTGGCTGAAGTGCAATCGATAATTTCGACAAACACATAATCACCAATCTGATAATTGTTTTTTGGAAATACAACAACTTTATTCTGCGATGTTCTTCCGTACAAATGTTCTGTAGATTTTTTTGAAACTCCCTCAACCAGAACCTCAAATGTTTTACCTAAATCAGCTTTTTTGCTTTCTGCCGATAATTTAATTTGTAAATCAATAATTTCGGTTAATCTGGTAGATTTAACAGATTCTGGAATATCATCTTTTAAATGACGTGATGCATACGTTTTAGGTCTTTCAGAATACTTAAACATATAAGCAATGTCGTATTTTACAAACTCCATTAAACTTAATGTTTCTTTATGATCTTCATCTGTTTCTCCAGGAAATCCTGTCATAATATCTGTTGATACAGCACAGTTTGGAAGAATTTTATTTATTGCATTTATTCTATCAATATACCATTCGCGAGTATATTTTCTTTTCATTTTCTCCAGAACGTTCGTGCTTCCCGATTGGGCTGGTAGATGAATGTGATTGCAAATATTGTTGTACATGGCCATTGTGTACAATACATCATCAGACATATCTTTAGGATGCGAAGTAGAAAAACGAACTCTTAACTTAGGGCTCACTTTAGCAACCATTTCAAGCAGTTGACTAAATTTTATAGATTTATTTTCGACTCCTTTATCCCAATTGTAAGAATCAACATTCTGACCCAGTAACGTAACCTCTTTGTATCCTTTTGCTTGAAGTTCTTCTACTTCCTTTACAATTGTTTCAGGATCGCGACTTCTTTCTGCTCCACGCACATATGGAACAATACAATATGTGCACATATTATTGCAACCTCGCATAATCGAAACAAAAGCAGAAATTTTATTTTTATCCAAACGCACAGGACTAATGTCGGCGTATGTTTCTTCTTTTGAAAGAAGAACATTAATTGCTTTTTGTCCCGATTGGGTAGTGTCCAATAAATTAGGCAAATCTCTATATGCATCTGGACCTACGACAAGATCAACGACTTTTTCTTCTTCGAGAAGTTTCTCCTTTAGCCGTTCAGCCATACAACCAATAACACCAACTATAAGTTCGGGTTTCTTCTTTTTTATTTGTTTAAAAACATCTAATCTACCCCAAACGCGTTGTTCAGCATTCTCTCGAATAGAACAGGTGTTTACAAGTATTGTATCTGCTTCGTTAATATCTTCGGTTATAGTATAACCTTTATCTTCAAGAATAGATACAACAATTTCACTGTCAGAAACATTCATTTGGCACCCGTAGGTTTCAATATATAATTTTTGAGAATTTTTTGATTCAGTCATCATTTTATTATTTAACAAAATATATCTGCAAATTTATTAAAAAAATAGATGTAAAATCATGAATATGTTATAGGATATCAAATTGATTTAAATACTTATGATTTCAAATCGTTAGAATAAAACAATTATCTGACTTACCAAAATAATTAAAATTAATGCCATTGGATAAACTGTTGCATAAGCAACTTGTGGAGCATCCGTTTTTGTAATGGGTTCAATAGCACTTAATGCAGGAGTACTTAGCATACTTCCTGTTATGGCTCCCATAAGTCGTAAGAAATTCAATTTGAAAACATATCTGCCAATTATTAAGGTGCTTATCATTGGTACAAGAGTTATAATAATTCCAACAAAGAACAAATGAAGACCTTGATTTGTGAGTGTCGACATTATTTTTAATCCAGCATCGGTTCCAACGCCTGAAAGAAAGAAAAGTAAACCTAATTTCCTGAGAAATTGATTGCTTGGGCCAGAAACATTCCATATTATTTTTCCTGTTTTCCCTATACGACTTAAAACAATAGCAGAAATTAATACTCCCCCAGTTACACCGAGACTAAAGCTTGTATGTTCCGAAACAGGTATTTTTATATGTCCAATGAGTATTCCAATAAGAACGCCTAAAACAATCGGTAGAAAATCTAATTCAGCAAGTCGACTTTTTTCGTTCCCAAAATATTTTTTCATTTTATTCATATTAGATTCGGGTCCTGCAACATTTATCCTATCTCCAAATCTTAATCTTGTATGTACATTAGGTGTGATTTCTATACCGCTTCGGCGTATGGTTGTAATTGTAATGTCATTTGAATGAAGTGTTTTTAGATGTTCCAAAGGTTTGTTTATTACTTTATTATTGGTTACAATAAAGTGTTTTATTGCATATTTACCATGTGTAGGCAAATGTTTTTTAGACTCTCTTCCAATAAGGATTTTTAATTTCTGAAGATTCTTTTTTGTTCCACTTGCTCGAATATAATCCCCCTTTCTTAAAATAGTTTCAGCGTTGGCATTAACTACTTCATCATCTTCATATACAGAAGATATATTTGTGTTGGTTTTTAACCTTAAATCTAGCTCACCAATAGATTTATTAAACACCTCTTCATTTTCTACAATAAAATTTCTGGTTAATATTTTGGGATGATCGCTACTTACATCTTTTAAATGTAATTTTTCTTCCTGTTCAATAGAAATCCCAAAAATCTTTGGTGATAATCTTACAAAAAGAACAACTCCAATAACTCCAAATGGAAAAGCAATACCAAAACCTAAAGTCGGTAATGTTGAGTGGGTGTTCTCTATTGTAATTGCTAAACTTGATGCACTTGTGAATGAGCCGGAAAATAAACCAACAGCCAAGTTTATATCAATATTAAATAGTTTAGCAAATAGGATTGTAATAAAACCACCACTGAAAGAAAGAATGATTGCCAAAAGAATTAATTTTTTCCCTTGTTTTTTAAATGAGTCGAAAAAACCGGGGCCAGCCTGAATACCAATGCTAAACATAAAAAAGATTAAACCGATTTGTTGAATAATTGCAGGAATTTGGAATCCAAAATGGCCAAATATTAAAGCAACAAAGAATACTGCCGAAGTATCGAGAGAGATTCCTTTAATTGTAACTTTTCCTAAAAGAATTCCTAATGTTAGAATTATAAATAGGATGAAATAATCTGTTAAAGCAAAATCCATATTGTGAAATATTATTTAATAAGACGTTTCGTTAGCATCTATATTGATTAGTATTTTTAAAATCAAAACGATTTTAGTAGTTTTACAGCGTAAAATTGCAAACTTTTTTAACATAAATCAAACAAAATGTCAGGTCACAGTAAATGGTCGAAAATTAAAAGAGCAAAGGGAGCAAACGATGCTAAGCGATCAAAAATGTTTTCTCGAATTGTAAAAGAAATTGCTATCGCAGTAAAAGAAGGTGGTCCTGATCCCGAAGCTAATCCGCGATTGCGCTTAGCAATTAATAATGCTAAGGGTGTTAATATGCCTAAGGATAACGTAGAAAGAGCAATATCAAAAGCTGATAAGGAAGGTGATAATTTGGAAGAAATGTCTTTTGAAGGCTATGCTCCAAATGGAGTGGGTGTTTTTGTAGATTGTTTATCAGACAATAAACAAAGAACGGTATCGAATGTTCGTGCAATTTTTACAAAATATAATGGAAGTCTAGGTACAAACGGCTCATTGTCATTTTTATTCGATACTAAAGGAGTATTTAATATTCCTTTGACAGACAGCATTGATATGGACGAATTTGAAATGGAGATAATTGATGCTGGCGCGGAAGATATTGAAGTTGAAGAAGGAATAATTACAATTACAACTGCTAAAGAAGATTTCGGAAATGTTCAGAAGAAATTAGATTCGTTGGGAATTGAAATGGAAAATGCAGGTTTACAAAGAATTCCTAATGATATGAAATCTTTAGATGTACAATCTGCTCTAAAAATATTGAGAATGATTGATGCTTTTGAAGATGATGACGATGTTCAAGATGTATACCATAGTTTGGAACTTACCGATGAGGTAATAGAGGCTATGGAATAAAAAAATATTTTTAAAAAAAATGGGTCATATCTAATTTAGTTATGACCTTTTTTATTTTCTTATATCTAAATAGAAAATTGTATTTTTAGTGTCTTTTAACTGCAATAGTATGCATAAGGAATTTATACTTTCATTAGATCAAGGTACTTCAAGTTCAAGATCCTTATTGTTTAATAAAAACATTGAGGTTGTTGGATGGGAGCAATCAGAATTTACTCAATATTATCCAAAAGCAGGATGGGTTGAACATGATCCAATCGAAATATGGGAGTCTCAAATTAAAACTGCAAAAGATTTAATTAGTAAAAATAAAATTGATCCAAATCAAATAGGGGCAATAGGAATTGCAAATCAGCGTGAAACGGTTGTTTTGTGGGATAAAAATACTGGAGATCCTATCTATAGAGCAATTGTGTGGCAAGATAAACGAACAGCAGATTTATGTAAAGTAATTCGAGATAAAGATTGGGGCGATTACATAAAGCAAAATACAGGACTTGTAATTGATTCGTATTTTTCAGCAACAAAAATTCATTGGATATTGAACATTGTTCCGGGAGCAAAAGAAAAAGCTAAAAAAGGTGAAGTCTTGGCAGGAACAATCGATACTTGGATTATATGGAAGTTGTCAGAAGGAAAATTACATATTACTGATTACTCAAATGCATCACGAACAATGCTTTTTAATATTCGAGATTTAAAATGGGATAATGCATTGCTTGACCTTCTGGAAATTCCCGAATGTATTTTACCAGAAGTTAAAATGTCTTCGGAAGTATATGGAGTAACCGACAAATCAATATTTGGTTGTGAAATTCCAATTGCAGGAGTGGCAGGTGATCAGCAAGCCGCATTGTTTGGACAGTCTTGTATGTCCGATGGAATGGCAAAAAACACGTATGGGACAGGTTGTTTTATGTTGATGAATACTGGTAAAAAGATTGTTGAATCTAAATCAGGATTATTAACAACTATTGCATGGGGAATTGATGGCGAAATAAAATATGCACTTGAAGGAAGTGTCTTTATTGCGGGAGCTGCCATAAAATGGCTAAGAGATGCTCTTAAAATAATTGACAATGCGGCCGATACAGAAAAGATTGCTAATGAAACTGAAGATACAGAAGAAGTATATGTAGTGCCAGCTTTTTCAGGACTTGGTGCACCTTACTGGGACATGTATGCCCGAGGTGCAATATTAGGATTAACACAAGGTGTTACCGATAAACATATTGTTAGATCTACATTAGAATCATTGGCTTATCAAACGATGGATGTGCTTAAGGCAATGGAAAAAGATTCTGGGATCACCCTAAAAAAGCTTAATGTTGATGGAGGGGCTTCTGCAAATAATTTCTTAATGCAGTTTCAATCGGATCTTTTAAATGTGGATGTTAACAGACCTAAAATAATTGAAACTACAGCGCTTGGTGCGGCTTTCTTAGCAGGATTAGCAATTAAATTCTGGTCAATAGATGAAATAATTCAGCAAAGGGAAATAGAACGAAGTTTTAAACCGTTAATGAAAGCGGTAAAAAGAGATAAACTATACTCAGGTTGGTTAAAAGCAGTTGAAAAAGCTATGGGTTGGCAACAGTAAAATAATAATGGAGTAATATTTGTAATTACCATTGAAATTTAAGAAATATAATATGAAGAATTTGAAATTAAAAGGAGCACTAATAATATTATCATTGAGTTTGTTATTAAGTGCTTGTAGCGTATATAAATCGGTGGATATTGGTGGGGTTGATAAAGTTGACTTTAAAGGTATGGTTGATAATAAAATTAGCCTGCAATTAAAGGTTCCAATAAAAAATCCAAATGCTTATAAATTAAAAATTACTGATATGGATTTAGATGTTACTATAAATGGTAAATATCTTGGGAAGATGAAGACTTCAAGTGATATTATAATTCCTAAGAAATCTGATGAGGTGCAAATTTTTCCTGTGGATGTGCATGTGAAAAATATGCTAGGAACCATGTCTATGTTTTATAAATTGCGCAAAATGAAAAATGTGGAAATGCAAATTGTGGGAACAATGAAAGTTAAAGCTCTAATGCGCAGTAAAACTATTGATATATCCGAAAAACAAACAATTAGCCTGTAATTTTTGTTATTTTATTTTAGTTAAGTGTTTCTAAAAAAAATGATTAATTTTGCAGCATTAATCTCAGGAAATCATGATAAACTTTAAAACAATATTCTCAATTTTTATTTTGTTGATTTTCAATCTTGTAGTTTTTGGACAAACCGCTCAAAGCCAATCAAAATCGAACGATATTTTTTCTTCAATTCAGGAAAAAGAACAAGATCAGGGAGATGTTTTGATTTTTCAAGACATTCGAGTAAATGAATTAGTTTCAAATCATATAGAACAGAATAAACGCAAAGGTGGTGTGTCGGGTTATCGAATTCGAATTTATTCGAATTTAGGTAATACAGCAAGAGATCAATCGCAGGTAACAAAAGCAAAGTTTTATGAATTATTCCCGGAAATCCCTATTTATCGCGAATATGATAGCCCTTACTTTAAAGTTTATGTGGGCGACTTTAGGTCGAAAATTGATGCCATGGCCGATTTCAAAAGAATCAAAAGATATTTTCCATCTGCATTTATTGTGCCCGATAAAATTAATTATCCCAGTTTAGAAGATAAATAACACTCAAATCGAAATTTAATAATGAGCGATCAATTAACACACGAATGTGGAATAGCATTAATTAGATTATTAAAACCATTAGAATACTATCAGGCAAAGTATGGATCATGGATGTATGGTTTGCATAAGCTGCATTTATTAATGGAAAAGCAACATAATCGTGGTCAGGATGGAGCAGGACTAGCGTCATTGAAATTTGATTTAGACCCTGGGAAAAGATACATTCATCGATTTCGTTCGAATGGAGAATCGCCCATTAAGGAAGTTTTTTCTAAGGTGAGTGAATTTCATGAGGCAATTGAAGAGAAAAACCCTGATTTGTTAAAAGATCCTGTTTGGGCAAAAGAAAACTTACCATCTGCTGCTGATATTTATTTAGGACATTTGAGATATGGAACTTTCGGTGGCGATGATATTGAGTTTGTTCAACCAATAATGCGCGAGAATAATTGGAAATCACGAAATTTAATATTGGCCGGGAATTTTAATATGACCAATGTTGATGAGTTGTTTAAGGTGTTAGTTGAATTTGGGCAGAATCCAAAAGAATATTCAGATACAGTTACTTGTTTAGAGAAAGTTGGTCACTTTTTAGATGAGGAGAATCAACTTCTTTTCCGACAATATAAAAACGAAGGTTTTACGAATAAGGAAATATCATCTTTAATTGCTAAAGATATTGATTTAAGAAAAATCTTACATGAGGCAAGTAAAGATTGGGATGGAGGCTATGCAATGGCAGGTGTTCTTGGTCATGGAGATGCTTTTGTAACGCGTGATCCTTGGGGTATTCGTCCCGCATATTATTATAAAGACGATGAAATTGTTGTTGTTGCTTCTGAGCGTCCGGTTATTCAAACTGTAATGAATGTTCCTGCCGAAACAGTTAAAGAAGTAAATCCGGGAGAAGCTTTAATTATTCGTAAAAATGGAGAAGTAACTAGCGAAGAAATTCGTATTCCACAAAAGAAAAGCTCTTGTTCTTTTGAGCGAATTTATTTCTCTAGAGGTAGCGATAAAGATATTTATCAGGAACGTAAGCAATTGGGTAGATTGTTGGTGCCTCAAATAATGGAAGCAATTAACCATGATGTTAAGAATACGGTTTTCTCTTTTATTCCAAATACAGCAGAAACTGCTTTCTATGGAATGGTTGATGAGCTTAAAACATATTTACACGAAGACCAGAAAAAAGAAATTCTTGCATTAGGTAGCAGCATCACCGAAGAAAGCTACGATGAAATAATGTCGGCCAAAATACGTGTCGAGAAAATTGCTATTAAAGATATTAAGTTGCGAACCTTTATTTCTCAAGATAAAGGAAGAAATGATTTGGTTGGTCATGTATACGATATTACTTACGGAACAGTTAAAGAGGGTGTCGATAATTTGGTAATTATTGATGATTCAATTGTTCGTGGAACCACTTTACGAGAAAGTATTTTAAGAATTATTGATAGACTGAAGCCAAAGAAAATAATTATTGTTTCTTCTTCGCCTCAAATTAGATATCCAGATTGTTATGGAATTGATATGGCAAAGCTTGGAGATTTTGTAGCATTTAGAGCTGCTATTGAATTGTTAAAAGATACTGGTAAAGAGTCGATTATTAATGATGTTTACAAGAAATCAAAAGCTCAGGAAAATTTGCCAAAAGAGGAAATTGTAAATTATGTAAAAGAGATATTTAAGCCTTTTACTCCCGAAGAAATTTCAGGAAAAATTTCAGAACTCTTAAAATCGGAAGAGGTGAATGCAGAGGTTGAGATTGTTTTTCAAACTATTGAGAATTTACATGCTGCATGTCCTAACGATACTGGAGATTGGTATTTTACAGGTAAATATCCTACGCCAGGTGGTAATAAAGTAGTTAATAAATCTTTTATTAATTATATCGAAGGTAAAAATCAGAGAGCATATTAAAAGTGTTAATAAATAAAAAAAGTGCTTTGTAAAGCACTTTTTTTATTTATTTTTTTGTTTCAATATAACTATTAACGTATCGCTCTTTTTTTGCAGGAAAAATATCATTAATTGTAATTAAAATTCCAGATTCTTCTACATCTCCGAATGCGCTGTTAATTGCAGTTCCGAAAAACTTCATTGATGGAGAAACATTCATGTAAGTATTAATTAACGGAGGAATGTTTAAGTTAAATTCGCGAATTTTCTTTTGTAGGATTTTATAGTTGCTTTTATAATCTTCCCCATTAAAAACAGACTCTAATTTTTTAACATCAATTCCAAGATCTAAGGGCGATTTTGGATATACCATATTGTTGGAATCGGTAAACTGACTTTTTAAGAAATATAAAATCATATTTCTCGCTTCTTCATTATAGTGAGTATACATAGTTACTTTCCCAAAGTAATATTTAACTTTTGGATTTTCCACGATTAATGCACCAAGTCCGTCCCATAAATTATCTAAGGCAAATAGCGCTTTTCTTCCTAAAGTACTTGATTGATATTTTGGTTGAATAAACGATCTGCCCAATTCAATCATATACGGAAGATAATCTTTTGCGAATTCATCAGAAAAAGTAAAAAGGTGCGAAGTAGCTAAATTCTTAGGATCACTTTCTTGATTGCAAATATTGAATCTGTATCCACCCGAAATTTCTTGATCATCAGGATCCCAGGTGATTAGTTGCTCATATGGTTCTTCTTGAGTATCAAATTTATCAATATCTAGCTCTTTTCCTGTGCCTCCTCCAGCGTGACGAAAAGTAAGTTCGCGTAAACGACCTATTTCGCGCATGGTATTAGGCGAATTATGGTGATTTATAATATATAATTCGTTCCCTCCATTATTCGTCTTTCTTAGAAATCTTTCAGGAGTAAGTTCTTTTATTATAAGATTTTGATCAACCGCTTCAATTACATCTTTCATATTCTTGCATCATGGTTTGGAAATACAAATTTAAATAATATTTCAATAGTATCTTTATTTAAAAGCTTCGAAAGAACCTTCTCCGAGTTGATAAACGTAATCTTTAACTTTTTTTGCCCATTCTTTCGGAGGCATCGATTTATCAAATGTTTGATAAGGAATAGGTTTCCCAAAAGTTAATGTGATAGTTTTTCCTTTTTGCTTAAATACCTCATCGGACAAATAAAACATTTCAATATTTGTTTTAATGCCTATTGCATTTCTCAAATTAGATAAATTGTAAAAGAAATTAGAATTCTTTCCTTTAATATGAACGGGAACTATATTTCTTTTATGCTGAACAGCTTTAGTAATAAAGCTTTTTTTCCATTCCAGATCAATAATTTTTCCATGAATTTTTCGGGAACATAATCCAGCAGGAAAATTAAGCATTTGCATGTCTGATTTATAGGTTTCTTCAATTCTTCTTACATATTCAATTGATTGTTTTCCATGTTTGTTAACCGGAATAAATATAGGGTCAGCATTATCAAAATTCATTAATAAATCATTAACCAAAAATCGAATATCTGGAAAGATTTCTCCAACTACATGCGAAAGAACACCACCGTCAATGCCTCCAAGTGGATGGTTTGCCGAAAAAATATTTCGTCCTTCTCTTGGAATGTTTTCTTTCCCAATAACAATGATCTTTATTTCAAAGAAATCAAGAACAGCTTTTACAAAATCAAGGCCATATTTATCACCAAGAATAGGAATTGAATCGTTTATTTCTTTCTGATGCACAATGCGTTCTATGTGTTGGTACACAAAGTTTGGTAATATCTTTGCCACTTTAGGATTTTTTTCCTGAAAAGCTTTTCTTATGCTTATTTTCTCCATACAAAAAAAGTAATTTATTATGCAAAATTAAGACAAATATTTTTAAAGATTAAGCAAGATCTTTTTTGTTTGATTTTCAAGATATTTATTTGCTTTTGTATCTATTCGTTAACTCAAAATCCTTAATCGTACTTGTGTATTTTTTTGAACCAAAGCATTTAACAAATGTTGAAAGTTATTAACAAAGTGGGAAAAAATGGGTCAATGTGGTGAAATATGGGAAATTTTTGTATATTTTTACAAGTCAAAGGGATAATTATATGATAACGTTTGTAGGAGACCATAATTGTAAGGTGGATGAGAAAGGAAGGATTACTTTTCCAGCATCTTTGAAGAAGCAGATGAATGCTTCTTCTGACGGTCGTTTCGTTGTCAAAAAGGACATATTTGAACAGTGTTTGGTGCTTTTCCCAATTGAAGAATGGGAAAGACAAAATTCAATAATCCGTAGCAAGGTTAATCCGTATAATAAAGAGCATAATAAGTTTTTACGAAACTTTTATCGTGGATCGGCAGAGTTAATTCTCGATAGTAACAATCGAATGCTTATACCTAAACGATTGCTCGATCTTGCTGAAATCTCTAAAGAAGCTATTCTGGCAGGACAAGATGGTAAAATTGAAATTTGGTCGAAAGATTTATACGAATCGGTTGAGCAAGGAAATGACGATTTTGCTGCACTGGCAGAAAAAATAATGGGTGGAAATTTAAATCCGGAAATTGACTAATAATGGGATATCATACACCGGTTTTGCTCAACGAAAGTGTTGAAGGCTTGCTTGTAAAGCCTAATGGAATTTATGTCGATGTAACTTTCGGAGGAGGAGGGCATTCAAGCGAAATCATTAAACATATTAAAAAGGGCAAGTTGGTTGGTTTCGATCAGGACGACGATGCTCTGCCAAATCTAATTGACGATAAGCGATTCATTTTTGTAAATCATAATTTCAGATTCCTTAAGAATTTTTTAAAGTATCATCAAATTGATAAAGTTGATGGTTTACTTGCTGATCTTGGTGTTTCGTCGCATCATTTCGACGATCCTGAACGTGGATTTTCGTTCAGATTTGATGGTGATTTGGATATGCGAATGAATAAGAGTGCAGATATTTCTGCCCACAATGTTGTGAATGAATATTCCGAACAAGATTTAGCCAAAATTTTCTGGGAGTACGGTGAGTTAAAAAATAGCAGGAAGCTTGCAAAAGCAATTGTTGAACAACGAGGTAAGTTAAACATAAAAACAACAAAAGAGTTTTCGGATGTTTTAATGCCTTATTTGCCAAAACACGCAGAACACAAGTTTTTAGCTAAGGTTTTTCAGGCTTTAAGGATAGAAGTAAATAGAGAGATGGAATTTTTGAAGGAAATGCTTCTTCAAACTACAGATGTAATTAAGCCGGGAGGCCGGTTGGTTGTTATTACATATCATTCTTTAGAAGATCGGATTGTTAAGAATTTTATTAAGAACGGACATTTTAAAGGTGAAGTTGAAAAGGATTTCTTTGGAAATACTCTAGTACCATTTAAAGCAGTTAACAGGAAAATTATAATTCCAACAGAACAAGAAATAAAAGAAAACAATAGAGCTCGAAGTGCCAAACTAAGAATTGCTGAAAGAGTATGATTGGGGATAAAAAAGACAATGTAGAGTTTATTGAAGAAAAGCAAGAGAAGAAAGAATCTCGCTTTGGTTCAGTTAAGGATTTGCTTGATGGGTCCTTAATTGCAAATGATTTTATTGTACGTCAGCTTCCTTACATTGTTTTTTTAGTGATTTTGGCTTTTGTGTATATCGCAAATAGATATCATGCAGAAAAAGTGGTTCGTGCAAATATCGAGTTATCAAAAGAAATTAGTGATTTGCGTGCTGAGGCCATTACAACATCTTCTGAGTTGATGTTTATTAGTAAGCAGTCCGAAGTTGCAAAAAGAGTTAAGGCTAAAGGTTTGGGATTAGAAGATTCTGTAGAACCGCCCAAAAAAATTATAATAGAGGATTAACAATATGCCTTTAAAAAAAGAAATAGTATGGAGGGTTGGTGTGATTTATATATTCATGCTTGCTTTTGCATTTCTTATTATTGGTAAGATTTTTTATTTGCAGATTGTGGAAGGAGGAAAATGGAAAGATCAGGCACAGTCGCTTACTTTAAAAGACATAACTATTGAATCAAACCGAGGTGATATTCTAGCTTCAGATGGTCGCTTACTTGCAAGCTCTGTTCCCTATTACGAAATTCGGATGGATACGCGAAGTACCGGAATGGATAATGCCACGTTTAATTCAAACATTGATTCTTTAGCAAATAATCTCTCAGCTTTATTTCGAGATAAATCAGCAGCAGCATATAAATCGGAATTAGTAAAAGCTCGCAAAAAAGGCGAGCGATTTCATTTAATAAAAAGACGTGTAAACTTTAATCAGCTTAAGAAATTAAAAACCTTCCCAATATTAAGATTAGGTCAATATAAAGGTGGATTTATAGCCTTACAAACGAACATGAGAATTCAGCCACATGTAAGTTTAGCACAAAGAACTATTGGGTATACTACAAAAGGTGAAGGTGGGAATGTTGTTGGAATTGAAGGTGCGTTTGATAATGAGTTAAAAGGTGTTGAGGGTGTTCGATTAATGCAGCGTTTGAATGGAAATGTTTGGATGCCCGTGCACGATGGGAATGAAGTTGAGCCTAAAGATGGAATGGATGTAGTTACAACCATCGATGTAAATATTCAGGATGTTGCGGAAAGTGCATTGCGAAGACAATTAGTGCGACATGAAGCTGATCACGGAACAGCTGTCTTAATGGAGGTTTCAACCGGTAAAATAAAAGCTATTGTAAATCTCGAAAGAAATAGCAGAGGGCAGTATAAAGAATCATATAATTATGCAATTGGCGAAAGTCGAGCTCCAGGTTCTACCTTTAAACTTGCATCTATGATTGCTCTTTTGGAAGATGGTTTTGTTGATTTAGGTGATACTGTTAACACGGGAAATGGTGTTATTCAGTACTACGATAAAAAAATCAGAGATACAAAGCGTGGTGGTCATGGAGTTTTAAATGTTCAGGAAATTTTTGAAGTTTCTTCTAATGTTGGGATTTCAAAATTGGTTACAGATTATTATACAGGTAAAGAAGAAAAATTTATCAATCGTCTTTACGGAATGAATTTGAATAATCGCTTAGGAATTAAAATAAAAGGAGAAGGCGAACCTGAAATTAAATATCCGGGAGATAAATTATGGTCTGGAGTTACGTTACCGCAAATGTCAATTGGTTATGAAGTACGATTAACTCCGTTACAAACCTTAACATTTTATAATGCAATTGCAAATAATGGAAAAATGGTTAAGCCACAATTTGTTGAGGGCCTTATGTATCATGGCAATTGGGTAAAAACATTTGACACCGAAGTCTTAAAACAAAGTATCTGTTCTCGTTCAACCTTACGTAAAGTTAAAATAATGTTGAAAGGTGTTGTTGAAAGAGGAACCGCACGTAATTTAAAAAATAATAATTACAAAATTGCAGGAAAAACAGGAACAGCTCAAATAGCAAATGAAGTATCAGGTTATACCGATAAATCAAAAATAAGCTATCAGGCATCATTTGCAGGATATTTTCCGGCTGATAATCCAAAATATTCGTGTATTGTAGTTGTGAATACTCCATCATTAAAAGATTATTATGGGAGTTTGGTTGCAGGGCCTGTTTTTAGAGAAATATCAGATAAAGTTTATGCAACAAATTTTGAAATCCACGAAGGTTTAGCCAAAGCAAATGACGATGAAGAAATAGAAGCAAAAATACCATATACTAAGAATAGTTATAAAGATGAGTTGAAATATGTTCTTGTTGATTTAGGTATTGGAGTAAATGATGATGATGCTGTTTCTGATTGGGTTATAACTACTAAGTTAGATTCGTGTGTTAAGCTTGGAAATAGGCAAATTACTCAAAATTTGATGCCAAATGTAAAAGGAATGGGTGTTAAAGATGCCGTTTATATTCTTGAAAATATGAATTTGAGTATTGAGTTGCATGGACGAGGAACAATATTAAAACAATCTATATCTCCTGGAACAAGAATTAAAAAAGGAGATTTGGTAGTATTAGAAATGTCTTTTAATTAAGGGAAGAAGTGAAAATTTTAAGCGACATATTAAAATCTATAAAAACAATTAAAGTAATTGGTACTACAGAACTGCCAGTTACTAGTATAATATTCGATTCACGAAAAGTGGGTTTGGGATGTGCATTTGTTGCTACAAAGGGAACTCACGTTAATGGTCATGATTATATTGAAACGGCAATAGAAAAGGGCGCAAAAGCAATTATCTGCGAAGATTTACCAGAAAAAGTAGTCGACGAAATTGTATATGTAAAAGTTGAGAATTCTTCGAAAACTCTGGGTGAATTAGCTTCGGCATTCTATAATAATCCATCATCCAAATTAAAGTTGGTTGGGGTTACAGGAACAAATGGTAAAACAACAACTGTTACCTTGCTTTACAACTTGTTTAAGAAGCTTGGTTTTAAAGTTGGTTTGCTTTCAACAGTTCGAAATTATATTAACGAAGAAACAATTGATGCAACACATACAACTCCCGATGCAGTTCAAATGAACATATTAATGAATCAAATGGTGGAAGCAGGTTGTGAATATTGTTTTATGGAAGTAAGCTCTCATGCTATCGATCAGGATCGAATAGCTGGGCTTGATTTTGCTGGAGCACTATTTACAAATATTACACACGATCATCTTGATTATCATAAAACATTTGCCGAATATATTAAGGCGAAGAAGAAATTTTTCGATGAGTTAAAACCCGGGAGTTTTGCTTTAATTAATTCTGATGATAAGAATGGGACTGTAATGGTTCAGAATACAAAAGCGAAAGTTCAAAAGTATGGCGTGCGAACTGCGGCTGATTTTAAAGCAAAAATTATCGAAAGTCATTTCGAAGGTTCATTGTTACATATCGATAATACAGAAGTTTGGACATATTTTGTAGGAAGGTTTAATGCATATAACATACTATCAGCTTATTCTACAGCTATAATGTTGGGATTTGAGAAAAATGAAATTCTTACCGCTATAAGCGAGTTGAAACCTGTTGAAGGTAGGTTCGAAACACTTCGTTCACAAAACGGAATTACAGCAATTGTCGATTATGCACATACGCCAGATGCATTGTTGAATGTTCTAAATGCAATTAATCAAATTCGAACCGACGATCAGGAATTAATTACTGTTGTTGGTGCTGGTGGAGATCGGGATAAAACGAAACGTCCCGAGATGGCAAAAATAGCAAGCGAAAATAGCAATAAAGTAATTCTGACATCTGATAATCCGAGAAGCGAAGATCCAAATGCTATTCTTGATGATATGAAAAAGGGAATAAGTGTAGAGAATGGAAAAAAAGTCTTGTCGATTACGGATAGAAAAGAAGGAATTAGAACTGCTTGTTTATTTGCTAAACAAGGCGATATTATTTTGGTAGCAGGGAAGGGACACGAAACATATCAGGAAATTAATGGAGTAAAACATCAGTTTGACGATCGCGAAGTACTAAAACGAATTTTTAACGAACTATATAACTAGCAAGCACTATGCTTTATTATTTATTTGCATACTTAGAAAAATTTGATATTCCCGGAGCTGGAATGTTTCAATACATTTCGTTTCGTTCGGCGCTAACTGTTATTACATCTCTAATTATTTCGATGATTTTTGGTAAAAGGATCATCAATTTTCTGCAAAGACAGCAAATTGGTGAAGAAATCCGAGATCTTGGATTAGAAGGTCAAATGAGTAAAAAGGGAACACCTACAATGGGTGGTTTAATTATTCTTGGATCAATAATTATTCCGACTTTATTATTTGCTGATATTCTTAATATTTATGTAATACTTATGCTCATAACAACAGTTTGGTTGGGAGCAATTGGGTTTTTAGATGATTATATTAAAACCTTTAAAAAGAATAAAGAAGGTTTAGCAGGGAAATTCAAAATAGTTGGTCAAATAGGTTTGGGACTAATTGTAGGACTAACATTATATTTAAGTGATGATGTTGTAGTTCGGGAGAATGTAAATGAAGATCAAGTAGTAACAGCAAATATTGTAGTTGAAGAAAATATAAATGAAGGCGAGCAAATAATACCTATTGTTAATGATGTAAAATCAACAAAAACAACAATTCCATTTTTCAAAAACAACGAATTCGACTATGAATATCTGGTAAGTTTTATGGGAAAGCATAGTCAGAAAGCAGCTTGGATCATTTTTGTTATTGTGGTAATATTAATAGTAACAGCTGTTTCAAACGGAGCCAATTTAACCGATGGCTTAGATGGTTTAGCAACGGGAACTTCTGCAATTATTGGAGCAACCTTAGGTATTTTAGCTTATTTAGGCGGTAATGTTATTTACGCCGATTATTTAAACATAATGTACATACCTAATTCTGGAGAATTAGTAGTTTTTGTAAGTGCGTTTATTGGAGCAACTATTGGATTTCTGTGGTATAATTCATATCCGGCTCAGGTGTTTATGGGCGATACAGGAAGTTTGTCTATAGGTGGAATTATTGCTGTTTTTGCGATCATAATCAGAAAAGAATTATTGATACCAATTTTATGTGGGATCTTTTTAGTTGAAAACTTATCTGTAGTAATGCAGGTTGTTTATTTTAAATATACAAAACGAAGGTTTGGAGAAGGGCGTAGGATTTTCAAAATGTCTCCTTTGCATCATCATTATCAGATGAAAGGTTATCCTGAACCGAAAATTGTAATGCGATTTATGATTGTTGGAATCATGTTGGCTATAGTAACTATTGTAACTCTTAAAATCAGATAAGAAAAATGAGTAAACGAATTGTCATATTAGGTGCTGGTGAAAGTGGAGTTGGATCTGCTATTCTTGCTCAAAAGAATGGTGATGATGTTTTCGTTTCAGATTTTGGAAAAATCAAAGATAAGTACAAGCAAAAATTGAATGATTACAAAATTGCTTGGGAAGAAGAAAAGCATACTGAGAATTTGATTCTAAATGCTGATGAAATAATTAAAAGTCCCGGAATTCCAGAGAAGGTTGCAATTGTAAAATCAGCAATAGAAAAAGGAATTCCAGTAATTTCTGAGATTGAATATGCAGGAAGATATACCGATGCATTTAAGATCTGTATCACAGGGAGCAACGGAAAAACAACAACAACAACACTTTTATATCATATTCTAAAGAATGCGGGATTAAATGTTGGTATTGCCGGAAATGTTGGTAAAAGTTGGGCATTGCAAATTGCTGAAGAAAACTACGATTATTATGTAATTGAGTTAAGTAGTTTCCAATTAGATGGGATGATTGATTTCAAAGCTGATATCGCAATTTTAATGAATATCACTCCCGATCATTTGGACAGATATAATGGAATGCAAGGATATACAGATTCAAAGTTTAGAGTTATTCAGAATCAAACGGATCAAGATATTTTTATTTATTGCGCCGACGATGAAGTTACAAAACAAGAATTAACAAAATATAATATTAAAGCACAACAGCTTCCATTTTCATTAAATCAAAAGTTGAATAATGGAGCTTATTTAGATAATGAAACCCTAATAATTAAATATAAATCAAACGAGCTAATTATGTCAATACAAGAACTAGCACTAAAAGGACAGCACAATACATATAATTCTATGGCTGCCGGAATAGCTGCAAAAGTACTTAAACTCCGCAAAGAAGATATTCGCGAAAGCTTGAGTAATTTTCAAGGAGTTGAGCACCGACTTGAGTTTGTGCTAAAAGTACATGGTATTGAATTTATTAATGATTCAAAGGCAACAAATGTAAATTCAACGTGGTACGCATTAGAAAGCATGCCTAACGATGTTATTTGGATTGTCGGTGGAATTGATAAAGGAAACGATTACACAATTCTTGAAGAGTTGGTAAGAAAAAAAGTTAAATCTATAATTTGTTTAGGATTAGATAATACAAAAATCCATAAGGCATTTGGCGAAATTGTTGAAACAATTGTTGATGTAAAATCAGCTGAAGAAGCTGTAAAAACGGCTTATTATTTAGCAAAAAAAGACGATAATGTTTTATTATCTCCAGCTTGTGCTAGCTTCGATTTATTCGATAATTACGAAGATCGTGGAAAGCAATTTAAGCAAGCAGTGAGAGAATTGTAGATTAACACAAGTTTATAATATAAGAATCTGATAAAAATATGAGGTTAAAGGAAGTACTGTCTAAATATTTTAAAGGCGACAAAGTAATCTGGGGTGTGGTTTTTGTACTCTCAGCTTTCTCATTGTTAGCTGTTTATAGTTCGACAGGAACACTGGCATATAAATATCAGGAAGGAAATACAGCCTATTACATTATTAAACACTTTGTTTTATTGGCTACAGGGTTAGGTATTATTTTTATTACGCATTTAATACCTTATAAATATTATTCGCGCTTATCACAATTGTTTTTATACCTGTCAATATTTTTATTGGGGATTACATTGGTAATGGGAACAAGTTTAAATCAGGCGTCGCGTTGGTTAACCTTACCGGGAATTGGATTAACCATTCAAACATCCGATTTTGCAAAATTAGCATTGATTATGTACTTAGCTCGTGTACTTTCATTGCGTCAGGATGATAAAAAGATAAATGATTTTAATGGGATTTTTGTCTCATTAATACTTCCGGTGGTTATAGTTTGTGGATTAATTATGCCAGCAAACTTATCTACTGCAGTTATTTTAGGCGTAACGGCATTTTTATTAATGTTTATTGGGCGAGTAAAAATTAAATATTTAGCAGGGATAGCAATTGTTGGTTTAATGGCAATTGCTTTGCTTTTCGCAGGAGCAAAAATATCAGGTAAAGATATATGGCGAATTGGAACATGGGAAAATAGAATAGAAAATTTTGTAAAAGGTGAAAGTGGAGATAATTATCAGGTAGAACAGAGTAAAATTGCAATTGCAACCGGAGGTTTTTTTGGAAAGGGTCCGGGAAATAGCACGCAGCGAAACTTTTTACCACATCCATATTCGGATTTCATTTTTGCTATAATTATTGAAGAGTATGGTTTTATTGGAGGCTTTATTGTTTTAACTCTATATCTATTTTTATTATATCGAGCAGGAGTAATTGTTCGAAAGAGTACGCGCACATTTGCTGCATTTCTAGCCATTGGATTAACTATTAGCTTGGTTTTTCAGGCGTTTATAAATATGGGTGTTGCGGTAAATATTTTTCCAGTAACAGGACAAACTCTTCCATTAGTAAGTATGGGAGGATCATCCATCTTATTTACAGGCATAGCATTTGGTATAATCCTAAGTGTTAGTCGAAGTATTGAAAAAACAGAAGAAGTAATTCCAGAACCCGAAACAGAAGTTGAAAGTGAAACAGAAGAATAAAAATATTATAATTAGTGGTGGAGGTACAGGAGGACATATTTTTCCTGCAATTTCTATTGCAAATGCGATAAAAGAGATAGAACCTGAAACCAATATTTTGTTTGTTGGTGCATTAGGTAAAATTGAAATGGATAAAGTTCCAGCAGCCGGTTACAAGATTATTGGTTTACCAGTGGCTGGATTGCAACGTCGATTAACAGTAAAAAACATAAGTTTCATTTTTAAATTGATAAGTAGTTTACGAAAATCAAAAAAAATTATTAAAGATTTTAAGCCTAATGTTGTTGTTGGTGTTGGAGGATATGCAAGCGGACCAGTTCTTAGAATGGCAAATAAGAAAGGAATACCAACTTTAATACAAGAGCAGAATTCTTATGCGGGAATAACTAATAAACTGTTGGCGAAAAAGGCACAAAAGATTTGTGTTGCATATGAAGGAATGGAAAGATATTTTCCACAAGAAAAAATAATACTCACAGGAAATCCTGTGCGACAGGATTTATTGGAAAAGATAGGAAATAAAGATGAAGCGATTAGTCATTTTGATTTAGATAAAAATAAAAAAACAATACTGGTTGTCGGTGGAAGCTTAGGAGCCAGAACAATTAATGAAAGTATAATTGGTGATATTGCTAAAATTGGAAATTCGGAATTTCAAATACTTTGGCAAACAGGAAAATATTATTACGATGATGCAAAAAAATCTGCCGCTGAAACAAAATTTGAGAATGTAAAAGTTCTCGATTTTATAACAAGAATGGATTTGGCATATTCAGTCGCTGATATTATTATTTCTAGAGCAGGAGCAGGAACTATATCGGAGCTTTGCTTGGTTGGTAAGCCTGTAATTTTGATTCCTTCGCCAAATGTGGCAGAAGATCATCAAACAAAAAATGCAATGGCATTGTCAAATAAGAATGCCGCAATAATGATAAAAGATATCGAAGCAAGAGAAAAACTAATTGATGCTGCTTTGGGTTTATTAAATAATCAAGAACAGCTAAAAAGTTTATCGGAGAATATTAAAGGAATGGCCTTACGCGATTCCGCAAAAATTATAGCAGAAGAAGTTTTAAAATTGTAATTCTGAGTTTATCGAAGAATAGGCAATTTATATTTGCAAAAAGGAAAAAATGGATTTGAAAACCATACATAATGTTTATTTTATAGGTGTTGGCGGCATTGGCATGAGTGCGATTGCTCGCTTTTTTAATACTTATGGTAAAAGTGTGGCTGGTTACGATAAAGTTTCAAAACCATTAACAAACGATTTAATTAACGAAGGAATTAATATTCATTTTGAAGATAATGTTTCGAATATTCCTGAGGATTTTAAAAACAAAGAAAATACATTAGTAGTATATACACCTGCTATTCCAGATAGTCATACAGAGTTGAATTATTTTATTAAGAATAATTTCGAAATAAAAAAACGATCCGAAGTATTGGGAATGTTATCACGTGAGAAAGAATGTTTAGCTGTTGCTGGAACTCATGGTAAAACAACTATCACAACTATGATCTCTCATTTAATGAAACAATCTCGAATGGGATGTAATTCATTTATGGGCGGAATTTCTAAAAATTACAACACAAATTTCTTAGCCGATAAGGATAGTAAGTATGTGGTGGTTGAAGCTGACGAATTTGACAGATCATTTTTGCAGTTAAATCCGCAGAAAGCAATTATATCAGCGGTAGATGCAGATCATTTAGATATTTATTCAGACGAAAATGATTTAAAAAATACGTTTAAAGATTTCATTGGTAAGATCAACCCTGGAGGAGTACTTGTAATTAAAAAAGGACTGATTTTTGACATTCCAAAACGCGACGATCTACAAATTTATACTTATTCTATAAATCAAGATTCGGATTTTAAAGCTGAGAATATACGAATCGAAGATGGCTTATATGTTTTCGATTTTGTTGGAATAAATGGAAGGATAAATAATCTAAGATTGGGATTGCCTGGCAAGATTAATGTTGAGAATGCAATAGCAGCTATTAGTATTGCAACTCTTTCGGGAGTGCATAACGATGAAATTTTTAATTCAATTTCAAAATTTAAAGGCATACAACGCCGATTCGATTATCAGATTAATCGTGAAGACTTTGTTTATATTGATGATTACGCACATCATCCAGAAGAATTAAAAGCATCGATTAGTTCAGCCAAGGAGTTGTTTAAAGATAAAAAGATAACGGGTATTTTTCAGCCGCATTTATATACTCGAACGCGAGATTTTGTAAATGAATTTGCAGAAAGTCTCGATTTGCTCGATGAAATTATATTATTAGATATTTATCCAGCACGAGAAGAAGCTATTCCGGGAATAACGTCTGAAATTATTTTTGAGAGAATCAAAAATCAAAATAAAACATTGTGTGCAAAATCGGAACTATTAGAGGTTTTAAAAAATAAGAATCCCGAAGTTTTAATGACTTTAGGAGCTGGAGACATTGATGAACTTGTTGAACCAATTAAAAAATTATTAGCATAAGCTTAAATGAAAATACTAAAAAACATAATCGTTTGGGTCTTTATTGTTACGTATATCGTAGTTGCTATGAGTTTTGTAAAAGAACGTCGAAGTAAAATTCTGTGCCACGACATTAAGGTTTTTATTTTAGATAGTTTACATAATGGATTCATCACAAATAGTGATATTGAGGACTTTATGCACGAAACAGATATGAATGTTATTGGCACATCTGTATCGTTAATTAATACAAAAAAAATAGAGCAGGATTTGAATCAATATTCATCGGTAAAAAATGCTGAAGTGTATGTAACTTTGGAGGGCGATATTCGAGTCGAAATTGATCAGCGAAATCCAATTGTAAGAGTTATAAATAAGCGTGGGCAGAGTTATTATATCGATCAGGAAGGTACCATAATGCCATTGTCGAGTAAATATTCGTCGCATGTTTTAATTGCCAATGGAAATATTGTTGAGCATTTCGAGTTAAATCGAACAAGGGATATTTATTGCGAAACTGATAATGAAAATTGGGAAAAAAATCGATTGGTTTGCGATTTATATGAGCTTTGCAAATTTATTTACGAAGATGATTTTTGGAGATCTCAAATAGAGCAGATCTATGTAAATGATGAATATGAATTTGAATTGATTCCCCGTGTAGGATCCCACTTAATTTTTTTAGGGGGAATCGAAAATTATAAAAGAAAGTTTAGGAATCTAAAAGCATTTTATCTTCAAGGATTAAATGCTGTTGGATGGAATAAATACGAAGAAATAAGTTTAAAGTTTGATAATCAGGTAATTTGTACAAAACGATAATAAAATGAGTCATAAAGAAGATTTTGTTGCAGCAATAGACATAGGAACAACCAAGATTGTTGCTATAGTTGGTAAGAGAAAAGAGAACGGCAAGATCGAAATCCTTGGTATTAGTAAAACGGCATCGAAGGGAGTAAAACGCGGTGTTGTTCTGAATATTGAAGAAGCAGTTGGTTCTATTCAGAAAACTGTGGAAGATGTTCAATTTAGTATTGGAGAAGAAATCAAGGATGTATATGTTGGAATAGCCGGTCAGCACATTAAAAGTATAAAGAATCGTGGATATATAAATCGCGACTCTTACGATGATGAAATTACAAAGGATGATATAGAAGCTTTAATTCAAGATATGTATAAAATTCCAATTGATATTGGAGAAGAAATTATTCATGTTTTGCCACAAAATTTTATTGTTGATAATGAAATTGGTGTAAAAAATCCCGTAGGAATGTCGGGTAAGCGTGTTGAGGCTAATTTTCACATTGTAATTGGACAAATTGCATCGGCACGGAATATTGGAAAATGTATTGCTAAAGCAGGATTAAAATTAAATCAATTGATTTTGGAACCATTAGCTTCTGCGGCGGCTGTTTTAACTTCCGATGAAATGGAGGCAGGTGTAGCTTTAGTAGATATTGGTGGTGGTACCACAGACGTAGCTGTTTATTATGATGATATTATTAGACATACTGCTGTTATTCCTTTTGGAGGGGATGTTATAACTAAAGATATTAAAGAAGGTTGTTCAATTCTTCAACGACAAGCTGAATTGTTAAAAATTCAATATGGATCGGCACTTGGAGATTTAGCTAAAGAAGAGGAAGTAGTTTCTATTCCTGGAATTAGCGGACGCGAACCTAAAGAAATTTCATTTAAAAGCTTAGCATATATTATTCAATCGCGAATGGAAGAAATTCTTGATGCTGTAATTTATGAAGTTGAAAATTCGGGATATTTTGAAAAATTAGGAGCGGGAATTGTACTAACCGGTGGTGGTGCATTATTAAAACATCTTCCTGCATTGGTTAAGTTTAAGACTGGATTGGATGTTCGAATTGGTTATCCAACAGAGCATTTGTCAACCGAAGCTATTTCTGATGTAAATCATCCAATGTACTCAACCAGTGTAGGTTTAGTTTTGGAAGGATTTCAAAATATGGACAAATATAAAAGAAAGCATGTTGTGAAAGAACCGGAAATGGAATTACAACAGGATGGAATTGCAGAAGAAACAAAAGTAGAAAAGAAAGATAAAGCTGGATTTATGACATCTTTAAAAAAGGTATTTACAGATATCTTTGATGAAGATGATGCAGAAATGTAATTTCTGTTAATCCATGGAAAAAAAAATAAAACAAATTTAGTAACGGTAAAACTAAATATTATGACTGAAGATTTAATGAATTTTGACTTACCAGTAGATCGGTCTTCGATAATTAAAGTTGTTGGAGTTGGTGGCGGTGGTGGAAATGCAGTCAACCATATGTTCCGTCAAGGAATTCAAGATGTAAATTTTGTTGTTTGTAATACTGACGAACAGGCCTTAGCAAATAGTCCTGTTACTGTTAAGGTTCAGTTAGGTGAATCATTAACCGAAGGTCGTGGTGCTGGGAATAAGCCAGAGATTGGAAGACAAGCAGCTATAGAAAGTATCGACGATATTGTTGATATTCTTGGTGGAAATACAAAAATGGTATTTATCACAGCAGGTATGGGTGGTGGAACAGGAACAGGTGCAGCTCCTATGATAGCTAAAGCAGCTAAAGAAATGGGCTTGTTAACTGTTGGTATTGTTACTATTCCTTTCCGTTTCGAAGGTGATAAAAGAACATCTCAAGCAGTTGAAGGCATAAACGAAATTGAAAAGTATGTTGATTCATTACTTGTAATAAATAACGAAAAGCTACGTGAGGTATGTGGAAATATGAAGTTTTCAGAAGCTTTTTCATATGCCGATAATATTTTAGCTACAGCAGCAAAAGGAATTGCTGAAATTATTACTGTTTCAGGATATATAAATGTTGATTTTGCCGATGTTGAAACAGTACTTTCTAATAGTGGAGTTGCCTTAATGGGAACAGGAACTGCGGAAGGAGAAGAACGTGCAATAAAAGCAGTTCAGCAGGCTTTATCATCACCATTATTAAATGATAATGATATAAATGGCACTGAGAATATGCTTCTAAATATTACTTCGGGAACTGCGGAGATTACTATGGATGAAATTGGTGAGATAGCCGATTATGTAAATAGTGAAGTAGGATCAAGTCCAAATATTATTTGGGGAACGGGAGTAGATGAAAGTTTAGGCGAGAATATTAGTATTACTATAATTGCAACTGGATTTGAAAGTACAAGTATTCCGGAGTTGTATGCTAAGAAAACAACTAAGAAAACAATTACTCTCGCCGATAGTGCAAGTGTGGTTAAAAAGAAGACACCTACTATTAAGTTTGAAGAATCGCCAATAAATGAAGATGACGATTGTTTAGATTTCTCGCAACGAACCATTGATTTTGATATTAAAAAAGATAGAAAACCAGATAACGATAAGTTTGTTGTTTTACAAGAGCCGGAAACGGAAACTGAAGTTGTTGTTGAAACAAAAGAATCGGAAATTGTAAAAAAGCTGAACGAGTCGCGCGAGCGTATGAAGGAACGAAGAATGGGTTCATCTAAAATTAAAGAGAATATTGATGAATTCGAAAATGAGCCTGCTTATAAACGAAAGAATTTGAAGATAGATCAACCTATAAATACTCAAGGGTCAAATATTTCACGTTATTCTTTAGAGGATGATAACGAGGGTGTTACTTTAAACCCGAATAATTCATATTTGCACGATAATGTAGATTAACATAAAATTTGCACTCATAATTATTTACTAAAAAACTGATATAATGAGTTTAGAAGAAAAAATAAATCAAGATATAAAAGAAGCAATGAAAGCAAAAGAAAGAGAGCGATTAGAATCTCTTAGAGCTGTAAAATCAGCTTTGCTTTTAGAAAAAACACAAAAAGGTTCCAGTCATGAAATTTCTGAAGATGCAGAAATGAAAATTCTGCAAAAACTGGTAAAACAAAGAAAAGATTCAGCGCAAATTTATAAAGAGCAGGATAGGAGTGATTTAGCTGATAAAGAATTGGCCGAAGCAGGAATTATTGAGAAATACTTACCTGAACAAATGAGCGATGAAGAGCTAACAGAAAAAGTTAAAGCAATTATTAGCAAAGTAGGAGCGCAAAGCATGGCCGATATGGGAAAAGTAATGGGCATGGCGTCTAAAGAATTAGCTGGAAAGACTGATGGAAAAGCAATTGCAGATAAAGTAAAAGCATTATTAAATTCGTAATTACCATTAACTTATATAAGTTATTTTTTATAAATCGGGTTAAAATAATTATCGATTAGCTAGGAAAAGCTCACATTGTGTGAGCTTTTTTTTTATCTTTAATTCTGAATATGAAAAAGGTTTTGTTAATAAATTCGAACACTGAGGTTCTTCCTTACCCAGTTGCACCGCTTGGATTATCTTTGGTTGCAAATTCTTTAGCAGGCACTTATCAAGTTAAAGTAATTGATTTTGCATTTAGTTCAACAAACTCTTTGCTCAAAGATATTAAGAATTATAAACCTGATTATATTGGAGTAAGCATACGTAATATTGATAATGTTACGATGCGAAAATCAAAATGGTATATCGAAGAGCTTAAACAATTAATCATCGATCCAATAAAAGTAACTTTTGAAGGGCCTGTTATAATAGGTGGTAGCGGGTTTAGTATTGCTCCCGCTGAGATTTTAAATTATTTGAATGTCGATTATGGAATTATTGGTGAAGCAGAAAATATATTTTGTGATTTGCTAAAAGAACTAGATACTAATTCGATTCCAAAAAGTATTGAAGGTCTTGTTTTAAAAAATCAAAAAGAAATAAAACCAAGAATATTTAAAGAAGGAAAATTGGAGGTAAAGTCTTCAAATATAGATCAACTCATAGATTTTAAACCTTATGCAGAGAGAGGGTCTTATCCAATTCAGGCAAAACGTGGTTGTATTCATAAATGTATTTATTGCTCCTATCCAAATATTGAAGGAAATACATATAGACTTAGAAATGTTACTGATATTGTAAATGAAATTGAAGAAGTGAGTAAAAGGATGCCGAATATTGTTTTCGAGTTTGTAGATTCAATATTTAATTCACCTTTAAACCATGCTGTAAATATTTGCGATGAGATTATTAAACGGAACTTAAGAGTAAACCTTCGAACAATGGGAGTTAATCCTGGAGAAGTTACCGATGATTTAATTAGATTAATGAAACAAGCGGGGTTTGCTCAAATAGATTGCACTCCCGATTCGGCATCAGCAGGTATGTTAAAATCATATAGAAAGAATTTTAATTTAGAAAAACTGATTGAGTGTGCTTATATTATTCGAAAATACGATATGCCCACAATGTGGTTTTTTATGATGGGTGCACCAAAAGAAACCGAAGAAACCATTAAGGAAACTTTTGATTTTATTGATGAGTTTATATTCGAAGAAGACATGGTACATATTACAGAGGGTATTCGAATTATTCCAAAAACCGAACTTTTTGAAATTGCTTTAAAAGAGAGCGTAATTTCAAAATTTCAAAATGTGATAGAACCTATGTTTTATGTTGATCCAAAATTGGGAAAAGAGAACTTAACCAGAATTTTAGAACAAGAGATCGGGAAACGAAATAATGTTCTTAACTCTATTGATACTAGACCCACAAAAGAATTAATGCAAAGGACAATTAAATATCGAACCAAAAATAATATAAATGAACCTATGTTTAGAAGTTTGTTAAAAGTTCAGAATCTACTACAAGTATAAAGTAAAAACGGTTTCTATATTTGGATTTGATTTTACATCAATATTATAACCATGCTGTTTAAGAATATTCCTCGATAAACTTAATCCTATCCCTGAACCAGTTGATTTAGTGGTATAAAATGGCGTAAAAATAAGATCTATTTTATCTTCTTCTATACCTGTACCATTATCAATTATTTCTATTAACTTTTGATTATTGTCATTTATAAATGCCTTAACTTGAATAAGTTTGTTCTTCATATCTATAAGAGCTTCGGTAGAATTCTTAAGTAGATTTATTATTACTTGTTCAATTAGATTTTTATCTATTAATAATTGAAGATTTTCAGGTATAACTTGGTAAGTAAATTTTATATTGTTTTCTTCAAAAGTTTCGTGCATAAAAAGTGTTAAATCTTCAAATAGTTCACTAGCAAGTATATTTTTAAATTCAGGATTAAAATTAGCAGTAACACTTCTAAATTTTTTTACAAAATCATTTAGGCCTTGACTTCTTTCTTCAACAATATTTACTGATTGTACGGTTTGTTTAATGATATCGTAATTTATCTTGTTATCTGTTTTTATTTGCTTTTTATCTTTCCAGAGTTTTGAAACGTTGTTTGTTAAACCAATAATAGGCGATACCGAATTCATAATTTCATGAGTTAATACCCGATTTAACTTTTGCCACGATTCAATTTCTTTCTGATCAAGTTCAGGTTTTATATCTTGCAGCGAGATTAGAAAAATTTCTTGATCAAGCAACTTGAAGTTTGAGAGTTTAATTGCTAATTGCAAATTTTTACCATGCATTCTAGTTGGCAATATTTTTTGTTCGCCCGGAGATAAATTCGATATTGTTTTATAAAATTTAGGATTGAAGTTATTAAGTACATTGATATTATTTAAGCTTTTTAGATTAAACAATTTTTTGGTTGATTCATTAACTAACAGAACTTTAAACTCTTTATCAAATGCAATCAACCCAATGTTTACATGATTAAAAATATATTGTAAAAATTGATATTGATTTTCTTTTTCAATTTTAGCATTTTGTATAATTGAATTAATTTCAGTGAAATAGTATGCTAAATCTTTGAAGGGGGTATCTTTAAGTGTTTCAGAAAATTCAATTGTAGTATTACTTTCTTTAATATAATTAAGAAAGCGTGTTAAAAATACATTCGACAGATTGATATATCGTAATAATGTAATTGATTGAATAATAATTAATATTCCCAGAAATGTAATGGTATATAAATAGCTCGACTTAAGTAATGCAAAACTAAAAAGTAAACAATTAATTAAAATCAGAAGAATTCTAACAATTATATTAATATAGTATTTTTTATAAACCATATTTCTCAATTTTCTTATACAAAGTCTTTCTAGTAACTCCTAATGTTTCAGATGTTTTACTAATATTACCACTACATTTTAGAAGCGCTTTTCGGATGGTATTTTGTTCTACTTCATCAAGATTTAAGGAATCAATAGTTTCAATTTCCGCTTGTTGGTTTGTAAAATAGAAATCTTCTGGTTTTAGTATTTCAGAATCAGATAATATTACAACTTTTTCTATGGTATGTTCTAGTTCTCTGATGTTCCCGGGCCATTTATAATTTTGAAGTTTATCTATTGCTTTTTTATTAATTTTTAAATTCGGTTTATCGTATTTTTTCTTAAATCGATTAAGAAAAAACTCAGCTAATTCTGGAATATCTTCCTTTCTATCTCGTAAAGCAGGAACTTCTATTTGTATCGTATTAATTCTATATAATAGGTCATCTCTAAACAAATCGTTCTCTATCAATTTCGTTAAATTCTTATTAGTAGCAGAAATAAGTCTGATATCAATTGGCACAGATTCATTTGAACCTAATGGTGTAATCTCTCTATTTTGCAATACTGTAAGTAATTTTGATTGCAGATTCATACCTAAATTCCCAATCTCATCTAAAAATAAGGTTCCTCCAGATGCCGATTCTATCCTCCCAATACGAGATTCTTTAGCATCGGTAAAAGCTCCTTTTGAATGACCAAAAAGTTCACTTTCAAATAAAGAATCATTTAAAGAAGCCATATCTAAACTTATTAGAACATCAGATGCTCTTTTCGATTGTCTATGAATTTCCTGTGCTATTAATTCTTTTCCTGTACCATTCTCTCCAAGGATAAGTACATTAACATCCGTCTGCGATACTTTTTTTATGGTTTCGAGAATATTTAAAAAGGTAGGAGAGGAACCAATTGGTTTCTGATACTTTGATTGATCGTTTATTCCTATATATTCTTGTTTTTGTTTAAGAGATTTAATTTCTTTTTTCGATTCACTCAGCTTTAAACCGGTCCTTAAGGTTGCTATTAGTTTCTCATTGTCCCAAGGTTTGGTAATAAAATCTGTTGCTCCACGTTTCATTGCTTCAACAGAAAGTGTTATATCACCATATGCAGTTAACATTATAACAACATAATCATTATTTATTTTAAGAATTTCCGATAACCAATATAAACCTTCGTTGCCAGAATTAATACCGGCAGTAAAGTTCATGTCTAACAATATTGCATCGAAAGATTGCTTGCTTAGTAAGTGATTTAATGCATTTGGATTCTTGCAGATTTCAATCAATTCAAATTCATTACTTAAAATTAATTGTAATGATTTTAATACATTGATGTCGTCATCAACAATTAAAATCTTTCCGGTTTTCTTCTTCATAATCATAAAATAATTCTAAAAGTACAAATTATTGCTTGAAAACGAAACAGCTTGTGTATACAAAGTATACAATCCTTTTTTAGCACATCCTGAACTGCGCTTGCGTAAACGCCAGTAAAACAACGCAATATGGAATATGTTAAATCTTTGGCATATATCTGGATAAATGAAGAATATATAAATTGATTATTAACTATATAGATTAACAACTATTAAAACTAGAAGAAAAATGAAATATCTATTACTATTTATTCTAAGCTGTTTAATAATTCAACATGCTTCAGGACAAAATGAACAAAAAAATGTTAAAATAAAAAGGATTGAGAATGAACCAACAATTGATGGAGTAATTCAAGAAAATGAATACTCAGAAATGGTTTTGTTAAATAACTTCTCTCAATATGAACCTTATAACGGTCAAGCGGCATCTGAGAAATCTGAAGTATGGGTTGGATATGATGATTATGCATTTTATGTTGGTGCGATTTTTTATGATTCCGAACCGGATAAAATTTCAAGAATTATTTCACAAAGAGATCAGATTGACGAAGATATTAACGATGTAATATCATTAATTATAAGTCCTTATGATGATAGAAATAATGCAATATCATTTGTTGTTAGTGCAACGGGAGCGCAATTAGATCGAAAATGTATGACCGATGAAATTGATGATTCTTGGGATGCAGTGTGGGAAAGCGAAACAAGTATTAGTGATCAGGGATGGTTAGTCGAAATTAAGATACCATATTCGGCAATTAGAATTCCAAAGAAAGAAATTCAGGATTGGGGTTTTAATATTTGTCGTAGAGATAACGACAAAAGTGAGTGGTCTACTTGGTCGTATGCAAATAATGAAAATAGCGAGATGTATAATTATTATGGTATACTAAGTGGATTCAAAAACATTAAACCACCAGTGCGTTTATCACTAACGCCTTATATTTCAGGTTATATGGAAAACAATATTCAAAATAAATGGGATAATTCCTTTAATGCTGGAATGGATCTGAAATATGGAATTAACGAGAGTTTTACATTAGATGCAATATTAATTCCAGATTTTGGCCAAGTACAATCCGATGATCAGGAATTAAATTTATCACCATATGAAATTAAATTTAACGAAAATCGCCAATTTTTTACTGAAGGAATGGAACTATTTAATAAAGGAGATATTTTTTATACAAGAAGAATTGGAGGAATGCCATCTGGATATTCAAATGTAAGCAGTCAACTATTGGCTGATGAAGAAATTAAAGAAAATCCAATAGAATCAAAGCTGATTAATGCTTTTAAAATCTCGGGAAGAAATAAAAATGGACTAGGAATAGGTGTTTTTAATGCCATGACGTCAAAGTCAGAAGCTAAGGTATATAATTCAGTAACAGACGAAACAAGAAATGTAGAAACCCAAGCTTTTACGAATTACAACCTATTGGTTGTTGATAAATTGATTTCTAAAAATTCATATGTTAGTTTAATTAACACCAATGTTAGCAGAGATAATTTTGTTGCTAATGTAACTGCTACAGAATTTAAACTGGCCGATAAAGAAAATAACTATGCAATTAATGGAACAGGTTCTGTAAGTTATAGAGATGATCTTTCTAATTCAGAAACCGGATACGCAGTAAATTTACATGCTGCAAAGTTAAGTGGGAAATTTAAGTATAGTTATACTTTTGATGTGTCTGATGATAAATATAATCCAAATGATATGGGATATTTAAGACAAAATAATCAAATGACAAATAGGGTTCGTTTGGATTACAATATTTATAAACCATTTCGTAATTTTTTGAATGTTACAAACTATCTACTTTTTAATTATGAGCGACTCTATAATCCAAACGAGTATTCAGAGTTTTATATTTCTTACCAAATAGGAGCAACCTTTAAAAATAGAACTTATGTAGAAATGCATGCCCTTTGGAGACCAATTGAAGAAGTTAATCATTTTGAAGCACGTGTACCTGGTCGAAAGGTGAACATGTCTAAGGGATTCCATAATTGTTTTACATACAGTACGGATTCCAGAAAAGCATTTTCAATAATGTTACATGGAGGATTCTATTTCTCTAATAATTTTATTACAGATTATAATTCGTACAGTATTGTAGTAAGACCAACATATACTGTTAATAATCGAATGTTAATTTCGTTACAATCATATTATGGAGTTAATAATAATGCAATTGGATTTGTTACTAAAATTGATGACGATATTTATATGGGAGAGCGCAATGTTCAAACTATCGAAAATGCTTTGTCATTTAAATATATGTTAAACTCAGATTTATCACTTTCTATTCGGGGTCGCCATTATTGGTCGGAAGCAACTTATGATAACTATTTTGATTTATTAGAAAATGGAGATCTTCTAGAAAATAATTATTCAGAAAATCATGATATAAATTATAATGCATTAACTATTGACGCTTCTGTAAATTGGAATTTTCAACCCGGAAGTGAAATATCTTTGGTATGGAAAAACAATTTGTATTCAAGCGATAAGAATATAAATGAAACATATTTCCAAAATCTATCAAATACCTTTGAAGCTTCTCATGAAAATAGTATATCAATTAAATTGTTGTATTATATAGATTATCAAACTATTAAAAAATCTTTAAAATCGATATTGTAACAAATAAAAGTGAGTAGCAAATAAACAAAGTGTGTATATAAAGTACACACTTTTTTTTATTTCATTTCTTGTTTATTGGGCTAAGTGTTAGAAAATCAAGAATAAGGAAGTTGTGGTATACCTTTTGGCAATAACTCTATAAATGAAGTCTAATTTTTAATAAATTTACAAATATGATTCAGAATTATATAAAAACAGCTTTTCGTCATATCGCAAGAAACAAACTATTTTCTACAATAAATATTTTGGGTTTATCGATTGGAATGGCGTGTTCAATTTTAATCTTTCTTTGGGTACATGATGAGTTAAGTTATGATAAATTTCATAAAAATGCTGATAATATTTATCGCGTTATTATGGAGAAAGAAGAGAAGGGAGTAAAAGATCAAATTGCCCGAACAGCGCCTCCTGTGGGGCGAGTTCTTAAAGAGGATTATCCCGAAATTGTTGCAAGCACAAGATTTTTTTTCTTAGATTTAGGATTCATGCAAAATATGAATATCTACAATGAAGATGGTGCTTTCGTAGATAAAGACGTTTTTAGAATGTTTGATATTCATATGATTAAAGGTGATACTGCAAGTGTGTTGGCTTTAAATACAAACATTATAATAAGTGAGAAAATAGCTTTGAAACTATTTGGTTCCACAGATGTTGTTGGCAAGGATTTAAGGATAGGAACCAAAACCGTATTTACAATTTCAGGAGTTTTTGAAGATATACCGGTTAACTCACATCTTAAATTTGAGTTCCTGTGTAATTACGATTTGTTGTTTGAGTTTGGTTTGAGACGTGAACTTTGGAACAACTACAATAATTCTCATTATACATATGTGATGTTAGATGAGGAATCTGACTTTAGAAACGTGAATAGTAAAATAAAAGATTTGATTCTAAAAAACAGCAAAGAATTAAAAGCAACTATTTTTTTACAACCAATTAAAGATGTTTACCTTAAATCAAATTTTTCTGGAGATATTGAAGGACTTGGAAATATTAAAAATATATACATATTCACAATAATTTCTTTCTTAATTATTCTTATTGCAGGTTTTAATTTCATGAACCTAACCACAGCACAAGCTTCTTCAAGATTAAAAGAGATTGGTATGCGTAAAGTCTTGGGTGGACAGCGAAAAAGTTTAGTATTTCAATTTCTTGGTGAAGCAATTTTTATGACATTTTTAGCTCATATTGTTGCAATTATATTGGTTGAGTTGTTTGCGCCCGTATTTAATATGCTAACAAATAAACAATTGAGTGTTCAATATTTTAGTTTGGAATTCCTTGTATTAATATTGGGAATAATATTGTTAGTTGGATTATTTTCTGGAAGTTATCCAGCTGCGTATTTATCAAGATTAAATCCTATAAAGATCTTTAAAGGTGGAGTTACAAATAAAAGCGGAAGAATTATTTTAAGAAAAGTATTGGTTATATCTCAGTTTGCAATTTCGATTGTCTTAATTATCTCGGCAATTATTATTATTAAACAAATGGTGTATCTAAGTAAAAAGGATTTAGGTTTTAATAAAGATAATATCATTTATATAAATCTTACAGAGAATAGAGATAAATATGAAACGCTAAAAGAGAACTTGTTAAATCATCCAGAGATAAGTGGAGTAACAGTTCTTTCAAATGAATTAGTAGATGTTATTCACATGGCTCCAGTTTCTTGGGAAGGAAAGAATAGCGAGGGTGAAGAGCTTATGAATATAATGTACACCGATCATGATTTTGTATCAACAATGCAAATGGAAATAATTAGGGGCGAAGATTTTAGAAAAGCAATTAAAGGAGATAGCATTACTGCATTTATTGTTAATGAAGCGGCTGCAAGGCAAATGGGTTTTAATAATCCAATCGGGAAAAGATTTTCTACGACTCGTTCAAAAGGTTATATTACAGGTCTTGTAAAGAACTTTAATTATCAACCCTTATATAATGATATTAAACCAATGGTGTTAACAAATTATTCCGGAGAGCCATTTTATTTATATATACGATTCAAATCTAAAGATATAAAATCAATAATTTTGCTTATACAATCTGAGTTTAAGGACTTTTCGCCGAACGATCCTTTTGAGTATTATTTTTTAGATGAAAGTATTAATAAGATGTACAAGAATGAAAATAACTTGGCAAAACTTACAGGATATTTTACTTTAATAACCATATTTATTTCTTGTTTGGGTTTGTTTGGTTTAGTTTCTTTTATGGCGGAACAAAGAATTAAGGAAATAGGTATTAGAAAGGCTATTGGTGCATCAATTGCTCAAATTGTATTTATCTTATCGAAAGAAATAATTATTTGGGTGATAATTGCAAATTTAATTAGTTGGCCAATTGCGTATTTTGCAGCAAATAAATGGCTTGTTAATTTCTCATATAGAATTGAACTTGATATCTGGATTTTTATAACAAGTGGCTTAATAGCTTTAATTATAGCTTTTCTGACAATAAGTTTGAGAGCATTGAAAACTGCACATATTAATCCTGTAAACGCACTAAGATATGAATAGTAGTTAGTTATAATAAAGAATTCATATGATTAAAAATTATATAAATATTGCAATAAGATTCTTTTTCAGAAATAAACTTTTTTCAGTAATTAATATTTTAAGTTTATCCTTAGGGATGTCAATTTTTATACTTATAAACTTATGGGTATTAGACGAAAAGGGATATGATAAGTTTCATGAAAATAGAAATGAAATTTATAGAGTAATAGTAGAAAAGGTAGAAGAAGGGCAGAAAAAGCAAACAGTAAGAATTCCTCCTGCTGTTTCTCCGGTACTTAAAGATAAGTATCCGGAGATTAAAAATGCAACAAGATTTTTTAGTGATGATGTAAAACTAATTAAAGGGAAAAATAAAATTCAAAGCTACGGTGCTTTTGTTGATACCTCATTTTTAAGTGTTTTTTCATTTGAATTTTTAGAAGGAAGTAATAATAATTTTAATAAGGATGTAACATCAATAATAATAACCGAAGATATAGCACTTAGGTTATTTGGAAAAACTAATGTTGTTGGTGAGAGTTTAAATTTTGGTGAAGATTTAATATTTTCGGTTGCGGGGGTCTTAAAAAATATTCCAGCGAATAGTCATCTTAAGTTTGACTATTTAGTTCCCTTTGATATATTGTATTATTATGGTCTCCCAAATCCACTTTGGTTAGAAGTTAATACAAGACTTGTAACTTATATAAAGCTTGAAAAAGGTGTAGAAAAGAAGGTTTTAGAGGATAAGATTAAAAATATAATTAAAGAAAATAATTCTGAGTTTCAGGCAGATATATTTCTTCAACCATTTCAGGAAATCTATCTTAACTCAAATTATATTGGAGATTTTGAGGGACTTGGAAATAAAAGTCACGTTTATATTATCTCTTTTATATCATTTCTGGTGTTAATTATTGCATGCTTAAATTTCATGAATTTATCTACAGCACAAGCTACAAAAAGGGCAAAAGAGATTGGTCTTAGAAAAGTCGTTGGTGCAAAAAGAAGACATTTGATTTTTCAATTTGTAGGTGAAGCATTAATAATGGCTTTTGTAGCATATTTCTTTGCTATGATAATGATTGAGTTGTTTATGCCTTCGTTTAATTTTATTTCTGGTAAAGAATTACAAATTCCGAATTCTAGCTTGGGATTTTACATTCGCATAATATTATTAATAATATTTACAGGATTATTTGCTAGCATATATCCAGCTTTTCTTTTGTCAAAAGTAAATGTAAAAGATGTTTTTAAAGGGCAGATATTTTCCTTGGTAAAAGGTGAGAACTTTAGAAAAGTGCTGGTTATTATACAATTTTCTGCTGCAATTGCTTTAATAGCTGGAGCATTTCTGGTTAATCAGCAATTCAAATTCCTAACTTCGAAAAATCTTGGTTATAAGAAGGAAGGAGTTGTTTACTTTTCGGTAAAAGACAATAATGAAAGCTATAAACTGATTAAAGAAAGAATATTGAAATATCCTGATATTAAGTCTGCCTCCGTTGCATCTCATATTATTAATGATGTTAGTCATTATATAACAATTGATTGGGAAGGTAAAGATCCAAATGTTAGAACTCGTTTAAACACTATTTTCGCCGATCATGATTTGATTAAAACTTTAGGAATGGATATCGTCGCCGGTAGAGATTTCGATAAAATGATACATTCCGATACTTCGGAAGCGTTTATCATTAATGAGAAATTAGCTGATATCTTAGGTTTTGAGGATCCCATAGGTAAAAAGTTATCTCTTTTAGGTAGAGATGGTAAAATTATTGGAGTTGTAAAAAATTTCCATTTTAAACCCTTAACTTATGAAATTGAACCTCTTGTATTAACCGTAATACCTGACGAACGGTTTTTTTGCTATACAAGATTATCTGGATCAGATATTCAAAAGAGTCTTATCAGAATAAAATCTGAATATGAAAAGATTTTTGTGGGAGATGAATTTCAATATTATTTTTTAGATGAAACATTAGAAAATTTATACGATAACGAAACACGATTAAAGCATCTTATTAACATATTTACCATATTTATAGTTATGATTTCTATAATGGGACTTTTTGGATTGGTTAGTTTTATTGCAAGTACAAAATCAAAGGAATTTTGTGTTCGGAAAGTCTTAGGTGCTTCTATATATAAATCAACTCGATATTTTATGTTTGATATTTTAAAATTAGTGTTAATAGCACATTCTATAGGATTGCCATTTGCTTATTACATTATAGAAAATTGGCTTAGTAATTTTGCATATCGAATTAATATTTCTATCTGGCCATTTTTAATAAGCAGTATCATTACATGTACCTTAGCAATAATAACAATCTCGCTCCAATCAATAAAAATTGCAAAGGTAAATCCTGTTGATATTCTTCAGTACGAATAAGTTATTCAATTAGAATAGAAAGAAAAAGCCATTTAATTAATATTAAATGGCTTTTTTATAATTTGACGATTCTATTCTAATAGAATTTTGATCTTTTGTCAACAATATTAGCAGTTTCTTTTAATGCTTCAAATGCTTCGTAATTGGCTCTGTTTTGGAATTGTGTTTGAGTTTGCATTTTCTGAAGATCAGTATTTGCATTTTCCTGAATTCTTACAGATTTAAGCTTTATTACAAAAACGCTATTTTCACCCTTAATAGGAGCCGACATTTGATCTGCTTCCATAGACGTAGCAACTGCTACTAAATTTGGTTCTATGCCCGCATTTGGAACGCTATACGATCTAAATGTGATATCGTTGGCTACCTTAACTTCTGTATTAAGTTTTTCGGCTAATGAGTTTAAGTTATTATCGCTATTTATAGCTTCTTGCATTTCTAATGCAATTATTGCTGCTTTTTTATTCTTTTTAACTTGAACAATTAATTGTTGCTTAATTTGTTCAAATGAAGCGATTCCTTCTTCATTAATTTCACTAACAAACCCAATAACAAATTTATTGTTTAGTTCGAATATAGGATTATTTTGAGATTTGATTAATCCTTCTTCATCAGTTGAATAAATAGATCTGATTAATTCTCTTGGGTTTTCTAATCCAGCAAGTTGCTGATCGCTTTCTTTAATGTTATTTGCTATTTTTTTTGCTAAACCTTCTGTTTCAACAGCTTTTAAGAAATCTTCATATGTATGATTGTTTCCTGCAAATTTACTTGCTTGAGCATATGTGTGTTGGTAAGTTAATGAACTTGGTTCTAATTTGCGACCTAATAATGCCAACTTAACTTTTCTCTCTTTACGAGCTTTATCAGTAACTTGAACAATATGTAATCCAAATTGAGTAGCAACAATTTTGTATTCATTCTTTTTTGCAATAAAACAAGTATCGCTAAAAGGTGTAACCATTTGATTTGCTCTAAACCATCCTAGATCGCCTCCTTTTTCGTTAGCTGCTTTGTCCGAAGAGTTATTTCTTGCAATTGTTGCAAAATTAGCACCGTTCTTAAGTAAAGCAATAAGACTGTCTGCTTTAGCCATAAGTTGATTGTAATCTTCGTTTTGAGTTGGCTGAAGAAGTATGTGTCTTGCTTTTACTGAATCAGGTAAGTTTTTAACTTCTGATAATTTCGCTAAAATGTAAGTGTCATTATCAAAATAAGGACCATATACAAATCCAACAGACTCATTAAAAATAACATCTTTTAATTGTTCTGGTAGTTCGTCTTGTTTGTAATAGCTGTTATTAAAGGCGATGTCGCCATTTAAACTAATAAAATCACGATCACTATCAGTGTTAATAAAATCTTGTTCGATATTCTTTATCCACTGTTCAGTTTCCTGTTTATCAGATTCCGAAGGAATAACTTCAAAAGTTATATATTCAATGCTTCTCGAAGCAGTTTGTTTATAATCATTTTGATGATTATTATAATATTCTTTTAAATCGCTGCTTGTTACTTTAACTAAACTGTCAGCAATTGTATTGATGTTTTTCGAAATAAAATCGAAATCTACTGTTTTATTAATAAAGTCAGCTTCTTGCTTAGCTTCTAAACTTGTAGCAAATAATCCTTTTTTAATAAGGTTTGTATATTTTGAAAATTGTCTTTCTTGAACCATTTGGTTTTCTACGTATAACCAATAAGCTTTCTGCTGTCCCGAAGGATCTTGATCATATGTTTTTAAGAATCGAATAACCTGAACATTATTTAATTGTCCTGTTTCTGGATCTGTAAAAAGATTTGTAATTATAGGGTGGATATTTTCTCCTTGAACCATATCCCATAATTCTTTACTGCTAATATCTACACCAAGCTCATCGTATTCGTCTTCCAATACATAATTTCGAACTATCTGGTTCCAAGTTTGTTGTTGAATTTTCTGAACAGTTTGTTCATCTAATGATGATTTACCGGAAGTAAACTTAGTTATTTCCTTAATATCGTTTAGTTCCTTTTGATATTTTTGATACGGAATAGATTTCCCTGCTATTTCTGCAATTTCAAATTGTGAATTTGAAAATAAAGCTCCTCCTGAATTCAAAAAATCTCCTAAAATAAATGCAAGTAGTGCCATTCCTATTACCACTGCAACTAAAACTCCTGCGCGATTTCTAATTTTCTCTAATGTTGCCATTGAATATTGTTTTTATCAAAAATTTTTAAGGTTCGAATATACTAATTTTAATTATTTTTTTACGGATATACAGTAAAATTATAATCAGCAAATGTACTATTTTATTATTTTTTTAAGATACTAATTATGATATAAATGATTGAAAAAACTAAATAGCTTAATTATCAGTTTCAATTTTGGCTTTTATAAGTTCTAAACGGGTCTCTGAAACTTTAAGTATTGTAAATTCAAATTGATCAATTTTTATACGATCGTTGGCTTTGGAAATGTTTTCTGTGTGATTTAATATAAGACCCCCAAGTGTTTCGTACTCTTCACTTGTTGGGAGATTTAATCCGTATTGTTCATTTATAAAATCAACTTCAATTCTTCCAGAGAATAGATAATCCGAATCGGAAAGTTTCTTCATGTAAAGACTTTCCAAATCATGTTCATCGTTAATTTCTCCAAATATTTCCTCAAGGATATCTTCAATTGTAATTATTCCTGATGTGCCTCCAAATTCGTCAACTACCAGAGCAATGTTTTGCCCCGTGCGTGTAAAATATCGAAGTAATTTACTGGCCGACATTGATTCAGGGAAAATAGGAAGTGTTTTAATGTTTTTTAAAATTTCGGAATCGGTAAAAAATACACTCTTGCTTTTAATAAATCCAATAACATTATCAATAGAATCTTTATAAACAAGTATTCGAGTTAGGCCTGATTCGATAAATTTGGCTTTTATTTCTGTTATTGGATCGTTAATTTCTACTGCAATTATTTCTGTTCTTGGCATCATACATTCACGAATTTTTATTTGTGAAAATTCAAGAGCATTTCGAAATAGTTTTATTCCAGAGTCCTTATTTAATTTTGATGTGTGTTTTTCATTAAAGTCGACAAGATTATTAAGATCTTCTCGATTAAATGAATCTTTGATCTGATCTATATTATTTGCTTTTAATGATTTATTAACTGCAATGTTTGCTATAAAACAATACAAATATATAAAGGGAGAAATGGGTATGTATATTATCACTAAGGCAAGAGCAAACGCATTAATTATTTTATTTGAGAAATAATCGCCAAACGAAGAGGGGATTAATAGAATTAGAGGAATGGCTATTATTCCTGAAAATAAAACAAATAGGATATTTATTGCAAGACCATATTCAAGTAGAATGAATTTATTGTACAAAAATGTAATTAAGACAATTAAAAGGGAGTAGTAATAAATGTTTATGCACAGCTCAAATTTGATAGGTTTTTTACTTATCCAGTAAAGAATCTTGGAATAGTATGATTCGTGCTTTTTATCTAACTCCAGTTGGAGCCAGTTAATCGAATTAAAGGCTGATTTTAATAAGGCAAAAACTAATAGGGAAATTATTATTAATCCATATATAAACGGATCATCCATTGGTGCTTTTTGATTTGTTGGATTTTCTAATCTGCTTTCTTAATAAATACATAACAAATGCAACGAACGAAAAAATAAAAAAGAGATAACTCTTAGAGATGCCTTCATAAATTGTTTGATGTATACCGGTAATAATACAAATTAGCGATGTTACCAGCCAAATAATTTCTAGAGCTTTAGATAGTTTATTTTTCATTTTCTACACTAATTGTTCCTGAAGAGCCTAAAATTTTCCAATCTGAAAAGTCTTGATTCGCTTCAAATCCTTTTCCGTGTATAATTCCGTCTTTATTTGTAATTCTTACATACTGATCGGAGTATACGCGCTCTGTTTCCATATTCCAAATTAAGAATTCGGTATTTAATGTATCTCCATCGGAATTTACCGATTCAACATCATTCTTAGCTGTCCATGTTTTTTCTGTTTCATCATAGATGCAATAGTCTGCTCTAATATACGAATAAGAAACACCAGTGCTATCGTAAAATTCAACAAATAATCCTTGAGGAAATTCAGTATATGGATTTTCAATTTCTAAATACCGATTCAGTTCTTTTGAAGTTACTTTAACTTTGATTAAAGCCTGTTCACTATAAATAATTTCTGTATTTATAATGGCAATATTAGGTGCATTTATCTCGCTGGTAATGGCATTAACCTTTTCTATGCTATCTTTTCCACAAGATGCAAAAAAGATAATTATTCCTGTAAGTAAAGGAATAATTATCTTTTTATTATTTTTTAGTTTTGAAAGTCTATTTGTCACTTGCTCTTATAATTGTTGTTTCATTTATCCAACAACCAACTTTATAAGTTGTTCCGAGTTTATCTTTACCTAAATACATGAAAATATTTTCATTCTTAGGGAATCGAGGCTTATAAGAAGCAATAAATCCATTTGCTTGTTCTGTTAATTCAGGATCAATAGCTTTCGCTTTTTCAAATTTATCAACAGCTGCCCAATAAACTGATTTTTGCTCAATCTCATTCTCTCCACATTCGGTACTTGATGAAGCATATAGGGTTCCAATTAATATATATGGGTGTCCATTTGTTGGATCAAATTGAATTGATTTAAGTGCATAGCTGCGCGCTAATGATTTATTTTCTAAAGCACGAGTGGCATGACTTAGTTCATAGTAATATTTTGATTTTTTTACATCTTCTGTTTCTAACTCAATGGCTTGCAAATAGTATTTAGAAGCAACGTCATATCTTTCTAACAGGTTTGTAATTTTTGCTAATTCATATGCTAATTGAGCAGTTGGTTCTAACGTAATAAGTTTTTCTGCCATAGTAAAGAAAATATCTGAATCGATACATTTAGTAGCTCGCAACATTTTTGTTGATTTTTTAAGGAACTCTAAATCTTCAGGGGTTTCTTTAAATTTAGTAGTGTAAAATGGAACTAAATCTTCGCATGTAGCAGCACCACTAGTTTCAAAAACCTGATCGATAGATGGTTTAGCTTTTTCAATATTCTTATATCCTGGTTTCTGGTTATTAATAACATAATCGCAAATTTCAGAAATCATTCCATAATCTTCAACAACTTGTCCACCTTCGATACTATTTGCAGAAAAAAGAGCTTTTGAAGCTTGCATGAAGGTTAACAATTCAGCTGCTTTACTTTTATATTTTTGAAGCTTAACTGATTCTTTAAGATAACCGTAACCTGCTTGCATGTTTTCTACAGAGTTTACAGAATACTTAATAAAATCTACACCTTTATAACCTAATACTTTTCCTTTTTCGTTGTAATTCTTGATTCTTTGATCATAAATATGCATCATACTATCAACTAATGCAGCTTTTTGAATAGGATCAGTAGTTTTTCTGATTTCCTTCTCAATCATCTTAATACCATCAATATAAATATATTTACTGGCTTTAGGACATTCTGTATATACAATGCTCCAAGAGTTTAATGTAATTTCGCCGTAGTCTCTATTTTTTACATTTGAACGGTATAAAGACAAGTTTCTAACACATGTAATGCTATCTTCTCCATGCCCAAATCTTGAACCATCTTCAACACCCTTTTGTCCAAATACAAATATTGTACTTAGGGTCACAATAAAAGCTGTTAAAATCCCTTTTGCTAATGTTTTCATTTTTATAAAGTTTTAATATTATTGAAATTTACGTTTAATAAACCAAAAATCATATAAAGTTAAGTTTAACCCAATCATAGAGTAGGTTTCTTCTATTAATCCATTATCAACATTTCCGCGTTTTCCATATGTATATGAAACATTTATGCTAGTTCTTTGGTTTGCTATTGGAAAACCTAGTCCAAATGTTATGCCATAATTATTTATCTGTTCATCGTTAATTTGGATATAACTATTATTATAGAAGGCTCCAGCCCTATAATTTATTTTTTTTAAATAGCTTCGTAGATCATAAAAATTAGGAATGTATTCTATTCCAAAATTAACCGTTTGATCTGATGTGTAATTATTTGTAACATCTATAGTTTTAACATCAGACCAATCTTGATATGAGAAGTCGAAACCTACTGTTAGCTTGTTTTTTATTCCTCCCGAAAAACCAACACTATATCTCGCAGGAACTTCAATTTCATAATTTTCGTCAACCGATGATGTTATTGTATCAATTGATCCTCCAAGCGCTAAATAGTCGATAATACTTAATCCAGCATTAATGTAGTTGCCAGTTGTTAATTCAGCAGTGTTGTTTTTGGCCTTGAAATTTACTTGTGTTGAATATGACACACCAGCCACAACAAAATACTTATCTTTTATGTCGGTATAATATTGCACTCCTAAATCCAAGTTTGATTTGTTCATGGTATATTTATCATATTGTACTGTAGAATATGAGTTTACATCACTAATATATGTTTGGTTATATTGCTCTATACTTCCAAAAAGGTAATTGTAGTTAAAGCCAAATGATAGATGTTGCCCAATTTTGAAAGAATTACTAATTGTAAATTGGTTAATCCCCCCATCGCCTAAATAGTTTTTTACCGTTTCGGTTTCTGTAAGATATGGATGTGCTTCGGACTGCGTAATATTATATCCAATTTTTGAATATGGATTTAACGATATACTAGCATACCACCATCTTTTTATAGGAAAGGCAATAGCAATATGATCAAATGATCCATTATTATATGTTAATTGATCTTCTGTTGTTTTTAGTTCGTTTGAAATTACATTTACTCCAATATCTAAAATAAAAGACATGCTATCTTGTGAGCTTATCGCTGCAGGATTCATATAGTTTATTTGATTTACTTTACGCAGACCTGTTGAAATTCCTCCCATGGCTTTGCTATTATTAAAACCATTTCTGTTTATTTCACCTATTCCGAATCGGGTATATGGAGAATTTATTACACTTTGACTAAAGGATAATATGCTTGTTGATAAGGCAATTACAAGTATTAATATGGACTTTTTTATCATTTTCTTAGGTTATATTCAAGTATTGTGTTTAATCCAATAAAATTTAAATTTAAGTTTACAAAGATGGTATTTTTTAGCTTTTTATCAAAAAAAATAGCATCTCCTCCTGTTAAAATTGTTTTTAGGTCATCATATTTTTGTTTAAAATAATTAATATAGCTGTCTGTTTCGAATGTTATACCACTCTGAACTCCTGATATAATAGCCTCTTCAGTATTTTTACCAATAAGATTAAAGTCATCTTTTTGATTAATCAGAGGTAACTTACCTGTATAGTAATTTAGTGCTTTAAATCTCATTTCCATACCTGGAGAGATAGTACCTCCTAAATATTGAGCTTTGCTATTAATAAAATCAAAAGTTATTGCGGTTCCCATGTCAATCACCAAAACGTTTGATGTTGGAAAATTATTGTTTGCGCCAACAACCGCAGCTAATCGATCTTTACCTAAAGTTTCTTTTGTTTGGTATAAATTTTCAATAGGGATTTTAGTATCACTAGTTAATTCTATAAAGTTATCGAATTTTGATTTGAAAAATCTTAATAATTCAGGATTTAGTTGTTTAACCGATGAAAGAATTACATTTTTAATCTCAGGATAATCTTGTACAACTTTATGTATTGTATTTGGGCTAATTTCATCTAATACAATACGATCTATAATATTGCCATTATTTATAATTGCAATTTTATTTCTTGTATTCCCAATGTCGATGTTTAGGTTCATTTCTTTTTAGATGAAACGCTTTTAAAATCAGCGTGTAAAGATATAAAAATATCTTTCTTATAAAAGATAACTTTGATTAATTACACCCTATTAGATATCCTTAATTTTATCAATCGCCTGAGAGATGTTTTTTACATTCTCAAAAGACATGATTAGTTTGCCTTTAAGCTCTTTCATTTTAAGGTTTTTTGGATTTTCTTGCACAAAACTTAATATTCTTGAAAAAACAGGAGATTTATAAAAAGCCGACTCTTGATCGTTAATAAAATATGCTGCCATTTTCCGATTTTTAAGAATTATTTTTTCAATTCCCAAATTTATTGCAATCCATCGAAGGCGCACAACGTTTATAAGTTCAGATGTTTGATTCGGTATATTTCCAAATCGATCAATTAAATTATCCTGAAATTTAATAAGGACATCTTCGTCATCGATGTTATCTAATTCTCGATATAATCTAACTCGTTCCGATATATTATTAATATAGCTATCAGGAAAAAGTAGTTCCATATCGGTATCTATGTGGCAATCGGCAATAAACTTTTGATTTTTAATTTGTTTTTCGAGTTCTTCTTTTTGTTCTGAACTATATAATTCTTTAAAGGATGATTCTTTCAACTCCAGAATTGCCTCGTTCAGTATTCTATGATATGTTTCAAATCCAATATCTGTAATAAATCCACTTTGTTCAGCACCCAAAAGATTTCCCGCACCACGAATATCTAAATCTTGCATGGCAATATTAAATCCACTTCCAAGTTCGGAAAATTCTTCAATGGCTTTTAATCTTCGTCGCGCTTCTTGTGTTACTGAAGTTAAAGGCGGGGCTAATAAATAAGAAAATGCTTTTTTGTTTGAACGACCTACTCGACCACGAAGTTGATGTAAATCACTTAATCCAAAATTTTGTGCATTGTTAATAATAATGGTATTTGCATTCGGAATATCTAAACCCGATTCAATAATGGTGGTAGCTATTAATACATCGTAATCATAATTTATAAAATCGAGCATTACTTTTTCGAGTTGCTTAGGGTCCATTTGTCCATGTGCAAAAACAGTTCTTACATCAGGACATAACTTATTAATTAGTTTCTGAACTTCTTCAATATTTTGAACGCGGTTATGTATAAAAAAGACCTGACCATTTCGTTGAAACTCATAATCGATAGCTTCTTTAATGATATCTTCATTAAATGTATGAAGTTCGGTTACAATAGGATATCTATTTGGTGGTGGTGTATTAATAATGGAAAGATCACGAGCTCCCATCATCGAAAATTGCAAAGTTCTCGGAATAGGAGTTGCTGTTAATGTTAAGGTATCAACATTTACTTTAAATCTTTTTAGTTTTTCTTTTATCGACACTCCAAATTTTTGTTCTTCGTCGATAATTAATAAACCAAGATCTTTAAAATTAATTTCCTTACCAACAATTTTATGAGTTCCAATTAAAATATCTATTTTACCCTCAGATAAATCCTGAATGATTTCTGTTTGTTGTTTCCTTGATCTGAGACGGCTAATGTAATTGATATTACACGGAAAGTTGGCTAGGCGATTCTTAAAGGTTTGGTAATGCTGCAAAGCTAAAATTGTTGTGGGAACTAATACTGCAACTTGCTTATTATCAGCAACAGCTTTGAAGGCAGCACGTATTGCAATCTCTGTTTTTCCAAATCCTACATCGCCGCAAACCAGACGATCCATTGGAATGCTAGATTCCATATCTTCTTTTACAGAACGTGTTGTTTTTAACTGATCTGGTGTGTCTTCATAAATAAACGACGATTCAAGTTCTCTTTGTAAATAAGTATCTGCTGCAAAAGCAAAACCTTTTTGTTCTTTTCGTTTAGCATAAAGTACAATTAGTTCTTTTGCTATATCCTTAACTTTTTGCTTGGTGTTTTGCTTAAGTTTTTGCCACGCACCCGAACCTAATTTATATATTTTAGGTGGTTCAGCATCTTTGCCTTTATATTTTGAAATTTTGTGGAGTGCATGAATGCTTACGAATAATGTATCCTGATCCTTGTATACAAGTTTTATTGCTTCCTGTGTTTTGCCATTTATGTCGATTTTTTCTAAACCACCAAATTTACCTATTCCGTGATCTACATGAACAATGTAATCTCCAGGATGTAATCCAGTAAGCTCTCGAAACGAAATTTGCTCTTTTTTCTGAAGGCTGTTTTTTATTTTGAATTTATGATATCGTCCGAATATTTGGTGATCGGTATATAAACATATTTTTAAATCATGATCAATAAACCCTTGATGAATAGTTTGAGTTAATGGATTAAACTTGATTTCAGGATTAATATCATTAAAGATCGTTTCAATTCGTTCAATTTGTTTTAAATTCTCAGATAATATATATGTAGAATAACTTTTTTCGAGATTTTCGAGAATGTTGTTTCCAAGTAATTTAAAATTTTTATTGAATGATGGCTGATGCGAAGTTGAGAATAGAATTTCTTCGGCACCTATATTATTATATGGTCCAAACTCGATATTCTTGTAATTTAAAATATCTGTTTGAAATTCAGACAATCTCAATGCCAGATTATTTTTGTCTTCTTCTTTGAGTTTATTTTCAATTTCAGAAATTTTATCAAAAATAAACTGACTATTTTCCATCCAAACAATAGAGTCCTCTGAAATGAAACTAAAAAAACTCTCGTTTTGAATTAAATTTTGGTTGTTAGAATCCGGATTTACAATATTGGGGACAATGGAAATACTTTCAAAACTCTCTTTTGAAAGTTGATTTTCTATATCAAATGATCGAATGGATTCAACTTCATCGCCAAAAAAATCGATTCTATATGGAAAATCCGAAGCAAAAGAGAATATATCTATTATACTTCCACGAATTGAAAATTGTCCTGGCTCGTAAACAAAATCAACATACTGAAAATTGTATTCTTCTAATACTTCCTGAATAAATTCGATTGAAACATCTTCGCCAACTCCTAGTTTTAATGTAGAGTTAATCATATTATCCTTATTAACAACTTTCTCGATAATTGCTTCAGGATATGTAATAATAATTGCCTTGTTGTTATTTGCCAAAGCCTGCAAACTTTCTGCTCTTAAAAGTAAATTGGCACTGTCTTCTTGTGCATATACTATTGAACGCTTGTATGAAGTAGGGAAGAAGTAGGGTTTTTTATTTAAGAAGTTTGATAAATCATTATGAAAGTAAGCAGCATCTTCTTTATCGGAAAGAATAATTACATGTGATTTATTTAGCTGATTTATAATATTCGAAGCATAAATTCCCGAAGAAGACCCAATTAAGTTTCTTAGATATATTTGATTAGTATGCTGAATCTTTTTTATCGATTCATTTATCTTTTGATGAGCAGTAAAAATTTTATTTAATTCTCTTATTTCCAATGTTAAGTAGTTTAAAAACGAAAAGGTAGCTGCTAATCAACTACCTTTAGTGAACGTTAAAGTAATTTGGTTGGTTTACTTGCCATGTTTTTGAATAAAATTCTCGGCGTTTTCTACCATATTTTTCGAACCTGTATATAAAGGAACTCGTTGATGTAACGTTTTTGGTTTAAGATCCATTATTCTTATTTCGCCATCGTTCGCTTTTCCTCCTGCTTGTTCGGCAATAAAGGCCATAGGATTACATTCGTATAACAATCTTAATTTTCCTGTTGGGGCACTTGCGGTTTCTGGATAAATAAAAACACCACCTTTTAATAAATTTCTATGAAAATCGGCTACTAGAGAACCAATATATCTTGCAGAGTAAGGTCGATTTGTGGCTTTATCTTCTTCCTGACAATACTTGATGTATTTTTTTACACCTTCTGGGAATTTATTGTAATTACCTTCATTAAGAGAATAGATTTTCCCATCCATTGGGGTTTTTATATCTGGATGAGATAAACAAAACTCACCAATTCCTGTGTCAAGAGTAAATCCATTTACACCTAAGCCTGTTGTGTAAACTAACATGGTTGAAGAACCATAAATTATATAGCCCGCTGCAATTTGTTTATTTCCTTCTTGTAGAAAATCTTCCAGTTGGGCTTTTTGTCCTCTAGGCGATATTCTTCGATAAATTGAAAATATGGTTCCTATCGACACATTTACATCAATATTAGAAGAGCCATCTAATGGATCCATACAAACAATGTATTTTGCGTCGTTTGATAATTGATCGTCGAACGTAATAATTTCTTGATTTTCTTCTGATGCAATTCCACAACATTCACCGCTGTTACTAAGCGCAGCAGTAAATTGCATGTCAGCAAAAACGTCTAATTTTTGTTGGGTTTCACCTTGAATATTTATATTACCAGCTTCTCCTAACACATCAACAAGTCCTGCTTTATTAACTTTCTTATGTAAAACTTTTGCTGCGATACTTATATGATGCAATAAATTGGATAATTCACCTTTTGCGTATGGGATATTTGCTTGTCGTCGAACTATGAATTCATTAAGAGTAGTAATTTTGTAACCTTTCATCAGGAACTAGTTAAAGAGTTAAAAATAAAAATTATTCAAATTTGCGAATAGAATATTTTAATAAATTGTTACAAATTTATACTTAATTTTATGAATAAGAATAAAATATTAGAAAAATAACCTGAGCGTAAAGTTTATTTCTATTCATAGGATTTATAGAATAAGAAATGTTAAATTTGTAAGCTTTTTACGTTGTAAATTGAACCTTTGATTATGATTGTTTTTAAATTTGGTGGTGCCTCTGTTAAAGACTCCAATGGAGTTAAAAATCTTCTAAAAATAGTAAAATCTTACTCAGAGAATTTAGTAATTGTAGTTTCTGCACTTGGAAAAACTACGAACGCTTTGGAAAATATCCTAAAATTGTCTTTTAATAATATTCCTGAAAGCAAAAATCAATTCACTAGATTAAAAGAACACCATTTTCAAATAATTAGTGATTTGTTTAATAATGATGATCAAAAGCTTGTAACTGAAATTACAGAAAGTTTTGGTTTCTTATATAATATATTATACAACTCAGAAATAGAAGATTATAACTACAGATATGATCAGGTGGTATCCTTTGGTGAAATATTTTCAACTAAAATTATTAGTGCATATTTAAATAAGGAGCTGCTTAAAAATACTTGGGTTGATATTAGAAAAGTATTAAGAACGAATACAACCTATCGCGAAGCTAAAGTAGATTATAAAAAAACAAGCGAAGGGGCCATGAATAAATTTGATTTTAAAAAATCACGAGTTTATTTAACACAAGGATTTATTGGTGGGGCAGAAGATGGTTCAGTAACAACTTTAGGACGAGAAGGTTCGGATTATAGCGCAGCAGTTTTGGCAAATGTGCTTAATGCAGAAAGTGTTACGGTGTGGAAAGATGTTGATGGTATATTAAATGCCGATCCCCAGTATTTTTCGGAGACAAAAAAGTTAAAAAAGCTTTCATATCAGGAATCGGTTGAGTTGGCATACTTTGGGGCAAAAGTTATTCATCCAAAAACTTTAAAACCACTTCATAATAAAAACATCCCTTTGCATGTTCGATCTTTTATAAATACGAAAGATGAAGGAACCATTATACATTGCTTTAAAAAATACGATCAGGATTTACCGATATTCATTTTGAAGAAGGAACAAGTTTTAATTAGTTTATTCCCTAAGGATTTGTCTTTTATTATTGAAGATGAATTGAGTAAAATATTCAAGTATTTGTCAGATCATAGAATAAAAGTTAATCTAATTCAGAATTCAGCAATAAGTATTTCTTTTTGTATCGATAATTCTAATAGTAATGTAAAAACTTTGATTGATCATCTTAAAGAAGATTTTAAAGTTTTATATAATGATCAATTAGAATTATTAACCATACGCCATTATAACCCAGAATCAATTGATCAGGTAACAGCAGGGAGAAAAATATATATTGATCAACGCAGCAGACATACTGCACATTTCGTAATTAGGTAAACTCTTTAATAATTTTATCCGCTAAAAACTCAGAAAGCTTAACATTTGATTCATGAGTCCATCCAGCAATGTGAGGTGTTAAAACAACATTCTTACTCTCAATAAGATATTGAAATGCTTCGGGCAGAGTTTGGTTCGAATGCAAATTCTCGAAAGAAACCTGCTCATATTCTAATACATCTAAGGCTGCACCCAACACTTTTCCCGATTTTAGATTCTTAACCAAATCATCAGTTTTTAAAACTTTACCACGAGCAGTATTTATTATATATATGTTCTTTTTAAAACGATTAATAAAATCGTCATTAATCATAAAGTTGGTTTCTTCTGTTAAAGGAACATGCAAACTTAGAATATCGGTTTGCTCAAAAAGATCTTCAAGAGATTTCTCCGAAGCACGATCGTCAGAATAATTGTATTTGTATTTGTCATAAGCAATAACATCAGCCTCAAAACCTTTTAACCGTTGAGCAAAAGCGCCCCCCATATTTCCGTAGCCAATAATCCCAACGGTTTTGCCTTTTATTTCAAGACCACGGTTTTCTTCTCGCAGCCACATTCCACTTCTAACTTCGGAATCTGCCTTTATAATGTTATTGAATAATGTTAGAAGCATCCCTAAGGCTTGTTCTCCCACAGCATCTCTATTTCCTTCAGGAGAATTGAAGCATTTTATACCTTTCGATTCGGCGTATTCTACATCAATGTTTTCTAGTCCAGCACCAACACGTCCAATAAATTTAAGATTTGTTGCAAGATCCAAAATGCTTTTGTCGAGTTTAACCTTACTCCTTATTATTACACCTTCATAATTTGCAATTACTTTATTTATTTCTTCAGCAGTAATCTCTGTATTGTAATCAACAATGAAACCAGCATTGGTTAATTTCTCTGGTAATCGTTTATGGGTAGAGTCTATAAATAATACACGCATGACTTAATTTTATTCTTATTGATTTAAATAAACTTTAAAAATGGGTTTGTAGCCTTTAACATTTCCTTCTTGAGAATATAATTCATAGGCAATCATAATTGAATGCACCTTTTTAATCATTTTCTGATTTTTGGTATCAAAACTCCACGATTCTTCAAACTGAACCTTGGCTGTATTTTCTCTAGCATACTCTGGGTTACGTTCAATTCTTTTTATTTCTTTAATTGTCATTACCGAATCAGTAAAAAAATCATAAGGAATAAGCTTTTCAGAGTAAACAAGATCAAATAAATTATTAACTAAAGTTTCACGTTTAAGATTTCGAAGACAATAGCCTGTCCATTCATCATTATCTGGATTCTTTATAACAACATCAGTAATGATTGTATCAGCTAAACTCATGAAGTTTGTCTGATCAATCTTTATTTCATTGATTAGAGGAGGATTTTCAACTGGTTTTTCAGGGTTGCATGCAAAAATCGACAATGCAATAACAAACGAAAAAATAATTTTGTTATAAATTTTCATAATGATTTTATTTGGATTGTACTTTATCTGTCAAAAACTAGACGTTGACCTTTTATGGTTTCGTTGAAGACTCCATTTTCGTAGACAATATTACCATTGATAATAGTATGTGTAATTTTTGATCGGAAAGATTGACCGCTAAATGGAGACCATTTGCATTTATACAATGAATTCTCGTCTGTTACTGTCCAAGGATCATTTAAATCTACTAAAACTAAATCTGCAAAATAGCCTTCTTTAATATATCCACGCTTTGCAACTTGGAAAATATCAGCAGGAGTATGACACATTTTATTTACAATTTCAATCAAAGAGATTTTATTTTGATGATATAATTCTAACATAGCAACAAGGGAATGTTGAACTAATGGCCCTCCTGAAGGAGCTTTAAAGTAAGAGTTGTCTTTTTCTTCAAAGGTATGTGGTGCATGATCAGTAGCAATAACATCAATTTTATTATTCTTTAATCCTTCCAGTAAAGCATCTCTATCCGATTTCTTTTTAATTGCAGGATTCCATTTAATCCTAGTGCCATATTTGTCATAGTCTTCCTCCGAAAACCATAAATGATGAACACAGACCTCTGCTGTTATTCTTTTATCTTTTGATGAGATTGAATTGTCAAAAAGTTCAAGTTCTTTCGCTGTGCTTAAATGTAATATGTGTAATCGGGAATTGTATTTCTTTGCTAACTCAACTGCAAACGACGATGATATGTAGCAAGCTTCTTCACTTCTTATTAGTGGATGATATTTTATTGGGAGATCTTCTCCAAATTCCTTTTTATATTTTTCGGTATTTTCGATTATAGTTTTTTCATCTTCGCAGTGAGTCGCAATTAAAACAGGGGAGTCTCTGAAGATTTGAGACAAAGCTTTTTCGTCATCAACCAACATATTTCCTGTCGACGAACCCATAAAAACTTTTAATCCACAAATTGCTTTAGGATTTAGTTTTTTAATTTCATCAATATTTTCATTTGTTGCACCTAAATAGAAAGAGTAGTTTGCTAGTGATTTTTTAGAAGCTATTTTATACTTTTCTTCCAAAACTTCAATCGTTGTAGCCTGTGGTTTAGTATTAGGCATTTCCATAAATGAAGTAATGCCTCCGGCAACAGCAGCTTTTGATTCTGTGTATATTTCTGCTTTGTGAGTTAATCCTGGTTCTCTAAAATGAACTTGATCATCTATAATGCCTGGGAAAAGATATTTTCCTTCTGCATCAATAACTTTATCAGGATTTAATTTGGGAGAATCATTTGCACTGTAGATTTTATTTATTATGCCATCTACAATGTTTATATTACCGAGGAATAGACCTTCTTCGTTAACAATAGTTGCATTTTTTATATATAGACTATACATTATATATATGTGTGTTTAATTTGCAGGTTTATACTTTTTGAAAAAGCTGCGAAATTTCATTTTAATAACACCCCAAACAGCTTCGTTAAAAATACCACCACTCATTTTCGAAGCACCTTCTTGCCTATCAGTAAAAATAATTGGTACTTCGACAATATTAAAACCGAGTTTCCAAGATGTAAATTTCATTTCAATTTGAAAAGCATAGCCCTTTAATTTGATTTTATCCAAATCAATTGCTTCAAGAACTTTTCTTTTATAGCATTTAAATCCCGCTGTTGTATCTTTTATTTTCATTCTAGTAATAAAACGCACATAAGCCGATGCATAATACGACATTAATACTCGTCCCATTGGCCAATTAACAACATTAACACCAGAAATATATCTTGATCCTATGGCAACATCAGCACCATTCTCGCAAGCTTTGGTTAATCTAATCAAATCATCAGGATTGTGAGAGAAATCAGCATCCATTTCACAGATATACTCATACTTGTTTTGTAAAGCCCACTTAAATCCTGTAATATAAGCAGTGCCCAACCCTAGTTTCCCTTGTCTTTCTATTATATGCAAATTGTCAGAATATTCTTTTTGCAATGATTTAACAATATTGGCAGTGCCATCTGGGGAGTTATCCTCTATTATTAATAATTCAAATGGCTCGTTTAATGAAAATACCTTGCGAATCATCCTTTCGATATTCTCTTTTTCATTATATGTAGGTATTATTACTAATTTCTTTGATGTCATTCCTATATATTATATGTATAAATATTATTAGCGAAGATAAAACATTTATTTCAAATTGCCGGTTTTATGATGATCTAACAGACTTTTTTGAAAATTATTTTATTGAAATTTAAAGCTTTAACTAAATCATGTATTTTTTTTTTTAGAAAAGGCTTGCAGAATAAAAACTAGTATTTATATTTGCACTCCCAAATACGGGTATGAGTTCTAAAAATGATGTAAAAAAGCGAATAAAAAAAGCTTAATTTTTTTTCAAATTTATTTGGAATTAAGAAATTAAAGTTTGTATATTTGCAGCCGCTTAGAGATAAAGTGAGACGTTCAAAACAAGATTTGAAATAGGGAGAAAAAAAGTAATTTTTTTCTAGGAATAAGCGAAATAATTTATATCTTTGCAATCCCAAAAAC
>JAEINU010000014.1 GCA_016342685.1 Bacteroidales bacterium | reverse complement strand
GCAGAAGGATTTAATATGAGCTGGAGGAGTAGATAAATTAGCTTAAATCTGCTTCGGAAGTTCATATGTGGGGAATTGCCAATAACGGCAAAATAGGAATATACTGCAAACTCTTAGTTAAATCTTTGGCTGTGGATTGTAGAACACAGGTTGACCAATATGTTTGTAAAAGCGTGTAGCTAATTTTTATATGAACAAAAAAAATTAATATATTTAGCATCATCAAATCATTTATTAAAATAATATGAGAGTTGTAAAAAAATCATTTAACCAAAACTATCTAATTCGAAAAACTCTTATTGGTACATTAGCACTAACTATTTTCTTTTGGACCTTTGCATTACTATATAAACCATTTGAATTTGATTATAATACACGTTTCAACTTTGCTTTGAGTCTATTTCTGATTTGCCTAAGTGGAAGCTTATCATTCCTAGGCTTTATCTCTTTGCTAAAAGTTGTAATTCCATCTTACTTTGAAAAAAAAAATTGGACTTTATTTAAAGAAATTAAAATAGTTCTTTTATGCCTAGTTATAATAGGAATTACTATTTATGCTTTTGGGTATGTTGTAAATATAAAACAACCGCCTGTAAGACTTGCAGGTATACTTGATGCTATTAAAATGGCTTTTTTAATAGGAATAATACCCTTTGCAATATTTACAGTTAAAAATATTGGGAATCCATATATAACAACATATGATGTTATTGGTGAACACGCATTATCAAGTAATTCAATTATTGAGATACAATCTGCTCTAAAAGAAAAACTACAAATCTCGGTTGAAGATTTAATTTATATAGCTTCATGCGGTAATTATATTGATTTCTATTTATTGGAAAATAATACAATCAAACAAAAAACTATTCGCAACAGTTTAAACGATATTGAAAAACAATTAGTAGACTTTCCCTTTTGCATTAGAACTCATAGAGCTTTTATTGTAAATATGAATTTTATTCTCGATAAAAAGGGAAACGCGCAAGGTTATCGTTTAAAACTTAAGGGGATATCTGATGAAATTCCTGTCTCAAGAAAAAAAATTACTGAATTTGATTCAGCTTTTAAAAAATCTCAAAACTAATTTAAGTTGTTTTTGATAACAAAACCTTGTTTCTCATAACAAGTTTTCAGCTTCTGCAAATACTATTCTTGTTAATAATAACAAACTTTTGCTTTGTATCCCAGATCCTGTGATACATGTTTTTTTATGCCCTTTTTTGTGTCGAGAAATATTTATTAATCTAAAAAAAATTAACATGAAAAATTTATTGTGGCAAAAGGGTATCGTTATATTTATAAGTGCCCTGTTTATTATAAATACGGTCAAAGGACAATCCGGAGAAGTATTTGGAAATTTACTAAGCACAAAAACAGAAGAACCAGTCCTTTATGCAGCTGTTATTTTGTATCATCAGAACGACTCATCACTTTATCTTAGTACAATTACTAATGATAAAGGAGTATTCACAATTAACAATGTTAAAGAAGGATTATATTATCTAAAAACATCTTGTTTAGGGTTTAACGAAATTGAACTCAGAGATATTCCTGTAAATTCATCACGCCCAAAATATAATTGTGGTACTATTGAGTTAGATGAAAAGTCGTTCCAGTTGGAAGAAATAAAGGTTATAGCCAAACGAGCCAGAGGAACCACAAGTAACGAAAAAACAACTTATGTTGTTAAAACTGAAATGAACAATTCATCTCACAGCGGAACCGAATTACTAAAATATATTCCAGGAGTACAAATGGATCTTAAAAAGAACATCTACTTGGAGGGAAACTCAAATGTTATCATATTAATAAATGGAATAGAACGTGACAAAAGCTATTTAGATCAACTAAACCCTGAAAAAATTGATCGAATTGATGTTTCAAGAGGAACATCTTCTAAATATGAAGCGGAAGCTGCTGGAGTCATTAACATTATTCTTAAAAAAGATATAGATCAAGGCTTTGCTGGAAATATAAATTTAGAAAATCCGGTAACAAACTCTGCTGTTTTTGTTAATCCGAGTGCTAGTTTGAGTTATGGGAAAAACAAATTAAGCATGTTACTAAACTACACAGGTAGTTTTCATTATTTCGATATTGATGGAAATAAGGATTATGATATATTTTCTGATCCAAACGATTTAGAAATTTATAATAATTCAACTCTTGAACAAAAAAATTGGAATCATAGAATTAATTTATCTGTTGATTATTTTATGAATGATAAAAACAGCTTTACTTTCTATACTTATTATAATCCTTTTAAGAACGAATTTGGCGGAAACTCATCAACTGAAATATTAAGTAGTGATATAAATCCTAGTCAAATTAATTACTCTAGTAAAGAGCTGGATAGAAATGCTGCAAATTTGTATTCTTTGTTTTACAATCATAAGTTTAACAAACCATTAACGGAATTAACTATAGATGTAAGTCATTATAGCTATCATAGTAATAGTAAGTTCTCTGTTTGGGACATAAATCAAACAGGAAATTACGCAGGTTTACCATCAGCTGATTCTGCATACTCAACCAAATCTAAACCAGAAAGATGTTCTAATTATATTAAACTTGATTATACTAGCCAGTTAAACAATAAGTTAAAAATAGATTTAGGTTCAAAATACATGATTGATCATTTTTCGAATCGGAATTCTGATGATTTCGAATATTCAAAAAAGGATTTATCAGCTTACGCAATGATAAGGCATAATTATAAAAAGTTAACCACAACAATTGGGCTACGTGGAGAATATACTATTTCTGAATTGAAAAACGAATTTAATAAAGACTACCTTTCCATTTTACCCTACTTTGTTACAAGTTATAAATTAGCAGATAAACATACTTTAAAGTTATCATATAATAAATCTATTTTAAGACCCGGGCTTTACGATTTAAATCCATATGTTTCTGCTATTGATTTATACTCGGCCCAACAAGGAAATTCCAGTTTAGATCTTGGATATATTAACAAATATGCTCTTGAGTATTCAACGCAAATCAAAAGCAGTTATCTGGCTTTTCAATTATTCTATCGATGCATCGAAAATAAAATTCATCATATTGGAGAATACACCAACGATAATCTTATCTTATTTACCCCGGTAAATATTGAAAGAGAAACTGAATATGGACTGCAAATGTCTGGTAGTATATCTTTGTTTAAATTCTTATACTTAATACCCTATTTCAAGCTTTATGAATATGATTTAAAAGAAAATGATTTGTTTTACCAAAGCAACAAATCGGGAATAAGCCACGAAACATCCTTATCGGCAATAATTATGTTAAAACATGGCTTTTCTGTTTCGCTCATGTATCAAAATTACAGTGCTAAATATTCTATTCAGAACCGAACCTATAATGATGTACAGTACTTTTTTAGTATTGATAAAAAATTTGGCAACAATCTTAAAGTAGGTATATCAGCAGCAGTTCCGTTTACAAACTCTTTGTCTTACTTTGAGAATGATTTTCGATCTCCAGATTTTAATCTTAATCAAAAAGAAAATATTACGTTCTCTTCATTTCCCTTATGGTTTAAACTAAGCTATAGCTTTAATTCAGGAAAAAAAATAAAACGAAACAAAGTACAAAACGATATTCAAGAAGTTAAAAATAAAAAGGGATTTTAATTGAGTCTGTTCAGTAAAGTGTGTGAAGTCTGCACAATGATTATAAACTTATCATTAATATCAAAAATCTAAACAATAATTAAGTACCATAAGTTTGTTTGATGGTTTTATTAAAAATATAAGAAATATATAAATTATTGTTGTTATTCCACCAAATAGGCGGGATAACAACAATAGAGCACACAATCGGTATGTGCAAGTAAATTAATTAATTATCGAAACGGATGGGAAAATTACAAGGTCGACTCAATTGATTAGCTTGTTCGGAAAATCATTAAGTCTGAGTTTCTTATATTTTGCCAAAAACGAGTCACGATAAATCGTTGTTTTCTCTGGATCTTCCTTTTCCTAATTTCAGCTCTTTATTGATTTGAAATTGCTCCCAAAATAGTAACATTTTAGTAGTTTAGTAGTTTAGCTCTATCACTTTGAGTTAGATTAATGAAGTAAGTTTTCAAATTAGATCGACAAAAAGAATCCTCTAAAAGCAATAATAAGTTTTTCAATTTGTACCTTTGACCTGTTTTTAGATAAACAAGCCCAACTAGGACGGTATTAGATTAAAATATAATTTAAAAAACAAATGAGTAAAGAGAAACAGGAAGTGATGAAAGGAGAAACTTATAAAACACTTAAAGCTTTGTATCATTCTGGTAAAGTAAAGCCATCATTAAATAAAATTATTATTGAATTAAAAAATGATTCTGAAAACTTAGAGCTCTCTCTTTTGGCTTGTCAGTGCTTGGTAAGAACTAAGAATTTTGATGAATTGTCTAAGTACGCTGATATTTCTATTAAATTGAATCCTAAAATTGCAGGAGGATATTATTACAAGGGAGTGGCGGTTCAGCATACAAAAGGAAAAGAGCAAGAAGCTCTAAAAAACTTTAATGAAGCATTAACTTTAGACCCAGACAACACAATTTACCTTAAAAGTAAGGCTACCACCCACCTTTTGCTTTTTACAGATTATCATTTACCTTTAAAATTTGCTGAAAAACATAGGGATAAAGCTAAAGAGAGTTTATTAAAAATTATTGAGCTGATAGAGCAAAAGGAAAATCCTGATTATATAGATTTTTTTACTATTGGTGAGGTAAGTACTTTGCTTAGCCAAAACCTAGATGCCAAGAAGTATTTCATTAAAGCGGTAAATGCCTTTAATACTTCTGATAAATCAAAACAAGATACAAATATATATAAAGACATCATTAAGGCTCAAAAAGCTTGTGTAAAGTTGATGGATAAAAACATTGAAGATTAATTTCAACAAGACCTTTTGATATTATCAACAAAAAAAATAATCACTTTTCAAAAAAGATAAATTACCAGCACATAACAAAAGCTATATGTAATTAGGGATGCAGCGGGTATTTCAATCGCAGTTCTCCGTTGTAACACCGCCAATTCGTCTTTGACTATTGGCGTAAAAAAAGAAAATAAATAAACGAATTGGCTCGGTGGAGATTTGAAAGTGAAGAGCTTCGAATACCCACACTCCACATAGCCAAACCGTTGAAATCAAATGAAAAAAAAGGCAAAATTTAAACATTTTTAAGCAACGGAGTGAAGGAAGAGGTTGGATCTTCTCAAATTGCACAAAGTGCAAAAGTGCGCAGGGAAACTAAAAGATTATTTATTCTTTTGCAGATAATTCAATTTAGAAAATATAGTCAGATTAATTTTTATTTTTTTCGCTCCTATTTTAACATACCAGTAGTTCGGGTTTCCCCTACTCTACTTTATGGGACCGCAAAAAAACATCACTATATAGTGATGTTGGGCTATGCAGAGTAAATAACTAGACTAAAGATTAAATATCTCTGTCCACGTATTCCATGCTTCCTTTTTTCTTCCACTTAAGTCTAATAATCCCATTGTTTCAAAGTCTCCCCCTTTATTCCAATCATGTAATAACGACCATATTATTAATTCTACATTAAAGCTTTCATTTTGATTGATAAAATCTATCAAAAATTTTGCTTGCAACTTCTCATCTATTTCATTACCATTACCCTGCCAACCAATTTCAGTATAAACAATTGGAATGTTCTTTATATTTTCTAGTATAGAATAGTAATTGGAAGGAAGTGCTTTATATTCAGGATTAAATAAATCAGGATAAGTAGTTAAACATAAAACATCTAGTTTATTTTCAAATGCACTTAGTAAATCCCATTGTAAGTTACTGTTTAAAATTTCGTATTGAAATGTAACTGCAATTATTAATTCTGAATTAATGACCTTAAGTGCGTCGTAGACTTCATTGTATAATGAAATAAAATTGAAAAAATCTTCAGGATTTGTTAGATAGTATCCATTTATCTCCAAAGCTAAATTTATATATTTTGGCTTATAACTTTCAACTATTTGAATAACTTCATTTTTATACAATTGTCTCAAATTATCATTTGAAAAATCCTCTCCAATAAGTTCTTCAGGAAGGTTCCCAATTCCTGTTCTTTCATCATTTAATACATCTATAGAAATCATTGTTTCCAATTCATAATTGGCTGCTAAATCAATGTCGTTTTTATATAATTGAATATTATCAACAAAATTCCATCCAACTTTTTGAGATAATGAAACTATTTCTCCACAATTCTTAGATAATTTAAATGCGTTATCTATTTCCTTTTCACTCCAATCTAAAGGTATTGGAACTATTCCCATATTGAAGTTACGTTCAGTGAAGGGAATTTTGATTAAATCAGAATCTACTTCTTCTTCTTGACATCCAACACAAAGAATAAAGAATATAAATATTTTTATTAGTTTTAAACTTCTCTTCATGATCGCACATATTTATTCTGCATAACGTTTTAAACATAACAATAGTGCGGGTTTCCATTGCTCTACTTTGTCAGACCGTTGAACGAAAACGAAGATAGCAAAACTTTGTCAAACCGCAAAAAAACCCGCATTGCTAATGATGTTCAGTTATAAGTTAGGTGCAAGTTCTAAACCTATTAGTTTTATAAAAAATTATCGATGAAATACAGAAACAGTATTTAGGTTAAAATTACAAATTGCCGTTTTCGGCAAAACAAGGTTGGTTATAAGTTTTTGATAGTATATTGATTTATGCGGGTTTCCAAATATGCTTAGATTCAGGCTCTGGTATTTCTTAATAAACGAAAAGAATATTTAAATAATACCATTTACAGAGTTATAATACCACTTACAGAATATAGTATCTTACTATGATAAACCTTGGTTAAATTTCATGAGAATTTAAAGTAAACTTAATAAAATGAAAAGAGTACTAATTATAACGTTAATAGGATTATTCAGTTTTAGCTGTACACAAACCAAGAAGAATATTTTTGAAACCACAGATGCCTATTTAGGTCAAACACCCCCTCAAGATATTCCCGTGACTTTTGCCCCTGGAATAGTATCAACGGATACCACAATTGAGCATGGAACTCCAACATTTTCACCTAATGGCAACGAAGTGTTCTGGCAGTCGAATTATCGCCAAAGTGGAAAAGAGACTGAAATATTTGGGATGACAATGCAGCATGATGGTGACACTTGGAATGCTCCTAAAGTTTCACCTTATAACAGCGGACCAGTTTTTTCACCTGATGGTAAACGATTATATTTTCTTCCTTTTGGTGAGGAGAATGGTGAGAAAAATGGACCATATTATGTAGAGAAAAAGAATAATATTTGGAGTGAACCTGTATGTATGGATCTTCTTGCCCAATTCCCTGAAATTAAATATGCCTATAATTATTCGGTCACCCAGAATGGTACATTCTATTTTCTTGGCCATGCTGAAGGTTTGGGATCAATGAATGATTTTGGCATTTATAGAATGGAACTTAATAATGGAGAATACTCGAAACCTGAATTACTTCCTTCGAGCATAAATCTTGGCAAGGGCATAATGAACTGGACACCCTTTATTGCTCCCGATGAGAGTTACCTTTTATTCTCATCCAATCGACTTAGTCCTGATAACGATATTGGCGATATCTATGTATGTTTCCGTAAGTCTGATGGAAGTTGGACGGAAGCCATCAATTTAGGTACGAGCATTAACTCAGGTAAACAGGAGCGTTTTCCTTCTGTATCTCCAGATGGTAAGTATCTTTTTTTTACACGTTGGGTTGCCCGAGGTAATGAAGACGTTATGTGGGTAAGTGCAGAAATTATTAGCGAATTAAAAACACAATCTCTTGATAATTAAAATAAAGTTAACAAAATGAAAATATTATTATTTGGAATAATAATGTTGTTTCCTTTCATAATGAACAACTTTTTATAAACAGATAAAACAGTCTTTTTAATCAAAAAAATTTAATCATGACAAAAATATTTTTATTACAGTGCATTTTTATGACTGTAGTTATTAGCTGCTTTGGGCAGATAGATAAAGACCTGTCGTATGAAGAATTAGAAGCTTTAGCAATAAGTTCTTATAGGAACAACAATACCGATTCCACCATAATGATTATGGAATATGCCTTAAAAAACTTCCCAGAAGAATTATCGAGAACAACAACTATACTCGCTCAAGTTCACACAAGAGTTGGTAATTTTTCAAGAGCAATTGAAATATGGGAAATTGGTATTAAAGAGGGATACACTTACAATTTAAACAACGAAGCATACCGAAAATATTATAAAGATAATGTTGATTTTGAAAGACTTGCTACAATGGAGCAAAACAGAATAGACACCTTGCATTTAAAGTATGAGGTAATTCTACCAACAGGATTTAATAATAAAAAAAACTACCCAACACTTTTCATTTTTCATGGCAACAATAGAAATATTGAAAAAGCAAAAATTTCGTGGAAAGCACCTACAATGAGCCAGGAGTTTATAACTGTATTTCTGCAATCATACATTCCAAGCTCACCTACTAATTTTAATTGGGTCCCTAATGATGACAAAATTAAAAAAGAATTTAAAGTGATTTACGATAAAGTTTTAAAGAATCATCCGGTTGATGATTCTAAAATAATTTTTGCTGGCATGTCTGCTGGAGGGAAAAAAGCACTTGACTTTACATTGAATAATTATTTTCCTGTCTCCGGTTTGGTATTAAATTGCCCTGTAATTCCTCAAAATGTTACAAATGACATGATCACAAACTTTGCTGAAAAAAACAAAAAATTAGGAATTATAACAGGCGAGAATGATTTTGCTTTAGAAAATCAAAAAAAGTTAATAAGTAATATTGATAGCCTTGCAGGACGAACAAAGATGTTTATTACAAAAGATTTGGGGCATTCTTTTGCAGAAAATTTCACGCAATTATTAGATGAGTATTTAAAGTGGGTGCTTGAATAAAAATGAAAAAACGATAAAATGAAAAAAGTATTATTTATAACCTTAATAGTACTATTCAGTTATAGCTGTATACAACCAAAAAATGATTTTCGTAAAAGCAAAGATGCCTATTTTGGACTTACCCCTCCAAGATTAATTCCTGAAGTATTTGCTCCCGGAATTGTTTCAGATACAACTTGGGCAGAACATTGCCAAATAGCAATTTCACCAAATGGAGATGAAATATATTGGTCTGTATATACAAGTGAATATCCTAAAATCGATGGAACGGGTAATACAGAACAATTATATCATTCGAAATTAGAAAATGGTGTATGGACAAAACCTAAAATTTCTGATTTTACTAGTGACAATAAATATGGAGGTAACGGTGGACCAGTCTTTTCTCTTGATGGTAAAAAGCTTTTCTTCTATCAACGAAAACCTCGTGATAAGTATATGTATTATGTTGAAAAGAAAAATGGGCAGTGGAGTTCCGAACCGATAAGTATAGGAGAACCATATAATACTAAAACTGGAAATACAGCCACCAATTGGACTCCAGTATTTACAAAAAAAGGATATGCTTACAAATACCATCAGCAAAAAAGGGTAATACTCAAATATAAGTATGATGAAGCTCAATTTAGTCAACCCGATACTATGAGAGTTCATGAAGATTTTAGATTATCTTTTAATGTATATGTAGCTCCCGATGAAAGTTATTATATTTTCTCGGGTTATAACTATAAAGGATTTGGTGATCTTGACTTATGTATCTGCTTTAAGGACTCAAATGGCAATTGGGGATATCCTATAATTATGAGAGATGACGTTAATACCAAATCCCGAGAACGCTTTCCTGTAGTTTCTCCTGACGGGAAGTATCTCTTTTTTATGCGACATACCGAAACACAAGATATTTTTTGGCAATCAACAAAAATGTTGGATAAGTATAAGAAAGAAAGTATCGAAACAATGAAAAACCCACCTGTATTTAATGCTATTATCTTGAAATCAGACGAATTGGACAAGTATCTTGGAGTATATTCCTGTCCTGAACTTACACGAAAAATTAATATCAGCAAACAAGATAATATTCTAAAAGCACAAATTGCAGATAGAACACCTTTCACAATCGAGTGTTATGATAAAAATAAATTTAAATATGATTGGAGAATGTTAAAGATTGAATTCATACCAGATGAAAACAAAATGCTGTTACAGGCCGGCAGTTCTATATACGAAATGATAAAACAATAATTACACAATTATAAAAATGAATGACCCCGGAGCAAGCTCCGAGGTATAAAGCGGAATATTTGTTTTACTTTATGAAAAACCTGCCGTTTTTCAAACTTTTCCTCTTTTTACCCCGAGGCAAGCCTTGAGGAATTCTCTTGATTAAATAAAATTAATCAAGAGAAGAATGATAAATAAAGGTTTTTTATTTGCTCCTACAGAGTAAAACGATGTTCCCACTATATATAGAACGTTGGACGTTTTTTAAATCTTTACAGTAAACTTAGATCCTTTTTCTAATTCCGATTCTACTGTTATATCACCCTCATGAGCAAGTATAATTTGTCTTGATAAACTCAAACCTATACCATCCCCTTCTTTTTTTGTCGTGTAAAATGGAATGAATATTTGAGATTTTACTTCATCCGACATTCCTTTACCATTGTCAGAAACTTCGATATAATTTATTAAATCTGTTGTATGAACAACAACCTCAATAATCTTATCTTTTGTATTATTTAGAGCTTCAATAGCATTTTTAATCAAGTTTATGAGTACTTGAGTGAGTAATGTTTCATCAGCATTTATGTTACCTATCTCCTTACTAATATAAAAACTTGTTTCTATTTGGTTACGAGAAAAGTCATCTTTGAAAAGTTGCTCGAGATTTTGACAGAGTTCTTCTATATTGATTCTCTGTTTTGTTGGTACAGGAACTTTTAAAAGCTTTTTGTATGATTTTACAAAATTCATAAGTCCATAATTTCTTTCCTGAATAGTTTGTAACCCAAGTACGGTATCTTCAATTATTTCATCGTTAATCTCTATTGCCCTTTTTGTGATATCATTACTTCTGAATAATTTCAAGGTAGAACTTGTAATTGACTTCATCGGGCCAATAGAATTCATAATCTCATGTGTTAATACTCTTATCAATTTTTGCCATGCATTTAACTCCTCTATATCAAGTTCTGCTTTAATGTCTTGCAATGATAGTAATGTTATTTCTTCGTTCATTAAAATAAAACGAGATGCTTTTACTAAAATTCGTTTCTCACTTTCCGTACTATTAATATGAATTAATTTATTCTTCCCTTCATCAATCTTTTTTAATATAATACTCAATTTTTCTTTTACTTGATTAATATCCTCAATATTTTTCAGCTTTTCAATGCCCAAAATATTCTGTGCTGATTTGTTAAATAAATCAACTGTTCCATCCTTTTTATAAGAAATTATCCCTGTTGATAAATGCTCAAGTGTATACTGAAAATATAAATACTGAGTTTGCTGATCGAGTCTGGCTTTTTTTACAATTTCAATAATACTATTATACGATAAATTCAATTTGCCAATACTGTCAGTATTTTCCTGTTTAGGTATAAAATCTGAAGATTTTAGGGCTTCAAGGAATAATGACAAAGATAAATTGGTTTTGTTTACAAATCGTATCAATGTTTGCAGTTCAATAAACCATAGCACGACGATTAAAAATTTCCCAATAATAAGATCGTCCTTGTCGAGAGCCCAAACAAAAATAAAGCTGGTAAGACCCATCGAAACACTTAGTAGAATAGTGATTATACGAAAGCGATTAAAAACCATATTTCTTCATTTTATTGTATAATGTTCTTCTGGCTATTCCCAGTTCTTGTGCTGTTTCTTGGTATTTCCAACCTGTCTTTTCTAGAGCTTTATATATTAACATTTTTTCATGCTCATCTATATTTAGACTTTCTGTTTCAGATATTGCAATAATCTTCTTTTGTGTATCATTTTTATTGAGATCAATATTACCAAGAATAATAAATTTCTCAACTAAATGCTGAAGCTCTCTAATATTTCCTGGCCAATTATAAGTAGCAAATTGATTCAGTGGAAAATTTATTGTTTTTACAGAAGAATGCTGATATTTTGCTTTATATTTTTCCATAAAAAACGATATGAGTGCAGGAATATCTTCTCGTCGTTCTCGTAAAGGTGGAATTTTTATACTGACTGTATTTATCCTATAAAATAAATCCTCTCTGAATTCACCCTTATCAATAAGTTTACTGACATCTTTATTGCTTGCAGTAATAAGTCTAATATCTACAGCTTTTGTAAAAGAAGATCCAACAGATGAAATTTCCCTATTTTGAAGAGCCACTAATAATTTCGATTGTAGATTTATAGGAAGGTTCGTTATCTCATCAAGGAACAATGTCCCATTGCTTGCCAATTCAAATCTTCCAATACGATCTTCTTTAGCATCAGTAAAAGCACCTTTCACATGGCCAAACATTTCACTCTCGAATAATTGTTCGTTAAGCGACGCCATATCCACATTTATGAACATCTCATTTTTTCGATTAGACTGATAATGAATTTCTCTGGCAATAATCTCTTTACCTGTGCCATTTTCGCCTAACAAAAGTACATTGGCATCAGTTTCTGAAACTTTATAGATTGAATCATATACTTCTTTCATTGCAGGTGATTCGCCCTTGATCAATTGAAATTGTTGACGAATATCTTGATTAATATGTTTCTGATTGTTTTTTAAACGTTTAATCTCTTTTCGGGCATCTCGTCTTTCAATGGCTTTATTAATTGAACTCAAGAGTTTTTTATCATCCCAGGGCTTTTCAACATAATCAACTGCACCCTCGTGTATGGCCATTACAGCTCGTTCTATTTCAGCATATGCGGTAATGAAAATGATCGATGCATCAGGATCAATTTTTAATATTTCATTAAGCCAGAAAAATCCTTCATTTCCTGTGTTTATTCCTGAAACAAAGTTCATATCAAGAATAATTGCATCATAAGCTTGTTTACTTATTTTAGAAATCAAAGTATTTGGATTTGTAAGTACGTCAACCTGTGAGAATTCACTTTTAATAAGCAGTTTTAAGGCTATGGTTACTGCTTTATTATCATCAACAATTAATATATGCCTATCTTTTTTCATATTTCTTAAACTAAATGTAAATATAGAAAAATGAGCAATAAGTTCCCATTTGTTTGGGCAATATATTCCCGTTAAAAAAGTAGAATGATATTAAAAGTCCGAAAATAAGCTATTTATATTTTATGGCATGTAAGTTGGCTATTTAATCCCAAAGAATTAACTAATTTTATCATTATGTTTAAATATTTTATTAAAATCACCTATCGAACATTTCTACGGAATAAGTTAAATTCATTAATTAATATTTTTGGATTGGCTATTGGAATATCATCTTTTATATTAATCTCTTTATATGTAAATTATGAACTAAATTGGGACACTTATCATGACGATCATGAAAGAATATATTTAGTACATCTTGTCAAGACTTTATCGGGAAAAGAATATATTTCTGAGCAAACACCTGGTGCTATAGCATTTGAGCTAAGGGATAAAATTCCTGAACTTGAGAAAACCGTTTGTATAGGAAGAATTGGAGGGGTGATATTATCAAGTACAAAAGATAAAACATTTCCTGAAGATGATGGTTATTATGCAGATAATTCAATGTTCGAATTATTTAAGATTGAATTTATTAGCGGAAACAAAATTAACGCACTTACAAAATCTAACTCAATTGTTTTAAATAAATCACTTGCATTGAAACATTTTGGGAGTACTGATGTTGTTGGTAAGCTCATAAATACTGAGAATAAATCTTATATTATATCCGCAGTATTTGATGATATGCCAATCAATTCAAAATTTTGGGCTTCTTATTTTGTACCATTAAATAATTATAATGATACGGAGGTATTCGATATTAAATCTGATTGGGAAAGTGCCAGATGGAGATCATTTATAAAGTTAAGTGATCAGAATCAAAAAGAATTGGTAAGCCGAAAAAGTGCACAAATTATTAATAACCATTTTGCCGAAAATGAGCAATGCAGCGTATATCTTGCACCTTTATTTAAACTTCATCTTTTTTACGAGGGAACAACAAAAACCGGGGTTTATTACATTATTATTATATATAGTTTTCTGGGATTTTTGATATTAATACTTTCCGCAATAAATTTCCTTAACTTATCAACCGGACTAAATAGTATTAGAGCTAGAGAAATTGGCATAAAGAAGGTATTTGGAAGTTCAAGGTTCAGAATAGCCAGACAGTTTTTAGGTGAATCTATACTTAACTCATTAGTTGCTTTGATTTTAGCATTTGGCATCTCAGAATTTTTGCTTCCTTTCTACCGTATAATAACTGATCGGATATTAAAAATTAACTATATAGTTGACTGGAAGTTTGTTTTATTTATTGTTTTGATTGTGATAATGTTAGGTTTATTAGCAGGATTATATCCATCAATATACTTATCAAAATTTAATCCAATAAAAGCTTTAAAAAATGGAACAATAACTTCGAAAAAACTAAAGCGATTTTCGTTAAAAAAGATATTGATTTTATTTCAATTTATTATCTCAATAGCTTTTATAATAGGGACTATAGGATTTCTTGCCAATGCTAAATATATTATTACAAAAGATTTAGGTTTCGAAAAAGAAAGGGTGTTTTCCATTACAATAAATAATAACAATAGTGTACAAATTAGTAATATTGAATCTCTAAGAAATGAGCTTAAGGAAAATAGCAATATTGAGAACGTATCTATTTCATTTGGAGTGCCTTATTCTGGATATAGTACCCAAATCATAAATTGGGAAAGTGCATTGGAAGACGACGGAATTAAATCTGTTGTTAATACTGCCGGAGATCAGTTTTTACCTTTGTATAAAATTCCAATTATAAAGGGACGGAATTTTACGGATAAATTTGATGCAGATTCATTATCTTGTATAGTAAACGAAGAATTAGTTAGGCAAATTGGCTGGGATGATCCTATTGGCAAGAAAGTGATGGATAATAAATATACAATAATTGGTGTTTTCAAAGACTTCCATCAAGATAATCCAACAAATAGAATACTACCGTATGTGCTTCTTAGACATAGTGGAAATTTGGAAGGTTCCAAAATATTTTCAATTAAGTTGGGTTCAGGTTATTCTAAAGAAACAATAGAATTTATTAAAGAAAGACTAAACATATTCTTTCCCGAAAGTTATATTGAAATTAAATCTGTGGCAGGAGACTTGGAAAGGGGTCTGAATAAATTATTGATGAATATTTCAAAAACTATGATGTTTTTTACGATTATTGCTATATTAATTGCATTTGTAGGTTTAATTTCCATTGTTTCTTTTTCAATAAAACAAAAAGTCAAAGAAATTGGTATACGAAAAGCATTGGGAGCAAGCGTAGCAAGGATTTATTGGTTTCTTTCAAAAGAGTATTTCATTTTATTGATAGTGGCAAATATTATTGCGGTTCCACTTGGATTATTTCTCTTAGAAGCTATCCCATTTCGATATAAACCAGATTTTAATGTATACCCTATATTTGTTATTATTGTATGCTCCTTTATTGTTACATTTTTAAGTATTAGTTATTGGGTGCTAAAAACTGCTCGAGCTAATCCCGTTGATAGTTTAAGATGCGAATAATATAAAAGTTTCATGTTATTATTGAAAAAAATACCCTGATAGTTCTTTATTGGGGTATTTAATTTCATCCCAATTTGTGCGTTGAGAAAAACTAAGACAACTTTTATTCCCATTGTTCATGAACGAAGTGAGTAATTTTCTATCATACCGACTAGACCAATCTGATAAATTTTTCGACTTCGTCTCAAGAGAACGCTACACTCAGTTCACTATCAAACCTCTATGAAAAAATATACTGACATTATCAAAGCGTGAAATAACTTTCAGTTTTAAATGAAGTGTCAGAAAGTTAAATATGTTTCTTCAATTATTGGCTTCTCAAAATAAGTTGAAATATTCTATTTACAGATTTTTTAGCGGCTTGTTCATAACGACTTAAACATACCAATAGTGCGGGTTTCCCCTACTCTACATTGTCTGAGCGTTGAACGAAAACGAATAAAAAAAAACTTTGTCTGCCCGCCAATACCAAGATTATAACCCAAAGGTAAATAAAGTCTTCAATATTTGCCGAGATTATATAAAACACCCCAATAAATATCTTCACTTAAATCGAGCAGAATATTTCATAAATGTATGTTGTTTGAACTAATCGAAAATATATATTACCTTCACTAACACTATTATATGTAAATTGGATTTATATAAAAATAAATGAAAGATAATTTAGATATGGAAAAAGAATTAATTATAGAAGCAACCAATAAGACCCCTTACATAAACTTCGATGTAAAATCAGGCAGGTTACAAATACATGGATATTCATTACCAGAGAATTCCATTGGATTTTATGAACCTATCATAAGTTGGTTAGATAAATACACTATGGCTCCGAATAAAAAAACTGAATTTGATATTAGATTAGTTATTTTAAATACTTCATCATCAAAGATGTTTATTGATATTATTAGAAAAATAAATCAATTAGTTGAGCTTAATAATTCTGAAGTATCAGTAGTTTGGTATTATGAGATTGATGATGAGGATATTCATGAAATTGCTTTAGAATATAAAGAAATTTGTAAAGCTAGGTTTGATATAATAGGAACACACCATAGATTAATAGAATAAAACTGTAGTCCTAATTAATTAGCAAAAAAAACAGTCTATATCGCAATTTTTCAACAATAGTAATTAACTTTTTTATTTAAGGTAAAACAACTTCTTTGAAAATTAAACCACACCTATAAAATAATAGATATGGTTTAATTATGTAATATTTTTATTGTTTTATAAATCGTAATATATGTTACAACTAATTTAATCATAGCCTGTAACTGTATTGGGTATTCTTTCTTTTACTACAGTTGGTTCTTCTTCCTTTATCATAGCATCATTCGACGATTTACCTGTTCCGCCGGTTGGGAAAAACATTACTGATATATTAACATCTGCAACTTCTGTTTTTGCAGCGGCACTATGTTTATTAGCCCAAAGATAAAAAGTATGAGTCCCTGGACTAACAGGAATACATCTGTGTTGCGAGAAAGAAGTATATTGATCAGAAGAATCAACACAATTATAATCAGTAAGAATGTTTAAATAATCATACCACTCATCTTCAGCACCCAATGAGGAATTTGGATCCTGATCACATAAAATAGCTGATAAAAGTAAATCCCAACCTATACTTTCCCAATCGGCATATCCACTTGCCATTACAAAACACACTCCACTTGAAGGCGCAGTCATTGTTACAGACCTAACATTATTATATGATCCATAATTGGCGGTAATTTGATAACGCTGGTCACCTCCCGTGTAGTTTAAAAGTGGTTTAACATTACTTAACCCACTGCCATCTCCCGTAATTCTACCTGTACCATCGACCTTCAAAACACTTGTACCATTGTTTTTTGTTATATTTACACTACTTGTAGCATCGTTAGTATTTAACTGTATATTTTTTTCAAGTGTTGTATTAGCAATATTCGGGGCATTGTAAAGACTAGCAAAATCTCCATCAAATTCACTTTTATCATTCCAAGAAGTTGTATCATCAGAGGTAATTCCAGAAGCTACTGAAGTATCAAAAATAGGATCTGTTTCGGTATAACTATCCAGTTTATTATTCCAATTAGTTGTGTCGGTTTCATTTATTCCATTGGCAACAGAAGCTCCAAACATAGGATCTGTTTCATCGGCTGTAGTAAAATGATCAAGATCATTTATCTGGCCTTCGGTAATTGAAATGCCTGTCGATTTATCCCATGCTATAAACTCCGGATCGGTTTCGGTAATTCCACCACTTAGAGTTTCAGCAGTTTTTGAATGTATAGCATATGGTACACTTAACAATTGATTTGTTCCAATTACGATTCCGTTTACACTAATTTCTATAAAATACTCATCTAAAGCCCAATTTATGACACTTAAATATTCTATCGAACCTATGTTTAAGTTTACTATGCCTTGAGTGGTTGTAGTAATATTATGTGTTTCTTCAAATACACTTGTGGAAAGGTCGCTTTTCAATACTGAAATAACAATGGTTACACTTTCTTCTTCCATTAGTGTTCCGTCTGCATTTCGTAATACTGCCTGATATTTAAATTGGCTTGGTGCTTGAGCAAACAAAACTGCAGAAACAGTAATTACAATTAGGGATAGTAATAATTTTTTCATGTTCCTTATTTTTATTCAATTATAGATATTTTGCTTTTATTAGTTAAGCAAAGTATAAAAAAAATAAAATGTTTACAAATAGAAAAACTTCTAACTTTCAATATTTTATACAATGATATTATTATATATCACAGTTTGTGCGAAGATAGCATTGCCGTTTTATTGTAGTACCTTTCCATTTACTAACACATTCAAAAAAAGGTAATTAACTTTCAAAAAAACATCAAGTCGACAATTAATTTAACGTTTATTGCGTGCTAATATTTAGTCATTTATGTTGATTAATAATTCTATCGCTTGTTTTTATTTTTAGGATAAAGTTACTAAAATCTCTGATGCTTTGTTTATATATTTAATATCTTGTATATCTCCTGTTTTATCAAAAAATGTAGAAACTTCAATCCATAAATATATTCTGCGATTTATTAATCAAGAGAATTCCTCGGGGTAAAGAGAAGAAAAGTTAGAAAAACGGTAGGTTTTTCATAAAATAAAACAAATATTCCGTTTGACACCTCGAGGCCCTGCCCCAGGGTAGTTCATTAAACTACCAGAATTTAATTTTGCCGGCTGCATACCAGCACATTCGAAGTAGTAAAAATCCGTGTCGGAATCTGGAAATATTTGTATCGCCATATGTTCTTTTTCGATAGCGAATTGGCAAGTCAATAATTTTAAGATTTAGTTTATATGCACCAAACAATAGGTCAAAATCGCCAAAAGGATCAAATTCACCAAAAAATTTTCTGTTTGCTTGCAATCTATTATAATCATCGCGAAACATAGCTTTTGTTCCACAAAGCGTATCTTTTATAGGTTGTTCAAGTAACCAACTAAAAACCAGACTAAAAAATTTATTGCCTGCAATATTAAGAGATCGCATTGCTTCTTTTCCTATAGGATAAATTAATCTCGAACCATTAATAAACTCTCCCTTTCCAGAAGCCAATGCATCATAGAATTTAGGAATATCCTCAGGAGGTACAGTTAAGTCTGCATCGAGAATCATTAAAATATCACCTGTTGCTATTGAATACCCCTTTCTTACTGCATCACCTTTTCCTTTACCTTCTTGCTGTGTAATTTTTATATCGTGGGTATCTTTATACTTTTCTTGAATTCGTTGAATGGTTTCCCAAGTATCGTCTGTTGAATTTCCTTCAACATAAATTATCTCAACATGTTTACCAAACTTAGGTAAACGAGTAATTGCATCTTCAATGTTACCGCTTTCGTTTCTTGCAGGAATAACAACTGTTGTGGAATACTCCTTCTTCTCATTTTCCTTTTGATGAAAAATTGGACGTGCATTGATAAATTTATTTACACACATCGAATTAAAAAGTGGTAAGCGGGCAATATAACGATTAACAATATATGATATTATTGGAATGTTAATTGGAAGAAGTAAACTTCGCGTTGTTCTGAATGCTTCAAAATCTGTTAAATAAAGTAGATTAGCAATATCATGATTCGAAAGCCAATTCTTTCGTGGGCTTTTCTTTTTTAGCCCAAATAGCTGTCCTAAACGTAAAATTGGCTCCCAAAACTGATTGTAATATGAAATTATTATTCGAGTTCTAGGATGACAAATTTCCTTTACCGATTGTAAAACATCCAATACATTATCAAAATAACCTAAAACACCGGTCAAAAGAACAACATCGTATTTTTTATCAATGTTAATCTCCTCAGCCAACATATTATGGAATTCAATATCCGGATATTGTTCTTTTGCCTTTGCAATCATTGAAGGACTATAATCAATCCCTGTTTTTTCTTTACCTTTCATTTCCGATAAAGAACTTCCATTCCCACAGCCTATTTCAATTACAGTATCTTCATCCTGAATATAATAATTACAGTATTTAACAATATTTCGCCAAAAATATCTATACCTTTTTCTGTATTTAGAAAATTTAGGTGCTAATTTTTCAAAATGCTCGTAAAATTCTTTCGAACGCAGTGACTTGATTTTAAGCATAATTAATTTAATATTATTAATATTAAATAAAAGTAAGAAATAATAGCTCAGAAGCTGAATTTACTCATTTAATTTATTTGGTAATATAATGAAATAAACTCCACTAATGGATAATCCTGCTCGTATAATATAAGTTAAGAGCCCCAAAGCAACTGCTATATTCACATCAACCAATAAAAACTGAGAAGCATAAACAAAAACGAATTCTCTTGAACCAAATCCTCCAAGAGTAACCGGGATAGCGAATATTACTCCCGAGATTAAAAATAGAAACCAATAATCATAAAATCCTGAATTTAAACCTAAACTGAGCAGAGTAAAGTGAGCTGATAAAACTTGCAAAAACTGAATTGCAATCGACAATATTGTAGCTTTTGGCAAAGTTGAAATATAATCTCTAAAAAAAAACTTTAGTACATAAAAATACACCAAATAACCAACAGGAATAAGAATTAGTATATAATTTTTATATAAAAAATCAAATGAAATAAATAAAGCAGATATAAAAATTAAAATTACTAAACCATATAATCCGTTAACTCTATTTAAAACAGAAGCCCAAATAACGGATTTAAGATTCGAACCTTGATTCTTTTTCAACCAATAAACTTTATAACCATCTCCACCAATGCTGCCGGGCAAAAATAAATTATAAAACATTCCCAATATATATAATTTCAAGTTTAGGATTTCACTTAATACTATTCGCTTAGCTTTAAAAAAAATATTTAGTCTATATGCTTCTATTAGTTTAGATAATCCTAAAACAATTAGTGCTACTAATAAATATACTATTTTTAGATCCTTAAAATGTAACCAAAGTTCTGATAAATCAATTTTTCGAATAACAACATAAATTGCTATTCCAGTAATTAGTAGTTTAAATATAAAATTTAGTATTTTTTTGATATTCTCTTTTGTCAAAGCAGCTATTTTTTATTGAAGTGAAAATATATTTAATTCTCATATTGCTAATCAGGATAAGTCAAACTTTATTCTTCCATATGTCAATATAAGATTTAATTTGCTCATCTAATTGCATGTTAATTAATCGTTTTGATGTCTTAAATGATTCCTTACTATATTGTACATTCTCGATTTTAAATTCAAGTTTTGTTTTTAGTATATTGATCAAATTTTGCTGAAATTGGAATGGATCTTGACAAAACTGATCATAATCAACAATTAAATATGAGTTTTGATCCAACTCTTTAATTTGCTCATTTAAAATCTTATCAAGCATTAAAAATTGCACGGTTGCTGCCTCAGTTATATTCTCATAATTATTTGTGTCAAATTGCATATCAGGATATAATCCCCACAATATAGAATCCGTCCCAAAAAAGTCTTTACTTGCTTTTATTGTTGATTTAATAACCGCAACGGGATCTCTTTTTACAATAATGTAAAACCCATTTTTAAAGACTTTTCTAAGTATTGGGAGCAATAAAGAATTACGATTATTTTTAGAGAGAATAGGCTTATTATAAGCTTCGTATAAAGAGGAAAAATAATCGGATAGATTTTCTAATTTCTCATTTCCTATTTCCGTAGGAAGTACATAATGATTCTTCCCAAACCATTTGTCCCAAACCTCATAACTATCACCAATAGAGAATAATCCTTTTGAAATACCATAGAAGTTCTTGTACGAATTGTTTGATTTATATTTTCTTACAAATTGTTTATGCAAATAATAATTTGATCTTTTAAAAATAGTATTGAAATTGCCGATTGGGAAAAATGAAAATGTCTTTTCAATAAATTGCGAAACTAATGTAGATCCTGTTCTTTGTATTCCAACAACAAATATGATTGAAATTTCTTTATTAGATTTTATTTTTCGTGATTTTTCAATTAAAGCAAAAATAATATCAATTGGACTAAAAATAATCTGAAGAAACTTTAACCATAATACATGATAAGTTACTGAATTGAAACTAAATAAAATTTTAAAAAAAATATAAAATCCTTTTCTAAGCTTGCTACCTAACTTTTCAAAATCACTACCTTTACTCATTATCTAATAAATAATTTCCCATAATAAGGCAGGTTCATCTGTACCAATGGTTTGAACAAGCTTTATTTTCTCTGGATATTTTTGATATATAAAATACAAGTATCGCTTAATCGTATCTATCGTATATTGAGTTTTTTTGTTTGGATATTTTCTTAAATTCCCCAAAATAACATATTTAACATTGGCATTTTTTAATGTTAATAGTAATTCATCTGGATCTTTAGTTGTAATTCGATATATTCCGTGAAATTTACGTTTTGCATATACAAACGAAACACTTGGTTTTCGACAAGCAATCATAAATGAATCAGAAACATTTTTTGCTGCCCATTCACTCATTTTTATATAATTAATCCAGTCTGGGGTCATTCCATAAAACCTATTCCCAGCTAAATTTTGCTTTAGATACTCATTATTAGCTTTCAGCTTTTTTGTAGTTACATTAAAATTAGTAAAAAAGATAATTACTAAAAATATTGGAAGTAATCCTTGTAAGAATTTAAATGATTTTGACTTCCCCAAATAATATAATCCTGAAAACAAAAACAGCAAGATTAAAGGGAAATAAATAAGAATTAATCGATCTTGATCCCAAAGTGTTTGAACCATAACAAAAGTAATTCCGATTAATACCGTAAGGTATATACCTGTGAAAAGCAGATATTTATTTTTCTTAAATGCGTAATATATAGCAATAAAAAATATGATATAAACTAGCAGAGTTAATATATATTTTGGTTCCAATATTTCTGGTCTGAGACCAATAAACTTATATAAATGTTTTGATAAATATAAATTTGAATTGCCAACAAATCTGGAAATAAATCCTACAAAATCTTCTTGTCCCTTTGACACATAAAATGGATCGACCTGCATTAATCGATTTAACTGGGTTGAAAACTGAGATGCTCCAGAATGAAATAAAAACTTTTTTATCAAATTAAAAATCTCAAACTCAAAAATAAAAGCCCCCGTTGTAAATGCTATGCTTTTCCACTGCAATTTCATACCAAAGTAAATGATAACGGCAATAAATCCTCCATATCCAATGCTCCTTGTTAAGCCTAAAAATAAAAGTAATAAACCAAGGATTAAATACCTACCCCAGTTTTCTTTCAAAGAAAGACTTTCCTCTTTTGAAACAAATGCATTAAAAAAATACAAGAAAAAGCCTGCTTGTAGCAATAAGAAAAAAGCTTCGGAATATGTTTGACTTGCATGATATAACACAAAAGCATTAAAAGATACAATTAACATTACTGAAACAAGTAATAAGCCTGAAACTCTGCCCTTAAATGCTCTATAAAAAAAGTATAAATGAAATAATATTGAAACTAATGATAATGATTTTAACAAGGTTATATTTAATCCAAAAATCCAAACAAAAATGCTCAAAAACATAGGATATAGTGGACCCTGAAACGTAGGGAATGTAAAATCTTTTACCAAATCAAATGCTCTTAAAATGTAAGCAGAATCATCACCCGACACACTCATTCTAAAGTTAAATAGTAAGAATGAAAACAATAAGGTAAAAAACATGGATATCCAAAAAAATACATTTGCTTTTGAATCAAAAAATTGATCTAATTTATCAAGAAGATCTAGTTTTAGTTTTATTTTTATTTTCTCTGGCGTTTTTGTCTTTATTTTTGGCTCTTGTTTATACATTAATAACTATTTAATTTTTAACTAAAAAATTTCAAATAATCCTGATATGCATTTTCTATCCCTTCTTTCAATTCAATTTTACATTTCCAACCTACAGATTTTAATTTAGAAACATCCAATAATTTACGAAGTGTACCATCATTTATCTATTGTTTGCCGTCTAATAAAGGTGAACTTTTACATTACTAAAATTAAAGTGTTATTTTATCATTTCAAAATATATCTATCAAAACTTCTTCATCAACTTTTAAAAGTTGATGAAGAAGTTTGCGGTTTGCTATTGTCCTTCTCTTTATTTTTCTTCTATTCTCAAGTATTTCCTTTTCTCGCCTGTAATAAACGGCTGTAGGTATTATTTAAATTTATTTGTGATAAAGCAGGGATAGTTATCTGACTTCTCCGATTATTTCATGCCATATGTTTAAATAGACTGCCAGTCGAAGTTGTTTCACAATGTGGCCCGTTAAAGTGTTTCAAATTTGAAATTTTCATTTTATTATTATTGGTGGATAAATATCTGTTATTAATTATTTTTATTCGTTTCGATAAATTTGTTAAGTTTTTTCTCCATTACAGGAATATTTTTCAATTTATTGTTGCTATTTATTAACCACTTACCAAAGATATAATCGTAAACTGCTCCCAAATTCTTATAATCTCTTTTGTATGTAAAGACTGCAATTTTCCCACGTTTTACTGTTTTTACTCCTATTTTTCCTTGTGGCTTTATTTCGTTTTTTATCGTTAAACAAGCATCATATTTGCATTTTTTGTTATCTGTATTTTTGTGGTCGTCGTAACTTATTCCTAATTCTTTCTGTTTCGATTGTTATTTAGTTGTTTGTTTTTGCAAATTCAAAAAGTTCTGACCATACTTTTTTGTAATTTTCATTACTATATTTTCCAATTATTTTGATGTAAATAATTCGTTTGTCTTGAATGTCGGAAATTTCAGGTTTCTTTAAATTTATTTTTGAGTTTTTTATTTCGAGTCTTATGAGAAAAAAGTTGTGATTTTCTCGCTATTTGGAAGGCGAAATATTGTAATATTGTTTAAAAACATGTTTAATGAAGATGATCTTTCATATCCAATATTAAATGCTATTTCTTTAATTTAAAGATTGGTGTAACGAATTAAATGAGCTGTGGTTTCAATCATAAAAAAGCAAACATAGAATATAAAAACTGCAATTCGAAATAACCGCTATTGGTATAATTACCTAAAGATATATTAGATGACGTGTAAATGTCGGGTAAAATTCAATAAAAATTCGGGGTCTATCTTAAAAATGAAATTTAAATTTGTACAAAAATATTAAATATGATTAATCAACCAGAATTAGGAAAAAAACTTATAGAATTAAGAAAAAAGAAAGGTCTGACACAAGAGGACCTTGTTGAAAAATGTAATCTTAGTGTAAGAACTCTTCAGAGAATTGAGTCTGGTGAAGTAACACCTAGAAACACTACTATTAAATTAATTTTCGAAGCTTTAGAACTTAGTTCTACTATTTATTTTGAAAGTATTCATGAGAATGATAAGGAATTAAAATATAATTGGTTCAATCAATTGTATATAAGCTTTATTGGTTTGTTTTATCTAAGAACAAACACAATAAAAAAAATAACAATATTAATAATTATACTTTCAGCGATTATTATTTCAAGTTATATTGTAAGTAGAGCTTTAAGCACTCAAAGTAAACCTGTTAAACAAATACCAAGAAGTACAGGTGTAAGAATTGATACAGATCAAGAATAGAAGTTTGTAAATTCTCATATAAAGGTATGTAAAAATGAAAAAAATCATTATTCTAATCACAGTTTTTTTATCCCTTAGCGCTTACGGACAAATAGATAGTTCGAAAATTGCAGAACTTAATAAGTTAGGCTTATACCAATTCCCTATCTTATCAGATTTAAAGCAAATATCATTTGATGAGGGTTGGATTGCAGGCTCTAGTGTTCAAGTGAATGATATTAACAATGAGTTTGATAATATCGAGGACTTAGTTTGGTTAAAACCAATAGCTAGAGACGGTCTCGTGCTAAAATAGGTTGACTATTTTTCGCCATTATTTTTTAAAGATAATTCATTTTTTTGTTTTCTTTTTATTCTATAATCTGGAAGTTTATAATTTCCATTCAAATGAGCATTTACAGGTGTAAGCA
>JAEINU010000008.1 GCA_016342685.1 Bacteroidales bacterium | reverse complement strand
ATTCTATTTTGAAATTTATGTAAAAAACGAAGCTCTAAAAGGGTTTATTTGAAAAAATCGCGGCATTATTGCTAACGTTTTTTGCTTAACAGTAGTGCGGGATTTCGCCGCGTTTCAGTATCACCCGTTAAGAAAGTTTAAATGTAGTAAAAAGCTTGCAAACCACCAAGACCCCGCATTATCTGTTGAAGCAATGTTACGGGTTGTACTTTTAGGCAATCCATAATAGTTCTGAATTCACAATTTTCCATTTACCATCAATTTTTTCAAGAAATAATGCATTACCTGTCCAGCAATCAATACCACACCAATAATCACAAAAAATTACTGCTTTGTCATTTCTATTGTTAAAATAAACTCTTGATAAAGTTATAACACCGCTAAAATTGAAATCATACTTTTTACTGAATATTTCTCTACCTGATGGAAATTCTGAATAAGATTTTAATTCATATTTTCCTGTTTCAACAATATCATTAAGCACCAACTTCATTGGAGCTTTTTCATTTTCAATTATTGATTTGGTGATGGAATGGTAATTATTAAAAATTGTATCAACTGCATAACTTTCATTAAGCTCAAAATGGTCATTATTTACTAAAGTATCAAAAACTGCAAGAACAATCTTAGAAGTATCTATATTCCGAGCTTTAAACTCTTTTTCAATTTTATCAAGTATTTCCAGCTGTGCAACCGTGTCAATACCAACAAATTCTCCTTTTTCATTATAAATTGGTGGCGGCGGTGGTGGAATTGGTAAACTAAAATTGTAAAACTGAATATATTCAGGTAATTGTAAGAAAATGTCATTTATAACTTCAATTTCTTTATCAATTTCATTGCTTGTCTCATTTTGACAAGAAAAAATTGTGATTAACAATCCAATAAAAAGAATTCGTTTCATATTTTCTCCCTAAAAGTATTACCCGTAACGGTCCCGTAATAACAGTAGTGCGGGTTTTCGCCGCGTTTCAGTATCACCCGTTAATAAAGTTTGAAGATAGTAAAAAGCTTGCAAAACACAAAACTCCCGCATTATCTGTTGATTACGTGTTAGCGGTTGCTCGACTTCATTAATGATAAAACTCAATTGCATTTTTTGTTTCTGCAGCCCAATTAATGATTTTGCTTTTTATACCTTGTTTTTCTTCTTTAGTAATTGACTGTTTTATAGGTAAAGACCAATTTGTCATATTGTTAAAATATAAAATAAGTCCATTTACTCCTAACTCAAACTCTATTTCAGCTATTTTTCCATTTTCTGCAATATATAAAAATCCACTACGACCATGAGATTTTAAATGCACTCCATCTTTTTTTATCAATTCCTTAACTTTATCTTTTACTCGTCTTTCAGACGCTAACTCTTCCTTAAGTTTTTCAGAAATGTAATGTTGAAAATGATCGTTATCATATTTTATTGTTGTCCAACCAAATGGTATATTTGATTTTATGTCTCGTGCATTTCTTTTAATTTGCTTCCTACAATATTTTGCTTTATCACTCAGTTTCATTTTATCAGCAGAGTTAGCAAGTCCAATCCAAAACTCTTCCGAAAAGTAATGTTCAGTCTCATCTGCAAGTTCTATCAAACTATCAAGGGCAAGTTCCCACTCTCTATTATTTATATATTCAAGACAGTTTATATATTGTCTATGGGTTTTATAGAAATCGGGCATATAATCAACTACCCGTCTGATTACATGCTCAGGTATCAGGTCTGTTTTTGTCTGTTGTTTTAAAAAGCTAAATATCTTCATTTTCGATTTTTAGAGTTACCGCTAACGATTTAAACATACCAGTAGTGCGGGTTTCCATTACTCTACTTTGTCAGACCGTTGAACGAAAACGAAGATAGCAAAACTTTGTCAGACCGCCAAAACCCCCGCATTATCTGGTGATGTTGGGTTAGCTGTTGGTGTTTATTTAGTTACAATTTATCTTTCTGCAATCATTAGTCAGCCCAGTTTGAACACTGTCGTTTCCGAAAAAATAAGTTTTGAGTGGGGAAAAAGCGTTGGCATAAAACATACTCTTTGACAAGTTTTGGTCTTTGCGGTAGGCTTTTGGCGACTTGGCAACGTGTATGGTTTTAAGCGTGGACATTTATGAATTTATATTTTTAGTTAACATCATGTTATAATGACTTTCATGCCCTAATCTTTCAAATATTAATTTAAATACTTTTAAATATTTCTCAATATTTTCAAGTTCTGAATCAACAACCAAATCGTCATTTATAAAATGAGAACCATCATTTATCCATGAAATTAATGATTTGCAAATAATCTGTTCCTCACCCTCAAATTCACTTATTGCTTTTTCATAATCTAATCCACCAAGAATATTGAAATAATATTCCAAAATCCTACGCAGTGTATTGAAAATTGTAGCTGAATTAATTGATTCTATATCATCTAATTCTCGCCACAATAATTCATAGGTTGTTTTTATTGGATTTTGTCCGTGTTCATTAATCTTTGTTTTATTATCAAGTTTTCTAATAACCCAATATGCCTCTTCCTTCCATTTATTGTTACCATTACCTTTAAAGGTTACTTCTTTGAAGAAATAAACATTATGAGACAAAATAAATATCTGTTTTATTCCATTCGTTTTGTTTTTTACATCTCTAACCAATTCTTTTGTTAAGTTACACACAATGAAAAGTACATTGCTGTCTAAACTTGAAATAGGGTCGTCAATTACTACAATTTTATCTTTCCCAATTCCTGTGTCGGTTGTACTACCTCTCAACATATGATAGAAATACAAATAGGTTAAAAAGGTAGATTCACCTTCGCTTAATGTTTCCTTAACTTCAGAGCCATCTTCTCTTATAACCTTATAAAAACCTTTTTTATCAGCTTCATCAAGACTGAAATTAGTGAAGCCAAACAATTTCAGAATTTTGTTTATTTCATTTACCGTTGGCTTAACACTCGTAACTTCTGATTCTTTCTCTTTAACTTGTGATTCAAGTTTAATCTTTTCTTCTTTGGTTGTTTCTATTGATTCTGAAATACCTTTAATTGCTTTACCAACACCTTGTTTTATTGAATTGTATGATTTTAAATCAACATCCAATAAGTTAATGATAAAACGCCAAATCTCAGATTTTAAATTGTCTTTTTCTGTTATAATATTTAGAACTGTCTTGTTGTTTTCTTCAACTGCTTTCTTATAAATACTTATCAGAATTGATATGTCTTTTAAAATAAATTTTAAACTATCAATCGTTGTTGGAATGCTTGGAGTTTTTAGTTTTGTTTCTAATTTGTTCAGATTATTCTTGTAAAGCTCCTGCAGTAATTCAATTTTATCGTTTAGTTCTCTGAAATCTATAATAGATATTTCTCGACTTGTAAGAATTTGTAATTCGGAAATTAAACCAAAAACATAGCTTTTATAACTGGCAATAAATCTATTTAATTCTCTTTTTTGATTCTCATAAGTTTCATCAAAAAATGATTCGATTTCTTCTCGCAGATCAGAATTTATAGTTTGTTGACAGAATGGGCATTTATTTTCTGTTTTTTGAAGATAATCAACACCATCTTTTACCCAATCACTATTTTCAAGCTGATGTATTAGTTTTGCAATCTCGATATCTTCTTTACCGATAATTTTTGTTTCTAAAATATCCGAAGTTTCCTTTTCAGAGAGTTCATCGAAATTAAATTCTACAATTGGATCATAAGATTTAATATTGTCATTAAAAATTTTGCGGCATTTATCTTTTATTTCTTTGTCAGATATTAGTTTAGAACTGTTTGTTTGCTCGTTTAGACATTTATTAAAAAAACTCTCACCGCCACCCATAAAACCAATAAAAGCAGGTTTAAAAAATGGCTCATATTTCTTTTTCAATACCCAAGCCTTTTCTTGCATTTCTATAACTTTGGTGTCTAATTTCTCTTCTAACTTTGTTTTTGAAATTTCTAAGCCATCAATTTTAGTTTTTAATTCCTTAATTTTTTTATTTGATTCTATAATCGCAAAATCCAAAAGTACACAAATATAAAACCAAATGTCCTAAAAAATCAATAATCACACACACTATTTTAGTATGATTATTTAGCATATATTTGCAAAGTCACACATTTATTAGCAAGCCAAAAAGTAAAAATATTCGGGTGGGGTCTACCCCCGGGTAGCTTTTTGGCTTTTGCTTTGAAGATGTGTGACAACAGCCCCACCCACTCTTTAAATACTGTTTAAACAGTATTGTAATTCATAATAATCCACTCTGCTTGTTTTCTCCTGTTTGATGTACTAACAGAAATAGTCCTGGTTATTTCTACTTTATGCCAACCGTACTGATCGATGTATTCTTGCAGCATATCGTTAGGAAACATGGTTAACATAAACTTACCTTCAAGATTGCTTAAAAGGTCTAACAACTCTTTAAAATGCTGTTCGTTGTATCCGTTATAATGACCACAATTAGTACCTACATAAGGAGGATCAACAAAATGAAATGCATCTATAGTGTCTCTCGATCTAATAATACGTAAAGCATCGGTGCACTCAAGTTGTACATTTTCTAATCGTTTTGCAACAGCTTCAGCAATTGCATACTCTTTGGCATTGCAAAGCTTTTTAACCATTGTATTCTTCGACTTATCATAACCAAACGAACCATCTAGCTTAGATGCAAAACTTGTTTTGGATAGATACCACAAAGCCCAAGCACGTTTCACTTTACTAAAATGCTCTGGCAATTGGTAAATCATTTGGGCATACAAGTGTAAATTTCTGCTATGCAGAGTACCTTCAAGCTCCTGTTTAAATTCGCTTGAATGCTGTCTAAATACCTGATAAAAGTTAATTAACTCTCCGTTAATATCGTTTAGCACTTCTATATCAGAAGCTTCTTTTTCGAAGAAAACCGCAGCCCCTCCGCAAAAAGCTTCTGTATAAATTTTATGTTTTGGAATTCGTGGCTTGATATGCTTGAGCATAGTTTGTTTGCCACCATAATAAGTAATTGGTGTTTTCATTTTGTCACACATTTATTTATATATTATTATTAAGATAGTAATCCGTAAGCTTTTAAAGCGTCTATCACTTCCTGTAATGAATCTCTAGTTGTTTCAAGAGCTTCGATCTCATTACCTCCCCAAGTCGTGTCTATTCCTACCTGACTAGGGTATTGTGTTAAAGCTTTTTTTGCAATGGGAGTTGTGTTGAAAAATCCAATATTCCCGTTAAATCTTGTTGAGCCTTCAACATCTAATTTATATGATGGTGCAGTACCAATTCCAACATTGCCGCCGTTTGCGTTTATTGAAATATTTTTCGTTCCTCCACTTGAATAATTACCCTGAATAAATGAACTTACAGAGTTTGCTCCAATTATTAATCTGTTGTTTCGATCTTCACTTGAACTTTCCCAAAATGAAGCGCCACTATCTGAAACTACATGTAATTTATATAATGGCGCAGTTGTACCAATGCCAATATTACCAAATTTATCAATTCTCATCTTTTCAGATAAAACGCCTTGTGCTCCTGTCTCAAATCCTAAACCTACCCAAGCTCCATTTGAAACCTCAGAAACAGCAACTATTCTACTTGTAATATTGTCAGGTATTCCTATTGACCCGTCTCCTTGTCTAAATTGTAAAGATGCAATTTCCTGACCTACTTCTGAAATTACATTACTACTTCCAATTGTTAAAACACTTGCAGCTCCTGTCTCTCCTTTTATTTCCAATTTAGTTAAAGGTGCCGCCGTTCCTATTCCTACCTTTTTAATAGTACTCAAAACCGTTGACGTACCATCCCAAAAACCTTGCTTTTCAACATCCGTAACAAACCTTTTTGTTGTAGTTTCGCCAATATCATTAGCCGAATGAGTATGTGATCCGTTTGCTTTACTATTCCAATTAATTATTTGGGTATCGGTTACAAAACGCTTTGTTGTGCTTTCGGTTATCATTGAAGCTACATGACTGGATGGATGTACATAATTATTTGCATTTGTTGCAACACCGTCTAACTTAGTCTTATCAGCAGCACTCATTAAACCTTTTGCCGCAGTTGTAACGATCGCTATTGCATCTTTTAGAACATCAGCATACGATCTTATTGCTCCTCCATTCGTTGGAATTAATAAGTAATCCTGATTAAGCGTACCTAGCCCGGATGTATAATCAATTATTTCGGCACTATAATCGTAGGCAATAGTTAAGTCCGAAGGGTTTTGATATTGCCCTGTTACAGCAGTCTTTTTTAAACGAATGGCTTTTTGCACTGAAACATTAACATTGTTTGCAGCAAGCAAAGGAGCCACCTTATATTCATCGTCAATTTTTAATACGACCATTCCTGCAGCAACATTATATGTCGTGCCTGAAATCAAGCTTAATAATACACCTGATATAATACACCCTTCGTAAGCAGATGCCCATTGATCAATGGCTTTTAATGGCTCTGATTCTAACTCAACAAAATAGTTACCAAACCACTTTTTAAAACCTGAATTTTGTATGTGCCTTTTCATGTTATACTGTATTAATATTATACTTTTTACCTGCTATTTTATATATTTCTAAGTCTGTTATTACCGCATCGACATTTACTGACGATGGAATATCCACCATAAAACTTACACCTTCGAGTCTAACTATTTCGCCATGTAATGGAACGACTACCAAGCCATCTACTGCATCAGCATACTCGGGTTTTAAATCAACACCGTATTCTGAAAGTTCATTATCGTTGCATATATATACTCCATGATCACTATAATGATAGATCCTAATTGATGGGTGGTACTTTCTCCGTAAATACCATTCCAAAGAAGCCGTTTGACTAGTTACATTCGCAGCTATTAACGATTCTTTTCGATACTCGTTAAAAGAGTCCATTAATGTATTTAATGGCTTTGCTAAATATTGTAACCACTTAACTCGAGTAGAAAGAGAACCATCGCTTCGATATCGCTTCGAAGGTGGAGTTAAATAAAATGCTAAGTTGCGAAAATTAACGGTTATCATTTTAAGTTAAATTAAGATCTGTTATGGTTGTATTTACTACATCTGTTTTATAGTTCTTAAATGCTAATGAAAAGCCTGCATTATCAACATCGTAATTAAAATACCCGGCTTCTAATTCGGCAGAACTTTCAATCGAACCGTACTCTCCTGTACTTGTTTTATGTTGAAGTGTATCAAGATCTACAGCATATACACCCAAACACCCTGCTATTTTAGTATAAAATTCGTGTTTTTTTACAATCCCACTTAATGCACCACCTCCCAAAGTATCACGATAATTAATTAAAGCTTGCTTAACAGCGAAAATTACTTCGGCAGGATTATATGCCGGATCATAATAAATAGATCCAATCATTTTAACAAGATCGGAAGCGGTACTTACAACAAGTGTATCGGTTCCTGTAATTTTCACATTCTCAACATAAGTCTCCAAGTTTGGAAGCTCCGTTGATACATCTAGTGGCACAAGAACCTTATCATCAAGATTATTGTATTTAGCGGCTTTAAATACCACATGACTAACGTTCTCAACAACTTTTTCACCTACCGAACACCTTGCAATTATTTGTTTACTTGTATCGATGTTAACATATTCAAGCATGCCAGTATCTTCATTCATTGTCAAACTATCACCATTCTGAAACTCCATGATTTTTTTTGCATACCATGACTTTGAGCCTAATTTTTGCGTGGCAATAATAGTATCTATATCACTCTTAGTTCGATCAAGAATACTCTCAAAAAGAGCAATAGCATTAGCGAAAAAGCTTCGCCACAATACCCAATCCGCCAACTGAGCAAACACAAAACCCGAAGGTGCTGCGCCCATATCGTCAATAATTTCCTGTTCTGTTTGTGCCATATCTCTAATTATTTATTGGTTCCGCATAGCCTGTTGCTATAACAGATCCCTCAATTTGTTTTAATACATTATTATCTTTACCTGAGTAGTCGCTGTCAATATTTATACTCTGACCTTCGGTTAGAGGGTAAGCAATATCTTTAAACCCAGATTCAATTATCTCGTAATTATCAACAAGAACTCTTTCCTCTGCAACAGCATCGGTTTGCATTGCTTTATAATCAAAAGCAATGTCTGGATTATCATCGAGAAGCTTCCATAAAGCTTCATAATCTGCCTTGCCGTATTCCTGAATAGCAATATCAAATAATGTTTGTTCGCCCTGTATACTTATTGATATCATCATAATTCTACTTGTATAGATCCATCCTGATCGTTAATACTTACCTTACTTGCCTGTATGCCCTGGGCATTTAATTGAGACCGAAGTTTACCTGCAAAGAATACATTGGGTTTGCCATTAAAAGCTTTTCTTAAACCTGCTCCAAACAAAGGATAAGTTTTATAATCACCGGGCAAAGCCAATATTGTATCGGCAACAATATCCTGACTAATATCACCAGTTACAAAATCACCATTCTGTACTAATAAATCACCTTCGTCGTCTTGTAATATACCGTCCATAACTAATGTTTTATATCTTCGTTTTCAATATCGCTAGTACTAGTTTCGCTTAATACTGTCATATCTCCAAAATCGGTAGCCAAGGGGTAAGTTCCCGAGGGTGCTAATGGAATAGTAACAGTTTTCAATGTGTTAATAACATCGTTCAACTTTGATTCAATAGCGTTCATTTTATCAACCAAATTGGCAACTATAATAAGTCCACCGTTACCACCTCCATTAAAAAGCATTTCGCCATCGCTCATTTTAAAAGATGTGTTGGCAATAATAGCCTCAATAATTTCAACTTCATCGCTCATGAGTACCATTGCATCAACCTCGTCAAGCATTCCAACAATAACAAAAGAATCTTTCTTCGGAGTTATAACAATCCCTTTATTACCATCGGTGTAAGCATTTAAGCGAACATTTTCAATAGCTGCTCCACCATCAACCGGGTTAACCGTACAGGTACGACCATCAACACTCTCAACTTTTCCAATAATGAAAGGCATTAATGCTAATCCTGCAAGCTCCTTTATGGCTTCTGCTATTTCGTTTTTCATGCTACTTGATCTCCTAATTTGACACTTTGACGAAACCCGTCTTTATTAAATCTATAATTAACAGATTCTGCTATAAACTTCTTATCGTTTCGCTCAATAGAATCATCATCAAATAAATGAACAATGTCTCCCTTTGTAATTAAAGGCTCACCGAAGGCAAGTAAGTCGCCCTCCATTTTATCAACCTTATATTTTAAAAGCATTTCTTTTGAATGCACTTTTAAATCATCAATCGTTTTTGCTCCCGGAAGATAAAAAGTTCTTACTTCGGCTCCGTCGACTTTGATTGGCTCTTTCCATTCCAGATTGGTATTATCTTTTAAAATAGCCTTTGAAATAATCTGTAAATTAACATCGTCGGCACAGGTATATTTTAGCGTATCACTTATATAGTTATAGCCTGTTTCAAAGTTAACAGTCTTTTGCTCGTTCACAATTAATGCAGAAGGTAAGCCTGCATAAAAAATATCATCTTTAAAGAAAAAACGAAGTGGGTAATTCTTTTGAAAATACGCAAATACCTTAGCAACTGTAGTCTCGTTTTTAATACGAACCTCGCCTAAGTTGACATCTGCCGTTACACACTCATAATTGCTCATATATTCAGCAATAAAATCACTCAATTTTAACGATGGATATAACTTAGGTGTACCAGGTGTCTGCTTTAATTTCCAAGCTTCATTTTCACACTCAATAACAACAGGCGTTCCTGTTGAAACAGTTTTTATATAGCCTTTAAATAGTGTATTTAAACGATCATCATAACCAAGTTGTACCTCAATTGCATCGTTCCTTCTTATGTAGTTGGTAATATCCTTTCCCTTATATTTCAATTTGCGAGGCACAATTAATTTGCACGTATCGGTAAACGATTTAAGCGAAGTAATAATGTTTACATCACTTACATAATCGTAAGATACGGTTTGTTGTGTTTTTGCGCTTTTTATGGATATATAACAATTTAATACAAACATAATTAATCAATTTGTAACTCGTAATCCTCGTCACTAACGAAGTTTAAACTAAACGGCAACACATTCATGTATTTTTGAGCCGATTGATCATAATCGGCTGTTCTTAATACTAATTTCGAAATATCAAAAGCCTCAAGATACTTATTTGCCACCTTTAAAGCGGCAGGTTCTTTTAATATTCTAACAAGCGCATGAAGCATATCAAAAGGGAAAGCTCCTGCAGTACCTGAAATAAGATTTCCTTTAACCACCACATTGTGATCCATTGCTTGGATATACTCTTTTATTGTACCTTTTCTGCCTGTTAATGGGGTTTGTTTTATTGTATTTGCCTGACTAGCTTTTATGCCAACATCAATAAGTTGAATCTGCAATGAATCATCAATAGTCGAAAGCATAAGTACATTACGAGCTACATCACCCGCACTGGTTTTGTACGGTGATTTACTACCATCCAGACTTAACATTTCTTCGTTTGTTAAGACTTCAGGTAAAGTCAGCATTCTTTGAGCATAAGCCGAAGTTTTAATAAACTGTATGGCTGTGGTTGATGCCGTTAAAGCAGCCTGATTAGCTGCATTAATACCAACTCTTTCCAAATCAGTAGGCTTACGGTAGTATATCTTAATTATACTCATTTTGCTGAATAATTTACATCGTTAACAACCAGTTGTAATGCTGTCGAAAGCTTTTCTAAAAAGTTATCGGCATCCTGTACAGTATCAGTATCTCTAAACTGATTGGTTACATTACCTAATAAAGAATCTATGTGTACATTAACCTGTTTTACATTCTTGCCGCCCCCATCAATCGTTGCACTGGCTTTGCCAAGATCCAAACCATTTCCTCCATCCGTGCCGGATCCTTCTTTGTATTTCAGATCTCCCGAAAGAAACGAAGCAAGCCTTTGCCACTCGTCCATATTAACTGCATCAATACCTTTAAGCCCTTTTTGCCTTATGCCATCAAATTCTGAAGCAAGATCTTGTTTACCAAACAACTTATCGTAAGTACTTTTATCTTTAGTGTCAATACGCTTTGCCCTATCAAGTAAAGCTTTGTGCTCTTCTGTTGAAAGCATCCTTCCTTTAGCATCTTTATGCTGTTGAAGTATGTTCAATTCAGCACCATATTTTTTAACAGCATTTTCAGGCGACGACCACATGGAGTCAAACTTTTCGTAAGTGGCATAATTCGAACTCCACTCAATTAGTTTTTGAATATCTGCCTCGCTATAATTTAGAGTTTGACCACTGTAATAACTTTTTATTGCTTTGCTCACATTATCGGCTAAAACAGAGCTTACAACACCCGATTGTGTATCGGCAAAGCCTTTATCGTTCATAAGCGAAATTATATCACTTTTTGTTTTAGTGAATTCGTTTTTAGCATATAATGCAAGCTGAGCATCACCCAATTTGGTTTTTGCTTCCTCATAATCCTGCTCAACTTGAGAATAAAGTCCTTTCATTGATGCAAGCCTGAGTTTGTTCTCATACTCTTTATTTACTTCGGCAAGTTTCTTTCTTAGATCTTCATTCTTGATAGTTTCCAAATCAATACCTTTTAAAAATTCAGGATATTGCTGTTGTAAATTATTGATCAAATCAGATCGAACCTGCTCACCTGTATTAGCATCGGTAATAACACCAACTAAAGCGTTTAACTCGGCTTTTTCACGAGCAATTTTTTCAGGTACTGGAACGGCTACCCACTTATTCATACTTTCCACTATGTTGGCAGTACCCGATAAGAACTCATCAAAGGCAGGTTTCATTTTCTCTCCTGCAGATTCTTTCAACATATAGAACGAATCTGATAAATTGCTTATTTTACCTTCAGTAGTTTTTGCCTGCTGATCCATCATACCAAAGAAACCCTTCTTTTTAAGGATCTTTGGAAGAGCAGTAATCATTTCTTCTGTTGTGGCTGCTAACTCACCATTTTTCTTAATTCCTTTCCCGGTAGCTTTCGCCCAATCTTCTGAACTAATCAAAAGATCTCGGAACATATTAACAGATTCGCCTTTTTGCCCGGTACTCAACTTAGCATAGGCATTCATAACCTGTTCAATAGGCTTGCCACTTGCTGCTGCAAGGTCGCCCAACATGGTTACATTACCACGGCTATATCTGCCGATTGCTTGCAATTGGTTACCAGATTCAACTACTTGTTGTAATTCAAAAGGAGTCTTTTTAGCAATATCGGCATACTCGGTCATACGCTCTCGTGCTGCTCCTTGTGAACCGAGCATGGTTCGCAAAGTAACACCGTACTTCTCGAAAGCGGCAGCAGCCATAATACTGTCTTTACCAAACCCAGAAACAGATCTTGAAGCCAACATAATACCACCTGCAACGCCAATAGCAGGCAACATTTTCATTGCACCACCTAACATATTAGTTTTAACACTGGCACTTTGCGAGGCTCCTTCCAACATGCGTATTTTCTTTTCGGTTTGCCCGATAAGCATATTGTATTTTCGAAGGTGATCGGTACGAAAAGTATTGTCAGCAGCTCGTTTGTATCGATTAATATTATTTTTTAATTGATCAACACTGCGGGGCATATTTCGGAATGGATCCTTTATGCGCATGCGATCAACAGAAGCAAGTTCCGACTTAAATCTTTTCATCGGCTGCCCCCATTTATCAACAATCTCTATGGCATATTGTACATTATCCATTGTTAAGCTTTACTCTTCGGGTTCAAATTTACTTTTGTGACTCCTTATATATAACAAGTCCTGAAAAGCCTCTGCAAGCTGTTGCATGGTCATACTTTCCAGAACATCGGGCTCATATTTCAGGTAATACCTGATATAAGCTCTCATAACCCTATACTTGTAGGTTACAGCCTTCGCAACATTATGGCGCTCACTAACGCCGGGTGTTTGTATTTCTGCAGAGGCTAAAGCTCTTCCAACGCACCATCAACTTTTTGAATAATGCCACCTAACCAGTCGAATAAGCCGATCTGGTATTTATCAATTGTTCTTAACTCCTCGTCACCCTCAAGCCAGCAATTATCTAAAAGAGCCTTATCAAACTTAATTGAGCTGCCACCACTAATGGTTCTGCAGGCATCTAATATGTTTAGATCTGGACTGCGTAATAAACAGGATTTGCCGTCCTTGGTGGTATATTTATATACACCACCAAAGTCGTCCTTATATTTTTTTATTTGTGCTTTTATAAACTCCATTTTAACTGCTTTTATTTCCACTCAATATGACTTGGTAATAAATCAAAGTCGGTTTCAATACTCATATCACCTTTTTTAGTACTAAGACTGTCTTTTTTGAATTGACAGTTTCTGATCTTATGAGTGATAATTGTTCCACCTTCCAGTGGAACGAATTGAACCACGATATCAAAAGGAGCAATATCCTGTAATCTGCCTGTTGGTGAACTTACACGAATAGCTTCAACGGCAGATCTTAAAAGACCTACTTTAGCACTTGGCTTTATCTGTCCATATCCACGAGCTACAGGCGTTTGCCCAGCAGCATATATATTTTCCATGTCCTGATCATCTTCATAATCAATGGATGTAATTGCATTTTCAGGAAGACTTGCAATACTTACTGTTAAGTTTGCCCACGATGGCTCTGCACCGTTAATAAGTGGCACTTGTCTTAATCCGTTCATAGTACTAAATATTAGTTACATTACTTATTTTAACTTTGAAATTACGTGCCACTCCAATGTCAACCTTCTTAACTACAAATACAACCTCACCAGTTTCAAGCACGTTGGTAGTGTTGTCAATCTCACAAGAGTAACCGCTTAGCTCTGCCGATTTTTCCATATCCTCCAAAGCTTTTTTTGCAATTAGTTCTAAATTTGAAACAGTTAAAGAGTCAAGTAATCCTGTTGCGGTATCAACCGTAAGCGGAGAACTTAATTTAGGCAATAAATAAGTACGCATTCCACGTGTAGCCTTATCCATTGTGCGTACATTCTCAATGTATGCTTCATCATAAGTTGCAAGATCTAAATTATGTGAGTCGTTGAAGTATGAACCTGCAATACCTCCATGTTTACGAAGGAATAACACTCGCTTACCGTCTAAAGTAGTTAGTGTTGCTTGATCCATTTCTTTAATTAAAGTACCATCGCATAATGCAGGAGTATTAATTCCTGCAGGGAATTTCTCTATCCATCCAATACTTTCATTAACTGCAGCTAATGAAACTGCTCCTAACGCCAAACCAACTTCTGTTACTGATTTTTTAGGATCTTCGCCTGCTGCCGAAGCTTCGTATAATTGGGATCCCAAATCAGAACCATCCTGACCAACAACCAACGAAACTCGTTTTTGTCCGGTAGCTGCTATTGTTTCTATTCCTGTAACATTGGCAATAGTTGCAGCATACAATACAGACAATGGCATGTGCTCTGACTCAAGCGTTGTACATACCGCTTTTATGGCTGTAATATCACCTGCCGCAAATTCTTTATCGGGAGCATAAATAGCAGCTTGTCTAATTCTACCTTCGGCATAATTTTGCACTGTTTTTAATTCAGTAAAATCATAGGTAGTTACTGGGGTTGTGAATAAACCAAGAAATATACTGGCATTTGGATTAATGCTAAATGCTTTTGAAATATGATAGTGTAATACTTTTACTAACCAATTTTCAGAAGTTGAAACAATACCCAAAGCCTCTGCTGATTCAATGGTACCTATTTCCTTAATTCTGTCTGCAGTTGTAAAACCTGCAGGTAATTGTGCATCGGCAATATATGCAACAAATCCACTTATATGATCCTCGCCCGCAATACTGCGAACAATACCGCCTGATTCTTTAACAAAAACAATTCCGTTCATAATTATTTAGTTTTTTTGGTTGTTTTATTTTGATCAGCTCTACGACAAGGCATTACGCTTTTGTCTTCTAATTTTTGAGCATGCCTTCTGGCTCTTGGCTCAGTAAAAAAGCACTCGCCATCACTGGTTTGCCAAAACATATTGGTTTTATCCCAGTTGGCAAAAGCTTGTTTTAATTTGGTTTCTCGTGACATGATTTATAAATTTTTAGAACGTTTCTTTAAGTACTTTTCAGCTGATCGCATTGGGAAATAAAACCCTACAGCCATTAGAAGGAGAGTTCCTATGGTTTGCCCTTGAGCAATGTCAAGATCTAATCCACAAGCCTTGCCAATAAAAATAAAGGTGAATAAAGACATTAACCATATTAAAATGATTGGTCTTATATTCTTGGATAACCAACTATCGGAAAGCATATCAATATTGAGCCTGCGTGTGCCCTGCTCTTTATTACTTGCAGATTGAATTATATCACCCGCCTTATCAACAGTATTGTCTAAATTAATATCCATTTTGTTTTTATTAAAAAGTCCTTTAAGCATCTTTGCACCGGTTTTAATTATAGCTATCATTTCTTGGGAATGAAGTTTTTACAGCCGTGTTGATTTAATTTAATATCAACAATTTCTTTTTTTAATACCCCCAGTTTTGATTCTTGCTTTTCAAGCCCTTTGAATATTTGACCGATTTGCTCTGTTTGCTGTATTGTCGCTTTAACCAATTCGTCAAGTTTATCACCAACTCGTTTGGCAATGGTTTTGCCTACATAAATGAGAATTATAAGAACAAACCCTAAAACTCCACCTAAAACCCAGATATAAACTGCAGAAACTGCTTGAATTGTTTGTCCTGTTTGTTCCATGTTTAAACTCTCTTTAACCAGCCAATAAAGAATTTTTCCTGATCAGGTCTCGATTTACAGATATTTACATATCTCGTAAACTGTAAGCCGTTTAATGTCTTTAATAATGGTCTGTAATCATTAATTGCATTCACAATGCTTAATGTAATACGACCTATAGCACCATCAACTACCAAGTCTTTAAAGTCCCTTTCATTTCTGTTTAAAAGGTTTAAAGCAGATTGGAGCATTTTAGATGCTGTTTTCACACCCATATTAACCCCGGTGTCGAATATCTCCTCGGCAATTTCCTGACTTTCGATATAATCTAAGCGGTTAACATCCCAAAACTTGACTTTGTAAAACTCGTTAACAAGATTTTCAAGTTCAGGTATTTGCAATATGGTATTGCGTGGAATATTGCCACCGTTGCGCTTAAGCTCATCAATGTATTCCCATCCTTGCCAGTTAGGATGAAACTTTCGAGAAATTCCACGGTAAGTCTCACCACCACGATCGTTAGGATCGTTTACATATCCGCCTTCAATAAGTAGTGTCTTTTTGTGTGCTAATTCAAAATTTGCCATAATTAAAAGGTTTTAACAAACAGCCGATCGGCACTTTCACCTGCTCTTCGGCTGTTTTCTCTGGGTGGTTTTTATATTTTAGTTATGCTATATCTGAGATTGAATTAATCCTAATACTCCTTTTCCATCGCCACGTCGTGATCGTCCACCTGCTCTTTGTAAGAAAGAGAAGATATCACCATAATATTGAGGATTACCTTGATCATCAAACATCTTGGTATCACCTAATGCACGTGCAACCATGCCTTTTTGATAGAATAAGGCTACTGCTGCAGAAGTTGTAGCTGCTGCCATTTCTTCGGTTTCAATATCGGCAATCTCTTCAGGAGTATACAACAAGTCGGTACTCGTCCACTTAAAGTATTTAGTGTTCGAAACCGAACTTAAAGTTGAATTTGATGCAATTAATCCGCTTCGTTCATGAATAGTGAAACTCTCTAGCTTTTTAATGTCACCAGAAATTGGATCATATATTACAGAAAAATCTTTTGATTCTGTTGCTGCCAACTCTCTAACAAGCTGTCCTTTCATATCTGTATCTATAATACAGTGACGATCTGATTTAGGAACCTTCCACTTATTGAACACTTCCTTTGCAGCCATAAAATCAGCAATCTTAACAGCTTTTCGGTTTCCAGTACCAATATGTGCTGTCGTTGCTGCTCCTGTGGTTTTCATAAAGAAAGTAGGTTTCCAGTTATATAACATGCACTCAACAACAAATTGTTTTAAATACATCATATCTTCGCTCATGCAGCTATCCATCTTATCGTAAGATAACTCTGCTTGATCGATATTCGGAATAAAGCGAGGATCTGTTGTAAACTCGTCTAATACATAAGTAACATCGATGTCTTTACGCCTTGTTATAGTTGCTGGCAATGTTTTACGGTTTCGTTTTACACCGCTAGGACTTCCTGCCTGTGGAATGTGTACAACTCCTGCACCAATTACATACTGGCTTTCGTCGACAGATTGGAGTAAGAACTCATTATCTTTAAACAAATTACCTATTATATAATCCGTCCATATTTCAGGAGTAAGAGTCGTTAACATCACTCCATTAGGATTTTTTAAGAAAAAGGACGCCCCAAAGGTTGCCGCTCCAATGCCTGCACCGAAAACCGACCCAATACCACTTGCAAATAAGACTGCAACCAGTAAGCTCATTATAAATTTACTTGCTTTCATTTTTAGTTATTTTTAGTGAATTAATCAATTTGAACGGCTGCCGCCATTGGTAAGAAACTCGCACCATCATAAATAAGGCTTACCACCTTAGTTTTACTGATAGTACCTGCAACTGCAGGAGCTGTAAAGCCATCACCGAAAGTGACACTGCGTGCAGTACCGTCGCTTTTTGCTTTTACAGTTATAATTGCACCTCTTTCAAGATCGGTGCCGAGAGTTGCGTTAAGAGTAATGTTCGCAGCAAGCTCACCAAGATCGATAACCGTGGTTTGCCTGTTAATTTCTACTGCTGTGGCTGCTGCAACGGCAGGAGCTAAAGCCTCTTGAGTTGGAAATACCACCTCGATCTTTTTGTCGGCATCTGCTGCAATATTTGGAGCTTTAAAATTATAGCTCGAATTTTGATTCATGTTAATATATGACATGGCTTTTTCTCCTATGCTTTATATTCTCGGTTAAACTTTTCTTTGTACAATGCAGCAAACCTGTCTTGGTTTGTGTTTTTTAAGTTCTCAAGCTTGTTAGCTTTAAAATAGTCGTCATATTTCCAGTTCTTTTCAGCATCTGGAACACCTCCTCCTTCTAATCCGTCAATAACAGGTTTAACACCGGACATCTTAGATATAATCTTTTCTGTACGGTCGTAGTTTTCAACAGCCATTTCGGTATATGATTCTCTCATATCCTCGCCAAATTTCTTGGCTTCAATAGCACCATCAATAAGATTCTTAACCTTAGCAGTGTTAGTCTCTTTAATGGTGTTATTTAATTCTGTAATCTGATTGTCCTTTTTTCCAAGGTCTACTACTTGTTGATTATTAGTATTAATCAAATTTTGAACAGCCGTTTGAACAGCTTGTTCAGTAGAATCTTCAGACAAATTCAGAAGTAATGCAACTTTCTTCATGTTTTGTTCTTTAGTTATACAATTAGTTAATTGATTTTCGAAATATTGGTATACATCCCGACTTGAATCAAGATTTTGTGGTTCAGTAATATCTTCGTTACCTTCACGAATTTCATTTACAAGCCCTAAGTCTCTTGCTTCCTCGGCATTTAACCACTTATTTTGATTGCCGAAGTATTCTTTCTTAACTTTCTTAGGATCTAACTTGGTACGTTTAGAAAACATATCCACCAAATCGGCTTCAAACTTATCCATCATATCGGCATAACTTCTTACCTCGTCGCTATTTCCGTTAACTCCGCCCTGTACCCGATGGTACATGAATTTTGAATAAGGATTGGCAATAATTATAAACTTGGGATTAGTAAGAATCATAGCCATAATACTGGCTGCAATACCATCTATAATGAAAGTAACATCAAAGTCGTTGCGATCTAAGTAAGCCCACAAAGTTTGACCTTGCACAACCTCGCCACCATCACAGTTTACATAAAAGAAAAGTTTCTTAACTCCTGCTTTTCGGAGCTGTTCAAGCTCTTTTATAAGGTAGTTTATGTCAACATCCATATAACGACCAATAATTCCATACATATAAATGTCGGCTTGCTGGCTGTTTGTTTGGTTGATTAATTTTGGTTTATTCATCGCGATTACATGGCTTTAAAATTTTGTTTCGGTTTTGTCCGTGTATTTTAATGCAAGTTTACAAACCACATTTATTTTATTTTGAAATCGCTTAAACCCTTTGGATAATAGTACAAAGCCTTTGAGTGATTTATAAAAATTATATCTCAAATCCGTTTTTTTGTTTAAAAAAGAAATGGCTGTTACTTTAAAAGAAAAGCGGGATTGGGCTAAACTCTTATTCATAGCTCAGAACCTTTCACAGGTGGAAATTGCCGAAAAGGTTGGTGTTAGTAAAACAACAATTAACAAGTGGGCGAAACAGGATAAGTGGGATGAGCAAAAAGCAAGCTTAACAATTACTCGTGAGCAGCAATTACAACGCTTATATATGCAGATAGCCGAAATAAATAAGGTTATTGCCGAGCGTGAAAAAAAATACCCTTCACCTTCAGAATCTGATACTATTAATAAACTGGCTGCAGCTATTGATAAAATGGAGCGTGACACAAGCCTTGCCGATATCATATCAGTGAGTATGCGCTTTCTTGACTGGCTTCGTGGTTTCGATATTGAGAAAGCAAAAGAAATGAGTATTTTATTTGATGCATTTATAAAGGATTCGTTAAATGTCTAAATTGACTAAATTACAACTGGCTGACCATTGGGAAAAGTATCGCAAATCACTTTATGAAGATACTACCATTGATCATTCTATGTCGGCTGCTGATATACTAAAGCACAGACAAGAACTTGAAAAAAATCCCATTGAATGGATTAAGTTTTTTTATCCAAAATATGCTTCTGCAGATTTCGCCAAATTCCAAACAAAAGCAATAAAGCGATTAATTGACAATGAGGAATGGTACGAAGTACTTTCGTGGAGTCGTGAGCTTGCAAAATCCACAATTACCATGTTTGTGGTTTCACACCTTACACTTACAGGTAAAAAGAAAAACGTAATCCTTACTTCAAATTCATACGATAATGCTGAACGATTGTTGGAACCATACCGAGCTAATTTTGACAGCAATCAACGAATTATAACTTACTATGGTAAACAACAAGGTTTAACATGGCGAACTGGTGATTTTGCCACCGCATCAGGAGTAAACTTTTTGGCTCTTGGAGCAGGTCAAAGTCCAAGGGGTAACAAAAATGAACAAATTCGTCCAGATCTTATTTTGGTTGATGACTTCGACACTGACGAGGAATGCCGAAATATTGATATAATAAACAAAAAGTGGGATTGGTTTGAACAGGCTCTTTATCCAACACGATCTATTTCTAATCCTCTCCTGGTTATATTTTGTGGTAATAAAATTGCAAAAGATTGCTGCATTACTCGGGCTGGTGAAAAAGCCGACCATTGGGATGTTATTAATATTCGGGATAAGAATGGGAAAAGCTCTTGGATTGAAAAAAACTCTGAAGAGCAAATTGATCGTATCTTAAGTAAAATAAGTACTCGTGCTGCTCAACAAGAGTATTTCAATAATCCACTTTCTGTAGGGGATACTTTCGAAGAAATGTACTGGGGCAAAGTTCCCATGCTTAATAAGTTTAGGTTCCTTATTTCGTATGGCGATCCCGCCCCGAGTAATAGTAAGAATAAATCAAATTCTTTTAAATCAAACTTCTTAATTGGAGAGCTGAACGGTAACTTTTATATTATTACCGGATATCTCGATCATGTAACGAATGCCGAGTATGTTGATTGGTATTACTATTTACACGATTTTGTTAACGGTAAAACACAAACATACTTCTTTACCGAAAACAATACGCTGCAGGATCCTTTTTACCAACAGGTGTTTTTACCCTTGTTTGTAGAAAAAGGACGAGAAAAAGGGCACTTTCTTAGTATTGCTGCCGACGATCGCAAAAAACCCGATAAGTTTAGTCGTATCGAGGGTAATCTCGAACCACTCAATAAGCAAAGCAGACTTATTTTAAATATAGATCAAAAGGATAACCCACACATGAAACGACTCGAAGAGCAGTTTCTTTTGGTTAATCCAAGATTAAACGCTCCTGCTGATGGACCCGATTGTATAGAAGGTGGAGTATTTATTATTAATGCAAAATCACGCAGCATTGCTGCAAGTAATATAAGATTTGGAAAATTTAAACCTAACAGTAAAAGAGTATGATTTTTACATTATTAAAGAGACTTTGGAATTACTTAAGATTGAAGGCTGCCATTAAGCAAGCTGATAAAATGAAGGAGCTAACAAAAAAAAGATACTATGTTATTAAGATCTTAAAAAAGATACGTGTATACGACCGTAATCATATCGATTTCTTAATTAACGAAGGTTTATTGCATCAAAAATTAAGAAAAGCGATCGAACTTGAAAAGGTTTGTTTGTATTTCACTAAATAACTAAAGTCATGTATTTAGAAAAAATAGATATTGAAAAAGGAATACAGCCCGAAATCCTTACGGTAATTTCTCGGAACGATAGCAACATTAATACTGCCATAAATGAAGCGGTTGCCGAAATGGGGGCATATCTCGGGGCTCGTTATAATATCGATAACGAATTAATGAAAATAGGATCCACACGAAATACATTAATTGTAAAATTGGTTCGTGATATTGCTATTTATAATTGTTATAAAAGCAGCAATCCCGTTAATATGCCCGATGCTCAAATAGCTGCTTATAAAGATGCAATAAGCTTTTTAACCAAGGCACAAGCCGAACGTACAAACATCGATGGTTTAGAACGCTTAAGCGATGCTGTTTCGGGTAGTTCTTATCTCAAATACGGTGGAAATGATAAACGCAATAATCATTATTAATCATGGCAGGAACAGTAAAACGAAATAAACCCAAACAGGGTAAAGATGTAGTTATTCAAAATATTACTATTAAAGCGGTTAATCGTAAATCGCAAGATATTGAGAACTGGCGTAGTGCTCTTAAACAGTTCGAAAATAAAGACAATCCAATTCGTACAGCTCTTTATGATTTATTATCAGACATTAAGTTGGATGGTCACCTCGAAGCTGTAACGGCTAAACGTACCGAAGCAGTTATTAACCGTGAATTGGTATTCGCTAAAGATGGCAAAGAGGATCTCGAAATAAATAAGCTGTTAAACTCGCCTGATATGATCGAGATCTTAAAAGATCTACATCATACCATTTTCTGGGGATATACTCTTTTACAGGTTAATAGCATTAATTACGACGAAGACCAAGAGCAATATGTAATTGATTATGATCTAATACCTCGCAAACACGTACATCCCGAAAAAGGCTTTGAGTGCATTAGTAAAGAGCAAAATCAGATTACTAAAGATACCTTTTTTAAAGAACCCCCATTAAGCAAGTATATGATTTGGGCTGGTGATCCTAAAGATTTTGGATTACTTACAATAGCTGCTCAATACGTAATTTATAAGCGTGGTAATTTTGGCGACTGGGCTCAGTTTGCCGAAATGTTTGGCATGCCGTTCCGTGAGGGGCGTTATGACGACTACGACGATAATACTCGTATAGCTCTTGAACAAATGATGGAAGCTTACGGTGGTGCAAATTATGCCATATTACCAAAGGGTGCCGACTTTAAATTACACGAAGCGGTGAAAGGTACTGCAGGTGACTTATACAAAGAATTGAAAAATGCCTGTAACGACGAGATAAGTAAAATTGTTTTAGGTAATACACTTACAACCGAGCAGGGCGAGAAAGGAGCCAGAAGCTTAGGCGAAGTACACATGAAAGTTGAAGGAAACAAAGCTCTTGCCGACGAGCGTTTTATTCTTTCTATACTTAATGGCAAGCTTAAAGCTATTCTTAAACTTTTTGGCTTTAATGTTAACGGTGGCGAAATAAGTTACAAGCAACCCGATGCTAATTGGGATGTTATCGATAAGAAATGGAAAGTAATTGACGGTATAGCAACACGAGTACCTGTCAGCGACGATTACATTTATGAGGAATTTAATATTCCAAAGCCCGACAATTACGAAGAGTTAAAACAGGCAATGGAAGCCAATAAACTGGCAGGTTTAAACGGTTTAAACAGTAATTTAAACGATGATAAAACAGACTTGAAAAACCGTTTAAACATCCTTCAAAATATAAAAGATTTTTTCGTATAAGCCCCGCAGGTTCGGGGCTCGAAAATCTGGATAAACTTTACAGTGAACATCAGTGTACAGATACTGAATGTATACACACTTACGGAGCCGATAATTTGGTAAATGCCGCAAAAGCGTTTACTTCTGTTATCGACGATATTCAAAAAGGATATAAAAAAAGTATCCATCCTGATCTCTTTGATGTTTATATCAAAAATTACCTTAAAACATTAGCCATATTTGGAAACCCCAAAAAGGACGAGCCATATTTTGAGTTAGTGACTGATTTTAAGGCGAACCTTACCCGATTTGCAGCTCACAAGGCTTATCATGCCACTAAGCAGTTAAAGTCGATTAAAACAAAGGATAAGGCTCTTTTTAAAAAGCAGGCAAGCGGAGTTGTTAAAAAGTATAACCGATATCAGGCTGCGGAGCATCATGCCTCTGTTGCAAGATCCCGAACAGCAAAACAGTTTATACAGTTTCAGGAAGAAAAAGAGCTTTATCCAAATTTAGAATGGTTAGCCACAAGCTCTGCCAACCCTCGTGAACTGCATAAAAAATATGTGGGTACTATTTTGCCCCAGGGGGATCCTTTCTGGATTGATAACCAACCGGGCAGCTTATGGGGTTGTAAATGCGACTGGCGTACTACCAACAAAGCAGTTACAAAATCACCGGGTAATTTAGTTACACCTGCAACAGGATTAGAAGGTAACCCTGCAGTAACTGGCGAAATATTTACAGACAATCACCCTTATTTCAATGTTAAAAAGAATAAGGATATCGAAAAGTTTATTAAAGAGCTCGATAAAGACAAGAAGTAATTATGTTAAATCTTACACCCGAGCAGTTTAAAGCTAAAATAGATCAAAAAGCCGCAGGAATGCGAAAGCTAACCGATAAACAATTACCTATTGTTATTGGTAAAGCTGCCGTGGATCATTTTAAGAGCAATTTTGAGAAACAAGCTTGGGGACGAACAAGGTGGAAAGAAGTGAACCGTCGTACTCCCGGAACTCAAGAATACAATTATAATTCAAGAAAACACCCGGCACGAATTTCACGTAATATTTTATCGGGCGATACAGGAGATATGAAAAGAAGCTTGCAGTATGTTCCGCAAGCAGCAAAAGTAAATATAACATCGGACGTGCCATATTTCAGAGTGCATAATAAAGGTTTAATGGCAGGTCGCAAAGGACATCAGTTTAAAATGCCACGCAGACAATCTGTTGGTATGGATAAGGAGCTTAACCAGATTATTAAAGACGAAATAATAAGTGCAACGAATCAACTCTTAAAATCATGATAAAACAAATTTACACCGACATTCAAACAAGGCTTGAAGCCATAAAAGATGCCGAAAATAACTTTATTTTAACTCATTTCGATTTATGGAACCAGCAGGTTAATTTTATCGAAGAAGAAACCCCTTTTAATACTCCTGCAGCTTTTGTTGAGATTTTGCCTATACAATGGCAACAATTGAGTGGTGGATACCAACAAGCCGAAGTTACTATTCGATTGCATTTGGTTACTCAATGGTTTGCACAAACAGCAAAATACAATCCCAAGCAAAGTGCAGCACTTGATTATTTAGACTTACCAGGGAAAGTGTTTGATGCCATGCATAAGTTTAGCATTGCCAACAGCAACCAGTTTGTAAGAGTGCGAAGCGTGGTAAATCACAACCACGAGCGTTATGTAGATAGCGTGGAAGAGTACACAGGTCTTGTACAAGTACAAGCAATACAGGGTAATTATACCGAAGTGAACGCAAAGCCTAAGATTACAGAACAGGAAACAGAATAAACATAAAAAAGCCGCTTAGTGCGGCTTTTCTGTTGTTATAAGCGAGGTTGCTATATTGAATATCTCTTTGATATAGTCGTTCCGAATTTTAAACGAAACTGCCTTAATCCTTCTGTTATATCAATAGCCTTTTCAAGTGAAAATTTACAAACAGCAATTAAGTATTTGGAGTGATCTACATTCATTTTATGATTAATCTCGGCAAGCTGATCATAGATCTTTTTTATTTCATCTGAATCAAAAGGAAACTGTTTTTCGAATTCTGCAGTAGTGTATACAAGATTAGTAGTTTCAATAACTTGATCTCCTAATTTTACCTTAACATCTTTCCATTCGTCATTCATAATTATTAGTTTATAATTAAAAGCCTGTCTCTAATCTCTACCCAAACCCCTTTTTCGTTGAGTTTACGGTATACATCGAGCTTTAAATTGGATCCAGAATAGATCCACTCATGTGACACAACTGCATTGTTTTGGCAAAGTAATGATGCGCTGTATTCCTTAACAAAATACAACATAATACCCGAAACGTTTAAGTAATCGCCCTCAAGGAATAGATCTAAGCCTGCAAGCTTTTCGTCTTTAAATTGTGGGTAAAAAGTAGCTTTATACTGGTGATATTCGTTTGCGTTTAAATAAGTGCTTTCTAAATTGTTTAAATGCTCGGTGTATTGCTCACGATCCCATCCCAACACAAAGCCAAAAGTAAGAGTATCTTTTCTTGAGTGCTTATCGGCATTCTGCAGGAACTTTTGCTCTAATTCGCTTTGCCTGATTAAACGCCTGTTTTCTTTATGCTCTGCAATCTTACTGCAGGAGCTTGTTAATACTATAATTGCCAATAGGTAAGTTAATTTTCTCATGGTTTTATTGAGTTTTGTTGATTACATTTAATCCTTTTTCCATTATTTCAATATCTTCAATGTAGTATGTGCGCCTTTCTCTGCCATCCGCAAAATTAAGCCCAATACCATAGTCAAATAAAGAGACGCTAACTGGTTTCTGCGCTTCTACTCTCTTGTAAAAAGATGGGTATTTTTGTTTAATTTCTTCTATTGTCATAATCTGAGTTTTAATTGAAGATTAAAATTACCATAAATAATCAGGATACACAAAAAACTCGTCAAGATCTTCGGTAGTGTATCTTGTTAATTTCTGTAAGGATTCTTTAAGATATATCTTCGGTGTTTGCAACTCATCTAACCATTCAACAAAGCTTTGCGCTTCTACAACATCATACTTTTTGCCACTTTGCAAGCCAACTTTAAGTAAATCGCAATATCCTAGTGTTCTTATAATCATATCTCTTGCACTTACAAAATCAATAATCGGCTCAATACTAGCCCACGTTTTAAAACCGTGGTTGTGTAATTTGTGCATTGCAATTATACGCTCTTGGTTTCTTGCTGCTCCGGGTTCAAGTTCATCGTGCCCGGTAAGGGTAAAGCCAATGAAAAACTTGTCTTTAGTGCCTGTACAGTTCCAAATGGTTCCGTTATGATTTTCTTCACGAATAAACTCATCCACCCACCATGTTTGCTTTGTAAGAATCTTAACGGGAATATTGTTTGTAACACACAATCGCATTGCCATTGAATTTAACAGAAATGTTTCGGGTAACATCGGATCCGAAACGAAGTTAAAAAACAAACCTGTTTTTTGGATCTCTTTCCCATGATCGTAAAGCTCCCTTTTAAATATTTCGTAAGCTGTATTCTCGTCTATTAAAGTTTTTTTCAACGTTGGTTTATCGCCACCCAGCACTTTTGCAGATCTACCTTTACGGTTGTAACAGTACTCGCAACGAGCCGAACAACCATTGTAAAAATTAACAGCCCACTCGCTGTATTCTCGGGCTTTGCCACCCGGATTATATATTGCTTTTCCTTTAAACTCTTTCATTTTAAACAGTTATTAAACGGTTACTTATATATCTTTTCGGCACAACTACCGCAGTATCCAAACTCGGCAACTAAAGGGTGTTTTTTGCCACAATTTGGACAAACTGTGGGATCATGTTGCAGCTTTATTATATCATTCACAAACTCAAAAAGCTCCTGTCCTGTAAAAGTTTGTTTTGTCAACTGCTCTAAATTATCGAGTGGTTCGCCGTAGATCTCGGTATATGCTTTGCAAAAATCCTTTTCTGATATTGTTATACTCATCTTTTAAAAATAAATGCAATAGTTAATAATATTACTAAAACAATATTCACCCAATTAAACTCTCGCACATTATCTTGCCACGCTTTATCTCTGTAGAAATTGATAGCTCCTGTTATGTAAATATTTATTAATCCCATTATAACCAAACCAACAATTACTAGGGGTATAATTGGTGTTAGAACTGCGGTTAATACAGAGATATTTTTAAATATTGGTTTTTTGGTGCTTTCATATAATTTGATAGGTGTTTTAATAAAAGGGATCTGCATTTCGATTCTATACTGATTGTAAAAATTCTTACCATAAGAAATAATTCCATTTGTAAATGCAACCAGTCTTTTACTGCATAGTTTTTGTTTTATTAATTTCATGTTTAAATAGTGTTTAAACAGCAATGCAAGTGAGCCGAAACCCACTTGCATTAACTAATTAATTTACTTTTTCTTTTCAGGTTCTTTAGTCTCTCCTGTAGGCATTAACTTTTTAACTTCATCAATTACCTTTTCGGTTACTTCGCCAATAAGCTCCGCCTTAATCTCAGGAGTAATAACACTTTTCTGAACTTCTAATACAATCTCCTTCTTAACTTCAGGAGTAAAAAATCCTTTAGGATCAAGTTTTGCAGCACTCGGTACTAACTCAGGGAAATCCCAATTCATTGGTTCATCTCCTTTTTGAGCAGAAGTAACCCATATATCCAGTTCACCGTCAGCAATAACTTTTAGGTTTACACACTCATCGCTGTGAACTGCTACTATTAATGCAGGCAATTCTTCTGCAACATTGCAATTAGGAGTAATTTTCATTAATTCCTGATCCGCTTCGGTAGTTTTGTAAATAACTACTCTTCCAATGGTTGTTTTCATTATTCAAAATATATTTAATTATGTTCCGTTTTCACCCACGGAACAATAGGGGTTTATTTTATAGTATTAATGTCAATTATCTCATAATAATCCTTGTATTGAGAATGGGGAAATCCTTCCAAATTTTCAACCGACCATAAGATATTGTTACTACTCCTATAACTTCTGACTAATCCTTCTTTCTCCATTTTATTTAAATGACACCTAATTACAGATGTTTTCATGCCTAACATATTACTTATACCAAACGTAGGAATGTGTTTCCAAAATCGATTATCATGTATCCATAAGCTTTCGGTTAAGTAAATACACATTACACCGAGAATATCCCGATACATATCATTACTCGAAGACTCTACAAGCTTTTTAAATGAAGCATTTAGTTTATCGATTACTTTTTGCTCTAATTCTTTGTTTTGCATAACTTTTATCTTTGAATTTGTTTATTAGGATCCACATACCTAAAATCGGTAAAATGAAGTATAGCACCTTCGAACTCTCCATTGTCAAAACCCGGAAAGAACCAATCAACAAACTCATTATATTCAAGTCCATCGTTACTCGCCACTTCATGTAAAAAATAGGGTGTAGTTGAGTTTTGAACGAGCCATTTTATCTGATGCTTTTTCAATTGCATACTTATGCGCTCAATGCCAAGCTTAAAAAATTGCTTAATCTCAACTTGCTTGCTTCGGTAAGGTTTATCGCTCCATTGTCGAACAGATAAATAGGCTTTGCCGTCGTTAATGTCTTGTACTCGTTTCGCCCATAGATCATAATTTGCACGTATTGTGTGAATCTTAATTCCTAAATCAAGAGCATCCTTAAAAAAGGTTTCAGAACCTGCTCTGTAATGATTTACAGGAAATACTCTTGAGAGCATAAGTACATAACATTTTAAACCGCCCGTTTCCATCGTTATTTTTTATCAGGTTTAGTTATATCACCTTTAGGAGCTTTAGGAGTAAGTTCTTGAATCTTCGTTTCAAGATACTGCACTGCTCCGTTATACATCTGAACAGTTACAATAGCCTCTTCACGTTCTTTTTGCATTGATTGTAAATCTTCTGTAAGTACTTCTAATGTTGTTTTCATAACTTTTTACTTTTAACTTTTATCTTGTTTACTCTTGCTTTTCGTGTCCACATTCCGAACAGGTATAATAAGTGTAGTTGTGATCCTGTCCTGTCTTTTCGTAGTTATGTGTACAAAGGTTTTGTATAGCTTCAATGGCAGCATCAATATCTTTAATTTGCTGCGAGTGCTGCAATCGGTCGTTTAGTAGTTTATTAATGTAGTCTCTCATAATATTATTATTAGGGCATAATCGCCAAATCGAGTTGTTTTGCAATGTTCATTTCAAGATTAGCTCCCTTGCTGTGGTTCCATCCACATAAAGGACTTACGGCATAGCATTGTACCAATGAAGCGATACATATTCGCATTGCTTCTGTCCAAGGAGTTTCGGGAGGGACAAGTTTCATAGGATTGATTGCCATAAATCCGGCTTCGTTAAGTTGTTTTTCACGCTGCTCGAACTTATCTAAGCATTTTCGGTATGGTTCGCCTGTTACCTTACCAATAATGTAAACAGGCTTACGTACTCGTTTAATTAAGTAATCGCTGTAATTTTTCTCAATTTTCTCCCTGAATTTACGATCGGTAAACATCAAGTTTTCCATTGTCTTAACACCGGAACTTACTGATCCATGACTGATGTTAAAAAAAGAAGCTACATGTGTTACATTCATACCATTGCGTACACATAAGTAACGAGCTATACGCTTTGCCTCCATTATACCACCTTTGCGACTTTTGCCTGTCATTTCGGCTTCTGTAATACCTGTAACCAATGTTACTTTGGTAGTTATCAGGCTAAATGTTTCTTTATTCATAACTCTTAGTTTCTAATTCTGAACTTTTTATTGGAGTGTTGATGATCTTAAGAAAAGTTGCATAACACATCGGATAAACTGGTTTAACATACTTACGCCAAACTCCTTTGTAAGTACTTATGCCCGGTTCGTAATGCTTTTGAACAAGATTTTGCACAAGTTTCATGCGTTGTAATTGATTTTGATTCGTATAAGCCATTTTCTGGTTTATTTAATTGTTCCACAATTCAGCATTCAAGTATGTTTCGGCATATTTCTTACGGGTTCCATAAGGTATGCTCATAAAATACTTGTTTATATATTGATATGCCTTAATCCTGTCAGATTTACTCATGCGGTTCCACTTTTGCAAGGCACGTTTTCTTGATGAGTTTACTTTTTCGTTGTACTTGTTCCAAAACATTTCAAATGTTACCTCGGAAACTATTTCGGTAAATGTTGCCGTATCAGATTTGCTCATTAACTCCTCTGCCTGATCAATATGGCGTGGAAATCGTTTTAACAAAAAAACAAGATGCTCCTTGCTCATTGTAGCGTTTTCTGTGTCGTAGCGAGTTAAATAACCATCCTTGTTAAACTCAAATTCAACAAATCCCTCAAAATTGTCCGATGTAAGATGAAATATTGCCATTTTATATAAGTCCTTTTTCTCTGGCTTGTTTTAAACCAGTTTTAAAATTTTCTAACTCTTCGTTTGTTGGCTTGCCTTTACGGTAAACATATACAACATGCACGAACAGCATCACCCAGAAAAATATTATTAGTGCTAGTTTCATAACTAATTCATTATCATTAAATGCTTTTCCGTTTCCTGCTTTTCTCGAAACTTAGTAGCGATACTCTGCAGTTTTGGTCTTAAGCTTTCTAATTCTGCAACCGTAAGTTCATAAAGCAATTTGCCTGCAATACGATTGTCTAACAAGAAGGCATTAACCTGCGACCAGTTGTTATTGGTTGCATAAATACCCATCTGATTGAGAATAGTAAGCACCTGACTGCGGAGCTCCCGCAGTCTTGAATCGGCACTTAACTTTTGTAGTTTCATATTTTGCACTCGCTCAACCACGTCAATCAATTCACTATCGGTAAGAAAACGGGTGCTATTTACTCCATACCCAGAAAGCAAATCGTGTTTACTTTCCTTTAATCCAAGTTCGCCAAGGATTGCATGAAATTTGCGATATAAAATATTTCTTTGCGATGTTACCATAACACTATATGCTTGAAAAGTTTAAATCAATTAATTTGTATTCTCCCGATTTATCCTGCTCCCAAATACGGAAATAAACCTTACTTGAAGGGTTTCTAATAGAGTCCTCGATTAAATCAAGAGCAGCTTGAAATAACGGATCTTTAACCTTAGTTCTCCATTTTAAAAGGTTCATCACTTTTTTATTATCAAGCTTACCACGTGAAGTACTAAAGGCATCTTTTACCATTTCTTTAACAAACTCCTGTTTCGAGTCGAGATTCTCATTCAAAAATTCGTCAAGTTTTTGCTTACATGCCTGAATGGTTAAATCATCAAACTCAATGCGTGGATTCACGGTCACATCAATCTTTATACTACGATCAAAATTAAACCAGGTAAAGTTCCCTTTGCCGTCGGGCTTGGCTTTAAACTCTTCGATCATTTTCTTATACACCTTATCGCAGATCTCTTGAACCTCGGCTTTAAAATCAACAAGCTTTTCATTTATTGATTTTGCCTTACGATGTAATGTACCTGCAGATCGTTCTTTTAAACGATTGCCCGGACTGATATAATCAATAGGAACCACACGCCCTGTTTCATCAGTCCACTCTTTGTCTTTAACTTTTTGTATCATTTTATTTAGTTTGAAATTTGGGAATTTTAATATCTAACGATGCTGTTCTTGTTAGCCAGCTCAAATCAATACTTAACCACCAATTTTTTGCAATGGGATCAACATATATTCCAATTCGTGGTATAATGTGGCATTGTTCGTGTTTCCAGAAATATCCTTTCATTTTAATGTGTATTAGGTTTTAATAAGTCGCTTTTTTCTTCATTTAATTCAGCAAGTTTTTGCTTCATTTGATCAGTGTCTGCTTTAACAGCCTGAAAAGTACCTTTCGATTTATTTAAAGGCTCGTTTAACCACTTTTCACGCTTAGTGATTAGTGCATTCAATGCCCTTAGTTCGGCATCAACTAAGGGTAAGTTTCGTGATAATGTTTTTACTGTCATATCTTTATTTTTTTTAATGATTTAAACACTTTTTAAACACTTTCGGGGCTTTCTTCCTGAACTCCCCAATAGATATATGATCCTTTATCCCAAATCACATACTTACCTGTTTCGCCAATAAAGCGACCTTTTGAAAATGCTGTATAACCTTCAACCCAAACTTTTAAGGTTGCATCGTACATAACAGATTTTGCGGAACGCCCCGAAGGTTGTTTACCATCGGCATGGCTAATGAAAATAAGCAGCTTATTTTTGTGCTTTTGTTTTAATTGAAGATAGGATCTATAGTTCAGTTGCGAATACTGAAAACTGTCAATAACCATAATGTCAGGACTTTTCCTCTTTGTAAGCCTTTCACTCATTTCATTAATTGGCTCGCAGTTGAGAATAATCATACGGCGGCTTACTTCCTGCATTTGAAAGCGTTCTAAACTTGCCTGCATAGTAAGGGCGGTTCCTTCCTCAAGCGAGTTATAACCCACCTTACCATACTTTGTAAGCTCTTTGCATAATTGCATTACAAAAGAACTTTTCCCATTTCCAGAATTGCCCCAAATAAACCACACACCAACTCGCTCAGGTTCACCGAAAGCAGCATGCCAGTCGCCTTCAAAAGGAAAGGTTTTTTTATTCATTTGTAATACCTGATTTACGCTGTAGGCTCGTCCCATTATTACATGAAGTTTAAAATAGTTCTTACAAATTTTTCGGTTAAAGGAGTTCCGGTTCTGTCAGCTTCACGCATTGCAGGAACAAGTACATCATGTAACTCACCGTAATTGTCGCAATTTGTACGTATAAATCTTATTAAGTCCTTGTCTTCAACATCGTTTAAAAACTGTTTAAACGTCCTGTCAATGCTTGGTAAAACTCGAATCCCGAATTTAATTCTACGATATAATTGGGGTATACCATCTTTATTTCTACGACGTAAACGTTCAAGATTTCGAGTTAACTGATCCGTTCCTGCCATTACAATTGAACAGATGCCTATTAGATTGTCGTAAAATTCTTTCATTGCACATAAAGCAGGTTGCTTCATATATTCAGCTTCATCAAATATGATCATTGGTTTACCTCCGTCGAACTTACGAGCACGTAATGCAGAAACAATATCTCTAAGTTTCTTGCTTTTTGTTTTCCCGGATCCAATTTTAAGCTTATCCAAAATCTTATCCAGTAAATCACCAATATTGTCGCTCTGACTAACGGTTACCAAAACAACATCAATAGGGTTTGCCTTAGCAAATATGTTCGAAACATATGTTTTGCCACAGCCAGTTTCACCTATAATCACATTGGTGTAACCAAACTCACGGGCATCTTGAAGAGTTGCCAAAATGCGTTGCATTTGCATTGTGGGAACTGTTTGCCAGTATACTTTCTCGGTTTTCATACCTAAAAAGTCGGCAAGCGTTTCAAAGTACTTGTCAGAAATTGGCACCTTTTTGCCACCTCCGGCATTAATTACATACTCACCCGAACGCATTGCGCTTAGATAGCTTACATTAATTCCAGATTTTTTTGCAAAACTGTTTTGGCTCATTTTATGCTGATCCAAGTAGCTTTCGAATTCCTTAACGATTTTGTTTTTAATCTCTGTTTTCATATATTTGTATTGCTTTAATTACTGCCCCTTACGGGGCTTTTTTATTTATAAATAGTTATCAATGTTTACTTTATTCTTTAAGTACTCCTCCTGCATTTGTTTTAATTCCTTTATTTCTTCAAGCTGATCGTTTTGAGTCTGCTTTTTTAATACTTTCTCACCTGCAGAAGCAAGTCGGTTATCATTTCTGCGATTTTTATGCTGTCCGTTGCTGTCAACTAGTATCATTTTAGCAAGCGTATTGTTTAATTCTGGATTTTCAGTAAAAAGCGTGTCGATTGCTTTTAAATCAGTAGTATTCTTTTGTATGATCGATTCTTTTAAACCTTTGTTATAGCCGTTTATCTTTTTAAGCTCGAAATTGTCGATTTCCGTACGTTCACGAAGTGCCATTGGCTGAGTGTATTTTTCTTCTAAAATAAACTGCTGTGAACCATCAGAACTTACAGCAAGAATTTCAGATAAATTATCAGGATCATATCTTACTTGCCAATCGATTGATGAAAGCTCTCTAAATTTAGGATCGAACGAATCATACTCCCGTTTTACCTTTTCAATGGTTGGTCTCAAGCCCGAAGGTTCAAGTCGGTTTGTATTACCAGTAGTTTCACCAAGCTTATAAAGAAAGTCGTGAGGTAGAATGTTAATTTTATCACCTACAGGAGCTTCGTTAAATAATTTTAAGTATTGTTCCCTTAACTCATTACGCTCTAAAGCAATCATAACCTCTAATTGATGTGCCACCTCGTCGTAAGTTGGAAAACTATGTCGTATCTTATTTAAATATTCCTGATTAGGCTGTTGTTTCGATTTTACTCCATGTCCTGACCAGTTAGGAGCCAGTTGGCAATATTTCTTGTTAAAAAACCTAAACCAAGGCTCAATAACTTTCGATTTTGCATTCTTGACTTTGGCAGGAGTGTACTTTTGTGTAGCAGCTTCGTAAAATGGTGTTAAAGTTCCTCTACCGTAGTTGTCTGTTTGAAGTTGCAAAGGCGTGTACATATTTCCAAACAATTCACCTGTATGCTTCACTGCATTTCTAATGGCTTGCTTAATTAACTCTTTCGTTTCGTGAGTTCCTATTGCATATCCGATTGGGTATTTGCAACATGGATCTAAAACAAATACAGCCGTTGGTCTATTGTGGTAAGTGGTAACAGTTTTTCCTTCTTTATTTACACTTGTTAGTTGATACAATAATTCAACATCCCAACCGTCAACTGTCCAAAATTGTAAAGGATATGAAGGAGCTTTTCGCTTATGTTGCATACTTACCTTATTATCAAATGCGACCTCACCTTTTAAGCCACCAAATATTTGCATGCTCCACTTTTCACGGTAATTATTAACACTAGATGATGTTATTCGTTTCCATTGCATAGTTTCAGCAACGGTGTTATACATTTTTGCTATCTGAACATTATCTAGGTTTCTGTAATTAGATAACAAGCTGCGTAATACAGCTTCTTTCTGGCTATCATCAACTTTCTGACTATTTTTATTTAAGAACTTACCCGATATAAGCGACTCGTAACCATCTTTTTGATAATCCGTTAATTTTTGTCGTAATCTTCTATCAGCTTCGGGTAGGGTGTGTTCAAAGTCAAGTTTTAGCTTCGCAACTTCTTTAGTAAGCTGTTGCCATAATCCACGATTCGAACCTCCAAGGGCTTTAATCATTGCTTTGCGATTTCCTGCAAGCTTTGCAATAGCATTTAATAAAGATGCATTAGCAGTGTATTCTTTTTGATTTTCAAATGGTAAAAATCTACCGTCGGGAAGTTTATAATTACTAAAGAAGTGAGCCGCTTTGGCATCAGGGAGTATCAATGATTTTAACATGTAGTTTTTTGCTAAATCAGAAGGATCTCCATTTACTTCTATAAAATGTTCCTTTATTCGAGTAGGTAAACTTTCAAATTCAACTAATGCAGGAGTTCCATAACAACCACGACGAGCAACCTTGAATTTTTTGCGGTTGGTTCCGTTCCTGTAATCGTACACTGATAAAAAATTAGGAACTAATTCCTCATGTGTAAGACATACTATATTATTATAGAGTTGTGGCATTAATATGGTAAGTTAAATTTCAAGTTCGCTGATTTCTTTTCTTAAACTGGTTAATTTCTCAACCACCTTCTTAACCGTTGGCGTAATTTTTCGCTTACCTTTCGACACCAAATCAATATATTGTCTCGATTTTCCAACTTTACGAGCTATATATGAAACATCTCCACTCTCCAAATCCTTAAACAATTCAACCTGTTCAGGGTAATAGTAAGAGTAGGTTCCTTTCTTTTTTTCTTTGCCTATTGACATAAACTGTTTTTTTTAATTACATTTGTTGTATTAAATATGTAAACAAAAATACAAAAGATTTCGCCACTAACAAATATTTATGCAAAATATTTCGCCAATAAAACAAAGAATTTTGCAGTTTGTTGATACGCTCGGTATTAGCAAAAGGGAATTCTATGCGAAAACTGGCATATCTCGTGGCACTCTTGAAAGTAAAACAGGAATTACAGAAGATACTTTGGCGAAATTATTCGCCGCATATCCAGACCTCAATACAGGTTGGGTTATAACAGGTAAGGAATCAACAATAAAAGAGCCGGCAATAGTTGAAGATTCAGAACCTCCACCTTACAGTAAACAATGTCTACTATGTAAAGAAAAGGAGAGGATCATTCAAAAACTTGAGGATTGTTTAAAGACTAAAGACATTACGATCGAAAGTCTTCAATCGGAAAGAACAATACTTAAAGAGTACATTGAAGATTTAAAGAAACAACTTTTCGAAGCTCACCAAGAGAAGCCGGGTGAGCAAAAAAGAAAGGCAAGTTAATTTACCTACAGACAAAGTTATACTAAGACTTATTTCTTAGAAAAAGCCCACGCACACACACATTTATTAGCGTTTTTCTCATAAAAAGTTGATATACTATACGTTGTATATTAATCAAGGTTGATTTCGTGTGTATTTACGTGCCTTTAAATGTCATTTTATTGCGTTTTTTGTTTATTAATTAACCTGTTTAGTTTTCTTTACAGGCTTTTTTTTATTTCTTTTTGAATATCCAACTGAATATCCAACTGAATATCCAACTACGTTTAAACATACTTTTCTATACTATTTGAGGGTTAGTACTCCTTGCTTCTTTTATAGTATAAAAAGGCAACATAAAACTACTTAATAAATTGTCAGAATGGTTGTTTTTTCGCTTTTTTAGCGGCTTTTGCGTATATTTGGAGGAATATTTACACTAAACGTTTAAATAAGGTGTTTAAACCGTTTAATAATTCAATTAAAATTCAATCAAAATTCAACTAAATGACATTTGGTTTTATAACCGAAATAGGGCAAAAATATAATGTATCTCTTGTTATCATTAAGAAAAACAGGCAAAAATATAAATAATCAATTGTACATTTCGTTTTAACCCCCATAATTCTTCTATAAAACTTTGAACTTCCGTTGCGTCTTTTCCTAATGTGAAAATACCTTGAATTTGATTGCTATGTGAAAAACTTGATTTAACAAATTGTTTATTATATGTCAAAACTTCAATTGGCGAATTTCTCCAACTTAATTCACAATGAGGATATGCTGAAACATTATAAATCACTTTACCCATTGATGATTTTCCAACACCGTTACCTCCAAAAAAATAATTGATTTCTTTTGGTTCAAATTCCACTAAATCGTTATAAGAAGCTGTCTTATGTAATTTTATTTTTGCTATCATAATATTATTGTCTTTCTGATCATTGGCAAGAATTACACTCTTTTGCAAATTTTGGTTTGTGTGTCGGTCCATGTGATTTGCGAATGTGTGTAATGTGTGTTGGCTTCCTCAACTGTCCTGAAGGGCAGAAGCGGGCGAGCAAAAACTATTTTTTCTTGCTTCAATTTTCAATCAATGAATCATTCTTATTACTAAATTTTCTTAATATTTCTATTCTAGTTACAATGCTCGTTTCGATTACACTTGCAGCTAACGATTTAAACATACCAGTAGTGCGGGTTTCCATTGCTCTACTTTGTCAGACCGTTGAACAAAAACGAAGATAGCAAAACTTTGTCAGACCGCCAAAACTCCCGCATTATCTGGTGATGTTGGGTTAGGCAACGTTAATTATAGGTTGTATAAAATTCCCCGAAAGTAACTAACTTTTTTAGTCTTTTTAAATCAGAACATGCTTCATCATACCTGCTCTTATCTTTCATATAATATTTATAGAATGCTTTCTTGTATCGATTTAACCTTATCAGATAAAATGTATTCTTTTCATTCTCTAAACTCTTTTCAATACAACCTGCGACCCAAGGAAAACATTCATTATACTTAGCGTTTAATATACTTGATTCTTTAATGTCATTCATATCCATAAACAACTTAATTCCCCAAAAGTAAGTTGCTGCATTGGAAGTATCACATCGGATAGCTTTATTGCAATAGTAGATTGCACCAACCTTATTTTCTAATTTTGCTTTCTCAGCCAATTGAATATACTGTAAATATTTTGGTAATTCTGAATTATCAGTTTCCACACCTTCTGGACAAGGGTAATAATCAGTAATTAAACATTCTCCCTTTGAATTTACAAAATAAAAATAGCTAAGATTATATTTATTATTAATACAAACTGGACATGCCATTATTTTACTTACTAAATTCATAGTATCATTAAAGTGATAAGAACCACTATAAAAAGGCGCTAATGTATCTCCTTTTAAATTAATTACTCCCCAATAATAATTATTAGAAATAACGACAAAGCTAGTATCATTATAGTTATCTAGTATCTTGTGATATTTAGCCGAAATAATAATACTATCATTTGATCTTTCTTTCAATCCATAGTTTCCATTCTCATCAGTATATGGAACAACCTTCATATTTTTTTTTACTTTGAGCTTACCAATCGAATGTAAACCATAATCACATATGTCTTGTCCAAATATTATAAATGAATTCATACATATGAATAATAAAAAGAATTTCTTCATATTAATTTTCTAAATGTGCGACTTAATGTTGCCTAACGGTCCTGCGTTAACAATAGTGCGGGTTTGCCGCCTTGTTTCATTATCACCCGTTGATAATGAAACATAAAAGTAACAAAACAATACTAAACTACAAAACCCCGCATTTTTGTTGAACGCATGTTACACATTGTATTATTTTGTTTTATAAACTTTAAAAGCAATTGGTTCAACCGAAAATTTATTCACACTTTCACCTTTAAATGGATTTTCAACTATTTCAATCTTTGGATTCTCTGTCAAACATTCTGAAACAAGATAAATGTAATAATTATCAAATTGCTTTGCTGAATTAAGTTCATTAATTGTCAAATTGAAATAAGGAAACTTTTTTGCTGTTGTAGCTTTAACTTCAATTCGAATTTTCTGCTCTAAGTCATTTTCATATTCAATATCGTATCCTGGAGTTTCGCCCAAGTTTGCCAACCATTTTAGCGTCTTTTTTTCACTTTCTGTTAAAACTGACTCAAGGTATTCTAAAACTATCTTTTCGCCAATATCGCCGACCTTTTTGGCGTTTTTTGAATATTTAACTGAAGGGTCACTTACGCTATTTTTATTTTTATCAGAAGGCTTAATTATTAACAGTTCATTTTCACTTAGTTCAATCTTTCTTTCCTTAGGAGATTCTATTTGTTTTACAGGATTATCATTTCGAATTGATTTATCAGATAAAATTGATTCATAGATTTCCTTATTTATTTTCCGAACACCATTTCTCCAATAATTAACACCTTGAACAGGTTCTAAATAGTCTCCTTGTGAATTTTTAAAATTTATACCTTTGTCAAACTCTTTGTAGTTTTCAATTTCAGCAAAGTAATTTCTTTTATTATTAGTGTCAGAATAAATTTCACCAATAATAGCAGTACCAAAATAGTGCGGAGTATTCAACTTCCTATCCTTTTTAAAACTATTGTCAGTTAACCTACCTTTATAGTAAATAACTTTTGTTCCAGGTTTTAGGATTTTCAAATATTTATTAGGGAAATGATAACGAGCACCTGTCTCATCTTTCCAATTTGAAATGTCATTTTCCGTAATTATTGTATACATTGCGCCAAAATAATATTATGTGTAACGGTTCGCTGTTAAATTTTGGCGGGGATTTCCGCCCTGTTTCCCTATCACCCGTTAAGAAAGTTAAAGGTAGCATTATTTGTCAAAATACTGCCTAAAACCCCGCTTGAATTTGAACAGCTGTTATAGGGCGTTTGTATAATTTTCTTTTTATTTTTTAGCTTCATTTTTAGCACAAGTGAAGTCGATTGGGCTAGTTGTGGCTTAATACATTTTAAAATTCTTTTTTGACTTTGTAAGTATTATTGACTTTTTTATAAACAATTATTTTTTTTTCACCTCTTCTTTTACAAATTGAATCGCCAATATTAATGTATTTAGCTATCTCAACATTATGTCCTAAATAATACCAATTTTCATCTATCTTTATATTTGCAAAACCTTGTGTTGTATATCTTATTTTTTCTACTTTACCTGAATAGTTATAATTTAAAAATTCCTTGACTCCTTTTTTATTCAATAACAACATATTAATAATAAAGATGGTGACCATTAGAATACCTAAAATAATTCCAACTATTTTTAATTTTTTCATTCCTATTACATATTTATTTAACTAGCATCTCAATTTAATCTAATTTCAGACTTGCTTTTTTTACAATTAGTAAATATTTTCATATAAATTGATTGCGTTTTCGTTCGTCAAAAATGCCCTATAACGGTCTTGCAATACCAGTAGTTTGGGAGTTTTCCGCAAAAAACTGTCAGACCGATAATTTAAACTCGAAGATACCAAAACTTTATCAAAACGCAAGGACACCCAAATTATCTGGTGATTGCATGTTATATGTTGTTTTATTAAAAAAATCAATCTCCTGGTCGACTGTATTTGCTTCGTCTAAATTCATTATTTAATGTGTCCATATAAATAATTTGACTTGTTAACATGTCTTCACAATCAAAACCATAACTCTTATGATATGAAAAATTATCATCATATTCCTTAATGTCATCAATTGAGATTGTTTTGCTGTCAAATGGAAACTTATTATCAATAATTTGCAATTTATCTTCCTTATTCGAAAACATTAAGATTCTACCATCATAAATTTCATTAAATACTTCAGTTCTATAATCACAAATTCTTAATGTCCCTTTATTAATAACTTCTAATTCTTTAGATACTATAGAATAGGTATTTTCTTTATCTTCATTTTCATTAAAGATTAACAGTAAATTTTCATTATTAAGTAATATATGTTTTAATAATGGATACCTACTTAATTTATTAAAACTAAAAGATTCTCTTTTTTCAATATCATACAATTCAAAATTTGTGATAATAGCATTTAAATTCAAATTAACATCAAATGTTGTATTTGCATCACGAACTTCACCTATATATATTAATTTACCAGTAATGTCAAATACATAATAATCGTTAGTTCCATGACTTCGAATTACAATAGTATTATCATTCCTATCAAAATAATACAGGCTATACATATGACCAAAGTAGAATATGTCATTTAAATCTAATACCTTATTTTCATCAATTTTTCTTTGAATAGGATTAAATGTATACGAAAATAGTATTGAATCGTTTTCATAAATCTTTACTTCTGTTCTTGCATCATATGATTCATAATGACGATTATATTTATGCGACTTGGTTTCAAAAATTGAATCAAATGATAAAACCTTTTGTGAATCAATATATGATATTTGAGTCATTAAAAGCTCTTCGCCAACTTTTGAAACAAATTTCTTTGTATATAAAGTATCATAGTGATTTTTACATTTAATTAGAAAAACCGTATCAGATATAGTTTCCTTAACAGTTTGATTTTCCTTTACTTTCGTAATGTTTTCTTCAACCTTTTTTTCATTATTATCAAGTGATTCAGTCTTTTTCCCAGAATTACATTGTATAAATAAAAGAACCAATAAAAGAATTAAATAGTTATGTTTTTTCATTTCGATTTGTTTTACGACAGCACTATTTTTAATAAAATTACATATAACGGTCCCGTGTTAACAATAGTGCGGGTTTCCGCCTTGTTTCATTGTCCCCCGTTGAACAACTTAACGAAGATAATATTTTGTCAGCAAACCACCAAAACCCCGCATTTTTGTTGAACACGTGTTAGCGGTTGTAATTATTATTATTCATTCACTTTTATACTTTCGATGTCTTCTAAGCTATATATTTTCACACCGTTTTCATACCTATACAAATATATTATCCAGTCACACTCTTTCATTAAGAATTCGTTAAATGCTGTTTCGTTTCCCCAAATTTGATATTTTGCATCTAAAATTAATACTCCATACTTGTCAAACTCTTTCTTTTCAATGTCATAGGTATGATAACCACCCAAATAAATGTCTTCTATAATATTTACTCTTCTTCTTTTATATTTCAGTTTTACTTCTCCACTTTCATGGAATTCTATCCTTTTGCTTCTTTTTTGCTTTGTCTTAAGATTTCCATTTGGATAATATTCAAATAAATATTTAAAGTGTTTCTTTTTTCTCTCTTTAAATTTCACATTTCCATCTAAATAAAATCCTGTCTTTTTATAGTCAGTCAAATAATAAGACTTTCTACTATTTTTATGTAAAAAAAGTAAATTGGAAGCTTTGTCAAATTCTTGAATACGAATATTTCTTTTTGAATATAATAAACGTTTCTTAACATTACCATTCTCATAAAAATATACTAAACTGTCTTTTACTTTTCTATTTTTAAAATTACCACAAACCTTAATATTTCCATTTGGAAATGTATCCATCTGAAATCCATCAAGTTTATTACCACATTCTTGGTATATTAAGGATCTACTTGCACTTTTCAATAATATGTTAATATTACTTTCAACATGAACATAGTCAAATTTACCAGTCTTATTTACATTAACTTTCAAAGAGTCAAAGCCGTATCCAAAACCGCTTAAATCAATTACATATAAATAGTAGATTCCTGTATTTGGTAATAGTGTTACAGGATCAGTGTCTGTATAATCAGGTGAAAATTCATTCTGCAATGTCGAGTCCTTAAGAACATATAGATTTTCAATATAACGCTCTCCATTGCATGGATTTTCAATATAGAACCTAAATTCAGTTTGCTGAGAATATAATGAAACTGAAATTAAAAGAAGAAGTATCGAAAGTAGTTTTCTCATAATAATTATTACCGCTAACGGTCCTGTGTTAACAATTGTGCGGGTTTGCGCCCTGTTTCATTATCCCCCGCTAAACAACTTAACGAAGATAATATTTTGTCAGCAAACCACCAAAACCCCGCATTATTGTTGAACACATGTTACAAATTGTTTTTAGAAAATTTACCTATCAACATATGCTAAATCCAAGATGTTCCATTTGCAATGAGATAAATCAGTCCCCACCATATTGCATTATAGATAATTGATATTAATAATGAAACTTTCCAGTCAATCTTAAAGAGTCTATATATTCCAAGAAATTCAATTGTTAAACCAATTAACAGTCCAACATAATACAAACTTGGAACTCCTGTAACAATCAGTCCTATCGTAGTAAAAGTTTGAATTTGCTTTGCTTTTAAATTATTGTCAAGTTGTTGCTTAATTATTGGCGATGCAATATATTTCAAATATAGATGAAAGATTGTCCCTTTAAAATGAACTATCAATATGCCGAAAAGCGGTGATAAAATTAAACCAATTGTCAAATACACCAAATACATATAAGGAGCATAGAAACTATCAGAATTATTTATAGTTTTCACAATAAAAGTAAAATATGATAATATTGAAGCAACAATCACCAAGCTTTTATCATCGTCAAGTTTATCCAAAGGTTTTGCAAATGGATTTCTTATAAATTCATAGATTAAATTAAGAGATTCTTTGATTCTGTCTTTCATTACTGAGATTTTTCTAAAAATTATTTGTAACGGTCTCGGCTTAGGAATAGTGCGGGATTCCACTACTCCACTTTGTCAAACCGTTGAACCAAAACGAAGATAGCAAAACTTTGTCAGACCGCAAAAACACCCGCATTTTTTCTGAAGCCGTGTTATAAATTGGGCGCAAGTTCTGGACTTTTCAAGTTAGCAAAAGATTAACCATGAAAAACGAAATAATTTAGCATTAAGGTCGGAATCCTAATTGCCTAAAAGGCAAAACAGCAAGCTCTTTTGCAATTTTCAAATTGGAAATGTGCTTGCTTTAAAACCAAAAAATCCAATATATCAATTAAGTAACTTTTTTATAATCACTATTTTTTAAACAACTTTCAATTAATATCAATATTTCACACATAAGATTCTCAGCGAGAAGTGAAAATTCATTTATATCATTTCGTGTTACTTTTATTGAGTTCTCTCCATGTGCAATTTTATTTCTAAAAAGCAAAAGCCTGTTCAATGGTTTTTCAAAACTTATATCCAGTTCTTGAATATTAAATCGTTCTAAAATTTTATTTGTAACCTTATAATTTACATTTGATTCAGTTGGAATTCCTTGTTCAATTTGTAAAGGAGAATCATAAATTTCTGAAAACATTTCTACCAAGTTCAACTTCTTCTCAAAATACTTCCTTTCATTCCCTAGTTTACATTTGTTTTCAATTGCATGTGTAAGTAAATTTAAATGAACTGTTTTAGAATCTAAACCAATTTTATTTATGAAATTGGTTAGAAGCTCAAATGTATTTTTAAGGAAACCTTCCCAAAGTGCATATATTGATGGAACTGAATATAACGTTAAAGTCTGTTTGTGAGCTTCTAACAAATTATATCTTACGGGAATTGTCTTAATGTTAGCAATCTCAGAAACTCTCCAATTAATATCTTCTTCAATTTCAGCAAGCAACATTCTCATATCTATTCTCTTTCGAATAATTCATGAGCAACTTGTAGTCTTTTCAATATTCTTGTTTTACTATTCGCAGCAGAACCCGAAGCTTTTCTAAAATCAGAGTCACCTTTTAATTGATTAATTTTATCAATCAAATAGCTTGTATTTTTTTCTTCATATTTTTCAATATTCTGGGCTATCCCAATTGAAATTCCATCATACAAACTTGTAGAAAGCACATTATTTGAGCCACGAAATGCTTCTTTCCCAATTGGTTTTAAAAGTGTAATTGTTCGGTTAAAAATACTTTTGAATTCATCAATTCTTTCTGGAGCAGTAACAATCTTTTTCATAAAAGAAGTCATATGTTCAGAAATATTTTCTCTTACATTTTCACCATTATTGTATAAAGCACAAAATCGTAAAACTAATTCATCAAGATATAGTTCTTCCACTTGCTTCTCTGTTGGACCAATCAAATCGATAAATGCTTGCTGTTTAGCTTCTTCACTTAAGAACAAATTAAAGTCGCTCGATACACCGCGGAAAATACAATTTCTAATTTCTTGGTCTGTAAGTCTTGCTCCGCCGGTATTCAACCTATTAAATAGTTCATAACGCATGTCATATTTACTATTCCATTTAACAATCTCAATTCTACATACAGCTCTCTTTATATTCAACTGAAGTTTTAAAGGTAAATCCTTACAACCAAAATTTTCAAAATCTGGGATTAACTCTCCATGTTTCAAAATCCAATCATTTTTTTCAGGTAATTTTTCGAGTAAACCAAAAAATGAAAAAACTGTTGATATCCTTTGTAAACCATCAACGAGTTCCCAACGACCATCCTTATCTTCCGCAACAAATATCGGTGGAATAGGAATACCCAATAAAAGTGATTCAATAAATCTTGTCTGTTGATATTCTGTCCATCGAAAAAGTCTTTGGAAAATTGGGTCAATTATAATTTCTTTTCTCTCGTACATACTCATAATTTCACCAAAGGACATATCTAATCTATCAGTACTGAGACTATTTTTAGTTTCTTCCAAATTTTTTAATAAGATTTCTTCTTTAGTCATAATATAAATTGGTTTTAATTAAAACAGGCTTTTAACCTGAATTCCTACAGAGTTAATTCAGTGCAAAAAAATACTCTACGAACATGAATTTTTCTGTCATGTGAAATTAATAAAATTTTAAACAAAAAAAGCAGATAGGATAAAAAGTTACTAACTATAGATTTAAACTTAAGTTGCTATTTCAATTTTAAACTCTTTAGAGGCGAAGCCTTTAATGTGTTTAAATTTAATTTGCACGACAGGGCAAAAGCGCGCTGGAATACTAAATTATTTTTTATCAAACCTACCGAACAATCCTAATGAAATTACTATCAAACCGCTACGAATAAAATAAATTACTTTATCAAAATGTAATAAAGTTTCGAACTTACATAAACTGTCAGAATGTGAAAAAAGATGCATGAATTATTTACTTAACAAACTGTGTTAAAATTTACTTTCTAATTTTTTCGCGCCTTATTTATAACGGTCTTGCAATACCATTTATTTGGGAGCTTCTCGCAATAATTGTCAGACCGATAATTGAAACCGAAGGTAACAAAACTTTGTCAGACCGGCAAGAAAACCCGAATTGATGGTGATTGCATGTTAGCATATGTCATTTTTTTTTCAATTTAAATTCATAAAAAAACCGTCTCGTTTCGAGTTCTAACATTTTCTCAAATATTATATTTTCACTCAGTCTAAAAGTGTCTTTATCAACTATTACTTCATGTTTTTCATTATCACCTATTATTGGACGATTTCCAATTCCGCCACTAATACTCACGAATTCATTAGGATTCAAAATTATCTCAGTATAATAAACACTATCCTGAAAATAATGCTTAACAAATGATGAATCTTCTTCAATTCTAATAGTCTTCTCATAATCCAATAACTTAAAGTCGAGAACATATAAAGTATCTTGTTCTTTAACTCTATATGTTATGCACTTATCAGTTTTGTTTACTAAGAACAAAGAATATAATGGATCACATGATTGTGTAATAATTGCAATAATTATAATTCCAATGAAAAAAAAATGTTTCATAAAATGACTATTCTTAATGAAAATACGTTATTAAATTTCACTTTTGTATTTTTGAATTAACAATGCTTATAAACTCATTTAATTCAGAAGTGTCAGCGAAAAATTTCTTAGGAATCACGTATGCTGCAATTTTATCTACAAACACGAATAAGTAATTTTCATTCTCTTCTAAAGATTTTATCCCAATCCATTTAATAAATGACTCTCCGCTTTCAGAAACTTGTTTTAAACCATCTTCCAATAGTAAATAAGTTTTTTCTCCTAAAATTTCACCATTTTTATCTGGCATTCTACTTATCCTAATAAAAGAAAATTTATAAATTAGAAAATTTAATATGACCCAAGAAAGAGAAAATACAATAAGTTCTACTAATATTAAAAGAAAATTAAAAGGTCTATTAAAATTCAGAATTATCAACCATAAAACTACAAAGAAAAGTGATATCTTAATACTTCGTTTAATTCTCTTTTTGTAGTATACGTACTTATTAAATTCTAAAAAATCTTTTCTCGTTAGTTTGCTTTTTATTTCCATTTCAATATTATTCTAACTGTTCGTTTTACAAAAAAAATTATGTATGCTAACGGTCCCGGCTTAGGAAGAGTGCGGGTTTCCACTGCTCTACTTTGTCAAACCGTTGAACCAAAACGAAGGTAACAAAACTTTGTCAGACCGCAAAAACACCCGCATTTTTTCTGAAGCCGTGTTACAAATTGGGCGTAAAAACCTTACCTTTCAAGTTTGTAAATTGTTTCCAATGAAAAACCAAAAACATTTTTTAGGTGGGAACACATAATGCTAGTTTCTAAAAAAAGGAATATTTTCATATTATATATTTAATGCTTCTAAATTCCTTGAACATGCCCAATATAAAAAGTTTGATCCTATTTTATCCCATTCTAATTCTTGAAAAGAAAGAAATTCTGGCTCTTTAGAATTTAGAAGATCTGATTTCTCTATAAAGTCCTTTACTATTTTCCCTATAGGAGGTATAACACTAAATCCTTCAGCTTTATCTTCTATTTCAGATATATTTTCTATAGTCTCACAAAACGGAATAAGTTGTTCTGCATAACTAAGATATTCAGGACAATTATTGATTTGCTTTTTACAAATACCCTTTTTAATGTCAAAATACTTTAGTAATTCACAAGATGATGAATTTCTAATACTTTCAATAAAATTTATTCCTTTTTGTTGATGGTGTATAGTTCGAATATCATTAAGATAATTAAAAGGAACCAAATTTTCAATCTCATGGGAATCAATCTCAATTATTTTACAAAAAATATTTCCATTTATGTCAACTGCATTTAACTTTTCAAGAGTGCCACCGATTAGTGCATTAGGATATCTTTTGTCATTATCACTAAATGCTAAACAGAATTTATTTCTATTAATTACATGCTTTTCAAAACAATCACAGATTGTAGCTCCACCACCTAGCTCAGGTTCAAAACGCAATGCAATATTTCCTATATTTTCTTTCTTAACAAAGTAATTACAAATAAGTTGAAATAACTTTGCATCATTCAAATGCTCACACAAAATTCTAGATTCCTGTAATAAATCTGAATTTTGAAAATAGTCAACAGAAATACAATATTTTTCGATATCATTTTCTATTTTTAATTCTAAGGTATTCTCTTCAGGAACTACATAAACAAAATGTTTTATTTTACTATAATCAAGTAAGGAATAGTTATTGCAGATATTTAATATAACACTTTTACTATCGTTACTTAATTTTTGCTCTCTGAGTTTATTTAAAGTATCAAAATTAGCATGCACTAAATGCTTTCCTTCCCAATTACTTCTTAAAATATTCTCTAATGCTCTATTAATTCGCTTTTGATGTTCTTTAGAAAAACCTACATCAAATAATGATTTTGATAAATATATCAGCATATTCCTAGTTATTTGGTTCAAAAAAGCCGATTGGCCAATTAACTAAAACACCATTTTCATTAAAGTTTGTAGACTTAATTGTACTATTCTTTAATTCTGCATCTAATTGAAATAATGTAACACTAACCGCTGATGAATCAAGCTTTTTTTCAATTACTCGTCTTCCAATTCTATTAATAATTACTGAACTATGCGTTTCAATTATTAATTTTAGATTGACATCATTACTTTTTGCATGTTCTGTTGCTAAAATAAATGCATCAGCTAATTGAGCTTGCATAGCTGGATGCAAATGTAGTTCAGGTTGCTCTATTAGTAACGTAATATTTTTTTCTCTCGGTTCCCAAGGATTTCTCGGTCGTTCATTATCTGAAAAAGTATACCATAATTTTGTAATTATTGGTAAAATTTGCGAATAACCAAAACCTAAATCTGTGATATTAAATTTTTCACCATTTTGATCTTCGATATTAATAGTAATATGCCCCTTAGAAGATTCGGTTGAAGGTATAAAATCAAACACATCTTTAACAAAATTTTGATAACTCTCCATTTGTTTTTTATTTAAGTTATCCAAAAACATATGTAAATTATCGCCATATGCATCAATCTCTGATACAGATAAATCTTGACGTCTGTAATACCTTATTGCTTTTGCCCTAATTGGTGCTATGTATTGACAACCATCAAAATATGTTTTAAGTTTATTATCAATAACCCCTAAAATAGAAGATGTATAATGCGCTACAATTAGGTTGTTTAATTGAATAAATTCAGCAGTTTCTAAATTCCAGTTTTTTATCTTTTTGACCCAAGTAAGAATTGATGACTCATGTTTTAAAGAATTTAGAATGTTCTCTTTTTTATCAAAAGTAAGATCAGTAATCATTCTAGTAATACGATATTCATTTTTAAGCCTTTTACCAATAATACTTTTAATTATTTCGCGACATTTTTGAAGATAGTATTCTCGATTTATGCGTTTTTCAGTTTTTGTTAAAATTAACATCTGAGGTATAAGGCCAACTGTATCATATTTAATCAAATTATGGGTTCCTTCAGTAAACAACATATTACTGCCGTTTACTTGAAATGATTTAACTTGACCAATATTATTTGCTTCAATTAATATTTCATGGTCTTCGATTAATATTCTAATCTTACCAATGTAATTTTTCTTATTATGCTCAAAAATTTCAATATCAATATCAGCTATTGATTCATTTCTAAGACTTATTGTATCATAATAATAGTATCTTCCCCTTTGTGGATCTAAAGAAATTCTAAAACCAAAATGAATACCGTCTTTGTCATTAGCATGTCTGCTTTTTGCTTCTTCATAGCTTCCGAAATCAACTAGGGTATCATCATACCAAAGAATAGGCCCCCTGGTATCTCTTAATACTGATTGTCGCAATAGTGGAAAAGTTCTTAAAAATGTACTCTTCCCTGAACTATTTTGCCCAACAAATACATTTATTTTATTCAAAGGAACTACTCCTGTGTCAAGAAAACTTCTTAAATTTTTTAATCTAATAGCTTGCATTTATATCCTTTTAATTAATTCCTTACCATTTAAAGCTAAGAACCATCATTTATGTATAAACAAATATATATAAAAATGTTTGTTTCATTTGTTAATTATGAAATTAAACAAATTTATAAAGTCATTCCATTTTCCAAATGCAGCTGAAAGCTGCAAAAAGCGCGCAGGAAAAAAATGTTTTTCTATCATAAAAATTGAACCAAACCAAATAAAAAACTTATCAAAAAACTACGAATAGAATATAAATAGATTCTCTTAACGAGATAGAATTTCCAACTTCCAAAAACTATCAAACCGTTAATATAGATTCTTGAAATACTGACTTATAAAAATGAATTAAATTTACTGAATTATTTTTAGACGCCTTATTTGTAACGGTCCGCTGTTAAATTTTGTGCGGGTTTCCGCCCTGTTTCATTGTCCACCGTTGAACAACATTACTAAGATAAAACTTAGTCAGCAAACTACAAAACCCCGCATTGAATTTGAACAGCTGTTATGGAGCGTTGCTTAATTATAATACAAAATTAATTAACTCCTGAGTTGTCTTATCTCCTTTTAAAATGCCCTTTTGCTCAGCTTCATTATAACAATTAATCAAAGCTTGTTTCATTTCAAGCATATTTTCATTACCGATTGGTTTTAGATGTTTTATCCACAATTCTAATTCAGGAGCAGTTGTCATAGCAGAGTCAGCAGCAGGAACTAATATTCGTGCAACCTTAAGAATCATTTCAGCTAATTCCTTTGATACAACATTGTTTGGGATACTCCATTTACATTTTGAAAAAGTGTCAGTATAAAATGATAGTTGCTTCAAATCGTCGAGAATCTGTCCATGTTCACTATTAGAATCATAAAGCGAGCTAAAATCTTCTAATTTGTTTGCTCCCTTAGCAACTAAATCAGGTAGAATCCATTCAGTATTTTTAGCTGTGTGTTTTCGATAATTCTTCCATTCGTTATTTAGAGCTTTTGGGTCATCTAATAGTAGAATACTTCTAATAATACTGGGCTTTCCCGATTCTTCGATTGCAAGAATTGCAAGTGAAAAAGCTCTTTCATATCTGTTATGATTAAACAACAAATTAGCATCATCAAGAAGTCCATTGGCATTCTCAACTGATAAACCAATCCCTTTTTCAGCTTGTTCTGGTGATAATTTCCCTTTGTATTGTCTTCCTTTTATCATTTAGGACGCTATAAATTATTCAATTTTCTGAAACAATATTATGAAGTGAAGTCATACCAATCAACCCAAGAATAATTTCTTTTCTACTTTCACTTTCCTGTTGAAGTTTCACTCCATTTATCATCCAGTCATTTGGATATTTAGTTTCTAAGTCTATTAAACGCTTTTTAAAAGAAACCGTGTCATTTAGTAAATAAAAGTCCATTAACTCTTCAAATTCAACAGTTTTCAACTCTTCCTTGTCTAATGTTCTTTTAGAATATTTTTCAGTTTTTAAACTCCGATATCTCAAATAATAATCTTGCGCTCTTTTTGTTTCATTTTCCTGCTCATGAAACACTCCAAGCATTAAGTATCCATAAGCGAAATTTGGCTTTATCTCAATGTATTCTTCAATCGTTTTTATCGCTTTGTCATACTGATGTAAAGTTCCATACAGTCTCGCTTGGTTAATATAAATTATTGGATTCCTTTTATTGAATTTTTTAGCTTTATCAAATTCAGAAATAGCTTGACTTGCTGCTTCTTTGTCACTAATACCTATATGAGCTCCCCAGTATGTATTTAAAGCTTTGTCATTGAGATGAATACCATACAATATTTTCATTGCGAATCCCAATGGAATTAGTAAAATTAGAAATGCAATTAAAACGATTTTTAGTTTCTTTCTTGTTGTTGTGTCCATTATTTCAGAATTGCTATGCTCCATAACGGTCCGCATTTAAGCTATCGTGCGGGTTTCCGCTGTGTTTCATTGTCCCCCGTTGAACAACTTTACTAAGATAATATTTAGTCAGCAAACCACAAAACCCCCGCATGTAGTTTGAAATGCTGTTAGCCACTGTTTTAATTTCAATAAGAGATCTTTACTATATTTTTTTCAGTTTTTAAAGAATCATGAAGTGCAAACTGAAATTTAGAACCATAATTATTTTCAGAATTAGTCAAAAAGACTAAAAGTTTATATTTTGAGCCAGCATCTTCAATTATTGCCCAGTTCATCAATCTACTTTCTTCAAATTTTCCATTGGCAAATTCCAAGAATGTATTATTGATACTATCAACTTCTAAAACTGCATATCCAAATTTAGTTTTATCAAAAGCCTTTTCAATATAGTCCAAGTTTTCATCTTTTAATGCTTTCATATATTCTCTAACAATCATCTCAGATTTATAAATTTTTTCTAAATATGACATTTTAAAAAAGCTTGCTGTATCAAGTTCCGAATTAATATCATTTTTGAATTCAACTTTAATAGCTTCATATTCTTTCTTGTCAAGTTCAGATAATTTGATATAAGTTCTATAAGCAAAAGCTTTTCGTATTGAAGTAGAATCAAAAACTTCGAATAACCTTGGGCAATCCAACTGCCAAGTAAAATACTTTTTATAGTTATGAAATTCGGAGTATTCTGTCTCAGAACGATAAAATCCAATCGTACCAGAAACACCAAGTTCTTCTCCAACTTTTGTCATTATCAATTTGTCGTTCGAATTATTACATGTTAAAAGAAATGCAAAAAAAATAATTAATAACTGTTTCATAAAAATAGATTAATGTTTCAATTTTTTCGCCTAAAATGGGGGCTAACGGTCTTCACATACCATGTAGTGCGGGTTTCCACTGCTCTACTTTGTCAGACCGTTGAACGAAAACGAAGATAGTAAAACTTTGTCAAACCGCCAAAACCCCCGCATTACTGGTGATGTGATGTTATAAATTGGGCGTACGTAACAAACCTATCAGTTTTGCAGTTAAAATTCTATGGAATACTAAATAATTTAGAATGGGAAGGGAATAGACCTTGCCGCTTAGGCAAGGTTTTAATCTTTTGTTTTTATTAATGTACTGTTTTTAATATAAGAGATAAATTCACCATAAAATCGATCATTTACAGGATCTAAAACTTTAGTATTTATTACATCCCAAAACTTCTCTTCATCTTTATTTGATTCAATAAAAATTGCATTAAAATTGGAAAAAAGAATTCTAAATGCCAGCTCCATTTTTATTTCTCTATAATGAAATTCTCTTATAAGTTTACTTAACTCCATGTAATCTCTATCCGTTATTCCAGAGACAATATCCATTATTTTAAATATTTCTCGTAGAGTCTCTTCTGAAGAGATATAATCTAATCTGCGTTCAATACAATAATTTTCAACTTTATAATCAAAATCTTTAGTGTTTTCTACCAGATACTTTACATTTTCAAAATCAAATATACGTTTTATTGTACTCTGTTTCATGTAACTACTATTTGTATTTAAACAACGATAATTAACTAATAAAATAAAAAGTTCTAATTTTGGATGCGGTATTACATAATTGATATAAAGTTCTTCCAATTTTTTCTTAATAGATTTTTCTTCAAGCCAGCTAAATCTTTCAGAATTATTTCTCTTATCAACTTTTAAAAAGTGAAAGACATAAAAATCATATATTGTTTTTGGGGCTTTAAAGTATCCGTCTAAAAATACTCTTTGAAACTCTTTAGTAATAATTAATTTATTAGCTTGAATATATAATGATTCTGCAAAGTATCGTATTTGTTCATAGTAATCATCAGTTTTAAGAATGCTTATGATCATATACTTATAGCCACTAAGAAACCGAATAAAAGTATTTAGTATTTTTTCTTTTTCATCAAATTCAAAGTAAGTAGAATCGATAAATGATTTGTACTTATAAATAATTTGGTCTATTTTAACATTGCGACTAATCCAGCTATCAATTAGTTCTATTATATTCTCATTAGAATCAAATACCCTTTGTTTAAATTCTTCAAAACCGATATCATGAGTAAATATGGATAATGAAAAATATTTATAAAAATTATTTACATTATTAATTGAAGTAGGATTTTGGTGATTAAATAAATGTCCAAGAATTTCAATATATAATTCTGGAAAATTAGCTTCCAGTTCTTGGATATTTAATTTGAAACTATCGCTTTGATTAGATCTTGTTAATACTTTTTTATTAAAATAAATTTCATCAATAATTTTGGGGGATTTGTATTTCAACAATTCAAACAAAAAGAAATCACCAAAGTCAACTTCAGAATCAATAAATTCAACATCAAGACAAAATTGATTTGAAAATCTTATTATATCCCTATAGTTTTTTATACACCGAAAGATTAGTTTTTCAGAATAGTTAATAACTTTTTCGACATCTTCAGAATACTTTTGCTTAATAATAGTACTTCCTTTTAATAAACTTTGTTTTAATTCAAAATGCATTGTAAAATTATCAACTATTGGCAATGTAAAAACTACTTGAAATATCTTCTCAAGATAATTATAATCAGACTTTTCACTATTATACATTTGATTACCATTACTTTTAAAAACAGTATCTTCCAAATACGTTAAATCAAATGCTGTAATAAAGATAATATTGCTAAAACTTGCAGTATTTCTAATTAATTTAAAAATATCCATAATCTCGTTTCTGTCTAAACGATCCAAATCATCGATAAAAATTGCAACAGGTTTTTTAAGTTTTCCAATGCGTGTATTTATGTTTTCATAAAGCTTTCCTAATTCCACTTTTTTCTTTAAGCTAATATTCCAAACACTGATATCCAATGAATCTAAAAGATAAGAAGAGTATTGATTAATATTATGAATTATCTCTTCATCATATAATTTTAATGATTGAGATAATGTGTCAAAAAAAGTTTTTACAATATTCTTATCTTCAAATGATTTCCATGGATTATACTCAATTGAGATAACTTTTCCATCTAATTCCTTCAATAAAGCATTTAACATATACGTTTTCCCGCTACCCCAGGATCCTTGTATCCCTAAATTAAATGATCCACTAGCTTGAATTCCTATTAGTTTTTTTGCTATTTTCTTTACAAAGTCAGTTCTATTAAATATATCAACTTTAAGTTCTGAATTTGAATTATTTAAATAGATACTATCCTTAACAAAAGGCAAATATTCCGACTTTTCTACTTTCAAATTACTTGCAATGAAATATAAATTCCATTTAAAGATTAATAACATCAGAAATGAAAGAATGATCAAATCAAATATTGCTATATTAATAAAACTTAATTTGTACAATTCAAATTCATTATAAAGCCTGACTCTTTCCATAAAATATATTGTGAAAAAGATTAGGTTTAAGAATGTTGTAAATAAACTTGGTTTTGTTTTGTATTTTATTGACTTGTAACTAAGACTTATCAATATTATTATAAGAAAAGTAATTAGCAATATTTCATCCTTTAAATTTGGCAACAGTTTATGGAAAATTTCGAGTACTACATTCTTCTTAATCCATTCAGTTGGTATTAATTTGACATATAAGTAATATATAAAATTTATTAGAATAAATAGTTTTAAATAAATAGAATCTAATTTGAAGTTCATTTTTAATTTCTTCATAACAAAGCATTTTCTTAACAAATACCAATTTAATATTTTTTATTGTAAAAACTGTATTAATTAATAAATGTTAATCTGATTTAATCCATTATCAGCAAAGCTGATAATGGATTAAATTTAGGTACCAATTTGCCCGTTAGGGCAAAAGCGCGTTGGAATTCTAAATTATTTATCTATCAAACCTGCCGAACCAATCTCGATAAATTCAGTATCAAACAGTACGAATAAACTATTCTTACATTATCAGAAAGCAAATTACCTTTGCTAATTGAGAAACTAACAGATCGTAAAAAAACACTCTTAAATTTTATGATTGTCAAAAAGAGCAGAATTGCTCAATTCTTAGTTTTTTCGCGCCTTATTTATAACGGTCCCGTGTTAACAATAGTGCGGGTTTCCGCCTTGTTTCATTGTCCCCCGTTGAACAACTTAACGAAGATAATATTTTGTCAGCAAACCACCAAAACCCCGCATTTTTGTTGAACACGTGTTATAGGTTGGCGCTCACGTTATTCATTTTCTTTTAGCACTTGCCCTTTAACTAATTTAATATTCTCATCTTTCATGCAGGTTGCTCCTAATTGTCCAGCAAAACCAAGAAAAATAAATATTAAACCTAAACTTGATAAAAGTCTATGTTTCTTAATTCTTTTCTCAATAGTTAAATCATGTTCTCCGGCTGATTTACCATTAATTACAGTTGTGTCTTCAACCATAATTCCTATCCCTTTTTCAAATTTAGGTTGCGGTGGACCCCAAAGAAACAAAATAATAACTCCTAACATTCCAAGTATCAATCCTATTCTATTTAGACTTTTGGAATTGTTTTTCAAACTAAATAATTTCATTTTGCTATTAAATTAGTTAAAATATCACTTTGGAAATATTCCAATCAAGAACTTGCTTTTCGGTGCATAATGAAATTCGACTTCTTCCTTTTCATTAACTTTCTCCCACAATTCTTGCTCAATTTTATACCTAACATTCTCTATTATTAATGAATATTCCATATAAGATTTCATTCCAGTATAAATCTTAGATTCTTTCCCTGTAAATGAGAAGCCTACTGAACTGCCTGCCGCATAATCTTCTTTCGATTCTTTTTTTGTAATGATTTTTCTTACCACTTCTTTCTCATTGTTCTTCAGGTCAATCCACCACTTTCTATTTATTAACCACATTATCAGGATGCTTAGAGAGATTCCTATTAGAATTAAATAGTCAGGAATATTGTCTACAATTTCATATTTAGAAATAAGACATGAGGATAAAGTTGGAATGAAAATAAATGCACCGAAAATATATCCAATCCTTGTTGAATATTTCAATTGCTTTCTGTCTTTTTCTGTTAATCTTCGTTTCATGAGCGCTTACCTATAACGGTCCCGTGTTAACAATAGTGCGGGTTTCCGCCTTGTTTCATTGTCCCCCGTTGAACAACTTAACGAAGATAATATTTTGTCAGCAAACCACCAAAACCCCGCATTTTTGTTGAACACGTGTTATGGGTTGTTTAAAATTGTTCTTCCTTTATTTTAAATTTTACAGGCAAAATGTAAATACCTGAATACTTTTTCCCTTTGATAGGACTATAATTTTTCAATTCCTGCTTCGTCCACTTAGGCATTAACAACAATGTTTTATAGACTTCTTGGTCAAGAGCTTTGTCAATACCTTTTATAATTTCTAATTCTCTTATTCTCCCAACAGTATCAATGACAAATTGCGCATAAACATTACCATTTACATTATTTTTAAATGCACTATCAGGGTAGTTAATATTGTCAAATATGAACTTTGACCAATTAGAATATTCAGTTGTTTCTAACCAGCTTTTTTCAGTCCTGGTGAAATGAGTTTCAGAATAGTTTTGAATTTCATGAATTGAGTCTACTTGTCCATTAGTATGCCCTAAAGCTGGACGCTTTTTTGTTTTCCTAAAGCTTGTAACTATGAAATCGTCAAGTGTTAATGGTGCATTCTTTAAACTGACATCAATTAAGATTCTATTTTCAATATCAATTTCAACCGTCTCAAAACCAATATAGCTAAAGCATAATGTTTTATGTGTCGAGTCTGCATCTATCTTATAATTACCGTATGCATCAGTAAACGTTCCAATAGTTGTACCTTTAAATACAACTGCTGCTCCAACTGCAGGTTCAGTATAATTATCAAAGGAAACAGTTCCAGTAATAATTTGTCCATAAACCACATTGCTAAAATGAAAAATTATAATTAGTAAAAAACAAACACGATTCATTATCTGTAAAATTTTCGTTGCAATTTTAAATTACCCATAACGGTTTTGCGTTAGGTTTAGTGCGGGTTTGCCGCCCTGTTTCATTATCACCCGTTGATAATGAAACATAAAAGTAATGAAACTATACTAAACCACCAAAACCCCGCATTGAACCTGAACGCATGTTATAGGTTGTTTAATTTTTATTCAATTTCAACTGGTGAATCGACCTTAATTCTATTCCCTGGACCTGTTATCAATTGATAATACTTGTTTCCTTCAATGTCTTCAAGAATAACTTTTATATTAACAAAACATTGGCTTATCATAAGACCAAATGGTTTCGGTTTAAAAATTACACTGATTCTCTGGTTTTTACTTAATTCACTACCTATCAAGCCTTTGATATTATGATTTACAGAGTTTTTTTCTAATTCTTCAAAATTGGTTATTATAGCCTTTTCTCCTTTATTAATTAAGTTCAGTTTATGAAGTTCTGGTGTTACCAAACCTGTTGAAAATTGCAAATATGGTTTTAAAGATATTCTCCTTTGTTTCTTTTCAAGCTCTATTCTCTCTTTATCAATTTCCACTTTTTCTTTATTTGCTGAAGTAGATTCTTGTAATAGACTTAGGTACTGAGTTTGAATTTTATTACTTTCAATCATTTGGTCCAATTGATAAGCCAAATAAACAGATTGGTTTTCACTCTCTTCAGCAATCTTAGTCAAACTATTAATTTGAATTTGTTTTTCTTTGTCTTTAATAAACAATTTTGCAAAGGCATAAATTGCTCCAAGAATTGCAACAAGAGCTCCAATCGATTGAATCCAATCAGTAATTGGTATTCCAAATGGATTAATAATATCAAATTCTGCAATAACTATCATATCTGAAAAAATTAAATTACCTATAACGGTCCTGCGTTAGGTTTAGTGCGGGTTTGCCGCCCTGTTTCATTATCACCCGTTGATAATGAAACATAAAAGTAAAGAAACTATGCTAAACTACCAAAACCCCGCATTGAACCTGAACGCATGTTACCAATTGTGCTTTAAAAAAATTATTCTTTCCTAACTGGATATTTTAAATCAAGTTCTATTATATATTCACTATAGTCAAATAGATAATTTTCATTTTCGTAAAAGAAAATACACTCAGAAGCATTCTTATCTGCTTCTTTATTTATTCTTTTTATATTTCTTCCAATTTTCTTACCGTAAAAGAATTCTCTGACTTTACAAAAAATATTTAAAGGATGACATTGAAAATTCCACATCGGAATAGCTTCCCAATATAATTCTCCAAACATAGGAACTGAATCTAAATTTATAACATCCTTGTCATTTGGTATATTTGTAATTACAAGCGGTCTATAATTTGTAAGTCCTGTCAATATTAGTGAATCCAATAATAACCTGTCATCTAATAAAAGTTCAAAATAACCAGTCTCACTGTCACTAAAGACACTGTTTTCATTTAATGAAGAATCTGAAATTCGAATATTTATTTCACCAATAGGCTTTTTACTTTTATATTCAATGACGTGTCCTTTCACCAATATTGATTGGGATTTAACATTCAAAAAACAAAATATAATTATCAAGATAGTATAAAGTGTCTTTTTCATTTTTTAAAGCATTATTGGTAACGGTCCTGTGTTAACAATTGTGCGGGTTTCCGCCTTGTTACATTGTCCCCCGCTGAACAACTTAACGAAGATAATATTTTGTCAGCAAACCACCAAAACCCCGCATTATTGTTGAACACATGTTATAAGTTGGGCGCAAGTAATATAAGCCTGTCAATTAAGTATTTAACTATCCATGAAAAACTAAAAAATTAGTATTTAGGCGGGATTATTTATTGCTGGGAACAGCAAAATTGGGTTGGATTACAAACTTTTTGGTAAGCCTTTGGTTGCGTGTTAGATTTGCGCAGGCTTACCAATGTGTTTGTAATAGTGTTTGGCAATTAGTTTCTTACAATTACTCCTAAAGATTCTAATAATTGAATATTATCTTCCAAAGCGATTCTTGCTACTGCATAAAATTCGCTCATCCAATCATCAAGATTTGCAAAAGTTGAATCTTTTTGCTCTGTTGCATCTTGCGATTCTCCTTTTTCTTTAAGATATTCTGCTCTTGCTGATTCCAGTTCTGTTAAAAGTGCACTTGTAGCATTCAAATCATCCGCTGTAACTTTCAAACGAGCAATTTTTGTTTGTAATTCTGTATCAGATTGCATTTCGGCATAAAACTTTTTCACTATTTCAAGCCAACGAACATAAGATTTAGGAACTGAACCATCTAAAACTAAACGTTTCATTATTTGTAAATCTTTCCTGAAGATAACTTTTGCTTTCTTTCTGTGAAGAGAATAAGTATCTTCCATTTGTTTCATTTTCGCTTTGTAATTGCTATACGCTTCTGATGTTTCGTCATCTTCTTTCACATTCAAGTCGTAAGCCTGACGAGTTTTTGTAAACAGTTGCTTACCAACTTCAATTAATGTAGCATCGTATCCGAACTCTGACATGATGGTTGCAATTTCTGCTTGTGCTTCTACGTTTTCTAATGCTACTCTGTAGCGTTCTAAGATTGCAGATTCAGCTCTGCTTGCTCTTTTTGACATAATCATTTAATTTTAGTTAGACATATGTTTATTAAAAAGAATTTCTTTTCTATTAAGGAAGGCTTCCCTTGCGTTGCGACATGTTACTTTTGCATTAAGGCACAATGCTTTTCTGTTGCGGAGCATTGCTTTAACTCTGGGGCACATTACTTTTCTATTTAGGCTCATTTCTCATCAATTAAGTTACATTACTCAAACATAAAAACACATTACTTGCGCATTGTGCCACTATTCTTTTCTTGTTCCTATTAGGATGGGTTAAGTTAATAACATGAATTTTTACAAAATACGAATATGAAATTAGCAAATGTTTGTGAAAAATTATTAAAAAATGGAACTGTTGTACAACAGGCAATACGTTAGAATAGTTTTTATTAACTTTTAGGGGCAACAACCTTTTAAATAATTGGTTAAATTTTAAACTATTAAATATTCAATATAAATGGCGAGTTATTAAGAAATGATTAGTAATTTAGATTGCTAAAATATTAAAAACAATAGAACAAAGATATAAATGAAACTATACGAAACCTTAGAAGAACAGCTTAAAAAAGAGCCTAATTACATTTCGGATAATGGAGAATTAAAAAAATGGGTTGTGATACATAAAGCACTTGATTTTGACCCAGAATTAATTGAATTAATTCTTAAGAATGCAGAATTAAAGAAAAAATTCTTTTTAGAAATCCAAAGCACTCTGGTTTTTAATCAAAATTTATTTGTACAATTTTTAGAGCAAAAAAATTACCTGAACGATAGTTATACAAGATATAAGAATAAAGTAGGATTAACTATCGAAGGTAAATACATAAAACAGAGAAATGAAGTTGCTTTAGCTTGGGCTTTTAAAGATTGCGTATTGGAAGGTGGACAAAGTAGAGAAGAAGATGAGCGGGAAGAGATATTTTTCAATGAAATTTTGGCACAAGATGAAATTACACAGTTGTTAGAACCTAAGGTTTTTACTAATGCTAAGTTATACGATAAAGATGGTGAACATATTTTAGAGAATTTCTCACGAGATGCTGAAATTAATAATAAAAGAGGATTGTCTGATAATACAATAACTAACAACCTTATTTTCAAAGGCAACAATCTATTAGTTTTAAATACATTGAAAAAGGAATTTTCTGAGAAAATAAAGTTAATTTACATAGACCCACCATTTAATACAGGTAATGATGAATTTAAATATAATGACTCATTTAACCATTCTACTTGGTTGACATTTATGAAAAACAGGCTTGAAGCTGCAAAACGATTATTGGCAAAACAAGGAATAATTGTTGTACATGTCGGAAATGAAGAAGCTTCATATGTGCAAGTTTTATTAGATGAAATTTTCGGTCGCGAAAAATATCTCAATCACATTACAATGAGCACTAATGCGGCGTCAGGGTTTAAAGCGACAAGTGCAAAAATATTCTCCACTGCAAATCATATTTTTATTTATGGGAAGGAGAATAATGCAAATCAATTAAATAAACTATATGTAAGAAAAGATTACGATAATGCTTATAAATACTATTTAATTAATCCTGATGCACATTTTTCAAAATGGCAATATAAGAATATCATTGAAGTAATATCAGAAGAAGAAGGATACAAAGATTCAAAGTCATTTAGAAAATCTATTTCTGATGTAGAATTAAATCAAAAATTATCTGAATTTGCATTGAAAAACAAAGAGCGTGTTTTTAGAACAGCAGCATTAGGAGGAGGAGCTTTAAAGAAGAGAAAAAAAACAGTTGCTGAATCAAAGAATAATAAACGTGTAGTAATGCAGCATCCCAATGAAGATATTGAAGGATTTTATATTTTAAATAGTGAAATGATTGTTTTTTGGGAAAATACATTTAAAAATGTAGATGGAGAATATATACCTGCAAGTGCTTTAACTGATGTTTGGACAGATATTGGTTTTACTGGAATTGCAAACGAAGGTGGAGTAACATTAAAAAATGGAAAAAAGCCTGAATTGCTCATCAAAAGAATTATTGAACTGACTACTTCGGAAAATGATATTATATTGGATTACCATTTAGGAAGTGGAACTACTTGTGCGGTTGCACACAAATTAAATAGACAATATATTGGAATTGAACAATTAGACTATGGAAGTAATGATAGTGTTGTAAGGTTAAAAAATGTCATAGAAGGAGACACAACAGGTATTTCAAAATTTGTAAATTGGAATGGAGGAGGTTCTTTCATATACTTAGAACTGAAAAAGTATAACCAAACTTTTATTGAAAAAATTGAAGCTTCAAAAAACACTAACGACCTATTAATTATATGGGAAATTATGAAAGAGAAATCTTTCATAAATTATAATGTTGATATTAAAAAGCAAGAAGAAAATATTGAAGAATTTAAAAAGTTAGATTTAATACTGCAAAAAGAACATTTAGTTTCAATTCTCGATAAAAACCAGCTGTATGTTAATCTTTCTTCACTTGATGACGCTGATTTTAAATGCAAGGAAGAAGAAAAGCAAGTAACAAAAGACTTTTACAAACTTGAAAAATAAACATTATGGCATTTTTATTTGAGACATTAGTACAAGAGTTTGGGAAAAGAGAACTTGCACGTATAGAAATACCAAATAGCATTTTTGATAACTTAAAGTTTGAAATTAGACCTTATCAGACTGAAGCATTTCAGCGCTTTTTACTTTGCTACAATGAAGATTTTGACGGAAAACCAAATAAGCCCTTTCATTTATTATACAATATGGCAACTGGAAGTGGTAAAACATTAGTTATGGCTGGATTAATGCTTTACCTATTTGAAAATGGTTATCGTAATTTTCTTTTTTTTGTTAATAGTAACAACATTATAAAAAAAACAAAAGATAATTTCTTAAATGCCAATGCTAATAAATATCTTTTTAAGGACAAATTAGTAGTCGATGGGAAAGAAGTGTTTATAAAGGAAGTTGAAAATTTTGAAGAAAGCGATAGCGAAAATATTAATATTAAATTTACAACAATACAACAACTACATCTTGATTTAAATAATACTAAAGAAAATAGTGTTACTTATGAAGATTTTAAAGAAAAGAAAATAGCTCTAATTGCTGATGAAGCTCATCACTTAAGCTCAACAACGAAAAATAATGGAGAGCTTTTTGGCAGTTGGGAAGGCACCGTTTTAAAAATACTAAATGCTCATTTTGATAATATTCTTTTAGAATATACAGCAACCTTAGATTATGAGAGCAGAGAAATCTCAGATAAATATCAAAATAAAGTATTATTCAAATATGACTTAGCACAATTTAGAATTGACAAATACTCAAAAGAAATTAATCTTATACGTTCAGACTACGAAGAAAAGGAAAGAATAATACAAGCATTAATACTTAATTTATATCGTCAGGAATTAGCAACTGATAACAATATTAACTTAAAGCCTGTAATTCTTTTCAAAGCAAAACGAACAATTAAAGAATCAGAAGAAAATAAGACTAATTTTCATCAATTAATTGATGATTTATCAGAAGAGATTGTACATAAAATAAAAAAAACATCTACTATTTCAGTAGTAAGAAAAGCATTTGTTTTTTTTGAAAAGAAAGGCATTACTAATAATACAATTGCAAATAGAATTAAATCAAATTTTAAAGAAGAAAATTGCATTAGTGCAAATAATGATGCTGAAGCAGAATTAAATCAAATAAGATTAAATACACTTGAAGACGAAAATAATCCAATAAGAGCAGTCTTTGCTGTACAAAAACTTAATGAAGGTTGGGATGTACTAAATTTATTTGATATTGTTAGATTATATGAAGGGCGCGATGGAAAGGCGGGGAAACTTGGAAAAACTACAATTTCAGAAGCACAACTGGTTGGTCGTGGAGCAAGATATTTTCCTTTTAAATTAGAAGATGGACAAAATCCATATGTTAGAAAATTTGATAATGATATTTCAAATGATTTAAAAATATTAGAAGAATTGTATTATCATACAAAAGAAGATAGCAGATACATATCAGAAATAAAACAAGCACTTGTTGATACAGGTATTTATGAAGATGAAGAAAAGCTGGAAACAAAACAATTAAGCTTAAAACTTGATTTCAAGCAAACAGAATTTTATAAAAAAGGTAAGGTTGTATACAACAAGAAAGTTCCAAAGTCATACGATAATATTAAATCCTTTGAAGATTTAGGAGTAAAGAAAAAAAACTACGATTATACTCTTTCATCTGGAATTGGCAAAATGACTGGTATGTTCACAAAAGAAGAAAATGGAGAAACAAGTAAAATAGAACAAAAAGATATTTCTGTTTCAAATATACCAAACCATATTATACGATATGCACTTACTCATAATCCATTTTATTATTTCGATAGTATTATTCGGTATTTTCCTAATATAGAATCTTTATCGAATTTTATAACCTGCAGCGATTATCTTGGAGGTTTAGAAATTACAATGAATGGAACAAAGGCAAGACTCAATGGAATAAACAATAAAGATTATTTAAGTGCAATACAAGGATTATTGGAAAGTATTGAATCTGAAATAAAAACAAATCTTACTGAATTTGAAGGTTCAGATTATATTAAAGAATATGTGCACAAAATATTTAAGGACAAGGAAATTAAAGTATTAAAAGATAGCGAGCGTGCAGATGGACAAATTGACCTTGTAAGCGAGCATGATTGGTATGTTTATAATGCTAACTACGGGACAAGTGAAGAAAAGGAATTTGTAAAAATGTTTGCAAGAAGATTTGAACATTTAGAAAACAAATTCACTAATATTTATTTAATACGTAATGAAAGGGAATTAAAAATAGTTGATAAGATAGGACGAGCATTTGAACCTGATTTTATTCTATTCTGTAAGCAAAAAGAAGGCGAAGAATTAACTTTTCAAGTATTTATTGAACCAAAAGGTGCACATTTAAAAGCACACGATAGGTGGAAAGAAGAATTTTTGCAAACAATTAGAGAAGAAAAGAAAACATTTGAAATAAATACAGATAAGTATTTAATAACAGGAGTTCCATTTTATAATAATTCTGACGAAAATAAATTTAAAGATTCATTAAATGAAGTACTTTCAATAGATTAAAAAAATATGACACTAAACTCAAGAAAGGACTATATTGACTCAAATGCGAGTCAGGGTTCCAAAGACCATTCTCTTAAGTTAGCTGGTCAATTTGTAATTGAAATTCAAAAACAAATATCCCCGTTACTTCAAGAGTGTATAATCTACGATTCTGAAAAAAAACTTGGTAATGCTCCTTGTGTTGAATTACCAAACGGAAAATTATCTATTGCACCAGATTTGCGTTGCATAACTAACGCAGGAAACGTATTTTGGTTTGAAATAAAAGATAAATCACAGCGTTTCTACTACCCCGATACAGGAGCTGATATTTTTCAAGTTTATGGTTGGTATAATATATTTAAATATTATAAAGAGCCTGTTTTTGTACTTTTTAAAGACCCAGCTTTCGAAAGTTGTCTTCCACGAAATACCAATCAAGGAAAGTTAAACGAATTTAAAGTACGTTATGATTTGTTCAATGGAGGACCTTATGGAAATTGGTTAGGTAAATTGCTACAATTAGAAAATAATTATCCACGAGTTTTTGAAGAAAGGTCTCGAAGTTTAAAAATGTATATACTCTATTTTCTGGTTAATAAAATGTACAAAGTAGAAAACTGGCAAAGCTTAATTGATGATGTAGACAAAATGAAAATCCCTAATGTAGCTGAAGAAATTGAAGCATATTTACATCCAAGTAATAAGAAATTGTCTGAAAATGAAATACGTGCTTTAATAAGTAGTCTTTTTAATTAAAAGAATATTACATTTTAACTTTTACCACATCTAATTAAATACAAGAAAAATTTAGCTCTTTTGCGCAGCGCAGCGCAGCAAATGTGCTAAATGTGGGTTGGAAAAAATCACAAATGCAGCTGAAAGCTGCAAAGCGCGTTGGAATACTAATTTTTTATTTATCATACTTACTGAACCAATCCTGATAAATTGCATATCAAACCGCTGCGAATAGAATAAAATACATTATCAAACTGCTAAAAGGTTTCGGACTTACTTAAACTGTCAGAATGTAATAAAAGATGCTTGAATTATTTGCTAAACAAATTGAGTTGAAATTTACTCACTAATTTTTTTTCGCGCCTTACTTATAACTTGTTTATACACGTACAATTTGTCCTTATAACTGTCCAATTTGGGAGATAAAGCGGACAAATTGTGTTTTGTTTGTCAACTTTATAAATGTACTAATTTTTCTAAATATCCAAATCATCAGCCGGGCAAATTATGTTACTTATATTTTGAGTGCTTACATGTGTGTATATCTCGGTTGTTTTAGAACTTTTATGTCCTAAAATTGTTTGAATATAACGTAAATCAGTGCCATTCTCTAGTAAATGTGTAGCATAACTGTGTCTTAAACCATGAATTCCTGCTTTTTTGTTAATTCTTGATTTTTCTAGAGCTCTTTTAAATATCTTATAAACAGTATCGCTTGGATAGAGTTTATTATTCACTGTTTCAAATACATATTTCTTTGGTTTATAAACTCTATAATAATGTCTTAATGATTCAATTATTTTTAAAGATAAAGGCACCATGCGGTCTTTATTCCCTTTTGCTTTTCGTATGTGCATGATTTTGCGTTCAGAATCAATATCCTTAATTTGTAATACTCCTACCTCTCCTCTTCTTAGTCCGCACGCATAAACTAATAATAGCATCATTTTGTGTTTTTGATTTTGAGTGCTATTTATTATACGTTCAACTTCTGATTTCGAAAAAACAGTAGGTAACCTACGTTTCTTTTTTGCTCTTTCGATTCTCGAAATATCAATATTATTATTGGTAAAGGTTAATAAAAATAATTTTAAAGCTGTAATAAATTGATTCTGCAAAACATCCGAAACTCGATTTTTTATCATTCGTTCGTAATTGTAATACTGTACATCTTCATTTGAGAGTGAATCTATATCTTTATCGTGATAAAATTTTAAGAAATCTTCTACTCGCCTACGATAACATAAAATTGTACTATCGCTATATCTTCTTAATTTTAAGAATCGCACCAAGTTCTTTAGGGAATCAATTTGCACATCGCTTAATTCATGAAATGCTGTGCGACGCTTCGTACTACTTCGATCTATAATCTGAGCAATATCAATAAATTTATTCTGCAGTTCAACAACATAATTTTCGGTATATGGCATATGCCAACAAGTCATTGATGAACTCCAAACTGTTCCCTCAACGTTATTTAATATTTGTAAAATATCGGCATCATAATCAAAAATTAATTTTACACGTTTTTCCTTTTTGTGGATAACGCGTTCCAACAATATTGTTCTCATATTCAATCATTTTCAAATCGGTATACTAAAGATAATCATTTAAATTGATTTATTTGAGATTAAACTTCAAAAAGAGTTTCTAAAAAGCAACTCATTTCAAAAAAACACTTCGACAAGCTCAGTGTGACAGTTTGAAAAGCAGAGTGTTGTCATCTTGAGCTTGTTGAAAGATAGGCAATATTCGGCTTTTTAAACACCCTCTTATAATATATAACTTAAAACCAGTTAGTTTTTCTTAAAAAAATCATTAATATGAATTAAAACTTTTTCGGGTTGCTCAATCCATAAATAACGACCGCATTTTTCTATTCGTACCTCAATGAATTAACAGGATTGCTCCTCGCTACTTTCATCGAATAACTTACCGAAATTGTAAGGCTTATTATTAAAGCTCCAATTATTGATATAAGATATGGCAGTATCGAGAATCCAACTTTATACGGATAATTTTGAAGCCACATTGAAAATATTTTCCAAACAATTGGAATTGCAACAAGCGAAGCTATTACAAGTAAATAGAATGTGTTTTTATAAAGAATTAATAATATTTGCAGTATCGAAGCGCCATGAACTTTTCGTATTGCAACTTCTTTAACTTTTCGGGCATTTGCCAACGAGATCATACTAAATAATCCTAATGATGAGATTACTATGCAAAGGAAGGAAAAAATATTACTTAGCTTTTTCTGACGTAAATCTTCTTCGTAAAAGAATGCTATTTTTTCATCTAAATAATTATAATTCAAATCATAACCTGGCATATGTTTTTGCCATAAACGTTTAATATACTTTATTGTTTCTTGGTTATTTATTCCACTCAGTTTAACATTAAAAAGTTGAGCTACACCTGTGTTTTGATAAATATACATAGGCTTAATTTCACCATGCAAAGATCCATAATTGTAATCTTTAACAACACCGATAACCATTCCGAGTTGATTTCTTTTCCCTATTGGTTCATCCCACCCTAATTCGGTAACCAACTTCTCGTTAACTAAGAATTCAAATATTGAATCATTTTCGGTACGTTTTCTTGTAAAGCTTTCTCCCTTAACTATTTCGATATTCATTGTCTCAAAATAATTCGCATCTATTGACAAATCACGAAATGCATGAACTTCCATCTCTCCTGTGTTGCTTTCCCAATTAAATGCATAACCGTTATGTGAATATCCGGGTGTTGCCGATGAAAAAGAAACTGATTGTATTCCGTGATATTGTATAAGTTCATCCTTTAATGATTGAATCTTTTTTCTTACATCCTCATCATTAATCTGCATAACAATAAGGTTTTCTTTGTCGAAACCTAAATCTTTATTTAATAAAAAGTTAATTTGGGTTTTCATTAATAATGATAAGATAATTGCTGCAATAGATATTGTTAATTGTATGCTTATCAATACATTTCGAACAAGTCCTTTTGATAATATACTATTACTTTTACCGTATAATGATTTAGAAGGTGATGTACCGGCCAACAATAATGCTGGAAATAAACCTGATAAGAGTCCAACAATTATAGATAATAATACACTGGACGATATTAATAAAAAATTGCTTGCCTTTAGACTAATTTCTGTTCCAACAATCTCGTTAAAAGGTGTAAATATTAGTATAAATTCGGCTAATGCGAATGCTATTAAAAGTGCAATAAAACAGAGCATTACTGATTCGAAAAGCAATTGTGAGATTAGTTGTGTTTTGGATGATCCCAGAACTTTTTTAATGGCGATTTCTTTTGCTCGTGATATGGCACCTGAAGAAGCCATATTGATATAATTAATACAGGCCAAAATTAAAATGAATGCACCAATCGAGATAAATCCAAACAAGAATCTTCTGTTTTGAGCAGACCAATCTGTCCATATTCTTGAGTTTAAATAAATGTCGGCAATTGGCTCAACAACGGATTTATATTGAAATCCATCAGATTCTGCCATATATTCATCGTAAAAAGTCTGGAATTCATTTAAAAAATCATTTTCTAAATATCCGGGTTTAAACAAGAAATATGTTTTAAAAATCATCCCACTACTCAATAATCTAGGACTATAAATTTCTTCTAAATTCTGATCTTTCAACAAGGTCTCTAATGATAATAATGCATCGGATTGAACAATGGAGTTTGCTCTTAGGTCGGCTATAACAGCAACAACTTCAAAATTTCCGTATTGCTCCAACTCCATTGTCTCACCTATTGGATTTTTATCGCCAAAGTACTTTTTCGATGTGCTTTCAGTTAATACAATCTGGTTTGGGTCTTTAAAATCTATTTTTTTACCACCATAAATTACATCATAATTAAAAACCTTAAACATTCCTGAATCAGCAAAATGAAAATCGCTCTCAGAAAATGAAGCATCTCCTTTTTTAACCAGCATTTCGCCAAACTGAGTTGTTCGAGCATATTCTTCGATGCCCGACATATAATCGAAAAGCAAAGGTCCAACTGCATTATTACAACTTGTTTGTGTATTATTTCTTCCACCAATGGTCATATTAACACCATATCGATAGATTCTTTCGTGATTTGTGAAGTGCTTCTCGTATGTAAGTGCATTCTGAACATATAAAAAGACTATAATACTACAGGCCAATCCTGTTGCAAATCCTATAATATTAAGAATTGAATGAATTCGATCTTTGAATATACCTTTGAATAAGTGCTTAAATTTTAACATTTTTCTGATTTTTAGTTATTTTGATCAATTCATATTCAATTGGTATACCACAAACCACTATCATTTAACAAACAGCAACTTATGTTCATTTCTCAGAATAAACACAATTCAATAAGTGCGATTTTGACACACACCATGTGTGAATTTGCTACTTATTTCCTAAATTTACATAATAGTATTCAAATTATTAAAAATGAACAGTATATTAATAATTGATGATGATCTTGAAATATTAAAATCACTCAAAATATTCTTAAAAAGACATTTTGATTTGGTTGAGATTATTCAAAAGCCTGAATTTATTCCTTCTCAGCTTGAAAGGCATGATTTTAACGCTATTCTTCTTGATATGAATTTTATAAAAGGAAGAAATGATTGCGAAGAAGGATTATCGTGGCTTTCTAAGATATTAAAAATAGATCCTGAAGCTGTAGTTCTAATGATGACAGCTTATGGAGATATAAACATGGCCGTTAAAGCAATAAAAGAAGGTGCAACTGATTTTATTACTAAACCCTGGGAAAATCAAAAACTATTAGCAACTCTTAAAGCAGCTACCAAGCTCGATAAAACGAAAAAAGAGAACATTAAATTATTGAGTACTCAGAAACAATTTGCAAAAGATCAGGATCAAGAATATGGCGAAATTATGGGTGAATCGGAACCTATAAAGTCAATGCTTTCGGTATTAAAAAAGGTGGCTAAAACGAATGCAAATGTTTTAATCTTGGGCGAAAATGGCACAGGTAAAGAATTAGTATCGAGAAATTTACATAATAACTCTGAGCGGTTTAATTCCGTACTAATAAGAGTTGATTTAGGATCGTTAACAGATTCCCTATTTGAGAGTGAACTTTTTGGATATGAAAAGGGAGCTTTTACTGATGCCAAGGAAAGCAAACCTGGAAGAATTGAACTTGCCAATGATGGAACCTTATTTCTTGATGAAATAAGCAACATAAACATTGCTAATCAAGCTAAATTATTATCGGTTTTACAGAATAAGAAGTTAACGCGACTAGGAAGTGTAAAAGAAATACCCGTTGATTTCAGATTAATTTGCGCATCAAATAAATCTCTTACTGAATTAGTAAATCAAGGGAGTTTTAGAGAAGATTTGCTTTACAGAATAAATACCGTAGAAATTCATGTCCCTCCTCTTAGAGAAAGATTGGAGGATATTCCCCTTTTATTTGATTTTTATTTTAATCAGTTTAAAAACCGATATAATAAAGAAAATCTTAACTATAGTAAAACCTTAACGGAATCATTAAAAAAGTATAACTGGCCCGGAAATATTCGTGAATTAAAGCATTCCATTGAAAGAGCTGTTATATTGTCTGAAACAAATTTAATCGGTATTAATGATTTTGTTATTAAATCATCAAATACAATTCAAAAATCAAACTTAACTCTGGATGAGTTAGAAAAACAATATATTCTAAATACCTTGGATAAAAATAATGGAAACATTACGAATACTTCGGAAATACTTGGTATTAGCAGATATACTTTACATCGTAAGATAAAAAAATATGAGATCTAAAAAAGTAGCTTATAATCTTTCAATCAGAAGTTTATTAATTGCAATTACATCTGCACTATTTGGTTATATTTCTGTAGTTTTTATTGAAAAAGAAACATTCTTTATCCCATTTTTATTAATAATATTAATTATTTATCAATTAATTGATTTGGTTAGATATGTAAAAGGTATTAATCAAAAAATTATCGAATTAATAAAAACACTAAGAGCATCTGAGCTTCCCATTATTAAAGATGATCAAAAAGAATCATCGTTTGAGCAAATTCGCGATACGATTCAAGATTTAATGAATGTGATTAATGAAACGAAATACGAAAAGGAAATACATAAACAGTATTTAAATATTATAATAAATTGTATTCAAGTAGGACTAATATCATTTAACCAAAAGCAGGAAATTGTTCTAATTAATAATACAGCGAAGAATTTACTTGGGAACTCTAAATACTTGCATCTATCAGATATCAAGAATTTAAATTCTGATTTTTATACCGAAATCAAGAATATTGAGAACCGAAATAATAAACTAATTCGTTTAAAAACGAACACCGACGATATCGCATTAACCATTTCTAAATCAGTTTTCAAAGTTAAAAATGAGACAATTACAAATATTACGTTTCAGGATATTCGAAACGAGATTGTTCAAAATGAAATTGAATCGTGGCGAAAATTAATAAAGGTTTTACGACACGAAATATTGAATTCCATTACCCCAATTTCGACCTTAACAGATACAATAATTTCAATATTAAACAATGAAGATGGCGATCTTATTGAACTAAATCAACTAAATGAAGAAGATTTAGATGACATACGTGAAAGTATGAAATCGATTAAATCAAGAAGCGAAGGATTATTTGAATTTGTAAATATTTATCGTGAGATTGATCGAATACCGACTCCTAAATTTGAAAATGTTTGTATTTCTGAATTGATTGATTCGACTATTTTATTATTTAACAATCAGCTAAAAGATAAAGAGATTAAACTGAATATTTTTACAGAAGTTGAAAAAATTACTATCAAGGCTGACTATAATTTAATTCAACAAGTAATTATAAATCTATTAAAAAATAGTATCGAAGCATTGGAAACTACGATCAATCCTGTTATTGATATTCACACATCATTCACAAACAACAATATAAAAATTGATGTAAAAGACAATGGCTCAGGAATTTTAGAAAATCAGATTAGCCAGATTTTTGTACCCATGTTTACAACCAAAGAAAATGGTTCAGGAATTGGATTATTTCTATCACAACAAATAATGCAGCTACATAAAGGTAACATAAAAGTAATTTCTGATCCCGAAAAGGAAACGATATTTTCTTTGACATTCCATCTAAACTAAGAAACTTTTCTATATCTCCAAACCGATAAACTTAACATGATTACAGCATAAATTACTAAACTGAAAAATTCTCGTGAAATATCCCAAAAGCCAGATCCTTTTAAAAGAATCATTCGGATTACACGCATAAAATAATAGAATGGATTAATGATATTTACTTTCTGAGCCCACATTGGCATACTCTCGGTTGGTGTAAATATTCCACTCATCAGTATAAAAACCAGCATAAAGAAGAATGCAATAAACATAACCTGTTGCTGTGTTGACGATATTGTTGAAATGAATAAACCAATGCCTAAAACTACCAATAAATAAACAACTGCAAATCCAAAAAGTAATCCTAAACTGCCTACCATAGGCACATGAAAAAAGAATTTACCAATTGCTAAACCAAACGCTAATTCGAACAATGCAATAATTAAAAACGGCACCAGCTTTCCGACAATAAACTCAAATTTCTTTATTGGCGTTACATTCAACTGTTCAATGGTTCCGATCTCCTTTTCACGAACAATATTCATAGCCGCCAAGAACATACTTATAATTGTAACCAAAATCACTAATATTCCGGGCAACATATATATTTTATAATTGAGCTCTGGATTATACCAATAGGATGTTTCAACAGAGATGGGATTTGAATCTACTATTTGTGGCCTTTGCGTTAAATCAACAATAATATTTCGATTAAAATCTGCAATTACCGATGATGAATAAGCATTAACCAAACTTGCTGCCGTTCCATTAATTCCATCGATTAGTAATTGCACCTTGGAACTATTTTCTCGCATTAAATCGCGTTCAAACCCCTGTGGAATATGGAGAATGAAATCTGCTTGATTCTTTTCTATGGCTTCATTGGCTTCATCAATAGAAAATGATGATCCTGAGATATTATAAAATGGCGAACCTTCGAACTTACTTACTAGCTTATGTGACAAGGAAGATAAATCTTTATCGACAACGTACATATCAATAGATTTCATTTCTAAGGTTGCTGCATGTACCAGAATTACCAATTGAATTATTGGTATTCCAAAAATCATAGGAAGCATTGTTTTGTTCCTGAATATCTGAATGAATTCTTTTTGTAATATGAATTTTATCTTTCTCATGTTTCAATATATTTTAATTTATTCACCCTTCGACAAGCTCAGGATGACATTGCTCTTTGCTTTGTTGCATGCTACAAGCTACATCCTTCGACAGGCTCAGGATGACATACAGGTATTAAATAATTGTCATATTGAGCTTGTCGAAATAGACAATTACATTCTTACTCCAATCTTACTTTAAACTTTTTAATACTCATAACTAAAAAGAACATGGTCATTCCAGCAAGAATCAAAGTTTCTTTCCAGATTATTCCTATTCCTGAACCTTTTATCATTATATTTTTTACTATTGTGATAAAATATTTTGCAGGCATAATTGAACTTAACCATTGCAGAACTTTTGGCATATTCTCGACCGGGAAAATGAATCCCGACAAGAGCATTGTTGGCAATAAGAGTGCAAACATAGATATAAACATAGCCACCATTTGACTATTACTTACAGTAGAAATAAGAATCCCAAGTGATAAGGCCATGAAAATAAATAGCAAGGTTTCGAGCATTAGAAATACCAGATTCCCTTGTATTGGCATTCCGAAAACGAAATAGCTCAGAGCAATTATTACTACTGCATTTACAAATGATAATACCATATATGGAATAACTTTTCCAATAACAATCGGCAATGGTTTTAAGGGCGATACCAATAAAATTTCCATTGTTCCCAATTCTTTTTCTCGTGCTATGGAAATGGATGTCATCATTGCTGAAACGAGCATTAAAATTAGTGCCATTGTTCCGGGCACAAACATATATACCCCTTTGAGTTCATCGTTATAGAGCATTCTTATCTCGGGAATAATTTGGTAAGGCATGCCTTGAGCCATCAATTCTGTTTTTACATACGAATTAATAATTGCCTGTGTATAATTCGAAACCATATTAGCTGTATTGGCATCAGAAGCATCAGCTATGATCTGAATAGCAGCACTACCATCACGCTCTAAGTTTTTAGCAAAATTTGGTTCAAAAACCACTACTTCGCGAACAATTCCACGCTTAAAGGCTGCCTCTATTTCTTCATCGGAATTTAAGTTTTCGTGCAAAATAAAAAATCCTGATGATATAATTTTATTTGTGATTTCTTGGGTTACGTGATCTTTTGATTTATCGTAAATTCCAATTCTTACATCGGTTATCTCGTTCGAAACCACATATCCGAATATCAAGATCTGAGCAATTGGCATTCCAAACAAAATGAGCATTGTTCGTGAATCACGGAATATATGATGAAACTCTTTTTTTACAAAACCTATAAATCGGTTCATTGTTTCTTTATTTTTTCAATTAATAAACACTTTTTGTCTACACTTCGACATCCTTCGACAAGCTCAGAATGACATTGTTTAGTTTGACATCTATTATAGTGATTGTCATATTAAGCTTGTCGTAATATGCTCAACCACTACCCTCATTATTCTATACTATCTAGCAATCTTCAAGAATACTTCGTCCATGTTTTGAGCATCGAACTGTCGTTTTAGTTCTCCAGGAGTATCCATTCCTTCAATTCGTCCTTTATCCATAATCGAAACCCGATCGCAATACTCTGCTTCGTCCATATAATGTGTTGTAACAAAAACAGTAATTCCAGCATTGGAAGCTTCGTAAATCATTTCCCAGAAATCGCGACGTGTGATTGGATCAACACCACCGGTAGGTTCATCTAGAAATACAATTTTTGGATCGTGAAAAATAGCTACCGAAAAAGCAATTTTCTGTTTCCATCCCAAAGGTAATGAGCTAATTAAGGAATTCTGAATGTCTTTCATCTTTAATCGCTCTAGTAAATCTTCGGTTTTTTCTTTAATGTACTTACTCGACAAGCCATATATTCCACCATAAAATCGAATGTTCTCGCGTACGGTTAAATCTTCATACAAAGAAAACTTCTGGCTCATATATCCGATGTTCTTTTTCACCAATTCGCGTTCCTTGTAAACATCATAACCTGCAACCATAACGTCTCCCGATGTAGGAAAGGATAAGCCTGAAAGAATTTTTATTGCTGTTGTTTTTCCTGCTCCATTAGCTCCAAGAAATCCAAATATTTCTCCTTTTCGAACTTCAAAAGTTAGATTATCATTGGCCACAAAGCTTCCAAACTTCTTCATTAAGTTCTTTACAACGATTATATTTTCAGTATCTTTTGTCATGTAATTCTCCTTTTTTTCTCGATCGTTCATCGTTTTAATTAAACTCCATTAAGATTCCCAATCAATTTGGGAATGACAATCACTAATAGTTTTACCACCTTTTCATTTTTAGATTCCGCATCAAGTGCGGAATGACATTAAATTATCATTTATCATCTCCGACTTGATCGGAGATCTTAGTATGCAAATCTTCCCTAAATTTTAACATATCTCTTCTTCTTTAGATTCCCAATCGAGTTGGGAATGACAAAAAGTATGTTTTTGTTCTATTTTGTCATTAGTTCCATAAAACAATCTTCTATATTCGCTTCGATTTCGAGTATCTCAATTTCCGAATGATTCTTTTCCTTTAACCGGAGCTTTAAATCTTTTAAATCAAGATCTAAATCCTTTGCTGTAACATGCAGATATTCACCGAAAGGAAAAACGGTGTCAATAAAGTCAATACTCCTCAAATCCTGAATTAATTGATAAATATTGTTTGATTTCACAGCCCATAGCTTTCTTCCGAAATTAGCAATTACCGCTTCCGGTTTATCAATTGACATGATTTCACCGTTCTGAATTAACGCAACACGATCGCACATATTCGCTTCATCCATGTATGGTGTCGAAACCAAAATTGTTATTCCTTTCTGTTTCAAACGAATAAGCATCTCCCAAAATTCTTTTCGGGAAACTGCATCAACACCCGTTGTTGGCTCATCAAGAACTAAAACATCAGGACTATGAATTAGCGCGCAACACAGGGCCAATTTCTGTTTCATCCCACCAGAAAGTTTACCCGCCAGACGATCTTTGAATGGCTCAATCTGAATGTATATATCTTTAATTAGATCATAATTCTCTTCGATTGTTGTTCCAAATATTCGAGCAAAAAAAGCTAAATTCTCTTCTACCGATAAATCCTGATACAAAGAAAATCGCTGTGGCATATATCCGATGTTAGTTCTAATGTTCTTGTACTCGCTTACAACATCGTAATTAAGAAGCTTTACATCTCCGCTCGATGGAAACATAAGCGTAGTAAGTATTCTGAAAATACTGGTTTTTCCTGCTCCATCGGGTCCAATTAATCCAAACAACTCTCCTTTCGAAACATTAAAGCTTACTCCTTTTACGGCTTCGACTTTTTCGTAGGTTTTTTTTAGGTCGCTTACTTCAACTATATATTCGGTTTGGTTTTGCATAATTTAAGACTCTAATTTTATTTTCTTCATCCTTCGATATCCTTCGATAAACTCAGGATGACAGTTCTATTTAGTATTGTTCCATTATCAAGTCGCTATTAATTGTTCAGGATGACAGTGCTCACACTTCGACAATATATTTGGAATGGTTTTGCATCGCTTGCTAATTTTTAAATTTAGCTCACACTTCGACATGCTCAGTGTGACATTTTATTAATGAATATTGATCTGTTAAACAAATAGTTATTCATTGTTATTTGTTATTTGCTCATTATTAATTGAACAAGACTTCGCCAGGCATTCCGATCTTTAGCTTGCCGTCGTTCTTAACACGTATTTTAACTGCATATACCATATTCACACGCTCTTCTTTGGTTTGAATAATTTTAGGCGTAAATTCAGCCTGATCGGAAATCCAGAAAACCTTACCCGAATATTCCTGATTTGTTTCAGAATCTTTATCGATTAAAACTTTCACTTCTTGTCCAATCTTAACATTTGGTAATTGTGCTCCGCTAACATAAACCCGCAATTCTATTTCGTCTAATCGAGCTATTTTGTATAGAGCTTTGCCTGCGAATGCGATCTCATTCTCTTCGAGATATTTCTCCAATACAGTTCCATCAATTGGATTTGTAATTATAGCACGAGAAAGCTGTTCGTTAACTAATTTAACTTGCTTATCGATCACATTCATCTCTCGAAGGATTGATGAAATTTGAGTTTTTGTAGCAGCTATCTGTTTTTCTAATACATCGTACTTTCCAGTAATATCATCGTATTGCTGTTTGGTTGCAGCATTATCGTTGTACAATTGCTCAATCCTATTTTTCTCTGTTTCCAAAACTTTTTGTTGTTGTTTCTGAACTTCAATTTGAGCATTTACATTTGCTTTTTTTGAGGCAACCGCTTGTTTTTGAGCAAATAACTGTTCGCGCTGAATAGATAATGGAACTGTATCAATAAATCCAAGAATCTGCTCTGCTTTTAAACTTTGTCCCTCTTCTGCAGTAAATTCAATTATTTTTCCTTGCGCCTCTGCACTTACAATTACTTCTTTAGCTTCAAAGTTTCCATAAGCATCTGAGCTATTTTCATTTCCGTTACAGGATGCTAAAAGAATCGGGATAATTAATAAATATATTTTTGTTTTCATTTTGTATGTTTAAAGTTGAAAATTAAATGTTAAAAGATTTCACTCTTCGACAAGCTCAGAGTGACAAAATATTAATTATTTATAATTCTCCTTTTATGTATAAGTAATTAACTTTAGATTGAACTAATTGTATTTTGTGTGTTTCGTAGTTAATTTTTGCTTGTGTTTCTTTACTTAACTCTGTTATATAATCGGTTGATGTAATAACACCATTATCTAATCTGGCACGAGCACTTTCCGATACTTCCTCGCGTAATTTGATAATCTCCTGATCGGATTGAATAGCATCTTCGTATATCTTAATTTTAGATTTTTCATTCTTTAATGCAACACTCATTTGTGTATTGAATGAATTCTCCTGTGTCGATATCAACTCTTTGTTTAATGATAAAACTTGCTTTTCACGTTTCGTTTTACTCCAATCCCAGAATTTCCATTTTAAACCAACTCCAACATAATAATAGGAATCAAATTCAGTACTTGTCATGTTTAACCCGGGTTTTCCATAACCAAGTTGAGAAAATGCAAATGCTGTTGGCTTATTTTGTTTTGAAATTAAACTTGATGTTGCATCTAACTTTTCTCTTTGATATTCAAATAGCATTGATTCAGGTCGATTTAAGCTTGCCTCATAATCAATTTCATATTCGGGAATTTCAAATTCAGACTCATCAGACAAGTTCATGCCTGTAATCTCCGATAAAATATTGATTGCTGCTACACGCTGACTTTGAATCTCATAAATACTTTGCTGAACTTTTATTATTTCTGCCTTTAAAGTGCTTAAATCAGATCTTAACAAAACACCATTCTTTACAGCCGACTTCACAGATATCTCTTTTGTTTTCAAATCATTGAGCATAACCCCTAGAAGTTCGTCGTTGTGTTGCAGAATTAAAATTGCAAAATAAAACTGATTCACTTGTTCCTTTACCTTATTCAACTCCACTTGAGCATTTTGTTGATTTACTTTTAAATCAACATTTTCTACTTGCTTTGCTGATTTTATTCTCCCCCAATCGTAGATCAATTGATTAATATCAATACTGGCTTTATATTGATCTTTTTCTCCTTTAAATCCAAAATCGTTTCCCATTGCAGAAATAGCAATTTCAATTGCATCCGACTGATAACTTGCCTGAGCATTCAATTCAGCGTTTGGCAACCAACCGGTTTTTAAATTTTCCGTATTTAGCTCACTCGATTGTGAATAGATATCTGTTTGATTTGCCAAAGGATAATTTACCAACATACTCTCGTAACACTCAGTTAAGCTTACCACTTTCTCTTGAGCATTTACGATACTTGTTATGAAAAATAATATAATTACAAATTTTCTCATAAATTTTTAATTTTGTGCCTGACTTCGATATTGCGCCACTACATTTCAAGATTCTTCATCTGTGTCACAATATTTATCTCAGCCATTGGCTGTCATTATGCTTTAATTGAATTAATTACATATTCTTTCACAAAAGTTCTTCTTTGTTCCAAAAAAACATCAAATTCCTTTTTATCATTGTCAAATAAAACTCCTTGTAGTATTGGTCGAGCAACTATAGGAAAAATACAAAGACTAATAACATTGGTCATTAGATTATGTGCACTAATTGGCTTCACGATTCCTTTATCCACCTCCTGTTTTATTTGACTTTCTAGTATTCCCAAAAAATTACCTTCTTTTAGCTGAACGTTTTTTTCAATTAGACTTACTAACATCTTGGGATTTCGATTTAGCTCACTAATAATAAATCCGGGTATATAAGGATGCTTTTGTAGAAGATTCAAATAATTCTCCACAAAGAACTCAATCTTTTCGAAAATTGGTTTATCCGACGACATCATTTCTTTTACCTTTGGAATAAATAAAGAAAATGCAATTTCGAAAACCTTTTCAAAAAGCTTCTCTTTTGTTCTATAATAATAATGTAATAAAGCCTTGTTAATTCCAGCCTTATCGGCAATCTCTTGCATTCTGGCACCTGTCATTCCTTTTTGCTGAAATACGTCTTTAGCAGCATCCAGAATTTTGTCTTCTGTATTCTTTTCATGTTCAGTCATAAAACTATATGTATTAACTAAATAATTTAACCACATTATTTAACTATTTAATTTAACCAACTGGTCAAAGATATGAAATTATATTAATTACCTCCAAATTTTTTATGTTATTTCTAACTATAAATTACATATTGTGCTGACCTACTGACAACAACAAGATTTCATTTTTTATAAAAATATTTATAGAATGATCGTTACTCTATTTTTAATTTTTAACTTTGTCGTTAACGAAGTGTGGATATTCTAAATTTTAAACCTAAAACTTTTCTTATGGTTACAAAAAAAATCCTAATTATAGCATTATTTTCAATTTTCACAACCAACTTGTTTTCACAGAAGGTTGCTAATAAACAATTCTCTTTAATCGATTACGATTTAACGATTACCAAAGAAATAGGAAGCGAATTATCAAGCTTAGAATCATATGTAGATGGAATAAAAACATACAACGATCCGGGGAATAATAAACTGGAGGCAATTTTTGTACACATTATATACTTTACTTTAAAAGAGAAATTTGAAGAAGAGTTAGAGATGGAAATTTTACCAATAAATACTTTTCTGCGAAAAGTGAAGTATGACGATTATGGTTATCCTATAACTACAATAAGAGTTGCCTTGAAGAAAGGATATTCCAAGTATTATTTTAAACTGAATGCTAAAATTGAATCTCTTACGCAAGAAACAATGAAAGAAGATACCTTAATGTATAAGGATATCGATTATCCTACTATTTATCCTAAACTAACACTCGAAGTAATTCTATACAATAAGGATGGAGTTATACCTGTAGACAAATGGTTAGGAACTGCAACTCCTCGCTATCCTCTGCCAATAGATGAATATATTTTAAAAGGCTTCGACAATAAAGAAATAGAAGTTCTTCCTTTCGATGAACAACAAGCAGATAACTTTTACCTAATGCTCGATCGAGCTATATATGGATTAATTCAAGACTACCGTAATAAATAGATTGATGCAAAGATACAAAGGATTAGGAATAATGTCGGGTACCTCGCTCGACGGACTTGATATTGCTTTATGCGAATTTGGTTACTCTACCAATTGGGAATTTACAATTGAAAAAGCTTCAACTATTAAATATTCTGATTATTGGATTTCTAAATTATCGAATGCACATAAACTCTCGGGTATTGATTTAAGCATACTACATAAAGAATTTGGACGATTTATTGGAACATCAGCAAAAGAATTTCTTTCAGAAACAAATTCTCAAATCGACTTTATTGCATCGCATGGCCATACGGTATTTCACCAACCGAAGAAACGATTAACATTGCAAATTGGCGATGGAGCAGAAATAGCGGCTATAACAAATATAAAGACAGTTTCCGACTTCAGATCCTTAGATGTTGCGCTTGGCGGTCAGGGAGCTCCACTAGTTCCCATTGGAGACACACTGTTATTTTCTGATTACGATTATTGTATCAATATTGGTGGATTTGCAAATATATCATTTGAGAAGGATGAGGTGAGGTTGGCATATGATATTAGTCCTGCAAATATCATTTTAAACTTATTAGCTCAGAAACTTAATAAAGATTACGATAAAGATGGTTTGTTAGGACAAGAAGGCTCAATTGATCAGAATCTTTTAAAATCATTAAATGAAATCGATTATTACAAACTCCCCTACCCAAAATCGCTTGGTAGAGAATGGCTCAACGATACATTTATTCCGATCATTGACAATTCAGACATATCTACAATCGATAAACTATCAACAACTTACGAACACATTGCACAACAAATTTCAAATTCAATTAAAAAGGAATATTCGAAAATATTAATTACTGGTGGAGGTGCTTACAATAAACATTTAATAAATCTGATCAAAGAAAAAACATCTTCCGAAATCATTATTCCAAATCAGCAAATAATCGAATTTAAGGAAGCACTAATCTTTGCTTTCTTAGGTTTACTCAGAATCAATAAACAAAACAATACGCTGGCATCTGTAACAGGAGCTACAAAAAATTCTTCCGGAGGAGCAATTTTTCATAACAAACTGGATTAAACCAAAATGTGTTAATCATAGTCAAAAGAACTACTAAAATTACTTTATAAATCGAAATACTAAAAATAACTATCTATGAAAAAAATTTTACTCGGAATTTTTATTCTAGGCATTCTACTAAATTCAAATGCTCAAACTAAACCTGGAGAAGAATTTTTCGGCGAAAGCTGCACAAGTGTAATGGTTGGAAAAAAAGCAACAACGGATGGGTCTGTAATTACAAGTCATACATGCGACGGACGATACCGAACTTGGTTAAGAATAGAAAAAGCCGAAGATCATGCCGATACAATAAAATACGAAGTATATAAAGGAAGCTTAAAAACAGAAACTGTATGGGACACTAGAAATGTAGAACTCGTTGGTAAAATTCCTCAAGTAAATCATACTTATGCTTATTTAAATACAGCCTATCCATGTTTAAACGAAAAACAACTTGCTATTGGCGAAACAACTTTTGTGGGTCCTAAGGAACTTGTAAACGAAAAAGGAATGTTTCTTATCGAAGAACTCGAAAGAATAGCATTACAACGTTGTACAACTGCTCGCGATGCTATAAAACTTATAGGTAGATTAATTAAGGAATATGGTTATGGCGATTATGGTGAGTGTATAACTATTGCCGACAAAAAAGAAGTATGGCAAATGGAAATTTTGGGCGAAGGTAAAGATGTAATTGGCGGAGTTTGGGCTGCTCAAAGAATACCAGACGACCATGTAGGTGTTTCGGCTAATATATCAAGAATTGGAGAGCTAGACCTTAAAAATAAAGATTACTTTATGGCTTCTAAAAATGTTTTTAAAGCTGCTAAAAGACTTGAACGTTGGGATGGTAAAGAAACTTTTAAATTCTGGAAAGTGTATGGTAATGTTGAAAAACCATTTAAAATAAGAGAGTTTTTTGTTCTAAATCACTTCGCTCCTTCTTTAAATCTTTCTATGGAAATGAATGAACTTCCATTTTCGGTAAAACCTGAAAAGCAAGTTTCGGTTCAGAATGTTATGGCTCTTTATCGTGAAACATACGAAGGAACAGAATACGACATGACCCAGAATATTAAAATCATAAAAAAGAAATACAACGACAAAAAAGAAGAAATTGGAGTAGATACAATTATTAGTCCGATTGCCAACCCTTGGATGATGGGAAATGAACGCAAAACATATAATCATATGGCTGACAATACTGTAGAATTCCAGCGTACAATAGCGGTTTCGTGGTGTTCTTATTCTCATATCACACAGCTCAGAGACTGGCTTCCAGACGAAATTGGTGGTGTTTGCTGGTTTTCATTCGATAATCCTGGGCAAAGTCCGCGAATTCCAATTTACTCAGGATCATTATCATTACCTGAAAGTTTTAATTATTGTGGACAAAAGAAATATCGCGATGATGCTGCCATCTGGAAATATCGAAAAGCAAATAAACTTGCAACACTTGCATGGCAACAGACCAAAACTGGTTTTCTGAAAAATGTTCTTTATCTGGAGTCTAAAAGCTTAAACGAAACAAAAGATTTGGAAAGCAGAGCTAAAGAACTAATCGCAAACAATAAGTCTGAAGAAGCTCGAATGTTGATTACAAATTACACCAAAGATTTTACCGGATCTACAATGTTACGTTGGGAAGAAATGGAACAATATTATTGGTATAAATTTGGCTTGGGATTTTAATTTCACGCTGATTATAAAAATTACAAATCCTCATTATAATTGTTATAATGAGGATTTTTCATTTTCTCTTAACAAGCATAAAGGAAAAGGGAATCAGCTTTTCTTACTATTTAGGAAATATTTTCAGAAAAATACATTAATTTTCACATCTATTTGAATCCAAACATTGAACCAATTACAATTTAATGCAAAATCATATACCTCAAATGCTTAAAGAGCGATGCTCTCAATATGGAGATCGCCAGGTTTTTCAATTTAAGAACAAATCAAATCAAAAATACGAAGCTATAAGCTGGAATAAACTTTACTCCGATACAGAAAAAGTATCGCGATCGTTAATTTCATTAGGTTATAGCTATAATGATAAAATTGGAATTTTAAGTTTTAATCGACCAGAATGGACCATTTCGGATTTAGGAATTCTTGCTGTTAGAGCCATTGTTGTGCCCTTATATGCAACAGCTTCGAAACAAGATATCAAATATATTATCGATGAAACTGAAATGAAGCTGCTTTTTGTTGGAAACAACGATCAGGTAGAAAAAGCATTATGGTTACTCGAAAATTGCGATACACTTGAAAAAATTATTACTTATCAGGAAGAGATTCCTGCAAATGATAACAGATTTTTAGATTGGAAATCATTTTTGAATCTAACACAAAATGGAGAACATACAGATCAACTAAATGAAATCTACGAATCAATTCAATCAGAAGATATAGCAACAATTATATACACATCGGGAACTACAGGCGAACCCAAGGGTGCAATGCTTACACATAGCAACTTTATGAATGCTCTTAAAATAAATAATGAAAGACTTAACGTTCACGACGAAGATACGTCCTTTTGCTTTCTTCCATTAAGTCATGTATTTGAGCGCACCTGGGTCTATTTCTTACTTTATTGTGGTGCAACAAATATTTACCTTGAAAATCCACGTAAAGTAATTGAAGAACTGCCTAAAGTTAAGCCAACTGTAATGTGTACAGTTTCTAGATTTTTTGAAAAAACCTACGACGGGATACAAAAAGAAAAAAACAAATGGCCGGGTTTTAAGCAAAATATTTTTGACTGGTCAATTTCTATTGGGCATCAATATATTGAATATCTAAAAGATTCTGAAAAAGCCCCTGCATTGCTTAAGATCAAACGATCCATTGCCGACAAATTAGTTTTAAATAAACTACGTCAGGTTTTTGGTGGAAATATAAAGACTTTACCTTGCGCAGGAGCAGCAATTGATTCTAAACTTCTTCGCTTTTTCCATGCAACAGGTGTTTTTATTAATTATGGATATGGTGCAACAGAAACAACTGCAACAGTATCTTGTTTTAGAACCAATAAATATAATTTTGACTATTGCGGTAGCATCATGCCCGAAGTATCAATTAATATTTCGGATCAGAATGAAATTCTGATAAAAGGAAAAACCGTTTTTAAAGGATATTATAATAAACCAGAAGAAACTGCCAAAGTACTAAAAGATGGATGGTATTATTCCGGAGACGAAGGATATGTTGTAGACAATGAATATCTTGTTATGACAGATCGTATTAAAGATTTAATTAAAACTTCGGGTGGTAAATATATTTCGCCACAAAAACTTGAATTATTAATTGGTCAAGATCAATACGTTGATCAAATTGTTATTATTGGAGATAAAAGAAAATATGTTACTGCACTTATTGTACCATCGTCGGAAGATTTAAAAAAACTTGCTCTATTTCTTGATCTCGATGACAAAAACAAGGAATTACTTGTTGAAAACCCAAAAATTAAAGAGTTTTTTCAAAATCGCATCGAAAAACTACAAAATGAACTTTCGCCATACGAAAAAATAATTAAATTTAAACTTTTAGCGAACGCATTTAATATAGATAACAACACACTTACCAATACTCTAAAAATTAGAAGGAAAGAAATTATAAAAATATATACTAAAGATATTGAAAAGATGTACTCATCGTTTTAATTTCCAACGATTATGAGACCATAACCAGTCTGAAGGATTTTTGTTGATGACCGATTCTAATTTCTTTGCAAATCGCTTTGTGATTTCGCCATCTTCTAAGTCCTTTGGATTTTCAGTCAATATTGATAATTCAATTTCGTAATAACCTCTTTTTACCCTTTGAATATCGATGTAAAAAACAGGATAATTATTAGCCTTAGCATACTTCTCTGGTCCGTGTAAAAATGCCGTATCTCTTCCAAAAAAATCAATCCAATGTGCATTTTCAATATATTTACGACCTGGGCTCTGATCGGCTGCCATTAAAAAAATAGTTGGTATTTCCTTATATCGATCAAAAGTTGCCGACGTTTCTTTTATAGAAGCCAAAGTGGTTCCGCATCGCTGTCTACTTTTTCGCACTAAGGAGTCTATAATTTTATTGCTTAAAGGCTTATAAAAGGCTATCAAATTATGGACAGTTTGTAAACTTGCCGACAAGCTACCCCACTCCCAATTTCCATAATGTCCGGTTACTGCAACTATACTTTTATTTGCCTTAAAATAAGGTTCAAGAATTTCTGGATTTAGTATCTTATGTCGTTTTTCAATCTGTTTACGTGTCATTGTAAATACTTTGATTCCTTCCAAAATATTATCGCTAATATTTTTATAGATTGGTGAAAGCATCTTTTTAATCTCTTTATCATTTTTTTCAGGAAAACAAGCCTTTAAATTCTTCAATATAGTCTTCTTTCTATAAGAAAATATATGATAGATAAGAACGTAAACAAATTCAGAAATTAAATACAATATAAAAAAAGGTATAAGTGCAAATACCCATACAAATACATAAAACAATACAGCTCCAAGAAATTTCATCAAATGATTCTTTTAAAAATAGTCGATAAAGATAATTTAATTTATCAAGCTTAAGTAATAAAGAATAAATATTCAAATTGACATAATCACTTAAACTATTTATTGTAAATTTTGTCTATAACTTAATCAGATAATAAACTATTGAAAATTTATTCGTCGAAATCATTTTAAAAAGAAATTTAAGGATAAATTTGTTGATCAAATAATATATAAATTATGGAAAATTTTACAGCCTATAACCCCACAAAATTACATTTTGGTAAAAATATCATAGAAAAACTTGGAGAAACAACACTTGAATTTGGGAAACGAGTTTTACTTATTTATGGTAAAGGATCAGTTCAAAAGAATGGCATTTACGATAAAGTTATGAATCAACTGAAAAGTGTAAATGCAGAAGTTGTTGAATATTCAGGAATTAAATCTAATCCTTTAGTTGAAGATGTATCTGAAGCGGCTCAAATAGGAAAACTTAATAATATTGATTTAATAGTTGCAGTTGGTGGCGGAAGTGTAATCGATTCTGCAAAAATTGTTGCATTGTCCATTGCAAACAATACCGATCCTTGGGCAATTATGAAATACAAATCCAAACCAGAAACAACAATTCCCTTAATAGCAGTCTTAACATTAGCAGCAACAGGTACCGAAATGAACGGTGCTGCTGTATTGCAAAATCCAGAGACGAAAGAAAAAATTGGTTATGTATCACCATTAAATTATCCGAAGCATTCATTTCTTGATCCAGAGTTTACTTATAGCGTTCCAAAGAATTATACCGCATATGGTGTTACCGATTTAATTGCTCATGCGCTAGAAGCATATTTTGGAGAAGGTGAAGCATCTCTTTCAGATCGCTTTGTCGAAGTTATTATTAAGGAAGCAATGGAATACGGACCGCTGGTATTAAAAGATCCTGAAAATTACGAATACCGTGCAAATATTATGTGGGCTGCTACAACTGCCTTAAACGGATTAACAAGTTACGGTCGTAAAAATGGCGACTGGGGTGTTCACGATATTGGACATAATATTTCATACTTATATGATACTGCACATGGAGCAACTCTTTCGATAGCATACCCTGCATGGCTTAAGCTTCATAAAAATCGTATACCTAAAAAAATTACAAAATTGGGAAATCAATTATTCGGAACAAATTCAGCTGATGAAACTATCAAAGGACTTGAATCGTTCTTTAAATCGATCTATTGTCCTATAAAACTTTCCGATATTGGGATTGAAGAAAATAAGAAACAGGAAATTGTAAATCAAATGTTAAAAAACAAAATAAATGGAATGGCTCACGAATTTTCTGATGACGACAGACGAAAAATTGTTGATTTAATGATGTAATTTTTTCAATTAACATTTAACAATTAATAAACACCAAAAATATTAAATAACTGGTCTTTGATAATTGTCTTTGAACATTGAATAATTTTTCTATTTTTGTCAAATTCATACATATAATATAAAAAATCACAAATAATAAATTAATTATGAAAAAATTATTTTTAACACTTTCTTTAACCTTGTTATCGGTATTGCTGATAAACAATGGTTTTGCTTGCACAAACTTTCTTATAACAAAAGGAGCAAGTACTGATGGATCAACAATGATTACTTATGCAGCTGATTCACATGTTCTTTATGGAGAACTTTATCATTGGCCAGCAGCAGTTTACCCAAAAGGTACTATGCTTAAAGTTTACGAATGGGATACTGGTGAGTATTTAGGCGAAATAGAACAAGCAAAAGAAACATATAATGTAGTTGGTAATATGAATGAATATCAACTTGCAATTGGCGAAACCACTTATGGCGGTCGCTCTGAACTAGTTGACACAACAGGGATTATAGATTATGGTAGCTTAATATATCTAGCTTTACAAAGAGCAAGAACTGCTCGCGAAGCAATTAAAGTAATGACTGATTTAGTACATAAATATGGTTATTATAGTTCTGGAGAATCATTCTCTATTGCAGATCCAAACGAAGTATGGATTTTAGAATTAATTGGAAAAGGTGCTGGTGTTACAGGTGCTGTTTGGGTTGCACGTCAAATTCCTGATGGATACATTTCTGGACACGCTAACCACGCTCGTATTACAACATTCCCTTTTCAAAAAGAAAACAACTTTAACGATCCTAATCAAACTACATATCATGCTGCAGATGTAATTTCATTTGCTGAGGAAATGGGATATTTTGATGGAAAGAAAAAAGATTTTAGTTTCTCTGATGTTTATGCTCCTATAGATTTTGGTGGCGCTCGTTTTTGCGAAGCAAGAGTTTACGCTGGATTCAACCAAGTAGCTTCAGGAATGGAAAAATATGTTGATTATGCAATGGGTGAAAATCTTGAAAACAGAATGCCTTTATGGATTAAACCTGATAAAAAATTATCTGTTCGCGACGTTATGGGAATGATGAGAGATTATTATCAGAACACTCCAATGGATATGACCAAAGATGTTGGAGCAGGTCCATATAACAGTATTGTAAGATGGAGACCATTGTACTGGAAAGTAGATGATGAAACTTACTTTAACGAAAGAGCTATCTCTACTCAACAAACAGGATTCTCATTTGTAACACAAAGTCGTAGCTGGTTACCAGATGCAGTTGGTGGAATTATTTGGTTTGGTGTTGATGATACTTACTCAACAGTTTACACTCCAATGTACACAAGTATGACTAGAATACCTGAACCATTTGCTGTAGGTAACGGGTCTATTATGGAATATAGCGAAAATGCTGCTTTCTGGGTATTTAACCAAGTTTCTAACTTTGCTTACACACGTTATTCTGCAATGATTCCAGACATTCAGAAAGTTCAAGATGAACTTGAGTTTGGTTTTATCGAAGAAGTAAAAGGAATTGATAAAGCAGCTGCTGAGATGTATAAAACAAATCCTGAGCAAGCGATTAACTTTTTAACAGATTATTCAAATAGTCAGGCTGATAAGACTCTTAAGACTTGGAAAAACTTCTATGGTTACTTATTTGCTAAATTTATGGATGGTAACATTAAAGAAGCCCGCCCTGTTCCTGCTGGAGATGCATACGTTACTCCAAAAGTGACACAACCAGGATATGGTGAAGAATGGTACAAATTCATTATTCAGGAAACTGGAGATAAGTTTAAAGTAAAAGGTGAAGCAGGACATTAAGAGCCTCATTATCTACATATAATATTATTTTAAAGCCACTGAATATCAGTGGCTTTTTTCATATATTTCATCAATAAAATAAACTGGATTTATATTTAAAATAATCGTATTTTTGATTAAAACCAAAAACTTAAAACTATGAAATTCTTAAAATGGTTAGGAATAACAATATTAGCCATTGTTGTTCTTTATTTAATTATTCCCCTTTTTCTTTCATCAACATTTCATGTTGAGCGAAGCATAAATATAGAACGATCTGTAGAGATGGTATTTCAAACAGCGGTTGACATGAATATGAGAGCCAAATGGGATCCTTGGATTGAACTTGAGCCAGAGGTAGAAATGAATGTAACTACGACACCAGAAATAATTGGGTCGGGTTATACATGGAAAGGTGAAATAATTGGGAAAGGTGAAATTGAAATAGTAGAATTTATTCCAAACGAACTTATAAAATCAAAAATACGTTTTATAGAACCCCAAAGCATGGAATCTGATGTTATTTGGACATTTGAATCTAACGAATCTGGTACAGCAATAACATGGGCTTTCGAAGGGAGTTTAAGTTATCCTGTTGAAAAGTGGTTTGGTTTATTTATGGATAAATCTCTTGGCGGAAGTTTTGAAAAAGGCTTAAGTAATTTTAAAGAATTGGTTGAGAAATTACCCGACAATATAGGCAGAACAGGTCAGATTCAAGAAATCAATTTTATAGGAGTTAAAGCCGTTTCTATTAAGGAAAAATGTGCAATGAATAAATTGAGCGGAAAAATGTTTGAAATGTATACTGGCTTAATGGGATTCTTAAAAAAGAATAATGTTGAATTGGAAGGTTCTCCTTTTGCTATTTATCATCCAACTGAAGAAGAAGGATATACCATGTTAGAATGTGCACTTCCTGTGATGAAAAAAATTACGGGGGAAGATAATATAAAGTATATTGAAATTCCTGAAGGGAAAGCTGTAATGGCATCTCATTTTGGACATTACAATACTGTTAAAACCACTTATAAAGAAATATTGAACTATATTTCTGAAAATAATTTAGAAATAAATGGTACGCCTTGGGAAGTTTATGTAACAGATCCAACAAAAGAATTCGACCAGAGCAAATGGGAAACACAAGTGCATTTTCCAATTAAATAAAGAAATATAAACTAAAGGAGCCATAATTAATTTATGGCTTTTTTAGTTACATCAGAATAATTTCAAAAATTAAACAAACCTCCCCTCTTCGCAAACGAACAAAAAACCAATACAAATTTCATTTACAAACACTTACACATTAGTAGGAAATATTTTTTAATTAAATTTTGTTCATACTTTAAAAAGTAAGATATTTGCACACTCAATAGAGCAAAATAATTATTGATTTTCAGATAATTTTTGAGCAAAAAACTATTAATTATCAAAAAATATTCGTAATATTGCGCTCTGTTAAAATTGAATACAAAAAATTAAAATAGTATATCAGGATGGATTTAATTAAGGTTGTTGAAAACGAATTCGCTGTAAAAAAGGATTTTCCTGAATTTAAGGCTGGCGATACAGTTACTGTACATTATAAAATTAAAGAAGGTACAAAAGAAAGAATTCAGAATTATAGAGGGGTTGTTCTTCAACGAAAAGGTGAAGCACATAACGAAACTTTTACAGTAAGAAAAATTTCTGGTGGTATTGGAGTAGAAAGAATATTTCCTGTAAATTCTCCATTTATCGAAGAAATCGAAGTAAACAAAAGAGGTAGAGTACGTAGAGCAAGAATTTTCTATTTACGTAAACTAACAGGTAAGAAAGCTAGAATTAAAGAAAAAAGATTTTAATCTTTTTTCTAATCAAAATAAAAAAAGCTTCCGAATTTTCGGAAGCTTTTCTTTTTTATACATATCATACTTTGACATCCCGATAGTTATTGGGACAGTGTAACACGATTTAGTTTTCTTTATTAATTGCAGCTGCTTTTATTCTAGCATCTTCTACAATCTTATCTGCTTTTTTATCGGCTGCCAATACTAAATCATTCGCTTTTTTCTTAGCTTCTTTTTTAACTTCCTTAGCTGCAGTTTCTGCCGCTATCTTAGCCAAATAACCTTCTTTCGAAGCTTTCTTAACTAAAGCATCAGCTTCCTCGTTACCCTTTTTAAGAATTTCGTCGGACTGCACTCTAGCTTCTTGCTTCAATTTAGCCGCTTCCTTTTCAGCATCATCAATTATTTTTTGAGCTTCACCCTCTATTTCTTTACGTGCTTCTCCTTCCGCTTTTTTCTTCAATTCTTGTTTCAAATTTTGCTTTGCATCTCCAGAATCATCTTTTAGATTAAATGTAATTTTAGGATCAGTAGTTGTTCCAATTATGCGAGCTTTTACCTTTATCGTTTCCGATACATTTAGCTTAACACCACTCTTTTCTGCTTCTTTTAACAAACCTTCCAAAGCATCATTTGCTGTAGATCCAAAATACGCTCTTGGAACATCTAATGCCAGTAAATAATCCATTGTCTGATCTATACCATGCGAGCCACCAACATTCATATTAATATCTTTAATATTAACATCGAAAGGTTCAACATTGATTCTACCATCCTTAATGTTAAAGCTTATATCAACATTCTTAAATTCATTATTGTAATCATCCCCTACTTTTATATATTCGATTAGTTTATCAAAAGTTTTTGAGTCTACAATTTGAATGCTTTTGGATTTCAAGCGACCATATCCATCAATTGAATTTAACACAGGACTCATCTCTGCATCCAATAGGCTTGTATAATCGAATTTTAGTGAAATTTTTCCTTTACAATGTTTCAATACAGGAGCAATAGACTCAAGCATCGAAAAAGAATTTAATGCTGATTCTATTTCAATTTCTCGAATATCCAAACCCATAACAACCTTAGGTTTAGTTACATCTTGGGTATTGTACTCTCCATTAACACCCAAATATCCTTCGAGCAAATTCATTCTCAAATTATTCATTATTACTTTTCGATCCTTAACCAAGAAAATTCCTGTCAAATCAGTAATATCCATATTATCATATACAATATGTTTTATGTCTGAACTTAAAACAAACTCTATATTCTCAGGAATTTCAACAACTCCAGCTACCTCAACAACACTGTCAGTTGGCATTTCAGAGGCCTCAGCTTCCTCGATAGTAGTTTCCACAGCAGTATCATCAGCAATAAATTCATTCGCATTAATATTCGATGATATAAGATTAAAATCTCCTCTTAAAACCCCGTCGTTTAAAACATAAGCTATATAATTCTCAATTTTACCATTTAATTGAAAATCACTCTCTCCAATTTTTGAATCAAAAGATTTTAACTCCAAAAATTGAGGTGTAAAATTAAATGTTGTTTCGATTATCTTAATTGCAGCTGGTAAATCACCACTTTCAAAAAGAAAATCCTTTACTTGCAGCTTTCCATTTGCTTTAAAATCCTCGTATTTCTCATTTTCAATGCTTGATAAGTTTCCCTCCATTTGGACATTAGCGATAATCTCACCATCTAAATTCATATCTTCCAGAGGCAGCGCATCAGATAAACTTTTTAAAATAAGATTTACATCCAAAGCTCCTTTTATATAAGGATCACTAAATGGAGTGCTTATTTTCATGCTAAAATCAAATGGATTATTAGCAAGCTCCATATGAAACTTATTTAAATCAACCTTTGTATTATCATTTTCAAGTCCATCGTAATGGACAGATAAATCGATTCCGATATTTTCAACAGATTTTGGCAAATCGGGATATTGAAACATCGCATTCTCAACCACCAATCGAATATTAGCCGATGGCGTTTGAGCTTCATTATAAATTCCTTTTACATCTCCACTTAAAGCTAAACTTCCTTCTGTTTTTAGATCTTCGAAACCCTCAAGATATACAGATGGAACCATTGACAATAAAGATTTAAAGCTCGTTTTCCTGGTTTCAAATTTCACGTCTACATCAATATCATTTTCCGGCATTTTAACCACACCTTCAAAACCTAAGGCAATATCATTTAAAGTAAAAAGATTATCCTCAAAGGTGAAGATCATATTTTCTAAATCAGCACCAATTACGGCGTCAAATCCGAATGCTGCGTCTTTTATATATTTAAGTCCTGCCATCTTTACATTTATGGCCTCTATTGAAGTTTCTATATCGATATCTGAATAATCTAAGCCAAAATCTCCTTTTAATAAGAAGTCAAGGTCATTAATTGAAGCTACCATATCGGACGTCTCATCGGAATAATTAATAATGGCATTCTTGATTTGAAACTTCGTTAGCTTAACTCTATAATCCATCGTCGATTCACCTGACTCCGCATCATTTATTTCTTCCATCAAAACAGTATCTGCAATCTCCTCAACAGGCAACGCAATATCCCAATTTACAGTACTATCTTCAAGAACAATTGCATTTATTACTGGATTGGTTAATACAATTCCATTAACCTCCAACTTCTTTTTTATAGCACTCATTAGATTAACCTCAACATTAAACGATTTGAAATACATTAAGGTGTCTTTTTCAAATTTATCGATTCCGACCACCGATAAATCATACATTCCAATGCTTAAATCAGGAAACGACTTAAGAAGTGATAATTTAAAATCTGTGAATTCTACTTTTGCATTTACATTATTGTTAATTTCCTGTTTTGCTTTTTGCAGCAATTCATCTTTAAATAATGCAGGAATTACAATTAATGCAATAATTAGTAGACCTAGCAGTCCGACTAATATTCTAAAAAACCATTTAATTATCTTTTTCATGATGTAGGGTTTTTATTGTTTTATTACTTATTTCAAATTTACAAAATAATACTACACAGCTCAATTTCTATTTATGTTAATTTACTTTAACAAAAAATTCAACATTATATTTTGTAATTATTACCACTACACATGCTATAATACAGGTTAACAAGCACTTTGAATTGTAAATTTTTCTGCGAAAAAGGATTTGCAAAAAGTTATAATTTGAACATTTTTTTTATATATTTGCACCGCATTTGGACTTGTAGCATAACGGATAGTGCACCTGACTACGGATCAGGAGGTTGGGGGTTCGAATCCCTCCAAGTTCACAAAAAGCCGCTTTTTAAGCGGCTTTTTGTTTTTATGTTGTTTCTTCTAAAGTTAAACTCTTATTCCCATTATAATTATATCATCTACTTGTTCCCATTCACCTCTCCACTTATCAATTGTAGTATCGAGAATTTCACGTTGTTCAGCCATGGGTTTCTGATGAATATCCATTAATAATTTTTTATAATTTTTTGTTTTGAATTTCATTCCACCTTCACCACCAAACTGATCCTGAAATCCATCTGAGAATATATAAAACACATCATTCTTTTGGAGATCAATTTCATTATTTGTAAACGAGTCTTTCTCTTTCACATAAATTCCAATAGGCATTCTATCGGCTTTTACTTCAATAAATTCATTATCCCTAAATAAATACAATGGATTGTATGCCCCTGAATATTGCATTTTCATGTTTTCTAAATCGATTATACAAAGGGCTATATCCATTCCATCTTTCGCCTCACCCTCTTTTCCTTCTTGACCAAGAGTCTTCTTTATATCGGCTCTTAGGTTATTTAATATAACATTTGCAGATGTTACTTCGTGTCGATTTACAATCTCGTTTAAAAACGAAACTCCAAGCATACTCATGAAAGCCCCAGGAACACCATGCCCTGTACAATCTGCAGCAATAACAACCAATGAGTTATCCTTTTTGGTAATCCAATAAAAATCGCCACTTACAATATCACGAGGTCTGAAAAGAATAAAGTGCTCAGGAAGAATTTCTTTTGCATATTCTTCGGAAGGTAAAACTGCTGTTTGTATTCTACTAGCATACTCGATACTATCGGTAATGCTTTTATTTTTTGCAGAAATTTCATCGCGTTGCAGTTCAATTTCCTCTTTTTGTTTTACAACCTCTTCTGTTCTTTCTTTTACAATTTGTTCCAATCGAATTTTTTCGAGTTCCAATCTTCTGGTATATATCTTTACAATTACAATAATTATTGCAATTGCTAAAAGTAAATAAAAGAAATAAGCCAGAATGGTTTTGTACCAAGGAGGCTTTATTACAAACTCATACTCTGCTATTTCACTCTCAACTCCATAAATATTTTTTGCCTTTACTAAAAAGAGATATCTTCCATCGTTCAGATTTGTATAACGTCTTTTGGGCTCACTATCCCAAGTCGACCACTCATTTTCATAACCTTTAAGCATGGAGCTATATTCTATTTCTTCGTTTGGAAAGTATGGTGTTGTATAATAAAATAAAAACGACCTGTCTTTATAAGAAACGGTAATTTTTAACTCATCGGGTTGCTCTAATTGTACAATACGTTTTGTTGTGTCGGAATAATTTGTTCCCCAAAACACGATTGAATCAATTCCAATCTCAATCTGGCGAATTAAACTATTAAACCCAGTTGCAAAATCATCTGTTAAGTTTTCTTGATAATTATAAATTGCATCTGAAGAAGCAATCCAAACGCCGTTTTCTCCATCGAAAGAAATTTCATTAAATGAATTATTATATAGCCTTTTAAATATAGTATTTTCAATGCTTATTATTCGATCTTGACTAATCTTAAGATTCTCGATATATTCGACATTTGTTCTACTATTCTTTAATACTATCCAGAACTCATTATCATTTTTGGCATCAATACTTACAATCTCATCTTTACTATTAAAATATTTCTCGCCAAAACCTTTATATTTCTCAAATTGATCAGCCTTAACATTTAAGACATATAGACCTTTTATGGTTGAACAAACAATGTCGCCATTTATGCAATAAACCTTGTTTTTTATTAATTCAGGAATCCCTTTTTCCTTTCCATATCTGATTACCTTCATTTCAGGTGTTAACATTATTACACCGTTATAAGCCGTACCAAGCCATAAATTACCGCTTTCATCCTCAATTACAGATTCAATTTTATTAATTATATCGCCAACCTTACCTTTATCGACCCATTTACCTTTTTGATACTCTAACAATGCCAAACCATTATCGTAACCTATATATAATTTTTTCGGATCAAATCGAGATTGATATAGATTCTCGCTATACCATGGATTTTCTGAGCTAAGATAATTTAGCTCTTCATTTTTAGAGATAAACTCCCAAACACCTTTACCTGATGCAAATAACAACTTTTCTTCTGTTGAATTTGGAACTTTGAAAATTTCCATATCCCAAACTGTTGACTCTTGCATTGGAACAGATATTTTTTTGAAAACAGGCAATTGAGAATCATTTTTATCTAAATAATATAAATCAGTATTTGTTGAAACAAACAAGATATCCTTATACCTTAAAACATCTAAAACAATTCCATCAATTCCATAAGTATTATCGAATTTTACAAATGGACTATTCAATTCGACAAATGATATTCCCTTATTTAAGCTTAACCAAAGATTTCCATTTAAAGATTCAAATAGATTTATTACCGTAAAATCTTGCAAACCATTTTCTTTATCAAGCTTATAAATTAATTTCCCACTTTGATTAAAAATTAAACAACCATTATTTAAGGTTGCAAATGCATAATTCCCACTAGATAGCTTTATTCCATTATAAATTTGCGATTCTAATAAGATCTTATTAAGGTATTTATATTCTGTTCCTAAAGAACTAAACGATTTCGATAAGCCAGATTGTGTATTATAGATATAAACCCCTTGTCCAAAAGTGGTAATTAAAACTTCATTCTCTGCCCATGGCAACATAGTAAATATGTCTGTTTCGGCATAAAACTCTCCCCCACGAGATAAAACAACAGAATCTTCAGTTAACTCATATAAGCCATCGTCGAAATTTCCCCAGAATATCTTATCGGACACCTGGAAACTTAAAAACGAAAATGGTTTATTTCTATATTCTTTTACAAGAACTTTATTCTTAAATTTATAAATATACTCTTCGGTGCAAAAGTAAACATGTTCGTTTTGCGTGTAGATTTTCCAAACATTTTTAAAGCTGATTGAATCAAGCTGATCAGTTAATGAATTGTAATGCATCTTACCTCGGTTATCTGGAGCCAAATAACCAAACTCTTCAACACATCCAACATAAACAATACCATCATTTGAATAAGATAAAGATCTAACGATTGAGCCATTGTCAACTGGAATTTGATTCCATGTATTTCCGTCGAATTCGAGCACGCCATTCGCATTATTACCAATATAAATTACACCTCTGTTGTCTTCACAAACAGCCCAATTCTGCTCATCTGCACCATATTCCGCTGATGTGTAATTTCTAACAATCGGAATTCCATTATTATTTATCTGACTAAATAATTGCGTATTAACTAATAATATTAAGTATAATATGATAAGTTTTTTCATGTTTTCAAAAGCCTTTTATACAAAGAAAAACTATATAAATATAAAAAACAAAAAGACAAAATGCTAAAAAAGTAAAGCTGTTGGGGATTATTTATATTCACAAATTAATGCGAATCTAAATAAATGGCAAGAACTGTAAACTCAATTATGATCGTACAAGTTATAAAAACTCAAAATATCTACTAGTAAAATTAAATTAATCTGATTAACACAGGTCATTTTGTCATTGTTAATTGTGAATAATTGTCATTTTGTCGTGTTTTAAGTGCTACAATTGCCTTTTTCGACAATTTATTGCTTTGGTACATTGTTTGAAATATTCAAATCAAAGAATATTAATTTAATTTAAACTAAATAATAATAACTTAAACAATAAAATTATGACACTAGTAAGAACACACAGACCCGTATCTCAAATGAACAGAAATTATGGATACAACACTTTTTCAGATTTAATGAACAATATGTTTACTGAAGAGAAAGGACATATGAACCAATTTACAACAAGTCCTCCTGCAAATATTTTAGAATCTCAATTTGATTTTAGAATTGAAATAGCAGCTCCTGGATTTGAAAAATCTGATTTTAAAATTGATCTTGACAAAAGATTACTTAGTATTTCCTTAGAGAAAGAGGTGGAAGCAAACGAAGATGAAAAATTCAATTTAAGAGAATTTAATATTAATTCGTTCAACCGATCTTTCAAAATTTCTGAAAAAATTGATACTGAGAAAATTAATGCTATTTACAAAAACGGATTATTGCAAGTTATTCTTCCAAAAAGAGAAGAAGCAATTGAAAAACCAGCAAGAGAAATAGAAATTTCATGATAAATCTATATTTATAATGCTTTAAATAAAGAAAGGGGTTGTCCAAAAAGCTGGTTTAAAACAGAAACACTTCGACAAGCTCAGTTTGACAAGCTGATTCAGGAAAAGTTGTCATGCTGAGCCTGTCGAAGTATAGACATCTTTTTAACTTTTTGACAACTCCTTTTTTATATTTCTTTAAATATTATTACCAACAAGCTTGCCATATTGTTCCATCAAAAACCATTAACTTTTTATCAACTCCATCAAAATATATATCTCCTTCCGATGGATTTAGTGGAGCTGTTAAGCGTGGTTCTAATCTCATCACATCTTTAATATGAACTGTTCGCTGTGGGGTGTCAATTCCCACACCCATATTCCCATTTTTTAAAATTACTAAAGCATTACTTTTTAATGCTGTAGAAAGAACTCCCGGAATCCCAAAAATTCCATTTCCAACAACAAATATTGGATCACTCGTATTCCATAAATCATTTGATCCAAAAGGATCGTTAAGCTGACCAACAACAAATGTTCCTGTAGTATTAGCTTCAACAAATGTTCCTAAAGCAATTGCTGCTATTCCTGAAGCTCTAGAACCAACCCCCATAGCCATTGAATTATATGCAGATGCTGTATCACTTACTCCAATCGCAAGAGCTTGTTCGGCACTTGCCACAGATCCAAATCCTATTGCTGTTGCTCTGTTTGCTGTTGCACTTGAAAATACTCCAAATGCCGTGGAAGCAAAATTGCCTGTTGCACTCGACCTTAATCCTATTGCTGTATTTGCTATGCCTGATGCATTTGAACCTAAACCTAATGCGAAAGATGCAGTTCCATCAGCTATTGTATTAACTCCTGTTGCAGTTCCATCAACACCTCGTTCTTCACCTCCAACGGCAAAACAACCTACTCCGTTTGCCTGAGTCTTAAAACCAATAGCAGTCGAGAAATTTCCTCTTGCACGTGTTTGATAACCTAAAGATTGTGAATTACTCCCCTTAGCCACAGCTTCATATCCAATTGCCAAAGAATTTAAACCAACACTATCAGGGTGTTCAATTAAAACCCTACCTGCCCAAAAAGCCTCTTTTTTAGGAAACCAAACAACACTAGCTTTACTTGGATTAATAATAATAGGAGTATTTTCTCCGGAAACACTAAAGTAATCTGAAGAACCAGCTTTGCTTGGATTTCGACCACTAACCGCAAATCCACCTACTTTTCCTTTTACTGTTTCATTAAAAAACACTCGTGTACTATCCGGGGTTACCTTAAAAATATCAACTTCTTCTGCCTTGTTCGGATTTCTTCCACTCACTGCAAAACCACCAACTTTGCCTTTGGCCAATTCATTTACATATACCTGAGCACCATCTGGAAAAACAGCAAATACTACATTTCCTGTATTATCTTTTACAACAAATAATGTATCTGTAGATGTGGAATATACTTTTTCATCTCCGAGATTAGCGGCAGAGCTTGCATATAATGCGTATGGAACTGATAGTAACTGTACAGTTCCCATATCAACAAGACCTGCACCAATATTAATTTCAATCTTTAAAAATTTACTATTCACACCCCATTCAATGAGAGAAAAATCACCCATATCGGATACCCCATCACCAATAACAATATTTACAACTCCAAAATCATTCGTTGTCTTAGTTTGGATTTCTCGATATAAAATATCTCCACCTGCAATACTGTCGATTATTGAAATTTGAATATCTACAGATTGAGTTACAATAAGCTCACCATTTGCACTCCTTACAACTGCTTGATAGTTTAGTTTTTCGGGAACTTGAGAATAAATACTGAAACTAGTAAACAGAACAAACAAGATTAAATTCAATAGCTTTTTCATGATTGTATAGTATTAGTTTTTAATATTCTATATAAAAATACAAGTTATATAAATTTCGAGTTCATTTCAAGTTCATCATAAGACCCAATCTTTTATAAATGTTATTTTTCATTCAAAGTTGATTACATATAATACAAAACGTCCGAACCATTTAATGATTCGGACGTTTATTTATTTAAGTTAATTATTTATTTTAGAATCAACTTTTCTAGTTTTTCCAGACGCTCGGTTAATTCTTTATTTTCTTTTTCAAGTAAATCTATTTTATTTTTATGACTTTCTATTTGTTGTTGTTGTTCTTTAACAGCCTCAACAAGAACAGCTGTAATAGGTGCATACTGCATTGAATATTCTGTTTCGTCACTTCCAAGAACAACTTCAGGAACAACCTCTTTTGCCTCTTGTGCAATAAAACCAATTTGGCGACCTTTCATTTCCGTATCTTTCCAATCGAAAGAAACTCCTCTAAGTTTTAAGACCTTATCTAAGGCACCATCAATAGTTTGAATATTCTTTTTCTTTCTTTCGTCACTTAAACTATTCCAAGAATAGTCACCTCCCCCCCTGCCATTTACATAGAACGTATAATCCAAAGGATTATCAGTCGCTACTCCATTAATAACAACTTGGTTATTATCAAATTCACCATAAATTAAAGTACTAGATGAGTTATTTGCAATGTATAATTTATTATCACCCGTTTTTCCGGAACCTGCATTATTACCTAAACATACGTTATCACTTCCTAATCGCGTGAGATGTCCTCCCATTCCAGCACCAGCCCCTACAAATGTATTATTATCACCACTGCTCTCACCACCCCAACTTGAACCTCCTCCGTAACCCAATACAGTATTGTTCTGTCCAACAACATTTCTTCCTGCATCGATACCAAGAATAACAGTACCGAACGACTCATGGTTTGTAACATAAGCATTTGTTCCAGCTCGGTCGCCAATATAAATATTATCGTCGCCAGTTACATTTTGGCCAGCTTCATTACCAATAAATGTACTATGTGTATTACCCGAAGCATTTTCCCCTGCAAGATTTCCTATAAAAATATTATCATAACCAGCAGTATTACTATACCCACTTCTGTATCCTATAAAAACATTTTCATGTCCGTCGGTGTTAGAATAACCTGTTTGATGACCTAAAAATACATTATAATCACCCTCATCATTACTTCTCCCAGACTCATACCCCATGAAGGTATTAAAAGCGCCTATCGTATTCTCCCTTCCTGCCAGATATCCTAAAAAGGAGTTATAACTAGCATTATTCAAATAACCAGATTGATATCCAAGAAATGTATTATACGAACCGGATTGGTTAGACAATCCCGATTCATAACCTAACATAATATTATAAAGTCCTGTTGTAAGATTTGCCCCTGTTTGATGACCAATAAAATAATTATCGGGTGTTAGATCTAAGAACTGAATTGTGGCACCTTTATTAGGATTTCGACCGCTTACAGCAAAACCTCCAACTTTTCCTTTTGCAGTTTGATTTACATAAATACGCGTACTATCGGGAGTAATAACCAGATAATCATCTCCAATAGCTTTATTTGGATTTCGCCCACTTACTGCAAATCCTCCAACCTTTCCCTTTACTGTAGTTGGATTTACAAATATTCTGGTACTATCGGGCGTTACTCTAAATATATCAACCCCTTCGGCCTTATTAGGATTTCGACCGCTAACTGCAAATCCACCTACTTTTCCTTTTACCGATTCATCTACATAAACCTGCGCTCCATCGGGAAATACTGCAAATACAACGTTTCCGCTATTATCCTTTACTACAAATAAAGTATCTGATGTTGTTGAATACACATTTTCGCCCCCAAGAGTTGATGCTGAATTTGCTAAAGTAGCTACATCGGCATGTAATGCAGAATTTGAAAATTTTGAAAAAGGAACAGATAATAATTGCACTGTACCAAGGTTCTTTAAACCGGAACCTGAATCTAATTCTATTTTTATAAACTTCTTATTTTCATCCCAAACAATATCCTGAAAAACTCCTGTTTCAGCAGTGCCCTCTCCAATAATCAAATCAATGAGACCATAAGCATTCGTGACTTTAGTGTGACTTTCTGTATACAAAGTTGTTCCATCGCCAGATAAATCAATTATTGATATTTTTATATCAACACTCTTATCAACCATTAATTCTTCTGAGTTATCGCGAACAACCGCCTGATATTTAAAACCAGTAACATCCTGAGCTACCATGCACTTTACGACTAACGAAAATACAAATAGAAATAATAATTTTTTCATAGGTTTGGTATTTTATTATTTATACTAATCTGACAAGTTAAAAAGATTAAAGCTTAAATTCAATATAATTAAAGTCCTAACTTACAGTATTAAAAATAGCTTAAAAAGCCAAAACGATATATTTCAACAGCGCAAGTTTTACGAAATACATAAAAATGGTGACCAATTATTAATTTCTCTTGATAAAAATTGAAACCTTTTAATTCACACTCAAATTCCAAAATCATTTTATCTGACTATAAAAAGAGGCTTTTATAACAAGCCTCTTTCATTATAATCTTATTCTATCTGAGTATTAATTATTCCTTTTTTAGATTCTCAATCTCCTTAATCAACATATTTATTTGCTCCTGCTGTTTATTGATTTGATTATTCTGTTTGCTAATCATCTGTTGTTGTTCCTTAACGGCTTCAACCAAAACAGCAGTAATTGGGGCATACTGCATCGAAAACTCAGTTTCTTCACTTCCAAGTACAACTTCAGGGACAACCTCTTTTGCCTCTTGGGCTATAAATCCAATTTGATGACCTTTCATAGTTGGATCTTTCCAATCGAAATAAACTCCACGTAATTTTAAAACTTTATCAAGAGCTCCATCTATTGTTTTTATACCTTTCTTCATTCTCTTATCACTTAAACTATTCCATGAGTAATCTCCACCTCCACGACCATTAACATAAAATGTATAGTTTAATGGATTGTCTGCAGAATTTCCATTTATAACAACTCTGTTATTATCAAATTCTCCAAATATTAAAGGATCAGCTGTACTCGAATTATCTATGTATAATCTATCTCCTCCCGTTTCGTTATACCCAGCATAACAACCTAAAAAAACGCTACCTGATGAGGTGGTACTATAACCAGATTGATAACCTATACTTACATTTCTATTTCCTGTCTGGTTATAGTATAAAGTTTGATCTCCCATGCTAATATTTCTAGCCCCAGTTGTGTTAGATGATCCTGAAGAGAATCCAACGAAGACATTATAAAATCCTGTTGTATTTGTATATCCTGTATATTTCCCTATGAATGTATTACTTTGTCCGGTCGTATTATAATAGCCTGACATGTATCCTAAAAATGTATTATGATTTCCGGTAGTATTTGCCGCACCTGAAGAACTTCCCAAGAAAGTATTATAATTTCCAGATGAATTCACCAAACCACTTTGTGTTCCAATAAAAAGATTATCTACTCCATCAATATTATTCTGACCTGACTGGCTCCCTATAAAAGTATTAGATCCTCCAATGGTATTCGAATAACCACTAAACTTCCCAATAAATAGATTATTGTTTCCTGATGAATTACTAAATCCGCTTTGATAACCTAAGAATAGATTTGTATTTCCAGTAGTATTTGTAAAGCCACATTGATAACCAATAAAAGTATTATCGTTTCCTAATGTATTGTGATATCCACTTTCATATCCAAAGAATAAATTATTTCCTCCTGAAGTATTAGAAAAACCACTGGAAAAACCAACAAAGGAATTATAGTTTCCAATATCATTTGTAAATCCACTTTGATGTCCAATGAAAACATTATGTGTTCCTGAAGTATTATTTTCACCAGCTTCGGTTCCAACAAATACGTTTTGTCCACCAGTACTGTTATTTAATCCTACTTGATATCCAATAAAAACATTGTCATTTGCAATTGTATTACTTTTTCCTGCCTGATAACCCAAAAATGAATTATACAAACCTGTAGTAACTGACTCCCCACTTTGATGGCCAATAAAATAATTTTCGGGTGTTACATCTAAAAACTGATTTGTCGTTCCTTTGTTTGGATTTCTTCCGCTTACAGCAAAACCTCCTACTTTTCCTTTTGCAGTTTGATTTACATAAATACGCGTACTATCGGGAGTAATAACCAGATAATCATCTCCAATAGCTTTATTTGGATTTCGACCACTTACTGCAAATCCTCCAACCTTTCCCTTTATTGTTGTTGGATTTACAAATATTCTGGTACTATCGGGCGTTACTCTAAATATATCAACCCCTTCGGCCTTATTCGGATTTCTTCCACTAACCGCAAATCCGCCTACTTTTCCTTTTACCGATTCATCTACATAAACCTGCGCTCCATCGGGAAACACTGCAAACACAACGTTTCCGCTATTATCTTTTACTACAAATAAGGTATCTACAGTAGAATATACATTATCGTCGCCTAAATTTGCGGCTGAATTTGCATATATAGCATATGGCACCGATAAAAACTGAACCGTTCCGATATCTTTATATCCAGAACCTGCATCAATTTCTAATTTTAGATATTTCTTATTTTTACCCCAATTAATATCCGAAAAAATACCAAATTCTACTGTACCTTCTCCAATAATCAAATCAACAACACCATAGGTATTTGTGCTTTTAGAATGATTTTCGGTATATAAAACAGAACCTTCACTTGAAACACCAATTATAGATAACTTGACACCAATACTCTGATCAACAATAAGATCTCCAGAATTATCTCTTACTACTGCCTGATATTTAAAACCCGTAATGTCTTGCGCAATAATAAGATCTGCTATAAGTACGAAAATGAATAGGAATATTACTTTTTTCATAAGGCCAACTATTTAGTTAATATATTAATATGAACAAGTTAATAAGCTATAAGTTTAATTTCAACTTGATTCATCTGTATAAGTTAATTGCAACAAGCTTGTAACTAATTTAAAATCAATCTAATTATCTTTTAAACGACTTATTAGCCCACCTTGTACCATTCCTACAATACGTTATAATACAAATATTTTGAATTTATTAAAATATTCTTTGAATTCTTTAAAAGAATATTCATAACTTGCTGTTAGATAACACCATTGATAAACACACAAACTAAAAAACTTAGCCATGAGACTAAAAACTAAAAATCCTTTAAAAATCTTATTAACATTATTGATTATAACAGTTTTTTCAAGTAACGGTCTAACACAAATGATTAGTCAAAATTCTTTAGACTATCCTCCAGAATCAACATTTTCGAGTTGTCCCGGAGGTAGTTGTTTAATATCACTTCCCCCTGCCAGATTTAATCAAGACTATCAAGTTACAATCCCATTAACTGCACCAATAACCACCCATGTTTTTTCTATTTCAAATGTTAACGGAAGTTGTACAGAAATAACAAGTAATCATACTGTAACAAATACTGTTAATACAATTGATTTCATTGTAACTGAAAGATGTGCCGCTGGTACAAGTAACTCCTTAAGCTTTACACTAAATGTAGATGACGGAGTAAATCCTGTTGAACAACAAAACTTTATTATTCCAATAATTAGAGATTCTGTTAAATTGGTTTTAGCACTAGATGTTTCGGGTAGTATGATTTTACCCGTGACTGGTGGAACCGGAACTCGCCTTGATGCATTAAAAGAAGCAGTATATGCTCTCGTTTTTAAACTTGAAGAACTTAAGCAAGGACTGGGAGATTCATTATCCCTTACATATTTTTCATCAACCGTAATAGATCCAAATATTCCAATTTCAAAAGATTTTATCGTAATTGATAATGATTTTACTCAGTGGTCGTGGAATGAAGTACATTCAGATTTAGATCCTAGAATTCCAATGCAAATGACAGCTATGGGAGAAGGTTTATTACATGCCAAAAACAAATTAAAATTAGATAATTCTGAGAACTTAAAACGACTTGTGTTTCTATTCACCGATGGATTGCAAAACTGGGGCAACCAGGTTAAAGCAGATGGAATAAGTTATACAGCAACAAATGACTCATTAAATAATTATTCAACCAATCCAAAAGATAGCATCCAATATTTTCCAATAGCAACTTGGGGCGCAGGTGCCGAACCAGTTATCTTACAAGAAATTGCAAATAAAAGTGATGGAGAAGTATTATATGTTACTCCTGCAACTGATCTTACAGATTGGTTCAATAATCAATTAGTGAATATGCTTGATCAGGGTAGTCCTCAAATTGTTTTGAATAAATCGATAAGTAATTTATCTGGAGATTTATCTATTCCATTTAGCATGAACGAACATGTAAACACTTTATTAATTCAACTCAACACTACTGACAATGTTGAACTATCAATTATAAAAGATGGTGTTAACTTAAATTCAAGAGCCAGAGTAAATTCAAGTGATAATTTCACTATTCTTAGTTATCATTTCCCAATAATAAACGATCCGGCTATTAATTCAGGAGGAGACTGGAAAATAATCCTAAAAGGGGAAACACAAAACCCTTTAAGTTTATCGGTAATAGTTGATGACCATTATTTAGATTATGAATGCACAAGCAATAAAAGCTTATATACAGTTGGTGATGTCATTCAATTAAAAACAACTCTTACACATATTGGTGATGCTATTGTTGGCTCAGGAAATACTGTAACAGCTATTGTTCTTAAACCAGGCGATGACTTAGGAGATTTACTATCTACTTATGATACCCCTGAACTTGATGATTCTTTAGTTGATGTTGATGAAGGAGCTTCACAAAAATTCAATGAATTAATGATGAATGATACATCTTTCTTTAATGCTTTATTACCTAACGAACAGATAGTAAATCTAACTGATGAAGGAAATGGAGTATTTTCAGGTTATTTTTCAGCAACAGAATTAGCTGGTTTTTACAACATCATTTATCTAATGGATGGTGAAATAGTCAATTTTGGAAAATTCAAAAGAAGAAAAACGAAATCAGTAGTATTTGTATTTGGACAAGTTGAAGAAGAAGAACCTGAAGTAGTAGAAAATGCACCACCATCATCAAGCGGAAGTAATAAAGGTTTAACTGTCTTAAAAATTCGCCCCAGAAATAAATATGATAAATACATGGGGCCTGGTTTTAAATCAAAAATAAAATTACAGATTAATCCAAAATATACTAAAACTCGCAAAATTGCTGTGGCTCAAAAAAATATTTTTGAAAAAATACCTGTAATAAGTGAAATTAAAGATAACTTAGATGGTAGTTATTATTTATACATAGCCAATTTAGATACAGACAAATGGAATTTTAGCATAATAGTTAACGATGAAGTATTACATAATTATTCAAAATCTTTTCCTTGGTGGGTATATCTAATACTCATAATACTTATTCTGTTAGTTTATTTATATAAGAAATCAGGAGGTATAAAAGTTTTAATCTGGATTTTACTAATAATATGGTTGGCAATTATTATATTACACTATATGGGATATCTGAACTTTTTATTTATTTGATAAAGGCTTATCCAAAAAGTCAAAAAGATGTCTATACTTCGACAAGCTCAGTATGACATCTTTTTGTTAATCGGTTTAACAAACTATAGCTATCCAAAGATTTATTGCATGTCATCCCCAACTTGATTGGGGTTCTCATAATTTTTTGCATACGATTCAATTAAGAGATTCCCTTTTTACTCATTTCATTCGTAAGAAAAGTTCAAAGGAATGACACTAAAGAGATTTTTTGGACAGTCCCTTTCTTTTTTCTATTTAAGTTTCTGTTCAATTAATGTAAGCTTCTCATTTATTTCATTCAATTGATCTTCTAATTCTTTGTTTTTCTTATTCTGATCTTCAATTATTTTTTGCTGTTCCTGAATACTTTTAATTAAAACAGGTATTATATCCGAATATCTAACTCCTAAGGTTTGATTCTCATCATCTCCAACATATATTACTTCATTAATTATTGGTTGAACTTCCTGTGCAATTAAACCCAATCGCATACCTTTTTCAGGCTTATCTTTCCATAAGAAAGTAACAGGCCGTAATTTTAAAACCTCATTTAAACCATAATTAATATTTGAAATATCTGATTTTAATCGAATATCAGAAGTATTTACTACTCCATTCGTATAAATATCTTGCCAACGAGCTCCTATACTACCTAAATCATAAGAATCATCACTTGCAGGATAAAAGTCCCCATCAATCTTCATATTCCCATTTCGATAAACTATAAGAGCATCATTTTCAAATCCCCCTCCATTCAATCCATTTCCAATAATAAATATAGGATCGGTACCATTATTAGGAGGATTCCAGCTTGTAGAAGTCCCTGATGTTGTTTCATTCCATTTTCCAATAACAACACATCCATATGATGGTGCTATAGTGTTATACCCTAATGCCACAGAATATTTTCCAACTGCCTGTGTTGATTCACCGGAAGCCATTGATCCATACCCCGAAGCAATGGTATTTAATCCAGAAGCAAAAGCATTATCACCATTCGCAGTAGTTTCTGTTCCGTATCCTATAACTAATGAATTATCACCTGATGCAGTTGTAAATTGTCCTGAAGATAAAGATCCCTGCCCTGCTGCTTGCGTTCCAGATCCAATGGCAAATGCATACGAAGCACTTGCTGTATTACCAGTACCAAATGCAGTTGCATAAGTCTGTGTACATGAATTCGAATTACCGGCAATAAATGTTCCATCACCATTAGCAGTATTGCTCGTTCCCAAAGCAATAGCTCCAACTCCTACCGCAATATTATTTCGACCTGCTACCAAAGATTGCAATCCTTCAGCTGTATTTCCTAAACCAAATGCTACGGATGCACTTCCCTGGGCTTGATTCGAAGTTCCAAAAGCCAACGAATAATTTCCACTAGCAATATTATTTGCTCCCATTGCTGTAGCGCTAAAACCTGATGCTTCGGTTTTAAAACCTGCTGCAATTGAGAAATCACCAAAAGCGTCACATTCGGTACCTAATACAAATGACCCTAAACCAATTGCCTCTGAACCCAATCCAAATGCAAATGAATAATCACCACTTGCTATAGTGTTATTTGTTGTAGTATTACCTAATGAATCTAATCCAACGGAACCAAAAGCAAAACTATTAAAACCAAATGCTTTAGCACCTGTTCCAAAAGCAAATGAATTAGAATCGGCAACAGTCTGAAAACCTATAGCTGTTGAATATGGTCCTCTTGCAATACTTTGATATCCCATTGCCTGAGACCAATCTCCAATTGCACTATTTCGATATCCCAACGACATTGAATACTGTCCAACACTATCAGGGTCTGGCACATACAATTCGCCTGCCATAAAAGCTGATTTTTCAGGATACCACATAACACGCGATTCACCATCAATTGCATCTGCAATCGCGTTTGGTGTTATATTAAAGAAATCTCTTTCTCCTGCTTTATTTGGATTACGACCACTTACAGCAAAGCCGCCTACTTTTCCTTTTGCCAAACCTTCTGTTACATATATTCGGGTACTATCTTTCGTAACCTGAATGTAATCTCCGGTTATTCCTTTATTTGGATTTCGTCCACTTACTGCAAATCCTCCAACTTTTCCTTTAACTAGTGGAGATTCATTTACATAAACCCGTGTACTATCGTTTGTAACTAGCAAATAATCATTTACCGTCGCTTTGTTAGGATTTCTTCCGCTAACCGCAAAACCTCCTACTTTTCCTTTTGCCAGCAATGATTCATTCACGTATATACGTGTACTATCTGTAGTTACTCTTAAGTATTCTACTTCGCCAAGTTTATTTGGATTTCTCCCACTTACGGCAAATCCACCAACCTTTCCTTTAGCTGTTTCGTTGGCAATAACCTGAACTCCATCAGGAAAAACTGCAAAAACAACATTCCCATCATGATCTTTTACAACAAATAATGTGTCTGATTCAGTTGAGTAAATCTTATCAGTTCCTAAAACAGATGCCGTATTTGCGTGTACAGCAAAAGGTACTGATGATAATTCAGATACACCTATATTAACATAGGTAGAACCTCCATTAATATCAGCCTCTACTTTTATAAATTTTGAAGAACCAGCCCAGATAATATCTGAAAATATACCCACTACAGAAGTGCCACTACCAACCTTAATATTTATCAATCCATATCCATTACTTGTAACCGAATGCGTTTCGGAATAAAGAACCTCTCCTGTTTCTGTTACATCAAGAATCGAAATTTTTATTGACACGTTCTGATCCACAATTAGTTTATCAGAATTATCTCGAATTACCGCTTGGTAATTAAATTCATTTGGTATCTGAGCGTATCCATTTATAATAGTTAAGCTCAAAAAAATCAAAAATAAAAACGCTATCCTTTTCATAATTTTAGATTTTAAAAACACGAAGTAAGATAACGTTTTAAATACTTAGAGTCAAGTTGAATTATTTAACGTACACAATTAACTAATAAGTGTTTAATTGTTTTACTTTATAAACCCACACTTTACTTTAACATTAATTGATTTACTAGTTCCTCCAGTTTATTTATTCGCTTATTTAATTCATTTATTTCATCTTTTTGATCAGAAATAATTTCTTGCTGTTCTTTAATTGATTCAATAACATAAGGTATTACTTCAGTATATTCAATAGATTTATAGCCCTTATCATCTTCCGTAACTAATTCGGGTAAAACTTTCTCAACCTCTTGAGCAATAAAACCTGAATGAATTCCATTTTCAAATTTCTTCTCTGGATATTCATTTACTTTCCAATTAAATGATACACCTCTAAGCTTTTTAACTACTTCCAATGCATTATGTAAATCATGGATATTTGATTTCCATCTTTTATCTGATGATTGGGAATAAGATGTTGCTGAAACATCTCCATTCACATATAACTCATAAGTTACTGAAGGCACACTCCAAATTCCAAGATTAGCATTAATTCTAAGTTCATTATAATTAAAATCTCCATAAATAAAAGCAGTAGATGAAGTTTCACCTGCATTATCTATATACAATTTATTAGAACCCGTTTCGCTCTGTCCTGCATAATTTCCAATAAACACATTTCCACTACCTACTGTATTATTTCGCCCTGAATATTTACCAATAAATGTGTTACTATTTCCAGTTGTATTGGACAATCCCGATTGGTGACCAACATAAGTATTATCATTTCCAGTTGTATTACTCTGCCCTGCTTGAGGTCCAACAAACGAATTAAAGTCGCCTTCGTTATTTTGTCCGCTATTACTCCCAACAAATAAATTATAAATACCACCTGTCGATGATTTTGCAGAATTAAATCCTATAGCAGTATTATACCACCCTGCATCAAAAGAATAGCCAGAACCTTCTCCAATAAAAACATTAAAACGACCCGATTGATTAGAATAACCAGCCTCGTCACCTATAAAAACATTATGACTGCCCAGGTAATCAAATGTTGGATTTCCAGATGTATTACCAACATTACTAAAACCAGCTTTATATCCAATAAAGATATTTTGATTTCCTCCAATGTTATTTATTCCGGCATTATAACCGGTAAAAAAATTATAAGAACCAGTCGTATTTTCTTTTCCTGATTTAAACCCTATAAAAGTATTATAAAGCCCTGTTGTTGTGTTTATACCTGCAGAATCACCAATAAAATAGTTGTCAGGAAAAAGATTTATTATACTTGATGTTAATCCTGCTTTATTTGGATTTCGACCACTAACAGCAAAACCTCCTACTTTTCCTTTTGTTGCTTCATCAAATGTAATCCTCGTACTATCGCGAGTTACACGAATAAATTCATCAGTTAAATCAGCTTTATTTGGGTTTCGACCACTAACAGCAAACCCGCCAATTTTACCTTTTGCTAATTCATCAACAATTATTTCGGCCCCATCGGGAAATACCGCAAACACAACATTCCCACTATGATCTTTTACAACAAATAAAGTATCTGTATCTGTTGAATATACTCCCTTATCGCCTAAACTTGTTGCTGAAAGCGAATGTAATGCATACGGAACTGACACTAACTCTGACGTTCCAATAGTTCCATAGGCAGTACCCCCATTAATATCAGCTTCAACTTTAATGAATTTTGATGATACTGTCCAATCAATACTCTCAAAAGTATTTGTTACAGGAACACCATCTCCTATAAAAAAGGAAATTAATCCGTACGCATTTGAATTTACCGTATGAGTTTCTGAATAATGAATTGTTTCCGATTCATCTATAATAGAAACCAGTAAAGAGATATCCTGATCTATAACCAGGTTATTAGAATTATCACGAATTACAGCCTGATAATTAAATTTTTCTGGAATCTGTGTAAATCCAAGAATTGAAATGCACAGAAAAAACATAAATAAAAACGCTACCTTTTTCATAACTTCAATTTTTAAATTATGAAGTAATATAAGGTATTAAATACTAAAAGTCAAGTTGTATTTTTTTCGTATATAATTTATTTACAGTCGTTTAATTGCTTTACTTTCAAAACCCACCCTTTACTTTGACATCAATTGATTTACTAGTTCCTTCAGTTCATTTATTTGCTTTTTTAATTCGTCTATATCCTCTTTTTGTTTTTCTATTTGTGCTTGCTGTTCTTTCATAGCTTCAATAATTATTGGAGAAATTTTATCATAGGCTACAGATTTATAACCCTCTTGATCCTCCTTCACTAGTTCCGGAAATACCTGCTCAAGTTCCTGAGCAATAAATCCTATCTGTGATTTATCATTAAATCCTTTATCAGGATACTTATCTATATCCCATTCAAAAGTTACTCCTTTTAGGGTCAAAATTTTCTCTAACGGTCTTGTTATAATTTTTATATTTTTCTTCCATCTTTTATCAGAAGTACTCCAGATTCCAGTTACATATGCACTGCCATTAAAGTACGCAGCATAATTTGTACTTCCTGCATCTACATAAATCCCATAAGCAAGCCCAGCTGGAGAAACTGTCAAAGAAACAGATGAATAAGGATCTCTGTTTACTCCAACGTTACCGTTAAATGACAATCTATCTAAACTAAAATTTCCATAAATAAGTGGTGATAAATCATCCCAATTAGAAATAAAAAGTTGATCAGAAACGCCATCCTGACTCTTTCCTGCTTCGTATCCTATAAACACATTTCCAGAACCTTCGTGAATATCACGTCCAGTATTATAACCTAAAAATGTATTATATGATCCTTCGTAATTTAAATATCCCGAATTGAAACCTAACATTACATTATGTTCACCAGTTGATGTAAAACTACCCACAGCCTGCCCTATATAAGTATTTCGAACACCAGTATTCTCATTTGGAAAACTATAACCGGCTCCATTACCTAAAAAAGTATTATTTCCACCTGTTGCAATACGTCCTGCCGAAGTTCCAATAAAAGTATTATTACCACCTCCTGCATTCTCACCTGCCATAGATCCCATTACTGTATTACCCGAACCACTTAAATCATAACCACTCCTATATCCTACATAAGTATTCTGGAAAGTAAATTGGTTAACATATCCGCTTTCTGTACCAATAAATACGTTATTTCCACCTGTTACATTTAAATAACCTGACTTATAGCCAAAGAATATATTATTTGAGCCTGATGAATTTGTATAACCCGACTGGTATCCTATCATACTATTATATTTTCCAGTAGAAGTATTGCCTCCTGTTTGGTGACCGATTAAATAATTTTGTTTATTTAAATTCAGAAAGTTTTCAGCAATGCCACCTTCAATATTTGCAACACCAAACCCTGCAACCGAATCTTGCACATAAATTCGCGTACTATCAGATGTTATAACTAAATAATTGTCGCGAACACTTTTATTAGGATTTCTTCCGCTCACTGCAAAACCACCAACTTTACCTTTTGCTGTCTCATTCACAAAAACTCTAGTGCTATCTGGTGTTACTTTGAATATATCAAGACTCTCAGCTTTATTTGGGTTTCTTCCACTTACAGCAAAGCCTCCTACTTTTCCTTTTACAGTTTCATCAACAATAATTTGAGCTCCATCTGGAAATACCACAAAAACGACATTTCCATCATGATCTTTTACAACAAATAATGTGTCTGTATCTGTTGAATAGACACCCTTATCGCCTAAACTTGATGCTGAAAGAGAATGTAATGCATACGGAACAGACACTAGCTCTGACGTTCCTAAATCTACATAGGAAGTACCACCATCAATATCTGCTTCAACCTTAATGAATTTAGATGAAACTGTCCAATCGATACTTTCAAATGTATTTGTTACAGGAACTCCATCACCTATAAAAAAGGAAATTACTCCATATCCATTTGAATGTGCGGTATGAGTTTCTGAATAAAGGATTGTTTCAGATTCATCTTGAATTGAGACTCGTAATGAAATATCCTGATCAATAACTAAGTCATTAGAATTATCTCGAATTACAGCCTGATAATTAAATTTATCAGGTATTTGAGCCCATAAACAAGAACCAATTATCATAAAGATAATCATCAATAAATTAATTCTTTTTTTCATAAGATCTATATTTATGTGAATAAATTAACCTACAAAACTGAATCTATATTTACAATAAGTTGAATATCTTACAATTTCAGGAATTATAATCAGAAAGTCAATTTAAACTTGATAAGACCTTGTTTATGAAAACAATAATACATAGAAACTTATGCTATTTTAATTTTGCCCAACCTTTAAATAAAAAATCTTCACGATGTTTAAGTTCTTGCTCAATAGTATCATCACTAATAAAAACAAAAACCGCCACCTCAACCGAGTTATTATTTTTAATTGGTTTATTTGGATACCTTGATTTTATTAATATAAAACGTCCGTTGTATTCAAGAATCTCTTTTTTATTTTCTAATTCGAACAAGTACCAATCTGGATTTTCGGAAACAGTTTCTCTTTTAATGATTTTTCCTTTATTTGGGAATAATCTTCTTAAATCTCGATTTTTAGATACTGCTTCAATATCGAATCCTTCGCCAACGACATCGTTTGGATTATGATCCAATTTTAACGAAAACTTTGGCAATTTAAGTTGTAATGGCTTCCACTTTCTGTGCTTAATGCTTATGGTTCCCATATTAGCAGAAATAAATATTATTAGATATCCCCCGGAAATTAGCGAACTTTTTAAACTCTGCCAACCTTCTTCGTGACCGAACTTAAATGAAATTACCAAGTACTGGAACATTAAAATAAATGACAAACTGTAAATCAAATAGTTCTGAAGTTTTCGTTTATTCAAATGTACATTTTCATCAAAGAACTCTGAATTACTAAGCGCATTTGATATTAAGGTATTGAAAAAGGAGAAGCAGAACACCAGCATAACCATCGATAACAATCCAAACTTGCTTACTGCTTGATTAATTAACCAAAAATCGTATAATCCATGAATAATTGCTGCTAGTAAGAAGTACTTTGTAAAATCAGTTAATAAACCTTTTCCTGATTTGTATTTATTTAGCATTAATCCATATGCTGCTAAGGAGGTTAAAAACATATGAAACACAACTGCGGTTAAGGCACGCCCCATAATTATTTGCGCACCGTAATTATTAAAATAAAGTAGATTTTCTGCAAAAGCAAAACCCAAAGCAGAAACTGAACCATAAACAAGATAATCAACCGGTTCGTTAATAGCTCGTGTGAATCTTAGAATCAAAATAACAGGCAAAATCTTTACTAATTCCTCAATAACACCAATACCTAAAATACAATAGAGCAGATCATTTAACACTTTACCATTCAAGTTAAACCCTGTAAACATGGTACTTAAATCACTCAATAAAAATGTAAACTCGGAAAATACAATTCCCAGAATAAAAATCAATAAAATATTCCGCCATTTTTCTGGTTCGTAAATATCAATTCTTCTCAAATAAAACAACCAACTAAGCATTACGAGTAAAGCACCTATAAATCCAACTAAATTCTGATTTTGATATGTGTGGCTAAATACTGTTCTGAAATAACCAAAAACATTTACATTACTTAAATATAAATATCGTTTTAAATGCGATGGAAAATATTTTCTGGCTTCGCGCTCCTTTAAAAGTGTATATAAATCTGAAAAACGTTTTTGAGTATAGTACAAATCTATTAAGTTAGAATATGCACCACTAAGATTTCCTTTATATAATATTGCTTTTTTGTAAAAATCTTCAGCTGTTTGGGTATCGTTGATTTGCTGATGAACTTTTCCAATAGAATTATTTAGATATTTTAATGAATCGTTTGAAACCTGAGTAAAATATAGCAAAGCATTGTTGTAATCACCTTTCATAGAAGAATATAAACCCAAACAATAATACCCAATATCATTCACATCATAATCGGGGGAATCGGCGTAAGCCCAGTAAATATCGGTAAGTTCTTTTTCTTTTAGTATCCTATTTTTTGGACTATATTGAAAATAATTTAGGAGCAAACCATAATGATAATCAATATTTAAAGAATCCTCAACCAGTAATTCAAGATAGATTAAATCCAGACGATCATTTTGCTTTTCGTTAAGAACAAAATCCAGTTTTTTCTTAGGGTCACTAAAAACTGGGGCATCAACAAATAAGTTAACAGCTACTACAGCAATAATAAAGCTTACTATTACGATAATTAATGATTTCCTCATTTTAAAATTATATGGATTAATATTTAGATTTTAACTTTGTGAAATTACTCTTGGAATTTTCTGCTCAAGCATCATTAAATCGGCAAGAACAATTGCTGTAACAGCTTCCAAAACAACAGGAACACGCAGTGCAATGCATACATCGTGACGTCCCTGGATTTTTAATTCCTCTTGTTTTCCTGAATCTAGATTAATTGTTTTTTGAGATTTGCTGATGCTTGATGTTGGTTTAACTGCTACTCTGAAGTTTAAAGGATTTCCATTTGTAATACCACCATTAATTCCTCCGGCAAAATTTGTCACCGTTTTTCCGGTAACATCAATTAATTGATCGTTATGCTCACTTCCAAACATTTTAGCCGATTCGAATCCTGAACCAAACTCTATCCCTTTAATTGCTGGTATTGAGAATACAGCATGACTGATTAATGATTCAAACGAATCAAAGAAGGGTTCTCCCATTCCTATTGAAACATTTTCTGCAAGGCATTGCACAATTCCTCCAATTGAATCCTCGTTCTTTATAGCTTTGTCAATGGCTTTATTTATATCAGACTCGCCACCCGCTTCGACTAATTTGGCTTGAATAGAAACTGGATAAATTAATTTCTTCGCTATAACTCCTGCTGCAACTAAGCCCAGTGTTAACCGACCAGAAAAGTGTCCTCCACCACGAAAATCGTTAAAACCACCATATTTCATTTTACCTGTAAAATCTGCATGTCCAGGACGAGGGAAGCTAAATAAATCTTTATAATCTTCCGATTTTGTATTTTTATTTTGGAATGATATTAAAATAGGAGCTCCAGTAGTAAAACCATTAAAAAACCCAGAAACCAAGATAGGTTTGTCTTCTTCTATTCTAGGTGTTGTTCCTTTTGCTCCACTTTTACGGCGAAGTATATCTTCTGTAAAATCATCTTCTGAAATTTGCAATCCTGCCGGGCATCCATCAATTAACACACCAACCTGATTTCCATGAGATTCGCCGTAAATACTTATTTTAAATATTCTGCCAAATGAGTTCATAATACATAATTTTTCAGGAATTGAAATTACAGAATATTCTGTGATGATCAAAATTTGATGGTGGAAAGTAAAACAAATGAGAATTAAGCTCGAATCCCTTCCTTATATGTTTTCAAGGCTCTTTCTCTTGCAAACTTATGTTCAACTATTGGTTCGGGATATTTTGTTGTTCCAAATTCCGGAATCCATTTTTTAACATATCTCAAGTCTTTATCGAACTTTTTAAGCTGTTCAATCGGGTTAAATATTCTAAAATAAGGAGCAGCATCACATCCCGTTCCTGCCGCCCATTGCCAATTTCCATTATTTGAAGAAAGTTCGTAATCGAGCAGCTTTTGGGCAAAATAAGCTTCACCCCATCGCCAATCAATTAATAAATGCTTTACCAAGAAACTTGCAGTTATCATTCTTACGCGATTGTGCATGTATCCGGTTTGGTTTAACTGTCGCATGCCTGCATCAACCAATGGATATCCTGTTTTTCCTAAACACCAAAGTTTAAAATCTGATTCATTATTTCTCCATCGTATACCGTCATATTTTCGTTTAAAATTCTCATTTAAAACATCTGGAAAATGAAAAAGAATCTGCATAAAAAACTCACGCCAAATCAATTCACTTTGAAAAACCTCATCACTGGTTTTTAATTCATTAAATATTTTACGAATGCTAACCGTACCAAATCGCAAATGTGGACTTAAGTAACTTGTAACATCGTCGAAAGGATAATCTCTTTTGGCTGCATATTGCTCTAAATGATCTAAGCAAAAATCCTTAACTTTAATTTGAGATTTTTTAAATCCTATATCAGATAATGCAGGAAACGGGAATATAGAAGAATAAAATAACTCAAAATTTACCTGTACATCAACCTTAATGCTTAATTGATTTAGTTTTTGTAAACACTTGTTTTTATATGGTGTAAAGATGGTATATGGTTTTCCATCAGCTTTTAAAATATCATTTTCTTCAAATATTACCTGATCTTTAAAGTCCGAAAACTTTATTCCTTTAGTAGATAATAATTGTTTAATTTGATTATCGCGAGATACAGCATAAGGTTCATAATCTTTATTCCAAAATACATGCTCAATTTCAAATTCAGAAATTAGTTCCTTCCAAACTTTTATAGGATCACCTTTTATTATTTTTAGAGAGCTACCATACTGATTTAATTCTTTATTAATCTTAAATAATGTATCATAGATAAAGCTAATTCGTGGATCATCAGCAGGCAGTTCATCGATTATATTTTGATCGAAGATAAATATTGGCAATACCTTGTATCCAGATTCTAAGGCTTTATTCAAAGCAGTATTATCATACAATCTTAAATCTCTTCTAAACCAAAATACAGAAACCATTTAGACGTTTATTTTATCTTCTGTTTATCTTTTGTATCTCGAACAATATTCTCATAATAATCTTTAGAATAACCAGGCTGCTCGATGGCTGGAATATCGAATTCTTTATTAAACAGTTCGCGCACATAATTGTTGTGAGTTCCTTGTTCTCCTTTAATATTTCCATCGGAAAAGCGAACAAGCAGATAATTATCAAGAGTCTTCCATGTTTTCCAGGTATCAGCGCAAGCTTTAAGAGAAAATTCACTTAGCATATTTACCGCTTCTTGCGGATTGCTTTTATATACTTCTAATGCTTTTTGATCCATTTCTTTTGTAGATTCTATAAAGCCTAATTCAAGCTCATTCTGCTTTTCGCGAATAGAAGGATACACTCTACTCATCTGATTGTATGCGTTATTAGAAACCCGATTAAATAGCCAAAAAGCAGAAGTTTCGCTGTAATTTAAAATATCGCCATTTCCAAGCTTAAACATTTCGGGGGATTCTTGCAATCCTGCATAAAGAGGATTGTAAACAGTTAAATATGTATCGTCGACACCGAACCATAAGATTCCTCCAATTGGATCGGGTAAATCTGCACGACATTGTGCTACAATTGAAAAGGCTGTTTGCTGAGTTGAAATCGCTCTTTCGTGAAAGTATCTTTCGCCGTTAACTTCCCATGTAATTGGTCGCCAACGAACTGTGCTCTCGTAAGATCCAGCACCTACATCTTTTGTCATATCCATTGGTGTACCTTGATAATAATCTCGCATAAGTTCCATTAAATCGCGAACGCCAATCTTCTTATCAGGTTTAATCCAAAGAGGAAATCTATTCGTAAGATTCTCTCCCATAGCATAATCTAGGTATTGACCCATTTCTGAATTTACACGATTAAATCCAGCAAAAACACGAGCCTCGCAGAATCGAGCGGCGCCAAAACTTATTGGATTGTAGGTATCTGCAAAATTAAAGTCATCGTGTTTTGTTTTTGAATCGATGTAATTCATCTCTTTTGCAAATGAAATTACATCGCTCGCATAAATACATTCTAAATCTGAATGATATAAATATTTGTTATTATTAATAAGATCCGATGAAATAGAAGTTTTCTTATTCTGTTTTGGAAAGTTTGTAATTCGTGCATGATTTGCATGACCAGAAATATAACCATCGGGTACTTTTCTGGCAACCCAAACAGCTCCTTTTTTACCATGGTCCTTACCAATTAAGTCAAGAATCCAGGCTTCATTTTTATCGGCTATTGTGAACGTTTCGCCGGTACTATAATAACCATACTCCGAGGTTAAAAAATGGAATGTACGTATCGCTTCCCTTGCATCTTTTGCTCTTTGTAAAGTCAAATAAATTAAGCTTCCAATGTCTATTATTCCGGTACTATCTGTTAATTCTTCTCTTCCACCCCATGTAGATTCAGTTACCACAAGCTGATGTTCGTTCATGTTACCTATTACTCTATATGTATGAGAAATTTGAGGAATATTTCCCAGATACTTTCCAGTTATCCAATCAACTATTCGAACCGATGAACCTACAGGGTGATCTTTTGCCGGCCAAAAATACAATTCACCATAAATATCGTGCGAATCGCAAGCATAAGAAGTCAAAACGGAATTATCTATTGAAGCTCCTTTTGTAATCAGAAAATTTGTGCAAGCTCGACTTGTGTTTATCTGAAATACAGAAAAGATTACTAAGATAGATACTAAAAGATTTTTCATAATTCGAAGTTTTATAAGTTCATTATTAAAATGATTTTATAAAACTATAGAATAATCTGAAATTGAAATCATTTATATGCAAATAATTTAAGAATTGATTAAATTACATAAGCTCACTTAACTCTAACCAACGATCCGACTTTTCTTCTAATAATGTGATTATTTCTCCTATACGATTCGATTTCTCAATTAACTCATCATTATTTAACTTTCCAGAACCAATCTCATCTTCGATATTCTTTTTCTCATCTTCTAGTGAAGCTATATCATTTTCTAATTGTTCAAATTCACGTTTCTCGTTAAATGAAGGTTTCTTTTTTGTATTGTCGTTTTTTGGTTTTTCTTTTTTTATAGTCGATTTCAATTCCTTTTTAGATTCTTTTTCCAATGCAATAAGCCATTCTCTGTAATGAGAATAACTACCCGGGAAATCTTTCACATGTCCGTTTCCCCTGAAAACAAATAAATGATCAACCACCTGATCCATAAAAAATCTATCGTGAGAAACAACAACAACACATCCATCGTATGTAGAAAGATACTCTTCTAATACAGCAAGAGTCATAATATCTAAATCGTTGGTAGGTTCATCAAGAATCAAGAAGTTTGGTTTTCGCATTAAAACAGTTACCAAATAAAGGCGTCGTTTTTCTCCTCCACTCAGTTTTGATATTGGCGTGTAATGCGTGTCGTATGGAAATAAAAAGAAATTTAGAAACTCCTTTACGCCCATTTGCCTGCCGTCTCCCAAAGTTACCACTTCAGCAATTTCCTGCACCACATCTATAATTCGTTGATCTTCTTTATACTTTATTCCTTCCTGCTTATAGTAACCAAATACAATAGTTTGACCAACATCAACTGTTCCTGAATCGGCAGGTATCTTTTCTGTAATTAGATTCAAAAAAGTAGACTTCCCGGTTCCATTATCGCCAACAATTCCAACTTTTTCGCCTCGGGTAAAATTGTAGCTAAAGTCTTTTAATACTGTTAAATCATCAAATTTTTTATTCAGATTTTTGATCTCAATAATCTTCTTCCCCATTCGCGACGACTGAACCGAAATTCTCATTTCTTCGTCGGATCTCCCACTTGAAGCAACATCTTTTAACTGATAGTAATTATCAACTCTATATTTTGCTTTGGTTCCACGCGCTTTAGGCATTCGACGCATCCAATCTTCTTCTTTTCGAAGCGTATTTTTCGCCTTTTCAACCATTGCCTCTTCGTTCGCTAATCGCTCTTCTCTCTTTCGAATAAAATACGAGTAATTTCCTTTGTATGAATAAATACTGGAATTATCCATTTCGATAATCTCGTTACACACCCGATCTAAAAAGTAACGATCGTGAGTAACCATTAACAAAGTCGAACGAGTATTTTTTAAATATTTCTCCAGCCATTCAATCATATCCAAATCGAGATGGTTAGTAGGCTCGTCGAGCAATAATAAATCTGGCTCTTCGATTAAGACGGCCGCGAGAGCAACACGTTTTCTTTCTCCTCCCGAAAGAGTCTCTATTTTTTGGTTGTATCTATTTATTTTAAGTTTAGTTAGAATCTGTTTTACTTTTACATCGTAATCCCAAGCCTGCAAATGATCCATCTTTTCCATGGCCTTTGTCAAAAGATCCTTGTCGTTGGTTTCAATAGCATTGTTGTACTCTAATATTGCCTTTTTAATTTCTTCGGAAGCATGAGTAACCTCATCAATAATTGTATTATTTAGATTTAGCGGGGGGTTTTGCTCCAAAAATCCTACTTTAAGATCTCGTTTAAAAGTTATTTTTCCTGTATCCTGACTATCTTGTCCTGCAATAATCTTTAATAGAGATGTTTTTCCAGTACCATTTCTAGCTATTAAAGCCACCTTCTGATCTTTATCAACCCCAAATGTAATATCTTCAAAAAGAACTAAATCACCAAAGGATTTTCTTAAGCTCTCTACTTGTAAGTAACTAATCATTAATATATAGAATCTGTTTATTAATCAAATTTTCGTAACAAAGTTATGCTAATTAAGATATAAATTTTAGTAATTCATTACTTTTGCTAGCTATTTATAAAATTCATGAGAAATAAACGTTTTAAATATATACCATTCAATTCTATAGTTCTTTTATTATTATTATTCCTATTTGCATCTGCAAATCTTAACGAGAATAATACCGACTCAATTAATCTTGCGAAAGAAAAACAATACATCGATAATTTAGTAATTGAGTATAACAATCGCCAATTACTTCAACTAGATACAATACTCCCATTACTTGTATACATTAATGATTTATCGGAAGAATTAAATTATAAAAAAGGAATTGCGGAAACCAATTATTTAATTGGCAATTTTTATGATTTAAGATCGATTGGAGATTCATCTATTAAGTATTATTTAAAAGGTTGGGAACTTGGAAAGGAACTTAATTACAATCATTACATAAATAAGTTTGGAGAATTTATTGCAGAAACATTCTGGGAAACGGGCAATTATTACGAAGGACTTGATTTCACAAAAACAATTATTGATCATTATACAAACCTAAAATATACCAATAGATTATTCTATCTATACGATGTATTAGCTTTAATATACAGAGATTTAGGAGATTTCAACTCAGCTCTTGATTATTTTAATAAATCGTATGAACAATCTATTTCTGTTAAACAATTTGGTTTTGCAGGCACTACCCTAACAAATATTGGAGCACTTTATCTTCAACAGAAAGAATACAAAACTGCACTTGAATATTATGAACGAGGCGTTGTTGAAGAGGAAAAATATGGACATATTGCATATGCAGGTAGATCTTATGTTTCTATAGCCCGAATATATCTGGAATTAGAACAACCGGATCGTACCGAGTTTTATTTAAATAAAGCCTTAATAAATAATACTAAAACAAATGATATGATTGGTTTTAGCAGAACTTATAAGGCATTTGGAGAATTACACTCCTTCAAGAAGCAATACAAAGAAGCATTTAATCATTTAAAAAAATCAGAAGAGCTTGCTGTAAAAGGAGGAAAGAATTTAGTTTTGGCAGAAATTTATAAGGATATCTCCGACACCTACGAACATCTTGAAAAATATGATTCTTCGCTTATATACTTGCAAAAGTATTTAGAAATATATCAGAGTAAAATCGATTTAAAAAAACTTACTGATTTAAAAAGATTTGAGTACGAATTAAAAGTTGAAAAAAACAATTCGAGAGTTAAGCAAATTGAACTCGACAAACAGGAAACAAAATATTCTTTATTAATAGTTATTGTTGCACTTAGTATTGTTGCAATGATTCTTTTTATTTCTCTTTACTTTCAAAGTATTCGATCAAAAAGACAATTAAGCAAAATAAACAAAGCACTTGAAAAAGCAAGCAACAAAGCCGAAGAGTCTGACGAACTTAAAAGTCAATTTTTAAAGAACATTTCGCACGAAATAAGAACCCCTCTAAATGGGATAGTAGGCTTTTCTGCAATGATAACAGAAGAAGATCTTGAAGAAAAGGAACTAAAAGATATTCAGTTCTATTTGCAAAAAAATAGTGATGAATTACTTTCTACAATTGATAACATAGTAGATATTGCTCATTTAACATCAAATCAGTATATTATTCTTAAAGAACATTTTTATATATCTGATTTTATTAAAGACTTTAACATCTTTCTAAAAGAAAAAGCAATTTATCAAGATGCTAAACACCTGACATTTGATTTTATTGAAACCTCCAATATTGAGGTATACACCGATAAAAACATAATTTCTAAAATCCTATTTCAATTTGTCTCAAATGCAATTGCTCATACTAAAAATGGAATGATTAGCATTGGAGTTGAAACTATTGATTCTCAAATTAAATTTTTTGTAAAAGACACAGGTATTGGTATTGAGCAGCAAAAAATTAAAATAATCTTTTCAGCGTTTCGACAAGGCAGCGAAAATAATCTAACTAGAGGAAATGGTTTGGGTCTTGCAATTGCAAATCACTTAGCTAAGCTCTTAAACGGAGAAATTGGTGTAGAATCAACCTTAAAAAAAGGTAGTACTTTTTGGTTAGCTATTCCAAATGTAAATAAAGCAGATTCATAATTTCATTTTTCTACCTTCTTATTGTTTTTCTTTAATCTTTTAATAAAAAAACTGAGTGATATTTTTGATATTACTTCTCAATGGTTTATTTTTCCTACTTAATTGAGAAGAATTATGTTAAGATTATTTAAGAAAGTACTCTTGTTACTTTTCATTTTGATTATCCCTTTTAATAATTTAAAAAGTAATAATCTTGAAATTAACGATTCAACAAATATCACAAAGGAAATTCAAATCATTAGTGACTATTTAGGAACTATTAAAACAAACATAGACTTTGAGGGAGATAGCATTCTAAATCTCACAAAAAAAACCCTTCACTTATCGAAACAAAATAACTTTACATTTGGAATTAATTCGAGTTACAAATATCTTGGAGATATATACAAATATAGACACTCCATCGACTCAGCAATTTTTTATTATGAGTTAGGTACACGAAACGCAAAAGAAAACAATAATTTACTTGCTGATTTTTATTGGAGTCTCTCAAATTTATACCGTTTAACTGGAGATTATAGTAAATCCCTCGAAAACAGTTTAAACCTAAAAAAACTTATTGAACATAATAAAACCAGAAAATACTACTACTCGGTGTACAATCTTCTAGCATTGAGTTATCAGAATTTAATGGAATATAATTTAGCCAGAGAAAACTTTGAAAAATCGGCTAAATTTGCTTTACTAGATAGTAATGAAGCTTATGCAGGAGTTATATATTCTAATATAGGCAAATTATTTTTTGATCAGGAAAAACTTGATAGTGCCTTAGCATATTTCGCAAAAGGAGTTAAAATTGAAGAAAAGTATAAGCTTTATCAGAATGTTGGTAATTCCTATACTGTAATTGCACAAATATATTTAGAAAAGGAAATACTTGATACAGCCAGACTCTATTTAGTTAAAGGCTTAAAAAACCTTCGTAAATCAAAAAGCAAAATTGGTATTACAAACAACCTTATGAGTGTTAGCAAATACTACTTTTTAATAAATGATATTGAAAGTGCAGAATTCCATTTAAAGAAAACGATTGATTATGCAACTGAACTAAGTTCAAGAAGCACTTTAAGCAAAGCTTATAAGTTAAGCGCAGAAATAAACGCTAAGAAAAAAAATTATAAGAAAGCATACTCTGATTTCGAGAAATTCTTCGAAATACACAATGTATTATATGATGTTCAGAAAATTAATGAAGCTAAAGCAATTGAACAAAAGTTAATTCAGCAAGAAAAAGAGAACGAACTTGTAGCTCTTCAGCTAGAAAAACAAAAAACAATAACTATTCTATTAATTGTAATAGTTGCTCTGGCATTTTTAGTTGTTCTAATTATATTAATATACCTTATAAAATTTAAAAAAATAAATAAGGAACTGGTGCAATCCAAAAACAAAGCCGAAGAATCAGATAAATTAAAAAGCAAGTTTTTACAAACCATTTCACACGAAATTAGAACTCCATTAAATGGAATTATTGGTTTTTCAGAAATGATTCTTTCGAATCAACTAAAGAAATCTGAGTTAATTCAAATAAACGATCACATACATAAAAATAGTAACGATTTGATTTCTACAATAGACAATCTGGTAGACATTGCTCATCTCACAACAAATCAATACAATATTCGAAAATCAAAATTTAAATTAACTCCAATACTTGATGAAGTTGTTAAAGAGGCCAAATTAAATTTAACATTTAAACACAAAGATGAGTTAGATATAATATGTCATATTAACGAAGAAATAATTTTACACACCGACAAAACTATTATTTTAAAAATTCTTATTCATCTAGTTAAAAATGCCATTCTTTACACCGAGAAAGGCTCTGTAAGTATTGGATATAAAATCCAAAAGAAAAATATTGTTATTTCTGTTAAAGATACTGGGATAGGTATTCCAAAAGAAAAAATAGACATTATTTTTTCTCCTTTTAGGCAAGCTGATGAAAATATAAATATTAAAGTGGGAGGAACAGGATTAGGATTAACTATTGTAAGTAAACTAATTCAACTTTTGCATGGGAAAATATCGGTTGATTCTGAACCAAATAAAGGAAGTACTTTTTACATTTCTCTTCCATTATAATAATCAATATTAAAATATAGTTTCTATTTTTCATTACTTTTGAATTTCAATTAATTCTTAATATAATGACCAAAAAAGAACGTTTCGATAATGTTATTGAATATTTCAAAAAGGAACGCCCTGTTGCAGAAACCGAACTCGATTACAATACTCCATTTGAATTACTTGTAGCTGTGATTTTAAGTGCTCAATGCACCGATAAAAGGGTAAACCTACTAACTCCTGCTCTTTTGGAACGATTCCCAACTGCTTATGAAATGGCTCAGGCCTCAAGCGATGAAGTTTATACGTATATCAAAAGTTGCTCCTACCCAAATAACAAAGCAAAACACCTTGTGGGAATGGCTAAAATGCTAACCAAAGATTTCAACGAACAAATTCCTGATGACATTAACGAACTTCAAAAGTTACCTGGCGTAGGAAGAAAAACTGCAAACGTTATTGCATCTGTTGTTTTTGATAAACCTGCACTTGCTGTCGATACGCATGTTTTCCGAGTATCAAAACGAATTGGCTTAACAACAAATGCTAAAACCCCTTTAGAAACTGAAAAACAACTGGTAAAATATATTCCCGAAGAATTAATTCCTATAGCTCATCACTGGCTAATATTACATGGTAGATATGTGTGTATTGCAAGAAAACCTAAATGTGAAAGCTGCGGAATTGCAGAATTCTGTAAATTCTATACACCAAAATAATTCATAATAGCATTATTCCCAACTAAAATTGATTTCTGTAATAAAATCCTTCTTTGTTAATGATTTTTGGATCTTATAATTTACATTCTTGCAATGTGCAAGTTCCAATGCTCGTTGGCACCAAGCTCCAATTCTATACTCAAGAACCTCATTAATTTCATCGAATTTAGATATTACTAATACAATTGATTTTTGTTCTTTTTCTGAAATACTTATCTCGCAAGGCTCGTAAAAAGTTGTTATTATTTTAGTCGCTCTTTTCATTAAAAACTGTGGCGATGCCACCAATAAGAAAACTTTGTAAATTCCTTTTAAAGCATAGTCTGCACTAAACCTTCCAATAGCATCTGCTCCTTCTTTGCGGTTTCCATTATAAAATAACTCCAAAATTTTATCTGTAGGTTCGATATAGGCCTCGTGAATTGGAAACCAACTTGCATATTGCGTATTAACAGAATATAATTTCTTCGATTTAACGGATAAGGACTTAATCCAGTTGTCATAACCATCAGGAAAATTAGATTTAACAAATTCTTTGGTAGTTTTTATTCCTGTGCCTTTAACTTGCATAAGTAGATATATTTAGTTTGCTATATAAATATATCTACTTATTAATGAATAATCAAATTTATTGACTTATTCGTATTTTAATACATCTACCGGATTAGTTAAAGCAACTTTAACAGATTGATATAAAATTGTTATAAAGGTTATTATTAGCAATATAGCACCTGACAAAACAAATACCCATATATTAAGATCAATTTTATAAGCATAGTTTTCAAGCCATTTAGTCATAATATAATAAGCAATTGGCCATGCAAATAGACACGAAACAATTACCAAGTACAAAAACTTCTTTGACACTAATTTTATAAGTGTAAAAATGGAAGCTCCCAAAGCTTTTCTTATTCCAATCTCTTTGGTTCGTTGAACCATCATAAAAGACACTAAACCAAATAGTCCCATACAAGCAATGAGAATTGCAATAAATGTGAAAATTTTAATTAATTGTGACATTCTTTTTTCCGATTTATATCTGCTTGTAATAACATCTGTTAAAACCTCGTAATTAAATATATAATCAGGAAAAACCTCATCCCATGTCGATTCAACAAATGGTATTAATGTTGTTAAATTCTCTTCATTTGTACTAATATGCATTTTCGAAAAATAAATATCCAACGGAAGAAAAATAACAGGCGACATTTTTCTATGAAAAGTATATAAATGAAAATCATCAATTACACCAACAATTCTAGCATTTATTGAGCCAAATACTTTTAAATACTGATCGATCGCTTCGTTTGGATTTGTTATTCCTATTTGCTTTAATAAAGTATTATTTACCACAATATTAAATGTAGAATCGTTCACGCTAAGATCTTTATACCACTCCCCTGCCAACATTTTAAACTCATATAAATCTTTATAATGATTATCAACAGTTTTTACATTTGCATAAAAGTTTGTTTCTAAATCGCCAATTAGTTGAAAACTAGATGTAATATTTGACCCCGACATTGGAGCTCCTATTCCAATAGAGACATGCTCTATTTTAGGATTTTGAGCAATAAGATCTTTAAAAATATTTGATTTATCCACATGTCCATCAGGGAGCTTTACCATTATAACCTGATCTTTCTTAAATCCTAAATCCTTATTATTTATATAATTTATTTGAAGAGTAATAACAACAGCACTCACTATTAAAATTTGCGATATCAGAAACTGAAATACAACAAGTAAATTATGCATGGAGAAAACTTTCTTCTTCCCTAATTTCATATTATATCGTAAAGCGCGTATTGGGTTGTATTTTGATAAAACGGTTGCTGGATATATTCCAGATAAAAATGTAAGTGACACTAATATTAGCAACAGAAATAATATTATTGAAAAATTACCATATAACTCAAGTTCAATGCTATTTCCAAGTATATTGTTTATTTTATCTAATACAACTTCTGTTAAAATTAAGGATATTATCTCGGCTATTAATAGTAACAAAAAGGTTTCGCCCAAGAACTGTTTTATCAACAAAATACGATCGGCTCCTAAAACCTTTCTAATCCCTACTTCTTTTGCCCTTTTTATGGTTTGAACAACCGACAAATTTGTAAAATTAATAAAGGCAATTATTAAAATAAATAATGCAACACTCGAAAAAGCCCAAATGAATGGTTTTCCTGTTACATAGGTTCCTGCAAAAGAACCAAATCGTTCGTCGAAATGAATCTGCTTTAATGGCTGAAGAAGGTATGTTTCACGTTCTGGAGAATCTTCCTCCCAATTCGTATTGTTTTCTTTGTCAATTTCATTAATTAGGTCTTCTATTCTTTCTACTGAGATTCCTTCTTGTAAAGTTAAATAAGTACTAAAACCCGAAATTCGAGTACCCCATTCATTATATTCAAAAGTGAAATAATCCTGATTTATTGAGCTCCATGATAGTAACACATTGTAAGGCAAATGAGTTTCTTTAACCGGATTTTTAACAATCCCGGCAACATTAAAACTTATAGAATCGAGCAATACGATTTCTTTATTTACGGCATTTTTAATAGATCCAAAGTATTTTACAGCAAAATCTTCCGTTAAAAACAAAACATTTGGATTTGCCAAATCTTGCGGATCACCAATAATAAAATCAACATCAAAAACCTTATTAAAACATGTATCGATAAATAAAAAACCCGTTTCTTCAAACCTATCTTCTTCGATTCTTATTAATTGTTCCGGACTAAAATATAACTGAGTTACATTTTCATAACCAGTTAAATTTGTTTTTAACGCTGTTCCCAAAGGTACAGGTACATTTTCAGCAACGCTTTCTTTACCATTCTTGATTTGTGTATTTACAACTCGATAAATATTCTTAAAATTTGATTGATGTTTATCAAAGCTCAATTCGTGCGATATAAAAAGAAAGATTACCAATACACTGGTTAATGCTAAGGATAATCCAAATATGTTAATTAATGAGAATACTTTATTTCTAAAAAGTATTCTATATGCTGTTTTTAAATAATTTTTAATCATTTTAAATTTAGTTTTGGTTTTATTGATTTATTCAACACTAGTGCCAAAATCCATAAAACACTCATACATTTAATATTACCATAATAATAATCATACTACCATAAGAACTTATGTTCTTATTCGGAACACACAATGTTTCAATACGGAACACAATATGATTATTTTTAGTACTTTTATTCATCTAAATTAATAGAATTATTATGATTGACGGAAAAATTCTAATTATAGATGATGATAAAGATATTTTATTGTCAACAAAGATGGTTTTAAAGAAAGAATTTTCTTCTATTAAAACCATAATTGAACCAACAGATATTATTCCGTATATAGAAAAGAAAATTTTCGATGTAGTATTGCTCGACATGAATTTTACAACTGGAGCTACCAGTGGTAAGGAAGGATTGGAATGGTTAAAAACTATTTTAAAAATTGACCCACAAGCAGTTATTGTTATGATGACAGCTTATGGAGATATTAATCTTGCTATAGATTCTATGAAAATTGGTGCGATTGATTTTGTTGTAAAACCCTGGGACAATAAAAAACTTTTGGCAACAATCCTTTCAGCATACAACTTACGTAAATCGAAACAGGAAATTATTCAGTTAAAAAACAAACAAGAAGTATTAGTTAACCACATAGATCAATCTTATTCTGAAATAATTGGCGAATCGGATAAAATGATCGAGCTTTTAGAGATCGTAAATAAAGTTGCCAAAACCGACGCTAACATTCTTATATTGGGCGAAAATGGAACAGGTAAAGAAGTAATTGCCCGAGCGATACATAGAATCTCCGAACGATCAAAAAACCTTTTTATTAATGTCGATTTAGGAGCCATTCCTGAAACCCTTTTTGAATCCGAGCTTTTTGGTCATGTAAAAGGTGCTTTTACCGATGCAAAAGAAGATCGGGCAGGTCGATTTGAAATTGCAAATAACGGAACCTTATTTTTAGATGAGATTGGAAACTTATCTCTCCCCTTGCAATCCAAACTGTTAACTGCAATTCAAAATAAAGAAATTACCAGAGTTGGCTCTAATGAATCTATTCCTGTTAATATCAGATTATTATGTGCAACCAATATGCCTCTTAAGGAAATGACCGATAGAAACGAATTTCGACAAGATTTATTTTTTAGAATTAATACAGTCGAAATTAGTATTCCTCCTTTAAGAGATCGACTTGAAGATATTCAATTATTAAGCAATCACTTTCTTGAAATCTATAGAAAGAAGTATAATAAGATGGACACCAAGATTACTATAGATGCAATTAAAAAACTAAAAAAATACAATTGGCCGGGAAATATTAGAGAACTTCAGCATATTATTGAAAGAACAGTAATTATGAGTAATAGTCATGTTCTAAATCCATCCGATTTTGTTTTAAATATATCAGAAAACTCTACTATAAGTAGAAACAATCTAAATTTGGAAGAGGTAGAAAAACAAACAATCGATCGCGCTTTAAAGAAACACAACTTTAATATTAGTTCGGCAGCAAAAGAGCTTGGATTAGGAAGAACCACCATGTACCGAAAAATGACAAAATATGGATTTTAAAAATTTTAGACTTGGATTAGTCATAAGAACGATTTTATTAGGTGTTTTTATAATTTTGGCAATTTACGCATCTTATAAAACCAAATGGTATGTTACTACAACTGTTTCTTCTCTGCTAGCTATTATATCTTTAGTTGAAATTATCCGATACTCAGAAAAATATAAACGTAGCTTAAGCGAATTTCTACTCTCGATTAAATCTAGAGATTTTTTAAGCACCACAATCGATATCTCTGATAAGAAAACAAAAGATCTGTTAAAAAATGCATACCATACTATTTTAGAGGAATTTAGAAATATTAGAATCGATAAAGAAGTTCAATATCATTACTTAAAAACAATGATTGAACATATTAAAACAGCTCTTTTTAGTTTCGATGAAAATGGAAAAGTCGAATTTATTAACAAAACTGCCACAGAACTTCTTGATTTACATAAAAATCAAAACATTCAAAAAATTTATTCAATTGACAAAAATTTATTCAATATCATTTCGAATTTAAACTCAGGTGAAACAGACCTCATAAAACTAAAGATGAACGATAAACTAAATCATCTTTCAGTTTACGTAACAGAATTAAAAATACAGGATAAAAAAATTAAACTTGTTTCATTACAAAATATCAAGCAAGAACTAGAATATCAAGAACTAGAATCGTGGCAAAAACTAATTCGTGTTCTTACACACGAAATAATGAATTCGATTACTCCAATTTCTTCGTTAAGTAATGCCATAAACGAAACCCTCGACGAAACGAATGGAAATAAAAATGAGATGTCAAAAATTTCAGATGATGATTTTAATGATATTCTTTCGAGTTTAAAGACAATCGAAAACAGAAGTAAAGGATTGTTAAAATTTGTATCGTCGTATAAACAACTAACACGAATACCAAAACCCGATATTAAAGAAATTGATTTACTAGAATTGCTAAATCATTGCGGAACCCTTCTTAGTCAGAAAATGAAAGAATCGAACATTAAGTATACTCTAATAAAAGACAGCGAATCGATTCAATGTTATGCCGATTATGATCAAATTGAACAAGTAATTATTAATTTATTGATTAATGCTATTGAAGCCATTCAAGATCATAACAGCCCAGAAATTAGAATTAATATTTTAGGTAAGGCTCAAAACAAACCAAGAATTACAATAAAAGATAATGGGAAAGGAATTGATCCCGAAGAGATCGACAAAATTTTCATCCCTTTTTATACCACAAAAAAAGAAGGTTCAGGAATTGGACTAAGCCTTTCTCGCCAAATAATGAGATTGCATAAAGGCTCAATTCAGGTTAAATCCCAAATTGGAAAAGGATCAGAATTCATATTGGAATTTTAAGAAACTATTCATAAAAAAATTTATCCAAATACTTGTTATTATTATAATAATGATATTTTTGTAGGTATTCGAAGAACAATCATTAAAATAATGATAAGATTTAAATAATTCATATCAGAAATACAATATAGATGAAGAAAGTAATGGTTGTTTTTGGGACTAGGCCAGAAGCAATAAAAATGGCCCCAGTTGTTTTTGCCCTAAAAAATAATCAGGATTTTAAAGTTGAAGTTTGTGTCACAGGTCAGCACAAAACAATGTTAGATCAAGTTTTATCGTTTTTTGAGATAGAACCTGATTTCGACCTTGCTGTTATGAAAGATAATCAAGGTTTATCTGAATTAAGCGCTAGATTAATTACAAAGTTAGATGAAGTTATATCTAGCGTTATGCCCGATATTGTACTGGTACACGGAGATACATCTTCTGCTTTTATTGCATCCTTAGTTGCCTTCTATCACAAAATAAAAGTTGGACACGTTGAAGCAGGTTTGAGAACATACGATTTAGATAAGCCATGGCCAGAAGAAGCTAACCGACAATTAATTTCCAAATTAGGTTTATATCATTTTGCTCCTACTGAAAAAGCAAAAAACAACCTTCTAAAGGAAGGTATTAAAGAAGAATTCGCTTTCCTAACCGGAAACACAATTGTTGATGCTGTTTTATGGACAAAAAACAAATTAGAAGAAGATAAAGAACTGCAAACATCCATAATCGACAATTTATTGAAATTGAATGTTGATTGCGAAACCAAATACATATTGGTAACCGGGCATCGAAGAGAAAATCTGGGTGATGGAATTAAACAGATATGTGATGCTTTATCTCAAATTGCTACAAAATATCCTGAATTGCACATTATCTATCCTGTTCACCTTAACCCTAAGGTAAAAGAAGTCGTTCACGAATTACTCGATAATTCAGATAGGATTCATCTAATCGAGCCACAATCCTATGAATATTTTGTATTTTTGATGATGAAATCATGGATGATTTTAACAGATAGCGGTGGTATTCAAGAGGAAGCAATTACTCTTAACAAACCGCTTTTAATAATGAGGGACACTACAGAACGTCCCGAAGCATTAATTGAAAACAAAGCAATGCTAGTAGGCACCAACGTAAACAATATACTCGAAAAGGTCGATTATTTTATGTCGAATCAAAATAATAATGTTCCAGTAAAAATTAATCCTTTTGGCGATGGTAAATCAGGGGAATACATTGCTAAAACTATTTCAAAAATATTATGAAAGATCAAAAAATAATTATTGCACTTCCAATGTATAACGAAAGTGGTTCTATTGAGCTTCTTCTTGATAGAATTGTAGATTACATGGAATTTTATAAGCATTCGTACGAAATTGTTATATACAACGATGGTAGTTCGGATGACTCTTTAGCTATTTGTCAAGCCAAACAAAAGAGTAATCCCAATGTAAAAGTTATAGATGGAAAAGTAAATGTTGGTTTAGGTAAAGCACTTAGCGAATTGGTTTTTCATTCAATCAAAGAATACAAAGCCGACGATATTTTGATTATAATGGATGCCGACAATACTCATAATCCAGAGCATGTTCATAAGATGTACGGATGTATACGAGATGGCTTTGATGTTGTTATTGCTTCTCGATATAAAGCAGATAGCCGTATCGTTGGACTAACAAAATTTAGAAAATTACTTTCGTATGGTGCAAGTTTAATGTTCCGATTAATGTTTCCATTAAAAGGAGTTAAAGATTATACTTGTGGGTATAGGGCATACAATATTGGAACGCTTCAAAAAGCTGAAGATAAATACAAAGACAAGCTTATTACTGAAAATGGATTTGCTTGTATGGCTGAGCTTTTAGTAAAACTAAGAACACTCGATATTCTTGCATGTGAAGTACCTTTAGTACTACGTTACGACAGAAAAGTAACCGATTCTAAAATGCAGATTCTAAAAACAATTAGAAGAACTCTATTGTTGTTTCTCAAAAATAGATAATGGATAAAGAAACATATTTCGATGAGAATTACCCTAAAGGGTACGAAACAAGCAATCCAGATAAGAAATTGGATAGCTATATTAGTGAAATAAAAAACTATCATAAATCTGGAAAGTTATTAGATATCGGTTGTGCTTATGGTAATTTTCTAATAAAAGCAAATGAGTTATTTGACTCGTATGGTGTTGAACCTACAGATGCATACAATAGTATTAACTTCGATAAAGATAAAGTAGTAAATAAGCTATTTGATTCAGATTGTATTCCCAGCGATTGGGGAAAGTTTAATGTTATAACTGCTTTCGATGTATTAGAGCATATTAGCGACTTACCAGAAACATTATCTTTAATCTCTAATCTGCTGGAAAAAGAAGGTATTTTTGCGATGGTTGTGCCTGTTTATGATGGTCCAATTGGATTCGGAGTAAAACTGATTGATAAGGATCCTACACATATTCACAAAACATCAAGATACTTTTGGATTAAGCTGTTAGAAAACCATTTTAATGTTAAAAAGATTATTCCACACTTTCGAATAAATACCCCATTTGGATATTTATTTAAGCCAATGCATCGTAAATTACTGTATTTATCTCCCGCAATAATGATTATCGCTCAAAAGAAATAATAATCTAACTTTGCATATTTGTTAGAATTAAATGTGAAAAATATCCGATTACAATGAAAAAAAAGTTATCTACGAAAACTAAGGAACAACCCGAAAGAATTGTTTTCAATAACTGGCAACAGTACCAAAAATATTCTGTATATATTATTTTATTATTAACAATAGGCGCATTAATTGTACGCGGATATCGTGTTGGCTTTCTTTCTGTATGGTTAGATGAATACCCACATATTTTACCTGCAATAGATACATTAAAAGGCAATTCAATTACTCAGGGAGATAGTGATTTAAATGGAATATTTATTACTTGGTGTGTTACACTATTTTTTAAGCTTTTTGGAATAAGCGAAACAGTTGCCCGAATTCCAAGTATAATATTTGGTTCACTTTCAGTTCCACTTGTTTATTATTTTGGAAAAAAACTGTACAACAGAAGTATTGGAATTACCGCAGCAACCTTAATGGCTTTTTCATTGTATGCAATATGCTGGTCGCGTTTAGCAAGAAATTACGCAAGTTTTGGAATTGCTTATTTAATTCTATTAATTGTAATCTGGTTAAGCTTTAACAGTACTTATATAAAAGGGAAAACTACCGATTTCTTCAGTAGAAATGGTCTTAATAAACTTTATCTTATTATATTACCATTTGCTTTTCTTTTTTCTTTTATAAACCACCAGTTAACATTCTTTATATTATTTGGATTAAGCGTATATATTCTAATTAAAGCTATAAGCAACATTATAAAAAGGAAACCCAAAGTATATACTAATATTTATAGCATACTTGCTTATATTATCGCAATTGGCACAGTAATATTATTTACGCCTGCCCTTCTCGATTTAATTGCCAGACCTATTCTTGGTATTTTATTAAAAGAAAGAATTGTTAATTGGGTTTTGCCCGATTGGGATTTTATTATTGAAGAACTTAAAAATCCTGATCATAGGTTCAAGAGTTTTATGATATATTTTAATATTCTTAAAAATGATTATTCTGGAATTTTTTATTTAGGAATATTAGGTATTATTTCATCATTTCTAATCCCTAATAAAAGAAATGAAGCTGCTTTTATGTTTAGCATGTTTGTAGTTCCATTTTTATTGATGAGTTTTATTTTCAGAGAACCTGCTACACCGAACTATCTTTATTACATATATCCTTTATTTTTTATTTATATAGGCATATTTGTATATTTTGTTTTCAATACTATACTACCTTTAATATTTCCTAAAATTATTTCTAGTCCTAAATGGATTAGTAGTTTTAGTTTATTCATTATTGTTATTTTCTTATTTATATCAATTCCCAAAAAGGAAATAAAGAGGTTTATCAACATAAAAACACACGGACTAGTATTAAAACGTGAGCTTTTTCATAGTTCTTTTGTTAACTGGAAAGGTTTATGCAAACAGGTAAAGCCATACATAAAAAAACAAGATATTGTAATCTCTACTTGGCAACCTGCAATGATTTTTTATCTAGATCGTCCCGATGCTAAATGGTTTAGACAAAAGCATTATGATGTGGATCAACGCAAATTTGTTTTAAAAGAATCTACTGGAACAAGTAACTCTGCCGCTTCATTACAAGACTTAGCCAATACATTCAGAAATAACGAAACGGGATGGCTTTTTGCCGATTATTATTTTGATAATGTGCTGACTGATCCGAGAGCCAGAGATTTTGTAATTAGAAATATGGATTACCATTTTAATTTTAGTCAAGACGGAGATATTAGAGTATTTAGTTGGGATCATAAACGACCTAGAAAACACCAAAACTCTTTGTTAATCGAAGTTGGTAAGAGTGCTAAAAAATTAGTGTCAAAAGAACTTAATTTCAATCTTCAGAATATAAACCTAATCAATAAAGGCATCGTATTAATTGTTGAAGCAGAAGGAATTGACACGCAAAATGAAGCGTACGTTACGGTGAATGGGAATCATTCAGCATTTAAAGTGACCAAACAAAATAACAGTTCACGACAAATATTTAATATTTTCCTTCAAAAAGATTGGTTAAAACAAGGCGAAAATAAAATGCAATTTTTATATAATACTAATATTATAGATTTCCCTAAAGGATATGTTATTTACAATATAAGTTTTTTAAATCAATAAAGAGAAAAGCTATTTCAATACTCATTTTATCTTAGATCTTAAGTGAGTATTGAAATAGTGTACAATTGTTTATCTTTTTTCACCCTTAGGGAATTCAATTCATTTTACTTTTGTAAATTTACATTTTACAAAACATTCAAAAATGAAAATATATCTCGATTATAACGCTACAACTCCTGTCGATAAGGAAGTAGCACAGGCAATGCAGCCCTATTTAGCCGATTATTTTGGAAACCCAAGCAGTTCGCACAGTTACGGAATTGAAACCAAAAAAGCGGTTGAAAATGCACGCAAACAAGTTGCGAACTTAATTAATTGCAAACCTCACGAAATAATATTTACGAGTGGTGGTTCCGAATCAAATAATTATGCAATAAAGGGAATTGCTTACGCATACGAGAATAGAGGGAATCATATTATTACTTCCACAATTGAGCACCCTGCAGTAATTGAAGTTTGTAAATATCTGGAAAGAAAGGGATTTAAAATATCATACATTCCTGTTGATGAAAATGGAATTATTGATATCAACAAACTTGAATCTGAAATTACCAAACAAACTGTTTTAATTACTGTTATGCATGCAAATAACGAAATAGGAACCATTCAGCCTATTTCTGAAATTGCAAAAATTGCAAAAAAGAATAGCATCTATTTTCATACAGATGCTGCACAATCAGCTGGCAAATATCCTATTGATGTAAAAGAAATGGGAGTAGATTTACTCACCATTGCCGGACATAAATTATACGCCCCAAAAGGGATCGGAGCTTTATTTATTAAAGATGGCGTTCAGCTCGAAAAACTCATTCACGGAGCTGATCATGAGCAAAATAAACGAGCAGGAACTGAAAATGTACTCGAAATTGTTGGTCTGGGAAAAGCCTGTGATATTGCTTTTAGATATCTATATCGCAACATAACACATATGCAAACTCTAAGGAACCTATTGTATCAGAAATTGCATGATGCAATTCCTCAAATAAAACTGAATGGTCATCCTGAGTTGAGATTAGCAAATACTTTAAATATTAGTTTTCCAAACATCGAAGCCAATATTTTATTAAACGAATTGGAAAGTAAAGGCATTGCCGCCTCAGCTGGAGCTGCTTGTCATACCGATTCTGTTGACGTTTCGTATGTATTAACAGCTATTAAGTTGAATACCGATTATGCAATGGGAACCATTCGTTTTTCTGTTGGAAAATACACCACAGAGCAAGAAATAACTCGTGCCGCTGATATTATTATTGAAACAGTTAAGCAGTTTAACGTAAATGAATCAGAGCCATCCAATATTCAGATAAATGATTTCTCTGAGATTAAACTTACTAAATATACCCAAGGATTAGGATGTGCATGTAAATTGCGCCCTCAGGAATTAGAAAAGATTCTAAAAGATCTTCCGGTTACTACAAACCCAAACATCCTTATCGACACAAATAATTCAGACGATGCTGCGGTTTATAAAATTAATGAAGAAACTGCTTTAGTTCAAACTTTGGACTTCTTTACCCCTATTGTAGATCGACCTTATGATTTTGGAGCTATTGCTGCAGCAAATGCTTTGAGTGATATTTATGCAATGGGTGCAAAACCAATTTTTGCTTTAAATATTGTTGGATTTCCATCGAACCGATTGCCTATGGAAGTTTTGAAAGAAATTTTAAAAGGTGCTCAGGATAAAGCAACAGAAGCAGGAATCAGCATTATTGGAGGTCATACAATTGATGATCCAGAACCAAAATTTGGAATGGTAGTTAACGGAATTACTCACCCTGATAAAATATTATCGAATGCGGATGCAAAAGAGGGCGATGCAATTATTATTACAAAACCAATTGGTTTAGGAATTATTACCACAGCTTTAAAAAGAGGTTTAGTTGATGAAAAAACTGAAGCCTTTGCAATAAAAACGATGTCTACATTAAATAAATATGCTGCTGAAATAATTGAAAATTTTGATATTAACGCATGTACCGATGTTACAGGATTTGGACTATTAGGACACTTGAGCGAAATTTCGCTTGCCAGTAAAATGGATGTTGAGATTCTTGCAGATAAAGTGCCAATTATTGAAAAAACATGGGAATTTGCAACAAGCAATATCATTCCTGGTGGATCAACAAACAACTTAAATCATTTCTCTAAATACATCGATTGGGGAAATGATGTTTCCGATATTGAGAAAATTATCTTGAGCGATGCCCAAACTTCGGGAGGGCTCCTATTTACAATACCACAAGATCAAAAGGATGCGGTAATTGATGAATTAAAGAAAGTTGGAATTGATTCTTCAACTCATATTGGAAACTGTGTTTCAAAAGGAAATGGAATTATAACAGTTAAAAAAACTAAATAGAATCTTATCATAAAACATCTTTAATAGTTTTGCGTTTTCCTTATAACGCAAATTTGAATAAATAATGAAGAAGAGTTTAATCGTTATTTCAGTATTATTAAGTTTTGGAATTTATCAAAGGGCATTAGCTCAGAAAAATACACCCGACCTAAACAAACAGATTCATAAATATGTGAAATCTGTTATTGGAAAAAAAGTTGATCGTGGAGAATGCTGGGATCTGGCAAACCAAGCACTAATATTAATTAATGCCGATTGGGATAAACGTTATATTTATGGAACTGCTATAGATCCATCGAATGAAGAAGTATTCCCTGGTGATTTAATTCAATTCGAAAATATTAAAATTCGTTATACAGAAGAAAATACAACCTACACCGAACTTATGATGCATCATACTGCTGTTGTATATAAAGTTCTGGGAAATGGAATTTTTGAGATTGCACATCAAAACACCGAATTCTCTGGAAAAAGAGTAGGAATTAGTGCATTAAATCTGAACTACATTATTAGTGGAGATATTTATTTTTATAGACCTACAAAAAAACTAAGTAGTAATAAATTATAAAAAGAGGGCTTGGTTTCAAATTTCTATTGCAACAGTTATTAATTTTACTACTGTTTCAGAACGAAGTTAGCAAAAAACATTTTA
>JAEINU010000004.1 GCA_016342685.1 Bacteroidales bacterium | reverse complement strand
CTGCAATCGCTGCTCCTGCATTGACATCTACATTAACAATTGTCCCATCTGTAATCTCTACTGACTCTATTTCATCGGTGCCTAAATCTACCGTACCCGTGGCTGTTAAATCTGCCGTTGTTACCGAAGTTCCTGCATTAACTGTCGTGAAAGTTCCTGCGGCAGCAGTGGCTCCACCAATAACGGTATTATCTATTGTCCCTGCATTAATGTCTGCTGTATTTGCTATTATCCCACCGGTAGCAGTAACTTCCAATGCCTGAGTGCCTGCAATGATAACATTGCCTGTTGCATCCGTGGTAATCGTATTACCATTTAAGTATGCATCATTTAAGTCTTGTGCTAAGCCTGTTTCTGTTGCTATCTCTAATTCTTGTAAAGCTGCCTTTACTGTGACATCATCACTGATTGTTGTTCCTGTGAAGGTTCCTAAGTCTGGATCGCCTGCAACAACTCCACTTAATGTCTGTAATGCATCCTGATTTGTTCCATCCGTTGCTACATCTCGTCCATCAACTGTTCCTGTTACGGCTATATTACCTGTTACTGTCGTTGCGCCTGCCGCTAAAGTGCCTGTGGTTATAACATTCTGTGCACCAAAGTCTGGATCTATTTTTGTTCCTGCAATCGCTGCTCCTGCATTGACATCTACATTAACAATTGTCCCATCTGTAATATCTTCCGAAAGGATTGTTTCATTTTGTATGTCAGAAGAAACAACTTGCCCATATGTAGGAACTCCAGTTGCATTACCATGTAAAACTGTAGTAGAAGTTCCTGCATCACCTTGCAAAATAGAAGTGCCATCAGAAATCATAATTGAAGAACCCGCTAATGCAGTTCCTGAATTTGTTCCTCCATTAGCTATAGGTAAAACCCCTGCTGTACTTGGCAAGTCTGTTAAAAGCGACCAGCTCGGTGCTCCAGCTGCGGTATTCATTAGAACTGTTCCACTAGTTCCACTTGGTGCAAGTAAAGAAACTGGTCCTATTCCATTGCCATAAAGGAGGTTGTTGGCTGTAATAGAAGATAATCCTGTTCCACCATATTGTACATCAACAGTACTCGCGTTCCAAGTTCCTGTTGTAATGGTACCAAGTGTTGTTATTGAAGCTTGTCCAGCATAATTATTTGCAATATTTATTATTGGATTTGCAACATCTGTTTTATCAATTGTAATTCGGTCAGCGGTTCCAAAAATATCGTTTATCCCAATATTTCCTGAAAATAAAACACGCCAAACAGCCCCATCATAAATATTTAACTTGTTGGTGGTTGTGTTATAAATTATCAAGCCCGTGGCTGGCACTCCAATAGCGTCTCGTTGCACCTCAGACATTCTAGGAGTTAAAAATCCTCTTTGAATAGATTGCAAGTCAAGAATAGACGAAGGATCTGGTACTATTGACACCTCGCTAATTCCAACTCCCTGAGCAAAACCTTTTTGCCCTCCCAGCACCAGTAATAAAACAACAATAGTTAATACTATTTTAAATTGAGAGATACTTTTAAACCTTTCAATATGCCACCTAAGTACACTAGGTGCTCCTGAAGATGTTTTAACTTTTGTATCCATATCTAAACCTCCTTGATAATTTTTCATTTCCTTTAAACACTAATGCTCGTATTTATAAAATACTTTTCAAATAATCCTTAGATAAAAACCAATATGAGCTTTAATCAATGTTATTACAATACATTGACTAAAGCTCTTTCTCTGTATTTTTAACAAACTGATTGTTAAGCCTTGAGAAATGCGATTTTTATGTTGATTAAATCTCACTCTATATGTAAAATTCTATATTATACGCTCTAAATTAATTTTCTATCTAATTATAACAACCTGCGAATTTACAAAAATGTTAATAAACTGTTTATAAATTAGCCGTTTCAAAACGAAACCTTATAAAAATAGTTAAATATCAGCACGCTAACAAGAAACATTTGCTTTTTTGCAAAAAAAACACTCCCCGGTATTCTATTCTAAATATTTTATTAAACATTTTAATTATCAGCTGTTTAAATTAAATGATTGTACGTAAATCGCAATGAAAAAGTTTTAAACACCATATATAAAAAATTTATTTGAGTAGCTAATTACTCTAAACCATCGCAAAATTTAGGATTACATTTGATTATCATTTCCTTTAATGAGACATTTTTTCTACTTTTATCAACTCTTAATCCTTAAAAAATCAGTTAAATCATGATAAAATATAAACGAATACTTTTGAAACTAAGTGGAGAATCTCTTATGGGAGATGCTGGCTATGGAATTGATTCGCAAAGGCTAAACGAATATGCCAAACAAATAATAGAACTGGCTGAGGCTGGAACTCAAGTTGGCATAGTTATAGGAGGAGGAAATATTTTTCGTGGACTTTCAGGAGTTACTAGTGGTTTTGATCGCGTTAAAGGAGATCAAATGGGAATGCTAGCAACAGTAATAAACAGTTTGGCTCTTCAATCTGCATTAACGAACTTAGGCGCAAAGGCCATTGTTTATACTGCATCACGAATGGAGCCAATTGGAGAATTATACATTCGTGATAAGGTTGTTAAAAGCCTTGAGAAAGGTAAAATAGCAATTTTATCTGGAGGAACCGGAAATCCATATTTTACTACAGATACTGCTTCTGCCTTAAGAGCTGTTGAAATTGGAGCTGAGATATTTTTAAAAGGAACTCGTGTAGATGGCGTTTATACAGCCGACCCTGAAAAAGATAAATCTGCAACAAAATTTAAAGAAATTTCTTTCAACGAAGTAATTCAGAGAGAATTAAACGTAATGGATCTTACTGCATTTACTATGTGTAAAGAAAATAATTTACCAATATATGTGTTTGATATGAATAAAGTTGGAAATTTATTGAAAGTAGTAAATGGTGAAAATATAGGTACTTTGGTAAGTTAATCCTTAATCTCTTTTGATTAAAGATGCTAAGTATCGCATCTTTGCTTTTTTTTTATAAATTTGTTGCAATAGATATAAAATACCTAAAATCCTAAAATATAAAATTATGACTGAAGAAGTTCAATTTTCAATCGATGCAGCCACGGAAAGAATGGATAAAGCAATTAGTCATTTAGAATCCGAACTTAGCAGCTTACGTGCAGGAAAAGCAAATCCTAAAATGCTTGACTCTGTTATGATTGATTACTACGGTTCTCAAACACCAATTAGTCAGGTTGCTAATATTGGAACTCCAGATGCAAAAACAATTGCTATTCAGCCTTGGGAAAAAACAATGATTGAACCAATTGAGAGAGCTATCATAAATTCAAACCTTGGTTTTAACCCTCAGAACAATGGGGAAATGATTCGAATTAACATTCCCGCATTAACGGAAGAACGACGACTCACTCTTGTTAAACAAGTTAGTGCAGAAGGTGAGAATGCAAAAGTAAGTATTCGTGGTGCACGTAAAGATGCAAACGACGAAATTAAGAAATTGGAAAAAGATGGTCTTTCTGAAGATGAAGCAAAAACGGCTGAAGATGTAATTCAAAAACTAACTGCTAAGTATGGTGAAAACGTGGATTCAGTTGTAAAAGATAAAGAAGAAGATATAATGAAAATTTAATTACCTCTTGTTATACATTTATTAAAAGCAGTCATAAAATTGACTGCTTTTTTTTATATAAAACCTATCTAAGCTTTCCTATAAAATTGACTTTTATTCCTTATTGAAACCTAATACCCAAACCAACCTCTATTTTTGTGCTGTAAAACATATTTTGATGCATCCTTGGTCAATTATTATTTTGTTACTTGTATTAAAATCTGATTGTGAGTTTTTTTAGTTATTCAAAAACAAACACTTGTGAGTTTTGATACTTGGTATAGGCACTGATCTCTTTGAAGTCTCCCGAATGAAAAAAACCATGGAAAAAGATCCATCGTTTATAGAAAGTATATTCACAGAAAGTGAAATCCAATATTGCAATCCACGAAAAAGAAAAGAACAAAACTTCGCAGCTCGATATGCGGCAAAAGAAGCTTTACTAAAAGCATTAGGTACCGGATGGAGAGATGGAATAAAATTTACCGACATTAATATTATCAATGATAGTCTTGGAAAACCCAAGATTTTTTTATCTGGTAAAGCAAAACAAATTGCAGATAAGATTGGTGTGAAAACTATTCATCTTTCGATGAGTCATACTCACGACATTGGAAATGCTTTTGTAATTGTTAATAATGATCCATAACCAACAAAAAACCATAAACTACAACTAAAAACTAATTTCTATGTCAAACATTGAATCCTATGAAAAACGCTTAAAAGATTTCGATTGGTCAATTGCGGAAAAAGAACTTGACTACAACAAGGGAGATTCCATTAATATTGGTTGGTATTGCTCAGACCGAATCTGCAAACAAGGAAAAGCCGATAAAAAAGCTTTGATTTGGGAAGGATTGGGTGGAATTGAAAAAACCTACACCTTTAATGATGTTCGTTTACGAAGCAACACAATTGCTTCTTTTCTAAAAAACTTGGGTATAAAAACTGAAGACCGAGTTTGTCTTTTTATGGACAAAATCCCCGAACTATACATGGGGTTTTTGGGAATTTTAAAACTCGGAGCAATTGCACAACCCCTATTCTCAGCCTTTGGCGATGAATCGTTACATGTGCGTTTAGACAATGCACAAACAACTGCTATTATTACACAGCGAAAACATGTGTCCAAAGTTCGAAAGATTCTGGATCAAATGCCTTATTTGAAACATATTATTATTGTTGATTATGAAGGTAAAAATCCATTGAGAGAAAGAGAAGTTGCATTTAATATGGATGATGCAATCCAAGTTGAGAATTTTGAAATTAGCCAAACAAAAGCTGAATCTCCATCCGTTTTACATTATACATCAGGAACTACGGGTCAACCTAAAGGAGTAAAGCATGTTCACTACTCTCTGATTTCACAATATTTAACCACAAAATGGGTTCTCGACCTTCAGGATGATGATATCTATTGGTGTACCGCCGACCCAGGGTGGGTTACAGGAACATCATATGGAATTATTGGTCCATGGAGCTTAGGTATTACTCAATGTGTTCTTGATACTGGATTCTCAGCAGAATCGTGGTATAAGTTCATCCAAAAAAGAAAAATTACTGTTTGGTACTCAGCACCAACTGCTATTCGATCATTAATGAAAGCCGGAGAAAATATTATTAAAGAACATGATCTTTCTTCGTTGCGACATTTAGCCAGTGTAGGCGAACCATTAAATGCTGAAGCAGTAATATGGTCTGAGAAGGTATTTGGAAAAGCTTTTTTAGACACTTACTGGCAAACAGAAACGGGATCAATGATGTTAACAAATTACCCGGGAATGAAAATTAAGCCAGGATCAATGGGCAAACCGTTTCCTGGAATTACAGCAAGCATTTTGGATACCAAAACATTTGAACCAATTAATGAGATTGGAAAACCTGGATTAATTGGATTTAAACCCGGATGGCCAGCGATGATGAGAACATATTGGAGAAATGAAGAAACCTATCAGAAAAAGTTTGAAAATGGCTGGTATTTACCTGGTGATCGTGCATATATTGATAATGAAGGATATTACTGGTTTATTGGCAGAGATGACGATGTAATTAATACCGGAGGCCATTTAGTAAGTCCATTTGAAGTAGAATCGGCTTTACTAGAGCATGAAGCGGTTGCAGAATCTGCTGTGGTAGCTAAACCAGACGATGTTAATATGGAAGTTGTTAAAGCCTTCGTAACATTAAAACCAGGCAATGAAGCTAGCGATGAATTAGAGCTAAAAATCATGAATTTCATCCGAAAAAAACTTTCTCCATTGGCAATGCCTCAGGAAATTGAATACATGGATACTCTACCAAAAACAAGAAGTGGGAAAATTATGCGAAGATTGCTTCACGCAAAAGAATGGGGTGAAGAAATTGGAGATATATCTACCCTTGAAGACGATTAGAATTTTAATATTACCATAAACAAAACCATAAATTATAAACTAAAAACTAAATGAATTACTATGGAAGACATGAAAGGAATTATCTTAGAATATGTGATAGAAGAATATGCTGATGATGAAGATGATGAAATAACATTTGACACTCCGTTAATTTCGGGTGGTATTGTTGACTCTTTTTCAATGGTATCATTAAAAAGATTTCTTGAGACCAAATATAAAATCTCCATTCCTGATGATAAAGCAACACCAGAAGCTTTTGATACCGTGAATAAGATAGTAGTTTTGGTAAAAGAGTTTTTATAAAATTTAAACAATCATTTTTCATTTGATAGTTTATTTTATTCATCTAAAAATATTCGATTATGGCATATTCAGATAAAATAAAAGAATTATATAAAAATCAATTAAACAGCATTCAAGAAGCTGGGCTTTTTAAGCAAGAAAGATATATTCATTCGTCGCAGGCGGCAGATATAGAAGTTGAATTTCCAACAGGATCATCAATTAAAAAAGTGATTAATGTATGTTCAAATAATTACTTAGGCCTGTCTAGTCACCCAGACGTTATTAAGGCTGCTCATGATGGTTTGGATACTCGTGGTTACGGAATGTCATCGGTACGATTCATCTGTGGAACACAGGACATTCATCGAGAACTAGAAAATAAAGTTACAGAGTTTTTGGGCACAGAAGATACCATTCTATTCCCTTCTTGCATGGATGCAAATGCAGGAGTTTTTGAAGCTATCCTTACAAGCGAAGATGTTATGATATCGGATCGTTTGGTTCACGCTTCAATTATTGATGGAATGCGATTATGTCCTGCTCAACACGATACGTTCAAACATTCCAACATGGAGCATCTCGAAAAGAAACTTCAACTTCATGCCAATAAAAGACTAAAAGTTGTAATTAACGATGGTGTTTATTCAATGGATGGCGATACGGCAAAGCTAGATAAGATGGCTGAGTTGTGTGAAAAATATGATGCCCTGCTTTTTGTAGATGATTCACATAGCTCTGGTTTTATAGGTAAAACAGGCCGTGGAACTCATGAAAAATGTGATGTTATGGGTAAGATTGATATCATCACAACTACATTTGGCAAAGCGCTTGGCGGAGCATCAGGAGGATGTGTTTCCGGACGTAAAGAGATTGTTGAGATGTGCCGTCAAAAAGCAAGACCTTATCTTTTCTCAAATACAATTGCTCCAGTTGTTGTTAGCGGGGTGCTAAAAGTATTAGACATTCTGTCTCAAAGTACCGAAAGAAGAGATAAACTGGAGAAAAATACGGCCTTTTGGAGAAAAGGATTAACGGAAGCTGGATTTGTACTTAAAGATGGTGACACTCCCATTGTTCCCGTAATGCTTTTCAACGCTAAGCTTGCTCAAGATGTAAGTAAGGATCTTTTCGATTTAGGAATTTATGCCATAGGATTTTTCTTTCCTGTTGTTCCGCAGGGTGCAGCAAGAATTCGAACACAAATTTCTGCTGGACACGAAATGCATCATCTCGAAAAAGCTCTGGATGCATTTATTCAAGTTGGGAAAAAATATAAAATTCTTGGCAAAACGAAACAAGAGATTATCGACATGTATGGTTGTTAATTTTTTAAAAAAATAGATTTAAGGCTGCCTTTACGGGCAGCTTTTTTTATAAATGAATTGCTGATATTCTGATCATTAATTGTAAAGTAAATCTTAAAAAACTTTCAAAAATATTTGAATTTAGAGCTTGCTAAAAAACATGATTTATCTTAATATTTTTCATTGAAATTTAACCTACTTTTACGCCCAATTATAAAAATCAAACAAAATCAGTTAAGTTTCTGTTTAATAAAAACATAAATACTAAGATAAAATGTACGGTAAAATCAAAGAACACTTAAGAGCTGAACTTGAAGCTATTGAAAATGCAGGTCTATACAAAAACGAACGTATAATTACTAGCCCACAAAAGGCTGATATAACTGTAAGCACAGGCGACCAAGTATTAAATTTTTGTGCTAACAATTACCTTGGATTATCTAATCATCCAAGATTAATTCAGGCAGCAAAAGATGCTTTAGATTCTCATGGTTATGGAATGTCTTCAGTTAGATTTATTTGTGGAACTCAAGATTTACACAAAGAATTAGAAAAGCGTATTTCAGATTATTTTGGAACAGAAGATACCATTCTTTATGCAGCATGTTTTGATGCTAATGGTGGTGTATTTGAACCATTATTAACTAGTGAAGATGCGATTATCTCCGACACATTAAATCATGCTTCTATTATTGATGGCGTTAGACTTTGTAAAGCTCATCGTCTTCGTTACGAATCTGCCGATATGGAAGATTTAGAAGAACAACTAAAACTTGCTCAAACTCATCGTTTCAGATTAATAGTTACCGATGGTGTTTTCTCAATGGACGGACATGTAGCTCCTTTAGATAAAATCTGTGAATTAGCAGAAAAATATGACGCTATGGTTATGGTAGACGAATGTCACTCTGCTGGTGTTGTCGGTGCTACAGGTAAAGGTGTTTCTGAATTATATGATTTAAGAGGAAAAGTTGATATTATTACCGGAACACTTGGTAAAGCTTTCGGTGGTGCAATAGGTGGATTTACAACTGGAAGAAAAGAAATTATCGACATGTTACGTCAACGCTCTCGTCCATACTTATTTTCAAACTCGATTCCTCCAAGTGTTGCTTCTGCTGGTATTGAAGTTTTTAAAATGCTTGAAGAATCAAATGAATTACACGACAATTTAGTTGAGAACACAAAGTATTTTAAAGAAAAAATGTTGGCTGCAGGTTTTGATATTAAGCCTAGTAATTCTGCTATTTTAGCTGTTATGTTATATGATGCTAAATTATCACAAGATTTCGCTTCAAGATTGTTAGAAGAAGGTATTTATGTTATTGGATTCTACTACCCTGTTGTTCCAAAGGAAAAAGCTCGAATTAGAGTTCAAATTTCTACGGGTCATAAAAGAGAACAATTAGATAAAGCTGTTGAAGTATTTACTCGAGTAGGAAAAGAAATGAAGGTTATAAAATAGTTTTATACTTCTATAAAACTCAAAAGGGATCGAATTAATCGATCCCTTTTTTTATCCCAAAAAAGAACAAATGAAAATAGGACCGATGAATATCGATCCTATTAGGGTTTTGCAATAATATAGGGTTATTATAACAAGGAAAGGTCAATAGGAACACTCGTCGTTTTTCTACTTTCTACAACAACATCTTCAACGATATCCAACACTTCTTGAAACTCACCGTCGATGGATGTTGTAACAACTAAATCATAAGTCATTGGCGCAAGAAATGATAAATGATAACTATCATCATCACATACTTTATCGCTGGTTATTGCATTTGGAAAACGAGCTATTGTATCATTTGTTGGTTCATCTGCCTCAGAATCTGTGTAGGTTCCATCTTCGTAGGCATAAATTATTATATCAGTATCAGCAGGAATACCGGTAACACCACCGGCGATTTTTCCTGCTTGATCATCAACAATTAAACGTATCGTTGGTTTTAAAATATAAAATTCGTTTGATCCCTGTTTCATTACCGATTTGCGTGCATCGAAATCGGCAGTAATTGCAACATCTCCATTAGAAGGAACCTTAAAGGCACCAACAGCTTTCCAACCCGACCGACTTCCACTTGGCACAAACAATGGTTTTTCTGTACCATCATTGAATTTGATGTAGCATCCAGGATTTGAAGGATTTGCGTTACCGAATTCTGGTGCATCTAAAATAAATCGAAGTTGGGTATAATTCCCAGCATCCATAGCAAAACTTCCCATTAATGCAGATTCTCCACCCGTTAATTCTAATATATTAAATGTTTGAGGTCCTTCAAACTCTTCAAAGGTATACCAGTCACTTCCACTTTTATTCAACTGAATTTCAGTAACTGTTAAATAAACACCACTAACGGTTGTCATATCAATAGGGGCATCGGTAATTGATAAGGTCAATGTACCTTTTGTTGTTTCTTCTTCTTCGCAACTATTGAATAAAAACATTGCAAAAACAAAAATCATTGCCAATTTCACAATCTTCTTCATAATCGTTTTATTTAAGGGTTTAAACAAATGTTTTTACTAAGACGATAGCAAACAAAAAAAGGTTGGAATGGAATTTATTTAATTGAATATTTTAACGAAAAACTAATATTAATTGAAGCATTCTTTGTTTCGTTCATGTACGACGGAATATTATAATTCCCTGCATAAATATTTTTTAATCCATAATATGCCCGCACTCCGGTTCCGAAGCCTAGTTTTTTATACAATGGAATAACATATTCGTATGCTAAAAATATTCCATAATCGAAATGGCTATAATTATCTGTAAGATTTAATGATTCTCCATCTACAATTTGATATGCATTATGCAAATACCCCATGTATCCACCAAAACTTACTCCATGCTCTCCTTTCATAAGTTGATTTGAAACAAGATTATACCGAACAGAAACAGCCGCCTGTGAATAGCTGAATTTCATAACATTAGAAACATAATGTCCATTAATATATTCGTTGTAATCCTGATTGTTTTGAGCCAAAATATTAAGATCAAATTGCATGTCTATATTCTTAGTTAGATTTGATCCAATATACAACCCCCAGTTTGATCCAAAAGAAGCGTTGGATGTAGTCAAATTAGCACTTTCAAAACCACTGTATGTTTTCTCATTTAAAAGCCATGTGTTTGCAAGCTGACCTGTAGTCCCAAGATATAGCGTTTTAAACGCCTTCCTTTCATGTTCTTTATCTTTTATACTCCCTTTTGAGATTATTGATTTTGAGATTTTATCGTTTGTCTCGATTTCTAAAAAGAATTCTTTTCTGTAAATAACAGCGAGCTTTACTCCTTGAGGATAATTATTATATGGTTCTGTAAACTTTTTAGTAATTGTAGCATCTTCCCCTGAACTGTTTCCAGTGTTTATCTTTTCAATTACGTTTTCTTTAATTAACTCATTAGTGCTTTTTGCAACAATATTCCCAGACTTATTATAGATTGATTTTTCCGCTATAACAACTTCCTGTACTAATTGCTCAATCTTATTCGTTTCGTAAGTGTTGTTATACAACCAATAGCTCCCGAATGAAATAAATAATAAAAGACTGGCTGCAATAGCATAAACTTTTCTTCTGCGAATAACAGCTTGATTCTTTAAATGATTATTTATAAAATGCCATGAATGATCAATATCAAGAGCATCTTGAATACCTTCCCAAACAACCTCGGAAGGCTCTAAATTGCTTTGATCAATCTTAGTTTTATACCACTTTATAAAATCCATCTCTTAAGCACTTAATTTATTTAACCACGTCATTAATAATTTACGGGCCCTACTAAATTGCGACTTTGATGTTCCTTCTGAGATATTCAATTTTTGCGCTATCTCTTTATGTGTAAACCCATCAATCGCATATAAATTGAAAACGATTCTGGCACCATCGGGCAGTTTTGAAACTTGCTCTAAAATATCTTTTGTTTTTAGATTCTCATATCCAAATGCCGCTTCGGAATTATTATCAAAATCCATCTCTTCAGAGATAAAACTATGCGAACGTTTTTCTTTTCTTAAATGATCAATTGCAGTATTAACAACTATTCTACGCACCCATCCCTCCAGTGATCCGTCCATATTAAAATCTTTAATTTTCTTGAAAATTTTAATAAAGGATTCCTGCAGAATGTCTTGAGCCACATCTCTTATTCCTGCATAGCTCATGCATATTCCGTACATTTTTTTGGCATACCTGCGATAAAGGATTTCTTGAAATTCTCTTTTGTTTTTTTTACATGCTTTCAGGATTTCCTCTTCGCTATATAGATCTACTTTCATGCAATTTATTCATCAAAAATCACACGTATCGAATTGTCCAATTTAGGAACCAAAACATTAAAAATATTTATATTAGAATTACTATTTATTAATATTAAATCTTTTCCCTCAACCTGAATTACTTCAGCATTTTTAATCATATTCATATTAACAAACTGAAAAAAATGAGGCACATCAAAAATGACTTTAGCCTTTAAATCGGCGTTGCTCTTCAAGACAATTTGCTCTTCGTCTTTATTATTCCTGGCTCTAACCCTAATCTGTTCTTTAAAAGAATACTCAAATCTGATTTCAATCTCGTCTAACGGACCTCTTTGATATTTTCCTTGCAAGCATAAAGCATCCTCATTGCCATCACCTATCGAAAAGTTTAACTCAATACGGTTATAAACACCTTGAGGAATATCATATGAAACATTCTGATTTGTTTGCTGAATATGCATTTGAGCAATAAGAGGTTCAGAAAAGTTAGAAGTGAAAAAATAATCTTCGCCAGCATCTCTTCTTCCATCAAATTCGATTGATTCAACAATCATGGTACCTTCAGTCATTTCAAAAGAAGTACCCGATTTTGCTCCTCCATCTCCATTGCAGGTATACGAATCCATCGAGAATTCTAAATCAACACTTGTTGGTTCAGTTAATTCGTCTTTTTGGCAAGAGTATACAACTAGAATCAATGAAATAAAAACTAATGATATAAGCTTTCTCATATTGGTACGATATTAACTATTTAATAATTAGACGAAACTCAGTTAATAATGGTTGCAACGAAAGTTAATAATTTTTTAAACTAAAAAACGGTATTCCGAAATTTTCGGAACACCGCTCTAATATAATAAATACGTTTCTTTTAAAATAAACCGTGAATTTGTGCATCGATATTACTGATAATCTTGCTTAAATCTTCTTTTTCTTCTTTAAAATTCAAATTATCAACATCTATAATTAATAGATTACCAAGATTATACGACCCAACCCAAGCTTCGTATCTTTCATTTAATCGCTTTAAATAATCTAAGCGAATAGAGTTTTCATAGTCACGTCCTCTCTTCTGAATCTGATTTACCAATGTAGGCACTGTTGCTCTTAAATAAATTAATAAATCGGGTGGTTGAATTAAAGATGTCATCAGATTAAAAAGCGTAAAATAATTCTCAAAGTCGCGTGTAGACATCAATCCCATAGAGTGCAAGTTTGGCGCAAAAATATATGCATCTTCATATATTGTTCGATCTTGAATAACTGTTTTTCCCGATTTTCTTATGTTTAGGATTTGATTTAAACGGCTATTCAAAAAATAAACCTGAAGATTAAACGACCATCGTTGCATATCTTCATAAAAATCATTCAAATAAGGATTGTCATCGACATCTTCGTAATGTGCATCCCAATTATATTGCTTCGCCAACAATTCGGTTAATGTTGTTTTTCCTGATCCAATATTTCCTGCAATTGCTATATGCATGGCACCGTTTGAGTTATCTTTTATCATATCTTATATCTTTATCGTCTTTTTAATTTTTGATTAAACAATGTAGGCTTTTTCTCAAATAATGAAGGATAATCTTCATCAAATTTTTTTAAGATTGATGATATTATTATCTCACGCATAAATTTTGATTTATTCTTGATTTTATATCTTTTACAATAGTGATCTATTGCCTGCATTTCTCTCTTATTAAATAATATTGATTTACGATGTGATCTTTTTAAGCTTTCATCTTTTACCAAATTCCTATTTTTCACTCTAAAGCTATTTTATATTATTTAACTGATATTCAATTAACTTATCGTTAGTAAGTACAAGTATATTTTTCTGTATAATTCTTGCGTTTATTGAATTTTCAATAGGCAAATCTAATATATCTTTATTAAAATTCTTAGTTTGATAAATATTCAATACGTCTTTATTTAAATAAATAATATTCCCATCTATTATCTGAAACCTACAAATCTCTTTTAGCGGAAATGTTTTTATATATGTACCGTATATGTCAAATAACAAAACACCTTCTCCCTCTATGCCCAGATAAATATAATCATTTTTTTCTTCCATGAAAACCTCATTTATTTCAATGTCGGGATTCAGAAGTGATGTTATTTGAGAACTCCTTTTTTCTTGTTTTAAATTTCGATTGAAATAAACTAATTCGTTCAAATTTTGATCGAAAAGCCAAAACCCACCACTATTTGATTGACAAACTGAACTCACATTATAATATCCTAGATTGTATAATTCTATGGGACTTGCTATTTCCGACAAATTGTTATCTAAAAATAAAATCTTATTAAAATCCTTACTAAAAACTAATATGCGGAATGGGTCGGAAGCATCTATTCTTGAAATTTTACCAAAAAGATTGTTGCTATATGTTTTTTGCTTATTATTTGTTGCATTGATTTTGGTGATTCCTCCATCTTTTAGCAAAAAAATATTTCCGAGTTGGTCTGTTGTAAAATTTGTAGATTCTGTTTTTATCTCTTTAATAAATATGAACTCTACTTGAGAATAAACATCCATACAACAAAAAAGAAAAATAATACTAAAGAATCTTACCATAAGGGTTTTATATTTTTTTGTTTAGCTCCAAAAGCTCATCAACATATTCGCGGTTATTTGCAAGTCTTGGAACTTTATTTTGTCCTCCAATTTTACCTTTCCCCTTAAGCCAGTTATAAAACAATCCATCTTTAGCAACTGTTAATACAGGTTTTTCTAAAGTAATATCTTTATATCTTTTAGCTTCATAATCCGAATTTACCTTTTGCAGAGCCGCATCCAAAACATCTCTAAATTCCTCCACACTTGTTGGCATCCTGTCAAATTCTATCAACCATTGATGACTTCCCTTATTTTTTTCGCTCATAAATACAGGAGCTGCTGTATAATCTCTAATTGAAGCATTTGTTCTTTTACTTGCTTCTTGTAAGGCCTTTTCGGCGTTGTCTATGATAACCTCTTCACCAAAAGCATTTATAAAATGCTTTGTTCTTCCACTTATCCTTATTTTATGAGGATATAATGAAGTAAATGTAACTGTATCACCAATCATGTATCGCCACAACCCTGAGTTTGTTGTTATAAGAATTGCATAATTTTTATCTAATTCAACGTCATCAATATGAAAAGCCTTAGGACTTTCGTTATCAACTTCTTCTACCGGTACAAACTCATAAAAAATTCCATAATCTAGCATCAACAACATATCACTCTGATCTGGATGATCTTGAATACTAAAAAATCCTTCCGATGCATTATAAGTTTCGAGATAATTCATTTTAGAGGTAGGGATCAATTTTTTAAATTGTTCTCTATAAGGCTCAAAGCTAACTCCACCATGTGTAAACAGCTCTAAGTTTGGCCAAACCTCCAAAAGATTTTGTTTCCCCGTCTTATTAAGAATATATCTGATTAGAACCAGCATCCAGGAAGGAACACCTGCAATATTTGTCACATTCTCTTTTATGGTAGCATCTGCAATTTTTTCTAATTTTTCCTCCCACTCGCTCATTAAAGCAATTTCCTGACTTGGGGTTCTTATAAAGTATGTCCAAAATGGTAAATTTTCAATAAGTATTGCCGACAAATCTCCATAAAATGATTCATTGCTTATTTTATTTATTTGATGACTTCCACCAAGCGTTAATCCTTTACCTTTAAATAAAGCCGTTTCGGGATAATTTGTGGCATATAAGGCAAGAATATCTTTCCCTCCACGAAAGTGAGAATCTTCTAAGGTTTCTCGTGATACTGGAATAAATTTGCTTTTATCGCTTGTGGTTCCTGATGATTTTGCAAACCATTTTATCTCACTAGGCCACAAAACATTTTGTTTCCCCAGCATTAATTGATCAATATATGGTTTGATTTTCTCGTAAGTATGAATTGGAACTCTTTGTTGAAATTCTTCTATGCTTTTAATAGATTTAAAATCGTATTCAACCCCAAAATCAGTTCTTTTGGCACTTTCGATAAGCTGGTGAAAAACTTCTCTTTGGGCATCAAACGGAAACTTTTTGAATAAGTCTATCTGATATAATCGCTTAAAATTAAGCCAGGTTACTAAAGAGCCAATTATTTGCATCTGTATTTAAATAAATCTATTTAAAAATATAAAACCAAATATACTGAATATTTGGTTTTATTAATAACGATGAAATATGATTTCTTTATGTTTTTTATAAGATTTAGATCTTCTTTAACCTCTTAACAGCCTCTTTAAGTACTTTTTCGTCGCGTGCGAAACTAAATCCTAAAATTTTATCGTCTATTGAATCGTGATAAAACACTGATAATGGGAATAATGCAACACCAAATTCGTCCATTACTCTTCTTGCAAATTCGGTGTCCTTTTCTTCACTTATTTTGCTATAATCTATTAATTGATAAAACCCCCCTTGTGTCGGAATTATTTCAAATTTCGAATCTTTTAATAAATCAATTACAAAATCGCGTTTTTCTTCAAACTTCTTATTTATTGAACTAAAATCAACTCCATTTTTTAAATAATCGGCCATTGCATATTGTAAAGGCGTATTCACCGAATTAATTTGAAAAAGCTGATTCTTTCTGATTTGACTCATCAATTTTTCAGGAGCTACACAATACCCGATTTTCCATCCAGGAACATTAAATGTTATTCCTAAAGATGAAATTACAATACTTCTCTCGACTAATTGCTCATTTGATAAAACACTATAATGCTTTTTGCCATCAAACACCATTGACTCAAATACTTCATCGCCAATTACATTAATTTTCGTGCCGTTTGTAATTTTCTTAAGTTGAGCAATGTCTTCTTGATTAAAAGTTATACCTGTTGGGTTATGCGGAGTATTTATAATAATTAATTTTGTTCGTGTATTTATCAATTTTTGAACAGCTTCCCAATCAATTCGATAATCGGGTTGCTTTAATTGAACAAAAACTGGTCTGCCACCATTGCTCTGAATTGCAGGAACATAACTATTAAATGCTGGTTCGAATAAAACAACTTCGTCTCCTTCATCAACAAAACTACTAATAACAGTATACATAGCTTGTGTTGCACCAGCTGTAACAGTAACTTCATTTAATGCGCTAAAATTAACACCGTGCTTTTTCGAAATAGTTTCAACAATTGCTTCACGCAATTCCATTAATCCATCAGGGTGCGAATACTCCGTAGATTTTTCCTTCATATACTTAGCAGCAAGCTTATTTAATTCTTCAGAATAGGAAAAATCAGGAGCTACTTTCGCTAAGTTTATAATATCAGTATCTTGAGATAATTCTGAAATTATAGTATAAATATCTTTCCCTATGTTCGACATCTTCGTTTTTATCATAATAATTTCTATTTCCCAAAAGTGGAACGCAAATGTATAAAAATATCTTTACTTAAAAAGTGCCTTGTAACAGGCAAAGGCTTTTTATTTTTCTTTTTGTGATTCTGGAAATCCTTATGAAATGTAACATCCAAAAATATGCCCTTTTCTTTTGTTTAAAAGAATAGTCAGGTTAATTTTGGTGAAAGACTCCTTTTAGCGCCTCAACATAACTTTTTTATTGACTAATGGAAAACTTCCCTTAATATACTTAAGGATTTTATGGTTGAAATGCCATCAATATGTAATGAATAATAATCTAATATCTTTTCAAGAATTTCAATCCTTTCTTTATGGCGAATATTAACATTTTCGTGCTGATTCTCTGAAAATTCGAACAATGTGTTTAAAATCTTACTTTCTATGGGACCTATAAAGAATAAATGCATGGGTTTAATTTGCATAAAGCGACCTGCCTTTAAATCAAAATAACATCTTGAATCAGAATAATTATTCTCAGGAAAGAAACCGAGATATTTTGTAAGATGTATTAAAAAATACAAGTGGAAATTGGAAATTCCCTTTTCTTTTAAATCCAATACCTGAATTGAATTGTACAAATAATTAAATAGTTCAGCATTTGCTTCGTGTTCTTGAATTGTTTTATACAAAATCTCTGCAATAAAAATTGCTAATGTGCTTTTTCTAATATCATAGGGTAGCGAACTAAATACAAAGTCAGGTTGAGCTTCCTTAACTCTTTGAAGGTCTTGTTTAGGTTTATGATAAACCTCCATATTGAGCAAAAACAAAGATTGTAAAATATTCGCCTTAATTTTTGATTTTTTACCTCGAACTCCATTAATAATATACGATTGCCTTCCGAAGAGCTCAGTATATATTGTTACTATTACGCTAGTTTCAGAATACTTTATATGATGCAGAACAATTCCCCGTGTTTTAAAAAGCATTTCAGTTTTATTAGATATCTTGTACAAAAGTATTCATTCTTTTCTAACTAAAATATCTTCTTTAAAAGAATATTAAAAGATGAGAATATCATTGTTTAACAGCTGATTGTCATATTTTTATCGAGTTTAATCAAATAATTTAACTTCGGTTTTAAAAAAGTGGTATATTATTTGTAATTTGAAAATCACGAATCTATTTTATGTATATTTCGAAATTAAATAACTACTTGTATGAAAATAGAAATCCTCAATAAAAATATTAAACGAATAGTTTTATTATTCCTTTGTTTAGCCTCCTTTAATGTATTAAAATCTCAAAACGAGCCTTCATGGCTGAAACAATCGTGGAGAACAGAACAATATCCATCGAATGTTTTTATTACTGGATTTGCTCAAGATGAAAAAAACACTTCTGAATCTATATCAGAAGCAACCGAACGACTAAAAGACCTGGCTCGTACAGATCTGTCGGAAAGCATTTTAGCTTCAGTGAAAAGTGTTAGCGAAAATTATACTCAAAGTATAATTGAAAATGGCTCCGAAAATTTCAAAGAAGATTTTAAGTATGAAACAAAAATATCTACAGATCTTGAAATAAATGGAATTCGTGTAGAAAGTTATGTAAATGATAATATGGTTTATGGATTTGCATTTGCAAACAAATATGAAATAATTGGATATTATAAAGCGAACTTAAACTTACAGGTTCAACAAATTGAAGGTTTTATTAACACTGCACTTGAACTAGAAAAAAACAAAGAAAAAAATAAGGCAAAGGAAGAATTTAATAAAGCACTACCTGTTTTTACAGAAGTAACCAAATCTCAGGGAATACTAAGTGCCGTTGATAAAAATATTACAGATGAAGATTTGAAAATGCAAAAAACAATGAAGCTATATAATGATGTTGTTCAAGCAAATGCTCGTTTAGCACAAGGTATAATCGTTTACATTGTTGCAGAAGAAGACCTTTTCGGGAATAACACAATATCAATAGAAAATAATTTGAAAGCAATTTTAGCAGAAAATGGTTGCAGATTCACTAAGGATGAGAGCGAAGCAGATTGGAAAGTTATAATAAATACAAAGTCAAGAGAGTATAATTTCTCAAATAATGTGTATTTTAGCTATGTGGATGCCGAAGTAAAACTTTTTAAAGCTCCTTCGGATAAACATGTGTACCAGAATGAGTTTACAAAAAAAGGTGCACATAGTAAATCTTATAAAGATGCTGCTGAAAAAGCATATAATGAAATAAGTAACCCTATATCGGAAAAAATATTAATCTGGATAAATAATTAAATCAATATAGCCATGAATAAAATAAACCTGTTGATCATCTTTCTTGTATTCGCTGTAATTGGCATTGTAAATGGTCAGGAAGACAAAAAAGTTGCGGTATTTGATCCCGTTGGAGATGTTTCTCAAAACCTAAAAATAGTTATCCGCGAAGAACTTAGCAATGCAGTTGTTAACACACTTGGGTTCACAGTTCTAGAGCGTGAATTAATCAATAAAGTTCTTGCCGAAAGTAAATTTCAAATGACAGGACACGTGGATGATGGACAAATTGGTGAACTTGGTAAAAAAATGGGAGCCCACTACGTTTGTTATGCATCAATCTCATCGGTTGGTGGAAATTATTATATATCATGTAAAATGGTTGACGTTCTTACGGCTAAGATAGAAAGACAAAATACAGGAATAACACAATCGGGATTAGATGACTTATTTACAGTTGTTTCAACTGTTTCAAGAGCAATGTTGCAGCAACAAGGAGCATCGGTAAGAAATAGTCATTCTCGCTCTTCTTTAAGTCAACCAAAATATGAAATTGATGAGTCAGATTCTAAAGATTTAGTTGAATTAAATATGATGGGTTTAAGTTTACTCGTTATGCCTATAGATGGAACTCCTACTAAAACAACTTGGATGGAAGCAAACGAAGCTTGTCTGGAAAGTAATGCTTATGGTTTAACAGAATGGAGATTACCTACAAAACTTGAGATATCGAGACTGTATGTTCAAAAATCTGCATTACGAAATATGCAAACATACTGGTATTGGTCTGCCACTCCTGAAAAGAACAATGTTTATTATCGACAGGCATTTGATGCCGACAAACTTGTTCCTGCAGCTGCTAAAGCTAAATCTTTTGTAAGGTGCGTTCATAGTAATGGTACTATAAATTTAGTTGATGCCGAAGGTGTCTGGGGATTTAGCTTATATGGTACTGATTACGAGGTAATGCCCGAAGATTTGCCCGGTGAATACAAATGGAAAGAAGCCAATGATGTTTGCGAAAGCTCTACAGCATATGGCTATAACGACTGGATTTTACCAACTATTGACAATCTTGAATTTATGTATAATAACAAAATTGCTCTTAATATGAATGGTGAATGGTATTGGTCATCAACACCAAAAAAACAGGGTAGTACAAGTGCGATGTTTGAGAAAAACTTTATGAATGGTCAAACATACGATACTGGTAGTAATGCCAGACGACAAGTTCGTTGTATAAGAAAAAAATAAGAATCATAGAGAATAAATAAGAAAGCCGCTTAATTGCGGCTTTTTCTATTTTATGAAAAGTAGTTTTGTAATATGCGTTTTTGATCCATCGTCGTTTGTGCAAAATACAAGATACACTCCAGTACTTGGTCGCCTTCCATCAAAGTTTTTCCCATCCCAAGTTGCCTGACCACCTTCAGCTGTTGTTTCATAAACTATGTTTCCACTAATATCGGTAATCTTTACATTTACGTCAGAAACTAAACCTCGAATAGTAATATCTCCCTCGTAATTTTCGCGCACAGGATTCGGATAAACATAAACATCTTTAAACTCATCGTTTCCCATTGTTGCCGATCCACGATACGATATCAATCCTTTTTCGGTTGCAAAAAAAACTTCCCCTGACTCATGATTAATTCCAATGTCGACTATTTTATTCGATAATAAAGGACTATTATCCTCAGTAAAATGATTAATTTCTTCTGTTCCATCTTTAGAAACCAAATAAACTCCGGAACCTTCTGTTCCAATCCACTTTCTATTCGCTCCATCAACGGCAATTGAATTTATAACTTCCGTTTTTAACAAGTAATCAGTTGCATCGCCAATTGTTAAAACAACTCTATTTGCGTGGAATGATTCATCATCAAAAATATTTTCAGGATTGTAATAAACAACAACACCTTGATCTGTGCCTACCCAAATATCACCAGTTAAATCCTCAACTAAAGAATATGTTCGGTTTGTAATAATTTTTCCATTCTCATCGATAATACTTAGCTTCTTATATTGATCATCATTCTCATTATCTATGGTTCCCATATTATCGAAAACAAATAAACCATTCCCATTTGGTAAAATAACCCACTTATGATTGTTCCCTGTAACGATAATCTCAGACAAAAGAATATTACTAATTACACCCTCGAAATGAAAACTTTTCCATTTTCCATCCGTTTTTCGAACAGAAATGGGATTGGGAACACTCGAATTTGTAACCCAAAGATTGTTCTCGTTGTCAAAATCCACACCTGCAATTCTACAATAATCCTCTCCAGAAATTATTGTTTGCAAAGAACTATTAGAATAAGAATATGTCTCAACCAATTCGTTATTCAGGTATTCTGAAACACCATAACCCCAACTGCCAGCATAATAATGTTCTTGGTTTCTTGGATCAATTTTTACAACCAGATAATCTCGTACATCATAATTAAATTTCGATGACCATCGTTCGTTTTCAAATGTAAAGAATGATCCATTTAGAAATTTATTATTCCACGATGCCCCCACTCCTCCAGCTGCAACAATTACTTTATCATTTGAGGTTTCAATATTAAATGCATTTGATGTATAGGGTGAGTTTGGGTTTATTATTTCCATGGAGTTGTTAAACTTTACCAAACCATTTCCTCTATCGGCAATCCAATAGTTATTGTTATCAACGCTACTTACATCAAATGGATTTATAGAAACCGACTCCGAATCTGAAATAGAATCTACAAAAACAAAATCTGTTGTATATAAAAGTATGTTTTGATTTGTAACTATCTGAATATTTTCTTCGCTCCTTTTTATACTGCGGATCTCACTGTAATCATTACTAAAAACTGACCAGGAAGAACCATTGTATAAATATAATATATCGTTAAATGTTTCGTTATTCTGATTAACCAGAATTTTTCCATTTATAACAATTATTGAACTATGTGATCCATAATAATTAGGTATATTTTCGATTCGCTGCCATTTAGAATAATCGGCTAAATTCTGATCCGCAAAATCTGCATAATAAACTCCTTGGTTAGTTGCGGCATATAAATAACCATCATCTAAAACAATCTGAGTAACCTGTATTAGCGCTCCTAACTCTCCAATATAATATGTTTCCTTAATCTCCTTTTTATCGAGGTTAACAACAACAATTCCAAAACCGCAAGATAAGTATGCATATTCATCAATAAAATAAATATTATTAATTGATTTACTTGCACTTATCATCTCTCTTTTAATATCAGATAAGTTAAAAACATGATTGTCGAAAACCATATCCAGATTGCCATTTTCGTAACCCACAAGTAAAACTTTATTTTGCTCGGAATAACTAATTGTTGAAACTCCAATATCTGATAAAACATTAACTTTTGTTAGTTTTTCGACATTATTACTGCTTTTACCATAGGAAAAAATACCACTCTCCGATGCAACATAAACTTTCGAAGAAGATTCGGTAACAGAAATTGCATAATTAAAAGGTAAATGATCTCTCCACTCACCCACTCCTATTTGAGCTTTAAGTGAGTAAACAGAAATTATACAAATTATTAAAAAAGAGATTCTTTTCATTCGAATGATTTTATTTTTAATAACTTAAATCGATAAAAAATATTGTTGGACTATAGGTTTAATAAAAAACCCACTAACTTTTTGGTAGCGATTGCTCTATGACTTATAAGATTTTTTTCGTCAATAGACATTTCTGCAAATGATTCTGAATATCCTGTGGGCATAAATATTGGGTCATATCCAAATCCATCTTTACCTGTTTTGCCTTCAAGGATTTCTCCATTTACAATTCCTTCAAAGAAATATTCTTTTTTATCGATGATTAAAGAAATTACAGTTCTAAACCTGGCGTTTCGATTCTTTTCACCTTTTAGTTTTTCCAAAACTTTTTTCATGTTTGCCTCAGAATCTTTGGATTCACCAGCATATCTTGCAGACAAAACTCCCGGATCCCCTTTTAAGGCTTCAATTTCCAATCCTGTATCATCGGCAAAGCAATCCATATTATATTTATTAAAAATATAATTTGCTTTTTGAGATGCATTTTCTTCAAGAGTGAAGAAATCTTCAGGAATTTCATCAGAACAATTAATGTCACTCAAACTCTTTAAGTTAATTTTAACACCTATTAACTGTTGAATTTCTTCGAGTTTATGTTTGTTGTTTGTTGCAAATACTAAATCCATTTTCTATCAAAAAAAGATGGATGACAATTGTCATCCACCAATTATTATTACAAATATTTTATTTTAATAAAAACCACCGAATTTTGTAAGATCTTCTCGTGGATTAATAACCATTACAGGTATTTTAGAGCTATTAGCAATAATATACTGTTCTTGAGCACCAAGCACATAATCGGTAAATCCTATGTTTTTCGTTGATAAAATTAATATAAGATCAGCATTTATTCCAGCGGCAAAGTCCATTATTTCAATCGGAAAACTTTTTTTACCTTCTGCGGTATGAATCTCATAATCGACTTTTTTACTGTCCATAAATTTTCGAGCAAAAGCCATATTTGCTTTTATTCTTTTAATAAAACCAACATCTGTTGTGTTTGGTTTTATGATGTGGAATTTAGGTGCGAAGTTTTTATAGAAATAGGTTACCCAATTAAGTTTCTCTTTACTTTCTCTTTTAAAATCTACTGGAAATACAATGTCTTTAAAATCTGTCTCGTTTGGTGGTTCTTGAACAACTACAAAAGGCACTTTAGAACTTACAATTACTTTTAGGGCCCAACTACCAGTAAGTTTCTGCATTCCTCTTAAGCCATGAGTTCCCATAACAACTAACTCAGCTTCTAATTCTGACGCCACTTCGCCGATTGTGGTAAAAATACTCCCTTTTCTAACAATAGCTTCAACGGCTAAACCATTCTTGCCCCTATATTTACTTGCAACCTGCTCTAACTTTTTTAAAGCTTCATCGTACTCCTTGTCACTTTTAATTATATGTACTAAGCTAATTTTTTTACTTTTTGCTTTTTCGGCAAATTTAAATCCATGCTGTAAAGCGTATTCCGCTACAGGAGTAAAATCCCAAGGTATTAGTATATTATGATCTTTAGCCATCATAAAGTTTAAATTTATAGAAATTCAATATCTCTGTTTAAAAAAATTTCTTATATTACAACGTAATTTTATTGGCACTAAGCTTCCAAAAAACCAATATATGCAATTTATAGTAAACTTGTGTAAAAATACAATTTTTTTTTCCACCATCCTTATTTTACAAATTCTGATATCTATACCTAGCTATAGTAAAGATAGTGGTACTCCTTATATTGAACAAATCATTCTTAATAATTATGGATTAAATAACAATAATTACTCTATTGTTCAAGATAACAATGGAGTATTATATATAAATAATTCAAATGGAATTCTTAAATATAACGGAAATTCGTGGGATTTATTTAAAGAAATAAATGATCATCAGTTTGTTTTAGGTTCAGATGGATTAATTTATGTTGGTGGAAACAACATATTTGGAATTATTAAACCTACATCAAATGGTCAAATATTTGTTTCTCTACTAGATAATTTTACAGAGAAAATAGGAAGCATTAAACAGATAATTTCAATTCATGAACAAATCTTTTTTTGCACTGATAATAAACTTTACAATTGGAATGGTGAAAAGATTTCGGTACTAAAGGATTTCGAATCAGATTGTCATATCTTCAATGTTAACAATCAACTTTACGTAGAATCTTCAGCGTATGGACTGCAAAAACTGAAAAAAAATCAAATAACGAACTTGCCAAATTCAAAGTTCTTTGCCGATAAGGAAATTTTAACTATTCTTTCGTACAACGATCAATTGTTAATAAAAACAAGGAAGAATATCGGATTTTATATTTATGATTTCAATAAGCCTAAAAAATTTACTACAGCTGCTGATCAATACATCGAAGATGGAATTTTCACGTCTGCTTGCATTTTAAGCAATGGTAATTATGCCATTGGAACCGCTTTGTCTGGAATTGTAGTAATAAATAAAGAAGGAGAAGTTCAAAGCTTTATAGATGAAAAGACAGGCCTTTTTAATTTGTCGATAAATTATTTATATGCCGATAAGAATGATAATCTTTGGGCTTTGCACAACCAAGGAATAAGTCGCATTGAATTACCTTCTGCATATCGTTATTTTAATAAAAATCAGGGTTTAAAAGGAAATGTTTCATCAGTCATTCGATTTAAAAATAAACTTTATGTTGCTACTTCTCAAGGTGTTTATTTTCTTGATGAAAATAAACAAGCAACATCAAGCTTTCTAGCTGTCAAAAACTTTGATGCTAAAGCTTATCATCTTCATGTTCTAAATGAGAAATTGTTTGTTTTAAGCAACAAAGGGATTTTTGAGATTAAAAACAATTCTGCAATTTTATTTTACAACAGAGACGCTAAAGAAATAACAAGCGTATTTCATTCAAAAAAGAATTCTGAATATTTTTTCTTAGGTTATACAAACGGTATTTCATCCATTCGATTTACGAACGAAATTTTTATTATTGAACAAAAACATTCTGGAATAAAAGATAAAATTACCGGTATTGCAGAAGATAAAAATGGTTTATTGTGGCTTGTAGCAAATTACAACAAAATATATAAAATTGATCCTTTTTTAACAAACTCAGGGGTTATCGAATATAATCAATCTCATAATCTCCCTCAAAAAATCGATTGGATTAACTTAAACCCAATATCCGAAGATATCCTTTTTTCAACTTCGAATGGGGTTTATAGATATAATGAAGAAAAAGAACAATTCTATTTAGATCAGGAATACGGTTTTAATATTGGATCAAAAAACAATTGGGTTTATCCGATTGTCGAAGATTCTGACAATAACATCTGGATGAATTTCATAGGAAAGGATAATACTAAAAATTCAACCTTTGTAAAATACAGAAATAAAGAATCATTCAAATCATTAATTCCACTTCCATTAAATCGTATTAATGATTTTTTCATAACCTCTATTCATCCCGATAATAATGGTATAGTTTGGTTTGGCGGACTTGATGGTTTAGTTCGTCTAGACTTAAGTGATGAACTGAAGAAAAAACAACAATTTAAGACACTTATTAATAAAGTCGTTTTAAATTCAGATTCAATTCTTTATTCTAAAGCTTTTGGCTCAACAATTGATATCAATCGTAAAATTCCCCGATTGGCCTATAATTTAAATTCCGTAAAATTTGAATTTTCGGCAACCGATTATAAAAGCGAAAAGCAAATACTTTACCAATACAGATTGCATGGATTTGATAGCAATTGGTCGAGTTGGACAAATTCTATTCTAAAGGAATACACCAATCTATTTGAAGGGAATTATACGTTTGAGGTACGCGCCAAAAACATACTTAATGAGATTTCAAACAGCATCAGTTATGAATTTGCAATAAAACCTCCTGTATACCGAACAAAAGTTGCTTTTATTTTATATCTGGTTACCCTGATTCTTATTTTTATTCTAATTGGAAAATGGAGAGCTTATTACTTTGCACATGAACGATTTAGGTTAGAAAATATTATACACGAACGTACCGAAGAGGTTGTAATACAAAAAGAAAAAGCAGATAATTTACTCGAAAGAGTTTTACCAAAAAATACTGCCAAAGAACTAAAATCAGGACGCAAGGCCGGACCTTATCATTACAATATGGTTACAGTTCTTTTTTCTGACATACAGGGATTTACTAAGATTTCTGAACAAATGGATTCGGAACTTTTAATTGATGAGTTAGATAAATTTTTCCTCCAATTTGATACGGTAGTTGAAAAACACAACATCGAAAAGATTAAAACGATTGGTGATGCCTATATGTGTGCTGGAGGTATTCCAATGAAAAACAGAACCAACCCTGTGGAAGTTGTATTAGCTGCTTTTGAAATGCAGCATTTCATGAAAGAATTAAAGGAAACCGCTGATGTAAGTACAAAACACATTTGGGATTTAAGAATTGGAATCGATACAGGTCCCGTTATTGCAGGAGTTTTAGGAAAAAGCAAAATATCATATGATATCTGGGGAGGAACAGTAAATACTGCAAGTAGAATGGAGGCCTCAAGTAAATCGGGCAAAATAAACATTACAGAAAATACCTACATGTTAATTAAAGATTTCTTTATTTGTCAATACAGGGGGAAAATGCCTGTAAAGTACAAAGGTGAAATTGATATGTATTTTGTTGAAGGCTTTAAACCCGAACTTGCCAAAGACTTAAAAGGGCAAACTCCAAATGATAAATTCTTTACCCAACTACAGCTCCTGAGAGTAAACGATGTTGAGGAGTTTGTTTTAAGTAAGCTCGAAGATGGACTGCCCGATAATTTATATTATCACAATGTAAAACACACCATTGATGTTGTTACTCAGGTTGAATTAATTGGAAGGGCCGAAGGCGTTAACGATCAAGAAATGCTGATTTTAAAAACTGCAGCTCTATTTCATGACATGGGCCATTTAGTAAATTATGATACACATGAAGAGGAAAGCGTAAAACTTGCAAAAAAAATTCTGCCAGAATACAAATATACCAACACTCAAGTTAGGCAAATATGTGAACTAATAACTGTAACACAAATGCCTCCACGACCAAAAAATCTATTAGAAGAAATCATGTGCGATGCCGATTTAGATTATCTTGGAAGAACAGATTTTGTTCCTGTATCAATTAATTTATATAAAGAATTAGCTGAAAGAAATAAGATCGACTCAATTCTTGAATGGAACCAAATGCAATTGCGATTTATAAAAAACCACCAATACTTTACACAAACTGCTCAGAAACTTCGGGAGGTAAATAAAAAGAATCAGTTACAAAAAATTCAAGAAGAGATTAAACGCGAAATTGAACACAACGACGAATAATTAATATTCTAATTCAACCTCGTAACCATTGTGTTTACGGATATTTAGAACTCTTCCTCCATCAAAAATTAAATACTGACCTTTAATGCCCATTAATTTCCCAGAAATACTTTGCTCTTTATCAAATGAAAAAGAGTTCACTTTTTCAGGAAATTCAATTACAGGGTATGCTAGTTCAACAATATCATTATCGTCAATAAAATACTTAACAAACTCCTTTTTAACCAACTCTTTTGCTTTATTTTTTTGCTCCAATAAACTAGATTCCCTATCAATTTTATTGGTTAGCATATTACGCCAGTTTGTTTTGTCGGCAAAATATTTTTTTAAATTTACTTCTAGTAATCCTGCCGTATTTCTATTCGGAACTTGAGCAATTTTAATTGCAAAACTTGCCCCTTGATCTATCCAGCGAGTTGGTACTTGTGTTAATCTTGTTATGCCAACTTTTAATCCACTCGAAATAGCTAAATAAACTATATGCTCCTGTAAACAATTATTTTTAGACCATTCCATATCACGCGAAATACCTTCATGCGCCTGGCACTTTTCTGGTCTTAAAATACAATCATCCGTTTCGGGAGCTGTTCGAAAACAAGGGTAACAATATCCTTGATGAAATGATTTTTTCGTTAGTCTTCCACAACGAATACAGTGAATTTCATCTAAAAATGTAATCTTTAATTCCTTATTTATTAAATTGTTCATGTGCAATTCCTGCTCATTCAATTTTAGAAAATAATCAACTGGATCATTCAATTCCGATCGCATTTTTAATAACGCACCTTGTATTTTCATATTTTTTCTAGTTTTCATCAAAAATACTAAAAAATTTTATTATTGATTATCAGCGCATTAAAACATTATTAGTAATTTATTTAGTACTATGTGTTGCATAGTACTATTATTTTTATATATCTTTGTATAGTAATTTTGTATGTAATGTATAGTACTATAAATTAAAAAGTATGAAAACAACAATAACAATAAATTTAGGAGGGATAGTATTTCATATAGATGACGATGCTTATGAAATGCTACACACTTATTTAATGGCTGTTGAAAAGCAGTTTAAGAATGACGATGAGCAACGCGAAGTTATGTCGGATATTGAAGCTCGGCTTTCTGAACTATTTTCTGAGACACTCGGACAAAAACGTGATGTTATAATGAAAGAAGATGTTTCGAAAATAGTTGAAATTATGGGTGAACCAGAAGTCTTTTATGATAATGATGCCCAAAACAAATCCAATAATTCTTCAAATTCTAAATCACGAAGAACAACGAATCAAAAACCGTCGAAGAGACTCTATCGAAGTCGAAGCAATAGATTGTTAGCTGGTATTTGTGGTGGTTTAGCCGCATATTTTAACATCGACCCAATTGTTTTTAGAATCATATTTATAATTCTGCTATTTGCAGGTTCAGTTGGTTTTTGGATTTATATTATATTATGGATTGTAATCCCAGAAGCAGCCACCACAGCACAAAAACTCGAAATGCATGGCGAAGCTATAACTATTGAAAACATTAAAAAGGCTGTTCGCGAAGAATTTGATAATGTTAGAAAAAACATGAAATTCTAAAACACTATTTGTAGTAAAAAACTAAAATTAAGAAAAGATGAATCTCGAAAATACAAAAGCTCAAATGAAAAAAGGCGTATTGGAATTCTGCATACTTTCTATTTTATCAAAGCAGGATTACTACGCTTCAGACATTATTAAAGCTTTAAAAGAAGCTAAAATGATTGTTGTAGAAGGAACACTTTACCCTCTTCTTACAAGGCAAAAAAATGCTGAATTATTAAGTTATCGCTGGGAAGAATCAACACAAGGACCTCCACGTAAATATTACACTTTAACCGAAAAAGGAAAAGAGTATTTAAAAGAACTTGAGCAATCGTGGACAGAGCTCGTTGATGCAGTAAACTTGATTAAAAACAAATAATCTAGCTAAAATGAAAAAAACAGTTAAAATAAATATAGGCGGTGTAATTTTCCATTTAGACGATGATGCTTATCAAACATTGCAAAACTATTTAACGGCAATAAATCAAAGATTTGCATCAAATAACGAAGGTAAAGAAATTATTACCGATATAGAACATCGAATTGCAGAAATCCTGCAAAGCAAACTCACTGAACAAAAACAAGTAATCTCTAAAGAGGATATTGATGAAGTAATAGAAATAATGGGTCGCCCGGAAGATTTTGAAAGCGAAGAAGAAAACAACGGAACCGATTATCAACAACAAAATAAAACTTCAAAACGATTGTATCGCGATCCCGATGATAGAGTTCTTGGAGGAGTTTGTTCTGGTATCGGAACCTATTTAAACATAGATCCAATAATTATTAGAATTTTGTTTCTTGTATTAATAATTGGTTATGGCATAATAGGAATCATTTATATCGTTCTATGGGCTTTATTACCAGCAGCAAATACAACAGCACAAAAGCTTGATATGCGAGGAGAAAATTTTAATATCTCCGATATTGAAAAAAATGTACGGAAAGAGTACGAAAACGTAAAGGACAACTTTAAGAATATAAAAAATTCTAAAGATTACGATCGTACACGTGGATTTTTTGAGAGTCTGATTTATGCTATCGGTGCTTTTTTCAGATTTATATTGCGATTTATTGTTGCCGTATTTGGCTTAGTGCTCGTTGTTGCTGGTGTTGGATTTCTATTAGGAATAACTGGGACATTTATTATTGGAGAACCATTTATGCCATGGAATAATCTCATAATTAACGACCATGTTATTATTTCCGATATGTTTCATTCATTTATGGATCCTAATACAGTTTGGTTAGTTGTAATATGTTCAGTTCTAGTAGTTTTTATTCCGCTTGTAGGTATTATCTATGGGGGATTAAAACTATTATTAGGTTTACGCCCTAACGATCGTTCTGTTGCTGGAATAGGATTTTTAGCCTGGATATTAAGTTTGATTGTGCTTGTTGTTGTTGTTGGGTCTCAGGTTAAAGATTTCTCTCATTCTGTTGTTGATGACGAAACTCTTATTATTGATGAACCCGCAAATAAAACACTATACCTTACAACTCGCAAAGACGATTCCATTGAAACTTCCCGGTTTTATATTTTCGATGAAGAATTTCAAATTATGTATGATGAGAATGATGAGAAACAACTGTATGCATATCCTGAAATAGATATTATCAGAGGACATGCCGATCACATAATAGTTGAAATTGAGAAAGAAGGTAGAGGCTCCAACAGACACGAAGCTTTAGAGAATGCCGACGATATTGAATATCATGTAATTCAAAAAGATTCTATTATTTTATTCGATGCCGTATATTCTTTAATAGATAAAAATCGCTGGAGTTTCCCAGAAGTAGATATCACTATAAAAGTACCCGAAGGATATATCTTATATCTCGATGAAAGTATCGAAGAACAGCTTGATTATATAAAAAAGGAAGATTATTACAGAAATGACGAAATGATTAATAAATATTGGAAAATGACTGAAGATGGTCTCGAAAGACACTATAATAAAAACTCCAATATGGAATAAAAAAATGGTTTGTAAAGTAAAATGGTGGTTAGATTTATTCAAATCACCATTTTTTTCATGTTTATGATGCTTTTTTTAAAAAAACCTTTCAAAATAATTTGCAGATAATAATTTTTTTCTAAATTTGCACACTCATTCAATTGTCCGATGGTGTAATTGGCAACACATCTGATTTTGGTTCAGAAGAGTCCAGGTTCGAGCCCTGGTCGGACAACAAAACCCAACTTATATAAGTTGGGTTTTTTGTTTTATACGAATTCCATCTCTCATAAAATAATTTCATTAGTTGGATTGTCTAATCCTCATCCGTAAAACTTTATCTTAATAATTCCAACACATCACTTGGAATTTGGTGAAATGTTTAAATCAGAACAAAACAGCATTTAATAATTGTACTTTTTAATAAAAAATTATTGAATCCTATATTTAGATATAGATTTTGAAGATATTATTATTAAAATCTGATTATTGATTAATTTTTGTCCTTACTTAAAACTTTTGATCAATTTAATTTTAACGTTATTGTATTTTTTTATTACGCTATTTGGTTTTTTTTTAACGTTAATGTATTTTCTGTATTATGCTTTCATTAGTCAATTTAATTATGAATGATATTTTTAGTACTTTCGAATAACTTGTAATCAAGGGCGTTAACCGAAAAGCCATAGTTAGAGTAGGTGTTAATTCAAATTAAAAAAGCATAATTATGAAAAAGTTATTTGCATCAGTAATGTTAGTATTTATTGCTACATGTATTTCTTCAACAAGCTTATTTGCCAGCATACCATATCCAGGAGATGATGATGATGGTACGGGTGGATCAGGTGGAGGCACATCATCTTATGTTGTGGATTATGAAACAATAGGAACAGTTCTTCAAGCTAATGGATACTCAACTTCATATGTATCTAGTTTTATAAGTGCAAGTGCTATTAGTCCTAGTGGGACTTGTCAAGTTGTTCGCGATCATTATAGCACTGTTAAAATTACAATTTACACTCAAGATACAGGTACTATTTATTATGATTTATTTATGAAATTTAATATCAACGGCACAGTAAAAGAGCTAAGAGTAATTAATAGCGTATACGCTTATGTTCAATAAGTAATTTCAAAATTTACATTCGATATGAGACTACTGAAATATGGTCCGAAATTATTGTAAAAAACAAGTAACACTCTAATTAAATAATCATGAAAAAAATATTATTTGCATATTTCAGTATGACTATTCTTCTTTTTGCCTGTCAAAAAGAAGATTTGTTAGTTGATAATGGAACATTTTCTGAAAAGGAATTATCCAATCCCCAAATTATTCTTGGTGATGAACCTACAAATGAGCATCTTCAAATCGGAGCAGTTGATAATTTATACAACTGTTTTGGGCTTGCATTTACTCTTTGTGAAACAGGAGAAAAAGAAATTGGTAATGGCTATAGTTTTTACAACGATTATGTCCAAACTGGTATTTTTAAAGAAAACGGATTGTTTCCTTCGAAAGTACTTTATTGGAGCGATGCAATATATTATGCTGCTAAAGATCCTACGGGGATAACACACGCCGCAATGATAACAGATGGAGATATTGTACGCTCTAAAGAAGGTATTGGTGGAGCACTTTATCAAAATAGTATTAACTATTATTATTTAAATCCAGGAGTTTCATATAGCTATTTTAGAAGATACTCCTTAAATATGGATTTAATCATGAGCAATGCAAGTCCTGAAAATGGAAATATTTTTACGGTAAGAACCAATGGTTCGGCTCCCGGAGTATTGTATCAATGGACTTGCACCCCCAGCAATGTAATCCAATTTTATGGAACTCCTTCTGGGCATTTGGCTACGTTCAAAATAATTAGCGATGATTACGAACAAGTAACAATAACCCTAAGGGCAACACACCAAACAGAACCAACAGGTGATAACTCATATAGTAGATCATATCCTGTTGAACTGTCAAGTAATAAAAGATTTACGGTTGGAACCCCACCTCCACCTCCTCCGCCTGCATTATTAGCTAATTTTACAGGAAGCACTTCAATTCTTGTAAATGGAACAGGATCGTGGACAGCCACAGCCAGCGGGGGCATAAGTCCTTACACATATTCATGGTGGCTAAAAAGAAGTGATGGATCTACGGGTGAAGCATATATGGTTGGCACAGGATCAAAACTTTTTTTAATGTCTGTTTCAGCTAAAAGTACAACTAAACAACCAATCCAAACAACAAATTTTGATTTGTACTTAAAAGTATGGGATAGTCAAAATTCTATATATCAAACAAGTATCCATAGAATTACGGCTTATGGCGACGTAAATCTGGTTTCTATGTACTAATAATATTATTTTTTAAGTTAACCAGAGAATGATTCATTTTATCCAGATAAAGAAATCTACTCTTCTTTCGAAGATTTAAAAAATAGAAAGGATCCTATACTAGAATGGGTCATAGATTGCAAAAATTAGATTTAATATACGTTTATAAAAAGGGGCTGTCCAAAAAATCATCATCTGTCATCCCCAACTTGATTGGGGATCTTGTAATTCATTGTGTACAATTTAATTAAGAGATTCCCTTTTTCAAGGGAATGACAATAAAAGGGCTTTTGGGACAGCCCCTTTTATTTTAGAATAAGTATTTTCTATTCTTTTAAATGTTGATCTAACCAATCGAAAAATGTACGTTGCCATAAAATTCCATTCTGTGGAGTTAATACCCAATGGTTTTCTTCAGGGAAATACAAGAATCGAGCTTTAACATCTAACAAACGTGCAGAATTAAATGCTGCCATACCTTGAGTATAAGGGATTCTAAAGTCCTTTCCCCCGTGAATAACCAAAATAGGAGTATCCCAGTTTTGAACAAATTTATCTGGTGATCCTGCATAAGATTTCATTGCAACCTTATTGTTTTTCTCCCAAGGAGCTCCACCTTTTTCCCAAGTATCAAAGAACATTTCTTCGGTAGTCATAAATTCCATTTCGGAATTGAAAACACCACAATGCGCTATAAATGCTTTAAATCTCTTTTTATGATTCCCAGCTAACCAATAAACAGAAAATCCTCCAAAACTAGCACCAACAGCACCAATGTTTTCCTCATCAATATAAGGTTCTTTTTTAACCTCATCGATAGCCGATAAAAGATCTTTCATTGCTTGTCCGCTGTTGTCTTTACTAATTTGATCGGTCCACTCCTGTCCCATGGTTAAAACACCACGACGATTCGGTGCAACAACAACATAATCGTTCGAAGCCATAATTGAGAAATTCCAACGGTAACTCCAAAACTGACTTAATGGAGATTGTGGTCCACCTTCGCAGAATAAAATTGCTGGATATTTTTTGTTTGCATCAAATTTAGGAGGTAAAACAACCCAAGTTAACATTTCTTTTCCATCGGTTGTTTTAACAAAACGCTTCTCAACAGTTGGCATTGTTAACTGATCCAAAATATGTTTGTTTTCAAAACTTAATTCTGTTTCCTCACCTGATTCAGCATTTACAGCATAAATCTCCTGAGGCTTAACCATAGAAACTTTTGTTCCTATTAACTGATCTCCAGCAATTGCAACAGAATGGTAATCGTGCATTCCTTCTGTTATAGCATTAATTTCACCTGTTTCTAAATCAATTTTATGAATTTGATGCGTTGCAAAAACACCTGCAACAAAGTAAATAGATTTACTATCGTTTGTCCATTGCATACTGAATGGGCTATGATCGAAATTCTCAGAATAATCTTTCTTCTTGCCTGTTTCTAAATCAGCAATAAACAATCGTTGTTTGTCGGCTTCGAAACCGGCACGAGCCATACTTAACCAAGCCAATTTTGTTCCATCAGGAGAATATAAAGGTTGCCAATCGTAACCAGGCATTCCTTCAGTAAAATTGGTAGTTTCACCCGTTTCTAAGTTGTATAAGTAAACATCAGAATTTGTGCTTAAAGAATATTCTTTACCCTTTAACTTTTTACAAGTATAAGCAACTGTTTTACTATCAGGACTCCAAGTGATTTCTTCGATTCCACCAAAAGGTTTTAACGGAGATTCGAAAGGTTCTCCTTCCATTACATCTTTTGAGTTCTTAACTTTTCCATTCACTATGTCAGCAACAAAAACATGAGAATAATATCCATCTTCCCAAACATCCCAATGACGATACATAATATCATCATATAACTTAGCATCAGCCATTGGTAAATCAGGATAAATATCCTTAACAATATCATCCACTTTTATTTCACAGGTAAATAAAATCTTTTCCCCATTTGGAGCAAGTTTTATATTTGTAATTCCCTCTGGTTCATTCGAAATTTGCATTCTATTTGATCCATCAAGATTCATTGAGAAAATTTGTAATCCATTTCCTTTTTTAGCAGCAGCTAAAAAGTAAATCTTGCTTCCATCAACTGACCAAATTGCATTGTATTCTCCACCAACAGTTTTTGTAATTTGAGTAACGATTCCACCTTCAGCAGGAAGAGTAAATAACTCTCGGTTACTCTTATTCTGTTCTTTTGAATAATAAGACACGCCATAAAGCAATGTTTTCCCATCTGGTGATACTTGTACATCACCTAATCGACCAAACGACCAAAGAACTTCTGGGGTCATAATATCAGATTCCAATTTTAAATCTGCTTTTCCAATAATTGGGGCTTCTTCTTTCATTTCAGTAGTGCTACATGAGTTTATACCGATAAAAAAGATTCCTGCTGCAAAGAACAGCAATAACGTTTTTAAATAATTATTTTTCATGGTATGATTTTGAATGAATATAAATTTTTGAGTACGAATAATTAGACGAAATTACTTAAAGAAGGATTAAATGTCAATGGAATTTGATTTATTTCTTTTTCTTCCTCTTCTTTTTGTATTTTTTCTGAACGTCTTCGGCCCAATAACAATTCCCTTTATTCATTGGACTGTAATCATTACTCATTTTAAGTTCTTCTTCTTTATTTTTTGGGCAGCCTAACATTAAGGCAAATCCAAAACGAAGATTTAGGGTACGAGCATCAAAGGGTTTGAAAAAACCTAAAACATTATCGCTTACAGCATGAAACTGCAAACCACGACCGTGCCACGCCAAAGCCAAACCAACATTCTTGTAAGTATTGTTTAAATACGACCAACTTAAACTTCCTGTAAATTTTTTCCAAAGGGTAGTATTTGCCGAAAGAGTAAGCGATGAATGCAATTTATTGCGGTAAATTACATTTCTGTTTACAAGCCCAATTCCTAATTTAGGTTTGTATTGATACATTCCACCCAAATAAATCTGCGTTGGTAACCAAGAGTAATATTTGTCTTGTGTTACTGTTTGATCGTAACTATTAAATAAAGAATCACGGATATCGAGAATATATTCTGTATCATCAAATCCAGTTCCTAGTCCAACGCCTGAATAATCAAAACTTCCCTTTAGTGCAACATTATTTACATCGGTTTGCCAACGAATAAAACCTAAATCCAATACACTTGCCGATAAAGTAATATCTTCATTGTACTGATGAATCCATCCTAAATCAATAGCAAAACCTTTGTTTTTGCCATTCATTAGAAAATTTAAAATATCAAGATCTCCAGTTGAAATTCCTGATATATTTCCATCAGCATCCTGATTAATTGTTATAGGATACGAGGAGTTTATATTAATATCTCCATCAACCTCCAAATTAAATGTATTTGGATCGGTGTAAATACTCATTTCTGATTTTCCTGAATAAATATTGGCTTTCCCAAATAACAATTTAGCTCGTACACCAAAAATATTATACGCATCCCAAACTTTCGAAACCCCCAAAGCATATTCTCTATAATAAGTTGTATGCGTTCGCAGATTGTTAACCTTTTCGGTTTCACCAAGGAACTGAGTATTTCCTTTCCATGCAAGTTCTAATATACTTCCTGGATATGTAATGGCCATATTTACTTTTTCCGAAATATTGAAATTGATATAATAATCACCTGTTCTATAACCTACCGAAATAAGGTCCAAATGAAGTTCAGAACTAATCAAATTTGTTTTTCTGATATTTTCATAAAAGCTATCCATATCCAAAGATGAAGAACCCGAATTTGTTGAGAATAAGTCGTTATACGAAAATGTAGAATTGCTGTAATTGAACTGTGCTGATGTAAGTAATGGTATTCCGACAAACCATTTACATTTAATTTGCACCGCAGGGTTTAGTAAGTTTGTTTGTGGTATATCATGCAACAAAAACAGAGTGCTATTCTGCTGTGAATAAGCATTTACGCTTATTGTAAATCCAATAAAAATCAAATATAATTTTATAATTATGCTTTTATAATTGATCATTGAATATTATTATTTGATAATTGATCTTGAGAAAGACTCATATTCAGTTCTACCTGAACTCCCATTTGAATATCAACAGAATAGTTAGGGTAAAACTCTATAAGATTTGTATCTAATGCTAAATTATTAATACTCCCTTTTAGAAGAATATTCCGAACATCAGATAATGCATCAATTTTATCACCTTCGAAAACAATATCGTTTTGGGTATGGGTTTTTTTCACACTTTCTCCTTCGCTATTCACTTCTCCCTCATCGAAAGTTAATGGCCCATTCACAAACAAAGAATCTACTACATTATTGCTTATATCCAAAAAATACGCCTGAGCTATTGCATCCGCTGGAAATCCGTTATCAACATTAAAGCGAAACATCAGACTTACAATATCTTCTGAAAATTCTGTAATTTCTTGCAAATCAAAAGGCATTGTATATTCTAAAGGCACATCAAATTCTTCTACCCAAAATGGATAGCCTGTTGTTGGATTATTTAATAATAACAAAGTATCAAAACCACTGTCTTCGTTCATTTTCAAAGAAGTTTGACCAATAGCAATTGAAAAACTAGGGTTCCACGACGATTCAGGATTATTAAAATCTTCAGGTGTATCTTTTAAGCATGAATATCCTAAAAAAATTATCAATAATAAAACAATTGATAAAAGCTTTTTCATGATTCTTTTGGTTCTTTTTTTAATCAAGATAACAAATATTATCAATACTATCTTTAATGAAATAATTTATATAACGTAAATAAGCTCCTGCAAATTATAATTTCCACACGTAATTTTCAAGATTGATTTAGATCATACTCCACACTGCTTTAGGAATTTGTAGAATTTAATTATTGTTATATTTTTCACAATACAATTTTTTTAGCTAAATTCGACTTGTTAAACGTATTCCATTAAGCCAATAAAAATGATTGAGAAAAAATTTCTACTATTAATCTTCCTATTAATGGCAAGTCATTGCGTATATAGTCAAGAAAAAACTAGCAAGCTTTCAAACCGTTATTCAACAATAGATTCACTTGATGTTTCACCAAAATCAATGTCTACATATACAGTGATGTTAGAACCGCTAAAAGGGTTGTCAGTAGAATCTACAATCACAACGATAACAAATATTAAAGATGAGTTTAAAATAATAAATGAAAATCAAGAAGTTAAAAACAAAGAAGATCGTTTAAGTCTAAAGAAAGATGCATTGTCTAAGATTTTTAGTCACCCTTCAAGCCTTTTATCATTAATATGGCCAATATTTTTCGTCTTCTTTATTATATGGTTTCTAAAACAATACAAACAGGTTTTTATAAATAAGATTAATTTCTAATTTCATTTATCCCATTACAATGAGCTCAGACTATATATACGAAATAGATAATTCAGACAATCAAGGATTAATTTCTGAATTAATAAAAAAAATTAATGCTTGGTCGAATAATATACCTCATCATCCTTACCAAAATTTTGGTGATAGTATAAAAGTTGAATCCCTCCTTTATGCCCCAGCCTATCCTGTTCTTTTAGACACCCAATATGAAAAGCGTTCGAAAAGCGAAGAGTTTATTCCTTATGACCAACGCAAGATACCTGAACGTAAATACTTTAATTTAAATGATATTAATGTTTGGGAATGGAATTTAAAAACTATAGAGAAATATACAGACGATGAGTTTAACTTTTTTGCAACAGGTTCAGAGTATATAGAAGATTGCCACCGTTGTGGTGCTAAAGGTTGGATTACATGCACTCAATGCCATGGCGAAAAATCTATTACTTGTCCAAAATGTAATGGAACAGGAGATACTAAATGTACATCGTGCTCTGGAAGTGGTAAAACACAATGTAGTCATTGCAATGGTAGAGGCTTTACAGGAGGAACACAAAAATGTAGTTCATGTGGTGGTTCAGGAAAGGTCTATGCTTATGAAAGTAGTTGGGAAAAGAATGTTTTTGAAACCTGCTCATCATGCCACGGAAGTGGAGAAATAAACAATTCGGTTAATTGTTCGAGTTGCCGAGGAACTGGTAAAACTCAATGTCGTTCTTGTGGCGGAAAAGGAAAAGTAACCTGCAGTACGTGTGGAGGTAATGGAAGAATTACCTGTCCGAAATGCTCTGGAAGTGGAAGAAATGTTTGTCCTACATGTGAAGGCAAACAACAACTATTACATTATATAAATCTAAACCAAACTCTTAATGCTGACACCAAAGATGCAGCTATGCTTCATCAAAAATTATCGGCTAAATTCCCTGAATTTAAAGATAATTGGAGCGATTATGAATCGGAGTTATTATTTAACACCAGAGAAGAAGAAATAAGTCTTGAGCATTTACCACAAGACACACATCTAGATGAATTATTTAATAGACATCTTAAGGAAGCCAAATCACAATGTAATTCATCACAAAAAATTCTTTTTCAAGATTTAGATATAAGAAAAATTGATGTTTGGTTATTAAACTACACTTTTGAAGGAAAAACCTATTGTTTCGCATTTCAGGGTAAGAACCACACTATTATTCCGGGTTTAAATCCTATTTCTGAGTTTTCGTCACAACTTGTAAACACTGCATACAAGGCTGCAGAAAGTAGATCATACGTTAAGGCATACAGAATAACCAAGAAAAGTAAGGATATAGACGTTTATGAACAAAAAGAAACTGTAAAAAATCAATTGTATGAGCTTCGAGAAAAAATTGCTCAACCATATTTCTTTGGTGCTAAGATTGGAGGAGTAATTGCAGCTTTAATAATTGGTTTTATGTCGTTTGTCTATTTTAGAGATGTAAACTTTATTTTTTCTTGGGCTGAGTTTATAAATCGACCTACAAACTTTCTATTTAACATTCATCCTTGGATAATGTCAATAATTACTGCATGGATAGTTTTCAAAATAAGTAAATTTTCAGGAAATATATCTGACCAAATCTTTGGTGTATTGCCAGGATCACATTTAAGATTAAGTCTAGGAATTATTACTTCAATTGTTTTCTCGTTTCTAATTTTGGCAATTGTTTTATTAATAAACTCAACCGGATTAACAATAGTGGTTAGTTTAGTTGGATGGCTTGGCTTCTGGGTGCTGAAAATTATTTTTTACATAATCGGAATCATTATCGGTATTATTATCTGGTTATTCAAATTGATATTCTAATTAAACCCGCCATCTTTTAAACATAAACATGTAAATAAAATGGTTAAGCTTACCAAACTTTAATATTTATTCGTTATTTAAGTGCCTGATTGCCAGTTTTATTAAAAACAAGCTCAAATATCACTTAATCCACAAGATAGGGTCTTTACATTTTCGTTAATCTTAAAGCTAAAGGACAAATAGTGAAGTTTATTAACTAAATTTACTGTTATGGCACAAGCAATATGGAACGGAAAAGTAATAACTGAAAGTAATGACATCGTTCAAGTTGTAGATGCCATTTACTTCTCAATCGAATCAGTTAATTGTGAATATTTAAAACCTAGTGAAACCAAAATAATCTGTTTTTGGAAAGGAATTAAAATTCACCCCTAAAAACTAACAATTCATTCTCTCAAATTTTCCTTGCTAATCAGATTTGATTTTAATTGGAATTCGTACCTTCTTTATTAATCCTTAAATTCTATCAAAATGATTACTAATATAAAAACAATAGTTCTGGGAGGACTTGCTGGAAACTGTTATCTAATTAAGAATTTAAGTGGATATATTTTAATTGATACTGGAGATAAATCCAAACGAAAAAAGCTTGAAAAGGAGCTCCTTAAATCGGGTTGTACACCCGAAAACTTAAAGTTAATTTTATTAACACACGGAGATTTTGACCATACAGGGAATTGTGCGTATTTAAAAGAAAAATACCATACCAAAGTAGCTATGCATTTTCATGATGAGAAAATGGTAAAAAATGGACGAAATTATTCGCAAGGAAACAGTTTATTCAAAAAACTACTATCCACGATTTTAAAGATTAAGACCTTTAATCCTGATTTTAACGTTGATGAAGGCTTTAGTTTAATGGAATATGGGATTAATGCCCGAATATTATATCTCCCCGGACATTCGAAAGGTTCGATAGGAGTACTTACAGATGATGGTGATTTGTTTTGTGGCGATTTACTTACAAATAACAAAAAGCCCCAATTAAACAGAATCAATGAAAATAAAAGAGAACTTATTTCTAGCCTATGGAAATTAAAAAACTTCTTTATTCACACGGTTTATCCTGGCCATGGAGTTCCTTTTCCAATTAATTCTTTAGAAAGATAACATTTCGAAATTGATTACAGCTTCCATTTAACGAAAATCGTTATTGCATATTAACAAAATAATATATTCCAAGACTTAATTGATAAATACCAAACAAGAATAAAACAATTGATGATATACCAAGTAAGAGTTTACTAATCTTTGGTCCAAGTTTTCGAGCAAAAGCAAAAATGATTATGGTAGCAGCTAGAGTAATTATCAAAGTGATATAAAAGCCAACTAGCAATGCAATCCCATTAACAGGTTCAATTCGCCATCCTTCCAAAAGCATGGGACCCATAATTAAACTCCATCCTAAATAAGGATTCGGATTAAAAAGATTAACCAATGCGGCACTAAACAATGTTTGTTTTCCTGATGTATCAGAAATTGCTTCGTCAGGATTATAATTTTTCCATGATTTATATGCTCTATAGCCAAGGTAAATTAAAAACAGTCCACCCCCCATTCTTAAGAAGATAATAAAGTTATCAGGAACTGAACTAAGTAAAAATAATATTAATACTACAATGGGTAAATCACTAATTAAAGGTGCAAATATTGCTGGTAAAGTAGAGCGCCATCCTTTTTCAATTGTTTGCGATATAATATAGGTTTGCAATGGTCCTGGCTGAACTCCTGCAGCAAAAGCATAAGTTATTCCAAAAATCAAATAATTTAACATCCTTATTAATTCTTAAGTATTCTTTTCAACTGTAAAAATAGCATATTCTTGAAATCATGAACAAATATAGCACTCGAATGTTTTCAATATTGCCGCCATATAAAGTAAGAAACAGGGTCTATGAAAATCTTTTACATTCTCAATTTTATTTTATTTCTTTCTCTTACTTCATGCGGACAATCACATCATAAAAATAATCAGATGAAATCAACAGAACATAAATTTACAAACAAGCTCATTAACGAGAGCAGTCCTTATTTATTACAACATGCACATAATCCTGTTAATTGGTATCCATGGGGAAAAGAAGCTTTGGACAAGGCTAAGGCTGAAAACAAATTAATTATCATAAGTATTGGTTACGCGGCCTGTCATTGGTGCCATGTAATGGAACATGAAAGTTTCGAAAACGAAGAAGTTGCCCAATTCATGAACGATCATTTTGTAGCGATTAAAATTGATAGGGAAGAAAGACCCGATATTGATCAGGTCTACATGAATGCAGTTCAACTGATTACAGGAAGTGGCGGTTGGCCTTTGAATTGCATTACTTTGCCAGATGGACGACCAATTTACGGTGGAACTTATTTCCCAAAAGAAAAATGGCTCGATATGCTTGGTCAGGTTTCAAATTTTGTAAAACAAAATCCTGAAAAAGCAGAAGAGCAGGCAAAATCACTCACGCAAGGCGTTCAGTCTAGCGAACTAATTAACATGAGTCCAGAAATCTCAAAGTTTTCTATAAATGATTTAAATACAATTTTCGAGAGCTGGAAAAGAAGTGTTGATTATAAAAATGGCGGAACAAAAGGTGCACCAAAATTTCCTTTACCAGTTGGTTATCAGTTTCTATTACAATATAACTATTTAACGAACAATGATGATGCACTAAAAGCTGTTACAACAACTTTAGATAAAATGGCTGATGGTGGAATTTACGACCAGGTTGGTGGTGGTTTTGCTCGATATTCTGTTGATGAATTATGGAAGGTACCCCATTTTGAAAAAATGTTGTATGATAATGCTCAACTTGTAAGTCTTTATTCATCTGCTTATCAACAAACAAAAAATCCCAACTATAAAATTATAGTACAAGAAACTTTAGCATTTATTGAACGCGAACTAACATCGAAAGAAGGTGGTTTTTATTCCTCGCTAGATGCCGACAGCGAAGGCGAAGAAGGAAAATTTTATGTTTGGACAAAGAATGAATTAAAAGAAGTTTTAGGAGAAAAAACAGATCTAATAATTGACTATTACAATGTAACAGAAAATGGGAACTGGGAAGATGGGAAAAACATCTTACTTAATAAATCCAACGAAAAAGTTATTGCAGAGAAATATCAAATTACGGAAAGTGAATTATTAATAAGAGTCTTTGAAGCAAAAACAATACTTTTAAAAGAACGTGAAAAACGCATTCGTCCGGGATTAGACGATAAAATTCTTACATCGTGGAATTCACTGATACTTAAAGCCTATGTCGATGCTTATAGAGTATTCGGGGATGAACATTATTTAAAACTTGCCTTAAAAAATGCTGAGTTTATTAATTCGAAAATTAAAACTTCCGATAACAGATTGCATAGAAACTATAAAAACGGAAAAGCATCAATTAATGGATTTTTAGATGATTATGCATTTACAATTGCTGCATTTGTTTCGCTGTATCAAGCTACTTTCGATGAAAAATGGTTAATAGAAGCAGGTGATTTATTGAATTATTCTCTTGAGCATTTCTATAACAAAACCAGTGGGTTATTTTATTATACATCTGATTTAGATCCTGCTCTTATTGCACGTAAAATGGAATTAATGGATAATGTAATTCCTGCATCAAATTCCGAAATGGCTAAAAATCTATTCGTTCTAGGTAAATACTTTTACAATGACGACTATATCCTGAAATCAGAAAAAATGCTAAGCAATGTAAAAGAAAATGCCTTAAAAAGTGGCGCTTATTTTGCAAATTGGGATATTCTAATGGCATGGTTTGCAAGTGAACCTTACGAAATAGCAATTGTTGGAAAAGATTTTGAAGCCAAACGAAAAGAATTAGATCAACACTATTTACCAAATGTGTTTTTATCAGGAGGTAAAAACGAAGGGACATTATCTCTTCTCAAGAATAAAAACATAAAAGGACAAACCACAATCTATGTGTGTCAAAATAGAACATGTAAGTTGCCAGTAACAGAAGTTGCTGAAGCTCTTAAGCAAATCAACTAATTGGTTTTAGGTGTTCTTTTTTGCTTCCTCTTTTAATTTATTAAGAATTGGGATAAACTCTTCTTTTATAGTTGTGGTATCCCATCCTAAATCTTTGTCTTTTGCTTCGTTTTCAATATCATCCAAAATCATCTTCTCCAGATCTTCGATGTGTTGCTTACTGTGCTTAATAAAGGTATTATGTTCATGTCGTGAGCTGGCAAGTTCCTTTAAATACATTTCGTCGTGCTTACGAAACTTTTTTAACGCACGTTGAACCTGATTTTTTCTTAATCCCACAAAACATAATGCATCAGCCGCCATTCGCAAAGCACCGTCCGAAAACTCTCTGAATACACCCAACAAGTCTTTATCAAGCATATTAAAATAATCGTCCCATGATTTAGATCTAGAAATAATCTTAAGGTGTGGAAAGTGTTTTTGTGCTGTTTCAATAATCTCGATTGCTTTTTCCGAATCGTCAACAGCTACAATTAAAAGTTTTGCTTCCTTAGCTCCAGCCGCATTCAACAAGTCATGTCGCGAAGCGTCTCCATAAAATACCTTTAAGCCCAACTTTCTCAACAATTCAACATTATTCGGATCAATATCGAGATACGTTGCCTGAGTTCCATTAGCTTGCAAAAATCTTCCGATAGTACTTCCATATCTACCAAATCCGGCAATAATAACTTCGTTTTGCTCATCAATTACATCAGCTTCTCTATCGTCTTCTTTTTTGGTTCCAAAATATGGTTGAATCAATTTCTCGTTAAGTAGCATTAAAAGTGGAGTTAATGCCATAGATATTGCAACAGCAGCTATTAATGGATTTGCGGTTGAATCAGTTATTACTCCATTTTTAAGTGCATAAGAAAATAATACAAAAGCAAATTCACCCCCTTGTGCCAATCCAAAAGCAAACATCATATTATTATCCATTCGCATACCAAAAAATCTACCAATTACGTACAGAACAACTAATTTTACAACAACCAGTCCTAATACAATTAATGTGATTAATCCTGGATTATTTACGATAAGCTGAAAATCAATTGATGCACCGACAGCAATAAAAAACAATCCCAATAACAATCCTTTAAACGGCTCTATATCTGTTTCCAGCTCGTGACGATATTCGCTCTGAGCTAAAACAACTCCTGCTAAAAATGTTCCCAATGCAGGGCTTAATCCTACCTTAGTCATTAAAAGTGTTATTCCAATAACCAGTAATAATGCAGCTGCCGTAAATAATTCTCTTAATCGCGTTTGAGCAATTAATCGAAATGCCGGACTAATTAAATATCGCCCACCAACTACAATAGAAACAATTACTCCTAAAATGACTAATGTGCGAAGAACAATTGGCAGCCCATCAATCCATGTTGTACTTTCATGTGCAACTGTAGTTCCCGCTTCTGCAATAGCTAAAAGCGGAAGAAACGCCAATATGGGAATTACAGCAATATCCTGAAATAATAAAACAGAAAAGGCATTTTGTCCTCCCTCGGTTTTAAGCAATCCTTTTTCACTCAGCGTTTGTAAAACAATTGCGGTTGATGAAAGAGCTAATGTAAGTCCAATTGCCAAAGCAGTTTGCCAAGGTAAAGAAGTAAATAACAATACCAATCCTGTTATTATTGCTGATGTAGCAATTACTTGTATTCCTCCCAATCCTAAAATTGGAGAACGCAATTTCCACAATAAAGAAGGCTGTAATTCCAATCCAACTAAAAACAACATCATTACAACACCAAACTCAGCAAAATGCATTACATCCTGTCCTTCCTGCCCAATAAAACCAAAAACAAAAGGTCCGATTAAAACTCCAGCAATTAAATATCCTAAAACCGATCCTAATCCTAATTTCTTAGCAACTGGAACAGCAATTACTGCTGCACTTAAATAAACAAATGCCTGATAAAAAAAATCACCATCGTGCATATTACAACTCCTCCTTAATTAAATATTGATTTAAATAATCCAGCTCCGAAACTTTATCTAAATCCAATTTATCATCAATAATCATTTTTAATAAAGTAAAATAATCATTTTTATGATCTAAAATTTCATCGGTTTCCATTGCATGAGTGCCATGCACAGCAAAAGGGGGTAAAGGAATCATTTTACACAATTGTGCTGTTTGCTTAAGCGGAGCTAACAATTGATTCAAAGTATGATTATGATAACCTTCTACTTGATACGCTTGTTCAGGCCCACCTGCTGTTAAGGCACAAAAAAATAATTTGTCTTTAAGTGCATTTCCCTCACTCCCAAATGCCCAACCGTGTTCTAATACCAAATCCTGCCATTCTTTTAAAATAGCCGGAGTACTATACCAAAAAATCGGATGCTGAAATATGATGCAATCATGCTCAGATAGTAATTTTTGTTCTTCCTTAACATCAATATCGAATTCAGGATAATGCTCGTATAAATCATGAAAAGTAACACCTTCAAGTTCTGATAAACCATCAACCAGAATTTTGTTAACTTTTGATTTATGAAATGCAGGATGAGCAAATAAGATTAATACTTTCATACTTAATTTTATTTAAACCATAGAATATTAAATATATAAACAGAATTATACATTTAATGTTTTAGTTTGATATTAAGGTTTAATATAAAGATATTTACAACAATCTACAAATCATTTGTAAAAGCATAAATTCTGAATAATTGTTTAAACTCTTTTTTTTCCTTATTCTATAAAATTATCAAATTCAGGAAACTGTTTTAAAGAAAAAGAAATACTTTTGAAACCACAACAATTAACCTTCTTATTAAATACTTATGAGACTTATTTTATTATCTGTTATTCTCACACTTCCTTATTTATTGCATGCCCAAGTTGAATCTTCCGATGATTTTTCTTTCGAAGTAAGCAAACCTTACCAAGTTATTGATGGCAAGAGAAAGGTTTACTTCTATAAAGAAAATAAAATATTAAGTGTTAAAGTTATTGCCGAAGATGTATTTATACAAAAAATAAATTCGACAGAACCAGCACTGATAAAAACAAATAAAGAAAAACTCCCTGAAAATTCAGTGGTAGAAAGCATTATAGAATTGAACAAAAAATATTACTTTTTCTATTCTCTTTGGGATAAACCCAATAAAAATGAGCAATTATTTTACAAAGAAATAAATTTTGAAACCGGGAAATTTGAGGCTATCACAACAAAATTAATTACGGTAAACCATCATTTATCAAGAATACCTATTGATAATATTGTTGGTTTTTGGGGGCATGGAATAAGTCATAAATTTTACTTTAAAATATCTGATGACAATTCAAAACTTCTTGTCCAGTATCGCTATTTACGTGAAAAAAGGATTGATGCCATTAATTATGATATAACCGGAATATATGTTTTTAACCAGTACATAAAGCCTTTGTGGAATAGAGAAGTAAAAATGCAATACACTGAAAAACAAATGAATTTTCATGACCATGCAATTGACCCCAAAGGAAATGTATATATTCTTGCAACTGTTTACGAAAACAACAAAAATCACAGGAAAGAAATTCCTGAACTGGAAATCTTTAAATATCAAACTAATTCCGATACCATGTTTAATCTATCAGGAATGGATGCCGGGGATAAATTAATTACCAGCATAAAATTTTCTGAAACTACAGAAAATCAAATCTCTTTTAGCGGTTTTTATAGTGAAGATCCAGTTCAATTTCAAGCTCATGGTCTTTTTATTTTAGATATGGATCAAAATGGAAAATCTCGGAATACTTCTCTTTTTGAATTTCCCAATAAATTCTTTGAAAAAACAGTTGATATTAAAAACGATGAAACTGACTTATATTACAATGAACCACCAAGACCTGAACTTATTGATTATAAAATTGTTAAAACAATCAAAAACAATGACGAAAGTTTAACTATTATAAGCGAGCAACAGTATATTGAAACAATTACTACATACTCGAAAACCGGAAGACATGAAAACTATATTTATAATTATAATGATATTATTGTTACTAAAATAGATCCAGAAGGAAAAACCACTTGGATGAAAAAAATATCTAAAGAGCAGTTTGGTAGTAAAGGAAAAGGAACAATGTCTTTTAAAAATTTCTTCAATAATGGTTTTTATTATATAATCTTTTTTGATACTCCTGATAATTTGGATGAACCATTAAATGCGGAACCCTATACTTATCAGGATAAAAAAGAAGCCGTATTATTTGCTTATAAAATATCTGAATTAACTGGAGAAATTAAAAAAATTCCTGTGTTGAAAACCAGTTCCATCAAAGGAATGACTTTAAAACAATTTTATACTGACAGACTAATAATCCTTGATGATAATGAAATTATATTAGAAGCATACAAAAAGAAAAAAGAAGATGTTTTAATAAAAGTAACTTTTATGAATTAAGAGTTTTTATGCATAACATGTAGTTACATATAAAAAACTGAAATGAACAACAATAAAAAACCATATATTTTCCTGATTTTGGGAGCATTCTTAATTGCCTTTTCGCCAGTTCTAATAAAAGATGCAGGAGCTCCTGGAACAATTACCGTATTCTATAGATTACTGTTTGGAACCATTACCTTAATTATTCCTTTTACAATTTCACGACTTAAAAGCAAAGAAAAACTAAAATCAAAAGGAATTGTTATTGCAATTTTTGCCGGACTTTGTTTAGCTATTGATATGGCTTTATGGGCAACAGGTATTATGCATTCGAATGCTGCTATGCCAACATTGGTTGGTAATCTTGCACCATTATGGGTTGGAATTGGAGCATTTCTGTTTTTTAAAGAACGTCAAACTTATAAATTCTGGATAGGATTATTAGTTGCTTTAATCGGTGTTACATTTCTAATGATTCAGGATTTATATCAACCTAATGGGATTTTTAAAGGCTTAATTCTTGGTCTTTTTGCAGGTATGTTTTATGCAGGATTTATGCTTCTTACCCAAATTGGAAGAAGATATTTAAATACAATATCCTATCTGTTTATAAGTTCCCTAGCAACAAGTATATTCCTTGGAATTTTTGTGTTAATTCAGGATTTCGAATTTATTGGATATTCATCAAAAGCATGGGCTTTATTCATTGTTATGGGTGTTATGATTCAGGCTGGTGCATGGTTTCTTATCAATTATGCTCAAGGCCATTTACCTGCTTCTTTAGTCTCAGCCACTTTGCTTGCTCAACCTGTGTTAGCTGGAATTATTGCATTTGTAATGCTAGGTGAAAAACTAACTATCTGGCAAATTTGTGGGGGAATTATAGTTGTTATTGGAATTTACACTGTGCATTTTGCTAAACAGAAAAAAAAGCAAGTAAAATCAAATAATAAAGAAAAAGAAATAATCGTACCTTTACCAACAAATCAAAATAGAATTCAAAAATAATTATTTAAAAGAATAATATCATGGCAAAATCTCAAGACGCAAAGAAGAACGTAAAAAAAGAACCTCTTAAAACTGCCAAAGAAAAAAAGGAAGAAAAAAGAGAGAAAAAAGCTAAACGAAATTAAAACTTAAAAAGCGCAGTTCATAAAATGAACTGCGCTTTTCTCTTTAAATACTTTTTTAATCAATTAAATTCAGGGCTTTGCTAGTCGAGAATCTGGTTTCTCGGCATAACGGTATGTTATCAATTAATGATTTTTCATTGGAAAGAATCATTTCTAAATTAAGAATATATATCTTATTAATTGAAACAAAAAGTTGTTGTTTATTACATTCAATAGGTAGTCAGAGAAAATGTCCATAGTTAATCTTAATAAGATTAACTATGGACAAAGTTTCAAATAATTAAGGTTTTTTCTTTTTATTAAAGAAAAAATCTTAATTTTATTCTTATTAATCACAAAAGTTATGAGAGAAAAAATTACACTACTACTTACTTGTTTTGCTATATTATTTTTTGGATGTGACAAAGACAATGTAATGGATCCTATTGAAGTTGAAACACTTGATTTTACGCAACAATATTGCGAATCTATAACCCTTAATGGAAAAATTATTAATTTTGGAAAAGGAATAGACTCTTATGGGCATTGTTGGTCAAAACATTCAACCCCAACAATAAATGATGATAAAACAGTTGTAAATAATCAAATAAAAGGAAATTATCAAAGTACTGTTACAGGCCTAGATGATGGAGAAAAATACTATTTCAGATCATATGCATTAAATAATGATGAAATAGTTTATGGGGAGGTTAAAGAATTTATAACAAATGAATATGATTTACCTTCACTTAATCTTAAAGTTAATCTTGTAGAATCATTTTCAGCAAAAGTAGCAATAAGTTTAACTTACATGGGAGGATATGATAATATTGATGAAATTGGCATTTGTCTTTCAATAGAAGACAGTACTGATATTATGGATTCTGTATTGACAATAAATAATATAGCTGATATTGGAATGTTTGAATTAGATTTGACCGATCTTTCTATGGGCCAAAAATATTTTGTTAAAGCATTTGCGATCAACAAAAAAGGGATCTCTTATAGCGAGGAATATGAATTTACAACATTGCAGCCATATTATATTGAAGGAGATTATTCAGTAGTTACAACTAGAAACGATGGTGTTAATGCTAGTTGGAATGAAAAAATTACTAAAATTGGTGTTGATACGTATTTAACAGAATATGTTGGGACATTTACTTATCCTTTAAACCCTGATTATGGATTTCATTTCATTGAAAAAAATAAGATTATTACTGTTCCCACTCAAAAATTAGCTGATAAGTATTCTAATGACGTATGGAGTCATAAAGATGGTAATATAGATGCCCAAACAGGAATTATTACAATATATTACACTATTTATTTTGAAGCAGGTAATAAAACTTTCACCGCAGTTTTTACACCAAAGAAATAAGTTTCAAAAAATGACTCCATTTATTTTTAAAATGGAGTCATTTTTTAAACCTTTTAGTCAATCAAACCCAACACTTTACTAGTCGAGAATCTTGTTTTCCTGCAAAGTTTAGCATCATCGATTAATGATTTCCCATAAGAAGGAATCATTTCTGTAAGCTTATCTATCCATCCCTTCGATTTCATTTCTTCGGGAAAACAAGTTTCCAAAACTTCGAGCATAATAGAAACAGAAGTAGATGCTCCTGGCGATGCTCCTAGTAGAGCTGCTAAACTACCGTCCGAATCACTTATAATTTCTGTTCCAAGTTTTAAAACGCCACCTTCCTTTTTGTCTTTTTTCATTATTTGTACCCGCTGACCTGCCGAATAAAGTTCCCAATCCTCAAATTTAGCATCAGGGAAATATATTTTTAAGGTCTTAAATCTGTCTTTTGGAGATTGCAAAGCCTGACTAATTAAATATTTTATGAGGCCAAAATTATGTCGTGCTACAGCCATCATAGGAACAATGTTATGTAAGCGAAATGATTTTGGTAAATCCCAACTCGAGCCACTTTTCAGAAACTTAGTAGATATTCCCGCATACGGACCAAAGAGTACCGACTGCTCACCATCAATCTTACGTTTGTCCATGTGTGGCATCGACATTGGCGGTGAACCTTCTGCAGCTTTTCCATAAACCTTTGCACTATGCTGCTCAATAATTTCTTTATTCTTACATCGTAAAAACATTCCACTAACTGGAAATCCACCATATCCTAATCCCTCATTAATTCCTGATTTTTGTAACAAAGGTAACGCTCCGCCACCTGCTCCAATAAATACAAACTTACTATACTCAGTTTTTGTCTTCCCAGTATTTTGATCTTTTACCTTAATCTTCCAACTACCATCAGCCTGTTTTGTTAAATCTTTAATCTCATGTTTTAGATTTAACTCAATACCATCTGTATTTTCAAGATACTGAATCATTCCTTTTGTAATAACATCGAAGTTAACATCGGTTCCAATCTCCATTCTTGTTGCTCCAATTATTTCTGATCGATCACGATTTTTCATCATTAATGGAGCCCACGATGCAATTTCATCAAAATCCTCCGTAAATTGCATATTTTCAAAAAGAGCATACTTTGTTAATGCTTGATGTCTTTTCCTTAAAAAGGAAATGTTATCATCTCCCCAAACAAAACTCATATGAGGAACTGCTTGTATAAAAGATTCCTTTTGTGGTATTTCATCCTTTGATTTCAAGTACGACCATAGTTCTTTCGATACTTCAAAAGCTGAAGCAATTTTCAGGGCCTTATCAATGTTTATAGAACCATCGGCCTGTTCAGGGGTGTAGTTTAATTCACAAAATGCCGAATGACCTGTCCCTGCATTATTCCAAGATGATGAACTTTCATCAGCTACATTATCAAGCTTCTCGTAAATTGTAATTCTTGAATTCGGCATTAATTTCTTAATAAAAACACCCAATGTTGCGCTCATAATGCCTGCGCCAATTAATGTTACATCAGTTATTTGATTCTTTTCCATAAAAACTTAGTTTGTTGTTTGCGATATAAAACTAAATAATAATTTTTTGTTTCAAAACTAATACAAATTTATACATCATATTCCATATAAAATAAGCCCCACAGACTTTTCAACACGTTTTATTCCTTATTTAGCACGAACATATTTAATAAACCTATGTAGATATGAGTCTTTATCCATACGTGTTTTGTAACATAACTGAAATATTGCAACTTGCTATTTATAATCATTGTTAATAACAGAAAAACATCAAAAAAGTTTTCACATCTTTTTAAATCTATTTCCTTATGCATTATGTATCTATTAATTAGATTTCATAAATTTGATTAATAAAACAAAAATTAAGATGGAGTTTTGGGAAGAACTTTTTAGCAAACACGGAACTCTTTGGAATTTTTATCCAAGTGATTCTGCAGTAGAAATAGCCGAATTTTTCTATTCCGAAGGTTTAAAAAATATTCTTATTCCAGGAGTTGGATATGGACGAAATGCTAAACCTTTTATAGATAAAGGACTCAATCTTACTGGTGTTGAAATATCTGAATCTGCTATAGAACTTGCTAAGGAGCATGGCTATAACTTCCCTATTTTTTATGGTTCTATTTTAGACATGCCATTCGATAATACCAAATACGATGGGGTTTTCTGTTATTCTCTACTTCATTTATTTAATGAAACTACCCGTTCAAAAATGCTGAGTGTATGTTATAATCAATTAAACGAAAATGGATACATGGTATTTGTTGTAGTATCAATCAATGATAAAATTCTAAGTAAAGAGAAAATTATTAGTGCAAATCGATATGAAATGGAAAATGGTCTTAAAGTATATTTTTACGATCCTGATTCTATTGAAAAACAATTCATTAAGTTTGGACTCGTTTCTTATAAAGAAATTGACGAACCAATAAAGTTTATGCCAAACGAACCTGATTTAAGGTGTTATGTAATAACATGTAGAAAAACTTAATCCAATTATGAGAAAAACATTAATTCTAATTAGCATTTTGTCTGCAATCTTACTTCTTTCCTGCAAAACAACAAAAGAAAGTCTTCAAGGCAATTCTTCGGAAGAAAAAACCGAGCACAATCAAAAATCTACATTAAAAGACGGAAGTTCATTTAAAAGTGCAATAGTTGTTTCAAGTATTGCTGAGGAGTATAAATATGCTCAGAAGGCTTGTCCAGATTGTCAATTTGTTGGACAAACATTGGTTTATGAAAGAAAAACACCATACGATATTCTTACATTTGTAAAACCTGATGGCGAAGAAATAGAATACTTTTTTGACATTTCTAAGTTCTACGGTAAATTTTAAATAATAACAAACTCACATTTACTAATGGGTTTTTTTTTATAAAAACCCCATTAGTATTAAAATTTATGTTAATTAAATAATGAATTAACCTTTTCATCATAATTTTATATTTAATCACCTCTCATATCCTATAATTAATTACATTTACTTCTCGCATATTCAAACAACACTTTTATTAATAATTGTAATACCTCCCGTGTATAAACACATAATGTAAAAACTTTAATACTTATAATATGAGAAAACATTTATTTTTTATAGCCATCATTATTGCTATAACATCAAGTGCATTTGCTCAAAATCCATTTGGTTTTAATTATCAAATGGTGGTTAGAGATGCAAGTTCAAATACAATCAACAATAAGTCTGTAGGTATTCAAATGAGTATCTTACAATCTGACGCTTCGGGTGCAGTTGTTTATCAAGAAACTTTTGTGAAAACAACAAACGCATATGGTTTAGTAAGTCTTGAAATTGGTTCTGGAACTGCTATTAATGGTTCAATAGAAAATATTGATTGGAATGCAGATGCATTTTATCTAGAGACTGCAATTGATGAAAGTGGAGGTAATTCTTACAAAGTAATTGGCACTTCAAAATTAGCAAGTGTTCCATATTCTTTGTATTCTCAAATTGCAGGTTATGCCGATAGTGCCGATTATAATTCTTTAACGAACCTTCCAATAACTATTACAAACGAACAAATTGCAAAAATAGATTCTATAACAATAACTTCAGGTTTGGATCTTGATCAAATGGCTGCAGATGTTGCTATAAATAATGAAAAGGTTTCTTTCCCTGGCTTTGGTACAGTTCCCGGAACTGCTTTAGAGGGGAATAATATCATTTGGAATATAGTAGAAGACAATCTATTTTATGATGGGAGTGTTGGAATTGGAGTTGATACAACATCTGATTTTGGAGGATCTGTTCTTCACGTAGGAGGTGGAATTTTATACGATGGAATTCCAAGTGCCAATACTCCTGGAATTCTATATTATGATACAACTGGTGCAGGTTCTTTTCGATATTATGACAATTCAGGAAATAATATTGTATTAGGTGCAAAATATAAATGGACTTCAGAAGCAAAAGATGCTGTAATCGTTAATGATGTGATTGTTGATGGCAGTCTTGCTGTAGGACAGGATGCAGTTAATGGAGAAGATTTTGGATTTAATACTATAATTATAAAAGAAAATAATTTACGGATTCTCTTTGATGATACCGATAGTATTACAGGAGATTCACCATCTAACGATTGGCAAATAGAAATTAATGAATCAAGCAATGGTGGAACTTCCCATTTTGCTATTAAAGATATTACATCAGAAACAACCCCTTTTAAAATTATGGCAGGAGCTCCAACTAATTCTTTTTTTATCAATTCGTATGGAAATATCGGGATAGGAACTAATACTCCTGTTTCAAAACTTGATGTGAATGGAATTGTAAAAGCAAGTTCGTTTATAGGTGATGGATCAGGTTTAACAGGAATCACAGGCGGAACAGGCGGAATATCAAATATTGATACTACTGTTATAAGTGCAGATACAGATGCTAATGGAACAGGAGAGATTGCTTTTCAAACTCAGAATGTTACAAAAGTATTAATTACAAATGATGGAAAGGTAGGAATTGGAACAGAAGCTCCTGTGGCTATGTTAGATGTTAATGGTTCTGGAAGCTTTGAAAGTATTAATGCTAGCGGAAATGTTTCGGCAGGTAGTATTGTTTATAAAATAACTTCCTACACAGATCCTGGGGAAAATACCTTAGATTTCGATGTTTCAAATAAAAGTGTGATAATATTTAATACCGCTGCAAATCAAACAATTGACGGTTTCTCTGCCGGGATTGAAGGTCAAGAAATAAGCATAACTACTATACAAGCTGAAATTATTATCAATCATAACGGTGCTGGAACACAAAAGATTCTACTCCCGGGATCTGTAAATAAAACTCTTACTTTAAACTCTAGTGCACGATTTATTTGTGATGGAACAAATTGGTATTGTATCGGAATTAATACTTTATAACTTTTTGGACTATGAAAAAAATATTATTAATTCTTAGTACAATATACTTTGTCCTTAATGCATCAGCTCAAGCACCTGATAGCTTTAATTTTCAATCCATTATAACGGATCAGAATAACAAAGCAGTAACGAACCAGACAATTAGCCTACGTTTCTCTATAATAAAAGATAATCCAACAGGAACAGAAGTCTATAAAGAAACTCACACTCTTTCAACTAATAATTATGGAGTGGTTACTTTAAAAATTGGTAAAGGAAATGTAGCCTTAGGTGATTTTTCAACTATGGAATGGGGGAAAAATCATTATTTCTTAGAAACTGCTATTGATCTATCAGGAAAGAGTAATTATGAAGTATTAGCAGTAAACCAACTACTAAACACACCTAAATCAATATATAGTAATAAAACACGATTTGCCCAAGAACTAGATTATAATACGATTTTAAACCACCCACAAATATTTATTACTGAAGAGCAATCAACTAAATTAGATTTAATTTCTATTACCGAAAGTGTTAATTTAGATACATTACAAAACCAAGTAGAAGATAATAGTAATATGATTTATGATGAATTTCCAGGCTTTGGTACAACTGCTGGAACAGCTTATGAGATTTTATGGTCTGAAATAAACGATAGTGTTTATTATAATAAAGGGAAAGTCGGAATTGGTGTTGAAAATACATCTAATTTTGGTGGAGCAGCATTACATGTAGGTGGTGGAATTCTACATTCAAACATCCCTTCTAAACCCAAGAATGGATTAATGTTTTACAATAACACTTTTGTGCACGAATTTGGCATGGGTACACTTGCCTATTACGACGAGTTACTTAACGAACAAACATTTAATGTAGAACATTCTCTAATGTATCAATGGTATTTCATTGATTCTACTCAACAAGTTCCTAATAAAGTAATTCTTGATGATTTTATTGTTAGTAGTAACATGGGTATTGGATCAAATATTGAAGCTGGTTATAACTTTAATAACAATATCTTAGCATTAGTTGATACAACTATAAGGTTAAAATTCTGGGATACAAGCCTATCGACTTCTTTCCCAACTTCAGATTGGACAATTGAAATAAATGATAATTATACTGGAGATGCAAATTATTTCGCAATTACAGAAACTACAAATTTACCAGCCAAGGTTCCATTTAAAATAACAGCTCATAAATCAGACAATTCTTATTTTATTGATAAAAAGGGAAATGTTGGAATAGGGAAAATAGATCCTTTGGTAAAGCTTGATATTAATGGGACTCTTAATGCTTCTATTAATGGTAATGGAAGTCAATTAACAGGTATTCCGTCATCAGGTACAAGTTCAACTCAGAATACAGGAAGTACAACTATCAAAGCAGATAACGATAATGACTCTAATGGAGAAATTATCTTTCAAACACAAAATTCAGATAAATTAATTATTGCTAATGATGGTAATATTGGAATTGGAAAACCAGTAACAACATATAAATTAGATGTTGCAGGTGACATTTCTATCCAAGATTTAAACATCACAAATAATTTAGAATTTTCTGGAACATTAATTCATAACGTTTCTTTAGATTCTTCACTTCCAGAATACGGTAGTTTATTTATTGATGTTCAGGGTAAAAGTGTTATAAAGATTGATCCCACAGCTCATTCAGGGGCATACTTTACTAATATGAAGAAAGGTCAAAAAGTTACAATTATTAACATAAACCCTACATTTTTCATTATAGTTAATGCGCTTTCGCCTTCTGGAATAGTGCTTTCCCAATATGATAATGCAACTTTAATTTATAATGGAACAGATTGGATTTGTACCGATCAAGTATTGTAACCTTTAAAAAAAACCAAAATGGGTTGCATTTTATGCAGCCCATTTTTGCATTTAGAAAAACTTGTAACCACTATCCTTCTTTGAACGTCATATAATCAATCAACTTCAAATAAAAATAATTATGACAAGTAAAAAATTTCTTTACAATTGGTTATTACTATTGGCAGCATTCATATTTTTAAGTTGGAATCAAGCATCCGATAAATGGATTTCCGAGAAATACGAAAGTTATAATTTACATTATACTACTTGTGATACAGTTTTGATCAGAGAATATAAAGACTACACCGAAACTGGCATTAAAACAGTCGAAAATTTCTTTAGAAATAATTTTCCTCAAAACTTTGAACTTTTTATTCATCCCAATCGGGAATCATTAGATAAACAATGGCAAACAGATTGGAATATGCCGGACTTTAAATCTGAATGCTGGATGGTGGCAAGCGGAGTTAATACAAAACTAGACATCCTTGTACCCTACACCTGGGATTCTTTGGCCTGTGAACACAGTTCTAAAAACAAAATCAAGATCCAACGAATCTTTACTCATGAACTTGTACACGTATATCATGGACAACATAATATTAGTCCTGATTTTAGCAACACAATGGGCATTGACTGGTTTATTGAAGGACTTGCAACATTTGTTTCTGGTCAATGTGATAATAAACGAATCTTAGAAGTCAAAGATGCCATTGTAAATGGTAACTCTCCTACTAATTTAGATTCTTTTTGGAAAGGCAATTTAAGGTATGGGCAATCTGGAACCATGCTTATGTTTATTTCAAGTAATTGGAAGCAAGAGAAACTTTTTGAATTATTGCAATACAATACAAAATCAGAAATCCTAAAATCTTTAGGAACTAAAGAAGATGAACTAATAAAACAGTGGTTAAGTTTTATGCAAAATTTTAATGCGAATTCCCTATAAAACTATTGAGATTTTTACTTTATCTTTCGCCAATAATTTTAACAAAAATCATATGAAAACGATCGGATTAATTGGAGGAATGAGCTGGGAATCATCGCTCGAATATTATCGAATATTAAATGAAAAAGTAAAATCCGAACTTGGTGGACTGCATTCTGCTAAAACAATATTATTCTCGGTTGATTTTGAACAGATAAAAATTTTACAACACGAAGGCAATTGGAATGAGCTTACTGAAATTATGATCGATGCTGCACAAAGTCTCGAAAAAGCGGGTGCGGATATGATCGTTATTTGCACAAATACCATGCATAAAATGGCAAACGAAGTTCAGAATAGCATAAATCTACCTTTGCTGCATATTGCCGATGCAACAGCACATTCTATAAAAGACAAAAAACTCAGAAAAGTTGGACTGCTTGGAACTAAATTCACCATGGAGCAGGAGTTTTATAAAAATCGATTAATCGATAAACACCATATTGATGTTGTTATTCCAAATGACAATGATCGAGATATCATTCATAAAATAATATATAATGAACTTTGCTTAGGCAATATAAAAGATGCCTCAAAAAAAGAATACATACGGATTATTAACAATCTAATTGAGCAAGGTGCCGAAGGAGTTATTTTGGGTTGTACAGAAATTCCGCTTTTAATAAAGCAAGAAGATGTTACAATTCCGATTTTTGATACCACAACTATCCATGCAGAAATGGCAGTTTTAGAAGCTCTAAAAGAATAATCTTTCATACTTAATATTAGAAACAGCTCTCAAGCTGCTTTTCGTTTGTTTTTCCCTATTTAATTTTAAGAAAAACTATTGGTTTTTAGATTCTATCTGTTCATCTGGAAAATGCTTTTGGTGCTTCGTAGCTAACAAAAGAACAAGCTGTTCTTAAAGATCCTGCAGCAAATTAATCAAACATTACTTTTAAATAACTTTTATTTGTGTATAAATAACAAAGGCTTATTTAGAAATAAAAAGCATGTAAAAAGTAAAGTCCTGAAAATAAAAGCGTACCTTTGCCCAGATTTTGATTTTAAGAATCAATTGACTCAAACAAAAGTTTGTTTTATAATTATTATTAATATAAAAACTGCAATTATTCTATGGGTAGATCACAGGAAACATTCAACAAAAAAGAAGTTAGAAATAAAAAAGAGAAAAAGCGAAAAGAAAAAGAAAAGAAGAAGCTAGCTCGAAAAGATGGTGAGAAAAAAGGCAGTCTTGATGATATGATCGCTTATGTTGATGAAAATGGTATGCTTACTTCTACTCCTCCTGACCCAACAAAAAAGAAAAAAGTAATAAAAGCTGAAGATATTGAGATTGGTGTTCCTTCTAGAGCACGTGAAGAAATAGATCCAATAAGAAAAGGAACTGTTGCTTTCTTTAACGAATCAAAAGGATACGGCTTCATAAAAGACTCTGAAACTAAAGAGAGTGTTTTTGTTCATGTAAATAATGTACTTGAAGAAATAAAAGAAGGCAATCTTGTTAGTTTTGAAGTTGAAATGGGACAAAAAGGCCCAACAGCAGTAAAGGTGAAGCTTTTTAAATAGAATACGCTCTCCCCAGTTTTTTTAACATTTTGGCATGCTCCAGTATAGCTTTAAAAAATCCTGATTGCACATGATAGGGTAAGTTATACTTTTGCGCCATTATTTTTACAATGCCCGATATTTTGTGATAATGAACGTGGCTTATGTCAGGAAATAAATGATGCTCAACCTGATAATTTAAGCCTCCAACTAGCCACGACAAAACCTTATTCTTTGGGGCATAATCAGAGGTTGTAAATAATTGATGTACTGCCCAGTTATTTTCGATAGTTCCACTTTCATCCGGTAAAGGATATTGCGAAGTTGGCATAACATGAGCCGTTTGAAAAATAATCGTTAAAATAAAGCCACTTGTAAAATGCATTGTTAAGAAAAATACAATAATCCAATACCATGCAAACGGTAAAATTATTAGTGGCAAAATCATAAACACACCGTAATAAAGTATTTTTGAAATAATAAGAATGGCTAATAATTGCCCATGAGATTTATTACTACTTAAGGATACTCCTCTTTTCTTATAATTATACAATTGCTTAAAATCCTTAGTGGTAATCCACGAAATGGTCATTAAACCATAGAAAAACCATGCATAAAAATGCTGAAATCTATGTGCCTTATACAAGGGCTTATGTGGCGAAAAACGTAAAAAAGGACCTGGATTAATATCTTCGTCATGGCCATCGATATTTGTAAAACCATGATGTAATGTATTATGCTGATACTGCCACGTTTCTGGCAAACCTCCCAATAAGAATAAAGTTTTAGACATCCAGACATTAACCATTGGGTTTTTAGAGAACGATTGATGATTTGCATCATGCATTGTTACCATACCAACCCCCGCATTACCCAATCCAATAACTATCCAACCAAGCCAAACTCCAAAGAAAGAATCAATTATTCCTAACATCATTAAAAAATAAGGAACAAGATAAATCGAAAACATTAAAATTGTTTGCAGAACAATGTTCATATTCCCATACTTTGAAATATTATTGGTTTCGAAATAATTCATAACCTTTTTTCGCAGCTCAATAATAAACTCTAATTTGTTTTCTCCTGAAAATCTTATTCCTGCCTGACCCATTAACTATTTCTTTTTTAGTGCTTCTTAAGCAATTATTTTTAATAATAATTAAACACTTTTAAATCATTAAAGTTCAAGTACTTTTTTATTTATATTACCTTTAAATTATACGATGTTTTCCACCCTTAGATTAAGAGAATAAAGGATTTCGAACAATGTACATAAACAACTGTTATTTTTATATATAATGCGAAGTGTCATGAAAATATTATTAACTGGTGCAACTGGATACATTGGAAAACGACTATTGCCGGTTCTTTTAAATAAGGGAAACTATGTAATATGTTGTGTTCGAGATAAAAAAAGATTTAAAATTCCTGAATCATTCAAGAATCAAATTGAAATTATAGAAACTGATTTTTTTGATTTATCGAGCTTGCAAAAAATTCCAAAGGATATTGATGCAGCATATTATTTAATGCACTCCATGTCAACATCAACCAATTATGAAACAATAGAAATCATTGTTGCACAAAACTTTAGGCATGCTTTAGGAAGAACAAAAGTTAAACATATTATTTATTTGAGTGGAATTGTAAATGAAGAAAACCTCTCAAAACATTTAAATTCCCGTAAAGCGGTCGAAAATGAGCTTTCTAAAGGAAAATATAATTTCACAACATTACGAGCCGGTATCATTATAGGCTCGGGAAGTGCATCGTTTGAGATTATAAGAGATCTGGTTGAGAAGTTACCAATAATGGTGGCGCCAAAATGGTTAAATACTAAATGCCAGCCTATTGGAGTTTCCGACGTTATCGCCCTCTTAAATAAAAGCTTACTAAATGCAGATACATATAATAAAAGTTTTGATATTGGTGGTCCTGATATTCTTTCCTACAAAGAAATGCTTCTTGGTTTTGCCCAAGTAAGAAAATTGCGGAGATGGATATATATTATTCCTGTTATGACTCCAAAGCTATCATCTTACTGGCTTTATTTTATTGCCTCAACATCATACAAGCTTGCTTCGGCACTTGTTAGTAGCATGAAAGTAGAAGTTATTTGTCGAAATACCAATATAAATAATGTGTTGGACATTCATCCTGTCGGATACAAAATGGCAATTGAAAAAACACTTTCAGCTATTGAAAACAACCAAATAATCTCCAGTTGGAAAGATTCATTAATTAGTGGTCGTTTAAACTCCAAATTCTCCGAATTTATAAATGTTCCAACAAATGGATGCTACTTAGATAAAAGAAGTAAAACGCTTATTGATCGCAAGTTTACTATTCAGAAAATTTGGGAAATTGGTGGAGAACATGGTTGGTATTATGCAACATTTTTATGGAAAATAAGAGGCTTTATAGATAACCTATTTGGTGGCGTTGGATTACGAAGAGGACGCACACACCCCAATAATATTTCTCCAGGAGATGTAATCGATTTTTGGAGAGTACTATATGCCGAAAAAGACGAAGGTCGTTTATTGCTTTTCGCCGAAATGAAATTGCCCGGCGAAGCCTGGCTCGAATTTAGAATTAAGGACAAGCAATTATATCAGACAGCAACATTTCGCCCAAAAGGATTATGGGGTCGCTTGTACTGGTTCTCGGTATATCCTTTTCATGGAATTGTTTTCCGTGGACTACTTAACTCTTTAGCAAAAGAGTAAGCTTAGTCTATATCAATTTTTAGTGTGAATTTAACCTCAGAATCAATACGAACACCATTCTTTTCTGCAGGTGTCCACTGTCCATAATCACGAATTATTCTTTCAATTTCTTGATTAAAAATAATATTTGGAGATTTCTTAAACTCTATTTGTTGAATATTTCCAAAAGAATCTAAAGCTATAGATATACGCATTTTGTGTTTTCCCGGAAAATCTGTTAATCTGTTAAAATCAATTTGTTCAAGTATCTGATTCTTATATTCTTTTAAACTATTGTTTTGAGGCGGTTGAGCATTTTCGAATTCCAACTCCTTGCTTTCTCGTTGAATGCCATATGCAGTAACAACAACTTCATCCATTTCCATCGCATTTGGCTCCATATAAACCAACAAGTTTGAATCTCCCTTTAATTTAATTTCAGCACTTTGCATTCCAACAAAAGATGCAATTAAGGTTTTAAGTTCCTCATCATTTTCAGGAAGAGCAATTTCAAATTTACCATCAATATCTGTAACAACTCCAATGTTGGGGTTATCCTTTAAAACAATTGAAACGCCAGGGATAGAAAGGCCATCTTCTGCGCCAACAACTTTACCATTAATCGTAATTGTTTTTGGATTTACATTAGCCGCTTGAGCAATTGTCGGACTTTCTTTAATTTTTTTTGAACGCTCACGCATAGCTGATTTCTCAAACTGTAAGCCTTCCACTTTATCTTGTAAAGCCTGCTCAGATTTCATAACTTGAGGTTCGCTAATATCATCTACAATCTTATTCTGAGTTTTATCTTCTAACTTTTTTTCAGGCAAATTATTAGTCTCCTGAACTTCGAAATAGGAATCTTCTTCTATGTCAGATTCCGCAATCTGAATTTGTGCATCACTTACTACCTCATCTTCAAATTCCAGAATAATTTCATTTAATACAATATCCTCTGAAGTAGATTCCTGTTTTTTGTCTTTCTGGCCTTCCTCTTGTCGATTGTCAGCTACAATACCTTGTTGTACAAGCGTATCTTTAATTCCGGCAATTTGCTGAATTTCCTTTTCGGCTGAATTAATCAAGCTATCGGCAACTTCCATTTCTTCAGAAATTTGTTCTTTTAAAACAGAACCTTGCCAAAAAGTATTGTTAAATAATAAAACGCTTAAACCAACACCAATTAATATCACAACCCCCGCTGCATATCTAAACCAAACAGGAACGATGGTTTTGGCTTTTTTAGCTCTTGATTTAACTGCGTATTTTAACTCCAGAATATCCGAATCTCGTTCACCCTTGCTTAATGTTGATAAGCCATCAAACGCCTCTTCTTCAAAAACATCACGCATTATTTCTTTCTCAAAATCATGCTTTTGATTATTTTGCATGTTATTGCTGAAATAAGCTCTAAAATCTTTATATGACAGTTTTTTTCTAGACATTTTCTTTCTGCATATGCTGCTCAAGGCAGGTTTTTAAATTTCTTTTCCCGTTTTGAATATAGCTTTTTACTTTATTTTCATCAATCTTTAATGTACTGGAAATTTCTTTGTAACATTTCGATTCATAATAAAACATCTCAACACATTGCTTTTGCTCTTTTTTGAGTCTCTCAATACAGACTTTAAGTTGATCTTCAATACTTACATCCGAAACCTCATCAATAGGATGCGAAATATCTGTCGATTCCATAAAATAATCCTGAGAAAAATTCTCAAATTGTTTTTTTTCGGTTTTCAATTTACGAATTTCCATTAAACAATAATTCTTGGTTAATACATACAACCAACTTTTAAAGTTTTGTATCTCAAACTTTGGAATCTCCGTAATTAACTTCTCAAAAATTTTATTCACTGCATCTTTACTTTCCTCACGATTATTTAAATATTTTAAACAAACGCCATATACCAGATGAATATAGTTATTGTATAACTCTCCTAATATTTCAAGATTGCCCGTGTTCTTATACTGCTGAAGTAATTCAGAATCTAATTTATGATCCTTATGTTTAAGATTGTCATTCACCTTATCATGCTTATATTCTGAATCTTAAAAAATAATTTAAAAAAATTGTGAATTTTTTATGGAATCTTTTCAAAAATTGCACCCTATTAGAAAACGAATATTAATTTAAAATCTTAAAGTTATGAAAAAAATTGTATTTATTATTTCAGCATTAGCAGTACTACTAAGTTTTAGTGTAAGTGCTCGCACAATAAAAGGAACCGTAACAGCTAAAGAAGACGGATTATCAATTCCAGGAGTATCTGTAACAATTAAGAACTCTAGACTAGGAATAACAACAGACATTGATGGTAAATACCAAATTGAAGCGTCTGATAAAGACATTCTTGTTTTCAGTTTTGTAGGAATGGTAACAGCAGAAATTCATGTTGGAAATCAAACCATTATTAACGCAACTTTAGAAGCAGAACTTTTAGAAATGGATGAGGTGGTTGTTACTGCTTATGGAATAAAAAAAGAACGAAGTGGTCGAATTCTAGCTTTTCGCGACAAATCAGTATCTTCTGAATACAATATGTCTGCACCTGTTATGCTTTATGAACAAGAAGAAGAATTTAACCGAGAAGGATATTCTACAATTCATGAAAATGGATATAAAGATGCTATAAAAGCTCCATTATCAACTTTCTCAATTGATGTTGATGCTGCCTCTTACAGTAACATGCGTAGATTTTTAAACAATGGTCAAAAACCCCCTGTAGATGCTGTTCGAATCGAAGAAATGATTAATTATTTTAACTATGATTACCCACAACCAGATAATGGACATCCATTTGCTATTTATCAAGAATTTGCTCATTGCCCTTGGAACGAAGAAAACATGTTGTTACACATTGGTTTACAGGGCGAAAAAATAGAAATGGATAATCTACCTGCCTCAAATATTGTTTTTCTAATTGATGTTTCTGGTTCGATGAGTTCACAGAATAAACTTCCTTTATTAAAGAAAGCTTTTAAACTTCTTATTCAACAATTACGTGAAGAAGATCGTGTTGCAATAGTCGTTTATGCAGGTAGCTCAGGATTAGTTCTTCCATCGACAAGTTGCAGCGATAAACAAACAATTATCAATTCACTTGAAAGATTACAATCGGGAGGTTCAACTGCAGGAGCTGCTGGTTTAAAATTGGCTTATCAGGTAGCTAGCGAAAACTTTATAGAGAATGGAAATAACAGAATCATTTTAGCTACCGATGGCGATTTTAACGTGGGTCAATCGAGCAATTCCGAATTGGAACGATTAATTGAAAAAGAACGCGAAAGAGGAACTTTTATATCTGTTTTAGGATTCGGAATGGGAAATTACATGGATGACAAAATGGAAATTATTGCCGACAAAGGAAATGGAAACTACTCTTACATCGATAATATTATGGAAGCTAAAAAAGTTTTGGTGAACGAATTTGGCGGAACATTATTCACCATTGCAAAAGATGTAAAAATTCAGATTGAATTTAATCCTGCCATTGTAGAGTCTTACAGATTAATTGGTTATGAGAATCGAATGTTAAATAACGAAGATTTTGAAGACGATAAGAAAGATGCGGGAGAATTAGGCTCTGGACATACGGTAACAGCCTTGTATGAAATAAAATTAGCAAATAAGAGTTCTTTAAAGAAGAACAACTTAAAATATCAAACAACAAATGTGAATAATCTTGCAAGAGAAGGCGACGAAGTTGCAACCGTAAAGTTTAGATATAAAAAACCAAAAGGAACAAAAAGTATTTTGATCGAAGAAGTAATTCCATTTAAAAACAATTATGTAACCGATATGTCCGAAAACTTTAGGTTCTCGGCTTCCGTTGCCGGATTTGGAATGCTACTTCGTAATTCAGAAAACATAGGAACCGCGACTTATAAATCAATTATTGATTTGGCATCAGCCTCAAAGGGAAAAGATTCAGAAGGATACAGAAGTGAATTTATACAATTAATAAAACTAGCAAAACATTTATAATTTTAATGCTTTCCACTCATCTCGCTAAGTTTGGTTAGTAAATTAGCCCCTTTTCAATTACGGAAAGGGATTTTTATATTTCTAATAATCAACTATTTATAAAACATCCCCTAAACACTCCACAAAATGTGTTGTAAAGCACATTATTAAAGGGGTCACCTTCATAAGAATTTGAGAATTAATAAGTGTTGGGTTTAGAAAAACCTTAAAAATCGATTTATTAACCAAAAATTCTTGAGAATTTATGAAAACTATTAAAACTATTTTAATCTTAATTATTATTGCTGTTGTAGGATATTTTGCCTATGATTTATTTGTAAAAAAGAACCAGAACAAAACATTAGCTAAGTGTAATTTTAGTGAAATAATACCAAAAAAACAGATTGTTACAGCTATTGATTCTACCGGTTATTCAGCTTACAGGAAATATTCTGTCGACGGTGTAGCTTTTTTACCAGACCCATACATTAAAGTAACATACAATTGGCAATTCAGTTTGCAATTTAAAATTGAATTAAGCGATTTATATCTTTCTTATGACGAATCTGCAAATAGATTAAAAATTAGAGTAGTTGAACTTACTGGAAATGACAAGCTTAATTTCGACAAAGGCAAACCAGAAGTAGATTCAGGTAATGGCTGGAATGAAAAAGGAGACCATGCAGACAAATATTTAGGCAAATACCTTCAATCATTTACCGAAGTTGCTAAAAAAGCAGAATATTCTGATAAAAGAGCAGAAAATTACTTGTCGGAAAAATGGCAGATAAGTATTGTTAATGAAATGATTAGCAATAACAACAAAAATAAAATTCTTGAAGAATCAACAAAAACTATCTCGGAAACAATTAAAGGGATTTTAGTGCAGCTAGGATATAATTTAACAGAAACCCAGATTGATGTTCAAATTGATCGACTAATTGTTTTTGGTGAAATAATTGCAGTTTAATAAAAAATGCATTTGTCCTATACCGTTTAATTCTCAGTATATTTCTTAGCAATTATAAGAAGTCATACTGAGAATTACTATTTGAGACCTTGTTCTCAGATTAAAAGTCTAAAAACGTGCCCATTATAAAATATTAATTATTTATTTATTCAATGTTAAAACTAAATCGAAAAAGAATACTAAATTAGCAGTTATGAATACTATGTATAAGCTATATTAACTTAATCGATTTCTACTTCAAATCGTTATTTTAGTAAAAACTGAATAAATTATGGAAGCATTACTAATAATTGATATGCAAAACATATCATTTACTCCTGAAACTCCACGTTGGGACTCAGATGGGGTAATTCAAAGAATAAATACACTAGCTACTTCTTTTAGAAAAAAAGGGCAACCGGTAATTTACATTCAACATGATGGCTCAAAAGATAATTTCTGTTTGCCAAGTTCCAAAGAGTGGAAAGTTCTAGATTCCTTAGATGTTCATTGCAACGATCTAGCTATAAGTAAAATTGCCAACAATTCATTTTATAAATCGATACTACACACAACACTCCAACAACTTAACATAGATAAATTAACAATAACTGGTTGCGCAACAGATTTTTGTGTCGATTCCACTATAAAATCAGCAATAAATCACGAATATAAAGTTACTGTTATCTCCGATGCACATACAACCGGAGATCGTCCGCATTTAAAAGCCAAACAAGTAATTGAACATTACAACTGGATTTGGAAAGAAACAATTCCTATTAATGGGAACAAAATAAAAGTTTTAAGTCTTGATGAATATTTAAACTAAAAAAGGAGCTTCTAACAAAGCTCCTTTTATTTTGAAATAAAAATTGGTTCGGTTTATTTGCAATTTTGATCGTAATAAAAGAAGTGTTCAGCTACTTGACCATAATCAAACTTCTCGTAAGCTTTCATCATTTTGCTGCAATCGCCAAATAACTCTTTAGCAACTTTCTTGTACTCTCCTTTTTTCACAATAATAGATTTCTTAGCACCTACTTTTTGAATCATATAAGATTTTGGTCCACCAAATTTTACAGGTCCGATTCCAAATCCAGCTTTTGCATTTGGATCAACAAAAACTTTGTATTTATGATCAAATCCTGGATTTAATAATTGACCCAATACTGCAACATCTTTTTTCTTGTCTTTTAATGTTTTTTCATAAATTAACCATTCGCGATTTAAAACTTCTGCATATCTTTCCTTAGAAATTTGTGAAGGAACCTCAGTTGATTTAGCAGCCATTTCCATCTTTGCCAATTTACCAGGCTTAACTTTTAATTGTTTTAATTCTGCAGCTGGAAGTTTGTGTTTTACTCCTGCATTATCAAGAATAGTAACTTTCTTTAAATATCCCATTACACAAACAGCCCCTTTCAATTTACCTTTAATTACTGTACCATCTGTTTTATAAGCAACAGTTTCTGTGTTTAACTGAACACTCTCTAATGGAGTAATAAACCCTTGAGCTTTAACTTGTGCAGTAAAAATACATGCAATAAAGCAACTTGTTAAAATAGCAACTAATTTTTTCATCTTTTTAAATTTTTAGTTTTAATGCTTAAATGTTTTTCTAAATTATTAGTTGCAACAGAATTGATTTTTGAAAATTAATTTTCAATTTTTCCCTGATTTATTAAAAAATAAGAAAATTTGGATTAAAAAGAGCCAAATTGGAGTGTATCGATCATTCTTTGGAATTCGGCATGTAAAGAAGCTTTAAGCTTTATTTCTTTTCCGCTTTCAGGATGCGAAAATAAAATTTGATGCGCATGTAACATCATTGTATCCATTTGAAATAATTCTTTGAATAAGCGATTCTGCTTATTGCAACCATGAGGTCTGTCACCAATAATAGGATGGTGTATATGCGCTAAGTGTTTTCTTATTTGATGCATCCGCCCAGTTTGAGGCTCCACCTCTACCAGAGAATACCGAGATGTTTTAAACTTGCCAAAAGGAATATCTAGCTCAACTCGTTTAATTGTTTTGTAATTAGTTAATGCCTCTTGAGACTTCCCTTTTTCATTTATCAGCGTATAATCAATTACTCCCAAATCATCGGTATAACCACGAACTATTGCCAAATAATTTTTCTTGATAAAATTCCCAGCAAATAGCTCTTGCATTCTTCTTGCCGACTCTTGATTTAATGTAAAAACCAAAATCCCTGAAGTTTTACGATCAATTCTATGACAAGGATAAACATATTGCCCCAGTTGCTTTCTTAACTCCTGAACAGCATAAATATCCGCCTCACCAACATAGGAAGATCTATGAACAACTACTCCATGTGGTTTATTAATAACTACGAGATTTTCATCTCTAAATAAGATTTCAAAAATCAAAAAAACAATTCCTTAATTAAACTATTATTACAATTTCTTATCAAACAATCTAAAATATATTAAACAGCAAAATAAAATGCTAAAACTAGCGTTTTTCTTAGTTATATAGTCTATTTATTGTAATTTTAAATTTATTTTAAAATAAAAGAACACTTATAAAATAATTATTAACCGAATGAAAAATAAAATGAAAAACAAAATTTTCTCTTTAATCTTTCTTGCTTTAATTACTTTGGTATGGGCATGCAATCCTAAAGCGGAGTTTAAAGTAAATGAAACCTACAATGGTTTTAAACTAGTTGAAAAGAAATTTGTAAAAGAAGTAAATGCAAATTGTTTGTACTTCTTACATGAAAAAACAGGTGCCAGATTATTAAAAATTGAGGCTGATGATGTAAACAAATTATTCAACATAGCATTTAAAACAACTCCTGAAAATGATTTTGGAACTCCACATATTATGGAGCATTCAGTACTAAACGGATCAAAAAACTTTCCAGTTAAAAGTCCTTTTGATGTGCTTACTAAGGGATCTTTAAACACATTTTTGAATGCAATGACAGGTTCTGATGTAACAACTTACCCTGTTGCCAGTATGAACGACAAAGATTATTTTAATCTTATGCATGTGTATTTAGATGCTGTTTTTAATCCAAATTTACACGAAGACCCAAGGATTTTGAAACAAGAAGGTTGGCATTATGAGTTAGATGATATCGATGGTGAAATTACCTACAAAGGTGTTGTTTACAACGAAATGAAAGGTGCTTTTTCTAATCCAACAAGAGAATTAGGTTATCAATCAAGTAAAATATTATTTCCTGACAATACTTATGGTGTTTCTTCAGGAGGATATCCAATGGCTATCCCTGGTTTAACGCAGGAATATTTTACTGAATTTCATGATAAATACTATCATCCAACAAATAGTTATATTCTTTTATATGGCAATGCTGATTTAAACAAAGAATTAGAATTTATTGATTCTGAATATCTATCAAAATATGAGAGATCAGAAGAAAAAATTGAAATTCCTCTTCAAAAACCTTTCGAAGCTAAGAAATATGCCGAAGGATCATATCCAGTGCCTGTTGGAGGTTCAACAAAAAACAATACTTATTTAGGACTAAATTATGTAACTGGCCTAAGTACAGATGTTGAATTAACTATGGCTCTAAATGTTTTAAGCGAAGCATTGGTAAATCATGAATCAGCTCCATTACGAGTTGCATTGCAAGAAGCAGGAATTGGCAGAGAAGTTAATGCATACGTTGATAATACCAAACAGAATGTATTTCAAATAATGGTTCAGAATGCAAATCCTGAAGACAAAGATAAATTTGACAAAATTGTTTCTGAAACTCTACAAAAAATAAGTGAAGAAGGTTTTGATCAATCAATGATCAATGGTATTCTTAATAGAATGGAATTTAATATGCGCGAAGGAAACTCTGCTCAAAAAGGGTTTATGTATTTATGGTCGTCATATAATGGTTGGTTTTTTGCCGACGATCCATTCTTAGGGTTAGAATTTGAAAAACCTTTGACAAAGGTAAAAGAAGGCATTGGTAATGGTTTACTTCAAACAATTGTTAAAGAACAATTTATTGAAAATCCTCATGCTTTGTTAATGGTTTTAAAACCACAACCGGGACTTGAAAAAGAGTTCGCTGCAAAAGTAAAAAAAGAATTAGCTGATTATAAAGCAAGTTTAAGTAAAGAAGAAGTAGAACAATTGGTCGAAGAAACAAAGGCTTTAAAAGAATATCAAAAAGAAGAGGATTCTCCTGAAGCTCTTGCAACCATTCCAATGTTAGCACTTTCTGATATAAGCTCTGAAGTTGAGTGGTATGATCTAAAAGAAAAATCTGTTTCAGATGTAACTGTATTGCATCATGCTGATTTTACAAACAACATTCTTTATTCGAACCTATATTTTGACTTACGTGCAGTACCTCAAGATTTAATTCCATATGCAAATTTACTTTGTGAGATTATTGGTTTAATGAACACCGAAAATTATACTTATGGAGAACTTGACAACGAACTAAATATAAATACAGGAGGTTTTTACACTGCCTTAAGAACATATTTAGAAGATAATTCTGACGAAAATCTTATTCCTAAATTTCTTTTTACAACGAAAGCTTTTACAAATAAGAGCGATAAACTCTTCGAACTAGCCGATGAGGTTATTAATAGATCAAAATACGACGATAAAGATAGATTAAAAGCTGTTTTAATGCGTCAACAATCACAAGTTGAAGCTGGTATCAAGAATAATGGAATGAATTATGCATTAACCAGATTAAGTTCTTATTACACTAACAGAGGAATGTTTAACGAACTTACCGATGGATTAGATTACTATAACTTTATTACTGATTTAACAGAAAACTTTGAAGCAAAGCATAACGAAATAAGTGAAAAGCTTGCTCAAACTGCTCAAATTCTTTTTAATAAGAAAAACATGACTGCTTCAATTACTTGTTCGGAAGAAGAATATGCTGTTTATTCAAAATCATTAGAAACATTTATTGCTTCACTTCCAGAAGGTTTAGGTGAACTTAAGGATTGGAATTTTGAATTAGAAACAAAGAACGAAGGTTTAATGGCTGCATCTAAAGTTCAGTATGTAACAAAGGGATATGACTTTAAAAAATTGGGGTATGAGTGGAATGGTAAAATGCGTGTTTTAAATCAAATTCTTTCAAGAGAATGGCTACAAACTCAAGTTCGAGTTATAGGTGGAGCATATGGTGGTTTTAGTGGATTCTCTTCTACAGGAAACGTATATTTTGGATCATACAGAGATCCTAACCTAAGAGAAACAATTGAAAATTTTGATGCATCACCAAGCTTCTTAAAAGACTTTGAAGCAGATAAAAACGAAATGACACGTTTTATTATTGGTACAATTGCTCGTATGGATCGTCCAACTACTGCATCGCAAAGAGGTTCAATTGCTGTTCAAAGATATTTTACTAAAACAACAATTGATGAATTAAAACAAGAGAGATCTGAGGTATTAACTTCTACTCTTGAAGATGTTAAAGGAATGGGAAAAATGGTAAATGATATTTTAGATCAAGAAGCCATTTGTGTGTATGGAAATACCGATAAAGTAAAAGAAAACAAAGATTTATTTAAAAAAGTTATTAAGATTACTAAATAAATCTTACACCATTATATCAAAGCGCGAAGAGTTTCTTCGCGCTTTTTTTTGTTCCATTTTAATATTAACTTGCTCGAAAAAAGAACAATAAACATGGCCTACGATATAAATCTTCAAGATCGAGTTTGTCAGGTATTAAAAAACAAAAACATCGCCTTCCAAGAAAAAAAAATGATGGGAGGACTCTGTTTTATGATCCAAGAGAAAATGTGCGTTGGGATTATTAAAGAGAATCTGATGATTCGTGTTCATCCAGAAACCCAAAATGAGCTTTTGCTAAAAGAAGGTTGCCGAATGATGGATTTTACTAAACGCCCGATGAAAGGATTCCTTTATGTTGAGCCTATTGCAATTGATATGGATGAAGATTTAGAATATTGGATAAATCAAGCTCTTGAGTATAATCCAACAGCTAAAAAAAGTAAAAAGAAAACTAGTTAATTCAATTAATAAACTAAAAATGAGAGCATCAAGAATAACAAATAGTCTGTTAATATCATTTGCCGTTGTTGTGATATTTATTTACGGAAAAAACCTTATAATTCCGTTCGTTGTAGCACTAATTTTTTGGTTTCTTATTAAAGAAATTCGAGATGTTTTGAACAAAATAAAGTTTATTAAAGAGAAGATTCCAAATTCAATTTTAAATGTAATTGGATTTGCAGCAATCTTTTTAATTATTGGAGGCGTAGTTAAAATATTAACTATAAACATTCAACAACTATCAACACAACTTCCCGCTTATCAAAATAACATTAGTCAAATAACCGAATCAATAAACACATCACTAAATATTGATATTGTTAGTTCTGCCAAAGAATTATTAGGAGAATATGAGTATACCAAGCTTTTATCAGGATTATTTAGTTCTCTAACTGATATTTTTGGCGATGCATTCCTGATTATTATCTATACGCTTTTTTTATTACTGGAAGAACCTTTCTTTTCAAAGAAAATAAAAGCTATTTATTCTAAAAAGGAAGATCAGAACGAAGTAAATCTAGTTTTTAAACAACTCGACAAATCAATTGGAAGATACCTTTCTTTAAAAACATTAATAAGTATACTAACAGGACTTCTAAGTTACTTTGCACTGCTTACTATAGGCTTAGACGCTCCTTTGTTTTGGGCATTTCTTATTTTTTTAATGAATTATATTCCAACTGTAGGGTCGTTAATTGCAACAGCATTCCCTTCAATGTTTGCAATGCTTCAATTTGGTGAACTAATGCCTGGTATTTGGGTTTTAATAATAGTTGGTGCAATTCAGTTGATTATTGGAAACTTTGTCGATCCTAAACTAACTGGGAAATCTCTTAATGTTAGTCCTCTCATTGTGCTTATTGGTCTTGCATTTTGGGGAGCAATTTGGGGAATTATAGGAATGATTCTTAGCGTTCCAATTACCGTTATGTTAATTATTATATTTTCTGAATTTCCTCAAACTAGATCTGTCGCTATATTGTTATCCAAAGATGGTTCTTTTATTAAAAATGAGAATAGAAATTAAAACGGAATAAACAAAACGGGTGCTCATACGTATATTAAGAAAATGAATAAGCCCTTGTTCATTGCATATTTGAATAGAGATTCATGTGAACTTAATTTATGATCAATTTTAGACATAATATATCTAATATATTCTTATTATATAGCACAGGATTTACTGTGCTTGCAGTTGTTCTATTAAGTGTTATTTATTCTATTCTTGAAATTAAAGATTTCGAAAAAGAATCTCAAAAACATAGAGAAAGTTTCATTCTAAAACAACAAGAAGTTATTCAGAATGAAACAGTAAAAGCAATAGATTATATTAATTTGACAAGATTGTTTATTGAAGATAATATGCAAAAAAATCTTGTTGAAAAGGTAAATACCGCATGGGATATTTGCAATAATATTTATTCTGAAAACATTCATTCTCAGTCAAAAGATAAAATAAAAAAAACAATTAAAGATGCCTTGAGGCCTATTCGCTTTTTTAATGATAGAGGTTATTATTTTATAGTTTCGATGGATGGCACAGAGGAACTTTTCCCTATTGCTCCTCAATTAGAAGGAGAAAATTTAATAAATCTTCAAGACAAAAAAGGCAATTTTGTTATTCAGGATGAAATTGAAATCATAAAAAAATCTGGTGAAGGTTTTGTAACAGACTACTGGGCCAAACCCGGCTCAGATCAAAGTATGATTTATCCTAAAAACTCGTACATTAAATACTTTGAACCTCTTGATTGGTATATCGGATGTGGCGAATACATCGACAATTTCGAAAAAGATCTTCAACAACAAGTATTGCAAAGAATAAGTAGCATTCGATATGGTAAAAATGGCTATGTATTTGTAAATACATATGATGGAACGGCTCTTTTAATGGATGGCAAAATAATAGAAGAGCCTATTTCTGTTTGGGAACTCGAAGATCCTAAGGGGGTTAAGGTTATTCAGGAAGAGAGAAAAGCTGTCGAGAATCCAGAGGGTGATTTTATTCACTATTCATGGAGAAAACTACATGCAGACGAAGTTCTTCCAAAAATGTCATTTATTAAAGGTATCCCAGAATGGGAATGGATGGTGGGTGCAGGAATTTATATTGATGAAATTGATGAGGAAATAGAAAAGGAAAAAAGTATTCTTTATAGCCATCTTCGGAAAAGAGTACTAACAGGGGTAATCGTACTGCTTACAATAATACTCATTGTGTTTATTGTTGCAAGAAGAATATCGCATAGAATAAAAACCAATTTTGAATCATTTACAAATAAACTTACAAAAGCAGTTGAATCTGGAGAATTGCTAAATGAAAATGACTTTTCAATACACAATATTAAAAATGCTATTGATAGTATAAATGGAATTATATATAATAAAATTGTTGCTGAGCGACTTCTTAAAGAGAATGAGATTCTATTCCGAACCCTTTTTGAAAATGTTCCGGTTCTTATTAACATATTAGACAATCATTTTAACATCAGATTAAGTAATAAAGAAATGAAAACGTTTTGCAATCTGATACCCGAATTTAGTTCCAACAAATTAAATCTAATCGACATTATTGCAAATACTGGATATAAAGAGATCGTACAATCCCAACTAAATAAATTTGATGGTCAATTTCGCGAATTCGAAATAAATACAACAGATGGCATAAAAACCCAAAATTGGGCTGCTTATAAAACAGAAACAGAAGAATTTATTGCTGTGGGCTATGATATCTCGGAATTGAAAGAAAATCAGCAAAAACTAAAAGATGTAAACGAAACAAAAGATAAGTTTTTCTCTCTTATCTCTCACGATTTGCACGGACCATTTAATACAATTATTGGTTTTTCAGAAATCTTATTAAATAAATACGATACTCTTTCAGATGAAAAGCAACTAAAATACATCGATCAAATTCATAAATCGTCGCAAGGAATGCATCGGCTTCTAATGAACTTGTTAAACTGGGCACGATCCCAATCTGGTATTATTGAGGTAGCCAACGAAAATTTTAATCTAAATGAAATTGTTAATGAAATATTAAACATTTTAAACCCGCAAGCCATTAAAAAAAACATTCAGATTTTAAACAATGTAAATAAAAGTCATGAGGTTTATGGCGACAAGTCTATGATCAATACAATTATTCAGAATATAACAGCCAATTCCATTAAATTTACTAATCCCCAAGGAATAATTGAACTAAAATCTGAAGTTAAAAATAATAAAATATTTTTCTCGATTAAAGATAACGGAGTTGGTATCAAAAAAGAGAATCTTCAAAACCTATTTAAACTAGACAATTCTAAAAACAGTCGCGGTACTGAAAATGAATCTGGAACAGGTCTTGGATTAATTATATGCAAAGAATTTATTGAAAAAATGGGAGAAGAAATCTGGGTTGAAAGTGCCGAAGGTGTTGGAACAACCTTCTTCTTTTCCTTAAAGAAAAATCTATAATTTTCAAGCAAAACCTTAATTCTAAGATTCCATCGGATTATAAACATTTATCCTTCCAATTTGTTTTATGACTAATTAGCGCCGATTTTGGTGCTTTAAAACGTATAAAACAAATTTTATGGAAGATAAAGTTACACATTCGGAAGTTTTTGATTTTGCAAAAAAAGTTGATTATTCAACAGATGGAATCGTAAGTAAAAAAATAATACAAAAGCCAATTGGAAATGTTACCCTTTTCGCCTTTGATAAAGGACAAGAGTTAAGTGAACACTCTGCTCCTTTCGATGCTCTAATTCAGGTTTTAGAAGGATCAGCTTTAGTACTTATTGACCGAAAGCCTCACGAAGTTTCTCAAGGAAATTCTATAATTATGCCAGCAAATATCGTTCATGCCGTGCAAGCAACTTCAAGTTTTAAAATGCTTTTAACAATGATAAAGGAATAATTATTTGCAATTAAATGAAAAAAGTAATTCACAAAGCTGATTCGAGGGGAAAAGCCGATCATGATTGGTTAAAAGTTAATCATACATTTAGTTTTGCCGATTACTACAATCCTGAAAGAGTTCATTTTGGCGCACTACGCGTTTTAAACGACGATACAATTGCTGCAGGAAAGGGTTTCGGCACACACCCTCATGATAACATGGAGATTATTACTATTCCTCTATATGGAGATCTCGAACATAAGGATAGTATGGGAAATTCTGGTGTAATTTCTGAGGGAGAAATTCAAGCTATGAGTGCAGGATCGGGAATCCAACATAGTGAGTATAATAAAAACTCCGATAAGGAAGTAAAAGTTTTACAAATTTGGGTATTCCCAAATGAAAAAAATGTTGCGCCACGCTACGATCAAATCTCTATTAAAAATATTGAAACAGAGAATAAATTATTTCAAATATTATCTCCAAACAAAAAAGATGCAGGATCCTGGATTCATCAGGAGGCTTGGTTTCAAATGGGGAATCTTAGAAAGGGAAAATCTATCGATTACATATTAAATGGTGAAAATCATGGTGTATATATTTTTATTATAGAGGGAAGTCTGGAGGTTGAAGAATCGATTCTGGAAAAACGCGATGGAATTGGAATATCAGAAACAAATAATGTAAAAATTAAAACTTTAACAGATTCTAAGATACTTATTATGGAAGTTCCAATGAACATTAATTAAACCTGCATATCATGAGTAAAACAAAAGAATATAGTAACGGAGAAGTTACCATTGTTTGGAAACCCAATTTGTGTATACATTCTACCAATTGTATAAAAGGGCTTCCAGAAGTTTTCGACATGAATAAGCGACCTTGGATTAATGCAGATGGTTCTACTTCTGATAAAATAATTAATCAAGTTAGGAAGTGTCCTTCAGGAGCATTATCATTTTATATGAATACTAAAAAACAAAAAGGAGAACAAAATATGAGTAATGTAAAAGTTGATTTAATGGAAAACGGACCTATTTTGGTGAATGGAAAAATTGAACTGAAAAATAGCAAAGGAGAAGCAATCCCGTGCGAAAATACCGTAGCTTTATGTCGCTGTGGCGGATCAAAAAACAAACCCTTTTGCGATGGAACACATAATACAAATGGTTTTAAAGAGTAGAAAGAAGATATTAACAATAAGAAAAGGACTTTTAATAATGAAAGTCCTTTTTTTATTGTATACCAATTCGTGACCAACTCCTGAATACATTTTTGTGTAAAAACGAGAGAAATTAAAAGCAATGTTAAACTAATCAAAACAACTATTCTCTTTCTGGATTTCATAAATAAAATATTACAAATACATAATTAAATTACAAGATTCTATTCATTTCTAATCTTAATTAATGTTCAATCATTCTTTGTATCTTACAAATAAAATGGCTTATTTTATTGCGCTTAAACGCATCTTTTCAAATAAACTTATTTCTTTATTAAACTATGGATTTACCTAAGAGTTATCTCAAACTTATAATCTCATTTTTAATAATTATTTATTCATCTATAAACACATCCGCTTCGAATGTAAATGGTGGTTTTATTTATGACACTGCCAATTATGAATTAAAGGATACAAATCCAGAATTTGGAGATTACATAGCTATTTTAGATTCTTCACTACAAACAAACAACAAAAAGGATTTAGCCATAACTTTATCAAAGCTTGGTAAAATATGTTCAGAAAAAGGTCAATATGAAAAAGCTCTTGAGCATTTATTAAAAAGCATCACCATAGAAAAAGAATTAAACAACGAAACACGAATTGCCGAAAACTATAATTTACTTGCTAATGTGTATAATAAATCTGGGAATTCGAACAAAGCACTTGAAAATTACGAAAAATCACTCCATATATATCAGAAACTGGACAGCGTTAAAGACATCTCAAAAACTTTAAATCACATCGGTTTAATCTATTCTAATTGGGAAAAATACGAGAAATCCTTAAAATACTTTCAAAAATCTTTAGAAATAAAAGAGAGCTCCGACGATAAATCGGGAATGGCAAATTGTTACAATAACATTGCTTATATATATTATAGATGGGGGAATTTTGATCATGCTCTGGAATACAATATAAAATCCTTGGAAATATATCAAGAATTAGAGTTAGAAATAAAAATATCATACGCTTTAAACAATATAGGATTAATTTACATTGCTACGAAGCAATATGAAGAAGCCCTAGGTTATATTTTAAAATCTTTGGAAATTGAAAAGAAACTAAATAATAATTCTGGAATAGCAAAATCATTAAATAATATTGGTCTGATTTATCATAAGCAAGGCAAGCTTAAACTAGCGTTTAGATATTATAAAGAAGCATTGGTAATAAATGAAAAACATGCCGATAAGGAACAATTAGCAATTGGCTATAGCAATATTGGCACAATATATTTACACAACAACAATATAAAAGAGGCTCTTAAGTATTTAGAAAAAAGTACGAAAATTGCAGAACAGGGGAATTATAAACGAACTTTGGTCTATAACTATAAATCATTTAGTAATGCATACTCTATACTAGACGATAACAAAAAAGCCCTTGATTATTATAAAAAATACGTGACAGAAAAAGATTCTGTATTCAATAAGGAAAAGCATAAGCAAATTCACGAATTAAAAATTCTATACGAAACAGAAAAAAAGGAACAGGAAATTAACCTATTAAACACTGAAAATAAGCTTGATAAAATCAAGCTTAGAACACAAAAGAAAGAACTTATTTTATTAGGTACTGGCTTTTTTATCATTCTATTTCTGTTAATCTTAACATTTGTACATAGCACTAAAAGAAAAATTGCTTATAATGATTTGGTTGCAAGAAATGTTGAAATTGCAAAATCGGAAAAAGCACTTAGTATAGTTAAAAAGCAATCGGAGAATTTTGCAAAAGAAGAAAGATCCTCTTTAGTAAGCCTTCATAGAAAACTTAATAATAAGGTGGAAAATATTATCGTTAAAGTAGAAACCTTATCCGATAAAAAAACACAAGAAGAAATTGAACAAGAACATAGAAAAAATATAATTACAGAATGCAAAAATCTTTCTTCTGACATTAATAATTTACTGGCTTTATCAGACGAGAATAGGATAGAAACAAATAATAAATACTCCAACTCTCCTATTTCTGAAAATCAAAAACAAGAATTACTTAATGGTATTATTGATTTAATGGAGAATAAAAAACTTTTTCTAGATACGGATATAAATCTTGAAAAAATAGCAAATCATTTAAATTCAAATAAAAAATACATCTCGCAAATAATAAATGAAAAATATGATCAGAATGTAAGTAATTTCATAAACGAATATCGAATAAAAGAAGCTAGACAATTATTATCCGACAGCGAATATAAAAAACTGACCATTGAAGGAATTGCAACTAGTGTTGGCTTTAATTCTAAATCAGCATTTAATATTTCCTTTAAAAAAATTACTGGTATTACACCTTCGTTTTATCAAAAATCAGTTTTAAGTCAAAATCAATTATAAGAATCAATTCTTATTTATTCTCTCAATATTTATTAGAAAAGAATTCCTATAAGCTTTCATTTTCTTCTCAAAGCCTTAAAGCACCCACTTTTTTCATATAAAAGGATGGATGTTCCGATTCTTGAATCCAAACACCTTTAATTTTTAATTATACAAAGATATTCCAACTTTTGTAGAACTATTTTACTCTAATTAAACGCAAAAAATTCTAATCCATAAAAATTGATCTATGAAAAAAATTGACTTTGCACGGAATTATCTATTCCTATTTTTATTACTCTTTGTTACAAACTTTTCGTTTGGACAACTTACCGAAGATTTCTCATCTGGTATTCCAGAAGGTTGGGAAATACGAGATATAGATGGCGATGGCTCATTTGTTTCTCCTGCACCAGAACTCGATGGCAGAACTAAATACGCCGGCGGGAATAATCTAGGAAACGATTTCTTGATAACTCCTAAATTGAGTGTTACAGCAAGCAACAAAACACTTTCGTTCGACCAAATGACATATGATTATGATGGGGATTATACCGAATTGAAAGTTTACGTTGTAAACACAATTCCTTCAGATAATAATTATGATTCGGAAACACCAATCTTTGATGATTATTTGGGTGATTACAGTTGGACTACGACACCTTTAGATTTAACCGCCTATATAGGTCAAGAAGTGTTTATAGTTTTCAACATTTCAAATGAATGGGGACCTGTAAACTTTGGAGGAATAGACAATGTTTCAGCCCCTGCATTAGCTATAGTAAAAAAACCTGAAGTTGAATTAACAACTCCTGTATTTGAAAACACAATAGTTGGATCAAGCACTAAAGCAAATCTAACAATTAAAAATACTGGTAATGCAGCCTTAAACATAACTGATATTTTAGTAGATGCTCCTTTTTCTATTGTAACAAAAACTTTAACAATTGCACAAGCCTCACAACAAGATGTAGAAATTACTTTTTCTCCAACAATTGCCGGTGCAGCAACCAAAATGCTAAGCCTTACAATCGATGGAGAATTCGATGGAACAAATACCATTGAGCTTAACGCAATGGCTTTAGCAAAAAAACCTACAATTAGTTTAACTACTACCGATTTTGATCCTGTAATCCTTGGTTCGAACAGTAAAGCAATATTGAGTATCGAAAATATTGGCAACGCCGACTTAAATGTTTCCAGCATAGATATAAATGCTCCATTTTCATGTACCGTAAGCCTCCTTACTATTATTGCAGGGGCTAAAGAAGATGTTGAGCTTACATTTAATCCTGAAACAGAAGGTGTTTTTAATGAAACTATTACTGTAAATATTACAGGCGAATACAACGGAACAAACACAATTAATGTAAGTGGTTCAACTTATGTTCCCGATGTATTATTTGAAGATTTTGAAGCCGAGGAATTCCCTCCTTTAGGATGGACAGTAAAAGACGATGGTTACAACGGATGGCATCGTGGTTACATTGCATCATCGGCATATGAAGGTGGTTTTTACGCATATGCTGGTCCTGATGGTGGTTCACTGACAACTCCAAAACTTAATATTAAAGATGGCGACGAAATTAGTTTTTATGCTCACAACTCAAGTTCATCAAACGGAACTCTATCTTTAAAATACTCTACCGACAACAGTACTTGGAGCGATCTGCAAGATATTACTCTTACCGATGATTATACCAAAATTACAGTTGATTTAAGTTCTATTGTAGGTGAAAAGTTTATTGGATTCTTTGGCAAAAATTATGTGTTTGTAGATAATGTTTCGGGTCCTGAAATGTTGGTTCCAGCAACTCCGTATCCTGCATCAAATCCTACTCCAATTGACCAAGCTCAAGGATTAAATAACATGATTAAGTTAAGTTGGAATGAATCACTTTGTGCCGATGGTTATAAAATTTGTCTTGGAACAAGTGAAAACCCTATTGCAGTTTTAGATAATGTGAATGTTGGAACAGATACAGAATACATGGTTCATGCATTAGATTTTGCAACTAATTATATTTGGAAAGTAATTCCTTACAACAACGGTGTAGATGCCGAAGATTGTCCTGTATGGAGATTTACAACTATGGCTGATCCCACAATTAATAATTTTCCATATACACAAGGATTTGAAAAAGATGAACAAAATCCTGGTTGGATTGTAAATAATTGGTTTTCGGGAGCCGAAGCATATATGGGAGATCTTTCTGCTAGAACTACACCTAATACAACCGACGCAGTACTAATGACTGCTCCTATAAATCTACCATCTGATTTCTGTATTCACTTTTATTGGAAAAATGATGACATTGATGCTCCAGAGAAAAATTCAAAGGTGGCAGAACATGATACAAGCTATTTTGAGGTTTCAACAGATTTTGGAAAAACATGGACTACTTTAAGAACCCTATCCCCAGAAAAAGCAATGACAGAATATCAAAGAGAAATTGTAAACCTTTCTGATTATGCAGGAGATAATGTTTACCTGCGCTGGCATTATGTTTCTGATGGAAATGTTCAAAAAGCTTATGGTGTTGGTCTTGATGCTATAAGTATCCAAGCACGCCCTACTACTCCTGTAGCAGAAATTAACAATACAGCATGGGAAGCAGGCGTTGTCGATTTTGGACAAACAGCTTCATCAGAAAATATTTTTGAAATCATTAATATTGGGGTTGGAACATTAGAAATTACTTCGGCAAACCTTTCTAGTGGTGAGTTCTCTACATCATTTGTTAAAGAAGATGTTGCTTTATTAGAAAATGAAACATATACATTTTCATTCGATTACAATCCTACAGATGCGGGTTCCGATACTGACAAATTTACGATCATTTGCTCATCTGGAGAAACATTTAAGATTGACTTAACAGGTAAAGCTCATTCCGAAGATTTCACACTATGGGATATTGAAGAAATGGAAGATTTTGCTACAACACCAATTCCATGGCGCACTATAAATGCAGATAAACTTCCAACCTGGGGATGGTCCGATTTTGATTTTCCACACGAAGGAGATTCACTTGCATTTATCGTTTTCAATCCAAAAGCAGTAAGTGCAGAAGGTTTTACACCACATTCAAAAAATAAATTCCTTGCTAGTATTGCTGCCAGAGGAAGTACTGCTGATCCTGTTTCGAACAACGACTGGTTAATTTCCCCTCATGGTAATCTTGGAGAAAATCCTGAATTCTCATTCTGGGCAAAATCATCTACAGATCAATCAGGTTTATTAGAGAAGTTTAATGTTGCGGTTTCAACAACTGGTTATCAACCATCCGATTTCAAAATTATTTCTGGAACAACAAACCCAATTGAAGCACCTGCAAGTGAATGGACTAAATACAATTTCGATTTATCTGAATTTAAAGGTGAAAATGTTTATGTGGCCATTCAATGTGTTTCGTTTAACAACTTCATTTTTATGGTTGATGATCTTTGCTTATATGATTTCTCAGAAATTAATGATGCTCCTAATTTTATTTCTACCGCATTGTTAGAAGCTTCTGAAAATCGTGATTACTTATATAACATTAAAGTTAACGACGATAATTTCGATAAGCTAACGATTACAAGCGAAAGCACTCCTGCTTGGTTAACTTTAACCGATAACGAAGATGGTACAGCAAGCTTATCAGGAAAACCACTTACCGAACATGTTGGAACTCACAATGTAAAATTAACTGCTTCGGACGGAAAAGAAAATGCCGAACAAACATTTACCATTAGTGTTTCTGCATTTGCAAATACAGCTCCTGAATTTACATCTGAAGAAATTACTTCAGCCAGAAGAGGCATTGCATATTTATATGATATTTCAGTAAAAGATGCCGATGAGGATAATGTAACTATTGGTTTTAATAATACATTACCTTCGTGGTTAAACTTAACAGCAAACGGAGAAGATACTGAAACTTTATCAGGGACACCTACAGAAGCTGGTGATTTCGATATTGAGTTAACTGTAAGCGATGGGTTCGAAACAACAATTCAGAAGTTTACAATTACAGTTTCAAACCCATTATATGATACTCCTAAAAACCTTACTGCAAATATTGTTAATGACAATAATGTAGAGTTAAATTGGAAGAATCCTACAGGAATAAAACTAATGGAAGATTTTGAAGGAACATGGCCTCCTGCAAATTGGGAAATTAAACGCAATACAAATATTGACGGCTCTGATTTACAAACTGTAGGTAACGACGATGATAGTTGGTTTAGCGCTAATGAAAACTCATTTGGAACAACAGCACATCCTGAAATAATATATAACGGGAAAAACTCTGCAGGAGTTAATTATTCTGCAAAAGATTTTAACTGGTTAATTACTCCAGAAATAAATATTGAAAATGAAGATGAGTTAAGATTCTGGCTATATTATGTTAATGGTGATTATGAAGGAACGTACTATTTTACCAAATTCCATGTTCTTGTTGAAGATAATGGCTCTTGGAACGAAATTCTTTTCTTAACCGAAGGTGATGATGTGAATAATTACGAGAAAGAAATTGTTTTAGATTTAAGTGAATACGCCAACAAATCTGTTAAAATAGCATTTGTTTATGAATTCAATAATAGTTTCGCATTATTTATTGACGATATTCGTATTGCTAAAAAAACAAATGAAGAAGGATACGGTTCTCATACAGGCTATAAAGTATATAGAAACGATGAAGAAATTGCACAGATTTCAGATATCCTAACAAGTTCATATCTTGATGAAACTAGTCTTGAAGATGGAGATTACACTTATTATGTAACAGCGACTTATTCTAATCCTGATGGTGAATCTGAAGCCTCAAACAAAGAAGAGATTACGATTAACACAAATGGTATTTCTGATAAGGATTTCGAAAATTCTTTAATGATCTATCCAAATCCATCGAATGGTCAATTTACAATTAAAACAGACGCTCAAATTAGTGGAGATGTAATTGTTAACTTATATGACCTTAGCGGGAAACTTGTTTACTCAAACACTTTCAATTCAAACAACATCCAGTTTAACGAACGCATTCGTATCGACAATGCAAAACATGGAATGTATAATTTACAACTAATTAATAACAAGAAAATTTACAATCAAAAACTACTTATTCAATAGATAAAATCAATTAACAAGTCAATACAAACCCTGCAATACAGCAGGGTTTGTTATTGCAATTAAAATCTTTGTACATAGAATGTATTAAAACTATTAAATAACAGTAAAAAGTCAAAACAATCATGATTAAGCGATCATTATTATTAGTATTAATAAGCTTTATTAATCTCAATATTTACGCACAAGAATCCTTAAGAATTTCTCTTAATTCGGCAAAAAATAAAATCGATATTATTGAAGATATTCAGGAATTAAGAAATGGCATAAAAATAACAGAATCAATCCCCTATATTGATTTAAAAGAAGTAGATACCAAAAAAGGTAAGTTCATACAACTTATTTCTAAAGGCACAAGCACAAGTTACGATCAGGGAAAACCAAATCTTCCAATAATTACCAGATTAATTGAAGTTCCTGCAAATAAAAAAGTACATTGTAAAATTCTGGATTACGAAGAAGATTTAATTAATCTAAACGATTATAACGTACAAACGCCGATTATTCCTGCACAACCATCTTATTCAAAAAGCGATAAAATAAGTGAACAGCCTTTTCATATGGACGAAAATATTTATTCTTCAGATAAGTATTTCACAAATAAAATTGTAAAGACTAAAGACAGAGGTTATTTAAGAAATAAGCATTTAGTATATATAGAAATCTCACCATTTCAGTACAATCCAGTTACAAATAATTTAAAGATCTTAAATAATATAGAACTCGAAATTAAATTTATAAACAACGATAATTCTGTAAATATTTCAACAAATTTAAACTCTCCTTATTTCGATAACATTCTTACAAACACATTAAATCCAACAAAATCGAAATCTTTAATAAGTAGTCCTGTTAAGTACGTAATCGTTTCCGATCCCATATTCCAAGAATCGTTGCAAAGTTTTATTGAATGGAAAAAGTTAAAAGGTTTTAATGTAATCGAATCGTATACAGACAATCCTGATGTTGGAACAAGCAAAGAAACAATCAAAGCTTACTTAAAAGATTTATATACTAATCCTACCGACGGCGTTTCTCCTACATTCATATTATTTGTTGGTGATGTTGAGCAGATTCCTTCTTTCCCCGGAACTACACAAAACCATGTTACAGACTTATATTATTGTGAATACACAGATGACAATCTTCCTGATGTATTTTATGGTCGTTTTTCGGCCACAAGCGTGGAAGAATTACAACCACAAATAAATAAAACACTCGAAGTAGAGAAATATACTATTCCTGATCCTTCGTATTTAAACAATGCTGTTGTTGTTGCTGGTCATGATGATCATGGCAACGATTTAGTGGTTGGAAACGGATTGGTTAATTATGCAACTCAGAATTATTTAAATAATTCGAATGGTATCAACACTTACTCATATTTATCACCCGAATCACAAAATCAAGCTTCCGAAATACGCGAAAACATAAGTAACGGAGTTTCAATTGCAAATTATACAGCCCATTGTTTTTCTGGTGGTTGGGCAAATCCGGCATTTACAACCGATCATGTTTCATCTATGACAAATAAAGATATGTATCCTTTAATGATTGGTAATTGTTGTCTTTCAAATAAGTTCGACGATGATGAGTGTTTTGGCGAGGCTTTATTAAGAGCAAAAGATAAAGGTGCTGTAGGATATATTGGTGCTTCGAATAGTAGTTTATGGGATGAAGATTTTTATTGGGGCGTAGGACTGGCAGAGAAATCATCAAATCCTACATATGCAAATAGCGATTTAGGTTTTTACGATCGATTCTTTCATTCAAACAGTGAGGGAGAAAACGACTGGTATATAACGCAAGGACAAATGATAACAGCCGGCAATTTAGCGGTAGAATCTTCAGCTTCGGCCAATAAATTATATTATTGGGAAATATATCATTTAATGGGTGATCCTTCCTTAACACCTTATGTTAAAATTCCCGAAACTATATCAGCCTCATATAATTCAGAAATTACTTTAGGAGCAAATGGTTTTCAGGTAACAACTGAGAAAAATACGTATGTAGCAATCTCATATCAAGGTCAATTGCTAGATGCTAAACTCACCAATAACGAAGGAATAGTTAATCTTTCTTTTTATAGTCTTGAGAAAGCCGGTGATCTTGATCTTGTAATAACAAAGCAAAATCGTCAACCATTAATAGATCGTATTACGATTAATCCCAATATACCTTATGTGGTTTTAAATACATTTACTATTAACGATAATTCTGGGAACAATAATGGGCTTGCCGATTATAATGAGACTGTGAATCTTAATATAAACCTTAAAAACATCTCAAATAATAATTCAGCAGAAAACGTAAAAGTTAAACTTACAAGTTTAGATACAAATATTACAATTATTGATGATACAGAACCTTATGGCACAATAAATAAAGCTGACGAATTAGAAATTGAAGATGCTTTTAGTTTAAAAATTAAATCAAATATTGAAGATCAACATACAGCTCTGTTTGAATTAAATATTACAGGAGAAGATGTTGATGGTAATGAGTATTCGTGGAATTCAAAACTAAATTTAACCCTTAATGCTCCTAAACTTAAAATAAAAGAAGTTTATGTTCCTATTGCTGATAATAAAGAATATATACTAAAACCAAATCAATCAAATGAAATTTATTGTATAGTTAGCAATATTGGAAACTCAGCTATTTCAAATATCTCTGCATTAGCAAGTGATTTGATGAGCGAAAATCCATATTTAGAATTAACCAATACTGAAATTGTTAATATCGATTTAGATGAAAACGATACTGACACCCTAAAATTTAATGCTACACTTACCGCAGATGCTCCGTTAGGAAAGAGCTTGTATTTAAATTTTAAAATTGATCCTGAAGGTTTTTATTCACAAGAGCTTAATGGAAAATTTATTGTTGGAGAGATTCCCGAAATATTTATCTCAGCACAGGGTATTGTTCAAACCGATTTCGCATATTTTTATGATGCAGGTGGTAATGATCATAATTACAATAACAATGAGAACTACTCCATTACCTTTACTCCAAAGAATGATAATAAGTTAATGGTTAATTTTTTATCTCTTGAAACAGAGTCTGGAAGCAACGAATGTTACGATGTTTTATCTATTTACGATGGAGAAAATACAAGCAGCCCTCTAATCGATCAATTTTGTAGTTACAACAAACTCACTACTATTATTTCTAGTAATGAAAAGGGAGCACTGACATTTAAATTCAACTCCGACAACTCGGTAAATGAATCAGGTTGGAAAGCAGAAATTAGCTCATATTCGGCATTCAATTATTCTTTAAAGGTGTTCGGAGAAAACGGACCAATACAAGGTGCAAAAGTTCTTTTAAACAAATCAGAATTAATTACAAACTCAGATGGGTTGGTAACTTTTAACGAGGTTATCGAAGGAATTGATATTCATTTGCAAATTACTGCTGAGGGCTACGAGCTATTTGAGACAAGCGTAAACATTCTTAATAATAAAGAAGAGGAAATAAGAATTAACAAAACACTGTATAATTTAACATTTATTGTTAAGGATAAAAGCAATAATGCGCCAGTAAAAGATGCAGAAATAAGCTTTCTCGATCAAACAGTTAAAACCGATGGAAACGGCTTATTCATTTTTAACAATTTAGTCCCTGATTTAAATAAAAACTTCTCTGTTTCTAAAGAAGGTTATACTACAATTGAAAATGCAATAAATATAAACTCTACTAAAACAATAAATGTTTGTTTATCTCCAATTGTATATGATGTTTCTTTTGAAATAATTGATGAGAACAATAATCCTATTGAAGGAGTAGAAGTTACTTTTGGATCAAATAGTTTACTATCAGATGAAACTGGGAAAGCCAATTTTACAAATAATAAACCTGCCAATAATGTAGCTTATACATTAATAAAATCAGGTTATAATGAAATTTCGGGAACTGTCAGTATTCTAGATGAAGATGTTGTTGTAAACAAAACAATGTCGCTAACAACCGGTGTTTCTATGTTAAAGGAAAAGCACTTTACCATTTACCCAAATCCATCGAATGGGAAATTTAAGTTGTTGATAAAAAATATAGAGAATACTGAATATAGATTAAGTATTTTCAATGTATTAGGAGTTCAGGTTCTGAATAAAAAATTAAACGGAACAAATGATATTAGTTCAAGCATAAATATCTCAAATGAAAATTCTGGAGTATATTTTATTAAACTAACGTCAGATAAGGGTGATTCTATTTGTAAGAAAATATATGTAGAATAATTAATTTTTAGCTAATACTCTATTAAAAACATCTTGGGAAATTTCCAAGATGTTTTTTTTATAAATTCATTCCCTTAATATCTTTGTATAAATCAACAGCATAAAGGTCTGTCATTCCGGAAACAAAATCTACGACGGACATTGCTTTTTTGTAAAAACTAAGCCCTTCGACGCTAAATTGCGAAGGTAAAATTGAGAGTATTTTCTTTGAATAATCGCTTTCTGGGTGAAATATTGCAGTTATAAACTCATCTAATAAAGTACCCAAAACATTAAATCCTGTTAGTTCAATTTTTACAACAGATCGATCGTTATAAATATCGCGTATTGCTATCTTTTGACAGTTTTTAAATGCCTCTTTACTGGTATCATGCAAATTGCTTATTAAACTCTTTTCAAATTCACCGTTTAGTATTTTATTGTGATTCTGAATAAATACCTGTGCAGTTTCATTTATTAATTTACTTATAACCGACGCTCTTAAATAAGCAACTTGTTCATTTAAATCGCTTACCTCTTCAAATATTTTGTCTTTATTCTTAAAAAATTTCTTATCTGTCTCTGCATTAAAAAAACCAAGCAATAAATCAAATGTTGTTTTTGAGTCTAATATTTTAAGTTTATGAGCGTCTTCAATATCCATTATCTCGTAACAAATATCGTCGGCCGCCTCAACCAAATAAACCAACGGATGACGCGCATAAGTTAATGGAGACTCACTCATCTTTTTTAATCCAAGTTCTTCTGCAATTTTTAGGAAGGTTTCCTTTTCTGCCTGAAAATATCCAAATTTCTTTTTCCCTTGAAGCATTGCATCTGTACCATAAGGATATTTTATTAAAGTCGCCAAAGTAGAATATGTTAAAGCAAAACCTCCCAGCCTACGACCTTTAAATTGATGTGTTAAAAGCCTAAGTGCGTTTGCATTTCCTTCAAAATGAGTTAAATCATTCCATTCTTCTTCGGTAACTACATCTTTAATTCTTTGCCCTTTACCTTCATTAAAATATCTCGAAATAGCCTCTTCACCTGCATGTCCAAACGGAGGATTCCCCATATCGTGGGCTAAGCATGCTGCGGATACAATAGATCCTAATTCGTTTAATATTTCTTTATTTTTAATCTCCTCCTGATTTCTTAAGTCTTGTGCAACAAGATTGGCGATTGATCGTCCAACACTTGCAACTTCTAAACTATGTGTTAATCTATTGTGTACAAATACACTCCCTGGTAAAGGAAACACCTGCGTTTTATCTTGTAGTCGCCTGAACGGCGATGAGAATATAATACGATCGTAATCACGTTGAAACTGAGAACGAATTTCCTCAGTATTTTTAAATTCGCGATTTTCTAATCCCAATCTTTTTGCCGAAAGTAATTTATCCCAGTTCATCTAATACTTTTTTTATTGTAAAGTTAAAAACTAAATCGAATTATGCCTTAATGCATTCCTAAATTTAAAATAATATCAAATTAATTTTCAAAATGGTTTATTACTTGCAACTAATAAAATGAAAGGTAAAAATAATTTAGACCAAAATTAAATTGCCTAAACGTTCCTTGCTTATTGATCTGAATATTAATTTCTTTTGATGGCTTTTTTTTTAGACTGCTTTATAATAGCTTTTAAAAACAAACTATTTGCCCGAAAAACACGTACTTTTAAATGTTTTAAATGCCAAAAATGGGGAGTTTTAATGCTTATTAGTGAAAGTAACCTTTTAGTATTAGCTGAAAAAGTTGTAAGCAGATATGTAAATAAAGGTGTCGTTCCTTCGAGAGAAAGGGAAGACACTCAGATGATTATTGTCGAAAAATTTTTGGATAAACAAAAAAAAATTGAAGACAATTACTCTGGAAAAGCCAATATTACAACATATTGTATTTCTGTGTTAAATAATATGTGCTGCGAAGTGATTCGAAAAGAACTTAAACATTGGAAGAATGAACTAGATGATATGCCCGAAGGCGATAGTTCAAATCACTATAGCGCGTCGCAAAAAACAATAATTCAAGACGAAATTAATTATTTAGATAAAATTCTTATATTATTTGATAAAGAAAAATCGAAGATAAATATTGCTTTATCATATTATTATCAGCTTGAACTAAGAAACACTGATATTGAAGAATACAATCAAAGTTATAATAAAGAGAATATTTCTCCAATTAAAATTAACAATGATAAAATTAATAAAGGAGATATAATTAATAATTTATCTGATTATATTTGCCAAGTAGAAAATAAGAACATTAAGCCAGATGCCGTTAGGATGTGGCTTAAAAAAACAACAAATACTATTGTTACACGATTGAATGGACCTTTTGGCAGGACACATTACGATCAGGATAGTTTTCAGGTTCTATATGAACTTTACAATGCCCAAAGGAGTTAAGCTTCTTTATTAAAACATAAAAGCAATGTTTGAAAATGGACATTTATCTGAAGAAGAATTAGCGTTATACGTAGATGCATATATCGCTGGAGATCTGAACGAAATACCTGCCGATTTAATATCTCATGCAAAAAACTGCGATGAATGTGCCAATAAAATACTTTCGATTATAGAGATAACGGAAAATCTTTCTGATGAGGATAAATCATCTAAAGATGAAACTCCCACTAATTCTAAAGGATTCTTTTTTAAAAAAAACTATTTTCTGCAGATGGCTGCTTCTATAATATTTATAGTTGGTGCTGGCCTTATTTTTTTACAAATAAAACAAACAAAGAATAATCCAATCAAGCAATATTCAGAAGTTATTGATAGTACTATATCATCTATTGATTCATCTCTGGTTATGCCAGAAAAAAACATTCAAAACACTGCGCAAAGTAAAAAAGATAGCCTTAAACAATTTAAAGAGGTTAAAAACGATAACTTATCAAACAATCAAAACCTTCTTGCTTTTGCTGAAGATGAACAACTCGAAAAACTTGTTGAGAGATATTCAGACTCTGCACTCCGAGGAAATTTTTCCATTAAGTCAAAGTCTATTATTGAAATTAAAAGCAATGAGCTTTTAAAGCTTGAGTGGAATAATGATGATAAGGAACTATTAATATTAGAGTTTTTTGATAATAAGGGCAATAAGCTATTCGAATCTGAGACATCAGAAAGTTTATTTGCAACAGATCAGTTCAAAGTCAAAGGATTGTACTACTGGAAGTTAATTAATGAGGATTTCGATTTAGTATTCTGTGGGAAAATCATAATAAAATAAGACTCTGCACATCACTCTGCATAGAATTTTTCTTAAAAATATTTTTCAAAAACATCAAATTATTGCAACTAAACATATGCTACTACATATTGATAAGAATATGGGTTAAATGCTTACTCATATGCAACTAATAAGTATTCTTAAAGAGTTATTTGTATTTAACAAATAACTCTTTTTTGATTGTTCTACTCACCTATTAGTACAAAACCAGCCCAATCAATTGGTAAGAATCCTTTATTAATGCAATCTAATTTGGTTAGTCGTAAAGCTTCTGTGTAAGTTATTTTCTCGCTTAAAAGATGCTCGTAAAATGTAACCATAAAGACCTTTGTCTTTTCATCATGGACCTTCCACAATGAAGCAATTACATTAGGAACACCTGCATAAATAAACCCTGCAGGTAATGCCAACATTCCCTCGCCTTTAATAATTTGACCTGTGCCTGTTTTACATGCAGAAAGTATTACCAAATCTGATTTTAACGAAATATTATATAATTCGTTCATTAAAATGAAATTATCCGACTGATCGTTATTTGTAAAAAACACGCATGATTTAAAAGGATTCTTTGTTGAACTATATCCATGTGTAGATAAATGAGATATACTATATTGATTTACATTCTCAATGTAATTTTCCTTTGTGGCATCCTCTTCAATTAAAAGTTTGCTGTTAAATCCATATTGTTTAAATAAACTATTGATTGATTTTGCCTCTTCTTTTGCATATGGTAAATTCACCAAGGCTCCATTTCTAAAAACACTTGTGTCAGACTCCAGATCTCTATTTATATAATCAGCATTTGTTGCTTTAGCTGAAAATTCCGGAGCAACAATCAGGCTGCTATAGCTTCTATTATTAGGCTTACTATCTCTTACTGCAACTAATAAACTTGAGTATGAATACGAGATATTAAAACTGTGAATAAGATATCTGTTTTTATATTTTAATGTCTCCAATGGTATATTATATAAATAAACATCAGGGATGATATGCAGATGCTTCTTATTCTCGATATATTTTTGCACAGGGTCGATTAAAATTTCTGTTAATAGATCATCATATTCAAACTCATTTTCGCCTGTTTTTATACTTTTCTTTTTATGCCTTATAATTGATCTAAAATTCCCGGGTATGCTAGTTCTTTCAAGCATTATGTCGGTATTTGCAATAACAATAGTGTATAAGTCTGTTTCGTTAAGGTAATATTCCAAAATAGCTTCATTCGTATCTAACTTGCTTTTTATATCGGAACTCAAAGCTGCGTTAAGAAGAGGCATTTGTGGTTTATATAATCTTTCCTGCTGAATTTTAGTATTAAACAACTGTGTTATAAGCTCTATTTTCTCCCATCTGAGGCTTTCTTTTAAACTATCATTGCTTTCTGTAAGTAATTTCGATTCAATTTTATTAATCTCTTTTTCGTAATTCAGAATTTTATCAGATAGCTTTAATCTATCGAAATCACTCTCCGTTTTTTTCATTAAGGTGCCAAGAATTCTTGATTTATTATTACCAAGAGCATCAATAATTACACTAATGTATTTTTGTTTTGATGTTGCTTCATACATCTTATAATTTATTTCCATAAAGTATGGGAAATACCTATTTATTGTTGTTGACAAATAAGCTAACGAGCTTTTATTTAATATTTTATAACTTAACTCGTTCGCCTCTCTAAATCCTATATAATAATATTTAAGCGATTTTTGATAGTTTTTAAAATCATTATTTAATAAAAACGATTCTGCATAAAGTTTTGCTAAATTCAAATTTAGCCTATAACTCATCGTTTCATTGTAAGCATTTTTCTGATTATCCAATACTTCCTTTTGCAATAAGGATTCTATTTTTTCAATTATAGAATCTCGCTTAGAATAATCTCCTTTTTTTAACAATAAATCGGCTCGAAAAAATAAAACATCAAAATAGTTTACTTTATTATTATCAATATCGATAATAGCTGCAGCCATTAACGACAGACTATCTGCGGCATTAATATCATCAATTGCATTATAACATTTTGCCAATCCTTGATAGGCATTTATTAGAGATTTTATATTCTCTTCACCTTCTAAATTTGAACCTACTTTTATTACTTCTTTATAAGTTTCGATAGCAGTTTCTATATCTCCCATCTCAAAATATACATTGCCTATATAGTTATCGATAGACTCGTGATTTTCTCCACCCGAATGTATTGTGCTTTTTGTATTAATCGCTTGATTAGAACTAAGACATTCCTTAGCGCGATCTAATCTTTCCAGAGCTTTGATATATTCCTTATTTAAAAGATGATACCTGCTAGATTGCAAATAATATGGCACTAAAGCCCCCTTTTTTATGTACTCTTTGCTCGCCTCCAAAAAATCCATCCCTTCCAAAGGATATAATTCTGATAATAGCTCACCGTATGTTTTTATGGCCACTGAATAATATCTCTCAATCCTATTTTCCTTGCAATACTCCCATGCCTTTTGTGCGTATTCTACCGATTTATAATAATCTTCTGGATTAAGATCATTATTGTATATAGTCTGGTAACATGTGGCTAAGGTTAAATAAACATTCATTAATTCATTATCGACATTCTTTTTTTTCTTTTCGTAAACAGCTGGATATTTTTCTTTCAATTTTAATAAGTGATCTTCCTTTAACAAAAAGTACTTTGAAGCTTTATCATATTCACTCCATGAATAATAAATAAACCCTATCCCTCCAAAGCTCCAACCATATGTAAAGTTTTTTAAGGTGTCAATACCGCTGGTTTTGAAACCATGCAATCCTTCCTGAATACTTTTTACAGCCTCTTTCGATCTATCGTTAATGAATAAATACCTCGATTCTTCGTTTTTATACCACAAATACATATTCCAACTACTATCTTCCTGAGCTTTTTTGCCACTAATATGTAAACAAATAAGAGCAGAATCAATATCTTCTTTTTCCTGATAATACAGGAAATTCTGATAACTTTTCCAATGCTCACTTTCTTTAAAACTCTGAGCAACCGAATTATTACTCAATTGAATTAGTAGTATTATAACTAAATAAAACCCCTTTTTTATTCTCATCTCATTTTTTTCTTTTTTCCCGATCAATAAATTATGTTACAAACTCAAAACATGAATTTTATGATGTAATTAGCATTAACTTCTATTACTACTTTCCCGAGCAGTGTAGCAAATATGTTCCATTCGAAGTATTTATACTATGATAATAAACAGTTTTATAGAAAGTGTATTTTATTTAAACGATAAGTAACTGAGGCATTGCAGGTTTATTTTCGACCAAAACAAAAAAATTTCAAAAAAAGTTTTTTATGCAACTAAACAGTAATGGAAGTTATCCAATAAATGAAGTTTAACTAATAAGCATTAAGTCTAAAAGTAAATAAATAGTTTAATTATAAACCAATAGACCGCTTTGCAAATATTAATTGTGCTGTCTTTTAAAACCTAATTTAATCATGAAAAAGTATTTATTTTTAATTATGTCAGTTTGTTTACTGGCAACAAGTGTTTTCTTTACGTCTTGTTCAAAAGATGATGAATCAGAACCATCTTCAGAGGGAAGTATAAAAGCCCTTACTGCAAGTCTTTCAACGTACAATGGCCGAAATGTTTCCTTGACATGGGCCGATCCGGGCAAACCGTCGTATAGTTTCTATTCGGTATTTAGATCTGAGAACAATGGCGAATTTGAAGAATTAACCAGCAGATGTGACAAAGAAGCATTTAACGATACCAAAACGGAATGTGAGAAAACATATAAATATTACGTGTCGTATAGTAAAATGAAAAGTGAAACTATAACGATAGAAACCGGACTAAAATACCAACCTTATTTGAACTCTTGTTATGCACAAATCTTAGGCGAATCAAGTGCTGCAGTAATAAAACACATCTTTTTAGAATGGACTGTAGGCGAAACAACCGATGTAGATGAATATGAGATCTATCGCGATGGAAGTCTTATTTATACAGAAACGGCAAGTTACGAAAGCGAATTTCGCGATACCGATTCTAAAAACTTTGACCAGGAATATGTTTACAAAGTGGTAGTGGTAAAAGATAATGGCGAACGCCTAGAAAGTCTTGAAAGTACTGTAACACCTCACAGACCTGATGCTGTAAATCGTGATGTACCTGAAATTATAAAAGTGACAAGTAATCATGCAGATAAAAGCATCGAAATCCATTTAACTGATGTTTCAAATAGTGGACTCGATTTAATTGGTTTTTATGCCGAGCTTGAAGGTTTAAACTATTATTGGGAATCGGATATTAAAGTTGAAGAAATGGCTACTGATGACGAAGGTAATCTAATTCTCAAATTAAATGCTTCGAATGCAACACTTTCAAGTGGACAAACAATTTGGTTAAAATCAAAAGTTAGAGTCCATATCGATGGTGGATGGAGCGATTGGAGCACATGGGACAGAAGCTTTGTTTTTTAAGCTATTCTTATTCTAAAATTAAACATTGCAAAGAGCGTGTCCAAAAAGTAGTTTTTGTCATCCCCAGCTTGATCGGGGATCTAGTAACAGTCAGTTTTATTGTTAAATATAAGATTCCCTTTTTCAAGGGAATGACAGATTTTGGTCTTTTTGGACACGCTCTTTTTATTTCCTGTAAACACCCTGCTAGAATGTTTTTATTAAATTTTTACTCTCCAATTAAGATGAATCCTGCCCAATCGAGTGGTAAAAATCCTTTTTCGATACAGTCTAATTTTGCCAAACGCAAAGCTTCTGCATAACTTACTTTATCTTCTAAAAGGTGTTTGTAAAAAGCTACCATAAGATCTTTGGTTTTTTTATCGTGTACTTTCCAAAGTGAAGCTATTACATTGGGAACACCAGCATAAATAAATCCGCGAGGTAAGGCCATTACTCCTTCGCCCTCTACAATAGCACCAGTTCCTGTATTACATGCAGATAAAACAACCAAATCAGGATGATGATTTAAAGTATACACTTCGCCCAGACTTAAAAAATTATCGTATAAATCATTATTGGTAATGGAATCCTCAGGATAAAAATACAAACCTGAACGCTCAAAATGCTTTTTATCATTTAAACCATGTGTAGCCAAATGGATAATCGGATAATTAAAATAATTATTCATGAAATTATATTCTGTTGCATTCGAACTTGTAAACAGACTTGTTTTATAATGCATCTTATGAAACAACTTGTTAATTTGTTTTACCTCATTTTTAGAATATGGCAATGGAGGAGTGCTATAATATCCTCTGTACATCTCTCCTCTAAAAATCGAATCTGTTTCTTCTAATGGCACTGTTTTAGATTTATCAAAAAATGGAGCGAATGAAGCAATACTATACTCTTTTGTAAGATCAATATCGTTCCGATTTGCTAACCAGATTGCAGAAGAGTAGTTATACAAAATAGTATATTGTGTTATTAATTTATCTTTACTACCTGGCATAGATAATAACTCAAAAGGAATTTTATGAAGCCATTTGTGGGGTATAATTATTAATTCATTTTTCCCTTCGGCAAAGAATTTCAAATTTTCTAATAAAAGTCTACTTATTAAAAGATCTGCTTTTGAATTGGTATCTGATGTTTTTACAGAACGAAGAAAATTTTTCGAGATTTTTGATAAATCACTTTCCGTCGATCCCTTTATGCAAATAGTATCCTTGCTAATAATTAGGCCAAAACAAGAGTTTATTTCATCATCCACATAGTAATCGACAAACAACTGATTTTCATTTAATTGTTTTTGAATTTCCGAAGCTTGTACATTTTGATAACTCGAATGTTCAGTGCTATCTTTATGTTCCTCTTTATAGTTTTTTACTATATTTCTTAAAGTCGCATTTTCAAAAAGTAAATCAGAGAAATAAATAACATCTTTTTGTGTAATTTGATCGGACGGTAGATTCTTTAGATATATCTTTTGTTTCTGTATGTTATTCAGGTTTTCGATGTATGACTTACTAAAATCACTTGCCTCAATACTTCCCGCTTCTTTTAATCGTGCTACAGCATTGTTAATTGATTGTGATTTTGCCATTGAAAAAGCTTTAACAATAAGATCCTTATTAATAAGCTTAAACTGAACATTATTAGTGTAAGGCCTAAGAATATACTGCGATACAAATTTTTCAAATCGTTTTTGATACGAACTATATTCAATACTATTTAAAGAGTATTTATATACCTCTTCGTATGCATTTAATGCATTTAATGTATAGGTTTCAAAGTACCATAAATCATTTTTATCTTTCGATTTTTGCCATTGATTATAATAACATTCAGCCATAATCATATTCTCGAAAAACTGATCATCAATATCGGCAAAAGAAAAGTTAATTACCAAATTATTATTAATAGTATCTTGAGGTAATTCTTCTTTACACAAATCAATGATATCAGTATATTGCTTTTTATCATAATATGATACCATTTTTGATGAAATCATTGGCAAATAATTTCTAGTGTTTTTTGAAAACAAAATTGCCGAATCAACCAAACGATGACATAGTGCTTCGTCGTAATCCACCATATCTCTCGAAAAATTATGATAAGCCATTACCCTGTTCTTTAACGACACATTTTTATGTTTTAGCATTTCGAAATTTTTAGCTATTTGTCTTTTTAGGTTTATCGTATCGTTAAGTTGCAGGTAACAATTAGCTAAATCAATATTTGTATATAATTTAAGCGTCATATTGTTATCGTTCACTGTAGAATCAATTTCGCTAAAAAGTTTTATGGCTTCATTATAATTTTCAATTTCGAGATGCTTAAATGCAATATTGTAAATGTTTCTGTCGTAAGAAATTTTTGCCTTCCACTCTTTAGGATCTTTTCTTAGTTCCTTTAAAATAACATTGTTTGCAATTAAAGCCGTGTGTATAGCTTCATACATATCATCAAGTTGCCCAAATTTACTATATAACAACCGATCAAAAATAGTAAGAGCACTATAATAATTAGTCCTTTTATATTGTTCGCGAGCTAATTTTCCATAATAATAAAAATCATCATCGGTGCCATGATAACACATGTAATTTGAGAGATGGGTTATAACATCTGTATACGGATTTTCCTTATCATCTAAATCTTCGTAGCCCATTTCTTTAATAATATTGTATCGCCCAAAAATGAGTTTATGTCTTGATAATCCATTTTTCGAAAGGTAAGGTTCTCGCGATAAATAGTTTTCGTAATAGGACATAAAATATTCAACATGCATCGTATCGTGATGCGCTGCAAATATTTTCCGCGACTCAACCGCTGTTTCAACAGCCTCTTTGTAGTGTTGTTTTGAATTATAAAATTTCACCTGTTGATTTCGATAAAATAAATAATCGACATACTCTTTTTTATCAAGGCTCTTCATTGCCAAGGAATCCAATAAAAAAACCACCTTCTCATATCCCGATTCATTAAAGGCCTTTAAAACATCCTGATAATCTTGCTCTAAGTAAATTGGGCGGAGATTCGAGTAAGTTATAAAATGCTGTTGCTGTGCATTTAATTTAGTAATAATTAAACTGCAAAAAACAAGTAAAATAAATTTTAATTTCATGATTAATTAATTTAGAGCGTAATTATTCCAACACTTTCTAAAGCGCAGAACAATAATCCATTTATAAATATTGATGATTAAAATAATCTTTATTCCACTTCCCAAAATGAAGTTTTAAATTTGGCAAATTCTATTATTTTATAATATGATATTAAACAGTTTTGTTGGGTAATATTTGCAACCTCTTTAAGTCGTTATTTCACTTGTTAGATCTTAAATATCAATACCAATAAACATTCTAATTAAATAACCTATTCCGAATGAGAATGCAGCAACGCCCATGCTAATAATAAACATCTCCCAGAAACGTTTCCTGAAATTCAGATCTTTTGCAACAGAAATGTAGTAGTTAAAGAATAGAATTACCAATACGGCAAAAGTCATTGTAACACCCAAACAAATAAAATAATTTGAAAATAATAAGTATGGTAATATTAAAATTATAACTGTGAAAATATATGCAATTCCAGTATAAATCGACGATGCTAATGCATTAGCATTTCCATCTTCTGTTTTAGTCGATAAATACTCCGAAGCAGCCATTGAAAAAGAGGCAGCTATTCCTGTAATCAGACCTGCAACAGCAATTAATTTTGTGTTTTGCAGTGCAAATGTTAATCCCGCCAAGGTTCCTGTTAATTCAACCAGTGCATCATTTAAACCTAAAACAATCGAACCTACATAATCAAGTTTCTTCTCTTCTAACATGGCAATCAACTCTTTCTCGTGCGCATCTTCATCCTCAACAATTTGTTTCGCTTCCGGAATAAATTCACAAGCTTTTTCATAGGCTTGCTGTGCTCCTTCTTCACCTTTTTCCATTAACTTAATTCCGAAAGTAATTCCAAGTATTCTGGCAATCCAATAAAACTTAAATACCTTCCATTTATTTGGTTTTACATCAACACCGCTATAGTTCTTCCAAAACATATAATGACGCATTTCATCATCACCAATCCTTTGCAATGTTTCTGCATTTTTTAAGTTTTTGGTTTTTCGTGAAAGCCTCGAATAAATATAATATTCGGTAATTTCATTTTTTTGAAAGTTCTTGATTTCTTTTTTTTGATTTTTCGAAAGTTCCATAAATAAAAAAGTTTAGCCATACAAAGCTAAACTTTTAGATATAAAACAAGAGGGATTTCTTATTGTAGTTTTTCTTTTATGTGTTTTGGTATGATATTTTTATTTACTGCAATGGTCATTGTTTTTAACCTTACATAAGCTTCAGAAACATAAAAGAATCCACCTAAATCATTGCTTTCAACTCCCCAAGAGTTTTTCACTTTATAGTATTTAACTCCACTTTTATCTTTCGACAAACCAATAATATGCATTGTATGATCATCAGTAGTTTCATAATTATCGAATCCTAACTGCCTCATTTCTTGCGTAATTTTCCTTTGCGGTACAAATTTTTCAAAACTTTCCGTTTTTTCATCTTCACTCATATCATCCCAATTTTTCTCAGGAACTATAGCCAAACCTTTGCTATGCTCAAAGCCGGGGTCACTCACGTCACTTGACCATACAACAGTGTACCCATTTAAAATTGAATTATCAATTATGCTAATCAAATCAGAAATATCAACATTAGTTACTAATCCACTTGACCAATTATCTGGTGATTCAAATACAATGTCAGTATAAAAAGGATTCTGATTAAATGATGTAAATATTTGGTAATTAGCAATGTCTATTTCAAGATCGTCTCGAAAACTTGAGGGTGTATATTTTTTCCCATTAAATTCGAATTCAGCAGGATAGTCTCCCAGGTATACGTCCAAAACTCCGTTAATAGCCTCATCCCAGACAGAAGATAGTTTTCTTGACTTAACAAAACATTCTGTCATAGCTTTTAACACCTTATCCATTTCGCTATGATCGTGTCTATCTGGATTTACAATTAACCCAGGATACGCTTCATTAGGAACAATACCATAATTAGCAATCACATTAAATAAGTCCCAGCACTGTGAACCCGGACCAAAATTAAGATTGCCGTGATATCTAATATACAGTTCCGAATGATCTTGATATGCACATCTAACAGTAAACATTTCAGAAAGATCAATTTCTCCTTTTCCCATTCTAATAAGCTCAGATTCAATAAATGAAGTTGTACCAAAGCTCCAACAAGTTCCAGTTCTTCCTTGACTTTTAACACCTAAAGTTGGTATCTCTTTAATTGTTTCTAGTTGCTCAAATAAAGATTGGGCATAGGATACTGTTGATATCAAAACAATCAACAATACAACCAGATTCTTAATGATTAGGGTTTTAAATCTCATTTTTGTAGGTTTCAAATTTATAATTCCGATTCTTTGACCTTTAGTAATGTACTTCTGACTTAAAATTACAATTCGAAATTAATCTTATTCCGAAATAAAAAATAAAAATTCCAATTGTATTTTTTAAATGCCTCCAAAGTTATTAACAAGCCCATAAAATATTTTGACTAAAAACATGAAAAATTGTTTACAAACCGATGAACCGTAATTTTTTTGTTCCATTAATTTTACTTTATTTGCAACTTGAATATTTGAAATATAGGGAATAGCATATTTAAATGGACTTTGAAAGTAAGTTAAAGAACAAAACTATAATAGCAGTTTTATTAGTACTGTTTATATTGTGCGCTTTATACTTCTCCATTGGAATTAAAAATCAGAAGAACTACACCGATTGGCAAATTCAGAAAAACAATGAAATTGTTCAAGTTGAAATTAAGAATTTGTTACATAATACAAACCAAATTTATCAAGACAAAATACAATTCTTTGTAAATAATCCTGATTTAAAAGAAAACTTGGCAAAACAAAATTTTGATGAAGTATATAAAAAAGCATTCCCTTTCTATTCTGTTTTAAGATCAGAAGATCCATATCATTTTCTTGTAAACTTTTACACAAAAGACAATCAACTTGCCCTTAACATGGAAGTTGGTCCAGGCGCAAATTCGATTAATGCAAAAACCAATTCCTTTGTTTCTAAAACAAATCAATCAGAACTTAAAACTTCAGGTTTCGAGTTTGTAAATTCTTTATTATACTTCAAGATTGTACATCCTTTAATTTACAACGGAAAATATTTAGGTTGCATTGAATTTGGTATTCGTGAGGATGAAATTGTAAATCATATTACAAAAGATTTTAACATTCACGTTGCAAGTCTTTTTAATTTAAAAACAATAAATCCTGAGATTAAAAACGAATTTAAGGGTGATCAGAAATTAGGAAATTATCTACTGCACTCAATTTATGAGAAAGTAATCTTTGAAAGAATTTTTAAGGAAAATCCAGAACTTACTCCTGGAAAAATCCAGTACAATGACTCGTATTATTACCTAGATCGTACTTTCATTGAAAATCATTTTAAGGATAAAGGTTTTGAGGGAATAGTCTATTTAAAGGATATCACAACTTTTCAAAATCAGTTTTATGCAACTGTTTATAAATCTTTGTTCATTATAACTTTAATTCTTATTTCAACTTTTATAATACTGCATTTTTCTTTTAATGTATTAATTTCAAAAATTTTCAATCTTCAAGATTCTTTAGACAAACGCTTAGCTAAAAAAACACAAGAAATTGTTAATACAAATGCGGAACTTAATCAGATTTTCAATACCACAGGCAACAGTATGCGATTGATTGATGTGGATTACAATATTCTGCGTGTTAATAGAACATTTTCAACAATATCAGGCATTAGTAAAGAAGATGCCGAAAAGAAAAAGTGTTACAACATATTTCCGGGACCATTTTGTCATACAGCCGATTGTCCATTAACACAAATTAAAAATGGAGAAGAAAAAGTTGAACAAGATATAAGTAAGAAAAACAAGCAAGGAAAAATAATTCCAGGAATACTAAATGCTGTTGCATTCAAAGGACAGAATGGCGAAATTCTTGGAATTATTGAAGACTTTAAGGATATCACCCTGAGAGTTGAAATAGAAGCAGCTTTAAAAAGAACAGAACAACAATTTTCCATTTTTATGGATAACCTACCTTTAGGCGTATTTATAAAAGATGAAAACCTTAAATCGGTTTATTCAAATAAATACATGAAATTTATTTTCCAAAAGGAAAATTTAAACAAAACACCAGAGGAGATCTTTCCAGAAGAATATGCAAAACGCATAATTGAAGAAGATAAGCGTGTTTTAAATGGAGAAGTTCTTGTTGTTGAAGACCATTTGCCAGATAAACTTGGAGTAAAAAGAATTTTTCAAACGCATAAATTTAGATATAGAAGTATAGACAATTCGTGGCAAATAGGTGGCGTATCTCTCGATATTACCCAAAAGAAAAAGACCGAGCACGAATTAAAAATACTCTCTAATGCAATTCAACATTCACCAGTTTGTGTTGTAATAACAAATTTGGAAGGCGAAATTCAAATTGTTAATCCTAGTTTTAGCGAAATAACAGGATATAGTCCTGAAGATGTTATTGGCAAAGAAATTAGTATTCTCAATAATAATAACTCCGAAGTACATTATAAAAATATTATGAATGATGTACTTTCAGGAAAGGATTGGCAAGGCGAATTTCAAAATATAAAGAAAAACGGAGAAAGATATTGGGAATTAGCATCGATCTCCCCTGTTAAAAACAATAAAGGGCAAATAAGTCATTTTGTTGTTATTTCGGAAGATATCACAAGCCGTAAAAAGAACGAAAAAGAACTAATTGATGCGAAAGAAAAAGCAGAAGAATCAAACCAACTTAAAACTGCTTTCTTAGCAAATCTTTCACATGAAATTAGAACTCCAATGAATGCTATTATTGGATTCTCTAATCTTCTTTTAGAAGAAGACATGTCGCATGAAGAAAAGATAAAACTAAATAGCCTGATTAATGATAATAGTCAAAATCTATTGAAATTAATTGATGATGTAATAGATATATCAAAAATTCAGTCTGGAGATATATCCATAAATAAATCGAAATGTTATCTAAATAAATTACTTCTTGACTTATATGTTTCTTTAAGCATTAAACTAGAAAACGATAATAAAAAGGATATCAATATATCATTGCATAAAGGATCGAGGCTAAAAGATTACAATATTGTTACCGATCCTATTCGCTTAAAACAAATTTTATACAATCTAATCGAAAATGCTATTAAATTTACCACTAAAGGTTTTGTTGAGTTTGGATACACTATCATAGAAAAAGATAAGAAAATTCAATTTCACGTAATTGATTCCGGAATAGGAATTTCTAACGATAAATTTGACATGATTTATGATCTTTTCCGTCAAGCGGATGAATCATTTACTCGGGAATATGGCGGAACAGGAATAGGATTAACCATTGCAAAAAAATTAGTTGATCATTTAGGCGGAGAAATTTGGGTTCAGTCCACACCAAATCAAGGAACAAACATATACTTCACACTTCCAATGGAAGAAATAGAATCTAAATTTGAAATAGAAACACAATTGTCAACAACATTTAATTGGCAAAACAAGGTTGTTTTAGTAGCCGAAGATATTGATATAAACTATAGGTTAATTGAAGAAATCTTAGCTCCAACAAACGCTAAGATTATTTGGGCTAAAGATGGACAAGAGGCCGTTGATATTTGTCTAAAAAACGATAATATTGATCTGGTATTAATGGACATTAAAATGCCTCGGATGGACGGTTTTGAAGCAACTGAAGAAATAAAAAAACATAAAGGGAATGTAAAAATAATAGGACAAACCGCCTACGCTCATCATAATGATAAACAAAAATGTCTTAATGCAGGTTTTGACAATTACATTTCAAAACCAATAAAAGTAGAAGACCTTCTTGAAATAATTAATTCCGTATTCTTAAAAAATTAATTGTATCTTGTTTCATTCATAATTTAAGATATGAACAATACAGTTTATTTTGCTTTTTACAATTGTTTAAACAAAATACAAACTTTATAAACTGCATATTATCAATTTTAAACTAAAATATATACATTTATAGGTTTAAAAGCTAACAACCAAATTTATACTGTCATGATAGCAACTTATATTCAAGAGTTACTTGCCACTAATAACAGAGTTATCGTTCCTAACTACGGTGCGTTTCTAGTTAGAGCAACGTCAAAGAGCAAGGATGCAAATACCCTGGAAGAAAAGCTAAAAGACATTTATTTCAGCCCCTTTTTAAAATTTAATGATGAACTACTTGAAAAACACATCATTAAAAATGAAAATATAACAAAGGAGCAAGCCGCCGAAAAAATAGTAAAATTTATTGATGGAATTAAAAAAGAATTAGATCAAGAGAAAACATACGACATTAAAGGTTTTGGCCAATTTGTTTCAGACAAACAGGGAAAAGTACAATTTGTAACAGTATATAAAGAAGAAAACACAAAAACACCAAAAGAAGAACCAAAAGCTACAAAAACAGCAACAAAGAAGACTGCTGCTAAGAAAACAACCGCCACTAAAGATAAAGCCAAAACAGAAGAAGTAAAATCTGACAAAATAGAAGTTAAGAAAGAAGAAATAAAAAAAGAACCTGAAGTTAAAAAAGAAACAAAGCTTCAAGAGTTTGAACCTGAAAATAAAGATGTGAAAAAAGAAATATCTACTCCCATTACCAGCTCACCTGCACCTGAGAAAAAACCTATTTATAATTATAAAAAAGAGAAAAAGCCTATTAATAAAGGTTTAGTATGGTCAATAGCAATTGGCTTACCTGTTGCAGCTATTTTTATTTGGGGTGTTTTAAACTTTAGTACCGTTAAAAAAGTGTTTACTAAAGAAAAAGTCAAAACCGAAAAAGTTGCTAAGAAAACAAAATCTACAAAAAAGGCCACTACAAAGAAAAAAACTACCAACAGTACTTCTTCCGATCAAACAAAAACGAAAACTGAGGCAAAAGCAACAACTGCAAAACCAGAAGCAAAAAAGCCTGTTAAAGAAGCCACAACAAAACCTGTTGTTAATCAAAAGAAATACTATATTATTGCAGGTAGTTTTAAAAATGAAAAATATGCAATCTCCTATTTAAATAAATTAAAAACAGAAGGATATAATGCAGAAAAATTAGCCGAAAGAGACGGAATGCATGCTGTAAGTTATAATTCTTTTGTCGACAAACGTAAAGCAATAGCTGAATATAAATTCCTTTCTCAAGAAAAAGAATTACAAGCTTGGATCTTATACTTCTAAACAAAAAATAACAATCACACAAAGCCGCAAATTTTGCGGCTTTTTTTATGCTTAAAAAAATAAAAATATTACCAATAACAAAAGAGTTTATATTATAAAAATTACTTAATTTGCATTTTTAAACCCAACTTATCTTTTTATGAATGAAAATAAAATATCTTGATTTAATTGAACAATCTTTTGATTTCCCACAGCAAGAGTTTGAACTGAATGGAGACAATCTTTTATTTCACAAAATTCCATTACTAGATATTATCGAAAAATATGGAACTCCATTAAAATTTACTTATTTACCCCAAATATCAAATCAAATACAACGAGCTAAGACCTTATTTCATGAAGCAATGGATAAGGTTAATTATAAAAGCAAATATCATTATTGCTATTGTACAAAGAGCTCTCATTTTAAACACGTGCTTCACGAGGCTTTAAAAAATGATATTCATATAGAAACATCATCTGCTTACGATATAAATATTGTTGAAAACCTTTTTAAAGAAAAAAAGATAACAAAATCGACCTATATTATTTGTAATGGATTTAAGCGCGAAGCTTATATTGAGAATATTGCTCGTTTAATTAATAACGGATTCAAAAATACCATTCCGGTAATTGATAATTATAAGGAGATTGATAAGTTGGAAGAGCTTATTAATGTACCTTTTGAGTTAGGAATTCGAATTGCATCTGAAGAAGAACCTAAGTTTGAATTTTATACTTCGCGTTTAGGAATCGGGTATAAAAACATTGTAAATTTTTACTTAAAACAAATCAAAGACAATCCGAACATCAAACTTAAAATGTTGCATTTCTTTATTAATACAGGAATAAAGGATAATGCATATTATTGGAGTGAGTTAACAAAATGCTTAAATGTATATGGTGAATTAAAAAAGGTTTGTCCTGAACTCGACTCCTTAAATATTGGTGGTGGTTTCCCTGTAAAAAACAATCTTGGATTTGATTATGATTATCAATATATGGTTGAAGAAATCATTTCTCAGATTAAGATTTTTTGCGAAGCAAATAACCTAAAAGAACCAAATATATTTACCGAATTTGGATCGTTTACTGTTGGCGAAAGTGGTGGCGTTATATACTCTGTTATTGGACAAAAAAAACAAAACGACCGAGAAGCCTGGAACATGATAGACAGTTCCTTTATGACAACACTTCCCGATAGTTGGGCCATTAATAAACGTTTTATTTTATTGCCAATTAATAAATGGAATAGCACTTACGAACGTGTTTTTCTAGGTGGATTAACCTGCGACAGCGACGATTATTATAATTCTGAACAACACAGTAATGCCATTTATTTACCTAAATACAATCCGAACGATACTTTATACATTGGTTTCTTTAATACTGGTGCGTATCAAGATTCGTTAGGCGGACTTGGCGGATTACAGCACTGTCTAATTCCTTCTCCAAAACAGATTATTATTGATAAGGATGATGAAGGGAACTTTACTACGACTTTATTTAAAAAAGAACAAGAGCCTCAAGATATGCTCAAAATTCTTGGATATAAATAAATCATTAAATTTTACCTTATGAACTACGCTGGGATACCTGACGAATATGCTCAACTAGAATCGTCAGAAATAGTTTTGATTCCCGTTCCTTACGATGGAACGAGCACTTGGGTTAAAGGTTCAGAAAAAGGACCGGTTGCTTTTTTAGAGGCTTCTGAGAATATGGAAATTTATGATATTGAAACCGATTCTGAAGTTTACAAAAAGGGCGTTTTTCTTGCCGATCCCGTAAGCGAAAAAGTTTCTCCAGAAACAATGGTTGATGCAGTGCATAAAACAGCTTCTGAGTATATTAAAATGGGGAAGTTTGTTACCTTATTCGGTGGCGAACACTCAGTTAGTATTGGCTCCATTAGAGCATTCCGCGAAAATTTTGATAATCTAACCGTATTGCAATTCGATGCTCATGCCGATTTGCGTCCTGAATACGATGGTTCTAAATGTAACCATGCCTGCGCGGTGCATGAAGCTCAGCAAACTACCAATTTAATTCAAGTGGGAATTCGAAGTATGGATACTGTTGAAAAGCCATTCCTTAAAAAGGAGAATTGTTTTTTCGCTCACGAAATCATGGCAAATGAAAATTGGATGAATGAAGCTTTAAGTAAAATTACCGAAAATGTTTTTATTACAATTGATTTAGATGTTTTTGACTCATCAATAATGCCATCGACCGGAACACCAGAGCCGGGAGGTTTAAACTGGTATCATATTATTGATTTTATTAAGTTAGTTATTAAAAATAAAAATGTAGTAGGCTTCGATATTATGGAGCTTTGTCCAAATAAAGCAAATAAAGCACCCGATTTCTTGGCCGCCAAACTTTACTATAAAATATTAAGTCACGTCTTTACAAAATAATCTTAAATCGTTATGGAAAGAAATACGATATCGAAATTTATCGAAGAGCATTTTTTGCATTTTAATGCAGCTGCACTTAAAGATGCTGCGATTGGCTACGAAAAACATTTAGCCGAAGGTGGGAAAATGATGATTACTCTTGCTGGAGCGATGAGTACAGGAGAATTGGGAAAAAGCCTAGCCGAAATGATTCGACAAGATAAAGTGCAAATTATTTCGTGCACGGGAGCCAATCTGGAAGAAGATATAATGAATTTGGTTGCACACTCACATTATAAAAGAGTACCTGAATATAGAGATTTATCGCCAAAACAAGAATGGGATTTATTAGAAAAAGGCTTAAATCGTGTAACAGACACTTGCATACCTGAAGAAGAAGCGTTCCGAAGATTACAGCAACATATTTATGATATCTGGAAAGATGCTGATGAAAAAGGAGAACGATATCTTCCACACGAATATATGTACAAAATGCTTTTATCAGGCGTTCTGGAACAATACTATGAGATTGATCCTAAAAACTCGTGGATGTTGGCCGCAGCAGAAAAGAATTTGCCAATTATTGTTCCTGGTTGGGAAGACAGTACTATGGGTAATATCTTTGCATCGTATTGCATTAAAGGACAATTAAAACCATCGACAATAAAGTCTGGAATTGAATACATGACTTGGTTAGCCGATTGGTATACAAAAAATTCTGCAGGTAAAGGAATTGGTTTTTTCCAAATTGGTGGTGGTATCGCCGGAGATTTTCCAATCTGTGTTGTTCCAATGTTATATCAGGATATGGAGATGGAGAACACGCCTTTCTGGAGTTATTTCTGTCAGATTTCTGACTCAACAACAAGTTATGGCTCATACTCAGGTGCTGTTCCAAACGAAAAAATTACTTGGGGAAAATTGGATGTTGACACTCCAAAGTTTATTGTTGAATCGGATGCAACAATTGTTGCTCCGTTGATTTTTGCTTGGTTATTAAACTGGTAGGGTCTATTCTTAAATAACCTTGCCTCTCCAAACAAAACTTTATTAAAAAACACTTCGGCAAGCTCAGTGCGACAAACGAAAAAACAATTTATTGTCATCTTGAGCCTGTCGAAAGGTAAATTTAAATTCACCGTTTTGAAGATGCTTATACTTTGATTTTAAATCACCTTCAAAATATTTAAACCTTCTGTTATGAATAAAAGTTCGTTGTTTCTTAAAGAAAATCCTACACTTAAAGATTTCCAAGAATATGTGCAAAAACTTGAAAAAGAACGGGGCTTTGAGAAACAAGATGTTCTCCAGAAAAGCCTGTTGTTAGGCGAAGAAATTGGAGAATTATTTAAAGCAATTCGCAAAATGGAAGCCATTAGTATCGATAAACAAAACTCAAAAATTACAACAGTCGAAGAAGAATTGGCTGATATTCTTATATATGTTTGTTCAATTGCCAATCGATACAAGATTAATTTAGAAAAAGCTTTTCGCGAAAAAGAAGAAATTAACAAAACACGAGTTTGGAGTTAGCCTCTTGAATTCAAATTATTTGTTAATCTACTATATTAAAACATGTTCAGAAATGCAGATTACACCAAATCAAAATCTTTTGTTTAATAGCAACGTTTATATAATGTAAGATAAAGAAATCTGGCTTTTAAAAGTTGATGCAAAGCTAAGTCTTTGACATTTAAACTTATCTGCTTAACTTAGAGTGAAATTAAATCGTATATGTATCTTAGATTAATAATTTTTCTTGTAATTAACTTTACTGCTTTGGGAATTGGAAGCATATTTACGGGCAGCGGCGTACCTTCGGAATGGTATCAGAGTTTGAACAAAGCACCATGGACTCCACCAGGTTGGGTTTTTGGTGCAGCATGGACTACAATCATGATTTGCTTTTCTATATTTATGGCTTTTGCTTGGAGAAAAACACCAAATCAGAATTTATTTATTAGTCTTTTTGTTTTGCAGATTATATTAAACGTTCTATGGAGTTTAGTGTTTTTTAAATTCCATTTTACTTTAGCTGGAATTGTAATTATTATTGCACTAACTGTTTCAATAGGGTATTTTCTTTTTGCCTATGTACATCAACTGAAATTGATTTCGCTGCTTGTATTACCATATTTCTTATGGCTAATAATAGCTACATCATTAAATATGTATATTCTTTTTAAAAATTAAAAGGATACTTGCTTATGATTAAGAACATGATAAAAAAAAGGTGTTCAAAAAGTCCTATTTTGTCATCCCCAAATTGATTGGGGATCTCAATCTTTATTATTAACCAGCATGCTAGGGGATTCCCTTTTTCAAGGAAATGATACTTTTATACTTTTTGGAAACCTCCTATCTATTTCTTCTAAAGAAAAATTCTATTCTCTTAAAATCATAAACTCTTTCATATCTGATTTTAAGAAAAATTCTGCTTCTTTCGCATTTTCTTCATCAACTTCAGTAAAGGCAAATGCAAAAACAGGGTATTTATTAAAATCAATCTTATGCATATGCAATAATTTTGAAAATACATCTCCAAACGCCTTATAATCGACACTCTCTATCTTACTAGGATTAATATTATGACTCGCAATTATCGCATTGTATTGCAAAGTCTCTTTTCCTTTAAAGCTATCGTGCCAATCCGGAACTTCTTCTTTAAAGAAAGCTTCGTAAGGATTAAAGCCAAGAGAATAGTTTGTCATATCACCCATACAGAAACCTGCAAATCGCATTGGATTTGCTTCGATTGGAATTGCAACGCCCTTGCTGTTTATTCTAAATTCGATATGCATTGCAAAATTCCGAAATTTACCTTCAGTAGATAAAGCTTCTAGAACATTCTTAAACTTATCGTATCCTACATCAAATACTTTCTTTGAAGTAAAATACAATCGATCGCTTACATCTTTCCCCGATGCAAAAACGTGTTCGTATATATTTACAATTTCAGGTGTTCCATCGGCTTTAAAGAAAGCATCAACAGCATATTCTTTGCCATCAATTAGTTCCTCAAGTAAGAATCGATTGCTGTCTAAAACTTCTTTAGGAAAAAGGTTTTTTGCTTCTTCCATTTCAACTTTAAGATCGATTAGTGCCTTTTTCCATTCGTCCATACTCTCGATAACATGAATGCCTAGACTAAAAAATCCAGTAACAGGTTTTAGTATAAAAGGAAAACCAAATTCTGCAACGTCAAAATTTGCTAATTGATAAAAATCAACCTCTGTAAATCTAAAATCAGGATATACTGGTTTAAGTAATTCTCTGAATTTATATTTGTCTTTACACAACTCTATAAGTCTGGGAAGATGCGTGTGTTTTAGATTTTCTTGTATCCACGCAATACTATTTTCTGAATTACAATAAATCTTAGGCTCGCTTTGTAATGCAAGTTTCTCAATGGTTTCCTTTTCTCCAATCTTTAACACTCCGGAATTTGTGCCAATTAACTTTTTTGCCGATTCAGTTTGAATCATTGGCACATTTATCTTTTCTGAGGTTTTCATCAGTAAATCCGATGCAAAAGGATAATCAATAAGAAACATATTAAGAAATTTAGTGAGGCGCAAAATTAGACAATTTCCTGAATTATCAATGCTTATATTTAGATGTTGTATGCAAGTATTATTTTATGATTAGAATAAAATCGTACAAACCTTCCCAAATGAGCCTAAAGTTCAGAAAACACTTTTCAAGAAAAAGGAGAAATAAAATGAAATGAAATAACAATAAAAGTAGTAATTGGCTCTATTTTTATTTTAACCATATTTCACATATCTTAGAAGACATTCTAAATACATTTTAGATAGAACTCATCGTCATGAATACTAGCCATATACTTTTAAATATCCCTTTTGATTTCAACTACTTACCATTATTGATAATCATTCTGAGTGCTTGGTTAGTTCCTATCTTACTTTCGGTTTTTGGGTTAGAGAAACTTCCCTCGGTAATTATTGAAATAATTGTGGGCTTTTTTATTGGTCATTATTTACCTCATCTTTTCACTCACGAATCGATTGTAGCTTTAGATGTTCTTGCCCTTTCTGGGTTTATATTTTTAATGTTTTTAGGTGGATTAGAAATTGATGTTGATCAGCTTTTTGCATCTATTCCTAAGAAAAAGATTACGACTGCCCGATTTATTAAAAATCCCTTGTTGGTTGGTTTATCATTTTTTGCAATATCCATTGTACTCTCCTATTTCGGAACACTAGCATTATCTACAGTAATTGAAATTTCTAATTTCTGGTATTTCTCATTAATCATGGTTACCACTTCTGTTGGAATAATTCTTCCTGTTCTAAAAAATCGTGGAGAAATATCTGGTCGATTTGGTCAGATGTTAATAGTAGCCGCTGCAATAGCTGATATTTTTAGTATTATTCTATTTTCATTTACTGCGTTTATCATTAAAAATGGATTTAAATCTGAATTACTTTTAATATTTGGTTTGTTTTTCGCTTTCTTCTTATTTTCAAGAATTGGTCTTCGATTAACTCAAAAACCAAGATTTAAAAGTATAACTTATCATTTAGAACATGCCGCATCTCAGATTCAGGTTCGGGGTACATTACTTATTATATTGATTTTTGTTGTTTTATCGCAATTTATTGGCGAAGAAACTATTCTTTTAGGTGCTTTTTTATCGGGAATTCTTCTTTCTGTTTTTCTGCACAAAGGACGCTCTATTCATGTGGTGAAATTAGACGGAATTGGCTATGGGTTTTTTATTCCAATCTTCTTTATTATGGTCGGCTTCCATTTCGACACTTCTGCCTTAAAAGAACTCGATAATGGCATCTTTTTATTTCTTGGTTTATTAATAATAACCCTGTTTTTAGTTAAAGTTATTCCTTCGCTACTTTGGACTCGATTGTTTGGAATAAAAAAAGCTATTTCTGGTGGATTTTTAATGTCATCACGATTAAGTTTAATTATTGCAGCATCAAAAATTGGACTCGATTTAGAAATAATCTCACCAGCTATAAACTCATCCTTTATACTAATGGCAGTTATTACCTGTTTATTTTCTCCAATAATTTACAATCTACTTAATCCTATGGATTCGCTTTCTGGCGATAAGGTAGTAATTGTAGGAGGAAGTAGTTCCGGGGTTTTATTGGCTAGGCGTTTAAAGATTCACTCAAAATCATCGGTAATAATCGAAAATAGTAAAAACCGATATCTCGAAATGCTTTCAAAAGGTTTAAAAACTCATTTAGGATGCGCATTTACTGCAAAAACCTACGAAGAAATTAAACTACACCCTGATAACTACGTGGTTGTTATGACGGGGAATGAAAAATCAGATATAAAGGTGTGTCAGTTGTTAAGAAAAGAATTTCAGCACGAAAAAATTATAACCAAAGCAGATAACCGAGAATTCGAAAATAAATTAAAACTTCTTAATGTTGAATTTATTGATGTTAGAAGAATCATTGCTGCTACAATAGAAAATCTAATTACTCGTCCAGCAACTTATCATACTTTAATTGAGTCGTTTGACGATTTCAGTGTGGAAGAAATAAGAGTTCGTAATAAGTATATTAATGGTATTGCTATAAAAGAAATTCCATTCCACAAAGATGGCTCCTTAATGTTGATTCGTCGTGGACAAAATATCTTTATCCCACACGGTGAAACCTGTTTAAAAGTAGATGATTTGATAACAGTATTAGGCACAAATACGGCTATGGAAAACTTCAGAACTCAATTTCTGAATTAATTGTAGAACTCAAGTCCAATAATTGAAATATCGTCGAAAATAGCAGCACTTCCTTCAAGGATTTTTTGCTTCTTAATAATTTTACTAATATTCTCGTCGATATCGTTGTTATTTGCTAAGGATTTTTCTATTTCTTGTGTTCCAAAAACAACACCATCATCGTTAACCAATTCAACTAAACCATCGGTGTAACAAAATAGCTTTGATTTATTTTCAATTTTTAATGTGCCTGGCTTAAGCGTAGGAATCTCATCGAGCATACCCATTCCAACACAACCATCACGAAGAAAAGCCATTTCTTTTTTCTTCATGTCGTAAAAAATTGGTGGATTGTGTCCTGCATTGATGTAATCAAGAACTCGGGTTTTATAACTATACTTTGCAATAAACAGCGTAATAAACTTCTCCCCTTTTGCACTTGCCATAACCCGTTCGTTCAGCTTCTTAATAATTTCGGGTAAAGATGATTCGGTAACAAAAAGCGCTCGCAAATTTGCTTGAAAATTCGACATCAATAAAGCTGCAGAAATTCCCTTTCCCGAAACATCTGCAATACAAAATCCAACTTCGTCGTCATTCAATTGAATAAAATCGTAATAATCGCCTCCCACTTCTAAATGTGGATGATAAAATGGCGAAACCATTAATTTATCATTGTGGGGTAAAACTGCTCTATCGGGAATGAGCATTGATTGCATTTTTGATGCTAACTCAAGCTCTTTCTTCATTGCTTCCTGCTGTAACGAATCCTTATACAATCGAATATTTTCAATTGCAACAATAATGATATTTGAAAGTGTTTGAATAAAATGTAAGTGTTTTATTGTTGGGCTCACACCTTCTTTTTCCTCATCGATATCACCAATAAGCACAAAAGCAATTGGAACATTATTGTTTACAACAGGAATAATATTATCAAAAACCCGAAGAATCGGATTCGGAGAAACAGTAATAAATGATATTTCGTCGTGAGCAATTAAATCTTTCTCAACATCAATTCGTTTTATTATCTCCTGAGAACAACCTGAACTTAAAATTAAGTCCCAGGTTTTATCATATTTAAAAATCAGAATTTTACCAATATTTAGATCTTCACGTAGAATCTGCTCATATCTTTTTAACAAATCTTCCGTTGAAAGATTGGCGTTAATCGCTTTCGTAATAGTAAGTAAAGTATTTAACTTAAATGTTGAAAGCTTTAATCTGTTAATAGATGCTTTTCCGACGATATCCATATCTTACTAAAATTCTGATTTCTAATCTTATAAATATAAGAAATTTACAAGTAAAAAGAAAAACTTATTATTTTACTCGTTCTCCGTATGAATGATCTCTTGTATCTACTTTGATTTTATCCCCTGTATTTACAAACAAAGGAACCATTATTTGTGCATTTGTTTCCAGAGTTGCTGGTTTTAATGAAGTACTCGATGAAGTATCTCCTTTTAATCCCGGCTCTGTATAAGTAACTTCTAACACAACATATGCAGGCAATTCACAATAAAGAGGAGTTTCAGTATCTGCATGCCAAACAGATTCAACACTTTGCCCTTCTTTCAATAAATCAGGAGCATTAATTAAACTTTTTTCAAATGATACTTGCTCAAATGTTTCTGTATGCATAAAATGAAATCCCAAATCATCATTGTAAAGATATTGGTATGGTCTGCGTTCAATTCGCTGTATGTTAACTTTAACACCTGCGTTAAAAGTGTTATCAATAACTTTTCCTGTTTTTAGGTTTTTTAGCTTTGTTCTAACAAAAGCCGCACCTTTTCCTGGTTTTACATGTTGAAATTGAGTGATTACATATAAATCGTTGTTATACTCAATACATAAACCATTTTTAAAATCCGCTGTACTTGCCATAATATATTTAATTTTTATCTAATTTCTGATGCAAAAATAGTGTAAATCATTGGAATATCTATTTCAAAAATCTATTTCGCTAAATATTACAAATCTCTATTCTATTTTATTTTGTTAATCGGATGTTGTAATCCTGAGTATTCAACTAAATCGCATTTAATTGAACCAATCATTAAATCAATTCTAATTTGTAAGGGAATATAATTTTTATCATTAGAAATCCAAATAGTTACGTCATCTTCCGAATCGAAAATCCTTCCGGGTTCAACAACAGGAGAAAATTTCAAACATTTAAATTTTCCCATTTTTGTTTTTATCTTATCAATTCCAACATATCTGAGTTTTAAAGGGAAAATCTCATCGGAAAAATAGGTATCAACAACAATCTCATCTCCAATATTTCTAATCTGTTTAACTAATGATTCTCTGAAATAATAAAAAGCACTCACCATATCGAGAATATTTTCCGAAACCTCGTGTTCTCCCGACTTTTGGCTTTCCACTTTGTTCTCTAGGTGATTGTATCTTACCTCGTTGTAATAGGTATAACTTCCCTCATTAATATTTCGGATTGCTAATTTTGGCAAGCCATTCTTGCGATCGAAATAACTTTCGTAAACATCTCGAACCTTGTATAATTTATTGGCTAAACCAATTGTATTTGCCTGAGCATTTGCATAATAAATATCGCTGCCTTCGAAAACAGAATCGTGTAATGTAAACTCTGCTGTGCCTGCATTCAACCAGCCCATGTGTGCGACGTAAACTAATTTTTCGCCTGAGACGAATGGTTTCTCATCTTGCGAAAATGAATTAGGGTTGAAAGAAAAGAATAGACTTAATATTAGAAATGACTTACAAGTAAATGCTTTCATTTTGTTTCGCTTTTGTATGTAAAAACAAAAACCGTACAATTATTTGAAAATATTTTTTTTAGAAACAATCGCAACAAAATCTTTCAAATAAAATGGCTCAAAATAAGCAACATTAACAAATTCATTTTTATTAAAGGCATCTTCGGATAAACTAACCATTGTTAATGAAGAAGTGTTAATGTCACTAATAAAAACTGCATTTTTATGTTTAATCGTCTCTTCGATCTTTCCTGACCCATCGCCAAAAAAGATCATTTGTTGCTTACTAAGAATATCTTGATAAGAATTTTCATCAATAATCTCAGCTTTTATTTCACGTGTTGTTTCTCCATTCGCATCGAAAAAAGATGAATAAACCTCCATTCTTCTAGCATCAATCATTGGAACAAGAATAGACTTTTCAAAATCAGTAATGTTTAAATCATCATTTTTGATTTTTGTTACAATCCCTTTTGCCATAGATTGCAATGTATTTACAGCAATTAGTGGAAGATCCTTAGCATAACATAAGCCTTTGGCTGTTGATACTCCTATTCTGAGTCCAGTATATGACCCCGGGCCCATACTTACAGCAATTGCATCTAAATCATCAAATTTTAGATTTTGCTCCTTTATAATTTCATCAATAAAAACTGTTAAAAGCTTCGCGTGCGTTTTCTCGTCCTTACTTTCTCTATAAGATTGGACATTCCCATCTTTGGAAATACAAACAGAACATACCGTTGTAGATGTCTCTATATTAAGAATTAATGCCATATTATCAGATTAAAAATAAGTGGCGAAGTTAATCTTTTTCGTTAAATAAATCTTTCTTGTCAACAATCTTAATAATTGCACCATCCTTCAACTTTCTTGATATTGCACTATATGGAGCTGTTACAATTTGGTCTTCTTCTGTTAATCCTTCTGTAATTTCGATAAACTTGTTATTTTGAATTCCTGTCTTTACAATTCTTGTTAAAGCAGAATCTTTAGAAATAACAAAAACAATTTCTTTTAACTCTTCATCAAGATTATCATTTTTTGGATTGTCCATCTCTGTAGAATCGGCTCTGGTTGTAACAGATTGTATTGGTATAGTAAGAATATTTGATTTTGTATTTGTTTGAATATCAACAGATGCTGACATTCCCGGTCGAAATGGATTTCTATTATTTTTACTAATAAGATGCTTATATGATTGCTTTAACAATAAAACCTTCACATCAAAACTTGTAACCTGATCCGTCGACATTCCTGTAACATTAGCACTATTGGCTATTTCAGTTACTATTCCTTTAAACGTCTCGCCTAAGTATGCATCAACTTCAATAAGTGCTGTATCTGTTAATTGAACTTTTACAATATCATTTTCGTTCACATCAACCTTAACTTCCATTCTATTTAAATCTGCTACTCGAAGCATTTCAGTACCTGCCATTTGCATGGTTCCAACAACACGTTCTCCTTGTTCAACATTTAACACGGAAACAGTTCCATTCATTGGCGCATAAATACTTGTTTTACTCAAATTTTCTTTTGCTTCAGACAATGTAGCTTCTGCACTTTGAACAGAATATCGTGCAGCATCGATTGATTTTTTTGCGGCTTCCTGTTCAGCAATTACCATATCAAAGGAAGCTACAGAATTTTCATATTCTGCTTCGGAAATAGTTTCCTGCTCCCACAATGTTTTATTTCGCTGGTGAGCATTCTTTGTTTGTATATATTTTGCTTTTATTTGCTCTAAGAATGCTTGCGAATTTGCTAAATTAGCTTTAGCAGAATTTACTGTAGCACCAGCTCTATCAACAGATGATAAATAAATATCAGGTTTTATCTTAAGCAGTAAATCACCTTCTTTTACTTCGTCTCCTTCTCTTACAAAGAGATTAACAATTTCACCAGAAACATCAGGAGATATTTTAACTTCTGTTTCAGGCTGTATCTTACCACTTGCCGTTACAACTTCTGTAATTGTTCTTAATTGAGGCGCTTGAACACTAACTTTAATTTCTGTTCTGCCTCCAAACCAGCCCTTCTTTTTACCCACAACGGCAAAAACAATTAGTATAACTGCAGCAATTAATAAGTATTTTAATAAATTATTACTTTTCATTTTATATTGTTACTTAAAATTTAACGATCAGATTGTTGGATTAAAAAATCAAATTTATGAAATCTAATTGTTAAAAGTGGATTTTAAATAAAATTTCATCTGTTTTATCTTACAGTAACAATTTACTAATATTGCAAGATGTCTGAAAAAATATTTTACCTTGAAGATATTGGAAATGTTAAAATCCGAAAAAGCAAACGATCGAAGAATGTTTCTATCGCAATAAAACCAGACCAAGGAGTTATTGTTACTCTACCTTATTTCATAAGCTACAAGCATGGATTGAGAGTCCTGGATCAAAGAAAAGATTGGATAAAAAAGCATTTGCCAAAAATTAAAGCAATTGAAGAAAAAACCACTGTTTTTAGTGAAGATAGTGATTTTAAAACAAGGAATAGAACTCTAATTATTAAGAAACATAATTCCGAAAAGGTAAAAAGCATCATAAAAAGTGATTCTGTTCAAATTTTTTATCCTGAAAACGTTGCAGTTAATAATTCCGAAATTCAGAATATAATAAAGACATCAATTATTAAAGCTCTAAGAATTGAAGCAAAAGAATATTTACCAGAAAGAACATCCGAAATTGCACAAAAACTTAATCTTAGCTACAATAAGCTATTTGTAAAAAACAATAAAACGCTTTGGGGAAGCTGTAGTGGTAAAAACAACATAAACTTGAATCTTCATTTAATGAGGTTGCCTAATCATTTAATTGATTATGTGATAATTCATGAACTTTGCCATACCCTTGAAAAAAATCATGGAGCAGGTTTTTGGGGTTTGATGGATTCAATACTCGGCGATTCCAAAAAAATATCTAAAGAATTAAAACAGTTTTCTATACGTTTTTATTAAATTGTTGGGCAAAATATTTGCCCGACTAATATTTGATTTTTTCCTAAAATAGTGTAAGTTTAGAGGTTATTTATAACGATACTCAGATATGAAGATTAATGCCAAAATGCTATTATATATCCTTTCAACTTCGATGTTGATTTTTATTACTTCAATTGGATATATAACTTTAAAATCGAGAGAATTAGCACTTAACGAAGCCCGCGAAATCGCAAATAAAAATGCACGCGAATATGCTAATATTATAAAATCAGAGCTTACCTCCGATTTAAACATAACTAAAACATTGGCCCAAACTGCGCAAGCCTACATGTCGACAAATTGGGAAAATTGGAATAAGTTATTTTTGGAGCAACAACAAAATGTCATTAATGAAAATTCACACTTCTTAGCTGTCGCAACTAGCTGGGAACTTAGTCAAATTGAATCAGATTGGAACAAACCTTTCGGGAGGTATCTAAATGGTTGGGTAAAAAATCAAGATGGTCATGTCAATCATATCGAAACAAGATTAAATACAGATGGAGACGATTTAATGGGGAACTATTATTATATGAAAACAACAGGTAAATCGTTGATTGTAGATCCTAAATTATACTCGCCCACAGGTAAAATTGAAGATCAATACATAAATTCAAATATCTCAGTGCCAATTAAGTTGGGAAATACATTTATAGGACTTGCTGGTGTTGATGTTGATTTAAATAGATTTCAAGATATAATAGTGAAAATAAAACCATTTAGAGATAGCTACTCGTTTTTAATTTCGAATGATGGAACATTCGTTGCTCATCCTAATGTAGAGCTTATGGGTAAATTTATTTCTGATGTATATCCTGAATTAAATGAAGAATTTGGTATTGACGAAAAAATTGAAGTTGGAGAAAATTTCTCTTTCACATATAAGAAAATAGATAACCAGAAAGACTTTTATGTCTTCGCAAGTATAAATGTCGAAGGAATTGACACACCATGGTCACTTGCAATTTGTGTTCCAAATAAAGTCATTACAGAAAAAGCAAAGGTTGTTTTATACAATGCGCTTTTGGTGTGTTTTATTGGCCTAATCCTTTTAACCATTGTAATTTGGATAATTGCAAAGAACATTGCCGATCCTGTAAAAAAAGTTACATCAATTTTAAAGGAGTTGGCTAATGGCAAAATAGACCGCTCACTATTAGCAGAAGTTAAAAGTAAAGACGAGGTTGGAGAAATGACTCATGCCTTAAATACATCGATAAATGGTCTAAATAAAAAAGCAGAGTTTGCAAACTTAATAGGATCAGGAGAAATTGATTCAGAACTTGAACTGCTAAGCAAAAACGATATCTTGGGCAAATCACTAATTAATATGCGCGAGAGCCTTAAAAAATCTCGAGACGAAGAAGAATTAAGAAAAATAGAAGATCAAAAAAGAAGGTGGTCAAATGAAGGTTTGGCTAAGTTTTCAGAAATTTTAAGAAAAGATAATGACAATATTGATACCCTTGCACGTGAGATAATCAAAAACTTGGTTTATTATTTAAATAGTAATCAAGGTGGTTTGTTTATTATCGATGAAGATAATCGAACATCTTCTACATTGCAACTTTTATCGGCCTTTGCCTTTGATCGTGAAAAATTTATGCAAAAGGAGATTGAAATTGGCGAAGGTTTAGTTGGTACTTGTGCTGCAGAAAAAGAAACAATTTATTTGACTGAAATACCTCAAGATTATGTTCAAATTACATCAGGCCTGGGAGATGCAAATCCAAACAGTCTTCTGCTGGTTCCAATGATTATTGAAAATGATTTATTGGGCGTAATTGAGATTGCTTCATTTAGTAAATTTGAACCCCACGAAGTAGAATTTGCTGAAAAAATAGCTGAAAGCATTGCTGCAACATTAAAATCTGTTCGCATAAATATCAAAACATCGCATTTGTTAGAACAATCACAGCAACAGTCCGAAGAAATGGCTGCACAAGAAGAGGAAATGCGCCAAAACCTAGAGGAACTTCAAGCAACACAAGAAGAGTCGACCAGAAAAGGAAGTGAACTTAATGGAACTCTTGATGCAATAGATTCATTTTTATTAAAAACCGAATTCGATTTAAATTTTAATGTTATAAATGCTAACGAACAATTCTTAACGAAATTTGGATATAACTTAAACGAAGCTATTGGAATGGACGCAGAAAATTTTGTCGCTGAAAAGAACCTGCAAAAATTTCAATCAATAATAAATAAAGTTTTAGGAGGAAAATCACATCAGGAAATTTCCTTTTTACAAACAAAATCTGGTGATGAACTAAAACTTATTACATCATTTACTCCTGTATTTATCGACGAGAGGATCGATAAAATACTTTTATTATCAGTAGACATTAATGATTTTAAATAATTTATTTGAGAAAAATATATTCAGGTATGAAACTTAAGTTAGGACTGAAAAATAAAATGCAACTGTTTCTAATCTCACTTTCAGTGGCCATCTATGCTATTGCAATTGGTTACATTAGTGTGAACGCTAAAAAAACTGCATTTAAAGATTCTGTAGAATTAGTGAATTCAATTGCCGAGAAATATGCAATAAGTATACAGTCAGATATGACAGAATACAGCACTGTTGTAAGGACTCTTGCAAATGCGTTTAAAGTTTATAAAGATATGCCCAGAGAAGAATGGGATCCTTTGTTTATTAAAATGTACGATAAAGTTTATAGAGACAATCCTGACTTTTATAAACTTTGGGATAGTTGGGAATTAAATAAGATTGACCCCGAATGGACTCTACCAACAGGACGAATTGCTAATGTTTTTTCAAGAATTAATGGTTCTGTTTATCAAAAACAAGACTTAAGAAGTATGGATGGAGATCCCGAAGTTTATGCTTTTATTAAAGAACAAGCACAAGAATTAGTACTGCCAATATATTTCGATGTTTTTACCGATAACAACGAAGATATTAAACTAATGACAAGTTTTGTAACTCCAATTCTTGTAGATAATGAATATCATGGAATGGTTGGCATTGATTTAATTCTAGAGAAATTTCAAGATATGGTTGTTGGAATTAATTTACAACAATTCGAAGGCAGCTATTCCTTTTTGATTACTCAAGAAGGAAAGTATGCAGGGCATCCTAAAACCGAGCTTCTTAATAAAATGGCAGATTTTGCACTAACTAGTGGAGAAAAATTCGATATCCTAGAATCAATACAAAACAAAGAAAAATTCTCAATTTCCACGCTCGATTCTTTAAATAAAAAACACTATATCTCTTTTGCTCCTATAAAGATTGGAAAAGCAAATACCCCTTGGTATTTAGGAGTGTCAGTGCCTGTTAACTCGATAATGGCCCAAGCAGATAGAAATTTCATGATTTCGATCTTAGTAGGTTTAGTTGGAATATTCTTGTTAAGTTTTGTGATTTATATTATTACCAAAAATATATCGGACCCTATTCAGGATATTACTGGATTTCTCAAGAAACTAGCAAAAGGGCAAACAGATAGCAAATTTGATTTGGATATTTCATCAGGCGATGAAATTGAGGAAATGTCGAATGCACTCAAAATATCCATTGAAGGATTAAACCTAAAAACAGATTTTGCCAACAATATAGGTAATGGAAATCTAGATTCAGAATTCAAATTACTAAGTGATGAGGATTTACTTGGACACGCCTTAGTGAATATGCGCAACAGTTTAAGTAAGGCAAGAGAAGACGAAGATACACGTAAAGTTGAAGATGAAAAAAGGCGTTGGGCAAATGAGGGTTTAGCAGAATTTGCAGATATTCTTAGACAGAATAACGATAACATAGAAATATTGTCAAATGAAATTATAAAGAATCTTGTTTATTATCTTGAGGCAAATCAAGGTGGATTATTCCTATTAAACGAAGAAGATAAAAACAAGCTCTTTTTAGATATGATTTCGGCTTTTGCTTTCGATAGAAAAAAGCATCTCGAAAAACGTATTGAATATGGAGATGGAATTGTTGGTTCTGTTGCAATAGAGAAAGAAACAACTTATTTAGAAGACATTCCTCAAAAATATATCAATATTACATCCGGCCTTGGAGATGCTAATCCAAATAGCTTATTGGTTGTTCCATTAAAATTAGAAGATAAAGTGTATGGGGTTATAGAAATCGCATCATTTAAAAAAATGGAAGATTATCATATTGATTTTGTTGAAAAAGTTGCTCAGAATATAGCTTCAACCTTATCAACGGTTAAAATTAATATTGAAACGACAGAATTACTTGAGAAATTCCAACAACAATCAGAAGAGATGGCAGCACAAGAAGAAGAAATGCGCCAGAATATGGAAGAGCTTCAGGCAACTCAAGAAGAAGCTGCCAGAAAAAACAATGAAATGGAAAGCCTATTGCATGCTCTTAATCAATCTAGTTGCATTGTTGAATATGATTCTGAAGGACATATTATAAAAGTGAACGATAATTATCTTGATATCTTAAATCTTAACAGAGCCGAAGTAATTGGAACCCATCATTCAGATAAGATGGAGTTTACAGAAGAACAGAAAGAAAATTATAAGAAATTTTGGAAAGACCTTAAGTCTGGGAAATCACGAAAAGAAAAAGCTAAGTATTCTGTTAAAGGAAAAGATCTTGTCTTTATTGAAGTGTATACTCCTATTTTAAATGAAACTGGAGAAATAATTAAAATATTAAAAATATCAAACATAGTAACCGATTTTGATTCCTAATTTAATTCGTGCATAATGAAAATCAAATTAAAGATTCAACAAAAAATACAACTCTTTATTATCTCTGCATCAATCATAATATACATTGTGGCTGTAGGTTACATTAGCTTTAATGCCAGGAAAATGGCATACGATGATGCTATTAAGATAACAAACCAACACGTAAAGGAAACGGCAAAAGATATAAAAGCACAGCTTGATGCAAACTTATATGCGGTAATTGCATTAACAGATGCACTGAAAGTTTATGAAAATTTTGGGAAAGATGAGTGGCAAGAGCTTGTTCATAAAATGTACTCCAATGTATTTAAAGAAAATGAAGGTATTTATGCCCTATGGTCAAGTTGGGAATTAAGTAAAGTTGATCCTGAGTGGACATTACCTTACGGAAGAATTTCACATACTTTTTGGAGAGAAAATAATATTATAAAAGAACAAACAGAATTAAGAAGTTTAGATGGCGATTCTCCGATTTATGCCTCAACAAAGAAAGTATTAAATCCATCTATTAATGAGCCATATATGGATGTTGTATCGAACGGAAGTAGAGAATCACTTTTAATGACAAGCTTAAAATCTGTTGTTGTAAATAAGGGTGAATTTATAGCCGTTGTTGCTTTTGATATAACACTATTGCAGTTTCAGGAGTTAGTTGAAAAAATAAAGCCTTATGAAGGAAGTAATGCATTTATTATATCGAATGGAGGATTAATTGCTGGCCACCCTAATAAAGATCTCTTGAATCAAAAAATTGAGGAAATCTTTCCTGAAGACAACAAAACTCAGAAAATCAGCGAAAAAGTTAATTCTGGTGAAAGTTTTAGCTATACCAGCAAAGACGAAAATGGAACGGAAACCTACTATACATATTCGCCAATTTTTATAGGAGAAACAAACACTCCTTGGTCGATTGCTATTTCGGTTCCCGTTGATACTATAATGGCTACCGCAAACAAGAACTTTAGAATTTCATTGCTTGTAGGAATAATTGGAATCTTACTAATGGCAGTAGTTATTGCAATTATTGGTAAAAGCATTACAAATCCATTAACCAAAATAACATCTCTTTTAAAACATCTTGCCAATGGACACATCGACGAAAAGATGAGAATAAAAATAGAATCGGGTGATGAGATTGAGGAAATGGCAGATGCTCTTAATAGTTCTATTGAGGGATTAAATAATAAAGTTGACTTTGCCAATAATATAGGAAAAGGGGATCTCGATCATGAATTTGAACTCTTGAGTACAGAAGATGTATTGGGTCAATCGCTTCTCGAAATGCGTGACAGTTTAATAAAAGCGGACAAAGAAAATAACTTAAGAAAACAGGAAGATGAAAAACGACGTTGGTTAAATGAAGGTTTAGCCCAATTTGCAGATATTCTTCGCCAAAATAACGACAACCTAGAAAACTTAGCTACTGAAATTATTATGAGCTTAGTTGACTATCTAAAAGCAAATCAGGGTGGTTTATTTATATTAAATGATGAAGATAAAGACAAGATTTATTTCAATTTACTTTCGGCTTTTGCATACGACCGGAGAAAGTATCTAGAAAGACACATTCAGCTAGGCGAAGGTTTAATAGGAACCTGTGCCGTTGAAAAGAAAACCATCTTTATGACCGATATTCCACCAGATTACATCGAAATTACATCTGGTCTTGGAGGTGCTAGTCCTTCTTGTTTGTTAATTGTTCCGATGAAATTGGAAGATGACGTATTAGGTGTTCTTGAAATTGCATCATTTAATGTTTTTGAAAAACATGAGATTGAATTTATTGAGAAATTAGCTGAAAGTATTGCTTCAACTATGTCGTCGGTAAGAGTTAATATTCAGACAAATGAACTTCTTGAAAGATCGCAACAACAAGCTGAAGAAATGGCCGCTCAAGAAGAAGAAATGCGCCAAAACATGGAAGAGCTTCAAGCAACACAGGAAGAATCGACCAGAAAAACAGCAGAAATGGAAGGATTAGTTGAAGCCCTTAATACATCAAGCTACGTAATTGAATATGATTTAGAAGGTTATATTCAAAAAGTAAATGATAATTACTTAACTTTATTGCAATTATCTAGAGAAGAAGTTGTAGGAACTCATCATTCTGGCAACATGGAATTCACCGACGAACAAAAAACTAAATATGATAAATTTTGGCGCGAATTAATGTTTGGAAAGATAATGAAAGAAACCTCTAAAATTAAAATTCACAATAAAGAATTTGTTTTTGCAGAGACATATACTCCGATTAGAAATGCTGAAGGAGAAATTTACAAAGTGCTTAAAATATCAAATAACATTACAGATTTTCATAAAAAAGAATAGAACAATTTTAATTCCATTTAACAATCATGAAAATTAAGTTGAAAATACAGCAAAAGATACAGCTATTTATTATTTCTACATCCATAATAATATACTTAGCTGCAATTGGTTACATAAGTCTTAACGACAGAAAAGAAGCTCTTGAAAATGCAACTCTTGTTACAAATCAAATCGTGCAAAACTATGCAAAAGAAATTTCAGAGCAATTAAACTCCGACTTGAGTATTGTTAAAACATTGTCGTACTCGTATCTAATCTATGATTCATTGCCAACACCTCAATGGAAACGTCTTTTCAAAGACATGTATCTGGAAGTCTTTCCGAAGAATCCTCATTTTTATGCTCTTTGGGATAGTTGGGAGCTTAAAGCCATTGATCCTAATTGGGAAAAAGATTTTGGAAGGTATTCTATGGTTGTATCAAAAAATCCAGACGGGAAGGTGTTTTCAGATTCAAGTTACCGAAGCATGGAAGTGGAATCTCAGATATATGATAAGATCATTAAAAAAAGAAGAATTCCTTCTATTTGGGAACCCTATTTAGATAATTATACTGCCGGTGAAAATACCAGAAGTCTTATGACCACATTAAATTCACCTATCATAAAAAACGGTAGTTATATTGGAATAGTTGCTATTGATATAACATTAGACAACTTTCAGCAAATAGTTAAGCAAATCAGCCCTTTCAATGGCAGTTATGCATATATGATATCAAATGGTGGACTCATCGCCGGGCATCCTAATCAAGAATTATTGCATGAAAATCTTGAAAATATTTTCCCAGAAGATTTTAAAACATACAAAATTCAAGAAAAGATTAAAGAAGGTAAAGCTTTTAGTTACACAACTAAAAATAGTGATGGAGTAAAAATATACTATTCATATGCTCCTATAATAATAAAAGATACAAACACACCCTGGTCAATTGCCATTTCTGTTCCAATGGAAACAATCATGGCAACAGCAAATAAAAATTTTATTATTTCTCTAGCTGTAGGTGTTTTAGGGATATTAATTATGGCATTTGTAATAACAATTATTGGTCGTAATATTTCTAATCCTATTACAAAAATAACAGCCCTGCTTAAACAACTCACTAATGGACATCTGGACGATAAAATGAAAATTAAAATTAATACAGGTGATGAAATTGAAGAAATGGCTAAAGCCTTAAATGGATCGATTGAAGGAATAAGTAAAAAAGTTGATTTTGCAAATCATATTGGACAAGGAGACCTAAACCATTCTTTCGATTTATTAAGTGATGATGATGTTCTGGGTAAATCTTTAATTGAGATGAGAAACAGTTTGGTTAAGGCAGATCAGGATGATCAGGAGCGCAAAAAAGAAGAGGAAAAGAGAAGGTGGGCAAATGAAGGGCTCGCTAAATTTGCTGATGTTTTACGGCAAAATAACGATAATTTAGAGAACCTTGCCACTGAGATAATCATGAAACTTGTAGATTATTTAAAAGCAAATCAAGGTGGATTATTCATATTAAATGATGAAGATAAAGAGAATGTTCATTTTAATCTAATCTCGGCTTTTGCATACGATAGAAGAAAGTATTTACATAAACAGGTTGTATTCGGCGAAGGATTAGTTGGTACATGTGCCGTTGAACAAAAAACGATTTTCATGACGGATATTCCTAAAGATTATATCGAAATAACATCCGGTCTTGGAAGTTCAAACCCTTCTAGTTTACTGATTGTTCCAATGAAAATTGAAGATACCGTACTTGGGGTTCTTGAAATTGCATCTTTTAATATTTTTGAGAAACATGAGATAGAGTTTGTTGAGAAACTAGCCGAAAGCATTGCTTCAACAATGTCATCGGTAAAAATAAGCATTCAAACAACCGAACTTCTGGAGCGTTCTCAGCAGCAAGCTGAAGAAATGGCTGCACAAGAAGAAGAAATGAGACAAAATATGGAAGAGCTTGAAGCAACACAAGAAGAATCAACAAGAAAAAATACCGAAGTAGAGGAACTGCTTAAACAATCGCAGCAACAAGCAGAATTGATTGAAAACAAAATGATAGAATTTGAGGAACGAGAAGTAGTATGGGATGTAAAATTAAAATCTGCAAATGAAAAAATTAAGGAACTTGAGAAAAAATTAAAAATGAAATAAATATCGAAATTTCTTAAACATGATATAATAAAAAAGGAGATCAAATGATCTCCTTTTTTTATGTTCTATTTGATTAGTCTTTTATAGACATTTAACAACATGCTTCATTTGATAAGCAGCAGCTTCAGCATAATCGCCTTTGTTTGCTTTTGTGTAAGCATCGCAAGCTCCAGCTTTATCGCCTTTACCATAATATGAATTTCCTAGCTCATAAAATATCTTAGCATCTTTAGTAGTTCCTGCATCTTTAAATAACTCAAGAGCTTTATTTCCCGCTTCGATTCCAGCATCCCATTTCAACTGTTTGTTATATATAACAGCTAACTGATAATAAACATCAGAATCAGCAGCTTTATATTCCATTAAAGTATTAAAATGCTTCTCTGCATCGGCATATTTTTCTGATTTAACAGCAGTAGCACCAGCTTTTAGGTAATAACCACTAGCCAACTTTTTTGCTGCCCCAAGCGTTTTTGCATCATTCTTTGCAGTTGCAGTAGAAATAGCTGCATCAACAGATGTTTTAAAATTCGTTTCATCTTTTTGTGCTTTATACACTTGTGCTTTTCTAACATAAGACATAGAGTATTTAGGATCTAATTCCAACGACTTATCAAGAGCTGTTATTGCTCCAGCATAATCTTTAGCCTTTAATAAACCTGCTCCCTTCGCATAATATACTTTTGGAATTGTTTTTTCAGCTTTTTTAAGATATTTGGCATCATTATAAGTGTTAGAATACTCTTTTAAAGTTTCCAATGCAGTTAATGTTTCGTCGTATTTTTTTACTTTGTAAAAAGACATTGCATATTTGTATTGCGTACTAGGGATTTGATTAGCAGCAGTAACTGCGTTGTCATTATCCTCTTCCTCTATCTCTTCATAAATGGAAATACATTTTTTAAAAGATTCTATTGCTCCAACATAATCTTTAGCTTCTTTCTTAGCAACACCATCTTTCAATGCATCAACAGCCTCAGTCGCATCTTGTGCATTTACCATAACTGCACAACCCAATAAAATAATCATTGCAGTTAACTTACTCATTAATTTTAATTTCATGGTTAAAAAATTTTAGTTTTAGGATTAGATATTTTTCAAGTTATTTTTCGGCTCTAAAATATAAAAACGTAAGTAATAATAAAACTATTTTTAGATATAATTTGCTGCATATATCAATTAATAACAATATGTTACGTCTTTTGTTTTTAAAGTGCTTTATTTACCTGTTAAAACAAGTTTATAGATCGTTTGGTTTTCAGTAAATTCAATCTTTATTAAATTCAACACCACTAAATTAACCAATATTTTTTCAGCCTTATATTTATTTAAAGATGCCAGTTTAAGAAATTTAGAAAAAGTTATACTCTCATTGTTCTCCAGATATTCAAAAAGGAGTCTTTCTTCTTTACTATATCTTATTAAAACTCCTTTCCCGAATTTTTTCAGATTCCAAGCTTTTAAATATATATTATTTACGATAAAGTTCTGATCATTTACCCTAACATAAACGCGATATATGCCATCTTTATTTGGTGCTGAAACTAATTTATCAATATCCAAACTCGGTATAATGATTTCTAAGACCGTTTTCCCATCAACAATCCAATTCTTTGTTTCAAATTTAATTGCAGGTTCACAATACATATCTGCAGCCGCCTGAACCATGTAAAATTCCTCTTCGCTTTTCACGCCTGCAATTGTCCCATTATCCCTTACGCCAACCAACAAAGTACCTCCATTTGTATTGGCAAAAGCCGACAAGGATCTGGCAATTTTTTTAGAGTCGGTAATGGAGTGTTTAAAATCGAGCTTGTGATGCTCTCCTTGCTTAATTAAATTTAATATATATATGCTCATCTTTCTATCTAACGTGCTAAATTATATCTTTTTTTTCTTCCGCATTTATAGATTGTAAAAAATACTGATTATTTTATTGCTTATTTTTACTCTCTTATCGTTAAACAATAATTCTTTTGTTTACAAATTCATTAAGTTAAAGTATATTGTTATTGATAATCGATAACAATCTTATTTATAAAGCTTTTAAACTATTTTTAAATCCTTTATCAAATCGACAATTCAACTATAAATCATTCTTCTTTTTGTTTATTTTTATTATTCCCATTTTGAACATTTATATTTTTATTTTACTATTGCACCGTTATTAACCCAATTTATTATTAACCAAAAAATCATTTTATTATGAAGAAAAATTTATTTCGTGCATCGATAATTTTATCGATCGCATTAGTAACTATGCTTGTTGTTAATTCTTGTCAAAAAGACAATGATACTGTTACACCTATTCAAACAGAGGAAGTTATTCCTTACAGTTTTGGTTGTAATTTGCTTCCTGAGGCAGAGTATGCTAAGATACCGGTTGCAAAATATGAAAGTGTAAAAACATTGCCAACGTCAGTTAATTTGGTGGTTCCTCCAGTAGGAAATCAAGGTGGTGAAGGTTCTTGCGTTGCTTGGGGTACAACTTATGCAACCCGCAGTACAAGTTATCAAAACACAAATGGTGGAACATATAGTACAAGTACTAACATCTTTAGTCCTGAATATGTTTACAATCAAGTTAAGGCTTCAAGCGACTGTAATTCTGGATCTTACACAACTACAGGTTTAAATTTATTAGTTAACCAAGGTGTTTGTCTTTGGAATGACATGCCTTATACTGATACTGATTGTGACGTAATGCCAAATGCAACTCAAACTGCTGCTGCTGCTAATTATAAAATTAGCTCTTATGCAACCGTTCCTGTTACTGTTGATGCTATTAAAGCACAATTAGCTGCTGGTAAAATTCTAGTTGTTGCTGGTTCTGTTTATGGTGCATACATGAACCTAGGTTACGACCAAGTTATTACAACTGCAAAAGGTCGTGTTTATGGTGGACATTGCTATGCATGTGTTGGTTATGATGATGCTAAAAATGCATTTAAATTCATGAACTCATGGGGAACAAGCTGGGCAACTGACGGTTTTGGATGGATTGATTATGCAATCATTGCTAAATACTGGAGAGAAGCTTACGTAGTTTACGAGTAATTTATTCTAATAATAAAAAGGCGATCAATACAGATCGCCTTTTCTATTTATAAAATACTTTCTTTGCTTTTACTTACTTAAAGCTTCGGCACCCCCAACGATTTCAAGAATTTCGTTTGTTATAGCTGACTGTCTTGCTTTATTATATGTTAACTGTAAATCTCGTATTAATCCTGTCGCATTATCAGTTGCTTTGTGCATAGCCGTCATCCTTGCACCATGCTCTGCCGCCAAAGACTCTAACATTGCTTCGTAAAATTGTATTTTCAATGATTTTGGAATCAACTCTTGCACAATACATTCTTTAGTAGGCTCAAATATATAATCGAAGCTCTCTTCAGACTCAATATCGTTAGGCAATTGAATTGGCAAATATTGTTCGGATGTTAGAATTTGAACCCCAGCATTTTTAAACCTATTGTAAACTAAAACAACCTTGTCGAATTCTTTTTCAACATAACGATTCATCACATCTTCAATAATGGGGATTGAATTTGAGAAATTCAAATCGTCAAGGATTTCATTATTAAATCCAAGCATTTTAAATCCTTTTGATTGATAAAACTCTGTCCCCCTCTTTCCAACTGAATAAACTGAAACATTTCCAGCTTTATTTTCCCCAACAAAATCCTCATTAACCAATTTAGCAACCTGTTTAATTACGTTTGCATTAAACGCGCCACAAAGCCCTTTATTAGAAGTTACCGATACAATCAAAATCTTTTCAGGAATCCCATCTCTCGAATATAGGCTCTCTTCCTCCTGCTCTATGCTTTGGTTTATGTGAAATAATATTTGATGAAGTTTTCCTGCATATGGTCTTAAATTAATAACTGCATCCTGTGCTTTTTTCAATTTTGCAGCAGAAACCATCTTCATAGCACTTGTAATTTGCTTTGTAGATTTAACAGATGTAATCCGCGTACGTATTTCTTTTAAATTACCCATAATGCCTTTAACTTACCTAATCAACCTTATACTTAACCGACACTTCTTTCGCTACCATCTTTAAAGTATCCGTAACCTCTTCAGTTAATACTCCCGATTTTAATGTTTCAAGAATACTTAAATGCTGCATTTCCATAACATCAAGGAAATCAACTTCAAATTCATTTACCTTCTCAACAGGAACGTCTTCCAATAAACCTTGTGTTCCACAATAAATTATTGCAATCTGCTTTTCAACCGATAATGGTGTATACTGGCCTTGCTTTAATATCTCAACATTTTTAGCTCCTTTATCTAATACAGCCATCGTTGCAGCATCTAAATCAGAACCGAACTTGGAAAATGCTTCTAATTCTCGATATTGTGCCTGATCAAGTTTTAGCGTACCGGCTACTTTCTTCATCGATTTAATTTGTGCATTACCTCCAACACGAGATACAGAAATACCAACGTTAATTGCAGGTTTAACACCAGCATTAAATAAATCCGATTCTAAGAAAATTTGTCCATCAGTAATAGAAATTACATTGGTAGGAATATATGCGGAAACATCTCCAGCTTGCGTTTCAATAATTGGAAGAGCTGTTAAAGATCCTCCTCCTTTTACTTTTCCTTTTAACGATTCTGGAAGATCATTCATTTCTGCTGCAATCTTATCCGATTGGATAATTTTGGCAGCACGCTCTAGTAATCTTGAGTGCAAATAAAATACATCACCAGGATATGCTTCACGACCTGGTGGACGACGAAGTAATAATGAAACTTCACGATAAGCAACTGCTTGTTTAGATAAATCATCGTAAATAATTAAAGCTGAGCGACCTGTATCTCTAAAATATTCCCCTATACAAGCTCCAGCAAAAGGAGCATAAAACTGCAAAGCGGCAGGATCTGCGGCTGTTGCCATAACTATTACAGTATAATCAAGTGCTCCATATTTTTTTAATGTCTCTACAATATTTGCTACTGTTGAACCTTTTTGTCCAATAGCAACATAAATACAATATACAGGTTCTCCTTTATCGTAAAATTCTTTCTGATTAATAATAGTATCAATTGCAATGGCTGTTTTCCCAGTTTGACGATCGCCAATAATCAACTCGCGCTGACCTCGTCCAATAGGAATCATAGCATCAATTGATTTTAAACCTGTTTGAATTGGTTCAGTAACGGGTTGACGATAAATTACTCCTGGGGCCTTACGCTCTAATGGCATTTCATAAAGATCACCGTTCAAAGCTCCTTTACCATCGATCGGCTCACCCAATGTGTTAATAACACGCCCTAACAGGCTATCACCAACATTAATTGAAGCAATTTTTCCTGTCCTCTTTACTTTATCGCCTTCTTTAATTTCTTCAGATGATCCTAAAAGTACCGCACCAACATTATCTTCTTCCAAATTTAATACAATACCCCGTTCACCGCTTTCGAATTCGATTAATTCATTGGACTGCACATTGCTTAAACCGTAAATTCTTGCAATTCCATCACCCACTTGTAAAACACTACCAACTTCTTCAAGTTCGGAATTTGTTGTAAAGCCTTCTAATTCTTGTTTTAAAATTTGAGAAACTTCTCCGGGTTTAATTCCAGCCATAGTTTATATTTTAAAATTATTTAAATCTTTTTTTATTGTTGAAATCAATTTTAAGAAAATCGTTTCTTAGATTTTGAATTTGTTTGGCAACACTCAGATCAAGTTGTTTATCATCAACTTGAATAATCATTCCCCCTATTAAATCTTGATTCACTTTCTCTGTTAATTCAACAGTTGCACTAAATTTTTTTTGTATTGATTCTTTTATATTTATTCTTTCTTTTTCTGATAACTCAAATGCCGTTGTTAAAACAGCCTGTTTTATTCCTTGGTCTTTTCGATACATCTCAAGGAAATTTAAACATATGTTTTTAAGGTGGTTTTCGCGTTTGTTTTTAACAGCAAGAAGCAGAAAGGACATTGTGTGCTTTTCAAATTTATCTTCAAACAACGCTTTTAATATCGTTGATTTTTCGGACGGCTTAATTGTCGGATGCTCAACCAGCATTTTAAAATCGTCGACCTCCTGAAAAAAATTTAATAACAAACTTATATCATTTGTTATCTCATCTAATTTCTTGTTTTCCTTAGCTACAAGAAATAGAGACTTTGCGTAACGAACATTTATTTGACTTTGATACATAAATTCTCTCCGACTAATTTAGATCGATGTTTTTCACTAAATCATCAATTAATTCTTTTTGATTTGATTGATCTCCAAGTTTCTGTTTTAAAATGTTCTCTGCTATATCAATTGATAAAGAAGCTATCTGATTTTTTATTTCGTTTATTGCTAGGTTCTTTTCCTGCTCAACACTTTGAACAGCTTTCTCGATAATTTTAGACGCTTCAATCTTTGCATCTTCCTTAGCCTCTTCGATAATTTTATTCTTTATTTCTTTAGCTTCTTTTAAAAGATTATCCCTTTCTATTTTGGCTAAAGCAGTAATTTTCTCATTACCGAATTCTATTTTAGCCATCTCTTCTTTTGCCCTTTTCGCAGCCATAAGACTGTGGCTTATTGATTTTTCACGATCTTTTAAGGCTTTTAAGATTGGTTTCCATGCAAATTTAATCAGCACAAAAAGCACGATACTAAAAGAAAGTAACATCCAAATTAATAATCCAAGGTCTGGTTTTATAAGTTCCATAACAAAACACTTTAATTAATAAAACTTTACAGGCAGCCAACCGCTGCTCTGTAAAGCAAATTCCTTAAATAAATAAAATAAGGAAACATACAACAATTGCAAAGAATGCAACTCCTTCAATAAGAGCAGCAGCAACAATCATGTTTGATCTAATGTCGCCAGCAGCTTCTGGTTGACGTGCTATAGATTCCATAGCACTACTACCAATTTTTCCGATACCAAAAGCAGCAGCTACAGCCGCTATACTTGCACCAATTGCAGCTCCCAGTTCAGCAATTGCAAAGTTTGCAGCTACTTGTAAAATAATACCTAATGTAAACATAATGTTAACTTTAAAGTGAATATAAACTTATTAATGTCCTTCTTCTGATGCCATTCCAAAATAAATGGCTGATAATATTGTAAATACGTAAGCCTGTATAAATGCCACCAATAGTTCCAAAATTGACATAAAAATTGTAAATGCAATAGATACAGGAGAAACTACGTACCCTAATATAGGATCCATATTTCCGAATATGAATATTAAACTAAAAAAACCTAATACGATAATATGACCCGCTGAAATATTAGCAAATAATCGGATCATTAAAACAAATGGTTTTATGATAACACCTACAAGTTCAATAAATGGTATTAATGGTATTGGTAATTTTAACCACCAAGGTACTCCAGGCGTATTAAATATGTCTTTCCAGTAATTTTTATTACCTGTTATGGTTGTTATAATAAAAGTAAATAATGCTAATGCCATTGTAACAGTTATGTTTCCAGTTACATTGGCTCCCCCTGGGAAAAGTGGAACTAACCCCAGTAAATTATTTAATAAAATAAAAAAGAATATAGTGAGCAGAAAAGGAGTATATTTTTCGTAATGTTTTTCCCCAATACTGTTTTTTGCAATATCGTCTCGTACAAAAAGAATAAGGGGTTCAAGTAAAGATTGCAATCCTTTAGGTGGTAGATTTTCTCTTCTAGTATATGATTTTGCGATTGAAATAAATATGAGCATCATTAATGCACCGCTTAACATAATTGCTAGAACATTCTTAGTAATAGAAATGTCAAATGGCCGATCAACAAATTCTCCATGATAGTCTACTTCTACAATCTTATCTTTATTATCACCTTCGAGTGCAATTTTAAAATCCTTATAAGTATGACCATGTCCTAGTTTAGATGACCAAAACATAGATAATCCAGAAGTTTTACTGTAAACAATAATCGGAAGTGGAATGGAAACATGATGACCTTTATAGGTAAATAAATGCCAACTATAAGCATCTTTTATGTGGTCGAAAATAAAAGTGCCAGGATTAAATTTTTCCTTTTCTTTGTGTGTTTCTGAATGTTCAGGGTCCTTTTCTGTTGGATTTTCGCTTGCGAAATTATTTTCTTGGATTGAAAGAATTAAGAATAATGCAATTGAAATATTTAAAAGGATTTTATACATAACGTGTATTTTGAATACTTACAAATTTATACAATAAATAGTTAAAATGCTTATTGATCGTACAAAAAAAGACAGTGCATTTAATTGCACTGTCTCTTCATACGAAATTATTTTATTATAGTTTCTTATAATTGTGCACTTATTAAGAAAGTTGCAGCAAAAGCAATAATAGCATATAATTCTGGGAATACAGCTAAAATCATTGTACTACCAAATACGTCGTTACCACCACCAATAGCAGCGATACCATTCGATGTTACAGAACCTTGGTTAATTGCTGAAAATAATCCAACAAATCCTAATGCTAAACCAGCAGCTAAAATTGAAACAGCTGAAGCCATACTCATATCCATTCCTATTACACCTTTACCCATAATAACGAAAAAACCTGCAAACCCATAAAGCCCCTGTGTTCCAGGCAAAGCAGCTAATAACATGTAGTTACCAAATTTTTCCGAATCTTTTTTTAATGCTCCAATAGATGCATTACCACCCATTGATACACCAATTGCACTTCCAATTCCTGACAAAATTAACATAAACGCTAATCCTGTATACGCTAAAATTACTGGCATGTTAGTCATAATTCTTATTCTCCTATTTTTTATTAATTTTCTTTATTTTGAAAAAGGTTTATACTGTTTACCGCCTCCTACGAAGCCGGCATTTTTATAAAATTCTACAAATGTTAATCGCATTGGATGTATAAACGCCCCAAGCGATGCTAAAAATATATTTATTCCGTGTCCAAATACTAATAATAATACAAATGGCAACCAACCTATATATTTGATCTCTAAAAACTGTACTGCAATTTGATTAAAAACTAAACCTAAAATTGCACTTGAAATTCCTAAAGCAAATAAACGAATATAAGATAATAAATCACCAAACACTCCTGTTGCCGTACCATAAATATCATATAATCCTCCACCAAAACTTGCAAAAATACTTGCCGATGGATTATTAAAGAATATAATAAAGACTCCACTTAGACCTAATAAAGCATAAAAAAGAATTTTATATTCTTCTAAACTTAATATTCCTGCACTATCGCCTCCCATAAAAACTATAAGAACAATAAATACCATCGCCCAACCAATACTTGATAAGCCATGAAGGAATCCAAATTGCTTAATTTTATTTGCTGCTCTAACACATATTCCAAAAAGAATTTGAATTACACCAAGTATAAGAGCAAAATTAAACATGCTATTTGCATCTAATAATAAATATCTAAACTTGTTTAGAAAATTAAAATCAGAAATTGCATTCTTTAATAAATCCGTTTTATAAAGCAAAAAGTTTTCTTCACCAAGCATTGCAGTTAAAGCTTTAACATACGCATCTTTAGTTGCAAAATGTTCTCCAATTATTGGTTGAATATTTGCCAAAACATCTGAAGGTAACAAAGCTTTTAATCCAGATATAGAAACTTCGTTTAGAACATATCCAGTATCAATTAAATTGATTCCAAATACAGTGCCCGAAACAGCTCCTAGTATTATTGTTGAAACTCCTAATATCTGAAGCAAAGACAATATTGGCTTCATATTTTTCTTCGCCCTAAATTTAAAAATAGTAGCTCCAACCAAAAATAGAATTCCATACCCGGCATCACCAACACAAAAACCAAAGAAAAGCATGAAAAATGGTGCAAAAAATGGTGTTAAGTCAAACTCCTGATAATCGGGCAGATCAAATAATTCACTAATTGGTTCGAATAATTTTGAATACTTACTATTCTTAAGCTTTATTGGCACTTTATCTTCTGTATTTGGCTGAACAGAAACATAATATACATTTTGCTCTTCAAGTACTTTTTCAAGCTCTTCTTTTTTCTCTGTTGGAATCCAACCTTCCAAAAGCATTACTTTCTCTTCTGCTTCTTTTTCAGTATGATTTAATGCTAAATCAAAGTCTGCTTTTGCTTGCAGTTTCTGACGAGTTTCTTTTAATACATCTTGATATTTCTTAGCAAAATCATCAAAATTTGTAGTAATCTCTTCAGAACGAATTTTATTTTCTTCGTTTTTCTTAAGCAACTCAGAAATTGTATGCTCAGGAAGTTTTACTTCTTCTGCATCAATATCAATAGGATTGGCTCCGTGTTGGAAAGCTACTATATAAGCAAGTCCATCTTTTACATTAACTATTTCAAGAGGGAACTTTTCTTTCCATTCAGGATCAAATCTTTTTTCGCTACAAACAAAGAATTTTAGTTTAATATGAAGATTCGCAAATTTCTCATGCATATCATCAGTAAAATCGCCCCAAGGCTCAGCTTTTTGAATTTCTTTATTCAGACTAAGCTGCTCTTGTTCTATTGAAGATATTTCATCGTTCAGAGTCTTGATTTTTTCAACCAATTCCATTCCACTCATTTCTAAGGTTTCTGGATTCTCCTCCTGATTTCTACTTACCAAGAATTTTAAAGCTTTATTTATTTCACTGATTTGCTGCAACGAAAATTTGATATTTTCGTCTACATCTTTCTTTTTCTCTATAATATGAAGTACTCCCAATTCTTGAAGCTTCTCAAGAAAAGTTATATACTCCTTGTGATAGATTAGGAAAGAATATTTCATCATTGGAGTAATCATTATGCAGCCTCCTTATTATTTTCTTGTCGTTTCTTAACAATTTTTTGAGATGATTTGGAAAGATTTTCCTCATCTTCAAGAAATCGTTTTACTTTCGAAATTGCTTCTTCGTATCCTGGAATTTGTACCTTCTCGTATAAATTAACCTTTTGCGTTGTTTTCTTACGTGCAAAATCTAAAAGCTCCATTTTCCTTAAGAAAAATTCACTCTCAATAGAAATCTTAACTAATGATTCTATGATTTGTACTCCACTTAAAAACCAACTAGGTTTATTGAAAAGGCTAAATTCCTTGATCTCGAAAATTACATCTTCTAAGATGGGTGTATTTACACCAGCAATTTTCTTAACGATCATTTTCACATCTTTCACAGAAATTAAATCACTCTCGAACTCTCCCCAAAGTCGAACCATTGCATCGTATTCTTTCATACGAGCATCCAACTTTTCGAGTAATTCTTCGGATTGATTTTTCGCACGCTTAACTTCCATTCTTAAGGCTGCTTCCTTACTTTGCAGTGTAGGAAGAGCTCTTAAACGAGCTTTAAGTTGCTTATTTAACTGCTGTAATGATGTTTTATTATATTGGAATTTTATCGCCATAATATTTAGTTAAAGGTTAAAAGTTAAAGGTTTTGGCTTCAAGAACAATTCATTTCTTTCCAACTCGAAACTTTAAACTTTAAACTAGTCTTCTTTTGGCCAATACTGATCAACAAATTCTTTCTTGATACCTACCTCAGCAGGTTCGAAGTGCTCATTAAATAAGCCCCAAGTTGTATCAAGCATTTGGTCAACCTCGATATTTACATCAATAGCCAATAGCTTATTAGAATACTCCTTTGCAAATTTTAAAGAACGCTCATCGTAATCAGTAAGGTCGAAACCATTTTCCTGTTTTGTTTTAGCATTTGCAGCATCGGCATATAAACGAATCGCAGCATTCATCACTTGTGGATGATCCGAACGAGTTTTCTCACCAATAACTAACTGCTTCAGACGAGATAATGAACGGAATGGATCAACAATAACTTTACCTATATCTGTATCTTTACGCAAGAATAACTGTCCTTCAGTAATATAACCCGTATTATCGGGAATAGCGTGAGTAATATCACCACCCGATAAGGTTGTTACCGCAATAATGGTAATTGAACCACCATCTGGAAACTGAACTGCTTTCTCGTAAATCTTAGCTAAATCACTATAAAGTGATCCCGGCATACTATCTTTCGATGGAATCTGATCCATACGGTTAGACACAATACTTAAAGCATCTGCATAAAGTGTCATATCTGTTAAAAGAACCAATACCTTTTGATGTTTATCTACTGCAAAGTATTCAGCAGCTGTCAAAGCCATATCTGGAACAAGAATACGTTCTACTGGTGGATTTTCAGTTGTATTTACAAAACTGATAATACGATCTAACGCACCTGCATTTTCGAATACATTCTTATAATATAAATAATCATCGTTTGTTAATCCCATACCACCAAGAATAATCTTATCGGCTTCGGCACGAAGTGCTACGTTTGCCATTACTTGGTTATATGGCTGATCAGGATCGGCAAAGAATGGAATTTTTTGACCTGTTACTAATGCGTTGTTTAAGTCGATACCAGCAATACCAGTTGGAATAAATTCCGATGGTTGCTTTCTACGAACAGGATTTACCGATGGTCCACCAATCTGACGCTCTTCACCTTCAATAGCTGGTCTTCCATCAATTGGATCACCATATGCATCGAAGAATCTACCTGATAATTCTTCGCCCACTTTTAATACAGGAGGACGACCTAAGAATACAACCTCTGCATTTGTTGGAATACCTTCTGTTCCAGAGAAAATCTGAAGCGTTACATTATCACCAATAATTTTAACTACCTGTGCTAATCTGCCGTGCACAATTGCCATTTCTTCATAACCAATTCCAGTGGCTTTTAAAGAACATGTCGCTTTTGTAACCTGGGTGAGTTTAGTATAGATTTTTTGAAATGCTTTTGTTTCCATTATGCTGTCTTTCTTTCTTCGATTAATGAATTAAGTTCTTTTTCTCCACCTTTGAAATCATCTGATTCAAATATCGCATAATTCATTTGTCTCATTATGTTGATCATCTTTTTGAAATAAGAACCAACATCTTCAAATGATTCATATGAGAATTTAGTGTGATAAATATCAAGAACCCAGTTTAACATATATTTTTGACGCTCTAACGAAGCAGAACAATCAATTTTATCAAATGCATCTTGCTGTAAGATTACGAAGTCGATTATTTCACCTTTCCAGAATCTGTCATGATATTCAACAGGAACACCATCATCACCCAAAATATTAATCTGTTCAGCAACTTCTCTACTTCGAATAAGAATGTCTCTTGCTAATTGGATTTTCTCTGGCCATTCTGGATCTATATTTGCTCTAAAATATTCTTCTAATTCTGGATATTCAGCGTACTTAGAATAAGAATCTAAAGGATCAATCGCTGGATAACGCTTGCTATCGGCGCGATCCTGAGAAAGTGCATAAAAACAACGAGCTGCTTTTTTAGTAGATTCAGTTACCGGCTCTTTTAAATTACCACCTGCAGGTGATACCGTTCCGATAAATGTAATTGAACCTGTTGCATCGTTATTTAAATAAGTAAATCCTGCACGAGAATAAAAGTTAGAAATAATTGCAGGTAAATCCATTGGGAATGCATCCTGACCTGGTAATTCTTCCATTCTGTTCGACATTTCACGAAGAGCCTGAGCCCAACGAGAAGTTGAATCGGCAAGTAATAATACTTTTAATCCCATTGCTCGGTAATACTCTCCTAAAGTCATTGCAGTATAAACTGATGCTTCACGCGCAGCAACCGGCATATTCGATGTATTTGCTATAATCGTTGTACGTTCCATAAGTTTACGTCCTGTGCGAGGATCATCTAACTCAGGGAATTCTGCAAATATCTCTACAACCTCATTTGCGCGTTCACCACAAGCAGCAACAATAATCAAATCAGCTTCAGCTTGTTTAGCTAAGGCATGTTGCAATACTGTTTTACCAGTTCCAAATGGACCAGGGATAAATCCTGTACCACCTTCAGCAATTGGATTTAATGTATCGATAACTCGAACACCTGTTTCCAACATTTTAAATGGACGTGGTTTTTCTTTGTATGCTTTAATAGCTAACTTAACAGGCCATTTCTGAGTCATAGTAAGATCAATATCTTTACCTTTTTCATCAGTAACAACTGCAATATTATCCAGAATTGTATATTCTCCAGCTTCAACAACACTTTTAACAGTGTATTTACCTTCGAATTTAAATGGAACCATAATTTTGTGAGGCATCCAGTTTTCTTTCACTTCGCCTAACCAACCACCAGCTTCTAAAACATCACCTGCTTTAGCTAATGGTTTAAATTCCCATTTTTTATCATCTTCTAATGGATTTGTATGTTCTCCGCGTTTTAAGAAAACACCATCCATTTTATCAAGGTCGTTTTGTAGACCGTCGTAGTTTTTCGATAAGATTCCAGGACCAAGTGTTACTTCTAACATATGTCCGGTAAATTCAACGGTGTGATTTACTTTAAGTCCACGAGTACTTTCGAAAACCTGAACATATGCCTGAGTTCCATTAATCTTGATAACCTCAGCCATCAATTTAGTTCCTTCTAAATCAATGTAACAAATTTCGTTTTGTTGAACAGGTCCATCAACCTCCACAAACACAAGGTTTGCTATGATCCCCGCTACGTATCCTTTTGTCATTTTATTTGTTTTTTCCATTTATTGCAAATTCTTTAGGAAATTCAAAACCAGATTTTAAATTATCAATAATTTTAGCAAACATTTCACGACCGGTTTCTTCATCGAGTTCTAACCAACGGTATGCTATATCAAGTTTTATTGTATACGTTAATACAACTTCAATTGTAAAATAATCGAATAGAGTAATCTCTTCTACCTTATCCCACTTTAGTTGATCGATACCTTTTTCACGAGCTAATAAATTTTCATTATCAGCAAGCGTTATGATATCTGATACATATGGAAGTTCTACTTCTAAACCAAAATCTTTAGCATTACTATTAAGTATAGCATTCGACACGAAATTATCACCTATCAGCTGTTTTTCTACTTCAAGATTATATTTGCGACAATTATGTCCAATAAGTATGTTGTTAAGATTTTGGCTAAACTCGAACCATTGTTTTAAAAACGCGTTTTTTGTTTTTAAAACATAATCAAAATACATCTCTGTAAGTAGGTTTTCCCAACTATTAACAAGACCTTTTGATTCTTCTTCATCTTTATACAATTCAACAAATTTGTACATATATGATGGAAGAATACCAAGTCGTTCGTCGGAAAATTCTACTTCAAATTCCTGAAATGAAAATGCACCTAAATCATTGTGATTCTCGTAATCTTCGTTCAAGAACTTAAGAAGATTTTGGTTATCGTAAGGTAAAAATAACAGTTCTACTAGTTTATAATCTTCTGGTTTAAGATGATCCTTTAACTCCTGCTTAAAATCAAGCATTGGAAAATGAACCTCTGTGTCATCCAGAAAGATATCCTGCAAACCTGCTACGAAATAATGATAATAATTACGCGGCATAACTATTCTCCTGGGTATAACATTTCAATTGTTTTTGGACGTAAGTAAGATTTGAAAAAGTTTTCGAAATCTTCTTCGCTAAAACTAATTTTATAAGACCCATCAACTGGGCCAACTTTGAATCCTCCTTTTAAAGAATCACTGAAACTTAATTCGAGGTTTGCATTTAATTCTTGTCCGGATTTTGCTGTAAAGAACTTTGCAAATTCTTTTTCAAGATCTGCAGGAAGTAGAACAGAAAGATCAATTGCTTCATTTTTCTGTGGATTCCAGTTTTTTACTACAGCTTCGATAATTTCCTTAACAAACTTAACGTCATCGAATGCTTTTTTTATCGGCTCATCAATAACTTTGCTAACGATCATATCTGTAACTTGCTGCTTTACAGTTCTTATCGATTGCTTTGAAGCAAGGGCTAATTCTGCATCAACGTTCTTTTTAATCTCCGCAGATTTTTGCTTAGCATCAGCTATGATTTTTTGAGCATCTTTTTCTGCATTTTGCTTTAATTTTTCAGCATCAGATTTTGCTTCAGCGAGAATTTTTTCTGCCTCAACATTCGCTTTTTCGACCCCTTCGTTGTAAAGCTTCTGAGTTAATTCCTGAAGTTTATTTTCCATATCTAAATGATCTTATTGTTTTTATATAAAAATGCGTTACAAATCTAATAACTTAAATTAAGTTACCAACAAATATTTACATTATTAGATAATTAAATTCATTAATCTGATTTTAAACTATCTATATCTTTTTATCATTTAATTACACGAACACATTACTTAAAAAAATGTTCGGTGACGACAAATGTAAATTAGTAGATAATAATGTCCAAACAGTTAGTGTTAAATTATTAACAACGGGCTCTGTTTAAAAACACATTCTAGGTAAGGCTTTCAATTGCAAATATATACAATCGAGTATTCTCTCAAAAAGCGGTTTGTGGTGGATGGAATTATTGAATAATTAATTTCAAGATTTCAAAAATAATGACTTATATTCTTTTTATTTATGACTTTTATTAGCTTTTAAATATTTCACTATTTGAAAAACTTCAAAAGCAGTGTATAAAAAATAAAGAATGAAAAATGAAATCAAGAAAAATTTGGCTGATGCTGAATACAAAAACACATAACTAGTTATCGTAACTAAATAAATCATCATTTTAACTCCGGAAAAAGTCATGAATTTTATTGAAAACTTCGCTGCGTTTTTATCACTAATCTGAAGTAAAGAAAAATGCATTATTCCCGTTAATACAGCTATTAATCCTAACAATAACCAAAATACGGGCAAATAATCTTCGCTAAGTTTTGTTTGAAATAAGATATATGCAATAATAGCAATAGAGCTAGTAAAAACTAGCTCCTTTATAATAAATTTTTTAAATGTTTGCATTATTTATTTGGCTTTAGAAAATCCTTAATTGCGTAATATATTGCAAATATCACACTAGAAATTGATAACACCATTGTAAAAACAGGGAATTCAACTCCTGACATCCATTTGTCGAGTTTTATTCCACCTAGAACACCAATTACTATTATTGCAATCATCTGAAATCCGATTGCTGAGTATTTGGCTAAATCGCTATGCGCTTTTTTGTTCTTTGTTTCCGAATTTTGATCCGTCTGCTCCGACATCTTTTAGTGATTCATTGCCCATTTTGCAGTTTCCTGTAAATTTAGAGCCTGGTTCAATAGCTAACTTTTTAGTAATTATATCACCAAATATTTTAGCAGTAGCTTTTAAGGAAAGTAATTCGCCAACTTTAATCTTTCCATGAACTTCTCCTAAAACTTCTGAGTTTTTACAGTCTATCTCACCATTCACTTTGCCTGTTTCACCAATTACAATTTTACCTGTAGTCTTTAAGTTTCCTGTCATTGATCCATCAATTCGAATATCGCTATTTGAATTTACATCTCCCGTTATCTCAGTACCTGCAACTATTAGGTTAACTGCTGTTGTTGTTTCTGTTTCGTTATACTTTGCCATTATTGAAACTTGTTTTTAAAATTTAACTCACCTTTGATAAAACTTTACTCGGCAAATATAGATATTTTTTTTCCTAACGTTTTAAACATTTAATCAAAATATAAGCCGAATAATTTGTAAACCTTTCTATGTGTCCAATTATTGTGTAAATCCTCATTTATTTTCCTATAATCCATTTAAATCAACACTAAATAATACATCAAAGATTATATATTCTTCGGTTGGTGAATATCCCAAACGCACTCCTGTTGTTAATGGGAATATTGTTCTTAATAAATGGTAATCGGCTTTTAACTCTACCCCACAACTTAAATTATGTTCGTGAGGCCAAATAAAAAACGATCCGTTTTCACTTGCTTTCCGGTACGAGTTATATGCATAATCGGCAAAGATGTTTCCTCTTAATCTTTTTAAATATATAAATGACCCAAGATTCCATTCCGGATATGCAATAGGAAAAACATAGTCTGTATAAAGTTTTAACATTTTTTCTGTTCTCTTTTGCTCAATACCTCTTGGAAAATTAAAATCGCTATTGTATAAATACAAGTCTGGTTCTTGATACTGATATCCAAAATCTATTTTAAATGCCTTGTTTTTTCCTCCCGGCAAATAAAAAATTGAGTTTGCATTGTATAAATAACCAAATAGTTTTGATTCAAATGGTGTATTGTATAAATTTAATCGAAATATTGCTCCAAGTTGAGGAATAATATCTTTTTTAGAAGGTCTTTTGTAGGAGTAATATAGCAATTGTGTTTGCACAAATTCATTTCCCTTAATATAATAATCTTGATCACTATTGTAATACAAATTATCTTTATAGTCGATCGAAAGTTGTGGTATAAATCCACTAATGAATTTACCTCTTGAAAAACTTAATGGCACATATAGGTCAATGCCATAAGTATATCCAACATTTGTGACTGGTTTCCATGTTGCATCGGGACTTGTTACAATTAATTGTTCATTTCCATACTCAGCACTAAGTTTAACAACTGGGTATTGCCCTTTTATAATTACTGAAGATGATAAAAAATGATCGCCATTTTTATATCCATAACTTAAAATTGATTCAACTGAACTTAACTTATTCTGTGACAACAACATTAATCCTGGATGTAAATTTTCATACATTTCGGAAGGCAATTCCACAATACTTCCTAAACTAAGATTGTTATAATCGAAATAAAAAGGTATCCAACTATGAAAGTTAAACACATTTAGTGCTTTTCTATATGGTTTAACTTCAAAATGGTTTAGCTTGCTAGAATCTTGTAGGTTTATTTCCTTTTCTTGTTCAGAAAGAACATCAGCCAATTTATAATTATAATGGTCTGTTAGTCGTATTTTTTTCCACAAAGCCCTTTCTAAGGGGATTGATGCTAGTCGAAATCCCTGCGAAGTTTTTTCATTTGTAACAATGGTGTTATTATTCGCAGCAATATCGAATTGTGAAATACCGTATTTTGAATTTGATATTTGATATATCTCATCGTTAATTTGATCAAAAACATAAATATTATCGATTCCATTTAGGGTAGAATGAAAATACACCTTGCTTTTAGTAGGAACAATTCTTTGTATATCGGCCTTATCTATCTTAAACTCCGTATACCATTCCTGATCTTCAAAATTATAACTGGAAACCTGTTTCCCTTCATCGGTTTGCTCAATTACAAAAATGCTTTTCCCATCGTATGACCATTGTGGACGCTGCAAATAGTTTGAGTCTCTTGATAAGATTTTATTTTCGACCTTTCCATTTAGAGAATTTAAGATAACAATGCTTGACTGATTTCCTTCATCAATCTCTACGACTGCTATTTTATCTCCATGTTTTGAAATAGCCGGACTAAAATACCTACTTTTCTGTACTAAGGTAAAATCAATTCCGGTTTTAACATTCAATAACTTAATGCTATTGTATTCTCTATTCTGCCATCGAATGTCGGGCTTATATTCTGCCCAAACTAAAATATTTTTGGTATAAGTAAAATCGTTACTAACTAGGACACCTGGTTCATGAATAACTTGTTCACCATCCTGAGAAATCAAAACAAACTGTGGAATATGTGAATAGCCTTTCTTTAATGCTATTATCTGCTCACTATCAATAAAAATCGGATTTAAATAATCTTCATAATCGTTTGTTTGAGTGGTTTGAAAAAAACGAGGCTCAATTGTTTTATTTTCAATTTGCTCAATTGTCCACAAACTATCCAAAAAGTTCATTGTTTCAGTATAAAGCTCCTTCTGCGATTGACCAATATTCTTTTTTAGTCCGCGATAAAAAGCAAAGCTTGTAGGTAATAATGTATATGAATTCTTAGCAACATGATTTTGAACATTAGACCAAACTGAACTTCCATACTTGCTTCTGGCAAAAGCTGTTAATTGATACCCCAACTCATATCGGTTTGGAACATATTCTTGATATGATCCGAATAGCATCTTGTCGTAAGAAAATCTTTCCTCGTCGCTTAGCAAATGTGTTTTAATAGCCTGATTAAAACTTGGTAAGCGTCCCCTACCATATTCAGAAAAAGCAGTTTCTGTGCAAACCGCATCTCCTTCTAAGTACCAAAAGGGCATTTGTCCTGCAACTAAACCTGTCGCCTGCTGTCCAAAAACGATTGAAAGAATCTTTGTAATTCCTTGATTTAATTTATCGATCTGAACCACATGTCGAAGTTCGTGAATACATAAATGATTAAACCAAGGATCGGGATATAAATCTTGAGAGGGTGTAACATACAACTCCATTCTTTTGGGCGCCCATCCAACATATCCGTTTGATGATATCGTTTGGTTATGTAGTACAACTGAAATCTTTTTAGGCTCATGACCTAACGATACTCCTACTTTATTGTAATAATATTCTAAGATATTAGCAACTTTTTGCGCTTTATCCGAAAACGTAGTTTGAAAAATTATTTGGAAATTAATCGTGTTTATCTGCTCCCATTTTGCCGAGGCCGGATCTTGCCCAGTTGAGTAAAATTGTGCTTGTGATTGAATATTAAAGAATAGTATACTTAATAAAAGAATACCTGCTATTTTCTTTAATCGATTCATTTGTTATTTTTTCACTATTACTTTACTTGAATATGTAAGCCCCTCGTTCGATGTTACTTTTAAGATGTAAATCCCAGAAGGTATTCCATTTAAAGGTATACTCACATTAAAATCATTATAAATTCTATATGTTTTATTAAGAACTTTTGTCCCATTTATAGAAACAAGATCAACTTCAACCTGTGTATTTCTGATGTTATGAGATTCCAATTTTAAATATTCAGTGACTGGATTCTCATAGTTTATTTCTAATTGTTCTTTTTGCAAATCTTCTATACTTAAAGGGGCACCTAAATTCTGATCGACTTGCATTTCCATATAAACAGGTAAATGATCCGACATATTGTATAATGCCTGAGCAATAACATTAGGAACCGCCGTATTTGAACTCGTATTTAGAGATCCATTATATCTGCTTCCATCTTGACCAATTATTTTATAAGAATTATTAATATAAGTGTAATGATCAATTCCGTCCATAATATTATCTGAGGCTAAAATAAAATCGAATCGATCGTCCATTCCTCCTCCAGAAAAACAATCACCATCTTGATGCGTTGATTGCGTATGATAATACCGATAATCATAGTTTTTTGACCATTCTCCAATTTGATTTGCAGGATCGTTAAAGGTATAATTAGAATTATCTGGGTTTATAAATGATTGAAAACATTCTTCTGTAGGTGTATAGACATTAAAATCGCCCATAATCATATAATTTCCTTTTTCACCGATGCCTTCAAAATAATCCATTATTAAACTTGATTCATATACTTTTTGTGTTAAATCATAATCGTCATTGCCAGCTTTTAAATGAGCAACAACACAATACAAAAAGGCAGTGTCATTTGTGGTTTGCAAATCATCCGAATTAAAATAGAATTTGAAGGCATTAAATGCTTTTAGATTTCCACTAACCATAAAACTTATTGGGTTACTTTCCTTTAAGATCAATTTATTGGAATTGTAGAAAATGATATTGGCCAAATAAACCGATGGGCTTTCTGTTTTTCTGTAATAGTCGACCCCATCAACATTCAAAGCATTATCTAAAAGGTATTTTGCGTCGTCAGAAACAGGGTAAGATGCATCTCCGTCTAATTCATTAACCGAAAAGATGTCGGGTTGTACATACTGAATAATGGTCTTTAAATACCCATTTTTTTTGTCAATGTTATTGTTTGTTGTTGTACAAAAATCCGTTTTTTTGCCGTAATACAATAAATTATAATGCATTACTTTTATTGTCTCCTGTGCTTGCAAATTATTCTTGAAACAAACTAGTAACACAACTAATAATAAAACCTTAAAATTTCGCATTTTTTCTAATTCTATAATTTTCGAGCGATATATCCTTGATTTGTCAAAAGTTGCACGATTTTATCCCTAAAATCTCCCTGAATAATAATATCGCCGTCTTTTACAGATCCTCCAACCGCACATTTTGTTTTAAGTGTTTTAGCCAAATCTTTTAAATCACCTTCGGAACCAACAAATCCACTAATTAGTGTTGCTTGTTTTCCTTTCTTTTTAGCTTTAGTATCAAAATAAACACTCAATTTCTGTTTAGATGGGTCTAGAGTTTCTTGACCTTCATTATCATCATCGTAATTATACTCAAAATTGGGATTTGTTGAGTATACTATATCCGTTCTATCTTTTCTGCTTTTCTTAGCCATCTTGTGTTTAGCCTATTAAATCAACAATAAAATATTATTTTTAGAATTTGGCTAAAATACGTAATTTCGAAGCAATAAGTTTGTTATAAACCTTTTTTTTGGGTTTGAAACACAATAATCTGATTAAAAATATCATTAATAATCATAATTTAAATTAGTTTTGGAAACGAATTAAAAGAGTACAAATAGATGAAAAGTTTTAAAATTGTAAATCGCATAACTGGTTGGATAATTTTTTTAATTGCTGCCACGGTATATTTATTGACAATAGAACCCACAAGTAGTTTTTGGGATTGTGGAGAGTTTATCGCAACAGCTTTTAAATTAGAGGTTGGACATCCTCCGGGAGCTCCTTTATTCATGATTATTGCACGATTTTTTGCATTGTTTGCGGGTGGAGATGTCAGCAAAGTTGCAATGATGATAAATGCAATGTCGGGATTAGCAAGTGCATTTACCATTCTATTTTTGTTTTGGTCGATTACTCACCTTGCAAAAAAGATGTTTCCTAATAATGGAGAACTAAAAACAGGTCAGCTAATTGCAATAATAGGAAGTGGAGTAGTTGGAGCTTTAGCTTATACTTTTTCCGATACCTTTTGGTTTTCGGCAGTTGAAGGAGAGGTTTACGCCCTTTCTTCCCTTTTTACAGCAATCGTTTTCTGGGCCATTCTAAAATGGGAAAATGTTGCACATGAAAAACATTCTGACAGATGGATTGTATTAATTGCCTATCTAATGGGCTTATCTATTGGTGTCCACTTATTGAATTTATTAGCAATACCTGCAATTGTACTAGTATATTATTTCAAAAAATATAAAGTTACTGGAAGAGGTATTATATTATCTCTTACAATCTCAGTTGTTATTCTTAGTACAATTATGTACTTAATAATACCTGGAATAGTAAAACTTGCTTCCAACATGGAATTAGAATTTGTAAATAAATTTGGTTTGCCATTCAATTCAGGAATGTTTGCTTCCTTAATTTTACTTTTCACATTTTTAATTACAAGCATAATTGCAACAACAAAAAAGGATTTAAATCTCTCAAAATTATTTTACTTAGTAAGTATCATAGCCTTAAACTTATGGATTTTCGGTGTGATAATAGGAGTTATACTTAGTGTTGTGTTTCTTGTAATATACTTTGTTGGTAAAAAAGATATTTTTAAAGCAATTTTCATTTATGTTCTTGGAATAATTCCTGGTTGGATAATCTGGCAATTTTTCCTTTCAGAAAAAGATAGTAACAAATTATTATTAAGTTTTAATAAAGTATATAATCTAATTGCAGTTGCTTGTACAGTTATTGTTATTGGATATTCTAGCTTTTCAATGATTGTAATTCGGTCTTTAGCAGATACTCCTATGGACGAAAACAATCCTGAAACTGTTTTTAACTTATTACATTATTTGAATAGAGAGCAATATGGAAATAGACCATTAGTTACAGGTCAATATTATAATGCCCCTGTTACTGGAAGTACAGAACCATTTACCTATCAGAAAAAAGATGGTAAATATGAGAAGTTATATTCATTGAATGATATTTACGAGTTCGATGAAAGATTTACAACTTTCTTCCCAAGAATGTATAGTCAGTCGAACCCTGCACATATTGATGAATATAAAAAATGGGCTGATATAAAAGGAAAGAAAATTACCATTAAAAACTATAATGGAGAAACAGAAGTTAAAACTGTACCAACATTTGGAGAAAACCTAAAGTTCTTTTTCCGTTATCAACTGGGGCATTTGTATTGGCGATATTTTATGTGGAACTTCTCTGGACGACAAAACGACACTCAAAGTCATGGTGAATTAATGAATGGTAACTGGATTACAGGTTTTGATGTTATTGATTCAAAAATTATTGGACCACAAGATAACTTGCCCGATTCAATTAAAAACGAAAAATCGAGAAATGTATATTACTTACTCCCTTTGATTTTAGGAATTATTGGTTTCTTTTTCCATTTACGACGCCATTTTAATGATTTCATTGTTGTTCTTTTCCTATTTGTATTAACAGGAATTGCAATTGTAGTTTACCTGAATCAATATCCACTGCAGCCGCGCGAACGAGATTATGCCTATGCCGGTTCCTTTTATGCTTTTTCCATTTGGATCGGACTTGGTGTTTTAGGAGTTTATAACTTTTTACATAAAAAACTTCCTGCTGTTGTTAGCGCTGGACTTGCATCATCGATCTGTTTAATTTTTGTTCCAGGAATTATGGCTAGTGAAAATTGGGACGATCATGATAGATCGAACAGATATATTGCTCGTGATTTTGCATATAATTATTTAAACTCCTGTGCTCAAAACGGTATATTATTCACACATGGAGATAATGATACTTTCCCTTTGTGGTATGCTCAGGAAGTTGAAGGGATTCGAACCGATGTACGCGTTGTTAACTTATCTCTCTTAAATACTCATTGGTACATTGATCAAATGAAACGCAAAGCTTACGATTCTGAGCCTGTTCCTTTTGGATTAACCCACGAAGAATATGTTAACGGACTCCGAGATGTTATATATATTCAACCACGAATTGATGATTATGTTGAAGTAGGACAAGCAGTTGATTTTGTAGCTTCAACCAATCAACGCACAAGAATTCAGGTAAGTCAGGACGAATGGATGGACTATTTGCCAACCAATAAATTCCTACTAAAAGTAGACTCTGCAACTGTTGTAAATAATGGGACTGTAAAACCAGAAGATGCTGATAAAATCGTTAAAGAAATTCCTTTTGTAATTAACAAAAGTAGAATTATGAAGAACGAATGGATGATGTTAGATTTATTAGCAAACAATAACTGGAAACGTCCAATATATTTTGTATCCTCTGCCGGAGATGGAAATATTGGATTAAACGATTACTTGCAAGAAGAAGGATTTGCCTATAGATTGGTTCCAATTAAAACAACTTCTAAAGGCTATCTCGATATTGGACGAATTGATTCGGATATTATGTATGAAAAACTAATGGAAAAATACAAATGGGGTAATATGAATGATCCAGATGTATGGATTGATCATACAACCGACAGAACAACATCGGTAATAAAAATCAGAAATAAATTTAATCGTTTAGCAAAACAATTAATGCTTGAAGGTAAAAATGAAAAAGCTGTTGCTGTTTTAGATAGATGTATGGAAATAATGCCATCATATAATTTTCCTTATGATTTATTCACCCTCGATATGATTGAAACTTATTATAGCCTAAAAGCAAACGATAAGGCAAATACAATTGTAGAAGAATTTGCAAAAACTACCGAGCAAGAAATAAATTATTTATTCTCAATGCCTTCGGAGTTTTTAGCTAGCTTAGATTATGAACAACGATTAGCTTTCCACTATATGCAGAGATTGTCGGATATGGCACGAAGAAGTGGAAATATTGAATTAGCTGAGAGAACAGAAAATGTACTTACAACAGCTATCGAAAATGTAAATCGACATCAGTAAATAAAACCTCATAAATTAGATAATCCCATCGAAATTCGATGGGATTTTTTAATTCCAATACTCATAATTTTCTGTAGTTTAAAAAACATAATCATAATTTCATGTGTTTATGATTTATATTAATTAAAATCACATACCTTTGCACGCTCAAATTTTAGGGAAAAATGCAAAAAATCAAAAACATAGCAATTATTGCTCACGTCGATCATGGAAAGACAACTCTGGTTGATAAAATGCTTTTACTGGGTAAGTTATTTCGTGAAAACGAAAACCCAGGTGACCTGATCCTCGATAGTAATGATTTAGAAAGAGAGCGTGGAATTACAATCCTTTCTAAAAACGTTTCCGTTACTTATAAAGATTACAAAATAAATATTATTGACACTCCTGGTCACGCCGACTTTGGTGGTGAAGTGGAGCGTGTGTTAAACATGGCTGATGGTGTTTTATTATTAGTTGACGCATTTGAAGGTACAATGCCTCAAACACGATTCGTATTACAAAAAGCGCTAACGCTTGGTTTAAAGCCAATTGTTGTTGTAAATAAAGTTGACAAAGCAAACTGCAGACCAGAAGAAGTACAAGAACAAGTTTTTGATTTAATGTTTAATCTTGAAGCTAACGAAGATCAATTAGATTTTCCGACTGTTTACGGTTCAGCAAAAAACGGATGGATGTCTGATGATTGGCAAAAGCCAACAACTGATATTAATCCATTAATGGATGCTATAATTGAACACATTCCAGATTCAAAATCTTACGAAGGAACTCCTCAAATGTTAATCACATCCCTAGACTATTCTTCATATGTTGGAAGAATTGCTATTGGAAAACTTTTAAGAGGAACATTAAAAACAGGAATGCGCGTATCTCTTGCACAAAGAGATGGCTCTATTAAAAAAACAAAAATAAAAGAATTACTTACATACGAAGGCCTTGGTAAAAGAAAAGTTGAATCTGTTCAGTCTGGAGATATTTGTGCTTTAGTTGGTATTGAAGGATTCTCTATTGGAGATACTATTGCTGACATTGAAAATCCAGAAGCTCTGGATCCAATTGCAATTGATGAACCAACAATGAGTATGTTATTTACTATTAACAACTCTCCATTTTTTGGAAAAGATGGTAAATATGTAACATCACGCCACATAAAAGATCGTTTATATAAAGAACTTGAAAAAAACTTAGCGTTAAAAGTTGAACCTACTGATTCTGCCGATGCTCATACTGTTTATGGCCGTGGCGTTTTACACTTGTCGGTTTTAATTGAAACCATGCGTCGTGAAGGTTACGAACTTCAGGTTGGACAACCTAAGGTAATTATTAAAGAAATTGATGGCGAAAAATGCGAGCCTATTGAATATTTGACAATCGACTTACCAGAAGATGTTTCAGGTAAAGCAATTGAGATTGTTCAACAGAGAAAAGGTGAAATGATAAATATGGAACGTAAAAACGATCGTATTTTACTTGAATTCCATATGCCATCACGAGGAATTATCGGATTAAAAAATATAATGATGACAGCTACTGCAGGAGAAGCAGTAATGGCGCATCGATTTAAAAGTTTTGAACCTTACAAAGGTGATTTTATAAAACGACAAGTAGGATCTTTAAATGCAATTGAAACAGGTACAGCTATTGCTTACTCATTAGATAAATTACAAGACAGGGGAAAGTTTTTTGTTGCTCACAATGAAGAAATATACGAAGGTCAAGTAGTTGGAGAAAATAATAAAGCAGGTGATATCGGTGTAAATATTACAAAAGCCAAAAAGCAATCAAACGTACGTGCTTCAGGAACCGATGATAAAGTAAAATTACCACCACCAATTAAATTTTCTCTTGAAGAAGCTTTGGAATACATTCAAGGAGATGAATATGTTGAGGTAACTCCTAAGCATATTAGACTAAGAAAAATTTTCTTGAAAGAGTTTGAGCGAAAACGCGCTCAAAATAAGTAGTAATATATATTCCTTTATATATTTTAATTGATTAGTTTATATAAACCCTGTTAGTTTAAGGCACTAACAGGGTTTTTTATTTTTAGACGTTTGTTGGATTAAAAGTCGATTTCAACAACCACTGGACAATGATCTGAATGATGAACATCTTGAAGTATCGTTGCATTCTTTAATTGAGGTTTCAAAGCATCAGATATCATATGATAATCGATTCTCCAACCTAAGTTCTTAGCTCGTGCTCCTGCTCGGTAACTCCACCAGCTATATTCTTCTGATTTGGTATTATACTCTCGAAACGAATCTGTAAATCCACTTTCAATAAATTGATCTACCCATTCACGTTCTTCGGGTAAAAACCCAGATGTTTTCTTATGCCTTTCCGGATGGTTTATATCAATTGGTTTATGACAAATATTATAATCACCACAAGCAATAATCTTTGGTCGTTCCTGTTTTAATTTATCAATATACTTTTTAAAATCTTCTAAATATTCCATTTTATAATCCTGACGGACTGTACCTGTCGTTCCCGATGGGAAATATGAATTCACAATTGTAACATCTCCAAAATCAACACGCATAGTTCTTCCTTCTACATCATATTTTTCTATTCCTATTCCCTTCTGAACAGAGTCTGGCTCTTCCTTGCATAAAATAGCTAAACTGCTATAGCCTTTCTTTACTGCCGAAAACCAGAAATGTTTATAGCCAACCTCTTCAAACAAACCTGTTTCAACTTGCTCTTGATGTGCTTTTGTTTCTTGTATTAAAACCACATCAGGGTTTTCTTCTTTTAACCAATTAATAAAACCCTTATTAATTGCAGCCCTAATCCCATTAACATTGTATGAGCATATTTTCTTTATCATAGTTTACGTAGTTTATTTTTTACAAAAATAACTGTTTACTTAATAGTCAAACCAAAAGTGATTGCAAAATACAAAGAATTGAATCCTAAATCAAAGAATAATTTCATTGATTCTACAAAACTATTTTAACGAAAAAAAGGTTTATTTCGTCGAATTTTTCATTCAAACACTTGTTTTATAGTAAAAAATAATCAATTTTTGAAGTCACAACTTCAAACTAATTTCATTATAGATTTAATAATTTACATTAATATCGGAATTTTAGTACTTATATTAAACCACAGATAGTATTTTTAGTCATAGTAATTTGTGGGGATTGTTGTAATAATATTTATGTAATTTATATAACCTAAAAAATGAAAAAAGCCTATCTGTTAAAGATATTACTGGTAAGTATAATCTTTTCTCTTAGTTTAAACCAAAGCCTTGTTCTAGCTCAGAATCAGAATATTAATTCGCGAAAGAACCTTGAAAAACTTTATAATCAAAGTTTAGAGTTCTATTCTATAAACGACGAAATTATTAATGGTTGTGCATATCCATTGTCGAATTCACGAATTGTAGGGAATCCTTTCTATAATAATGATAATTGGAATACAGGAACTGTTTTTATAAATGGTAATGCCCATTCAAATCTTCAAATTAAATACGATGTAATTATTGATGATATAATTATTAAAGCAAAAGTAGGAGATGGAACTGAAAGATTATTAAAACTTAACAAAACATTAGTTGATTCATTTAAAATAAATAATTCAATCTTTATAAAATCTAATACATTTTCTATAGACCAAGATAACTCTCATTATTATTACGAGTTAATTTACAATAGTAGTTTTTTAGTTGTAAAAAGTCATTCTAAAAGGTTTATTGATATGTACAGCGATATGTCGCCATATGGAAAATTCTCAAGTTTAAAAAGCAAACTATATCTTTTTGACAACAAACAATTAATCGAAATCAGTACTTTAAATTCTTTTCTGAAATATTTTCAAAAAGAGCAACGCAAATCCATCAAGCAATTTATGAAGACAAATAGTATTAATTACAAGAGTGCTTCATATAATCAAATTAATGAATTAATGAATTTCTGTTCTAATCTAATTATTTCTAACTAATATGAGACATCTATTTACAGTTTGCTTTATTTTTTTAGCGCTTACAAATGTTTTGTTCGGACAAGAAGAAGAAAAAATATTTGTAGATCAAAAAGAAACTAATTGGGAAGAATTCTCAGAAGAAATTCAAGAAAAAAACAATATACGTTTTTACTACAATACGGATAGTATTCCTAATATTACTTTTTCAATTAAAAAAGATAGTATTAACCTTTTATCCTTTTTAAATGCAAGATTTTTAAAGACTGGAGTAAAGGTATCTAAAGATAAACACGGGAATTATTTTCTATTTAAAGGTTATACTCTAAACACCGACTTAAGCGAAGCTTTTAACAAGTTATATGTACAAAACAAACGTGATAAGGATGACTCTGAAACATCGTCAGGAACCAAGGGAGATTTTATTAAAACATATCAAGACTTTATTTCAGACAACGTAACGATTGGGACAAGTGGAAAAACAACAAGCAAATTAGTAAAATTTACGGGCTATGTAACCAACGCAGGAGATGGCGATATTATTCCACAAGCAAGAATAAAAATCGTAGAATTAAACATGAATATTGTAACAAACTATTCTGGATTCTATGAACTTACCCTTAAACCAGGAACATATACAGTTGAAGTAAATAGTCTTGGGATGCACGAGAAAAAGTTTAAACTAAATCTTTTGTCGAATGGGAAATTAGATATTCCTCTTAATACAAAATCATTCATGCTTAATGAAGCTGTTGTATCTGCAAACTATCATCACAATGTTAGAAGCACAACCATGGGTTTTGAAAAAATAACAGCTAAATCAATAAAACAGTTGCCTGTGGTATTAGGAGAGCCAGATATTGTTAAAGTTGCATTATTACTTCCTGGGGTACAAACTGTAGGTGAAGCTTCTGCCGGATTTAATGTTCGCGGCAGCCCTGCCGATCAAAATCTTTTTTATATTAATGATTTACCTATTTATAATTCGTCGCATATTTTTGGCTTATTTACCACCTTTAATTCTGATGCAATTAGTGAGTTTAATTTCTATAAGAGTAACATTCCTATCGAACATGGAGGACAATTATCTTCCATCTTTGAAATTGATACTAAAAATGGGAATAAAGAACATTTTTCTGCTAGAGGAGGTGTCGGTCCAACTGCAGCAAGGATAATGGCAGAAGGTCCTATTAAGAAGGATAGTAGCAGTTACTTAATAAGCGTTCGCTCAACGTATTCTGATTGGATTTTAAATCAAGTTAACAATCTAGATATTCAGAATAGTTCTGCTTCTTTTAATGATGCTTTAATGAATCTTAGCTTTCAGCTTAATGAGAAAAACTCAATAGGACTTTTCTTGTATGGTAGTGGCGATAAATCAGATTTAGCATTCGGGATTAAGAATACATATACAAATCTTGGAGGATCATTTCAGTGGTCTCATCAGTTCAACAAGAAAATCACAAGCGATTTAAGTATTATTCATAGCCAATATGCCTATAGTGAAGAAAACTACGAAGTTGATTATCTTGCCAACAAACACAATTTCGATTTAAATCACTCTGAGTTAAAACTAATCTTTCATTATTACCCTAACAGCAACCACGCTATTCAGTTTGGATTAAATTCAAAATACTACGATCTAAACTATGGTGATCTTCAGCCCCTTAACAGCGAATCAATAATTAAACCTATTGAATTTGAAGGTGAAAATGCCCTAAGTAATAGTTTATTTTTAGGAGAAAAATGGGATATTACGAACCGATTAACCGTAGAAGGAGGAGTACGTTTTACACTATATTCTTATTTGGGATCCAAAACAGTATATGATTATGCTGAAAATGCTCCTCGGGAAGTATATAATATCGTTGATTCAACAACTTATGGCAGTGGTGATTTTATACAAAATTACAATAGTTTTGATTTTAGAGTTGCTGGTAAATATGAAATAAGCAAGACCCTATCGGTAAAGGCGAGTTATAACAAACTTCATCAGTATATATTTATGTTATCAAATACTGTTTCTGTATCGCCAACTAGTAAGTGGAAGTTAAGCGATCCCCATTTAAAACCAATGATGGGCGAACAATACTCATTTGGATTATATAAGAACTGGTTAAACGACAAATATGAAACTTCTATTGAGGTTTACCAAAAAAATGTTGAAAACCTTGTAGAATATAAAGATGGATCAAATTTCATAACAAATAGATTACCTGAAACAAATATTATTCAAGGTGATTTAAATGCTTATGGTATTGAGTTTATGATTAAGAAAAAAGCCGGAAAACTTAACGGCTGGTTTAACTATACTTATTCAAAATCAGAAGTAACTGCTGTAAACAAAGAAACCGGAGAAATGAATAATAAAGGCTTTGCTTACGATGCAAACTACGATAAACCCCATGCTTTCAATTTAACTCTTAATTATAAAGCCTCAAAACGAATCAGTATTTCAGCTAATGTTGTGTATTCTACAGGTAGACCTGTTACTTATCCAACATCAATATATTACCAAAATGGCATAGAAATTATTGGATTCTCAAAAAGAAATGAATATAGAATTCCTGATTATTTCAGAACAGATTTATCAATAAATATTGAAGGTGACTTAAAGAAAAAGAAATTTGTTCATGGCTCATGGTCTTTCTCTGTTTACAATTTAACAGGAAGAAAAAACCCATACTCTATTGTTTTCCAAAATGAAGATGGTAAAATAAAAGGTTATGAAATCTCTATTTTAGGAACAATTATTCCATCAATAAATTATAACATAAAATTTGGAAACTTCAATGATTAGATATTTATTATTTATTATTGGAATTCTTTTTATTGGCTGCAGAGAGGAGTTTATTCTCGACTTTGGAGACAATGAAGAAATATTGGTTATTGATGGTTCTATAACAAATGAAACTGGCCCTTACACAATTAATCTTTCGTTATCTTCAAAAGTTGCAAATTCTGCTATAGAACCCTATACGGGTTGTGCTGTAAGAATAATTGATAATAATGGTAACAACGAATTATTAATTGAAAAAAAACCAGGGAAGTACGTAACAGATGTCAATGGTATTAGAGGCGAAGTTGGTATGAGTTATAAACTATCTGTTGTGTCCTCTAGTGGCAAAGAGTATGAAACTAACTTTCAAGAAATGCAAGAACCTGTTGATATTGATTCTTTGTATGCCTTGTTCGAAAACAAAGAAATAGTGAATGACTCAGAAGGTTTAAATGGTTATCAGTTCTATTTAAATACAAAGGAATCTACTCAAAAGGAAAACTATTTTTTATGGCAAATTACTGAATCATATGAATATTCTGTTGACTTTGATTTGTATGCTATTCGAGATTATTTAGGATTCAAAATTGTTCTGCAGGATACATCAGCTCTTTTTGATCAGACAGCTACTTGTTGGGAAACCGAAAATGTAAATACAATATTTACTGGTGAAACATCAAGTTTAACCCAACCCCTTATATCTCAACAAAAGCTCAACTTTGTAGGGACAAACTCCAGAAGGCTTAGTGTTAGGTATGCAGCAAACGTTGAGCAATATTCAATAACAGAAGATGCATATTTATTTTGGAATAAAATTGAAGCGCAAATTTCAGAGGAAAATCCACTGTATGCCTCACAACCAGTTAATATTGAAGGTAATTTGCACAACATCAAAAATTCTGAAGAAACAACCTTTGGTTATTTTACTGTTGCTTCAGTTAAAGAAAAAAGAATTTTTGTAAACAGACCATTAAACGCCAACTTTAATTTTGAAGTTTGCTTTGTAAATGTTGATCCAGTGACAATGGACGAACTCACTGATGAAAATGGGGTCGTGCATTATGTTTTAAATCGAGATGGTATTATGGGAAGTATTAAAAAAAGTTGTTTTGATTGTAGGAATTTGGGAGGAAAATTAACAAAACCTATTTTTTGGATTGATTAAACTAATATATAATCATGTTCCTAATAAAATACATTCTAATTGTAATTGTTCTTTTAGGCTTTGCTTGTAAAGAAGAATTTCTTTTGGACATTAATACAAATGAAACCCATTTAGTTGTTGATGGAGTTATTACAAATGAGGCGGATCCATACACGGTTAAGTTATCACTTTCATCACAGGTAAATCTAAATAATACTATTCCCTTAAGCGGTTATTCTGTAAAAATTATTGATGATCTGGGAAACGCTGAATCTTTAAAAGAAACTTCACCAGACGTATACAATACTGATATGAATGGATTGCAAGGCAAGATAGGATTAAGCTACAAACTTCTAAACAAATCTCATACTGGAACAGAATACGAAACTTATTTTCAAAAAATTCCTCAAATTATTGAAATTGACTCCTTATATGCATCATACGAAAACAAAGAACTGGTTGATGATTCCTATGAACTCTCAGGATACCAATTTTTCATCGACACTAAAGAGTCTGAAACTCAACGAAAATTGCATTTTGTTGATAACAATTCAAGAAGATTAAATATAAGATATAGTACCCTTGTAAGGCAATATATGATTAATGAAGAAGCCTATCTGTTTTGGAATAATATTGAAAATCAAATTTCTTTGGATAACGTCCTTTACGCATCTCAACCATATAATGTTGAGGGAAATGTCTATAATAAAAACAATCCTAACGAAAAGATCTTCGGATATTTTACCGTGGGATCAGTGCAGCAAAAAAGAATCTTTGTAGATAGATCAATTGTAACAACAAGTTATGAAGTCTACTGCATAAAACAGATCCTTCAAGCATGAAAAAATTAGCTGACGAGAATGGAGTAATTCATAATTTTATTACAGAGGATGACATTATGGGAAGTATTGAAAAGCGTTGTTTAGATTGGGGAAGAGAAATTGAAAAACCCATTTTTTGGACATATTACTAATATTGTAACATTATGAGAAAAATTAGTTTAAATATTATTTTAATTCTTTTTGTCATTTTTTCTCTTGCTTGTAAAGAAGAATTTCAACTTGAAAGTAAAGATTATCAAGAATTAATGGTATTTGAAGGTTTTATTACAAATGAACCTGGTCCTTATACTATAAAGGTTTCAAAATCAGCGACAATAAATAAACCCTTAGAAATCCCATTAAGGGATTGTGAAGTTATTATATACGACGATAAAGGGTATTCTGAAGTTTTAATAGAAACTGAACCTGGATCCTATATTACAAAAAAAGAAGGTATTAAAGGAACAGTAGGGAATAAATATAGAATAAGTGTAACTACACCAGACAATAATAAATATGAAACTGTATTTCAAGAAATGCAAGAACCCGTCGAAATTGACTCACTATATGCAAAGCTAGAGTATCATGAGATTGTAAATGATCTTGTAGATTTACCTGGATACCAGTTTTATGTTAACACAGAAACAGCTCAAAAGGACAGCTCATATTTTTTATGGGATCTTACGGAAACATATGAATATAATGCAGATTTCACACTTTTTGCTATACGAACGGTCTATGGAATGACATATTGCAATAACGATACAGGTTGCCCAGATCTTTCTCCATATTATACTTGTTGGAGAACAGCTCCTGTAAAGAAAATGTATACTGCTGAAACCGCTAGTTTAACTTTTCCAAAAATAAAAAATAAAAAATTACATTTTGTTGGAACAGATTCAAAAAGGCTTACTGAAATCTATAGCATATTAGTTGGTCAATATCATATTGATAAGGATGCCTATACATTTTGGAAAGCATTCGAAAATCAGATTTCAGAAGATAATTTCCTTTTTTCAACACAGCCAAGTAATATTAAAAGCAATATTAAAAATATTAATAATCCTGATGAAACTATTCTAGGCTACTTTACTGTTGGCTCACGAACCCAAAAAAGGATCTTTGTTGAAAATCCCAGAGAAGGATTTAGCTATGAAAAATGCTATGTAATTACTGATTGGAGCGAGTTAAGAAGACCTCTGCCTTGGTATTTTACCCTAGATGAAGGTACAATGGGAGTTGTAGAATATGACTGTCTTGATTGCAGATCACATGGCGGTGTATTGGAAAAACCTGATTATTGGATTAATTAAAAAATAGCCAAATGTTCAAAATTAGAAACATATTAATACTTATTATTCTCTTTAGCCTCAGTTGCAAAGAAGAATTTAATCTTGAAACAAAAGACTATCAGGAATTAATGGTGTTTGAAGGTTTTATTACAAATGATTCAGGACCTTATTCTATTAAAGTTTCAAAAACGAGTACTATTAATAAACCAACAAAAATCCCATTTACTAATTGTGAGGTTATTATTTACGACGATAAAGGTTATTCAGAAGTCTTAACAGAAAAAGAACCCGGATCTTATATTACCAAAGAGAATGGTATTCAAGGGACTGTAGGAAATAAATATAAAATATCAATATTAACTCCTGAGAATAATAAATATGAAACCGAATTTCAAGAAATGCTGGAACCTGTTGGAATTGACTCCTTATATGCAAATCTTGAATATCATGAGATTGTTAATGATCCTGTAGACTTGCCAGGCTATCAATTCTATATCAGCACAGAAACAGCTCAAAAGGACAGCTCCTATTTCTTATGGGACCTCACGGAAACCTATGAATATACTGCAGATTTTACTTTGTTTGCTATGCTTACTCAATATGGAACGATATACTGCGCAACTGACACCATAGGTTGCCCAGATTTTTCGCCGTACTATACTTGTTGGAGAACAGCCCCCGTGAAAAATGTTTTTACCGCAGAAACAGCAACTTTAACTATTCCTAAAATAAAAAATAAAAAATTAAATTTTATTGGAACAAACTCAAGACGTCTTTCTGTAATGTATAGTTTACTGTTAAAGCAATACACTATTAATAAAGAGGCACACTTATTCTGGAAAGCTTTCGAAGATCAAATTTCAGATGAAAATGTGCTTTTTGTAACTCAGCCTAGTAATATAAAGAGTAATATAACGAACCCTGATAACCCAGATGAAACAATCTTTGGTTATTTCACAGTTGCTTCTGTTCGCACAAAAAGAATCTTTGCAGCAAATCCTCACGAAGATATATCATATGAAAAATGCTATGTATTACTTGAATGGAAGGATTTACATAGACCCCTACCATGGTATTTTGTATTAAATGATGATGGTACTATGGGTATTATAGAATATGATTGCTTAGATTGTAGATCACATGGTGGAAAATTAGAAAAACCTGATTTTTGGATAAATTAAAAGCTATGAAAAAACTTATTTGGGAAATACTAATCCTACTTAACATTCTAAGCTCTGGTTGTAAAGAAGAATTTCAACTTTCACACACAGATACATCAAGTCTTTTTGTCGTTGAAGGATTTATTACAAATGAATCTGGTCCATATACAATCAAGATTTCAAAATCCTCACATGTCGACGACCCTCAAATTTATCCTATAACCAACTGTAATATTACAATATATGATAACACAGGGTTTTACGAACAACTAACCGAGCAAGAACCAGGAATATATATAACTGACCAAATACTTGGCAAAGTTGGCAACAGCTATAAAATTTCGATTACCACACCAGATGATAAGGAGTATGTGTCGGAATTCCAAAAAATGATTGAGCCTGGAGAAATTGATTCAATTTATGCAGAAATTGAATATCACGAATCTGATGGAAGTTCATTTCAAAATCCAGGATATCAATTTTATATCAATACAAAGCAATCTGATATTTCTGAAAGTTATTTCTTGTGGACATTAAATGAAACATATGAATATACAGTAGACTTTACGGTTTTTGATGTGACGCAAGTTGACGATAGAAACGAAGAGTTTATTAGAGATTATACACCACTATATCGATGTTGGAAAACGAATGATATTAAACAAATTTATACTGCAGAAACAGCAAGCTTAACAAACCCTCTAATATCAAATAAAGCATTGCACTTTGTTAATACTAATACCAAGAAATTAACGCATAGATATAGTCTATTAGTTAAACAATATACAATAGATAAAACCTCCTACACTTTTTGGAAAGGAATTGAGGATCAGCTTTCTGGAGAAAATTTCTTGTTTTTAACTCAACCTTATAATATTAAAGGAGGAATTGTAAATGTTAACGATTCAACAGAAATTGTGTTAGGACATTTCACAGTTGCTTCGGTTAACGAAAAAAGAATTTTTGTTGATAGACCAGAAGTATCTTTCAGTTATGAAATATGTTGGGTGATTCTTCCCAAGAATGATTGGGGTAATGCTGCAGACGAATATGGCCTCGTATACCTTGTAAAAACACATAATGATTTAGTTGGAAGCATCAAACCCCATTGTTTAGATTGTAGATTCGACGGTGGAGAAATAAAAAAACCTGATTATTGGATTGATTAAAAATCAAATAAAAAAATATGAAAAAATTAACTAACACATTACTATTTCTTGTTCTCTTTGGTTTAAGCTGTAAAGAAGAATTTAACATTGACTCTATTCAGTTTGATAATTCATTAGTTGTCGAAGGATTTATTACAAATAATCCCGGTCCGTACAGAATAAAATTATCGACTTCGGCACAAGTTGATAATCCAGCTATCTATCCAAAAACGAATTGTACAGTTACTATATTCGATGATCAGGGATACTCGGAAAAACTATCTGAAATTGAACCAGGATTATACACAACAAGTAAAACAGGGATTCAAGGTAAAATTGGAGAAAGTTATAAACTTTCAATTATCACACCTAATGAGGAAGAATACGAAACAGAATTTCAGGAAATGTTAGCCCCCACTGGAATCGATTCCGCTTATGAAGAAATAGAATATCAAGAGTCTGAAGAAGAACCATATGGTGTTCCTGGTTATCAGTTTTTTATAAATACAAAACAGGCCGAAGAACAATCAAAATATTTTCTCTGGACAATGGTTGAAACTTATGAATACAACGCCGATTTTGAACCATATCAGATATTAAATAATGCGAGTGATCTTGCTCCCAATTTTGATACTCTTTATACTTGTTGGCTAACCGATAATGTGAAGAAAGTTTTTACAGGCGAAACCGGCAGTTTAACTAGCTCGCAGATTAATGGAAAAAGATTACATTTTGTTAGTGCAAATTCCCGACGATTATCAATAAGATATAGCTTACTTATAAATCAATATACTATTGATGAAAAATCATATTCTTTTTGGAAAGATATTGAAGATCAAATGACCTCTAGCAATGTCCTTTCTATTTCACAATCATATAATATTAAAGGAAACATTAAAAATATCAGCAAACCAGAAGAAAGTGTTCTAGGTCATTTCACAGTTGCATCCCTATCACAAAAAAGAATATTCGTGAACAGACCCTATTTACCAATTAATTATAATAAGTGTTATGTTATTCTTAATGAAGATTTTTGGGAAACCAATAGAGATGAGTATGGAATAATATATATGGTAATGAAGGACGATGGATGGATTGGAAGTGTTAAAAAAGAATGCTTAGACTGCAGAATGCATGGTGGAGAATTAAACAAACCTGATTTTTGGATTGACTAAATTTAAAGGTGATGAAAGTTAGATTTCTCATAGTATTAATTCTATTGTTCCTTGGATGTAAAGAAAATATTCCTCTTGATCCATCAAATAATAAAAATTTGATTGTTATAGAAGGTTTTCTTTCAAATGAGGCAGGTCCTTATACTATTAAAGTATCAACATCATCTAATTTAGACGATCCAAAAGTATATCCTGTTAGTGAATGTCAGGTAGCCATATCAGATAATCAAGGATTAGAAGAGATTCTATCTGAGACAGAACCTGGTGTTTATAAATCTAGCAAGGATGGCATAAAAGGAATAATCGGGAATAAGTATAAACTTTCTGTTACTACAAAGAATAATGTCAAATACGAAAGTAATTATCATGAACTAATCGAACCTATCGGAATAAAATTAATATATGCCGATACAACTAGTATTGAAGTATTAAATGATCCCGAAAGATTGAAAGGTTACGAATTTTTTGTAAATACAGAACTTGCACCTTCATTAGAAACATATTTGTTATGGAACATTACTGAATCGTATGAATACACGGTAGACTATAAATTATATGCAGTCTTTGATGGCATAACACATGTGGTTAATCAAGATACAAATTTGAATTTTGATGATACTTATAGATGCTGGGAAACAGAACGAATTAATAAAATTTTTACCGCAGAAATGGCAAGTTTAACATATCCAGAGATTTCAAATAAAAAACTCCACTTTGTTGGTACTGACTCAAAAAAATTAATGATAAAATACAGTATTCTTGTTAATCAATTTACAATTGATGAAGATACTTATTGTTTTTGGAAAGCAATTGAAGATCAAATATCAGCAGATAATTTCTTGTATACATCACAACCCTCTAATATTGTTAGCAATATTAAAAATATAGACAATCCAGAAGACATAGTATTGGGATATTTTACTGTAGCATCTATTTCCCAAAAGCGTTTATTTGTTGACAATCAATTTTCTTCTTTTAATTATGAAAAATGCTTTACAATAACCGATCCTCTAATAATTTACTCCATGTTAAGACCTATACCTCGTTATTTTGTAATAAACGATGATGGTGATATTGGTGAAGTAAAACTAAGTTGTTTTGATTGTACCAATAATGGTGGTGAATTAACTAAACCTGATTTTTGGATTAATAAATAATAATATGAAATTAAGGAACTTACATATTGTTTTATTTTCAATTTTGCTTTTAACAGTAAATTGTAAAGAAGAGATTGCTCTTAAGAATGATTATAATCCAATACTTATTGTTGAAGGAAAGATCACCAACGAACCGGGTCCATACATAATAAAAATAACACAATCAAGACCATTGGATGATTACGGCGAAATCCCTTATCAGAATTGTATTGTAACAATACATGAAAGTTCTGGAATATCAGAAGATCTTATAGAAATTAAACCAGGAATTTATATAACTAAGGAAGACGGCATGCAGAGTGAAATAGGAAATAAATACAGTATTTCCATAATATCACCAGAAGGTAAAGAATACGTTTCTGATTATCAGGAATTATTAGAGCCAATTGAGATTCAATCTTTTTATTCTGAACTTATATATTTAGAAAACTTAAATTTTACTCCTAACGGACTTCCAGGACATCAATTTTATGCAGATACTAAAGATTCTCCTAACGCTGATAATTATTTTTTGTGGGAAATGGTAGAAAGTTATCAATATACTGCAGATTTTGAGCTTTATAGTATTTTCGATGGATTCGTTACACTTTATACGAATTTAAATGAATTACCTCAATATGATAACCTTTATAGGTGTTGGAAGACTGAAAATGTTCATTATATTTATACCGGAGAAACAAATACTCTTAACTCTAATAAAATAACAAGGCAAGCTTTACATTTTGTTGGCACAGATACGAAAAAATTAATGGAAAGGTATAGCGTTCTGCTTAATCAATATACAATTGAAGAAGATGCCTTCTTTTATTGGAGAGAAATAGAAAAACAGATCTCAGAGAAAAATTCTCTTGCTGTATCCCAACCTTATAATATTCCTGGAAATGTTATAAACGTAAATGATCCAGACGAGACTGTTTGTGGTTTTTTTACTGTTGCATCAATAAATCAAAAAAGAATATTTGTGGATAAACCTCGCGCTCCTTTTTATTATGAAACTTGCTGTATTGGCTGCATAAAAGGACCTCCTCCTGTTATTATGGGGATTTATGATGGAAATTCATTAACAAGAACAACAGAATCATGTATTGATTGCAGATCAAAAGGTGGAGCAACGGTAAAACCAGATTTTTGGATTGATAAATAATAAAACTATATAAAATGAAGATTAAATATTTAATACTGTTTGCTGCTATAATGTGCTTTGCATGTAAAGAGGAATTTCAATTAGATTCCTCAAACAATCAAAGTTTAATTGTTATAGAAGGATTTGTTTCTAATGAACCTGGACCTTATACAATAAATGTTTCTAGATCGTCTCAACTAGACGAACCTGAATTAAATCAAATTACAGGTTGTCAGGTAATCTTAAAAACAGATAATGGCGTAGAGGAAGTTCTAACAGAAATAGAACCCGGAAAATATGTTTCAGATAAAGATGGGATAAAAGGAGAGGTTGGACATAAATATAAACTTTCGGTATCAACAAAAGAGAATGAAATATACGAAACCGAATTTCAGGAAATGAAAGAACCGATTGAAATTAGTTCTTTATATATTGATGTTGATACAATTGAATCAAATGATAATCCCGATGGACTAAGTGGATATCAATTTTTAATTGATACAAAAGTAGCCAGTTCGACTAACTCATATTTATTATGGAAATTAACAGAATCTTATGAATATGTAGTGGACTATAAGCTTTATGGGATTTGGAACGGAAGTTTATATGTGGTAAACCAAGACACATTGTTTAACTTTAATGATACTTATCGCTGTTGGAACACCCAAGATATTAAAAACATATTTACAGCGAATATGGCCAACTTATCTTACCCTGAAATTAGCAAAAAGAAGCTTCACTTTGTTGGTACCGATTCAAAACGATTAACAATAAAATATTCTGTATTGGTGAATCAATACTCTATTAATGAAGAAACATATGGGTTTTGGAAAGGGGTTGAAGATCAAATGTCTGAAGATAATTATTTATATTCTTCGCAACCGCATAACATTAGAAGCAATATTACAAATATAAACAAGCCAGAAGAAGTTGTTCTAGGATTTTTTACGGTTGCATCTGTATCAAAACAACGTATCTATGTCGATAATGAGTTTTCCCAATTTAGCTATGAAAAAAGTTTTGTTATAACTGACCCTACAGTTATCTACGATCCTAGAAGACCTATACCAAGGTACTTTGTAAAAACTGAAGATGGTATATTAGGTGAAGTTCAACGAAGTGCTTTCGATTGCAGAAAAGATGGTGGAGAAACAACCAAACCATATTTTTGGACATTTTAAATATAAACCCGATTAAAATAAATAGATATGAAATATAAAACATTCTTTCTGGTATTATCGATATTAATAAGTTTGTCAACATACACAAATGCACAAGATAATAGTAACTTTCAAATACAAGATGTAACTGAAAGCATTGGTTTAACCACCGATAGAGATTTATACTTTAGTGGTGAAACCATTGTGTTTACAGCCAATTACTTTATTAACAATGAAGTTCCTAAAACCAAAATTAGCAATGTAATATATGCAGAACTTATTAGTTGTTATGATAACGAGGCAATTAGTCAAAAGAAATATAAAGTATTAGAAAATAATATATCAGGAACAATTGAAATTCCAACTGATGTTGCTACGGGTTTGTATATGTTTAGAATGTATACTAAATATCAAAGAAATTTCTCATCGTATCATTACAGCTACAATTTCATTTCTATTATTAATCCTGATAATAATTCTCAACCAATCGAATTTAAGGAAGAATCTGATCAAATCTCTATTGCAGCCGAGGGAAATAAGCTTGTTGAAAATGTTAATAATAACATTGCTATTCATATTCCAAAACACATTCTCAAAACAGCTACCACACTTTCAATAGTTGATAATCAAGCCAATGCAATAATTAAAATAGAGGATTTGTCTTCGGAATTTATTAGTATTAAAGATTTTAAACCACTAGCATCAATAGAATATAAGCTGCAATTATTAAAAAGTAACGGCGATACTCTTATAAAAGCAATGCCAAAAGTTGTAAAGTCAGGAATCAAAACAAGTATACAATTATCGGCAAACAATCTACTTCTTAAAATCCACTCACAAAAACTCTTTAAAAACTCACCAAAAGTTAATGTTACAGTATACTCATTTGACTATAAATCAAATTATAACAGCGATATTATTTTAACCGATTCAGAAGTGGTAGAAATCATACCTTCAGACAATCTTAGTTATGGTATAAATCATATTGTTTTATCTGATAAAGACGGAAATATAAAAAGCATTAATAGCTACTATAAGTCTAAAATTCAAAATAATATTGAAATTAATATTGTTAAAGAAAACTTTAACACTAGAGAAGAAGTTTTAGCAGAAATATCTACAAAAGGCAACACTAAAGATTTATCATATACATCCATTTCTGTTTGCAAACAAGGTGCAAAAAAAGAAGATTATGGTTTTTTTGGTTCTGTATATTTAAAAAACCCTTTACTCTTACAAAACTATTTACAAAACAATACAGAATATAGCGATGAGGAATTAAAACAAATTATGATTCTTTATGATAGCAAAGTAGATAACACTCTTCTTAAAAAGGAAATAATTAGTATCAATAGCACAACTTTAAAATATATCCCTGAAATAAGAGATCTTACAATTAGTGGAGTTTTAATTAACAAAGAAACACGAGAACCTATATCAAATCATAATATCTATTTGTCGGTATTATTTGAAAATCCACAAATACATTTATACAAAACAAGAGAAAATGGAGAATTTATTTTTTCATTAAATAACATATATGGCAAAAATGATATCTATTTGTGCGCAGAGAATAACAATGAAAACAATTATGAAATATTAATTAAAAGCTCTTTTTCTAATAATATTCCAGAAATTGGTCCTACCCCAATGTTTATAAATGACCAACACAAAGAGCTTATAGAAGATATTTATATTAATTCTCAAGTTGAGCGAAGAGTTCCACAAAATAAATTAAATAACACTAAAGAAGTCACAAAACTTAAAGTCTTTAACATTGATGAAGACCATAAAAAAACTACGATATTGTCCAACTATGTTCAATTAAAGAACGTTGAAGAACTCTTTTTTGAATTGGTTCCTAATGCAAAAATAAATACAATAAAAGATCAGTATTCGTTTACCGTACTTAATGAGAAAGGCTTTGCTTTAGCAGGAACTCCGCTAGTTATTATTGATCATATTCCAGTTTTTGATCCTCTTAAGGTAATAGGTCTAGATATTGATAAAATTGAAAAGGTTGATATAATTTACAAAACCTATTATTTAGGTTCTAATACATTTCATGGAGTAATAATAATTTCTACAAAAAAAGGTGACTTTGGGAATATTGAATTTGCACAATCTGGGACATTTTTAAAGTATGAAACTCTCGCAAAAGAAGAAAATGATATAATGTCAAGTAAAAATCCAAATTCTCTTTCTAAAACATCTCCTAATTTAAAAACATCTCTGTATTGGAATAGTAAATTCAAATTAACGAACGAGAAAAAGAGTATTCGTTTTTATTCCTCCGACAATAAAGGAGTTTATAATATTGTGGTTAAGGCCTATTCTCCAGATGGACAAATTTATTATGGGAAAAAGCAAATAAATATAAAATAAGCTTTGTTTTTATTCCGTAAATTTGCCTAATGTTTTATAAAGGCATCGTTATTAAATCGACAGGAAGTCTATATTCTATTAAGAATATAGACACAAACGAGCATGTTACTTGTAATATTCGCGGTAAATTAAGAATTAAAGGTATAAAAAGTACAAATCCAGTTGCTGTTGGCGATCAGGTTGAGTATTACATTCCTGAGAATTCCGAAATCGGTGTAATAAAAAACGTGCTCGACCGAAAAAATTATATTATTAGAAAATCGACAAATCTTTCTAAACAATCTCATATTCTTGCTGCTAATATTGATCAAGCAATATTAATGGTAACAATTGTCTTTCCAGAAACTTATCCTATTTTTATTGATCGTTTCTTGATTTCTGCTGAAGCATATAGCATTCCTGCAAAGTTAATATTTAACAAAACGGATTTATACAACGAAAAACAAACTCAATATTTAAACTCATTAATAGAGATTTATCAAAATGTCGGCTACGAATGCATAACTGCATCAGTTAAAGACAAAGTAAATATCGATAAGGTAAAGAATCTACTGGCAAATAAAGTATCTGTTATTTCGGGAAATTCTGGCGTAGGTAAATCCTCTCTAATTAACTTGATCGACTCCAATTTGAACTTAAAAACATCTGAAATCTCCGAGGCAAATAAATCAGGAAAACACACAACTACCTTTGCCGAAATGTTTGAATTATCAATAGGAGGATTTATTATTGATACTCCTGGAATTAGAGGGTTTGGACTATACGATATAAAGAAAGAAGAACTATTTCATTATTTTCCAGAAATTTTTAAGGTTTCCGAAAATTGCAAGTATCATAACTGCACTCATGTACATGAACCTGGTTGCGCAGTAATGGAAGCTACATCCGATGGAATTATTAGCGAATTAAGATATAAAAACTATCTAAGTATTCTTTTTGACGATGAATCCAAACATCGTTTATAAACACAATAGATTCATTTGAATACAATTCACTTCCTTTTATCATAAATCTTTTATAGGTCTTGTTTTTTTTTATAACTTGTATGTTTAAACTTAGAATCGATTTACACTGTTACTACAATGAAAAATTTTGCACTTACAGTAATGTTAATCAGCATATTGTGCGTATCGTGCAATAAAAAAAACTCTTGCGATTCGAATCTAAACCAAATAAACTCAATTGCCGAAAAAATTAATTATGATCTTATCTCATTAAGAGAAGACATAGTAAGCCTTTCAAACCATATACAATATAAAGTTCCTTTTAATAATACAATTAGTTGGGAATCAACCAAAAAGTATAAATATCACAATAATAAATTTCTGATTTCTGATTTTGCCGAAAATCAATCCGCTATTTACTTACCTTCCAATAAAAAGTTAGACTTATCGTTAAAAAAAATAATTGTAAATAGCGAAATACTTGATTCTGTTTTTGATAATACAATTCGGAGAAACGCCATCCTATCTCAATTATATTTTCTTAATACAAATTCTTTCTTAAGAATATTTCCATTTGTTGATATTGCAAAGCATCTAAATTCCAATATAAATTTATTAAATCTGAATCCTTACAAAACAATAAACAATAAGCCTTTTGTTGATGATAAAGCCTATTGGATGAGCAAACCTTTTGCCGATCCATTCGGAAGAGGTTGGATTGTTTCATGCGTAGAACCTATTAATTACAGAAATAAATTTATTGGGATTCTCTCAGGGGATATTAGTATTGATAATCTCCAAAAAAAATACTTGTCGTCGAATACCGAGATTTTATTATTAATAAATAAAGACTGCGAACTAATTACGAGTACTAAAGAAGGCACTAAATTTCTGAATATTCCACAATATCGGGAGTTCCAATATTATAAACCTGTAGAAACAGATCTTTATTTATATAAAACCCCTATTTTGTTAGAATATAAAAACAAAAACTTTAAAAATGCTGTTAAAAAATTAATCGAAGGCGAAACGAATACCGATTTTATCTTTGAGAATAAAAAATATTCAATCTATATTTCGCACATTGAAGAACCAAATTGGTATTTATTAAAGATTACTAACTGAAACACCCACATCAATATATGAAGAAGTTTTATTATTTGGTATCTATTGTATTAGTAACTATTCTGTGTGTAAATGCATATTATGCGTTCCGTATTTACAACCAACAAGTTGGTTTTCATACAGATATGTTAATGAATCAATCTCAAATTTGTGGTTGGGAAATAGAACAATCCGGCTACGAATTTGAAAACGAGATTAATTACATAGTGTTTTCTTCCGACCTCGCTAATTTTTTCGACAATATGGATAATATTGATTTAAAAGTGAAAAAATTAGAATTATTCTACTTCAAATATCAAAATCTTATTAAAAATATTCAGTTAATCGATAATAATAAGAATGTTTATAGTCTCTTTAAGGATAAAACAAACCATTTTATTAGTGATTACTATGTTTCTCAACGACAGAAGCCATTGGTGAACCGAGAACGCATTGAAGAAAATTCTGACGGTACTTACACCTATATTCTACCCGTTTTTAGCAATAACCAACCCGTAATAAACATTCTTGTTAAAACAGATATTGAAAATTATATTAATTCAGTTTACGAGAACTATCACCTTGGCAATACATTGTGGCAATGGATGTTTGATTCCGAAGGAAATATATTATCAAATAACTTAACAAAAGATTCCATTCAATTTACCAAACTCGATAAAATAACATCAGACATAAACAATGGTCTTAAAGGATCTGTAATGCATAAGGCCTCTTATAAGAAAACATCAAACACCTATTTATCGGCCTATTATCCTGTACGTATTTTTACAAAAGATATTGGAATTGCTTTTTCTTTAGAAACTAAAATCATAATAAACTCGATAATTACAAATTCCTTAATTGTTGGTGCTTCTACAGTAATTATATTAGTCTTAATAATTGTATTGTTCCTATTTTTTATACGCAAAAAGAACAGGGAGCAAGCCGTTATTATACAATCGGAAACAGCTATGCAAAAAATATTAGAATCGCTTCCGATTGGTATAATGATTTTAAATCACAACAAAGAAGTTAAAAGTGTTAATAAAACAGCACTAGATATATTTGGTCTTAAAAATGAAAATGAGCTAAAAGGTAAAAATATTGGAGATCAATTTCTTATATCGAGAAATTTTCAAGATAGCGACTCTTTTGCTTACACCGATAATTTAAACCAATATGTATACTACGATGATCATGATAATGAAGTGATTATTTATAAAAAAGAAATCCCTTTTGTAATAGAAAATGAAGAAGTTTCTCTAGAAGCCTTTATCGATATAACACCAATTGAAATTACTAGAAAAAGAGAAGTTGCTGCAAATAAAGCAAAATCAGAGTTTCTAGCAAAAATGAGTCACGAAATAAGAACTCCATTGAATGGAATTATTGGAATGGCTAATACCCTTGAAACACTTAATTTAAACACAAAACAAACAGATGCTGTTCATATCATACTAAAATCTGCCGACTTATTATTATCAATTATCAATGATATTTTAGATTTTTCTAAAATTGAAGCTGGTAAAATGATTATTGAAGAAACACCTTTCAAGCTTCGCGAAGAAGTTGATTCAATTGTTTCATTATTTAATCCAATTGCGCAAGAAAAAAATATTCAGTTAATTGCCGATGTGCAAAAAACAGTTCCCGATAAGTTAATTGGTGATCCATTCCGTTTAAAACAAGTTATAGCAAACCTAATCGGAAATGCAATTAAATTTACTTACGAGGGTAAAATCTTAATTTCGGTTGATTTAATAAAAAAACACAATGGTTATTTATCGATTCTCTTTTCGATAGAAGATACAGGAATTGGTATTCCAAAAGAAAAATTGAAAGACATATTTGCCTCTTTTTCTCAAGCAGATGGTTCTACAACAAGAAAATATGGAGGAACTGGATTAGGTATTACCATTTCTAAACAATTAGTTGAACTAATGGGAGGCGAAATGTGGGTAGAAAGTCCTTCTTCAATTTCGGTTGATCCACAATATAGCGGTTCCAAATTTTCTTTCTCTATTCAAGTTTTCTCAAACGAAAAGTTAGATAAACAAATAGATCTTACACATATTAAGGAATACAATCAAATAAACGTTCTAATACTTAATAACAATCCCAAAGAAGAAAAAGCACTATTACACTCTTTTTCAAGTTTTGAAACAAACAATACAGAAGTTTCACCAAAGGACAATCCTATTTCTATTATTGAAAACAATTTAAATGATAATAATGAGAAATTTCATATGGTGATGATAAAAGACAATGTCGATTTCGATGGAATGGGCTTTGCACGAAAATTATCTGAAAAAGGATTATCCGATCATTTTATTGTTGCAATTATTAGCTCGAACGACCAAGCAGGAAACTATGTAAAATGCAAAATGAATGGGGTCGATTACTATTTAATTAAACCTTACGAAGCAACCGAACTTTTCGAAATACTTCAAGATAATTTTATAAATCTTAAGGCAATGAAAAAGAAGTTGCCTGAATTAAATAAAATTAAAAAGTCAATAAAAATCCTTGTTGCCGAAGATAATATTATTAATCAACGAGTTGCACAAACAATATTCAAAAATTTAGGTTATGAAATAGGAATCGCTCAAAATGGAAGAGATTGTGTCGATAAAGTAAAAGAAGGTAATTACGATATTGTTTTCATGGATATTATGATGCCCGAGAAAGACGGCTTGGAAGCTACAGCAGAAATCCGAAGTTTAGGTTATACCATTCCGATAGTTGCAATGACAGCAAATGCTCGCGAAGAAGATAAAACCAAAGCTTTCAACAGCGGAATGAATTATTATTTAGCAAAACCAGTGCGAATTGAAGAAATAAAAGAAGTATTAATCCGTTGGTTTTCTGAAAACACAATATAAAAAACTATGAACTCACACGAAATTGATTATAAAATTATTGGTGATGATATTCAGCTTGTAGAAATTGAATTAGATCCACAAGAAACAGTAATTGCCGAAGCAGGTGCTATGCTTTATATGGAAGAAGGTATTCAGTTCGACACCAAAATGGGTGATGGCTCTACTCCAAATCAGGGTATTATGGGAAAGTTGCTTTCTGCCGGCAGTAGAGTGCTCACTGGCGAATCAATCTTTATGACCCATTTTACAAATCAGGGTTTGGGTAAGCGAAAAGTATCTTTTGCAGCACCCTATCCTGGTAAAATTATTCCTATTGATTTAAATACGAGTGGTGGTAAAATTATTGTTCAAAAAGATGGATTCTTATGCGCCGCAATGGGAACAAAAGTGTCTATTGAACTAAATAGAAAATTAGGTGCCGGGCTAGTTGGAGGCGAAGGTTTTATTTTGCAGAAACTAGAAGGAGACGGAAAAGCTTTTGTACATGCCGGAGGAACTGTAATTGAAAGAACCTTAAATAATGAAACCCTAAGAATTGATACTGGATGTATTGTAGCATACGAACCACAAATTGATTTTAACATCGAGTCATCGGGTAGTTTAAAATCTATGGTGTTTGGTGGCGAAGGATTATTCCTAGCTACTTTAAGAGGAACCGGAAAAGTGTGGTTGCAATCCATGCCAATAAGAAAATTGATTCAAAGACTTTCGCCGGTTGGAGGTAATGCAAGAAAAGGAAGCAGTTCAATTCTTGGTAGTTTTTTAGAAGGTTAAACACAGTTTGATATAAATAAAAGCTCGAAGATTCTTGAAATTTTCGAGCTTTTGTGCTTTTTTGTGTATTTTCGCAGCATACAATTTCCTTATGGCACAAAAAGTAAGTGTAGAAGAATTCTACAAATTATCTCAAGATATCCCAATTGTTGATGTACGTTCACCCGGAGAATATGAAACAGGTCATATTCCAGGAGCTCATAACATTCCTATTTTTACAAACGAAGAAAGAGCAAGAGTTGGAACAACCTATAAAAGATTAGGCAAAGAACCTGCCGTTTTACAAGGTCTCGAGATTGTTGGAAATAAGCTTCGACTATTTGCTGACACTGCCCGAAAACTATCTGTTAACAATACATTATTAGTGCATTGTTGGCGTGGTGGAATGAGAAGTGAAAGTATGGCCTGGCTGTTTGAAACAGTTGGAATTAAGTGTATTCTACTAACAGGTGGATATAAAGCATTTCGAAATTATGGTAAAAACGAATTTACCAAAGCTAAAAAGCTAATTGTTTTGGGTGGACTTACCGGTAGCGGAAAAACAGAAATCCTCACAAACATTAGAGCAAAAGGAAGTCAGGTAATTGATTTAGAAGGATTGGCCCATCATAAAGGATCTGTTTTTGGAGCACTTGGACAAGAACATCAAGAACCTAACGAACAGTTCGAGAATAATCTAATATATGAATGGTTAAAACTTGATTCAACAAAACCAATTTGGTTAGAAGATGAGAGTCATTCTATTGGATCAAATTGGATTCCAAGTGAGCTTTTTAATTTAATGCGCTGCGCAACCGTTCTTAAAATTGAAATTGGTAAAGAACATAGGATAAAAAGACTTGTAAAAGAATATGCTGGATTTGATGCAGAATATCTCGAAAATTGCATCTTGCGCATTGGGAAGCGTTTGGGTGGTCAGAACGTAAAGGCGGCTTTAGAATCGCTTAAAAATGGGCAATTAGACACTGTTGCCGACATAACACTTGTTTACTACGATAAAAGCTATAGTTTTGGATTAGAGCAACGAACAAACAATACCGTTTACCCAGTTAATCTAGATTCCGATGATCCTGAAAAAAATGCTGAAATTTTAATTGAGTTTGCCGAGAAGAATATAAAATAAATGAAAGCTGAAGATATAATCACCAGCTTTCAAGTCACCCAATTACTCATATCTTAATGCCTCAACCGGATTTGTTCTTGCTGCTTTAATTGTATGAAAAGCAATTGTAATAAATGTTAATACAAGAGATAAAATAAATCCAATTAAGAAAACAAAAACACTGATATCAATCCGATAAGCAAAAACTTGAAGGATTCTATTAGTAATATGCCATGCAGGTACCCATGCTAAAACATTTCCCAAAACAGCTAAAAGAACATATTCACGGGCAATTAATTTATATATCTCAAATACCGATGAACCTAAAGCTTTTCGAATACCAATTTCTTTTGTTTTATGCTTTACCGATAAAGCTACTAAACCAAATATTCCCATGGCAGCAATAACAATGGCAATAAAAGTAAAAATTCCGAATGTTTTTTCTATTCCTTTTACCTTATCTAAAGTTCCTTGCTTGAAGTTGATGCTTCCATAACTAAAAAAAGAAAAAGGATTATCTGGAATATGTTCTCTGAGAGTTTTTGTTGCCTGCTCCTTAATGCTTTTTAAGTTATTCGGGTTGCACTTCACAACCATCCAGGTATAAAAAGAAAATTTATCGGCATCAGCTGTTAAAATAAGTACCTGAGATGGGATTTGCATTTGCACCGAATAATTATGAAAATCTTTATAAACTCCAATAATTTCATATTTCTCTTCCCACATTACTATTCTTTCTCCAATAGGATTTGTAAAATCCAACTCTTTTGCTGCGGTCTGATTTATATAGCAATACCTTGTTTCAGATGAAATGCTACTTTCTGAAATATCTTTTTTACTCATAATCTCAATACCATAAGTGTCAAAAAAGGATGTTTCAATCCTATTATAATCAACAGAAAAAATTTCTTCTTTAGGTGCATTTTCCTTTCTCATAGAAGTACCATTGCTTCCATAAAATGGCATACCCGTAGATAATGCAACATTCTGAACTCCTGCAAAATTAGATACAATATCTTTAAAACTTTTTAATTTAGGACTGCTTTCGTTGCCTTCATTTCCAACATGCAGAGAAATTAAAGCTTCTTTATCAAAACCCAAATCAATGTTTTTTATATGATTAAATTGCTGATATAACATTATTGTTGATATAATAAGCATCACAGAAACAGCATATTGAATTACAATGAGTGCTTTTTTCCCAATTCCAATCCGATCTAAGTTTGTTCTTTTCCCTGTTAAAGCACTTAAGGGTTGAATTCTACTAATTCTAATTGCTGGAAAAATTCCGGATATTACACCTAACAAAATTGCTGTCGCAAACATTCCTGAAATAAATGGTAAACTTAAAATTTCAGTAGACGGTATTTGAGTGCCAAGAATCGCATTAAAGTTTGGAAATAATCTTTCTGCCAGCAAATAAGCAAGGTCAAATGAAATAAAGGCTAATAAAACAGATTCCCCAATTTGTTGAAATATTAATGATGATTTTTTACTTCCAACAATTCTTCGGATACTTATTTCTTTTACACGATTGGCTGCATTCGCTATAGATAAATTAATGAAATTTATAGACGCGATAATTAAAATAAAAATTGCAACTAATCCATATATTGCTAAAACCCTATACGTGTTAGCATCTATGTGCGGTTTTAAATGAAATGTCGATAATGGACTTAAGAAAAATTCTGTCTTTTCATCATCTATCTGTTTATTAAAAAATCCTTCTATTTTTTCATTTAATTTTTCAATATCACAATTCTTATCTAACATGAATATTGTACGAAATCTATAAGCGTCCCAGTCTTGTGAATAATCTCTTTCTGCATCGATAGCAACTTTCGTTTTCATTGAAACAAAGAAATCATAGTTAAAATCAGAATTTATAGGTAAATCTTCAATTACTGCTGTCACTTTCAGATCATGTTTACCTTCCATTAAAAGGCTTTTACCTATAGGATTTTCGGAACCAAAGTACTTTTTTGCTGCTGTTTCATTTAAAACTATAGTATATGGTTCACTTAATGGATTTTTTCTATCGCCACTTAAAAATTTAACCGTAAATATTTTAAAAAAAGAATTATCTGCATAGCTACCAGTATTCTCGAAAAAAGAAATATCGCCAACCGCGAATTGACTGTATATTCTGTCTAAACGAACTCCATATTCCACATCAGGAAAATCGGCTATAAGTGCTTCCACTAAAGGATAAGGAAAGTTCGTTCCTTGAATCATTCCACTAGGTCTAAAAGCGTTTATTTTCGCAACATAAATTCTATTATAGTTCTCATTGTCCTTATTAAAGCTTAGTTCATATTTTATATACGAAGCAATTAAAATAAATGACGTTAGTCCAACAATTAAGCCCAGAAGACTTATTGTAGTGTTAACCTTATATTTTCTTATGTTACGAAATGCCAGTTTGAAAAAATATTTAATCATAGTTCTGAATATTTAAATTTGACTGTCTTAATGTTTACTTTTCAGTGATTACACTATTCATACCTCAAAGCCTCAACAGGATTTGTTCTTGCTGCTTTAATAGTATGAAAAGCAATGGTTATAATTGTTAAAATTATTGAAGCAGCAAAGGCAAATACAAATACCCAAATACTAATCTCTATATGGTAAGCAAAATCCTGAATCATTTTTTTGCTAAAATACCAAGCAGGAAACCATGCTAAAACATTCCCTAAAATTGCCAGAATAAGATATTCTCGTGCAATTAATCTAAAAATTTCTGAAGCAGATGAACCGAGAACTTTTCTAATTCCTATTTCCTTAGTTTTGTGTTTAACGGTTAAGGCAACCAAACCAAAAATCCCCATACATGCTATAACAATAGCAATAATTGTAAAAAATCCAAATGTTTTTTCAATCCCTTTTACTTCATTCAAAATCCCATCTTTAAAATCTGTATCACCATATTTAAAAAATCCATTCGGATTGTCAGGAAGAAATTCTTTTAGTTTAAGGTTTGCTATTTCTTTGACTTTATCTAAGTTGTGTCCGTTACATTTTATTATCATCCAATTAAACCCATCATATTCCTGATTCTTACCTATCGGAAAAATAATTTGTGCCGGTATTTTACTTTCAACGGTATATAAATGAAAATCATTATATACTCCAATAATCTCATATTTTTCATCATCATAAATAATATATTCACCAACAGGATTCTTAAATCCTAATTTGTTGGCTGTAGTTTCATTTATATAACAATACTCTAACTCAGATTCTGTACAGTTTATTGAAGCCTCACTTTTTTGTAAAATATCAACATTAAAGGTTTCGAAAAAAGAGATACTTGCAATACTTACATTCACTTGGAAAACTTCTTCTTCTGGTGAATTATCCTTTCTAATGTAAATACCACTACTACCATAAAACGGTAATCCTCTGGCAAGCGAGACATTTTCAACTCCTGATTGACGAAGCATTTCTTCGCTGAAATTCTTAAGATTAGGATTACTTTCATTATTTTCTTTTCCCACATAACAGCTTAGTAAAAACTCTTCATCAAATCCAAGATCCTTTTCTTTAATAAAACTAAACTGTTGCGATAAGAATATCGTTGATATTAATAGCACAATGGAAATTGCATATTGAAAAACTATAAGTCCTTTTTTAGCAAGTCCTGTTTTATCTATGCCAGATTCCTTTCCAGATAGTGCGGTTAAAGGTTCTATTTTACTAATCCTAATTGCAGGAAATAATCCCGAAACAGCACCCAAGAATATTGCAGTAAATAATGCAGCTGCAATAAACGAGAAATTTAAAATTAAACTTGAAGGAATCTGTGTATGAAGAATAGCATTAAAGCTATTTAAACTTCTTTCTGCTATTAATAAAGCAATATCTAATGCAATAAATGAAAGTAATACTGACTCTCCTATTTGTTGTAAAATTAATGATGATTTTTTACTTCCAACAATCCGTCGGATGCTTGTTTCCTTGATTCTGTTAGAAGCATTAGCAATTGATAAATTAATGAAATTTATACTTGCAATTATTATAATAAAAAATGCAATTACAGCTAAAATGACAAGTAACATATAGCCTTCATCATTTTTATGCTTACTTAAATGAAACATTGAAAGTGGTCTAAAATACAAAACGCGTTCAACTAGATTTTCCCGGTTATCTAAAAATCCAGATATCTTTTCATTTAATTTCTCATAATTACAAGCTTTATCAACTAAGAAAATTGTCAGAAACGCATGATTGTTCCACCTTTCTGTATAATCACGATAGGAGTTAATAGCCAAATATGTTTTAAAGGAAACTAGAAAATCATATCTAAAATCTGAGTTTATCGGGAAATCATCAATAACAGCAGTAATTTTTAAGTTGCGATTTCCTTCATAAAGAATACTTTTCCCAATTGGATTTTCGTCTTTAAAATACTTTTTTGCATAGCTCTTTGTAAGCACAATGGTATTAGGTTCGTTCAAAGGATTTTCTCGTTTACCATTTAAAACCTTAACCGTAAAAATGTTAAAAAACTCATCATCTGCAAAATATCCTGTATTCTCAAAGAACTCTGTATCTCCATTTGCTAGTTGAGCAAAAATTCTGTTAACCCGCACTCCACATTCTATTTCTGGAAATTCAGAAACTAGCCCTTCCACCAAAGGATAAGGCATACTAAGACCAGGTTCTATTCCATTTGGATGATAAAAATCAATGTTTGCAACATATGTTCTATCGAAATTATCATTGAATTTATTAAAGCTTAATTCATGATTAATATATGAGCTTATAAGAATAAATGATGTTAATCCAACTGTTAAACCTAAAAGACTGATGAAGGTATTTGCCTTATATTTTCTAATGTTACGAAATGCCAGTTTAAAAAAATATCTTAACATAGTTCTAAAGTAATTAATTTTTGTTTTACATTTATAAATAAAACAAGATATTTGCCAAAAACGCTATCTATCTTATTTTGTGGCACTTAATTAATTTTGCTAACTTAGCAAAACTGTTTTCGCGCCTAATTATTAGACGTGATACGTATATATTTTAGGCGTATCTTTGAAATGTTATGATAAAAAAGAATAAAATACTAGTTGTTGATGATGATAAGCAAGTTCTAAAAACCCTAGAGTTTTTACTTGAAACAGAATATGAACAGGTTACTACATTAAATAGCCCAAACCTAATTTCATCAGAATTACGTTCTGAAAAATACGATGTGATTCTGTTGGATATGAATTTTAGCAAAGGTCAGAATACTGGAAATGAGGGATTTTATTGGCTAAATCGCATTCTAAAATCAGACCCTGATGCTATTATTATTTTAATTACTGCTTATGGTGATGTTCAATTAGCGGTTCGTGCAATTCAAGATGGGGCTACAGACTTTATTCTTAAACCATTTGACAATGACAAGTTGTTAGCCACAATAAATAGTGCTCTTGAACTTCGCAAATCAAAAATTAAAATCAAGAAATTAGAGCAAACTCAAAAAATAATTGTAAAGGATATTGAGAAACAGCATTTATTAATAAAAGGAACTTCTCCTGCTATGGAGAAAATATATACCACTATTAAGAAAGTGGCAAAGACCGACGCAAATATTTTAATTCTTGGTGAGAACGGAACAGGTAAAGAGGTCATTGCTCGAGAAATTCATCGATTATCTGCTCGCTTGAATGAATCATTTATTCCTGTTGATTTAGGAGCAATAAGCCATAATCTTTTTGAAAGTGAGATCTTTGGGCACTTAAAAGGATCTTTTACTGATGCTAAAGAAGATAGGACAGGAAGATTTGAAATGGCAAAAGGAGGAACTCTTTTCCTTGACGAAATAGGAAATATTCCACTTCCTCTTCAATCGAAATTACTTACTTCAATTCAAAACAAAGAAGTTATTCCATTAGGTTCAAATAAACCAGCAGAAATTGATGTTAGAATAATAAGTGCAACAAACAAATCAATTGAAACTATGATTGAGGAGAATCTTTTCCGCGAAGATTTATATTATCGAATAAATACAATCATAGTTGAACTTCCACCTTTACGAGATAGAGGTGACGATGTAATCAAATTTGCAGAACATTTCTTGCACTTTTTTTCGAAAAAGTACGAAAAACCAAATCTGAAATTTGACAAGAATACCTATGCACAATTTCTAAATTATAATTGGCCAGGAAATGTTCGAGAATTACAACACACTGTTGAAAAAGCTGTTATAATGTGTGACAATGAGGCGATTACACCTGCTGATTTAATGCTTAAGCCTAAAGAAACGTTCTCAAGCACAAAAGAACCTCAAAAACTTAACGATATCGAAAAGAAAGCAATAATCAATGCCCTTAATAACAACAATGGGATACTAACATTTGCAGCAAAGGAGCTCGGTATAGCTCGCCAAACCATGTACAATAAAATGAAAAAGTATGGGCTATAACAAATTCTCAATAAACATTATCCTTAGGGTATTACTAATAACGGCAAACTGCTTTTTTCTAATATCAGAATATATAGCCAAAAATTATGTATTCACAATTATAAATCTTGCGGTGCTTTTAGTTTTGCAAGTGTTCTTTTTGATTCGATATATCAGAAGGTTGAATCTTGATATTATTGAGTATTTTGATCTTATTAAAAATAAAGAATCGGGATCTAGATTAAAAGATGCCGAAAGAAAGAACAGTTTTTCTCGACTTAGAAAGCAATTTAACGAAACCAACCAAATCATTCAAGACATTAGAATTGAGAAAGAGGTGCAAACTAATTATCTAAATCACCTTGTAAACCATATAAATATTGGTTTGTTTTCGTTCGATGAAAATGGAAAAATCCAATTTGTTAATCCCGAAGCTAAGAGAATTCTCGGAGTAAATACCTTGTTTAATATTACCGATCTAACATTTTTAAATAAATCATTCGCAGAATTTCTAAGGCACATTCAGCCCGGACAATCGGAAATTATTGAAATCAGAAGCAAATCTACAAACCAAAAACTCTCGATAAATTGTGGATTGCTAAATTTACGCAACACTCAAATTAAATTAATTTCTTTTCATGATATCGACAAGCATCTCTATATAAATGAGATTGAATCTTGGAATAAACTTATTCGAATATTGAATCATGAAATAATGAATTCCATCACACCCATTACATCATTAACAAAAACAATTAAGAAATATTTCTCCGACGGCGAGTCTGTTATTAATCCTGAAAACATTCACCCCACAACAATTAATAGAGCGCTAGAAGGACTCAGTATAATTGAAGAGCGCGGACTTGGCTTACTCAATTTTGTTAGTAACTATAGAAAGCTAAGCTCTTTGCCAAAGCCACAAAAAACAAGCATCAATTTATGTGTGTTCTTTGCCCAAATTAAAGAACTATTTCTAGAAGAACTTACTGCTGTTAAAGTTGAACTAAAAATCGAAATCAATCCCAATGATTTATGTTTGATGGCTGATAAAGATCAAATAACACAGGTTCTTATCAATTTAATAAAGAATAGCCTAATTGCACTTAAGGGTATAGAAAATGGTAAAATAGCGCTAAAAGCAATTGAAAAAGACGGTAAAATTCAATTAAGTATTGTCGATAATGGAAAAGGTATTCAACCTGATATTCTTGAAGATATTTTTATTCCATTTTATACAACGAATGAAACTGGCTCGGGAATTGGCTTAAGCTTATCAAAGCAAATAATGCAAATGCACAATGGAACTATATCGGTTTCATCAAGTCCGAATATTTCTACTGAATTTTGTTTGGAGTTTACAAATTAAAAACAAAAAGCCCGAAGCAAATTGCTTCGGGCTTTAGAATATATTTTGAGTTTATTTATTTCTTAACATTCTTACCATCGTAACCCCATTTCACGTACATAGATCCCCATGTGAATCCAGCACCAAATGTTGCAAGAATAATGTTATCTCCTTTTTTAAGTTGATCTTCCCATTCCCACAAACACAATGGTAATGTTGCCGCAGTAGTGTTACCGAATTTTTGGATATTAATCATTACTTGTTCTTTTTTAATACCCATTCGCTTAGCTACAGCTTCAATAATTCTCATATTTGCCTGATGTGGTACTAACCAAGCTAATTTCTCTGGAGTAATACCGTTTCTTTCCATCATTTCAACAGAAACATCAGCCATTTTAGAAACAGCCCATTTAAAAACAGGTTGACCTTCTTGATATATAAAATGCTGACGGGCATCAATCGTTTCATGTGACGATGGTGCAACAGAGCCTCCTGCCTTCTGATGCAAGTGAACCCTACCAGCTCCATCCGACTGCAACTTAGAATCAACAATACCTATATCTTCAGTTGTTGGTTCTAACAAAACAGCTCCTGATCCATCACCAAAAATCGGGCAAGTAGCACGATCTTGATAATCTACTATTGAAGACATTTTCTCTGCTCCAACTACTACAACTTTCTTATAAGCACCACCTTCAACAAATTTTGATGCAGCATTCAGTGCATATAAGAAACCGGAACAACCAGCATTTATATCAAAACTGTGTGCGTTCTTAATTCCAACCTTATCGCTAATAATATTAGCTGTAGCAGGAAATTGATGATCTGGTGTTACCGTTGCACAAATTAACAAATCAATCTCTTCCGGAGAAGTGTTGGTCTTTTCAAGCAACTGCTGAACAGCTTTTGTTCCTACAAAAGAAGAACCTTCACCTTCTTCTTTAATTATATGCCTTTCTTTGATACCTATCCTCGTCATGATCCACTCATCCGAAGTATCTACCATTTTACTCAACTCTTCATTTGTAAGGATATAGTCTGGAACATATGCTCCAACACCGGTAATCGTTGCTCTCAATTTTGTCATTTAAATGCCTCCTTAATTTTTTCAGAAAGATTTGCATCAACCACACTTTTGGTGTGGAGAATCATATTTTTTATAGCCACATCGTTAGAAATACCATGGCCGATAACAACATTTTTATTTACACCAAGTACCGGTGTCCCTCCGTAATTTTCGAAATTAAATTTATCGAAAAATTCATCCTGAAGTTTCCTTTGCTTATATAAAGTATAAAATGCTTCTGCTTCTTTTAAAATAACATTCCCAACAAATCCATCACATACGATAACATCCGCTTTGCCTTCCGTAAAGATCTCGTTCGCTTCAATATTTCCAATAAAGTTAAAATCGCTCGAATCTTTCATTAATTCGTGAGCCGATTTTGTAACTAAATTACCCTTCTCTTCTTCGGAGCCAATATTCATTAATCCAACTTTAGGATTTTTGATATTATATACATTTTCTGCATATATTGATCCTAAAATTGCGTACTGATATAGTACATCCGGCTTTGTGTCTGGGTTTAATCCAACATCCAAAAGTATTGAATGTGAACCATCTGGCTTTGGGATTGGGCCTGTAATAACCGGACGAATAATACCAGGTATTGAACGAACAGTATACATTGCACCAACCATCATCGCACCAGTATTTCCAGCACTTGCAAAACCTTCAATTTCTCCACTTGCTAAATACTTAAATCCTTTAGCAATGCTCGAATCTGGTTTTTTAGTAAATACTTTTGTAGGATGATCATGCATATCAATTACTTGAGATGCGTGAACAATATCGAAGTTACTTATACTAACTTTTTCGCGATCAAGAATTTCTTTAATTTTTTCCTGATCACCAAAAAGTACGATACGATCATCGGACGACATTTCTTTTTGAGCTAAAATTGCTCCTAAAACCGTAGCTTCAGGAGCAAAATCTCCGCCCATAATATCTATTCCAATTCTCATTCGAGTTTGAATTATTTTTTAAACTATGCGTTTACTTCTTTTTCAACAGCTAACTGTCCTTTATAGTAACCACACTCTGGACAAACTCTGTGATACTCATGTGTAGCACCGCAGTTTGAACATGAAGCAACAGTTGGTTCTGTAGCTTTGTAATGTGTTCTTCTCTTGTCTCTTCTCTGTTTCGATATCTTTCTCTTTGGATGTGCCATTTTTTCTAGTTATTATTTTTTGCCATTAAATTTTTTAAATCATTCCACCTTGGATCAATATTTTCATCTTCGGTTGGTTCTTCTATTTTGTAATTGTCTAAATTCTTTAACATTTCTGGATTACACGTGGTTTCTCCATTTTCATCATCAGGATGTACTCTTTTTAATGGGATACTCAAACTTATACTTTCGTAAATATAATGTGAAACATCTAATTCATGCTCCGACGGCAATAGGCAAATTATATTTTCTGCCAGATCTCCTGCGGATTCGGAAAATTTTACAAATAATTTTCCCTCATAATCAATAACTTGATTGTACTCGTCAAGACAACGATCGCAAAGTAATTCTACATTTCCATTTATCTGAAAATCTAATTCAAGAAAGCTCGACTTTTTATGTAAAACAATATTTACTTTCAAGTTTCCTTTCTTGATATCTGAATATTCCAAATTTTCAAAGAACGAGTTATCTACATCAATATCAAACTCATGAACTCCTTGACTTAATCCCTGATAAACAATTCGATATTTACTTAAACTTCCCACCTATCCCAATTTTTACATCGTGCAAAAGTATAAATTAATATTCGAATAAAAAAAGAAAAAATATACCAATACTTTAGATTGCTTAAAGAGCATAAAATAATTACTCTGATTTAAGTTGAAAATACTATTTTTTCAAGACTATTCTCATATTTGTTCCTTTATCAACTTCAGAGTAATTTACAAAAATTTTACCCTCATGATAAATTTCTACAATGCGCTTAGACAAAGACAAACCTAGTCCCCATCCTCTTTGTTTTGTAGTATAACCTGGTTGAAATATTGTTTTATATTTTGACTTTGCAATTCCTTTTCCATCATCAATAATATCGATAAAAAGATATTGTATTCTATCATCAATATTAATTGTAATATTTCCTTGTCCTTCCATAGAATCTATTGAATTTTTACAAAGATTCTCGATAACCCATTCGAACAATGAGCTATTAAAAGGAACAAAAACCTTATCGTTCTCAGAGAAATTGAATTCAAAATTCACTTTTTGAGAAGATCTTGCTTTAATATATTTTACTGCATTTATTAATACTCCAACCACATCTTGTTTTGTAAGCTTTGGTTTTGATCCAATTTTTGAAAAACGTTCGGTAATAACTTCAAGCCTATGTACGTCTTTTTCAAGTTCTATAACTATTTTCTCTTCTGCATTTTTCAATTTAAGCAATTCAACACTTGCTAATAAAGAGGATGTTGGAGTTCCTAATTGATGTGCAGTTTCTTTCGACATTCCAACCCAAACCTGATTTTGCTCTGCCTTTCGCGAAGAACTAAAAGCAACATAAGAAACCAATAGAAATAATAAAATTACTCCTAACTGTATTATCGGAAAATAAAAGAGTCTTGTAAGTAAAATTGATTCTTTGTAATAAATAAAGTTTTTATTTCCATCGAGCAAAATAATTTCAATTGGATCGTTGTCCTTTTTCATTTTTGCCAATTGTTTGGCTAAATACTTTTGGTCGTTTTCTTTATCGACATCTAAATTTCGTGACGAAATTATTTTGCCTTCTTTATTGGTAAGAATTACCGGAACAGTTTCGTTGTTTTTTATCACCTCAAGAATAAAGGTGTAATCTTTTCCTTCAATATCTAAGGCCGAAAGCTGTCTCATTCCTAAGGCCCACATCTCCACTTTTTTTCGCTCTTCGATCGATAATTTCTTAGTCAGATTATTGGTAATTACAAACGATGAAACTCCAATAATTAATGCTATAAACAGTAAAAAAAGTTTCCATTTTTGCTTTTTAGAGTAGATGTTCAAAATGCAAGGGTTTTAGGTTTGGTGTTTACAAAAATAATAATCATTCTGATTTATATGTCAATTCTTGGTCGAAATATTTATTGTTAGTCAATATCAGTAGAGTCTTCTTCCCACTCTATTACAAACTTTTGATTTTGTACCGGCTCGGATGACTTTCTCACTCTTTCTTTCTTTTTCTCCTCTTCAAATTCTATTTTAAATTGATCTTGAAAGCTTGTGTCAATCGACTTTCCTGATGAATCTTTTTTGAGCCAATTAAACTCTTCGTTTAAAATTGTTTTTAAATCAGACTTTTCCTCATTTACATTTTCTTTTCTTGTTTGTCTGGCTAATTTTCTGTCGTATCTAACATTAAAATCATCGTTATCGCCCTCTAATAATAGGAAAAGCTTTAAGCGACCCTTACTGTCTTCTTCGATTTCGCCAAACGATTGGTTGTTCTTTTTTGATCTTTTCATTTTTGCCGATAACAGATCGGACATTAATAATTTAAGATGATATTCATACTTGTTGTCAAATCCATGCACACCCGATGCAGTAACATTCAAGACTGATGATTGAATATCCATTTGCGGAATATAAACTTGTCCATCTTTTATGGTAATTGTATTTTTAAATTCGGAGAATTTTATGTTGCGAAGTTCGTCTACATCTATAAATCTTGACAAGCCCAACATGGGTTCAAAATTATTTAGTTCACCATCACTTATTACCATATCGCACTCAGTATTAACCGATTTTTTATTAACACTTATTTTATCGTTCCATTCTGATTGGAAATAAATATTACCTGTTAGATTGCCTTCTAGGTTTTGATTTGTAATAAAACTTTGATCGAAATTATTAAACGAACCAAATAGTTTATTGATATTTATATTACTTAAATTACTTTGTGTTCGAACTAAAAAATCGTTGTTGTATTTTTGAATAATTGCCCCACTAGCCTTAACTTCTCCATCCATTGAGTTAAAAGAGATTTCATGCATAGAAAACATCTTAGGTTTATACTGAAGGTTTCCACGGATATTTGTAGCATTGAATTTACCCGTTTCAAAGTTCTTAATGTCAAGTTTTAGTTGCAGACTTAATTTTTCTGGAAATCTATACGAAGAATTTTCATCTTCCATTTTATCAACTTTAAAAAGTGGCGCAAGCTCATTTAGGTCTATTTTCTCGGATGTAAGATTTGCTTGTACATCAAATGCTTTTTGCTCATTGAAAAACTCATACAAACCAAGAATACGTCCGTTAATTAAGAAATCATTATCGCTGATTTTAAAATAAACACTATCGGTATAAAGTGTTTTGTTAATTTCGACACTACCATTCAGATCGGAAATAATTACAGGGTTATCTTTAATTTTTAGTTCACCATCAGTTACACGAACATTTATATTATAATCCTTTGTTAATAGATCCCGAAAAGATAGTTCTTTTAGTTCTTTGTAAGTTCCTTTGTATTTAGCTTCAGACATAACAGAACCACTGAATATATCGAAGGTGTCGAGTTTAAATATATCCTTTATCTCATGCAAATAAAGTTCTGAACTAATATCGAATTGAATTCGTGGCTCTTTTAAGTTTTCTAATTCGAATTCTCCAAAGAAATAATTGCTTTCGAGATTTGTCTCAAAATTTTTGAATTGAATTTTTGATGTTAACCTGTTATTTCCTGAACCATTAGAAAAGCCACCTTCCAGAGTTAAATTTGTTAAATCGATGTCCTTTTCTAAATAAACCAATTGCGCATTTTTTACATCAAAAAAAGCTTCAATGTGCGGACTCTCATATTTAATATTACCTCCAGATACTTTAAGATTAAATGTTACTTCACCGTTCTTAAAATTAAATGAGGAGAACTCATTTCTTGTGTTTTGAGGTAAGTTATTGATGAAAGATTCTATGTTTAAATTATTTCCTGAAACAACAAAGTCAACTCCCTGATCTTTTGCACTCAACACATCTCCATTTACAGTTAAATTAAGCTTGTTAAAGTTCAACTTCCCATTTGAGATATTAATATTTTTATTAATTATATCTAAATTAAGATCTGTTTTTATTCGTTTATTATTTATGTAGTTAACACCATTTACTTCAAGCTTTTGGGTAAAAAAATCCGATTTTATTTTCATTAAATAATTTTGATTCGAGAAATTTCCCTGGAAATCAATTCGTTTTACAACTCCCCTCAAATCAAAATTTGTTGCTTCGTTGTAATAAAGTAACTGAGTATTGGTAATTTTTACCTGATTCAGATCCATCTTAAAATCCGATGATTCTTCTTTGTTTGATTTATCCCAAAAAATATAATTCTGATCACCAAACCGATCTATAAATAAGTTTATTTTTCCACCATCGAAATGAAGACTCTTTATATTATACTCTTTAGTAAGTAAATCCAATAAATTTATTTGAATAGACAGGCTCTTTGCATAAAATAAGGTGTCGGTATTGTAATTATTAATTTGTTTTAGGTACCCTGATTTTGTGTATGCTATTACGTCTTTAAATTCAAGTGAGGCTTTTGGGAATTTCTTAATAACCGAAAGATTAATATCACCAACCTCAATTTCTGAAAGTAGATATTCATTTAACTCTTCGACCAGATATTGACTAACTTCTTCTTCATATATAAGACTTGCCGTAATTGCCAGTCCGATTAAAAAAGTAAACCCTAATAACAATCCAATAATAACTGATTTTATATTTTGCATTCTAAAGTTAGTCTATTGATAAATCTGCAAACAAAAGTACTAAAGTATAACTATACATCAAATACTCTTCTTAGGTGATTTTTATTGTTGTTAACCATAAAAAAGCTAGTCGGAAAACCTAAAATCCATCCTGTTTCGACAAGCACAACATAACAACCGACTGACATTCAATTGCCCAATGATTTTATTTAGTAAATAAAATCATAAAAGGGCTGTCCAAAAACCCTCAAACTGTCATTCCCTTGAAAAAGGGAATGTTATAAGATTCCCAATCAAGTTGGTGATGACAAGTAAGACTTTTTTGGACAGCCCCTTATCAATATAAATCGATTTTGATTATTGCTGTTTCTGAATAAGTTCAGTATACATTTTTTGAATCTGTTTAACTTTATCAAATTCACCTTCGCAAATATACAATCGTACATTCTCGACAATCCCTTTGTATCTGTAAAAAACACCTTGAGCGGCATCAAAATTACTATTGTCAATATTGTTTCTAATATGGAAGATTTTCCCCTTAAAATCATCCCAAGTTAAGTCTATAGGCACATCAACATAAAACTTTGAACTCTCATTAATATCTCTATATATTCCTTCCTCGATTTCTTCAACATAAAAGAGTTTTCGAATCACAATTAAACCCATAGAATCGATTTGCTTTTTCTTAGCAAACTTTACGCCCTCACTTTGATATAAGCTTTGAAGCTCTGATAAAAAGGTAAAGCTCTTTAAATACTTAATTCTTATGCAAGAATAAGAAGTAGTTTTAAAATAAATATTTCCAATGGAGGCATTAAAATCATGTTTAAACTCTTGCTTTACTTTTTTAGTAATACGAGCAACTTCCTCGTAAGTATATTCCTTATTTACTATTAAAAATAATGATCTTGGTGATGTTTGTTCCGGAAGATTTTTACCGTGATATCCAGGAAATGGATGTAAACTTTCAAGAACCAAAGTGTTTGAGATAATATTATTTTCGACAGTAGAAAGATTTGCTTCTTTCTTAATATATCCCATTGTTTCGATAAGAACTCTTTCTTTACTCATAGCAAATAATTTTAGATAAAAGGTATTAATTAATTAGTCAAAAGTCAATTCTTAGTCTATTAAACAATTGTTTTACAATATGGTTTACTTTTATAAATTTCTATTTTTAAAAATTTACCTTTGCACGGAATTTAATATGCGCTTATAAACGATGAAAAATATTACACGAGAAGATTTTGAAATTATGGCACCCGTAGGTTCTTACGAATCTTTAATGGCTGCGATTCAAGGGGGAGCCAATTCTGTATATTTCGGAATTGAGAAAATGAATATGCGTGCAAACTCATCTAATAATTTTACGTTTGATGATCTCAAAGACATTGTAAATATCTGCGAAGAAAATAATATAAAGACTTATTTAACAATAAATACTGTAATTTATAATAAGGAACTTGGCTTAATGCGCGAAATTGTGACAGCAGCTAAAGAAAGTCGAGTTACAGCAATTATTGCTTCGGATTTATCCGTAATAAATTATGCGCGCAAAATTGGAGTTGAAGTTCATATTTCTACTCAATTAAATGTTTGCAACATAGAGAGTCTAAAGTTTTTTGCTCATTTTGCTGATGTAGTTGTTTTAGCACGAGAACTTTCATTAGATCAAGTTGCAGAAATAAGTAAAACAATTAAAGAAGAAAAAATTAGCGGGCCTGCAGGAAAGCTTATAAAAATTGAAATGTTTGTTCATGGTGCTCTTTGTATGGCTATTTCTGGAAAATGCTATCTAAGTTTGCACGAAAAAAACCATTCGGCAAATAGAGGAGCTTGTCTTCAAACTTGCAGAAAAGCATACACTGTAACAGAAAAAGAATCTGGGAATCAGCTAGAAATAGACAATGAATATATTATGTCTCCAAAAGATTTAAGTACCATTAAATTCTTGAATAAAGTTTTAGATGCTGGAGTTACAGTATTAAAAATTGAAGGTCGTGCACGCCCTGCAGAGTATGTTAAAACCGTTTCGGAATGTTATAATGAAGCTGTTCATTCTTATATTGATGGGAGTTTTGACCAAACAAAAATTAACAACTGGACCAAACGTTTATCAGCAGTATTTAATCGCGGTTTCTGGGATGGTTATTATTTAGGTCAGAAAATGGGTGAATGGAGTCATAAATATGGTTCAAGAGCAACTAAACGGAAAATCAAGATTGGTAAAACAACAAACTACTTTACTAAAATAAAGGTGGCAGAATTCCTTATTGAATCGTATGACTTAAAAGTTGGAGATGAGATATTAATAACTGGACCAACAACTGGTGTTGTGCAAACTACTGTTAAAGAAATACGAGTAGATTTAAAAGAAACTGATATCGCAAATAAAGGGACTCTTTGTTCTGTGCAAATTGACAGCTTAATAAGAAGGTCGGATAAACTTTACAAAATAGTTGACGCTGATAAAGTTAAGCAACAATAAAATTTGAAGTTCTAACAAAATTCTTTAACCCAAGCCATTGCTTCTTCTTCTGTATTAAATACTTTCATAGGTAATCCGAATTTATTCGTTACCTTAATAATCATATTTATATAATACTTTTTAAATACATTCCCGTCAAAAATAACCCCTGCGCGCTTTAATCCAACATCCATAGCTTTGGGCAGCATCTCAGTCTCTAACCATCGTTTATTATCAGGAGCCACAACTTGCTGGTCTCTAATGTCTGATAAAAAGATTTCGATTTGATTTTCCTTTGCGAATCCTAATAAGGTAATAAAGGAGTATTGATACTCTTCTGTTGAAGTTTTTCTTTTCCATCTAATTTTACCAAGCTTTAATTCCGAATCGTATGATATTTCTGCGTAATCGGCATCTTGTATAACTTTTTTCATACGCGGGGTAGCTTAGAGTGTAGAGGTGGATATATCAAATTTACTAAAAATAGTTCACTTAAAGATCAGATTTTTAAACAAATGAAAATAGTTAAATAATAGTAATATATTTTCAATTTAAATTTTCAAGAAAACCAAAAAATATTTACCTTGCAATAAATATACTATATAATTAAACAATAAATGTGATTTAATAAACATTTCTAAATCAATGAAATCTAGTAAGGCTAATCAAAAATTTAAGAAGTCCAATTCTTCAGAGAACATTCGCGAAAAGAAAATTAAAAGGGTTAAAACGGATTCCAAAAAAGAAAAAAATTTCAAAAAGGATATCTACGATGAAATAGATGAGTTTGAAGAAATAGATCTGTTTGGAAACAAAGAAGAATTCTTAGAACACGATGAAGATTCTGAAGAATAGATGAATTTAAGGACTGTATTATCAGTCCTTTTTATCTTGCCCCATTTTTATCCCAAGCATTTATTTTACCACCTAAAGTTGATTTTATATTCTGTTTCTCGGGATTTCCAAAATAATTCAGACTTGCTCCTGTATTAACGCTAGCATCTAATGATTGGTTTACAATTACTTCTGCTTTTCCACCAGTATTCATTTTTATAAATACTTCATTGCTAGTAAAATTCGACCCTGACAATACTCCTCCGGTGTTTACAAATGATTCTTGTAAAAGAGTTTTTCCAGAAATATCGATATGTGCTCCTTGATAAACTTTCAAATCAATTGCATTTAGGTCAACCTGTAACTTAACTCTTGCACCGCTTGTAGCATCAATAAAGAGTTTATCGGTTTTGATTATATCGTTTATAATTATTTCAGCTGCTCCATTGGTAGAAATTTCTCTTATTTCTTTATAGGTAACATAAATTTTTACCTCTACATCCTCATCAAACAAATTTGATTTCATCTTAATTTTCAATCGCTTATCATTAACACTAATGTCAATTTGATCAATTGCGACTTTCTTTGCGAATATTTCTACTGTTTCCTGCTTTCCCTCTTTCATAATAACTTTCATGTTTCCGAAAACATCAATTTTATCGAAAGATTCTATTTCACGCTTTTCTCTGGTTTGAGCATTCCCAATTAAACTTCCAGCTAAAAAGATTGATACCAATATTATATTTAAACTTTTCATGAGATCTTTTTTTATTAATGACAATAAAGAAGCCAACTTGTTAAAAGAAAATGAGACAAGCATGCTTGTCTCATTTAAACTTAAAACCACTGTATTTTATTATAAAATCTTTTTAATATTTTCTGTTACAATGTGACCATCGAATAACTGTATAACACGATGAGCATATTCTGCATCTGAAGGAGAGTGAGTTACCATAATTATAGTAGCCCCATCATTATTTAATTCAGATAAAAGTTTCATTACTTCTTCTCCATTTGCCGAGTCAAGATTTCCAGTTGGCTCATCTGCTAATATTAATTTGGGATTAGCCACAACAGCTCTTGCTATTGCTACACGCTGTTGCTGACCACCAGATAATTGTTGTGGAAAATGCTTGCGTCTGTGAGCTATTTTCATTCTATCCAGAACTTCTTCAACTTTTTTCTTTCTTTCCGATGCCGGAACTTTTAAATATAAAAGAGGTAGTTCTACATTTTCGAAAACGGTTAATTCATCAATCAAATTAAAACTTTGAAAAACAAACCCAATATTTGCTTTTCTTAATTCGGTACGTTGCTTTTCTTTAAATTTTGCAACCTCAATATCATTAAAGATTAAACTTCCATCGGTTGGATTATCGAGTAAGCCCACTATATTTAACAAAGTTGATTTTCCACAACCAGACGGCCCCATAATGGCAACAAATTCACCCTTTTGAACTTCAAGTTCTACTTTATTTAAAGCAGTTGTTTCTATTTCGTCGGTTTTAAAGACCTTAACTAATTGGTTCGTTTTAATCATGGTAATTCTCCTAGTATTTTAGTTTTAATTCTTGCTTTTAGCGTATTCGTATATAACTAATCTTCTATTGTGTTACAAGTTATAAATATTATCTGTTCTATTAAAATTATTACTTTTTTTAACTCTTTTTTAACACTTTTCGCATCAAAAGACGATTAATAAATGATTCTGATGCTCCAATTATTATTCATGTCGTAATGTGTCGGACGGATTCTTTAATGCAGCTTTAATTGTTTGATAAATTACAGTTGCCAATGATAATAGAATCGTTAGTATTGTGATTATTAAAAACATCAGATAGTTTATATCAACCCTATATGAAAAATCTTGCAACCAATTATTCATAACCCAATATGTAAGCGGCCAGGAAATTATTGCAGCAATTGTAATTAACTTCAAAATCTCTTTACTTAAAGTATATACAATGCTTACTGATGATGCTCCAAATGTTTTTCTTATTCCAATTTCTTTTTTTCGTTGTTCGGTTACAAAAGATATTAATCCCAATAATCCTAAAAAGGCTATTAAAACTGATAAAGCCGAAAATAATACGAATATACTATTGGTTCTTTGTTCTGTCTTATATAGATCTTTTAAATGATCGTCGAAAAAAAAGTACTCAAAAGGATATTCGCTAACAAATTCCTGCCAAACCGAATTTATTTGTTGAATTGTACTATTTAAGCTTTCTGGTTCTATTTTAATACAGACCACTCCTTCCCAGTTTCCTGACATAAGCGTAAATGCTGCAGGTTCAATCTTTGTATGTAGTGATTTAAAATTAAAATCTTTAACAACACCAATAATTGGTCGTTTTAAGGTTTCATTGTCTCGCCATGGAGATAAAATGTTTTTCCCTATAGGATTCTCTAATCCCAGAGATTTTACTGCCGCCTCGTTAATAACAATTGCATTTGAGTCGGAATATTCTTTCGAGAAAAATCGCCCTTCAACTAATTCAAAGTTAAATGTTTTGTTATAATCATAACTAACCCAAGCTTGATGCAATAAATAAGTACGCCCTACGGATTCTCCTTCTAAAAAGAATGCATTGTTTGAAAAATTAATTCCCGGATACGCATTTGCATTAGTTACCTCTTTTATACTTGGTATTTTTCTTAATTCAGATTTAAACGATTCCATTTTTGTTTTTAAAGCATCTGAGCGCCTTACCATCAAAATGTTTTCTTTATCGAAACCTAAATCTTTATTTAAAATATACTTGAGTTGATCGGAAACAGTATACGTTGATAACAGAATAAATACAGAAACTACAAATTGTATAATTACAAGTATCGATCTTAGCTTTCCGCTTTTTGCTCCAAGCTTTAATTTACCTTTTAATACAGCAACAGGCCTAAACGATGCAAGAAAAAATGCCGGATAACTACCTGCCATAAAACTTACTACAACAATCAAAAGAAATAATGTTGGAACAATGTACCAGCAACTAAAGTAACTAATACATAATGGTATTTGCACTAAATTATTTAAAGCTGGCATAAATATTTCCAGAATAGCAATTGCAACACCTAATGATACTAAGGTAATAAGGAAAGATTCTGTTAGAAATTGTATTACAAGCTGCTCTTTCATTGCTCCAACAACTTTCCGAATACCCACTTCTTTTGATCGGTTTGATGCACGTGCTGTGGCTAGATTCGTGAAATTTATACTTGCTATTACTAATATAAAAATGGCAATTGAAATAAATATATACACATACAAGATATTACCGTTTGTTTCTATTTCATATTGTAAATCTGAATACAAATGAATATCGGTTAATGGCTGAATAAAGTAACTAAAAGTACTTCCTGATTTTTCGAACTCTTGCAGATTTATTCCTAGAACCTGCTCAATTTGAGGCCCCACATATTTTTCGACCATTAACTGCATTTTATCCTGAAAATCTTGAATATTGGTTCCATCTTTCAGACTTATATAAGTGTAAAAGTTGTGTGAAATCCAGAATGTTCTTCTGCTGGCATCTAGAGTTGTAAGAGAACCCAAAAGGTCAAAATGAAAATGTGAATTTTCTGGCGGATCTTCCATGAGTCCTGTAACTTTATACAACACTGTGTCGCTTTCGACTTTTAATAGTTTTCCAACAGGGTCTTCTTTTCCAAAATATCTTTTCGCCCCTGTTTCTGTCATAACAATACTTCGCGGCTCTACCAAAACAGCTTTTGGGTCACCTTTAAGTAATTTAAAAGAGAAAACATCAAAAAATGTTGAATCTGCAAATAAAAATTCCTTCTCATTAATTTTATTATCGCCATAAACAATCAACCAATCGCCCGACTCCCTTAAACGACATACACTCTGAACTTCCGGATAATCATTTATCATTGCCTCTGCCATGGGCGCTGCAGTAATAGCCTGATTAATTTCGTTGTTCATCATCATACCTTGCACACCAACACGATATATTTGATCTGCATTTTCGTGAAATCGATCGTAACCTCTTTCGAATTGAACAAATAGGAATATATATATAATTGCTGCTAATCCAGTAGAAAGTCCTAATACATTAATAACAGAATAAGTCCAATTTTTAAAGGCATTTCTAAAGGCTGTTAGAAAGAAATTTTTTATCATAGTTTTGGTTTTATTAAGGGTATGACGATCTTAATTAGGATAAGTTACAAATTCGATCTTTGTATTTCAATTATATAGACGTTTGTTTTTTTATTTTGCTGCATAAAAAAACTGCCATTAAAAGTATTAATGGCAGTTTTTCAAATGGTAATATATCTTTATTCAAATAAGAAATCAAAATCATCGCCTGGCCCTAATTCTTTAGGTTCCATACCTTTTTTAAATATTCGTGCTTTTTTTGGTCCAATCAATCGAACTTCGGCATCATCAACTCTTAACATACTACTTTCTCTTAATCCAACAACGTAATTATATGGATTTGCCTCTAAATATTCTTCTATTCTTTGTTCTCTTGTTTCTCCAGCATGTCCATCAGGATTTGCATCTAAATAATGAGGGTTTATTTGAAAACGAACAAGGTTTATTGCATGAAAACTATCCGGCTCAACAATTGGCATATCATTCGTTGTGCATATTGTAGGACAAGTTACATTTGAACCTGCACTCCATCCAACATAAGGTTTGCCTTTCAAACATTCGTATCTAATTATCTCTATTAGATCTTGCTGCTGCATTAATTTTAGTAAGTTAAAGGTATTTCCTCCTCCAACTACAATTGCTTCAGCATTTTGAATAGCTTCTCTTTTTTGCTTTGGATTGTAATGATGAATTGAATCTACTTCTATACCCAATTCTGAAAATCTTTCTTGAACTTTTTGTTGATATTCATCGAATGAAAAAGTTACCGCAGCATATGGTATAAATAATATTTTCTTTATGTCACCTAAAAAATCCTTGATTTCATGTTTTGGATAATCAAGATATGCCTCACCAGCATTTGTCGAATTACTTATTAATAAAAGTCTCATGTTATATTGTTTTTTAACCGTTATATATTCCTTTTTGAGGATATAAAGATAACTAAAAATCTAAAAGTATTAAATCTTTATACCCATTACCAATACATCATCAATCTGATCGTGATTTCCTTTCCAATCCTCAAAATTCTTTTCAAGTATTTCCTTTTGTTGCTTCATGGACTTATCGCGGTTTGAAATTAACAAATTTCGAAAAGGAGCTATTCTGAATTTTTGAGTTTTAGGCCCACCAAACTGATCAATATAACCATCGGTAAACATGTAAATAATATCTCCTTTTTGTATCGACATTTCATGATTTGTAAATGAATCTTTTTCAAAAACATGAATCCCAATAGGCATTCGGTCAGCTTTAATGGAAATCATTTCGTTATTCTTAATTAAATACAAAGGGTTATAGGCACCTGAAAATTGCATTTTTAGTTCGTCTGGATCAATAATACATAAAGCAATATCCATTCCATCTTTTGCCTCATCTTCTTTTCCCGTCTGGTGTAAAGAAGCTTTTACATAATCCCTTAATTGATTTAAAATAATATTTGCTTTAAGCTCCTTTTCTTTATTTACAATTTCATTTAAAAATGCAAATCCCAACATACTCATAAAAGCTCCTGGAACCCCATGTCCTGTGCAATCAACCACAGCAATTACAATTTTACCCTCTTTATGGGTTATCCAATAGAAATCACCACTAACTATATCCCTTGGTTTATATACGATAAAATGCTCTGGAATTATTTTTGAAATATAATCTCCAGGTGGTAACATTGCCGTCTGAATGCGACTTGCATATTCAATACTATCTGTAATTTGCTTCTTTTGATATGCTAAAAGTTTGTTTGCACCACGGATAATTTTATTTTGCCTGAAAAGGATCAATAAAAAAATAATGATTGAGAAAAAAACTCCTAAGAAAGATATAAGAATTATTCTTTGCTTTTTAATTCGTAAATCGGCAATTATTTTTTCATTCTCCAGATTTATAATAAGTTGTTCTTTTTTCTTTGTTTCGTACTTTGTTTCTATTTCCTGAATTTGTCGTGATTTTTCCTTATTATATATTGAATCGTTTATAGCTATAAACTGTTCATTGTATTCTAGTGCTTTTTGATAATTAAATTGGTCCTTATAATTTTGCGATAATGAACTGTATGCCTCACTCAATTCAGCGAGAGCTCCTATTTCATTAGCAATTCTTAATCCTTCAAAATAAAATTTTTGAGCTTTTCTATATTGTTTCCTTGAAGAATATAAATCTCCAATTAAAAGATTCGTTTTTGCCTGCTCTCCTTTTTGTCCAAGTTCTTCTTCTAGTTTAAGTATTTCATAATATTTTTCAAGAGCTTTTCCTTTCTGTCCAAGAATATCTAATATCCCTGCCAAGTTTGACAAGGCCATTAATTGTTGTCTAACATAACCTAATTCAACATAAGCTAAATATGATTTCTCAAAATAGTTTCGCACATCATCGTAATTGCCTGTATAGTAATTAACAATTGCCATATTATTATAAATCAAGGCAATTCCTGCAATGTCATTAAGTTTCTCTCGTATTTCTAAAGATTTTCGATAAAGCTCCATACTTTTCTCATAATCTTTGTTTCGAAAATAGAGTAATCCTAAATTTAGATATGTTTTTGCTATACTTAGAGAATCTGCATTTAATTCGTACGTACTTAAAGCTTTAATAAGATTATCCATAGCATCATCATATCTGCCCATTTTTTCGTAAGTAGCTCCAAGATTATTATATGCTGATCCTATTCCCTGATAATTATCAATTTGATCAAATATTTCTTTACTTTGATTGATATAATCTATTGCCTTTTCGTATTCGCCAGTTATATTATATAAATTACCAAATCTTAATAAAACTTTGCCATGCCATTTGCTACTTTCATTTGTTTGGGATATTATAAAAGCTTTATCAAGAAAGACCTTCCCATTCACAATATTTCCTTGTTCGCACTTTGTGTAATTTTCTAATAAAATTTTAATTTGAGTTGTATCGTTCATGTTTTTGATAACCCCAAAAACACTATCAAGCTTTAAATTTTGTGAAAAAGAATTATAGAAATAAAATTGTATGAGCATTACTACTATAAAAAACTTTTTCATTTGCATGATATTTATTTTTGGGTACTTAAATATAAGAATTTATTTGGCACCAAATAAAAAACAGCCACTAAAATATAGTGACTGTTTCTTTAATTCTTTTACAAAGATGGATTACTCAAACGAAAGCGCTATACCCACAGATATTGGATATAATTCTGGACCCTTATCGGATTCAAAAATTGGTGTGAAATAGTACGTTCCATATACCAACCATTGACCTACACCCAGTCTTGCATGAACTCCATATCTAAAAGGTGCTAAATTAAAATCGTCTTTTGTTTTATCTTTATTCTTATCACCATTCTCTTTATAAACAATCTTGGTGTTAGAACCCAGCTTTAAGCCTCCTATAACACCTGCAGAAAATATTACTCCACTATGTTGATATTTAGAGCTGTGAAACTCTAATAACAAGGGTAAAGTAGCATAAGTTGTCGAAAGTTTTGATTTTTCTACATTCCAATCTGAATCAAGGATTCGTTCTTCGATAATACCAGTAGTTACGTTTTCTTGTATTGAATTGTCATTATCGAAACGATAGTAGTTCCATTCCAAACCTAAGCCAGTTACCAAACCAAACTTATCACTGATTAGATTAATGCTATACTGAGCGAAATTCAAATTCATATTCCATGATCGTCCCGTATTTAAGTCCATATACTGTTCACTTGCGTCGCGACTTAAAGAAAAATCTTTGTCCACAAAATTGCTCAATCCCATTGAGAAGCTAGCCCACGATCCTTTAAAACGATCTTCATCGTCCCAATACCAATCCCAATCGTTCTTATGATGCTTTTTTACGAAAATTTTAGTTTCTCCATCATCTTCAACAATTTTTACAGTTTTTCGCTTGAACTTAATATTTGTAGTATCATCGTTTTGATTTTCAAGTTCCGCTTTCATTTCGTCCAAATTTGTATCAGTATCCTGACCAAATACACTTAATGTAACAATTAAGCTAAACAGTAGTAATGCTATTTTTTTCATGTGATTACAGTTTAATTTTTACTAATTCTGATTTTAAAGTAGGACGGACAGAGATGGTTATTTGTTACACCTAAAAGTAAATTAATTTTTTACCGGGGCAGAAAACGCTATTAAACTTGATGTAAACTCAGTTTTATTTACTTCTCCTTTTTCATTATATCCTCTTTCGAGAGTCATATGTCCACCTGTCAACCAATTTATTCCCTCCACGCTCGCCTTCGCAATATCAAAAAGTTCTATTTTATTTGACTCCTTTGATCTCTCCTTTCTATTCATATTATTCGCTAAAATCGACCTAATACTAAGAGATTCCTTTTCTATACTATTAATACTCTTTACATTTATTGTAACTTTTGCAAATACCATTTCAGAATTTGATTGATTACTTTTTATAGAATATTCTTTTCGTGTCAAATATGCGATTTGTTTATATACCCTTTCTTCCTTAATCTCTTCAACAATCACTTGGACTTCTGGTGTAAGTAACACTTCACTTAAAGTATTTTTGCTACTTGATTCTAAATTACTTTTGGCAATCAATTGATTCGGGTTTTCTAATCGCTTAATTTTTGGTTTGTAGATTGTATCTACTTTTTCTGTATTGGTTTTTTGAGAAACCATCCGCTCTGTAGCTTCATCTGGCTGTGGAGATAAAACAAAAAGTCCCACAAGCAATAAAATTGATGCTGCAATAGAGATAGCATAATAAGATCTTTTCCATACAAATCCTGATTTTCTCCTTAGTATTTCCTTTTTAGGATAAATAATTCTTAAATCCGGAGAAAGTTTTGTGTTTTCAAATTTCTTATATTCATTAAGCTTTGCACTATCTGAAAAAATAAGTTCTTTAAAAAGCTTGTGTTCCTTAGCGGATAGATCACCTTCAATGCTTGCAATACATAATTCCTGAAAGTTCATGCTTTTATGAATAATGAGTGATTTTTTTAAACTCTCCTTATCATTAAAAACAAACTCTTCTTCTAACAGGCTCTCATTGTCAAAAAAGTTGAATTCTTCTTTTAGTTCCAGATTTTTATCTAAGAATACCATTAGTGCCTTTTCTTCTGATGAATTTAAATTTCCATCAAAAAAATCAACAATGTATTCTTCGTAATTATTTGTATTAATATCAATCATTTGACAATATATAATTAAACCAAAACTTCAATCTTACCAATGAATTTTTTTAAAGCAACTCTTCCTCTATAAATATATACCTTAACCTGAGATTCTGTTAAATTTGTTATTTCCGCAATCTCATTATAAGCGTATCCTTCATAATCCCGAAGCAATATAACAGACTTCTGAATTTCAGGCAGCTTACCTAAAGCTTCACCTAATACTTCACCTAATCCACTGTAATGATCTGTACAGCAACCTATATCTTCGCTATAATCACTAATACTTGTGATTCTTTTATTCTTTCTTATCTTATCGATCATTGTATGATAAGCAGCAGAGAACAAATAAGATTTTACTTTTGCGTAAGTTACTTCGCTTGATTTTACCCACAATTTCTCATAGGTATCCTGAACAACATCTTTCGCTTCATCTTCATCCTTAATGTTTTTTAGGATGAAGCGATAAACACCATCTGAATACAAATCCACACTCTTATTATACTCTTCTACTGTCATTATAAAAATTCGAATTCACTTGTATGACGTGTAAGTTATTGTAAAGTTACAAGCAAATTTAAATTTTCTGAAAATAAATTTAATATTTACCTTTATCATCTCACCAAAATCAAAAATTATGAAAAAGATAATCCTACTTTTTGCTGGAATTGCATTTCTTTTAAGCTCATGCGTGCAAGAACAAAGTTTGGACGAAAGTAAATCCCAAGATCATTTAATAATGTCTACACTTTGGTATCAAAGATCATCGGAGATGAAAGCCCTATATTATCAGTCTTTTAACTGGGCAAAGCTTCGTGTTGAAATGGATGTTACTAATAATCCTTCAAAATCAAAAAAGGCAGTTGTTGTTGATATTGACGAAACAATGTTAAACAATAGCCCATTTGAAACAAATTGTATTAATACCGGAAAATCTTATACAAAAGAAAGTTGGAGTAATTGGACTTCAATGGAGAACGCCAAGGCTTTACCTGGTGCTGTAGAGTTTTCTAAATATGCACAATCGCAAGGCGTTGAAGTGTTCTATATTTCAAATAGAAATGTTGAAGAATTTGATGTTACTTTAAAAAATCTACAAAAAGAAAAATTTGCTTTTGCGGACAGTGTTCATCTACTATTAAAAACTACAACGAGCACAAAAACTGCCAGAAGAGATCTAGTTAAAGAAAATTATGAAATCATCTTATTAATTGGTGATAACATGGGAGATTTTTCAGAAATATTCGAAGATAGATCAAACAATTATGGTTTTGAGTTAATTGACAAAAACAAAGACAAATTTGGCGATCGCTTTATAGTTCTACCGAACCCAATGTATGGCTCTTGGGAAAAGGCGGTATTGGATTATAAAAAAGATCTGTCAAATGAAGAAAAATATGATTTAAGAAAGTCGAAGCTTATTGGATACTAAAATATGGAAGCGCTTATTGAAAATATTTAGTTAATAATTCAATAAGCGTTTCTTTTTTAATTGGTTTCGAAATATAATCATCGCAACCTTCTTTTAAACTGTAGTCCTTTTCTCCCGATAAAGCATATGCTGTTTGAGCAATAACTGGAATTTTATCATTGTATGCTTTTATAAGTTTTGTTGCTTCGTAACCATTTATTCCTGGCAATTGAATATCCATTAAAATGAGATCAAATTTTTCATTGTTCTTAAATAAATCGATTGCTTCTTTTCCTGATTTTGCCCACACAAGTTTAAGTTTTGTTGGACGAAGATAATTTTCAACTAGGTAATAATTAGAAGGAGTATCTTCAACAATAAGAATCGCTTTATCTTCCCAATTATATTTCTGCTTTGAATTTGTGCTTTCTTGATCTAAATTTTCATCTGGATTATCCAGAACTTGGTATGGTAAAGCAAAATAAAACTCAGAACCCTGTCCTTCAATAGAATTTACTCCAATGTTTCCACCCAATAGATCGACAAGTTTTTTTGAAATAGCTAGACCCAAACCCGTTCCTTTGAATGTTTTATTTCTATCGTCGGAAAGTTGGTTAAATCGGGTAAAAATGATCTCCTGCTTCTTTTCAGGAATTCCTATACCTGTATCCTTAACGAAAAAACTCAGAAGTTTTCGGTTTCCCACTTTAACTTGCTTATAACCAATCACTATTTCGCCCTGTTCGGTAAATTTAATTGCATTGTTTATAAGATTATTCATGATTTGCTTAAATCTGTTTCGATCGGTAAAAACTGCAATTCTTTCACCATTCGGTTCAATCTGAAGACGTAATTTTAATCCTTCTTTATCCTTAAAATAAATATCTTTCAAATACATTTTATAGATATCGTTCAATAAGCGATTAACATAATACAGTGATTTATTAACGGTTAGTTCATCAGCTTCAATTCTAGAAATATCAATAATATCATTTACAATATTTAGTAAATCCTTGCTACTTGACTGGGCATATTCAACTATTTCGTCTTTTTGATCAATACCAATATCTGGGTCCGCCAACAGATTAATAAATCCATTAATCGCATTCATAGGAGTGCGAATTTCATGCGACATGTTTGCTAAAAATGCAGATTTCAATTTATCTGATCTTTCGGCCTTATCTTTGGCATTTTTTAGTTTTTCTTCAGAAATTTTACGTTCTGTAATATTACGGCTATAAGAAAAATTAAATTCCTCACCTTCAAATTCCTGAAAATTAAATGCAACCTCAACGGGAATCTCACTTCCCATCCGGGTGGTATAGTATAGCTGAATTACATACGATCGTTTGTTTTTTAACTGAAGCCAATACTCTTGCCAGATATCTTCTGAGAACTCCGAAACCAAATCAAATATCGACATTTTGTCAAGTTCTTCTTTCGAGTATCCAAGCATTAAACAAGCTGCATTATTCACATACACAATATTTCCATTGCGCTTCATCCAAATAATAGCATCTACGGCAATATCAATTGAAAATCTAGATATTCTCAACTCGGAAGTCTTCTTGTGCACCCTACTATCAAGCTCTTTATTAATCTTTTGTATTTTTCTACTTTTCTTTCTAATCGTTCTATTCTGTCGAATAATCAGTATTATGAAAACAATAGCTCCAAAAAGAACAAAAACGATAACAACGATCTGAAAACGCTGTTGCATTATCTTCTGCTTTTGCGCAATCAGTTCGTTTTCAGCTTTAATATTTTCATATTTAATAAGATATTCTTCGATTTTCTGATTCGAGAGTGATTCAAATAAAGAATCTTTCAAGACATTGTACTTCTGAAGATACAGAAATGCATTCTGATAATCTTTGGTCTTAAAATATGCTTCGGAAAGTAACTGAGAATTAACTGTTAGTCGCTGCTTAAAGTTGTTTTGTAAAGATATCTTTTGGGATTCAAGTAAGTTTAATATCGCTTTATTGTAATCACCCTTTTTAATGTATACTTTACCTAAATAATTATAAACTTCGGTAATTCCATGTAGATATTCCAACTCAACCCACATTTCGAGAGCCTGTGTAAAAAAGCTAATTGCTTTATCATATTCACCATTTGCCATATATGCATCGCCCATATTACCTAAGGTATTGGCAATACCATATGCATTTTTCTGTTTCTTTTTTATCTCTAGGGATTGATTTAAATAATCGAGTGCCTGCTTAACATTCCCTTTTTCCTTAAAAATTATACCAATATTATTATACGTTCTTGCAATACCGTCACTATCATTAACTTCTCTATAAATTAGTAGTGCTTTTTGATAATTATCTAAAGCTGTATTCTCGTTCCCCAAATAATAATATACTTGACCAATATCTTTAAGCGCTTTAGCTATTCCTTCTTTATTATCTGTTTTTTCGTAAAACAATAGCGCTTCTTGAAAAAGATTAATGGCTTTGTCATAATTATTAAATCGAATATGATTTAATCCTAATGAATGATTTACGTCGGCAAGCTGTTCATCGGTTAATTCAGAAGAAAAATCTTTTATTATCCGGTTAAATATCTCTTCTGCATTTTCGAAATATCCATTGTCAAAATAAAGATGCCCTAAAAGAATAAGTGCTTTTATCTGATGATCAGTTTCTCTTAAACTATCAGCTAAATGATCGGCGCTTAATAATATCAATTCTGCAGAATCAAAATCATGAATTTTATGTTCTTTTGAAATACTTATAAGATAATCAATGGAATAGACATGAAGATTACTCAAAAGACTGTCTTTATTTGCTAATTCATACGTATTTGCAAATGAATACAAATCCATTAAAATTATTAATATCGATAAAAGCAAAATCCTGATTCTCATAAAATGTGGGCAGATTTTAAGCAACTGTAAATTAAGTTATTATTTCAGTTTATGCTAAATTAATCAAAAAAAAGCTGAAATAAAATTTGCATTTGATTTGATTATACTTTTATCTTTGACCAACCGTTCATTCATAAGGGCGGGTGTTTTAACATCGCTTTTATGACTAAGCGTTCAACTAAATAGATTATGTCACCAAGAACACCAAAACAATTCGAGGAAATAAGAGAAGAAAAGAAAGACCTAATAACTCAGGTTGCTCTTGAGCTATTTGCCAACGAAGGTTTTCACACTACATCCATTAGTAAAATAGCAAAAAAGGCAAAAATATCTAAAGGCTTAATGTATAATTATTTCGAAAGCAAGGAGGGATTGTTAAAAGAAATAATCTTTAATGGAATTCAAGATTTTATGCAATTTTTCGACCCTAACCATGACGGAGTAATAACCAATGAAGAACTACTACATTTTATAGCTCAATTTTTAAAAACTATAAAAGATAACGTTGTTTACTGGAGGTTGTTCTTTTCATTAATGGTTCAAGTGCCAGTTTTAAAACTTTTTGAAGGTGAACTTTGGGCTATGTTTGATCCATTTTTTAAAATGTTGCACTCATATTTTGAAAGTGAAGGTTATGAAGATCCACAGGCAGAGGTTTACTTTTTTCAGTCAACAATGGATGGAGTTGGAATGACCTATGCTTCCGATCCAGAAAACTACCCAATAGCTGCGGTAGAAAAGAAACTAATATCAATGTATTCAAAAAAAAATTAGAATCATGAAGACAATTAAACCACTACAATCAGCACTTTTAACTGTTGTACTTTTATTTAGCTTTTCATCTGCTTTTACTCAAAATGCTACAGAAATTATTAAAAAAGCAGATGATAAATGGAATGGAGAAAAATCTAGTCAGGGAACAATGACGATGACAATTGTTCGACCAACCTGGGAGCGAACCATTCAATTTAAGATTTGGACACTCGATAGAGATTATTCTATGACACTTATAACTGCTCCGGCAAAAGAAAAAGGTCAAGCCTTTTTAAAACGCGATACAGAAATGTGGAACTGGATGCCAAGCATAAGTCGAATGATAAAGCTACCTCCATCAATGATGGCTGACGGCTGGATGGGTTCTGATTATACCAACGATGATGTTTTAAAGGAATCATCAATCGTTGTTGATTTTAATCACTCAATTATAGGTTCTGAAACGATTGATGGCTGGGATTGCTGGAAAATAGAATTGCTTCCAAAAGAAGATGCAGCAGTTGTTTGGGGTAAAATTGTTAAGTGGATAAGCAAAAGCGAATATCTTCAAATGAAAACTGAATATTATGATGAAGATGAATTCTTGGTTAAGACTGAACTTGGTACTGAGATAAAAACCATGGATGACCGTAAAATACCATCACGATTAGAGATTATTCCAGCCGATAAAGACAATCAGAAAACAATTGTTACAATCGACAATATTAAATTCAATGTTGCTATTCAGAATTCGTTTTTCTCGCAGCAAAATATGAAACGATTACGCTAAATTTTAATTCTTAACTATTAATTATTTAAAAGATGAGAAAGACATTTATAATGGCATGGAGGAATATCTGGCGAAATAAAAGAAGGACTCTTATTACCGTTGCCTCGATATTTTTTGCCGTATTCTTTGCTGTAATTATGCGTTCGTTTCAATTAGGTTCATATGATCACATGATTCATCAAGCAATTGAATCCTTCTCGGGATATATCCAAATTCAAAATAAAGATTTTTTAGACGATCCAACACTTGATAATACAATTCCTTACGATCAAAATCTTTTATCAAAAGTAAATACGGTTGATAACATAAAAATTGCTGTTCCAAGAGTTGAATCTTTTGCTTTAGCTTCTACCGGAATTCAATCGAAAGGAGTTTTAGTTACCGGTATCGATCCTGAAAAAGAAAAATTATTATCAGATCCTGAAAACAGAATTGTAAAATATCGATTTACGCCTGAAATTGTTGCTAAAATTTTAGCAAAAACGAATCTTCCTAAAAAGCAACTAGGACTACTAAAATCAAATCAAAATAAGTCGTTTAGCTCGTTATCAAGAATATCTTTAGATTTAGCTTTAGATAAAAAGCTGGAAAACACCCTATTTCCTATAATTAATGAACTTGCTTCTTTTAACGGCAATTATTTAACAAGCCACGATGATGGTGTTCTTTTATCGGATCGCCTTTCAAAATATTTAAAAGCCAACGTTGGCGACACCATTGTTTTAATGGGAGCTGGCTATCACGGTACAACCGCTGCAAATGTATTTCCTGTGCGGGGGATCGTACAAATTCTATCTCCTGAATTAGACAATAAACTGGTTTACATGACACTCGAAAACTCACAAGAGTTTTTTAGTTTAGAAAATCGGATAACTTCATTAAATATCAATCTCGATGATATTGATGATATGCTTGAAACTCATAGCAAAATAAAAGAAGCTATTCAATCTGATCTGGTTACTGTTAAAACCTGGGAGGAATTTAATCCAACCATGAAACAACAGATTGAAGGTGATAGTGTTGGTGGAGTTATATTTATTGGGATTCTGTATTTCATTGTACTTTTTGGGATTATTGGGACCGTTTTAATGATGATCGCAGAACGAAAACGCGAACTTGGTGTTATGGTTGCAATAGGAATGTCGAAAATGAAACTCACATTTGTGCTCATAATTGAAATGTTGTTTCTCGGGTTTATTGGAATGATAACCGGACTTGGGGCTTCTGCACCATTAATCATTCTTGGCAATCGAAACCCTTTAAAAATGACTGGGGAAATGGCAAAGATGTACGAAGATATGGGTTTTGACCCTGTTATGCCATTGGCTTGGTTCGATCAATACTTTTTTTGGCAAGGCGCCATCATTATGATAATGGTGTTAATTGCATGTTACTTGCCACTGCGTAGGGTGCGAAAAATGAAAGTTATATCAGCATTACGTGCATAAAAAAATAATCACTAGCTTGAATAACTCAAGCACAATATAAAATAATATGATCTGGAATATATCATGGAAAAATGTGTGGCGCAACAAAGCAAGAAGTTTGGTTGTAGTATGCGCTGTAACATTAGGCACGATTTCAGGCGTGTTTGTTGCAGGAATGATGAATGGTTGGGTTGATCAAAGAATCCGTTCTGCTGTATACACTGAAGTGTCGCATATAAAAATACAAAATCCTAAATATCTAATCAACGAAGAACTTAAACATACCATTCCAAATATTACTGAAATATCTGATTTTCTAAACAATTCTGATAAAGTAAGTGCTTGGACAAAGCATACCAAAATAATTGCTATGGCAAGTACATCAAGAGGTAGTACTGCCCTAAATCTTAAAGGAATTAATGTAGATGAAGAAATTCAGGTTTCTAATGTAAAAGATTTTATTGTTGATAATGGCGGTGATTATTTTGAGTCAGGATTTAAAAACCCAATAGTTATCAGTGAAAAAACAGCCGATCAGCTTCGATTAATAAATTACATCATTTCACAAGAATTATTAGATAGTATTACTGATTTAGGTGCTGATGCCAATTTAATTTCTAGCTTAAGTTCTATTAAAAATAAACGATTTATAACTGAGAAAAAGTTTAAAGCTCAGTTGGAATCAATTCTAAAACCAAATGACATTAAAGAACTTGGTGCTCAGATAATGAAATTGGCTAAAAATTATAAAGTGAGATCTAAAATTGTTTTTACCTTTTCTGGGATGAATGGAGAAATGTCCTATCAGTCGTTCAGAGTTTGTGGTATTTATAAAACCAATAATGCTATGTTCGATCAAATGAATGCTTTTGTTAAAGAAGAAAACATTGCAACAGTAGCAGGGTTTATGCCAAACGATTATCATGAAATAAGTATTATTTTAAAGGATGATAAAGAAAATCTCACTTCTTTCAAAGATGAATTAAGTTCAAAGTTTCCTAATACAAGTGTGATGACCTGGAAAGAACTTGCTCCAGATGCAGGAATGATGGCCGATTTTATGAAAATTTACTATTATATCATTATGGGAGTTATATTCTTTGCATTGGCATTTGGGATAATCAATACCATGCTAATGGCCGTGCTCGAAAGAATAAAAGAATTAGGAATGCTTATGGCTGTAGGAATGAACAAGAAAAGAGTATTCAGTATGATTATGCTCGAAACCATTTTCTTAACACTGGTTGGTAGTATTGTTGGAATGTTATTAGGCGGTGCGTTAATCGTAATTTTTGGGAAAATAGGAATGAATTTCGCTTCGGTACAAGAAGGCTTCGAAGCTTTTGGATGGTCCGCAATGGTTTATCCAAGTATTGATTTAAGTTTCTTCTTGGGGGTAACCATAATGGTAATTATTATCGCAATATTATCATCGGTAATTCCTGCCCGAAAGGCTTTAAAATTAAATCCTGTAGAAGCAATTCGCACAGAATAAATAATATTAGAACTTTGATTTTCTAATCTATATTTAAATATAACACATGAATAGAACTTAATAAATAGGATCATGAAAGTAATAGATATAAAAAACCTGACAAAAATATACAACGAATCAGAAGTAAAAGTAAAAGCTGTTGATGGTATCAGCCTATCGTTCGAACAGGGCGAATTTGCCGCAATTGTTGGTCCATCTGGTTCCGGAAAAACTACTCTTTTAAATCTCATTGGCGGATTAGATAAACCAACACAAGGAGAAATTTCTGTTGATGGTACCGATATTGGTGGATTAAATTCATCGCAACTAATCGATTTCAGATTAAGAAATATTGGTTTTGTATTTCAAGCTTACAATCTAATTCCTGTGCTAACAGCAAAAGAAAACGTTGAGTTTATTATGGAATTGCAAGGTAAAAAACGAATCGAACGAGACGAACGCTCCATAGAGTTGCTTTCCGCTGTAGGATTGGGCGAAAGAGTAAATGCTCGTCCGTCAAAACTATCCGGTGGACAACAACAACGTGTAGCAGTAGCGAGAGCTTTGGCTTCGAAACCAAAATTTATATTAGCTGATGAACCTACTGCTAACTTAGATTCAAAATCGACAGAAACATTGCTCAACATTATGGAACAACTCAACAAAGAAGAAAATATTACATTTATTTTCTCAACTCACGATCAAAGAGTTGTGAAAAAAGCTCGTAGAGTGATAACTGTTGAAGACGGTCGTGTGGTTTCAGACGAAAAAAGAAATTAAAAGATTGCAGGATACAAGATAAAAGACACAGGATAAAACTAAATAATAATGAATTACAAAGATTTAGAAATATACAAACTGGCTTTTAAATTAGCTGTTGATATTCATAATATAACACTTGAGCTTCCAAAATTTGAACTTTTCGAAGAAGGAAGTCAAATTCGAAGATCATCAAAATCTATTGGTGCTAATATTGTAGAAGGCTTTGGTAAACGTTCACATAAAAAAGACTTCTTAAGATCTTTAACAATTTCCCATGCTGAATGTGATGAAACAATTTATCATCTTGATATCCTGTTTGCAACAAAATCATTGACGAATAAAGAAAAATACAACAACCTAAATTCCGAGTATATCAAACTAAGTAAAATGATATACAATTTTTCTCAATCAGTATTAAAGAATCATATTTCAGATAAATAAATATCAAAGATGTATCTGTATCTTAAATCCTGCATCTTAAAAAATTGTGAAAATTGTGAAAAAACTTTTAATTATAATAATACCCTTATTAATAGCTTATAACGCTAATAGCCAAGAATCTATTTTCTCCAAAATGGAACTCAATGGCTATATTAAATATATGAATACTGCCATGTTTAACGATGCCGATTCTGTTTGGCTTGTTGATAATTTAATTCATAATCGTTTAAATTTCAAGTGGTATATGAACAATAAGCTAACATTTACTTTAGATGCCAGAACACGATTTATTTACGGTGATTTAGTAAAATTCATTCCCGATTATGCAGAATCAATTGAAGAGGATAACGGATTTTTCAACTTCTTAACTAACAATATCTCTGATGGAAGTTCATTTGTATTAAATACAGCGTTTGATCGTGCATATTTTGAATTTAATGCAGACAAATGGGCAATCACCTTAGGGCGACAAAGAATTAACTGGGGGCAATCTTTTGCATGGAACCCAAATGACATATTTAATTCTTATTCCTTTTTCGATTTCGATTATGAAGAACGGCCTGGTAGTGATGCATTAAGAATTCAGTATTATCCTAATTTTACTTCTGTAGCCGATGGAGCAATTAAAATTGACAGAAATAATAAAATCACAGCAGCAGGCCTGTATCGCTTTAATAAATGGAGTTATGATATTCAGCTAATGGGCGGAATTATGGACACAACCGACTATGTAATTGGTGCCGGTTGGTCTGGTAGCATCTGGGATTTTGGATTTAATGGTGAAGTAAGTTATTTCCACCCACAGAAAAACTTTTCCGACTCAACAGGTATAGCAATTGTTTCTGCAGGACTTAGTTACATGTTTGGGAACTCATTAAATGTATCTCTTGAAGGAAATTACAATGGATATTTCGACAAGCTAAACCTATCGAGTTTTAACGATTTATATTTTATGCCTTTATCTGTTAAAACAACTTCATACAGTGAATTTTCCTGGTTTACACAGGTTTCATATCCAATTCATCCTTTAGTAACAGGAAATATCTCTGTGATGTATTTTCCTTCTTTAGGGAATGGCTACTTTCTAATGCCATCGTTAGCATATTCTGTTAGCGACAATTTTGAATTTGCTTTATATGGACAACGATTCGAGGGGAAATTTGGAGGTCAATACGATAAAATGACGATGCTGTTTATGCGATTTAGATATAGCTTTTAAGTCCCTGTTCAATTTAATTATCACAATAATTTTTACAAAAAAGGAGTTGAATTACGAACTTTGGTGTATTAGGCTTGTTGATTAAATCAATCCGTTTTAAAAACGTAATATAGAAGCATAATTTTAAGCACATCAAAATGAAGAAAATAACACTCCAATAACAAAAGACAATCAAATCGATGATCCCTTTGGACATTATAAATTTTATGGAATTTTTACGGTTTCTAATATTGAAACTCTGAAATCAGAACAAGGCTGTGGTTGCAAATCAAATATTGCAAGTGTTTTATCTCAAAATGGCATTTCTATTATGCTAGCAGGTGGAATTGGAAATGAAGCAATAAATGTATTAAACGATAATGGAATAAATGTTATTAGAGGATGTTCAGGAGATGTTGAAACTATTGTAGAACAACACCTTGCAGGAAGCATTAACGACAGTGGAGTTAGTTGTGCAAAGCATGATAATCACCATAAAGATGGGAATGGCCACGTATGTAATCACTAATAAGCTTTTCTTGCTTTGTTAAAATAAAGGAGCACTCAATAAATGTAACTTAAAGGAATAAACACTTCGGCAGGCTCAGTGTGACAAATTAATCAACAGAAAAATGTCATGCTGAGCCTGTCGAAGTATTGACAACTTTCTGGCTTTTTGAACAGCATCTTTTCTGTTTAATCTTTCTTCTAAAAACACTGTTATCACTTCTTTTTCTAAAAAAATAAAATAATAAAGAATCCTGCCTTTAATGAACCAGGGACAAATATGCTTTAGAATTATTTCCCAACAAATAAAATTAAGAACAAAAAGTCTTATCTAAATCAAATAGTTTATGCAATATTTCCTCATATAAATAGAAGAATGACTCCAAGGGTATAAAAATTTTTATTACTTTCGATGTTAAATAAAAATAAACAAAATATGAAAAACATTAAAGTTATCATCTTAGGAATGTTTTTACTAAACATTAGTGCATTAAATTCATATTCTCAATCAGATCAATTTAATAGTTTAATTCCTGATTTAACAACAAATGTTAAAACCGTAACAACAGCAAAAAAAACCATCGAACAAGTAGTGAAAAATGTTCAGCCAGGAGTTATAAGCATAACTATAACTGAGATTGATCAAAAAGGAGGAACTGAAGAATATATTTACGAATTTAATCTTGCAGATATTGATCCAATAATGGTGCGAGAAATAACCGAAAAAGATAAAATATTTGTTCAGGTAATAACTAATAATAATCAAAAGTTAATTACACAATATAAAAATGGAGAGTTAAGCTCCTATGTCAAGATCCTAAAAATTAATGCTGTTGATATTGATAATGCTCGAATTATTAAAGATCAAATTAAAAGCATTATACCTGTTGCAGAAACAATTTTAGAAAATAAGTTCAATTTAAATAGCTACAACGATATGCTTAATTGGCTTACAGAAAATGTTACAGATGTAAGCATTAACAATGTATCTTTCCAACAATTATTAAGTAAAGATGATTTAAAAATAGGAAAGCTAAACTTAGAAGCAACCACAACCACAGAAAAATCTACAAAAACAGACAAATACGAATTTAACCTAGCAGATATAAATGTTAATTCAGTTAATTTCGAAATAAAAGGAACTATTTTTTCAATCGTATTTGAAGTGAAAGGAAAACAAAAATTTGTTAAATGTTACAAAGATAATACCCTGGCCAATTATACTTATAAAGTAGCAATTGTTGCTAATAGTATCGAAAACGCAAGCGATTTAAGATATGTTATAAGTCTTATAATACCTGAAGCGGAAAAAACCCTTAAAAGCTCATTGCCTAATATTACTTCTTTAAATCAGGCCACTGAATTACTTAGTAAAAATGTTATAAATACAGTGATTGAGAATTTAACAATAAATCAATCGATTGAAAATTCGTGTATTACAAGTCTTAATGTTCTTGAAGACGACACGAAAAAGAGACTTGAAACAAAATACATTTTTAATTTATCAGATTTTAACCACAACACACTAAGCTATAAAATAAGTGGTAAGAAATTATACCTTAATCTACAAACAAAGGGTGCAAATAAGCTAATAAAAGTAGTTGAAAACGATATTCAAAAAAACTATATCGACAAACTAGAAATATTATGTCACGATTATGAAAATGCACGTTTACTTATGCATGTACTTAAAAAAGCAATTCCTCTTTGTGAAGAAAACATTATGAGAATAGTACCAGAAAATGGCTTGAGTAGCAAAATAAACTGGCTAATTGAAAATACTGTTGAAGTTCCTTTTAAAGGAAAAACCTACAATCAAGTATTAGAAAGAGCTGCCGATGACGATAATAAAATACGGTTAACATTAAATGAAATAACAGAAAAGAAAAACACAGAATTTATTTATGAGTTTAATTTATCTGATATTAATCCTAATAGTGTAAAGTACAATGTTTCAGGAATAGAATTGTCGGTAAATCTAGTTACGAATTTTAACGCAAAAGTAATAAAGGTTTACAAAAACGGAGAAATACAAAACTATTCAAACACAGTAAGTATATATGTTCCAAATATTGAAAGTGCTCGTAATTTTAAATTAGCATTAACAGAATGTATAAATGAAAATGCAGATTAGTAGTATTTACTAAATACTTTAATTAGAGCTTGTGTTATGCAAGCTCTTTTTTTATTATCTTTTCAAACTTAACGGTTTGTAGAATGACAAAACCTACAATAAAAAATAGAGCCATAGAAATCATACTATATCTCATATTGCCAGTTACTTGCTCAATGTAACCGTAAGCAAACGTTCCAACTACTATAGCAAGTTTTTCGGTGATATCATAAAAGCTAAAGTAAGATGCTGTATCAATTGTCTCAGAAGGAATTAATTTTGAGTAAGTTGATCTAGAAAGAGATTGAATTGCTCCCATTACAACACCTATAATTCCACCCATAATATAAAAGTTTATCTGCTGGTGCAAAAAATAGCTTAAAACACAAACCATAGCCCAAATTACTAGAATAATTCCAATGGCAAATTTGTTTCCTTTTATGCGAGATAAAAATGCAAAAAAGTAAGCTCCTACAACTGCTAAAAGCTGAAGAATAATAACTAGTAAGATCATTTGATCGGCTTCAAAACCAATTTCTGATTCTGCAAATATTGGTGCCAAAAGCATTACAGTATGAACACCCATGCTATAAATAAAGAATGATAATAAAAACCTTTTGGTTATAACCTGCTTTCTTACATTAACAAATACCTTTTTTAATTCTTGAAACCCTTTTGTTAGTATTCCAGAATTAATTTTATTTCCTGTTGGATAATCCTTTAGGTGATAAAAAGCAATTTGCGAAAAACCCAACCACCAAATTCCAACCAATAAGAAGCCAAATCTTGTAGCATTTGTTCCACCAGAAAATCCAAAAGTATCTGGGTTTAATATTATTACTAGGTTAATTACTAAAAGGATAACACTACCAATATATCCCATTGCAAAACCTTTTGCACTTACATTATCCATTCTTTCAGCAGTAGTAATTTCAGGTAAAAAAGCATTATAAAATACTAGCGATCCAGCAAACCCAATACTTGCAACAACAGAACATGCTATTCCATATTCTACATTCTCACCCGTGAAAAAGAATAATCCAATACATGCCAAAGCTCCCAAATAAGTAAAGCCTTTCATGAATTTCTTCTTAACTCCTGCATAATCAGCAATTCCAGATAATATTGGAGATAGAAAAACAATCATTAAAAATGAAAATGAAATAGCATAAGTATATAACACACTATTTTTTATAGAAATGCTGAAAAATTCAATAATCTCTCCGCCAAATGCTTCTTTAGTTGTGGCACTATAATAAATTGGAAATATCGCGGTAGTTATTATAAGATTATAAACAGAGTTTGACCAATCATATGAAGCCCATGCATTAACTAATCTTTTATTGTTTTTTTCCATTAATGTTCAGATGTGTTTTTAAAATAAATCGTTGATTTTCTTAGCAATATAGTTTTCATCTAAATCATTAATACATTTAAAATGCTTTTTAGGACACTCTGAAAATCCGATCTTAGAACATGGTCTGCAATTCAAATCTTTTATTTCAACAATTTCAGAATCAGGATGTGGGAGGTATGGATACATTCCAAACTCAGGAACTGTATTTCCCCAAACCGATACAATTTTCTTTTTAAATGCACTTGCAATATGCATCAAACCAGTATCTGGAGTTAAAATAACATTTGCCTGTTTTACCAAGGAAGCGGATTGATTCAAATTGTACTTTCCACAAGTATTGGATATTATTCCAGAAACTTCTTTCTTAATTTCTTCAGCTTCTTCTGCATTATCTGGTCCCCCAAGTAATAATATTGGCTTATCAATCTTATTACAAATCGCAATAATTTTTTCCTTTGTAAGCTTCTTTGTATAATGAAATGCTCCTACAACTACTCCAATATATCCTTTCGAAAAATCTTCTGCGATTTCAGAAACATTAACTTCATCTTTTTCAGGAATAAAATAATCCAATCCCTGATTGTCATTTTTAACGTCAAATACCTTTAGTGTATCCACATATCTATCCACAATATGTACATCTGGCATCTTGTTTTTCTTAAAATTAACTAACTGCCATTTTTCCCAGTTTAATTTCTCGAACGAAAAAGATATAATTTTTAATTTGTTTTTGAATCGTGCTGTACGAAGGTTTCTATGTAAATCAATAATGTAATCAAAGTGTTCATACTTAAGCTCTTCAACTGTTTCCTTTAAAGATTTCTTTAATACATGTACTTTATCGATATGTGGATTATTATCTACAATTGATTTAAATTGTGGCTTGGTTATATAATGTATTTCAACATTTTCGACTTGTTGTTTCAGATTTCTTACAACAGGAGATGTTAAAACAATATCGCCAATTGAACTAAAGCGAATTATTAGAAATTTTATTTTTTGCATGGATTTTTAACGAATTTTACTGAAGAACATGGTAAGAGCTAGCCAATATTCTTGATTGTTTGAGTTACTCTTCCATAATGATTTTGAACCGTGTTCTCCACCAGTTTTCGGTGCAAATATCGTTTTATTTGACGAAGGAACAAAGCTAAGGATCGTATCTAGATATTGTATTTCTCTTGAAGAAGATGCTGCAAACACAGGAATAACAAGGTTTTCTATTTCTTTTTGAACTTTTATTTCAGGTCCAAAAAATTCACCAGGACTAAAAGCAATAACCGCTTTAATATCATCATTATTCATTGCTGTTAACAAACAAAGCGACGCAGAAAAAGAGCTTCCAAACAAAACCACCTGTTTATCGCTTCGTTCTTTTACCCATTTTATTGCTGCTTGAATATCCCTTTTTGAACTTAAATAATCGGTTGAAAAACCCTGTTGAATAGCCATTAAGGCTGTGTTGTTTTGTATAAAATTAATTTCACCACCCGATCTTAAATCTACTGCCAAACAGTTATAGCCAAACTTTATAAGTTTACTTGTAATTTCGCGGTACTCGCCTCTGCTATAACCCGCCTGATGAAATAATAAAACGTAAGGTTGGTCTGGGTTTACTTCGTATAAATCTGCAGTAATCTTTAATCCATCATCGGCAAAAAAAGATACTTTTTCCTGCGCACTAAGAAAATTAAACGAAAATAGAAATATAATTATTAAGATATATCTCATATCTTATCAGCTAGTTATTAATTGATTCTGCTAGAATTATTACCTTATTATCTTTAACCTCAATTACACCACCACTGATTTCAAAAAAAGTTTCAGATCCACGTTCAACCACCTTTACCCTTCCTTTTTCTAAAGTTGAGATAATTGGCGCGTGATATTCTAAAACTTCAAATAAACCTTTACTTCCCGGTACTTGAACTAAATTAATAGTTCCCGAAAAAACTTTTTTGTCTGGTGTTATTATTTCTAAATACATACCTTGAAACCTCTATACCAATGTAAGTTACTTCTTTTTATCAGCTTGAGCAAGCATTTTTTCTCCTTTTTCGATGGCCTGTTCAATAGATCCTACAAGCTGGAATGCTGATTCAGGATACTTATCTACTTCACCATTCAGAATCATATTAAATCCCTTAATGGTATCCTCAATACTTACAAGTTCTCCTTTTAATCCAGTAAAAGCCTCAGCCACGTGGAAAGGTTGAGATAAAAATCTCTGAACACGTCGCGCTCTGTGAACAACCAATTTATCTTCTTCTGAAAGCTCATCCATTCCTAAAATGGCGATAATATCTTGTAACTCCTTATATCGTTGTAGAATTTCTTTTACATTTTGCGCTGTGTTGTAATGTTCTTCACCAACAACTTCAGGAGTAAGTATTCTTGATGTAGAATCCAAAGGATCCACAGCCGGATATATACCTAATTCCGATATTTTACGACTTAAAACCGTAGTTGCATCCAAATGTGAAAATGTAGTGGCAGGCGCAGGGTCTGTTAAGTCGTCGGCAGGAACATAAACTGCCTGAACCGATGTAATAGATCCGTTTTTTGTAGATGTAATTCTTTCTTGCATCATACCCATTTCCGTTGCAAGTGTTGGCTGATAACCTACAGCTGAAGGCATACGTCCTAGTAATGCAGACACTTCAGAACCTGCTTGAGTAAAACGGAATATATTATCAATAAAAAATAAAATGTCATTTCCTTTTCCAGAATCCTTATCACCATCACGAAACGATTCAGCTAATGTAAGTCCTGTTAATGCAACGGTTGCTCTCGCTCCAGGAGGTTCGTTCATTTGCCCGAACACCAAGCTAGCTTGTGATTTTTTTAGTTCTTCAGGATCAATTTTAGATAAGTCCCAACTTCCTTCCTCCATGCTTTTCACAAACTCTTTTCCATACTTTATTACTCCTGATTCAATCATCTCACGCAATAAATCATTCCCCTCACGAGTTCTTTCACCTACTCCAGCAAAAACAGTTGTTCCTGAATAAGCTTTGGCAATGTTATTAATCATTTCCATAATTAATACCGTTTTGCCAACTCCTGCACCACCAAACAATCCAATTTTACCACCTTTTGAGTAAGGTTCAATTAAATCAATTACTTTTATTCCAGTATATAAAACTTCTTTTTCAGTGGTTAAATCAACATATTTGGGAGGCTTATTGTGTATTTCGTAACCATCTTTTTTGTCAAGTTCTCCAATTCCATCGATAGCTTCTCCGATAACGTTAATTAATCGACCACGCACCTGCTCACCTACAGGTACTTTAATTGCCGATCCTGTAATAAAAACATCCATACCTCTTCGTAAACCATCTGTTGAATCCATTGCAATGCAACGCACTGTATTTTCACCAACATGCTGCTGACATTCAATTACAATAACAGAATTATCATTCTTCTTAATTTCAAGAGCATCATGAATATTTGGAAGTTCTACTCCCGATTGCTCAAAACTTACATCAATTACGGGTCCTATTACCTGTATAATTTTACCTGAATTATTTGACATTCTTTCGATTTTTGTAGTAAATAAAAGGCTTTTTACAAATTTACGATATTTTATACGATTAATTCCCTTTTTAGATACAACGAAACGAACTTTTTCCTAATTTCGTTTTGATTAAAATTTTGCACGGTATTTGCATTAAGATCAAAAATCAAAATGTTATTAATCAAAATTTATATAAAATGAAAAAGTCAAGTTTAAAATTAGTTTTTATCGTAATTCTATTGAGCGGATTATTTACCGTAAATTCAAATGCACAGCCTATAGATCTAGGTGGAGGTTTAGTAATTGGTACCGATCGCCCAAATGTTGGTTTAAAAATTCAAGGTAATTATGGTATGGATTTTCTTTTAGAAAACCTAAGTGGTTCTGCTGCATTTACTATTTTCTTCCCTGCTACACCGGGTAATATTACTTTTTCTCGTTGGTCGATTGATGTTGATGGACATTATAAATTTTATGAAATGTCTGATTTCGAATTTTATGCTGTAGGTGGACTAAATATTGCACACTACAAATCTAAATGGGATGCTTCTGGAACTACCATTTCGTCGGGAACAAAACCCGGATTAAACGTTGGTGCTGGTGCATTTTATAAGTTCAGCGATAAAATGAAAGCTTTTAGTGAGTTTAAATATATTTTAAGTAATTATGATCAGGCTGAAATAACATTTGGCGTTTTATTTGAATTATAATTTCTAATCTTAAAAAAAAATATGAAATTTGCCGGGGATGTTCAAAAAGAACATCCCCTTTTAATTTTATGAATATGAAGAAACTAATCTTAATAAGTCTTTTAATTATTACTGTAGTAAGCTTTTCGTATAAAGCTAAAGCTCAATTTGATTATATTGGTGGTGGAATATTATTAGCTACTAGTGGAGAGTATAAAGTAAATGAATCATCTTACTACAATAAACCATTCGGAATAAATTTAAGAGCTAGTTATGATTATAGTAAAAAACTTAAAATAGTACCTGCATTTAATTTTTATCTGCCAAATAAAGAGAACATTATAACCCGCGAATCAAAAACTACAGTTTTTGCGTTTAATTTAAATGCTCATTATATTCTTAACTCAAGATCTCGAGATAATTATAAGCTATATGTACTTGCAGGTGCTCATGTTGGAGCATGGAGTATAAAAGATGAGTATATAGAATCATTTGGAGACAATGCTTCTAGAAATATTAGTGAATTTAAAATTGCTCCAGGAGCCAATATCGGCGGTGGAATGCAATTCCATTTAGGAAACAGAACCTTATTCTTTGCTGAAGTTAAATATGTTATAGCCAAAACAAATCAGCTTGTATTTAATCCAGGAATACTTTATGAATTTTAACTTGCTCGATTGATTAGTTTTTCGGCTAAGTTTTTCAATTCAACCTTATTTGTATTCTCAACGGAAACTTGATCTAAGTATTTCAGTGCTCTTTCGGTATAAGAATAAATCTCTTTTTGTACTATTTCTTTAATTTTTAGCTTATTATATATTTCTGTTACCGATTCAATTTTTTTAGATTTTTCTAAATCATTGTCTAACAAACTGTTTAGTTTGTTTAAGTCATTCTCTTTTGCAAGTTGCAAAGCTTTAATTAACATAAAAGTTTTCTTATTAGCTACAATATCGCCACCAATTTGTTTTCCAAATACAGCTACATCGCCATAAACATCAAGATAATCGTCTTGTAACTGGAATGCTAAACCAATATTTCTTCCAAACTCATAAAGTAAATCAGCGTCTTGAGAACTAGCTCCCCCAATTAAAGCACCAATTTTTAATGCTCCTGCCAAAAGAACAGATGTTTTTAATTCAATCATTCTAATGTATTCTTCTTCTGAGACAGCATCCCTATCTTCAAATTCCATATCGTATTGCTGTCCCTCACAAACCTCCAATGCTGTTTGATTGAACACTTTTAATATTTCTCTGAAATTTGGCGATTCACAATCTAAGAAATAATCGTACGCTTTAATAAACATAGCATCACCAGAAAGTATTGCAGTGTTTTCGTTCCATTTTTTATGTACTGTTGGATTCCCTCTTCGGATATCTGCATGATCCATTATATCATCATGAAGCAAAGTAAAATTATGAAAAATTTCTAAGCCAATCGCTGGTAATATAGCCTGATGCACATCTTCTGAAAATAAATTACACGCCAACAAAACCAAAGCAGGACGTATTCTTTTCCCTCCCGCTGCCAATGCATAATTTATTGGATCATACAAAGTATATGGTTCTCTTCCAATTTTCTGATTAGAAATTTCTTGACTGATTAATTCCTGAAGTTCCTTTAACGTGTACATTCAAAGTTTTTTTAGTAATACTTTTCAAAATTAGAATTATATCTTGATTTCCCAAACTTATGCTAAAGCACTCTTTAATTATTTGTTATTTAATTGTTAAGTTACATTATGAAAATTGACACTTTTTCTTAGTTTTGCATCACTTATTCTTAACTATTTAGAAAATGAATTACGGATTTTTAGATTTCTTAACACTCATAGGTTCTTTAGGTTTTTTCTTATACGGAATGAAATTAATGAGTGAAGCTTTGCAAAAAGTTGCAGGTGATAAAATGAGAGACATTCTTGCCAGAATGACCTCAACTCCAATTAAAGGTGTATTTACTGGTTTATTTATTACGGCCATTATTCAGTCATCTTCTGCAACCACAGTTATGATGGTAAGTTTTGTAAATGCCGGGTTGCTTTCATTAACCGAATCCATTGGAGTAATAATGGGCGCCAATATAGGAACCACTGTTACTGCATGGTTAATTTCTATACTAGGTTTTAAAGTTAAGATAAGTGTGATTTCTTTGCCTTTGATTGGTTTAGGGTTTCCTTTATTATTTTCTAAAACCAATAAACGGAAATCTTGGGGCGAATTTATTATAGGATTTGCTATGATTTTCTTAGGTCTTGATTTCTTAAAAGGATCGGTACCTGATATTAACAGTCATCCTGAAATTTTAGAATTTTTATCAGCATACACATCTCGTGGTTTATTTTCACATTTATTATTCCTTACAATAGGAACTATTTTAACCATGATTATTCAATCGTCGAGTGCAACAATGGCATTGACCCTGATCATGTGTAATTTTGGATGGATTCCTTTTGATATTGCTGCTGCAATGGTTTTAGGTGAAAACATTGGCACTTCAATTACTGCAAATATTGCTGCTTCTGTTGCAAATGTGTCGGCAAAAAGAGCCGCCAGAGCACATTTGATTTTTAATATTTTAGGTGTTATTTGGGTATCGCTAATATTTTCACACTTCTTATCGGCAATAAACTGGTTTATAATAAAAATTGGACTAACATCACCTCACGATTCACCAGAAGCGATTCCTGTTGCTCTTTCTATATTCCATACAGTATTTAATGTGTCGAATGTTCTTGTATTTATTTGGTTTACTAAATTTATTGAGCTTATAGTAACCAAAATGGTTCCTCAAAAAGAAGATGCCGAAGAATATAGGTTACAATACATTAATACAGGATTATTATCAACGTCAGAACTTTCAGTTCATCAGGCGAAGCAAGAAATAATGGTTTTTGCTAAAAGAATTGAAAAAATGTATGGCTACGTTAGTGAAATGTTTACCGAAACCAACGAAAAGAAGTTTTATAAACTTTACGATAAGGTGGAAAAATACGAAGGTATTTGCGACCGAATGGAAGAGGAGATCGCAGATTATTTGACAAAAATATCGGAAGGTGAATTAAGTATATTAGGCTCGAAAAGAATTACCGCGATGCTTAATGTTGTTACAGACATGGAAAGCATTGGAGATAGCTGCTACAATGTTGCAAAAACATTATTGCGTAAAAAGGATAAAAAAGTGTGGTTTGATACTCCGGTACGAGAAAATGTTATTCAAATGTTAGAACTTGCAAAGAAATCACTAGATGAAATGTATAAGAACCTTGAACATGGATACAGCAACATTAATATCAATCCTGCTTTAGAACTTGAAGAAAAAGTGAATCGTTTTAGAACTAAACTTAAAAAAGATCACCTAAAAAGTGTAGAAAAAAAAGAGTATAGTTACCAAACAGGTATTATTTATATTGATTTAATTTGTGAATGTGAAAAGCTTGCTGATTTTGTAATAAATGTTTCCGAAGCGGTTGAAGAAATTAATAATTAACCAATCTATATATTAAGAAAAACCTCTGAATGTCTTCAGAGGTTTTTTTATATTCTACATTCTAATACCCATAATCATCATATCGTCTAATTGCGACTGATCTCCTTGCCATTCCTCCATCGTTTTTTCGATTTCGTATTTCTGCTTCTCAAGAGGCCTTTTTTCAATCTTTATAAGCAATTCCCTAAACAATTTTTGTTTGAATTTAAATCCGTCTTTCCCTCCGAACTGATCTACATAACCATCTGAAAATAAATAAAGCATATCGTTCTTTTGAAGTTTAAACTCCTTACTTTCAAAACCTTTATCGAGATTAACCGCATGAATTCCGATTGGCATTTTATCCGCTTTTAACTCATGTATTTCTCCATTACGAGCAATATAAACTGAATTGTATGCACCTGAGTACTGCATTTGTAAATTGTCTTTATCGATAATACATAATGCCATATCCATTCCATCTTTTGATCCCCTAACTCCATATTCTTGGTGTAAAGATTCTATTATGTTCTGGCGCAGTTGATCCAAGATTTCGTTTGGTGCAATTTTTTGCGTTTTATTTACAATCTCGTTTAAGAACGCAATTCCTAACATACTCATAAATGCTCCAGGAACTCCATGTCCTGTACAATCAGAAACCGTAACTACAATTTTATTATCCTTTTCTGCCAACCAATAAAAATCACCACTAACTATATTCTTAGGTCGCATAAAAACAAAATGCTCATTTAAAACCCTGTTCATGAACTTCTCCTGAGGAAAAAGTGCAGTCTGAATTCTTTTTGCGTACTCTATACTATCTGTAATAATCGTATTTTGGTGTGAAATCTTATCTCGCTGTTTGGTTACAAAATCTCGTTGAGCTTCAATTTCATCTTTTTGCTCTTCAATTTCGTCTTTCTGTTTTCTTAAAATTTCGTTGGTATTCTTTTTTCGTTGGTAACTCTTAAATATTAAATAAGCTATAACAATCATAAATAAAAATCCACCAACAAAAACCCAGGTAAATATTTTCTGCTTTTGTAATCTGGCTTTTTGTTCTACGTTTCTTCGCTGCTGCTCGAACTCTACTAAACGTTGCTTTTTATCAAATTCGTATTGTAGTTCCAATTCATTAATTTTCTGACTATTGAGTCTTTCTTTTAGTTTTGTGTACTCTTTAAAATATCCAAAAGCTTTATCGGGTTTCTTTAATTTTTCGCTTAATTGAGATAAAGAAAGATATGATTCTTTGACATCCTCCTTTAAGTTCTGTTCAAGAGCGTAACCAAGGCTCTTTTTTAAATTAACTTCTGCTTTAGTGAGTTTGCCCTCACTCATATTAATTCTTCCTAAATATCTAAGAATTGAAGCTTTTTCGGTATTGTCATTTACAGAATCTTTAAGCGAAATTGCTTTTGTTAAATAATCACTTGCTTTTGCATAGTTTTTTGAATTAAAATAAACTTTCCCTAAAGAACTTAAAGAATTAGCAATTCCTAAACTATTTCCTGTTTCTCGATTAATGCTTAAAACCTCTTCGTTAAACTTAATTGCTTTGTCCAAATTACCCATTTCATAATAAATACTTCCTTTCTCCTTTAAACAAAGAGTTACACCGGTACTTACATTTTCTAATTCTTCTATTTTCTTATAAATTCCTAAAGACTGATTAACGTACTCAATACTCTTTTGGTAGTTCTTCATCATTTTAAACAATCGCCCGATATTCAATGCCGACCACGCTATTCCTTCGTCATTTTGCAACCCTTCGTATATACCTAAAGCTTCAAGGTGTTGGTTAATAGCTAATTCATAATTACCAAAAAGCCGATAAACACTTCCTAAATTTGTTAGTGTTCGAGCAATTTCTTGCTTATCCTGTAAGGCTTTGTTAATAATAATTGCCTGATCATACTGATACAATGCTTGATCATATTCGCCCATTAACTGAAAAGTATTCCCCAACCTGTTTAACGATAAGGCTTGATTCCTCTTATCATAAAGATTTTTGCTCAATGTCAGTGACTTATTGAAATGCAAAAGAGCTTTTTCGAAATCATTTTTGTTATAATATGCGAAGCCTATGATAAATTCTGATTTCTGTTGCAATTCGTGATTTTCAATTTTTTGGGCAATAATAGCCGCTGATTCAGCGTAAATAATAGATGTGCGAATATCTTTTGTTCTGTTTAGCTCTGAAATTTCTAAATACTTATTAATTTTATCGATGGCATCATTTTCCGAAGTAAAAATAATTAAGGAATCTTGTAAGGGATCTTGTGCTGATTCATCAGCCATTAAATTGCCAAAATTTAATGCTACTAGAATAGTAATGAATATCTTTCTCATCTATAATAAATTAATTTCTGAGTACTTAAGTAAATAATCAACTCACATATTTCTAAATACGTAATTAATTATCCTATAAAAGTAAAATTCTTTTATTTAGATATCAATAAAAGTTATGAAATAGAAATAAAATAAAGATTGCCTAAAATTTTAGCCATTTAGGAATTTTTCCCGATGCTGGTTTTCTTCCATAAAACAAATCATCCATATGTAAAGCAAAGCGCCTGAAAATATATGAATTGTAAATTCCCCATCGAATAAAATTATGCAATAAATTATTCGGATGTGAATATGGGCAAACTGCCATACATCTTCCGCAATCGGTACCTGCGGTACACCAATATGTGAAACAACTTTCTGAATTTATCTTCCAGCGTAAAATGCCCTCAACTTCTTCTCTATCGTCAAACGAAATAGAACGAGATGGACAAATATCTGCACATTTTTTACATATTCTGCAAAAATCGATTGCCGATGAAAGGTCTGGTTTACTACTCGCTACTAAGGGAATGTCAGTTGTTATAACTGCGATTCGAACTCGTGGCCCTAATTTCGGTGTCATTAACAATCCCATTCGCCCTAATTCCCCTAAACCAGCATCGCGTGCTACTAGTGGACAAATTACCTCGTAATTACCATCGATATGTGAACGTGCTGAATATCCTAAATTTCGAATGAAGTGAGCAATTTGCAATGCAATTGTTCCTGAACTTAAATATTGCTGAGTAGATTCCATAACAACAGGCCCTTTGGGCGCCGTTTTTACTAAATCATTATCCATTTCTATTGTTAAAGCAATTGCATATGGATGTTGGTTGTTTATTTCCTTTCCATAAAGATCTCTTCTACCTTTATGAGAATATAAATGATAATCTTTTAATTCAGTTACTCCAACCGTGTGTGCTCCCAACTTAACCGACCAAGTTTTAATATAATTGGTAATGGTTTTTGCATCTACTTGATGCTTTTTAGAAGCAACTTCGCCATCAACTATAGGCTTTAAGGCTTCAATAACTTGAAGATTTGCATGCGCAGATGCATATGAAATAGCTTCGAAGAATGTAGTTTTCTCCGATAGCAAACCAGCCTTTTCCCGAAATTTATCATCAAGTTTCTTTTTATCCGGTTTATCAGAATAATAGGAATCGTATTTTTCTGTTTCAGGAACCAATTCGTTTCGAGAAAACATCACATCTCGTTCGTCGTGTTTTTGCTTTGGAACAGGAGTTCCTCCTTTTAACTTAGGTCGAATGGGCAAAAACAATAACAATCCTGCGAAAGCAATTATTCCCAAAAAAATAATTGATATGATTGATTTAAGTTGAAAATCTAATAAATATATCGTAATAAATAGAGTAAACAAAAAGATCAACAGTATAAAAGAGACTTTTGCCGCTCGAAACTCTTTTTCTATAATTGAAACAAAACAAGCGTATACTAAAGCTCCCGAGAGCAATAATCCAATGCAAAGCAACAAAACATCTAAAAAATACTTATTAATTAAAAAAATACTTATCATATTGGAATCTTTTGAAACAAATATAAGATTCTATTTTAAAGAAGAGGTTTAATGCATTTTTAAACTATTCTAAATTTATTACTTTAATAATAAACTGTGTTACTTATTATATAATCACCATTTAAATTATATGCCAATAACTTGTAATAATAATGAGTTTCATTAGAAGAATATATATATCGTTCATAATTTGTTTTGCTTGAGGAAATATTACTTAACTGACATTCATATCGCCAATCTGGTGTTTCATAGTATTGATCGTAATTTTGGTAATAATCAATTATATTTAAATAAAAGTTATTCTCTTTTTGCTCATCGGTCCTAACTAGTATAAATTTTTCTTGATTGGAAATTTGTGTTTCGTTCCATGAGAAATTTATATAATATTCTGAAATAGATTCTATTTCAAGATTTAATTTATGACTTATATAAATTGCGTCATCATCTTCGTTGCAAGAATAAGAAAGTAATAGAGCAATACTGCATATTAGAATAAATATCTTTTTCATTATAAATTAATTAAGGTTTATTTTTTCGATGGTATATTTAGCATTTCCATAATAGTAATTACTCTCATAATAATCTGATCCTATAATAATTAACTCGCTATTATCCTTAAACACAAATACCGGATAAAAGGTGGTTGTATATGTTTTAACATAAGAGAAACTCGTTTTCGAATATAATTCTATCTCTTTCTCTTCAGCTTTAATCGCATAAATGTAATTATCAACAAAAAAGTTCTCAAATTCGTTATAATACCAATCGCCAATTTGTGTAACATAATCCAAATATTGATTGTAAATTGCTCCTACTTTATCAGTTATAAAGTAATTACCCTCTGGAAAACATTCGAAAATTTCATGGTTTAATGGGTGATCTCCATGATAATTATCATCATCTGCTGATGTGAAATTCCCACTGTTATCATGATCATAGTATATTAAATTGTCAGGTGAAATATTACTAGTAATTTCTATTATTCGATTACTGTTTTTTAAATGTTTAATTGTGCCGTTATAGGAAAATACACCAGAATACCCATCGATAAAATTTAATGTAGATCTGCTATACGAATAGATTCTACCATAAGTTTTTAAATATAAATTATTAAAATCATCGCATACCACAGACTTTATGTTCCCACCAACACTAATAGTAGCTATTTCGGTTAATGTTTTAATATCAAAAATTCTTATCGAACCGTTAGAGCAGGAAACATAAAGTTCATCTTTATTATTAAAGTTCCCTAATGTTCCATAATGTTCATCCGGAGACAAAACTATACTATCTGATATTTCCATTGTTTCATAGTCAACCAAATAAATCTTTGACCGATAAAACATAAAGAGTTTATTACCTTCGGGATAAAAAACCACATCATTAGGACGATCTTCAAATATTACCTTTCCTGTATTATCCAATTTCTGACTATTGCTTACGAGAGCATTCGTTGCAGAACTGGTAGCTACAACTGTATAAAAAACATCCTCTTTTAATGTCAAATTATCATAAAAAACTGTCTCATCAATATCTGTAATTTTCGCTATGCTTTCATAATAATAGTAATTCTCAAAATTAGTAATTGGTTCAGTTGTTCTAATAATTCTGTAAGAATCAAAATTCTGAATATAAGGTCTGTTCCATTCTAGTTTTATCTGACTATTTTCTATTGTTAATTCCTTTAAGGCAATTCTGTTGCTTAATACTGTTAAATCATCATCGCTACAGGAGTTAACAAATATTGAAACTATTATCAATAGGTATAGAATTTTTCTCATTTTTTTGTTTGATTGTTTATTAATTAAAATTAACGTTTTTATTGGAAAATAAAATATAAAACCTAAATTCGATAAACTAAAAAAATAACATACAATGAAAAAACTTTTATTATTAACACTAAGTATCTCATTTATAATATCATTAAGTGCACAAGAGGATAATACAAATCAAGTTTTTAACAAAAAAGGAATCGCAATTTTACCTGAAAAAGGTGATTTTGGAATTGGTATAGATGCAGTTCCATTTATTGATTATGTGGGCAACCTAACTAAAATAACAGATGATCCTAATTCTTCACCTGACTTTGCATTTACAGCACAAAGACCTGGACAACTATATGGGAAATATTATTTCAAAGATAATAAAGCTGTTCGGATGGGTTTGAGATTAGGTATATCATCACAAACTGATAAAGATGGAAATCCTTTTAATCCAGATGAAATTGATGAACTAAAAGAAAATTCATTAAATATAGGTATTGCTATTGGTGTCGAGAATTATAGAAATATAGCTGGTCGTTTAAGAGGTTTTTGGGGATTTGAAGTTGGTGTAGGCAAAACTCCTTATCATGGCTTTGATTACAATGGTGGAAATATTGTAACAGGAAAAATTGAATTTACTGATGGAGCTAATGCAACGAATAATTTCACCGAAGAAGGCGGAAATACAATTGATTTTTATGGAAAAGGAGTTGTTGGAGTTGAGTACTATATTGCACCTAAAATTTCTCTTGCAGGAGAATTTGGAATTGGATTAGGATATGAAACTACTAATGAAAGAAAATATAAACCAGAAAATGGCAGTACAGTAGTATATAATGCCGGTTCATCAGAATTATCTATTGAAAATACAGCAAGTGGAGCAATAGTATTATTATTTCACTTTTAACTCACAATGCGATCTGAATATCAAGCCTTTCATACAAGAAAGACTTTTTTTATTAATCCTCTTTCAACTCTTTATGATAAACATCTAAAGCAACAAAAATTGCTATAAAACCCCAAAATGGTATTGATGCCTTATCAGTATCCAAAAAATTATTCAGGAATCCATGAATAACATAAGTTGTAAATCCTAGAAGTATAAATAAGGTAAATTCTTTTATTTTCTTGTTGTTGGTCTGATGATATACTCTATATCCTGTTCTATATGCCATAAAAACAATCAACATAAACGTAAGCATTCCCAGAAACCCAGATTCAGATAGAGGTCCTAAATACTCGCTATGTGCATTTCCTAAATTTCCAAAATTTGTACTAATTATGCTTCGTTCGTATGAAAATTGAAAGGGCGCATATTGGAACATATACGTACCCGGGCCAAATCCCCAAAAAGGTTTTTCTTCAAACATTCGAAGGGCGCATTTCCATCGATTAATTCTTTCCAAATTAGAAGCATCTGTAGTAATGTTTGCCATCGATTCAATGTGCTCAGAAAATTTTCCTGATGACTCAGATTGATTATTTTCCAAATTTTGTAAAATCGTACTTTGTAAAATCAAAAAAGAAATAACAAGGGTAAAACCTAATATTAAAACTGTTTTGATCTTAATTTTTAATTTTATTACAAGCCATAAAGCGATACTGGCGAACAAACTAAGCCATGCTGCCCGTGTATAAGAAAGAACTATTGCTAAAATAAACAGAATTAAAAAAATATGAACCGTTGTTTTAATCAGTAAGTTATCCTTCTTATAAAGCATATAATAAATTAAAGGAAAAACAAACATTACTAGCATTGCACCATACGATGTGTGATCGCTAAAAAACGGTGCCACAACCCAATTCGATGCACTTTGATTATTAAGTCCGTATCCTGCCAATCGAATATTTGTGTACAATATTACAATTGATAAAGAGATGACATACAACCAAATAAAACGATTAATGTTCTTTTTATTTTTAAAAATTTGTGTCATTAAAAAATATGCTCCAACCACAAACCACAATCTTGATAAAAGAAATTTAAACGATACCGCAGGCATTGTACTCGTTAAGCTCGTAATAAAAATCCAGAATAGATTTATATAAATTGCAATTGAAACCGGATGTAACACTATTTTCCGATCGAATTTACCATCCATCAATAGTTTGCAAATAAAAAGAAATAAAATAGCTGCTAATAAAGGTTCGGTAGGTAACGATAAATTAACGGGAATACTAGGTATTAAATCTCTTAATTGAATTGAGATTGGCGTAAAAAATACAACTGACAATAAAACCTTATCGATAGAGAAAAAGCTTGCAAAAGCAAATAACAGAATAACAGGAAGAAAAGCAAAATAATAAATATCGATAGATATCAATATTAAGTTTACCGTTATAAATATCAGTGAAAAAAGGTAAAATAATCCTCTGTTTCTATCTCTAAACAAGGTATTAAGATTTAATTCTTATTAGATCTTTATATCTTTCTATAAAAAGCATCATTAAAACAGCAAATACAAATGCGGATATTGTAGATACAGCGCATATTAACCAACGAACAGGATAAGATTTTTTCTCGGCTGGATAGGCTTTTGCTACAGTATATTTCCTTGGTAAAGATTGATTTGCATTTACACGTGCCTCAACCAACTTAGTTTTAATATCACTTAATCGTTTGTTTTCATTCTTTAGTTGCTCACTTAAAGAGATATACTTTGGATTAGATTTTTGAGTGTTATATTTACCTAAGGATTTCTCTAATTGATCTATTTCGGTAACTAATTGATTATACTCACCCTCTACAACCTTTAAAATTCCAACGGCCACCTCATTTTGCATTTGATTTAAAGTTTCATCAAGTAAATCTGCTATTTCGGTTGCAATATCGGCTGCAATTTGAGGGTCGGTATCCATAACCTCAATTTGAACTGCCTGATATTCTGTTCGTTTAAATCGTATATTATCATTGTATTCCTCGTGAAGTTTTGTCATTGGAAACTCATCATTCGAGTCAATGTTATAATGATTTAAAAGATCAAACTTATCGATTATTTTAAAACGAATATCCTCCGAATATAGGGTCTGTATTAATTGTTCCGTTGCTTCCTCATCGCCAAAATTCATAATATGATCATCGGTATTTATTAACTCAGACATTGAAAGTGCATTGGATACTGAAACCTGCGTTTTTGGGAATAGTATAACCGATGATTTAAATTTTGGAGTAATATTCACGGAAACAATAACAGCAGCAATTGCAGCTAGTATAGTTACACTAAGAATTGGCCATTTATGTTTAAAAATGAATCTGATAATATCCATTGAATTGTAATTGTATGATTGATCTTGTGTATTCATGAGCAATAAATATGAATTAATTATAATTCGTTTATTTCAATGTACTTCTTTCTTCCGAAAGAAAAGTAATAGACTAAAATTAGAAACAAAGGTATTGCTACGTAAACCAATTCCTGAATGTAAATCTCAAAAACCCATTTTAACAATAAAAATGCTGAAAATATTCCGTACAATAAAGGATATACCCAGCGCATTAATTTAAAAATGGACACTTCAAAGCTTTTCGATTGATCGTTGTTTAATTCAAATTCCATTTTAGGGCTAGAACACCAATCAACTTTAAGAAGGACGTTATGTGTTCCAGAATCTAATTCGAATTCCTTGATTTCATTATGCCCAATCACATCCAACAATTTACCATCAACGTAAATGTTAAACTTTCGAGCTCTGTTACTCCACTCTTTTCGTCTTGATATAATCAGTTTAGCCATGCTAGATTGTTTTAATCAGAAAGTACGTTTTCTTTCCTTTTTGCACCAAAATATACTTGTTGTTCAATAAACGATCGGCACCCACCATTATTTCATCGTTCGGAATTTTTTCTTTGTTAATGCTAACACCGCCACCTTTAATTGTTCGGCGTAATTCACCTTTCGATGGAAATACCTGAGTTTCTTCAGCTAATAAATTTAGAACATTAACGCCTGTATCAATTTTTGCTTTTTCGATGTCGAACATTGGAACACCCTCAAAAACAGACAAAAATGTTTTTTCATCAAGATTTTTCAACTCTTCTGTTGTAGCTTTACCAAACAAAATATTCGATGCCGCAACAGCAGTATCATAATCTTTTTCAGAATGAACCATTACAGTTAACTCTTTTCCTAAACGTTGCTGCAATGTTCTTCTATGTGGTTCTTCTTTATGCTTTTCTATTAATGAATCGATTTCATCTTTTGAAAGCATTGTGAAAATTTTGATGTATTTTTCTGCATCTTCGTCGGAAACATTTAACCAAAACTGTAAAAATTTATATGGTGATGTTAATTCAGCATCTAACCAAACATTTCCTTCTTCAGTTTTACCAAATTTATTTCCATCAGCCTTAGTGATTAAAGGACACGTTAATGCAAAAGCTTCGCCACTTAATTTACGACGAATTAGTTCTGTTCCTGTAGTAATATTTCCCCACTGATCGGAACCTCCCATTTGAAGTTTGCAATTTTTCTCTTTGTACAAATGGTAAAAATCTGTTCCCTGAACCAATTGGTAAGAAAACTCGGTAAACGACATTCCTGTTTTCGACTCCTCTCCAATACGTTTCTTAACAGAATCCTTTGCCATCATGTAATTCACAGTAATATGCTTACCAATGTCGCGAATGAACTCAAGAAACGAATATTCTTTCATCCAATCGTAATTATTTACCAATTCGGCACCATTCTCAATACTTGAATCAAAATCGAGTAACTTTTCTAATTGTTTTTTTAAACAATCCTGATTGTAACGTAATGTTTTTTCGTCGAGTAAATTTCTTTCTTGAGATTTTCCAGAAGGATCACCAATCATTCCTGTAGCACCCCCAACTAAAACCATTGGTTTATGTCCTGCAACTTGAAAGTGCTTAAGCATCATTACACTAACCAAATGACCAATATGCAATGAATTAGCCGTTGGATCTATTCCAACATAGGCCGCTGTCATTTCTTTTTGTAATTGTTCTTCAGTTCCAGGCATCATATCGTGTAGCATGCCTCTCCACTTTAATTCTTCAACGAAATTCATATTTTTATTTCTTCTATTTTTATACTTAAAACTATTAAAGATAGTCATATTTCGTTATCCCGATTGCTATCGAGAGAAATGCGACTTCCATTATATTTCTCTTATATTTTAGCTAATACATTATCTAAATCAGCAATAATATCATCACCATTCTCGATTCCAACAGCAAAACAAACTAATCAGTCGGTAATATTTGCTTCAATTCTTGTTTCTTTTTTTGCTTATTTAAACATTAATCCCAATGTTAACCTGTTCCTCTTCAATTTTCTCCTTTATCTTATCAAAATTAAGATAGGGGAAAATCATTGGGGCAAAGTTCGATAAGGGTTTATAAAGCAATGAATCCTCTTTTGTTTCGTTTGGAATAAAACTAAATTTGTTGTCGGCTTTGTTTATTAAAACTAAAATTACACTTACAATAAATGCAGTTTTTAATAAAGAGAATAAAACTCCTAAAAGTCGATTAACAATTCCCAAAGCAATTGCATCAATCAGTTTATTAAGCATTTTAGCCAATAAATGGACAGCAATCACAATTACAATAAATGTTATCGCAAATGATAAGATAGGTAAATATTGACCTGAAACTTCAAATTTTTTGATAATTAAATCAGAAGTAAAATCCGAAAATAAAACGGCTCCTAAAATTCCAAGTAATAAAGCCGCCAAAGTAGCTAGTTGCACAATAAATCCTTTGGTGAATCCTCTATATGCACTCCAAAGTAATAATATACCAAAAACAAGGTCAACAGTATTCATAATAATATCATTCGGTAAATGAATTCGTAAAAATAATAAAAAGATTCTGGAAACTAGTTCATAGTTATTAGTTTCTAGTTCATGGTAAATTTCTACAATTTCACCTAGTCACTATAATCTTAACCTATTGGCATTTACAAATGTAATATTTAATGTATTAGTACCGAATTAATAATATGACGTTTTAGAAATTAAAAATATTGCCAATTCGTCGATAAACTCAGAATAACAACATTTTTATTATGAGGTTTTTAAACAAATTAACCACCTATAAAAACCGATGTTCCATTTTTACTTACGAATGGGATTCCGATTTTAATTCCGGTATATTCATGTGATAAACCTTTAAATCCTGCAAATATCTCCACATTAAACATTAAGAATATTTGATTTAATCCATATCCGAATTCATAGTATGGATAGTTTCCTTCTGTAGCCAAATAGTTGAAATAAAGAGATTCTCGCATTAATGTTCTGTTTAAAACAGGTAGTCGTTTTAAAAGAATACGGTCGTTGTCGAGTCGAATATGTCCCTCAAAATAATTTTTACTTGTGCTGTAATCGTAATAATCAATTAATCGAAAAGCACTTCCTTCCGAGGTTCCTATTACGAAAGGTGCATTTGCTGCAAAATGCTTATAATCTGCAAAATACATTGAGTTGTCATTTAAAAAAGAACCTGCCGTTGCACGATAATAAACATTCCCAATTCTTCTAACAGACTCGTGCTGACTAATTGAAAATTCTAAGTGATCAAAATCAACATCACTGGCAAATAAACTCTTTATCCCTTTGGTATAATTAAGCTTAAATGTTGGAAATCTTGAATGAGAATTAAATTTTACTCCATCGTTCATTCTATAAAAATACTCGGGTGTATATGAAATGCCTAAAGAAAAAATTGATGCATTATGATCACCTACCAAGGCTTGATTCACATTGTTTACTGGGGGAATATTTGATGTGAAATTATTATCTAAAGGATTAGAAACATAAAAATCAGAATGATTGATTAGTTCTTTTCTTTGTGCGTATTCAAACCCAGTAAATAAGTTTAATCCATTTACAATATCGAATGAATGACTTAGTTTGATGTAATCTTTCTGATAAAGCTTTAAGTAATTCTCTTTTAAGAAAAGAGTTGTAATTAGATTTAGATATTCTGATATTCCTGTTTCCGCATCAAAATCTGAGATTTTTCTTCCTCCACTCACACGAAAAGATGCTCTTTTTAATCCATTGTATCGATAGTAAGCTGATAAATAACTTGTCATTCGTTCGCACGAAAATGCATATTCAGAAGTTTGATTCACTCTAAAGAATTTTCCTTTGTCATTACTATATCGATAAGAAAACTCTGTGCCAATGTTTAATCCTTCGACAGTATTAAAATTGATATGCCCTAAATCTACGATCCCTCCAAAACGAAATGTGTGCTCGTCGTTAAAGTTAAAATCACCGCCTGTTAATAGCTTACGCCATTTGAATTTGTATTTATCTCTCTCTAATGAATCTTTAAATGTTGAATCAGTCTCTATTTTAAATTGGATTGAATCTTTAACTTTATATTCGTCCAATTCTTTCATTGTTAAGGGGATTGGCCGAATAGAATCCCAATAAGAAACAGAACGAAGCATTGCACTATCTTCAATTATATTTTGATCTGTAAGTTCTAGATCCTTTTTAGGAATTGATTCGGCAACATTTTCGCGTACTAGTTTCTTTAATTTTCGTGATTCCTTTTTTGTTATATCCTCTTTTTGAATCAATTTCTGTATTTCACTCTGCTGTTGTTTGCTTACTTCATTAACCTCTTGAACATATTCTTTTGAATCGGCTAACAAATTTTTATAAACAGAATGATCTAGCTTTGAGTTAAGCTCAATCTTATAATTGGAAACCGAAGCTATATATTTATAACTAAATTCGACACCCATTATTCCAGCATCGATATCGAAATTGTGACTAACAGGCATCCAAACATTTTTACCCACTGGGGAATAAACCTGATTTATTTTTATTTTGAACATTTTTTGTTCTAATTGAAGTTCGGCACTATGTAAGTGCCAAAACCCCTCAACCAAATAAATATATCCAGAATACAGATCGTAACCTTCTCGTCGTGGAATAATTTTAATCTTATGTACTAAATAATCCTGATCGTAAAAAGATGCATCTAACTGAAATTTATAATAAGTAAACGCATCTCGGCTTAAGGGCGAAATAACCCCATCGATATCATTATACAAAGACAAGGTAATATAACCGTTTGGAGACATATCATCGCCATCCATTGTGCTGCGCATTGAAATAATGTTTTCTTCAACAACATCTGGTAACTTAAAGTGTAAATCTGTAATGTTTTCTGTCACCATTGGTTTGCCCTCTTCAACACCTTCTTTTTTTAAGGTCTTCTTCAGTAGTCTGGGGATTTTTGCTACAACACCTGTGCCTTTCAAATAAATTCGGCATTTATATTCCTCTACCTGATTTAGGTAATAGTAACTCATAGCAATTGCCTTTCTCATAATAGAATACGCAGGATCTTCTCCACTTGCAAGGATTCTTACCTCTGGTATTTTATAAAGCTGTTCGTCGAGAATAATATCTAAATATTGCAAAGAATCGATACAAACAACCTCAACATCTTTTGTTTTATAACCTAAATATCGAACTGTAAGTTGATGTTTTCCTTTTGGTAATTCAAGTTTATAAATTCCTTCTAGATTTGATGTGGTCCCTTTTGAAATACTACTGGCATAGATTGTTGCATATGGAATGGGGTTTCCGGAAGTATCTAAAACTTTTCCTTCAATACACTGAGCTTGAATAATGAAGCTACTTAAAATTAATCCAAGCATTAAAAAAAATATTCTCATAATTGTTCGGTTAATAAACATAATTTTATCTGAGACGATTAAATAAACGTAAAGTTACAGGTCAATATTTTAAACTATTCTTAAAATTAATTAATAAGCTTTAAAAAGCATTTTGTATATGAAATTAAATTATCTAGTTTTGTGCTACAAAAATTGGGCCCCATAGTTCAAGGGATAGAATAGTAGTTTCCTAAACTATAGATACAGGTTCGAGTCCTGTTGGGGCTACAAAAGCAAATCATTAAACGCTGTAATTTAATTAATTACGGCGTTTTGTTTTTTGCGTGGGGCTTTATGGGGGTTGTTTATTGTTATTCTTTTAAAGAAATTTTATAAAAGTTTTTAAAATACACTTACCTTCTTACCTAAATTGTTTTAAGTCTATTTAATCCTATCTTATCATAAACCCGCAAAACTTTTCTTTTAAAGTTACTATAACCAAACCCCTTCTAATAGTAGAGTCGTAAATAATAAAAGACACTAACGTCCTTATTGTATGATGAATAACTCCTTGTATTGCCAAAATTTATTACTACTTTCATATCCACTTACCGTTTGAACGTATATTTTGGAACTGCGAAATGGAGCAATAATAAATTTATTAATGAATTAATTAATGGGCACCTGAATATTAACTATGCATTGCGATATCGCAATGTCAATGCTAATGCAAGGATATAGATTGATATTAGACTATGGTACATTCTATGCTATATCTTTATTATAAATAGAATTTACCGCAACAATTAACTTATAGCTTTATAGTCTTATTAGTCTTAATACTTTAACTGAAACTTAGTATTAGTATTGATTTTATTTTTTACAGTATTAAAATGTTTAATAGTTTAATATTGATCATACATGAGAGAATACTTCAGGTGTCCTCTTTATATATTATGACGCACGAAGAAATAACAATTGAATTTGAAAAGTTAAAGACCACGAGTCAATTAGCAACACTCTTGAATAAAGTTGAGAAGAATCGAGCACTGCAAACAGAGAAACTACAAAAGTTAAAAGCCAAAGATTTAAATTTCCTAGCAATATCTAAGGATAGTCGATATAGAGAGTTTAAAATATTCAAAAAAAGTGGAAAAGAAAGAATAATTGACGCTCCCGATAACTACCTGAAAAGAGTACAAACACTTATAAACGATCTTCTACAAATAATATTTGAACCTAAAGTACACAATGCAACTAATGGGTTTCTATTAAATAGAGATATTGTAAGAAATGCACGAGTACATGTTAATAAGAGATATTTGCTAAATCTTGATATTGAGGATTTCTTTCCAACAATTAGTTTTCGCAGAGTAAAGTCTGTATTGGAATTAGCACCTTTTAACCTTAATACTGAAAAAGAGAATTTAGCTTTTATTATAGCAAATATTTGTTCACTTAAAGGAAAACTACCGCAAGGAGCACCCACTTCACCAATACTCTCAAATATAGTAACGCAGCAATTAGATAGAAGAATTACAAAATATTGTCTGAAGAAAAATGTGAAATACTCAAGGTATGCAGATGATCTTTCTTTTTCGTCAAATCTTGATGTTTTTGATAAAGCTTTTATTAAAGGATTAACCATAATAGTGAAAAAGGAAGGATTTAAAATAAATAAAGAAAAAACCAGAATGAATTCCAATATGGAAAGGCAGCAAGTGACTGGTATTATTGTAAATGAAAAGCTAAATGTAAAAAGAGATTATATTCAAAAAGTTAGAGCAATGCTTAATAACTGGGAAAAAGGAGGTTTAGATTATGCAAAAGCACAATTTATTAAGCATTATGGTAAAAGCAAATACAAACCTGATTTTAGAAAAGCTTTAAAAGGACATATAAATTTTATTGGTTTAGTAAGAGGTAAAGAAGATCCTCTATTTAGTAGGCTTTTGTTGAAATATAATTATTTGAATTATCAAATTGATTGCAATTATATCTCTAATAAAGTTGTACAGGAAGTTCTTGAAAGAGATAATAAAGAAATGGAATCAATTCCATTAAGAAGTGTTAGAATAAATGAAGATAATTTTATTGCTTTTTGTACTTCTGCTTTCCATCAAATTGAAAATCTTTTAAATTATTTTTACTGGAGAAAATTCCCTGAAATTGAAGACTTATTGCAATACATAATGGACTATAATGAAGCTTTTCATTGGAAGTCAATTGAAAAATGTAAAAAGAGATTTCCTAAAATTAGTAAAATTCAGATTTGGGCAAAGGTTTATATATTTGAGAAAGAGTTTTACTTCGATAAGAAGATACCATATAATAAAGATATTACTATACTAAGAGAGATTAGAAATGATGATTCTCATAGATGTGCTGTTATTAGTTATAATCGAGATGGAATAAAAATGGATTATAAAGAATTGAAAATTAAATGCATGCAGTATAAAGAAGAACATAAAAAAAATATGGAAAAATCATCGGGAGAAAATATTTTAGAACAAAAATATAAGGTGATAAAATTCTTAGAAGAAAGAAATTATAATAGTGTAAGAAGAATATTAAAAGGTGTTTCGGATAATATTAAAAATTATCCTTTTGTGAAACCTGTTGAACTGGAAGAATCCAACTAATCTAAAGAAATCAGTTAAATTATATTGATTCTGTGTTTCGTTCTAAAAATACAATTGATCGATAGATTTAATTCTAATAACTATTATTTAAAACATTAAATTTGAAACTTAAATATCAATAAATGGTAAACCAAAACCCGGAACAAATAGCACGTGATAAAATCGACAAGATGTTGATTGATGCTGAATGGGTTGTGCAATCAAAAAATAAGGTTGACATATATGCAAGTCAAGGTATCGCTGTAAGGGAATATCAAACGGATGTTGGCCCAGCCGACTATGTATTGTTTGTTGATCAAAAACCTGTTGGAATAATTGAGGCAAAACGTGAAGAAGAAGGTCACAGACTTACGGTTGTTGAAGATCAATCCAAAGGATATGCAGAATCAAAACTAAAATATTTGAATAACGATCCACTTTCGTTTGTTTATGAAAGCACTGGCACTATTACTCGTTTTAGAGATTTAAGAGACCCAAAACCAAGGGGAAGAAATATATTTAGTTTTCATAAACCAAGTACGATTGCAGAATGGTTGAAGAAAGGCGATAGTTTAAGAACAAGATTATTGAGACTTCCTAGTTTAGATCTTACAGGATTGCGACCTGCACAGATTGTTGCTATTGAAAATTTAGAAAAATCATTTAAGAATAACAGACCCAAGGCACTTATACAGATGGCTACAGGAGCAGGAAAAACATATACTGCAGCCACTTTTATATATCGACTTTTAAAACATGCCGATGCAAAACGAGTTTTATTTTTGGTTGATACAAGAAACCTTGGAGAACAGGCAGAACAGGAATTTATGACCTATCAACCAACAGATGATAATAGGAAGTTCACAGAATTGTACAATGTTCAGCGTTTATCATCAAGCTATATTGCATCAGATAGTCAGGTTTGTATATCAACAATTCAACGATTGTATTCCATACTAAAAGGGGAAGAATTAGAAGAAACTGCAGAAGAACAAAATCCAGAAGAAAACTCTTGGATGAAACAACAATTAAAAAAGAAAGATGCAGTTCCGGTTGAATATTCAGCAAAAGCACCAATTGAGCAATTCGATTTTATTGTAATTGATGAATGCCATCGATCAATTTATAATCTTTGGAAACAAGTATTAGATTATTTCGATGCTTTTCTGGTTGGATTAACTGCAACTCCCGACAAACGTACTTTTGGCTTTTTTAATAAAAATGTAGTAAGTGAATATAAATACGAACAGTCTGTAATTGATGGAGTAAATGTTCCTTACGATGTATATACCATCGATACGGAGATTACACAAAAAGGAGATTTGATAAAAGCAGGATGGTATCTTGATAGAAGAGATAAACTAACTCGTGCTACTCGTTGGCAACAGGAAGATGAAGACACTGCCTACTTAAAAAATGATTTAGATAAAAAGGTTGTTAATCCCGATCAGATAAGGACTATTATAAGAGAATTTCGAAGAGCCTTAGAAAATGAAATCTTCCCTGATCGTTTCGATGAAAATGGTGCATATGAAGTTCCTAAAACGCTTGTGTTTGCAAAGACAGATAGCCATGCCGATGATATCATAACGATAATAAAGGAAGAATTTGATGATGGCGATGATTTTTGTAAAAAATTAACATATAAAATAACTGAAGATCCAAAAGCGGTTTTGAATCGTTTTCGTAATGCTTATAACCCCAGAATTGCAGTTACTGTTGATATGATAGCCACAGGCACAGATGTAAAGCCTTTGGAAGTTTTACTTTTTATGCGTGATGTGAGAAGCACCAATTATTTTGAGCAGATGAAGGGTCGAGGGACAAGAACAATAAATAAAGATGATTTCCAAACTAGAAATACGAGTATAAAGGGTGCTCATAAAACACACTTTGTTATTGTTGATGCTGTTGGTGCTACAAAATCGAAAAAAACAGATAGCCGACCATTAGAGCGTAAACCAACTATTCCTTTAAAAGATTTATTGGGAGCAGTTGCCATGGGGCATAAAGATGAAGATTTATTCCTTTCTTTGGCAAACAGACTAATTCGATTAGAGAATCAGATTACTGATAAAGAAAAAGAAAAGTTACTGGATTATTCAAAGGGGAAAAACCTAAAACAAATTACTAAAGAGTTGATTAATGCCTTTGATCCTGATGAAATTGAAAAAGGAGCGCAACAAAAAATAGGATCAGTTCCTTTTGAAGATAGGACTCCTGCTCAAATTAAAGAAGCGCAAAAAGAAGCACAGCAGGAATTAATAAAACAGGCTGCAAGTACATTTAATGGTGAGCTAAACGAATACATTGAAAATGTGCGAAAAGAACACGAACAAATTATCGATTCTGTAAATATTGATAGTGTTACCAAATCGGAATGGAACAGTTTTACTACCGAAAAAGCTAAAGAAACGGTTAAAGATTTCGCTGAATATATGGAGCAGAACAAAGATGAGTTAGATGCATTAGGTATCTTTTACAACCAACCATATAATCGTCGTAACATTACCTTTAAAATGATAAAGGATGTAATGGAAAAGCTAAAACTGGAAAAGCCAATCTTAGCACCCGATTATGTTTGGAATGCATATGCTGCAATAGAAGATGTTAAAAGCAAGCAACCTTACGATGAGTTAACAGCTTTGGTTTCTTTAATTCGCCGCGCTTGTGGTATCGATAAAGAGCTAAAAGCATTTGATAAAACCATTGATGAAAATTTTAAAACATGGATTTTTAAACAAAATGCAGGGCAGCATAATCGTTTTAGTAATGAGCAAATGGAGTGGCTACGAATGATAAAAGACCATGTAGTAAGCAGCTATCATATAGATATAGACGACTTAGATTACACTCCGTTTAATGCCCAAGGAGGTAAAGGAAAAATGCACCAATTATTTGGTAGCGAAATGAGTGATGTTATTAATGAATTAAATGAAGTATTAGCTGCATAATGAGAGAAGATTGGGAAGAATGTTTATTGGGAGATATTTGTGAATTTGTTGGTGGAGGAACTCCAAGTAAAAGCAATCCTGAATTCTGGAACGGAGAGATACCTTGGGCTTCAATTAAAGATATAAAAGGTGATAGTTTAGACGTAACTCAAGATTTTATTACAGAAAAAGGATTGAATAACAGTTCTGCAAATTTGGCTATGCCTAATGAAATTATCATAGGAACAAGAATTAATCCAGGCAAGCCAATAATTTCAAAAATTGAAACAGCAATTAATCAGGATTTGAAAGTCGTAAAATGCAAGATCGAGATTGACACAAAATATCTGTTTTTTAGCTTTAAAAACTCAGAAAAAGACATTGTTAAAGTATCTAGTGGAACTACCGTTTTAGGTATAAATTTGAATAATTTAAGATCAATAAGCTTTCTCCTAGCCCCACTTCCCGAACAACGAGCCATAGTAGCCAAAATAGAAGAATTATTCAGCGATTTAGACAATGGTATTGCCGATCTTAAAAAAGCACAAGAACAATTAAAAATATACAGGCAAGCAGTACTTAAAAAAGCGTTTGAGGGTGAGTTAACAAAAAAGTGGAGAGTGAAACAAACCAACCTACCAACTGCTGAAGAACTTTTAGAAAAAATAAAAGAAGAGCAGCAAAAGCATTACGAACAACAAATTGAAGATTGGAAAAAAGCTGTTAAGAAGTGGGAAGAAAAAGGGAAAGATGGGAAAAACCCAGGAAAACCTAAGAAACTAATATCCTATCCGTTTATTGAGCAATCAGGTTCTTTACCAACTTTCAATTTAGGGGAATTAGCATTTCAAATATCACATAAACTTATGCCTGATGAAGCACCAGAGCATCCATTTATAGGAATGGATTGTCTTGAAAAAAATGCTCTTAAACCACATTTTACATATAAGTTTAAGGAATTTAGAAGTGCAGGTAATTGGTTCAATATAAATCATGTTTTATATGGAAGATTAAGACCGTATTTAAATAAAGTTTATCAAGCAGAATATGAAGGAGTAGCATCAGGAGAGTTTATAATTCTTGAAACAATCAAAGGTTTTCAGCCAAACTATCTAAAACTTATTTTACATCAACAAGACTTTGTTCATTGGTCAAATAAACAATCGTCAGGTGATAAACCAAGAGTAAAATTTGATCAAATTGCTTTATATAAAATAAAAGTACCATCGGTTTTAGAGCAAAACCAAATTATCCGTGAAATAGAAAGCCGTTTATCTGTTTGCTATAAGGTAGAACAAACCATAACCGAAGGTTTAGAAAAAGCCAAAGCCTTACGCCAAAGTATTCTTAAAAAAGCATTTGAAGGTAAACTCTTAAGCACTGCAGAAATAGAAAAATGCAAACAGGAAAAGGATTATGAGCCTGCAAGTGTTTTGTTGGCTCGCATTGAGCGGAGTCGAAATAAGAGGATAAAGAAAGAGAAAAAGAAGTAAAGAAAAGGGTAACTATCCGGAATTTCCAGATAGTTCAAAACAACTTTGTTTATGGAAAATAAAATTGAAATTTATAAAAATCCAGATAACAGCACTGAATTGAAAGTGCAATTTGATACAGATACAGTTTGGCTAACACAAGCACAAATAGTCGAATTGTTTGTGTCAAGCAAGGCAAATATATCTGAGCATATAAAGCATATTTTCGATGCAGAAGAACTTGAAAAGAATGCAACTGTTCGGAAATTCCGAACAGTTCAAAAAGAAGGTAATCGTACTGTCACAAGAGATATTGATCACTATAACCTGGATATGATTATCTCAGTCGGTTATAGAGTTAATAGCAAACAAGGAACACAATTCCGACAATGGGCTACACAGCGTTTAAAAGACTACTTAGTACAAGGTTATGCAATAAACGAAAAACGATTGGCTCAAAAAAATCAAGAAGTAGAACATTTGAAAACAGGAATTAGAATTATAAGCAGAGCTCTCGAAGAATCAACAAATGACCAGAATAAAGAAGTTTTTCAAATTTTCTCGAAAGGATTAGCATTATTAGATGATTATGATCACGAAGAGCTAGATAAACTTGGGAAAACAAAAACGGAAGCTGTTTACCCCGAATTCAAAGATTATATGTCATTAATTCAGAATATGTATTCTGCGTTTAAATCTGATATATTTGCCAAACCAAAAGATGATAGTTTTAAAAGTTCGATAAATCAAATAAAACAAGGTTTTGGCGATACCGATTTCTATCCTACCATAGAAGAAAAAGCGGCTAATTTACTTTATTTTATTACCAAAAATCATTCTTTTGTGGATGGCAATAAGCGCATTGCTGCAGCTTGTTTTTTGTATTTTTTAGATAAAAACAAAGCTCTAACTAAAGAAGATAATAATCAAATTATTGATAACGATACTTTAGCTGCATTAACTCTTTTTATTGCGAGTAGTAAAACAGAAGAAGCTGAAATTGTAAAAAGATTAGTGTTAAGTATTTTAAATAGAAATAAATGACAGACTCAACAATAATATCCAAAATATGGAATTTAGCCAATGTACTTCGTGATGATGGCGTTGGCTATGGCGATTACTTAGAACAAATTACTTATTTGCTATTCTTAAAAATGGCAGATGAGCTCAATAAACCACCATACAATAAGGGTTTAGAATTTCCTAAACTTAAAGATGTAGAAGGGAAAGAGATTGAAGATGGAGAAATATGTAATTGGGAAACCTTGTCAGGCAAAAGGGGCGCTGAATTAGAATCTTTTTACTCGCAATTATTGCGTAGTTTATCTACCGAAAAAGATATGTTAGGTCAGATTTTCACTAAAAGCCAGAATAAGATTCAAGATCCTGCAAAACTTTTAAAAGTAATAAACCTAATTGATCAGGAAAAATGGTCATTAATGGGAGCAGATATAAAAGGGAAAATCTATGAAGGTCTTTTAGAGAAAAATGCAGAAGATACTAAATCTGGTGCAGGACAATATTTTACACCAAGAGCCTTAATCAAAACAATGGTTGCATGTGTACAACCAAAACCAATGAAAAGCATCTCAGACCCAGCCTGTGGTACAGGAGGTTTCTTTTTAGCTGCATACGATCATATTGTGGCGAACAACCAATTAGATCCCGATGAAAAAGCGTTTCTAAAAAACAAGACTTTTCATGGAAATGAGATTGTTGCCAATACTCGCCGAATGTGTTTAATGAATATGTATTTGCATAACATTGGCGAAATCGATGGAGAAAGTTATTTGTCTGCTAACGATGCTTTGATTTCTGATAATGGAAACAGATTTGATTATGTATTAGCAAATCCACCATTTGGTAAGAAAAGTAGTATGACCATTACCAATGAAGAAGGTGAAATTGAAAAAGAAGATTTAAGCTATAATCGTCAGGATTTTTGGGAAACAACATCAAACAAACAGCTTAATTTTTTACAACATATTAAAACGCAATTGAAGATTACAGGTGAAGCAGCTGTTGTTCTTCCCGATAATGTTTTATTTGAAGGTGGTGCAGGAGAAGAAGTGCGTAAACAATTAATGAAAACTACTGAATTACATACTATCTTAAGGCTTCCTACAGGTCTATTCTATGCACATGGAGTAAAAGCAAATGTTCTGTTTTTTAATAATAAACCTGCAAGTAAAGAAGCTTGGACAAAAGAAGTTTGGATTTACGATTATAGAACTAATGTTCATCATACACTAAAGAAAAAGCAAATGACAACGGCAGATCTAGCCGAATTTGTAAAATTGTATAATCCAGAGAATCGTCATAAAAGGAAAGAAACCTGGAGTGAAGACCCTTCGACAGGCTCAGGACCAGAAGGAAGATGGCGTAAATACTCATATGATGAAATCATTGCAAGAGATAAAACTAATTTAGATATTTTCTGGCTTAAAGATAAAAGTCTTACAGATCTTGATAATCTTCCTGATCCTGATGTTTTAGCAAATGAAATTATAGAAAACATTGAATCCGGATTGAATAGTTTTAGAGGAATTATGGAAACTATTAATGGAAAGAGTGAATAGATAAATTTGTTGAAACTTTTGTAAATGGGATAACAGGGAGCTAATTTGTTGCATTTGAAAACGCTATTTTTTTTAGATCCTGTTCTCCTTTTGAAATACCATATTTAGAAGCTAAAGCTCTCCAATTTTGAACAGATTTTTTTACTTCTGTTATTATTTGTTCTGCTTTATCATCACTTAACCTAAAATATTTGCAAACCTCCATTGCAAGATTTAGATCGAGAGCATTGTCATTTTCCGAAATATTCAATTTCAGTCCTGTTCCTGTTTCATTAGGGTTTATATCATAAGCAGGAGATAACAACCACCCTTTATCGGTAAGAATAAAACCATGGTTCCTAAGATGATCATCAGTATTAGAAACACAAATACTAAAAACGATTCTTCTCCAAAGCTCTTCTAAATCACTATTAACATTAGCTCCATAGTTTGAAATAAACTCCACTAATTCTAAATAACTTGCTCCATCGCTATGATCCAAACCATCAGTATATGCCAACATAGTCATAGCAGATGCAAAATGAATTCGCTCATTCTTTTCAGTTCTATCAAAACGCTTGGTTAGAAAAGTATAATTATTTGAAGAGAATTTGTGTGCTACAGATTCAGCCATATTAATACCAGCCTTTAATGCTAGTTCATAAGTAACTATTTCCCAACCACCGACATTACCATTATCACTACGACTTGGGAATTTTGCTATCCACAAATTTCCATCTTTACCTGTTATACTAGCTTTAGGCCTAGCTCCTCCTAATGAAGAACCTGGTGCAATTAACATACTCAACCATTTAAAATATTCCGGATCTTCCGTAATATCATCTTCTTCTAATTTTAAGCTTATTTCTTCCAATTCTCTTAATGATGTCCATGGAGGACTCGCCAATTTCCTATTATCATTTAAAAATGGGCCATTCTCTTCTACTTTAAATCTTAATGCCCCCATTCTGTGTCCGTCAAAAACACCAAGTAAATAATCCGTTTCAAAAAGTGTTTGCTCCGTTCTTCTTTCCATCCTAGCTACAGCAGCTTCTCTTCTTCGCATTAATAAGCGTCCCCACCGATCCGGTGATGAATCTGTAAAAATTCCAAAGTTTTTCTTCTCTTCATCACTCAAATAATGCAAGCCAGAGTATAATTGCAATTCTGGATCAAGTAAAAAGGCATTTTCGGAATTCAACCACTCTCCGTTATATTCAAATGAAAAAATTTCTTTGCCACGTAATCTTTCAGAGTATAAATACCCAATCAAAATAGGAGAAGCAACCCCCTGCCAATCGGCATATACATATATTTTTCTTTTACTCATTACTTAATCGTTTTGGAGCTCGTTTTTGTGTAGTTATTTTAGCATCTTGTAGTTTTCTACCTAAGATATCGTCTTTCGCTATTAGAAGAAAATCTTTTTCTAATCCTAAAACCTGTAAAACAGAAAAATAAGACCCAATACTAACATTTGGGGATCCCTTCTCAATTTCAGTATACGTTGGCCTGCTAATATTTGCTCTTTCAGCTACTTGGTCAGAACTTAGTTTCCTCCTTAGCCTTGCTAACTTAATATTTTCACCAAATTCAGATAATATTCGTAAAGATCTGGGTAATAAAACATGTTTCTTTTTTGCCATAACATTAAATATATTTTACAAATATAATGTATTTTGTAAACTTTATTTAATGTTATTTTACTTTTACGAAAATATTTCTCCTTAATTCTGAATTTATAATCCTAATTTATATGTTTTTGTTTGAATACTAACCTTAAAATGCTTCGCTCGAAAAAGCTTCCCTGATCCCGTTGGGCCATAAGCAATAGTTAGAAATTCTCTCAACCTTCTATCCTGTCTCTCTAGATCATTTTCTTTTTTCTTTAAAAGCATATACGAAATTGCTTATTTCTTGCCCTTTTTCGTTTTGATCACTAATATTTATAAAAGCATAAGCCTGACCTTTCTCGGCACGAATAGTATCTATTATAATTAGAAGTTCATAGAATCCTTTATCTTCTTGCACTATTTTCGGAATGGATTTAAAAAGTGGTTCGATGGCTTGTCCACGGTGAGTTCCTTTAGCATTTGCCCATACGTATATATCAGAACCACTTGAAATATGCTCTTTAATTGGTGATGCTGAATGTGCTGTTGGAATTCCTTTTACTATTGCACCAGGCTGTGTAGGAATTACATACCTAAACCCATAAATTAAAAATTCTATGAATGAGTTAATATTAACCTTTCGCTTTTTTGAATCAATTAATCCTGCCATTTTACATCTGTTCAATACTTCAGATATCACAGACGGACTGATTTTTAATGATTGTGCTAAATCAGAGTTATACCAATCATTATGTTTTAACGCGATGATTTTCAATAAAACTACTATATCTTGAGGACGCATCCCGTTATGTTTTTTCATATTACATATTTTCAATTCGCGATTCGCGAATTACGAATAATAAAATATATAAAATTAAATTGAAAATAGCTTTTTTGAATACAATTCAATTGCAGTTAACTTTCCGTATCCCATTTTTTCTTTGTAAACACAGCTAGTGTCGATATTAATAACTTGCAGATGTTTATCAAGTTGTTTCTTGCACAAATCAATAGCTATTGGTCTATGTCCATGAACAATTGTCTTATCTGAAAGCAATGGGTTTGAATATGAAATTTGACTCTTCCATACCATTGAATAAGTATCTAAAAATGGATTAAGTGCACTATCGTTAAATCCTGCATGCACAAACAAGAATTCTTCAAATGAATAATAGTACGTTAGCTTTTCAAAGAATTCAAGATGTTTTGGGGCAATATTCTGTATAGCACCAATTCCAAAAAAATTTAAGGTCTCAGTTCCTCCATTATGAATCCATATAGGCTTGTTCTTTTCATTCTCAAATGTTTCAAGGAGCATTACTTCATGATTACCAATCAGCGGAGTTACATTAAATCCAATCTCTCGTAGGTTAATGATATAGTCAATAATTTCTTTACTATTATTACCCCAGTCTATGCAGTCACCTAATAAAACAAGCTTATCACCTTTGGTAAGCATAATTTGATTTTCAACAAGTTCCTTAAGAGAATCAAAGCAACCATGAAAATCACCTATAGCAAAAAGTCGTTCATTTTATCGGCATTTTGAGCATTGACAAAAATTGTACACTTTTGCAAATTTCGAATTGTCGGTCAGCCTTCATGATTCGCGTTAGCTTCACCAACTGTCCCGAAGGGTTAATGGGGCAGGCAAAACCATTAAACAAACTGAATATAAATTGATTATACCTGTTTGAACTTAAATCTATATGTAAACTTTCTAAACACAACAATACTCATTAGTTTTTTAAATAACGACTATATCTATTAAAAAGTAAATTTGCTCCTCTTTAACATAAATCGCATTATGAAAGTACAAGAAGCAATCGAAAAATTTTTAATTTACTGTCAAAAAGAAAAAAACCTGAGTATGAAGACCTTGAAAGCATATTCGATAGATTTAAATCAACTTGAATTATATCTAAGTGTAAATAATATTAGAGTAATTGAAGATGTTGAGAAAGATGAAATTAAAGGGTATTTACATAAACTATCATCATTTGCTCCAAAAACAATTAAAAGAAAAATAGCAACTGCAAAAGTTTTTTTTAACTACCATGAATTTGACGAAACTATTCAAGTAAATCCATTCAGAAAAGTCAGAGCTACAATAAGAATTCCTGCACAATTACCTAAAGTAATGACATTACAACAAGTTGAAAAAATATTATCTACTGCTTACAAAGCAAAAGATAAAGTGAAACAAACTGAAACTTACACCTTTGCTGAAAGACTAAGGGATATAGCAGTTTTGGAGCTTTTATTTGCAACTGGAATTAGGGTTTCTGAACTATGTAATCTCAAGCTACAAAATATCGATACAGACTTTACCATTATTACAGTAAATGGAAAGGGGAGTAAAGAACGTAATATTCCTATTCCTAATGAAGAAGTTAAGAATTCTTTAATCACTTATTACTACAGATTTGAATCTGTAATAAATGAATATTTTTTTGTAAATCGGCTAAAGCAAAAGCTTTCAGAACAATCTGTTAGACACATGGTACGAAAGCACAGCATCAAAGCACAAATTCCAAAACATATTACACCTCATATTTTTAGACACACCTTTGCAACACTACTTTTAGAACAGGATGTCGATATACGTTATATTCAAAATATTCTGGGACACAGTTCAATTAATACCACTCAGATTTATACTCATGTAAATAATAAAAAGAAATGTGAAATTCTAACACAAAAACATCCAAGAAATGGAATGAATATGTAGTTCTCTGAATAACGGATAACTATTTATTATGATTGATTGGAATACTGAAAATATATATTGGATAGGCACTAGAGAATCTGACATTGATTATATAAATAATCTATTCAGAGGAAGTATAACAATATTTGGGTCAAATGAAAATAATAACATTCCATTTCAAAGTTCAGATAACGAAAGGGTTAATCATAATATACCAAATGATGAATTGAACAAGTTTTTTCTAAAAGAAATTACGGAATTATTAAAGAAAGATAGACATGCAAAACTGATGTTCTATAATCCTTCTTTTGCATATAAATTGGGAATAGATATAGTTGAAAAGTGTATTTGTGTAAATGATAATAGTGTATTAAGATTCTTAGCTAATAAAATTCAATCAAGATTTGTATTCTCTAATTACGTTCCATCTCTACAGTCAAGACTATTCTTAGGGAATCAATGTACTTTAAAGAATATATGCTCATTCTTTCCAAATAAGACAACATTTGTAATTCAGGAGAATTCAGCTGCAGGAGGTTTTGGCACATATATCCTTGAAGATAAAACTGAAAAAGATATTTTACCTTATATTAAAAACAATGAGTCTTATTTAGTTTCTCCTTATCACCAAAACTATATACCAGTAAATGTTCACACAATTATTTTTGAAAATCAAATAATTGATCTTACACCATCTGTTCAAATAATTGAAAGATCTAAAAATAGGTTATTATATAAAGGTGCGGACTTTGTTTGTTTTAATCAAATAGATAAAAACCTACAAAAAAAGATTAGAACCTACTCAAAAAAAATATCAGAATTATTACGTATTAGTGGTTATCGTGGAGTTTGTGGCATAGATTTTATTATAAACTCAGAGGATGCTTATTTTATTGAAGTTAACAATCGATTTCAAGCATCGTCCATATTATTGAATAGAGCTTTTAAGGAAAATAATTTGCCTTCTATACAAGAGTTAACTATAAGGTCATTCTATGAAGATAGATTGAAACAAACTTTAAATTTTAATATAACCATCCCTTATAGTTGTTACTCCTATCATCAGGAAACAAAAAAAGAAAAGCATTCTACACACATTTTTAATCGATATAACCAAGAAAAATTGATCTCATCAATTAATCTAGATGGTTTTAATCAGAGTAGTGTTTCACATCAAGATGGATATTTATTTAGACTTATCCTTAATACTAATATTGCATCAATAAATGAAGATAAAGAAGTGGTAGTCCACGATAATATTTATGGTTTTATTTTTAATAAAAATGTTGGAATATCTGAGATAAAAACCAGACTAATGAATCAAGGAATATACATTACTTCTAATACAAAAAGGAATTTGGAAAAAGCAGGAGGTGTTAGAGATGCTGTTTTTAGTGCTATTGATTTTAATTATGAGAATGAAGTTTTTATTAATAGCCCAATTGATGTAAAATTAACACAATTAAGCCCTTTTAAGATAGATTACTCTAATAACGACTATCATTTATTTTGTTATAATGAGTATTTATTTCCAATCAATATAGACTTAAAAGATAATGGGGCATTAAACATTACTAAATCAGGAATTCCTTTTTCTAAAATATCAAAGTTAGCAACTGATCGCCTTAGAATTCATCATCAATCTTTATGTTATTTTAAGCAAGAAAATATGTCGTGTAAGTTTTGCGATTTGCCAAAAAATGGAATTCCATTTGATTTAGATGATATCTATGAAGTAATTGATTATTATTTGAAACAGGATAATTTTAATCACTTTTTAATAGGAGGGGGATCAGCTCGCCCAAATTATGGATGGGATCGAATAATTCAATTAGCATCTTACATAAAGAATAAATCTTCAAAAAAGATTTATCTAATGTCACTTCCACCAAACAATTTATCGGTATTAGAAGAACTATATAAAGTAGGAGTTGATGAGGTTGGATTCAATATCGAAATTTTTGATCGCAAGATAGCTAAGAAGTTGATGCCAGGGAAAAGTAACATCCCTATTGAACAATATTATGAAGCATTAACTGAATCCGTTAAACTATGGGGGAATAATGGAAATGTTAGAAGTCTCATAATTCTTGGTTTAGAAGAAAATTTAAGTTTGTTAAAAGGAATAGAAGATCTTTGTAGAATAGGAGTTAGTCCAATTATTTCATTATTTCGACCCCTTCCTGACACTTCTTTAAGCAATCAGATACCTTCATCTTATAGTCGAATTAATTTTTTACTCAAAGAAATTCTTAAAATTTGCTCAAATTATAACATTTCTCTTGGTCCATCTTGTACAAAATGTCAAAATAATACTTTATCAGTTGTACAAAATATTTCTTATTCTTTTAAATGAAAATGAATAAGTTTATTATCAATCGATGTGTTACTAAAGAAATCTGTGCCACTGATATGATGTCTGGCATCATTAATTTTAATATTCCGCTTTTCCAACTCTTCTTTTAAATTTTTCAGTTCCTTATTCTCAAATACTTTTTTCTTTACATCTAAATGCTTTAAGGCTGTATTACAGAATTCTTGATACAATTTATTGGATTTCATCAACACCGTATAAACAAAAACAATACTTGAGATTATGAAAGTATAATCGCTTGATGAAATTTGAAGAAATAGTTCATAAGGCGAGTTATGACGTATTTCAATCATATCCCATTTGAGATTATCATTACTCAACCTAATAGTTTCATTTAATACCTTTATTAAGTAACCAAGGTCAATACTATTCTGATTTTCAATGTTAGTTTTAATATTTATTTGAGCTGAAAGTTTGTTTACCTTATTATTTAATAGAAGTGTTCGAATTTCCCCAATGTGAATTTCATAATTATGCAACTCGCTTATATATAGATGCTCTGCGGGAATAATCTCATGGATCTTGTTGTATAATTCAAGTAGTTGTTTAGAAGAAAAACAATCACTTATTGATGCCAAGCGGCAAAAGAATTTAAGCATTCTGAAATCCTTATTTTGCACAGAATAGACTAAACCACTAATTATTGATTGGTAAGCATAATCCAGTTTTTTTTGAGCTAAATATATATTTGTTAAAGGGAAGAATTCGTTTATGGATAGGTAATATTTTTCTAAATATATAAGGCTCTTTTTATATTCGTCTATTGTAATCTTTTCTTCTTGATTTTTTTTAGAACTTAAAAAAACATTATCATTAGTTTCAAATAAGTATGTCAGCCCTCCAAAGGTATATGGCATTTGTGAGAATGGCAATACAACATTTTTCATTTTTACATTCTTAAACTCAGCATATTCAAGATTAAGGTTTCTTAGTTCTATATTCTCAAATGTGCAATTTATAAATGTTGAGTTTTCAAACGTTGTAGATTTTATATTACAGTTTTTTATAATTGATTTATAAAACAATACCTGAGAAAAAGAACAAGCAACAATAGCAAGATCGTGCAATTTTGAATCAGAGAATATGCTTTCACTAAAATTACTTCCTTCTAAAATAATTTTTTTATTTTCTGTCCTTATAGAAGATCCTGAAAAATCACAATATTGAAAGTTAGCTCCATTTATATTACAATCTATAAAATCCGATTTAAGAAATTTTGACCCTGTTGCAGCAACTCTAGTAAAATCAGCTTCAATAAATTTACATTGAGTTAAATTAGATCTTTTTAAACTCTTCCGGGTATAATCTCCTGAATAGGTTGCACCTATAGCAATCTCGAAAACCCTGTTGTTGTTGCAAGCATTAACTTGTCCGTGTTTTTCGAGTTCCCCCAAAGCTATTGATAATTCATCTCGTGAATAAAAAGGAAGCCCTTGAGTTCTTTTTATAATATCCATAATAAATAGTTATCCGTTATTTAAATTTTACTAATTCAAATTTAATAAATTATCATTTAATAACTTACACTATTTATGTTTTGTTTAATTTTTCTTGAGCAACATTAATCTTTTCCCTTTGTTTATTGTATTTCCGAAACTTAACATACTTTTTAGAATTAAAGCTATTCAAAGTATTTGCTTTTGCATTAATTTACAGCACTATATAACTATTATTATTCATCGCCAAATATAATAAAAAGCATGTTTAGCGTTGTTTATCTGTGCTTTACATAGCTTTTCTGATCTGACTTATAAAACTAAATTGATTTACTTACTATTGTTGAGCATCAATCTAATTCAGAGAGCTTATTCAATGTTACCTATCAGTGGTAAAATCAATAAGCTCTCTGTATTGTTCAACTAAACTATCATCAGCTAATTTTGCTTGCGACACTTTACAATGCACCAAATAAGAAGAATAAATAGCAATAAGGCAAGCCTGAACAACCATTTACACCAGTTTACCTGGTCATCAGGTTTATCGATTCCATCATCAGGACTTGGCTCAATATCACCCGGATCTCCGACAGCAACTGAAACACGTACTTCTCGGATGAAACGTGGACTGACTTGTGTTTCATCAATTCGCTCCTGATCACGAGATAAAATCCACTTATCTATTTCAGCGCGAAGCAAGAATTGATATGGCCCTTTTAAATTTGTCCTATTGTATACGCCGGTGTATATCCCGTCGGCGTTATCTGCATCACCATTTCGTCCCATATCATTCAGTTCAATGATATCTCTGGAACCATCTGGTCGAGTAACTGATCCCATAATCATTTGATTTGGTTTGGTTATCGGACCACCATCACTACGAGGATAAGCGTAAATGTAGATATCTTCACCCGGCAATACACTGGCGTAACGAACACCTGCTCCAAGACTATGTATACGGTTTCGGGAATAACCTCGGGTTAAGTAGTTCTTTGGAATGTTACCTGACCATTTAATAACCATTTGCCAGTCGCCCTGTACCGGGTTTGAAATCCGCACGAATCTTCCCTTTGGCATGCCTGTACTATGATGCTCAGTACCATCTGGATCTACCATAAACATATTTGCTTCAATTCCAGACTCATGCCATTGCAGGATAAAAGTAGCCGATTCTGTATTTTCTTCTACATAGATGATACTATCCTGCCCAACTAAAGGAGGCTTATTGCCAGCAGCCCAGGTTGCGAAAGAAGTTATCTGATCGCGACGTGAGATTCGTTCGTGAAAATCGATGAAAGCTTCAGCTAAACGGTTCGGATCTTCAGAATCGACATAGAAACCTCCCGTTCCAGTTGCAATCTCTGAACACTGAGATGCCAATCCAAGATCACTACCAGTACAAGTAACATAAACCGGAATATTGGCATTCAGAAGATCATCGATTGCAGTCTGAAGATGATTATCAGCCGTTGATTGTGGTGATGGCCGATTATTAAGCCCGTCTGACATAAGTACTATGAATGTGTTAGCAGTAACTCCTCCTGCGTTAGTAATCATGTCAATTGCCTTTTGGAGCCCGTCACCAATATTGGTCCAATTGTTAGGTATCAGATTGTCGATTGCAGTATTACAAGCTGTCCGGTTGGTGGCGAGCGTAGCAATTGCCACATTAGCCCGACCACTCGTAGCCTCAGCGTCATTTGAATAAGAAACTATCCCAAGCTCAGTGCCATCTTCGGCAAGTGCTACAAAATCTTTAGCCGCAACCTTCAGTCGCTCCATACGACTGGGTGATTCGAGAGTCATGCTTCCTGACTCATCGAGTACCAGTACTACGCGTGTTGTAACATCAGGTATCACAAATTGGGTGGTATTAACTATGGCACCATTTGCTTCTGGATCAGGTGCACCTATGGGAGCCAATATTGTGTTTGGATATGCCCATACCGCTTGAGCCCAAAGAGATCGATTGCTGCGACAACGTGACTGTTCTGTAACGTTTGTTGCATCATGATTTCCACCAGACACATCAGTCAAGTCTGTTGGATCGCCCTGACCCCAGCAAAGCTCTGAACGCGGTCCGTGATCTCTACTACCCATAAGACAGGGTGTTTCTCCTGCTGTAATAGCCGCAAGATCAGGACAATTGGCATCGGCAACCCACTCCAAACAACCCACAGCCTTTTCTTCGTATTCATCCTTTGCATCAAAAGCAAGATGAAAGAACTCATGCGCCAGACTCTCACCCGGACGGGCTACTGCAGGAATATTATCAATAGAGATATGCATTGAACCACCAACTTGCCATCCACCGGCGAGTGCTGACCACCAGGTCGGTGAGGTACTCGGGTAAATACGGAGGTCGGCGTCAGATCCGGTACCGAAGGCATTGTTATAGATGAATGCTTCGCCGATCTCCACTTGACCATCCGTCACGTCGAAAAGCCATGCTGACCCATCACTAATCATATCTTTAACTGTGTTCAACTCTTCTATGGTAGCGTTGAATTGGACTGCTACGGAAATGTTGAAAACATTGCGGTCCGGGCATGTAGAGCCAAGACAGCTACCATCTTGGTTACATAATTGTCCAGCATTAGAGCCGCCTACACACCGGCGCAATGCAACTGGTGCAGCACGCCCTTCCAATTCGCCTTCCGTTGTCTGAGCATATACCATTCCACTATTTGTAACCAATTCAAGTCCACCAATTACCAGTATCAAGCTAAGTATAACTACTCTTAGATATTGCTGCTCAAAATGATAGAAAAATTTGAGCCAAAATGAAATTTTGTTTTTAGACTTAAAAACACTCATAATTTTTTAATTTTTAATAAAATTTAATTAATTAAAATATGTTGACTTCAACTTTAGGAAATCTTTTTTGGAGGAGCTCTGCTATTAATATATAGGAATACTTTATCCATATTAAACGAAATCATTTAATGAATAAGCTTCACTCCCAAATATTCAATGCGTTCTTAGGTAGGATTCAGAATAATGCAAGTTAATGAATTGTCTTATAAATTGAAAATTAATCAAATAGATTAATGATATTTCATATTTAATGGAACAGAATACGAAAGTCTTTGCTTTATTTGTTTTTTCGTTAATTACGTTAAGGGAACGTTAATTTTATATTCTTCTAAAAGTATTATGAATACTAAGGTTTTTATTTTTTATTAACGCTATTAACGTAATTAACGTGTTTTTATACTTCCCATTTTATTCCAAATTATTTTACAAATAAGTAAGAACTATATAACTGACATTCAATTCTTAACTCTCTATATTACTTCATAATCTCTAAGATTTAATTCTATGTCACCAATATATTTTTGATTTTGAACTAAACTAATTTTGAATTTTAAGCAACTCCCGAGTTTTGAATGAATATGTGCATGTGAACTATCTTTTCTATTACCTTTCATAAATGGTTTATAGTTAGAATCAGTTAGAAGTTTTTTTAGCTCTAATCGGTCTGAAATCTTATAATTATTGGATTTGCAATAACTGGTATAAGAAGAATACATTTCATTAAATTTGACATACAGAAATTCCGAATCAAAAAAATAATGCAAACCATATGTTAATTGAGTATTTCTTTTTAATGCTTCACTTGATATTGCGTTCCAGAAGATATTAATCGGTTTTAATGAATGTCCTTTATCACCTTGTGAATTATTGAATACATTAATGAGAACGAAATAAAAGAAGTTTTACCCGTAGCAGGCTCACCATATAAATACAGGAATGGGGAAAAACCAATTTCTTCAAAAATAAAATCTCTAAATAAAGAGTTTATTAAGAAACATATCCCTATTACCCCCTTTATTCCATATGATTTATAAAGAAGTTCCGACCACTTTTTAAAATCAACATTTGAAAGCTCTCTACTATTTAGGATGTTTATTTCTGATGAAGCAGGTAAATAATAAACATCATCATTATCATACAAAATTCCCAGTTCATCAGGTCTTACAATCTCATTACTTTTATTAATTATTAAATTCGAAAATGCAAACATTTCATATTCTTTATTATAACCTAATGCGTACAAGGGAAGTGCTGTTCTTTCTTCATCGTAACAAAAAGAAACTATATTTTTATGCTCTCTATGTTGACCGATAAAGAATGAAATAATCCAATCAGGGTTGGTTAAAATATATCCTCACTTTCAAATTTATGACGTAAGGAAGAAATTGAGAGTTTCAAAATCATTTATAGCAAAAATGAAACGATTAATTCCTAAAAAGGATCTTGACTTCATTTTTATAAATTCTCAATCTTTAATTCCAACATCTGAATTAATTAAAAATAGTGATAATTATATATTTGAATGCCTCCCATTAAAAACTATGCAGAAGCAAAAAATGAATTCCTTATTCTATTTAAAGATTTCTTAGACAAAGTTGTTAAAAACAGTACCGTGAAATTTCTCAGGGAAGAGAATCTTTGTGACGATAAAGATATCGTTTATATTCTTCAATCAATTTACCAATCTAGCTTTGATGATGGTCCATCAGAAATATTTATTGGATATTTATCTAACTATTTTCATAAAGAGGGCATACATTTTGACACAAGTAAATATTTCTAATTTTAATTAATTTGTTTCTCAATGGTTTCCCAGAAGTGCCAAAAAACAATATATAACACTGAATATGTGTTAATTAAATGAATTACTTTATTGTCCTGTTAGGCTACAAAAAAAGACTAACCATAATGGTTAGTCTTTTTTATTGATGTGAAGTATTCTCTACAAATCTTTATTTTCAAATTTCATCCATGCCATTACAAATTTGATTTCAGGATACGAATAGTCATCACCCAAATAATCTTTTATTGGCTTTAAAAGTGTTGTATCTAATTCTGTTGTTGCGTGCGTAATCTCATCTATTCTTTCCTGCACAACAAGGTCGTTAATTTTAATTATTCCCTCCTCAATACAATCACTTATATGACTTTCTATTGTTCGAATATTTAAGGATCGTTCTTCTGAAATCTCATAAAAGGTTTTTCCTTGCTTATATAGTGCACAAGTAATTAGAGCCGTTTTAATTTTAGGTTCTTTTTTGGTTTTGGCTTTCTTTTCCGCTTTATCTTTCTTTTCTGCAATAGGCTTTTTAACATCTTCTGTAATTGATTCAAAAGAGTTTTTGTTTAATTCATCATTGTTTATAACGGCCAGGCAAAGAGCTTCTGCTTTATGAATTGTTAAAATCTGATTGTAAAAAAATCCTTCAAGTATTTTAAGTTCTTTAAAGTATTTTTTTACTCCTTTTTCTTTTCGGATAACTTGTATTTGATCATCTATCTCCTCCTGCTTCTCTTTTAATAAAGGTAAAAAGTAATTTTTTGCTGCAATAATTCTTTCGTTCAATCGAAATATATAATCCTCTTCTTTGATTCTTATTATAGAGTTTATTTGCCCCTGAAATTTAACGGATATCTCCGCTATTTCTTGAGTGCTTTTTAGGAGATTGTTAGCCCATTCCTCATATTTTTGTTTTGCTGACTTTTTTGCATCTTTTGTATATGATCGAGAATGTTCCCTCAGCCCATTAACTAATTCTGAAAAATTAAACGATTGTGACACTCTATTATTAAGATATTGCTTAGAGGCTATTTTGTATTTTTCCTGAATTGAATCTTGCGATGTTTTGGTTTTTGCAAAAGATGCAAGAGCCTCATCTGTTGCGGGACCTGAATAACGAACAGGGGTTGCCAAAACCAATCCTTTCAACGATGTTAGTCTCGATAATGCCACATAAGTTTGTCCAGCAGCAAAGGCTTGTGAAATATCAATAATAGCCTTTTCGAAAGTTAAACCTTGACTCTTATGTATTGTTATTGCCCAAGCCAATTTAATTGGGTAATGACTAAAGGTTCCAACTATTTTCTCTTCAATTTCTTTTGTTTCCTGATTTAAAGAAAACTTTTTGTTTTCCCACACATACTTTTCTACCAAAGCAGATGGCGAACCATCGGAAAAAGAAACACGAATATTATCGAACGAAACAGAGTCTATTTTTCCAATTTTTCCGTTATAATAGGCCTGATTTCCAGAGTAATCATTTTTAATGAACATTACCTGTGCGCCCAGTTTTAACTGCAATAAAGTGTCAATAGGAAATGAGTTTTCGTTAAAATCTCCATCGATACTTGCATTGTATCGATATGATTCTCCGGCCAATTTTTCCAGAGCTTGTGAATTTATTTTATCTGCTTTATGATTATGGGTTGTTAAATAAATATATCCCTCGTTTTCGAGTAAGTTAAATTTTTCTTTAAACTGCTTATTTAAAATATTAATGTCTGCTTGACTTGCTTTATTTAAGCGAAAATTGTTCAGTAATTCAATAAACTCATCATCTGTTTGACGATAAATCTTGTCAAGCTCCAAATAAATTAAATCATTTCTATTTAATGATGTTGCATTAAAAAAGAAGATGTTAGAATAGAAGTGCTTTAAAATATTCCATTCCTCATTTTTTACTACAGGAGGAAGTTGCCACAAATCACCAATAAATAATATTTGTAATCCTCCAAAGGGATTACTGTTTCTCCGCACATAACGTAATATGGCATCAATGGCATCTAACAAATCGGCGCGAAGCATACTCACTTCATCAATAATTAATAATTCCATCTCTCGAATCAAAGATTTCTTTTGAGAGTTCATCTTTAAATTTCGCAAGAGAGTATTAGGTGTATTTAACTGAGAGGATACATATTCTCCGGCGGGAATATTATTTTCGGGAATATAAGACCCAAAAGGTAAATGAAACAATGAATGTAAAGTTACTCCTCCTGCATTAATAGCTGCAATACCTGTTGGTGCAGCTATTACTGTTTTTTTATGAGTTGTATTAACAATTTGCTTTAGCAAAGTCGTTTTTCCCGTTCCTGCTTTTCCTGTTAAAAAGATGGCTTGGTTTGTTCCATTAATAAATTTTGAAACATACTCTGCAACCTCATAACTATTCTCTTCACTCATCCCTTAAATATTTATTCTTATAACTTTTTAAAACTACTTATAATCTAACAAATCATCAAATCGTTGAACAAATATATTTCAGATGTTTTGATTGTTTTTATAGCATATTAATCTATGATTTTTAAAAATACCTAATGGTTTTTCTTATTTCGAATTCAAAAGCAACCATTGGATCTTAAATTACGTTTAAGGTTTACCAAACCTTATATATATGAAAAAGATATTTACCCTATTTTTAGTTTTATTTGCGTTTACTTGTTTTTCGCAAATTCCAGCTGGTTACTACGACAGCGCCGAAGACCTAACAAATGATGAGTTAAAAACTACATTATATAATATTATTAAGAACCATACGGAATATCCTTATACTGATTCAGAAACAGATGTATGGGATATTTTAAAAGAATCAGACAGAGATCCAGACAATTCAGAAAATGTAATTTTACTTTATACTGGATGGTCGGTGAATGCAGCGCAAGAATATAATAGTGGATCAGGGTGGAACAGAGAGCATGTATGGGCAAAATCAAGAGGTGATTTTGGAACTGACGAAGGACCTGGGACTGATGCACATCACTTACGTCCTTGTGATATATCAGTAAATAGTGCAAGAAATAATCGTTGGTTTAATTATTGCACTGAGAGGTATTATGATAATGGAGGAACGATACCAACAGACAGCTATACCAGCTATACCGATTGGTTTTGGCAACCACGAGATGAAGTAAAAGGGGACGTTGCAAGAATGATATTTTATATGGCAACAAGGTACGAAGGTGAAAATGGAGAGCCAGATTTAGAAGTGATTAATTATATTCCTTCAGATAAGGACACTAAAGAACCTATTCACGCTAAATTAGACGCATTATTGGATTGGAACGAAGAAGATCCTGTTGATGATTTTGAGAGAAACCGAAATGAGGTCGTTTATTCATATCAACACAATAGAAATCCTTTTATTGATCATCCGGAATATGTTAATGCAATTTACGTAACATCAACAACAGGTGTAGGAAATAATGTAGATTTAACTAAAATAAAGATCTATCCAAATCCGGCAAAAAATATTTTACATGTTGATTCTAAAAATGATTTCTCTGTAGAGTTTTATTCCATTATTGGTGAAAAAGTACTTACATCGAAACAATCAAATATTGATATCCAGAACCTAAAAGCAGGGATATACTTTGTTGTCGTAAAAGATGAAATTGGAAGAACCCTAACATGCGAAAAACTAATTAAAGACTGAATTTAGATAAGATTCAAAACTCACATTAAAATCTGCCGGGTTTTCGTAAAAGAAAATATGTCCGGCATTTTTTATTATTTGAATATTACCTTGCCATAGAGTTGGCATCGAAATGTTTTTAAAATGTTCGATGTCAAATATTTGATCATTTTCACCTATATAACTTGCTATTGGAATTTTCAATTCTTTAAGTCGTTTCAATTGATCTTCAAATTCGCCTTTGTTTATTGACCCAAAAAGAATCTCTCGGGTTTTTATATCAGCTTTCCGAATAACTTCAGGTATAAAATCTGGGTAAACAGTATCTTTTTCAACAAACCACGATGCCATTTGATGAACTTCACTATCATCAACACCTGCTTTTGATAAAATGCTTAAAAAATCTTCATTTATGAACATTCCCATAGAAATAGGATTCGAAAATGGAATTGCTGATAAAAGAACTAAACCTATAGGATTTCGAAGCTTATTAATAGCTTCAATAATTATATTTGCTCCAACATTATGCCCAACATAAACAGCTTCGTCAATTCCTAAGGCACTGGTAAAATCTACCAAAAATTCTCCAAGCCCATTTATTGTATAATCCCTTTCTGGTTTATCGGAAACATCTGCATTACCATGGCCAATAAAATCTACAGCAATTAATCTATATTGATATGATAAAACCGAATCTATCAGTTGTCGAATAAAAATAGATGAACAGGAAGAAAAACCATGAACAAGAATAACCGCTTGTCCATTATCTCGAGATTCGTAATAAGTAGCTTGTTTACCTTTAATGGTAATTCGTTTCTTCTTCATATCACCTGATTTTAGTATATGTAAATTTATGGATTATTTGAATATCAGTCAAATGAATATTCAAGGTAGGGTTTTTCCTTTCTAGTTAATCATCTATCATAGATAAAACTTTATTTATACATTTGAATCAAACTTTAATTTAATCCTATGAAAAACCTTTTCACACTCATCATTAGCCTTATTTCATTTGTGGCATTCTCACAAAGCACAAATCCGGAAAGCTTTAAAAGTGGGAGGAAATCAAGTCTTAAAAGTGATATTAATATTTATTATAATACACTTTTAGATAATTACGATCTGCATTTTGTAAAACTAGATTTGGAAGTTTCCGATCAAACAACTTATATTTCTGGAAATGCTATGCTTCATCTTACTACAGTTGCTAATTTCGACACTTTATTATTTGACCTTAAGAGTGAAATGATAGTTGATTCAATGCTTATTAATGATAATAAGGTTAGTTTTGAACGCACTTCCTCCACATTAAAACACATATTTGATACTCCTATAAATCAAAACAAGGAAATAAAAGTACAGATTTTTTATCGTGGAATACCTTATGAAATTGGTGGCGGTGTAACAAATAAATACAATTCTCAATGGAGTAAATCATCTACCTGGACTTTGTCAGAATCTTTTCATGCTTACGAATGGTGGCCATGTAAACAGGTTTTGTCGGATAAAATTGACTCTACATATATTTTCCTTACTTGCAATGCAGATTGTATGGCGGGTTCAAATGGCTTGCTGACCAATGTTGTTGATTTACCAGAAAGCAAAAAACGCTACGAATGGAAAACAAACTACCCAATGAATTATTATTTACTTTCATTTGCAGTCGCCGAATACCAAGATTATTCAATTTATGCTAAACCAGAAGGCGTTGATTCAGTTTTAGTTCAAAATTTTATTTTTAATTCGTCAGGTTGCCTTGATTATTATAAAACAAATATTGATAGTACAATTGATTTTATAGAATTATTTAGTGATAAATTTGGTTTATACCCTTTCTCAGAAGAAAAGTATGGTCATTGTTTAACTTCTCTTGGTGGAGGTATGGAGCATCAAACCATGACAACCCTTGGTAACTTCGGTTACACACTTGTTGCCCACGAACTTGGACATATGTGGTTTGGCGATTATGTTACCTGTGCTAGCTGGCAAGATATCTGGATTAACGAAGGTTTCGCTTCCTATTTGGAATATATTGCATTGGAAAATTTAAAAACAGAAAGCGATGCAAGTAACTGGATGTCAAATGCTCATGAAATAATTCTTTCAAGACAAGTTCCCAGTAGTGTATACATTCCTTTTGAAGATGCTAACAACGAAAATCGAATTTTCAGTTATGCCTTTTCTTATAAGAAAGGTGCCGCAATACTTCATACATTGCGTCATGAGATAAATAACGATGAGCTTTTCTTTTCATCAATAAAAAAATATTTATCCATTTATGCTGATGATGTTGCAACCGGCGATAATTTTAAAGAAGTAATGGAAACTGAAACAAGTATTGATTTAGATCCATTTTTTGATCAGTGGTATTATGGCAAAGGCTATCCTCGTTTTAATATTGAATACACTCAACTTAATGATACCTTGTTTTTTACTGTAAACGAAAAAACATCTTGGCCAACAACTCCTTTGTTTCAAATGCATGTGGATTATACAATCTATCATGAAAATGGAGACACAACACTACGGCTATATCAATCTAAAGCCTCCGAAACTTTTGAAATTCCATTAAAACATAAAGTTTCGGGAGTTATTGTAGATCCAGATAATTGGATTGTTAATAGCTCCGGAACAATCGACTCAGTTGAGTCTCTAAATAATAATACCAGTCTTTTTAGTTTCTATCCAAATCCTGCAACAAATAATCTGTATGTTGATTTCAACCTTAAACTTCATAATGAAGAAAAACGCATCGATATTATTGATGTTAATGGTCGGGTAATTAAAACAATAAAAACTCAAGAAGATAATATTCCAATTGATGTTTCAAGATTATCAAAAGGGTTTTATTTTATAAAAGTGATTTCATTAAATAACACATACTCATATAAATTCTTAAAACAATAATAGAGAAAATACGTATACTAATGTATAAACATGACTTTTTTAAGACACAATATTTGCTAAGCAATAACTTTTATAAAAAGGAGGTGTTAACATGAAAAAAAGCTTTGTTTGTCCACGTTGTAAGGGCCACTTAAATGTTGGCTCTCATATTATTCTTGCTGCAACCTCGAAAAGTGGAGATGCAGGATTAATATTGTTTAACCCTGAAATCGGAAATTATTCTACTGAAAAAAACCCTGAATTTGTTATTAATTTGGGAGAAAAAGTTGATTTTTTCTGCCCAATTTGCCAAAAAAAACTCGCTACTGACATTCATGATAATCTATCAAGAATTATTATGATTGATGAAGACAAGAAAAAATTTGAGATTCTATTTAGTAAAATTGCAGGAGAAAAAAGTACATACAAAATTATTGGTGAATCAGTAGAAGTTTTCGGAGATCATCATTCAAATTATATTGATTTTTTAAATTTAAGTGCACTCAAATAAAGGCTAATGCCATAAATAAAAAGGTGCCATGCTTAGTTTAACTAAGCATGGCACCTTTTTATTTCTTTACTCCTTGAGTAGGAGAATTATCGTTTAAATCTAGTCTTCTTCTTGTATTGATTTAAATCCATTACCCAAAACTTCGTTGGCGTTTATAACAGTCATAAAAGCATACGGATCAACTTCTTTAATAAAATCTTTTAAGATGGCTTGTTCTCTTCGACTCACATTGGTAAAAATAATTTTTTTATCTAAGCCTTTAAACATACCTGTTCCATGCAATAAAGTTCCACCACGTTTTAAATCATTAATGATTTTATTTTGTATTTCTTCGTATTTATCAGATATAATAAACAATGCCTTATCATAGCTAACACCTTGGAGTGTTGCATCTATAACCTTTCCTGTAATATAAATTACTATCCAGGAATATAAAGGAATTTTCCAATCTTTAAACACAAGTAATCCAACTAATACAATAATTGAATCAACTACAATCATTAAAATTCCCAAGGACATTTTGGTATACTTAGCCAATATCATCGCAATTATATCAGACCCACCTGAGGTTGCGCGAGATTTAAAAATCAAGCCCAATCCAAAACCAATTAGGACACCTCCAAAAACACACGAAAGCAATACATCATCGACCAAAGCGCCAGTAAAACTAGCATCTAAAAAATCAATAAAAATAGATGTTAATATAAAACCTACAACGGTTTTAACACCAAAACGTGGTCCTAACATTTTTATTCCGATAATCGTTAGTGGAATATTAAGCATTAAACCAACAAAACCAATACCAAGCCCATCTTGGAAAAGAGGTTCGCTTAAAAATGGAATTTTTATTCCACCTCCCATTGCTCCTGAAGTCATATTTTTAACAACAATACCAATACCATAAACTCCACCTGGAACGATTTTATGAGGATCGATAAAATATACAAATCCGGCAGCAAGAATAAAAGAACCAATGGCTATTAAAGTATAACTATAAAACCATTCCTTCGACAAAAATTTTTCTTTAGTAACAAATGTCATTACGATAGATTTTAAATGATTTACGTTTTAAAAATGAGTGGCAAAAGTATATTTTTTTAGCCAATTTATGGAAACATTCTAATTAAATCAATACAAAAAAAAACAAGAGCGCTAAGCCCTTGTTTTACAGCGTGTTTTATTTTAGATTACCTCATCCTCCAGTTGCACTGAAGCTTCCGTATCTACTTAAATCAGTTCTTGGGTTAACAACCATAACAGGAACTTTTGCAGTATTCGCTATTATATATTGTTCCTGAGCTCCAAGAACATAATCTGTTATACCGATTCCTTTTGTTGTCATTATTAAAATCATATCTGCATCAACTTTTTGAGCAAATGCTATTGATTCCTCTGCTGAATTACTTCCTTCTATTTTATGAAGTTCATAATCGCAATCGTATTTATCAAGGATTTTTTCTGCGAAATGAACATTAGCCATTAGTTTATTATTCAGAGATTTATCCTTAATTGTTGGGATAATAATATTTATCTTAACATCAAAATATTTAACCAAGAATAAGGCCCACTGCAGTTTTTGTTTAGCTTCAGATCTGTAATCCAATGGGAATACAATATCTTTAAATGAATCCTTTTTTGCAGGAGGTTCCTGAACAACAATAAATGGAATTTTTGATCCCACAATTACTTTTAATGCATAGCTTCCCGTAAATTTCTGCATGCCTTTTATACCATGCGTTCCCATTACCACCATACTTACATTGTTTTCTGATGCGTAATCGGAAATTACGTGAAACAAACTCCCCTCTAAAACCAAAGGCTCAAGCGTTACATTATATTTCGAATTAAGCTTTTCAATATCTTTATTAAGTTCTTCAAGTGCTTCTTCGCCTTTTTTTAACGATTTAACTACATGAATTAACTTTATGTGGTTATTCAACTTTTTTGCAATTTTTACAGCATGTTGCAATGCAGCATCTGCAACTTCAGTAAAATCCCAAGGAACTAATAATGTGTCTTTTTCCATGTTTTTTAAGGTTTATCCACAATAATAATAATTATCAAAATTGTTTGGAAAAGTTAAACAAATCTGATATGATTTGCAAAACTTTTATTGAAATATTTCGTAAAAGGCTGTCTCCGTGAATATTTCATGCTTTCTTTATAAAGAGTATGTTTTCTTAAAACAATAAAAATGGCACATTTGTTATAATGCACCTCCATTTTTACTTTTTTAACATCCACATTTACCATTTTTCAATAAATTTCATTTCTTTTGTTAAAATTCAATTAAAGCTTATACCCATGAAATCAAAAAAGCTTAAAAACAAAAAAATTATTGGCCTTATTTATGGTATTTTAACTGTTTTGCTAGGTCTTGGAGGTATTACAATACTACTATCTATTGCTCTATTTATAACCTCTTTATTCAATCCAGAATTTGAACCATTTTTTCCGGTAATTGATGTCCCTCTAAACATATCTGAAGATGCCGTGTTGGAACTTAAAAATGGCAGCCAAAGCGATATATTAATCGATGAAGCTTTTGTTTCCTTTAATATTAACAATGAATATGGATTTTCGGGAATATTGAATTACGTATTTTTTATGTCGATATTATTAATTGCATATTATGTAATTTTTCTATTATGGAAGATATTCAGATCTATTCGGGTTTCTCTATATAATAACAATCCTTTTCATTATAAAAACATTTGGAGAATTCGGCTGATTGCTTTCGCAATATTGCTTTCAGCGATCTTAGAAATAATTTATCCTCTTATAGTTAAATACATATGGTTTAATAAAATTATTGTGTTTGATAAAGCTTTTGATATTAGATTAAATTTTGATGCGTCTATTGATTTATTTTGGGCACTAATCATTCTGGTTGTTGCCGAAATTTATCGTATTGGATTAGAAATTAAAAAAGATCAAGAACTTACAATATAAAACACTAGATATGCCCATTATTACAAATTTAGATAATATGTTAGCCAAAAGGAGAGTTTCTTTAACTGAGCTCGCCGAAAGGGTTGATATAACAATTGCAAATCTTTCCATTCTTAAAAGTGGAAAGGCGCGTGCAATTCGCTTCTCAACTTTAGAAGCAATATGCAGAGAACTTAAATGTAAGCCTGGAGATATTTTAGATTATACCCCAGGTTTCGAAGATTAATCGAAAAATTTATACAAAAATCAATTATGAAAATCAGAAAAATTTTATTGACCTTATTACTATTAGCCTCAACGAGTGTAATCTTTGCACAGGCTAATAAAATTGAATTCGAAGAATATGATTTAGACAATGGATTACATGTAATCTTACATCAAGACAATAGCTTTCCTTTAGTTGTTGTTACGATAACATATCATGTTGGATCGAAAAATGAAAAACCAGAAAGAACTGGATTTGCTCACTTTTTTGAACATTTAATGTTCGAAGGATCGGCAAATATTCCTCGTGGAGAATATTCTAAAATAGTTGATAAAGCAGGTGGGACTTTAAATGCAAATACAACTTGGGATAGAACATTCTTTTACGAAGTATTATCATCTAATCAGTTGGAACTTGGATTGTGGTTAGAGTCGGAGCGCATGTTACAATTAAACGTTGATTCGATTGGTGTTGCAACACAAAAAAAAGTTGTTACTGAAGAAATTAAAGAAAGAGAAGACAACCAACCTTACATGAGTTTCCAAAGGGAAATAGTAAAACGTGCATTTGTTGAGCACCCATACCAATGGACTGTTTTAGGAAAAGCAGATCATATTATGGCTGCTACAGAATCTGATTATAAAACTTTTTACAATGATTTTTATGTGCCAAATAATGCTGTAATAACGATTGTTGGTGATATCGATTTTAAAGAGGCTAAAAAACTAATTTCTAAATATTATGCAGATATTCCTGCCAGCGAAAAAGAAATTTACCGTCCGAAACAAATTGAACCTATAAAGCACAAAGAAGTTAGAGATACCATTTATGATAACATTCAACTCCCTGCTGTATTTCAGGCCTATCATACTCCAAAAAGCGGAACAGAAGATTATTATGCTGTTGATATGTTAGCGAAACTTTTATCTGGTGGAGAAAGTTCAAGATTTTATAAAGTATTGGTAGATGAAAAACAACTAGCAATGCAAGCAATGTCGTTCCCATTTCCATACGAAGACGCCGGATTAGCTTTTGCTTTTGCTCTTCCAAATATGGGTGTTGAATTAGAAGATTTAGAAGCAGCAATGGATCTTGAAATTGAACGTGTACAAAACGAATTAATTTCTGATACTGAACTACAAAAGCTAAAAAATCAATATGAAGTTAATCATGTTAATGCGAATGCTTCCTTAGAAAGCAGAGCATATAACTTAGCTATTAACTATACCTTCCATAAAGATGCAAACTTAATTAATACTGAGATTAACAAATATCTTGAAGTTACAAAAGAAGATATTATGAGAGTTGCTAAGGAATATTTCAGAAAAGATAATCGAGTAGTATTATACTATTTACCTAAATCACAACAATAATTACTTTTATAAAATTTTGAAAAATGAAAAATATTAAATCTATTATATTATTAATTTTAATTGTGGTTATATCAACATCGATGCAAGCACAAATAGATAGAAGCATTCAACCAAAACCAGGTCCAGCACCTGAATTTAAAATTGGAGAATATCAAACTTTCACTTTAAAAAATGGCCTTAAAGTAATTGTTGTTGAAAATCATAAAGTTCCTAGAATTTCGTACCAATTAACCGTCGATGTTGATCCTATTTTAGAAAAAGATGCAATAGGATTTGTTGCAATGACAGGAGATTTAATGCGATCGGGAACATCAAATAAATCCAAAATTGAAATTGATGAAGCAGTTGATTTTATTGGTGCAAGTTTTTCGACTTATCAGAATGGAATGTATGGGTTAACATTAACAAAACACAAAGAAGAATTTCTTGGGTTATTTGCCGATGTTCTATTAAATCCGTCATTCCCTACCGAGGAAATAGAGAAAAATAAAAAGCAAACTATTTCTGGTTTAATCTCATCGAAAACAAATCCTGAATTTATTGCAAAACGAGTTGGACAAAAGCTTCGTAATGGAAATCATCCTTATGGAGAGATTGGAACTGAAGAAACAATTGAAAATATTACTAGAGAGCATCTTGTAAACTATTACGAATCTTATTACAAGCCAAATACATCTTACCTGGTTATTGTTGGTGATATTAAATTAAAACAAGCAAAGAAAGATGCCGAGAAGTATTTCGGAACTTGGGAAAAAGGCGAAGTGGTAAAACACGAATATCAATTCCCAAATAAAACTGTTGGAACCAGAGTTGCTTTAATTCATAAAGAAAATGCAGTTCAGTCGTACATTTATATTAGCTATCCTGTTAATTTAAAGGTTGGTGATAAAGATGCTTTACCTGCAGCACTAGCAAATGATGTATTAGGAAGCGGTGTTTTTTCGGCAAGATTAATTTCAAATCTTCGTGAAGATAAAGGTTATACATACGGTGCTTATTCTGATTTAACAAAAGATCCTTTGGTTGGAGACTTTAGTGCTTACGCTCAAGTTAGCACCGATGTTACGGACGATGCGGTTAATCAATTTATTATTGAAATGAACAGAATGAAAAACGAATTGGTAGATGACAACACCCTTGATTTATTTAAAACAGTTCGTACCGGTAGTGTTGCTCGCTCCTTGGAAAAACCACAGACTATAGCAAGATTTGCAGTTAATACAATGAAATATTCGTTACCTGCAGATTATTATCAGAAATATTTTGAAGCAATTGAAGCTATTTCAAATACAGAAATTCAATCGGTATCTAAAAAATATATAGATCCGGATCAAGCAATTATAGTTATTGTTGGTGATAAGGAAAAAATAGCTGAATCGATAAAGAAATATAGTGTTTCTGGAAAAGTTGAGCTATACGATATGTATGGAAATCCTGTTAAAGAGGATGTTAAAAAAAGTATTCCTGAAGGAGTAACTGCTGAATCTGTTATTGAGAAGTATATTAGTGCAATTGGTGGTAAAGAACATCTTGAAAAGATTCAAGATGTTACAATGGAGGCAACAACAAGCATGCAAGGAATGGAGATCAAACAAAAGACCTATAAAAAAGCTCCGAATAAATATGCGATGATTATGTCTATGAATGGCAATGTAATGCAACAACAAGCTTTCAATGGCGAGCGTGGTATTATGAAAGGTTTCGGAGGAGAAAAAGAAATTTTAGGTGACGATTTGGAAAATCTAAAAGTGGACGCAACATTAAATGCTGAATTAAAATTTGCTGAATTAGGTGTTAAACTTACCTTAGAATCAGTTGAAACGATTGAGGGTAAAGATACTTATAAAGTTAAAGTTGTTAATCCTACAGGAGAATTAACTTATAACTTCTATGATGTTGAATCTGGTTTACTTATTTTGTCGAAAGAAATAATAGTTGCTCCTCAAGGTGAATTTACTCAAATGCAATCTTTTACTGATTATAAAGAAGTAGAAGGAGTATTATATCCTTATACAATAACAATTTCTGGTGTTCAGAACTTAGTTTTAAAAGTTGATTCTATTTCTATTAATACTGATTTAAGTGATGATCTATTTTAGATCATATAAAAAATTATATAAAAAGCCCGGCAATTAGCCGGGCTTTCTATTTTCATATGGTATAAGAAGCTTATTTAAGCATTATTTTCTTAGTAACTGTGTAATCTGGGCTATCAACCCGAATAATGTATAATCCTTTTGGGAATTGCTCTAAATTAACCCTAAAACTAGATTCGTTAATTTGATTATATTCCAAAATCTTTTCTCCGATTAGATTGTAAACTTGAACTGATTTTATTGATACCTTATCATCCAATTCAATATTAATTTTATTATTTGTTGGATTTGGGTAAATATTCAATTTTTCTTGCAAAATATTGTCAATTCCGATAGTTGTAGAAACCGAATAATTATTATCAGTACTTAATACGGTTTCTGGTTCGTTGTCGGTAGCTTCAATGATATAATACACGGTTGTTTCACCAGTTTGAGCCGGTATAATACCAGAATATAAATCTCCTGATTTTGTCATTAAAACCATATTTGGGAATGATCCAGTATTTACTCCCCATTTAATTTTTGCTGATTCAATAGTTCCATCAGAATCTGTTATTGTTGCAGAAACAGTTACATCTTCTTCATCTGTAGGTGTGTTTGGAGAATAAGAAATATTTGTTATTTCTGGTGCAACATTACTTACTTTAACTGAATAGTTTTTCTCCAAAGATGTTGTTGTCTCTGAATCATCATCTGTTGCTTCAATAACATAATAAATAGTTGTTCCTCCAGCTTGTGCAGGAATAACCCCAGAATAATCTCCTTTTGAAATATTCATTGTAACCACATTTGTGTTACTTCCTGAAGATGTTCCCCATTTAATTTTTGCTGAGGATATTCCACTATCGTCAGTAATTGTTGCAGCAATTACCACATCATCACTTTCAGTTGGAATTATTGGAAGATTTGTTATTCCTGAAATCTCTGGCTTTTCATTTGGAATTTCAGTAAATGAAAAGCTTTGCTCATCCGATGTTGCTATTTCCGGTTCGTTGTCGGTTGCTTTAATTACATAGTAAATAGTTGTTCCTGCAGATTGTGCTGGAATATCCAAATTACTTACATATATATTTCCAGAAGAAACTGACATACTAATTATGTTCCCATAAGAACCTGAACTTAAACCCCACTGTAATTCTACTGTTGAAATTGTTCCATCAGCATCAAATATATTCGCTGATATAGAAACATTTTCATTCTCAACTGGAGCAAATGGAGTATTTAATATACTAGTTATTTCTGGTAATAAATTAGGTTCATTTACCAGATAATCTTTTTCTACCGATTGTGCCGATCCTCCATCATTATCAACAGTATAAACTATAAAATACACATGTGTTTCATTTGCTTGTGCTGGAATTATGCCAGAATAATCTCCTTTAGCAACATTCATTGTCACTTCATTTGAATAATCTCCTGAAGTTGTTCCCCATTTAATTTTGGCAGAAGAAATTGTTCCATCTGTATCTGTAATTGTAGATGTTACATTCACATCTTCTGTACTTTCAGGATCTGTTGGAATGAAATTAACAACTGTAATCTCAGGCAATACATTTCCTGTTGTACTAAACGAAAAACTATTTTCATTTGAAGTAACCGTTTCAGGCTCATCATCTGTAGCTTCAATTAAAAAATAAACAGTTGTTCCTCCTGCTTGTGCTGGAATTACTCCTGAATAAAGATCACTAACATTTGTCATGATAACCTCATTTGGATAAACACCAGCGCTTGTTCCCCATTTAATTTTTGCTGAAGAAATTGTTCCATCATCCGTAATTGTTGCCGATACAGTTACATCATCAGCATCAGTTGGTGCTAATGGAGAATTCGTAATAACCGAAATAACTGGCTTTTCGTTTAATGATGCAACAGTAGTTCCTGTAATCAAAACATCATCAATATTCCAATAAGCAGAAGTTCCTCCTCCTGTTCCGGAAGATATATATTGAAATGCAAAATATACATTTGTTCCTGAAATAGCAGAAATATCAATATTCCCTGATTCTGTTAATATTTCAGAATTCTCTGCTGACCAGTTGGCGGTTAATGTAAGCCATGTAAAAGACGATGGGTCAACACTTCCTGCATAATCAGTAGAGTATCTTATTTCTATTGGACGTGAAACATCGCTATATTTAGTCAAAGATTTAAAACTTAAGATCTCATTCTCATAAGCATCTAAATTCAACACTGGAGATATTAACCAATCGTCACAAGCAACATCAGAACCAAATGCATTAATTTCCATGTTGTTTTCTCCACAGCCCCAATTCTCTGATCCCGAAACACTATAAGTTGTCCATGCAGATGCTGGGCAAGTAATAAAATCCTCTTCAAGTAAAGTAATTGCTATATTATCATTTACAATATAATTGTATTCTACACTTGTTGATGTTTCTGGCTCATTATCTGTTGCCACAATCTCAAAATAAACTGTAGCTCCATTTGCTTGAGCAGGAATGTCTGTATTTAAAACATATGTATTTCCTGCAGAAACAGACATAACAATAGTGTTTGTCAATGAACCTGAACTTAATCCCCAATGCACTTCGGCACCAGTAATCGTTCCATCTGAATCTGTAATTGTAGCAGAAATACTAACGGTTTCATTAGATTTTGGTTCGATTGGTGTGTGTTCAATATTTGTAAATTGAGGTTTGCTATTTGAACTTGAACCCTCTTCAGCAGAGATTACAACATCATCTACTTTCCAATATGCAGAGGTCCCTCCTCCAGTCCCTGATGAAATATATTGAAATGCAAAATAAACTGTAGTTCCTGAAATACCCGAAATATCAATATCACCTGATTCGGTCCATACTTGTGAATTAACTGCAGACCAATTCGCATTAAGTGTATTCCATGTTGCAGATGATGGATCTCCTGAACCAGAATAATCAGTAGAAAACTTGATTTCCATAGGATGACTAACATCTTCAAATTGCGTCCAAGACTTAAATTTTAAAATTTCATTTTCATGATCATTTAAGTTAAATGATGGAGATATTAACCAATCATTGCAAGCAACATCAGAATTATATCCATTTATCTCCATACTTCCATCACCACATTCCCAATTTCTTGATCCAGAAACACTATATGTAGTCCAATTTGTTGCCGGACATGTTTCAAAACCTTCATCTAATATTGTAATCGGTGGATTATCTTCAATAGTATAGGATTGCACTGAACTCTTTGAAACCTCAGCTTCATCATCTGTTGCTTCAATTTCATAATATACAGTCACTCCATCTGCTTGGACAGGAATATCCGAATTGGCTGTATAGGTGTCGCCTGATGACATTGACATTACGATTGTATTTGTTAAAGACCCAGAACTGATTCCCCAATATAACTTAGCATTGGCTATTGTACCATCATCCGTTATTGTTGCTGAAATACTTACTGTTTCTGTAGATTTTGGATTAGCTGGTGTTATAGTAATATCTGAAATAGATGGAACTGTACTACAATCTCCTCCCCAAATTTGACATACATATTCAGGATGATCGATAAATGGATTTCGATTTCCTTGAAAATCATTTCCCACATCGTTTCTTGTAATTTCTTTCTGACTTACAGGATCTTGGTTGTGCCACTCAAGTAGTAAAGAGATAAACCAATCTTTATATACTTGATCGCTTGTCCCATTAATCATTTCATGCGACCATGAAGCAACTTTATCTTCGTATCTGGTTGCGAAATATAACAAAGCTCTTGCAATATCACCTTTAAACTCATCAATTGGTTCGAAAACCGTTCCGCTATACCCAGGATAACTGCACGAACCTTTTTTACTTCCATTAAGCGATGTCCATGATGCACTTCCAACTTCTCCAAATGGATAACTGCTTCTCATACCATTTACTTTACCATCAGAAGGAACAACATGATGATAATCTGTTTTCATAGGTAATGCTTCATTAAAAATACCTTGAGGAAATAAATGCTCCCTGTTCATACAATCTCCTTCGTATTTATAGGTACCGCAATTATTTGTGTAATGTGGATAATTATATGGATCTGTTCCACCTGGATTTTCGGAATACATATCCCACACATATCCATCTTCGGGATCAGTATCACCGTCAACATATGCATCATAGAGGTCTCCATATCCTTGAGCAGTATGACCTGATTTAATAATAGTATGCAAGGCCGTTTTTAATTGATAACCTGTTTTTCCTGATGCCCCATCGTAATAGCCATCTGGAATTACAGCAAAAATTGATGATACATAAATCATCAGTGCTAATAAAAGTAAAATTCGTCTCATATATTATAATTATTAAAAGTTTGGTCTTTGGTTAATGCAAGATAATGATGAAAAAGGAAGAAAAGTTATTTTAAAATAATTTTTCGAACTCGATTAGATTCTTCATTACTAATTTGTACTATGTAAATACCTTTAGGATATTTACTTAAATCAATTGTATAGTTATTTTTATTTAGCATATTGATTTGTATAATTCTTTCTCCTAGCAAGTTATAGATTTTAATTGTGTTTATCTCATCTTTTTTATCGAACTTAAGATTCACCTGACCTTTTGTTGGATTTGGATAAATGCTAATTGCATCTTCAGATAAATCTTCTAAATCACTGGAAGTTGAAACTTCACCACTCCAAATTATATTCACAAATTCAGGATGATCTATATATGGATTTCTATTGTGCTGAATTGCATAAATGGCATCATTTCTATCCTGTTCTTTTTTACTTACTGGATCGTTGGTGTGCCATTCAATTAACATAGAAAGTGCCCAATCGGTATAACATTGATTGTTGGTTCCGTTAAGCATTGCAGAACCCGGCCACGATGAAATTACATTCTCGTATCGGGTAGCCATATAAAAATAAGTGCGAGCAAAATCACCTTTATACTCATCGATCGGTTCAAAAACAGTTCCACTATATCCAGGATAATTACTTGTCCCCAATTTGCTTCCATTCGTAGATGTCCAAGAAGCTGATCCAACTTCACCAAAGGGATAATTGTTTCTTTTCCCGTTTACATATCCATCGGTCGGATACAGATGAAACAATTCGGTGTACATTGGCGAAGCATCGTCAAACCAACTTTTGGGAAACGAATGCTCCCTATTGTAACAACTTCCTTCACCCGAATAATTTCCGCATTGATCACTTCCTAAAGTGTAATCATAAGCAGGAGTTCCTCCTGGTTGATCAGAATACATATCCCAAACGTATCCATTTGATTTTATATCTGTTGTGTAAATAGCATCCCATACACCGGGTGTATAAGAAACAGATATGTGATCTTTAATTATGTTATAAAGTTGAGTTTTTAAAGTATATCCAGAACTTGTTGCATTCGTATAATATCCAGAAGGAATATCGGCAAAAAGAGATTGTATGAATAACAATCCTAGTGCAATAAGTAAAACTCTTTTCATCATATTTCAAATTAGAATGTGTTAATCCTTTTATCGGAAAAAAGGGATTAATGTTACAAATTTTTATCTAATTCGAACATAATAATTGTAAGTTATTTTTTACTTTCGTTCAATATTAGGAAATCTAACTAAAAATCAAATATGAAAGCAGTTATTCAACGTGTAAATAACTCATCTGTAACAATAAATGCTACTGTTAAATCTGAAATAGGGAAAGGACTATTGATACTCGTTGGGGTTGAAGAAGCTGATAATATTGAAGATATAAAATGGCTAAGTAGTAAAATTACTCAATTACGTATTTTTAATGATTCTGAGGGAATAATGAATTTATCTGTTAAAGAAATTGATGGTGAAATACTTGCTATTAGTCAGTTTACTTTATATGCAAAAACTAAAAAAGGGAACCGACCATCGTACATTCAGGCAGCAAAACCTGAAATTTCTATTCCTTTATATGAGCAATTTGTTGAACAATTAGGCATTGATTTAGGTAAGGAAATCAAAACAGGAGAATTTGGTGCTTACATGAAAGTAAATCTTGAAAATGATGGGCCTGTAACTATAATTATTGACACAAAGAATAAAGCTTAAAATGACATTTTATTCACCAAGTTTAGCCTGAATATATTGACTTAGAATGAAAAAGAATTATCCAAAATCACTAGAAAGAGCAACATTAATTGTGACATCATTTGCTGCATTTGTTACCCCATTTATTGGTTCTGCAACAAATATTGCTTTACCTGCTATTGGAAAAGAATTCTCGGCAAATGCTGTAATGTTAAGCTGGGTTGCAACTTCTTTTTTGCTTTCTTCGGCAGTATTCCTAACTCCATTTGGTCGTTTAGCTGATATACTTGGTCGGCGCAAAATTTTTAATCTTGGACTGATCATTTTTACTATTGCATCGTTCTTTTGTGCATTTTCTTCAAGTATTGAAATTCTTATTTTATGGAGAATAATTCAAGGTTTTGGAGGAGCTTTAATATTTGGAACCGCCATGGCAATTGTTACTTCTGTTTTTCCACGTGAAAAACGAGGGCAGGCACTTGGAATTGTTGTAGCATCGGTTTATGGTGGTTTAACTTTGGGCCCTTTTATTGGTGGATTTTTAACTAAAAACTGGGGCTGGGAAGGAATTTTTCTTTTTACGGTTCCATTAGGAATTATTTCAATAATTTTAAGTTTTATCTATTTTAAAGAAGAATGGGCAGATGCTAAAGGTGAAAAATTTGACTGGAAAGGTTCATTAATATATGGATTTGCTATTATTTCCTTAATGTATGGATTTAGTAAACTACCCGAACTGCGAGGTATTCTTTTTGGCTTATCGGGAGTTTTTGGAATTGTGATATTTGTATATTTTGAAAAGAAACAAAAATTTCCTGTTGTTAATATTCAATTATTTCAGAGTAATCGTGTTTTTGCATTTTCTAATTACGCCGCTTTAATTAACTACAGCGCAACATTTGCTATTGGCTTTCTATTAAGTCTATATTTACAGTACATAAAAGGACTTGACCCACAACAAGCGGGTTTAATTTTGGTTATTCAACCATTATTAATGGCTATTTTTTCTCCAATAACCGGAAAGTTATCCGATAAAATAGATGCTGGAAAAGTTGCTTCAGTTGGAATGGCGATGATCTCTGCAGGGCTGTTTTTAATTGCTTTTATTACTGCAAATTCAAGTATCTGGTTTATTATTCCAATTTTAGTTGTTTTTGGAATTGGATATGCTCTTTTTTCTTCTCCAAACACCAATGCAATAATGAGTTCTGTTGATAAAAAATATTATGGAATTGCATCAGGAACCGTAGGTACAATGAGGTTAATTGGACAAATGTCAAGTATGGGTATTGCAATGATGATTTTCTCTATTTTTATAGGAAAGGCAAAAATCAACCCATTAAATTATACTGAATTTATAATTAGTATTCGAACTGCATTTCTCATTTTTGCAGTACTCTGTTTTATAGGCGTTTTCTTCTCCTTAGCACGAGGAAAATCAAAATAATATTCTAATTTTTTAGGGATTGTTATGGAAATACAAGAAGCACAAAATAAAGTTGACCAATGGATTAAAAAGTATGGAGTTCGATATTTTAATGAACTTACGAATATGATATTGTTAACAGAAGAAGTTGGTGAATTAGCAAGAATTGTTGCCCGGAAATATGGAGAACAATCTTATAAAGAAAGCGATAAGAACAAAAGTCTGGAAGAAGAAATGGCAGATATACTTTTTGTTTTAATTTGCATGGCCAATCAAACTGGTGTAAATTTGACCGATGCTTTAATTAAAAACCTTGATAAAAAAACAAAACGAGATGCAACCCGACATCTAAAAAACGAAAAGTTAAAATAGAAATACCAAACCTTTTAATTACAATATATTATGAACGAACTTTTTAACAAGTACAATGCTGATTTCTTAAAAGAAGATGTACAGCAAAAAGTTGCAATACTTGGGAACAATAGTCATCAGTATGCGAATACAGAAACACTAAAGAAAATATTTAGTTTAATTGATTTAACAAGCTTAAGCACTGTAGATAATGCTGAAAAAATTAAATCAATGACTCTTAAAGTAAATGATTTTAAAAATCATTATTCGGATATGCCTAACGTTGCTGCTATTTGTGTTTATCCAAGCATGACAGAATCTGTTAGATCAAATCTTACAATTAAAGAATTGGGTTTAGCTTCTGTAGGTGCTGGTTTTCCTTCTTCACAAACATTTTTAAATATAAAAATTGAGGAATGTAAACAAGCAATTGCTGCTGGAGCTACTGAAATAGATATTGTTCTTTCGGTAGGAAAATTTTTCGAGGGCGATTATGAATTTTGTTTTAAGGAAATAAAAGATATTAAATCAGCTATTGGTGATAATCATTTGAAAGTAATACTTGAATCTGGTGCATTAAAATCTTATAAGCAAATCTGGGAAGCAAGTATTTTAGCCATGGAAGCAGGGGCCGATTTTATTAAAACATCAACAGGTAAACAAGAGCCTGCAGCAACTACCGATGCTGTTTATGTAATGACTAAAGCCATTAAAGCTTTTTATGAAGCTACCGGTAAAAAGATTGGCATAAAACCTGCTGGAGGTATTTCAACACAGGAAGATGCTTTGTCTTACTTTGCAATTGTAAAAGAAAACCTAGGTGACGAATGGTTAAATAATAAATTATTCAGAATTGGGGCTAGTCGTTTAGCAAATAACTTACTTACAGATATTTATAATAAAGAAGTGAAATACTTCTAATAAACTAAGAACTGCGAAAACTTAGGATTGTCATCTTCAACTTGATTGGAGATGACTTTAATTTAAAAAGAGATTCCCGTTTTCACGGGAATGACACTTTTATTATTTTTTTCTAATTACAACATAATTCACAAGTTCTATAAGAGCTTCCTTAGATTCGCTTTCCGGTATATCTTTTAATAAATCTAAAGCCTTTTCACAGTACTCATGCATAATCTGTGTAGTATAATCTAAGCCCCCATTATCAATCACAAAATCAATAACTTCTTGTACTTTCTTTTTATTTTTATTGTGTCGTTTTACGATACTTAAAATTCTTTTTTGATCCGATTTTGATGCGTTTTTCAGAACATGAATTATTGGAAGTGTAAGTTTCTTTTCTTTTATATCATTTCCTGAAGGTTTACCAATATTTCCATTATTTTGATAATCTAATAAATCGTCCTTTATCTGGAAAGCCATACCCACATGTTCACCAAACATTCGCATTTTTTCTACCTGTTCATCATCTGCACCAGTTGATTTTGCCCCACAAGCTGTGCATGCTGCAATTAATGCTGCTGTCTTTTTCCGGATAATATCATAATAAATATCTTCTGTGATTTTTAGCTTTCGCGATTGCTGAATCTGTAATAATTCACCCTCACTCATTTCTTTAACAGCAACCGAAACAATTTTTAATAACTCATATTCATTGTTTTCAACTGCCAATAAAAGTCCTTTTGATAGTAAATAATCGCCAACTAAAACACTAATTTTTGATTTCCACAGAGCATTAACAGAAAAAAATCCACGTCGTTCATAAGCTTCATCAACAACATCATCGTGAATTAAAGTTGCTGTATGTAAAAGTTCAATTAATGATGCAGCAGTGTGTGTAGAATCTTCAACATTATCTTGTAACATCTTCGAAGTTAGAAAAACAAACATTGGACGCATTTGCTTTCCCTTCCGACGTAAAATATAATTCATTATCACATTTAACAACGGAACTTTTGTTCGCATTGATTCCCGAAAAAATGGTTCAAATTTTTCCATTTCCCCTTTTATCGGAGCTTTTATTTTATCTACTGCTGACATTCTATAGTGTTAATTCTTCAAATATAACAATTAATTCTAGTCTACTATTCTTAATAAGCTACTAATTAAATCAAACAGATAGATTCATTTTTGGTTCATAAACTCGATTCAAAAGAAATAAAAAACGCAAATCACTCATGTTCATATATAAATATGAAAATTCCTGATTATTATCACATTTTTGCAATAATATATTTATATATTTGCATTTGTTAATTAACCAAAATTCTTCGAAAGAATATGAACATTAAAGACTTGACTATTGAGCAGTTAGAAGAAGCAGCAAATATGTTAAAAGCAATTGCTCATCCAATGAGAATTGCAATTCTTAACTATTTGGATGATGGAAAAAAACTAACTGTTACTGAAATTCACGAATTATTAAAGATTGAACAATCAACAACTTCACATCATTTAGGTATACTAAAAGACAAGGGTGTATTAAGTTCAAAAAGAGAAGGTAAAAACACATACTATTTTCTTAAACACGCTAATTTAAGTAATATCGTTAACTGCGTTAGTAAATGCACTATGAATTAGTGTTTCTTAAAATATTTATTGAAAACCATTCTTTTAAAAAGAATGGTTTTCTTTTTTATACTATTCAACAATTGTGTTTTATCTTTGTATTATCAATAAAATCAATTCAAAATGGCAAAGATTCGCGTTACCAAAGAGTTTAATTTTGAAATAGCACATGCACTATGGAATTATGATGGCCCGTGTGCTAATATACATGGGCATTCGTATAGAATGTTTGTAACCGTTATTGGTTCACCAATAATGGACGATAATAATCCTAAAAATGGAATGGTAATCGACTTTGGCGATTTAAAAAGAATTATAAATGGTCAAATAGTTGACCCAATGGATCATGCAATTGTATTAAATTCTAAAGCAATTGTAGGTTCTGAATTCTCAAATAATCAGATGTTTAAAAAACAACATCTTGTTAATTACCAACCAACATGTGAAAATATGGTTGTTGATTTTGTTGAAAGAATTCAAAAAAATCTACCAAATCACATTAAATTACATAGCTTAAAACTTCACGAAACAGCCACTTCATTTGCCGAATGGTATGCTGAAGACAATCATCAATAATCAGTTTTACAATAGCAATTATTTAAAAGCGAACCGAAACATTTAGCAAACTTTACTTATTGTTTATTGGATTTTGGTATTTATTCGTTTTACTCATGAATATAAATGTTGTACTTTGGTGCTTTAATTTTATTTAAATTTATGTTTTTTAAAATATCCATTATTTTTAAAAATACTTTATAAACCTATACTTTACAATATGTCTAAAAATCTCTATTTACTAGATGCTTATGCATTAATATACCGCTCTTACTATGCCTTTATAAAAAATCCAAGATACAATTCGAAAGGACAGAATACATCTGCAATTTATGGTTTCGCAAATACTTTAATCGACTTAATTATTAAAGAAAAACCTACACACCTTGCGGTAGTATTCGACCCTCCTTATCCAACTTTTAGACATGAGATGTATAAGGAGTATAAAGCACAAAGAGAAGCAACACCGGAAGATATAAAACTTTCAATTCCATATATTAAAGCCCTGGTTGAAGGATTTAAAATTCCGGTTATTGAAGTTGCTGGTTTTGAAGCCGACGACACCATTGGTACATTAGCGAAAATGGCAGAGAAAGAAGGTTTTACCACTTATATGATGACACCGGATAAAGATTACGGGCAATTAGTTTCCGATAATATTTTTATGTTAAAACCTGGTCGTGGAGGAAATGAAGCAGAGCTTGTTGATAAACAAAAAATCTGTGAAAAGTATAAAATTAAAGATCCTATTCAGGTAATTGACATTCTTGGATTAATGGGCGACGCTTCGGATAATGTACCTGGTGCTCCTGGGATTGGAGAAAAAACAGCAATAAAATTAATTGGCGAGTATGGCAGTATTGAAAATGTATACGAGCATATCGACGATTTAAAAGGAAAACAAAAGGAAAAACTTGCAGACAATAAAGAGCAAGTTCTATTTTCGAAAGTATTGGTGACGATAAGGCTAGATGTTCCGGTAGAGTTAGAACAAGAAAAACTTGTTTTAAATAAGCCCGACGAAGTTAAATTAACCAAACTGTTTGAAGAACTTGAATTTAAAACATTAGCCAAAAGAATATTTCATAAAGAAATTACTCCCACACCTACTGCAAGTGTAATGCAAGGTTCGTTGTTTGGCGATGTTGAAATCGAATCTGCGCCAAACGATTTTAAAAGCATTTCTACGGTAAATCATGATTATAAATTAGTTGATACTCTTGATAAACGAAAAGAACTAATTGAAATACTTAACAAACAATCAGAATTTTGTTTTGATACGGAAACAACTGGATTAGATCCACGCACAGCAGAAATTGTTGGTTTAGCTATATCATATAAAAGTCACGAGGCTTTTTACATTCCTTTCCCATCAGATAAAAATGAAGCAACAGAATTATTCAATGAATTTAAACAAGTTCTTGGAAATAAAGCAATTCGCAAAATTGGTCAGAATATTAAGTATGATATTGCAATTTTAAAACAATACGGGATTGAGGTTTTTGGTGAAATTTTTGATACCATGATTGCCCATTACTTAATGCAACCAGATTTACGTCACAATTTAAATTTTCTTTCGGAACAATATCTAGGCTATAAGCCAATAAGTATTGAAGAACTGATTGGGAAAAAAGGAGTAAAACAAGCTTCAATGCGAGATGTTCCTTTTGATAAAATTACGGATTACGCTTGTGAAGATGCTGACTTAACCTATCAGTTAAAAGAAATTTTTGAGAAAGAACTGGAGAAAAACTACTTAGACAATTTATCAACTACTATTGAAATGCCACTTATTCCTGTTTTAGCCGATATGGAAAAATCAGGAATAAAAGTTAATACTGATGCTTTAAATGAATTTGCAAAAGAACTTAATAAAGAATTAATTAAGATTGAAGAAAAAATTCTTGCTCAAGCAGGTATTCCATTCAATGTATCTTCACCGAAACAATTAGGTGAAGTGCTTTTCGACCACATGAAATTGGATCCTAACGCTAAAAAAACGAAAACAAAGCAATATTCTACTAGTGAAGATACTTTACAAAAAATATCGGATAAGCATCCTATAATTCAAGATATATTGGAGTTTCGTTCACTTAAAAAGCTTTTATCTACTTACGTTGAAGCATTACCAAAGCTAATTAATGAAAAAACAGGGAAAATTCACACTTCCTATCAACAAGCGGTTGCTTCTACGGGGCGACTGAGTTCTAAAAATCCAAACTTACAAAATATTCCTATTCGAGAAGCCCGCGGGCGAGAAATTCGTAAGACATTCATACCTTCTAATGAAGAATACGTATTACTAGCAGCCGATTATTCACAAATCGAATTACGTATAATGGCCCATATGAGTCAGGATCAAAATATGATCGAGGCTTTTAATAATAATGTAGATATTCATACCACAACAGCTGCTAATATTTTCCACGTGGAAAATGTTGATGATGTAACTAGTGATCAGCGTAGGATTGCTAAATCGGCCAATTTTGGTATCATTTACGGCATTTCCGCTTTCGGTTTATCCCAGAATCTAAATATTCCGAGAACGGAAGCAAAACAGCTCATAGAAGAGTATTTTGCCAGTTTCCCAAAAGTGAAGGAATATATGGATAAAAGTATTGCTATGGCGCGAGATAAAACTTACGTAGAAACCATGATGGGAAGAAAGAGTTATTTAAAAGATATTAATTCTCGAAATGGAATTGTTCGTGGAGTTGCAGAACGTTATGCGATTAATGCACCAATACAGGGTTCGGCTGCCGATGTAATAAAACTTGCGATGATTGATATTTATGAAGAACTAAAGAAAAGGGAATATAAAACAAAAATGATTCTTCAGGTGCATGATGAATTGGTATTTGATGTTTTTAAACCAGAACTAGAAGAGATAAAAGCATTGGTGAAAGACAAAATGGAAAATGCGATAAAACTAAGCATTCCGCTAACTGTAGATATGGGGATTGGTGAAAACTGGCTTGAAGCGCATTAATTGTTTAAAGCTAAAAGTTCCATGTTTCGAGTCCGGAACTATTTCAGATTGTTTAATTAAAATATATAAAATCATTATAAACAAAAAAACCGAAGCGGCTTGCTTCGGTTTTTTTTATGTTTTCACCTATTATCTAATTCGTTGCAATCTCATGTAACTCTCAATACTAGTCTCTTTTCGAACTAATTTCTATTTATCGAACATACTGGTTTTCATTCCTAGCTGCTCTTTATTTTTAAATTCGGAAGATAAAATTGATTTATACTTATTCACATCTTTCAGAATTTCAATTGCCTTAAATAACTGAATATCATCTTTTAAGTTTGTTTTTATTTGACCACCCTCATAATAATACCTTCCAACTATTTCATCACGCAAAAATTGAACTATTTCTGATCTAAAGCTTTGAAGATCTTTCGCCTTATCGTTTGATAACTTTGCTTTTAGTTGTTCAAACTCGTCTTTTGAATTTTCATAATACTTTTCGCGTTTTATAACTTTTTCAAGTTTTTCCAGTTCTCTTTCACTTTGCGATTCGTATTTAAAAGTATCTTCTAATGCAAACTGAACAAAATTATTGTAGGTTTTATCAGTAATATCAAAATCCTCTACACTAGGAATTGTAGGGTTTTCAAAAGCAAACTTCGTTGCAAAATCAAAAATCACATTCTGTGTAATTAAATTTATCGATAATTGACTTACTTCCTCAGCTTCTACTTTTACATCAGGAATTATACCACCACCATCATAAACTTTTCTTCCGTTTTTAGTAGTAAATTCGGTGATTAGTGAGTCAGGGATGTGCCCTACACTTCCGTCCTCGTTTCGGTTTGTATAATCTAAGGCCTGAACACATCTGCCACTAGGTATATAATACTTTGCCGTTGTTACTTTTAATTGCGAATTATAACTTAAAGGCAAAGTTGTTTGAACCAATCCTTTTCCAAATGTTCTTTGTCCCAAGATAACCGCTCTATCAAGATCTTGCAAAGCTCCAGCAACAATTTCAGCAGCAGAAGCAGATCCTCTACTCACCAAAACTACCAATGGAATGTCTGTATCGTATGCTGATGATGTTGTTTTAAGGGTTTGATTCCAAGTATTTACTTTTCCTTTTGTGCTTACTATCTCTTCTCCTTTTTCAACAAATACATTACACACTTTAGGAGCCTCGATTAATAATCCTCCAGGATTATTTCTCAAATCAAGAACCAAAGATGTAATTTGATGATCGGCCTTAAGCTCTCTAAGGGCTTCTTTTACTTGACTTGAAACATCGGGTGTAAACTTTGTTACCCGAATATATCCAATCCCTTCATCAACCAATCCATAATATGGTACACTGCTAATTTTTATTTCCTCGCGAACCAATTCCTTTTCTATTTTTTCGTTTATAAAAGGACGCTCAATTAATAATTTTAGTTTTGTTTGTGGAATTCCTTTTAATCGATCACTCACTTCGCTAATTTCAAAATCTTTTGTTGATTTTCCATCAATTTCCAAAATTTTATCTCCTGCTTTTAATCCATTCTTATCGGCTGGAAAACCTTTATAGGGCTGTGCAATTATAGGAAATTCGCCATTGTTCCTTATTAATGCACCTATTCCACCATACTCCCCTGATATCATAAATGTAAAATCATCCATATCTCTCTCTGGAATATAAACAGTATAAGGATCTAACTCCTTAAGCATAGATTTAATGCTATTTTCGACCATCTTCTCTGGATCAGTTTCATCAACATAATAAGTATTTACATCTCTAAAAAGAGAATAATAAATATCAAGGCTTTTGGCAATTTTAAAATCATCACCATCTTTAAATCCTAAAAAAGTGACAACTGTTATAGCAACAATTATGACTGCTAAGAAAGATCTACTTACATATTTTTTCGACATAATATCTGATTTTTTCAATTTTACAATAACATAGAAATACAAATCTATTTAATTAATAACGTAGAAATGCTATCAACTGTTCTATATTAACTTTTTTTAACTCTAATTTGATCTATTTGTGCGTGCTAGGTTTTATTTTCTGTCAATTTATCGATTAGTCTTAGAATTAATTTTTCCATACCTAACTCGATTTCTTGATAACTAATTTCCTGTGTTGTAGTATATATAACAAAAAAATAGATTTTTTCATTTGTTTGATTTAATAAATTATATAAATCTAATTTATTAAGGCGGTATGCCTCTCTTATTTTGCGCTTTAGGCGATTTCGGTCAACTGCTCTTTTAAAGTTTCTTTTGGATACACTAACAGCTATTTTAGCAGGATATTTAAAGTCAACACCTTCATCGATTTTATAAAGTACTTTAAACGGATATTGATGTATTGTTAATCCATCCTTGAATAAATTCCCAATAAGCGTTCGGCTTTTTAAACGTTCGTCTTTATTGAAAGTTTGTTTCATGCTTTGCATATTCAAAAATAATGTATTCCGTTAAAATTTTCTTATTTACAAGTACAAAAAAAGGGGAAGTTAAAGCCTTCCCCATATTTATTTTTTAATTTTTTTGCTATTTTTTTGATTTAGCAACTTCAGTAACAAATTGCTCAATAGCCATTGTCATTGATGGTGCTTCTTTTGTAGGTGCTTTAACATTTACTTTTAGTCCGGCATCTTTAACTGCTTTAGCGGTTTTTGGACCAAAGGTTGCTATTTGTGTATTGTTCTGATTAAACTCAGGGAAATTTTCTAATAAAGATTTTATTCCTGAAGGACTATAAAACACAAGCATATCGTAGTTAACATCAGACAAATCAGATAGATCTGCACTAACGGTTCTATACATGATTGTTTTTGTATATTTTATTTTAGCTTGTTCTAATTTTTTAGGAATCTCTTCTTTATGAGTATCCGATAATGGAACTAAGAATTTTTCATCTTTATGCTTTTTGATAACTTCCATTAAATCAGCGAAAGTGCCGTTTCCGTAAAAGATTTTTCTCTTTCTATAAACGATATACTTTTGCAAATAATAAGCAGTTGCTTCGGATATACAAAAATACTTCATAGTATCAGGTATAGCCAATCTCATTTCTTCTGCTATTCTAAAATAGTTATCAACCGCTGTTCTGCTGGTAAAAATAACTCCCGAATGTGCAAGTATGTCAATTCTTTCTTGTCTAAAGTCCTTAACAGAAACTCCATCTACCTGAATAAACGGTCTAAAATCAATTTTTAATCCCTTCTTTTCAGCCAATTCCGCATAAGGGGATTTATCGTTCTTGGGTTCCGGTTGTGATACTAAAATCGTTTTAATTTTCATCTAATATATTTGGATTTTCTTATTACAAAACTTCTAAACATCTCATTATCCTTGAGATAACAATAGTCTGTAAATAATCAAAAAGGGTGCTATTTCAAAGGCACAAAGATACAAAATCATATAGAATATAGAAACATTATTTCGAATTATTATTTGAAACGCCCGTAAAATCTGAAATACATATAAAATGCCTACTATAATAATCCCGAAATAAATTATAAACCCTAAGTATTCGTAGGCTATAAATTGCAATGCCACAATTAAAGGAAACAATAACAAGCCTGAGGTTTTGGTATAAATATTCACATTATGGAAATACACCGAAAATATTTTTTGTTTTAAAAATATAGATCCAATTAATCTGGCCGAGAGCGCTCTTAAAACATACAATCCTATAAAACTCGAACATAGAAAAATATAAAGCATATGCTTCTCAATTCCCGGAACTTGCACTCCAAAATAATGCATAATTTGCATTATAAATAAACTTACATTGCTTATAAACAGAATATTAATAATGAAGGATGCTCGCTCCATTAAGGAGTTTTTTTCCCTATATAAATTAACTGATTCATTGTAATTTATTATTGATTTAACCATCAAGGCTAAATACTTTTTATTAAACAAACGTACCCACCCCAAAAGAAAAAACGTGGCAATAAGGACAATCGTAATCCAATCGAACTGGATTTTATTTGAAATATATTCTGGCTCTATTAAGTCTTTATTGCTTTCTATTGTTTGAACGGGAGCGTTACCCTCTGCATAACTAAAGACATGATCTACTGGTCTTTTTTTTGGTTTTACACTAGGGAAATTATATAAGACATTTTCGTTGAATGCATCGTTCTCCAATTTAGATTTAATGGGAAAACCTGCAATGCCAAATTGTTTATAAAGCAGTTCTGTTGTGTCTATTTTTCGACGATATATGGGTCTTACAACTATTGAATCTTTTTGCGTCTCTAGATTAATTTGCCTTTCTCTTTCCTCACTTCTTCTTAGAATAGAATCAATTGTTTGGATGTCCATTTTCTTGACAGAACTAATATCTATAGTATTTCTATTTGAAGTATCGCTTATACTTACAGCATTCTGATCAACTTGCGGAGTGATTTGTTGAATTAAAGTATCTTGTTGTGTAGAATATTTTTCGACAGCTGAAAAAAAATTTATCGACATTTCCCTTACAAGCATATAGATGTGTTTTGCAGATTCGCTGTAAAGATAATTGAATTAATAAAACTTAATTCTATTTAAAACTCATTTTTAATATCCGCGAAATAAAACCTTTTATAATTCTGCTGTTGTGGGCTGTGTTTAACACTCAAATTAAATATTCTATTCTAATGAGGTTAAAATAATATAAATAGATCTTAAATACTTATTATAATGGGTTTTATATAATATCATATAAAGTATTAATTTATGTGTATAATAGAACAGAAGATTTATATGAGAAATAACATAATAAACTCATTTACTGAACATTAAAGTATTCGAGCAAAAGTTTAGCCTTTGTGTTACCTATTTCGCTAGATATTTCATCCAAACTTAACGACCGTATTGTTTTTATGGTTTTGTATTTTGTTAACAATACTTCTATTGTTTTTGGTCCGATACCGGGAATACCATCAAGTTCACTTTTTATGAAATTTCCTGATCTTTTATTCCTGTGGAATTTTATTCCAAATCGATGTGCTTCGTTTCGAATATGCTGAATAACTTTTAACGATTCTGAGTTTTTATCTAAATACAAAGGAATGGGGTCGTTCGGATAAAAAATTTCCTCTAATCTTTTGGCAATCCCAATAATTGTAACAGAATCTTTAATTTTTAGCTTCTCTAAACTTTTTAAAGCCGCGTTAAGCTGACCTTTTCCCCCATCAATTACAATAAGTTGCGGGAGATTTTTTTTCTCATCAACTAGTCTTTTGTAACGCCTATAAACAACTTCTTCCATAGAGGCGTAATCATCTGGCCCTTGAACGGTTTTAATATTATAATGACGATACTCTTTTGCGTTAGGTTTTGCATTTTTAAACACAACGCATGCCGCTACAGGGTTGGTTCCTTGAATGTTTGAATTATCGAAGCACTCAATATGCTCGGGAAGTGCAGTTAAATTAAGATCTTTTTTTATAACCTCTAATAATCTTTTCCCGGAATGCTTTTCTTTCTTTTTATCGTTTCTTTTTTGCTTTTCAAGGCGGTAATACTTCAGATTTCGTTCGGATAATTCTAACAAGGCCTTCTTTTCGCCTCTTACGGGTACCGTAATCTTTAACCCATCAATCTTAATGTTAATTGGCGATATGATCTCTTTTGAGCTACTAAAAAGTCTTTCTCTAATTTCTATTATAGCCAAAATAAGCAAGTGCTCAAGTGTTTCGTCTAATTTTTTCTTGAGTTCAACGGTATGTGCTTGTACAATTCTACCTTCTATAACTTTTAGGAAATTAACGTATGCAAAATTATTGTCGTCTAAAATATTAAAAACATCTACGTTGTTTAAACTAGGACTAACAACAGTAGATTTACTTTTATATTTCTCTAAAATTTCTATTTTTTCTTTAACAAGTTGTGCATCTTCGAACTTAAACTCTGCAGAATAAGAATCCATGAGCTCATTTAAATAAACAATTACTTCTTGAATATTTCCTTTTAATATTTTTACAATATTTTCGATTGATTTATTGTAATTCGTGGATTCTTGTAAGCCAACACATGGAGCCAAGCAATTACCCATGTGGTATTCTAGGCATGGTTTGTATTTTTTTGCATTAATATTTTCTGATGAAAGATTAAGATTGCAGTTTCGCAATGGATACAATTTACTAATTAAATCAAGCATAATCTTAACCATATACACCGAAGTATATGGACCAAAATACTTTGAACCATCGTTTATTGCATTCCTTGTGTAAAATACTCGTGGAAACGGTTCGTTTTTTATACAAATCCACGGATAGGTCTTGTCATCTTTAAGTAAAACATTATAACGTGGCGTGTATTTCTTAATTAAGTTGTTTTCTAAAAGCAAAGCATCAGATTCCGACTGAACAACAATATATTCTAGATGATCTATATTATTAACCAGAATTTTCAACTTCCGGTTTTCATAAAAATCTTTATTAAAATATGAAGAAACCCTTTTCTTTAGATTTTTTGCCTTGCCAACGTAAATTATCTCATTCTGAGAATTAAAAAACTGATATACTCCCGGGCTATCCGGAAGTACAGAAAGTATAGGTCTAAATTTTTCCTTTTTGTTCTCGTCCATTATTCAACAAACAAACTCGTAAAATCAAATTTTGTGACATCAAATAACCCCTTATCACCAATCTTTAATTCAGGAATAACTAGCAATGCCATAAATGCCATTGTCATAAAAGGTGCTGTAAGCTCAGAACCCATTTCTTTGGACTTAGAATGCACCTTATGATAGGTTTCGGCCACTTCACTTGCCTCCTGAGTAGACATTAAGCCTGCCACATCGAGCTTTAAAGCTGTTAATTCGCTTTCATCATAGGCTACAATACCACCAGTGTTTTCAATTACTTTATTAACTGCTGTGACGATATTCTTATCGCTAGTTCCAATTGCAATAATATTATGACTATCGTGAGCAATACTACCAGCAATTGCTCCCTTTTTTAATTTGAAATTTTTTATAAATCCAACTTGTGGTTTTGAATTTCTATACCTATTAACAACCACTATCTTTAAGATATCTCTATCAATATCACCAATTACAAAATCGTTTTCAACAGTTGGTTCTAAAATCTCTTTTCCTGTTAATAAATCACCATCCTTGGCAACTATCACCTGAATTTTTTTATTCAAATTTGGAACACAAATATCCTCTTCATTAATTGGCTTGCATTTAAAATTATTTATGGCTTTTTCCTCTTTTTTTTCTAGTAAAACCTCACCGTTTTCGAAAACCAACTTGCCATCTATATATGTTCTCTCAACATCAAAACCCACCAAATCTTTAACAATAACTATATCTGCAGGATCACCCAATTGAAGTAAACCAACATTTAGTTGATAGTGTTTAATGGGATTTATTGTTGCTGCTGAAATTACATCGTACAAGTCGGCACCTTTAGCGATCGCTCTTGCGATTATTTTATTTATATGCCCTTTTACTAAATCATCTGGATGACAATCATCGGTACAAAACATTACTTTTCCTGGATGTGTATTAAGAAGAGGAAATAAATTTTCGAAATCCTTTGCCGCGCTACCTTCACGTATTTGGATCTTTATTCCTTTTTTAATTTTCTGTATTGCCTCTTCAACAGTTGTGCATTCATGATCAGTTGTGATTTTTTGTGCTGCATATTTTTCCAAACCCTCACCTGTTAATCCCGGAGCATGTCCATCGATAGGTTTGTTAACCTCATGGGCACAACTAATTTTTTTCAAAACCTCCTTATCACCATATATTACTCCGGGGAAATTCATCATTTCGGCCAAATAATATATGTCTGGATTATACATCAGTCTCTTAATGTCATCTGAATTAATCTCTGCACCTGATGTCTCAAATGGTGTAGCTGGAACGCACGAAGGGGCTCCAAAATAAAATTTGAACGGAGATTTCTTTCCATTTTCAATCATATACTCAACACCCTTTAATCCCATAACATTTGCTATCTCGTGGGGATCAGAAACTGTGGCGACAGTTCCATTCCGAACTGCTGCTCTAGCAAAGCCTGTTGGAATTAACATAGAACTTTCTATGTGAACATGGGCGTCAATCAAGCCAGGAAGAATATAGTTTTCGTATTCTTCTTTTACCTCTACTATGCTTCTTATTTTTCCGTTGTAAATTGTAATTTGCGCATTGTAAGTTCGTCGCGCAACTACATCAACCAGTTTTCCTGAAATCATCTGTTCTCTATCCATAAAAATAATTATTAGTTCCACGTGGAACGATTAAAAATTTTGCCAACGTTTCACGTGGAACACTAGCGCCCCATATATACCAATAAAACACTTATGTCTGAAGGAGAAACTCCACTAATACGTGCGGCTTGTCCAATGTTGATTGGTTGTACTTTAATTAATTTCTGTCTTCCCTCTGTTGATAATGAGGAGATTTTTGTGTAATCAAATTCCTTTGGAATAACTATGTATTCCAATCTTTTGAGCTTGCTAGCAACTTGCTGCTCTCTTTCAATATAACCTGAGTACTTAATTAATATCTCTGCAGATTCAATAATATCTTTTGTTTTAATTTCTATTTCAGAAACTAACTTCTTAAACTCTGGTATAACCTCTATAAGATCATTTAGCTTTACTTGAGGTCTTAATACGACATCAATTAACTTCCGTTTTTGTTTTAATGGATTTGTTTTTACTTGCTCTAAATATTCATTGATATGGTCTGGTTCAATACTAAAATTCTTGATGAAAGCATATATTTTATCTCTTGCTTCTATTTTTTTCTTTAACAAATTAAAACGATCTTCTTTAGCCAGTCCCATTCTATAAGATAATTCTGTCAGTCGTAAATCTGCATTATCTTGTCTTAAAAGTATTCTGTATTCTGCGCGTGAAGTAAACATTCTATAGGGTTCATCAACACCTTTAGTAATCAAATCATCTATTAAAACACCAATATATGCTTGATCCCTTTTTAAAATAAAATCTTCTTTCCCTTGCACTTTTAAACTCGCATTCATGCCTGCCATCATTCCTTGAGCGGCAGCTTCTTCATAACCGGTAGTGCCATTAATCTGACCGGCAAAATATAGGCTCTTAATATGCTTTGTTTCTAAAGTGTGATTCAGTTGAGTTGGAGGATAATAATCATATTCAATAGCATATCCTGGGCGATAAATTTTTACATTTTTCAATCCGGGAATATTTTTTAATGCCCGCAATTGAACATCCCAAGGTAAAGATGACGAGAATCCATTAATGTAATATTCATTTGTTGTAATACCCTCTGGCTCCAAAAATAATTGATGTTTATCCTTTTCAGCAAAAGTTACAATTTTATCCTCAATGCTAGGACAATATCTTGGTCCAACACCATTAATAGTTCCATTAAAAAGAGGTGACTCTTCAAAGCCTGTCTCTAAAATATCATGAACCATTTGATCGGTATAAGTTACATAACAAGATTTGTGATTATTCGGTGTGAAATCATGATTCAAAAAAGAAAATTGACCTCCTCCTTCATCACCTTTTTGTTCTTCCACTTTCGAAAAATCAATGCTTCGTGCATCAATTCTAGCAGGAGTTCCAGTTTTCATTCTCCCCACTTCAAAACCAAAGGTTTCTAATTGTTCAGAAATTCCTTTTGATGAAGATTCCCCTGCTCTACCACCTTCGACCTGCTTTCTACCAACGTGCATCAAACCATTTAAAAAGGTTCCATTCGTTAAAATAACCTTCTTTGATTTAAACTTAATGCCCAATTTAGAAACAACTCCCTTAACAATGTTTTCTTCTATTATTAATTCTGTTATCAGATCTTGCCACAAGTCAAGATTATCGATATTTTCTAATATATTCCTCCATTCCGAAGAAAAAATCATTCTGTCGCATTGAGCTCTGGGGCTCCACATTGCAGGACCCTTCGACTGATTTAACATCCTAAACTGGATCATACTTTTGTCGGTAACAATTGCGGAATAACCCCCAAGCGCATCAATTTCCTTCACGATTTGCCCTTTGGCAATTCCTCCCATAGCTGGATTACATGACATTTGTGCAAATTTGTTCATATCCATTGTAACCAACAATGTTTTCGATCCCATATTTGCTGCTGCTGCTGCTGCTTCGCAACCAGCATGTCCTCCACCTACCACAATAACATCATATTCTGGTAACATAAATTCTATTTTGAAATTTTTGGAAAATTATAAAAGATTTTTAACTCTTTCTAAATATTCGTTTTCTTTTTCTCTCATTACTTTCTTTTGATCATCATTTTTATCGTCAAATCCGATAAGATGTAAGATCCCATGTATTATAACACGATGTAATTCGTCAATAAAAGAAACATTGAAAAGCTCTGAATTGTTCTGTACGGTATCAACACTAATGTAAATATCACCATTAATTATATTGCCTTCGCAATAATTAAAGGTAATAATGTCGGTGTAATAATTGTGTTTAAGATATTCTTTATTAATCTTTAATAGGTAACTATCTGAAGTTAAAATGATATTTATATCTCCTGCCAAAGCATTTTCGTTGGATATTGAATTTTTTATCCAATTCTTTACTTTAATTTTATTTTTAAGATTATAAGAAGTTTGTTCGGTGTAAAATTTAACAGGCATCTATTTTAAACTGAATTTTATTTCAACTTTGTTTCCACGACCATGAAAAATAACATCATCAGCCAAATGTTTCATTAAATAAACGCCACGGCCATGAATATTTTCTATATTTTCAGGGGTTGTTGGATCGGGAACATTATAAAAGTTAAAGCCGGGGCCTTCATCTTCAATAAAAATATAAATAAAGTCTGAATCTACTTTAAAATCAACTTTGACATTTTTTGATTCATCTTCCTTATTTCCATGCACAATTGAATTATTGACAGCCTCAACGGTAGCAATTAATATCTTCCCATACACCTCAGAATTTATCCTAGCCTCTTCTGAAACTTCATCAATAATTTTTTCAATTTTATTGATATTTTCAATTTTTGACTCTATAAAAATGCTTTTTTCCATTTTTAGAATTGTTGTTAGCACGTCAAATCTCTTTAAGTTACACAATTACCGATGTATACTTATAATTTTGCTATTTGTTACATTTTTTCTACTAATTTTCAAATATATATAATTTTTAAATAAGATTTATTGTTTTCTTAGCCAGTTTTTAGGATTTAAAACCGTCTTTTCCTCATATATTCCTAAATGTAATAATGAGGCATCATTACTATCTCCATTATATAAATCTCCAATATATTCTCCTTCTTTAATTACATCACCAGATTTTACTCGAACATTGGTAACGTTTGTATATAATGACAAATAATGTCCGTGTCGCACTATAATAGCCATATTCGCACCAGGAACGGCGAATATCTTTTTTACTTCACCATCAAAAATCGCTTTTACTTTTGTGTCTGAGGTTGCACCGATATCAATGCCATCGTTTTTTCGCACCACTCCTTTTATAACAGGATGTGGATGTTCACCAAATTCTTGTATAATTAAACCCTTTTCAATAGGCCATTTTAATTTGCCCTTGGTGCTTTTAAAACGTTGAGATAGTAATTCTTCGTTCGCACTAAGTGCTTTTGAATTCTTATTTTCCTTTAATTCTCGTGCTATTAATTCAGAAATTGCATTTTCAATCTTTTTCTTTCGCCTTTGCTCCTCGCGAATCTTTTTTCGTAATTCCTTTTCTTTTCTTTTTAATCTGGAAACTTCATTGTTCTTTTTGTCCTTCTCAAAGGTAAGTTGACTATTCTCACGTTCCTTTCTTGACAATAATGCGATTTTTTCTTGTCTGCTTTCGCTTAACTGTTCTGTTTCAAATTCTAGATTCTTTTGTGCTATGACAATCTGATTGGCCTGTTTTTTTCGATACTCGCTATACTGCTGAAAGTATTTCATTCGTCGGTACGCTTGATTAAAATCTTCAGCAGCTAAAATAAACATCAGTTTATCATAACTATTCCGATTCTTATACGCGTAATATATCATCTTTGCGTATTCTTCCTTTAATTGCTTAATTTCATTTTCTAAGTTTGCAATCATTGCCCTGTTTTCCTCAATGTTTTTATCGAGTAAGTTTATTTCTGAAGCAATTTCCTGAATTAGTTGTTCCCTAAGACTAATCCTCTTTTTAAGAATTAAAAGTTTATTTAAACCCGAAGATTTAGATTTTTCTGTTCTTTCTAATAGTTCGTTTGTGAGATTAATATTTTGCTCTGTTTGCTCCTTCTTTTTTTGCAATTCGACTCTTGTTTGGGCCAAAATCGGTCTAGCGAAAAACATCAAAGTGAAAATTAAAAAGCAAAAAAATATTTTTGTTTTCATCATATTAAATCTCTTATGTTATATAAAAGCTATTCTGTTGATTGATTAATCTTTTCTAACAACAATTCGCTGTTATTCCCCATCTCCTTTGATAATTTCCATAACTCAACCGCGCGTTCTATTTCTCCATTTTTAAATAAGATATCGCCATAATGCTCAACTACCACTTCACTATCTATTCCACCATTTTTAACAGCTTTTGTAATATAGATTAGTGCTTCCTGATATCGCTCAAGCTTGTAAAGAATCCAAGCATAAGTGTCTAAAAAAGTTTCATTCTCCGGTTCGGCTAGTATTGTTTTTTTACTAATCGATTCTGCATATTCAAGTCTTTCTTCTCTTAGAGATAGGTAATAACTATAATTATTAATGATATATAAATTGTTGGGATCCTTTTTTAAGACAAGATCAAAATAATAGTCGGATTGCTTATAGTCTTTATTTTCGTGATAAGCCTCTCCTAAATTAGAGAAGAAATCCAGTTCCATTTTTTCGTCATTTTCAAGGGTTTTTAAACCCGCTTTAAGTGTAGTGATAGCTTCTGTCGATTTTCCCAACCTATTTGCTGAAACACCCCTAAAAAGGAAAAATAATGCGTGCTCTGGAAAACTATCAATAGCAGTTTCTGATCTAAGATATAATTCTTGCATATTGTTGTTATAACTATAGATCGACAATAACTGCTCCCATAAAGCAACATTCCCAGTAAAATTATCAACAATAAATTCTATTTCCTTTTGAGCGTCGGTAAGATTATTCTCTTTTATGAAAAAATCTGCCTGCAAGGTATAAACATCTTTTTCCTTTGGATATTTAATCTTCAATTCTTTAAGCTTCTCCTGAATTTGAACCTTATAAATATTAAATTCACTTTGGTTATTAAGAAGCGAAACAAACACCATTACCTTTTGCTCAATTGGTATATTTTCATTCTCTATAACTTTCGAAATCATTTCAAAAGCTTTATCGTAATTTATTTTCTTCCTATAAAAATCAATAATAGATAATTGACCCAAATTATTGGTGCTATCAATTTTGAACAATTTATTATAGCTTTCTTGTGCTTTCAAAAATAAATTATCGTTTGTATACATTTCTGCAATAATTCCATAATACTGTGCTTTATTTGGATAGTGCTTAATTAAATTTTCTATCTCAGCGTAAGCTCTTGTTTTATTATGAATTTGCAGGTACAATTGCTGCTTTCCTAAAGATAAACTTTCGTTAACTCCCGTTTGTTTTTCGATCTGATCATATAATTCGATAGATCTTTTATAATTCCCTGTTCTATTATGAAGTGCTGCCAAATTATAAGGTATTTCGATATCATCCTTAAAATTTTTATTTAAGTCTTCGTATATAATTATAGCATTTTCGAAATCATTTTTAATAATATAAAGTTTGGCTAGATTTAGTTGATACCATTTATTTTTTGGATCTAATTCTGCAGCATTTTTTGCATATTTAATCGCAACATCATAATTTTGAGTAATCTCATTAATTTTTGCTATTTCTGCCATTGAAGCATCGCTATCAGGATATAGTTCTAAACACTGATAATAAATCGCTAAAGCACCATTTAAATCTCCTAATAACTTCTTTCTATTTGCCTCAAGAAAATAATAATAATATTGCTGTTCTTTATCTTTCGAAAGCTCTTTTTTAGCTTTTACATTATTACTAGTTACCTGTCTATTACTTGAGCACGAACTCATAATAGCCAACATAACCACTCCCCATAAAAAACCTTTTACCCACATAACACCTACTTTTAAAATAATTTTTAAACTTAACATAAAAAACGTGTGCAAAGTTTACAAATTGTTGTTTTTAACAATTTTTAAGATAACTATTTTACGCCTGTACTCCCAAAACCGCCTGCTCCGCGATCTGTTTCATTAAGAACTTCAACTTGAATAAATTCTGCCTGCTCGTGCTTAGCAATTACCATTTGACAGATTCTTTCTCCTGGTTCAATTATTACTTCTTCATTTGAGAGATTTATAAGAATTACTCCTATTTCGCCACGATAATCTGCATCTATTGTACCAGGAGTATTTAATACTGATAATCCTTTTTTAAGTGCTAACCCACTTCTTGGCCTAACTTGTGCTTCAAAACCTACTGGTAATTCGATAAATAATCCAGTAGGAATTAATACCCTTTCAAGTGGTTTTAATGTTTTTGCTTCTTCTATATTTGCTCTTAAATCCATTCCTGCAGAATGATCAGTACTATAACCCGGTAATGGATTATTCGATTTGTTTACAATGTTAATTTTCATTCTTAAAATGTTTTTTTTCTTTATAAAATGCTATACCAATAAAAATCAATAACATAATTGTATTTATTGATAAGACAACAACTAGATTTTCAATTATTATTATTCTGCTTATTCCGTACAACGCAAATGCCAGAATAAAATAAAATGATATTTTCTTGAAATTATATTTAATGAAATAATGTCGAGTGCTTAAATAATATGATACACCAAGCATTGTAGCATAACTTATTAGACTTGCATAAGCAGATCCCACATATCCTATTCTAGGAATCAAAATAATATTAAGAGTAACTGTTATTACAGCACCAATTCCAGCAATTAAAATTCCATATTTTGTTTTATCAGTGACTTTATACCAAATAGATAAGCTAAATAAAATACCAAATAGCAATTTTGCTACAAGTAGAATTGGAACAACATGTAATCCACCCCAGAATGCTTCATCAATAAAATATTTTAAAATATCAATATAAAAAACTACTCCTAAAAATATTATTAAACCGAAGATTATGAAGTAATTCATTACATCAGCATATAGTTTTTTTGCATCTGAATTCCCGGAATTTTTAAAGAAAAAAGGTTCCGCAGCATACCGAAACATCTGTATAAACAACACCATTAGTATGGAAAGCTTAAAATTGGCTGCATAAATCCCTAATTGCGCCATTGGATTAGGATCGTTAATCAATTCAGGAATAAGAAGTTTGTCGATTTGATCATTTAATTGCCCTGCCAATCCAATAATTAAAATTGGAAATGAATATTTAAATAATCGCTTTAATAGTGAGAAATCTATTTGTAATTTTACTTTTAATATTTCTGGAAGCAAGATTAATAAAGTGATTCCACTACCTACCAAGTTTGCAACTAGAATATAATCGAGCGCATATTCCGGATTATAAATTCGAGCAAGAATACTCTCACTTCCTGCTTCATAGAGTTTTCGGCATAATACTAAATAGAAAAGATTAATGAAAATATTTAAACCAATTCCAATAAGCTTAATAAACATAAACTTAATAGGTCGTTCATCAATTCTTAGTTTTGCAAAAGGAATTGCACTAATTACATCAAATGAAATGATAAGAATAAAATACATTACAAATCGATAACTATCCACTTTGAAATATCCCAACCACTTATCTTTCAAGAAAATCGATGTAAGAATAAAAATTGAACTTGTTATCAATACAGTAAATAAGCTTGTACTTAAAACCGAATTATAATTTTCTTCCTTTTTACTAGCAAATCGGAAAAAACCTGTTTCCATTCCAAAGGTTAAAACAACCAATAAAATAGCTGTATTACTATAAAAGTAAGTTAAATTTCCATACAACTCCGGACCAAGCGCTACTGTATGAACAATTACAAGAAGATAGTTTAAAAACCTTCCCAACATAGTACTTAAACCATACACAACAGTCTGTCCTGCTAGTTTTTTTATCTGACTCAAATCCTTTTCTAAATTATATTATATACCAATTACAAAGTAAAACTTCTTATTTATATTATCATAATATTTATAATTATATCTATTAACAGCTTACAAAGAAGAAATAAACTTAAGAGTATTTCGATTAATTCGTAATTGTTTCTATTTTTGTTGCTTAATTTAAATTTATACTCATATGAAAAAAGTAATTTTAATCTCATTGGTATTCTCATTCATTGTATTTTCTTGTCAGATAGATCAATCTAAAAAGAAAACTGATGATCAGCTTTATAAAATCGAAACTGTCTATGGCGATATGATTTTCAAATTATATGATGAAACTCCATTACATAAAGAAAATTTTATAAAATTAATTGAGCAAGGGTATTTTAATGATTTACTTTTTCATAGAGTTATAGATGGTTTTATGATTCAAGGTGGCGATCCAAATTCTCGTGATGCAAAACCAGGAAAAAAGCTAGGAGAAGGTGGCCCGGGTTACACAATTCCTGCCGAATTTGTAGAAGGAATTTTCCATAAAAAAGGAGTTATTGCTGCTGCACGTGAAGGCGATAATGTTAATCCGGAAATGCGTTCTGCGGGATCTCAATTTTACATTGTTCAGGGTATAGTATTAACCAACGAAGATGTTAAGAAAGTTGAAGATCGCATTAATGCCGGACGTTTAAACAAATTAATTACAAAATTTGTTGATGAAGCTAAAAACGAAGCGTACAATACCGGAGGAACAATCGATTATCAAATTATACTTCCTAACGCACGAAAAAAGGCTGAAGAAGAATTTAACCAAGGTGGATATTACAAAATTCCAGAAGACAAATTAAAAGTTTATCAAACAATTGGTGGAACGCCGCATTTAGATAATGCTTATACTGTTTTTGGTGAAATAATTGAAGGATTAGAAATAATTGATAAAATAGCTGCTGCGGAAACCGACAAAAACGATCGACCTGTTTCGGATATTAAAATGAAAATCAAAAAAATATAATAAGTTACTTATAGTCATGATAGAAAAGATTAATCAATATTTAGAAGAAGCAAAAGAGTTTGTTGCAACATCTTTAGACGAGATAGAAACATTTCGAATAAAGTATATGGGGAAAAAGGGATTGGTGAATGATCTTTTCTCGGAGTTTAAAAACGTTCCACGTGAAAACAAAAAGAATGTTGGACAAAAACTAAACGAGCTAAAAGTTACTCTACTCGATAAGATAAATTCATTAAAAGATTCTCTCGAAGATAAATCAGAATCGAATTCTGGAATCGATATGTCGGCACCAGGCGATCCAATAAAACTTGGAACACGCCATCCAATATCGATTGTAAGAAATGAAATTATTGATATTTTTAAACGATTAGGTTTTACTATTTCTGAAGGACCAGAAATTGAAGATGATTGGCATGTTTTTTCTGCACTAAACTTTCCAGAAGAACATCCTGCAAGAGATATGCAAGATACTTTTTTTATTGAAATGCATCCTGATATTTTATTAAGAACCCACACTTCATCTGTACAAGTTCGTGTTATGGAGAATTCAAAACCTCCAATTCGCACAATTTCTCCAGGAAGAGTTTTTCGTAACGAAGCAATTAGTGCAAGAGCTCATTGTATTTTTCATCAGGTTGAAGGTTTATACATTGACGAAAATGTTTCTTTTGCTGATTTAAAACAAACCTTATTGTATTTCGCAAAAGAAATGTTTGGTGAACAAACCAAAATAAGATTACGCCCATCGTATTTTCCATTTACAGAGCCTTCGGCAGAAATGGATGTAGCTTGTAATATTTGTGGCGGAAAAGGTTGTAATGTTTGTAAATATACGGGCTGGTTAGAAATTTTAGGATGCGGAATGGTTGATCCTAATGTTTTGGAAAGTTGTGGTATTGATAGTAAAAAATATACCGGTTTTGCTTTTGGTATGGGAATAGAACGAATAACAATGTTAAAATATGGTGTTAAAGATCTTCGCCTCTATTTCGAGAATGATGTGCGATTTTTAGATCAATTTAAATCGGCACTTTAAACTTACTCAAAAATATTAGTGAGTAATTAATCAATATAATTAAGTCATTCTGAGCTTGTCGAAGAATTTATCAACTGATAAAGACATATTTCGACAAGCTCAATATGACAATCTAATTTATCTTTCCGGATTAACTCTTATCTCGTGAGTCATTTCCATAGCTTTTTTATAAACTGCACTTACTCCACAATATCTTTCATCTGATAAGCTTACAGCCTTTTCGATTTTATCCATAGGTAAATCTTTACCCCAAAATTTATAAATAACATTCATTTTGTTATACTGTTTTGGGTGTTCCTCTGTAAGATCTGCTTCAACTTCAATAGCAAAATCATCTAATTCAACTCTCATTTTTTTTAGAATCGACACTACATCCATTCCTGTGCAACCTGCTAAAGACAGAAGCATTAATGCTTTTGGTCGTGGTCCAAGATCATTTCCACCGTTATCCTCCATTGCATCAATGGTAATTTTGTGCCCGTTAATTTCACTTTCGAAAGCCATTCCGCTTTTCCAGTTAACATTTAGTGATGTCTTCATATCTATATATTTTAATATTTATTCTTTTACAAATATACTTTTAAATTGTATATTGCAAATTATTGTTTATAAAACAAAAAACTTAATTTTGTGTTTAACTATGTTAATAGTTAAATTATTATGACTTAAACGCAATTGTACTTTATTAGTATTATAAGTAACATGAAAAATCGTGATCATATACCTTCTTGTGAAAATTGTTTGAATGATTTTGATTCCATTTTTAAACATTTAGCACCAGAAGAACATTCAAAAGTAGATAACGAAAAAGTATGTAATTCGTTCAAACGGGGTAGTATAATTTATCATGAAGGAAGCCGAACCAATGGTTTTTATTGCATTAACTCAGGAGTTTTAAAAATTTTTAAAACCGGAATTGATGGTCGTGAACAAATTATTGCGTTTGCAAAAAGAGGCGATGTTATTGGCTATCGCTCAATTTTAAGTAACGAACTCGCATGTTCATCAGCTAAAGTTATCGACGATGCCATTCTTTGTTTTATTCCTGGCGAAACTTTAATTAGCTTAGTAAAAACAAATGGTAATTTTTCAATGGCCATGATGCAGCAAACATGCAAAGAATTAGGCGAAGCAAATTCTTTTATTACCGACATTGCACAAAAAACCGTTCGTGAACGATTAGCTGAAGTTCTCTTAAATCTAAAGGATATTTTTGATTTAGATCAGGATAGTGTTTTGCAAATTTCTTTAACTAGAGAAGAACTTGCAAATATTGTTGGAACCGCAACAGAATCTGTAATCAGACTTTTATCGGAATTTAAACACGATAAATTAATAGATTTAAATGGCAGAAGAATAAAACTTTTAGATATTAAACGATTGGAAAAAATTTCAAATGCATTTAATTAATCTAATTTATGATATAAGAAAAAGCTCCTGAAATTTCAGGAGCTTTTTTTATTTTAATTGATCAGAAATATCTTTCGTAATTTCTGATTTTACTTTTCCAGTATGAGCTGTCGTTTTGTTTTCAATCAGCATAAGCTTACATTCATGAACAGAAGAAACTCTATGATTTATTCCTTTTTTCACAATATACATATCTCCCTCATTTAAGGTAAAACTTTGCTCACCTTCAATTTCAAAGAGAAGGCTTCCTTCAAGAACATAAAATAATTCATCTTCGTTTTGATGATTATGCCAAGGTACTTTTTCTCCTTTAATTTTTGCAATCTTTACAAAAACATCATTCACTTCACCAATTACTTTTGGTGAAAAATATTCTGATACTTCGTTGAACTTGTCTTTTACATTCATCCTAGAAAAATTTTAAAACAAACTGGACTGATCTCCAGATTCTCTAACTCGATTTAAATGTATGTAAGCATTTTCAGTTGCTTCTCTTCCTCTAGGAGTTCTTTTTATGTATCCTTCTTTTATTAAAAACGGTTCGTAAACTTCTTCAATCGTTCCGCTATCTTCGCCAATTGCTGTTGCAATGGTTGTAATTCCAACCGGTCCTCCTTTGAATTTATCAATAATAGTTAAAAGAATTCTATTATCCATTTCGTCTAAACCATGCTTATCTATATTTAAGGCATTCAAAGCATAGCGAGAAATTTCAATATCGATACTTCCATTTCCTTTTACCTGCGCAAAGTCACGTACACGACGCAAAAGTGCATTTGCAATACGCGGTGTTCCACGTGATCGCGAGGCAATTTCTACTGCCGCATTTTCATTTATAGGCACATCCAATATACTCGACGAACGCTTTATAATTGAAGTAAGTACTTTAAAATCATAATATTCCAAGTGTAAACTTATACCAAAACGTGCGCGTAATGGACTTGTTAATAAACCAGATCTGGTTGTAGCACCAATTAAGGTAAAAGGATTTAATTCTATTTGAACAGATCGCGCACTTGGACCTTTATCTATCATAATATCAATTCGATAATCTTCCATTGCTGAATATAAATACTCTTCAACAACGGGACTTAGGCGGTGAATCTCATCAATAAACAAAACGTCACCCTCTTCCAAATTTGTTAATAAACCTGCTAAATCGCCTGGTTTATCTAAAACAGGACCAGAAGTAAGTTTAAGATTCACACCCAATTCGTTTGCAATTATATTTGCCAAAGTTGTTTTTCCTAATCCTGGAGGTCCATGCAATAAAACGTGATCTAAAGATTCACCACGCATTTTTGCTGCTTGAACGAAAATTTTGAGATTATCTGTTACTTTTAACTGCCCCTTAAAATCACTGAAATTTAAAGGACGTAATTTTTTTTCAAATTCTACCTCATTTTCTCTTTCCGAAAACTCTTCTCTTATATCAAAATCTTCCATTCAAATTAATTAATTACTTTATTTTAAAGGTATTAAATCAAAATTATAAGAAATAATTTTCATCAAATTTAATAAAACTAATCCTGCTCTTTATTCAAATTGATCTTAATTCCATTAATTTTATATTCACTTCCATTTCGGTATTGTATAATAAATATAAGCTTGCCACTTTTATCGCATTTAGACCACGATTTAACCTTCTCTCCATCTTTGTAATGTCTTTCTTCCTTTACGCTTCCATTATTGAAAAAATAGGTATGTTTGCCATCAGGATTGCCCTGTATATATTTACCTTCGAAACTTAATATTCCTTCTTCTAAATAATAACTTTTCCAAATTCCGTCTTTTTGATCCATTACATATCTACCAGTCATTTTTTGATCACCGATTTCATATGACCATTCTCCCTCTTTTAAACCTTCAATATAATTTCCTTTTGTAATAATATTTCCTAAAACTGTATATTCTATGGATTCTCCATCAGCCTGACCATAAATGTAAAATTCCTCTTTTAACAAATCTCCAGAATTATAATACCATTTCCACACTCCTGTTAATTTTCCATTCGCATAAGTTCCTACTTGTTGAACTTTTCCATTTTCATAGAAATAAATCCATTTTCCATTTTTTTTCCCTTTAAAATATTTTCCTGTAGATCTTTTTTTATTGCTTCTATAAAAATTTATCCATTCTCCTTCTTTACGACCATTTTTTAAAACGATACCTTCAGAAATCAAATCACCAAAAATATTATAGGTCTTTGAATTAACTACTTTTTCATTTTTATAAAATCTATGAATGCCAATGGGAATATTTTTTTTATAACTTCCTTGAAAAAGTAAATTTTGATTTTTATCATAATCTTCTCTAATTTCAATATCTGAATCAAATTCTTTTGACTTTACATCAACCTCTCCATTTATATATTTAATTGCTTCTAAAAGTTCTCCTGTTTTGCTATAAATTTTGTAATAACCATCTAACTTATCGTTATGATATTTTTTTTCCTCTTTTAATATTCCATTACTATAGAAATCTTTCCAAATTCCTGTTTTCTGATTTATATTATTGAATCGATTTATATTTTCCGTAACAATAATTTCACCTTTACGATATCTAATAATTGAAATAACTTTTCCTTCAATATCATATTCAAATCCAATTCCTTGCTTTTTGTTATTTAAATAAGGAATTACCTTTTTTACACTTCCTGTTTCATAATAATAAAAAGATTTATCATTTCGTTTCCCATCAACATATAATTCCTTTGAATAAATATTTTCATTATTATTTTCTGAAGTAAAATATTTAAAATGATAACCATTTTTCTTCCCTAGGTAATAATTTATCTTTTCAGTAATATTACCCAACTGATTATAAAAAATCCAAATACTGTCTAATTTGTCATTTTTCCATTTTCCCTCTGATTTTAAAATTCCTGTAGGATAATAAGATTTCCAAAATCCATTAGGTTTATTATCTTTTAAAAATCCTTCACTTGCAATAGTTCCATTATTATATCTAAATTGTTTATAAACTAGCTTTGACTTTAAACTATCAGATTGTGCGATTAGAAATTGACTTGTAAAAAGGAATACGATAAGTAAGATTGATTTTTTCACGATATTAAAAATTGTAATTATCTAAATATACAAAAAAAGCAGGGAGATTTTCCCTGCTCTAACTTTTTCATAAAAATTGATTTACAAATTATATTTTTTCGAAATATCTAACATTGTATCAATTGATTTACGTGCCTTTGAAATTACTTCATCACTTAAAATAACCTCAGGTGTTTCGTATTTTAAAGTATTATAAATTTTATTTACTGTTATCAATTTCATAAAATTACAATCGTTACATCCACAGGTAGAATCTTTTGGTGGAGCAGCAATATAAACTTTATTAGCATTTTGTTTTTTCATTTGATGTAAAATTCCTGATTCCGTTGCAACAATATATTCTTTTGAATCATCTTCTCTTGCAAATTTTAATAAGGCTGCGGTAGAACCTACAAAATCAGAAACTAACTGAACAGGTTTTTCACATTCTGGATGAGATATTATTTTAGCATTAGGAAACTCTTTTTTAAGATCTAAAATTGCTTCTAAAGAAAATTCTTCATGAACATGACATGCTCCATTCCAAATAACCATATTTTCTCTGCCAGTAATTCTTTTAATATAACCACCCAAATTTCTATCAGGTGCAAATATAATTTTTTGTTCTTTTGGCAATGATTCAACAATTTTTAGAGCATTTGTAGAAGTACAGCAAATATCCGTCATTGTTTTTATTTCTGCAGTTGTATTTACATACGAAATCACAAGATGATCTGGGTGCTCATCAATAAATTTTTTAAATTCATCTGGTGGACAAGAATCCGCTAAAGAACATCCTGCGTTTAAATCAGGAATGAGTACTTTGCTTGTAGGAGCTAAAATCTTAGCAGTTTCTGCCATAAAATGAACTCCAGCAAATAAAATAATATCTGCATTAGTTTCTGCAGCTTTTTGAGATAATGCTAAACTATCACCAACAAAATCTGCTATATCTTGAATATCACCAGTTTGATAATAATGAGCCAGTACAATAGCATTCTTTTCTTTCTTTAGTTTATTGATTTCCTCAATAACATTAATATTTTCGTCTATTTTCTTATTTACAAAACCCGATGAAATAAGATTGTTTTCAACACTCATATTTATATATTATATATATTATTTAATTTAATTATCTATTATAATAATAATAATATCCTGTTAATACTGTTGTTAAAAAATGTACAGAATACTTGCTTTTTACAAATTTATAAAGATTTTAAAGCTTTATAAACAATGTTTCAATAGGTCTTTGTTTTGATAATTAATACTATCCAACTTTTATTAACACACTGTTAATTGTAGTGTCTATTAATAATTTTCTTTCCTTTTAGTACACAATAACTGTTGAAACATTGTTCAATTTTTGAGTGTTAAAACTAAAAAAATATTTTTGATTTTAACTAAAATTGTATATATAGATTAGTATGTTTAATAATGCAAGGAAAAGTTTTTAATACTTATTGACTTTAATTAACAATAAATGAACATCAGATAGTGAAGTAATTAACAATTTATTCATTTATTAACAAATCAGATTACTATGTTAACTATTAATGAAATAACGCAGTTTAATTAAAACGATAATTCATTTAAATGGTAATTATAGTCAATAATTCAAGTATTTAATAAAATATTGTTAATAAATTGGAGATTAATCTAAATTTTGAATAAAATCATTAAATTTGAATATTGGATTTCTTAATATTTTCTAAATCTTTTACATTAAGTTATGAATAAAAAATCTTTAGGAATTGCATGTGATCATGCAGGATATCGTTTAAAAGAAAAATTAAAGATAGAACTCGAAAAACAAGGATACAGTGTTACTGATTATGGAACACATTCTGAAGAAAGTGCCGACTATCCTGATTTTGCTCACCCATTAGCTTTATCTATAGAAAATAAAGAGCACATTTATGGTATTACCTTATGTGGAAGTGGTAATGGGATTAATATGACAGCTAATAAGCATCAGGGTGTTCGTGCAGCTTTATGTTGGACCGAAGAAATTTCTGAATTAGCTAGATTACATAACGATGCAAATATTTGTTCTATACCAGCAAGATATGTAGAATATGATTTAGCAAAGAAAATTATTGATATTTTTCTTAACACAGAATTCGAAGGTGGAAGACATTTACGAAGAGTAAATAAAATTCCAATTATTTAAATAATACTATATGTTATCGAACTCTTGTAAATACGGAATAAGATCAATAATTTATATTGCTTTAAATAACCTAGTTGAAGAAAGAAAAATAGGTATAAAGGAAATATCCCAGGAACTTAATCTACCAACACCATTTTTAGGAAAAATTTTATTAAAGCTCGCTAAATGCAATTTATTAATTTCAACTAAGGGACCACATGGTGGTTTTTTACTTTCACGTCCTGCATCAGAAATTTCTTTATTTGATATTATCGAAGTGATAGATGGAACACTGCTTTTTGAGGATTGTTTAATAGGATTAAGTACTTGTTCTTCTCGCGCTCATAACGATTTACAATGTCCTATCCACGATAAATATTTACCTATTAGTAATCAGTTAAAAAGTTTATTTAAAACTGAGACTATAGAAAATCTAGCTACAGAAATAAAATCTTCAGGAGGAAAAATAGGTTTATAAAAATCTTACAAGCTTAGTATTTTTCAGGAGGTTAAAAGTTAATACACCAAGTAAACAACCACCGATATTAAAAAATATATCTAAAATTTCAGCCATTCTTGTTTCAGTAAAATAATACTGAATAAATTCCATTAGTAGACCATAGCAAACCGAAATTGTAATTGCTAGTAGAAACTGTTTTTTTCTTTTCAGAGTGGAGTATTTGAATAGAGAAGTTAATATTGTTAAGGTGAAAGAAAAATAGAAAATTAAATGTACTATTTTATCAAGGTGTTTAATTTGAATAAAAGAAACCTTATTTAGATTTTCACTTGATGTCACACTTCCATAAAATATTATAAGAGCTACAATTATTGGTTTCCAGTATTTTAATAATTTCATATACTTATTTAAATGAGTGAAAGTTAAAATTAAAACATTACTATGTTAATGTTTTTTTTCATAACTTAAAAAACGTTAATTTTTTTACTATGAAAAATTCAAATAAAGTAATTAATACTTTAATAAAGCAGTTAGAAAGTGAAAATATTTGTACTTGGTTCGATTTAGGATTGTATTTAGATAGAATACGAGAAAATCGGAAAACCCCACAGAAGAGATTTTTTGGAACATATGAAGATTTTAAGAAAAACATGTGTAATGAAAATATGGCTTTTGTTACATATCAGTATGCAATAGATGGAGTAAGTATAGAAGCTGAGAAATATGCCAAAATATTTAATAAGAAATTTCAAGGTTCAAAAATTCATTATATCAGCGGTAAATTTTATCCTGAAGCAGAAAAACTAATTCCTGGTTTTATACAAACTTTTGAATTACCAATTATCCAAGCATTTAATGATTGGGATTTATATCAAGATTTCTTTTTTACTAAATTACATAGAGGAAGTAAAGAGTATAATAATTTAATTGGTAAGTTTTGGAAACAAACATTAGAAATAGTTGAAAGTCTAGGGAGTTATATAGTCGAAAATAGTATTGGTCTATTATATTTAATAAATGTCTGTTCAAATCCAGGTAATGTATCTTTAAGTTTAGCTTGTGTATTATTATCCGAATTACTAAAAGTTCCCGTTATAAATAACAATCATGATTTTTACTGGGAAGGTGGAAATAGAGAAATTGATAAACAAAATAGAAATATTACTGATGGGCCAAGAGATTTCTTTTTTACTAATTCGCATATTGGAGAATTTTTCTCAATTATAGAAGTTTTATTTCCATGGCAGTCAAGAATATGGATAAACGTTAATATCAATAAACAACAATCAAATCATTTAATTGAAAAAAATGGGCATAATCCCACAAATGTTACAGAAATAGGAACTGCAATTGATACAAGCCAATATCAAAATAGATCAAAAAGAAAGAAAATTAATACTTTTTATCAATTTGAAAAAATACTAAGTCGATATTCCGATACATTAATATCTTATTCTGCAAAAGATGTAATTGAATCAGATTTAGTTTCAGAAGAAAACCCAAAACCTATTTTGGTTGGTGCGAGAAAAACAAAACCGCTTGAAAAATTTCTAAATGAAAATATTGTATTTCTTCAACCAACAAGAATTATTTCACGTAAAAGAATAGAAATAGGTTTTGATCTAGTAAAAAAACTATTCTTAGATTGCGATTTTTATAAACGATTTAGTGAAACAAAACATTTAAAATTAACAATAATTATAACAGGTCCAATTGCTGCCGGGCACTATAAATATTTTCAAAGATTAATATTAAAGTTTAAAGAATTATTAGATTCTATTGATAAGGAAGTACGGAATAAAGTTTTTCTTGCATTTCTATTTAGCGAAATCGATAAATCAAATTTTAAATCTCAATTTGATAATCCCGTTGGTATCCCTGAATTGTACAACATTGCTTCCTTAATATTATTACCGAGTAAAACTGAAGGGCGAGGTTTACCAATTATTGAAGCAACAGCTTGTGGAACACCAATATTTTGTAGTAGATATTATCCAGAAAATGTATATTCTGAGGTGATTGGCGAACATCTTCCTCATTCGGAAAGACTAAAAGTTATTGAGTTTGACGGCAAAAATATTACTAAAAAACATGTAAAGGCTATTATTGAAAGAGTCTTTTATCCTCATAAATTTTCTGATGAAATTGAACATAATCTCAGGGTTGTTGAAACACGCTATAGTTTAGATTCCTTAAAAAACAATATCGACAATATATGTTATATTATATATCGTCAATTAAAATCTAATAGACGTTCAGTTAATTTGGTTAAAAGATCAATTTTAGAATATAAAGAATTGTGTAATTATACAAACAAGGATTTAAGAGAGATTTTGAATACTGAAAATAGAGAGTATCTACCTGGATTCGGCAGAATGAGATTTATGATATTGTTAAAATCACTGATAGATCCAAGTTTTTTTAGAGTCGAGGAACAGCTGTTTAAGGGCATGGCTTTCAAATATGCAAATGTTTTATTAGAAAAATACAGAACAGTACTTCCTAAAAAATCGGTGATCAGATTTTTAAATTCGGTTGATTCAATTTTTCTATACAGAAATTCAGAAGAAAAAATACGACATGATCATTCTTTCCCATACAGATACCGAAATAGAAATTACTATCCATATCAAGATTTTACAATACAAGAGCTAACGGGATTAATAAATTTATTATTTCAACAAATTCTTAAACCAAAGCGTGAATTGAAAATTAATAAAAGTGCACATTTTTTTACTGATTTTGACCTAGCCCTATCGCAATTAACATCTAGTACTTACTTGGGAATTGACGATAGAAAAATGTTGGTTAATAAGTTGCAAGCAAATATACCAATCGCGTATTTTCCGGGAAAATATATTAAAAATGAATTGGAGTTTTTTGCCTTACAATCGGTACGTTCACGTTTAGAAATGGAAATTACAGAAGAATTAACGGAAGAAATTATTGTTCAGAATGTAAGTTATATTTCTCCAATTTATATTTTCGTAAGTAAAATACCGAACTTAGAAAATTATAATAGTAAGAGTATTATTGATTATATTGAGAATGGACATGATGAAGAATTATTATTACTTCTTAAATACAATATAGTTCAGATAATAGAAACAGAGCAGTTGTGTGTTGGAATTCATTTTAATCAGATTGGGACTAAGGCATTATCAGTATTAAAGAGTATAAAAAGCGAAAACGGTATTCTCATAACAAACAGGAAAGATTCAGCAATAATGACAGATATTGTTGATATAGATAGATTCCACATTGGAAAAGTCGAGGATGAAATAACAGAATCAATTTTAGGAATACCAATTAGTAGTGGTTATATACAATTTGTGCCAGCAGGAATACGTGCAACATTAGCTTACCCTACTCCTGTTCAAACAGCAAAAGATTTTGATAATATTTTGAAGGGAGAAAATTTTAAAAAGGCACTCGAATTAATAGGCGAAGAAAAGCTTTATGAGACTCTTAAAAAGGATGCACAAACAAAAATGTCCCCGATTAATAAGGTTGTAAGCGATATTTTAAACTCCAAAATGGAAAAAGAAAGTGTTTCTTATGAAAATGTGAGTGGAGTGTATTCAGATGGAATGCCTTGGAGTGGAATTATTGCACGAACAAAAAAAAGTCAACAATTTGAATGGGGATTCGAAGCGCATACTACAAATACACCTAAAAGAGTTACAGATTTTATAAATGAAAGTAATAAAGAAATTAAAATTGCATGGAATGGTGGTTATATATTAAATGCCGAACTGGTTGGTAAACTGGGTTTGTCGGAGTCATTTATTGGTTCGCCTCTTGGTTTATTAATATCAAAAGGTAGGGTTGTATCTCCACCATTGTTTAATAAACCAGCAATAATTTTTGGAGATAACAAAATTGAGCTCAAAAGAGTAAATTCTTCAATGGGAATAAGTGTTTCACGTGGAACAAAACGAATAGAGTTTCCTCAAAATCAGTATAATGCAGACGTCAAAAAAAATCAGAATTCTTACTTTGATTTGATGTATACTGATAAGGAGATTTTTACGCAAAATCACGTTGTTATTCGTTTAGCAGGGAATGTGATTAAGGAGATAATTTATGCCGAAAAAAACAAAGTAATAAATTTGGTGCCCGTTGGTTTAACACTTGTTATTGCAAGGTTTTTAATGCCCGAAGACTGGAAAGTTAACGACGAATTGGATATCGAGCTTTCAGGATTTGATGATATAAACTATGCGGTTGAAGCTGGACCATTACTAATAGATGACGGAAAGATAGTTTTGGATATGGAGATCGAAGGATGGAAAACTCAAAAGTCAATTAGTACTCAAGCGGCACGCTTGGATTTTATTGATATGCGAGGACCAAAAATTGCAGCAGGAATTGATCAAAAAGGAAATTTAATTGTTCTAACCATTAACGGACGAATTAGAGAGTCGGTTGGAGCTACTCACAATGATATGGCAGAAATTTTATTGAAATTTGGTGTTAAGCAAGCAATGGGCTTCGACCCCGGTGGTAGTAGTACTTTAGTGGTAAACGGACAAACATTAAATATTTCGCCTTATAATAGTAAATATGAAAGTAATATTTTTTCGCTTCCACCCGAACCTAGAGCCGTTTCTAACGTAATAATGGGGTATATAAAAAAATAGAAAAATTGGCTGGAATATATTTACACATACCATTTTGTAAACAGAAATGCGCATATTGCGATTTTTACTCAATTGTTAACGATAAGTTAATTGAAGAGTACGTTAATGCTTTATGCAAAGAGATTGAATTGCAAAGAAACTTTTTAACAAAAGAGAAAATAAAAACCATCTATTTTGGAGGAGGTACCCCTTCCCTTTTATCTCCAAAACAATTGCAAGTTATACTCGATAAACTAATTCAAAATTTCGATTTAGAAAATGAAATCGAAATCACACTTGAAGCTAATCCCGATAATTTGTCCGTAAAATATTTAAGGGCATTAAAAGAAATAGGAATAAATAGATTGAGTGTTGGTTTGCAATCATTTATAGAAACTGATTTGCAATTAATGAAAAGAAAACATACTGTAAAAGAATCTATTAAAGCGATTGGAGATGCTCAAGAAAGTGGATTTGATAATATTAGCATAGACTTAATTTATGGTTTACCCGATTTAACGATTTCAATGTGGGAGGAAAATATTGAAAAGGCATTAAAATTAAACGTCCAGCACATTTCGGCTTATCATTTAACAATTGAACCAAACACTTTATTTAATAAATATTATCAGAGTAATAAATTAAATCTTCCCACCGAAGATGAAAGTTTAAGTCAGTTTAAAATTCTAAAGAGGATAACCGAGCAAAAAGGATTTATGCACTACGAAATTTCCAATTTTGCGCTATATGGTTTTATTTCATTGCATAATACAAATTATTGGATGGGTGTAAAGTATTTAGGATTAGGCCCTTCTGCACATTCGTACAATTTAACCTCACGACAATGGAATATTCAAAACCTGCGTAAGTATATGGACGCAATATCGCAAGGAAAAATACCATACGAAATCGAATATTTAACGAAAATCGAGAAATTTAATGATTTTCTTATAACTTCACTCAGAACAATGTGGGGATTAAATACCGAAAAGCTTAAAAAGGATTTTGGAAAAGACCTTGAAACATATTTTTTAAGCAAAACAAAAAAGTATATTGATCAAAATCTTATGAAAGAATCAAATTCTAATTTTACCTTAACCGAAAAGGGAATTTTTATTTCGGATAATATTCTACAAGATTTTTTACACGAATAGAATTTTGGTATGACAAATAAAGGTGAATTGGATAAGTCGAGAAAAAGAATTTTGGAATTAGAAAAGAAAATTGAAAATCTTGACGAAAAGAGAATCGAGGAATTAAAATTAAGTGAGGAAAAGTTTCGCCTATTATTTGAGAAGTCGCACGACCCAATACTAATTATTGATGGATATAATTTTGTCGAATGCAATAAAGCAACTGCCGACATTCTTGGATTAAGTTCCCCAGAAGAAATTACAAACATCCACCCTTCGAAGTTATCACCAGAGTACCAACCAGATGGGAAAAATTCTTTTTCCAAAGCTCAGGAAATGATGGATCTTACCTATTCCAATGGCTATAACCGTTTTGAGTGGATTCATTTAAACAAAGCTGGTAGAGAAATATGTATGGATGTTGCACTTACTCGCATCCCTTATAAAGGAAAAGATATGCTTTTTACTGTTTGGAGAGATATTTCTAAACGTAAGGAGTATGAAAGAGACTTAATAGATAGCGAAAAAAGATTCAGTAGTTTATTTGAGCAAGCAGCTGATGGAATTCTCGTTGGAGTTAAAACCGGAGAAATTGTCGAAGCAAATGAAAGCATGGTAAAGCTTTCGGGATACAGTTTAAAGGAATTATTAGGAAAAAATATAAGCATATTATTTGGAAACGATGAATTAGATTCTAAACCATTAAGGTATGACCTTATTAGTAAGGGAGATACGGTTATAAGAGAAAGAAATATCGTTCGTAAAGACAGTACTTTACTGCAAATCGAAATGAATACAAAAATTCTTGATGATGGAAGAATGCAAGCTCTTTTTAGAGATATATCAAAGCGAAAGGAAGCAGAAATAGCCTTAAAAACAAGCGAAGAAAAGTATAAAAGCATTTTTTTTAGTTCACCTCTGGGTATTCTTCATTACGATACCAAAGGTGTAATTACCGACTGCAATAATCAGTTTGTAGAAATTATTGGTTCAACTAGAGAACAAATTATAGGTTTAAATATGTTCTTAGATATCAATAATAAAAAGATGGTTAGAACGTTAAAAAAATCTTTACAAAAAGGAGAAAGTTATTTTGAGGATTGGTATTCATCTGCAACAGCGACTAAATCAACTTATGTAAGAAGTTTATTTAAAGCTATATATGATAGTAATAAGAATGTAATTTCAGGTATAGGATTGGTCGAAGATATAACTGAAAAGAAAATAAGTCAAGAGAAGATAAAAGAAAATCAACAATTTATAGAACAAATTACAGAGCAAACACCCGATATTATTTATATATATGATGTGGCAAAAGAAAATAATATATATATAAATAAAAATTTTTATAAAATCTTGGGCTATAATGAGCAGGAAAATCCTGAAGCAAGCATGAAATTATTAGAAGAAATAATTCATCCGGATGACCAAGATTTATTCAATGATTACGAAAATAAAATTCACGACTGGCATAAAGAGTATATTAAAGAATTTGAGTATAGATTAAAAGATGTACATGGCAATTGGCGATGGTTTTATGGAAGAGAGAAGGAATTTCAAAGATCTAAAAATAAAATTGTGTCAATAATTGGTGTTGTTAGCGATATTACAGAGAGAAAAAAAGCTGAGGAGGAATTAAAAGAAAGAACAAATTTTCTGGATAGTATTATTGAAAGCTCTGCGTTAAGCATGTGGATATCAGACGTAAACGGAACAGCCCTCAGAGCAAATTCGGCATGTTTAAAATTTTTTGGTGCAACAAACGAAGAGGTTATCGGAAAATATAATCTTTTTAATGATGTTGTTATAGAAAAGGCAGGCTTTATGCCTGAGGTTAGAAAAGTTTTTGAAAAGGCTGAAATAGTAAGTTTTATGCTTGATTACGATTTTGGATCTGTTGATCATGTGGTAGTTAAAAACGCAACGCATAAAATTATAAATACAACTTTAACACCAGTTTTAGATAGCTCGGGAAAAGTTTCCAACGTAATTGTGCAGTCAGTTGATTTAACGGATATTAAGAAAGCAGAAATAGAACTAAGAAAATCAGAAGAAAAATTCCGTTTACTTTTTGAAAATTCTCAAGATGCAATATTTATAACTAATCAAGATGGTTTTATAGATTGTAATATTCAAACAGTAAAGATGTTTGGAGCAAAAAACAAAAGTGAAATTTTAACAAAAACATCAGATGATTTTAGTCCTGAATATCAACCAGATGGATCAAAATCAACTGAAAAGTCACAAGAGTTAATAGATCATGTGGCAAATGGAGAAAAGAAAATTTTTGAGTGGTTACATTGCAGAAAAGATAGGACTCCTTTTTTTGCAGAAGTAAGCCTAATTCCCTTTTTAATTGATGGAACTAAATATATGCAATCTATTGTCCGTGATATTACAGAAAGAAAACAGATTGAACAACGTATTTACGATGCTATTGTTGAAACTGAAGAAAAGGAAAGACAGCGTTTAGCAAGCGATATTCACGATGATATTGGTCCTTTATTATCGAGTTTAAAAATGTATATAGAATCATTAAATAACTCTAGCGATTCTATTAAACAAGACTTTTTAAAAACAAAATTACAATCCCTTATTATTGAGTCTATTAATAATGTACGCGAAGTTTCGAATGCACTAAGTCCGTATTTATTAAATAAATATGGTTTAAATACAGCGATAAAATCTTTTATAAATAATACACAAGAGTTAATCGCCATAAATTTTGAAACGAATCTGGGCAACGATCGTTTTGGTATTAAATACGAAATTGCTTATTATAGAATTGTAAAAGAGTTAATTAATAATTCGATAAAGCATGCAAAAGCAACTAATATTGATTTAAAATTAAACTTTATTAACAAAGAACTTGTTTTAGTTTATGAAGATAATGGAATGGGTTTAGATAATGAAATTATTAATAATTCAAAGGTAAAAGGAATGGGTTTATATAATATCATTAATAGAATAAAATCTATAAATGGCCGTTATAAGTTTTATGAAAACAAAGTAAATGGGTTTGGTTTTGAGTTATTTAGCGGAATTAACATAAGAAAATAGATCAAATAATGAAGATAATTATTGTTGATGATAATAAGGAGTTTAGAGAAGCTTTTAGGTTTCTTTTAATAGAAAATTTTAAGGAAAAGATAAAAGCCTTATACGAAGCAGGAAATGGAAAAGAATGTCTTGAAATTATTCAAAAAGAATCAGTCGATTTTGTATTTATGGATAAGCAAATGCCGGTAATGGATGGCATTGAGGCTACTAAAAAAATTGTCGATCAGTATAGAAATATTAAGGTCATTGCCATTTCATTCCACTCCGAGTTTGAAGACATAAAAAGCATGCTCGAAGCAGGAGCACGTAATTATATAATAAAAGAAGAAATTACAACAGAAACAGTTTCAAATGCACTAGAAATCAAGTAGTAAGCATAATAAGTTCTGTTAGTTTCTCTTCTAATGTTTTATAAGAAAAATATTTTTTGCCAAGGGCAAAATTATGTTCGGCAACTTCTTTATTTAATTTATCATCGAATATTACATTTTCAATTTCGCTTAAAGCTTTATCAGTAATTAAATTACCTTCAAGCATGACAGCTTCAAAACCCTTACTGCCAATATCAGGCCAATAAACAGGCTTATAGTTGTTTACGAATATAGGACGCTTGGCAAGTACCGATTCAACGAAAGCATTTCCAAATCCTTCATAGGTACTAAAATATGTACATGCTCGCGCATGAGCATAAGCATCCGATAAAGAATAAGCCTTTTCTCCATTCGAAGCCGATTGTCCTTTTGTAGAGAAGCTGTGATAGGCAAAATGGACTTGTTTGCTTAATTGAAGCTCATGAATTAAATCAACTAGTTGCATATAATAAATGCTTCCTGCATCATCGGCATAATTACCTGTAATAATTAATTTAATTTTTTTATTATTCAGTTTATCAATAAGATTTATTGCAGCCTCAATACCTTTTCGTTGCACAATACGAGTAATCTGAAATAAAAGAACATCATTGCCATTTAAACCAAGGTCTTTTCTTAAATCTTTATTATGATTATTAATTTGGGCATATGGTATATCAAAATCCATCACGTTCGGAACGTTAACGGAATCACGGTTAAATCTCTCTTTAATAGTTGTTTGAGCATGCGAGTTAATAACAGCATGAAAACTATTAGGCAAGCGTAAGGGGAAAATTTCGTTTACAATTTCATTTATACGAGGATGTGGCGAAACATATCGGTTTCCCCTCTCCCATGCAAAATCGTGATCGTGAGTAATAATAGGTATTCCAAGTTTTTCTGCGGCCTGTTTAATAGCTAATCCTAAGGATATATGTGATGGTAATGCCGAGGCATTTTCCGATAATAGGATGTCGATTTTATGTTCTGTCACCCATGCTGTTATCTTATCCTCAATAACATTGGCATATAAATAAACATGCTCAAGTAACTCATCCTGATTAAAATCTGGATGAAAAAATGCCTTTTTTTGTTCCCAATAACTTTCAGGTGAAAAAAATGACATTTCTTGTACGCGAGTTTCGTGCATGCAATCAATTTTTCTTCCTTCGAACTGACCAGAAATAGTAAAAATTTCATGACCCATTTTAAGAAAAACTTCAATCCACTTTTCTGTCTCTAGCGCAACACCATCGACGCCCCCTATTCGGCCAATAATTATACCTATTTTCATAAAGACAAAGTTTTGATTTTATGTAAAATTAAGAATACTAGATTTAATATTGAATTAATACACTAAATTTGTACCGATTGTTAATGCGTTATTATGAGAACGATATCTTTATTATTTACAATACTTTTCGCAATTGGTTCGAATTTTAGTCAAAAAAATCAAACTGATTGTTTCAAATTGTTAAGTGCCGACGATTTTAATCTTAAATTATATCAGGACAATACAGTTGTGATTGATGTTCGGATTTTAAAAGAATATAAAAGATCGCGAATTCCGGGAGCTGTTTCTATTCCTGATAAAGAAACGCTTGTTTCATTCTGTAATAATTTAGATGTAAATGCCACTATATTAGTATATTGCTCCGATGGATATAGAAGCGAAACAGCTTCACTTATTCTGTGTAGCGAATTAAAATATAAAAATATATACAGTCTTAATCGTGGCCTTGAATCGTGGGTTGATAGAGGTTATGATTTAGATAAAACGCGTTTTAGAAATAAATAGATTTTATTCTTCGGTCTTTTCCTCTTTGCTTTCAATTTTTTCTTCAGTTTTACTGCCGCTTGCCCTATTTTTATACTCATCTAAAATATTAGTCAGTTTTGTTATTTCCGAAGAATTATCAGCAATTTTCTTTTTATATTTTTTAAAAGTAGGATAGGATAATAGTAAACCAAAAAAAATACCTATAATAATTGTAATCAGTAATATTAATGATAATGAGCCGTTTATAGGTTTACCAATAATAAAATCTAATTCAACATTTGCATTGTTTTTTAAAGCAAAAACAACCAATAATAACGAAGATAATAACCCAATTATAAGAGACTTTTGCATAGTATTAGTTTTAAGGGTAAATGTAACTATTAATTTTTTCAAATAAAATATTTTTATCCAAAGGCTTTGATATATAATCATCACAGCCGTTTTGTAAACATATTTCCCGATCGTTATACATTGCATAGGCGGTTTGTGCAATTATTGGTAAATCAGGCTTAAAAGCCTTTATTTTCTGCGTTGCTTCAAACCCGTCAATGTCAGGTAATCTTATATCCATTAAAACAAGTTTGATTTTATCATTATTAGCAACATGCCGAACCGCTTCTTCACCTGTACGTGCAAGTACAACATTGGCGCCTTGTTTTATTAAAAGACGTTTTAAGAATTCCAAATTGTCCTCATCGTCTTCAACAATTAATATTTCAACATTCTTCCAATTTGTATTCATAGCGTTTTTATTAAAATCAGAGTTATAATTTTTAGTTGTATCAGAATTGCTGAAGGGTATTGTAAAATAGAACGTAGAACCCTCACCTGGGGTGGATTCACACCAGATTTTTCCACCAAGCAAGTCAATGAGACCTTTAGAAATGGCCAGACCTAAACCTGTACCATGCTGATTACTGTATTTTTGTTGTTGAATCTGACCAAAGCGTTCAAAAATAAATGCTTTCATCGATTCAGAAATTCCTATTCCTGTATCAGATACATAGAATTGAAAATAAGGTTTATTATCAATACGAACTATATCGTAACCAAGTTTAATAATTCCCTTTTCAGTAAATTTTATTGCATTACTAATTAGATTGTTAAGTACTTGTTGTAATCGCGATATATCTGTATATATTATGTCGTTTAAATTTTGAGGAACATGTAGTTCTAATCTTACGTTTTGGTTTTTAAATCGTTTTTGTTCCTGAATAAAGAAGTAATGAATTTCGTTAAGTACTGGTCGTATTTCAGAATTTGTTTTATGGAAAGATAGTTGTCCAACTTCTATTTTTGATACATCTATAATGTCGTTGATTAGCGTTAGGAGTTGTGTTCCATTAGAATCAATTATTTTCAGATAATTGCCTTTTTCTTCTTCCGTTATATCTCTGTCTTTTAGTAATTCTGCAAAACCGAGAATTCCATTCATCGGAGTGCGAATTTCATGCGACATATTGGCTAAAAATGCTGATTTTAGCTGATCACTTTCTTCGGCTTTTTCCTTGGCATTTAATAAATCGGCTAGTAACTTTTTTTGTTCGGTTACATCACTCGCAATGCCGGCTCTTCGGTAGAGTTCTCCTTTTTGGTTGTAAACAGGAAAGGTTCTAATCCACAGCCATTTTATTTTTCCATTTGCTTGAATAATTCGATGCTCATAAAAATGTACTTTATCAGGATTTTTCAGATTTTTTTTCCTTAACTGGGTAATAAATTCTCTGTCTTCTGGATGGATCCAGTTTCGATAAACCTCAAAATCTTCGAAAATTTCGTTAAGGTTATCCCCTACTATTTTGTAACAAGCAGGGTTGGCATAAATTACTTTATTATCAATGGATCTTAACCAAAAAGCATCATTTATATTTTCTGACAATTGCCTGAAATTAGCTTCACTTTCGATTCGTTTTTGTTCGGCAATTTTAATATTAGAAATATCCGTTTGTATTCCCAAAGCTCTTAACGGAGAACCGTTGGAGTCTCTTTCTACAATTTTCCCATGTGTTAAAATCCATTTCCATTTTCCCGATTTAGTTTTCATACGAACCTCCGAATCGAACAATTCAGTTTCTCCCTTAATGTGCGACTCAAGTTTTAAAATAGCCGAAGGAACATCATCGGGATGAGAAATTTTAACTGTAAAGTCATAATTAATTATTTGATCCTTGGGATTATACCCAAGCATAGTAAACCATTCAGGACTAAAATAGATGTTATCTTCCTTAATATTCCAATCAATTAAAGCTTGATTGGCACTTTCCATAGTAAGTTTTAGCCTGTTTTCACTCTCGGTTAATTTAATCTGTATTTCTTTTTCTTCTTGGATATTCTTTATTAAACCCAGAATTCTTATAGGTTCGTTATTAGAAGAAAATTCAACAATTTTTCCAGATAATTTAAACCACAACCATTTATCTTTTTTGTTTTTTATCCGAATTTCGGAGTTAAAAGAAGTGTCGGTATTTGGAGTGATTTTTGAAATAATATCTTCTGATTTTTGAAAATCATCTTTATCAATCAAGCTGCCGCTCGACCTCATTAGCTCAACGATTTCTTTTTCGGAATATCCCAGTGAACGATATAATTCTGAAACGGCATTAATTTCTTTCTTAGGAAAATCTACTTCAAAAGCAAAATAGCTTGCCGCTTTCATTGCTAATTGAAGCTTATCTTGATGTTCTTTTAATTCTGAGTCCTTAATTTTTTCTTTGGTAATATCGAAATAGATACAAACCAACTCATTTTCCGAAAGCTTATAAATATAATTGTGTTTCCACTGTGCAATTTTTTTTGAGGAGAATAAAACATAGGGAAACTCTTCTGGACTATTTGTTTTATAAACTGATTGCAATGTTTTTAAAAATCCCGATTCACGGATTGTAGGAAATACAATCTCAATATCTTGGCCTACAACTAAATTGTAGTTAATATTTTCAATTTCGATGGCTTTCTTATTAAAATACTTAATGTTAAAAGATCGCCCATTATTTGGAGTTACGAATAAAGCAATTGCGTTTTTCGAGTGTTCGCAGATTTTATAAAATATATTATTGGAGTCGTTATTAGAATTTGATTTTTCAGATTTAATTTCTTCAAGCTCAGTTTCTAATTCGCGTACTTTTTTTTGCAAGTCTTCATATGAAGTCTTTATTGCCATGGTTCAATAATAAAATGTAAATAACTCCCCAAATGTAAGATAAATATAAAAATACTGAAGAAATAGTCTAATGTCAATTATTAAAAAAGAAAAGCTGTACAAATTGGTTGTACAGCTTTTAAAATGTAATGATTTATTTTTCTATTTATCTGTATTCTTTACAATTGCAGGTTTTCGTTCTCCCATAAAATTAAGAATTTTCTTTTGTGCTATTACTGTCATACGATACATAACAGGTACAATAACTAATGTTAGGAATGTAGAGAATGTTAATCCAAAAATTACAGTCCATGACATTGGCCCCCAAAAGGCAACCATATCACCACCAAAGTACATGTTAGGATCGTAACGTTCAAATAATCCCTGAAAATCAAAGTTTAAACCAATAGCTAATGGAAATAATCCTAAAATAGTAGTTATTGCAGTTAATAAAACCGGACGAAGTCTTGTTTTTCCAGCAGCAATAATACATTCTGTTGCTGCATCTACTGGTAAATAATCAGCATCTGTTAATCCAAGTTCTTCACGTTTTCTGGCTTTTAGTAATTCTATATAATCGACCAGAACAATTGCATTATTCACCACAATTCCAGCAAGCGATATAATACCAATACCAGTCATTATAATCACAAAATCCATTTGGAATGTCCATAAACCGCCAAATACTCCAATTGTACTAAACAATACACTTGTAAGTATTATTAAGGTTCTAATTATCGAATTAAACTGGGTTACAAGAATTAACATGATTAAAGCAAGTGCAATTAATAAGGCATTACCTAAAAAGGCAGTTGATTCGTCTTGCTCTTGCTGTTCTCCCGTAAATTCGTATCGGTATGATGGTGGCATTTCAAATTCTTCCATCAAAGAAGCGAGCTGAACATTTATTGTGTTCGCATTATAACCTTCAATTACATTTGAATATAAAGTTATTACGCGATCTAAATCTTTACGACGAATAGAACTAAATGTTGTTGAATATTCGAAATCGGCAACTGCCGAAAGAGGTATATACGCTGGTGGTCCATCACCGGAAACAGGTATTTTCATATTCATCATTACAGGTAAATTATATCTGTATTCGTCTTTTAGGCGGACTAAGATTGGATATTCATCTTCACCAACCTTAAAATCAGACACTTCATCACCAAATAGTGATTGTCGTAAGGTGTATGCAATCTTGTTAGTAGTTAAACCGTAACGCTGAGCTTTATCCCGATCTATATGTATTAATATTTCAGGATTTTGTGTACTTATGTTCATCTTTAAACCTTCAATACCATCAATTTTCTGAAGGTCAAGGTAAGTTTTAATTGTATCGGCTAAATACACCAGTTGATCAAATTCCTGACCGATAATTTCCAGATTAATTGGTTTTCCTGTTGGAGGTCCTCCTTCATCTTTCGAAACCTCTAGTTCTACTCCTGGATATCGGCCTGTAATAAATGAGCTTAATTTGCGCATAATTTCAGCCGTATTGTTTTCACTGCCCCTGAATTCAAAATCAATAAAACTAATCGTTAAAATGGCTTCATTTGGCTTTTCTCCGCCTGAGAAATCCATTGGATCTCCTTTTCCAACGGTTGTTAGAATAGATTCTACAACGGGCTCGCCTTCTTCGTTTTTGTAAGGGGATAGATACTCCATGATATCATCTTCTAAATCGTGAACAAAATCGTTTGTTCCGGTAATATCTGTTCCGATAGGTAATGCAGCAACTACATTTATGTAGTTGGGATCAGCATCAGGAAATAGAACAATATCAGGCATTCTCATAAAGAACAGCATTATTGTAAGTACCAACAAGGCCATTGTTCCGAAAAAGAATTTCAATAGATTTTTACCTTTTAATGCATAGTTTAATGCACGACTGTATATACGTTCGAGTTTAACAAGAAAAATATCTTGAAACCACGATTCCATTCTGCGTAAGAATCCAACATGCAATAATCCAATGATTCCAAATAGAATAAGAATGTTAGGAAATATTCTTTTTCCAGTTAGTAACAATAATCCACCAACAACGATTAATCCCGTTGCTCCTAATAATGCACGTCTTCGTTTGAAAACTTTTTTACCATTACCATTAGGATCTTTTTCTTTAATAAAAGTGGCTGCAACAACTGGAATAATTACCAATGCAACAAATAGGGAAGAGGTGAGCACTATTATTAGAGTAATAGGCATGTATTTCATGAATTCTCCCATAATTCCTTCCCAAAATACCAATGGAAAGAATGCCGCAAGGGTAGTTGCCGTTGATGCAATAATTGGAATAGCAATTTCACCGACAGCTTCTTTAGCCGCAATCCACGGCGAATAACCATTATCAATAAAACGGTGAATATTTTCTACCACCACAATGGCATTATCAACGAGCATTCCAAGTGCCAGAATTAACGAGAAGAGTACAATCATATTAATACGAAAATCGATGGCACCAATAACAACAAAGGATATAAACATCGACATGGGTATAGCTAAACCTACAAACAGAGCATTACGTGTTCCCAAGAAGAAAAACAACACAACAATTACGAATATTACACCCATAATCATACTGTTTTCCAAATTGCTTAACTGCATCTTTACCATTTCGCTCTGATCGTTGGTAATAGAAATTTCCAGATTTTTAGGTAAAGTATTATTATTCTTTGCCTCGTCTAGTTTAGCATATATTTCATCGGTAGTTGATAATAAGTTTTCGCCACCTTTTTTAACAATTTGAATAGATACAACTGCTTCTTTATTTAAACGAGCAAAACTTTTAGGTTCGGTAAAACCATCAATTACTTCAGCAACATCTTTTAAATAAACATTTTTTCCATTCTCGCTCTTTATAATGATGTTTTCAAGCTCTTTAATAGATTCAAATTCACCAACTGTTCTAATACTTCGTCGTGTTTTTCCCAATAGAATTTCACCACCCGACATAGAAACATTTTCATCTCGGATGGCATTCGTAATTTCAAAAAATGAAATTTCTAGTGCTTCTAGTTTTAATAAATCAACATTAACCTTTATTTCACGATCGTTAACACCTTCAATTAAAGCTTTCGAAACCTCAGGAATACTTTCAAAATCGTCTTGCAATTCTTCGGCATAGTATTTTAATTCCTCGATACTGTAATCGCCCGAAAGGTTAATGTTTATAATAGCAAATTCCGAGAAATCTATATCAAACGCATTAGGTCCTGGAAATTCTTGTCCTTCGGGTGGTAATTCTGTTTTTGCAGCATCAACACCATCCTTTACTCTTCGTAAAGCATCTTCAAGATCCACATCTGTATTAAACTCAACAAAAATCATGGAAGCATCTTGAGCTGAAACAGAAGTTATTTCTTTCAGTCCACGAACGTTTTCAAGTTCTTTTTCTAAGGGACGAGTAACAAGATTTTCAATATCCTCTGGAGAGTTACCCGGATAAATTGATTGAACCATAATTTGTGGCCAAACAATTTCGGGATACAATTCTTTAGGTAGATGCTGGTACGAATACACCCCAAAAAATAAAAGAATGAGGGTAAGCAGGTAAACCGTATTTTTATTTTTAAGTGCAAGAGTCGTTAATTTAAAGTCTCTTACAATTTTTTCTGATAATTCTTTCATTTTAAATAATTTCTTTATTTAACAACATTTACCTGAACTCCAGAACTTACTAAATGATATCCTTTTACAACTACTTTGTCGTTAATTTTAAGACCTTTAGTAATCATTGTATTTTCGTCGAAAGATAATCCTGTTGTTACATATTTTTTGGCTACAACGTTCTTGTTATTTTCTTTATTTACAACATAAACATAATTACCTGTGATGTCTTTACGAACAGCTAAAGAGGGAATAATAAATGCTTTATCAGATGAAAAATCGTTAATTTTAATTGTTGATACAATATTTGGTTTAACTCTTTCATTTGGATTCTCAACTTCCATTTCAATTTCGAATGTTCTACTAGCCGAAGCAATTATTTTAGAAACTCTTTTAATAGGAGTCTTTTTAATGTAATTAGGCAATGAAGAATAGCTAAGCTCAACAATTTGTCCTTTTTTAATAATATCGATGTATGCTTCAGAAACATCTGCGGTAATGGTAAGTTTTTGAAGATTTACAAATTCGATGACTGGAAACCCAGGACCTGCAATTTCACCTTCTTTAGGGAAAATCTGATCAACAATACCATCGAATGGTGCTGCAATTTGAGACATTCTTTTTTGTGCCTGAAGTGCAGCAAATTGCGACTCCAACGATTCTTTATTGTTTTTTGCAGATAAATAGTCAATCTCTGATCCAATATTCTGACTCCAAAGTGTATCCAGTTTATGGTATGTTTTGGTTGCAAGATCTAATCCACTTTTAACACCTTTAATTTGTTTATCAATAGCATCGGTATTAAGCGAAACAAGCAATTGACCTTTTTTAACTCTGTCGCCTTCTGAAACGTAGATTTTCTCAATTCTACCATTCATTTCAGGACTAATCATTGCATAATTTTTAGCTTTTACTTCACCATAAGTAATTATATAGTGGTTAAATAACTCATTTTGAATCTCTTTAACTGCAACCGGAATAAGTATGCTTAGATCACGTGCAGTCATATTGTTTTCTAATGTCTTAATTTTAGCTTCAACTCCAACAATCTTATTTTTCTGTAAAGCTATTTGCTTAATAATTTTAATATCATCGGGATTAATGCTTGAATCGAGTTCTGCAATTTGTGCATCGATTAAATTTAGTTGTTTTTCAATGTTAAATTCTTCACTTTGCAATGAATCGCGTTTAGCAGTAAGTTCAGCTAAATTCTCATTTCCTGCTGGTTGACTGCATGCTGCCAATACAGCAATCATCATAAATATTAATATCTTTCTCATAAGTTTTATTTTTTTGCCTTTTGTTGAAATAGTGCTCTCGAATGTCTCTATATTTTTCTTGGCCATTGTATTATAATTCGTTTAATATTTTTTCTAATTTGATTTTAGTTTGAAATAATTCAAACAATGCGTTTGTATTATCCGATTGCGATTGTAAATATGTATTGTTTGCTTGCGTTAAATCCATACTTGAAACCATTCCTTGTTTGTACTTTTGCGTTGTGTTATCAAATACATTTTTCGATAAATCAACATTCTGTTGTGTTACATTGTATTTCTCGATTGCACTTTGATAATTAAATCTTAATTGCTGAGCTTGAGTTGTTAAATTCTTTTCAAGTAATATCTGATTATTTAATGATTTTTGATATTCTATTTTTGCTTGCTGAACAATAGCATTTCTTTGAAAACTGGAAAAAATGGGCATATTTAATCCAACTCCAATGATATGTTTTATAGTAAAATCAAAAGCTGCTTTATTTGTTTTATCCTGATAATTATAAAATGCAGAAATTGTTGGGAGATACTTCGTTTTTTCTCGTTTTAGTGATAATTCAGATATTTTAACCTGATTATCTAACATTTTGTAATCTACATTATTGGCCATGTCAAAACCTTCATTTACAGATTTCCCAACAATTTCATCGTAAATTGAATTCATATCCTGATTTAGAACCAATTTAGTTTCTAAATCTGTGCCTAATAATATCTTGAATAACATATAAGAAATATCAATTTGTCGTTGAACCGTATTTCTAGAGTTTGTTAATGTATTTAATGAAATTTGAAGTTGATCAACATCCGTTGATTCAAGAAATCCTTGCTCATTCATTTTCTTTGTTTCGTTAACAAGCGATTCTATATTATTTAGTGAAGAGTTAATAATACTAAGATTATCTTCTAATATTAAAATGGATATATAGCTATTTAATACATTAGCTCTTAAATCAAGTTCTTGTTTTTCATGATTTAATTTAGAAATCTGTAAATAGGTTTTAGAAGCTTGTAAACCAACAATATATTCGCCACTAAAAACCAATTGCGATACCGTAATACCATAAGTAGTACTATTTTTAGTACCTAAAGTAAAAGGTTCCGCAGGAGTATTGAGTTTATCTTCTAATTCTTGCGAAGGACTATATCCCTCTGATGATAAAGAAGATAAAATGTAGTTGTACAGTAACATTGTTGTACTATCTGCGCCGAAATTTGCTGTAGGTATATTACCAGGAATATATTGATAATCTACTTTACCACTAACTTGGGGTAATCCAATAGCAGTGGTTTCCCAAACTTTTTTTTCTGCTGCTTCTATATCTAATCTTGAGTTTTCAAGGCCCAGATTGTTTTCTATAGCATATGTTTGGGCATCTTTTAAATTTAAAGATAAAGTACTATCCGTTTGCGCAAAAACAAAGTAGGGTAGTGTTATCAGTAAAATAGTTTTTAATAAAAACATGTGTTTCATTTTCTTATCTGATGTTTATTGTAAATATTCTTGTATATTAATTTTGTTTAATGTTTGTTCGAGGACTTCCAGTCCTTTTTTATTAGCAATTCCTCGAATGTGATATATAAAAAGCTCTAAAATGTTTTTAGGTTGAAGAACTTCATCTGCATTAAAAAAGTCATTCGTATTCATACTAATAAATCTACTGACTTGTACTTTTGCAATAATTTCATTATCCAAATCTTCCCGAAACAAACCCTCATCTTTACCATTTTGTATGTTATTTAAAATGGATTTGTACATTTTCTCTTTTCTGAAATTATGCAGATTTTTGAATAACTCAGGATAATATTTTTTTAAATCATACTCGGTCGATGGATTATATTCCTTAATAGTTTTTACTATTTGTATTCCAACTTCAAGTAATTCTTCAATTGCATTTAATTTCTTATTAATAATTTTTTCAATGGTACAATTTCGTTCAAGCAAAGTAAATTCAAGCACTTTAGATACTAAATCATTTTTATTTTCGACATGTATGTATAGCGTCTTTTTCGATATTCCTAATTCCCTGGCAACATCGTCCATTGTTACACTCTTTATACCATATTTTTGATAAAGTTCTGAAACCTTGAGTAATATGTTTTCTAATTCTTTATTCATTTAACAAATTTAGATTAATAAAACTATGGAAACAAAAATAACTATAAAAGTTTCCCAAGTTTATCATAAACCAGATTACATAAAAAATGTTCATTAGAATTAAAATAAGCTTAAAAGTTTAATCAGAAATTTTAATAGAAGGAACATTCTGCACAAAAAACGTGCAAATAGTTTCCGACGAATACGTTTTTTAAGTTATGTGTAAGAAATTTAAGGGAATCAAGCTGTATTTGAAACTATGAACAATTTAAGAAATAGATTGTCTTAAAAATCAATAAAAATAGATGCATGAATCAATTAATAATAATAGCACATCCCAGAAAAGATAGTTTTAACTATACAATAAAAAACACTTTAATAAAGGAGTTCGAGGATAGGGGTGATAAAGTAAAAGTCCGAGACCTTTATAAAATAAAATTTAGACCTATACTTGATTTTGAGGAGTTGAAATATAATAAGGATGGTAAAACTTGTCCTGATATTGCAGTTGAACAGAATTATATAGAGTGGGCCAATGAGTTAACTGTTATATATCCTTTGTGGTGGAATGCTTTTCCTGCAATTCTAAAAGGTTATATCGATCGGGTTTTTACCAACGGATTTGCATTTAAGATTACTCCGAATGGTCCGGAAGGAATGTTGAAAAGAAAGAAAGTGCGATTAATTACTTCGGCAGGGATGGATGAGGAATCATTAAAAAAATCAAATATTTTTGAAGGCTTGAAAGTTACGCAAGATAGGGGAGTGTTTGAATTTTGCGGAATGGAAGTTTTAGATCACATTTATATTACAGAAAGTACTTCGTTGAGCAAGGAAGAGAAAAAAAATATTATTGAGAATTTAGTTGAGAAAGTATATAAAGGAGAGAGAGTGAGTTAGAGAAAATGTGAAAAGGAGAAGGGTTGAAGGGATGAAAAAAAATACTGTCATGCTGAGCTTGTCGAAGTATGACAAAAGCATTACTCTTTGTCATCTCCAACTTGATTGGAGATTTGTTTTTAGTGTTTTTTATAAGATTCCCGTTTTCACGGGAATGACAAAAGGAATTATGTCATCTTCAACTTGATTGGAGATCTTTTTGATATGTTTGGAAATCTAAAGCGTGTATTGTCATGCTGAGTTTATCGAAGTATGACTTAACCAAATATCTACACGATTCACACTTCGACAAGCTCAGTGTGACAATAATTTTTTAACCATATATTTTTTTGTCATTTCCGACTTGATCGGAAATCTACTTTTTGTCACACTGAGCAATGTCTGCTGAGCCAGACGAAGCATTATCGAAGTGTGTTTAATAGGTTTTATTCATACTGAGCCTGTCGAAGTATGACATATAAAACTAATTACTGATTAATTAAAATCCAAAATTCATCCCAAACGAGATTGTATTCTGTTTCCCGTGGAACATGGGGGAGGTGTATTTGTTCTGATCGCCTGAAGTATTGCTATATAGATAATTCAGAAAGAGGTAACCATCGTTAATTATTTGATAGCTTGTTTTAAAGGATATTGAAGTGTTTTCCCACTCAACAGTATCCATAAATGGATTTCCAAGACGCGAACCGCCTAAATCGTCATAGTCCTTTCCTTTTTTAGCATACAAGTAGGCAAGTTTAAACGATAGCGTTTTATATGGTTTAAATACTAAGGACAAATAAATTTCTTGCGAGTTATCCATTAAATAATGTCCCAAATTATAGCCATTACTTTCAAATGTAGTTGTTGGAATATTGTGTTTGTATGTTAATGGCATCGATTTGGTGTATTCGGCTGTAATAAAAGTATTTGGGATTAAATCAGATATACGCACACTTCCTTTTATGCTCCAGAAGTTCCATAAAGTATCATTCGTAAAACGACTTGTAGAAAGTTCATCGACAAATAGGGTCGCAGAAAGGTGCACTTTTTTAATATTTCGTGAGCTAATATCAAAAAACATTTGCGAATTCTGACCTACATTTCTTCCCGCTTGATCTGTAGAGTTATAAGTATGATCCACAGATTTGTAGAACATTACAGGAATCAGATATTGCAGTTCAGGACCATTTGAACTATATATCAAGGAGTTACCTAATGAAATATAAAAGCTCCTGAATGGTTCAAAAGTAAATAAGTTTGCAGCAAGGTATTTATCGAACATCATATCCCGTTGATCGGTTCCATAAGCATTCGTAAATGTCATACTTCCTGCACTATCGATAACTTCGGAAACTAACCAACCATGCACCCAGTTAAACTCAAACCATTTTACAGGTTTTATATTTAATTTAATATGGGCAAAAGAAGGTGTTCGTCCACTAAAAATATTGGCGCCATTGTAATTATTACCCCATTGGAAATGGTCTTTCACAATTCCTAAGCTACCCCAATTCCAAGAATAAGTTAGTCCACCACGCATTTCGCTATAATCTCCACCTGTCCCATCAAGCTTATAGTTTGTACCCATTCTTTGAGTTAAATAATCTTCATTATTCATTATTTCACTTTCGTGATTATCTCTTAAATTAGCATAAAACCCCCAATGATTTCCAATATAAGCATGTGCTTCAGCACCTCCCCATCTATGATAAAAACTACCACTGTCGTTCATGAAATATTCTCCACCTAAAATACCATTAACAGAAAATGAAAACAGAGAATCTTTATAATTCAGAATATCAAAACGTTTGTCGAATTCTTTATTTTTTCGATTGTAAGTGGGTATTAGTTCTTTATTAAAATCTTTTAAGTAAAAATCTAATTCACCTTGTTGGCGTTTATTAAGGGAATAATTGCTTTCTCTAATTTCCTTTAATTTGTTAGCGATAAATATTCTTGAGTACGGTTTAACAGTTGTGTTAATATCAATAACGCCGAGGTTGGCAAACTCATCTAAAAACTCGTAAACATCTTGATTTGAAGTATGGTAGTATACTTCTTGCCCTTTAACTTTTACAGTAAATAATAGGCTTAATATTAACAGTTCAATAATCCAAAGTTTATAGTTCATAGTCTTTATCTTTTTACGAATTTCTTAAGTCTTGCTTATTGTATTTCCAGCAATCAGAGAACTCTGTCTTGTCACACTGAGCCTGTCGAAGTGTGTATATTTCCTTTTATTTTTTATTCCTTTTGTCATTCCGCACTTGATGCGGAAATCTATTTTTTGTCACACTGAGCCTGTCGAAGTGCGACCATCTTTTTTCATTACTAAATAACACCCTTCACCCTTCGACAAGCTCAGGATGACAATATTTTGGGCATATCAACATAGAAAGGAAGGATGAGCCTAGGTTTTGACTTTATTTTTTCTTGTAATTCCTTTGAGTATAGAATAAAATACTGCTTATTTTTTGTCTCTCCATCTAATCAGATAACTTTTTCTTGTCACACTGAGTAATGTCATGCTGAGCCTGACGAAGCACTGTCGAAGTGCGACTATCTTTTCAACACCCTTCACCCTTCGACAAGCTCAGGATGACAATATTTTGGGCATATCAACATAGAAAGGAGGGATGAGCCCAGGTTTTGACTTTGTTTTTTTCTCGTAATTTCTTTGAGTATAGAATAAAAAACTGCTTACTTTTTGTCTCTCCAGCTCATCAGATAACTTTTTCTTGTCACACTGAGCCTGTCGAAGTGTGCACATCTATTCTAATTTCCTTTTCATACTTCGACAAGCTCAGTATGACATTGAAATTTCTAATCTTATTCACATTGTCTTCTTTTCTTAGTTTCTCTTAAGCACTTCTTGCCCTCCGAAAAAGAATATTCCACACAGCTTTCCAAAAATATTTCCAATCAGTTAGGAAAGGATGCTTTTCTTGTGCAATAAGATATTTCATTTCTGATGCTTGAATTTCATCCAATGTTTTGGGCATATCAACATAAAAAGGAGGGATGAGCCCAGGTTTTGACTTTGTTCTCTTCTCCTGCAGTTCAGTAGAGTATAAACTAAAATAGTGTTTGCTTAACGGACGAACACCTATAATTTTCATCTCACCGCGAATAAAATTTATTAGCATAGGTAGCTCATCAATCCAGAATTTACGAAAGAATTTGCCAAGAGTCGTAATTCTAAAATCATCTTTAAATTTACCTCCTTCTTGTAAAGCAGATTTATCATATATATATTCCTGCAAATATTCAGCGTAAGGATGCATGGTTCGAAGTTTATATACATGAATGATTTTACCATTTTTACCTACCCTATTTAATTTTACCAATGGTCCGTAAGTTGGTTCCATATCGTAAAAAGGTTTTCTATTCTTGCGGGCAACAAAGTATAATTGTCCTCTTATATTTTTTTCATTAATTATTCGAAAGCCACAAGAATACAATCTACCTAATGTTTCGGCCTTGGAAACAACACGATTTTCGCCACGAGTAAGAAAGAAATAAATTTGTTTCGTGATGTTAAACTTTGGGAAAACACGTTTTACAATAAAATCAAAAAAGTAATAAATTCGATTTAATACGATAGGATATTTTTTTAATATTCTCTTTTTACGTTGATCTTTTGTCTCTCCACATCCAATAAAGAAACCACCATCAATTAATTTACGATTAACAGATTCAAAGAATTTATTAATATACCGAATATCGTTAATGCGTTTTAGGTTTACAATTTTCAGGTATGTTTTCTCCGGAAGTTTATCAACATTAAACTGGGTGGCAGTGGAAAGAAGCGAATAGTTTGGAATATTTAAATCGATATTTTCCGATAAAAACTGAAAAACTTCTTCGTTTGATTCTTCAATTATGGTTTCTTTAATATTTTCTGGTACTGGGTCAAAAGTTATTTCTGGTGGAAAGACTTCTGATTTTGGATCAGTTATTTCTCTTCCAACCACTCTTTGATAAGCTTCAAAAACTTTAGAAGAATCTTCTCCTTTATTGGCATTGTAGATAAAATAATCGCAAAAAGCAAAAAAGCATTCAATAAGAGTAACAAGAATAATAGTTCCAAATAAAACAAATCGTGAGAAATACAATGAGCGTAAAATAAACATGATAATAACCACCAATCCGGTAATTAGTAAATTAATAAGAATAATATAAAAAACAGCACGCGATAACTTTAACCTTTCAGAAGCAGAATATTTTCTGGAGATAAAAGAAATGATAATCCAAATAGAAGTAAACCAGATGAATGGAATTAAGTAATTTGAAATGTATGGCTCTGCCTGACCAGGTTTTAGCCAAAGAATAAATAGGGCAGAAGCTATTAATGCCAGAATATCAAAAAGAATTGTAATAAAGATAGAGCGAATTTTCATGAATAAGTTTAGATTTTCAGGTTAAAAGCTGCTTGGGTTTTGTCTTGCTGAGTAATGTCATGCTGAGCTTGTCGAAGTATGATTGTTTTGAATTTATAATGTTATTAATAATGTCATGCTGAGGCTCTCGAAGTATGACCATGCAATTTTTATTATTGATGATTATTGTTTTTTTGCTGTATATCCTTCGACAGGCTCAGGATGACGTTTCTCCTATATCCCGATAATTATCGGGACAGTGTGACAATTAATTGTTTTTAAGAACGGTTTATTGTGGATTGTTTTGTCATGCTGAGCTTGTCGAAGTATGATCATTTTGAATTTATAATGTTATTAATATTGTCATGTTGAGCTTGTCGAAACATTATCGAAGTATAACTCATCCCTGCATATTGACACTTGTCACACTGAGCCTGTCGAAGTGCGACAGTTATTTGTTATTCCTATCAATAATTTGGGATCTATTTCACCTTGTCATCTCCGGCTTGAAAGGAGATCTATTCTGTGAGTATTATTTTCTAATTTTATTTAAAAAGTAGTTTATTGTCACACTGAGCCCGTCGAAGTGGTTTTTGTGTAAAACTTTATCTTATTCTATTTAGAAAGAACTTTATTATGTTCTTAGTATTCTGCCAAACCAATTCTTTTGCCCAAGCAATTGAATTATCAGTCCAGCGTTGAGGATGAAAAGTAAACATGATTTAGTTGGGTGGCCAGATGTAATTATTTAAGTTTGTCAGGATTTTTTCCTAATTTATTGCTTTCTGAATTCACCTTTCTTTCTAATTTTTTAATATCTTCTTCAGGAGGTAATTCTTCAGGTTTTATTCCTCTTTCTAAAAGAATCTTTCTTACAGACCTATTATTTGTGATGTGTTCAGCAGATATTTGGCGTTCTTGTCTTAGATTTTTTTCTTTTGTATTAAAAACGGTTATTTCAGTAGCAAAGTCTTTAGCTTTAATTGTAATTGTTGGAAGAAAATCTGCAAGAGCTCTACCTTTAGGTACACCTAAAGCATTTTTCATTTGTTGCGTTGATTTTCCAAATAAAGCTTGATCGCCTTTACTTCGAATTATACCAAAATTTTTATCATTTCCTGTTCGTTCATAAATTAATTCAGATAATTCTTTTTCTGAAAGGGTCAATTTTTGTCTTGCTTGAAGCCTTTCCCAATCTTTTATTCTTTGTTCAATTACTTCGAACTTTCTTGTTTGTAAAGCAAAATAGTTTTGAGCAAATGCAATTTGTTCTTTTCTAGGATCTCCATTTTGAGCAATAAGATAACATGCATATCTTGTTAGCATGATATCATCTATTTCTCTTTCACTTCCAGAACCTAATTGAACCATTTTGTTGACGCTAACAAAATGGTTTAAAATTTCATTTTCTGTTGCCTCACAGGAAGTTTTTGCATTTACAATTACTTTTTGGAAATTTCTCCATTCTGAATAGCCTAACAAATGTTGAATATCTCTTGCAAACCAGAACTCTATTCCATTTTCAGTAGTTTGTGAATGATCTTCAAAGTTAATAGCTAAAGATTTTACTATTTCCGTTTTCATTTTCTGCTTTTGTTTTAAGGAGCTAAGTTTATTATTAAAATATTATATTCTACTGCTAAAAAACGTATACTGTCATTACTCTCGTTGTTCGTGAGAACTATTTTCATGACCAACGGGAATAAAAGTTCCCTAGTTTCATAGGGGGATCTTTTTCATCTTGTCATTTCCGACATCGATCGGAAATCTCTTTTTGTCATGCTGAGCTTGTCGAAGGATGACTCATCCCTGCATATTGACACTAGTCACACTGAGCCTGTCGAAGTGCGACAGTTATTTGTTATTCCTATCAATAATTTGGGATCTATTTCACCTTGTCATTTCCGACATCGATCGGAAATCTCTTTTGTCATGCTGAGCTTGTCGAAGTATGACTACCTAACTTTATTCAAAAAGTACTTTATTGTCACACTGAGCCCGTCGAAGTGGTTTTTGTGTAAAACTTTATCTTATTCTATTTAGAAAGAACTTTATTATGTTCTTAGTATTCTGCCAAACCAATTCTTTAGTCCAAGCCGTTGAATTATCTGTCCAGCGCTGAGGATGAAAAGTAAACATAATTTGATTAGGTAGTTCCCCTTTTTCAGCGGCACTTATTATATCTGTTGTCTTTCTAAAACTTTTATCTTTTATCTTTTTACTTTTTACTTTATCGCGTATGCTAACTCGATCTCCATCCCATCTTCTTCCAGTATCAGTTAAATAAAGTACTTTCGAGAAATCTACATCAAAATAGGGTTCACCAATAATTCCATAATCTTTATAATTATAATATTTCCAAAGCAACTTATTGTCGTATTTAGATAGCGGACTACCATGCATACAAATAGTTTTTACAGGATAATATTTTCGTAATTCTTGAAGGTGTTTTTCAAATGACTCAATTGCTTTGGCGGCAAGTTCCTTTTCAAATTCTTCTTTTGACTTTTGACTTTTATCTTTTATCTTGTGATTTTGCGAAGCAAAATCTACATCTTCGTAATGATATCCAATTTCATGTCCAAGACTTGCAATCTTTTCAATTATTTCTATGTTAAAACTTTGCGGTACAATCCTAAAATAATAACTCCCTTTAATGCCTAATTCGTGTTGTATTTTGGCAAAGCGTAAAGAATTTTCGGGGTTTTTATCTACATCGTGTCGCAGTATTATAGATTTTTTTTCAGGATTTTCTATAAACTGCTGAAAGGTTTGGAAAGTGTACTCTTGTTTTACAAGAGCATTTAATAAAGATTTGTATGTTTTGAGAGTGAAATCCATTCTTAAAATTTAAGAATATTTTGAATTTGAGAAAGAATCATATTTATGGCAATTTTATTTTCTCCTCCTTCGGGAACTATAACATCGGCAAAACGTTTGCTGGGTTCAACAAATTTAATATGCATAGGGCGAACAGTTTCATAATATTGATTTACAATAGAAGTTAAATTACGCCCACGTTCTTTGATGTCGCGTGTAATTCTTCTTAATATGCGTAAATCTGCATCTGTATCTACATAAATTTTAATATCTAAAAGATTACGAACTTTTGCATTTTCAAAAATTAGAATTCCTTCTACAATAATGATTTTGTTTGGAACCTTTTTAATTGTTTTTTTTGTACGTGTATGTGTAATATAATCATATGTAGGAGCCTGAACAAAAATATTCGATTTTAAAGAGTTAATGTGCTCAATAAATAATTTGGTATCGAAAGCACTTGGGTGGTCAAAATTTATTTTATCTCGTTTTGCAGCTGATAAATGCGAAAAGTCTTTATAATAGGAATCCTGTTTTAATAAGGTAATTTTTTCTCCTATTTGTTGTTGTATAATATCAACAATAGTTGTTTTACCGGATCCGGTTCCTCCTGCAATTCCTATTATTATTGGTTTCATTTAATTAATAGCATTATGAATAATTTCAAGATATTTTTCATCATATTTAGATTTAAGATTTCTTTTTCTTGAAAGTTTCTTTTATTATTAACTTTATAAAATCAAAAGAAGTTAAAAGTGTATGTTTCCAAAGTCTTTTGGGTTCTTGGATTAATCTATACAACCATTTTATCCCAAGTTTCTTTACCCAACTTGGACCAGGGTTTACTAAATCCGCCATGTATAAAAATACAGCACCAATACAAACAAATAACCCTTGATCAATGTTTTGTAAGTTATAGTGTGCCATATAATCTTGCTTAGGAGTGCTTATCCCCAACCAAATTAAATCAGGTTTCAATGAATTAATAAATTCAAAATCTGATTGAACTGATATATTATCTTTTATTTCATTGAGAGATAAGAAGGGAGGAGACTTAAATCCCAAGATTCTGGCTTCGGGATACTTTTCTTTAAGTTTTGCTTTTAAAATAATTATATCTTCTTCACTGAGGCCATAAAAGAAATGAGATAAATTTGATTGTAATAAAGTGTCTAAAATATTAAAAGCAGAAGTTACCTTTGCATTTTTTCCCTTGTACCGCGCAATTAGTTCGGTGAATTTGCCATCTATTAAAGTTAAAAAAGAATTGTTAAGTATTTGCTGTAAAGTATTGTTCTTTTCAGCTAATGTAATTGTATCTGTTGATGGAAAGCAAATGTAATTTTTATTTTTGTAATCATAATTTAAAAGAAGCTCAATTACTTCTTTTTCATTTATTAAATTGAATTTAACACCCAATATATCAAACTTCGATAAGGTCATAAAGTTAATTTTTAAAAGCAATAATGGTTTTTACTGCATAAACCTGTTGCTTCAAATTTACATTAACGGTATAATCAATAGGGATGATTAAATCAACCTGACTTCCGAATCGGATCATTCCATACCATTCTCCCTTTTTTATGATGTCACCCTTCTTAACATAGCTATCTATCCTTCTAACTAATCGAGAAGCTGTTTGAACAATTCCGATTTTAGAAACATTATTTTTAATAACAATTGTCTGTCTTTCATTTTGAGTTAGCGCATCAGTATTCTTTAATGAAAGAAACTTTCCGTCAAAATGTTCATTTAATATAACTTCTCCTTCTATTGGAGAACAATTTTTATGAACGTCAAAAGGAGTCATATTAATTCCAATCAACCAACAAGGACTATTTAAAAGAGTAGTTTTTGTTAATTCGTTCAGTGTAATACTTAAACCATTTTTTATGGAGATAGGTGTTTCACCTTTTTCTATTCTTTTAATATAAATGATATTTCCATCTGCAGGAGAAATTAATTCATTTTCCTTAGCCTTTAACTTGCGATTTGGAGTTCTCCAAAAGCGAATCATTGTAAGTGCGAATCCATCTGTAATTACCAGCAATCCTGCAATAAGAAAATATAAGACTGAATAATTGAATTTAGTCGATAAATACAAAATAAAAGTTAATGCAAATGAAAAAGTAATTACAATTATGTTATCAATAAATAAAAACTTTTTATTTATTTTGGTTTTATGAATCAGATATAAGTACATTATTGTACTTATTATTACTGTTTCTATCAATAGTAAGAATTCTATCATAAGGTTATCTTTTAATAATTAAATAGACTAATAGTAGTTTTTCCATTATAAATGGTTTTAAATCTTTAGTATCCCAAACAGCATAAATCTTGTTGGAACGAATTTCTTTCTTAGTTTTTTGTCTTTTTATAAAGTGAAGAAATCTTATAAATACATCGGTTAGTATATGAGTCCAAGCAGATTCTTGCCAAGTTTCTGTTATTTCTAGATTTAGATTATTGTGTAACTTATATAAATTCAACAAAAAAGGAACCTTAGCGGCTTCAGAAATATAATGCCATTTCCAGGTTCTAGGGTTAATTTCCAAAAACTTATATTTTTTATCATGGTCATCATATTTAAATTCTATTTCACAAATGCCATTGTAATTAATAGAATTTAAAAGTTTTTCTCCTTTTTCTTTTAATTCTGTAATTTCAACGGTTTCTGCATATGTCGTAGCATTTCCAAAGTCTATAGGGTGTTGTCTTTTTCGACGGACCGTAATGCAATTAATAATTTTATTCTTTGTATAAAGAAAACAGGCAGAATATTGGTTATAACTTGAACCTTTAATAATTTCTTGTATAATTATTTCATCTCTAGGGATTAAATGCAATGCTCTATCATAATTGACAGCTAGTTCTTCTTTGTTTTTACAAATAAGAACTTTCTTTTTTGTTTTTTCATGAAAAGTGTGCATTACTGCCGGTTTAATAATACATGGGAATTCAATTTCTATGTTTTTAAGCTCCGCCTTATCTTTAGGAAAAAAAGTATCCGGGATATCAATTTCTAACGATTTTGCAATTTTATAGGTGTTAATTTTATTGTAACATTTTATTACAATATCCCAAGGAGCTGTTGAAATTTTAAAATATCCTGAAAGCTCTTTAAAATTTTGACTTAATATTTTTACTTGAAAGTCGTTTGTCGGAAGAATTAACCAATTCTGAAAACAGTTCTCTTTTTTTAAAATTAGTAGTTGGTCTAATATTTGATTTTTTGGAGTAAAAAAAAATTTTTCTAAATATCTTGAATATCGTCCAATGTTATGTTTGGTATCATCTAATAAAATAACAGGTATATTGTTTTTACCGAATACTCTGATTATACCTAATCCTTGAACATGCCCGCCTATAACAATTACTCCAGGTTTATTATTGTTATTCATAATGGAATTTAATTAATGTTTTGGGAGATTAATTTTTCAATGAGTGTACTGCGCGATTTAACGTCTTTTATCTCAGCCGTTTTATTAAATAATTCAATTGTGGTATTTAATAGGACAACTCTGTTATACTTTGTTATTTCCGGGATATAACTTTTAGTAGAAAAACGTGAATTTATTGAAGACAGTAGTAAACTTATTACATAATTAAAGAGATTTTTCGTTTCAGTTAGAATCATCCTTAATTTAGTTGGTACTGTAAGAAAAGAATTATTTTTCTGACTAATTTTAGTAATAATTAATTCAATGAATCCTTCAATTTTTTCTAAATATCCTTTTGATCCAGCTCTTTTTGTTTTTGAATAAAATTCTTTATTTACAAAATGATTATAATCAACGAAAAATTTTTTATCATCACGCTGTAGGGGAGATAATTTAGATGTGAATTGAATTAGACTATTGTCTAATAAAGGATTTGAAGCTGAGAAAAAATGTTCCCAAAAAAAGTATCTCCAATTAGTGAATTTATTCGTAGTTTGAATTTCGTAGTATAATTCATCTATTTTGTTTTTTTCTTCGCTTTTGTTATTGTTAATATGCGAAAGGATATCATTATTTAATAAAGAGGATATTTGATCAATTATCTTAGTATTTATGTATTTTTTGTAGTGTTTAGATAACTTCTCACCATTTAATAGTCGCAGATTATCAGTGATGTTTTTTTTATTTTTATTAATACCAAAGGTTTCTTCACCGAAAAAGATATTATATTCTTTATATGTTTTTTTTAATTCAATGATGACTTCTAATTCTCTGCATATATTTGAAACACCCATTCCTAATAATGAGTTTAATAAAAAGAATGATTTAGATTTTTTTCGTTTTATTTTAAAAAAGTGATTCGATATTTTTAAATGTTTGTTTTGTTGAATAACCGCTTTTTTATCAAACATATCAGATAGTTCTCCATAATATGAGAACGACTCTAAATAAGGCTTAGATTGACTCAGTTTTAAGGCAATTGAAGTGGATTCAAATCCACCGCTTAATGAAATTATATCTTGCCCTTTTATTCTCTTTTTAATTGCAGCAGTAAATAATTGATCGAATTTCTTATAATCAGCTACTGAAGGACGCTTGTCCACACTTTTAATAGTATATTTCCAATATTGATCTTTAGATAAAGAGTAATGTGCAACTTTCAAAAGAGTAGCATATTGTAAATTTGATATTTCTTCGATAAGAGTATTCCCTGAAAATGTAAACCCATTGGCTAAATACTGAGCAAGCCCTGATTTATTTAATGTCCAATTCTGAGGTATACACAAATAAATGCTATTAGAAAATTGTAAGTATTCTAAAGAGTTATAAAAGAATATTTTTTTCGATGCTGTTAAATCGTTAGTTATAATTAAAGATTTATCTCTTTTATCATATACAAATAAAGAGAAGTCTCCTTCTAAATAGTTAATGTTATTTTTTAATTCATTGGTTAACTTTATTTGATCTGAAGTATCTATTAAGTTATAATTGAAAATATTTCCTTCACAGAAGATAAAAAAGGTTTCATTTTCAATGACGCGAAAATTTTTGTGGTTTGTAGGTTCCAATAGCCACTCAATTGTAGCGTTATTTTTATTATATTTTAATGAATAATAGCTACTCATTTTTTAGTATAAACAACTTCACGAGTTGCTAAATTATTAATATATATTTTAAATAGTTTTATTTTAGAAGGAATATAATAGCCAGAAAATAGTTTCAACGTATAAGCGAATAATTTATAGAATAACAATTTAAGAATATTGCCAGAAGCGGTTTCTTTTTGCCATTTTCTTCTTTCAATTTTAGCTTTATCAGAATAACTCAAATTATCACCCGTAAACATAAAAGTTGCAAAAGATTCATTAATATATTTAGATGAGAAGCCTTTATTCATTGCATTTATAAAAAAGTCGGCATCTCCAACTGAAATAAGTTTATCATTAAAACGAAGTTTACTGTCAAGTACCGATCTTCGAAAAAAAGTTGAACAACTTGAGATATAAAAATGTGAGTAGATTATAATGTTTCTGTTAAAAGGTAAAGATTTTTTTACTTTAAGAAATTTGTTTTGATGATCAATTACAATTCTATTTCCATAAATAAAGTCATAGTTTAAATATTTATCAAATAAATTAGTTGCTTTTTTTAGACTCTTAGGAAGTAATTGTTCATCAGCATTTAAAAAGGAAATATACTCTCCTTTGGCAATATCAAAACCCTTATTAATGGCATCATACATACTTTTATCTTTGCCAATAATTGAAATTATGTTTGGATTATCTTTTATCCATTCTACTGAGCCATCCGTTGAGCCCCCATCAACAATTATATGCTCAACATCGACATTCTGATCCATGATTGAAGCATGACATTTTTTAAGATATGGCAGCATGTTTAAATTTGCAGTGATTACGGAAAATTTCATTTCTATTTTTTTAGTATTTTGTCAAATGTTGAAGAAAGATTTTTTTCAAAAATTTCAAAGGTGAAATTCTTAAAAAACTTTTCTTTACCACGTTCACCCATTTCTTTTCGTAAATTTGGATTGTTAATTAACATTTCCAGTTTTTCTGCAATTTGGCTTGGACTTTTAGGGTCAACTAAAAAACCGGTCTTATTATCATCAATAATGATTGGAATTGAGGCCTCATTCGTTGCAATTACCGGTAAACCAAATTGCATAGCTTCTAAAACAACGCCAGGAAAAGCCTCTACTGAATAATATGTAGGAAACAAAAAAATATCGGCAGTACAATATTCTTTGAATTTATCATCATTATATTTTGATCCACGGTAAACAATTCTATTTGAAAGTCCTTTTTTACTTATATAATGTAATAAATATTCTTTTGTAATGTCTGATTCCTCACCAACGATTGTTCCAGTAAAATCAAATCCTTTTGTATTTAAAATAGATAGTGTGTCTATATAATCTAATACGCCTTTTTCTTTTATAAGGTTAGACAGATATAAAATATTAACTTTCTTTTCGGTTTTTTTTTCACAAATGAAATTGAATTCTGGCATACCATTGTAAACAACGAAAGGGGTTCCGGTAAAAATATCAGCAATATCATAAGTAAGTAACTCAGACAAACAAATTACAGAAATATTTTTAAAAATCCATTTATAATAATTTCTTAGAATTGAATTGTTTTTAATTTTATTTTTTATCCCTTTGCCTCTTAAGTGAAAGGCTAGTTTTATTCGGAATAGTTTAATAAGGATAACAAAGATTGTATCTCTTAAGAAGGATATTCCTGTGGGAGAAATTTGAAAATAGACCAGATGGGGTCTATATCTTAGTAACTGATAAATAAGAGAAAATAAAATTTTGATAAATTTAATAGCCTTCAAAGGATTAAGTTTTCCAAAACCAGAAACGGTTTTATTATAGCTAATTTCAATGGTGTGAATATCATGTTCGTGATTAAGATATTTGCTTACACAAACTCTTTTATTCATTAAAGTTGCTCCAGTTATTGGAGGAGGCGTTTTTAAAAGAAATAAAATTTTATTTTTCAATATATGTGTATTATGAAGTGATTAACTGTTTAACAATTCCTCCAGGATGAAATTCCTTTAGATATTTTTTTGTGAGATATTCTAAATTATGCTTGATAGGATCGTTTTTGTGAATAGAAAATAGTTTTTCATTTAAAGAATCACTATAATTATTTTCATTAAAAAAGATACTTAATAAATATAAACCTTTACTTAGATCGTATAGTTTTCGTTCCGATTTGGAATGATTAGAGATGTCTAATTTATAACGAATGTATTCATTGGTACTATGAAAATATTTTTTTATTCTCTCAGACTCATACCATAATGCATAGTTTAAGAAATGTTCTATAGTTGATTTTAATTCTATTTCCAAATTAATTTCAGATATACTAGTTGGTGTTAGCTTCCATTCTAACGCATTTAAGTACATTTGCTTAAATGTATTTCCGTTTTCTAATTGATTAAAGTTTATTTTTTTTGCTATTTCAATTCTTTTTTGGTACGAAAAGTGATATTTTCTATAACGAATTAAATAACTATCACCAATTGCAAGTCTAGCTTTATTAATTTCGATATATGTATTCAGGTTATTAATTAAACTACTATTTTGGTAAGTATCTAATAATGGAATAAGCAAACCACTCCCTCGGGTATATAGATATTTTACTCCTTCTGCAATTGGAATTTTATGTGATTTATAAAAGTATTTTAAATTATGGATATTTGATTTTCCAAATAGTACACGATGACCATGAATAAATTCAAAAGCATTTATAGTAAAGAATGGTCTTAATGTGCGAATTATAAATTTTCTCTGATCACCAATTCCAAGATCAATTTGCTTTATAGGAATTATATTAACTAATTCTTGAGCAACGCTTTCTAATTGTTCAGAATATCTTAATTTAAAAATGTTCAAATTCTTACGAGGGAATATTGTAATGTCGAAATCGTTAATGGGTTGGACTTGCTCATTATTAAAAAACACACTTCCTTCGCCTCTGCCAAATCCACCGCATAAAACAATAGATTTAATTTCATTAGGGTTTATGACTGTAAATATTTTTTCAATAATAACGTTTAAAAAGAAATCTATTTGATTATCAATTTCTGTATTATCATATATTGTATAAATTCCCATGAGTTAATTTTTAAGAAATGTTTCAAGAATCTGATTAAGCTCTATCATTTCAATAGTATCCGTTGAATTGTAAAGTTTTTGATTTGAAATAACACAGGTGTGATTTTCATTTACGTTCTTTCTATATCCATGCATTCCTTTTATTTTTTTTTCGCATTGCCAAAAATTGGGACTGATTATGCTTTCATCGTTTACCCACCAAATTGCATCGCCAAACTTATTGTGATTGTATCTTATTTTATATTGTGTTTTATCTTCATCGTTGATCCAGCTACCACCTTCCAATTCTGCTAAAGCATGATAAATGAGTTTTTCTGCTTTTTCGTTGTAAAACCAAAAGCGTGCCATAGTAGAGTCCAAAAAATATATATAGTCTTTTTCTATTTGAAGAGGTAGTTTTTTTAGAATCCGTTCAAGGTTAATGTATTTTTTTACATTAACCATACCATGATCACCAAAAATGATGTAGTTAACCTGTTCTTCTTTATCAAATGAAGTAACAACGGATTTGATATAATGTATAATTTCTGTAAGCTTAGTATCATATTCAGCTGAGATTCCTCCGTATTTATGCCCAGTGTTGTCTAAATCGCTTATGTATATAAAAAAGGTATTGTATTGTTTGAGTTTATCTTGTGTTAAGTTGGTCTTTATATAATCCAATTGTCCCGATGTATAAGGTACTCCCATATAACAATAATCTCCCTGTATACTGTCAAATATAGTTGATGGCATGGAACCGGAGCTTTTTTGAAATAGTTCAGATTCGTTCGATAATTCAAAATATTTTAACATTTTAAAAGGAATGCAAGCATAATTATTTTTGTATTTTTTTAAAGAGGGCAGGGGTGTTTTCTTAAGAATTTTATTGATGATTTTTCTTACTATTCGTGGTCTGTTTGGAAGGATCTGTAAAAGATGGAATATCTTGCTATTATTAACATTTTTGGTTTTCCAGTATTTTAATCCAGCATTGCTTTCTTCCGGATGAAGACCACATAAATAGCTCGCATCTGGTTCAAAAGAAAATGGGGGGATTACATTCACAGCATGTACTTTTTCCGACATATTCAATTGAATAAGACCAAGTTGATTGGCTTTTAATGCATCTAATATAAAAATGAATTTTTTCAAACTTCTTTTTGTGACAAAATGTTTTTATAAACTTGATATGTTTTTTTTGCTACAATATCGGGGTGATATGTTTTCTGGGCCAACTCTTTTGCATTTTTACCCATGTTTAAACGTAGATTTTTGTTTAATAAGAGCAGATTTACCTTTTCAACAATGGCATGAATATTATCAGGAGGAATAACAAAGCCAGTTATTCCATCTTGTACCATATATTTTATACCACCAACATTAGTTGCTACAATAGCTTTGCCTAAAGCCATGGCTTCGGCAATAACCATGGGTGCAGTTTCCTGGATTGATGGAACAACTAACATTTTAGATTGTGCCAGCAAGGTTGCAACTTCCTTTTGTTCGAGTTGACCTAAAAACTTCACATTATGCTCAAGATTATTATTTTGAATAAATTTTTTAATTTCTTGGTCATAAACCAAATCTAGGGGATTTCCAATAATTTTTAATTTGATGTCAGGATGATTGGTTCTTAATATTTGGAGCGCACTTATTACATTTAGTAATCTTTTACCTTTATTATACATGCCAATAAAGCACAAATCATATTCTTCTTTTGATGGAATAGAAAAGAAATCAGCGGAAATTGAATTTTCAATTTGATGAAACTGACCTTTGAAATAATCAAATTGCTCAGAAACATAAGGATTAATTGAAATAATATGTTTAGTTTTTTGTATGGCTAATGATTCAAATATTGCAAATAAAGAGAAAGAAGAATACCATGGCGAGTTATATTTTTCCACTATTTGTTTCATAACACCATGCACGGTAACAACATTTGGGTAGCCTGATTTTACTGCAATGTAGGCATATTCATGGTCGGTTCCAATACCGTGCACCAGATCTGGTTTTAATTTGTTAAGCAGTCGTTGAATTTGAAAATTGCTAAATTGCATGAAGCTTAAGCGATTAAGAATATCTAGACGAGGAGGGTGTCCAATAAAGTGAATATGCAGGTCCTTGTCTGTATAAATTTCTGTTTTCCATAAAGATGCATTACAAAAAAAATGAACCTCTAGCTCTGGGTTTTTTGCTAGAGCATAAGCTAAATTATAATTCCAACTGGTTACTAAATTTTTTCGGTTATTCCAAAATTTAATTTTATTTCGATAGGGATATATAGGAAAAGACCCTAATAGTGCAATTTTTATTTTTTTCATTTTAAAATATGAAATGAAGATTGGTTTATTTTATAGTAGTATCCAAGGTATAATATACTCAAAAATGGTGGAGTTACTAATATTGCTTGTGATGATAAACCTATAAATATTGAACCAAAAATTAGAAAAACGAATTTTATAGATTTATTTTCCTTTTCAACAAATTTTTTAATAGAATTAATGTACCAAATCATAAATAATATAAAGCCAGGAATACCTAACTGTACTAAATAATTGGTCCAGGAATTAAGATTTTGCCATGGTTTTTCTCCCTTTTTCCACTCATCCTCTCCATCAAAACGAGTTTGAATAAGCAAGCCCCGGCCAATTATTGGGTGTTCTTTAATTTCCTGAAGATTTTTTATTGCAGCTCCAAAACGACCCTTAACTTTTTCATCAGTATTTTCTTCTCGTTCGTAATAATTTTCTATTTTTTCTGACATAAACTCCAATTTGGTAAAAGAGTAGACTATGGCAAAAGCAAAAATTATAAAAAGAAAAATCGTTTTAAGATCTTTTGTTTTGTGTAATATAAAATAATAATATGCGATAATAAAATATAAAATAATATAACCAGCTGTCGAAAAGGTTGTTAACATGCCAAGTATAAGAATCAAGTTCTTTTTTGTAAATAAATTGTTGTAATAGAATAAATTAAAACTTAAGGCCAAACCTATATGGCAGGCATAATTCCCAGGTTCTGAAAACATGGATGCATTTCTAAGGATTTCTCCTGTAAATAAAGGTTCGCAGGTATATATTAAGAATGAAGTTTTCCATGGATGAAAGACATCTAAACCTAAAGTTTTACCAAAACTAAAGATAATCTGATGTATTTCCTTAGATATGAATGAAGGAATAAATAGGAAAAAACTAATAATAGTAAAAAAAACTACGATGTTGGAAAAATAACGAAAAGTTTTTTCTTTAAATATTTGAACCAATAAAAAAGGATAAGTAATAAACATGAGTTGACCCATAAAACTTTCCAAATTAAAGCGACTCCAATTAAAGGCCTGCAACAACATAATTATAAACCAAAGAGAAAATACTCTGAGCCAATAGGGCATAAATAACTCCCTTTGTTTAATGACAAGTATAAGTGCAACTAAAAATTGAATGTAAAACACCTCTCTTCGAAAGGAAGACCATAAAGTTATTGGTAAAATAAAAAGAAAATAGAAAAGTAAATAATCTTTCTTATTATTTTTATAACTATAAAAGATTGATTTAGTTTCTATTTTTTTAGGTTTTTAGCCGGTATGCCAATAATAACCGAGTTTTCATTAAAGGAAGACAATACTACAGAATTAGCACCAATAATTGAGTTTTTTCCAATTTTTATATTTCCAATTAATTTAGCCCCTGAAAAAACTATTACATTATTTTCTATAGTGGGATAACGATTTTCGAGAATTTTATTTTTATCAAACTTTAACATATTTTTAGCGCCTAATGTAACCCCATTGTACAATGTTGCATTTTTTCCTATGGTACTGCCATATCCAACTATTATATTATAGGGATGAGGTAGTATAAGACCGTATCCAATTTTATTAATAGGGTTTAATTCAACTGAATAATGTTTAGCAATCTTTGTTTTTATTAATTTGCCTAATATAACAGAAAAATATTTTTGCTTATTTATTAGATCAAAAGAAATTCTATGAAGACAAACAACTCTGTATGAAAGATTAAATATGTAAAGTTTGATAATCTTTTTCAAAGACAATTTTTTTTGTTTTGAAATAAAATAATCGATCTTTAAATTAAAAAATAGGTGCTTAAACATAGTTTAATTTTTATATAGCTCTAACAGTTTATTAACTCCTGTTTTAAAACAAAGGTTTTGTTTCACATAATCATATGAAAAAGCAGACAATTCATTTTTAAGCTTATTGTTATTTATTGAATCTAAAAGTAGAGATTGGTTTATAGGATTATTATAACGAAAATGTCTACCCGAAAAGTTGTAATAACTTATGATTTCAATGTTATTTTGATTTATAATATCCCACTCATTGTTTTCTCCCATTATAATGGCGGGTATTCCACAGGCCATGCCTTCCATTAATAAGCGACCGTTTCCACAAATATAATTAGATAAATTAATAATTTCTCTTAATTTATTTTCATCAATAATTTCATTTAATAAATTAAATTTTAGGTTCTTTGAGTTCTTTTGAATTTCTTTAAGTTGATTAAAATAATATTCTTTATAATTTCCATTACCAGCAATGGTAAAATTGAAGGTATATGATGTTAACTTTTCAACGTGTTTAATAAAAATCTGAAATGAATTTATCCATTTTATTTTGTCATTATCGAAACGAATTAGGAATAAAAAATCTATTTCTTTTTCTCTTTTAAGAGGAAAATAAATATTGGTATTTATTCTTTCTGATATAAGGAATATATTATTTTCTTTCTTTATTTTTTTATATCCAAGCACTAATTCTTTGCTATACACAATAAGTTTAGTTTTTGTTGATCGTTTTATAAACTTAAATTCTCCTCCTGCCTGTGTTAAAAAAAACTTTCTTTTTAAAATAGATGATATGTAATAACCAAGCTTATAATTCTTTCTGTCTTGACTATGTATAATATTAATTTTATATTTTATTATTATAAGAAATATTTGTAATAGTTGAGATAACTTGTTTATATAACTATTTTCAGGGACGGAAATGAATTTTCTAAGGTTAATTATTTTAATGTTTTCAGAATCAAATATATTTTGTCCTTTATCTTTATTAATTAATATGAACACATTATGACCTCTATCTACTAGCTCCAAGGCAAATGCTTTTGCTGATTTGAAGTGTCCGCCAAGTTTTAATTTTTGACCAAAAATAAAAAGGATATTCATTTAATGTTTTTTTATGTCTCCAATGTTATTATTTATATAGTTTACTAATTAGTCAACTACAGATGTGAAGAATTAATTAGATTGTAAATTTAGTTAGATAACGCGTTGTTCTATTTCTAAATCCACATTATATACATTCTTAACTTTTTTTTGTATAAAACCTATAAGATCAAGAATATCTTTACCTGTTGCATTATTATAGTTAATAATAAAACCGGCATGCTTTTCAGAAATTTTTGCACCTCCAATGCTAAAACCTTTTAATCCTAATTCTTCTATCATTTGTCCAACATAATGTCCTTTGGGTCTTTTAAATACACTTCCACAGTTGGGAAAATTTCGGGGTTGTTTATCCCAGCGTGTATTTTTTTCATTTTCCATAATTTTTTTAATAGTGTTATAATTACCCTGTTTCAGCTTAAACCATGCTTTTAATACAACCTTATCTCTATGTTTTTGAAAAAAACTATTGCGATATTCAAATCCTATATCTTTGTTTAATAGTTCTTTGATTTGCATATCCTGCAAATCAATATAACGGACTTTTTCTAAAATATCTTTTATCTCTTTTACCTTAGTTCCTGCATTCATTACAACTGCTCCCCCAATTGAGCTAGGAATATCGTAAAATATTTCAAATCCGGTAAGTTCGTTTTCTAAAGCAACATTGTTTATCTGTAATGTTGTAGCTCCAGCTTGAGCTATAATTTCCGTATTGTTTATTTCTACCTTATTAAAGCAATTATTAAAAATGATAAACTGTTCATCATAATAAGCTTTTGACAAAATAATATTATTGCCTCCTCCAAGTAATATTTTTTTGGCTTGTGTATTTTCACTAAATATCTTGATAAGATCATTTTCTGTATCAGGAAAATAAGCCACGGTGCACTGGGCTTTTAATTGATATGCATTATAATCTGTAAGATCAAAGTTGTTAAGGACTTGCATTTATTTAAAGATATTAAAAAGGGTTATTATACTTTTTTAAAGGTTAGTACTCCTAATTTTTTTAATTTTAAATCCAGGTTTTCATAACCACGTTCTATTTGCCAGGCATTTTCAATAATTGTTTCTCCTTCTGCAGTGAGCCCTGCTAATACTAGCGCCATTCCGGCACGTAAATCCAAGGCTTTAACATTGGCTCCATTTAATTTATTACCTCCATTAATCTTTAATAGATCTCCCTCCGTTTTATAATTTACCCCCATTTTTGCAAGCTCATTCATATAATTATATCTACCAGGGAATCTTAAATCAATAATTTTTGACTCTCCTTTTGCTATTGCCCCGTATACAGCAAAAAGGGGTTGCATGTCAGAGTTTATTCCTGGATATGGTCCGGTACTTATCTCTATTGGATAAGGATTTCCACCTCTAACAATTAAGGAATGCTTTCCACGGTAATACTTCATGCCACTTTCTCTTAAAAAAGTTAATGGAACTTCTAAATCACCAAATGGAAAGTTTTCGATTTCAATGTCTCCATTAGTTATAACCGAAGCAATTGCCCAGGTAATGGCTTCCATATTATCTGGAATCACTGTGTGTTGGGTTCCTTTTAAATTTTTAACACCTACTATTTCAATGCATTTTTGTCCAAAAACTTTTATTTTAGCACCCATATTTTGCAACATGTGTATAAGATCGATAATTTCAGGACGGATATGTGGATTCCATATTGTTGTTTTCCCTACTGCCAAAGTGCCACAAATAATTGCATTTTCTGTAGCTCCTGTGGAACGAATAGGCAAATGTATATCTGTTCCTTTTAAGGGTCCGTCAATTTCAGCACATAAATATCCTTCTTCTTCCCAAACTTTTGCACCCATTTGTTCAAGCAGCATAATATGCAGATCGTATTTTCGCTCGCCAATTTTACATCCTCCGGGTAATGGAACTTTTCCTTTTCCGAATCTTGCTGTCAAAGCCCCTAGTATAAGCAATGTGTTTCTTATTGAACGTTCGTCCCATAACAGTTCGGTAAGTAAATTTTTTTTCTCTTCTATTTTTAAATAATTCTTTTCTTTTGTGCAGGTTTTACCCATTTTATTTAACATTGCAATATGCACTTGCATATCCAATAAACTATTCGGGCAATTATACAATTCAATAGATTCATCCGTCAAAATAGAGGCAGTTAGTAATTTTAGAGCGCTATTTTTAGCACCACTCAATTTTACTGAACCGCTTAATTTATTAGATTGATTTGCAATAATATATTTGTTATTCATACGCTTTTTTTTCTCTTATCATACTTAAAATGTAAATCATTATAAAAAAGAAAAAACCAGACATTGCTACACTATAAAGCCAAATAGCACTGGTTGAATTAATTCCTAATTTCATGCTAATAAAAAACAAAAGAAAAACTAAAAATACACGAACTATATTAAAAATTAGTTGCACTTTCTGTTTTTCTAAAACATTTAAACAATGCATTATAGGGCTTGAAACTAATCGAAACAATATTATAAAAGAAAGTGCTTTTGCATATAAACCTGCATCAAACCAACTTTCCCCAAATATAAAGCTAAACAACCAAGGTCCCCAGAGAATAAGGACTATGATTGGTGGAATGGCAAAATAAAACAGCTTTTTCATTATTGAAATTGTCAATTTATATATAGCCTCAGGGTTGTTTTTTCCATATCTTGAAATTTCAGCATAATAAACCTTTGAAACAGCTTGTCCGAGTATACTCATGGGCATATTTACCATGCTATGAGCTAACCCGTAAAGACCGACCACTTGTATCCCATAAATTGAGGCAATCATTATAACTGGTAAATGAGTGCCAAAACCCAATAGTAATTGAGACCAGCTTTGATAAATAGGAAAATTTTTGTATTTTTTAGCAACATCAATAATTTCATTCCGATTAAAAGATTTAAAGAATTCAGGTGTTTTATTTAGCAATTTTCTGAACAACAGCAATACACCAGCAGTCTGTTCAGTTATTAAACCTAGCAAAAGCCCTAATGGTGTTACTCCTAAAAAACCAAATCCAATTTTAACCGCTCTAGAAGCTAAAGACTGCGAAATATTTGTCCTGGTTATAACTTTAAATAATTTATGTCTAGTAGCCCAAGACGATAGAGCATTATAAATACCTGCTCCAAAAAACGCAGTGGGAATTACCCATATAAAAGATTTAACATGGGTAAGGGAAAGTTGCTGTGCAATAAAATCACCCCAAAGTATAATTAAGAAAGAAAAAAATGCACTTAATCCAACGGTGATTAAAAAGCTAAGTTTTAATAGGGAAATTGCTTTATTTTCTTTTTCTGGTAAAGGGATTGTTACTTCATATCTTAGAGAGGCGATTGTTATAATTATTCCAATAATTGCAGCATAAGTTGATAGTACACCATAATCTTCTGGCAAATAAAGGCGTGTAATTATTGGGGCAGTAAAAAAACCAATAATCCTAGCAAGCAGGGAACCACTTGCAACTATTGCTACATTTTGAAAAAAAAGATTATTCTTTAATTTTTCTATTAAATTAAAATAGTAATCTTTCATTTGAGATTTATAATATACATAGTTTAGATTGGATTATTTTCCTTTTTTAAATTCATAACCATAACCATAACCATAATTGTATCCGTAATTATATCCGTAGTATTTGGGAATTTTTAAGTCGTTGACTAAAATATTCATTTTGCTTATTTTTTGGTCCTGTTCTAATTTATTAATAAGCTCAAATACTTGTTTGTTGCTATAGCGTTGTCGAATCATAAAAATATTAGCATGTGCATATTGGCTTACTAATAAAGCATCTGTAACCAATGCGAGTGGTGGAGTGTCGATGATAATATAATCGAATTTTTTTGATGCTGTATTTAAGAAGTCTTGCATTTGCTTGGTTTCAATTAGCTCAGCCGGATTGGGAGGGATGGGTCCCGAAGGAGCTAAATATAAATTCTCAATGCTTGTTTCCTGAATTATAGATTCGTATGTGCTTTGATTGCTTAAAAAGGTGCTAATTCCAATTTCATTAGGGAAATCAAAAACTTTGTGTAAGCTGGGTTTTCGGAGGTCTAGTCCAACCAATAGTACTTTTTTATTCGACATGGCCAAGATGGAAGCTAAATTGACTGCTGCAAATGTTTTTCCTTCACCACTAACCGTAGAGGTAATCATCACAATTTTTTGATCTTTTTCCCTCAAAATGTATTGTAAATTGGTGCGTAATGCCCGGAACGATTCTGCAATACTGGATTTAGGATCCATATAAACAGCAATTTCGCTGAGGGTTTCGTTGTGCCCGATGGTTCCAATAATGGGTATGTGAGTACTTCGCTCAATGTCTTTTTTATCTTCAATTTTTGTATTCAAAAAACCCAGAGCGAGAATAATAGCACCAGGAATACCCAATCCTAGAACTAGTGCCATCATGTAATTTTGCGAGCGTTTTGGTGTTAGTTGAGCTGCATTTTCAGGTCGTGCAATATCCAGTACTTTATTGTCGGCCACATTGGAAGCTTTGGTAATTCCTGCTTCAGCTCTTTTTTCTAATAAGAAAGTATAGAGTTCGTTATTTAGTTTGTACTCGCGTTCGATATTAATTTGCTGGCGTTCGTTAGCTGGCAATTGATAAATTTGCTGGTTAATTAAATCTTGTTTTTGAGTAAAAGCTTGTAATGCAATTTGGTTGGTTTTTTTGGCAGACACTATAAAATCTGCCAATGTTTTTTTCAGCTTGTTAATCTCATTCTGTATTACAATAATATTAGGAGCATCTTCCTGCGCTACTTGGCTGAATTTATTCTTTTCAGATAATCGACTATTATAGCTTTCTATAAGTTTTTGTAAAGATGGATCAGTAATTCCTAAAACAGATGGTGCAACAATGTTCGTATTTTGTTCTGATTTTTGAAGACTGGATTCTAAATAATTAAGATATTTTGCTTTCACATCATAGTTAAAACGATCATTTTGAATGGATGTTAATTCATTGTACAACATCGTTCCCTTTTGACTTAAATTAATTACCTTGTTTTGGGTTCTAAAATCCTGTAAACGAATTTCTGCAGCGTTCAAATCTTTAACAATAATATTCAGTTGATCATCTATAAAGTTCAAGGTGTTTTCTGCACGTTCGTTTTTTTCGATAAGTGCTGAACGAATATATACATCAGATAATTTGTTAAGATAAGCAGCCATTTTCTCAGGAACAAATCCATTCATTTTAAGATTTAGGATGGATCCTTTTTCGTCGTTTACATCAATATTTAATTTGTTACGATATAAATTGGCTAAAGAATTTGAGTTTTGAAATTTAAAAAAATACTTATTGGAATTACCTTTCATAAAATCAAAGGTCTCAGGATTTCTTAATTTAACTTTAAATTTGAATATCTCGGAACTAAAAACTTGACCAAACTTTAATTTTTTATGAATGTCGAATTGGTCGTTAATTTCCAACAGATATTCTTTATTTGATAAGATTTTGATATTAACCGGATAATTGTTTTTTTGGGTAAAAGATGTGTCAGGAATTACAATAAACGGACAGTTATGGTATAACTTGCTTTCTGCAATTTCCCTTTTACCAACACCAACATATGAAATACCAAAATCTAATTCTTCCAATGCTAAATGTGCCATTTTGTAAGACTTAAGAATTGAAATTTCGTTAACTACAGTAGCTTTTCTTCGCACTCGGCTTCTTCCAAGTTGTTCTACAATGGCTTCCACACTGGCTGCATCACTTTGTTTATCAGATATAATTAAGGATGAGCTAATGGTATAGGTAGGTTCCGAATAACGATTCACCATATATGCAATAGCTAATGCCACAGAAAGAGCAATGGCAAACCAATACCAATTGGCTAAAAATTTAAACAAGTACTTTTTTATATCAATACTTTCTTCTTGATAGATGTTGTTATGTTGGCTTTCTGGATTCATTTTTTGTTGGTTTGGTGCCTAAAGTCAAATTTATACGAACTAATTGGCAAGTTAAAAGTTTAAAGTTGAATGGGTATTTTCCTTTATTCTTTTATCCTTTGCCTTTTTTCTTGTGTTGTTTTTTTCTTGATATATGTTGTTATGGGCTTGGTTGTGTTCCATGGTTTTTGTTATGTGCTATTTGTAAGGGTATTATGTAAAGATAAGAAAGTTATTAGTTCAAGTTTAAAAGTTAAATGTGTATTTTTTTGTCACTCTGAGGCTCTCGTAGAGCGACCCCTGTTTTTTAAATTGTATTTTTACTATTCATGCTTCGATAAACTCAGCATGACATTTCCTTTGACTTTTTTGTCACACTGAGTTTATCGAAGTGTGGTGTCTATGTTTTATATTGATGATTTATTATTTCTTGTTGTCTATCCTTCGATAAACTCAGAACTTTTCTCATGAGCGAAGCGAGTAATGACACTGATCAGCATGACATTACTCTTGTTTTTTTTGTCATGCTGAGCTTGTCGAAGTATGGGGTCCGTTATTTTATTTTTTTTGATAAAGAGTATAAGTTTCTCGTATTCCTTGTTCTAAACTTAAATCAGGGCTCCATCCCAGTTTGTTTATTTTTTCTACATTTAAAAGTTTTTGATGTGTTCCGTCTGGTTTTGATAAATCCCAACTTAATTCTCCTTCAAAGCCAACAATATCCTTAATTAGATATGCAAGATCTTTTATGCTCAGATCGGTTCCTGTTCCAATATTAATGTGAGTGTTTTTTATTTCATCACTTTCCTGGTCTTTTATTAGATCAGCAAAATCAATATTTTCCATTAAATAAACACATGCTTTTGCCATATCTTCAGAATACAGAAATTCACGGAAAGGATTGCCTGATCCCCACAGTTTTATTTCAATAGCACCCGTACTATTTTTAATAATCCCAAAATTATTCAGAATAGAAAGAATATTTTTTTCATCTGCTTGTATTTCAACTAAACCGCTAATGGGTCTTCTTTTGAGGTCTTCTACAATTGCAGAAATATTATTTTGCATAAGTAGTTTTCCTAAATGCATTTTGCGAATTAATGCGGGTAAAACATGCGACTTGTTTAAATCGTAATTATCACCTGGGCCATAAAGATTTGTTGGCATTACAGAAATGAAGTTTGTTCCGTATTGTAAATTGTAACTTTCGCACATTTTGATACCTGCAATTTTAGCAATTGCGTAAGGTTCATTTGTATATTCAAGATCTGAACTTAACAAATATTCTTCTTTAATGGGCTGTGGAGCATTTTTAGGATAAATACATGAACTCCCTAAAAACAGAAGTTTTTTTACACCGTTTACATAACTCTGATGAATAATATTATTCTGAATCATCATGTTTTCATAGATGAAATCGGCACGAAACGTATTATTTGCCATTATTCCCCCTACTTTGGCAGCCGCAAGAATAACATATTCTGGTTTTTCTTGTTGAAAAAAAGCTTCTGTAGCTTGTTGGTTTGTTAAATCAAGTTCCGAATGATTTCTAAGGATAATATTATTATAGCCTTTATTTTTTAAGGATTTTAAAATGGCGCTACCAACTAATCCATTATGTCCTGCCAGATATATTTTGCTGTTTTTATTCATTGTAACTTAAGATATTGTAACCACCGTCCTTCAGATATTTTTCTTTTTTCATTAAGCGAATATCGCTTTGTATCATTTCTTTGATTAAAGCCTTGAGATCATATTCCGGTTTCCAGTTTAACTCTTTCATTGCTTTCGAAGGATCCCCAATTAGAAGATCCACCTCGGTGGGTCTAAAATATTTAGGGTCGACCGCCACAACTTCCTGACCTTCTTTTAATTTAAGGTCCTTTTTAAATGATTTTACTTTAGCAACTTCATTTGTACCATCTCCTGAAAATTCAAGTTCAACACCAGCTTCTTCGAAACTATACCTTAAAAAATCCCGAATAGATGTTGTAACACCTGTTGCAATAACAAAATCATCAGCTTTATCATGTTGTAGTACTAGGTGCATGGCTTTTACAAAGTCTTTTGCATGTCCCCAATCACGTTGTGCCGAAAGATTGCCTAAGTAAACTTTATCTTGGAGACCCAATATTATTCTTGCAACCGCTCGTGTTATTTTTCGGGTAACAAACGTTTCTCCACGCCTTGGAGATTCATGATTAAATAATATTCCATTGCTGGCAAACATATTATAAGCTTCTCGGTAGTTTTTTGTTATCCAATAAGCATATAATTTTGCTACGCCATAAGGTGACCGTGGATAAAAAGGAGTTGTTTCTGATTGTGGAACTTCTTGTACTAAACCATAAAGTTCGGAAGTGGATGCCTGATAAATACGTGTCTTTTCGCTCATGTTTAAAAGACGAACAGCATCTAAAATTCGTAAGGTTCCTAATCCATCTGTATCAGCAGTATATTCAGGAGTTTCAAAACTTACCTGTACATGACTCTGAGCAGCAAGGTTATAAATTTCGTCGGGCTGTACTTTTTGAATAATTCCAATAATATTTGTAGAGTCGGTTAAATCACCATAATGTAAGTGAAATTTATTATTTGGTTCGTGAGGGTCTTGGTATAAATGATCTATTCTATCCGTATTGAATGACGAACTTCTTCGCTTTATACCATGAACTTCATATCCTTTTTCTAAAAGAAGTTCTGATAGATAAGCTCCATCTTGTCCCGTTACTCCAGTTATAAGTGCTTTTTTCATTTATTTTATTGAATTAAAATATTTTAATACTTCATTAACCGAGTCTTCCACTTTCATATGTGTAGTATCAATTGTAATTTCTGGATTGTTAGGAATTTCATAAGGATGATCGATTCCTGTAAATTGTGTAATTTCACCATTTCGAGCTTTTTTGTACAAACCTTTAACATCTCTTTTTTCACATACTTCAATCGGAGTAGATACATGAACTTCTACAAAGTTATCGCATAAATTCCGAACAAAATCTCGTGTTTCTTGATAAGGAGATATAAAGGACGCAATAACAAATACACCATTCTTTTCTAATTTGCTAGCTAAAAATCCAACTCTTTTTATATGCCTATTTCTTTCTTCCTTTGAAAATCCTGTTTTTGGAAAAATATCTCTGACAGAATCTCCATCCAAATGTTCAACACGCAAGCCTTTTTTTTTAAGAATTTTAACAAAATTCTCTGACAATGTGCTTTTTCCTGATCCGGAAAAGCCCGTAAACCAATAAACAGCAGGCTGCACCTCTTTTTTACCAAATTTAATCTTATTCCAAATCCTTTCGTGTGCAAAATATAGAATCATTTTTAATACTACCTCAACAGCACCAATATATAAAGCTATTTTAACTTCTCCAACAAAAAGAAAAACAAGAGCTATGGTAGTAATCGTTGCCCACAATCTCCAGGATATGGTTTTAATTATCGATCTTCTTTTTTGTTCTACAAACATAAATTTAGTTAAAAGTTGCTAGTTGAAAGTTGTTTTTGTCACACTGAGCCTGTCGAAGTGTGAAGACATTTGGTAATATATTAAATACTTAGTGTTTTATTGTCATACTGAGTTTATCGAAGTATGATTTCCTGATTTATATATTGGTGTTTTGTTGTTCACCCTTCGACAGGCTCAGGATGACATTTTATACAAATTCTTTTGTCACACTGAGCCTGTCGAAGTGTGAAGGCATTTGTTAATATATTTAGATGCTTAGTATTTTATTGTCATGCTGAGCCTGTCGAAGTATGACTCTTTTTATTTGATAATTTTTTTAATTCTTCAAAATCCTTTTTTATAAGCGCTTCTTTCTTTTTCCTTGTCCAACCTTTTATTCTTTTTTCCCACAATATTGCATCATTTGGATTTTGAAAAGATTCTTGATATACAATTTTTACTGGTCTTCTATTATAGGTATAACTTTTCTTATCTAAACTGTTATTATGTTCTTTAATCCGCTTGTCGATACTGTTAGTAATTCCTGTATAATATGAACCATCTGAACAAAGTAATATGTATACGTAATAATTTTTCATTTTTTTGTCACACTGAGCTCGTCGAAGTGTGAAGGTATTTGTTAACATATTAGACACTTAGTATTTTATTGTCATACTGAGTTTATCGAAGTATGATTTCCTGATCTATATATTGGTGCTTTGTTGTTCACCCTTCGACAGGCTCAGGATGACATTTCTCGCAAATTTTTTTGTCACACTGGGCTCGTTGAAGTGTGAAGACATTTGTTAATATATTAAATACTTAGTGTTTTATTGTCATACTGAGTTTATCGAAGTATGATTTCCTGATTTATATATTGGTGTTTTGTTGTTCACCCTTCGACAGGCTCAGGATGACATTTCTTGCAAATTTTTTTGTCACACTTAGCTCGTCGAAGTGTGAAGGTATTTGTTAATATATTAAATACTTAGTGTTTTATTGTCATACTGAGTTTATCGACGTATGATTTCCTGATTTATATATTGGTGTTTTGTTGTTCACCCTTCGACAGGCTCAGGATGACATTTCTTGCAAATTTTTTTGTCACACTTAGCTCGTCGAAGTGTGAAGACATTTGTTAACATATTAAATACTTAGTGTTTTATTGTCATACTGAGCCTGTCGAAGTATGACCATTCCTTCTCTTAAAAATTTACTATCCATCCTTCGACAAGCTTAGGATAACAAATTTTTAACACCTTTATTTCATCAAATTAAGAATTAGTGCAACTGCAGTTAATGTCGAAGACAATGCGCTAATTACAAAAACATAATCGGAAGCTTGTTCTCTAAACAAAGTTGACTTTAATGGTTCAACATAAATAATATCGTTTGGCATAATGTAATACATTTCGGAATCGATAATATTTCCTTTAGCAAGATTAAGTCGATAGGTTTGTGTTCCCTGATCGCTTTGCCTTAATAACAATATTTTTTTTCGATTTCCATTATAAGAAATATCTCCTCCATAGGCCAATGCTTCCATTATATTAACCTGATTGGCAGTAACTTGTTTTACTCCAGGTGCCTTAACTTCGCCCAAAACAGTAAATTTAAAACTGGCTAATTTGGCAATCACTTGTGGATTTTTTAAGAACCGATATGCTCTTTGTTTAATTGAATCTTGCACCTGATCTATATTTAATCCAGAAACAAAAATTTCTTCCAATAAAGGCATTTCAATATAACCTGAATCATTTACCAAATAGCTTGTGTAAAACATACTTTCAGCTCTTAAATTTTGGGATGATGCCTGTGAAGTAAATGGATTAAATAATTGATTGATTTCCTGATTCTCTGTAATTATCTGAACATAAAGCAAATCACCTGCTTGTATTTGATATCCTGGTTTATTTTTTTCGAAAACTGAAGATGTTCCTGTTTCCTCAATATCTTGTAAATATGTAAGTTTCTCGTAAGAATTACATGAAGCCAGCATAAAAGTTGCAAGTGCTATTATAATAATGTGCTTTATTTTTACTTTCATTTCTTTGTTTTTACTGTTTTCAATTAACAATGACCAATTGACAATACTTCAATTAACAAATTACTACTTTTTATTTATTCTTGTTTTTTTAAGAATTGAAAATAAGATTTTTTCTAAGAATAAATTTTATTGTCACCCTGAGCTTGTCGAAGGGTTAATTATTAGTTCTTACTATTCATACTTCGACAGGTTCAGTATGACATTGTTTTTTTGTATGATTTTCTGTCAAGTAGGAAATGACAGGGAGAACTTTTTGTTTTACTATTCATACTTCGATTTCCTATAGCTATCGGGACAGCATGACTTTACATTTGAACTTGGCATAGCTCCGCTTCTTCAGTCACATTTTTTAGTGTCCGAAAAAGCCTAAAGTTCCTGCCCCAATTGAGTTAAGGGCAATTTATTCAAAATTAACTAAACCTTTCTTAAAAAAGAAGGATTTATTCTTATTAATAGGTTCTGATTTATTGATGAAATGCGAATCAAAACCTTATATTTATTTAAGTGATGAACCATTTCTCCAAAAAAACCTTTCATACTGCCTCTCGTAATTTCAATTTTCTCTCCTTGCTCAAAACTTTCAGTACTAATTTCGAATTCCTCGTTACTTGAAAGTATCTTTTGAATAATCTTTATATGATCATCTTGCACTTTGGCAGGTTTTCCACCAAATTTAATTACACTAACCACTCCTGGGGTGTTTAAGGCATTATGAAAATCATCAATTTCTATATGTACAAAAACATACGATCGTATAAAAGGTTCATCAACCCATTTTTTTCGATCGCTCCAAATTTTTAGTTTTTTTTCTAAGGGGAGATAGGATTCAATGCCCTTATTCGTAAGTTCTAGATTAACTTTTTTTTCTGAACGTGATTTCGTATATAAAGCGTACCAATTTTTTTCCACGACAGCCCCTAATATAAATGATAGTTAAAAGTAGGAAATTTTTAGCTTCTAAGATTTAAAAAGCATTGATTAATTTAGTTGGAAATTACTTCAGCTAAAATTTTCAAGCATTTTCTGACAAATAAATTCAGCGGCTTTTCCATCACCAAAAATAGAATCGAACTTTAATTCTTTATTTTGATATAATTTTTGGAACGAATCTAGAATTTTATTCTCATTTGCGTCGCAAATAATACCGGCACCAACTTCTATTATTTCTATCCATTCCGATTCAGATCTTAAAACAAGTACAGGTTTGTTAAAAAAGTATGCTTCTTTCTGAACACCACCAGAATCTGTCATAACAAGAGATGCATTTTTTTCTAATTGTATCATCTCTAAGAATGATACCGGTTCAATAATTTGTATAAATTCAGAATTGATCGTCTTATCATAAACATCTTTCGATAAGTTTTTAGCAAGGATTTTTTTGGTTCTTGGGTGAAGTGGCAAGATAACTTTAAGGTGATGTTTTTCTGAGATTTTAATTAAAGATGAGAAAATAGCGGTTAATCGTTCAGGGTCATCCGTGTTATTATTTCTGTGTAAAGTCGATAAAATATAATTGGAGTTAGATAAATTAAACTTTGATAGGATATCTGATTTTTGTTCTGCGATATCAGAAAAGTATAGAGAATTATCAAACATAATATCTCCGCAATGAAAAACGCCAGGATTATCATTAGAAATTGGTGCTTTGTTGCCAAGATCAAAACCTTCTTTTTGCAAGTTTTTAATTCCAGTTTGTGTTGGGGAAAAAAGCAGTGTTGAGGTGTGATCACACATTATTCGGTTAATCTCTTCGGGCATTTTCTTGTTAAAAGAGCGTAATCCGGCTTCAATGTGAACAATAGGCACGTGAATTTTAGATGCTGCTATTGTTCCGGCTAAAGTTGAATTGGTATCTCCATATAAAACAATTGCTTGTGGATTTTCTGTAATTAGAATTTCCTCAATCCCTTCAATCATTTTGGCCGTTTGCTTTCCATGACTTAAAGATCCTATATTCAGATTGTAGTTCGGTTTTGGTATGCCAAGTTCTTCGAAAAAAACTTCAGACATATTGTGGTCGTAATGCTGACCAGTATGAACAATAACTTCTTGAATTTTATCCGAAAATGAATTTTTAATTGCTCTACTTAATGCAGCAGCTTTAATTATTTGTGGGCGAGCGCCGATAATTGTTACAATCTTAATCATAGGTTTGGGTTATTTATCCCGAAATAAATAAAAAAAAGCCATACATCAAATTGAATATGGCTTTTAATCTATATTTTGAAAATGTTAAACTCCGAATGCAGACTTAATTTTCTCTACATAGTCTAGTTTTTCCCATGCAAAGAATTCAACTTCTTTTTGAACTGATTTCTCATGTCCATTGCTACCTTCAAGAATTTCAACTTTCTTCGTTTTAAAATCACGTCCCATATGACCATAAGCTGCTGTTTCTTCAAAAATTGGATTTTTCAAACCAAATCTTTTTACTATTGCAGCAGGGCGCATGTCAAATATAGTATTGATCTTTTCAGCAATTTCACCATCGGTTAAATTAACTTTCGATGTTCCATGAGTATTGATATACAATCCAACAGGCTCCGCAACACCAATAGCATATGCAACTTGAACTAAAGCTTCGTCTGAAATTCCTGCAGCAACAATGTTTTTTGCAATATGACGAGCAGCATAAGCAGCAGAACGGTCAACTTTAGATGAATCTTTTCCTGAGAATGCACCACCACCGTGAGCACCTTTTCCTCCGTAAGTATCAACTATAATTTTACGCCCAGTTAAACCAGTATCTCCGTGAGGTCCACCAATTACAAACTTACCTGTTGGATTTACATGTAAAATGTAATCATCGGTAAGAAGATTCTGAACTCTCTCAGTGAAACGTGCTTTTGCTCTTGGAATTAGAATAGTTTTTACATCATTCTTAATTTTTTCGAGCATTGCTTTTTCCTCGTCAAAATCATCATGTTGTGTCGAAACAACAATGGTATGAACTTTAAGTGGCTCATTATTATCGTTATACTCAATAGTTACTTGAGATTTTGAATCCGGACGTAGATAAGTCATTTCTTTACCTTCTCGTCTGATTTTAGCAAGTTCTTGTAATAAAACATGCGATAAAACCAATGAAATAGGCATGTAATCGTCAGTTTCTTTGCTAGCATAACCGAACATCATTCCTTGATCGCCAGCACCCTGATCTTCTTCTTTTTCACGTACAACTCCTTGATTGATATCAGGTGATTGTTCGTGAATAGTAGAAATAACACCACAGGATTCTGAATCAAATCGATACTCTTGCTTGGTATAACCAATTCGTTTAATAACTCTTCGGGCAATTTCCTGAACATCGATATATGCATTCGTACGAACTTCTCCGCTTAATACTACTAAGCCAGTTGTTACTAGTGTTTCACAAGCAACTTTTGACTCAGGATCGCGACGTAAAAATTCGTCTAATAAAGCATCCGATATTTGATCAGCAACCTTGTCAGGATGACCTTCAGAGACAGATTCAGATGTGAATAAATATCCCATAATAGAATTTAATTTATAATGATTAAAAATAAAAACGACCAAAAATAATGATTTCAGTTAACAATTACCAACGTTCAATAAATAATTATTATTTATCAATTATCAAAAAAGAAAAAAAGCTTTTAGATAATATTATTAAATCAAAAAAGTAGTGGTACAAATATCTTATTGTCATTCCCAACTAGATTGGGAATCTAGGGAATCGCAATATCTTATAAAAAGATTCCCTTTTTCAAGGAAATTAAATTTTGATTTGTCATTCCCGAAAGCGGGAATCTAATTATTTATTTTAAATAGATTCCGCATCAAGTGCGGAATGACATTTAGTTAGTTTTACTTGATTATTTTGTGAGTACCTGAGAAACCTCTTCTAAACTTTTTCTGCATTGAAAGTACAGCAAGATTAGATTTAACGCCAAAACTGAAAATATTAGGTGGATATCCTCTGCTGATAAACTTTGGATCGGTCAGTTTTTTCTTAAATGGATTAAAACGTTCATTTCCTTGCTAAAGGGAATCTCATCTTGATATAAATAGAATAAGATCTCCAATTAAGTTGGAGATGACAAAAGGCAACCGCTATTGGGTCAACTCCTGAAAAACTTCTTCTAAACTTTTTTCCTTTTTCTGCATTGATAAAACAGCAAGTCCAGATTTAACAGCAAAGTTGAATATGTTTTGTCGGATATCCTCTGTTGATGAACTTTGGAATAACCAGTTCTTTTCATCAATCTTTGCTACTTTGTGAACCAATTCAATTTCTTCTAATTTCTTTAATTCTGGTTCTTTATCAAACTCAACAATTACTGTAATTAATAGATCTTTAGAATGTTTATGAATTGATTTTATAGAATCATCAGCAACAATTTCGCCTTTATTAATAATAATAATACGATCACAAATTGCTTCAACTTCTTGCATAATATGCGTTGAAAGCATTACGGTTTTTTCTTTACCAACTTTCGAAATTAAATTACGAATTTCAATTATCTGATTTGGATCCAGACCCGAAGTAGGTTCATCTAAAATTAGTATCGAAGGATCATGAATAAGTGCTTGTGCCAATCCAACCCGTTGCCTATATCCTTTTGATAAAGCTCCAATTTTTTTATTTTGCTCAACAGTTAATCCTGTTTGTTTGATTATTTCTTCGACTCTTGCTTTTGTTTTCGAACCTAACTTATAAATACCAGCCACAAAAGCAAGATATTCTTTTACATACATATCCAAATAAAGTGGATTGTTTTCTGGTAGATATCCAATATTTTTACGAATTTCTAGCGAATTTTCAATTAGGTCGAGATCGTTTATTTTGGCTTCTCCCGATGTTTGAGGAATAAACCCAGTAAGGATTTTCATTGTAGTTGATTTTCCTGCACCATTTGGCCCAACAAATCCAACAATTTCTCCTGTTTTTATCTCAAAACTGACATTGTTAACAGCTTTTTGTTTTCCGTATATTTTGGTTAAGTTTTTAACTTGTATCGACATAACTTTTGAATTTTATTGTTTACGAAAATATATAAATATGCTGCAAGTTACAAGCTTAAGTAAACATGCTTCGACAAGCTCAGCATGACAGGTTTCATAAAATATTATGTCACACTGAGCTTGTCGAAGTGTGTTAAAAAATTATAAGTTATTCTTTTTTTTACCACTTTGTAAAAAGCTTTTTCTACATGAAAAATGAAAACTACATCAATTTATTTCATAACAATGTTAAAAGTTAGGATTGTCATCTCCGACTCGATCGGAGATCTCTTCTTTCCTTTATTGAGATTTCTGTTTTATTCACTTTGTTCATGAGAAAAGTTCACGGGAATGCCTCTTATTTTTGTTTGGTCATTTAGGCCTACATACTTCGGCTCCCGATGGCTATCGGGACATCATGACAGTAATAAGGAGTTGTCATATTGAGTTTATCGAAATATTGACAACTATTTCAAGCTTTTTATTAATTTTACCTTCATTATCAGAATACATTCATATGAAGTACGAAAACTACATTAATTTATTTCAATACAATAGATTTAAAACACAAGCAGTTCAGATTGGAAATATTAAAATAGGGGGAAATAATCCTATTCAAATCCAATCCATGACAAGTACGAACACACTAAAAACAGAGGAAACAATTAGTCAGTCGCTTAGTATTATTAAAGCTGGTGGCGATTTGGTTCGTATAACTGCTCAGGGGGTTGCCGAAGCTGAAAACCTAAAGAACATTAAAAGTGGAATTCGTGATGCAGGATTTGACACGCCTCTTGCAGCAGATATTCATTTTAATCCAAAAGCTGCATTTGCATCTGCAGAATTGGTTGAGAAAGTGAGAATAAACCCAGGAAATTTTGTGGATAAACGAGCTGATTTTTCAAGGCTTGAATTTAACGATATAGAATATCAATCAGAGATCAATAAAATAGGAGAAAAATTAATTCCTTTAATTGAAATTTGTAAAAAGAATAATACGGCTCTTCGAATTGGCGTAAATCATGGCTCGCTTTCGGATCGTATAATGAGTAAATATGGCGATACTCCAAATGGAATGGTTGAATCGGCGATGGAGTTTTTGCGCATTTGTGTTCGTGAGGGTTTTCTGAATATTGTTGTTTCGCTAAAATCGAGTAATACACGGGTAATGGTTCAGGCAAATCGTTTAATGCTTGCTCAAATGAACGAAGAGAAAATGAATTTCCCATTGCATTTAGGCGTTACAGAGGCTGGCGAAGGTGAAGATGGTAGAATAAAATCGGCAGTAGGAATTGGTGCATTACTCGCCGATGGAATTGGTGATACGATTCGTGTTTCACTTACCGAAGCACCTGAAAAAGAAATTCCGGTTGCTAAAAAGTTAGTTGATTATTTTTCTGAAAGAACGGATCATAAAGAAATAAAAGAGCAAGATAGTATTGCAATGAACTTTTTTGAATATACCCAAAGAAAATCAACACAAGTTTTAAATATTGGGGGTAACAATGTTCCTGTTGTTGTCGGTAAATCAGAAATTGACAATGGGCTAAAACCGGAATTTGTATATATTCCTGATAAGTTGTTTTATGGAAACCTGAATAAGGATTATAAATTTATTGTTGATGAAACAACATGGGAGCAGCAAGATTTTGATGAAAGTTACATCTATCCAATGTTCACATCAATTAATAATTTCTATTTCTCGGATAAGCAATCATCGGGAATAAATTTTATTAAAATACATAACAATGATTTGCAAATAGAAGATCTTCAGAAAATTAAAAGTCGACAAGACATCGTTTTTGTTCTCGAAACAAATAACAAGAATGGTTTTGCAGATCAAAGAGCTGCATTTTTTAAATTAATCAGTGCCGAGTGTAAAAATCCTGTTATTGTAAAAAGATCATATAAAGAAAAAGATTTAGAGGATTTGCAATTGAAATCGGCAAGTGATTTTGGAGGTTTGTTTTTGGATGGGCTTGGTGATGGAATCTGGATTGATAATGAAGGTGCTATTAATGAGGAAAGTAGTGTAAATACTTCTTTTGGTATTTTGCAAGCAAGCCGAGTTCGAACAACAAAAACAGAATATATCTCATGTCCCGGATGTGGTCGTACACTTTACGATTTACAGAAAACAACTCAAATAATACGAGAAAAGACATCGCATCTTAAAAATCTTAAGATTGGAATCATGGGTTGCATTGTTAATGGTCCAGGCGAAATGGCCGATGCAGATTATGGTTATGTAGGAGCAGGGCCAGGAAAAATCACTCTGTATAAAAACAAGGAAGTAGTAAAGAAAAACATTCCCGAGGAAAATGCTGTTGATGAACTTGTTCAGCTTATTAAGGATAATGGAGATTGGGAAGATTAGTTAATTATATTAAAATTTAGATTTTGTCTATCTTTCGACAGGCTCAAGATGACAATATGTTAATGTCACACTGAGCTTGTCGAAGTGTAGGAATCAAAAGAAAAATTAAAACTGTATTGTATAAATAATTGTGGGCATAATTGCTAATTGATATGCTCGTTCAATTTCTTGATTCATATCGTTATAATATTCTGTTACAAAAGCTTGATTATTTGTTGCGTTTTGTACATCGATTTTAATTTCATGAGTTGTTTTTTCTCTATTTCTTCTATAAGTTAATGCTAAATTTGTAATAAAAATATCATCCGCTTTTTTCTCAAAGAATTTATCTTCTTGATATATACTATGACCCTCATTAATTGACTCTTGCAAATCCAGAGGCGTGTAGCGATGTCCACCGATTAAAGATATCTTGGTATTAATTCCGAGGTTCTTATTTTTTGATGATTTACCAATTTTGAATTCTTTTCCGAATAATATATTTCCAGCATAATTTCCATTAAATCGTGAGTTGCGAAGTTCGCCGTCTAATGCTTTAATTTTTGAATCGTATAAGGATCCAGTAATTAGAAAATAGTAGTTATCAGCAAAAAACTTTTCTAAAGTTAACTCTAAACCAAAGTTGTGGCCAACACCTTCGTTAACCAAATCTCTGTTGGTATATCCACCACGGATATTATTTAATACAAACGCACTATTTGGATCATTTTCCACAGCAAGACCATATAAATGTTGGTAGTAAATTTCTGTTTTTAAGTTTACATTTTTGCTAATTCGGTTTGAGTATCCAACAACAGAATGTATTGATTTCGATAAACCCAGATCTTCATTTGGAGTAGATATAGTTCCGTCTGGATTTTCAACTGTAGCATAATAGCTTGAGATACTTTCTACTTTACTGTGCACACCAAATCCTATACTAAAGGATTGTTTTGGAGCAAATTCCCAATCTAAACCCAATCTTGGTTCCAAAGAGTTGCTATTGTTTAAAAGGAAGTGCATGTAGTGAACACCGGTAATTAATGTTAAATCTTCCTGAATTCTATATTTCCAATTTGCATAAGCTTGAATTAATCCAGTTCGACCATTAGTATTAAGTTCTGTATTAAACATACCAGAACCAAGCATGTCTTCTTTCGCAAACATATTGTATGCTAAATCAGAATATATTAATCCAAATTTAACTCGATGTTGAGCATTTATTTTTGTGTTAATATTTGTCGAAACACGCATTGTAGAATTAGTAAACTTGTCATGATAAGCTAGATACCAATTTCCATTGTCATGTCTTTTATTGTAATCATTATCATTTTTAGTTCCAGATGCCGAAATGTAACTTGTAATAAATGTTTTTTCGTTAATCGGATAAATATGTTTTAATGCCACGAACCCCACATCTGCACCAAAATCGGAAGTTCGAGTTAGAGAATCTTCGATTTCTTTATCAAAATCTTCCTGATAAATAGTACTTAATCCACCAAAACCAAGTAATTGAAAAGTTCCTGCTTTTTTTGTTGGGATATGAAATTTGAAAGAGAGATCTTGATATTTTGGAACTCCGTAGTAGTTTACAATGCCAATTTTATCAAGCATATCAAGAGATGAATAACGATAGTTGATAAGGTATGATCCGTTAAAGTTTTTATTAAAGGGTCCTTCTACAGTTGCTTCCATTCCAAGTATTCCTAAAGATGTTGAGTATTCACGCTTTTCATTATTACCATTTCTTAATTTCATATCGAAAACACCTGAGTATGCATTTCCATATTCTGGAGCAAAAGCACCTGAAAAAAAATCAGAATTATTTAGCATAGTACTATTGAGAGCATTTATTGGCCCACCTGTTGAACCATCATTTGCAAAGTGATTTGGATTTGGAATTTCAATTCCATCTAATCTCCATAATATTCCTTTTGGGGAATTTCCACGTACTACTATATCATTATTCCCCAGAGCATCGCCAGTAACGCCTGCATAGCTTGAAACCATTCTAGCAGGATCATTTAGCGATCCTGCATAACGTTTGGTTTCTTCAACAGAAAAAGCTTTTGCACTTACTGTTGCCATTTCATTTAATGCTTCTGATTTATGGCCATTAGCGGTAATTATTACATCTTCTAATTTTATTAATGATTCAATAAGCTCAATTTCCAAAACAATTTCCTTTCCTGATACAAGCAATAAGTTGGATATTATTTTTTCCTCATAACCCATACAAGTTACTTTTAAGGATACTCGGCCAACCTTTACCTGATCGAAACGAAAATATCCATCTAGATCAGAACTTGTTCCTTCAACAGGATTACTTCCAATAAGTATAATATTTGCTCCAATTAAGGGTGTTTTAGAATCTTGGTCGATAATCTGACCGCGAATAGTTTGTGACTGCATAGTTGAACTGTACACTTGATTAGTTCCAATTGTTATAAAAAGCAGTAATGTTATTTTTATAATTTTATTTAACTCTTTCATGACGATTTAATTTTATTGATCCCGATATTAATTTAAAATGTTTTTTATTGTCATCCTCAACTTGATTGGGGATCTCATGTCTGGTTGTTTAAGTATTGATAAGAGATTCCCTTTTTACTCGCATCGCTCATGAGAAAGTTCAAGGGAACTATTCTCACGAACAAAGTGAGTAATGACATTTTTCTAACATTTTAGACAGTCGTTTGCACTAAAATCTTATACCTACAGTAAAACCTGGATACATTTTAACATTGGTGTCGTTTCCATAAGTTTCATCGAAAATATTCCATGGAGAGATAGTAGATTTATAATCATTTCCATTATGATCTTTGGTTTCAGAAACGTTGACATTCCAACTTATGCCACCAAATACATTTAGGTTTTCTGAAACTTTCTTTGAAGTAGTTAACTGTAGTTTATTATTTTGATTTAAGGTTTCAGTAAACCATTCATCTTGGTTAATTTTATATGATAGTAGTTCGATAGCCAGATCCCAATCATTTTTTAACTGCTTTATTGTTCCTATACCATAACCCCAACCCCAGAGTACCATATCATTTTTATAACTAGCACCAATAGAGATGATATTGTAGAACTTTTTTGTTCCTGTTTTATAGCTTACTACACCATATAATGTTTCATTTGAACTAATTTCAAAGGTTTTATATCCATTCTTCACAATAGAAAATATTCCTATGGGTGTTCCTTTTTCTAAAGAATCAACATAATTAAATGGAGCTATTTGAACACCCTTAAGCTTGCGAGTATAATTTATAAAACCAGCAACTTGCATACCTTCAGCTTTTTCTGTATTAATATTTACAAAACCTGCAATTTGAAATCCTTCCAAATCTCCATTGTTTATGTTTGTAAATCCACTTGCCTGACCTACAGTATTTCCTTTTGAGTAATTTGAAAATCCAGCAATTTGTCCACCTGTTAATTTGTCTGTTACTACATTTCCAAATCCAGATATCTGCCATGCGGTTGCATTACTATTTACAATATTAGAAAATCCTGAAATTTGTAATCCACTAAAGTATTTGTGTGTATAATTGAAAAATCCTGATGCCTGAAATCCTGATCCTGTTCCCTTAACAATGTTTCCAAATCCGGCAATCTGAGTTCCTGTCATATTATTTTTTAGCATACCTCCATATCCTGAAAATTCAAAGCCATCCAAACCTCCATTATATCCTGCCAAAATATTTATGGAAACTTTATTTGTGATGTTCGAGGCATCTAATCCATTTGTTCCAAGTGGCGTTACAAAACTTATTTGAAATGGGCGAGTAGTAGTATCGTGCATTTCTTGTGCAGATGCTCTATTTCCAAATGAAAACAGGAGCATTATTAGTGTTATTATACTTAATGATTTCATTTTATTTGTCTTTCTTTTTAAATGTTTTTCTTCTTGTTGCTTTGCCATTAATGCGAAATAGGCAAATATTAATATACTTCTTGGGTAGAAATTCATTTCTAATTTATTGTCTGTGATTTGATTTTTATTTGTTTTCATTTTTATTCTGTTTTAAATTTCTTTAATATGTTTATTCAATAGTATGACAACCCAATTTTGAGTTACCTCTATTCGAAATCAAAAAAAAATGAAGTTTTTTATATAATATTGAAAAGCTCTTAATTATTGGGGTTTTAGATGGATGCAAGAAGTTGTCATTTCCGAGAAATCGGAAATCTATTATTTATTTTATAATTAGATTTTGCATCAAGTGCCAAATGACATCCAAGTATATTGTCATTACTCATTTCAATCGTGAGAAAAGTTCTCGCGAACTTATTTCATGAGTTTAGCGAATAAAGCGGGAATCTATCGTAAAGAGATTTCATATTGAGGAATAATTCTTATAGCAGAAGAGAACAAAAACCATAAGTATGTGATATGCCATTCCGGGCGAAGACCCGGAATCTCAATTTTTATAATTATGTTATGAGATTCCCAATCATCCCGATAAATAACGGGAGGGGATGATATATAGAAATTAAAAATTATAAGGTAAAGGAAAGACCTAAAATTCCTCCTATCCAAACATTTGCTTGTCTCTCAGAATATGTGTCGGTATAAAATGTATATGGAGCTATTGAAGTAAAAGTATTATTTGTTGTTTCTTTCATTAAAGAAAGGTTAAAGGTAGGTCCGCCAAAAATATTTATATGTTTATTTATTTTGTAATCAATAGGTAAGGATAGTTTATCTATTTCACCTAATATTTTAAATGACTTGTCAAATATTATATCGGAAGTGTATTCTAAATTAAGATTAAATTTCTCGCCAAAATTTATTTGTGTTCCTACACCATATCCCACATAGATTTTATCAGTAAAATTTAACCCGAAACGAAATGTGTTATAGAATTTCTTAACACCTAATTTGTAAGCGCCATTTAAGTTAAACACTTCATTCGTAGAAATTTCAAATCGATGAAATCCCTTTTTAACAAAAGATATAATACCTATTGGCATTCCGCTTTCAATAGTATCTGAAACATTAAAGAATCCAATCTGATAACCATTAACTTTTTTAGCATAGTTTATACATCCTGCAAGTTGCGCACCATCTATTTCTTCTTTTGCAATGTTTACTAGTCCACTAATTTGATATTTTTCTGCGCTTTTTCCATAATTAAGTCCTCCAGCTAATTGACCTCCCGAAACTTTATTAGCAGAAATATTTGCAAATCCCGACATTTGTAATCCCGTAACCGATTTGCCATAATTTGCAAAACCACTTATTTGTCCCCAGTTTACATCACCTTTAGCAATATTGACCATACCAGTTATTTGCCCACCATCAACATTATCGCAGTAGTTAGCAAAACCACTTATCTGACTTAGTTTTACATCCTTTAAAGCAACATTTACAAAACAGGTTAACTGAATACCATCTGCATTTTGAGTTGTAACATTACTAAATCCAGATATTTGAACACCATTCATATATCCATGCAAGGTATTATTGAAACCTGCAATTTGAACTCCATTAAGTGTATCTAGAACAACATTACTAAAACCGCCAATTTGAGTTCCGGTTACTGAACCACTATTCAAGTTGAAAAAACCGGCAAGTTGAAAATATTTTGTGTCGCCACCTACGATATTGGCAAAACCGCCAATTTGTGAACCATCTACATTTCTTTTAACAATATTAAGTAATCCGCCAAGTTCAAATCCATTTACACCCCCAGAATATCCAGCTATTACATTTAATGATAAGGTATTATCTACCGAACCACTTAGCTGACGGTTTGTGCCAATATATGGAATGAAAGATATTTGTGCTAGTTTTTTATTGTGTATGATCAGATTGTCGGAAATTGTTTTTGATTTTTTTGGTACTAAGATATTTACAAGTTGTCTGTTATGAATATCTTCTAGTTTAAAGTATTTACTTTCTAATCTTTTTAACTGAGGACTTTCTAAGGGATTTAGATAAATATTTAATTCACTATTATATAAAGGTTCGATAATAATAAGGGTATCGAGATAGCCTTGTTTGCTGTAGCTAAAGCCATTTATATTTTGTTCTGTAGGAACGGTTAGGGAATAAAAACCTTCGGTGTTTGATAAAGAAACTATATTCCCGTTTATTTCATAAATCGTTGCTTCCTGAATTTTTCTTCCTGATTGTGAATCAATAATATATCCGGTAATTTTATATTCGTTTGTTTTATATTGAAGATTGGAATATTTGGGAGGATTCTTTTTTGTTAATATTAAATGACTTCCGACTACTTTGAAATTAACCGTATTTTCAAAAAGGATGTTCAAAGTTTTTGTTATCGTTTTGTTTTCTATGTCTAATGAAACTAATCTTTTTTCGTCGAAGTTTTTTGAGTTGTAAGAAAAAGTAAAACTACCCATTTCTGAAATTTGATCGAGAGCCTTTTCTAAAGGAATATCATTAAAAGAAATCGTAATTCGTTCATATAAATAATTTGTTTGTGATTTTGCAGAACTGCAAATCATAAAAAGAGATAAAAGAATTATCAGTGGTTTTATATTATATGTCTTTTCCTTCGCAACCATCTCCTTTTATAGTATATGTATTATTTTCTTTAGTGTATTCGAACTCGAATGTTGCCACAATTACTTCAATAATATCATCAATTGAATTATTTGTGAACGTAGTTGTTAACCGACAATTAAGTATGCGTTTGTCGCTTACTTTAATCTTAACATTGTAATGATCTTCGAGTAAACTAAGTGCACGTTTAAGATCAGTATCTTTAAATATTAAAGTATAATCCATCCAAGCAAGTTCGTCTGGAATATTTTCAGACACATAAATAGGGCGATTTTCTTGTATAGATATTATTCCTTTCTGTCCTGCTTTTAGGAATATCGAAGAAGAATCTAATGTTTCGGAATCAATAATATATAATTTAACCAGACCTTCGGTTACAATAACTTCGATCTCCGAATTTTCATAAGCCTTTACATTGAATTTTGTTCCAAGAACTTGAACGAAAGCATTGCCAGCTTCAATTATGAATGGTTTTTCTTCGTTTCGCTCAACATCGAAAAAGGCTTCACCTTCTAATTTTATTCGTCGTTCGTTTTTATTAAACTTTTTAGGATAAGAAATAGTCGAGTTAGAATTTAATGCAATAAGACTTCCATCGGGAAGAGTATTTTTAATAACTTCGATGTTACTTGCTATTTGTAATGTAGGAGTTGGCTTTAATATTAGCTGATATATGGCAATAAATATAATTAGTATGGCAGCTGCGCTGTAACTTATTTTAATGAATTTAGATTTTAAAGGAATGGTTTTTATCGTTTTTTTAGATTCAAATTTATCGATTCGTTCAGACATATTAATCCACGCTGAAGGAATATCAACAGCAACAGGATTTGGCGTAAGCTTACCTGATTCAGACCAAATAGCTTCATAATCGTCCAAAACTTTTCTGTTTTTTTCAGATAATTGAAGCCACTCTTGAACCTGTGTCATTTCATCCTGACTTGCTTCGCCTAATAGAAAGCGTAAAAGCAATTTGTCGTCAATATGTTCAGAGTCTTTATTCATTAATTTGCATTAGTATGACAATCCAATATTAGTTTACCTCTATCCATTTTTAAAAAAATCACTAAAAAATAAAATAAGCCATGGTAGATAATCTTTAAGTTCAGCACGTAAAAATTTTAAAGCTTTTACCATTTGGTTTTCTACGGTGCTAACAGAGATATTTAACTTCTCTGCAATTTCTTTATATTTTAATCCATCGTATCGACTTAATAAAAAAACCTTTTTACGTTCCATCGGGAGTTGATCAATAGCCTCTCGAATTTTCAGATCCAATTCAGAAACAATCATTTCGTCTTCCGTAGAATGTTCATTTTGCATTTCATATTCATTATGAACTTTATAATCTTCGCGTATATCTATGTGCTTAATTACGTTTAAGCTAGCATTTCGAACTGCCCTAAAAAGGTAACTTTGAATAGATGTTGTAATGATAATCGTTTCTTTATTCGTCCATAACTTGAACAAAATTTCTTGTACAACCTCTTCTGATGCATCAACATCCTTTAGAAAATTATTGGCGTAGGCACATAAATTACTGTAATGAGTATTGAACAGTATTTCGAAATCGGATTTCGATTCTATCTTAAAACCTATATGCGTGTTTGCTTCTGTCAACTGCTAATTATAAAAAAGTCAGTAAAAAGACTGATGTCATTCCCTTGAACTTTCTCATGAGCGAAGCGAGTAAAAAGGGAATCTCCATATTAAAGTTATTTTAATTAATTATTAGATCCCCAATCAAGTTGGGGATGACAAATTTTATTTTTTACTAGCTCTGTATTACGATTTCGATTCTATTTTAAATGTTTTATGTGTTGCTACTTTAGTCAATAATTTATATGTAAAAAAAGTTGTCATATTGAGCTTGTCGAAATATGAACAACTTTTTTGTTTTGTATCTTAGTTCACACCAGCAATGTCATTACTCGCTTCGCTCATGAGAAAGTTCTGAGCTTGTCGAAGAATGTCGAAGTGTTGAACAATTTGTCTTTAACTTATTCCTGAACCATTTGTGGTTTTATCATCTGGAATTACAAAATTTAATTTTCCGCTTGCATCCTGAGCCATTAAAATCATTCCTTGCGATTCAATTCCACGAATTTTTCTTGGTTCTAAGTTAACTAAAATGCTTACTTGCTTACCTATAATATCTTCAGGTTTGTGATCAACTGCAATTCCTGAAACAACAGTTCGTTGGTCAATCCCAGTATCAATTTTAAGTTTTAATAATTTATCGGTTTTAGGAACTCTTTCTGCTTCGAGGATCGTTCCTACACGAATGTCCATCTTTACAAAATCATCGTATGTGATATTATCTTTTGCAGGTTCGGCTTTTTTATTTTCCAACTCGTTTGCTTTTTTTGAATCCAGTAGTTTTTGAACTTGTTTTTCGATTACATCATCTTCAATTTTCTCGAAAAGAAGACTCGCTTTATTTATTGTATGTCCAACGGGAATTAGGTCGCTGCTGCCAACAGATTCCCAATCTAGTTTTTCTATATTTAAGAAATTTCTAAGTTTTACTGTCGTGAAAGGTAAAAATGGTTCCATTATAACAGATAAAGCTGCTGTAATCTGAAGAGAAATATTCATGATTGTTTTTACACGCTCTTCGTCTGTTTTAATAACTTTCCAAGGCTCGGTATCGGCTAAATATTTATTCCCTAAACGAGCTAAATCCATTGCAATTTTTATCGCCTCACGGAATCGGTAACTTTCGATACTTTTTTCAAGTCTTTTTTTAATCGCTGGAATTTCAGCTAATGTTTCTTTGTCGAAATCAGTAAGTTCTCCACGTTCAGGAACTATTCCTTCGTAATATTTATGAGTAAGAACTAATGTGCGATTTACAAAGTTTCCGAATATGGCAACTAACTCACTATTATTTCTTGTTTGGAAATCTTTCCAAGTAAAATCGTTATCTTTTTGCTCAGGAGAGTTAGCGCAAATTGTATAACGTAAAACATCTTGTTTTTCAGGAAAATCTTCTAAATATTCGTGAATCCAAACAGCCCAATTTCTCGATGTAGAAAGTTTATCGCCTTCTAAATTCAAAAATTCGTTTGCTGGAACATTTGTTGGTAGAATGTAATCACCATGAGCTTTAAGCATTGCAGGAAAGATCAAGCAGTGAAAAACAATATTATCTTTTCCAATAAAATGTATCAGACTAGAATCTTCGCTTTGCCAGTAATCTTTCCAATCTTTTCCGTTTTCTTTAGCCCATGCTTTTGTTGCCGAAATATATCCAATCGGAGCATCGAACCAAACATAAAGAACTTTTCCATCGGCACCTTCAACGGGAACAGGGACACCCCAATCTAAATCGCGAGTTACCGCTCTTGGCTGTAATCCAGCATTTAACCAAGATTTGCATTGTCCATGAACATTCGATTTCCAATCAGATTTATGACTATCTATCCATTCTTCTAACCATTCGCCTTGATATTTCTCTAAATCTAAATACCAATGTTTTGTGGTTTTTAGTACAGGGTTATTTCCGCTTAATTTAGATTTTGGATTGATCAATTCACGAGGGCTTAAACTGGTTCCACATTTTTCGCACTGATCGCCGTAAGCTTCTTCGAATCCGCATTTTGGACAAGTACCTATAATATATCTATCGGCTAAGAATTGTTGTTCTTGTTCGTCAAAAAATTGATCTTCTTCTTTCTCAATAAATTCACCTTTTTCGTACATGTTTTTGAAAAATTCCGAAGCCGTTTCATGGTGTAATGGGTCAGAAGTACGATGATAAATATCGAATGCAATTCCGAATTCTTCAAAAGCCTTTTTAATCATTCCATTGTACTTGTCAACAACGTCTTGTGGTTGAATACCTTCTTTTCTTGCTCGCAAAGTAATTGGAACACCATGTTCGTCCGATCCGCAAATAAATGCTACATCATTTCCTTTTAATTTTAAATATCGAACATAAATATCAGCTGGTAAATATGCACCTGCAATATGTCCTAAATGTAGTGGGCCATTGGCATATGGTAATGCCGATGTTATTAAATAGCGCTTTGGATTTTTCATGTTTATATTGCTCTCTTATTATTGATTCGCTTGAATATCGCACAAATATACAAAGGAATATTTTTTTTCATCATATAAATATTACTTAGTTTTACATTGATTTAAATCGATATGTAAATGATAACTCCTGCATTTTTAAAGAAAGGTGATAAAATTGGAATCGTAGCTCCTGCAAGAAAAATTTATATGGAAGAAATTGAAGCTTCGATAAAAGTTTTTGAACGATGGGGTTTGGAAGTTATACTTGGAAAAAATCTATTCTCAAAAAACAGACAATTTGCTGGAACAGACGAGCAACGAGCGGAAGATCTTCAGATAATGATGGATAACCCAAAAGTTAAAGCCATTATTGCAGCTCGAGGAGGATATGGAACAGTAAAAACCTTGAAATTATTGGATTTTACAAAATTCTTAGAGAATCCAAAATGGATTATTGGATATAGTGACCTTACTGCTTTACATGCGCATTTAAATCAGAATCTTGGTGTTAAGTCGATTCATGGGACAATGCCTTTTAATTTCCCAAAGGATTTATCGGAAAACGAAGCAGTAAAAACTTTGAAAAAGACTTTGTTTGGAGAACAAAATATTTATACGATAAAACCACAGGAATTTAATCGAAATGGCGTGGTTTCTGCTGATTTAATAGGGGGGAATTTATCCGTTTTATTTAGTGTTTCGGGAACTAAATACGATATTGAAACAGACGGGAAAATTTTGGTTTTGGAAGATCTCGATGAATATTTATACCACATCGATCGTATGATGATGAATATGAAATACAGTGGTAAACTTGAGAATCTAAAAGGCTTAATTGTTGGAGGAATGACAAAAATGAATGACAATCCTATTCCTTTTGGTAAGTCGGCTTATGAAATTATTAGGGATGCAGTTGCTGAATATGATTTCCCGGTTTGCTATGATTTCCCGGTTGGACATATAGATAATAACTATGCTCTTATTTTAGGAAATAAATCGGAGCTCCATGTGGAAGCAGATAAAGTAATTTTTAAATCTTAATTTTCTACCGGCTTGTATTCTGGAGGAATAATAAAATTCGATTCGTCAAGGATTTCATTATTTATAGCTACAACATAAGTTCTGAGTTTTTCTTTTCGAAGGAGTGTTCTTTCGACGCTTAACATTGGAAAGAATCCTTGAGAATCAGGAATAATCTCAAAAAACTCAAACGTTTTATCGGTTCGGTTAAGCAATTTTATTAAATCTTCGAAAAAGTAAAAGTTGTTTTGAGAAACCCAATATGCAGCTTCTGTATTTCGCTCAATATTTTTTACTCTCCATTGATAACAATCAAAACCATTTACAATTCTTGAATTTTCCGTTTTAATAATTTTAAAATTATCACTAGTCATCTTTTTAGAATCAGAAAGAGTTAATTGAGTATATAGTTTTTTAGAAGGGCATAATATATAAACCTGTTCATCGTTGATTTTTATAATTAAGGATTGAATTAATAGATGATCGCTATCAAATTCATCAATTCTAACATTATCGTTTTTTATAAAATAGGTAAAATAAGATTTTTCATAATGTGTTTCTTGAACCAGTTCGATACGACCTTCGAATGTTCCAAGATTATTGAAAGGAGGAAACAGTAACAGTATAAAACTAATTACAAGGTTTACCATAATGGATAATAAATTATCTTTATAAAACGATTAAATTGCAAAACCTATTGTATCTTACAGGCTTAAGATTAATAAGGTTACAAAAGTAATTAAAAAAATGGCAGAACACAACCTGGTAGGGAAAAAGGGAGAAGAAATAGCAAATAAATTTCTTGTCGATAATGGATTTAAAATAAGGCATATAAACTGGCGATTTAGAAAAAATGAAATTGATATAATTGCGGAAAAAAATAACCTATTGGTGGTTGTGGAAGTAAAAACCAGAACAAGTGAGTATTTTGAAAGTCCGAAAGAGGCAGTTACAATTAATAAGCAAAAGTTTATAATAAAGGCTACAGAGGCTTATATCGAGGAGTTTAATATTGACTTTGAAACACGCTTTGATATTATTGGAGTATCTTTGTTGTCGAACGAAACAATAATTGAACATATTGAGGATGCTTTCCAAGCAAGCTTAATAACTTAGTAAATATCATGAATATAGAAGGTTTTAGAAATTATTGCTTATCGAAAAAAGGAACCACAGAAGGATTCCCTTTTGATGAAACAACATTGGTTTTTAAGGTGATTAAAATGTTTGCCTTAACGGATATTGAAGGCGAATTCAGAGTTAATCTAAAATGTGATCCGGAAAGAACAATTAAACTTCGCGAGGAATATCCAGAACATATTATTCCGGGTTATCATATGAACAAAAAACATTGGAATACTATAATTGTAGAAGGTAGTGTTCCAGAAAAGTTAATTTATGAGTTGATAGATCATTCATACGATTTAATCTTTAATTCTCTTACAAAGAAACAAAAAGAAGAGCTAGGTAATTTATAGGGATATTTAAAATCTATTAGAGCAATAAGATGAAGAAATTATTAGGATATTTTTTTCAAGGATTAATTTACCTTGCCCCTTTAGGGATTACAATATTTGTGCTTTATAAAACATTTGTAGTTTTAGACGAACTTTTAAAGCCTTTGGTTACGGATTATTTTAATATTAATATTCCAGGCTTAAGCCTTTTAATTGTTTTTTTATTGGTGGCATTATTAGGTTTATTAGGTAAAACAATTATTGCAAGGCCAATTAAGCGAATTGTAAATCACATAGTAAATAAAGTTCCATTAATAAAGGTAGTATATACATCCATTAAAGATTTATTAACTGCCTTTGTTGGAAAAGAGAAGAAATTTAATCAACCAGTTCTGGTTAAGGTAAATACAATTTCAAATTTAGAGAAGTTTGGTTTCTTGACTCAAACGGATGTTTCAAAATTGGGAGTGTCTGGAAACAAAGTAGCTGTTTACTTCCCACACTCCTATAATTTTTCAGGAGAACTATTTATTGTCCCGGTTGAAAATGTTAAGAAAATAGATGCTCCACCAGCCGATGTTATGAAGTTTATTGTATCGGGAGGTGTTGCGAATTATGATAATGATAAAAATAACTAAGATGAAAAGATTAATAATTATTGTAGTAGTTCTTTTAAGTGTTTCAATCGTAAATGCTCAAGATGAAAGTTATGAATTTAAATCGATTGTAGATTTAGGTGTTTCAACTGTTAAAAGTCAGGATAGAACCGGAACTTGCTGGTGTTATTCTACGGTTTCATTTTTAGAAAGTGAATTAATAAGAATGGGAAAACCGGAGTATGATTTATCGGAGATGTATTTTGTAAAAAAAGCTTACGAGCAAAAAGCAAGTAATTACATTAAAACGCATGGTAAATCAAATTTTAGCCAAGGAGGTCAGGCACATGATGTTCTAAACGAGATAAAGGATCATGGAATTGTTCCAGAAAGTGTATACTTAGGACGCATGTATGATTCGGAGAAGCATAATCATAATGAACTAAGTGCTGTATTAACAAGTTTTTTAGATGGTGTTTTAAAAGCTAAAAACCCTAGCAATGTATGGTATAATGCTTTTAATGCAATACTGGATATTTATTTAGGCGAGGATCCAGAATCTTTTGAAATTGATGGAAAATCTTATACTCCTCAAACTTATGCTAAAGATTTAGGAATTAATATTAACGATTATGTTGAGCTTACATCTTATACAGATATGCCATATTACAAACAATCGACCCTACTTATTCCGGATAATTGGTCTCAAGATCAGTATTACAATGTGCACTTAGATGAGTTAATGGATATTATGAAGTTTTCTTTAATGGAAGGATATACTTTTGTTTGGGATGGTGATGTGAGCGACAAAGGATTTTCTCATAAAAACAATGTTGCTGTTGTTGATGATGAAACTGACAAAGAAAAAAGTCATTTAAATCATCCAATTAAAGAGAAAGCAATCGATGCTGATTTTAGACAAGCACAATACAATAACTTTAATGTAACAGACGATCATTTAATGCATATTGTTGGTTTGGTTAAAGATCAGAATGATGTTATGTATTATAAAACAAAAAATTCGTGGGGAACAGAAAGTAACGAGTTTGGAGGTTTTTTAAATATGTCGGAAGAATTTATGCGTTTGCATACGGTGGCAATTATGGTTCATAAAAATGCTATTCCAAAGGATTTAAAGAAAAAGTTAGATTTATAATAATCTAAGGAAATCTTATATGTTATATTGAGCCTGTCGAAATGTTATTATTTGTATAGTGCATTCTTCGACAAGCTCAGAATGACAATAAAAAAATTATTTTTATTCAGCAATCAATAAGTTGCAGCCACGAATATCACTATAATCAAATCGTCCAAGAACTTCGAAACTAGTATCTTCGTTAATTTTTCCAATATCTTTTGTTTCAATAAACGAACACGAATTAATATTGGCTAAATCAATAATATTTATTCCTCCCGATTTGCCGTTTTCGAGCAAAGAAAAAGGATCGTATGTGTCGCGAATGATAATCTTCATCCAAGCTGGAGTCATAAACTTTCCTTCTTCAGAAGAATATGCCTGAGATAAAAGCTCTGTCATTCCATATTCAGAATGAATTGTATTTACGCCTAGTTTTGATTTTAAAAACTGATGTAGTTCTTTTTTAGTGAGTTCTTTCCTTTTTCCCTTCATTCCGCCAGTTTCCATTACAATTGTATTGGAAAGGTTTATCGAAAATTGTTCTGCTAAATCGAGTAGTGCGTAGGATACACCAATTAAAATTACTTTGGAATTACTTTTATCGAGGACGTTAAGTTTAAAAGCAAGTTCGTCTATGTTATTTAAGTAAAATCCACTCTCGGGGTGATTAGACTTTTGTATTAAGCTATTTACCATATATACTAACGACGAACTTTCGTTTTCGAGATATGTCGGTAGTAAAGCTAAAATGCAATAATCTTCTGTTTTTCCATAGTTTTGTTCAAATCCTTTTAAGAAACTCTTTTCATAAATAGATATGTCGGAAACATGATGATTACTGCGTTTCATTCCTGTAGTTCCGCTGCTAAAAAAAGTTTTTTCAGATTTTTTTTCTCCCGTGATAATTTCATGAGATTTAAAAAACTCAATAGGAAGAAAGGGTATTTGATGGATAGTATTAATTTCAGATCTTTTAGTTCCTAAATGAAACAAATATTTTTTGTAAACAGGATTGTTCTCTGCCTGATAATTAAATACTTTTAAAGCAATTTCATTAAATTGATTGTCGTTTTTAATCGAAAAAATATCATCAACAGAAAAGTTGTACATCTAGCTTTAATTTTGCCGAAATTTACGCAAAATTTGACATATAATAAAACTGCCACAAAATGCGGCAGTTGGGAATATATGGAGATTTTAAAATTCGAAGAAAAAACTATAAAATGTAGAAATCGTGTTTTTTCATCCACTCTTTTTCACTTATTATATCGTTTTGAGAATCTATAGGTTTGATTTTCCAAAAATTTTCGTCTAACATCCATTCCTCAATTGTTCTAATTTCCTCAATAATTTTGGAATCATCTAATTGCATCAAATTAAGTATGGAAGTTTGAGATGTTTTTTTAACAGTTAAATCCGAAGACCTTATTGAATTTTCTGAGTATTTGTTCTGTGCAGGATTATTATATGCACTAAATGTAAAAATGATAGATATACAAATTGATTTTAATAAAACTGTAGTTCTGAAATTCATAAAAAAGCCCCTTTCTTTAAGTTAATTTCCTTGCAAGAAATTACATTTTTTATGCCAAAGGATTTAAGTTGCAGTTAATCAGAAGCAAAGCAAATTTCCGCAGAATAGGAACGAGGTAAATTCTGAACGAAAATACTACACGCCTGTCCGTTATCGGACAAAACTGTTTCTATAAATCCTTAAAATTTGCCGCCTTATCTCTATTCAATTACTATAGAATACCTAGGTGTGAATAATAATTTTTTTGGTTTGGTAAATAATTAAAAATTGTCGAATAAAAAAGTCGGCATTAGCCGACTTTAAAATATTTTAAAAAGTTGTAATTGATTACAATTCCCAATCAAAGCCGTCTTTTGTATCTTTAATTTTTACACCTTTTTCGGTGAGAGCATCGCGAATTTTATCAGATGTAGCAAAGTCTTTATTCTTTTTAGCATCTAATCGAAGGTTTAAAACCATATCAATTAATTCACCTGTTAAATCGTTGCTGGTAGATTCTGAATCTTCTTTTTTAAATCCTAAAACATCAAAAACAAATGTATTATAAATTGATTTTAACTCATCTAAATCGCTTTGATTTATTTTTTCCGAACCATCATTAATCAAGTTAATAATTCGCACAGCATCAAATAAGTGTGCGATTAAAATAGGACTATTAAAATCGTCGTTCATCGCAGTATAACATTTCTCTTTTAACTCTTTAATGTTTACTGTTGATTCTGCGTTTGTGATTAATTTATTCAAAGTTTCTCCAGCTTTCATTAATTTCTGGAATCCTTTTTCTGAAGCCTGAAGTGCTTCGTTCGAGAAATCAAGCGTACTTCTATAGTGCGATTGTGCCATAAAAAAACGAACAACCATTGGCGAATATCCCCTCTCTAATAATGGATGATTTCCTGTAAATAGTTCTCCTGGTAAAAAACCGTTTCCAGCACTTTTCGACATGCGCACTCCGTTTACGGTTAGCATATTGGTGTGCATCCAATATTTAACCGGTACAGTATGATTACATGCTTGAGATTGTGCTATTTCGTTACTATGATGTGTGGCTTGTAAGTCCATTCCTCCACCGTGAATATCAAATGTTTCGCCTAAATACTTAGTGCTCATAGCAGAACATTCGATATGCCATCCTGGAAAACCCCATCCCCAAGGTGATGGCCACTGCATTAAAGTTTCTGCTTTCGCTTTTATCCAAAGAGCAAAATCAAGCCGTCCTTTTTTTTCGTCTTGTCCGCCGAGTACACGTGTTCCCTCTAAAAGATCTTCTAACTTGCGATTTGTTAGTTGACCATAATTATATTCTTTGCTGTATTTTTCTACATCAAAATATACTGTACCTTCTTTTTCGTATGCATATCCATTAGAAATAATTTCTTTAATCATTTCAATTTGCTCAGAAATATGACCTGTTGCAGTTGGTTCAATGCTGGGAGATAAAGTGTTAAAAATTCTCATCACATCGTGAAAACCTAAAGTGTACTTTTGTACAATTTCCATAGGTTCTAGTTGTTCTAATTTTGCTTTTTTTGCAAACTTATCATCACCTTCGTCTCGGTCTCCTTCTAAATGACCAGCATCGGTAATATTTCTTACATAACGCACATTATAACCTAAATGTGATAAGTATCTGTAAATTAAATCGAATGATATAAATGTTCTACAATTTCCTAGGTGCACATCGCTATAAACAGTGGGGCCACAAACATACATTCCCACAAGAGGTGCGTTTATAGGTTCAAAAACTTCTTTCTTTCTTGTAAGTGTGTTATAAATCTGTAATTCTTTAGTCATCATGATTTTATTTAAAAGCAAAATGCAAAACTACTAATAATATTATGTAAATCTTTAAAATATTAATCCTAAAAATCATTATTTGATTTAAGAATTTTGATGGTTGAATCGTATCCGATTTGAAAAATTTCATCAATGTTTTCGAGCTTTAGCAAGCTATAATTTATTAAATCCTTGGGCTCGATAAACAAATTACAATGTTTTGAGTTTTCATGCACGCTTGAGGCTATTGCCAAATGAAAAGTTCGTTCAGCTACGTCAAGTATCCCGTCAAGGTCGACTTCTTTTCCCAATGGATTTACATGGGATGCAATGATCTTATCACATTTTCCTTTAAGAGGATTTATAGGAAGATTGTCGAAAATTCCTCCATCAACATATATATTTCCATTGATGTTAACAGGTTTAAATAAAACAGGAATACTTGCAGAAGCAATAACCTTGTCGATAATGGATCCTTTGCTAAAATATTCAACTTTACCATCGCTAAGGTTTGAAGTAGTTACATGAAATGGAATTTTGAGATCGGAAAATGTTTTTGCACGAATATTATTTTTTAAGATTTCATGAACTTTTTTCATTGACATAAATCCTTTTCGAGGGATGGTAAGCTTGGCAAAATTAAACAGGCTTGTTTTATTAAAAATATCAAGAATTTCATCAGGCAGGTATCCATCACAATAGAAAATTCCAGCTAAGGCTCCGGCACTAACTCCAGAAACAATCTCAGGGAAAATATTTTTTTCGTTTAAAGCTTTTAAAACGCCTAAATGTGCTATTCCACGCACTCCACCGCCACTTAATGCTATTCCAACTTTAGCAGGTTTTAATTTACTTGAGAAAAAAGTCTTTATTAGATTCATTATATTGTTCTTATAATTTTGGATGAGTGCAATTTAGCTATTCTAAAATCGGAATAAAAGACTTAAATTTATCGAGATGATACTTTTTCCATTAAACTTCATTAATTTTGAAAGCTTTTTAAATAAATATTAGGGTATTATGAGTTCGACACGTCAAAATAAAATAGAGAGATTACTTCAGCGTGATTTAGGAGATATTTTTCAAAAAGGTACAAGCACATTATTCAGGGGAAAAATGGTGACAGTCACTTCTGTGCGTATTTCGCCAGATCTTTCTGTGGCAAGAGTTTATTTAAGTTTATTTCCCGTTGAAGATAAGCAAGAGTTTATAAAATATATAAGTAGCATTGAAGGACAAATCAGGTTTGATCTCGGAAAAAGAGTTCGTCATCAGTTACGAAAAGTACCAGAATTGGCATTTTTTGTTGATGATTCCTTAGATTATATCGATAATATCGGCAAACTATTAAAATAAAACTGATTTATTTGCTCTTAAAGATTAGAAAATGAAGTACGATCCAATAAAATATAGCTTAGGTAAAGTGTTTAATAAGAATCCTTTTTTACGAAAATTATTTTATGGATTATTGGATTTGCTTTTACTTCGAACGTGGCATATAAAAAAGAACATAAGAGCTTGGAAAAAAAGTCATAGAAACAACGCAACAATATTAGATGCGGGATCAGGCTTTGGACAATATTCTTATTATTTGTCGAAACAATCGAAAAAATGGAACATACTGGGAGTAGATGTAAAAAAAGAACAAATAGAAGATTGTAATAATTTCTTTACGCAAATTGGCAGATCAGAGAATATAAAATTCGAATATGCCGATTTAACAAAATTTTCGAAGAGTGACGAATATGATTTAATTCTTAGTGTTGATGTAATGGAGCATATATTGGAAGATGTTGAGGTTTTTAAAAATTTCAATCATTCTTTAAAAAAGGGTGGAATGCTTTTAATATCAACTCCATCAGATCAGGGGGGGTCGGATGTTCACGATGACGAAGATCATTCTTTTATTGATGAGCATGTTCGCGACGGTTACAATATTAGCGAGATAGAAGAAAAACTTAAGTTTGCAGGATTTACCAATATAGAGGCCGGTTATGCTTATGGAGCTCCAGGAAAAATTTCTTGGAAATTATCTATGAAATGGCCAATCCTTATGTTAAATGTCAGCAAATTATTTTTCGTTATTTTACCATTCTATTATATTATAACCTATCCTATTTCGTTTATATTAAATTATTTCGATACAAACGGTAAGCATAAAACAGGAACTGGATTAATTGTTAAAGCATATAAATAAAATTTGAATTTTCCTTTTTACATATCAAAACGATATTTGATTTCTAAGAAATCAAAAAATGTAATAAATATTATTTCGTTAATTTCGGTAGTTGGTGTAACAATAAGTACTGCAGCATTAATTATCGTTTTATCAGCATTTAATGGTTTCGATGATTTATTGAAATCGATGAACGATTCTTTCGACCCTGACATAAAAGTAACGGCAGTTGTCGGGAAAGTTTTTTCTTCAGATGATGAAAGAATTGAAACCTTACGTAATCAGGAATTTGTATCATCAATCGCAGAAAGTCTCGAAGAACAAGCACTGTTAAAGTATGATGATCAGCAGTTTATTGCAACCGTTAAAGGAGTAAGCGACAACTATACTAAAGTTACTGGGGTTGACACAATGCTTGTTGTCGGTGATTTTATTCTTAAAAGTAAGGGGCAACCATATGCGGTTGTAGGACAAGGAGTAGCATATTATCTTTCGCTCAACTTAAATTATATTGATCCCATTGTGATTTTTGTGCCAAAGAGGGATGCAAAGATTTCATCAAATCCAAAGAATGCATTTAATAGAAATTATATATTTCCATCTGCAGTGTTTGGAATACAACAAGAATTTGACACAAAGTATATTATAGTGCCATTAGATTATGCAAAAAAACTGTTTAGTTATAAAACGGAACTTAGTGCGCTAGAAATAAAGTTAAAGTCTGGATTCGACTTAAAAAAATCACAAGAAAAAGTAGAAGAGATTTTAGGGTCCGATTATCTGGTCAAGAATCGTTATCAGCAACACGAAGCTTTTTATAAGATAATGAAATCAGAAAAATTTTATATTTTTCTAATACTTACCTTTATTTTCATTATAGCTTCCTTTAATATAATTGGGTCTCTTACAATGCTAATTATTGATAAAAAGGATGATATAGCAACCTTTAGAAGCCTTGGAGCAAATCTTAACACAATTCGAAAAATATTTTTAACCGAGGGTTGGCTGATAACAATTGTAGGCGCTATTCTAGGTCTTTTTCTAGGTTATTTTATTTGTTGGCTTCAAATAAAATTTAAACTTGTAAGGTTAGGAACTGCAGGATCGTTTATTATTGATGCATATCCAATTAATATGATTTGGACAGATTTTGTAACAATTTTTGTAACGGTTATAACTATAGGATATGTAGCTGCCTGGTATCCAGTGCGATATATTACGAAAAAATTTGTTGTACAAGAATTAGACCGAATTTGAAAACAATATATTCCTTCGGAAATCAACGAAGTTATTAACAATTAGACACTTCAATAACAATTCTCAATTTTTGAATGTTAATAAAAAACACCTCTTAAATGCCCCTGCTGCAATATTTTTGAAACAATTAGTCCAATGAAACCGTAAAAAATTATTAACATTGTAATTACTTTATTAACAATTGGCCAAAAAACTTAGCTCATGTCAAAAAATATGAGATTATTTATTATTGTATTTATTACTGCACTTATTTCAATTAGTTCGGTAAAAACTAGCTTATCGCAGAATTTGTATTGGGTAAATGGATCTGGAGAGTGGAGTGATCCAAGTCATTGGTCTTTATTCTCAGGTGGAGAATCGGCGAATATCATACCTACTGAAAATAATAATGTGATTTTCGATGATCATTCATTTAATCGAAATGACGAAATCGTATTGATAAAAGAAAATGCTGTTTGTAATGACTTTCAATGGATTGCAGAAAAACAGAGTGCTGTTTTAAAAAGCAGTTCGTTTTTATTCAAATCAAATACAAAAGTGGAATTAGAAGTTAATGGATCAATTAACATTAATGATAAAATTGAAAATGAGTTTTATGGCGATATAATTCTTAAATCTTCAAGCAGAGGTTTTATAAAAGCCGAATCAGTTTTAAATTCAAATATTATTATTGATTCCGAAAGCGGTGATTATGTTTTAAATAAGGAATTGTCGACCAATGGAAATATTCAATTAAAATCTGGATCATTTATTACTAACGATCAAAACATTGAGTGTGATGAGTTGATTGGTAGTGGTAATGAAGAAAGATCAATTAAACTGGGGAATTCAGAATTAACCGTTAATAAATGGGATTTTGAAGAAACAGAAAATCTAGAGTATTCGGGAGAAAAATTCTTTATATATCTAAAAACTGATAATATAAAATCAAATTTATTAACGGGAAACTTACCTGTTAATGTTGCAAAAGCAGGAGCGAAAGCTCCGTTTGTGGTTTATCCTATTGTTGTAACTGACGTTACGTGTTTTGGCGGAAACAGTGGAGCAATAACCATTTCTGTTGAAGGCGGAACAAAACCGTATACTTATTCTGTTAGAAATAATACTACACTTGTAACAACCACTCATGTAACAGTTGATACAATATATACTTTTGTGGGTTTAACTTCAGCTGATTATTATGCTCGTGTTGAACATACGGGTGGAGGCGTGTTTGGTGACACATATAATGTTGGACAACCATCGGAGTTAACGGCGCTCGCACCTTCTGTAACTAATGCATTGTCTTGTTTTGATGGAAGTGATGGTGAACTTACTGCAAATCATACTGGTGGTACTGGACCATATTCTTATCAATGGTTAGTTTGGAATACAGGAACAAGTACATTCGATATAATTCCTGGGGCCGCAGGTAAAACCCAGGCATTAAGTAATATAGGCCAGGGTATATACAGAGTGCAAATTGATGATGCAAATCTTTGCGGAGCAGGAGGAGTGGTTTTTGTTGATTATCCTTTTATAAAACCACCAAGAAACGATAGTGAGATTCCAAGAGAGATTACATTTGATAGCTACAGCTCTACCGATGAGTGTAGTGGGGCATCCAATGGAACAATTGATATCTCAGCAATAGGAGGTACTGGAGATATGGATTATTATTTGTTTGGACAAACAAATGGTTTAACGTATCCTTTAGCTCCCCCACCATATGATGAAGATGGTTCTTTCACGGGATTAATTGCTCAAACATATGAGACTTACGCTGTAGATTTTAATGGTTGTCAGAAACAAGGAAATGATATAACGATTACAGATTATCCTGCACCTTTAGCTAATGCAGGTAGCGATGCCGAAACATGTGAAGAAGTGGCAATTGATTTATCTACTGTTTTACCAATAGTAGCATCTGTAAGTAATGCAAGTAGTTTACTTTGGGATGATGGAGGTGCAGCAGGAAATTTTGATGATGATACTCAAATTCATCCAACATATACTCCAGCAATTGGTCAAACAGGATTGGTTACACTTACCTTAACAGTAAATGGGAATGGTAGTTGTGCCAGTGTTAATGATGATATGGATTTAACCATTAAAGCAAATTCAATTGCCCCAACTACAGCAAATGTAGATAATAGTAACTTCTGCCCCGGAGCTTTTGCAAATATCACATTATCATATGTTGGAGGATTACTTGGAACTGGAGCAACTGCTGAATGGTATTCCGATGCAGGATTTACAACCAACGTTGGTTCTGGTCAGAATTTAGTTATTGCAGCGCCAGCTATAACAACAACCTATTATGTAAGATTTGAAGGTGATTGTAATAATACAATTGCATCTTCGGTAACAGTTACTATAAAAACACAATCAACCGATCCAATATCAATTAATTCTGATAATGCAAATTTCTGTCCCGGGGGATCTGCAAATTTAACTGTTGTGGGAGGAACTCTAGGAACAGGAGCAACATGGGAATGGTATACAGGTAGTTGTGGTGGAATATCAGTAGGTACTGGTTCAGGAATAAATGTTTCACCAGCAGCAACAACAACGTATTATGTTAGAGCTGAGGGAGATTGTAATATAACCGTTTGTGCTAATACAACAATTACGGTAAAAACATCCTCTATAGCACCTGTTGCAGCAAATGTAGATAATAATGATTTTTGCCCTGGTGCATTTGCCAACATCACATTATCTTATGTAGGAGGAACTTTAGGAACCGGAGCAACAGCAGAATGGTATTCCGATGCGGGATTTACAACCAATGTAGGCTCTGGTCAGAATTTGGTTATTGCTGCACCTGCAGTAACAACAACCTATTATGTGAGATTTGAAGGGGACTGTAATAATACAACGGCAGCCTTAATCACGGTAACAATTAGAACAGAATCAACCGATCCAACAGGAATTAATACAGATAATAATAACTTCTGTCCTGGTGGAACTGCAAACCTTACGGTTCAAGGAGGTTCATTAGGAACAGGAGCAACATGGGAGTGGTATACTGGAAGTTGTGGTGGAGTATCAGTCGGTAATGGAGCAAGCTTAAATGTTTCACCTGTAGTAACAACAACTTATTATGTAAGAGCAGAGGGAACTTGTAATACAACAGCATGTGTTTCTATAACAATAAATGTAGATACACAATCAACCGATCCTGTTGGAATAAATACCGATAATGATAATTTCTGTCCAGGAGGAACTGCAAATTTAACTGTTGTGGGAGGATCTTTAGGAACAGGGGCAACTTGGGAGTGGTATACAGTAAGTTGTGGAGGAACATCTATAGGTTCTGGAGCAGGAATTTCTGTCTCTCCAACAACAACAACAACTTATTATGTAAGAGCAGAAGGCACTTGTAATACAACCGCATGTACTTCTGTTATAATAACAGTAAAAACAGAATCAGTGGCGCCAACAACGGCTACTGTTGATAATAATAATTTCTGTCCAGGCGCCTTTGCAAATATTACACTATCCTACGTTGGTGGGACCTTAGGAACTGGGGGAACAGCTGAATGGTATTCAGACCCAGGTTTTTTAACAAATGTTGGTTCTGGTCAAAATTTGGTTATTGCAGCACCGGCGGTAACAACAACCTATTATGTAAGGTTCGAGGGTGATTGTAATAATACAACCGAAGCTTCGGTAACTGTTACAATTAAAACACAATCAACCGATCCTGTCGGAATAAATACGGATGATGATAATTTTTGCCCGGGTACTTCAGCTAATCTAAGTGTTCAAGGGGGGTCATTGGGTACAGGAGCAATTTGGGAATGGTATTCAGGAAGTTGTGGAGGAACTCCAGTTGGTTCAGGAGCAACGATTAACGTTACACCTTTAATAACAAACGATTATTTTGTTCGTGCTGAAGGAGATTGTAATAACACAGCTTGTGCTAATATTACTATTACAGTAAAAACAGAATCAGTTGCACCAGTTATAGCATCTGTTGACAATAGTGATTTCTGTCCTGGAGCTTTTGCAAATATAACTTTATCCCATGCAGGAGGAACTTTAGGAACCGGAGCAACAGCAGAATGGTACTCTGATGCAGGATTTACTACAAATATTGGTTCTGGTCAGAATTTGGTTATTGCTGCACCCGCAGTAACAACAACCTATTATGTGAGATTTGAAGGTGATTGTAATAATACTACAGCTGCTTCGGTAACGGTAACTGTAAAAACAGAATCTGTTGCTCCAACATCTGCAACAGTTGATAATAATAATTTTTGTGCAGGAACTTTTGGAAACATAACTTTATCTTATGTTGGAGGAACTTTAGGAACTGGTGCAACAGCGGAATGGTATTCAGATGCTGGTTATACTGTAAATGTTGGTTCTGGACAAGATTTAACTATTGCTGCACCTATAGTAACAACAACATATTATGTAAGATTTGAAGGCGATTGTAATAATACCGTGGATGCAAGTGTTACGGTGGTAATTTTCCCAAATCCAATAGCGGATATTCTTCCTCCAGATCCAGTTGAAACATGTACAGCTGTTGATTTTCTGCTTGATGGAAATCCATCAGGAGGAACAGTTCCATATGCAACACATACTTGGTCAGGAGTAGATTTAACCCCATTGGATGACCCAAATATTCAAAATCCGATTTTTAATACATCAACTGCAGGAATTTATAATTTCACTTATACAGTAGTTGATGATAATGGTTGTACCGCAAACGATGCTGTTGCAATAACTGTTCATGAATCAGCGACAGTTTATGCAGGCGTTGATACTTTATTATGTTATGGATCAGATTATCATATTTTAGATGCTGACTCTTCTTTCTGTAATGGAGTAATGTGGACTACTGACGGAGGGGATGGATCATTTGATTTAAATACTAAAATAGATCCAATTTATACACCAGGACCAAACGATATTTTAATTGGATCAGTAAAATTGGTAATTTCTGCAACAGGAATTGCGCCATGTGTAGATGTAACAGACACATTGATAGTGACTTATTTGCCAGAACTAATTGTATCTATAGGAAAACCTTCACCGTACTTAATAGATTCAACAGTTGCGGCAACACCAACGCACATAAATGTATCTCTTAAAATTACAGGACATTCATACACTAAGACACTAGGTGTTTATTTAGTTTCACCAAAAGACTCTGTTGTTGAGTTGAAGCCAAAATGTGCTTTACCATTCTCGGGCTCATGGCTATTTGATGCCGATTACGAGTTTTACAATGATCCTGAAGATACATCTGCAATAATGGTAATTGATGAATGTGCCGCAACATCAGGACGTTATGAATTCTATGGTGAATGGAAAAATAAATTACATGGTCAAGATCCTGCAAATGGAGCATGGAGAATTAGAATTGTAGATACACACCCTTGGGGGTCGCCTGGTGTTTTAGAGGAAGCTGAGATAACATTTTTAGATTATAATATTGATGGTTTGTTAGAGCCAGTTACATATGCAGAGAAAGGTATAGGACTGAATATTAAACAAAAAATTGGCGCTGGACCTGATGCAATTACAGATTATGCAATTCCAATAACAGGATTAACTACTTCATGTTTTGGATTGTGTGATGCCACTGCTATTGCTACAGCAATTGGAGGAGCAGGCAATTACACTTATGAGTGGAGTGCATTATCAGATTTTAGCACTATAATTGAAACTAACGATACTGTTGATTTATGCGTAGGAACATTCTATGTGAGAGTAACAGATCAACATTTTTGTAGTGCAACAGGATCTGTTGTTGTTGGAGAACCTGACGAAATTATAATAACAAATTCTTATGTAAAGGATGCTTCCTGTAACGGAGGAACAACCGGGGAAATTATGTTAGAATTTACAGGCGGAACGGGTGTCGCAAATTTAAGTTATACTCATGATGGAGGAACAACGTGGTTTGCCAGTGGAGATACTATTAAGAACCTTTCTCCAGCAGATTATCTTTTAACGATAAGAGATTTATCGGGTTGTGAAAAAGATACCACAATTACAATTAACGAACCTTCTGCAATAGATCCCGGTTTCGTAATTAAAACAATTTCATGTTCTGGTTTTGCAAATGGGGAAATAACCTCAAATCCAACGAATGGCACGGCTCCTTATGACTTCGCTTGGAGTACTGGGGATTCAGATTTAGGAGTTAATTCTTCTACAATTACAGGTTTAGGGGCAGGGATTTATACTGTAACCATTACAGATGCAAATACATGTCAGGTAATTGATAATGCTGAATTATTCGATCCAGATTTATTAACAATAAACGGTTGGGCGAAAGATAAGTATTGTGTTGTACCTGATGCAGCTTCTCGTGATTTGTTGCAATCTTTAGGGTATATAGTTGTTCAACCTAACGGAGGTTCGGGATCATATACATATACATGGACTGGGCCTGCAGGATTTACACCAGTTGATAATGATACACTTGACTATTTAAATGCAGGTGATTATAATTTAAGAGTTGAAGATACTTATGGATGTTTTAAAGATTCAGTAATTACTGTAAATGAAGATGTAAGTTATGATATAACTTCATTTAATGTGGTTTTAGATGATAATAGCATTTGTTGGTATGATTCAGTATTTATTAATGGAACTTATAATGGAACAATTGCTGATAGTATATTTATCCAGATTCTGGGAGTAGATAACGTAGCAAGCCAAAAAAAGGGAGCAATTAATAGTGTAAATCCATTTACTTCTTACTTGGAGATTGATAAATCTGTAACTCTTCAAATTATTAGAATTTATAATGATTACTGTAAAGACGAAGTAAAAAATATAGATGTAACTTATACTCCTGATTTTAATTTAGACATTTTGGATGTTGAGGATGGAAATGCTGTTGATGATACGATTTATTTAAAAGGTGTAACTAAAACAAACTTAACAGCTAATACTACGACAATTGGATTAACTTATGAATGGATACCCGATACTTATCTAAAAACTCCAAATGAACAGGTAACAGAAGTAAATCCCGAAGAATCTTTATTCTATAAAGTTATAGCTACATCAGATGAGTGTTCAGATTCTTCTAGCATTTATTTAGAGTATATTCCATCTATTACACCAAACGGAGGATTTTCTCCAAATGGTGATGGAATTAATGATTTTTGGAAAATAAAACATATTGAGAAATTTAAAAATAACGTTGTAACCATATACAATCGCTGGGGAGTGAAAGTTTTTGAACAAAAAGGTTATGACAATAGTGATGAATCTAAACGTTGGGACGGAACTAAAAACGGAAAAGATTTGGGAAGTGGTACTTATTATTACATAATTTTACTAAACGAACCAGGTTTTACCAATGCACTAACCGGACCTATAACTATAGTTAGATAATATGAGAAAATTGAAATACATTCTACTTGTTATTCCTTTTTGGTTGATTGCCGAAGCAACATTTGCTCAACAATCACCTTTTTATACGCAGTATATGTTTAACGATTATTTGGTTAATCCTGCTGTTGCTGGTGCATATAACTATTTTCAAGTTAGAGCAAATACACGTATACAATGGTTAAATATTGATCAGGCACCCAGAACTATGAGTATTGCTGGATATGGTCCGTTTAAAGAAAGGGATATGGGTTATGGAGGTTATATATACAATGATGTAACTGGAGCTGAGAGTCGATTTTTTGCAGGTGCAACTTATGCATATAATATAGCAGTAAATGATGCAATGAGAATATCGGGAGGTTTAACAATTGGCGTTATGCAATATAAACTTGATGGTACCTTGTTGGAACTCGATGATGATATTATAGATCCTGTGATTCCTAATACTGTTGAATCAAAGATTTTTCCCGATGCAAGCGTAGGATTTTATTTATATGCATCTTCTTTTTATGTAGGATTGTCAGCACATCATTTGTTAGGTAACAAGTATTACGATCACCCAGAAGTTCCAAACTCAACAGGAGAAAGTCGGTTAGTTCAACACTTTAATGTGTCGGGAGGGTATTTTCTTATTTTGAATAGAGACTTTGCAGTTTCACCTTCAGCATTAATAAAGTTTTCATTACCAAATCAATTTCAAGTTGATGTAAGTGCTAAGGTAACATATCAAAAAATGGTTTGGGCGTGTTTATCCTATAGGTCATCAGATGCTGTTGCTGTAATATTAGGATATGATTACGAAAACAAATTTAAATTCGGAATATCTTATGATATAATTACATCTGATATTCGTAAACAATCAAACGGTACAATAGAGGTTATGCTAGGATATAGTTTTAATAAAATAAAATAATTAGAATAAAACTAAAATATAAAACCGGCATTTTTGGCCGGTTTTTTTATTTAAATCTTTTAAATTAGCAAAAAGTAAAAAGATGAAAAAAATATTATTTATTATAGTGATTTTAAGCGTTTTATTTGCTTGTTCAACAGATAAAACACCTGATTATGTTATTCCGCAGGATAAAATGATTGATATAATTGCCGATATACACTTGGTTGATGGAATGATGACAGTACATACGATTCGGAGAGAAATTTTGAGACAAAAATCTAATAATCTGTACGATGAAGTTTTTACAAGGTATGGATATACTAGAACCGATTTCGACACGTCAATATATTATTACAGTTTAAATATCAATCAATATGATGCGATGTATAAAGAGGTTTTAAACAAGTTGTCGGAAAAAGAAGCAAAAATAAAAGAAGAAGGTATTAAAAATAAATCCTCAGAATAAGAAAATGCGTAGATTCTCTGCTAACTACATATATTGTGTTGGCCAGCCACCATTAAAAAACGGAATTGTTGAGGTTAACGATTCTGGAAAAATTCTTAATGTTATCGATACATATGGAGAACTGCAAGAGTCCAGAAATCTCGAATTTTATAATGGTGTTATTGTTCCTGGATTTGTTAATACACATTGTCATTTGGAGCTGTCCGAGTTGAAAAATGTTGTTCCAGAGAAATTAGGATTGCCAGAATTTTTAAACAAAATATTTCAGTATAAAAAGCAAAAGAAAGATAATGCAACTGTAAAATCCATTCATCTATATGATCAAATAATGAGGAGTAATGGGATTGTTGCCGTTGGTGATATATGTAATACAGCTATTAGCATTCCTATAAAGCAAAAAAGCGAAATAAACTATTATAGCTTCGTTGAAGCAATAGGAATAGGCGAAAATTCATCCGAAATATTTTATAATAACAATGAACTATATAGAAACTTCCTCAAAAATAATCTTAAGGCCTCAATTGTTCCGCATGCGCCTTACTCGGTATCAATAGAATTGTTTAAATTAATAAAAGATCATTCAGAAAAGAATCGATCGGTTATTAGTATTCATAATCAAGAGACCGAATCAGAAAGGGAGATGTTTATTAATAAAACAGGGAGTCTAATTACAAAGTTAATTTCCTTAGGAGTTAATATGGATAAATGGAATGCGTCAGGAGAAAGTTCTGTACGAACAATTATTCCTTACTTACCTTCACATAGCAATATATTATTTGTTCATAACACCTATACATCCGAAGAGGAATTTGATTTGATAAATCAGAATTTTGAAAACGCCTACTGGTGTTTATGTCCGCTCTCAAATAAATACATAGAAAATAGATTTCCTAATTTTGATATGTTTCTAAATGAACCAGAGAAAGTTACTATTGGAACCGATAGTTTGGCTTCAAATAAAGTATTGTCGATTCTAGAAGAAATGAAAGTAGTTTCCGAAAATTCTGAAAATGTAACATTCGAACAACTTATTCAGTGGGCTACAGTAAATGGGGCAAAAGCATTAAAAATGGATAGCGAGATAGGAAGTATTACAATTGGAAAAACTCCAGGTTTAAATTTAATTACAAATTTCAATTTTTCGAAAATGAACCTTACAAATAAAAGTGAAGTTAAAGTTCTGATCTAACTAATTCCACTCTTCTTAAGAAATGCTACAGCTTCTACGTCGTATTTAAGTATGTGTTCGTCAAACCATTCTTCCAAATAGTTATAGATGTCGAAACACAGATTTTCTTTATTATTCTCAACGTCTTTCTGAAATTGAATGATTCGGTCAATAAACTGATTGTGGGCAATTTTATGTTGTTCAAAGTTCGGATATTGACAATCTTTAAAGTAAATTTCTTCTTTAAGAAAGTAATGATCAATTAAATATGCTATCTGGAAAAATACTTTCGAAACGTTTTCTTTACAAGTATTGGTATTGATTATTATTTTTAATTCATTAATAATCTCCAGAAACTTCTTATGCTGTTCATCAATAATACTAATATTAACGGTGTATGCATCTTTCCATTTATAAGGTTCCGGATTTACTTTATTTTCCATGATAATCAAATTTATTTACAAATATAAACTCATGCAGTTTAAATAAAATGATAATTATCATTAAATCAGCATACTATTGATGCTTAAGAAGAATAAGGCCTTTATTTAAATAATATTTAAATAAAATTATTTATGCGCAGAAACTTTAATAAATTTGGATTGTAAAATCTATTCGTGAATAAAAAAAGAAAAATACTAGTCTGTCCTTTGGATTGGGGCTTGGGGCATGCATCCAGAGACATCCATATCATAAGAGCATTAATTGAAAATGATTTTGAGGTATTTGTAGCTGGTAGTCCTAAAATACTAAAATACCTAGGCAACGAAATTCCAGACGTAAAGTGTGTTGATTTGGAGGGATTTAAGGTAAAATATTCTAAAAGAAAGTCCCAAATATTTAAAATGCTCACATTGATTCCTAGAATATTTTTTTGGACAATCAAAGAGCACTTTAAACTTAAACAATTAGTAAAAAAGCACAACTTTAATATTGTAATTTCTGATAATAGATTTGGCTTATGGAACAAAAATGTAAAAAGTATTTTTATTACACACCAGTTAAGAGTGATTTTTCCTTCAGGATTGAGGATTTTCGAATTTATTTATCGACTACTGGTGCGTTTTATAATAAATAAATATGATGAATGTTGGATTCCTGATTTAAAAGAAGAAAAAAATTTAGCCGGAGATCTTTCTCACCCAAAACGGAAGTTGAAGAATGGAAAATATATTGGATTGTTATCTCGATTTGCTATTTTCAATCACTATCAGGCACCAGAAACATTATTCGACATCGTATTTGTTTTATCAGGACCAGAACCACAAAGAAGTTTGCTCGAAGAAATTATTTATTTTCAGATTCAAGAGAGTAATTTGCGAATTGCCATTGTTCGGGGAACTTACGAGAATTCTGTCTTAGATTATTCGATTCCCAAATTCGATTTACTTCAAACAAACGAATTAAATAAGCTCATAGATCAATCTGAAATAGTAGTTTGTAGATCGGGATATAGTTCAGTAATGGATTTAATTTCAAAAAACAAAAAGGCAATTCTTATTCCTACACCTGGACAAACTGAGCAAGAGTATTTGGCAACATATTTAACAGAAAAGGATTATTTTACGTCTTACACTCAAGATAAGTTTAAGCTAAGTAGAATAGTTGTTTCGAAGATAAAACAGCCTAATTTTAGAGAAAAGAATAATGAGAATTTGTTACAAAAAGCAATTAAAGAATTAGAATAATAGCAAAATAAATAATGAAATAAAAATACCAATAATCCATCCTAAATATATCTGGTAAGGTTCATGTTTATCTAGTTTTAAGCGAGAATATCCTAAAAGGCCAGAAAGACCTATTGTTGCCATTATAAAATAGTCAAGATTAACATATAAAATAAACGATATGGCAATAAGTGCTCCTGTTAGTCCACCAATTCCGACCATATGAGCACTAATTTTCCATTTAAAAGAAACTCCAAAAAGCACTAATACGGAAACTGCACCTACAAGAATAAAATTAGCAATAGTTTGAGGTGCACCTAATCGCATTAATAAATAATAACAGAAAGTATAAAGAACAAACGTAACAAAAAAAGGAATTAACCTTTCTTTAGAATGATCCATTTGAACATTTTTAATGATTTTTTGATAAATATAAAAAGGGACAAATGTTAATGGAAGTATTATAGTACTTAACGCGACAATTAAAAGAATAATTTTCTTTGCCTCAAAAGGAAGAAACTCCAGAATTGAACCAGAATTAAATAAAATCAGAATTCCAATACTTGGAAAAAGTAGAGGATGCAATAGTATCGACAAAATTTTCGGGAAGGTCTTATTCATCTTCTACAATTCTTTTCTTAATCTGGCTACTGGAATATTTAGTTGTTCGCGATACTTAGCTACTGTTCTTCGAGCAATTTTATATCCTTTTTCTTTTAGGATTTCGGTTAATTTATCGTCCGTAAGTGGTTTTTTCTTATTTTCGGCCTCAATACATTCTTTAAGTATTGATTTTATTTCCCTTGTAGAAACCTCTTCGCCAGAATCTGTTTGTAATCCTTCCGAAAAGAAATATTTTAAGGCATAAATTCCAAAATGAGTTTGAATGTATTTACTGTTAGCAACACGAGAAATTGTTGAAATATCAAGATTTGTTTTTTCGGCAATATCTTTCAAAATCATTGGTCTTAGCATCGATTCGTCACCATCCAAAAAGTATTTATATTGATACTCAATTATTGCGTTCATGGTCAGCAATAAGGTGTTTTGTCTTTGTCTAATGGCATCAATAAACCATTTTGCAGAATCAAGTTTCTGTTTTACAAAAGTAATTGCTTCTTTATCGCTTTTTGTTTTCTCATTCTTACTTTTACTAGTATACGACTGAAGCATTTCTGTATAAGTATAACTTAATCTTAACTCAGGTACGTTTTTAGAATTTAAAGTAAGTTGTAAATCTCCTTCTTTATTGTCAAGCATAAAATCAGGAACTAGTGTTTGTATAACTCTCGACGAATCCGAAAAACTATTACCGGGCCTTGGATTAAGTCTTAAAATCTCATTTATCGATTCTTTTAATTCTTCTTCCGTTATATTTAAACGGGTAATAATTTTTTCGTAATGTTTTTTTGTAAACTCATCAAAATAGTATTTTAGTAATTTACGAGCTAATTTTATTACAGGTATTTCCTGATTCTTATTTTCTATTTGTAACAATAAGCATTCCTGCAAAGTTCTTGCACCAACGCCAATAGGCTCAAGGTCTTGTACTATTCGTAGAATTTCTAATAACTCATCTTCGTTGGTTTCAACATTTTGAGAAAAAGCTAAATCATTTGCAACAGCTTCTAGTTTTCTACGAACATAGCCGTCATCGTCAAGATTTCCGATTAAGTAAAGGGCAAGAATTTCTTCTTTTTCGTTTAGATTTCTTAAACCTATTTGATTTTGAAGATGCTCATGAAAAGATATACCAATTGAAAATGGTATATCTTCTTTTTTATCGTCTTTTGAGTAATTGTTTGCTGATAATTTATAAGAAGGAATATCTTCTTCGTTAATATAATCATCTAACGAAAATTCGTCCATGTTGTCATCCAGATTATCTTCGGAAATCTCATCTTCTTGATTGTCCGGAAATTCTTCCTCTTCTTTACCCTCTTCTAGCACAGGATTTTCTTCTAACTCCTTTTTTATTCTTTGTTCAAGTTGAATAGTCGGTATTTCCAACAACTTGATCATTTGAATCTGTTGAGGAGAAAGCTTTTGTAATAACTTCTGTTGTAAACTTTGTTTTAACATTTCCTATACTACTAAATAGTCTGCTTAAATGTAATTAAAATTCCGCATTTTTTGGTGTTCTAGGGAATGGTATTACGTCTCTTATGTTAGACATGCCTGTAACAAAAAGAACGAGTCTTTCGAAACCTAAACCAAAGCCACTATGAGGTACTGTTCCAAATTTACGAGTTTCTAAATACCACCACATATCTTTTTCTGGAATACCCATTTCTTTTATTCTGGCTGAAAGTTTATCGTAATTTTCTTCTCTTTGCGAACCTCCAATAATTTCACCAATTCCAGGGAAAAGAATATCCATTGCACGAACAGTTTTCCCATCGTCGTTTTGTTTCATGTAAAACGCCTTAATATCTCGTGGGTAATCTATTAAGATTACTGGTTTTTTAAAATGTTTTTCAACTAAGTAACGCTCATGCTCAGATTGTAAATCGATTCCCCATTCAACTGGAAACTGGAATTTTCCTTTTTTCGCAGGTTTAGAGTTCTTTAGAATATCAACTGCTTCTGTATATGTTAATCTTACAAAATCATCATTAAGGATAAATTGTAATTTCTCGATCAGTGGCATTTCCGATCTTTCATTTTGAGGTTTTGATTTCTCCTCTTCTATTAATCGATTTTCAAGAAATTTCAGATCATCAATACAGTTATCTAAAGCATATTTAACCAGATATTTAAGCATATCTTCGGCCAAATCCATATCATCGTGAATATCATAAAAAGCCATTTCTGGTTCTATCATCCAAAATTCGGCTAAGTGGCGAGGAGTATTCGAGTTTTCGGCTCTAAATGTTGGACCAAAGGTATATACATTCGATAAAGCGGTTGCTCCAAGCTCTGCTTCTAATTGTCCCGAAACGGTTAAATTGGTTTCTTTACCAAAGAAATCTTCTGTGTAATCAATTTTACCTTCCTCTGTTTTCGGCTCTTTTCCTGGCTCGAAAGTCGAAACTCTAAACATTTCTCCAGCACCTTCGGCATCTGATCCAGTCACAATAGGAGTGTGTAAGTAATAAAAATTTCGATCATTGAAATAGTTATGAATAGCAAAAGCCATAGCATGTCTTATTCTAAAAACCGCTCCAAAAGTATTTGTTCTAAATCTTAAATGTGCAATTTCTCTTAAAAACTCCAAGGAGTGTCCCTTTTTTTGCAAAGGATATGTTTCAGAATCAGCTGTGCCATAGATTTCTATTTCTTTTGCTTGTATTTCTACGCTTTGTCCTTGTCCCATCGATTTTACAAGGGTTCCAGTAACACTTAAGCTTGCTCCGGTTGTTATATCTTTGATTAAATTCTCGTCAAAATTAGCCATATCAACTACAACCTGAATATTATTAATGGTTGATCCGTCATTTAAAGCAACAAATGCTACTTGTTTATTTCCTCTCTTGGTTCTTACCCAACCTTTTGCATTTACCTCTCTGTCAACCTCTGTCGATTGCAGTAGATCTTTAATAAAGCTTCTTCTTTGTTCCATAATTCAAGTAATATATTTAATCACACAAAAATAATATTTTTCAATCGATATAAAACACATTGTAGCTTATATATAATTGAATTTGCTATAAAATAACTTGATTTTGATCTTTTAATTTCGTATATTATAACAAATTGATTTCTTGCCACTACTAAACCCTGCACAAGCAGAAAGTAGTTTATTATATCACCTAACCCAGTTAAATTAAGTTAATATGGAAAAATGGATCATCAACAGCAAAGTTTTCGATAGTGTCGAGCAAAACGATAAAGTGTTAATTGTTTTACAGGATATTGTTGATGAATTTAGCAGATTAATTCCCGCTGGGCCGCCCTTAGGTTATAAACCAATAGAAATTGTTAATGATACAGTTTCTGGCCCAACTTTTTACAGACCTTTAAATCGTGATTTTTATAAAATAGGTTTAAATGTAGCAGATATTAATTATAATCAAATCGCATTTCAATTTACACAAGAGTTATGTAGAATTTATTGCGATCCGAGAATAAGTAGTTGGTTTATTGAGATATTATGTCATATAATGGCTCTATATGCACTCGATTACTTAGGCAAAAAATGGGAAAATAGTCCGCCAAATAAAGAGCTCGAAGACTATTGGTATAATTTCGATTCCTACAAAAGTAATCTCTTAGGTGCAGCCTTTAGCAGAGTGGATATTGTAAAATATCAGGTTGCAAATGAATGGGTACAATACCAAGTAAATAAATTAAAAAAGAACGATAGTATTAATCGTGGCAAAATATTAATTATTGCTTACGAATTGCTCCCAATGTTTAAAGATTTTCAAGAGAGCTGGCAAATGTTAACCTATGTAGGTAAAAGCACTGTTCCAGCACCACCAGAGGATGTTAATAATTTAGTTTCTAAAAGGAAAACAGAACCCGACTTTGTTAAATTAGTCCAACTTTTACCAAAAGAAATGGAAACCTTTATTAATTTATTTTTTGATAAAATAGGAGCACGAGAATTTAGTTAATTTATTACTTGGTTGTTGTTAATTCCTTAGGTATAACTTGCAAAAATTGAGTTATGAAAGACCAACTAATAACAATCGCAATTCACAATTACGCCAGAGCTGAGGTATTAAGAACAAGGCTAGAAGCCGAAGGCGTAGAATGCCACTTAAAAAATATAAACCTTATTCATTCGGTAATTTCTGGAGGTGTAAAAGTAAGGGTTCATTCCCGGGATTTAGAGAAGGCCTTACGTATTGTTGAGAAAACGAGCGAACAATTTAGAGAAGATTATCTCGACGAGTTAAGTGAATCGAGGAGTGTACAACGAATTTTAGTTCCAATTGACTTTAGTGATTATTCAGTTAATGCTTGCCGATATGCTATTGGTCTAGCTGAAAAGCTGAACGCCGAAATTAAACTAATGCATGTTTATTATAATCCGGTGGTAAACTCAATGCCACTTACCGATACTTATTATTATCAAGTAAATATGGATGAGGTAATACGTGAAATAGAAGTTAAGGCTAAAACAAATATGGAGGAGTTCTATAAAGATATAAAGGAAAAGATTGAAAAAGATAATATTGAAGGAGTTAAAATTGATTACACGCTAGTTCGTGGAATAGCAAGTGAGGAAATCATTGAAAAAAGTAAAGAATACAAACCCGATGTAATTATTATTGGTACTCGTGGTAAAGGCGAGCGAGAAAATGATTTAATCGGAAGTGTAACAGCTAAGATTATAGAAGATACGAAAGTACCGGTCTTAGTAATACCCGAAGATTCTTTTTATCAGGGAATAGCTACAATTAATATATTATACACGACTAATTTCGACGACTCAGATTATAAAGCTCTTTCCAAATTAATGTATATATTATCACCTTTTGATATTAGATTGTATTGCGTTCATATTGGCACCGAAGAAACGAATGTTTGGGATAAAGTGAAGATGGAAAGCCTTAAGGATAAATTGTTAAAACAGTATAGTGATTATGAGATTGAATGTTCATTGTTGAAAGAAGAGGATTTTTTAACGGGCATTCAGAATATTATTCGTGAAAAGAAAATTGATATACTATCCATGGTAACACACAAAAGGAGTTTGATAACAAAACTGATAAATCCGAGCGTTACAAGGAAAGTGCTATTTCACACGAACATACCATTTTTAGTATTTCATTCAGATAAATAATTTGAAAGAGATTCTGCTATAATCAAATCAATTTGATTGGTAATTTTGATGTTTTCACGATTACCAGGAACTAGATTTATCTTTAAACCTAATTGTTCAACAACACTTGCATCATCGGTAAATGATTCATGCCAGTCTTGATTATATGCTTTAAGAATTGTTTTACATTCGAATGCTTGCGGTGTTTGAATTAATTTGATCTTATTCCGATCAATAGGTTTGTTAGAATTTATTTCGGTTTGACGCAAAGAATCCACACAATCGATATATGGTATAGCATTCCCGTTCGTTAAAGCTATTTCGAAAACAGTATCAATTGTTTCTTGACTTACAAGTGGGCGAACCCCATCGTGTATTGCTACTAAACCATCGCTTTCAATTTCTTTAAGAGCATTTTTTACCGACTGAAACCGTGTTGAACCGCCTTCAACAAGTTTGTGAGATATAGTAAAATCATTTTCATTACATAACTTTTTCCAATATTCTGTTTGGTCAGCCGGTAGAGCAATAATTATATTTAATGCAGAGTCGTAATTATAAAAAGCACGAATACTTTTCATTAATATTATCTCTTTATTGATTTCAAGAAATTGCTTGGGCAAAGAACTTTTCATTCTCTGTCCAGAGCCTCCGGCAACAATAATTACAAACCTTTTCATCTTGCTTATTTTTCTGATTCAAAGTTATAAATAAAAACAGGGTAATTCAATAAATAAGAAATCGAAAATTCTTTAGTATCTTTGCAATTGATAAATTTTTAAGCAAATATTTTTTTGTTTTAAATATACATATTATATTTGCATACCAAACGGTCGGTTTAATGAGTCCAACAAAAGAACATATAATATTAACATCCTTTAGACTTTTTCTACAAAAAGGTTATAAGGAAGTTACAATGAATATGCTTGTAAAAGCTACAGGTTTATCGAAAGGAGCTTTTTATCATTATTTTGAAAATAAAGAACAATTGTTTGTGGAAACTTTAGACAATTTGTTTTTTTCAATTTCGCCATTTAATAATGAAATGATTATTAATCCTGAAGTATCATTTTTTGATTACATGCAAATGTATATCGATAATATAAAGAAAATGGCTAAAACGGTAAGTACATATGTGGGTGAAGAATCATCAGGAATGGGATATTATAGGTTAATGTTGGATGTTGCACATTACGCTCCGGATTTTCATAAAAAAATTGATGCTTCAAATAAATATGAATTAGCTTTTTGGAGAAAAGTTGTAGAGAATGGAATTAGAAAAGGAGAGGTTAAAGAAGACTTGGATGTAGATATTTTAGCTAATCATTTTCAATGGTTGCAAGACGGTGTAGCTCTTAATTCAATATTTAGCGGCGACCCAGACGGACTATATTCCAATCTTGATAAAGTTTTTAGTCAGTTATATAAAATAATAAAAAAGTAGGGAAAAAAATTTGAAAATATACATACCAACCGGTAGGTATCTGAAAATACAGCAAAATATAATAAAATTACAAACACTATAAACAAAGGAATAATTTTTATAATTAATAACAGACCGAACGGTCGGAATAAAATTAGTAAAATGGAAAGCATTGAAAAAAGATTAAAGAAGGTTTTGATTGAATATGGAATTGAGCGTTCATTAATTTCAAATAGCTCTGATTACTATTTTGACCTCAATCTTGATATTCTAGATTTAATGGGATTAGCTAATAACATTAAAAAGGAATTTCTTATTAGCATTCCAGATAATGAAGTATTAAGAATGGAGCGTATTTCTGATACAATTTTCTTTTTAGAAAATAGAATAAGTTTATCTAATTAAAGGCATAGGTCTTTTTAAGAATTCAAGTGTATTTATTAAAAAGATATAAAGTAAAAATACAGAGAATTATGAAAAAAATTACAATTGCTTTCAAGTATATTTTAATAGCTTCTTTTTTATTTTCTACTGGTTGCGAAGATATATTTGAATATAGTCCATACGCGGCAAATGTAAAAGATTCATATAAAGATATCGGAATCGAAAACCTAGAGGAAATTTTAGAACAGGGGACTGAAGGAAAGGAAGAATTCAAATTTGCAGTATTTGCTGATTCGCATTATAGTTATCATGAGCTAGACGAAGCGGTTGTGAATGTTAATTCACGTAAGGATATAGATTTTGTAATTGTAAATGGAGACATTGCTGATCATGGTTATCTAAAAGAGTATGAACTCTTTCATGAAACAATGGATGATTTAAAAATACCATATTTAACTACTATCGGGAATCACGATTATAGATCTAATGGCGAAGATGTCTATAAGGAAATGTATGGTAATAGAAATTATACTATAAAATATAATAATTGCTTATTTGTTCTTTGGGATGATGTTTTCTGGGAAAGTAATAAAACTCCGGATTTTAATTGGTTAGAAGAGAATTTAGAAGAAGGTGCAGATTACGAGAAAAAATTTGTTGTATGTCATATTCCTCCTTTCGATGCACAGTTCGATGATGAAAGTGAGTTATTATATTCTGATCTTATGAATCGCTATAATGTAAATTTATCAATACATGGGCATATTCATCGCTTTCATTATAGTGAGTATTATAACGATGGAGTAAATTATATGGCTACAGATGCAATAATAGATAAGGAATATGTTATTGTTACTGTTAAAAAAGATGAAATTGTTATTGAAGCAATTAAATATTAATAAATGAAACGTAGAAGAAGACTCATATTATTTATGTTGGTCATACCAATTCATTTTGGGCTGGTTGCACAAGAAAATATGGAGATTGAGGAGAAAAGAAAGTGGTATAAACCTGACGTTGTTAAGTTGCAGTATGCTGGCAATATAGGTTATATGTCGATTGGACTAGGTTATAATTGGTGGAGAGAGATTGCGCAAACAGATATAATGTATGGTTTTGTTCCAGAGCATCACGGAGATGCTGTTATTCACACATTTACAATAAAAAACACATTTAGCATTTATGAGTTTAACATATCAAAGAAATATAATGTTAGTCCAATATTAGGATTTTCTATTAGTCTTGAGCCTGGAGAGAATTCTTATATGAGTGTTCCAGATAGATTCCCTGAAGGTTATTATGGGCCTAACAATATTTATGCATGTCTTAACTTAGGATTAAAATCAAATTTTGAGTTTAAAGAGGAAAGGTATTTTTCTTCGATGGATATTTATTCAGAAATTAATACAGTGGCAGACTATGGTTTCTATAATGCAATAGCAAAAGAAGATCATAGCTTGATTATATATTCCTTAGCAATAGGGATTAATATGTTTTTCTAGGCCGTAAGGCTTATTCTTTTCAAAGCAGTTTTAAGGTGGTTAAGAGCGTCTGTGGTGGGCGCTCTTTTTACAGAAAAATGAGAAGAATTTTTAAATTATTTGGTTCGACAATTGCCGAACTGAAAAAACTATGTATATTTGAGCAAAAAAGTGATGAAAAAAGAAGAAAGAATTATTCGTCAGAAAGAACTAATTGAGCAATATGGAATACTACTTGAAGAGATGGGGTATCAACCTGTTACAGCTAGAGTATCGGGTCTTCTTTCAGTTATGGATAAAGAACTGTTAACGTTTGAAGAAATTGTTGATGAACTAAATATTAGTAAAAGCACTGCTAGTGTAGCTATTAAAAATCTTTTGGTGCGTGATGCTATTGAATATATTACCTTACCTGGTGATAGAAAAAGATACTTCAGAACTAAGTTAGCTAGTATGGATAGAGAACCGAAAGACTTTATTGTATGGTTAAAGAAAATTAAAAAGTTGATGCAAGAAACAGTTGAACTTAAGAAGGATAAAGATTCTAGAATTGCAAATTATTTTAAAGAAGTAGATGAGAAATTAAACATTTATATTCCAAAAATGGAAAAATTAAATGATGACTTAACATAAATTTTTTTTAAATCAACGGTTCGTTAAAAAGCGAACAAAACGAACGAAACGAAGTAAAATGAAAAAACTAAGAAGAGCAGGTGTGATTTTAACTCTTTTTTTCCCTTTGCTAACATATGGTCAGATGGAGAAAACAGGATTTACTCTAGATGAAGCAAGGCATTATGCCATTGAGCATAATAGAGAAATACAAAATGCAAGGGATAATATCACCATATCCGATGAAGTAATTAAGGAAGCTAGGTCGCAAGGTTTACCACAGGTTAGTGCAACCCTCGATTTTATGACCTATTTTGACTATGAAATTGAGTTTGATTTAGGAATGGGATCTTCCAGTAGCCCGGATCTTGATTATTCTGTTATTGATGCAGGTGATCAGGAAATTCTTAGTATGATTGAACAGATGTTTTCTCCAACTAATTCTGAACCTATTGTTATGAAAAATCAATCGAATGCAAAGGTTCAATTAAACCAGTTGATATTTAGCGGTCAGTATTGGGTTGGTTTGCAAACTGCAAGAATTGCAAAAGAATTATCTCAAAAGGGTTTGTTAAAAACAGAACTTCAGGTAAAAGAAACCGTGACTAATACATTTTATATAATTCTTATTACCGAGCATTCACTTAATATAATTAATGATAATATTAAAAACATAGAAAGTATTTATAATCATACTGCCAATATGTATAATGCAGGCCTGGCAGAAAAAACTGATGTTGATCAGTTAAGTATAAATCTTTCTCAACTTAAAAATACATCTAATTCGGTTAAAAGGAATATTACCTTGAGTTATAGCATGCTTAAGTTTCAGTTGGGAATTGAACCTAGCTTAAATATTGTGCTTAATGAGAGCCTAGATGAAATAATGGAGAAATCTGATTTTGAATCATCAATATTAAAAGAATTAGATATTAATGAAAATGTAGATTATCAATTAATTAATGGGCAAGTTGAAATTGGAGAAAAACAATTGGCCTTGCAAAAATGGGCATACTCTCCTACACTAGTTGGATTTTACAGTTACACAGAAAAATTACAAACTACAGGATTGGATATGAGTCCTAATCATGTAGCGGGATTAAATTTATCAATCCCTATTTTTTCTGGTGGAATGCGACAATCGCAATTAAATCAAAAGAAAATAGAACTGGATGTAGCCAAGCGAAATAAATCGATGGTTCAGGATCAGCTTTATTTACAAGAAGGTAACTTAAAAGTTAATTTGAATAATGCTTACGAAAACTACCAAACTCAAAGGGATAATGTTCGGATAGCGAAAGAACTGTACAAAAGCTTCGAAAATAAATATAAGCAAGGGATTCTTTCTAGTTTAGATTTAACACAAGCCCATGCAAGTTATTTAAATGCTGAAAATTCTTATACAGCAGCAATGTTTGAATTACTTCAAGCACAATTAAAAATAGATATTTTAAACACACGATTATAATTAAAGATGAAAACACTTAAAATACAAATACCATTAATTGCTATTTTATTAGCATCTGTTGTTAGTTCATGTACAAAAACTGAAGCTAACAATAAAGAATCCCAAGTTATTGCTGATCAGCAAAAAAAAGTACCTGTAAAGGTTATGAAAATCAGTAAAAAAATTATTGATCGGAAAATTGATTACACGGCAAATCTAAAAGCCTTTGAAGAAGTACATTATGCTCCTGCAGCGCAAGGACATATTAAAAGTATTTCTGTCGAAGTTGGAAGTCGTGTATCGAAAGGTGATTTACTTGCCATGATGGACAATACTCAATTGGAAACTGCTTTATTGCAATTAGAAAATGCAGAATCGAATTATAGAAGACTTGATACATTATATCATCTGAACAGTATTTCGGAGCAACAATACGAAAGCGCAAAAAATGGCTACGAATTAGCAAAGGCAAATGTTAATTTCATGTCAGAAAATACAAAATTAACATCTCCAATAAATGGAATTATTACCGCTAAATATTTTGAGGGTGGAGAACTTTTTTCCGGTGTGCCAAATACAGAAGTGGGTAAAGCAGCTATAGTTACTATAATGCAAATTAATCCACTTAAAGCTGTAATTGATATCTCTGAGAAATATTATCCGGTTGTAAAAAAGGGTATGAAGGCAGATATAACATCTGATATTTATAAAAAAAGAGTATTTGCCGCAGAGGTATTTCGAGTTTCGCCAATTATTAATTCCAACTCAAGAACTTTTGAAGTGGAATTGGTCGTTGAAAATAAGAATGAAATTTTACGTCCGGGAATGTTTTCTCGTGTTAGTTTAAGTATTGATAAAGTTGAAGCAATTGTTGTTCCTGCTATTACAATATTAAAACAAAATGGAACCAATAACAGATATATATATGTTGTTGATAAAAATGGAGAAGCCAGAAAGATTGATATAGAGATAGTAAATCGATTTAACGAGAATGTTGAAATTTATTCTAATGAGTTAAATGAGGGTGATCTTGTTGTTGTGGCTGGCCAAGAGAAGTTGGCTAATGGAATTGAAGTAGAAATTAGTAAGTAAAAGAAAAATAATAATATGAGTATATATGGAAATGCGGTAAAGAAACCGATTACAACTGCAATGATTTTTCTAGCAATTATTGTTTTTGGGGTTTTTTCGCTTACACGATTACCTATTGATTTAATGCCCGAGATTGAGATTCCTGCTATTACAGTATTTACAACATATGGAGGTGCTAGTGCTCAGGATATAGAAACAAATATTTCGGAAGTGTTGGAAGAATCGCTGAATAGGGTTGATGATTTAAAAGAAATAAACTCAGTTTCACGAGATAACTTTTCTGTGATAACACTTGAATTTGAATTTGGAACTAATCTCGATGCGGCGTCAAATGATATTAGAGATATCTTGTCTTTAATAAAGGATAAATTGCCCGAAGAAGCAGAAGAACCTACTCTATTTAAATTTGATATGAGTATGATGCCTGTTATAGCTTTTGCTTTTACAGCAGATGAAAGTTATGAGGGAATAGAAAAACTATTAGATAATAAAATTAGCAATCCGCTAAAAATGATTGAGGGAGTTGGTACTATTGGTATAATGGGAACTCCCAAACGTGAGATATCTATTAATGTTGATCCCATAAGATTAGAAGCTTACAATCTTTCTGTTGAGTTACTTGGTCAGATTTTACAAGCAGAGAATTTAAACATGCCAACGGGTAGTGTTGATATGGGACGTATGAGTTACCAACTTAGAGTGCAAGGAGAGTTCGAAAGATCAGATCAGATAAAAAATATTGTTATCGGAAGTCAAAGTGGAAAGAATATCTACCTAAAAGATGTTGCAACAGTGCGAGATTCAATTAAAGAAATGACAATTGATCAGAGAGCAAATGGTATGCAAAGTGTTACCATGATGATCATGAAGCAATCTGGTGCAAACACTGTTCGTATAGCCGATGAGGTAAACAAGAAAATGACCGAATTGGAGAAAACTTTGCCAGAAGATATAAATGTGGTTCCAATTTATGACTCCAGTGAATTTATAAAAGATTCTTTAAACAACTTAACAAGCACATTAATGTATGCCATGTTTTTTGTTGTTGTTGTTGTTTTATTCTTTTTAGGTAGATGGCGTGCAACATTTATTATCGTACTGACTATTCCAATTGCATTGATTGTATCTTTTATTTATTTGTATGGTTCCGGAAATACAATTAATATAATATCTCTTTCAGCTTTATCAATAGCAATAGGTATGGTGGTTGATGATGCTATCGTTGTACTTGAAAATATCACTAAGCATATAGAACGAGGAGCTAGTCCACGCGAAGCGGCAATTTATGCTACCAATGAAGTTTGGTTAGCAGTAATTGTAACAACACTTACTATTGTTGCTGTATTCTTTCCAATGACAATGGTTGGTGGAATGGCAGGTATTTTATTTAAACCACTGGGCTGGATTGTTACTATTACCGTTGTTACGTCTACAATTGCAGCAATAACACTAACTCCCATGTTAAGCTCAAAATTGTTAAAGCTAAAACAAAATAAAAAGAAACCAGGTAAGTATAGTTGGGATAGAATTATTCTTCCAAAGCTGGACAAACTAGATGCTTTCTACGAAAGAACATTAAAGTGGTCGTTAAAAAATAAGAAGATTATTGTTGTTGGTTCTTTAATCATATTATTTAGTTCGTTTTTCTTAGCAAAGCATATTGGAACAGAATTTATGCCTGTTCAGGATGATGGAATTTTGAAATTAGAAGTTGAATTGCAGTCTGGTACAAGGGTTGAAGAGTCGAGTCGAGTTGCTCGTGAAATAGAATCTTTGATAAATGCTAAAGTTCCAGAAGTAAAACTAATAAGTACTTCGGCAGGTACTGATGAAGATGCGGGAATCACCGCTATTTTTAGATCTACAGGATCAAACATTATAACTTCTACTGTTATTTTACCAGATGCAAGAGAGAGAGACAGATCATTTTCTGAGATTGCAAACGTGATAAGAGACGAAATAGCAACTGTTCCAGAGGTAATTAATTTTAAAGTAAGCTTAGGAAATAGTATGGGATCCGAAGGTGCAAATAATGTTGATGTTATAATTTATGGTTATGATATAGATAACACAACAAAACTTGCAAATGTAATTTCTGAGAGGCTAGAGAAAATTGAAGGAGCAAAAGATATAAAAATAAGTCGTGAGAAATCTAAACCCGAGTTAAGAGTATTGCTTGATCAGGATAAGATGTCGCAAAATGGTTTAAATACTTATACAGTTTCCACGGCTCTTAGAAACAGGGTAGCTGGATTAACAGCTAGTAAATTCAGAGAAGAAGGTGAAGAATATGATATTGTTGTGCAATACAATAAAGATTCAAGAAATTCTATTAGCGATATCGAGAATATCGCCATACAAAATCCAATGGGAGAATATATTCGTTTATCAGAAATTGGACAAGTAGTTGAGTACTGGTCGCCACCAAATATTGAAAGAAAAAGACGAGAAAGAATTGTTACTGTATCGACAACTCCTTACGGAATTTCTTTAGGTGAAATGGCAAATATTATTAAAGATGATCTTGAATTAATTGATATTCCTGATGGCGTAATTGTTGAAGTTGGAGGAGCATACGAGGATCAACAGGAATCATTTGCAGACTTAGGATTATTATTGGTAGTAAGTTTAATCTTAGTGTATATAGTTATGGCATCACAGTTTGAGTCTCTTAAAATGCCACTCATAATTATGTTCTCAATACCATTTGCTTTTGTTGGAGTAATAATAGCCTTGTATATTACCGATACTGTATTAAGTATTGTTGCCGCCTTAGGCGCAATTATGCTTATTGGTATTGTTGTAAAAAATGCAATTGTGTTGGTTGATTATATTAATCTAATGCGAGATAGAGGACATTCTCTCGATGAGGCGATTACTTTATCTGGGAAGTCAAGGTTAAGGCCAGTACTTATGACAGCAATGACTACAATTTTAGGGATGCTTCCATTAGCTTTAAGTAGAGGGGATGGATCTGAAATGTGGAGTCCAATGGGAATAGCGATTATTGGTGGATTAATTTTCTCAACAATAATTACAATGATTCTTGTTCCTGTTGCTTACCGATTATTTGCGGTTAGTGGAACACGAAAAAAAGAACAAAGATTGGCAAGAGCACAGTATAAGTTTATGGATATGTAATGTTTTAAAAGTTAGAAAAATGAAAGCAGTATTTATAATATATAATCAGGCACATAGCGAAAAAATAGAGTATATGTTGGAAAAATTGGGTGTGCGTGGGTTTTCAAAATGGCCCGAGATGATGGGTAAGGGAACAATAAATGGTGATCCACATATGAATTCGCACACTTGGCCCGAAATCAATTCTGGTACAATAACAATGGTCGATAATGATAAAGTTGACGTTATCCTTGAAAAAATTGGGAAACTGAATTCAGTAAACGAAGAAGTGGGAATTAGAGCTTTCGTCTGGGATATCGAAAAGACAGTTTAAATATTTGATGAGAATCTAATGTATTTATAATGGTTTTTGTAAAACAGATTCGTGTTGGAACACCCCCCCCAAGTAGATTTAGTAAATCTATCGTTCCGACACGACTGTTTAAAAATTGCAAGCTAATTTTAAAATATTTCTAATATGGAATCACAAAAGAATTATATAATTAAGAAGGCGGGTGAGCTATTTAATTTATATGGTTTGAAAAGTGTAACAATGGATGATATTTCTCGTGAGGCGGGTATATCAAAAAAAACTTTGTATATACATTTCGATAGTAAAAAAGATTTGATTAATTATTTATTGCAACAGTCAAAAGAGCAACTTGAAATAAGATTTAAAAGGATCCAAAATCAGGACATAGATAGTTTGGAAAAATTATTTGAAATTTACAATGAATTCACAGAATTCCTAAATGAAGTTAATACGATTACTTATTGGAGTTTTAAGAAACATTATCCTGAGTTACACACTAATTATAATGATTTTATGGGAGCATTAATTGATAATGTAAGCGTGAAAGTTATTATTGAGGCTCAATGGGATAACCATATTCTCTCAAAAATAAATGCAAGAGTATTTAGTTATATCTTGAGAAATTCACTAATAGACTTTCCTGAAACCACTATAATTAGGAATGTTAAATTTGATCATCAGATTTTACAAAAGGAAGTATTTTATTATTGTTTAAGATCAGTTGCAACTGTTTCTGGTCTAAATAAATTAGAAACAATAAAAAATAAACCACAAGACATTAAGATGGTTTCAGGAGCGTTTTAAATAGCGCTCCCTTTTTTATATCTCGGTTGAAGCGTATAAAAACCGCTTAATACTGCGCTTCGGTGTTTTTTCAAATTCCTCAGGATAGATTTTTATTTTAGCTATCTGCATGTATTTTGCTAAGCTAGAATTAGCCACTTTTTTGTTTTCCTCCATTATCTCGATTAACTTCGATTCACTTATTTTATCTGCATTTACCATATCAAGATCAGGATATACCAATGCAATTAATCGATTGTTTTGTTCTATAACTACAGATTCCTGAACATAGTTCAAGTTATTTAGTTTCGCTTCTATTTCTTCTGGATAAATATTTTCTCCCGAAGGACCAAGAAGCATACTTTTATTTCTACCTTTAATATAAACGTAATTGTCTTCATCTATTATGCCTAAATCTCCGGTATGCAGCCAACCTTCTTTATCAATTGAATTTTCTGTTGCTTCAACGTTTTTGTAGTAACCATACATAACATTTTCGCCACGAACCATTATTTCACCAACTGCATTGTAAGGATCTTCAGAGTCAATTTTAATTTCAAGTGTGTCTACAAGTTTTCCTGCTGAACCAATTTTGGCTTTATCCCAATTTGCGTAACTAATTAATGGACCACATTCTGTCATACCGTAGCCTATTGTGAAATTGAATCCTATTTTCTTAAGAAAAAGTTCAACATCTTTATTTAATGCTGCACCACCAATTATTACTTCTTTAAAATTTCCTCCAAAAACATCTGTGAGTTTTTTTCTAACTTTAGAATAAATCGCCTTATCAATAATTGGCATACTTAAAAGTAGCTTCATTGATGTTTTATCAAGCAAAGGAAGAATTTGTTTTTTATAAATTTTTTCAAGAATTAAAGGAACACTAATAACTATTGTAGGTTGTACTTCCTGAAATGCTTGAATAATTATTTTTGGTGATGGTGTTCGGGTTAAAAAATGAATGTGACAACCGATCGAGAATGGCCATAAAAATTCAAAAGCGCAACCAAATGTATGTGCTAAAGGAAGAAATGAAACTACATTATCACCAGGGTCTAAAGGAAGATTTTTTCGGGCATATCGAATATTAGCAGCTAAACTATTTAATGGCAATACAACTCCTTTAGAAAACCCTGTTGTTCCCGAGGTGTAATTTAAAACACCAACTTCTTCATTTGATACTTCGTCGAAAGACAATTTTTCAGGAGTTATTCCTCCTTGATAAAGCTCTTCATACAAAGTGTCAAGTTTTTCATAAATGTTTTTAATGTTTTCGCTCTTGCCTTCTATTAATAATCTATAATCGGTTAGCGAGAAAATTGCTCTTAAATTAGGCATGCTCTTTTCATCCAAGTTTTCCCAGATAGGATCTCCAGAAAAAAGCACAATTGAATCTGAATGATTTACAATATGATGAATGTCGTTAGAATGAAAATCCGGAAGAATTGGAACTACAGTTGCTCCATATGAAATAATTGCCAGGTAAGTCATTGCCCAGTTAGCAGAGTTTTTGCCAATTAAAGCAATTTTATCTCCTTTTTTAACTTCGCATTCTTCAAACATAATATGAATACGAGCAATTTTACGAGCTACATCTTTGTATTTATAGCTGTCACCTTTATAATCGGTTAAAGCAGGAATGTCCCAGTTTTCTTTTAAGCTGGTTTCTATATATTTAATAAAGTTTTCTTGTATCATAATCATCTGTTTTAAATAAAAACGAACCAGTAAACTTATAAAATATATGGCGTATTGTCAAATTGCTAATCTTTATAAAACCCAATTAAACAATATATGTAGGCAAAATGTTATTAGTTTGTTTCATTAGTCAAATACGGTTTTGATAATTGAAATTATGGAAATTATTTTTATAATTTTGCGGCTTAAATTTTAGGAAAATGGGAACGATAGATAATAAGGAAAGAGCAAAAGAATTAACGGATAAATTAAAAGACAAATTACCCGAAGAGGTCTTAAAATATTTTATTGATAAATGTGATAATAAGGTTGGTTTTGCATCTAGTTTGGGAGCCGAAGATCAGGTTTTAACCGATATGATCTGTAAAATAAATAAAAACGCCAATATTTTTACTCTAGATACAGGAAGACTTTTCCCGGAAACATATGATTTGATTGCAAAGACAAGCGATCATTATGATATAAAAATAAAAGTATACTTTCCTGATCACACTAAGGTTGAAGCAATGGTCGAAGAAAAAGGCATCAATCATTTTTATAAAAGTGTTGAAAACAGAGAAATGTGTTGTTTCTTAAGAAAGAAAGAGCCCTTACATAGAGCTTTTAAAGGATTAGAAGCATGGATTTGCGGGTTACGTCGCGACCAATCTATTACTAGATTCGACAATCAATTGGTTGAATGGGACGAACAGCATAATCTATTCAAAATTAATCCTTTAATTAATTGGTCGGAAGATATGGTTTGGAACTATATTAAAGAGAATAATGTTCCATACAATGAATTACACGATAAAGGTTTTCCAAGTATTGGATGTCAGCCATGTACAAGGGCAATAAAACCCGGTGAAGATGTTCGTGCCGGAAGATGGTGGTGGGAACAACCTGAGAAAAAAGAATGTGGTTTACATAACAGACCGGTAAAATAAAAAAAGGAGCTCTAACGATATCGATTCGTTAGAGCTTTTTTCTTCTTCGACATTTCAATGCAACTCAGACATTAAATTTAACAACTCTGCAACTTAATTTTTACTTTCTTGTCTTCATGCTATTTCTTTGAATTAGATTTTAACTTAAAAACAACATTATGAAAACAAGAATCTTATTAATGATCGTATCTGCATTTCTTGCAATTAGTTCTTCTGCACAGACCAAATCCGATCAAGTAAATTATTTATTGGAATTACCAAAAGATCTTGAGCTGGATAAAGGTATTCAGCAAAAGTATCTGATGACAGTAAATTATATCGATTTTGATATGTTTGGAAATTTTAAAAAGGAAACGCAAATACTGGGAGAATATACCAATGGCTTAAAGGACGAGAAGGTTAAATGGAACAATGTTTTTATTTCGAATCGAAATTCTGATGAACAGGGTTTTTATGAATCAAGAAAGATGAATTCGATGGAGGATTTTAGTTACGTTCCATCCACAAAAATGTTGAACCCAGAATCATTTCCTGTATTTTCTTCAAATACCACGCAGCTGCAAAATTTGGTTTGGGATATGATGGCGTTTGAAGTTTTTGCCTGGGAGTATTTTGATTCATTAAAACTGAACGTAGAGTTTGTCGCTAAAAGTGCAAATACCGAAGTTGATCTGGCAGGATCAGGTACTTTCGAAAATAAAGATATCCGGTTAAATTGGAACGGTATAAGCAAAATAAATAATGAAATTTGTGCCATAATTGAATATACTGCAATGAATAATCCCTTAATGATTAAAAATGATTTTATCGATATAAAAGGACGAAGTCATTATTGGGGTTATGTTTATGTTTCGCTTGAAGATAAGCAGATTGAATATGCAATGATGAATGAGGATGTTATTATGGAAATAAAATTTCCTGGTCAAGAGAATGCGCAAAGCGCAAATACTATTCGAAAGATTACTTTAAAAAAAATACAATAAAAATTGATTAATTTTATATTATGGAGTTTCGAGTGTCACATATCATAAAGTTTACACTAACGTATTTATTAGGAAGTTTCCTTTTTGCAATAATTACTAGCCTAGTATTATATGGTAACGTTCGTTTGTTTGGTACATCTCTTCTATTTACTATAATCTTCTTTACAGCATATCTTAGCGCAATTTTTGGAATTTTATTTTTTAGGTATTTTGCTTTAAAATCACAAAAGCAAATTGCTCGAAAAATTATTCCTGCTGTCATCTTATTTTGGATTGGGGCGTTGTTTATTGCTACAATTGTAATAAGCCTTGTGGAGTATTTGTGGCAATCTAAAAGTAATGCAAGTATAATCTATGAATTAAATTTTAGCGATCTTTTACATGCTTTAAAAGCTTTGGGCCCATGGATATTCGTAAGTTCTATTATCTTTTTTTATGTCTTATGGAGAAAAGGAGTTTCGAGAGAGCAGAAATTACGAGAGAAACTATTAATTTTTAAATATCAAACATTAAAAAATCAGGTAAACCCGCATTTTTTATTTAATAGTTTAAATGCCCTTTCTTCACTAATTAATATTGATCCGGTAAAGGCAGATCGTTTTACAAATAAGTTATCAGAGGTATATCGTTATATTTTATTAAACGAAGATAAGCATCTTGTTCCACTGGATGCTGAATTAGATTTTGTAAAAGATTATTTCGAGTTGCAAAAAATTCGCGACGAGGAGAAAATATTGTTAGATATCAAAATAGAAAACCCCGAGAATTATTTTATTGTTCCGGTATCTGTGCAGGTTTTATTAGAGAATGCCTTAAAGCATAATTCGGCAACCCGAAATACACCCTTAAAGATTAAAATATTCGAAGATTCTGAGTGCTTAATTGTTAGTAATAATTTGCAACAAAAAACAAATTTGGAAAGTTCGTCTAAAACAGGATTGAAGAATTTAAATGAACGAATAAAACTAATTTTAAATCGCGAATTAATTGTAAGTGAGAATAGAGATGAGTTTATTGTTTCTATTCCGATAAAACAAAAGCAATAATGAGAGCACTAATTATTGAAGATGAAAAATTGGCAGCGCAAAAGCTAATAGCTTTGCTTGAGGAAATAAATCCCGAGATTGAAATAATTGAGATATTGGAAACAGTTGAAGATTCAATTAACTGGTTTAATTCAAATTCTCACCCAGATTTAATCTTTATGGATATTCAATTAAATGATGGTGTTTGTTTTGAAATTTTTGAATCTATCAATATCCAAAAACCCATAATATTTACAACAGCCTTTAACGAATATGCGATTGAAGCTTTTAAAGTTAACAGCATTGATTATTTGCTGAAACCATTTAAACATGAAGATCTACAACGAGCTATAAAAAAATACAATACGCTATTTAAGCAAACCAATTATACGCAGGTTTTAGATAATCTGGTAAGGAATATTAGTAAAAAATTCAAAGAACGATTTTTCATAAAAGTGGGATTGCACTATAAATCAATATTAACAAGCGATATAAATTGTTTTTATATCTGCGAGCGAAATGTATTTATTTTTACTTCTGATGGAAGAAATATAGCTGTTGATTATTCTTTGGGTCAGCTTGAAGATTTAATAAATCCCGAGAAATTTTTTAGAGTTAACAGAAATTTTATTGTAAATATTGATTCTATTAATGATGTTATAAGTTATTCGACTAGCCGATTGGAATTAAAAATTAGTAAATGGAACGAAAATCAAGACATTGTAGTAAGTAGAGAGAGGGTTAAGAGTTTTAAAGAGTGGATAGATAAATAAAAAAGGAGCTCAGCAATTGAGCTCCTTTTTTTAATATGTTTTTTATGGATTAAAATAATCCGCCTTCTTCAATTTGGAATTGAGTAGTTCCTATTTCGCTTCCATCTGCAAAAATATAAACTTCGTAAGTACCGGTAATTAATGCTCCGTTGTTATCCCAAAATATAATAACTTCAAGATCTTTGTTTAAATAATCAACAGGTCGTTTTGCAGAGAATACAATTTGCTGACCTTCAAATTCGAATAAATCTTGCTCCGATTTTGCTAGAATATAATCGTCTGGCCCAGCAATACGGATATAAATATCACGCTCTCCGGCAGTAGCTAATATATTTTCTTTAATAGTAAAGCTTACTTTTATCTTTTCAATCTTAGTAATTTTGTGGTTTTGTTTTCCTCTTTTATTAATAGGGAATGCGTTTAAATCTTTTGTTCCTAGAGTACTTGCTAATTCAACTTTACCAGAAAGATTCTTGTTTTGCTCTTCAAGCTCCACGTTTGCAGTTTTTGCAACTCTAATTTCGTTTTTAACCAAAACGTTTTCAGCAACTAAAGCCTGATTCATTGTGTTTAACGAATCAATTTGTCGAACGTAACTTTTAGCAACCGTGCGTAAAGTTCCAAGTTCGTTTTGTAATTGCTTAATTTTATAATAATTAGTAGCCTTAACGGTTTTAATTTCAGCTAATAAGTTGTCAATTTTCTCTTTCTCTTCAGTTAAGTGAGTATTTAACGAATCGTTATCTGTCATTAAATCATCGTAATCGTCACGTAATTGAACCAAATGCGATTGTAACGAATCTTTTTCAATTGTTAAAGCAGTTTCAATTTCTTCAGTTGTTTGTCTTTGGTCGATATATAGCCATGTAACAACAGCCAGTAATCCTATCACAAGAAATAAAATAAACATTAAACCACTTTTATTCTTTTGTGGTGCAATCGGATTTTGTTGCTGGTTTTCTGTGTCTTGAGTTTTGTTTTGTTCTTCCATTATTCAATTAGGTTATGGGGTTTCAGTTTTTTCAGTTGCAAATGTATATTATATTTTAATTAAGATCAATATCTTATGATAATTAACGGATAAAGTTCAATAAAATTATTATTCGTTTAATTCATATGCCGACATTAAATAATATGATCCTTTAATAACTATTTCCGATGATTTTATTTCATCACTAATTTCTATAAGTTCGCAATATCCATCTTGCTCAATTCCTTTATTTATTTTTACGCGCTTAAACGAATTTCCCTTTCTAATAAAGATATAGGATGCATCTTCTCCATCAGCAATTGCACTTGCAGGAATCGAGTAAACAAACTTTTCATTTATTAGGATTGAAGCATTAATATGCATTCCTGGTTTTAGTTTACGGTTTATATTATCAAAATTTCCATAAACTAATGTTGATCTATTTTCAGAATTAATTTTAGCTCCAATTCGATTTATCGATGTCTCAAATTTAGTTTCATTATTAATTAAATGAAAAATGATTTTCTGATTTTTTCTGATTTTGGAAATATCTCTTTCAAAAATATTGAATTGTATATTCAACTTCGACTCATTAATAATTTCGTAGATACAGTTTTCCGAATTAACAAATTTCCCCGTATTTGCTGCTAAATTCGAAATCGTCCCACTTATAGGAGCAATAAGTTTGAACTCATTCGTAAAATCATCATTTTCGATTGTTTCAACATTTACACCCAGTATTTTCAGGTGTGATTTTAATGATTTGTAATTTGCTTCGGTACTTAAAAAATCGGCTTTCGCCTTTTGCATTTTTTTAATCGATGCAGCATTTTCAACTGTCAATTCTCCTTGTCGTTTATATTCTTGTTCAAAATATTCTTTCTTACTTCTGGCATCTAGATATTCCTTTTGCAGATTTATAAAATCGGGATGTTGGAGAGTTGCTAAAACAGATCCTTTTTCAACTTTATCGCCAACATTGTAATTTAACGACTGAATAAAACCACCCATTATTGGTGATATTGAAGCCTTTTGTTTTGGAGGAACATCTATTTTTCCAGTGCATTCAACAGTTTCCGATATCTTTATTTGTTTGACCTTTGCTGTTTCAATTTCTGTTAACTTTATTTGCTCTTGTGTCAGAGTAATTTCTCCATCCATAGCAACTTCTTCAGTGGCACTTTTTGAGCTAACTTCTTTGTTTTCAGATGTACAAGCAAATAGAAATGTAACAAATAAAATAAATATTAACTTTCTCATAATCATATGTTATTTCGTATAAAATTCAAGTTCAATAGCTGTTTTGTTGTAATTAAACAAAGTTTCCAAGTAGTTCAATTTAATTTGTTGAGCTGCCTTTATGCTTTGCAAAAATTCAAGATATTCAATCTCTTCTTTTTCAAATTGCACTTTTGCCGTATTTATTAAAAGGGTAGCTTTTTTCAAAGCATTTTCATGGTAATAAATTAGATCGTTCTGTAATTGATCTAAATGAATTACTTTATTATCGATCTCTTTTTCAACATTAAATTTCTGATAGCTTAAGTTGTTCATAGCTTTTTCCTTCTCAATTTTTGTAGCCTGAACTTTTGCATTTTGTGGAAGAAACCAAATAGGCATTGAGAGTCCGATGCTCCATCCAGAAAATCCTTCAACATGATCAATCTCTTGATTAAAATACCCAGCCGATAATTCTGGGAAATATCTGGATCGTTCAACATTATATTTTACATTTTCGATTTGGTAAAGATTCTTGTAATAATTCACAACTACGGAACTACTAAATCGCTGATTTGGATCACTGCTTGCTGGTAATTCATAAATTATCAAGGAATCGGCTTCAGGAATAAAATTGCCATCAATATTCATAACTTGTTTCAAGTTATTTTCAGCAATAATTAATTGTTCGGTAGTTTTTAACAAGTCATTTTTTATCGATGCATATTCTGTTTCGGCTAAAGTTTGCTCCAACAAATTCGATTCCCCTAATTCATATTTTAACTGTGCAATGCGAACAAATTCTTTGTAAAGTCCCGACTGTTCCTGAATAATATTAAACTGATCAATCAGGAAAATCCATTTATACCAAGAAATTTTTGATTGAGCAATAATTTGTTTTTCAATAATTTGAAATTCTGTTTTGCTCAAATCAATATTCTTATTTGCAAGTTTTGAACTCTGAAAATGAGTTAACAAAGATCCAAAACTTTGATTTATCTCAAACGATTGATCTATTAAATCTGAATTGAGTTGTCCCTTCTGATATGAGAATTCTGTTGGTCCAAAGTCGAGCGCTCCTTGTTTTTGCTTTTGAGCTGATAGAATTGAAAGCTGAGCATTTTTTAATACAGGATTATTTGTTTTTACATTCTCAATAACCTGTTCTATCGAAAGTTTCTGCGCTTCATTTTCTTGACTATAAACTTTTGAACCACCTAAAAAGAAAGTTAGAATTAATAAAATGGAAATAACCTTTCCCGATTTCCCTATTTTAATGGGTTTGTCAGTATTGAATATCTTAAATAATAGTGGAAGTAAAATCATAGTTAACATTGTTGATGTAACTAAACCACCAATAACAACAGTTGCTAAAGGTCGTTGAACTTCTGCACCCGATGATGTTGAAATAGCCATTGGAAGAAATCCTAAAGCAGCTGCGGCAGCTGTAAGCATAACAGGACGTAGTCGCTCACGAGTAGCTTTTAAAACAAGCTCGCGCATATCTGTCATTCCTTTTTCTTTTAAATCTTTTAGGTGTTCTATTAATACAATACCGTTTAATACAGCAACACCAAATAGCGCAATGAAACCTATTCCAGCAGATACACTAAAAGGCATTCCTCGCAACCATAAAAAGAAAACACCACCAACAGCAGAAAGCGGAACAGCAGTAAAAATTAATGCTGCATCTTTAAGGGATTTAAATGCAAAGTGAAGAAAAATAAATATAAGCAATAGAGCAATTGGTACTGCAAGTTTTAATCTTTTAGTTGCATTTTCCAAATTCTCAAACTGACCGCCATAAGAAATGTAATTGCCTGGTTCAAGTTTAACCGATTCGTTAATTCTGGCTTGTACATCTTTAATAACCGATTCTAAATCACGATTACGTACATTAATACTAACAACTACTCGTCGTTGTGTATTTTCACGAGATATTTTTGCGGGGCCGGTAGAATATTTGATTTCTGCCAGTTCTTGCAATGGTACTTGATTCCCGTTCGGTAATCCAATGTTTAATTGTTTTATGTTTTTAATATCATTTCTAAAATCCTGATTAAATCGGACAACCAAATCGAATTTTTTCTCTCCTTCAAAAATGCTTCCTGCAATTTGTCCACCAAAAGCCATAGATAGTTGCTGATTTAGTTCTTCAATATTTAAACCATAAAAAGCAACTTTATTTCTATTATAAAGAACGCTTATTTGTGGAAGGCCAGCGGTTTTTTCAAGAATAATATCGGCAGCACCTGGAATATCTTCAACTAATTTTTTAATTTCAATTGCTTTATCATTTAAATATTCCAAATCTTCACCAAATATTTTAATTGCGATATCGGCTCTTACGCCTGTAATTAGTTCATTAAATCGCATCTCGATAGGTTGAGTAAACTCATAATCAATTCCAGGAATTATCATGAGAGCTTCTTTAAATTTATCGGCAAGTTCTTCTTTACTATTGGTAACCACCCACTCACTTTTAGGTTTTAACTTAATAATCATGTCGATTTCTTCCATCGACATGGGATCAGTAGGAACTTCAGCTGCACCAATGCGACAGACAATTTGTTCAACTTCCACGAAATTGTCAATAAGAATCTGCTCCATTTGTGTGGTTAGTTCAACAGTTTTACTAAGTGATGTTCCTGTTTTTAAAACAGGCTGGATTACAAAATCACCTTCGTCGAGCGTTGGCACAAATTCTCCACCCATTCTAGAGTAGATTACTCCGGTAAAAACAAGCGATACAATTGCTAATCCTATAATTATTGATTTATGATCGTAGGCCCATTTTATAACAGGATCATAAGATCGGTAAGCTAAATTCATTACCCATTTTGAAATGCTTTTTTTGTTCTCTTTTACAGGTCTTAGAAATAAAGAAGAAGCAACGGGTAACCATGTAAATCCTAAAATCATTGCTCCAATAATTGCAAAGCTAAACGATAAAGCCATTGGACGGAACATTTTGCCTTCTACTCCACTTAATGTTAAAATCGGAATTAAAACAATTAATATAATGATTTGACCAAAAATGGCTGAGTTAATCATTTTTGAAGCACCGTGGAATGTTATTTTATCTATAAGTGTTCGCCGTTGTGCACCTTTTGCTAATTCATAATCGTCTTTACTATCCGTTATGCGAATGGCAATAAATTCAACAATAATTACAGCCCCGTCTATTATTATTCCAAAGTCTAAGGCACCCAGACTCATTAAATTTGCATCGATTCCAAACAGATACATTAGAGAAATAGTGAATAACAATGAAAGTGGAATCATGGAAGCAATCACAAGAGCCGATCTAATATTTCCAAGTAATAGAACAACTATTAATATAACGATTAAACAACCTAGAAGTAAATTTTCAACAATTGTAAAAGATGTTTTTCCAATGAGTTCGCTTCGTTCTACAATAGGATTTATAAAAACACCTTCTGGTAATCCTTTTTGTACCTCTTCAACTCTTTCTTTTACAGCTCGAATAACTTCTTTTGAGTTGGCATCTTTTAACATCATGATTTGACCCATAACTTTTTCGCCTTCGCCATTGGCGGTTATAGCACCAAAGCGGTTTGCATATCCAAAACGAACATCGGCAATATCTTTGATTAATAAAGGAATACCATCTGTATTTTTTACTACAATTGATTTAATATCATCAATTGACCGAGCCATTCCGTCGCCGCGAATAAAATAACTTTTATTCTGCTTTTCGATGTAGGCACCACCTGCGATGCTATTGTTTTTATTGATAGCATCAAAAACTTCAACAAGCGTAATGTTTGAAGCTTTAAGCTCTTCAGGGTTAATAGCGATTTCGTATTGTTTTAAAAATCCACCCCAAGTGTTAACTTCAACTACTCCAGGGATACCCGAAAGTTGACGTTTTACAATCCAATCCTGAACGGTTCGCAATTCCAGCGAAGTGTATTTACCTTCATACCCTGGTTTAACATCTAGAATATATTGGTAAATTTCTCCTAATCCTGTTGTAATTGGACCCATTTCTGGAGTTCCAAATTCATCGGGAATATTTGCAGCTGCGGTTTTTATTTTCTCAGCAATCAATTGTCGCGGCAAATAGGTTCCAATATTCTCTTCAAAAACAATTGTTACTACCGATAATCCAAATTTCGAAATTGAACGAATCTCTTTTACTCCAGGTAAATTAGCCATTTCTAGCTCAACCGGATAAGTAATGAATTGCTCAACATCTTGAGTCGATAAACTTGTAGATACGGTTATTACCTGAACCTGATTGTTTGTAATGTCAGGAACTGCACCAACAGGAATTTTAAATACAGAATAAACTCCAAAGGCAGCTATGGTTAGAGTAAAAAGAATAACAATTAGTTTATTCTTAATACTAAAATTAATAATTTGATTAATCATGGGTTAATGATTTAGGTAACTTTCTATTTTTAAAACAAATAGAATCCTAAATTTAAGATATTTTTTTGTATAAATGAATTCTGGAGATTAAACAAGAAGCAAAATAACTTTGTGCCAATTATGTATTAAACATAATGGTGTCAGAATTAAGTGGAAAATTAGTTGAAAAGAAAAACGCACTGTATAGTGCGTTTTTAATTAGTTATTTTGATGAAGGTTTTAGTTTTAAGCTTCGATATAAAAGAAAAAGTCCGAGTAGTACCAATGGTATACTTAACCACTGTCCCATATTTAATGACATTCCTTGTTCAAATCTTACTTGGTCTTCTTTGATAAATTCAACGAAAAATCTAACAGTGAAAAGAAGAGAGAAAAATAAACCAACTAATAAGCCAGGTTTAACCTGAATTCCTTTCTTACGATAGATAGAATAAAGTAAAACAAAGATTGTTAGGTACGATAATGCTTCATATATTTGAGTTGGATGCTTTGGCAAAGTTTGTCCATCTCTTAAAAATACAAACCCCCAAGGTAAAGTAGTAACATTTCCATAAATTTCTGAATTCATTAAGTTTCCCATTCGAATAAAAAATCCAGCCAAAGCAACTACAATTGCAATTCTATCTATAATCCATAAGTATGGTTTTTTGTTCTTTTTCGAAAAATAATAAAGAGAAATTAAGATTCCGATTGCTGCTCCATGACTTGCTAATCCGCCATGCCATATTTTAATAATTTCCCAAGGATGACTCAAATAATAATCAGGTTGATAAAATAAGCAATGTCCAAGTCTGGCTCCAAGAACAGTTCCTAATGCCATGTAAATTGTAAGTTTATCGAGTAGTTCTATTGTTAAACCTTCTTGCTTAAATATCTTTTGCATTATTAAATAGCCGAAGAAAAATGATGCTGCGAAAAGAAGTCCATAATATCTGATAGAAAGGCCCCAGAATCCAAAAATCTCAGGGTTGATATCCCAGTTTATGTAATTTAGTAGCATTGTTTATTTTTTTAATGAAGTACAAATGTATGAAAAAAAATATGCAGGAATATAATTTGATCTTTAGTATTCTGTTATTATATGTTAAAAAGTAAGTATCATTAAATATTTAAAAAAATGTGAAGTTAATTAATTATTGGAATAAACTTTTTAAGTTTGTAGTGTACAATTTTATAGACAATTATATGAAGCTAAATAGTAATTCCAGAAATATATTCTTATTTGTAATTCTTATTTCAATTATAGCAGGCTGTGCAAGAATGGCTGCGCCTACTGGTGGCCCAAAGGATGAGCAACATCCTTTAATTGTGGAAATTAATCCAGCTAGTTATACAACTAACTTTGACAGCAAATTAGTGAAAATTACTTTTGATGAGTTTATACAATTGACAGACCTTCAGCAAAACTTGATAGTTTCGCCTATACTCGAAAAAAACCCAATGATTCAAGCCAAAGGGAAAGTGCTAAATATAAAATTTGAAGAAGAGCTTAAGGATTCAACAACCTATAACTTGTATTTTGGTAATTCTGTTCAAGATTTTAATGAAGGAAATCCAATAGAGAATTTTCAATATGTGTTTTCTACAGGCGAATATATTGATTCAATGTCAATTCAAGGGCACGTTCTTAATTCGTTTAATCTTTTACCCGAAGAAGGCGTTTTTGTTATGCTATATAATTCAAAGGAAGATTCTGTACCTTTTAAAAGCATTCCTGATTATATCTCAAAAACAAACAGCGAAGGATTTTTTAGAATAAATAATATTCGTATTGATAATTACAAGTTATTCTGTTTGAGGGATCTAAATAAGAATTATTTATTTGATATGCCTGATGAGGATATTGCTTTTACAGATTCTTTAATAAGCTTCGAATTAATAACAGAAGTTAAAATAGATACAACGTTTGTTGAGGATTCATTAATAAGTATCGAGGGGGGATTAACAAAAAAGTATGGTGATATTGATACTATTATTACAGAAACAAATATTTATTATACTATCCCGGAATATACTTTAATGCTTTTTAAAGAAGATAGAGCTGTGCAATATGTTGCTAACACAAAGCGAGAAGAGCAGCAGAAAGTCGAAATAATGTTTAATAAACCAATTAAGGATAGTATTATTTTTGAGTTGGTTGACACTGTTATAGAAACAGATTGGTATATAAAAGAACTTTCTGAAAATAACGATACTGTATTTTATTGGTTAACAAACAGTGAGATTTACAATAAGGAGAACATGAAATGTACTCTTTCATATCAAAAAGAGGATTCTAATTTGGTTTATCAATGGAACACAGATACTTTAAACCTTCGGTATTTCGAAACTAAAAAGAAAAACAAAGATCAAGAACAAAAGCTTCCAGGAATAGAATATAAATTAAGTGTAAAAGATAGGGGGTCGCTCGACCTTAATAAAAACATAAATCTATCCTTTGAAAAACCTTTACTCGATATCGACAGATCTTATATCTATTTGTACAACGTCGTCGATTCCATGGAGTATGAAGTGGGTTTTAAATTGAATAAGGTTGAAAATGAACTTCGAGAATTTGAACTTACCAGCACATGGCCAGAAGATTCAACATTTAAACTCGAGATATACCCAGGAGCATTCACTGACATTTCTGAAAGTACAAACGATACTTTAATTGTTGAATATAAAGTTATGACACTTGACTCATATGGGAAGGTTTTGGCAAATATTTCTGGTATTGATTCATCTTTTCAGGCCATATGTCAATTAATTCTTCCAGGAAAGGAAACAGAGAATATACTTGATGAAAGAATTGTTCAAAAAGACGAAATACTTGAGTTTGCATATCTCAATCCTAAAGAATATATTTTTAAAGTAATAATTGATAGAAATATGAATGGTAAGTGGGACGAAGGAAACTATTTGGAACACATTTTGCCAGAAGAGGTTTTGTATTACGAGAAAGAGATCAAGGTAAGAGCCAATTGGGATATCGAAATAAATATGGATTTAAAAAAGAAATAGGATGTCAGTTTTATTAGAATTCGCAATGTTTCCAACAGACAAGAAAGACGGTGATGGAGCTAGTGAATCGGTAAGTAAAATTATCGATATGATAAATAAAAGCGGTGTAAGTTATAAGTTAACTGCCATGGGAACAATTCTCGAAACAGAAACACTAAAAGAAGCTTTAGACATTGTTAATAAATCTTATGAAGTACTCGAACCCTTTTTCCAAAGAGTTTATTCTACCATAAATATTGATATTAGAAAACAAAAATCTAATCGAATAGAACAAAAAATTGAATCTATTGAAAAGAAAATTGGTAGGGTAAATCACTAACTAATTGTATACCCATTGTGAGCTTATCGTTTTACGATAACATCTGAACATTTTCGTTTTATTTTACGTATAAAATGAATATCTTGTCGAGCTCTAATTTATTAATACTAATTTGTTTAAACCCATTTACGTTATGATTAAACGAACACTCTTCGTGATAATTTGTATTTTTTTAAGTACAAGTATTTTTGCTCAAAAAAGTGTAAAAATAGATTTGTTAAAATCGACGAATAAAGCCTTACTGCAAGAAAAAGTTAAGATAACAGATAAAGGCATTGAATTAACCGAGTCCTTATCGTCCATAAAATTTATAAAAGAAGAAACTAAACAAGGTTCTTTTTTAAATCTTAGCTCTGAGAATATGTCGAAGAGTTATGATGTGGGAAAACCGAATTTGCCAGTAATTAGCAAACTTATTGAAATACCGAATAACTCAAAAGCAGTTGTTAAAATCTTACATTTCGACGAGGAGTTTATTCAATTAAATGATTATAATCTAACAGAAAAAATTATACCTGCCCAGCCATCTCTTTCTAAAAGTGACGACCCAAAGACACGGCCTTTTTATAAAAACAAAGAAGTGTACCAAAGCAATAGATTTTATAAAAATGATATTGTAAAAATTGATGATCGTGGATATCTTAGAGATAAACATCTTGGTTATGTAGAAATTTCTCCGTTTGAATACAACCCGGTTACGAATACCTTAAAAGTATTAAATAATATTGAGTACGAAATTAATTTTATTCCTAATACCGAAAGCCCAAGAATAAAAACAAGCTATATTGAATCTCCATATTTTAATGGAATTGTTAATACTGTAAATAAAGTAGCAAGTTCAAAGTCTCTTATTTCTGGCCCTGTAAAATATGTTATTGTTTCAGATCGCATGTTCGAAGAAACATTACAGCCATTTATAGAATGGAAAACAATGAAGGGTTTTAACGTTATTGAGGCATATACCGATGAGTCTAATGTGGGAAACACAACAACTTCAATTAAAACGTATCTAAAAGATTTATATGAGAATCCTACTGATGGAGTTTCTCCAACCTTTGTTTTATTTGTTGGCGATGTAGACCAAATTCCAGCATTTGATACAGAGCTAAGTGGCGATTATCATGTTACTGATTTATATTATTGCGAATATACTGAGGATAAACTACCTGAAGTATTTTATGGAAGATTTTCTGCAACTACTGTAGAACAATTACAACCTCAAATAGATAAAACACTTGAAGTAGAAAAGTACCAAATGCCCGATCCATCTTATCTTAATAATGTTGTATTGGTAGCCGGTGTTGATGCTGGAGCAGCGCCTACATTTGGAAATGGATTTGTAAATTACACAAATCAGTATTATACAAATGCAGAGAATGGCATTACTTCTTATTATTATTTATATGAAGATGAAAGTGGCGTAATGTCATCAAGTAATTCTGGAGCAAGTGCTTCTATTCAGAGTTATATTAGTGCTGGTGTTTCTATCGCAAATTATACTGCACACTGTGGTGCATCTGGATGGTCCGATCCAAGTTTTTCAAATTCAGATGTAGCAAATATGACAAACGAACATATGTACCCATTAATGATAGGGAACTGTTGTCAGTCGGTAAAATTTGAACTCACATCTTTTGGTGAAGAGGTATTGCGTGCATCTGGTAAAGGAGCTGTTGGTTATATCGGAGGTTCCGATTTTTCTTATTGGGACGAAGATTTTCATTGGGGAGTTGGCTTGTCTGCTATTTCTGCTAATCCTACATATGAAACTAGTGGTTTAGGTTCGTACGATAGTTTTTTCCATTTAAAAGATGAAGCTAAAAGTGATTGGTATGTTACTCAAGGACAGATGGTTTTTGCAGGAAATCTAGCTGTTGAAGCTTCATCATCTGGAAGAAAAGATTACTATTGGGAAATTTACCATTTAATGGGAGATCCATCCTTAACTCCATATGTTACTGTTCCTGAGGAATTAACAGCAACATATAATTCAGAGGTTGTAATTGGAACTTCTTCATTTACAGTAAATACCGAGGAAGACGCCTATGTAGCAATCTCATTTAATGGTGAGTTGTTAGATGCTAAACTAGTAGATGCTTCTGGAATAACAGAACTTACTTATGATGAACTTTCAAATGTTGGTGAACTTGATTTAGTTATTACCAAGCAAAACAGACAACCTAAGATTGATAAAATTAATGTTATAGCAACAACAACTCCATATGTGGTTCTGGATCAATATACAATAAACGATTCGGGCGAGAATAATAACGGTGAAGCTGATTATAATGAAGCGATTAATCTTAATGTTCAATTAAAAAATGTTGCTGATGCATTCGATGCTTTGCTTGTTAGTGCAACTTTATCAACAACCAATACAAAAGCTGTTATTTCGAAAGCAATCCAATCTTATGAAACGGTTGAAATGTCAACAAGTAAACTAATAAACAATGCTTTTAGCATTAATTTTGGGAATGATTTTGCTGATCAAGAAAGCGTTGAGTTTTTATTAACAGTTGTTGGTGAAGACAATTTGGGAGCAGATTATATTTGGAATTCACGATTCTCTATCAAAGTGAATGCACCTAAATTGCAGATAAATGATTTCATAATAGACGATAGCAATCATAATAACGATGGTATTTTAGATGCTGGAGAAACTGCAAATATTCAATTGAGCGTTGAAAATAAAGGTCATGCAGCAATTTCTGGAGTTACAGCAAAAGCTACTTTATTAGGGAATGGTTCAGAATTTTTAACATTAAATACTGCCGAGTTAACAAATCTGACATTTAATATGGAAGAAGTTCAAGTTGTTAATTTTAATGTAACCGCAGGAGCCGATGTAGAAAAAGGAACTCTAGTAAATATTTTATTTGATATTATCGATGTTTCAGATGAAAAATATACTGTTTCTGGAGAGAAAGAGTTAACTATTGGTAAAGTTGAGGACATTTTAATTTCTCAGGAAGGAACTGTAACAACGAAGATTGCTAATTTTTATGATGCGGGAGGTAAAGACAATGATTACGGAAGTAATGAAAATTATGTAATTACATTTTTACCAGAGGCAAAGGGTAAAGCTATTGAGGCAGAGTTTTTATCTTTTAATGTTGAAGTAGAAGCAAGTTGCGACTACGATTATCTTAAAATATACGATGGCTCAACTACAAGCGGCGCACTTATAGGAAAATATTGTGGCACCACATCTCCTGGAAAAGTTTCGGCAACTAATACTGCAGGCGCTTTAACCTTTGAGTTTATATCAGATAGTTATGATGTTGAATCTGGGTGGGAGGCACAAATCAGAAATATTAGTGTTGAATTTAGTGGTTATGATGTTACTTTTTCGGTAACACAAGAAAACAACCAAGCTTTAGAAAATGTAACTGTGAATTTTAATTCAGAAACAGTTTTAACTAATGCAAGTGGCCTAGCAATCTTTAGAGAAGTATATTCGGCAGTTGCTATTAACTACACTCTTTCAAAAGAGGGGTTTGTAGACATGAGTGGTACTGTTGATGTTGAAAATTCGGATAAAACGATTAACCTTGAAATGGTTATGGCAACAGGAGTTGATGGCTTTACAAAGGAAGATATTAATGTTTATCCAAATCCATCACTCGGTATATTTAACATCGATATTCCAAACGTAAAAGAACAGAATAATTATACAATCAAGATTTATGATATTTTGGGTTCTGTGGTTTATTCCAAATCATTACACGGTGCAAGTACTATTCATGAAAAGATTGATGTAAGTGGAAAAACAAAAGGAATATATTTCTTAACTGTTGAAGCAGATTATAAATCTGTTGTAACTCAGAAAATTGTAATTAAATAATACTGATTATCAAATTAATTAGAAGGAAATCGATAGTAATTTACACTATCGGTTTTTTTTACCTCTAACAAATAAAAAGATGAAGCGAAAATTTAACACTCAAAATCTACTATTAACCGCTTGTCTTGTGCTCTTATTTTTTGGTGCAAAGGCAAATAATGATTTAAAAATTATAAATCAAAAAGGAAATCAGCTTAATTTAAAGTTTGAATTAGGTAATTATCAAAAAACTGAAGTAAATACTGAGAAAGGAAAGGCATTTATTTTTTCGAGCGAAGAGTATTCGTTTTTGCAGCAAAAGGGCGCCCCCCTTTTACCAAAGTATTCAAAATCGATTATTATTCCTGATAAATCTGCAATAAAATACAACATAGTTGATTCTAAATACATTGAAATTGAAAATGTATTGGTTGCTCCATCAAAAGGAATTATTACTAGAGATAAAAATATTGATGATATTCCTTATGAGTTTGGCGAGGAGTACAGTAAGAATAAGTTCTATCCTGAAAACATAATTGAATTGGGATCTCCGTATATAATGAGAGATTACAGAGGACAAGTTATAAATATTCAGCCTTTTCAATACAATCCAGTAACAAAAGTACTAAGAGTTTATACAGAAATTAGCTTTGATGTTTCCGATGACAATTTTAAAACATCGACCGAAAATATCCTTAACCGCAAAAAAGGAGGGGCTATAAATACTGAGTTTGAAGAGTTGTACAAATCTCATTTTATAAATTTTGATACAGATAAAAAATACACTGCTTTAAGCGATGAAGGTAATATGCTCGTAATCGCACCTGAAAAGTATATGACAGCAATGGAACCTTTCGTTCAATGGAAAAAGCAAAAAGGCCTAAATATAGAGTTGGTTGAGCTGAGCGAGGTGGGGACAACAGCCGATCAAATTAAGGTGTACGTAAATAATTACTACGCCAATAAGAGCTTGTGTTACTTGCTTTTAATTGGAGATGCCGAAGATGTTCCGTCTTTAAGTAAATCTGGTGATTCTGATGCAGCTTACGGACATATTACAGGAAGTGATTCTTATGCCGAGGTAATTGTTGGACGTTTTTCTGCCGAAACCCTTGAGCAAGTTCAAACACAAGTTGCACGCACTATTTTTTACGAAAGAGATATTACAACAGATGCTGCTTGGTTAATAAAAGGAATAGGTATTGCATCTGCCGAAGGAGCAAAAGGGGATGGAGACGATGGCGAATCGGATATTCAACACATGAATAATATTAGAACCGATTTATTAAATTTTGGATATACTTCCGTAGATCAGACATACGATCCTGGTGCCACACCTTCAAACGTGAGTAATACACTTAACGATGGAGTAGGAGTTATTAATTATGTTGGTCATGGTTCTGATTTTAGTTGGGTAACATCTGGTTTTTCAACTACTCATGTAAAGAGTTTAACGAATGAAAATAAACTCCCATTTATTTTTGATGTAGCATGTGTTAATGGAAATTTTCATGGACAAACATGTTTTGCTGAGTCATGGATGAGAGCTACAAATAACGATAATCCAACAGGAGCGATTGCAATAATTGCATCAACAATTAATCAATCATGGAATTCTCCAATGGATGGACAAGACGAAATGGTTGACATACTTATAAACAGCTACAGTGATAATATTAAAAGAACTTTCGGAGGTGTTACAATTAATGGTGTTATGCACATGATTGATCAATATGGTGATGATGGTTCCAATATGGCTAATACTTGGACAATTTTTGGCGACCCTTCTGTACTTCTAAGAACGATGGTGCCAACAGAAATAACGGCTACACATAGCTCTGTTATTAATATTGGCGAGGAAACGTTTGTTGTTAATGGCGATAATGATTGTATTGTTGCCTTAATGTTTGAAAACAAATTAATCGGAAGCGCTAAAATAATAGATGGTACAGCAAATTTATCCTTCGATCCTATTTCAACAATTGGAACTGCAAAAGTAACGATCACAGGATATAATAAAGTAACATATATAGCAGAAGTGGATGTTATTTCACCTACTTCGCCATATGTTATTTACAACGATGTTGTAATTAATGATGCATCGGGAAATGCAAATGCTGAGGTAGATTTTTCTGAGTCAGTTTTATTTGATCTAAAGCTAAAAAATGTTTCCAAATCTTTCGATGCATTTAATGTAAATGCAACATTGTCTAATGTTGATGGTGTTAATATTACTGATAATGTGGAAGATTACGGTGCAATTTTAAAAGATGAAACATCTATAATCGAATCTGCGTTCCAAGCGAACTTTGCAAACAAATATGTAGATCAGCAAATGGTTAAATTTGGTTTGTTATGTGTTGGTGAAGATTCAGATGGAACAGAGTATAATTGGAAATCAGGATTTAGTGTCAAAGTAAATGCTCCAGATCTTGCGATTACAGATATGCTCATTGATGATAATCTTGCAAATAATAATGGAATTTTAGATCCAGGCGAAACAGTAAGTATTAAGTTAGCTATTAAAAATAATGGACATGCTTCTATTTCAGGATTAACAGCAAAGCTTACCTCTTTAGGAAGCGGATCCGATTATTTAACATTAAATACTTCAGAAATTGCCGATTTAGTTATTGATAAACAAGGTAGTTCGGAAGTGAAGTTTAATGTAACTGCAGGAGCAGATGTGCCTGAGGGTACAGTTGTTAATTTATTATTTGAGATAAATGATCTTGTTTACAATTCATATACAACAACAGATAATAAAGAACTTATAATTGGTGAAGTAGATAATATTTTAATTTCGCAAGGAGGAACTGTTTCAACAGATAATGCAAATTTTTACGATACAGGAGGTAAAAATAATTCGTATAGTAATAGTGAAAGTTATATAATTACTTTTTCTCCGGAAACTTCTGGAAAATCAATTAAGGCGAAATTTCTATTCTTTGATGTTGAATCTGCAGACGATTGTTCTTACGATAAGCTTAAGGTATATAATGGAACAAGTACAAGTTCAGAATTATTAGGTACTTATTGTGGGACGAATTCTCCAGAGACAGTTCTTGCTTCCAACGCTGAAGGAGCACTAACATTCCATTTTATATCTGATAGTTATGAGTCTGAAGCAGGATGGGAAGCAGAGATAAGAACATTTTCGGGAAAGAGTTACCAGCTTATAGTTAAAAATTCTGAAGGGCCATTGGAGGGTGCAACAGTTCAAATTTATGGTCAGTCAAAAACAACAGATATTGCTGGAGTTGCTTTATTCGAAAATCTGGCCGAAGGAACAAGTATTCCAGTTACGATTAGCGCTCCAGGATTCGAAACGGTTAATAAAACGGTTGATTTATTGTCTGATCTTTCCGAAGAAATTGAACTTGAGAAAATTACATACAGTATTACTTTCGAGGTAAAAAGCGCAGAGTCAAGTTTACCAATAGAAAATGCAGTTATAACACTCCTTGGTGAAACTGTTAAAACTAATGTTTTTGGTGAATATATTTTCGAGAATCGGGAATTTAGTGTTGGTGAGGTGTTTTCAGTAACTAAGAATGGATATGCAGCTTATCAAAATCAGGTGGATATAAATTCTAATAAAACAGTTAGTGTTAGTCTAGATACCATGAGTTATGAAGTTAATTTTGTAGTTCTTGACCAAAACTCAAATCCAATGCTTGATGTAAATGTTAGTTTTAATTCTGTACTATTAAAAACGAATACTGAAGGGAAAGTAACATTTACGGAAGTACTTCCTGCAAAAGATATGACTTATATCTTAACTAAGGTTGGATATACGGATATGCAAGGAACCATTGATGTTGATGCGGATATTACTATATCAAAATCGATGTCGGTAATTACAGGATTAGATCTGATTAATGATGAGGAGCTAATGATTTATCCAAATCCATCCACAGGTATTTTTAATGTTGATTTACCGGAAAATTCGGAAAGTAACGAGTTTATTATTAAAGTTTATGATGTTGTTGGCTCTGTCGTTTATACAGGAATAGTTCCTGCGAATCAAACTGTTAAATATGAATTGGATCTTACGGGTAAATCTAAAGGAATTTATATATTATCTGTAGAATCAGAAAAAATTAAAGTTTTTAATAAACGGATTCTATTGAAATAGATTATTAACATATACGTTTAATTAATGGCTTATCCAAAAAGTCATACTTTGTTATCCCCGACTTGATCGGGGATCTTATTATATTTCTTTTTTCAAGGGAACTTTTCTCACGAATAAAATGAGTGATGACAGTTTTGGGTTTTTGGGACAGTCCCTTTTTATTATCACGAAAAATATGGATATTTATATCATTATTTGAAGTTTATGAGCGAAGAAAAAAAGCGATTTATTCATAGTTTGATATTCCCATTGTTTTTTACTTTTTTATTGTGGAGTGTAAAGCTAATTGAGGTTTTTCTCAATTTGGATTTTGCTTTTTTAGGAATTTTCCCCTTAAAAGTAAAAGGGCTTATTGGAATTGTTACTGCGCCATTAATACATTCTGATTTTGAACATCTTATTGCAAATAGTATCCCTATTTTAATTCTCGGAACGGGAGTGTTTTATTTTTATAATAAAGTTGCTTACAAAGTTTTTTTTCTAAGCTATCTTATTGCCAATATCTGGATTTGGTTTGGAGCTCGTCAGGCATATCATATTGGTGCTAGTGGATTGGTATATAGCTTTGCATCCTTTTTATTTTTTAGTGGTGTATTTGGTCGAAATATGAAGCTAATGGCTATTTCATTGTTGATTGTATTTTTATATGGAAGTATGATTTGGGGTGTATTACCAATTCAACCGCATATTTCGTGGGAATCGCACTTAATGGGAGGAATTGCTGGTATGATTTTAGCAATTTATTTTAGAGATTATGGACCCAAAAGAAAGGTTTATAGTTGGGAACTTGAAGATGATGATTTAGACGATGAAAATCCCTACTGGGAAATGGATCATGAATCTAATAAAGAATTGAATCATGAAAATTAGGAGTTTATTAATAGCATTACTTTTACTTGGATTTTATGTGGTAAAAGCACAAACAAGCAGCTATACTAAAATAGGGATAGCCAGTTTTTATGCCGATAAATTTGAAGGGCGTCAAACAGCCAATGGCGAAATTTATTATCACGCAAAAAAGACCGCTGCACATCAAAAGCTTCCTTTTGGAACTATTGTGAAAGTAACCAATCTTGAGAATAATAAGTTTGTAGTTGTTCGTATAAACGATCGTGGACCTTTTGTCGATAATAGAATAATTGATTTATCTAAATCAGTTGCAGAAGATCTTGATTTTGTTTCGAAAGGATTAGTAAAAGTAAAAATAGAGGTAATTGCAAATACGAACGATTTGCCTGATAAAAAATCAGGAGTAAAAAAGGAATCTGCAAAAGCGTATTACAAACTAAATTCAAAAATTGTTAATCCAACTGGGAAAGGAATCCAAATAGGAAGTTATACCGATGATGAAAACCTTATAAAATTAATTGCTAAAATCGAATTAGAATTTAAACAAGAAGTTTACGTTGAGATTCTTCAGGTTAAAACAAAAAAACTTTATAGAGTAATTGTGGGTAACTCAAAAGACACAAGTTTGTTAGAGCAGTTAAAATCAAAACTCAAAAGTAAATATCCCGATTGTTTTATTGTTGAGTTTAAATAATTACCCTTGTGTTCTGAATGCTTCAGAAAGATGCAATTCTTTTGGGTTAATACTTAAAATAGGGACGTTCGATTTGTTAAGCATTTCTTGGGCCGCTGTTCCTAAAATAAAATTGGAATCTGAAACTTGCTCCGTCATAATTGATATTAAATCAGCTTTAACTTTATCCGAATAGTCTAAAACAATATCAGTTAATTTTGATCCAATTAAAGCATCTGATTTATTTTTTATCCCTTGATTGTCAAGATACTCGCATACCTGTTTAGAGTAAGCAGAAAGCTTTTTACTTATGTCATCTGTTTGTAGTGAAGTAATCGTAATTACATGTACTTCAGCATTAAATAATTTGGCTAACTCGGCAGTAAATGGAACTTTTTGTCTTGTGTCCACCGAAATATCAAGAGGTAAGATTATTTTATTAATTTTCTTTGGTATTGTATTACCGCGAATTGTAATAACAGGTTTAATTGTAGATGAAATAATTTTAAATGCATTGCTTCCTATAAAGAACTTTTCAAAATCTGATGCCCCATGCGTCGAAGCAACAATAAAGGAATCTTTAAAAGAGTTTGCTTGATTTACAATTTCTCTATAAATTCTTCCGCTTTTAATAATATATACTAATTCTGATTTTGTATGTATGTTTTTTTTGTATTTCTCTTGAATCTTGAAGAACTCTTTCTCTGCATATTTTATTTCTCCATCTTTCGGTCCAGGATTATAATCCAAGCTCTTTTTTTGAACATAAACCATTTCAATTTTACAAGCAGCTTTGTTTGCAAAAAGGATTGCTAATTCGAGACCATAAAGAGATTCTTCTGAAAAGTCGACTGGAACAATAATACGATACATGGCTGAGCTTTTAAATTTCTAATAAAGTAACAACATTTCTACGAGTTTCAGAAGAGAAATGTTTACTGGAAATCTAAAAAAATTAATCAATGTGTTTGAAGAAAGATCTTTCGAACATAAGAATGTAAACAACACCAAGTGTTATGGCAGAATCAGCAATGTTAAATACAGGTCTGAAAAATATAAATTCCTGATTAGACCAAAATGGAAACCAACTAGGGTAATGTCCACTAAAAACAGGAAAATATAGCATGTCTACAACCCTACCCTGAAACCAAGTTGTATATCCGCCACCTTGTGGAAAAAATTCGGCTACTTGGTAAAAGCTTTCGTTGAAAATAACACCATAAAATACACTATCGATAATATTTCCTAAAGCACCTGCAAGAATTAAAGCAATGCTTATTACAACCATTTTAGGTGCTTTCTGTTGAATTAATATTTTCATGTACCATCCAATACCAAAAACGGCAACTATTCTAAATAAGGTTAGAAATATTTTACCATTCTTACCCCAGAATTCCATTCCGAAAGCCATTCCATTATTTTCAGTAAAATGAATAATAAACCAATCGCCTAATATCTTATATTCTTGTCCTAAAATCATATGAGTCTTGATCCACATTTTAAATGTTTGATCAATAATTAGTACAAGAAGAATTATTAAAACAGATTTAGTAGTGATTGATTTCATTTTTCCATTTTTTAGTTGGTCGTAAAACTATTAAAAAGAGTCGAATAATAAAAAATGATTGAATCAAAAAGATCCAATCATTTCATAAATTATGTTAAAAGTATTCTTTAACGTTGATTTTGTTTAGCCTCAATACTTAATGTTGCATGAGGTACGGCACGTAATCTTTCTTTAGAAATTAATTTGCCCGTTTCGCGACAAATTCCATACGTTTTATTTTCGATGCGAATAAGTGCCGCTTGTAAATGCTGAATAAATTTTTGTTGGCGTTGTGCTAATCTACCAGCTTCTTCTTTTGACAAGGTTGCAGCTCCTTCCTCTAAAACTTTAAAAGTAGGTGATGTATCCTGTGTGTCATTGCTTTCGCTATGAGTAATAGTCTTCTTTAATATGTCGAAATCTACTTCAGCCTTTTCCAGCTTATGCAAAATTAGCTCTTTGAATTCTACCAACTCATCATCTGTAAATCTTTTCTTTTCAGACATAATGCATAAATTTTATGTTTTTTAAAGATAGCAAATTTTTTAATTCAAAAAAGTAATTGCTATTTTATCTTATCTATTTTAATACTAGTTTTTATCTCTTCATCAATTTCTACGAGATGTACAGAGTTTTGTTCAAAATTATCTACTAAATCAATTGAATTTGCTAAAGTTTGTGTGCTGATATAATCGCTAAACTTTTCAATTGCTGTATTGATTAAATCATGTTTCTGAATCTGAATCTCAATTTTATCGGTAACATCAAAATTACTGTCTTTTCTAATGTTTTGGATTCTGTTTATAAATTCACGAGCAATTCCTTCTTCACGAAGTTCGGCAGTTATATTTATATCTAAGGCAACAGTTAATTTACCATCGTTTGCTACTAACCAACCTGGTATATCTTCCGAAGATATTTCAACATCTTCAAGAACAAGACTTATCTTTTCAGTATCAACGTTTAACTCGAAGCTTTCATTGCGTTCGAACGAAACAATATCTTCTTGTGTTAATTTAGCAACTGCTTGAGATATTTGTTTCATTAATTTACCATGCTTTGGTCCGAGGGTTTTAAAGTTTGGTTTAATTTTCTTAACTAAAACACCTGTTGTATCGGTAATATACTCAACATCTTTAACGTTAACTTCGCCAAGGACTAAATTACGAACAGCTTCAAATTTTCCTTGTAATGATTTATCTAAAATAGGAATCATTATTTTACTTAATGGCTGACGTACTTTAATACTAACTTTTCGACGCAAAGCAAGAATCATAGATGAAACACGCTGTGCAATATCCATTTGTTCTTCTAAATCAGCATCGATATAACTTTCGTTACATTTTGGGAAATCAGCAATATGAACCGATTCTGTTAGATCTTTTTCAGTAATAGTATTTAAATCAATAAATAACTGATCGGCAAAGAAAGGAGCAATTGGTGCCATTAATCGAGCAATAGTTTCCAAACAAGTATAAAGTGTTTGGTAAGCAGCAATTTTATCTTTCGAATATTCGCCACCCCAATACCGTTTACGATTTAATCGAACGTACCAGTTACTTAAATTCTCTGTTACAAACTCTTGAATTGCACGGCCAGCTCTAGTTGGCTCGTAATTTTCGTAATCACTCTCAACTTCTTTTACAAGAGAGTTTAATAATGAAATTACCCAACGATCAATCTCAGGACGTTCGTTAACTGGAATTTCTTCTTCAGCAAATTTAAATCCATCTACATTTGCGTAAAGTGCAAAGAATGAATATGTATTATATAATGTTCCAAAAAACTTACGTTTTACTTCATCAATTCCGCCACGGTCAAATTTTAGATTATCCCAAGGTTGAGCATTTGTAATCATATACCAACGTAATGGATCGGAACCATTCTTTTCGATTGTTTCGAATGGGTCAACGGCATTTCCTAAACGCTTCGACATTTTAGCTCCAGCTTTATCTAGAACTAAACCATTTGAGATGATATTTTTAAATGCAACAGAATCGAATAACATAGTTGAAATAGCATGCAATGTAAAGAACCATCCGCGAGTTTGGTCAACACCTTCGGCAATAAAATCGGCAGGATAAACTTGATCGAATCCTTCTTTATTTTCGAATGGATAATGTAATTGTGCATATGGCATCGCCCCTGAATCGAACCAAACGTCAATAAGGTCTAACTCACGAGTCATTTTCTGACCAGAATCAGAAACTAAATAAATGCCATCAACATACGGACGGTGTAAATCTATTTTTTCGTAGTTTTCTTTTGAGTTATCTCCAACAGTAAATTTAGCATATGGATTTTCTGTCATTACTCCAGCTTTAATCGACTTGTCAATCTCAGCGAATAGTTCTTCAACAGACCCAATGCATTTTATTTCAGTTTTATCTTCTGAAACCCAAATAGGAAGAGGTGTTCCCCAATAACGAGAACGAGATAAATTCCAATCTTGTAAGTTTTCTAACCATTTTCCGAAACGACCTGTTCCTGTCGATTCTGGTTTCCAGTTAATTGTTTTATTCAGCTCGATCATACGATCTTTGATTGCTGTAGTTTTTATAAACCACGAATCTAATGGATAATATAAAACAGGCTTATCGGTTCTCCAACAATGTGGATAGTTGTGAACGTGCTTCTCAATTTTAAATGCCTTGTTTTCTTTCTTAAGCATTACAGAAATATCAACGTCAAGAGTTGCATCCTTTTCTGTTAAAGATTCGTCGTATTCGTTCTTAACATATCTGCTGGCAAATGGCTTATAGGTTTCTTGATTTACATTTTTAGCAACAAAATCAGGATTTAAATCTTCGATTGGAAACAATCTACCACGTTTATCAACCATTGGTTGCATCTTGTCTTCTTTATCAAATAAAACAAGTGGAGATATATTGTTTTGTTTTGCAACACGATCATCATCGGCACCAAAAGTAGGAGCAATGTGAACAATTCCTGTTCCATCTTCTGTAGTAACAAAATCACCTGTGATAACTCTAAAAGCATCACCTTCAGGTTTTACCCAATCAATTAATTGTTCGTAATTGGTTCCTTCAATATCTTTCCCAGTGAAAGTATCAAGAACTTTATAAGGAATCTTTTTGTCTCCAACTTTATAATCTTCAAGACTTAATTCTTCTGATTTCTTATCGAAATGAGCATTGAATAAATCTTTAGCTAAAACAACAGTTATTGGCTCACCAGTATATTGATTAAATGTTCTAACTCGAACATAATTTATCTTTGCACCAACAGCTAATGCTGTGTTCGATGGTAAAGTCCAAGGTGTAGTTGTCCATGCAATAAAGTAAACATCAGTATCTGTATCTTTAAATAGGAATTCAGATTTTTCTTCTCTTGTTACTTTAAATTGAGCAACACAAGTTGTGTCTTTTACATCTTTGTAACAACCTGGCTGGTTCAGTTCATGTGTACTTAAACCTGTTCCGGCAGCAGGTGAATATGGTTGAATTGTATATCCTTTATAAATTAAGTCTTTTTCGAAAAGCTGTTTTAATAAATACCATAAAGTTTCAATATATCTATTGTCAAATGTAATATATGGATCGTCCATGTTTACCCAATATCCCATTTTATGCGTAAGATCTTCCCACACATCGGTATATTTCATTACTTCTTTACGACAAGTCTCGTTGTATTTATCAACAGTAATTTTCTTTCCAATATCTTCCTTAGTAATTCCCAAAGCTTTTTCAACAGCAAGTTCAACAGGTAAACCGTGAGTATCCCACCCTGCTTTACGTTTTACTAAATAACCTTGCATGGTTTTGTAACGGCAAAAAATATCTTTAATAGCACGAGCCATTACGTGATGAATCCCAGGCATTCCATTTGCTGATGGAGGTCCTTCGTAAAATACAAAGGTTGGTTTTCCTTCACGTGTAGTTATACTCTTATGAAATACGTCATTTACATCCCAACGTGCTAGTATATCCTTGTTTACTTGCGATAAATCAAGTTGCGGATATGTTTTGAATTTTTTACTCATTGATATTCTTTATTTTAATGGACTACAATATTTTAAAGCCTACAAAGATAGGCTTATGCGAAATAAAATGCAATCAAAAATTTATGACTTGATTATTTTTCTCCTTTTTTAAGCGTAAAGGCAAAGGAAGTGCCCTTGTTTATTGTGCTACGAACGTTTATCGTTTGGTTATGTGCTTCGATAATATGCTTCACAATTGCCAAGCCTAAACCGGTTCCGCCAGAATCTCTGGAACGACTTTTATCAACTCTATAGAATCTTTCGAAAATTCGTGGCACATCTTTCTCAGATATGCCTGAACCATTATCGGCAATTTCTATTAATATGTTTTCACCCATTTCAAGAAAAGAAACATCAGTAATTCCTTCATTTTCTTTTCCGTAATTAATTGAGTTAACAATTAAATTTGTAAGTAAATGATCGATTTGTTCTCTATCAGCATTTACCCAAACTGTTTTGTCGGTATTGTTTTTGAAACTCAAATTTATATTGTGTTTTTTGGCTCTAAGTTCTTGTGATTCAAAAACTTCTTCGACAAGTTTTACAATATTAAAAGTTGAATAATTCAATTTTAATTCTCCTGATTCTAAACGAGTAATTTCTTCTAAATCTTTAACAATAGAAATCATGCGATTTATACTTTTCTCGGTTTTCTCAAGATATTTTTGATTGATATTGGAATCGTATAAACCACCATCTAAAAGTGTAAGAACATAACCTTGAATATTGAAAATAGGAGTTTTAAGCTCGTGTGAAACATTACCAAGAAATTCTTTCCGGTATTTCGCCATTTGCTTCAGCTGATCTATTTCTTCTGTTTTTCTATTTGCCCAGTTTTGGACTTCTACATTTACATCATTTACTATATCTCTTTCTTCAATATCTTTCTTTAACTCTTTTTCGGGGATATTTAAATTGTGTATTGTTTTATAAATTGGATTGATTTTCTCGAAAATAAAACTGTTAAGTAGGTAATAAACAATTATGTAAATACTAATAAAAATCAACATTAATGAAAAGGCTAATTTAAAAATGAAATTAGCATCGATAGGCCAATTTAGAATTAGCTGTGTTGTCCCGGCAATTATAATTGTAATAAATGCAATAATTATTGCCAATTGCTTTGGCGATGAACTTTTCATATTCTTAGTTTAGATTATTCAAAAATTCTTTAGTTTGAGAACACACTTCGACAAGTTGAGTGTGACATATAAGATAAAGAAAATCTTGTTATATTGAGCTTGTCGAAATATGAAATTAACTATTATCATAATTGTTTTTCTACATATAATGAAGAAAGCCCCATAATATATGAGGCTTTCCAATATATTATTTTGTTTTTTACTTGGCTAATTGCTGTCTCACAATACGCGCAACATATTTTCCAATAATATCAAACTCAATATTAACAACAGTTCCTGGTTTAAATGTGTGGAAGTTTGTTAAATCGTATGTAAATGGAATAATTGCAACTTCGAACGAATTATCCTTAGAATTTACAACAGTTAAGCTAACTCCATTAACCGATACAGATCCTTTTTCTACTGTAATATAATCTTCCAACGAAGGATCATATTCGAATGTGTAATACCAACTTCCGTCTGCTTCACGAACGTTTGAACAAGTAGCAGTTTGATCAACATGACCTTGAACCATATGTCCATCTAATAAACTGTCAATCTTCATGCTGCGCTCAAGATTTACTTTAGATCCAACTTCCAATAAACCTAAATTCGATTTATCGAGAGTTTCTTGAATAGCAGTAACAGTAAATGTTTTATTTTCTTTATCAATTTTAACAACTGTCAAACACACTCCGTTATGAGCAATACTTTGATCAATTTTTAATTCATCTGCAAAAGAGCAATGCATTGTTATATGTAAATTGCTTTTATCTTTTTCAAGTTTTACAACTTCAGCAGCTAGTTCAACTATACCTGAAAACATAATTCTATTTTTTTAAGTGTTTAAATTTCTGCGAATTTATGAAGATTTACACTATTCGGCAAGTTAAATTTATGTTAAGAGTTTAACCTAAATATCAAATCCTGTTTTTGTTTCGGATGAAATAGCAAATGAACTATGAAATGTGTTTACATAATCTAAGCCGGAAAGTTTTTCTTCAATAAAAATCTTAAATTCCGACATATCTTTTACCATAATTTTAAGATGCACATCGTATTCTCCTGTTACATTATGAAACTCAACTACTTCTGGAAATATTAAAGCTGCTGTTCTAAAATTGTCAACGGCTTCTTTTGTGTGTTTCTGTAAGTTAACATCAATAAATACGACCATATTCCTGTTTAGTTTTTCAGGATTTAATATGGCAACATATTTTTCAATAATTCCGGATTTTTCAAGTTTTCGCACCCGTTCATAAACAGGTGTATTTGTAAGATGTAATTTGCTTGCTAATTCTTTGGTTGTAATTCTTCCATCGCTTTGAAGAATACGTAAAATTTTGTGATCTATGTTATCAAGTTTATTCATGGCAGAAAAAATATCTTTAAAATGTTTTGATAATATTATTTGTCAGATAATATATCTTTAATATAAATTTATGGCAGATAAATAATCCAAATATACTAAAAAAAGCAAACAGAAATATGTGTACGTCGTATATTTGTAGAAAATATTAAATATTCTCATTATGAAAGAAATAAGATGGCATGGTAGAGGTGGTCAAGGTGGTTTTACTGCTTCAAGACTTTTAGGAATTGCTGCTGGAATGTTTCAAGATAAACATGCTTTAGCTTTTCCTTCTTTTGGACCAGAACGCCGTGGGGCACCTGTATTAGCTTTTACTAAGATTGATGATAAAAAAATACATGATCGAAGCGAAGTAATTACTTGCGATTATGTGGTTGTAATGGATGAAACATTAATTAATCCTACCATGCTCAAGGGTATTACGGATGATACTGTTTTTATCATTAATACCAAAAACCCTGATAAGTACGAAATTCTTAAAAATTATAAGGTAGTGGCTGTTGATGCAACAGGTATTGCTTTAGATATTCTTGGAAGACCTATTACAAATACTGCCATGTATGGTGCATTAGTAGCAATTTCTGGATTAGTGAGTTTAGATGCTGCTTTGGAAAGTATCCGCCACGAAATGAAACCATCACTAATCGATAAAAACATTGAGATTGTAAATCGTGCTTATGAAGAATGCAGTAAAGTTGAATCGACTTTAAAAAACAATTAATTATGGATAGACCGGTAAAAAGGGATTTTAAACGCCCAACTCATATAGATGATTATCCTGTAGGACCACAATACGAAGCTGGATTTCTTGCAGAAACAAATGCAGGATGGAGAACTTACAGACCTGTTGTTGACAACGAAAAATGTATCTACTGTTTGATTTGTTACATGGTTTGTCCTGACGGAACCATTATCAAAAGCGATGGTAAAATCGATGTGGATTACGATTATTGTAAAGGATGTGGAGTTTGTGCAAACGAGTGTCCAAAAGATGCAATTACAATGGTTAAAGAAGAGTTGTAAACTCACAAAAAGATGTTAGAAATGAAACAGACCATGTCTGAGATAAATATTGAGACACAAACGGGAATGATTGGAATTTGTGTGGCAAATTATTCAGGCACGTCACAATTTTAAACAGATGAAAAAGAATAAAATATTTATATCAGGAGATGAAGCAGTTGCGCATGGTACTCGCTTATCTCGCCCACACGTTATTGCTGCTTATCCAATTACACCGCAAACAATTACCGTTGAGCGTCTTTCTGAAATGGTAGAAAATGGGGACATGGATTGTGATTATATGCATGTTGAATCGGAGCATTCGGCTCTTTCGGCAGCTATGGGAGCAAGTAGTGTTGGTGCTAGAACCTTTACAGCTACTTCATCGCAAGGATTACTTTATATGGCAGAAGCGATGCACTATGCAAGTGGTGGTCGTTATCCTATAGTAATGATGAATGCAAACAGATCGGTAGCTTTGCCATGGAGTATTTATGGCGATCAGCGAGATTCTCTTTCTCTACTCGATTCGGGATGGATTCAGGTTTATGTTGAAGATGCACAGGAAGCTTTAGATATGATTATTCAGGCGTATAAAATTGCTGAACATGCTAAGGTTTTAACTCCTATGATGGTTAACTTGGATGGATTTATCTTAACTCATACTTACGAGATGGTTGAGATTCCTGAACAGGAAATGGTAGATAAGTTTTTACCAAAATTCGAAACTCCTAACAAAATGAGTTTTGAGAATCCTAAGAATCTTGCATTTAGTTCACAACCTGATGATAATACTGAATTTAAATATCAGCAAAATAAAGCAATGCTAGATTCTATCGAGATAATCGAGAAAACAGATCAAGATTTTGGTGAACAGTTTGGTAGATATTACCAAGGAATGGTTGAAGAAATCATGTGTGCTGATGCTGATGCTGTTTTGGTTACATTAGGAAGTATTACAGGAACTGTTCGAGTAGTTGCAGAGCAGCTAAGAGCTAAAGGATTAAAGGTGGGGGTTTTGAAAATTCGCTATATGCGTCCTTTCCCTGAAAAAGAAATCATGGCATTAAGCAAAAAGATAAAAGCAATTGGTGTTATCGATAAGGATATTTCGTTTGGATACGAAGGAACAATTTACACAAATGTGAATTCAGCTCTTTCGAAGGCAAATGCATCGGTGTTTAAGAAAAACTTTATTGGCGGTTTAGGAGGTAGAGATATTACCAAAGCCGAAATTGAGAAAATGTTTATGGACCTGTTAGAAGGAATTGATTCCGACAAACCGGCAACAGTTGAGTTTTTTAATTTAAAAGTTGAAACAAATGACTAATCAAACTATAGATATACCTAGAGTTACTGCTAAAAATATAACTGAAAAGGAATTCTTTTACGGACATAAAGCGTGTGCTGGTTGTGGAGGAAGTGTTGCAGTTCGTTTAGCTTTAAAGGTTTTAGGAGAAAGAACGTATTCTGCTTTACCTGCAGGATGTATGGCTGCTGTTGGATTTATCTTTCCACAAATGGCATTTGCGAATAATTCAATTATAACTACGTTTCCTGGTGTGGCAAGTATGGCTTCAGGAATTGCCGCTGGAGCAAAAGCCTTAGGACAAAAAGATTTTAAAACGGTTTGTTTTGCTGGCGATGGTGGTACTGCTGATATAGGTTTACAGGCATTATCAGGAATGATTGACCGCGACGATGATGTTCTTTACATATGTTACGACAATGAAGCATATATGAATACTGGTATTCAGAAAAGTGGATTAACTCCTTATGGAACTCAAACTACAACAACGCCAGCAGGAAAAAATCTTCCGGGAACAAAAACAAATAAGAAAAATTTATTTGAAATAATTGCTGCGCATGATATTAAATATGCTGCAACAGCAAGTATTGGTTATCCACAAGATTTTATCAATAAAGTAAATAAGGCTAAACATACAAAAGGTGCAACATTTATTCATGTGTATGCATCGTGCCCAACAGGATGGGGAACTCCTACTCATACATCAATTGAAATTGCAAAAGAAGCTGTTGATTGTGGATTGATATTTTTAGCTGAGTATGAAAATAGTGAGTTTAAAATAAACAAAAATCCAAAAGAGTTTAAGTCGGTTAAAGACTATTTAACAAAACAAGGTCGATTTAAGCATATGACTGATGTTGATATTGAAAAAGTGATTCAACACAGAGATATCAAGTGGGAACGTATGAGAAGAAATTGGTCAACAAAAAAATAGGCAAGTAGAATAACTTGCTGAAAAAGTAAGCTAAAGGAGATGTCTAAAAAGTCTTTAGTTGTCATTCCCAAATTGATTGGGGATCTCTTTATGAGTTGTAATAAAATTAATTATGAGATTTCTTTTTTCAAAGAAATGACAATTTGTTGACTTTTTGGATACCATCTTTTGTATTTTAATTATAAATGAAAACTATAATGTACTTTTCGATTAGTTACTAATTGGTAAAATCAAATCACATTTAGTTCCTTCATTTTCCTTTGAGCTTATTCTTAGTTCTCCATTATGATTTCTTATAATTTGTCGCGAAAGACTTAAACCAATTCCAGATCCACCTTTTTTAGTAGTAAAAAACGGAATAAAAATTTCAGAAAGTACTTCCTGTGAAATACCTTCTCCATTATCATTTATCGACAATCTTATATTATTTTCTTCCCGAGCAGAATTTATCTCGATTCGTCCATTTTCTGAATCGATAGCTTCAACAGCATTTTTAACAAGATTAATAAGTACTTGACTTATTTGTTCTTTGTCAATTGATATGAAGTTGCTTTTAATTAATGGTTTGTAAATAATTTTGATTTTCTTTTCATCACAGAGCTCCTGAAGTAATGGGAAAATCTCATTCACAAAATAGTTAGTTTCTATTTGTTCTATTTTTGGATCAGGAATGCGCATTAGTTTTTTGAAATCAGAAACAAAACTTGTTAATCCCTTATTTCGATTATCAATGCTTCGCAAACCAGTTACGGCAACTTTAATATCTTCTTCGTTTAGTTGATTGAGTGTTTTTGCTTCATTGTTTGTAGAGAATATTTTAAGAACTGAAGCAGTTAAAGAACGAATTGGTCCTATAGAATTCATTATTTCGTGAGTCAAAACACGAAAGATTTTTTGCCAGGCTTTTTCTTCTTCCAAATCCAGTTCGGCACGAATATTTTCGAATGATATTACTTGAATTTTACGTTGATTTATTAAAATTTCTTTGTGCTGAAATAAAATAGTTTTAAGTTCATTTTTAGTTTGAAGACTAATTACTTTCTTCTTTGTTTGCGATAGATTTTTTATTTCTGATTTTAATTCTGGCTGAATGGAATTCAATAGTGTGAGATTAGATAAACTATCAAGATCCAATATTTTTAGTCCTGCACGATTTATAATTTCAACTTTATCTTGTTTGTCATAGGTGATAATTCCTGTTGGCATTTCATCAAGCAAATGTCTTAAATAATGATGTGTGCTTTCTTTCTCCAATTCAGCTAAACGCACATAACGAAGTATTTCGTTAAAACTAAAGTTGAGTTCGCTAAATGATTTACTGGATTCTAAATCTGAATTAATATAATCGGAGTATTTTATACTTTCAAGAAATTGTCTCAAACTCCTGTTGGTTTTATTAACATAGCGAATGAGAATAAGTATTAATCCAATCCATAATAGGCTAACTGTTAATTTAGCAATTTTGAAATCAGTATTGGTCCAAACTTCAATCAAGGCTATACCTGTGATTGCAATTATTACACAGAGTAAAACAACAGTTATATTAAATCGATTAAAACCCATATTTCTTGATTTTGTTGTATAATGTTCGTCGGGTTATGCCTAGTTCATTTGCAGTTTCAGTGTAATTATTTTTATGTTTCTCTAGAGCAGTTTTTATTAATGCTTTCTCGTTATTTTCAAGATCAAGAGTTTCGAAATTCTTTGTTGATAGAGGTTTTCTAAAAGAGAAATCTATGTCTCTCAAAATTTCAGTTTCGCTCAGAATTACTGCCTTTTCAATTGCATGTTCTAGTTCTCTTATATTTCCTGGCCAGTTATATTTCTGCAAATATTCTATTCCTTTTTCTGATATTCCAGAAACTGATTTTTGATATTTATTGGCATAAATTTTCAAGAAATACTCTGAAAGTCCTTTTATATCGTCTGGTCGAGTTCTTAAAGGTGGAATTTCAATTGTAACTGTATTTATTCTATATAGTAAATCTTCTCGAAATTGTTTGTTTTCAACTGCATCATATAAGTTCGTGTTTGTTGCAGTAATCAATCGAACATCAATATCGATTTGTTTAGATGAACCTACTGGAGTAATTTTTTTATTCTGAATTGTAGTTAAAAGCTTTTTCTGAGTTTCAAGATTCAGATTTCCGATTTCGTCAAGAAAAAGAGTTCCGCCTGAAGCTGGTTCAAGTTTTCCTTGTTTTGATTCTTTTGCATCTGTAAAAGCACCTTTTTCGTGTCCAAACAATTCGCTCTCAAATAAGGATTCAGAAATTGTTCCCAGATCTATTGAAACAAATAAACTATCATTTCTATTTGAATGCTTGTGTATTTGTCTGGCAAGTACTTCTTTTCCAATTCCGTTTTCTCCTAAAATTAATATGTTGGCATCGGTCTTAGCAACCTTCTCAACCATCGAAAAAATTTCAAGCATTGCAGGAGATGTACTTTGATATATGTTTTGATCCGTTTCTATTTCGGAACGCAGATTCTTATTAATCTTCTTAAGAGATTTTATCTCGCGTTTCGATTTTGTTATTTCTGCTGCACGAAGAACGGAGGTAACAAGTTTATCATCTTCCCATGGTTTTTCTATATAATCAATAGCTCCTTCTTGAATTGCCAGTACAGCTTTTTCGAGTTCAGCATAAGCAGTAAGAAATACTACCGAAAGGTCAGAATCAATTTTTAAGATTTCGTTCATCCAAAAGAATCCTTCATTGCCAGTATTTAATCCTGCTACAAAATTCATATCCAGAATAATCGCATCATATGTTTGTTTCTCCAATGTAGAATATATTTGATTAGGATTTGTAATAGAATCCACAGAATTGCAACTGGTTCTTAGGAGAAGTCGAATAGCAACAATAACATCTTTGTTATCTTCGACAACCAATATGTTAGGTAATGATTTCTTCATTTAAGTATTGTTCATATTTATGCTTCGCATTAGAAAAGTTCGATAAATTCAATATGATAATAAATCATCCTTGTCACACTGAGCTTGTCGAAGTGAGAATTCACCGCTTGAAATTTAAATTAAAAGTAGATAAATGAGAATAGTTTTCCCAGTAATTGGGAAATATTTTCTCATTTAACAAATTGACATTTTGGTTAACTTGCAGGTAAACAGAACGATATCTGTTTGGCATTTTAATTGGCATATACGAATTTGAATAATTAAATTTGAGAATCATGTTAAAGAGTTTTTTTGTATTAGCTGGCAGGAATTTTTTTAAGAATGGAGCTTATTCCATTGTTAATATTTTTGGCCTTTCTGTTGGATTGGCTGCATTTATTTTGTTAATTCTATTTGTAAGATTTGAGAGTAGCTATGATACATTTCATAAAGATTATGAAAGAATCTATAGGGTTGAGCAAATGATTAAAACAGTAGATGATTATACATCATGGAATCATGTGCCTGCTCCATTAAGTGCAGAGTTAGAGAAGAGATATCCTGAAGTTGAAAAAGCAATTACTATTCGAGAAGTGTGGGGAGAATATTTTTCAACTTCAAAGGAACGTACCTTCTATGAAGATGATGGTTTTTACGCTAATCCGGATATTTTTGACTTATTCTCAATTAACTTTATAAAAGGAGATAAAGAAACAGCTCTTGATGCGCCTATGAAGGTAGTTTTAACAGAATCATTAGCTAAAAAATTGTTCCCGGATTCAGATCCAATGGGAAAAAATATTCTTGTTGATAGTAAAAGAACTTATCAGGTGTCAGGGGTGTATAAAGATTTACCTTATAATACAAATATACGAGCAAGTTATTTTATCTCGTTTGGTACATATTTAAACGTAAAAGGGAGCAATATTTTGGAGTTTTGGGACTGGAGCGATTCAAAAACTTTTATAAAATTACAGAAAAGTACAGATGTAGAAAGATTTGAGAATAAAATAAAGTTTCTATTGGATGATTTTTTAGAAAATAGAGATGATGAAATATTTATAAAACCCATTTGGAAGGTTCATTTGCAGCAAGGAACAGATGATGGATATTGGATTGCTGTATTGTTGTATGCTACTATTGGTTTGTTTACATTGTTGTTAGCTGCAATGAATTTTGTAAATCTAACAACTGCGTATTCTTTAACCAGATCAAAAGAGATTGGTGTAAAAAAAGTTTTAGGTAGTTCAAAGCTTAAATTGATGAAACAATTTCTAGGAGAGTCTCTTATTATTGTTTTTATTTCGTTGTTAGTAGCGTTTACTATAACAGAGGCGGCTCTGCCATTATTTAATAGAATTGTTTCTGTTCCTTTAGATATAAAGTATTTTGAAGATTGGCAATTTACATTATTCATTATAGGTATTACCACTTTAACTGGATTTTTATCTGGCTTATATCCATCAATAGTATTATCATCTTTAAATCCTGTTTCAAGTTTAAAAAATCAGTTGTCTATTGGAAATAAATTTAAACGATTTTCTATGCGAAAGGGATTAGTTATTTTTCAACTTGTTTTATCAATGCTTTTTATTCTTATCACTTTAGGAGTGTTAGGTCAATTTAAATTTTTAGAAAATAAAGATTTAGGATTTGATAAGGAAAACCTACTAGTTGCAACAATCAAGGAAACGGAAAAAGTTAAAGTAAATGATTTTTTAACTTTACGAAATGAGATTGTAAATTCTCCTGATGTTAAAGAAGTTTCTTTATCATATAATTCACCATTTTATGGTTCTTCTGGACGAACTATAAATTGGGAAGGCTCTCAAGTTGGAGAAAAAATATGTTGTCGCTTTAATCGTGCCTATGATACTTATTTAAATACAATGGGAATAGATATTATTTCAGGAAGAGATTTTGAATTAGAAAGAAATTACGATTCTACAGCTTGCATTGTAAATGAAACGTTTGTTAATGTTATTGGATGGAGTCCTGAAGAAGCTATTGGTAAAAAAGTGTGGAATAGCAACTATATAATAATCGGTGTTATGAAAGATTTTCATGAACATACACCTTTTAATAAAATACAACCATATATATTAATTCAACATCCAGGTTATTTAACAGGAACAAAAACCATGATGTTTAGAATGCAAAATGAATATAAGGCAGAGGCGATAGAAAATATAAGAACAATACTTGATGACTATTTTCCTGAGAGTAATTTTACTATTGGTAATTTTGATCAAAATAAGAATAACCAAACAAATACAGTGTATTTAGGAATGGTTAAAACCTTTGGCTTTTTTTCTGTTGTGTCAATTGTAATTGCCATTATTGGATTGTTTGCTTTGGTATCATTTAGCAGCAAAAGGAAAGTAAAGGAAATTGGCGTAAGAAAAGTTTTAGGAGCTAAATCAATTCAAATTTTTACTGTTATTACGAAAGAGTATTTAAAGCTTGTAATTATTGCTAATATTATTGCAATTCCAATGGGGCTTTTGGTAGATGGAAGAGATCCATCATATTATAAACCTAAACCCGATTATTCCATGTTTATTTGGGTGGGAGTATTGTCGGTTGTAGTTACAATAGCTACTATTAGTATACAAATAATTAAATCATCGCGGGCAAATCCTGTTGATAGTTTACGATACGAGTAATTAAATGTTTATAAAGAGCTGGTTCCGAAGCGCAAAATACGTGCTTCGGGTTTTTTAATTAATTATACGTAGCTTTGTAAACTATTTGAAAGAATAATTGTTAGTAACAGAATGAATGAAATTGATAAAAGAATAATAGAATTTATAAATAAACACCACGTACTTACTCTCGCCACTTCACGAAATAATATACCTTACTCTGCCAATTGTTTTTATGTTTATTTTGAAGATGAAAATATGTTGGTTTTTACCACAGACCACAAAACAAAACACGCTCAGGACGCTATAATTCAAACAAATGTAGCAGGATCAATTGTGTTAGAAACAAACCTTGTTGGGAAAATCCAGGGAGTTCAGTTTCAGGGGAAAATGTATGAGCCTAAAGAAGACTTATTAAAACGTGTAAAAGCACGATACTTAAAAAGATTTCCGGTTGCCATGTTAATGAAAACAAATTTGTGGGTTGTTGATTTAAGTTTTCTTAAATTTACAGATAATCGCCTTGGATTTGGAAAGAAGCTAATTTGGGGAAAAGAAGCATCAGAAAATATTTCATAAAATGATATTAGTAACTGGCGGAACAGGCCTTGTAGGATCACATTTATTGTTTGATCTGGTTAAACAGGATAAGTCTGTAAGAGCAATAATTCGGGATAAGAATAAGATTAGCCAAGTAAAAAAAATCTTTTCTTATTATTCAGACGATTTTGAAAAGTTGATTGAAAAAATTGATTGGGTTGAAGGTAATGTGTTGGATTTATATTCTTTAGAACAAGCTTTCGCGGATATAAAAAAAGTATACCATTGTGCGGCAATTGTTTCTTTTGATGGTAATGATAAAGCACAATTGATAAATTCTAATGTTCAGGGTACTGAGAATATTGTTAATCTGTGTTTAGAAAAGAGTGTCGAGAAACTTTGTCACGTAAGTTCAATTGCTTCATTAGGTGGGTCTTTAAATGGAGATTTAATTGACGAGAATTCAAAATGGTCAACATCTAAAAATCATTCAGCATATTCGATTAGTAAGTATGAATCTGAGATGGAAGTATGGCGAGGCGTTCAGGAAGGTTTAAATGCTGTAATTGTAAATCCATCAGTAATATTAGGACCGGGATTTTGGAATTCGGGAAGTGGTTCATTATTCTCGAAAGCTGCAAAAGGAATGAAATACTTTACATCAGGAGGAACAGGCTTTGTTGATGTGCGAGATGTAGCCAATATTATGATTCAATTAATGGAAAGTGAAATTGTTGGTGAACGCTTTGTATTAAATACTGAGAATTTAAAATACAAAGAACTTTTTGATTTAATTGCTGATGAAATGGGAGTTAAAAAACCCCAAAAAGAAGCAACAGAATCGTTATTAAAAATTGCAGCAATTGCCGATAATGTTGCAAGTAAATTAAAAATCAAAAAAAGAGAAATAACAAAAGATGTTGTTCGATCGAGCGTGTCGGTGTCGAGTTATTCGAACAATAAAATATTAAACGAAATCGGAATAAAATTTATACCGATTAATAAAAGTATCCGCAGAATAGCGGAAAAATATAAGAATGAAATAACAAATAGTTAATCTACAAGTAATACAGATTTGCTAGATTTGTTATTAATACAATTAAAATTATGAGTAAAGGAAAAAATAAAAAACCTAAAAAAATAGGATCAAGAAGAAGCGGAGTTGGATTAAACAAACACATACTTACTAGTAAAATAATGGGTTTGTTTTCAAATAATCCAACACAATTATATAACTATAAACAAATCGCAAAACAGTATAATATTTCAGATGACTCTACTAAAGGATTAATCACGGCAATATTATATGAGTTAAGAGATAATGGGATTTTAGTAGAACCTTCACGTGGCAAGTTTAAATTTACACAGCAAGGTGGATATATAGAAGGTGAAGTTCAGTTAACAGCAAAAGGTGCTGGGTATATAATTTCAGAAGAATCAGATGAGGATGTTTTTGTAAATCAGTCGAACCTAAAACACGCCTTAAATGGTGATACTGTTAAGGTCTATTTGTACGCAAAACGCCGTGGACGACAACCGGAGGGTGAAGTCGTAGAAATCTTAAAGAAATCAAACAAAAACTTTGTTGGTGTAATTGAGATATCTAAGAATTTTGCTTTTATGATAGCTAATTCTAGGCAAATGCCTTACGATGTTTTTATTCCATTAACTAAGCTTAAGGGAGCAAAGAACGGCGATAAAGTAATGGTTCAAATTACGGAGTGGCCTGAGAAATATAAAAATCCTTTTGGGGAAGTAATAAGCGTTCTTGGAAAACCAGGCGAGAATGAAACAGAGATGCATGCTATACTTGCAGAGTTCGATTTGCCATATGAGTTTGATAAAAAAGTTGAAGAAGCTGCAAATAAAATTTCAGAGAAAATTACCGAAGAAGATTATAAAGCTCGAAGAGATTTTCGTGATATAACAACGTTTACAATTGACCCAGCAGATGCAAAGGATTTTGATGATGCCCTTTCAATTCAGAAACTTGAAAATGGAAATTGGGAAGTTGGTGTTCATATTGCTGATGTAACGCATTATGTAAGACCTGAAACAATTGTTGAGGAAGAAGCTTTTAGTCGAGCTACATCGGTTTATTTGGTCGATCGAGTTGTCCCAATGATTCCAGAGAAACTTTCAAATACGTTGTGTAGTTTGCGTCCGAACGAAGAAAAATTGTGTTATAGCATCGTTTTCGAATTAGACGAAAATGCGGATGTTTTGGATCAATGGATCGGAAGAACAGTTATAAATTCTGATAAACGATTTGCCTACGAAGAAGCACAAGCACTTATTGAAGGTGGGGAAGGCGAATTGAAAGAAGAAGTATTACTACTTGATGATTTAGCAAAAAAATTACGAGCTCGAAGATTTAAAAATGGGGCTATTTCTTTCGAAAGAGTCGAGGTTAAGTTTAATATTGATGAAACTGGAAAACCACTAGGTGTTTATTTCAAAGAGCAGAAAGATTCCAATCAGTTAATCGAAGAATTTATGCTTTTAGCTAATAAACGAGTGGCAGAATTTATTGGAAAAGTGAAGAAAGGACAAAAAGCTAAAACTTTTGTTTATAGAATTCACGATAAACCAGATCCTGAAAAACTTCAACGTTTTTCAAATTTTATTCAGCGTTTTGGATATTCAATAAACACAACCAGTCAGAAAAATATTACAACTTCGATAAATGAATTATTAGATGTTGTTCAAGGTAAAAAGGAACAAAACGTAATTGAAACATTGGCCGTTCGATCAATGGCAAAGGCTGTTTATTCTACAAAAAATGTTGGCCATTACGGCTTGTCTTTTTCACATTATTCGCACTTTACATCGCCAATTCGACGTTATCCAGATATGATGGTTCATAGAATGCTAACAGCGTATTTGAACGATGAAAAGAGTAAGAATCAAGATAAATATGAAGACTTTTGTAAGCATGCGTCTAATATGGAGAAAAAGGCTGCAGAAGCAGAAAGAGCCTCTATAAAGTATAAGCAAGTTGAGTTCATGAAAGACCATATTGGTGAAGATTTCGATGGAATCATTTCGGGTGTTACTGAATGGGGATTTTATGTTGAGCTGAATGAAAGTAAGTGTGAAGGTTTGTTACACATAAGAGAACTAGACGACGATTATTACTTTTTCGACGAAGATAATTACGCCATAATCGGAAGACGAAATAAGAAAACGTATCAATTGGGAGATGCGGTTAGAATTAAAATTGTAAGGGCAGATTTAGAAAAAAAACAACTTGATTATACCTTGGCTTAAAAAGCTGGATTTTTAGAATATATATATATTCATTATTTTTTATTAAATAATATAACCGCTATTAAAGGCGAATAAAAAATCAGACTATTAGAAATAATTAGTCTGATTTTTGCTTTAGCCAAATTAGTGTTGTATTTTTGGAATATATTTACTAAAAGTTCGAAAAATGATTAAAGAACACATAATTAAAAAACAAATTCAGGTAAAGCAAAAGATTGTAAAAGTAGCGTCGTCGGTTTTTAATAAATTTGGATTTAAAAAAGCGACAATAGAAGACATTGCTCTTGCTGCTGGTATGGGGAAAAGTTCTATTTACTATTACTTTAAAAGTAAAGAAGATATTTTTGAGGCTGTTGTTCAACAAGAGGCTCATGAACTTAGCTTAGAACTTGAAAAGAAAGTGATAAGTTCAAGCGATAATCCAAAAGAAAAAATCAGAAATTATGTGTTAATTCGAATGAAATTTTTAAAAGAAATGGTAAATTTCTTTGAAGCTTTAAAAAATGATTATCTAGGAAACTTAGCCTTTACAGAGCGCATTCGAAAAAAATATGATAAAGAAGAGCAGCAAATGCTTAATAATATTCTTGAAGAAGGAGTAAATCAAGGTATTTTTAAAGTAAGAAATACGAAATTTGTTGCTTTAGTTTTAGTAACCTTTTTGAAAGGATTAGAAAGTTCTTTGTTAATTAATGAAGAAATGGCCATAGAGGATTTGGAGGGGAATCTAGATGAAATTCTTCAAGTTGTATTTTACGGTATGGTTAAATAGAACAATAAGATTTAAGAAATAACTACTTGTTAAATTAATTTAAAATTGCTTATCTTGGTGCTACTAAAAACTAAAATTGTAAACCATGAAGGCTAAATTTTTAATCATTACTTTATTTACAATCACCTTTTTAACTCCGAATGTTTTTTCTCAAGATGCAGATAAAGTTCTTGGGTATTGGTTAACACAAGATGGCGATTCTCAAGTGAAAATATTTAAAGCAAAGGATGGGAAATATTACGGAAATATTAAGTGGCTTGAAACACCAACAAGAGAAGATGGAAGTATAAAACTCGATGATAAAAACCCAAACGAAGAACTAAGTAAAAAGCAAATATTAGGATTACAATTATTAAAAGGCTTTAGTTACAATGCCGATGATGAAGAGTGGGAGCATGGAACAATTTATGATCCAAAAAGTGGGAAAACGTATAAATGTTTTATGTGGTTTGATGAGGGAGATGATGTTACTTTGCATGTTAAGGGATTTATTGGAATCTCAGTAATTGGCAGTAGAGTTGATTGGACTAGAGAAGAAAAGTTAAGAGAATAATTAGAAACAAAATAAATTACAACCCGCTTTTGCGGGTTTTTTTATGGTATGAATAGAGATCGAATAATACAAGAAACAATTGGGTTTGTAAAAGAAAAGCTAGCCGGTGATAGTTCTGGACACGATTGGTGGCATATTTATAGAGTTTGGAATTTATCTAAAAGAATATATGAAACTGAAGGTGGAGATCTTTTTGTGATTGAGTTAGCTGCTCTTTTGCATGATGTTGCCGATTGGAAGTTTCATGAAGACGAAAAAGAAGGTTTAAAGCTAATCGAAACTTGGCTTAAATCACAAGGTTTAGAAAATGAGTTAATTAATAAAGTTCTATACATTATAGCAAATGTTTCCTATAAAGGGTCGGGTGTTAAAGATAAGATGGAAACAATTGAAGGGAAAATAGTACAAGATGCCGATCGTTTGGATGCAATTGGGGCAATTGGAATTGCGCGAACTTTTGCATTTGGGGGTAAATTTGGTAATGAAATGCATAACCCAAAAGCGGAAATAGTAATGCACGAAAATTTTGAGCAATATAAAAAATCTAACGGAACCACCATCAATCATTTTTACGAGAAATTACTTTTACTGAAAGATAGAATAAATACTGAAGCGGCAAAAAAAATCGCCAATGAGCGTCATTTATATATGGAATCTTTTTTACAACAATTTTACGACGAATGGGAGAGTGTAAAATAGATGTAGTAAATTGGAGTAAAGAATGACAAAATGATCGAAACTCTAAAACATTATTTAAAAGATTTCTTCAATCTAATCTTTCCCGATTTATGCGTAGTATGCAATTCTCATTTGGTAAATCAGGAAACACTAATTTGTACAAAGTGTTTGTATAATCTACCCAAAACAAATTTTCATAAAGAAATTAACAACCCTGTTTCCCAACTATTTTGGGGAAGAACAAATGTTTGTTTTGCTACGGGATTCTTCTTTTTTAATAAAGGAAGTGTATACCAATCGCTAATGCATAAGTTTAAATATCATGGATATAAGGAAATAGGATTGGTTGTGGGAAGGTATTTCGGTTCGCAAATTCGAAACAGTAATTTTAACGAAATTGATGTAATTATACCTGTACCTTTGCATAAAAGTAAATTTAAAAAAAGAGGTTTTAATCAGAGTGAATGGCTAGGAATGGGTTTGTCGGATGCAATGAATAAACCTCTTGACACTGAAACTTTAATTCGGGCGATTGCAACAGAAACACAGACAAGAAAATCCAGATTTGAACGATGGGAGAATGTTGATAGTATTTTTCAGATTACGAATAAAAAATCATTAATTGGGAAACATGTTTTATTGGTTGATGATGTTGTAACTACAGGATCAACCTTAGAAGCATGTGCAAATGCAGTCTTACAAATTGAGAATACAAAAGTAAGCATTGCAACTATGGCTGTAGCTTAGTTCTAGTCACTCCATCTATTAGTTGTAATTTCAAATCCTGCCAAATCTAAAACACGATCAATAACGGTAGATACTATATCTTCAATTGTTTCTGGATTATTATAAAATGAAGGAGTTGCCGGACAAATAATTCCCCCATTTAGAGTAATGGTTTCCATATTTTTAATATGAATTAAACTATATGGAGTTTCCCGAGGAACAAGAATTAATTTTCGTCTTTCCTTTAAGATTACATCCGCAGCCCGAGTAATTAAATCATCAGAAACGCCATTTGCAATTCTGCCTAAAGCACCCATAGAACATGGGCAAATAATCATTGTATCATACCGGGCAGAGCCTGATGCAAAAGGAGCATAAAAATCATTTTTTGAATATTCCCTAAAAGAGTATTTATTAAAAGCCTCGTTTTTTAATTCATGATTCCAGATGTCCTTGGCATTTTCCGAAGCAATTATACCAATAGATTCTATTTGATCTTTAATTGAGTCAAGTTTATCGAATAGTACTTTAGCGTAAACTGAACCGCTTGCCCCACTTAGGGCAATCACAAGCTTTTTTCCTTTTTTTTGCATCAGATTTGCTAATTTGATAGTGTAAAGTAAACGTTAATACATTATTGTATTGTCCTTTGTTTAAAAAATATGATTGATCGCCCGGATGATCTCTCACCGCTAATATGGAATAGTTAAACCGAACATTAAAGAATAACCGATCAATAATTTGATATTCAACACCTGCAAGTCCAGAAAATTCGAAAGGATTAAATTCAGGATCGGCAGGTTCATCTCCAACCCCATCTTTATCTTCAGTTGCTTTTTGCAGATAAGCTGCCGCAACGCCAATATTTGCACTAAACTTATCCCAAAAGTTATATTTTAAATAAACAGGTAGTTCGATATAATTTAATTTAGATTTATAAGTGATTTCATTCTCTTTACTATTCGAATTACTTCCTTTTTGAACATATCTTAACTCTAATTGAGCATCAATGTAATTATTAAGTTTTGCATTGGTGTAAACACCAGCACATAAACCTGCTTTATGATAACCTCCCGAAAGATCTCCATCAAGCTGCGAAGCTGATAAACCCGCTAAAACACCTCCACCAAAGGTTTGAGCATATAGATTTGAGGAAATCAGAACCAATATTATTATTTTGAAATATTTAAACATTTTGGAATTATTAAATAGACTGTAAAAGTAGCAAAATATTTAAAATAGTTATAAATAGATGTTTTTAAAGCATGCAATTATAAGTATATGAACATATTAAAATATATTTCTATAAAAACCATTGTATAAATTATGATTATGTTTTACATTGGTATGATTTTTAAACTCTAATTTATTCACCTTAAAAAAAAACCTATGAAAAGATTTTTACACCTCTTGATTTTCACGCTATTTTTTACAAATATCAGTTTTGCTCAGTTAGATGGAAGCGGTATAGCTCCAGATTTTACTTTAACTGACATTGATGGAACTTCACACACTCTTTACGATTACCTTGATCAAGGAAAAGTAGTGGTTCTTGATTTCTTTGCAACTTGGTGTGGTCCTTGTAATAATAATGCCGATGCAGTGGAAGAAGTTTGGGCTGAAAATGGACCTGATGGAGACAATACAATAATGATGTTTTTAATAGAATCAGATGATAAAACAACTTCAGCTGACTTACAAACGTTTATGACTGCTCATAATGTAACATGTCCAACATTTGATGATGCTGTGGCAACAGGTGTTCCCGGATTGTATGAGGTTGGTTATTATCCTACATACTATATTGTATATTCTGATAGATCATACAAACAAGTATCTGGAGATGCGGCAACAATAAAATCTGTTATGAAAACAGCAATTTCTGAAAACCCAGGTTTAAGTGCAACAACATTTGATGCGCGTGTTTTGGAATTTGATAATCCAAAGGGGTCTTATTGCAGCTCTTCAATTACTCCTGTTTTAACTATTCAAAACTATGGAACTGAAAGTATGACTGCTTTAACAATAAAATCTATAATTGACGATGTAGAAACAGCTTCTTATAGTTGGACAGGTTCGCTTGCACAATACGAAATTGATGAAGTAACATTAGACGAAATAAGCGGAATTACAGAAGGTGCACATAACTTTACCTTTAAAGCAGAAATGCCAAATGGAAATACGGACGTAGATGCTACTAATAATAGTGAAAACACTGCTTTTATAATACTATCCAATGGTGTTGATGTAACAATAAAGATTAGAATGGATCAGTATCCTTCTGAAACTAGTTGGAATATTAAAAAAGGTGATGATATTTATGCTGCTGGAAACAGATATAAAGATGCAAGTACTGTTTATACCGAGCAAGCTTGTTTGGAATTAGATAGTTGCTATACATTTACATTGTTTGATTCATATGGTGATGGAATGACAGGTTCCGTAAAAATTTATATTGGAGATCTTGAATTAGAATCTAAGACTGGTTTTTCTGGAAGTGAAGAAAGTCTTGAATTTTGCGTATCAGACCCTAAAGCTACATTAACATTTGATCCAATGGATGGAGCTTCGAGTGTATTTTTAGATCAAGATTTAGTTATTAATATTGACCAGTCAGTAAGATTGTTAAATGGCGATCCTATTACTGATCCAGCATCTTTAATAACACTTAAGACAACAGATGAAACAGGTGATGATGTATTGTTTACAGCAATTATAAATGAAGATAAAACAAAAATTACAATCGATCCTGATAGTCATTTGGATCCAAATCAAGTGTATTATTTAAGTATCGAATCAATTGAAACTGAATATAATGTTCTTGTCGAATCTTCAAGTGTTTCATTTACTTCAGGAACTTTAAATGGAATTTTACAGGCTGTTAAGTCTTCAAGTATAAATCTTTATCCAAATCCAGTAAGCGAATCACTTAATATTAATTTTAACTTATTAAGTAATTCAAATACAAAGGTTAATATTTATAATCAAGCTGGACAATTAGTAAAATTCATCGATCAGGGTGAGTTAACTAAAGGTGATCATAATATCAAGATTGATTTAAGTAAACTAAATAATGGTTTATATTTTGTTAGTTTAGATATTAATAATCAAAAGTTAACCCAAAAGATTCAAGTTATAAAATAAAGTTGAATACTCAATATAAGAAGATGTTCATAAGATGAAATTATCAAATTTTATTCTTTGAATATCTTCTTATTTAAATTTATATAAAATGAAAAAGTTTATTGTAGTAATACTATTTCTATCAATTGGAATTAGTTTGTTCTCGCAATCCAAAAATGTACCGAACGTTCATATAAAAAATCTAAATGGCGAAATTGTAAATGCGCCAGATCTATTTGATGGAGAATCCTTAGTTATTCTTAGTTTTTGGGCAACCTGGTGTAAACCATGTATAAAAGAGCTCGATGCTTATAATGAAAACATCGTAGATTGGGCTGAGGAAACGGGCGTTAAATTATTCGCAATTTCTGTCGATAATGCAAGAAGTATGAGTCGTGTTGCTCCATTTGTAAATGGTCGTGGTTGGGAGAACTTAGATTTTTATTTAGATGCCAACGAAGATTTTAAACGCGCAATGAATGTAATTAATGTTCCTCATACCCTTTTACTTGATGGTAATGGGAAAATATTGTGGCAACACACATCTTATGCCGAAGGTGATGAGTATGAATTATATGAAGCAATTAAAGAACAAAGTGCAAAGTAATATGGGAAGATTTATTTATAAATTAATTCTTGTAATGGCAATAATATTTAGTTCGCTAAATATTGCTTTTTCACAAAATAACGATCAAGGACAACTAAGTGGGAATTTCAGTGTCGATGCACAAGTATATAAAGAAGATTTAGATATTGGTGCAGAGGTTCCTGTAGAAAAAATGGGATTAAATTCGTATGCCAACTTTCTTTATACTAGAGGTAATTTTACTGCAGGAATTCGATACGAGGGTTATATGAATGCAATGCTTGGATTCGATTCTCGTTACGATGGTGTGGGAATTCCGTATAGATTTATTACATATCGAAATGATAATTTAGAGATTACGGTTGGTAATTTTTATGAACAATTTGGTAGTGGTTTAATTTTTAGATCGTACGAAGATAAATCTTTGGGTATTGATAATGCCATAGATGGATTGCGAATTAAACTTAATCCCTATAAAGGAGTTTATTTAAAGGGGTTTACAGGAAAGCAAAGGTCTTTTTTTGACTTTGGGCCTGGAATTGTTCGTGGTATGGACGGAGAATTATTTATTAACGAGATTTTTGAGACTCTTAACAATGCTAAATCTCAATTTATTCTTGGTGGTAGTTTTGTAAGTAAGTATCAGAAAGATGAACATGTTACGTTAAATTTACCGGAAAATATTGGCGCTTTTGCCGGAAGGTTTACGTTTATGCGTGGCGGATTTAATTTATCTGGTGAATATGCATATAAGTATGCCGATCCACATCCCGATGATCCGTCAGGATTATATAATTACAACACAAAGTTTGGCGACGTAATATTATTAAATACAACTTATTCAGCTAAAGGTCTTGGGGTTTATTTAAGTGTAAAACGGGTAGATAATATGAGTTTTAGATCGGATATAAATGCAACTTTAAATGATTTGCAAATTAATTATATTCCTGGTATAACAAAGACACACACCTATTCTTTAGCATCAATGTATCCATATGCTTCGCAACCAAACGGAGAAATTGGACTGCAAGCTGAGGTTATTTATAATTTCTCGAAAGGAACTGCATTGGGGGGAAAATATGGTACAAATGTTTCGGTAAACTTTTCAAGAGTGAATAGTCTGGAAGTTAAACCAACTGCAAATTTGGATCGATTCGAAACGGAATATTTTGCTATTGGTGATGAATTATATTTTCAAGACTTTAATATAAAGGTTCACAAGAAAATAAACTCAAAGTGGAAAGCCGATGTTAGTTACTTGAACATCATATATAATAAAGATGTTATTCAAGGGCTTGCAGGATATGGCACTATATACTCAAATGTGGGAATTGTTGATGTTACATATAAGTTAAAACCTCGTCACACATTAAGAATGGAGGTACAGGCATTGTTTACCAAACAGGATCATGGAGATTGGTCAATGGGTTTATTGGAGTATACAATTGCACCAAAATGGTTTATCAATGTTTCCGATCAGTACAATCATGGAAATTCTGAAAAGAAAAATCATTATTATAATATAGCAGCTGGATATAAAAAAGGAGCAAATAGAATACAATTAGGTTATGGACGCCAACGTGCAGGAATTGTTTGTGTAGGAGGAATATGTAGAAACGTTCCTGCTTCAAGCGGATTTAATATATCAATAACAAGTAGTTTTTAAACTTAGTGTGATGAAGAAATTTATATATAGCATAGCATTCATTTTTAGTATTGGCTTGTTTATCTCTTGCGATAAAATTGAAGAGCCATTTATTGAAGAAATTGGTGATTGTGGCGATGCAAGTTTGCCAGTACCCATTAAACAAATTTTAATTGAAGAATATACTGGACATCAGTGTGGTAATTGCCCGCGTGGTGCCGAAACTATTCAAACAATAAAGGAAGCATATTGCGATCATGTAATTCCTATTTCTATTCATGCAGGGTCTTTTGCCGATGTTTATCAATCGGGGAAATATACGTATGAATATAGAACCGATTTAGGAAATTCGTTAAACGAATATTATGAAGCAACTGCCGCAGGAGTTCCAAATGCAATAATAAATCGAACACAGTTTAATAATTCCTACTCACAAAATTATGCGAATTGGTTAACTATTGTTGCTGATTTATTAAATGAGGCTCCAGTTGTTGATATAGTTGTTGACACAAGAATTAATACTGACAAAAGAGAGTTAGATATTGATGTAGATGTTGTTTTTATTAGCTCAATAAATAGTGATTTAATGTTGTCGGTTTATTTTGTTGAAGATTCAATAATTTCTTGGCAAAAAGATTATTCATTGGAAAATGAGGATATTGAATTTTATTCGCATAATCATGTTTTACGAGATGCTGTAAATGGAGTTTGGGGCGATGAAATTCTGAAAGGAAATGCGAACTCAGGCGATGTTAAAAGTAAATCATATACATATAAAGTAAATGAGGAATGGAAAGTAGAAAACTCAAGTTTAGTTGTTTTTGTTTATAAGTCAGAAAACAGAGAGATATTACAAGCAACTCAGGAGCATTTATTTTAATATTGAATCTTAATATAAAACAAAACCCGGCAGATTATCTGTCGGGTTTTTTATTTTGTCTTAATGAGTTTATTTTTTAATTAATCGATTCGATTTAATTGGAACTCCGTTTATTTCAAATGTCCAAAGATACATTCCTGATTTTAAATCCTGAATGTCTACTTCTTTTGTTGATGATAAATCGTTTAATTCTATTTGTTTGATCTTGTTACCAACAATATCGAAAATTTTAATGGTTTTCGGATATGAGTTTTCTGTTTCAAAATCAAAATATACTTTGCTTGTTGCTGGGTTCGGATAACATTTAATATTTTTCTTTAGATCATTCAGGTTCTCTATTCCAGTAGTACCATCAACAACCTCATATTTTATTGTTACCGATGCAGAATCTGTTTCATCTTTATTTACAAAAAACGTGTACATTATTTCAGTAATCCCAGATAAATTTTTGGGTATATACGAGCAATAAAAATCTTTTTTAATTTCATTGGCAGGAATGGTTAAAAATGCAGTTGACTGATTGGTAGCTATATCAAAACAACTATTCCAGCAATATTGCATAACAGCTCCATCAACCAATTGTTTTACATATAATTTAACCCACACATCTTTATCAACCGAAGCTAGGTTTTCGACATATACATGAACTTTTAATTCTTCGTCGGAAAGAGTACCAAATGCATTTAAGGTATCATTTTCAATAGGAGTTTTATCTTCTTTAAGTAATTTCAAACTTTGCGAGTTGGCCAAGTTTGGCAGTAAGAAAGCCGTTAGTAAAATAAGTAGAATTTTATTCATACATGTTGTTTGTTAAAGTTAATAAAGGGTGTTTTTTTGTCTTCAAAAGTAGACTTTTATTCTGTAAAAAACGACATCAGCATCTTTTTTGTCTGTTTATTAATTAAGCTTTATTAATAACTTTTAACACTTTAACACCGTATAGTAAGGTATAGTTTTTGTTATTTTGTTTTAGATAATAAAAATACCCCGCTTATGAAAAAGTCTTTACTTATAATTTTATCGTTATTTATATTTGGATTTTCTTTTGCTAAAGAAAGTTCTTCTCAGAATTTTTTATTAGAAGAAAATCCAAGTGATACTTCAATCACAAATTTTTACGAACAGCAAAAACTAAAGTTATATCCAAATCCTGTAAAAGATTATTTATTTATAGAATATGATGTTCTTTTTGTGAAAGATGCTAAATTGAAAATTTACAATTCGATTGGTGCGGTTATATATTCAAAAAACCTAGAAGATAAACAGGATAAATTGAAGCTTTCTGTTTCAGATTATAATAACGGATTGTACTTTTGTTCGTTACAGATTGATGGTAAGCTATTAAACACAAAAAAGATTTTAATTAATCATCGTTAAGTCTTTTGTTTAGTATTATTTCGGTTAGTTTTTTTATTCCAGAGCTTGCTTTTTCCTTAATAAAAGTTACTTCATTGTTTGTTCTTACATTGTTGGGATCAATTAAAAACTTAGGAATATCGGAAGGAGTATAATTGATTAATCCGGCAGCGGGATAAACATTTAATGAGGTTCCAATAACAACAAAAACATCTGCTTTTCCACAAATTAACGTAGCTTCATTAATAGCTGGAACAGATTCGCCAAACCAAACAATATGCGGTCGTAATTGAGAACCTTTTTCACATTTGTCGCCGAGTTTTAATTCCCAAGTATCCATTGTGTAAATAAGGTTGGGGTCGACGTTGCTTCTAACTTTTTTGAGTTCTCCATGCAAATGCAAAACATTTGTGCTTCCTGCTCTTTCGTGCAAATCATCAACATTTTGTGTTACAATTTGTACATTGAAATATTTTTCTAATTCGGCAATTCCTTTATGGCCTTCATTGGGTTCTGCTTCGAAAAGTTTTTTCCGACGTTCATTATAAAATCGCATAACCAATTCGGGGTTTTGTTCCCAGGCTTGTGGACTAGCAACTTCCATTACATCATATTCTTCCCATAAACCTCCCATTTCTCTAAAAGTTTTTATTCCACTTTCGGCACTCATTCCTGCACCAGACAATATTACCAGATTTTTCATTTTCATTGGATTTGCTACAATTTAAAAATATTTAACTGATTATGAAAATGGTAGATTAATGATGATTTTATAAAATAGATTTAACTACAAATTTTAGTGTAATTTTAGTATTTTAGCTGATACTTTTAAAATTAATAATCGGCTGATTATCTGATGAATAATTTATGATAGACCATAATACCATACAACGAATAATTGATACTGCGGAGATTACTGAGGTGGTGCAAGATTTTGTTAATCTGAAAAAACGCGGAGTTAATTATCTGGGATTATGTCCTTTTCATAATGAAAAAACGCCATCGTTCACAGTTTCACCTGCCAAAGGAATTTTTAAATGTTTTGGGTGCGGAAAAGGGGGAAATTCTGTAAATTTTATAATGGATCACGAGCATTTGGGTTACCCCGAAGCTTTAAAATATCTGGCAAAAAAATATAATATAGAGGTTGTAGAGAAGGAACTTACTGCGGAAGAAATTCAACAACAGAACGAACGTGATAGTTTATTGGTAGCAACAAAGTTTGCAAATACATATTTTCAAGAAAAGTTGCAAAAAAACAATGATGGGCGTGCAATCGGATTAAGTTATTTTAAGGAGCGTGGTTTTCGTGAAGATATTATTGAGAAATTTGAACTTGGATATAGTCTGGATGTGCGTGATGCTTTTACTATTGCCGCTAAAGAAAAGGGATATAAGGTTAATTTTCTCGAAAAATCGGGCTTAACAATTGTAAACGACAATGGTCAGTTTGATCGTTTTCGTGGACGGGTTATCTTCCCTATTCATGGTTTGTCGGGGAACGTAATTGGTTTCGGTGGACGAATATTAAAAAAGGATGTTAAAGCTGCTAAATATCTAAATTCTCCTGAATCGGAAATTTATCATAAAAGTCGCATTCTATATGGAATGTATTTTGCAAAGCAACGTATAACTCAGCTTGATAAATGTTATTTGGTTGAAGGATATACTGATGTTATTTCCATGTATCAATCGGGAATAGAAAATGTTGTTGCATCATCCGGGACTTCATTAACTGTTGAGCAGATTCGATTAATTAAGCGATTTACTCCCAACGTTACTATAATTTATGATGGCGATGCGGCTGGCATAAAAGCTTCTCTTCGTGGAATCGATTTGATTTTAGAGCAAGGGTTAAACGTTCGGGTGTTATTATTACCAGAAGGTGAAGATCCCGATTCTTTTGCAAAAAGTCACAGTTCATCGGAGTTTACCAAGTTTATCGAAAAAAACGAAGAAGATTTTATTACATTTAAAACACGATTGCTCTCTCAAGAAGCAAAAAACGACCCCGTTAAAAGGGCTAATCTAATTTCTGATATTGTTCGTTCAATTGCTATTATTCCTGAAACCATTACTAGAACAGTATACATTAATGAGTGTTCTAAGATACTTGGTATTGCAGAGAAGATATTAACTGGAGAGGTTGGAAAATTAAGAAAGGAAACCTACAAAAAGGAAGTTCAGAAAAATGAATTTAAAAGCAAGGAAGGAAAATTTTCGCCACCGATTCCTGCTTCTGTTGAAGGTTTTTATGCAAAACCACAAGAAAAAGAAATAATTAGATTATTACTTCATCATGCAGAAAAAGTTTTATATATAGAAGAGTCGGAAGATAAGTATGTTGAGCCTAGAGATGTTTTAGTTGCCGAGGTTATGATAAGTGAGATTTTAAATGATGATTTAGAGTTTGAAAACCTGGTTTATAAAAAAATATTCCAAATTTATCTTGAAGCACTAAATAAAGGAGAAGTATTAGATAGTAAGGTTTTTACAGATCATACAGATCCCGAAATTAGTAGTTTGGCTGCAGATTTATTGAGCGATCCTTATGTGTTAAGTAAAATATTTGAGAAGGGTGGTGCACACATAAGAACAGAAGAAATGGTTCTAAAAAATTTAGTTCCAGAAACGATTGTGACTTACAAAAGGAAGATTTTAGAAATTGCTCAAAAAGATGCCGCAGAAAAATTGAGAGATGCACAAAATCTATCTGTCGAAGACTCAAATAATCTACAAAGAGAGTTTATGGTAATTACAGAAGTTATTAGTGCTATTTCTAAAGATAGAGGTTGGGTGGTGTTTAAATAAAAAATCCGACTATTTCTAATCGGATTTTTTAAATATTTAAGTTTTAAATGTCTATTAATATTTAATTACTCATTCTCAATGTTTTTCTTTTCTTTCTCTTCTTGCAAATTCGAATACCAATCTATTTTTCGAGATAAGAACATTACAATTGCAAGTGTAATAAATAAACCGATACTTCCCAGTAACAGTGAATAATCCTGTAATTGAAGTATTGTAAATAGAAATCCGTAAAGAATAATTAAAACAAAGGCAACTATTGATGTTAGTTTAATGCTTTTAAATATACTATGTGCATAAACGGTTATTAATGATATTATCGAAATACTTGCAATTAAGTAGGCTAGGTTAAAGCTTAATTGTTCAGATAAAGATACGAGGAGGGTATAAAAAATACTTAAACCCAGACCTACTAGCAAGTATTGAATTGGATGTATTCGTTTTTTATTTAAGATCTCTGTAAAGAAAAATATCAGAAATGTTAATGATATAAACATAATTGCGTATTTAACTGAGCGCAGAGATTTTTGGTAATGGTCAACTGGCAGTAATAATTTTATTCCAAAAGATGAATCATCAATGTTGTAATCATCGCCTTTCCATTGTTGAGGGAACGATCTATTCAAATGTAGAATTTTCCATGCAGCATTAAATCCTTCTTCGGTTATATTGCGGTCGTATGGTAAAAATGAACCTTCGAAACTTGGGGTGTTCCAAGTAGAATTAATCGAAATGTTTGTTTCCTTCCCAATCGGAATAAAGTTTAAAGCATCGCTACCGTTTAAGTTAAGTACAAAGTTAAAGTTATAATTCTGTTCGTCGTTAAAATCAACAAAGGTTGAAACTCCGGTATAATTCTGGTTTTGATTATTGATTCCTGGATTTACATCGTAGGTGTTTTTGTTCCAATTAATTTTAATAACGTCTTTTATTCCCCGCATATCTGGAATGCGAATAGATAAGGTTGCATTCTCCCACATAATATTCGATTCTGGAATTTTCCAATCACTAAAATCAGGTTTTGTAAACTTTCCTTTAAATTCTAAAACAGAATTGTAAACAACCACTTTATAAATTCCACGATAACGTATTTCTGGATTTAAATCTCCATTAATATTAAGATCTTCGGGCAGGAAATGCGCATAATGAACACTCTCAACGATCTTATCCTCTTTTTTAAAGAATTTCTTGTATGGTATAGTAATTATTGGACCAGCAATGGTTTGCGGATTACCCCATTTGTAGCTTACTTCGTTAACAACATTGTTTCGTAAAGAGTTTCTTTCGTGAATTAAGCTTCGAATCATTCCTGCAGGAATCAGCAGCACTAAAATTAAAATTCCGATAATAATTGATTTGATTGTAATAGAATTTCTAATCCAATTTCGGGTGTCATTCTTTTCTGGCATTTTTGAGTTTTATTGGTTTAATATAAATACTCTAATGTTTGCAAAAAATTGTTTAACAGTAAGTTAATTAATGTTAAAAAGAGGGACGATGAATTAAGATGATGCGAGTTTTAAGGTAAATTCAATTGTTGTACCTTCGTTTGGAGTACTGTTAATTTCAATATTTCCTCCATTCTTTTCTACGAACTCTTTACAAAGAATTAGACCTAGGCCTGAACCTTTTTCGTTATTTAATCCAATAGCAGTATAATGTTGATCAATTCTAAAAAGCTTCTTTAAATTTTCTTTTTCAATTCCGATTCCGTTATCCTTAACTGAATAATGAATATTGTTTTTAAGAATTTGTGTTGTAATTTCAATTTGCCCATTTTCTGGAGTAAATTTTACAGCATTTGAAAGTAAGTTTCTAATAATTGTTTTAACCATGTTTTCATCAGCAAAAGCGAAAGAATCTTTGGTAATATTTTGAATGAGATTAATGTTTTTCTGATCGATTTTCCGATTAATCAATTCAATATTTTCGTTGGTTATTAACTTCAGATCAATATTTTCTGGAGTAAATCTAATGTCGCCCATTTGAGTTGATGACCAATCCAATAGATTTTCAAGTAAATTAAATGTTGTTTGCGATAGCTTATTTAATTCACCAATGAATCTTTTTGTTTGATCTTGATTGTATTCTTCAAAATCGTTTAGAATGAGATTTGTTGATCCTGCTAATGTACTTATCGGATTCCTTAGATCATGTGCAATAATTCTAAAGAATTTATTTTTGGTAGCATTGCTCAAAGCCAATTTGTCACGCTGATCTTCAATTTCTTTTTCTGCAAGTTTTAAATCAGTAATATCAGAATCAATTGCAATAAGGTTGAGTGTTTCTCCTTCTCTGTCAACTACGTGCGTGAGAGTTGTTTGTGCCCATATCTCGTTTCCGGATCGTGTTTTAGTTTTGAATTTGTAAACAACTGATTTTTTATCATTAATACATGATTTTATTGCTTCGGTGATATTTGGATTGTCGCTACTATTAATAATGTTGTTATTCTTTTCGGTTTTATATTGATCTAGGGTATAACCATACATTCTGGTAAAACCTTCGTTTATCCATTCAATGTTTCCATCTTTATCGAAAATACCAATTCCATTATCCGTTTCACTTGCTACTTTCGATAATTTAATTAATTCAACATTTGCTTTCTTTAATTTAATTGCCTGATTTGTAATTTCCCACTTCTGTTTTTCGAGCTCTTCATTTCTTGCAGTTATACCTTCGTTAGCATCTTTTAAATGTTCGGCCTGTACCAAGATTTCTTCTTTTTGCATGAGAATTTCCTGGGTGCGTTCAATTACAATTTTTTCTAACTTATCTTTTTCCCGAATTAACCGTTTAGTATAGAGTTTTACGATTAGTACAATTATGATAATACCTATAATAATGTATCCGATATATGCACTTAATCTTCTATACCAAGGAGCCAGAATTTTAAATTTGTATTCTGCAACGGGAGTTTCTATTTCGTATATGTTTAACGATTTAACTTTAAAAACATAATCTTTTTCGCGAAGATTTGTATATTCTTTTTTTGTTTCTGATGTCCACTCAGACCATTTATTATCAAAGCCTTCCAAATAATAACTGTATTTGTTTTCTTTTTCAGCTTCAAAATAAGGTGATGCATAGTAGAAAATTAGCGAGTTATTTTTATGTTCTAATACTGTACCTATATTTACTGTTGCATTTGCATTTAATGTAAATAATGAATCTTTGTGTAAGATATTGGAGCCATTATATATTAATGAATCATTTGCAATTACCTTACGAATAATTGTTGGAGAGATATCAAGCAAATTTCTTTTTGCAGTAAGATTATATCTGCACGTTCCCATTGTTGTGCTAATCCATTCTGTTTCGTCGTTTAAATCAATAAAAAATGTAGTGTAATTCAGCAATTCCTCTGAAACTCTATGAAAAGATAATGTATCTAAATCAGAATTTTCTTCTGTTTGAATCGTATCTTCTCGAAAAACATGTAAGTTAAAGTCGAGGGAGTCAGCATTGAATGTGTGCCAATCGAAATTTGATTGAACGTATAGAGTATCTTTATAATTGCTTATTTTAATTGCCTTTACAGAAGGTAAATTATTAGAGGTATCTAAAAAGGTTTTAGTGTAGGTCTTTAAATCTAACGGCTGCTCTATTCTATAAACACCTTTATACGATGCACTTAGCCACAAGTTACCTAAAGAGTCTTCGCTTATATCTCTTATCTGATCTGTTATTTCGTATTGGAGGCCATGGTCTATCCAGTTTTTATTCTTGTATTCAAGCATGGCAACTCCATTGTTTAGTCCGATAAATAAAATGCTTGGATCTTTTTTGTACTGATACGACATATAAGTTGACCTATAATCAGACACAAGTTTTGATTTACCATCAATTATTTGGTATAGTCCCTTGCTCGAAGAAACAAGTAGTAAAGTTTTATCGGTGGTAATCTTATTTAAATCGGTTGAATCCTTAAAAGGGTTTACTTTGTATTTTGCTCCTGGCGGTTGATAGTAAAGGAATTCCCATGATTGTTCAAAATTTCCTTCTACTTTTTTGAAGGTGTTAAGATCAAATTTAGATATTGATTTTGAATTTGTACAATATACACCTGAAGTGGTGGAAACATATAAATTATCTCGTGATTTTGCAATATCTGTAATAGTACCACTTATTCCCATATTGTCGTTCCAATATCGGAATGGAGATAGAATTTCGACTTGGCAAATCCCATTTCCTAGTGCTAACCATAGAGAATGATCTTTCTGATGGAATAAATAATGAATAGAACTTCTAATTCCAATCGACTCATAATTAATAACATCTAAAATATTCCATTTAGTATCTACAATTAATATTTCACCATTAATTGTACTAAACGCATAGGTGCTATCAGAAATTTCAATTCCATGATAAAATACATTCTCAATTAAGAAGCTATTTAAATCTTTTGTTTTGGAAGATATGTTAGAAAAAGATCTGATCTCAACTTTGGAGTTTTTATTATCATATAAGTATAAGCCTTGTGTTCTAGTGCATATTAATAGCTTATCATCGTACGGTAATATGCTATGTATTCTTTTGTCTTTAAAGAACTCACCTTTTTCAATAAGATTTAATGATTCGTTTTCAAATTTTAACAAACCTTTATCCATTTCTTGCACAAAATATGAGTTGTTAATTTTATGACTCAAATAATAACGTTCACTATTGCAGTCCCAGTAATCAAATTTTTCATTTTGGTATCTAAACAAATATTTATCTGACAGAAAGAAAATGGTATCAGTGAAATTGTAGATATCCCATATGTCACCAAAATCTTTGTGCGATGAATCTATTAAGTGGATAAGAGATTTATATGTAAGATTTCCTGTTTTGCTGGGAGTTAAGTATCCAAGTTCGTTATATGCACCAGCATAAAGAATATTGTTTGAATCAAAAGTAAGACAGCGCACGGCAGAATTATTTGTAACAGGAATTGTTCTCCACGAAACACCATCATATTCTAAAACACCAGCAGCATTTCCAAAATAGAGTATTCCTCTTTCGTCTTGGGTAACTGTCCAGTTTTGATTTCCTGAATTATAATCTCGTGGCGAATAATACTTTGTTAGAATTAGTCCTTTTTCTTGTGCTTGAATATAAGTAGTGCTATTAGCAACTAATAATAAATAAATAACAATTTTATATTTAAAAGCTTTTCTTAGCATTAATTATTTTCAATTCTGTTTAAATCATCTAAAACTTCTATTGCTGATTCTTTATATTTTCTTCCAATTGGAATTTCTGTTTCTCCAATATCTACACCTGATAGGCTGTAGGCATCAATTTTATTGATAGCCACAATATATGATCGATGAATTCTTAAAAAAGAGTTAGGGTCTAGCTCTTTTTCAAAGTAGCTAAGTAATTGTTTTGTTAATACTGTTTTGCAGCTTGTAACAACCTTAACATAATCTTTCAGGCTCTCCAGGTAAAGAATATTCTCAAAATAAACTTTCACCATTTTTTTGTTTTCCTTTAAATATATGTAGTTTTTTTCGTCGTCGATATCTTCTAAAGAAGTTTCTGAACTCAGGTTTTCATAAATACGATTTGCTGATTTTAATAAACGATCAAAAGAAACAGGTTTTAATATATAATCTTCAACATTTAAATCAAAACCTTCAATAGCATAATTTTTATTTGCGGTTGTTAGTATAACTTTTGGGGGAGAACTTAAACTCTTAATAAAATCAATACCGGTTAAGCTTGGCATTTCTACATCGAGAAATAATAAATCAACGTGATTGTTTTTTAAAAATTCATATACTGGTATTGCACTTTCAAATGTTCCAACAACTTCAATAAATGGAATTTTTTTCAGATATCCCCTAATAATTGTTATAGCTAAAGGCTCATCATCTACAACAATACATTTTAATTTCATAAATGATTGTATATTAATAAGTAAGATCCAGGTTCCCAATAAAATTAGCAAGCAATTTATAAATAATTTTCTTAATAAAATAAAATCATTTTATAAAAATTTTAAAAAACTGAGAAAACCTCTTTTTGGGGGTGGAAAGTTGTTATTCGTCGACAAATAAAAAAACATCAAAAAAAACTTGATATTTTACGAGGATACATTATTAACCCCAAAAATAATTACTATGAAAAAATTTACCTTATCAACCTTATTATTGATATTCTTAGTGACTTTTACGGCTATTGCGCAAAAGGGTTACATTAACCCTGCTGCAAAGTACTGTGAGATATTAGGATATCGTTATGAAGTAACATCTGTACATAATGTTGGAGATGTAGGAATGGTTCATTTGCCAGATGGCAATATTGTTAATGCTTGGGATTTCTTTAAAGGAAAAGTTGCGCCAGAGTATTCTTATGCTGCTAAATTAGGTTTTGATATCGAAACAGAAACAGTAAAAGAGAATGGATACACAATAGAAAGAGCTGTTTGTATTCGTTCGAATAAAGGTGAGGAAGAAAGAATACCTTTATTAAAATTAATGGAACTTAACGGCGAACCTTTAAATGCTGAGGTAAAAAGAACAGTATCTTCAGTTCAGGAAATTGCAAAAGTTGACCCAAACTTTACGGCCTCGAAAAGTCTTCCTTCTGAATTTGATTGGAGAAATTATAATGGACACACGTATATAGGTGATCCAAGAGATCAGGGTGGATGTGGTTCTTGTTATGCATTTGGTGCTTCGGCAGCAGCAGAAGGAGCTTATAATTTCGCTACTGGTAGTTATGATAACAATACAGCAGATTTTTCTGAAGGCTGGATAGCTTTTTGTTTAAGCGAACTACCAGCTTATAGCAGTCACTTTAGTGGTTGTAATGGTGCCGATTATGATTATCAGGAATTACAGGCATTGGTTGATGTTGGACATATTGATGAGTCTTATTTTCCATATGTAGATGCAACCAATCAGTCTTGCCCTTCTACTACAGATAATGCACCAAAAATTAAATTTGACGGATGGTACAGAGTCGCTTGTGCCGATGTTGATGCAATTAAAACTGCAATTATGACTTATGGAGTTGTTGATGCAGCAGTTTATGTTACAACCGCTTTCCAAAATTATTCTGGTGGTGTATTTACCGATAGCTATACAACTTGTAATACGAATCCTTGTTACAATGCAACTACAAATCACGCTATTTCACTAGTAGGTTGGGGAGTTGATGCAAGCGACGGTGAATATTGGATTTTAAGAAACTCTTGGGGAAGCTCTTGGGGAGAAAGTGGTTATATGAAACTTTCAGTTCATGCTTCTCATATTGATTGTTCGGTATGTTATATGGTATATGCCGATGATGGTTCAGTTGCTCCAACCGTTACAACAAACGCTGTATCTGCTATAGCAGATAATAGTGCTATTTGTGGTGGAAATATTACAAATGATGGTGGATCTACAGTTATTGCCAGCGGCATTGTTTATAGCACAGTTTCTGGAGTTAATACTGGAAATGGAACCGTAAAGGAAACTTCGCCTGTTGTTACTTCAGGATCTTATAGTTTAACAGTAACAGGATTAAACACAGGAACGACTTATTATGTGAATTCTTTTGCAACAAATGCTAAAGGGACAAGTTATGGAACTGAGAGAAGTTTTACAACTACAGGAATAGCTCCAATTGAGTATTGCACATCAGAAGGAAATAACTATAGTTATGAGTGGATTGCTAGTGTTGAAGTAGGTGCATTCGCAAATACTTCTGGCGCAGCTGGATATACAGATTATACAGGAATGACAGCCAATTTGAATGTTGGTCAAACATATGATATTAATTTAACTCCTGGATATAGTGGCTCAACATACGACGAGTATTGGAAAATTTGGATTGATTTAAATCACGATGGAGATTTTGATGATGCAAATGAAAATGTATTTGATGCAGGTAGTATGAGTAAATCTGCGGTTACCGGAACTATAACAATTCCTGTTGGAACTGCTGCTGTAACTACACGCATGAGAGTTACAATGAAGTATAATGCTGAACCAACAGCTTGTGAAGCATCATTCAGCTATGGAGAGGTTGAAGATTATACTGTTCAGATACTTGGTGGTGACACGGAAGATCCAACTGTACCTTCAAATTTTGTATCTTCAAATATTACAATGACAAGCGTTGATCTTGATTGGAATGCTTCAACGGATAATGTTGGTGTAGTAGGTTATGATATTTATCAAAATGGTTCTTTATTAACTACTACAACAAATACTTATTATAATGTTAGTGGATTAAATTCAGGAGCATCATATTCATATTATGTAATTGCTAAAGATGCAATAGGAAACGAATCTGCTGCAAGTGTTACTGTTAATATAACTACTTTAACTGATACAGAAGCACCAACTGTTCCTGCAAATATTAATTCTTCAAGCATTACAAACAATTCTGTTGCTTTAAATTGGAGTTCTTCAACAGATAATGTTGGTGTAACAGGATACGATGTTTATAAGGATGGTGCATATTTAGCTAGCACTTCTGCGACAACTTATAGTGTAACAGGATTATCAAATGCAACAACTTATACTTTCTATGTGAAAGCAAAAGACGCTGCTGGAAATGTTTCTGTAGCAACTAGTTTAATTGACGTTACAACTTTAGATGAGGTTGTTGTAGTTGATTATTGCGATCTTTATGCTACTAGTGCAAGATTTGAATGGATTGATGTAGTAGGATTAAATGATTTGTACAATACATCAGCATCTAATAATGGTTATGGTGATTTTACTAATTTAATTGCAAATGTTTCTGCAGGATCTAGCTATACTCTTTCAATAAGTTCTGCATATAAACGAAGAGTATATACAGAGTATTGGAATGTATGGATCGACTTTAATGCTAATGGTGATTTTACAAGCGACGAAATTGTTGTTCAAGGTTCTGTTGCCGATGGTGATGTTTATACTGAAACAGTTGATATTCCTCTTACAGCAACAATAGGTCAGACTAGAATGCGTGTGGCAATGTCTGATGCTGGTTATTCTGATGCTTGTGGATCAATAAAGTATGGTGAAGTTGAAGATTATACAGTTAATATTGCTGCTAAATTTACTCCTATTACTAATGAAACAATTGGTAAGAAATTAGGTGAGAATGAAGTTGCAGATATTAAGGTATATCCAAATCCTGCTCAGGATAAGTTATTTGTTGAAATTCCGTTCGATAATGCAAAAGTTAAAATTATCAGTTCTACAGGAGCAATAGTTAAAGAGTTTGTATTAAACAGAGATGAGAATACAATTAATATTTCAGATCTTGTAAATGGACTATATATTGTGTCTGTTCAAGATGAGAAAGGTCCTATAACAGAAGTTTTTGTTAAACAATAAAAAATCACAAAAATTTTATATTATGAAAGAGTGCTCTTGGGCACTCTTTTTTTATAAATAAATGCAGAAAACGCGTTTTCGAGGGTAGATGCTTGTCGTTTGTCGACAGCATGCAATTTTTTTTAAAATCTATTGTTATTTTCGGAACCGAATTAAAACATGGTTTTGTTTTTTGAATAAATTAGGCCTCTGGTCTAACACTCTTTAAAATAACCCAAACATTGTAATTTATTAACCTTATTGCAGAAGAGCCTAATCCAAGGCTCTTTTTTGTGTTGTATATTATAGCCCAAAGAGGGCGTGTAGAGAAGAAAACAAATGGATCAATTCATATTTCTGTGGAGTAATTAATTTTCATGCATAGATTTTAGCTACTCGATATAGGAAGAATTTGAT
>JAEINU010000007.1 GCA_016342685.1 Bacteroidales bacterium | reverse complement strand
GTAGTCATAAATATTTGTGTAATTATAACTACAAATATCTATTTTTTATTTCTCTCCACAACTTTATAAAGTGATCCCCTATTTTGATTAAGCACTAATATATTCTGCAATATCTTTAAGTACAATTATCCCAATCATTTGCTCATCTGATTTTCCTGTTGGCGTAATAACCAATGCATCGAAATACCAATTCGCCGGCTGTTTCATGTAAGAACTCTTGTAAATTTCAGCTGCGTCGTAAACCGATGTATCTCCACTTACAATTTCGAAATTTTGATTTCGTTCGGCATTTTCTAATACATCCGAAATTATAGATTCTGTAGCCGAAACTATTTCTTTTGTAGCCAACCAATCTGCTATATGGTTCGAACTTAACACATCGGTAATAATTCCATTTTCGAGTATTGGAATCTGCGATACTTTATACTCACGCATATACCGTAAAGCTTTTGCTAGATTATCATCGGTAAAACAATAATGCACTTTTTTCTTGTACTTAGAAACCTTCTGTGGGTGTTGAATTTGATTCCATATTTGTTCTATTTTTTCGACCACATCGTCGAGCGGATTTGCAATGATTTTTCCGTTTATTCTAGAATTATGAACCATTACATTTCTTAAATCGGAATAAGTAAATAAGTCCTCTCGAAAACGTTTTATCACACCTTCCTTAGAAGATGCTTTTCGGACTAATTCGCCGAAAGGCATATAATATCCGTTGTTATATTTAGATTTTAAATGTTTTTCTATATGATTAAAAAGATCGAGAAATTTTTCAGCGTTTTGTGGCATAAATGTTTTTTTCTCAAATATAGGAAATCTACTACGGAGTTTTTACAAAATACATTTTCATTTTCCCCTTGCCTTTTACTTCTAATGGAGCTTGTTGCTCAAAATCAAATTCTTTTTCGACAAGTTTATAAGTAGTTTCCGACAAATGAATCCTCATGGTTTCTGAATTGCTTTCGAGTCGTGAAGCTGTATTTATTGGATCACCAAAAATATCGTAGATATACTTTTTAGTGCCAATTATTCCTCCAACCACTTTGCCTGTATCTATCCCAACACGAATTTTCCATTCGTGATTATTCGTTTTATTTCTATTCTCCAGATAGTTTATTGTTTCAATAGCAGCATGAATAATATTTTTAGCATGATTCGTATTTGGAATAGGCATTCCGCAAACAGCAATGTAAGCATCGCCAACTGTTTTTATTCTTTCACATTGATTTCGCTCCATAATCTCATCGAATTCAGAAATAATATCGTTTAATTCGCGGATCAAATCTTTAGGATCTATTTTGGTAGTTAACTCCGTAAATCCTACAATATCAGAGTATAAAACTGTCACATTTTCAAACAGCTCAGGTTCTGCTTTTCCTTTATTTTTAAGTTCGAATGCAACCTTCGCGGGTAAAATATTTAATAATAACTTATCGCTTTTTTCAATTTCTCTTTGCAACTCTTCCTTCTGAAGTTTAATTGTTTGATAAGATTCTGAAAGTTTAATCATGGAATTTGCACGCGACAGCAACTCCATTTTATCAATGGGTTTTCGAATAAAATCGGCAACACCAGATTCAAAAGCCGTTTGTAAATTCTCCGATGAAGTTTTTATTCCCGTGCACATAATTACAGGAACATGTTTAAGTTTTTTATTACGCTGAATTGTTTTACAAAAATCGATGCCATTCATTTGTGGCATATCCCAGTCGGTAATTATTAAATTAGGTAAGTCAGTTTTAATAATTTTGAGAGCCTCCTCGCCATTGTTTGCGCAGAATATCTTAATCTTTCTATCAATACTTTTCAGTATTTGCTCAATAATTTTTCTCTGTAGAAGATCATCATCAATTATTAAGATTTTAAATAAATTCATTCTAAAAAGATTTTATAACTATCTATTTTAAACAATTTACCCTTTTTTATTCAAAATCAAAAACGTTTATTTCATGATTTCTATTTAGTCATCTTCGCTATTTGACTGATTCCTTTCTTTTCTTCGCTTTTTCCTTTTGAATAATCGTTTTATAAACGCACCAATATCCTCATCATCATCAATAAATATTCGTAAAAATCGAGATTCACCATCTTCATCAAAATCATTGCAATCTAATGAAGTTTGAATTGAGTCTGGAATATTAAAGCTTTCATTCTGCAAGTATGAATACTTTGGATTTTTATATACTTTATTCAGAAAATTACCAAAAATCGGTAATGCTGCATATGCACCTTGTCCGTAGGTTGTAGTTCTAAAACGAACAACCGGACTATCGCCCCCAACCCAAACACCGACTATCAGTTTGGAGTCCATTCCCATAAACCAAGCATCCGTATTATTTTGTGTAGTTCCTGTTTTTCCCGCAAGTTCACCTTCAAACTTCCAAATAGATCTTAAGCCGTTTGCCGTTCCTCGATCAACAACTCCTTGCATCATCGCAATAACTTTTTGAGCAGTAGCCTCAGTTAAAATAGTGTCTTTTGGTTCGTGCATTGAATCTGAATAAAGTACATTCCCTTCAGCATCCTCAATTCTTCGAATCATCCTGGGTTCTACTCTTCTGCCTTTATTTTGCAATACGGCATATGCTTTTACCATTTCGTATAATGAAACTTCTCCTGTTCCTAACGCCATTGAAGGAACCGAGGGTAAATCGGAAACAATTCCCATTTTGTGAGCAAGTTCAATTGTAGAATCGATTCCAGCCTCCAATAAAAGTTTAACACTAACTGTATTTATTGAGTTTGCCAATGCCCCTTTTACAGAATAAAACCCACCAAAACCTTCACTTGAGTTTTGAGGAATCCAATCATTATAATCTGAATAGACCACACTATCGTTTTCATAAAAATCGCATGGTTCTATACCATGTTCCAATGCAGAAGCATAAACTATTGGTTTTATTACTGATCCTGTTTGACGTTTCGATGTTATATGATCGTATTTAAAATACTTGTAATTTGCCCCTCCAACCCAAGCCAGAACATCGCCTGTTTTACCATGAATAACCAATGCTCCAGTTTGCAAAGTTTTGAAGTGATGCAACAATGAATCTAACGAAGACATTACGGTATCTTGTGTTCCTTCCCAAGTAAAAATCTCTGTCTTGTGAGGAACTTTCATCGCAGCAATAGCTTCATCGGAACTTAATCCTTTTTGTATTAATGATTGATATGCATTGCTTTGTTCAATCTGCAACATAGCTAACTTTGGATTCTTAATCCAAGGCTCTTTTCCTTTCCAGTGCTTATCGAATAAATCTTGTAGTTTAGAAAGGTGATTCTCAACTGATTTTTCAAGATATTCCTGCATTTGTGCATTTAGGGTAGTATATACTTTTAATCCATCGGTGTACAGATTGTAATCGCTCCCATCAGGATGTTTTTTATCTTTTAAAATATCAACACAAGATTTTCGTAGAAACTCTCTAAAATATGGAGCTGCACCCTCGTCAGGAGTCAACTTTCTATACTTGAGTTTTATGGGTTTTTGAATCAATACTTCATATTTCTCTTGCTCCAAATAATTGTATTTAAGCATCTGACCTAAAACAATATTTCTTCTTTTTATGGCTGCCTTTTCATTTGTTCTTGGGTTGTAACTATTGTTTGCTTTTAACAATCCAATTAAGATTGCCGACTCATCTATATTTAATTCATCAGGACGTTTATTAAAGAAGATCAAAGCGGCAGTTTCTATTCCATAAGTATTTTCACCAAAAGAAACAGTATTTAAATATAATTCTAGAATTTCATCTTTCGAATAAAGATCTTCTATTCTAAAAGCAGTGATTATCTCTTTAACTTTAGCAACAGGCATGGTTAAGATACCAAAATCTTTTCGGGGATATAAATTCTTTGCTAATTGCTGACTTATAGTACTTCCACCACCATAGCGTTTATCCATTAAGATAATTGATTTTACTATTACTCGAAGAGTACTTCTGTAATCGAGCCCGTGATGCTCGTAAAACCGAACATCCTCAGTCGCAACTAAGGCATTTATTAAATGCTTAGGAATTTCATTTATAGAAGCATTTGTTCTATTCTGATAATAATATCGTCCAAGTATTTTATCATCAACAGAATATACATTTGTTGCTACATTATTTTTTATTCTTTTCAGTTTAGTATTATCAGGAATTTCACCAAACACCCCAAGTCGAACTACTAAAACAAATAAAACCAAGAGAATTGAAAAGGAAACTGTTGTGATTCCAACTAGTTTAAATAAAGCTTTTTTCCACTTTTTCTTTTGTGTTCTTTTTTTAGCTTTCTTCTTCTTCTGACCCATTTTTAAATCCTGATAAATAAAACTTTCGAAATTAATTATTAATAACTACAACGTTCTTGCCTTTATTGTGTCCTTGTTGAGCATAATCGTGTGCTGCCGAAATATTATTTAGATTAAAGCTTTCGTCAATAGATACTTTTAAAAGGCCTTTGGTAATCCATTTTGATATTATCTCAAAATCTGCCCGATTCTGTTTCATTAATAATGATTTTGCTTTTTTCCCTTTTGAAAATAACTGATGTAACTTATAAAGCGGCATCTTTTTTATTGTATTGATATACTCCAAATTTAAATAAACTCCTCCTGAATTTAAAAGGTGCTTTGTTTTAGGAAATGTATAATTACTTGCTACATCAAAGAAAATATCTACCTTTTGATTTAAGTCTAAAACACTTTGTTTAGTGTAATCTATGAATTCATCAGGTTCGAATTGTTTAATAAAACGTTCGCTTTTATCACTAGCAACTGCTATAACTTTTGCCTGCATTAACTTAGCAATCTGTATTGCCATATGTCCAACTCCGCCTGAAGCGCCATTTATCAAAACAGTTTGTCCCACTTTTAAATTCCCTTTATCTCTTAATGCTTGCAAAGATGTTAGAGCAACCATTGGAAAAGCGGCAGCTTCTTCAACAGTAATATTCTCAGGCATTTTTGAAAAACACTTTTCGTGCCCAGTTGCATACTCTGCCAATGCTCCACCATATTTATTATCTAAAACACCAAATACCCTGTCGCCTATCTCGAAATCCTTTATTTCATTTCCAATTTTAACTACCTCGCCAGACACATCATATCCCAGAGTTATTGGAAATGGTGAACCTAATATCAATTTGTGATTTCCTTTACGCTGTTTCCAATCAATTGGATTAATGCTTGTTGCAAACACTTTAATTAAGATTTGATCTTCTTTTATAATTGGTTTTTCTATATTCCTGATTTCAAAGACTTCAGGACTTCCGAATTGATTTATTACTGCTGCTTTCATTACTCGATTTTTAGGTTTTTAAAGATAATTTAAAATTAGATACGACTCTAATAATTCTATCTTTAACAAAGGATTGATTTAAATCACGATTTTAGCTTCGAAAAATTAGTGGATTTCATATATTTTCCTTTATTTTATTAATTGAATTACGAAAAAACTCATGAAGTCAATGAATATTGATACAACGTTTTGGTTTTTTGATAGAATAAGTGAAGATAACTTGTGCTTGCTGTATAACGGTAGTTTTAGCGATGAAATTACCAATAAACTTATTGAGTTAAGCGAGTATAATATTCTCAACAATGCTTCTTTAACAAAGATGAAGAAGAAAGCGTCTTTTCTAATGGCTGAGTGTTTCCAAAACATTGTCCGACATGGAGAAATTATTGATGGAGAAGAAATTGATTACGTTGATGAAGGATTCTTTTTAACTAAGAACTGGCAGGGAATTTATTATATTACTTCTGGAAATTTAGTTGAAAAACATAAGATCCCAGAACTTAAGCGTCAGCTCGAAAAAGTGAATAGTTTAAGTAAAGAAGAACTTAAGCAGCTTTATAGAGATGTTCTTGCAAATCAAGAAATTTCGGAAAAAGGAGGTGCTGGTTTAGGTTTGATTGAAATGGCAAGAAAATCAGGCCAGAAACTAGATTATTTCTTTCAGGATTTCGACGATAAATTTTCTTTCTTCTACAATCAGATTGTACTAAAATCAATGGAAGAAGTTTTTCAAAATAATGAAGAATCTCCTTTCGAACTTAAAGAAGCAATTGAGTACCATCAGAAAATGACCGATAGTAACATTTTGATTATTCATAAAGGTGACTTCTCACAGGATGCAATTTTTCCAGTTTTAAATATTATTGAAGAGAATCTGCAAAAAGAAAAGAAGGATGAAGTTTCAAAAAAGAAGGTATTTCACATTTTGGTTGAGTTACTTCAAAATATTAGTAAACACTGCTATGTCGAAAATGGTAAAAAAGAAGGCATTTTCATGATTGGAGAATCTGATGGATGTTTTATTATAAATACCGGTAATTTAATTCAGAACGAATATGTGGATGATCTAAAAGATCTTCTAGATCAAATAAACAATCTTAACGGGAAAGAATTAAAAGATCTTTATTTAGATAAACTTCGGGAACGAAACATTCCTAAAAAAGAAGGTGCTGGAATTGGTTTAATTGATATTGCACGCCGAATAATTTCTCCCGTTAATTATTCAATAATAAGAATTGATAGTAAAAAGTCATTCTTAACAATAAATGTAATTGCATAAAACTATATCATGCCTACAAAGCTAGAAATTAAAAGTACCCGAGATACTCCGTATATTATATTTGATGCAGAGAATAATCAATTTGAGATTAAAGGAAATTCGTTACCAGAGAATACAAATAACTTTTTTGAACCTGTGTTAAACTGGATTGATAATTATATAAAATCACCTAATAAATCGACTCATTTAATTTGTGATTTTGAATATTTCAACTCATCATCTGCTAAAATGATTTATAATATTTTCTTGGAGCTTGAAAAAATTAAAGAATCAGGCAATGCCATTAAAATTACTTGGCATTATACTAATGGAGATGATCTTATTGAGGAAAAAGGTTTAGAATACAAATCAATTATTAATGTCCCTTTTGAATTAATACAAAAATAATTACTCTCGAATTATTGTAATTTCACCATTATTTTTAAGCTTTAAAATGCTCGATGCTTGCGATTTGGTATAATCATCTTGCCTCCACTCAACAATATAATCTACTAAATCTAGAATTTCCTGACTTATTTCTGTAAAGTTTCCCGGAGCTTTATCTCCACTTATATTTGCTGATGTAGAAACTAAAGGCTTTTTAAATCTTTGTATTAACCTCTGACAAAACGGATCATCGGGAATTCTGATACCAATACTACCATCATCGGCAATTAAATTTGGAGCTAAATTTTTAGCATCCGAATAAATTATTGTCAACGGTTTTTCTGAGAGATCGATTAAGTCCCAAGTTATTTCGGGAATTTCTTGTACATAAGATGCAATTTTTCCAGGGTTATCGAGTAAAATTAATAGACTTTTCTGATCGTTTCGTTGCTTTATTTTATATATTTTCTCTATAGCTTCAAGGTTTGTAGCATCGCAACCTAGTCCCCAAATGGTATCGGTTGGATATAAAATCACTCCTCCATTTTTAAGCACTTCCAAAGCTTTTTCAATATCTACTTTCATAAACTAATCTATTACTTTACCAAATACTTTTTGCATTTTTCTTCTTCGCAACCACGATATTTTACGATATTCCGGAATAGGGTTTTCTTCAATATGTTTTTCTAAAGCGTCAACCATTCTTGCTGAAGACAAACCATCGTTGTATGGATGATAGTTGTCGATAATCCATTTTCTTTGGCTTTTAAACTCATCATCTACAATGGTTTTTTCAAAAGCAGCCCCCAATTCTAATCCTTTAGAGATATCTTTCCATTTAATATTTTTTGAACTTGAGTTTAATGTTATAACAGGCTTGTCTAGTAACAAAAACTCATACACAACAGAAGATGTATCGCTAATTAATATATCGGCCAGAATTAGATATTTAATAATATTATTATCCTCAATAACAATTGCACTTTCTTCCTTTTTACAGATCTCTTTGTATTCAGCAACAACTGTCTTATCCATTAAATCGTGAAACTTAATTAAGACTAAGTTGCCCTTATTTGCGAGTTTAAATAACTCCGATTTTAATTCTGTTGTTGATGTAAGAGATGGTGAGAAGGTAGGTGCATATAATACTATTCTTTTGCAATTGTGTTTTTCGAGCAAAGATTTCTTTTCATCTGAATGAGAATTTTGTTCGCGAAAGAGTTGATCTAGTTTTGGCCAACCTGTTTCAAATACCTCAAAATCTTTGTGCTTTTGCGCAAGTTTTTTAAATCGATTGGTGAAATAAGGCCCCTGAGTCAAGTATAAATCAAAGTAATGTCGAATTCTAAAATGACCTTTTTTCTCTCCTGCTAATCCGTGAAATACCTGCGTTTTAAATCCTCGAAGGTAATATGGCATTCCATTTCCAGGTGTAAAAATAACATCACTTTTATAATCATAAATATCTTGAATGCTAGTTGTGTAATCACATTCTTCTTTAAAAGGAAATTTTTCAACTATTTTTTTTGGAACAAACCATTTTACAGGATGATTTCGTTTTATAAGTTCATCGTAAATTGGTCTTAGGATTCCAAAAGCATATGGATTTTTACAAAAAAGCGTTGTTTTCATTAACTAAAATAATTTATTGGCATTTTCCAGATCTTCTAAAAAATCAACCTCTACACAATTGTATTTTGAAATATCAACAGCCTTAACTTTAATTTGATCAAGCTGAATTGCCATTTCGATGCCTCTCTCGAAATAGTCGTTATTATCGCACTCTTCCAACCGCTTAATAAAGAAATTAATATCTTTTGAAGATATAAAATTAATTCCAACGGCTTCCCCTAAACCATTCTCTACAGTTTTTGAAATATCCTTAATAAAACCATTCGAATCCAAGGTATATTTAACTTCTTCGTCGCCTACTTCCTCGTTATTCACTGAAATGAAAGATTCATTTTTATTGATATAGGGCGTTAACAATCCAAAGATTTTTTTGTCGAAAACAACATCACCGTTTAACCATAAAACTGACTCCCCAATATATTTCTTTAAGGCTTTTAAGAGACTTTTTGATGTATTGGTTTGATCGAAAACAGGATTGTAAATAAATGTTGCATCAGGCATACTCTCCATAATAAGATCCTTCTTAAAACCAACAACAATATTTATATCATCGAAATTAAAATACGACGATAAATTATTTATTTGCTGTTTCATTATAGTATCTCCACTTTTAAGTGGAGTTAGTGGCTTTGGAAAAGGATTCCCTAATCTTGAACCAATTCCTGCTGCTAATATTACAATTTTCATATAGATTTTATTTTACTAGTTGTTAGGTACATATTTACAATTTCCATTATGCTAGAATTAATATTTCCGAAGAGCTTTCTTCTTAATATATTCTTTCCCTAGAAAAACTCTCTTTTTAACGCATTTTATATTGTCTAAAGCACTACTAAAAATAGTAATGCCAATATCAAAATTAATATTATCCATAAAATCTAAAAACTCAAGAGGAAAGCTTCGTGGAATTTCTGTATAATCAAAATTAATATTTGATTTATAATCTGTAACTTCTCTTGGATGAGTTTTTATATAAATGCTATAATCTTGACTGTATTTTTCTAAAATATTGTTATATACTTTTATCTTATCTTCTTGACTTAGAATTTTATCTTCAGATAAAGGCTGAGTAATTAATACTAAATTTTTTGTGCTTTCAACTTCAATCCTTTTTCCTTTTAGGAAAGTTGTTACAATATCGTCTTTCTCCTTTTTAGTTAAAATCTCAATCATCATTTTAAAATCAAGCACTTTCCCTTTATGCCTTACAACTTCAGGAATCCTATCCGGGTACTGAACTTCAATAGACTTTATCAAATTATCACGACCTTCTCCAATTACCGTTCTTAGAATATATTTTCTCTTAAACGCTTTAAATGCATTAACTCTCGGATGATAATTCCTATAACCATCCTCAAGCATCCTAAAGTAGTTTGACCTAAAATTCATTAAAAAGTAAGACGATACAAGTCCTAAGTTGTAAAATAAATTTATTTCGGAACTTTTAATAAAATCATAATAATCTTTAATTGAAGAACCATCTTCAACATACTTAATCGAAAGTTTATTTCTATGGATTGCTCTTTTTAGGACATTTTCTTTATGTTCTAAATTTCGAGTTATTTCAATAAAGGGAACATATAAAATGTGTGTAAAGTAATTCCTTTCTTTTAACTGAATAATCAGATCATTAATACCCGGTGTATGGTCATTTACAACAAGTAAGGTTTCAACTTCCCCCTCTTTCTTATACTCTATTGCTTTTAAGATACTAACGTATACATGAAACAAAGTACCACATACAAATACCTGTCTTTGCATTCTTAAACCTTCTTATATTTTAATTTATCTCTTTGAACCTGCTCTATATCAAGAATATCTTTTTCTTTGTAAGACAATGATTTCTGAACTGCAAGTAAATTTCTTTTAAGCTTTCTTATTCCATCTGGCTCCAAAGAAGCTGCATGATCTGTTCCTTTCCATGTTCTATCGAGAGTATAATGTCTTTCTATCACAGTAGCTCCCAATGAGTATGCAACAACATCAATGGATATTCCTAAATGATGACCCGAAAAACCAATTTCCTTAACGATATCTCCATATTTCTCAATAAGAGTTTTAATCTCTAATAAACACACATCTTCAAAAGGAACAGGATAGCCTGAAGTACAATTATAAAGCACAAGATCTTTATTTCTGTTTTGCTTTACAAAAAAGTTTACTAAATCATCGATTTCATTTTTAGTAGTCATTCCTGTAGAAATGTGAATTTCTCCTTTGTAATTTTTACAAAGCCATTCAAGCATCTCATAATTATTATTACATGCTGATGGAATTTTAATTAACTCAGGATTTAAACCAGCTATTTCTTTTGCAGATGTAAGATCCCAAACCGAAGTTGAATATACAATATCTAACTCGTCACAATATTTCTTTAGTTCAGCATGCTGCTCAACTGTAAATTCAAGAAATTCTCTATGCTCACCATATGTTTCACCATATGAGTTTATCGGATTTGGGTGAGGAGCATTAAACTGCTCATCAGTTAATAATTCCTTATTATTTCTTTTTTGAAGTTTAACTATATCGGCACTGCAAAATATTTTTGCAACTTTTATCATTTCCTTTGCAATCTCAAAGTCTCCCTTATGGTTGCATCCTATTTCAGCAATTACTTGTGGTGTTTTCATTTTAAGATCTTCTATTAAATTTTAGTATATATTCACATGCTTCTCTAATCGCACCTTCAGAACCCTTGTTTTTTAAAATATTATCGGTCATCATTTTAACTTTTGGAACCGCATTTTCAGGACAAAAGCTTAGTCCTGAGCCACATACATTAGCCAAGTCATTTATATCATCACCTATATAAGCTATTTGAGCTCTTGTAAGTCCTTTTTCATTTAAAAAGTTGTCAAGAAACGAAAATTTATCTCTAATTCCGGTAAAAACATATTCTATTTTTAATTTTTCCATTCGTTTTTTAACAACCATAGAATTCTCGGAAGTTAATACTACCGGAAAAACATTTTCCTCACGTAAAATCTCCAATCCCATACCATCAATCAAGCTAAACTCCTTAGAAATTTCACCATTTTCACCAGTGGCAACCTTACCGTTGGTAAAAACCCCGTCTACATCAATAATCAGGGCCTTAATCTTATCAAAGCTTTTATTTTTTACCAATCGATTTTCCAATAACTTTTCAACCATTAAAAAGTCAATTGGTTCATCAATTTCAACAAGAGTATCTTCAGTCATTTCAAATACCTCAATATTTCCTCCTAAACGATTTTCCTCTTTAATTAAGATTTCTTTTTTGCAAGCGTAAACAGCTCCATTTTCGATATAAAGCCCCTCAAAATCCTGTCTTCTCGGTCTGTTCTTAAAATCGTAATTTATACTTTTACCATCCTTAGTCCATATAAAACGATGCGTTTTTACAACACTTAATACTGAATCTATTTTATCATCTTCAATTAAAGCACACGCTTTATTGATATCTATCATTGACGTTAATGGTGATGTTGCCTGAAGCAATACCAAAACATCAAAATCAAAATTAATTTTAGCAGCAAACTCTATCATTGCAAACTCTGTGCTTGCAGTATCCGAAGCACTTTCTTTTGATCTTTCGACAACCCGAACTTTCTTAGTCCAACTATATTCGCTATTTACATAATCAATTATCCATTGATCATCGGTATAAATAAATACCTGATCCAGCTCGCTTTGGATTGCCTCTCCTAAAACCCAAGTGAATAATGGTTTGCCCAACACTCGCTTTTTATTTTTATTTGGAATGCCTTTAGATCCTGCTCTTAATGGAATTATTGCAACTTTTTTCATTTCAAAGAAATTAAGTTATTAAACGGCTACATTATATTCCCTTAAAGCATCGTTTAGGGATGTCTTAAGGTTCGTTGATTCTTTTCGTTTTCCGATTATTAGTGCACAAGGAACTTGATATTCTCCTGCATTAAACTTCTTCGTTTGAGTTCCGGGAATTACAACTGATCTTGCAGGCACAAAACCTTTATATTCTTTAGGCTCCGGACCAGAAACATCAATTATTTTAGTTGATTTTGTGATTACGACATTTGCACCTAAAACTGCCTCTTTTTCTATATGAACACCCTCAACAACAATACAACGAGAGCCAATAAAACAATCATCCTCAATAATTACAGGTGCAGCTTGAACAGGCTCTAGTACACCTCCAATTCCAACACCTCCGCTTAAATGAACATTCTTGCCGATTTGTGCACAAGAACCTACGGTAGCCCAAGTATCGACCATTGTTCCAGAATCAACATAAGCTCCTATATTGATATACGATGGCATCATGATCACATCTTTAGCTACAAACGCTCCATATCGAGCTATTGCATGCGGAACAACACGAACACCAAGCTCTTTGTAACCCGATTTTAAGTCCATTTTATCGTGAAACTCAAAAGGTCCCACTTTAGTTACTTCCATCTTTTGAATCGGGAAATATAAAATAACTGCTTTCTTAATCCATTCATTAACTTTCCACCCATCTGTAGTAGGTTCTGCAACTCTTAGTTTCCCTTTATCGAGCAGTTCAATTATTTCTCTAATGATCTTTTGGATAGATTCTTCTTTTAGCAAATCTCTATTTGTCCATGCTGATTCGATACTGTCTTTATATTCAGAAATCATATGCTAAGTCGGTGTTAAGAATTTAATTCTTTGCGAAGATAACCAAAAAATCTTGAGCCGTAAAAGATGAATTTGATTTGATTAACAAATTATGTTTAAAATAATTATTGAAAGTTAAAGTGTGTTAAATTAAAAAATTGTTCGAAAATCAAAATCTATATTTGTGTCAAATCAAACCATCTGTTTTGAAAAACCAGACCAAAATAACATTTCTTTTCATCCTGATTTTAACATCCGCAAATAACTTGAAGGCACAAGATGCTGACAGTTTATTATATTATCAGGGTCAGGTATTAAGTAAAACTGGTCGATATCCAATTGCCTTTGCGCATATCATTAACTATACACAAAAATGGGGTGTTACTGCTGACACCACCGGTCATTTCGAAATATGGGGATACGCTGGAGATACCTTAAATATTTCAGCTATTGGTTTTCATTACAACGACAAAGCTGTTCTTGATAGTTCTAACGACCACACAGTTATAATAGAATTACAAAATAGATCATATGAAATTCCAGAAGCATCTATTTCATACTTAGGTACATATCAGCAATTTGAACGAAAAGTCATTAGTCTTGAGTTGCCAGAAATAAAGTTTAATCCCCAGGTAAAAAGTTTATTTAAATATGTAGAACCTCAACCATTTGGAGCTCCCCCAACATTAATTAGTCCTATTTCCTTAGCTTACAGAATGTTTAGCAAAGAGGGGAAGGAAATTCGTAAATATCAGACTCTTAAAGATGAACAACCCAACAAAGACGAAATTTGGAGTAAATACAACGAATATGTTGTTCGTAACTTAACAGGAATAAATACTTCTTTAATAAAAGAGTTTATGGATTATTGTAACTTTCGAGACGAGTTTATTCAAAGCACTTCAAGTTACATTCTTTATTCTTTGATTCTGGAAAGATATGAGGCCTTTAAAGAAATTAAAAAGGATTCTTTAATTGCTGAATGATTTTTTACTTTAGCAAAATAGTAAAACTACATAATTATGCATGTACCCAACCTTAATGATATTACATCAGCTCACGAAAGAATTAAGCCTTTTATTAACTATACTCCTGTACTAACATCTTCGAGTGTAAATAAAATATTAAATATTGATTTGCACCTTAAATGTGAGAATTTTCAGAAAGTGGGTGCGTTCAAATTTCGTGGAGCAAGCAATGCTATTCGACTTTTAAATTTTGAAAATGCACAAAAGGGAGTTACCACACACTCATCAGGAAATCACGCTGCGGCTCTTGCTCTAGCAGCAAAACAATTAGGAGTTCCTGCATATATAGTTATGCCAGAGAACGCGCCCGAAATTAAAAAGAAAGCAGTTGCAGGGTATGGTGCTGAAATAACATTTTGCAAACCAACTCTTGAAGCTAGAGAAGAAACATTAGAGATTGTTCAAAAAAGAACAGGAGCAACATTTATTCATCCATACGATAATTTTAACATTATTGCAGGACAGGGAACTGCAGCTAAAGAATTATTGGAAGAAATTCCTGATTTAAATATTGTATCTGCTCCTATTGGTGGTGGTGGACTAATGAGTGGTACCGCAATTTCTGCAAAGTCAATTAATCCTAAAATTAAAGTTTTTGGAGCAGAACCGCTTTTAGCCGATGATGCATTTCGTTCTTTCAAGAGTGGTGAACTAATTCTTGCTGGTCCTCCACAAACAATTGCCGACGGACTATTAACCTCTTTAAGTAATTTAACATTTGATATCATTAAAAAGAATGTAGATGATATTTTTACTGTTTCAGAAGAATCAATTATTCAAGCTATGAGAATGATTTGGGAACGAATGAAAATAATAATTGAACCTTCTTCTGCTGTTCCAATTGCAGCAATTCTTGAAAATAAATCAAAATATGCTGGACAAAAAGTTGGCATAATAATTTCTGGAGGAAATGTTGACTTAGAAAAATTACCTTTCTAGCTACTCTCTGGCAATAAATGAAATTTCCCGATTACTGGATAATGATCCGATAATTCAACTCGGGGAATATCATAATCGACACATTTAATGTCGTCACTATGCAATATATAATCGATTCTGAAGGAGGGAAATTTACCCAAATATGTATTCCCAATTCCCGTTCCGGCTTCGGTAAATGAATCGTTTAAATCTTCTTTGATTATCTGATAAGTATAAGAAACAGGCACGTCGTTAAAATCACCACATACTATTACCGGATAAGGAGAATTCTTTATATGTTGCGATAAGATTTTTGCTTGCCCAGCTCGCTTCACAAAAGCATCTCGTAAACGAGATGAAATATCTCTAATCTCTTTTATTCGCTGCTCATCGTTCAATTCTTTACTATTACTAATAAATGAGTAATTATCTCTATTAAAACGAATCGACTGGAGATGGCAATTAAAAATCCGAACTGTATCACTATCAAATACAATATCGGTATATATACTTGAATTGGTTGAATTGCTAAATTGAATAACACCTCTATTTACAATTGGATATCGACTATAAGTCGCAATTCCATAATTCGATTTAGAATTCTCGTTGGTGTAATTTATATGAGCTCCATAATCGGAATGAAGCAATTCCAAAACTTTTGATTCTGATATTTGACCATTAGGTTTTGTGTAATACTCTTGAAAACATATAAAATCGGGACTTTGAGAATTTATAAATTCAAAAATCTTACCCGAAGTATTTTCTTCTTTATTCCAATCGTAAACGTCAAACAATCTAACATTGTATGAAATAATACTAAAAACTGGCTCTTCAATTTTTGCCAGATCTGTTTTCTTTAAAGAGATTTGCATTAAAGAAGAAATGTAGCTCCACCCTATTAGAATGGCTATTAAGGGAACAAGAAAAAACTTTTTCTTTTTAAGAATCCAGAAAACAACAAACAATAGATTTCCTAATAATAAAAATGGATACCCCAATCCGAAGAATGCAAAAAACCAGCTTTTCTCAGGATTGACATACACCGAAATATATGATAAAATCAATCCTAAGATCAGTAAATAATTAAAATACCTTAATAATTTGTAGATTATGCGTTTCAATGCCTATTATACTTGATTTAATACTAAATTAGGAGTAATACTCCAATATTACAACAAGAAACTTTCAATTTTGATTAAAGTGGCTATTTGCTGTTTTTGAATAAAAGCTCTTTTTCTTTTTTTGAAAGGCTATCGTACCCTGATTTGGCTATTTTATCTAGAATTTTATCCACTTCTTTTTGTCCTTCTGCCTTTGTTTTATTGTACTCAATATCTCTATCCAGATCATTTATTGGTCTTCGATATGAGACTTTAACCTTAGGCTTAGGTTTAAAAAGCGAGAATATTTTATCCATAAATCGATCGAATCCTTTAGCTATATTTCTTCCTTTTTTCATTTGCATGATATATAAATATCCAAATAAAGCACCCCCTAAATGAGCAATATGACCACCAGCATTAGAAGATGTAATACTTAGAATATCAATAATAACGGAACCTATTGCAATATATTTTAGTTTTACCGGACCAATAAACATTAAATTTATTGTGTGATCGGGAATGTAAAATGAAATTGCAACAACAATGGCTATTACCGATGCCGATGCTCCAATCATTGGAATTGATGGATTGTATATTGAAAAAGCGTTAAATGCAAGAATATATAAAACTGCACCTGCTAAACCACCGAGTATATATAGACTAATTAATTTCTTTTCGTTAAAATATTTTAAAAATATTTGTCCAAACCAGTAAAACCAAAGCAAATTGAAAATAATGTGTAGAAAATCCTCATGAACAAACATATATGTAAATAATGTCCACGGTTTATAAACTAATTCCGAAATATTAGCTGTTACTGCCAGCCAGTAAACAGGGGCTAATTTATAATTAACCTCCAATAAATCAACTAGCACACCCAATAAACTAACTGCCAAAAAGACAGCAAGATTGATGTAAATTAATTTTATTAAAGCACTTCCACTCTTAAAAGAAGCTTTTATTTCTTCGATTACACTCATTTTTTAGCAACTTATTTATTTGTTAATCTGATCGTTGAATGTATATTAATAAAAATCTGATCGTTTACTTTTCCAGTATTTAAGAAGTATAAACCCAAATAACATGCCACCAAGATGCGCAAAATGTGCAATATTACTTCCTGGGCGAGTAAGCCCAAGCCATAATTCAAGCACTCCATATCCAATTACAAAATATTTAGCCTTGATTGGAATTGGCGGAAATAAAAGCATTAACTGTGTATTAGGAAATAACATCCCGAATGCAAGCAACACTCCAAACACAGCTCCTGATGCTCCTACAGTTGGAATATTCATCTTGAAATCAAGATATTTATTAAGAAGTTCTTTTGCAGCTCCAATATAATTAGGATTATCTGGATTACTATACCATGAACTTAAAAATTCACGATAATGTTGGGGATTGATTTCTGTGAAAGATTTTTTAATTAATATCGCAAATCCTTCAGGGGAAGGAGTATTTGAAAATGCATTTATGTCATTTATTATACTTGTCATTTGTAAATGAATGACAAAAGTATGTAATGCTGCAGCTCCAAGTCCTGTAACAATAAAATAAATAAAGAACTTTTTACTTCCCCAAACGGTTTCCAGTATTCTTCCAAACATCCATAAGGCAAACATATTAAAAAATAAATGCATAAGACCACCATGCATGAATATGTGCGTAACATACTGGTATGGATGAAACATCTCTGATTTAAAATAATGTAATCCTAAGATTTGTCCTAGGTCTATACCAAATGCATTTTCTAATACCCAAGTAACTAAAAGCATTAATGCATTTATTATAATAAGATTCCTTACGACAGGCGGAATATCACTTAATCTAATATTATTCATTATCTAAAATTTTAGAATTCATTAATTAAAACGCTTTTCAAGCTCATCTGTTTTAATGATGCTTACAATTAATTTGCCAAAAGGTGAATAATTCGGATTTTGGCAGGCAAAAAGCATATCTACCATTTCTCGCATTTCTTTGCTATCTAAAATTTGGCTGCTACTTATTGCCGACGCTTTAGAGAGTGCTTTTGCAATTTTCTCTTTTGCTTGTGATTTTGTATTTATTTCTGAACTTAGAAATTCATTCAAGAATTTATCAATAATTTGTTCCGGTTCTTGATTCCCGGCATCGATAGGCATCCCATTTACAATTATTGAATTTCCACCAAAATCTGATATATCAAATCCCAAACATTTTAAATCATCACATATTTCTATAATCAAAGCATGATCTTTTGTATCTAACTCAATCGTTTTTGGATACAAAGATTTTTGCGTTGCAATTGACTCCGACGATAAAGAATCTAAATATTTTTCGAATAAAATACGCTCATGCGCCCTTTTCTGATCAATAATCATTAATCCTGATTTTACAGGCGTTAGAATAAATTTATTCTTAAACTGGAAATATTTCTCACTTAAATTGGAATCTGTAATGCTTTGTTGTGTGTCTTCGTTTGAAATAAATGAAAAATCACTCCGTTGTTTAGTTTCATTTTGGAATCCACTATACAACGACTCCCAATTATTTATATTATCTTTTTCTAAAGACATTTTAGAGCTCTTCGGATTTTTAAACGAAGGCATCTTCTGTTCAAAAGGATTAAATGTAGGATCAATCTCGACCTTTGGAACCTGAACGTCTCTTGCTTGAGATAATACAGGAATCTCAAATCCCTGTTCCTGATTAAAATCAATTGAAGGGGCAATGTTATTTTTTCCTAAAGCTTGTTTAACCGCTGCATGTAAAATCTGCCAAATTGCCTGCTGATCTTCAAATTTAATTTCTGTTTTTGTAGGATGTATGTTCACATCAATTGTTGATGGATCGGCTTCTAAATACAGAAAATAAGAAGGAACAGTTTCTGGCGGTAAAATTTGTGAATAAGCATTTAATACAGCTTTATTAAAGTAGGGACTTCGCATAAATCTATTGTTTATAAAAAAGTACTGTTCTCCAGATTTCTTTCGTGCATATTCTGGTTTACCAATAAACCCTGTAATTTTAATAATGCTGGTATTGCTCTCTATAGTTATTAAATTTTGATTTATTCGTTTTCCGAAAATCGAAACAATTCGCTGTCGGATATTCGTTTTAGGTAATAGATATATCTCTGAATTGTTATGATACAGCTTAAATTCAATTTCAGGATTTGTAAGTGCAATTCTCTGAAAATCGTTAATAATATGATTAAATTCAGTAGTGTTTGATTTTAAAAATTTTCGTCGCGCTGGTACATTGTAAAACAAATTCTTTACCGAGAAACTTGTTCCCTGCGAACAACTCACTGATTCTTGATTCTCAACTTTTGATCCCTCTATTATTATTTGAGTTCCCAGCTCATTGTCAGATCTACGAGTTTTTAATTCAACATTTGCAATAGCTGCAATCGAAGCTAATGCCTCTCCCCTAAATCCCATGGTAGATATTGCAAAAAGATCCTCAGCATTCTTAATTTTGGACGTAGCATGACGCTCAAATGCCAAACGAGCATCTGTATCTGACATTCCTATTCCATTATCGATAATTTGTATTAAAGTTCTGCCTGCATCCTTAATATTTATTGTAATAGAAGTTGCCTTTGCATCAACAGCATTCTCAACCAACTCTTTAACAACAGAAGCAGGACGCTGCACAACTTCTCCAGCAGCAATTTGATTCGCAACCGAATCGGGTAATAATTGAATTATATCAGCCATTCGCGAGGTTTAATTAAAAATAAAGAAGAAAGTAAGCTGTTAAAGCTAAAACCAAAAGGATAATTATCAAACGTCCAGTCGATTGACGTTTCTGTTTTGATGTTTTCTTTAAATAACCTCTCATTTGTCCTTTTCGAATACTCGAAACATAAGGTTTATTTGGGTCATCATCAGAAACACCCATCTCCTTTTTTATTTGCTCAACTCTTTTTTCTAATTCTTCTTTTTGCTCATCGTAATATCGCGGCGAAAAATTGAATTTCTTATTTTTTGGAGTGTGAAAAAATCTTATAGACATAATACATATATTTTAACATTACAAAGTTATCTAATATTTTGTCATTAATTAAATTTAAAACTTGTAAGCTTCTATTTTAACAAAATTTAAGATATAAACTATTTTTTATCATATATTTACAAGCTTGTTTGTGCAAAAAGTTGATTTAAGTTAAAATATCAAGATTAAATGTTTGTTAATCAGATAAACTTTTATACTTTTGCATTCCCAAAAAAGTATTAAAACTGTTAAAAAATTAATAGATGTACGCAATTGTAGAGATAGCAGGACAACAGTTTAAAGTTGAGAAAGACAGTAAATTATTTGTTCATCGTTTAGACGCTGAAGAAGGAACTACTGTTGAATTCGAAAACGTATTGTTGATCGATGATGACGGAAAGGTAAAAGTTGGAAAACCTACCGTGAAAGCTGCAAAAATTTCCGCTAAAGTTTTAGTTCACCTAAAAGGTGACAAAGTTCTTGTTTTCAAGAAAAAGAGAAGAAAAGGGTATCAAAAACTGAACGGTCACCGTCAACAGTTTACTCAAATTCACGTTGAAGAAATTATTGCTTAATTTAAAAACTCTAAGAAATGGCACATAAGAAAGGAGCTGGTAGTTCAAGGAACGGTCGCGAATCAGAAAGTAAACGATTAGGCGTAAAACTATATGGTGGACAAGTTGCTAAAGCTGGTAACATTATCATCCGTCAAAGAGGAACACAACATCATCCAGGTGAAAATGTTGGTATGGGAAAAGACCACACATTATTTGCTTTAATTGATGGTAAAATTTCATTCAGAAAAAAACAGGGGAACAAATCTTTTGTATCTGTTCTTCCTATCGAAGAATAAAAGAAATTTACTTATTTTTGAATCTCCTAATATTACTGTAAAAGGTAAAATTCAGGAGATTTTTTATTTTATAACCATTCATATTTTAAGTTATGCTAACCTTAAAGTTTATTCAGGAAAATAAAGATCTTGTAATTGAACGATTAAAGATTAAAAATTTTCAAGCAGAAGGAATTGTTTCACAAATTCTTGATTTAGATCAAAAGCGACGCTCAACACAACAAAGTGTAGACAACATTCAGTCTGAATTGAATAAAATGGCCAAAGAAATTGGTATGTTGTTCAAATCGGGAAAAACTAATGAAGCGAATGAGTTAAAAGAAAAAAATACAGAATTAAAAGACTCTGTTAAATTGCAAGGCGAAGAGTTAGCATCCATTGAAAATAACTTAAATGCATTGTTAGTGCAGATTCCTAATGTGCCCCACGAATCTGTACCTCCTGGAAAAGGAGAAAATGAAAATAAAGAAATTCGTTCAGGTGGTGAAATTCCAGTTTTATATGATGGAGCAGTGCCACATTGGGATTTAGCCAAAAAATACGACATTATTGATTTTGAACTTGGAAATAAGTTAACAGGTAGCGGTTTCCCCGTTTACAAAGGTAAAGGAGCAAAACTTCAACGAGCTTTAATCTCATACTTTTTAGATACTGCAACAAACGCAGGCTATAATGAAGTGATGCCTCCACTAATGGTTAACGAAGAGTCTGGCTTTGGAACTGGTCAATTGCCTGATAAAGAAGGTCAAATGTATCATGTAACTGCAGATAATTTGTATTTAATACCAACTGCTGAAGTTCCTGTTACAAATATTTTTAGAGATGTAATATTATCTGCTAAAGATTTTCCTATAAAAATGACTGCCTATACTCCTTGTTTTAGAAGAGAAGCAGGATCATACGGCAAAGACGTTCGTGGACTAAACAGATTACATCAATTCGATAAAGTAGAAATTGTTCAGGTTCAGCATCCAGAAAAGTCTTATGATACATTAAATGAAATGGTTGGTCATGTTGAAGAGTTGGTAAAATCATTGAATCTTCCATATAGAGTATTACATCTTTGTGGAGGAGATACGAGCTTTACTTCTGCACTTACATTTGATTTTGAAGTATTTTCTGTTGCACAAGAGAAATGGTTGGAAGTAAGTTCTGTTTCAAACTTTGAATCTTATCAGGCAAATAGATTAAAGCTTCGTTATAAGGAAGAAAACGACAAAAAAACCCAACTTGCTCACACTTTAAACGGAAGTGCTTTAGCATTACCAAGAATCTTAGCTGCTATTTTAGAAAATAATCAAACAGAAAAAGGAATTGTTATTCCTGAAGTTTTAAGACCTTATACAGGTTTTGATATTATTGATTAAAACTGATTTACATATCTTTAAAAGAGTGCCCTACAAGCACTCTTTTTTTTATATAATTATTTTTGTAATATTAGGTCGATTCTCAATCCTTAAACCATGAGATATATATATTTAATAGCATTTTTAATAGTAATTAATATTAGTTGTAAAAACGAACATCCAATTAATATTTCTGAACTATCTTTTTACATTGAAAAAACAGATAGCATCAATGATCATCTTTCTGTTATTTACAATGCAACCCTTGAAGAAATCTATAGGATTAGTGATGACAGTCTTGCTGTAGATTCAATTTCTAAACTTGTTCAGACTCCAGACTCCCTATTGTTCTTTCAGTTTCTTGAATATACAATCGGTGATTTAAAAAGGAATTATTATTCTATTCAGCAAGAAATATTTTTTTCAAAAGATCAATTAATTGGATTAAAAGAAGATGTTGGGGAAAACAAAATTTCGCGCATTCAATATGAACTTCAGTTAGAATCAGAAAAGAAAATGCTTGACCTATTAACAGAACGAGTTGATTCTAATATTAATATTTTACGTAATGTCTCTAAAACCTTCTATCTGCAAACTGATTCTATTTTTTAATGTTAAAAAGTAAAAAAGCATATTTATACGCAGGTCTTGCCATTCTTTTCTGGGGAACATCTGCTTCTGCATTTAAAATAGGGTTGCGTTATTTAGATCATTACCAGTTACTTTTTATAGCAAGCTTTACGAGTACTGTTTTTTTATTTGGCATAATCCTTTTTCAAAAAAAAAATTGGAAAATAAAACAAATAAAGCGCAAAGAACTACTTAGAACAACTCTCCTTGGATTTCTAAATCCTTTTTTATATTATGTGATTTTATTTAAAGCATATGACCTTTTACCTGCTCAAGTTGCCCAACCACTGAATTTTATTTGGCCAATTACTTTAGTTCTTTTATCAATTCCTATTTTAAAACAAAGACTTACTACCAAAGGCATACTTGCCTTAATAATAAGTTTTGTTGGAGTATTTCTGATATCATCTGAAGGGAATATTACAAACATGAATTTTGCAAATCCTTTAGGAGTGGTGTTAGCTTTAGGCAGCTCTGTTGTTTGGGCATTGTTTTGGCTATTTAACATGAAAAATAAAGGTGACGAAATTGTACAATTATTTCTTAATTTTTTAACTGCTTTTATACTTATAGGTATTACAACACTCCTATTTTCTGATGTAAAAATAACTTCGACGAATGGAATTCTGTCGGGAATTTATATTGGACTTTTTGAAATGGGTATTACTTTTGTAGTATGGCTGAAAGCTTTAAAATTGTCAGAAAGAACTGATAAAATAAGTAATCTTATATATTTAACCCCTTTTTGCTCGTTAGTATTTATTAGCATTTTTTTGCACGAAAAAATATTTATCACAACCTTTTTTGGTTTAATTTTGATTATTCTAGGAATTTTTATTCAGCAATCTAAAAAAATTAAAATCTAGTAAAATGAAACAATTATCTAAAATCAATAATCTTTTAGTTTTTATAGTAATATCTATCCTCATCCTTTTTAACTCCTGCGAAAAAGAAAAAATCTTCCCATACGAACCTAAGGATACGATAGAAGAACTACACATGATCTTAGAAGATTATTATTTCTGGATAGATTCAATACCAAGGGTTGATTTTGAGAATTACTCTAGCCCGCAAGAACTTTTGGAAGCAATGAGATTCTTGCCAAAAGATAAGTGGAGTTACATTACAACAAAAGAAGAAAACGAACAATATTATGTTGAAGGGAAATATATTGGTTACGGATTTGGATTTACTCCAGATAATGAGGGGAATATGAGAATCACGTATTTATACGATGATTGTGATTTTAAAACAGATGGAATAGATAGAAGTTGGAAAATAAACACAATTAATGGGACTACTGTAAATGAGAACACAAATATTCCAAGCCTTTTAGGAACTGATGCTGTTGGCATTTCAAATACCTTTGAATTTGAATCTACAAGTGGAACTACTGTTTCTAAATCATACCTTAAAAAAGAGGTTGATATAAAAACGGTTGTATATAGCGAAATAATTGTTGATGGAACAAATAAAATTGGCTACTTAGTTTTTGAAAGTTTCATTGAACCTTCCAAAGAGGAATTAACTGAAACTTTTTTAGAGTTTAAGAATGCAGGTGTTACAGATCTTGTTATTGATTTAAGATACAACGGAGGCGGACTGTTAAGCATTGTTGAACACATGGCAAATTTAATAATTCCCGATGCAGTTAATGGAGAAAAATTTCTTTCGTATGTGCATAACAACTATACTTCAAATTTAAATGAAAGCATTTACTTTGAACAAAACAGCAATTCGTTAAAGCTTTCCAGTGTTTATTTTATCGCAGGAAAAGGATCTGCTTCTGCAAGTGAAGCAATAATTAATGGACTGGAGCCTCATTTAGATAATGTGTATATTGTAGGAAACGACACCTATGGAAAGCCTGTCGGAATGTATTCATTTAATAGTCGATATAGCAACCTTGTTTATGTGCCAATTTGTTTTAGCCTTGAAAATGCTGCTGGCTATGGTAGTTATTTCGACGGCTTAAAGGCAGACAGCTATGTTGATGATGACACATACCATACCTTTGGTAAAGATGAAGCTATATTTAGCGAAGTTTTTAATCACATAAAAAACGGGTCGTTTTCTTCTAGTAAATCTTCTTCAGAGTTGAGAAAAACTCCTAAAAAAGAAATACGATCTATTAAAGATGAAAGAGGCTCTTTATAAACTTATACAATGAGCAAAGATCGAATAATTCTAGGTATTGATCCAGGAACTACAATTATGGGTTATGGTATAATTCAGATTGTTGAAAAAAAACCAATACTCATTGCATTTGGTATTATTGATTTAAGAAAATTCTCAGATCATTATGTTAAATTAAAAAGAATATTTGATCGTGTAACCTCTTTAATAGATCAATATCATCCGGATGAATTGGCAATTGAAGCTCCTTTTTTCGGTAAAAATGTACAATCGATGTTAAAACTTGGTCGGGCGCAAGGAGTTGCTATCGCAGCAGCACTATCCAGATCAATGCCCATATTTGAATATGCTCCCCGAAAAATAAAAATGTCAATTACCGGCCAAGGAAATGCTTCAAAGGAACAAGTTGCAATGCTTCTGAAAAGCTTGCTTAAAATGAAGGAATTACCAACTGAATTGGATGCTACGGATGGTCTTGCAGCTGCAATGTGTCATTTCTATCAATCTAATAACCCAACAATAGACAAAAGTTATAATAGTTGGAAAGATTTTATTAATAAGAATCAAGGAAGGGTAAAAAAATAATCCCGTACAAATTGCACGGGATTATATATAATATCTTATTTTCTCTTATTGTAATTGAAATACAATAGGGAACGTAAATCGTACGTTTACTGGTCTACCCCTTTGTTTACCAGGAGCCCATTTTGGAGATGATTTAACAACTCGAACAGCTTCCTTATCAAGAGATGGATCAACACCCCTTACAACAATAACATTTGTTACGTTTCCTTGTCCGTTAATATCAAACTGAACGAAAACTCTACCACTAACGCCATTCTCTTGTGCTATAACTGGGTAATTTAAATTTTGTTGAATATAAATACGAAATGCGTCACTTGTTTTACCTTGGAATGTCGGCATATCCTCAACAACAAAGAAAACTTCTTGTTCGTTTACTTCTTCTTCTTCTTCTTCAAACTCAACGATTTCAATCGCATCATCTTGGTCTGCTTCAGTATCATCAAGAATTAATTCATCTTCAATTTCTACATCATCATCAACAATATTAATAACTTCTGTAGTTTGAGGTGGTGGAGGTGGTGGAGGTGGTTCGTTTTGCTGACGAGTAATTGGTATAATTTCCTCTTCAAGATCCATATCACCTAACTCTCCCAATGAGTTAATTTCTGCAGGTCTAGTTCCCCATTCAAAAGCTAGTAAAACTAGCCCAAGAACAACAACATAACCTAATTGAAGAAACATGCCTCTTTTCTTCTCTAAATTAGCCTTATCTGTTTTTTTAACTTCCATGTTGGTTTATTTTTTGAATGCCTAAAAATAAATAATATAATAATGTTTTTCAAAACTTTCATGTTAAAATTTCTAAATATTCGCAATTTTAACTGAATTATGCATAAATAATGCATTATCTTTCTAATTATCAATACCTGATGTACTTTATTCTTTATAACATAACGCACAAATTATGCTATATGTTTTGAGTTTGCTAAAATAGCTTTCTATTTTAAATAAAAAAATGTATTTTCACATGTTTTTAAAAATGGGCATTAGCTTAGTTGATTCTGAATTTAATGAAAACAAAATTTTCATGATTTTCCGAAGTAAAGCGTTCAAATATGCCATATGATCTTTCACTTTATTAAATGGGGCATTAGCTCAGTTGGCTAGAGCGTTTGACTGGCAGTCAAGAGGTCAGCGGTTCGATTCCGCTATGCTCCACTTCTTTTACCTTTTAAACTCTGAACCTTCTTTCCATTTTGGAAAATCATTCGAATTACTTAACTCATATCCCATTCTAAAAAGAAATTTTGCGTCATCAACAATTCCTTCTAAGTTCCATGTTCCACTATCATACTGATCAGTTTGTTTGTGATAATTATTAGACAACCAATCTTTTTCTTTCTTTATACCCCATTCTTTTCCAAATTCTATATTATCGTAACTCCCTTTTGCATACAAAGCGGGTACTCCATATTTTGCAAAACTAAATTGATCTCCTCTAAAGTACATACCTGTTTGAGGATTTGGATCTGGAAGTACATATCTATCGTATTCTTTTGCAAACTTTAAAACATAATCATCAAGCTCAGATTGACCATATCCCATAATTGTAATGTCTCTATAGGGCCCAAAAGGTAACATTAGATCATTATTAATATTTGCAACTGTTTTATTTAAAGGAAATATTGGATTCCTTAGATAGTACTCTGATCCTAAAAGTCCTTCCTCCTCAGAGCTTGTTGACAAAAACATAATAGATCTTGCTGGTTTTTTCTTTAGATTGGCAAAAGCTTCGGCTATTTCCAACATCCATGCCATTGAAGTAGAATTATCTACAGCTCCATTGTAAATTGAATCGCCATTAACAATAGGTCCAATACCTAAATGATCCCAATGTGAAGAATAAACAATTACCTCATCGGCTTTTTTAGTTCCTGGGATAAGTCCAATTACATTTTTCGATATCCCTTTTTTATATGTCGACTTTATTTTCAGGTTTAATCTTGCTCTAATATTTATCGGTTTAAATTCTGTAGTTCCAGATTTCTCTTTTAAATCATTATAATTAAACCCAGCCATTGAAAACAATTCTTTCGCTGCATTTCCTGTCATCCAAGCTTTAAGCGTGAGCTTTGGTTCATTATTATCTGAATCCAAATATAATCTGGACTGATCGGCTCCATTTGCTATTACACTCCAAGGATAACCAGCTGTTTCTCTCTCGTGAATAATGATTATTCCTTTTGCTCCTTGCCTTTCTGCCTCTTCAAACTTATAGGTCCATCGCCCATAATAGGTCATTTCGTTTCCTTTAAAAAAGGTAGAATCTTCGGATCCAAATCCAGGATCATTAATTAATACAACTGCTATTTTCCCTTTTACATTTGCATCTTTATAGTCGTTCCAATTATATTCTGGAGCTACAATACCATAGCCAACAAATACCATACTTGAATTTCGAATCTTTGTTTCTTCGACTAATAGGTCTGAATTTGCAATAAAATCATCCAAATATTTAAATTCTATGGATGCATTCCACATATTTATCTTCATACGTTCGCTTATGGTATTCTTAATTTCTACCAGTGGAACTTCTTGTATAAAACTACCGTTCTGAAATGGCTCTAATCCAATTCTTTTATATTCATTTATTAAATAATCAACCGCTTTTTCTTCTCCTAGCGTTAAAGGTTTTCGTCCTTGAAAATCATCCGAAGAAAATTCCTTAACAATTCGCTCCACATCTAATACATTTATTGTTTCTTCTGCATTTTTAAAATCAGAACAAGAATAAAAAAATACGATTGGGAATATTATAAATATGATTGATAGTCTGAAATTTATGTTTGTTGTTGTTTTCATTGTTTACATATCTTTTTTATGAATATTCCTATGATAATACTACATGACTGATACTGTTTTGTTGGTTTAGTCGTCGCTGAATTCCATCAGGAATGCTTTAATAAAACCATCGAGGTTCCCATCTAATACATCTTGTACATTCCCAACTTCAAAGCCTGTTCTAACATCCTTAATTATTTTATATGGATGTAAAACATAGTTCCTTATTTGTGATCCCCACTCGATTTTCTTCTTTGCCCCCTCTATCTTAGCACGCTCATCGAGTTGTTTTCGTAACTCCAACTCGTAAAGTTGAGATTTAAGCATGCGAGTTGCATTTTCTTTATTCTTAAACTGAGATCTTGTTTCCTGATTTTCAATTACTATTCCAGATGGAGCGTGTCTTAAACGAACTGCCGTTTCAACTTTGTTTACATGCTGCCCACCGGCACCACTTGAGCGAAAAGTTTCCCATGTAATGTCGCCTGGATTTATTTCAATTTCTATTGTATCATCAACAACTGGAGAAACAAAAACTGAAGCAAAAGATGTATGGCGTCTATTTGCCGAATCGAATGGAGATAGTCGAACTAAACGGTGCACTCCATTTTCCCCTTTTAAGTAACCATAAGCGAAATCGCCTGTGAATTCCAATGTCACAGTATTTATCCCTGCAGTATCTCCTGGTTGATAATTAATTTCTTTAACTTTATAGTTGTTTCGCTCACCATAACGAATATACATTCGCATAAGCATTTCTGCCCAATCGTGGCTTTCTGTTCCTCCAGCTCCTGGATTAATTTGCAAATAAGCTCCAAAACTATCTTCCTCTTTTCGAAGCATATTTTTTAACTCAAGCTTTTCAATTAAAACAATTATTAATTCATAAAGTTTCTCTACTTCGGACTCTTCAATTTCACCTTCTTTGTAAAAATCAATCGCAACTTTAAGCTCTTCGACTTGAATGCTTATCTCGGAATAAGAATTAGTCCATTCTTTTATTCCAGAAATATATCTAAGATGGTTTTCGGCTATATTGGGATTATCCCAAAAATCAGGAGCATGAGTTTTTTCTTCCTCTTCCTCGATTTTAATTAATTTATTATCAATGTCAAAGATACCTCCTCAGCAACTCGTGTCGCTTTTCGATATCCTTTAGTTGTTCGTTCGAAATCATATGTGAATATTTTGAAACAAAAATAACAATAATGAAACGAAAGTCAAGTTGTTATTGGATATAAAAAAAGGGAGCAAAAGCTCCCTTTGTAAGTTGTTTAGAATAAGATGTTAGTAAGCACCGTTTTCTAATTTTTCCATTTCTTTATCGAAAGTCTCTTTGTACTTTTCGTAGTCGTAATCAACTTTTAATCTTTGGTCTTTAGAAAGTCTGCTATTTAATGCATCTTCTAAGGCATCAACACTCATTTCAATCGCTACATATGTCTTGTAACGACCTTCTTTAGTAATGGTTTGCTTCTCGCAAATTACTTTAATGTTGTTTAATTGTTGATTCAATACTTCGCGTGTAAGTGATTCAAATCTTTCTTCAACTTCTTCTACATTGTTAAACTCTCTTGAGTTAACATAATTATCAGTTGTTCCTTTGATAACTGTTTGGATTAATCCAGCTAAATCAGCTTTTGCATTACTCATTGCTTTTTTACGAGCTGTACCTTGATCCAAACTTTCTCCAATTGAATTTGCTCGGAAATTGTTTTTATCGCTTCTATAATCAGGACCTGAACAGTATACTTCGATTAAAGTTTCGTTCTTTACATTCGAAACTTCTTGTTTAGATTTACAACTTGTAAATGTACTTCCAAAAACAACTGCTCCTACTAATAATAATCCAAGTGGTTTGTAAATTTTAGTTTTCATAACTTCTGTTTTTTATTAATAACTAGATTTAATTTTTATAATTTCAATTTTCTAATGTTTGGTACTATTATATTTCTAATCTTATTTTCTGCTTTAATTATTGCGTCCATACTTGCCGATTCGAAACTTCCAGATTTTATTCCTTTTAAGTTATCAAATCCATCCGTAAATATAACTAAATCTGTTTCTAAATTCTTAATTGAAATATTACAATTTAAAAAAGCAGTATGTAAATTATGCTTATCAAGTTTTGTGCCTTTTATTATTTCTGTATTTATTTTAACCCGAACATCAGCTTTTTCAAGGTCGTTTGTAAACGAAAAGAAGTTTTCTGACAATTCATTTTTAAAAACCTGTGTAAGCTTATTTAGAGAACTTTCAGTACCAAATAAAATTTCTTGCGACTCAAGATAAGCAAATAATTCTTTAACTACAATATTTGTATTTCCGAAAGGTTTTGTTCCTCTTTCCAGTAATAAATTTTTTAGTAAGTTATCGTTTGAATCAGGTCCAAAATAATTATCCACATTTAATTCTGCTCTTAGTATATGAGTTCTTCCCTTAGGTACGGCTCCTGCAATTGTGCATTCTGCCTTGCCATTGTCTATTGTTACAACTTGTTCCGATAGCGTATCAATATTGGGAAAAGAAAAAACAATCGGAATATTTGATAGATTTTCAGTTTCAAGATCTGTTCTTAATTTAGCTTTAAAAATAACCTGCTCATTACCCGAAGATAAAGCCTTTAATTCATAAGATTCTTTTTCCGAAACAAATCTCATTCTGCTAAATATATCTTGAATAGATTGAAATACAGCATTATCTAAATAAATCCTTCCATCGAAAGTAAATACAGATAAATCTTCTCCAAGGTGATTTATAATTGCGTCAAAAGATTTAATGTAAAATATTAATGCATTATTTATATCATACTCTTTCTCATACAATTTTGCTTTCTCATAAAAATCTTTAGAAAGACTTTTTGCTTTTTCGAGTTTTTCTCGTTTTAATCTTTTATACTCTGCCTTTGATAATCTGTAATACACCCAATATTCATCTTTATTCTCCCATGAAGCAACAATCTCATAATCTTGAATATGGTCTTTTACAGACGTTTTTATGGTTGCCTCGTATTTTTCTTTGTAACCTGAGTTATCTTCAAATTTATACAGAATTGAGTTTGAAGAGATATTTACAGATATTTCTGAGATCATATCAGCTAATGCAGTGTTCTTTGCTGATTGAATATAGTCCGCTTGAGTTTTAGATGACTTTCCTATTCCAATATAATAATTACCATCGATAGGCCGATTAGTTACCCATTTGGGTTTACGCTTCGATTTTGCACTTACAATATTACACTGAAAAGCAAAAACACCTATAAGTAATAACAGAAATGTTGACTTTAAAATTTTATGCATACTCGCGTATTTAATAAATAAAAAATCGATTCAATTTAACTCTTTTTATTCTTTAATAGAATTAATGACACCTTATCAAATACCTTGCCATTCTCATATCCTTTCGATAGCGCATATCTCACAAGCTTAGTCTTCATGGTATATTCGTCGGTTTCCTTAATTGATTTCATTTTTTTTATTAATTCGTTTTCTAGAACATCATCATATTCATTTTCTAGAATTTCTCCCAAGGCATTTTGTATAAAATTACTGGAGATATTTTTTTGTTTCAACGAATATGCAATTTTTATCTTACCCCATTTACTAAATTTAAACTTTTCTTTTGCGTATATAATAGCATATCGTTGTTCATCTATAAACTGATCTTCTTTAAGAGAAAGAATAATACTATCGAAGTCCTCCAAATTGGCACTCCAATCAAATAATTTTTTGCGTATATCTGATTCGCACTTTTCTTGGTGGCCGCATAGATTTTGGGCCTTTACCAACGCCTCTTTTTTTGAAATAATTCTTTTTACTCTCGCCATGCATCTTATTTTAAAATTCCTCGCGCCATTCTATCTTTATTGTTGATATCTTTCTTAACAATAACATCTTCGAACCCATTCGTCTTTAACAATATTTCCATTTTATTACCAAAAGACTCATTAATTTCAAAATACAAGCCCCCTCTTTTCTTAAGATGTTTCCTTGCAAAATCAGTTATTCCTTTATAAAAAACTAAGGGGTTATTATCCTCAACAAATAAAGCCAGTTCAGGTTCAAAATCTAATACGTTTTTATGCATTAATGATTTTTCTGAATTGGTTACATATGGTGGGTTACTAACAATAATATCAAACTTCTTATTAAAATCTTTTGGAGGATTTAGAATATCAAGCTTTGTAAAACTTACTTTCGTTTTGTTTAGATTACTATTCTCTATAGCAATTAACAAAGCTTCTTCAGAAATATCAAATGCTGTCACTCTTGAATCAGGAATGTTTTTTGCAAGAGAAATAGCTATACATCCACTTCCCGTTCCAATATCCAAAATATCTAATGTTCCTTTTTGGTTATTTTCTTTTATAATCCAATCAACAAGCTCCTCTGTTTCTTGCCTTGGTATTAAAACAGCACTTGTTACCTTAAAATTCAAATTATAAAACTCCGTTTCTCCCAGAAGGTACTGAATAGGTTTCTGTTCTTTAAGCTCTTCAATTACATCAAGTATGTTACAAACATCTTCTTCAAATAGTTGTTTGTCCATATTCATATGTATTTGCATTTTTGAATACGAAAGATGCTTTTCAAAAATTAAACCGATAAAACCCTCTATTTCCTCGATTGGATAAATATCTTTTAATTCGGATTTTATTTTCGAAATTAGTTTCTTTATGGTGTGATTTGAAGTCATAGCTCAAAATTAAAAAAATTGTATGATCAATCGTTCAATACATGAAAAATATATGCAGCGTTGCATTGATTTAGCAAAATTAGGACTGGGAAATACCGCTCCCAACCCAATGGTTGGATCTGTTATTGTGCATAATAATCAAATTATAGGCGAAGGTTACCATCGTAAATTTGGAGAATCGCATGCCGAAGTCAATGCAATTAATTCTGTGAAGAATAAAGATCTTCTAAAAGGATCAACAATATATGTAAATCTGGAACCTTGTTCCCATTTTGGCAAAACTCCTCCATGTGCCAATTTAATAGCTGATGTGGGTATTCCGAATGTTGTTATTGGATCAATTGACACAGCATCTCACGTTTCTGGTAAAGGAATTCAAATCTTAAAAAATGCCAATGTTTATGTAATTCAAGATGTTTTAGAAAATGAATGTAAAGAGCTAAATAAACGTTTCTTCTCTTTTCATGAAAAAAAACGACCGTATATAATACTAAAGTGGGCCCAAACTCAAGATGGTTTTATCGATATAATCAGAAGCAACTCCCAACCGAAAAACCCCACATGGATTACGAACGAATATTCAAAAACCTTAGTTCATAAATGGAGAGCAGAAGAACAAGCAATACTAGTTGGTACAAACACCGTTTACCAAGACAACCCGAGTTTAACAACCCGGAATTGGTTAGGTAAAAATCCACTAAGAGTTGTTTTAGACAGAGAATTAAAACTAAAGCCCAGTTTAAATGTTTTTAACAAGGAGGCTAAAACTATTATTATTGCCGACAACTCAATGAAAGATACTGCTCTAAGAAATTATTCCAATCAAACATCCATCGAGTTTATTGATTATTCAAAAGATTTCCAAACTCAGTTATTCGAAATACTAAATAAAAGAAATATACTTTCGATAATTGTAGAGGGTGGCGAGCAAGTTTTAAATTCATTTATTAAGAATAGTTTTTGGGATGAAGCGCTAGTTTTTGAAGGAAATAAATTCTTTAAAAAGGGAATCAAAGCGCCTGATTTAAAACATTATATCAATGCAAATGAGCAGTTAGGCAGCAGTAAATTGGGATTCATCAAAAAATAGTTTTTTTTAATCAAATAATCCCATTCAATAGAAATAAAATTTCGATTTCATTAAAAGCTTTCGTAAATTTGATTGTTTATACCTATGAACAAATAAAAATCGTCAAAATATAAAATATCAAGAAAAATGAAAAAGTTAGGATTTAAACGTTCGTTATTTTTTATCCCATTATTGTTAGTACTTATTTCGATTGTTGAATGTAGTCCTAAACTATATAATACGGGTAAAGAATTTGTCGCTTCAGGGAATTATGATGACGCAATTGCTCAGTTTACAAAATTGATAGATGAGAATCCAGAATATACAGAAGCTTATGTTGCAAGAGCTGAAGCATATGAAAAAATAGGAAAAAAAGAGGAAGCAGCAAGTGACTACAAAAGAGCTACTACATTTGACGCAAAAGATGAAGCTATATATTACAATGCAGGAAGACTGTATTATGAATTAGAACAATACAACGAAGCAGTTCCAATGCTAGAAAAAGTTACTTCTTTGGATAAAAAGCATATTAATGCCTATAAGTATAAAATGGAATCATACATTGCTACTAAAAAGTATGACAAGGCATTAAAAGAAAGTAATTCCTTGATTGAACTTCAGGAATCTGCTGGAAATTATTCTTCAAGAGGATTTATTAATGATGAGCTAGAAAATTACGGTCAATCTGAATTAGACTATAGAAAATCATTAGAAAAAGCCCCTAAAGAATTAGTAACTTATGTTGCATTAGGAAACGTTTTATACAAAGCAAAAAAATACGATCAATCTTTAAATATTTGCAATCAAGCTCTTAATTTAGATTCTAAATGCAAAGAAGCTTTGTGGACCCGAAGTAAAATTTATAAAGAGAAGATTGACTATCCAAATGCTATTAATGATTTATCTAAAATGATCATTTTTACTCCCGACGATAAAGATGCGTATTTTGCCAGAGGTGTTTATTATCAGGAATTTAACCAACACCAAAGTGCAATAAACGACTTTAGTAAAGTAGTTTCTATTGATGATAAAAATGCTTCTTCGTATTTTTTAAGAGCAAAATCTTACGAGGAAATTACTCAATACGAAAAAGCAATTTCAGACTATCAGATATACGCTAAGTTGTCAGATAAAAGTGATGAAGCAAATGAAAGATTAAAAGTTGTAAAAGAACGTTTGCATGAATTAAATAGAGAAAATAATAAGCCAAGTTTAACTTTCATTGATCCTTTGGAACGAACAGGTAATATTCTAAACATAATTGAGAATGCAGAAGAAGTAATCTTAAAAGGTAAAATTATCGACGAAAGTGATATTCAATATGCAAAAGTTAATGGTGTTGATGTTGAATTTGAAAAAGATTCTGAAAATAACGAATTTGCAATTACAATAAACATTGCTGGTAAAGAATCTATTTCGATTGCAGTTGCCGATATTTATAACAACGTACTTGCATCAAACTACTCTTTAAACAGAACAGAAATTAATGCTCCGGTAATTTCATTGATTGCACCATTTGCTTCAACTTCTGGAGAAATTTATTTGGATGTTGAAAATCGCAAGCTATATGTAGAAGGCAGAGTAAGCGACGAGAATAAAATAAAAAGCATTATTGTAAATGATATGACTGCAAGCTATTCTGTAGATGCAAATAATCCAGAGTTTTTTGCTACGATTGATATTGCTAACAAGAATAAATTTATTGTAAAGGCAGAAGATATTTACGGCAATATTGGTGAAATGGAATATACAATAAACCGTGAGGCACTTGAAATATCACAAGATAACCCAATGGGGAAAACTTGGGTTATTTTTATTGAGAACTCCGATTATTCAACCTTTGCAAGTCTTGAAGGACCGGTTAAAGATGTTAGTATGATGAAAGCGGCATTAGCAAATTATAAAGTTCATAATGTTATTCATAAGAAGAACATGGCGAAAGCTGAGATGGAAAGATTTTTTGCTATTGAATTGCGCGATTTAGTTAGAAGCAACGATGTAAATTCTCTGTTAGTTTGGTATGCTGGACATGGTAAGTTTATTAATGATATTGGCTACTGGGTTCCAACAGATGCAACCAGAGATGATGAATTTACTTATTTTAACATAAGCACCTTAAAATCATCCTTACAATCGTATGCTAGCTTTGTTACACACACATTAGTAATTACAGACGCTTGTGAATCTGGACCAACATTTTATCAAGCAATGCGTTCAGGATTAAAAGATCGCGATTGTGGCGATTGGGAAGCAACAAAATTCAAATCATCTCAAGTATTTTCTTCGGCTGGTTACGAATTAGCTCTTGATAACTCACAATTTACAAGAACTTTTGCAAACACATTAAGAAACAATCCAAATGCCTGTTTACCAATTGAGAATGTAGTTTCTAAAGTTACTGTAGCAGTAGCAAAAGATGGAATGCAAAAACCACAATTTGGTAAAATTGATGGATTAGAAGATGAAGGAGGAACATTTTTCTTTATTTCAAAAGATAGATAAAAAACATAAAATATGGTTTCTATACATAATTCGAAAACTAAAAAAGTTATTCGCTTACTTCAGCGAATAACTTTTTTTTATGCTGCTATTTTAATAAGCACATCGACAACAGCACAAACATATTATTTCGATAACTACGGCGTAAAAGAAGGTCTTCCTCAATCTAAAGTTTATGATGTAATACAAGATAACGACGGATATCTATGGCTTGCTTCAGAAAGTGGCATTTCAAAATTCGACGGTGTAAACTTTCATAATTATACTTCAGAAGATGGTCTAGCTGAAGGTGGAATAAAAGCTATAATAAAAGATCCTAAAGGAAATATATGGATGGGGCATAAATCTGGGAAGATCACGCTTTACAATGGAAAAGATTTTCAGATCCACCCGATAGGAGAACAACTTACCGTTGAAATTACCTCGTTTTTATATGATACCGACAACATTTTGTGGATAACAACCCTAGGCGATGGTTTAATTAAATTAGAAAATCCGTTTGAACTTGATCCCAACAAACTAATTTTTGAGCAATTTAAAGGAAAACAACTCGGCGATAGAGTTTTTTCAGGAACAATTGCCAAAAACAACACTGTGTTTTTTATAACAGAAGCTGGGATAAAAAAATACAATAAAAAAGAAAACTCTTTTGAAGGATTTGCACCCAAAGGCCTTAGTCGGTATTTTCAAATTACCGATATGCACGAGGATAAAAAGGGAGATATCTGGTTTGGAACATTTCATGGTGGATTATTCCGCTATATGAAAGATAAAGACGAATTTAAAATATATGATGCTAAACGCGATGGATTAGCTGATAATTGGATAAGCACAATTGCAGAAGATTCTCAAGGAAATATATGGGTAGGAACCTGGGGTGGTGGAATTAGTAAATTCTCTGAATCTGGAATTAAAACATTTAATAATTCAAATGGGCTAGCAGATCTAAAAATCTGGAAAATTAAAGAAGACGTTGAAGGAAATATTCTAATCGGAACAAATGAACATGGTCTATCTGTATTTAAGGGCGAGAAATTTGAATCATTCAGCAAAAAGGATGGATTAATTGATCAAAATATTTGGTCGGTTGTTCAGGATAAAGGTGGAAAGTATTGGTTTGGAACAAGTAAAGGTATTTCAATATACAATCCCAAAGCTGGCCGTAAAGGAATTCAATTTGCCCATTATAATAACGCCACAAATAGCATTGGTGATGATATAAGGTATTTAAAAAATGATAACAACGGAAATATATGGATTGGAACTGAAGATAACGGCGTGAATATGTATAATTACAAATCGGGACGTTTTGAGTTTAATCCAATAATTAATAGGTACTTTAGCCGAACTAATTCTGTTACAGCACTTGATGTTGATTCAGAAAACCAACTATGGGTAGGAACACTTTCTGGTATAATATATTACGAAATCGACAATCAAAAAAGCGAATTCTTAAGTCAGATAAATGGCTTAAACGGATCTGATATATCAGCTATATATGCAGATTCTAAAGATCGAATTTGGGTCGGAATTAATAATGGCAAAGGCCTAAATCTTATTATTGGAGATAGTATCACAAAAATTGAATTAGAGGGAATAGTTACCCCTAAGTGTATGATTGAGGATAAAGAAGGAAATATATGGATAGGAACTCAAACTAAAGGAGTATTGGTTTATAATGGGAATGAAATAATTAAGACAATAACAGAAAATGATGGATTACTTTCTAATCTAATAAATCAGCTTAACGTAGACGATAACAACAATGTTTACGTTGGAACAAGTCGAGGACTTAATAAGATTGATACTAAGGGTTATGTGAGAACTTATACCGAAAAAAGTGGATTTACAGGAATTGAAGCTAAAGAAAATGCAAGCTATAAAGATAAAGACGGAAATCTTTGGTTTGGAACAGTAAAGGGCGTAACCAAATACCAACCTGCAATAGATATTTGCAATCAACCACAACCCCTAACTCATATTGCAAAATTACAAGTTAATAGAGTTGATCGAGAGTTAATTCAAAATCAGAAATTTAGTTACTTAGAAAACAACTTTACATTTGATTACAACAGTATTTGCTTAAATAATCCAGACGCTGTTCATTATCAAATTTTACTTGCCCCAGCCGATAAAGATTGGAGACCAATAACAAGAAGAACTATTGAAACATATTCCTCTTTAGCTCCTGGGAAATATATTTTTAAAGTAAAAGCCAAAAACAGTGCTGGCATATGGAATGAGGAACCAATTACCTACTCCTTTTCTATCCGTCCTCCATTTTACAAAACTTGGTGGTTTATTCTTTCAATAATCGTATTAATACTTATTGGTATTGTTTCATACATTAAGGTACGAGAAAAAAATCTCATTAAAGAGAAAAAAATACTTGAAGACAAGGTAGAAGAAAGAACAGCTGAAGTAGTTCAGAAGAGTTTGGAAATAGAGAAAAAGAATAAAGACATTACAGACAGCATTCGATATGCTAAGCGTATTCAAACAGCTGTGTTACCTCCTGAAATTCCTTTTGATGATACATTTATATTTTTCCGCCCAAAGGATATTGTTAGTGGTGACTTTTATTGGATAGAGACTGTAGGGAATAAAGAAATGATTGCAGCAGTAGATTGCACAGGACATGGTGTTCCAGGTGCATTTCTGTCAATTCTTGGACATAGTATGTTAACAAAAATTGTACGAGAGTATGGAATACTTGAACCCGCAAAAATATTAGATCAACTTGACTTAGAGATTATCAATGCACTTCACCAAAAAAATGTTAGAGGCGAGCGTGTAGTTAACGATGGAATGGATCTGGCTTTAATGTGTTACAATAAAGACACCCAAATTTTAGAGTACTCTGGTGGTTACAATCCTTTAATTAAAATTCGTGATGGAGAATTAGAAGAAATTAAAGCTGATCGATTCCCAATAGGAATGACTACCGTACACAAGGACAAGAAGTTTACAAATCATGAAATTAAAGTCCAAAAGGGTGATTCATTCTTTATTTTCTCGGATGGATATGCAGATCAATTTGGTGGTCCAAACGGTAGAAAATTCCAAAAAAAGAACATGAAAAACTTGCTGCTTTCAATTCAAAATATGCCAATGAAAGAACAAGGTGTAGAATTAGAAAAAATTATTTTGGATTGGATGAAAAGTCATGAACAAATAGACGATATTGTATTTATTGGACGAAGATTTTAATACCAAATAAGAAAAAGTTGTCATCTTTTATCAAAAGGTGACAACTTTTTTATATCTGAACTTCTTCAGAACTAAATTTATTTTTTAAACAGCTGCAATATTAATTGCAGACTCATCCCATATTGGTGATTTTTCAATTGCAGAAATAATATTTTCAGGATCGTCAACAGATTGCCACATAGACCGATGCTCCTCTCTCATAAATTTTTCTTCAATCATCTTTTCAAATAACAGAAACAAACTATCGTAAAATCCATCCGTATTAACAAAAATTATTGGTTTTGTAAATTTCCCTAAACGTTTAAGTGTAATTACCTCCATAGCCTCCTCTAAAGTTCCCGAACCTCCAGGCAAAATTACAATTGCATCAACATTCTCAACAAGCTTTTTCTTACGTTCGTGCATATCTTTTACCAAAATAAGCTCGGTAATATTTTTATGCCCCCACTCCACATCCATCATAAACGATGGAATTATTCCAATAACCTCTCCACCTTTATCCATAGCAACGTCTGCAAGCCTACCCATTAAACCAACTGCTCCACCACCATAAACTGTTGTAATACTATTTTTGGCAAACAGATTAGCAGTACTCTCTGCTACATCAAAATATTTTGAATCAACCTTATGACTCGAGGCACAAAAAACACAAACTCTTTTAATCATAATAAAGAAATTTAGTTTGTAAAGTTAGGAAAAGTATAAAAACAAAAAAGCCTTTCTTCGTATGAAGAAAGGCTTTTGAAATATGTAAGTTTGATTATAACTTATTTACTAATAATGTCAAGCTTGATTTTAAATTCGCTGCCTTATTTGTATGGATAATATTTTTCTTAGCTAATTTATCAAGCGTTGCACAAACTTTTGGTAACATTTCAGTTGCCTCAGTTTTATCAGTAGTTTCACGTAACTTCTTAATCATATTACGAGCTCCTCTTGCATAATATTTATTATGTAATCGTGCTACTTCGTTTTGTCTTGCTCTTTTCTCTGCTGACTTATGGTTTGCCATAACTTCTCCGTTAACTTATTAAAACTTTGTAGTCCGTAGGGGAATCGAACCCCTGTTACTAGGATGAAAACCTAGCGTCCTAACCCCTAGACGAACGGACCATTATTCAAGTTTAAAACTTGGTGGTGCAAAAGTAAATGATTTTTTCATTCTTGCAAATATTTTTTTCATTTTTTTCATCTTTTTTTTTAAGATGTATTTCAACGATGAATATTTACCCTAGATTTCTAAATAATCTCCTTTACAACAATAATTTCAATGTACTCTTTCAAATTTTCGAGCAGCAAAAAAAGCAAAAGATTTTGAAATAAACAAATGATTTTATGATTTTAATAGATCTTTTGCAAAACTTTTTAAATCAATACCCGAAAAATTACCGCTACTCATCATTAAAAGACTAGTATTCAATAAGTTTGTTTTTTTTATGAATTTTAACAATTCTGCCTGTGAAATGATTATTGTAAGATCATCTTTATTAAAGGCTCTTCTCACTTGCTCCATACTAATTGATTCAAGTTTCTTATGCTTAATAACGTCGGGATTATAATATACAACTCCAACATCTGCTTCATTCATGCAATCTTTATATTCACTGAGAAAATCACTATTAAGGCTGCTAAAAGTATGTAATTCCATAACTGCAAAAAGTTTTTTGCCTTTATACTGGTTCTTAACGGCATTAACTGTCGCCTTTAACTTTGATGGCGAGTGCGCAAAATCCAAAAAAATCTTTGTTTCTGTGTTTTCAGCTAGAACCTCTAATCGTTTCGATGCCCCACTAAATTCAGCAATTGCCATGTAAAAATCATTATCGCTAATATCGAGTTTATTACAAACCAATTTAGCGGCGTTCATATTTTGAAGATTATGTTCACCGAAAATCTTTAGTGGAATATTCTCATCCATGCTATTTACATATGTTATGCCCTTTTCTATTGAAAAAGGATGAACGCCATATGCTGTTTTTTCGATACTATTGTTTGTATTTGCAACAAGACTAGTAAGATTTGAATCCAAATCGCAATAGAACAAGGAACCTTTTTCTTCAATCTTATCAATAAATATTTTAAACTGATCTACATAATTTTCGAACGTTGGAAAAACATTGATATGATCCCATGCAATACCACTCAAAACTGCAATGTGAGGTTTGTATAAATGGAACTTTGGTCTGCGATCAATTGGAGACGAAAGGTACTCGTCACCTTCGAAAACAGCAACAGACGTATCGTTAGATAAACTAACCATTGTATCAAAGCCATCAATCTGAGCACCAACCATGTAATCAAACTTCTTGTTGTGAAATTTCAACACATGCATTATCATTGAGGTAATGGTTGTCTTCCCATGACTACCACCAATTACCACTCTAATCTTATTTTTAGTTTGTTCGTATAAATATTCCGGATAAGAATATATTCTCAATTTTAATTCTCGTGCCTTTATTAATTCAGGGTTATCTTCTCTGGCATGCATGCCAAGTATTACAGCATCAATATCAGTATTGATTTTTGCAACATCCCATCCGCTTTTTTCGGGTAATATCCCGTGCTTACTCAGTCGACTTCGTGATGGTTCAAATATTTCATCATCTGACCCTGAAACCTGATATCCTTTTTTACAAAGGCTTATGGCTAAATTATGCATTGCACTGCCACCAATTGCTATAAAATGAACTTTCATTATTATATATTTGTATTTAATGCGTGAAGATAATAAACTGTACTCGAAATATTAAATATTGAATTAAATCTATTTCTGTTATGAAACTATATCCTATTCATATTACAAACTTTAAAATTGATGGTGGCTCAATGTTTGGAGTTGTTCCTAAATTTTTATGGAATAAAAAATATCCGGCAGATGAAAACAATTTATGCAATTGGGCTTTGCGCTCTTTGTTAATTGATACAGGCGACAGAGTAATTCTAATTGACAATGGATATGGCGATAAACAAGACGAGAAATTCTTTAGTCATGTTTATTTAAATGGTGGCAATGGATTGGAAGGAGCTTTAAAAAAGAATGGATATTCTTTTGATGATGTAACCGATATTATACTAACTCACCTACATGCAGATCATTGTGGTGGCGGAGTTAAGTACAATTCCGATAAATCGGGATTTGAACTCACTTTTAAAAATGCAAATTATTGGGTTAGTAAACCTCATTGGGAATGGGCTATGAAACCAAACAAACAAGAAGGAGCTGCTTTTTTAGAAGAGAATCTAAAACCAATGTTTGATAGTGGGCAGTTAAAATTTGTTGAACAAGATATAGAACTATATCCTGGAATAAATCTTCGTTTATATAATGGACATACCGTAGGTCAAATCATTCCTTTCATAAATACTGGTAAGGAAACAATAGTATTTATGGCCGACCTAATTCCATCTACAGCACACATTCCTTTAGTTTGGAATATGGCTTATGATGTTTATCCTATGAAAATGCTCCAAGAAAAAGAAGATTTCCTGAACGAGGCTGCAGATAAAAACTACACTTTGTTTTTTCAGCACGATTTATATAATGAGTGTGCTAAGGTTCATAAAACAGAAAAAGGAGTGCGAGTAAAAAAAAGCTTTACTTTAAACTAATTTTAGCATTAAAATAACAAAATAAAAGAAAACTGTTTATACATTTACTTTTGATTTTGAATTGTAAATACTTTTAAATTAGATGAGCAGATTTATAACTTTTTGTTTTTTAGTTGTTACATTAAATATTTATAGTCAAGAATCAATTCTAACTGACACTTTGTATGTACAAGAATTGCAGCAAAACATAGATAGCATCTATAATTTTAGGTTTCTAAATTCGGAAAAAACAATTGAGAATCTTGAAAAAGAATATCCTAATCACCCCTTTCCTGGTATTTATAGATCTTTAACTCTTTACTGGAAATATTTTCCAATAACACCAGAAAGTAAATATGAAGAAGATTTTCTAAACAGCCTTGCTCAAGCATTAGTAAAAGTCGAAAAACAACTTGAGAAAAACGAAGATAATTCAGAAGCTATCTTTTTCAATTTGTTAGGGAGATTGTTAATTATGCAATATTTTGCTGATAATCATATTTCAGGGAAGGTTATTCCTCATTTGAACAGTGCGTATAAAATGTTGATTAAAGGTTTTGAGTTAACAGATTCATTAATCGACTTCAATTTTTCTTCGGGAGTATACAACTACTACAGAGAATATTACCCTAAAGCACATCCTGTTTATAAACCTGTGGCATACTTCTTTCCTAATGGAAATGCCACAAAGGGAATAAAACAGTTAGAATTTAATGGAAAACATGGCATATTTCTTAAAACAGAGTCCTTGTTCTTTCTGGTTTATGTTAATATGTATTTTGAGAAAGATTTTAAGAAGGCTCTCAAGTATATAAAACAATTAACAAAAGACTATCCCAATAACTTGCTTTATGATTTGTATCAGGTTCAAAATCTTTTACTTTTAAAGAAATACAATAAAGCAAAAGAATTAATTCTAGTATTAGAACACACAAATCATAGCAACGACTTTTTTACAACTATTGCACAGATTTATGAAGGAATTATTCTTGAAAAGAAAGATAAGAATTTAGCCGATGCTGAAATAATTTACAAAAAAAGCATCAATCAACTTGACAAATATGGTGATTTTGCAAATCAATATAAATCATACGCTTATTTTGGACTTTCACGAATTGTAAAACAATCAAACCCTAAACAATCTGCCAAGTATAAAAAAGCAGCTTTAAATCTTGCCGTTTTTCCAGAAATTAACTTCAACTAGATCTGTTTTTTAATAAAAAAACTTATTCTGTGCTGTATTGCTATCCGCTAGCACATATGCTAAAAATCCAAATTATAAGCATCTCAACTTTGGACTTGGAATGGCCAATAAAACTATCTATTGTTTAAGTTTTGGAAGCAAAAAAAAGAGTGGGATAAATGTTGATCTAATTGTACCGATTCGATCTGATGATGTAGAGACCTACCGAAACGAATTAATAGATTATAGTTACGAAATGAGTAAATTAACTCCGGTTACTATTAGCGTGGGTTATCACTTTGAGTTCTAAGCAATCTTTATTTGTTTTTGTAGCAAAAAAATACTTTTATTGAGTATCTTTGCATCAGGTTATTTTTCGATTTTCGAAATTTAATTTAGAATATCCTCGGGTGTGGTTGCCTGGGGATATTTGTTTTTTATACAGTACCTTTATTGCAGTTTAAAAATATTATTTATGATCTTATTTTCAGAAACAATTATAGACCAACTAGTTGTTCATAAAGTTGGAAGTAAATACAGCGAAGAGAATATTCGTTTTTCTAAAGACTTATTAAACATTAATGATGAGATTAAAGAATTACTTACCAAATATTTTCTTACTCCATTTAAATCAAACGAATTCTTCAATTTCTATCACGAATCTGATTTAAACTTAAACGAAGTATATCATTACGCACAAAAAGTATTTGATGATCCAGAACAAATCATGGATCAATCAATGAATTTGGCAAAACATCTTTACGAAAACTCTACTCATCCAAACATTAATGGTGGTGAGTTTTACACAGTATATTTCCAAGATCTAGAGTTTAATAACGAACCTGTCGATGCAATTGGATTATTTAAATCAGAAACAAAAGAAACTTTTTTAAAAGTTTATCCGAACGAAGACAACTATTCCATAGAAAGCGAGCAAGGAATCGACATTAAAAAATTAGATAAAGGATGTTTGATTCTAAATACTGAAAAAGAAAATGGATATGTAGTTACGTCGGTCGATAAACTTAGCAAAGGAGAAGATGCTCGATATTGGATTGATGATTTTCTTAAAATCAAACAACGTGAAGATGAATATTATCACACCGAAAATGTGATGAAAATGTACAAGGATTTTGTAATTAAGGAACTTCCGAACGAATACGACATGGCAAAAGCCGATCAGGTCGATTTAATTAATAAATCAAAGAAATTCTTTAAAGAAACCGACAACTTCGAAATGGAAGATTTCGCCGAAAAAGTAATTGAAGATAAGGATATTATAGGCAGCTTTAACGATTATAAGAAAGTATATGAATCTGACAACGAAGTTCAGATTTCAGATGAATTTCAGATTTCGGATAGTGCAGTAAAAAAACAAGCACGTATTTTTAAAAGTGTTATAAAACTTGATAAGAACTTCCATATTTATGTGCACGGTAACAGAGAATACATCTCTCGTGGAGTTGATGAAAAAACAGGAATGCAGTATTATCAAATATTTTTTAAAGAAGAAAAATAATGAGCGGAACTATCAGGTCAAACATAAAGCCAGGGATCTCAGTGTCAATTGTTCTTAAACAAGATCAACGATCAGGTAAATTAACACAAGGAGTTGTTAAGGATATTCTAACAAATTCATCATCACACCCACATGGAATAAAAGTTAGACTAACAACTGGAGAAGTTGGTCGTGTAAAAGAAATTGAAGCCTAAAGTGTAAGTTTTGAAATTCAAAAGCAATCAAATATTAAATAATGGAGAATCAAAACCTAATTTCGTCAAAACAATTCATACAAACAGTTTTTATTGATGATATCCAAAGATTGATAGATGCAGAGCTTTATCATTTTGCATTTGTTATAATGGCACAAGGATTAGAAACATTGGGAAGTTTTCTAGATTCGAAACCCTTAAAGGCAAGAGATCAGTCTAAGCTCCGTTTTTCTCATGCAATAAACCGTTTAATGCCTCAAAAATATGCGCAGTTTAATAACAATCATCTTTTATACGACCAACTTAGGGCAAGCTTAGCACATACTTTTACATCTGGGAAATATGTTTATCTAACATATCAAAAACATTCTGATTTTGGCAAACAACATTTAAAAGAAATTGACCAAAAGCTTATCTTGGTTGCTGAGGATTTTTATATTGATTTTAAAAAAGCCAGTATCAGATTACTCGAAGGAATGAACAAAGGAATCATTGCTGATAAAAAAATTAATTCTAATTTTTACTACACATTTTAATAATTAACTATAATTTCGATAAAATAAAAATGACAAACAATGAATGAAACAATAACTTTTGCACTTTTGAGCTTTACATCATTTTTTACGCTCATAAACCCTATCGGAACCATGCCTATCTTCATGACCATGACATCCGAATTAGAACATAAGAACAGGGTTAGAACTGCAAGAAAAGCCGTTATTATTTCCTTTATTACCATTATTGCATTTGCATTATCGGGTCAATTGCTATTTAACTTCTTTGGTATCTCTGTGAATAGCTTTAGAATTGTTGGAGGGGTTATATTTTTTCTTATGGGAATGGATATGCTGCAAGCGCGATTGGGAAAGGTTAAGGTAAAAGAATCGGAAATTAAAACATATGTTAACGATATTTCAGTAACACCACTAGCAATTCCAATGATATGCGGCCCTGGAGCAATAACCAATTCAATCGTATTAATGGAAGACGCTACCAGTGTCGGTAAAATAGTTGCATTATTTATAGCAATTTTTCTTGTACTGCTTTTAACATTTATTATACTCGCAAGTTCTTCAAAGATCATTAAATTTTTGGGCGAAACCGGAAAAAATGTGATGATGCGCTTAATGGGGTTAATTGTTATGGTAATAGCCGTGGAATTCTTCTTTAGTGGACTGAAACCTATTTTATTAGATATTTTTAATTAATCCTACAAAAAATATGAAAACTAGAAAAAAAGGATATTGGATGTTTTTCATTTTAACAATTATCTTAACTCTCTGTGCATTATCTACTTTAATTCCATCTGAACATGCAAATAATATATCAATGCTAGGTTATAAAGCTCATTGCAGCTATACTCCTATTAGTACAATCATTTGCATTGCTTTGGCAGGTTTAAGCTGCTTTTTTCGCAAACGATTTTTTGTTAACTAATGTCTATAAAGAAAGCTGCTCGATTATGAGCAGCCCTTTACTTTATTAAGAAACCATTTTTAGTTGTTAGTTCTTATTTTTCCACTACCAGTGACATTTGCATCAATTAAAGGCTTCCCTTTATAGTATATTCTGCCACTACCTGTAATTGTTGCATCTAACTCATCAATTACATTCGCCTCAATTGTTCCTGAACCTGTAATTACCAAGTCTGCTTTTTCAAATTCTAAATCCGAAGCTGTAATATTGCCAGAACCTGTTATAGTTGCATCTAGCTCCATTGCTTTTTCCTTACTAGCTATACGGATATCTCCTGACCCGGAAATGTTTGCATGGACTTCTTTAACATAAAGATCATCTATTAAAATCGATCCACTCCCAGTAATAACCATTTTAAGCTTTTCTGATTTTATTGTTGATTTAGATATAATATCTCCAGAGCCAGCCAAAACAAGCTTATTTATTTCCTTAACAGTTATGTATACTTTAATCTGTTTTGTCCCTCTGTAGTTATACCATTTTTCAAACTTAATATCCAATTCATTTTCTCGAACCTCTGTTTCTATTTTTGCCAACACATCTTCGTCGGCTTCAATAATCACTTCGTTTTTTGCACCTTGAGTTAAATAAACATCTGCAGGTATCGACATGTTAATTTGATTAAAATCAGAGACTTTTCTATTCTCCTTTTTAATATCATTAATACCATTCGCAAAACTTATAGATGAACTTGCCACAAAAATCATGGCTACCATAATAATTAATACTTTCGAATTTGTTTTCATAAATATCAGATTTTTGTATTGTTTTAAGAAAAGACGCGCCAAAATTAGACGTGCTGCATATTTTTTAGTTATTTTTGAAGAATAAATATCTTTAAATTATTTACATGTTATGATTCAATTCCCCAAATCATATACTCCTCGATGGATTGTTTTCCTAATCGACTTATTTATCTGTGCAGCATCAATATCTGCAGCGTTTTTATTACGCTTTAATTTTGTTATTCCCGAAGGTTATATCGACGCTTTATCTTTCATTATACCTTTTGTTTTATTCTTTAGATCCATTACTTTCTTAATTTTTAAATCATATGCAGGTATTATTCGATATTCAGGAGCAAAAGACACAGAGCGAATTTTCCTTGTAGCAATAAGCGGAAGTTTAGTTTTTGTTGTAATGAATGTTATTAATTATTTCCTAATTAATGGTTCATACATAATCCCATTCTCTGTTATTGCCATTGATTTTCTACTTACAGTATTCTTAATGGCATCATTCAGATTAGCCACCAAAATCGTTTATCAGGAATTATACAATCCGAGTAAAGAAAAATCTGATGTAATAATATATGGTGCAGGCCAATTTGGAGTTATTACAAAAAGAACCCTTGATAAAGATGTGGAAAGTAAGAACAGAGTTATTGCATTTATTGATAAAAATTACTCCAATGTTGGTAAAACCTTAGAAGGAGTTTCAATATACCACCCTGATCATCTCGAGAGCTTATCAGAAAAAAATAACATCGACAAACTTATTATTGCCAAGGAGCAAATTGAAGCCGAAGAAAAACAAGATATTATCGAAAAATGTCTACAACTTAACATAAAAGTTCTTTCTGTTCCTGATATTAATACATGGATTAATGGAGAATTAAGTTTTAATCAAATTAAAAAAATTAAAATTGAGGATCTATTGGAACGGCCTCCAATTGTATTAGATGTAACTGGCATTAAAAAGAAGCTTTTAAATAAAACTATACTTGTTACCGGTGCAGCCGGATCAATAGGAAGCGAAATTGTAAGGCAATTAATTAAATTTCATCCCCATAAAATTATTCTTTTTGATCAGGCCGAATCTCCTTTATATGATATGGAACTCGACCTTCAAGAAAAAAATAATTTCTACAACTTTGAGATCGTAATTGGGAATGTTGCCGATAAATATAGGATAACAAAACTTTTCGAAGCTTATAAACCCTCATTTGTATACCATGCAGCAGCATATAAGCATGTTCCTATGATGGAGAACAACCCTACTGAAGCCTTAAGAACAAATATCATAGGAACAAAGAATTTGGCAGATGTTTCTCACGAGTTCAAAGTAGAGCAGTTTGTAATGGTTTCTACCGACAAAGCTGTAAACCCAACCAATGTAATGGGGGCTTCTAAGCGAATTGCAGAAATATATATCCAAGCTTTTAATCAAATAAGCAACACAAATTTTATTACCACAAGATTTGGAAATGTATTAGGCTCAAATGGTTCTGTTATTCTTAGATTTAAAAAACAAATTGACAAAGGAGGTCCTGTTACCGTAACTCATCCAGAAGTTACCCGATATTTCATGACAATACCTGAAGCTTGTCAGCTTGTAATTGAAGCAGGTGCAATGAGTAAAGGCGGGGAAATTTTTATATTTGATATGGGAAAATCGGTTAAGATCATTGATCTTGCAAAAAAAATGATCAAATTATCAGGCCTTGATATAGGTAAGGATATTCAAATAAAATATACAGGATTAAGGCCAGGAGAAAAATTGTATGAGGAACTTCTAAACGATAAAGAAAATACCATTCCTACTCACCATTCTAAAATAATGATTGCCAAAGTTATAAAGTACAACATTGCACAGGTTCAAGAACAATTCAAAGACCTTCTTAATCTTCAGAAACATCACAACAATATAGAAGTTGTCAAAAAAATGAAAGAAATTGTTCCCGAATTTAAAAGTCAGAACTCCATTTACGAAGAACTCGATATCGAATTTCAAGATCATGAATAATACAAAATTTAATTTTCTGCATAGCACGCCGGTTCAAATTCGGTTTAACGATATTGATATAATGGCTCATGTTAACAATTCTGTTTATCAGAATTTTTTTGATTTAGCAAGAACTCATTACTTCGAAAAAGTATTTCAAACCAAAATGGAATGGAAAAAACAAGCTCTAGTGCTTGCTAAAATCACTATCGAATATTTCAATCCTATTTTTCTCGAAGAAAATATAGAGGTAAAAACAAAAGTTCATAGACTAGGAAACAAAAGCCTTCAAATGATTCAGGAAATTATTAATGTGGACACAAAAGAAATTAAAGCACAAAATGACGCTGTACTCGTTGCTTTTGGGATAAACGAGAACAAACCCGTTCTACTACCCGAGCTTTGGAAAGTGAAAATTCAAGATTTCGAAGAAGATATTAAACTTTAAGGAAGATCGAATAAACCTTCAGGAATATGCATTAAAATAATTTGCTCGTCGTCATCTACTTCAATAATCAAATCCTCGTTGGCTGGGATTAGAATTTCCTTTTTACCAACTTTAACATTTAATAATGGATTTCTTGCTATATCAATAAATTCAACAACAGTTCCAATTAATTTATTATCCTGATCTTTAAGAATATAACCGGCAACATCTATAGATTCTTCAAGAACTAGATCAACTTCCCTTTTTTGCTTTTTGGAAATATAAAAATCGCTATCAATAAACTCCTTTGAAGACTGCTCAGAATTTATCCCTTCAATTTGCACAACCGCTGTAGCACTTGATTTTATTTTGATTGTCTCAATAAAAAAAGGAACCAATTTCCCGTCGACTTCGACAAGAATTGATTCCAATTTTAGAATTTCATCAGATAAACCACTATTAAACTTTAAAATAATTTCGCCTTTAGTCCCAGTTGATTTTAAAAGCGCCCCAGCTAAATAATGATTATCCTTTTTCATGCATGAAAATATCTTAAGCTTCTGTAGCTTCTTCAGTATTTTCAGCTTCAGGAGCTTGCTCTTCAGCAGCCTCAGGAGTTTCTTCAGCTTGCTTTTTAGCAGCAGCAGCCTTAGCTTCTTCAGCAGCAGCGTCAGCAATGCGCTTAGCAAATTCTTCAGCTCTTGCTTCACGAACTTTAGTCTCAGCATCTAAACGTTTCTTAGCTTCTATATCTTCACCTTTTTTAAGTGAATCAACTTTTGCTTGAATCTTAGATTCTTTCTCTGTTAACCAGCTCTGAAATTTTGTCTCTGCTTGTTCTTCAGTTAAAGCACCTTTTTTTACTCCTTCAAGTAAGTGCTTTTTCATCATCACTCCTTTATACGACAAAATAGCTCTACATGTATCTGTAGGTTGAGCGCCTTTTTGAAGCCAATCAATAGCTTTATCAAAATCTAACTCGATAGTAGCAGGATTCGTATTAGGATTATATCTTCCTATACTTTCAATGTATCTACCATCTCGTGGCGCTCTGCTATCTGCGATAACAATGTGATAAAATGGAGCTTTTTTTCTCCCTCTTCTTGTTAATCGAATTTTTACAGGCATACTCTCGTTTTTAAATTATTAATTAAACCTACATTTCTAAAAATGTGCGGCAAAGATACAACTTTATTATTTTTAATAAAACATTTCCTAATCTTATTTGGAGGTAAAGCTCAATTAGTTAATTCATCTTTAAATCTTATCTAAACACAAACTAAAATCAACTGTTTTAGTAAAAAGGAAACATCTCATTTTATCAATAATTATTAACATAAGGAGATTCTTATGAGTGAAATGTTTACTTTTAAATCTTATTTCTTTTTAAATTTTTTGTAAAAAAGCTAAGCGATTTGCTTATAAAAGAATTGGGTTAAACTAACTTTGTTGCGTTTTTATTCTCCTACAAAATTAAATTTGATGTTTTTAATATTTGATACCGAAACCACGGGATTACCTAAAAAGTGGAAAGCTCCTTTAACTGATTTTGAAAACTGGCCAAGAATGGTCCAGCTAGCATGGCAATGTCACGATTTGGAAGGTAATTTTCTATTTGCTAAAAACCATGTGATTAAGCCTGAGGGTTATACCATACCTGAAGATGTAATAGAAGTACATGGTATTTCAACTGAAATTGCAAATGAAAAAGGTATTCAGCTAAAAGATGCTTTAAACGATTTTGTAGAAGATGTTAAAAAAGCAAAGTTTATAGTAGGACACAATGTTGAGTTTGATATTAACATAGTTGGCAGCGAGCTTTTAAGGTGCGGTTTGGAAGAAATAATGACAAAAACACCAAATTTTTGTACAAAAACAGAGAGTACAAACTTTTGTGCTATCAAAAATAAAAATGGAAGTATAAAATCACCAACCCTTACAGAACTTCATTTAAAACTCTTTAATGCCCCTTTCCCCGAAGCTCATAATGCCGCAGCTGATGTTGAAGCCACATCTAGATGTTTTCTTGAATTAATAAGGGTTGGAGGGGCAAGTAATGAAGCCCTTAAAATGTCAACAGGAGAAGTTGAATCTTTTCGACGTAAAAATCCATCTGTAATAAAACCTGTTGGTATAAAATACGAATCATTCAAGGTGAATGAGTTTAGTGATATTTCTGTTGAAGAAGAAGAGCGCAAATTACAAAATATAACAACAGGAACAGAACTTCAAGCTTTTGTTCATCTGCATGTACACACCCAATACTCTATTCTTGATGGCGCAGCAACAACAGCAGGGATAGCAAATAAAGCAAAAGCCGATGGAATGCCTGCAGTTGCAATAACTGACCATGGTGGCATGTTTGGTGTTAAAGAATTTCATGTATCTTGTAAAAAAAATGGTATTAAACCCATCATTGGAGTAGAAGCTTATGTTGCTCGACGTGGACATCTTCGCAAAGAAGATAAACTAGATGCATCGGGTTATCATCTTGTCCTTTTAGCAAAAAATTACAAAGGTTATCAAAACCTTCTAAAGCTTACCTCGATATCGTACACCGATGGTATGTACTACAAGCCAAGAATCGACAGAGAATTACTGGAAAAATACCATGAAGGTATTATAGCAAGTAGTGCATGTCTTGGTGGTGAAGTTTCACAACACATAATGGCTGGTAATTTTGATAAAGCCAAGGAAACAATATTGTGGTATAAATCTGTCTTTAATGATGATTATTACCTTGAGCTTATACGACATAAAAATAACGATCCTCGTTTAAGATTAGACGTTTGGGAAAATCAAGTTAAAGTAAATAAAGTACTACGAGAACTTGCAAAAGAACTTGATGTTAAACTTATTGCCACCAATGATTCCCACTTTATTGATCCTGAAGATGCAGAAGCACATGACGTACTGGTTTGTTTAAATACAGGACGTGATTTCGATGATCCTACACGAATGCGCTATACCAGACAGGAGTGGTTTAAAACAACACAGGAAATGAATAAAGTGTTTGCAGATGTTCCTGAAGCCCTCGCAAATACAATAGAAATTGCTAATAAAGTTGAGGCATTTGAGTTAGACTCTAAGCCCATTATGCCTGACTTTCCTCTTCCAGAAGGTTTTGATTCAGAAGATGATTACTTGCGGCATCTTACCATTGAAGGTGCAAAAAATCGATACGGAGATCCTATTCCTGAAGGACATTTAGAAAGAATTAACTTTGAGTTAGACACCATAATAAAAATGGGGTTTCCTGGATATTTCCTTATTGTACAAGATTTCATTAACTGGGCAAAAAACAATGGTGTACTTGTGGGGCCGGGTCGTGGTTCAGCAGCTGGTTCTGTTGTTGCTTATTCTACTGGAATTACAAATGTCGATCCAATAAAATATGACCTCCTATTCGAACGTTTTCTTAACCCCGATCGTATATCAATGCCCGATGTTGATATTGACTTTGATGATGATGGACGACAACTTGTATTAGATTATGTAACACAAAAATACGGACACGATAAAGTAGCACATATCTGTACTTTTGGTACTATGGCTACTAAAAGCTCCATTAAGGATGTTGCACGGGTATTAAAATTAGACCTATCTGAAGCCAACCGTTTGGCAAAGTTAGTCCCTGAAGCCCCAAAGATGAGCTTTGAAAAAGCTTACAAGGAAGAACCGGCACTCCTATTAGAAAAGAAATCATCAAATCCATTAATTGCACAAACAATAAACCTAGCAGAATCATTGGAAGGCTCTGTTCGCCAAACAGGAGTGCACGCTTGTGGAGTTCTTATAGGAAAAAATCCACTTGATGAGCATATTCCTGTTATGCCAACCAAGGGAGAAGATTTACTTACTACCCAGTACGACGGACGATTTGTTGAGGATATTGGCTTACTAAAAATGGATTTCCTTGGACTTAAAACATTATCCATAATTAAAGATGTAATTGCCAATATAAAGCTTTCCAAGGGAATTGATGTTGACATTAACAACATTGAACTTACAGATGAAGTAACATTCAAACTTTTTAGTCGTGGTGAAACAACTGCTATTTTTCAGTTTGAATCACCGGGGATGAAAAAGCACCTTAGAGCACTTCAGCCTAACCGTTTCGAAGACCTTGTAGCTATGAATGCTCTTTATCGGCCTGGTCCGATGGAATATATTCCTTCTTTTATTAACCGGAAACACGGTAGAGAAAAAATTGCCTATGATCATCCATCAATGGAGCCTTACCTCAATGACACATATGGCATTACAGTTTACCAAGAACAGGTGATGCTTCAATCAAGGGCCTTAGGAGGTTTTACCCGTGGAGATTCTGACACATTGCGTAAGGCAATGGGTAAGAAGAAAATAGACATGATGGATAAGCTTAAAGTTAAGTTTACCGACGGATGTCTAACAAGTGAAGAATTTGTTGAAGGGTGCAAAACAGACAATAAAACCCCAGAAAAGCTAATAGATAAAATCTGGAGCGATTGGGAAGCATTTGCAAGTTATGCTTTTAATAAATCTCACTCAGTGTGCTATGCTTATATAGCTTATCAAACAGGATACCTAAAAGCTCATTATCCAGCCGAATTTATGGCAGGGGTACTAAGCCGTAATCTTAGTGATATAACTAAAATTACGAATTTTATGGAAGAGTGCCGTAATATGGGCATGGAAGTTTTGGGTCCTGATGTAAATGAAAGTTATCGTAAGTTTACTGTTAACAAAAATGGAGCTATTCGATTTGGAATGGCTGGAATTAAAGGTGTTGGAGAGGGAGCAGTAGACGCAATTATTCAGGAACGAGAAAAAAATGGACCATTTAAAAACGTTTATGATTTTATTGAACGAAATAACCTTGGTCAGGTTAATAAAAAAAACCTAGAAGCACTAGTGACTGCAGGTGCTTTAGATAATTTAGACAATCTTAATCGCGGACAATATTTTTCGAAAGATAACAAGGAAAATACCTTTATTGAAAATTTGGTTAGATATGGAAATAAATTTCAAAACGACCAAAACACAAATCAACAATCTTTATTTGGAGGCACTGATAGTATTGAAATTTCTAAACCAGAAGTAACATCATCAGAAGATTGGCCAAAACTAGAAAGGCTAAAACGAGAAAAAGAAATTATTGGGATATTTCTTTCTGCGCATCCATTGGATGATTTCAAATTAGAAATTGACACCTTTTGTAATGTAGCGTTAAATGAGTTTAATGATATTAATAAGTTACAAGGTCGTGATTTGACAGTTGCTGGGATTGTAACAGATGTTCATCATTCGATGACAAAAACAGGAAAACCCTTCGGCTTTTTAACTATTCAGGATTTTACAGAATCGTACCGAATAGCCCTCTTTGGTAAAGATTATGAAAACTTTAGAAAGTATTGTTATGCCGACTATTCCCTTATGATTAAAGGTAAAGTTCAACCCAGACCATACAACGACCAAGAACTTGAATTCAAAATAAAAACAATAATGATGTTAAGTCAGGTTCGTGAAGAAATGGTCGAGAATCTTTTATTAAAAATCCCTTTAAAAAATGTAAATCCAAAATTAATAGAAGAAATAAAAGAACATGTATTAGCAAAAAAAGGAAAAGTGAATCTTCGTTTTAAAATTATTGATACCGAAGAAAATTTCGGTGTTGATTTATTCTCTCGAACTGAGCGAATTGATGTTACAAATGATTTGATAAATTTCCTTAATGAAAAAACGGAGATACAATATTCCATAAATTAAACTTTTTATATATAAATTTGTAGATATCTTAATCTGAAAAATAATTAAAAACATAAAATCTAAAAATTATGACAGTAGAAGTTAATGATTCGAATTTCGAAGAAGTAGTATTAAAATCAGATAAACCTGTAATAGTTGATTTTTGGGCAGAATGGTGTGGTCCTTGTAGAATGATTGGTCCAATCGTAGAAGAACTTTCGGATGATTATAAAGATCAAGCAGTTTGTGTAAAAGTTGATGTTGATAGCAGCCCTGGAGTAGCCTCAAAATATGGCATCAGAAATATTCCAACAATTTTATACATTAAGAATGGCGAAGTTGTTGACAAACAGGTTGGTGCAGTTCCAAAAAGCAATCTTGAAGCTAAGCTAAAGCCACTTTTATAAGACATTTAAACACTAAGTTTAGGGCATGAAATAATTTTCATGCCTTTTTTATTTCCCAAAATTATCGCTAATTTTAATTTATTGACAATTATGATTAGTAGATGATGGAAGATTATACCAGTCTTAAGATTAAGGATTGGGCGCTTGAAGATCGCCCACGCGAGAAATTATTAAAAAAGGGGATCAGCAGTTTAAGCGATGCAGAGATCATTGCAATTCTTTTAGGTTCTGGAACAAGAAACGAATCGGCAGTTGACTTATCAAAAAAAGTGCTTAAAAACGCCAACAATAATTTAAATGAACTTGGCAAACTTGGAATTCCCGATCTAACTAAAATAAAAGGTATCGGAGAAGCTAAAGCAATAACAATAATGGCCGCATTAGAGCTTGGGCGAAGAAGGAAAATGTCTGAAATCATTAATAAGAAAAAAATAACATGTAGCAATGATGTGTTTGAGTTGTTTCAACCTGTTATTGGAGACCTTCCGCACGAAGAATTTTGGATTCTGTTACTAAACCGCTCAAATGGGATTATTGAAAAATTCAAAATAAGTCAGGGAGGAATTGCAGGTACAGTAATTGATATTAAAATAATTCTAAAAAATGCGATCGAAAAACTAGCCTCTTCGATCATATTATGTCACAATCATCCCTCTGGAAATAAGAATCCAAGCTCAGCAGACGATTCAATTACTCAAAAATTAAAAACCGGTGCCGATTTGGTAGATATTTCAGTGTTAGATCATATCGTTATTGCAGATACAAAATATTACAGTTTTGCAGATGAGGGTAGAATGTAAAACAAATCTAATCGTAAATTGTACTTATTATAATAATATCTCTTGATAGAAGTTTTTATACAAAAGCTTAACAAGTAAATATTTTGAAAATAAAATATCTTAAAAATCACCAAATCAATTTTATTCGATGGGATAATTGCATTAATAATTCCATTAATGGAAGCATTTTCGCATATTCCTGGTATTTAAATATCATTTGTGAAAACTGGGAAGCCCTTGTAATTGGAGATTATGAGTATGTAATGCCGTTACTGCAATTTGAAAGATATAAACAAAAATTCATTTCCTCTCCCAAACTAAGTAATAGGCTTGGAATATTTTCCAATCGCATTTTATCCGAAAAAATAAGCAATGAATTCATTAAATCAATTCCACAGAATTTCTCCAGAATAAATCTACACCTAAATAAATTTAACAAACTTTCAGGGAATAAAACCACGGAATTTAGGACATTCGAACTGGATCTTATGCAATCCTATGAAAACTTATTCTCAAAATTTTCACCCTCTTTTCAAGGAAATATTAATGTTGCAAAGGAAAATAAAATTAACATTATACATGGATTGGCGCTCAATGATTTTTTTGATTTCTCATTAAATCGAAAGAACATTGCATTTCCGATTTTAAAAAAGAATGAGTTATCTAAATTAAGGTTAATTATTTCTTATGGATTAAAATACAATTTGATAGATATTTACGGTGCTTATTCCTATGAAAACAACTTATGTGCAGTTGCTTTAATTTTAAGATCAAAACAAAAAATGCACCTGCTTTTTAACTCAATCAATAATTATGGGCTAAAAACAAATGCTCTACACCTACTTATTAATAATTTTATTAAAACACATTCCGAAAAAAACTTAACTTTGAACCTTGAAAATATCATTAAAAATAATGATAGTGATTTTCTATCAGGAGTAGGTGCTCATTCATATAAATACACGAGATTTTTTATGAGTAAACTCCCTTTGTTGTTAAAAATTTTATTAAAATATTCTGGTTATGGTAAATATACTTGCTAAGAAAAATTCTTTAATGAATCTTTTTATTTCTGAACTACGCGATAAAAATATCCAAAAAGATAGCATGAGATTCAGAAGAAACATGGAACGTATTGGTGAAATATTTGCCTACGAAATAAGTAAAGAACTTAATTACAAAGAGCAAGAAATAACAACTCCTCTTGGAACATCAAGAATGTCGCTTCCCCAATCAGAAATTGTAAATGCAACAATACTTAGAGCAGGGCTACCTTTTCATTATGGATTTCTGAATTATTTCGACACTGCTGAAAATGCTTTTATTTCGGCACATAGAAAATATCATAAAGACGGTACTTTTTCTATTCAGTTTGAACATCTTTCAAGTCCTTCTATCGATAAAAAATTGTTAATTCTTTCTGATCCTATGTTAGCTTCAGGTGCATCTATGGAAATAGCATATAAAGGATTGCTTGAAAGAGGAACCCCATCGCACACACATATTGTAACGATAATAGCCAGCACAGAAGGTTTAAATTATGTAAAAAAACATGTTAATATGAAAAACGTAACTATTTGGGCTGGAGATGTAGACGATGAACTTACTTCAAAATCATACATTGTCCCAGGCTTAGGAGATGCTGGCGATTTAGCTTTCGGAAGTAAAATGTAATTACAACTTTTTTACTACCGATTTATCGGAACACTCAATTAATAACTTTGCTAAGGATTTTTCAAAAACGGGATGCATAAAATCAGGTGTTAACTCAACCAAAGGTTCGAGTGTAAATCTTCTTTTATACAGATGTTCGTGTGGCACAGTTAATCTTGGGTTATTAATTATTTCATTATTGTAGAATAAGAGATCAATATCCATTGTTCGTGATGAATAGTTTGTTGATTTTCTAAGTCTACCGAGCTTATTTTCTATTTTTTGACTTTCATTTAAAACCTCAATAGGTTCCAATTTAGTATTAAGAATCAAAACTTGATTTAAAAAATTTTGATCCGACAAAAAACCCCAAGGCTCAGATTCATAAACAGAAGATTCCATTATACAACTGCCAATATCTTTTACAATACTTTCCTTTGCTTGCGCAAGCAATTCTAACCTATTGTTTAAGTTACCCCCAATTAATAAATAAACCTGATTCATGTTTTTTTACTTTTAAAATGTAACAAAAGCAAAATTACGTAAACTAAAACTATAAAATAGAACAACACAGAAATCTTGCGATGGTAATATTAAACATCAATTCATTATTTTTGTTGTTATACTAGTTTTAAAAATATATTTTTATCATTTATCAATAAAATTAACCTTAATAATAATATAAAATGAAAAGTTTCTTTAAGTATTTATTAGCCTCAGTGCTAGGTGTTTTACTTGCCGGTCTAATTATGTTTTTCATAATTATTGGCGGAATTGGCGCAATGGTATCATCACAAGACCAACCCGTAAAAGTAAAAGCACACACGATTCTTCATATTAAGCTCGATCAGCCCATTATGGACAGAAGTAATAATAGTCCATTCGATAATTTTGATTTTGCAAGCTTTGTCCCTACAAATCAACTTGGATTAAATGATATTCTAAATAATATCAAAAAAGCAAAAACAGATCCAAACATTGATGGTATTTATCTTGATTTAACTTTTATACCAACAGGAATTGCTACCATAGAAGAAATAAGAAATGCTCTTATCGATTTTAAAGAATCGGAAAAGTTTATTGTAAGTTACAGCGACACCTACACCCAAGCTTCATACTACATTGCAAGTGTTTCGGATAAAATTTATTTGAACCCAGAAGGTTTGCTAACATTTGTTGGATTGCGCTCCGAGATTATGTTCTTTAAGGAAACATTGAAGAAGCTTGGCGTTGAACCACAGATTATTCGTCATGGTAAATTTAAAAGCGCGGTTGAGCCATTTATGTATACTAAAATGAGTGAGGCTAATCGTCTTCAGGTAATGACTTATATGGGTTCTATTTGGGATCAAATGTTAAAAGGAATTTCTGAAGAAAGGAAAATGACAATTGATCAATTAAATGAATTAGCAAATAAACTTGCGCTTAACAATGCTCAATCGGCAGTTGATAAGGGCCTTGTTGATGAGCTTAAGTATAAAGATGAGATTTTAACTGAACTTGCTAGTTTAACCGACAAAAAAGATTCCGATAAACTGGAAAGTATTTCATTATCGAAATACACAAAAGTTCCTAACACGAAACGAAAATCATTAGAAAAAGATAAAATTGCAGTTATCTATGCAAGTGGAAATGTTATTATGGGTGAAGGTCAGGAAGGAACAATAGGTTCTGACCGAATTTCAAGAGCTATTCGCAAAGCAAGAAAAGATTCTTCAGTTAAAGCAATTGTATTTAGAGTAAATTCTGGTGGTGGTAGTGCTTTAGCTTCAGAAGTAATTTGGAGAGAAGTTAAACTCGCTCAGGAAATTAAACCTGTTATAGCTTCATTAGGTGATGTTGCTGCATCGGGAGGATATTATATTGTTGCTCCAGCGCAAAAAATTATTGCTAGCCCAAATACAATCACGGGTTCAATAGGTGTTTTTGGCGTTTTATTTAACGGTAAAGAACTTTTAAATAAAAAACTTGGTGTTTATGTTGATGTTGTTAAAACAAATAACTTCGCCGACATGGGAACATTTACCCGCAGACTAACTGCTCAAGAAAGAGAAGTTATACAGTTGAGTATTGAAGATATTTATTCAACTTTTATTTCTCATGTTGCAGAAGGCCGTAATATGACAACAGAAGAAGTTGACGAAATTGGGCAAGGAAGAGTTTGGAGTGGAGCAAATGCCTTAGAAAATGGACTTATTGATGATTTTGGAGGATTAGATGATGCTATTAAAATAGCTGCAGAAGCTGCTAACATCGAAAAATATAGAACAGTTAACTATCCAAAACTAAAAGATCCAATTGAGCAATTATTGGAAGATTTCCAAGGTAACGTTCGAGTTTCAATTCTTAAAAACGAACTTGGCGACGAGTATAAATATTATAATGCAGTCCAAAACTTAAAAAATCTACAAGGGATACAAGCGAGGATTCCTTACGAAGTAGAGATTTATTAATGAATAATCATAATGTTTTTAAAAGCGTCCTTAATCGAGACGCTTTTTTTATTTGTTTGAAATAAAGCATCTTATGGATAAATTAACTTATTTTTACTTTTGTTTGTAACCTTTTTCAAAATTTTAGATACCCAATACAGAAACAAAAATTAAAATTTAATTGTGGAACAGTTCAACGATGAACATCTAATGCTAAAAGTTAAAAATGGAGATTTAGACTCACTTGCTCCATTATTTGAGAAATATCATATAAAGCTTTACAACTTTTTCTTACGAATAACTCACGATAAGGAAATAAGCAATGATTTAACTCAAAATGTTTTTCGTAGAATAATTTCGTATCGCAAAAGCTACGATTCAGAATCTAAATTTAAATCATGGATGTATCAGATAGCACGAAATGTTCATTTAAAACACTATCAAGAAAATAAATTTCTGAAATCTGATTATAACGAAATAGAACATATTAAACAAGAAGGCCTATCTGCATTAGAAGAAATAGAATTTGAAACTAAAAAAACAAGTCTTTACGAAGCTTTAAAACAACTAAATGCCGAAGAGCAACATATTATTGAACTTAGCAGATTTCAAGGTTTAAAATACAAAGAAATATCTGATATAACCGGAAATTCGGTGACAGCTATAAAAGTAAAAGTGCATAGAGCAATGCATAAATTAAGAGAACTTTATTTTGAAATAGCATAAAAAACAAAACGATGGAATGTAAAAACATACAACATACACTCATAGATTTTATCGAAAGAAATATTTCTGAAGATATTAAAGTTCAAATTGAAGAACACCTTCTTACTTGTAAAACATGCAGAACGGAACATAAACAACTCGTTTTATTACTTAATGATATGAATGATATTGAAGACGAGAAACCTGCCGAAAACTTGAAACTTGATTTCTACTCAATGCTTGAAAATGAAAAGTTAAACATTCAATCTACTCCAAAAACAGAGAATTTATATATAGTTAAATATAGCTGGAAGTATATTAAATATGCTGCAACTATTATTATCATACTTGGAATTGGATTTGTTTTAGGACAAAATTTCCAACTAAAAAATCAAAACAACTCCGAAATAGCTTATTTAAAATCAGAACTTTTTACAATGCAACAAACGTCCACCATGGCTTCTCTTATGACACCAACTGCAAGTCAGCGATTAAATGCAATAAATATTATAGAAAAACAGGTAAAATCTGATGAAAAAACAATAAACACCTTAATTAATACTTTTGAAAACGACGATAATATAAATGTACGAATAGCTGCAGCTAATGCACTAGTTAAATACTCAGAAAGCGAAAATATAAGAAATTCTTTTATTGAAATCCTGGAAACAGAAAAAGACCCTGCATTACAGATTACACTTATTAACTTGCTAACTCAAATGCAAGATGAAAGAGCTAAAAAGACATTTAAAAAGATACTAAACAACGAAAATACAATACCAGTTGTGCGAGAACAGGTACAAGAAGGATTAAAAGTTTTTATTTAAATTATATATATAACGTTATAGCCGGCAATCTATAAATTAAGTTTAAAAATTCACAAAATAATAAAATCATGAAAAAAATAGGATCAATTATATTAACCGCAATCTTAACATTTGCAATAAGTACATGTTATTCTCAGGAATACAAACACGATGTAAAACAGGGAAACCAAGTTGTAATTAAAAACTTCTCTGGTGGAATTTCAATTGAAGAAACCAGTGGCTCACAACTCATTATAGAATCGGGTAGATACGAGAAAAAACCCGAACGTGCCGATGGATTAAAATCGTTGTATGGATCTGGAGCTGAAGACAATACTAATATTGGTTTGGAAGTAAAAACTGATGGGAATATTGTTGTGATTCAAGCTGCAAGTAAGCAAGCCGAAGATGCTCATTATACATTTAAAGTGCCAAAAGGAATTAATGTAAAAATTGATTATCGAAGTCCTTATGCCGGTGATGACATTAAAGTAAAAAACTTTAGCAGTGAGTTAGAAGTAAGCATTTTAAACCCAGGAATTAGTTTAGAAAATGTAACAGGACCTGTTATTCTAAGTTTAACAAATGGAGATGTAGAGATTGATTTTGGAACCGTAAATCAGAATTCACCAATATCAATAAATGCGATAAATGGAATAATTGACATTACTTTACCTGCAAATACTCCCGCCGATATCTCAATGAGTACAATTAATGGTGAAATATTTACTAATTTTGATATTGATTTTGAGAAAAAACAGAAAGATGGCTTAAGCTACATTGGTGGAGGACAAAAAATTAAAGGTAAAATAAATGGTGGCGGTGTTGATATCAAACTTGTAACCATAAATGATAATATCTATCTTCGTAAGAAATAAACTCTTATGGGCTGTTTTTAAGGAATTAGATTTTGTAAAAAATATTTAACTACGAGTGCTTTCATAGTTATCGATCCTGAAACAGCCCTTTTTACATCAATTTTTTAATCAATTTTCTAAAATAAACATTATGAAAAACACAATAACAACAGGTGTTATAGCTATTCTTATGTTTTTTTGCAACACCTTATATAGCCAAACAATTGTTGAGAAATCATCGGCAATAAAAAGCAATGAAGATTTAGAGTTAAATTTCGAATTTGCTGACGAAATAAACGTAAGTACTTGGGACAAAAATGAAGTTTATGTAAAAGTAAGTGTTTCTATAAACGAAAATGAAGATAATGATCACTTTGCACTTAACTTAAACAAAAGATCGACAGGGGTTGAGTTTGAATCGGAAATTAAGAATATGAAGAGCCTTCAGTCAAGAAAAAGAGTTGTAAGTAAGAATGGAAACACAACTACATACAATTCAATTGATATGGAATTAATTTTTGATGTTAAAATACCAAAAGATGTAAAACTGGAAATTGAAACTATAAGTGGAAATATAGAAATTATCGATTTCCTTGGTAGACTTGAAGTTAAATCAATTAGTGGTTTTATAGATGTAACACTTCCTACAAAACACAATGCTGATCTTGAATTGAGCACGATTTCTGGTGGAATGTATAGCAATTTTGAATTCAATAACGAAAAACATAAGGGATATTATCATTATGGCAAACATGATTTATCGAAACGACTAAATAATGGTGGTATCAGAATCTTTCTTGAAACAATAAGTGGAGATATCTATTTAAGAAAAAGCAAATAATTCAACCCATACTTCAATAAGCCTGTCTGCCGAGCAGACAGGCTCTGTTTAACAAACAAATGTCATCTTGAGCCTATCGAAAAATAATATTACTTACTGTAAAGCTTTACGCGCTTTCAATATCCATTTTGAAGTATCTAACGGACTAATACCCTTATATTCCCTTGTTTGACCCAATTCATCAGCGCATTTTTGATAACCATAAAAATTAGTTGAGATTTTAGCTTTTCCACCAGAACGTGAGCTTAATCGAACCGGAAAATCCAAAGATGTTGCTACCGGTAAAATTCCACTTAAAATAAACTTCCCATTCTCCATTTCAGGGCTTTCGAAAGTTCCACGCATTTGAGTAATATCACTAGTAATTGCTCCCAATAAATCTTCTGTTGCTGATATCTTAAATGAAACTAATGGCTCCAATAAAGTTGTATTTGTATTAGTTAATCCATCCATAATTCCCATAGGAGTTGCTACTACAAAATCGCCAGGGTTAGAATGCACTTGATGGTCTTCTCCTTCGATTAAGGTAATTTTAAGATCTGTAACCTCCCATCCTTTTATTCCTTGCTTTAACGAATTTGGAATTGTTCTCTCTACTTCGTTCTGATATTTCTTATGAACATCGTTAACACTAATTTTTGATTCGTACACAACACCGCTTCCAACCTCTCCAGGTTCGATTAAAAATTTCATGATTGCCCAACAAGGTTTTGGCATCCAATAACGAACAAACCCTTCACCAGTTTTCGAAGGTGTTTCTTTGTAAATTACAGTTGGATCATCAAATTTTGCTGCAATCCCAAATCTGTTTTCTAGAATCTTCTCAATTACTTCGATTTGAATCCACCCCATAATTTTTACATGCAGCTCTTTATCCTCTTTTAACCATTCAAAATCTAATGTCGGATCTTCTTTCGATAATTCTTGCAAAGCAATAGCTAAACCAGGATAATCTTTATCTTTTTCAGCTTTTACTTGAACTGTTAATAATGGAGTCCTTAATGAAATATCTTCGGGTAAAACATCTGAATATTCACCTAATACATCACCCACTCTAGCATTTTGCAAACCACATATTCCAGCTATATCACCAGCTTTTACTTCACCAATATCTTCAAACTTATTCGATATTAACTTTCTAACCTGTGTTACTTTTTCTATTATCTCCTGAGTTGTATTTATTATTGATTCGCGATTTTTAATTCCTCCATTATACACTTTCACATGAGCAATCTGCCCCATATTTTTATCGTGCGTAATTTTATAAACTAAAGCTGATAAAGGTTTTGATTCATCGGCAATTGGTTCTGGCAAATAATGAATCACGGCATTTAACAATTCTCGAACGCCTATTGAATTCTTTGCCGATCCCATTAATACAGGATACATACTACAGTTATTTACTGCTTTTATAAGTGATTCATCCAACTCACCAAACGAAAATTTATGCTCATCAAGATATTGTTCCAAAACTTTTTCATCTGTAGTAGCAATTGCCTCAATTATAGTGTCGTTCAAAACTTCATTATTCCACAAGAAACTAACATTTGCATCAGGAGATCCTTCATTTGACACATCTGAAAGTATCGCTAAATTATTTGTTAAGTCTTTTCGAATCTCTTTTATAACCAACTCCACATCTGCTCCTGTTCGATCAATTTTATTGATAAAAATGAGTGTTGGAATTTTTCTATGTTGTAGTGCAGTCCATAAAGTTTCCGTATGTGCCTGAACGCCTTCAACAGCTGATATTACCATTATTGCACAATCCATAACACGTAACACACGTTCCACATCTGCCGAGAAATCGACGTGACCAGGTGTGTCAATTAAATTAATCTTTACATTTTCCCAATCAAAGCTTGTATTTGATGATCGAACCGAAATTCCGCGTTCACGTTCCACATCCAAGAAATCGGTTTGTGTTGTTCCATCGTCGACACTTCCAAGTTTTTTGGTTTGTCCGCTTAAAAAAAGAAAATTCTCAGTTATAGTAGTTTTTCCAGCATCGACATGAGCAAGGATTCCAATATTTCGAATGTTGTTTTGCATTGATTCAATTTTAAGACAACAAACTTATAAAAAAGAAAACTTTTCCAAAGTTATACCTTAGAAAAGTTCTCAAATGAAGTTCCTGCAATTTCTACCTTAGAATAAATTATATGTAAATTGTTTATCTTTTATATGTTCCATCAGGTAAAACCTTCGGTAATTTGTATTCAGGATTTGTAATTATTTCTGTTATGTCGGTATCTGTTTCCGCAACTTTTTCTTTTGTATTTAACAACCATTCATTATCAATATCTCCTAATCTATTTTCTTGTGCACCTAAATAAGATGTAAATGCCCAATAGAAATACTCTGTTGCTTGACAGTCATATTCACAAGTATTATCATCATATTTAAACCAAACACCTTCTGGATACTGGTTGGGAATAGAAGTAAAATGTCCCCCACGTGCTTTATCTAAGGCTTTTGCTAATTCTGTTTCAGCGTATGTTCCAAAAACATCCGGATATGCCGACGCATAACCTGCATTAGAAATAATATGTAAAATTTCTTCAAGTGTAGCATCAAACTGTCCTGTGCATCCGTTTACAACAAAAGAAGGAACCGTTTCGTTATTCCCTAAATCCTGCCCCATTCTATTTTCTGGTGGATTAATATTTAAATCGCTTTCGCGTTTCCACATAACAACGAATGCTTCATTTTTAACCATGGCATCAATAACTTTTGGATCATCAATAATACCATCCTCATCATTATCTAAATATTGTGCTAATACATTTGCGGCGTGCAACAACTTGTCATCATCAACTTTACTAACGGCATAAATTGGAATATCAAAAACCATTACTTTTCTGTTAAAGCTTTCTAAACCTTGATCCGAATTAACAATAATCTTAAAGTTAGGATCGTTCCCTGCATCAATAATTGGAGACACTGAATTATCATCATCTCCACAAGAAATTGTTGCTATTGCAGAAATGCTAATTAATAGAAGAAATGCTATTTTTAATGTTTGCTTTTTCATGTTTTGTCTTTTAAAATTCGTGAAAAGCAAATATGATGTGTAATACTAATATTACAAAAAATTTCGCGTTCGAAGAATTCCGAATAGATGCAGTCGGACTATTTTTGTATCTCTTTTTTGTATTGATTTGGAGTAATACCTTCTACTTTTTTAAAGAAATCGTAAAAAGTAGATTTTGATTTAAACCCTGCTTCCTGAGCCAAACCCAATAAACTTAATTGACTTTCTTTCTCCGAATTTAATAATTCTTTAAATTCGATTAATCGAAAATTATTTATAAAATGATAAAAACTTGTTCCTGATTGTCGATTAATAATTCCAGATAAGTCTTTATCTTTAATTTCAAGTTTTGCAGCTAGCATAGAGAGATTTAAGTCTTGAATAAGATAAAGCTTATCATTAATAATTCTAGCTTTTACCTCTTCAAATATTTTTATGTTGCCCTCATCAAAATCTCTTGTTTCATTATTATTTGTGAAAGAATTAAACTGACGCTTTTTAAATATCTCTGGTTGTGAAAAACCATGATATGCAACTACAAAAATCGTAAATAAAGTAAGTAGTGTAGATAACAAAGGGAAAATATCTGCAACAAATTCACTTTCTAAACCAATAACATCTTCAAATATCCATAAAATATGGAATCCAATAAAAATGTAAAGTATTGTTTTTATCCACGAAAGTGTTTTTTGTTCTAATTCAGTATAATAGTTAACTAATACCGTTCGATGGTTCTTTAATTTCTTGTAAATCATCCATAAAATTATAATATTGAAGACATATTCTATAAACCTGAAAAGATAAACTCCCTGAAAATCAATCTTGAATTGTATAAGTACATTGACTATTATTCCTGGAAGTAAGAACAAAAGATCTAATCTTGTTTGTTTCTGATTTATGCAATTTTTAACATAAAAATATAGAAAGGGAATAGTAAATAATGAGGTTTGAAAATCAATATTAAAAACCTGCTTAGCAATTAAAATATCTTCTAGCAAAACACTGAAAATTTCTAAAGAGATACTCAATAAAAACAAGCTAAGAAATATGTTTGCTTTTCTGTTATCAGATTTTAAAATCAAAAAGAAAATAGCAATAGTAACACCAATTATTATTGATATAAAATCAGGTAAAGACCATAAAGAGAATTCAATCATTATTATAAACTTTAATCTTTTATACGATATAATGTCCCAATTAGTGCCTGCAGCTTTAAATTTTTTTTACAAAAAAGCCTTGTAGAAATTCTACAAGGCTTAATATTATATTTTTATCTAAATTAAGGCATACTATAAAAATCATTCCCTTTATCGTCAACAAGAATAAATGCTGGAAAGTCTTTCACAACAATTTTGTAGATTGCTTCCATTCCTAATTCAGGATATTCAAGCAATTCAACTTTTGTAATATTTTCTTGAGCCAATAAAGCTGCAGGCCCACCAATACTTCCTAAATAAAAACCACCATAATGTTTACAAGCATCAGTAACTTGCTTGCTTCGGTTTCCTTTTGCAATCATTACCATACTGCCCCCATTGCTTTGGAAAAGATCAACATATGGATCCATTCTTCCTGCAGTTGTTGGTCCAAATGACCCAGATGGCATTCCCTCTGGAGTTTTTGCCGGTCCTGCATAATATATTGGGTGATCTTTAATGTACTGAGGCAAACCTTCGCCATTATCAATTTTATCTTTTAGCTTGGCATGTGCAATATCACGACCAACTATAATTGTTCCATTTAATGATAAACGAGTTCCTACCACATGTTTCGACAATTCGCTTAAAATTGTTTTCATCGGCTGATTTAAATCAATGGCAACTGCTCCTTTTTCATCTGGTTTACGAAGTTCTTCAGGAATAAACTGACCTGGATTGTCTTCCATTTTTTCAATCCAAATTCCATCATTATTTATCTTCGCCTTTATATTTCTATCCGCCGAACAAGAAACACCCATTCCCACAGGACAAGATGCACCATGTCTAGGTAATCTTATAATTCGAATATCAAGAGCAAAATGTTTTCCTCCAAACTGAGCTCCAATTCCAATATCATATGAAGCTTCTAAGATTTTCTTTTCAAGATCAATGTCTCTGAAAGCTCTGCCTCCTTCGTTTCCTGTTGTAGGTAAATCGTCGTAAAACTTTGCAGATGCCAACTTCACCGTTTTTAAATTTGTCTCAGCCGATGTTCCTCCAATTACAAAGGCTATATGATAAGGTGGACAAGCTGCAGTTCCCAATGATTTTAGCTTTTCAAGTAAAAAAGCTTCTAGTTTTTCTGGATTCAACAGGGCTTTAGTTTGCTGATAAAGTGCTGTTTTATTTGCTGACCCCCCACCCTTAGCAACAAAAAGAAATTTATACTCATCGCCATCGGTAGAATGAATATCAATTTGCGCCGGTAAGTTTGTTTTTGAATTTTTCTCGGTATACATATCTAAAGGAATTGTTTGAGAATATCTCAAACTCTCTTCTGTATATGTCTTATAAACTCCAAGAGATAGAGCTTCTTCGTCGCCACCACCAGTCCATACTTGCTGTCCCTTTTTTGCTACAATTGTTGCAGTTCCAGTATCTTGGCAAAAAGGTAATTTCCCTTTTACCGATACTTCTGCATTTCGCAACATGGCTAAAGCTACATATTTATCATTTTTACTGGCCTCTTTATCGTCGAGAACAGATGCAACTTGTTTTAAATGAACTGGCCGTAACATAAAAGAAGTATCTCTAAAAGCAGCGTTAGCTAATTTTGTTAAACCTTCTTTTTCGACTTTTAGAATCCTCTTTCCTTCAAATTCGGAAACTGAAACATGATCTTTGGTTAGAAGATAATATTCTGTTTCATCTTTCCCCAAAGGAAACGGCTCTTGATAATTAAATTCGGGAGTAGACATAGGGTATCTGTTTTAGTTTGTATTTTAGGATCAATAATATTTACATTACTAATGCAATGTAAATCAAGCAATAAAAATAGACATCAAAAGATACAAAAATTAAAGCAAGACATCAATATGTTCTACAATATCTCCAATAACAGCCTTATCTCCTTTCACGATAATTGGTCGCCGAATAAACTTTGGGTTTTCAACTAAAATTTTTACCCATTCATCATCTGAAAAGTTTTTACCTTTAAAGTTTTGCTTGTAATCGACTTCTTGAGTTCGAATTAATTCTTGTGGTTTAATATTTAATTTACTTATGATTTTCGTTAAGCTTTCCTCAGTAAAAACCTGATCTTTTAAATATTCTACGATTTCGGGTTGTATTCCCTTTTCTTCAAGATATTGTAATCCTCCACGACTTTTGCGGCATCTAGTATTATGGTAAATTTTATATGTCATCCTAATCGATTAATTTAAATATTTCGTCAATTGATTTTTTTGATTTTGGTTTTAGTTCACGTGCAGATTTACCCACCGCAACAAAGGCAATTAAATGATGTGGTTCTTTTATTTCTAATATTTCCTCCAAGGTATCTTTTGCCATCATAGGAGCACTTAACCAACATGCGCCATATCCCATATCAACGGCAGAAAGAAGCATGTTTTGGATTGCAGCTCCTGCACTTTGCAGATCAGGGAAATTTCTCATTTTATTAATTTTCTCATGACTTAGCTCAACGCCTTTCTCAAGAACTGATTCATAATCTTCCATTGTCATTGCAATAACAGCTGGTGCATTTTCAAAAAAAGTAGCAAACCACTCTACTTGTGATTTTACATTATCAGAAGCTATTGAGCTATTTGCCGGTAGTTCTTTTATTCTTTCTGCAACCTTATATGCCATTTTGGAAAGTACTTCTTTATTTGTAACAACATAGAATTTCCATGGCTGATAATTATTAACACTAGGGGCCAAACCCGCTCTTCGTACAAGTTCTTTTAAATCACCAACTGGTACTTTCTCTTCAGTAAAATTTCTAATACTGGTTCTAATTTCAATTGCTTGCTTTAAGTCCATGATTTGAGTTTTATTTTAAAGTTAAATATAAAGTTAATTGATATTAAAAGCAATCAACTAATATGCTTATGTACTTCAACAATTGATTTTATAAATTGTTTTTATGGAATAAAAAAAGCCTGACAGCAATAACTGTCAGGCTTATATATAATTTTATATGAAATTACTTTTGTATAAAAGCAAGTATCGATTCAAAAATAAGTCTTCCATCGGTATTTCCTAATTCATCATCGGCACCTCTTTCAGGATGAGGCATCATTCCAAATACATTCTTTTTGGCATTACAAACGCCTGCAATATTTTCAACAGATCCATTTGGATTAGCTTGGGAAGTTATTTCTCCATGTTCGTCGCAATATCTAAATAATATTTGTCCATTCTGACGCATATCTTGCAATACTTCTTTCTTTGCAAAATATCTACCTTCGCCATGTGCAATAGGAATTTTTAGAGCAAATTGTTTATCTAATAATCCAGTTATGCTACTTGTATTGTTATCTGGAATAATATGAATGTTTTTACAAATAAATTTCTGATTATCATTATGAAGTAATGCTCCTGGCAGCAATCCTGTTTCACATAAAATTTGGAATCCATTACAAACACCAAATACAAATCCACCATTATTAGCAAATTCAATTACTTTTTCCATAATTGGAGAATAGCGCGCAATAGCACCTGAACGCAAATAGTCTCCATAAGAAAAACCTCCTGGAAGAACAACTGCATCTACATTTTGCAAATCAGTATCTTTATGCCAAAGTTTAACTACTTCTTGTTCCATAATATTGCTAAGAACATAAATCATGTCTTGATCACAATTTGAACCGGGGAATACAACTACTCCAAATTTCATTTAATACGATTTTAGAATTTGACGAAATGATTTGATTAACAACCAACTAATCTCTAAAAGAATGTTTAATTGTTGCCCAAAGATATAATTATTTAATATCTCCAACAAATAAATACTCCATGTTTAAAGGCTACAAAAAATATTTCCTTATTTTAGTGTCAATAAAAAACAAAACTGAATGAAGTTCCTTAAGCTAATCTTTAAAATATTCTTATTAATTGTAATTTGTATTGTACTATTCATAATATACTCTTCGATATTTGATTATAAACCTAAATCACAGCAAACGATATACAAGTCTGATTATCCTGACTCAATTGAAATTAGTAAAAATTACGATTTAATGATTTGGAATATTGGTTATTGTGGTTTAAGTGCCGATATGGATTTTTTCTATGATGGTGGCGAACAGGTTAGAACTTCTAAGGAAAATGTATTAACAAATTTAAAGTTTATTAAATCAATCTTAAAAAAGAATGACAGTTTAGATTTTATTTTACTCCAAGAAGTAGACATCAACTCTAAAAGAAGTTATCATATTAATGAACTGGAATGTTTTAAACTAAATCTTCCATGCTTTCGAGGTTTTTTTGGAAAAAATTACGATGTCAAATTTGTTCCATCGCCAATAATAAAGCCTCTTGGCAAAGTAAAATCTGGTTTATTAAGCATGTCTAGATCTAATCCAAAATCGGTAACTCGCTATTCATTTCCTGGAAATTATTCGTGGCCTGTTCGTTTATTTATGTCAGACAGATGTTTTTTAGTAAAACGATTTGCAACAAAAAACAAAAAAGAATTTATCCTCATCAATACACATTATTCTGCATATGACGATGGCACTTTAAAAAAACAACAAATGGATTATTTGAAAAAATTCATAATCGAGGAATATGAAAAAGGAAATTATGTTATCGTAGGTGGGGATTGGAATCAAAATCCACCCGATGTCGATTATTCTGAGATAAAAGAAAATTCCCCAACAAAACGATTTGTATTAAACCCAATAAATAAAGATTATCTACCTAAAGATTGGACTTGGGTTTACGACCCAAGCACTCCTACAAACAGATATTTAAACGCTCCATATGAAAAGGGAAAAACAATAACTCCAATTATTGATTTTTATCTTATGTCGCCAAACATAAAATGCCAATTTGTAAAAACTATTGATTTTGACTTTTTAAACACTGACCATCAGCCCATTATGTATAGTTTCAATTTAGAATAAAAAGATTTCAATTTCTTATAGGATTTTCGTCTTTTTGTATACTTTTGCCCTCAAATTTAGGGGCTTTATGAAATCGGGGTTAATAAGTTACAAGAAAGTACTTGCAGTCATATTTACATTCTTTGTTTCGCAATTACATGCAAACGAAAATGAGAAAATCGAAATTCTGAATGCAGAGTTTAAAATCGATTTTATGAGTATGCACACATGGAGAGGTTTTGCGACCAGTAAATCGCCAACCATTGAGCCTAGTTTTGAAATAACTCGCAATAATTCTACATCAGGTATTTGGCTTGCTCATAGTTTAGATGGAAACTATTCTGAATTAGATTTGTATTTTAAATACAGTCTAAAAAGCTTTTCTTTTGCGATATACGATTATTACTGCCCTCCATCTTATCGTGAAAGCGACGAAATTACAAACTTCGATAAATACAGTACCAATCATACAATAGAACTTGATGCTGCTTTTAATGCAACACAAAATTTTCCAATTTCAATATTAGTCGCTACAATGGTTTATGGTGACGACAAAAATTCGGAAACAAATGAAAATAGATATTCTACTTATTTTCAATTTTCGTATTCAACTACAATAGATAATAACAATATTAATTTGGCTTTAGGCTTTAATGCTTTCGAAAGTTATTATGGCGATAAATTTGGAGTTGTAAATGCTAGTATTGGAATTGCCCGTACATTAAAAGCTTTTAAAAGCAAAGAAATACCTTTACAAGCAGCAATAATTACAAACCCTCTTGCAAATTCAATATTCCTTAAGTTCGGATTTACTTTATAATTTGAATCTTACCATTTAAAACAACAGCATCTAATTTCATATTTTGAGCAGATCGAATTGCATCATTGGTCGTATGAACAATAGGCTCTCCTCGTACATTAAAAGATGTATTAATCAGCGCTTTAATGCTGTGATTTACATCTAACTCTTCCAACAAATCATACATAAATGGATTTTCATCTCTAGAATATATTGTTTGTATTCTAGATGTTCCGTCTATATGAACAACTCCTTCAATTTCTTCTATTTTATCTGGTAAAATATTAAAATCAAGCAACATAAACTTGCTAAGATGATGAATGTTTTCTAATCCCGTAAAATATTTTGAATTTTTATCAAGCATTATAGGAGCTACAGGCCTGTACCATTCTCTTCTCTTATGCTCTTCGCTAACTTTTTTTGCTAGCTTTTTTGAGTTAGCTAAAGCTAAAATACTTCTATTACCTAATGCTCTCGGTCCACATTCTGCATTCTCATTACATATTCCTATTACCTTTCCCTCCATTAAGAGTTTAGCTATAGATTCAATAACCGTTTTTTCATATTGAATCTCTCTATTTGTAAGTTCCCAATTGTTTAAGTAGGGCGAATGTCTCTCAAGTTTTCCGTGTTTTAATCGTTCAACCAAAGCCCCAGCTCCAATAGATAATCCTGAATCATTTGTGCACGGAGGAATAAATACGTCATTAAACAACTTTCTATTAACAATTTCAGAATTTACCAAAATATTTAATGCCGACCCCCCTGTTAAATATAAATATTTAGCATTTGTGCTATTTTTTAACTCATCAACCTTTTCAATAAAATCTCTTTGAAATATAAATTGAAATGTTGCGGCTATATCCTGAAGAAATAGATTTTTTTGATCAAAACTTTTTATTTTAACATCAAAATCCTTTTTTGCTTTTTCAAAAAATATTGATTTTCTTTTCCATATATCCTGAAAGTAATCATTTTGTTTAAGCCATTTTTCAATCTTCTCAGAATACTTTCCTAAGGAAGCAAAGCCCATTAATTTGCCTGGTACTGAATGCTGATCAAACTCTTTTGCCCCAATAATTGCAAACGAAAGAGCATTGGCATTAAATAAAGAGGATAGGTATTTTAAATCCCAATGATATTCTAATTTTGATATTTCTTGATTGCGATAAGTCCAAGCAGAAAAATTACTTAAACTGGCACCACCATCAAAGTGGATTAATAAACTATCTTCTCTAAAATCTCCGAAAAATGGTAGACAACTATAAATATGCGCTAATTCGTGATTTAGAATATAGGCATCTTTTTCTTCACCATACCACCAGCATTTCCCCTTTTCAATTCCCTCTGAAAGTTTATTTTGAATGTTAGCTTCAAAATGAATTTCACCATCATCACTAATAAATGCTCTTCCAATTACATTATCAACAAAAATGATGTCATAATCTTTCCCTAATAAATCCTCTGATTTTAAAAGATTGTAAATACACTTATCCAGAGTGTTATCATGCTTATTTCGACTTATTCTTTCTAATTGTATATGTTTTGTTACTTTACCATTTTCAAAAAAAGTCACATTATGGTCGTGCACAAACACAGGAAATCCAGAATTTTTTATATCTTTAATTCCATAGATTGCTAATGTAGGTTTTGATTGATCTAAATTCATTTTAAAGCCATCATTAAGTGTAAATTAAAGTTCTATTATTTTTGAATTGTTTTAAGCTTAAATTTTTCCATACAAGTTTATTAGTTATTTTTGCATTTTTAAACAAACTATTTAAAAAAAATAGCGTACTAAGTATATACTTTTTTTAACGAGAGTTCTATATGGTTCTAACAGATCAAGAAGTCAACTACTTTATAAATACAATAAGAAACACGTCAAGTTACGATTTTAGTGAATATTCAGAAAAATCACTAAAGCGTCGTTTGCAAAAAATCCTGATCGACAACAATATGGATCTTGTTGCTTTAATAAACAAATTAAAGACAAATAAAGATTTCCTTGAAAAAATCGTAAAAGACATTACCGTTAATACAACAGAACTTTTTCGCGATCCTCAAATCTGGCAAACATTACGTTATAGAATACTTCCTAAATTTTCCGGAAACAGAAACATAAATATCTGGCATGCAGGATGTTCTACAGGGCAGGAAGTGTATTCAATGATGATTTTATTGAATGAAATGGGAATGCTCGATAAAGCAAAAATATTTGCAAGTGACTTAAATACTGATGCTCTCGAAGCTGCAAAAAAAGGAATTTATAAATACCGTTTTAACATCGGCTATCTCGATAATTTTGATAAAGTAATAAAAGAGAATCCATACAATTACGATGAGTACAACGATGTATCATATGATAAATATTTTAAAATTGATAAAGTTACTGATACCATTGCTATTAATGATTTCCTAAAGAAGAAACCTATCTTTAGACAACACGATTTAGTGCAAGGTGGGAATCTATATTTTGCAAAATTCGATTTAATCTTGTGTAGAAACGTAATAATTTATTTTAAATATAGTTTACAGAATAAAGTTTTTAAACTTTTCCACGATCATTTATATACCAATGGGTATTTAGTTTTAGGTATGCATGAAACCATGTTGGGAGAAATTACATCACGATTTGAGAAAAAGGGTCAAGCATATAGAAAAAAATAAAAGCTGAAATTTAATTAAGAAATGAATAAATACGAATTAGGTATAGTTGATACAAGAAACATAATTAAAACATTGCAAGATGTTTATAATTATGACTTTAAAAACTACGCCTTAACTTTTTTTAAGCGAAGAGTTGAAAAAGTAATTCAAAAATATGCTTTAAAAGACGCAGATGGGTTTATTAAAAAAATTGAATTAGAAAAAGAATTTTTCGAACTTTTCTTAAAAGAGATATGTGTTGATACTACAGAAATGTTTCGTGACCCAGCTCTTTGGAGAATTTTAAATGACGACATGCTTACGAAGCTTGTTAACAGCACTTCAAATTTTAAAATATGGTTTCCAGAAGTTTCTACAGGTGAAGAATTATTTTCAATTTCTATAATATTAAGGAAACTAAATTTATTAGATAAAGTGAGCTTTATAGTTTCAAGCGTTAGTGAAATTAATCTTGAAAATATAAAAAACGGATATTTTGATCCTAAAAAAATCGAAACAAACGATGTAAATTTTAAACGCATTTATAGTGAATCAAATTTGTCCGATTTTTACAGCTTTGATGGCGAAAAAGCCCAATGGGATACTTCTTTAATTAAGAATACAAAATTTATCAAACAAAATATTATATTTGATGATTATCCTAAAGGGGTAAGATTAATCCTGTTCCGAAATCACATGATTTATTATAATCAGATTTTACAGGAGAGATTTATTAAAATTCTGTATAATTGTTTGATTCCGGCAGGACATTTGATTATTGGAAACAATGAGAAAATTGAATACTGGAATTCAGATAAGGATTATACATTAGTTAATAAGTCTGAAAGTATTTATAAAAAGAAATTATCATAAATAGTATACATGTATAAGGCAGTTGTTATAGGCGGATCCGCTGGAAGTTTTCAGGTAATAACAAAAATTTTAAGTTCTTTACCTAAAGATTTTCCATTACCTGTGCTTTTAAGTCTTCACCGGCTTAAACATGTGCGATCTGGATTCGTTGAGGCTCTTTCAATCAAATCTAAAATACCAATTGTTGAACCTTATGATAAAGAAACAATAAAACCAGGAAGAGGATACCTTGCTCCATCGAATTATCATATGTATGTTGAACTAAACAAAAGAATAGCTTTATCAACAGAAGAGCCTGTTAACCATTCTCGTCCATCGATCGACTTAACTTTTGAAACTGCGGCACAAGCTTACCGAGATAAAATTATTGGAATAATATTGTCTGGAGCAAATCGAGATGGAGCTCATGGTTTAAAGAAATTAAAACAACTTGGTGGTACAGCAATTGTACAAGACCCAAATGAATGTCAGGTAAGAACAATGACCGAAGCATCTCTTAAGTTAACATCAGTAGATCACATATTTACAACGCAGCAAATTATCAACTTTTTATTAAAGTTAAAATGATATTAATTCATGAATAATTTTAAGATATATAAAATAATAGCCTTAATTGCCCTAACATTAGAGTTGGCTGTTGCGTTTGTGCTTTTTGGAAAAATCAAAAACCTCATTCTTGATAACAATATTATTGCCGACGAAAAAACATTACTTGTTTTAATAATTGCATCAATTGCTTTAGCAACAGTTCTATTTATTCTGGTGTTTATTGTAACAGGAAATAAAAATGAAGAGACTTTAATTGAAGAAATTCATTTTTTAGATAATGACAATACCGATAGCAGCATTGCAGAAGATGAAATAAGTGAAAGTATAGATACGGAAGTATATATTAAAAAAATTATACCAAAAGAAAGTGCAAAGTTTGATCATGTTAAATACACAGAGAAATTACTAAGCAACTTTGCTAAAGAATTTGATATTGTTCAAGGTTTATTTTTTCTAAAAGAAAAAGAATCAGATCTATTTAAAAACACTGGTAAATATGCATACTTTGGCGAAGAAGAACCTCGTGATTTTAAACTTGGAGAGTCTCTTTCAGGTCAGGTTGCTAAAAACAAAACCATACTAAACTTAAAAGATATTCCTGAAAACTACGTAACTATATTATCAGGTTTAGGTAGCAGTTCGCCCAAAAATTTACTAATTATTCCAATAATTTTTAATGATGAAACTATTGGTGTTTTTGAGTTTGCATCCTTTAAAGAATTTGAACATAAGTTTAATGCCCTTTTCGAAAAAATTTCTGACGTATTAGGCAAAACTTTAAGTAAGTATTAAATTATTTAAAATGGTCATTAAAAAAAATAAGACACAAATAAAAGCAGTTTCATATAATGATTTAATTATTGGAGTTAGCGTCTCGTTTATTTTTATACTCCTATCATGGATGATAGATATCATTGCAAATAATTTAACGGTAAACCTTTCTACAATTAAACAAATACATATAAACAATCCCATACATTGGATTGTAGATTTAGCTCCCTTCATAATTGGTTTAATTATTTTCTTTTTTATTAAGAAAAGAGAAAGTGACAAAAACGATTTTAAAGCCATTATTGAATTAAGAGATCAAAATATAAATAAGAACGCTACCCTTGCAAAAAAAATTGGAGAAGGGAATTATGAAGATGATGACAAGATAAATGACGAAAACGATATCTTGGCAAAATCACTCCTTTTAATGCGCGATAATTTATTAGCCAATAATAAAAAGGAAAAAGAACAAAATTGGATTTCCGAAGGAAAAGATATCATATCGGATATACTGCGAATGCATAATAATATTAATGAACTTGCATATGAAGTTATTCTTGAACTGATAAAATACATTGATGTTATTCAGGGAGCGTTTTACATTTACGATGATGAAGATAAAAAGCTTCATAACATTGCTACCTATGCATATAATCGAAAAAGATATGTAACACAAGAATTTAAAATTGGTGAAGGGTTAATTGGTCAGTGCGCATACGAACAAGATATTGTTTATCGAACAGAAATTCCTGAAGATTATGCTACAATAACATCTGGAATTCTTGGCGACAGAAAACCTTCCAGTATATTAACCGTTCCTTTAGTTACTGAAGAAAAACTACAAGGGATTCTTGAATTTGCTTCAATAAAAGATGAGTTTTCGCCACTAACAATTGATTTCCTTAAAGAACTTGGAGAGATCATTGCTAGAACGCTGTACAATCTGAGAATGAATCAAACAACTGAAAAACTTTTACTAGAGTCTCAGCAAATGACAGAAGAGCTCAAAGCAAATGAAGAACAGTTGCGTCAGAATGCAGAAGAAATGCGTGCCACTCAAGAAGAACTTGAAATTTCGAATAAAAATTTAGAAACCCAAATTACTGAAGTTGAGAATGCACAAAAGAGACTTCATTCTCTGCTTGAAAATGCATCAGAGGTTATTTCAATTTACGATAGTGAAATCAAATTAAAATATCAAAGTCCATCTGTTTCACAAATATTAGGTTATACGCCAGAAGAAATGATGCGAGGTAAAGATATGGACAGACTTACTGCCAAAGGTGAAGCTGCCATGAAAGAAATGTTCGAGAAACTACTTGAAGATTCTTTTACACCAATAACCATTCAGTACACATATATTAAGAAAAACGGCAAAAAAATACATATCGAAACAACTGGACGTAACTTATTAAACGATCAGGCTATAAGCGGAATCATATTAAATTCGCAAGATATTACTGAAAGGAAACGTGCGGAAAAGGAAGAGCGAATGAAAAGTAAAATGCAATCGCTTTCCGAAAATAGTCTTGATTTAATTCTTCGAATGAATACAAAAGGTCAGTTTTTTTATGCAAATCCAATGATCGATGATTTCCTTGGTATAAAATCTGGAGATATAATTAATGCTAGAATTGATGACTTAGAGATTGAACCTTTATTAGTTGACTTTTTTAAAGACTCTATTAAAAGCATTAGAAGAACAAATCAAAAATTAAACGAAGAACTAACAATTCCTACAGCCAATAAGGGAATAAGAATAATGAGCTTTAACGCAATTCCAGAGTTCAATGAGAATGAACTAGAAACGATACTGTTTGTTGGTCATGACATTACCGAGGCTAAAAAGATTGAACTTGAAATAAAAGATAAGAATAAAAAGATTAATGAAAGTATAAATTACGCGCAACGAATTCAAACATCGATCCTTCCTAGTAATACCATAATTCAAGAATATCTTCCAAAATCATTTATTTTTTACAAACCTAGAGATGTTGTAAGTGGAGATTTTCCATGGTTTTTCAAAAAAGAAGATATTATCTATATATCAGCAGTAGATTGCACAGGCCATGGAGTACCAGGTGCCTTGTTATCATTTATTGGATACTTTCAGTTAAATAATATTGTTGATCATGATGTAAATTACACAGCAGGACAAATTCTTGACAAATTGCATTTTGGTGTTAGAACCACCCTGAAACAAGATAGAATAGATGCAGATGCTCGCGACGGAATGGATATTGCACTATGTCGAATAGATCCGAAGAACAAACAATTGCAATATGCAGGAGCACACCGCCCTCTCTTCTTATTAAGAAACGAAGAATTGCTAGAATACAAAGGCAACAGAAAAGCAATTGGAGGGATACCTCATAGAAAAAAAGCAGAAAAAGATTTTATAAATCACACAATTGATATTAAAAAGGGTGACAAGATTTTCATTTTTTCAGATGGCTTGCCAGATCAAGTTGGCGGTCCTGAAGGACGAAAATACTCACCTCAGCGCATCAGAGACAATATTACAATGAACAATGGATTTACAATGGAACAGTACTCCAATCTATTTTCGTCTGATTTTACAAAATGGAAAGGAAGCACTAAGCAAATTGACGATGTGTTATTAATTGGAATAGAATTTTAATTTTTTATTATTTTAATAAATATTAATTTTACAACCTATGGACAAAAGTAATGTAAAAGGCTTTCTAGAATTTGTATATGATTTTTACAGATCTATGAAAGCTCACGAAATTACCTTGGTATACGAAGGTGAAATTACGCACCAAATTACCAAAGCCTTTACATCTTTGACAGAATCAAATATGGCTAAACAGTCAGAAGCCAATTCTGTGCAAAAGAAAGTATTCCATGTTATGGTTGAGTGTTTGCAAAACATTAGTAAGCATGCTGATTCTTTTGGATCAGATGATTTCCTATTTGCAGGCCGAGGTATCTTTATGGTAAGTAAGGGAAAAGAAGATTATCATGTAACAACTGGAAATGTTATTGAAAATGATAAAATCGAAGAACTTACCAAAATGCTTGACCACATCAACGAACTGGATAAGGAAGGATTAAAAGAGCTTTACAAAAGTCAAATGAAAGAAGGACGACTATCAGAAAAAGGTGGTGCCGGACTTGGTTTTATCGATATAGCTCGTAAAACAGGTAAAAAGCTAGAATTCCACTTTTTACCAATCGATGAGGGAAGTTCATTCTTCTTACTAACATCATCAATTTCAAGAAATATTTAATAAAAATATTATAATACTATGGAAGTAATAAAGATCAAAGGAACTGACGATACTCCAACCATAATTCTTGATCAGGATAGTGGGATTTTTGAAATTTCAGGTAGATCTCTTCCTGAAGACGTAACGACGTTCTACGAGCCTATTTTAAATTGGCTTGAAGATTATCAAGATGTGGCAAATGACAAAACGGTTTTTACATTTAAACTCGTATACTTTAATACCGCTTCATCAAAGTTAATTCTTGATATTTTAATGAAACTTGAAGATATGCACGAAAGTGGAAAAGAAGTTCTCATTAAATGGTTTTTCCCTGAAGACGATGAAGACATGGAAGAAGCTGGCGAAGAATATGCCGATATAGTTGATGTGCCATTTGAACAAGTGAGTTATACTCTTTAAATTAAGAATGTGTACTTTGCACTTTTGTTATTTTTTAAAATCATAATTTTATGAGTGAAGAGATTTTAAAAGCCCTTATGCAATTGTTTGCTATCATAGCGAAACAAGATGCAGGTGTTGAATCAAATGAAAGGGAATATGTTAAAAACTTTTTAACTCAACAATTAAATGATGAAGCTGTTCCTGACTATATCGCCTTGTTTGATGAAAAAGCTGGCTTTACAGGAGAAAAAGTAGAAAAAAGTGACAAAATAAAATTAACTTCAGTTAAAGATTCGGTAAGAATCTTAGGTATTTGCAGGAAAATTAACAAAACATTAACCCAGCAACAAAAAGTAATTGTATTAGTTCGTTTATTTGAATTGGTTAACGCCGACAGAAAATTTTCAGAACAACGAATGGCAATTATTAATACTGTTGCGGAAGTATTTAAGCTAAGTAAAGAAGAGTTTCTTGAAATTGAAAGTTATGTTATTTATAATGAAATCTCAAAACTTGACAATTCTAGTAACCTAATAATTAATGATCAAGAAAATCAATGCAAAAACTGTAAGCATGTAAAAATAGAAGCGTTGGATGGCAATCTCTTCATTTTGCAGGTAAAAAGTGTTGATCTATATTTTATGCGTTATAATGGTCAGGAAGATCTTTTCCTAAATGGATTGCCTGTTAACAATAAACGCATTTACCTTTTTGCTGGAGGGGGTTCAATAAAACTTCCCAAAGGCAAACCAATTTACTATAGCGATATTGTAGCTCATTACTTAGCAGACTCAACCTCTGTTAAAATATCTTATACTGCCCGTGATTTAAACTTTGTTTTCCCCAATGGCGGTATTGGTCTAAGAGACATTAATTTTTCTGAAGATCAAGGAAAATTAATTGGATTGATGGGTGCAAGTGGAGCAGGTAAAACAACTTTATTAAACGTTCTTGCTGGATTAAACACCCCTAGTTCAGGTGAAGTTTTAATAAATGGAGTTAATCTTCATTCAGAAAAAGATAAAATTGAAGGCGTTATTGGTTATATTCCTCAAGATGATTTATTAATTGAAGAATTAACTGTTTTTCAAAATCTATACTACAATGCAAAATTATGTTTCAACAATAAATCGGAAGAAGAAATTGTTGAACTTGTGCATAAAACACTTACAAGTCTTGGTTTATTCGATCGAAAAGATCTAAAAGTAGGCTCCCCGCTTAACAAAATGATTAGTGGTGGACAGCGAAAACGTTTAAATATTGCATTAGAATTAATTAGAGAACCCTCCATTCTATTCGTTGATGAACCCACTTCAGGACTATCATCAAGGGATTCTGAAAATGTAATGGACCTTTTAAGAGAACTTGCTCTAAAAGGAAAACTTATATTTGTTGTTATACACCAACCGTCATCAGACATATATAAGATGTTTGATAATATGATGATACTTGACACCGGTGGTTACATGATTTATTATGGAAACCCTGTTGAAGGTGTAATGTATTTTAAACGACTAGATGCCCAGATTAACAGTGAAGTTGGAGAATGTACAACCTGTGGAAATGTTAATCCAGAACACATTTTTAATATTATTGAAGCAAAAGTTGTTGATGAGTTTGGTAGATATACTCCTAAACGAAAAATCTCACCTCAAAAATGGGAAGAAAGCTTTCAAGAAAACATTAAACTTGATGAGGTTCATCAGGTTAAAGATGCACCACCATCAACACTAAGTATTCCTTCATGGTTTCGACAACTAAAAATATTTACAATCCGTGATTTCTTATCCAAGATTAGTAATACTCAATATATTACTCTAAACTTACTAGAAGCACCATTATTAGGCTTTATTCTGGCATTTATTATACGTTATATTGCAGATCCAAGCTCAAATATTTACATTTTTAGAGAGAATGAGAATATACCTATTTATATTTTTATGAGTTTGATTGTTGCACTATTTCTGGGACTTACTGTTAGTGCCGAAGAAATATTTCGCGACAGAAAAATTCTTAAAAGAGAAGCATTTCTGAACTTAAGTAAATCTAGTTACCTCGTTTCTAAAATTATTATATTGTTCTCTATATCGGCAATACAAGCAATATTGTTCGTACTAATAGCAAATAATATACTAGGAATTGGGGCAATGACTTTTGAGTATTGGTTTGCCCTCTTTACTACTGCTGCTTTTGCTAATATGCTGGGACTAAATGTTTCCGCATCGTTTAATTCAGCTGTAACAATTTATATACTCATTCCACTTTTAATGATTCCAATGATGACTTTAAGTGGTGCTATGTTTCCATTTGATAAAATGAATCGAAAAATTGGAAGCATAAAGAAGGTTCCATTTATTGCCGAATTTATGCCAACAAAATGGTCTTTCGAAGCTTTAATGGTTAACCAGTTTAAGAATAACGAATTTGAAAAGACCTTCTTCGAAATAGAGAAAAGAGAAAGCACGGCAGATTTTAAACAAGTATATTATTTACCAGAACTTGAAAAGAAAACTGATTACATCGAAAGCAATTGGTATAAATTCTCTGAAGATTTAGAAGTTAAACGTATAATTACAGAAGATTTACAACTCTTAAAAACAGAACTTCAGAAAGAAGAAATTAGAACCAATATTCCATTTACATCAGGACACCAGCTAGACACGAGCCTGTTCAATGAAATTATCTTAGACAATACAATTGAATATATAGAGAAACTCGATTCTTACTATTCATTAATATTTCAAAAAGCGAATAACGAGAAAGAGAATATTATACGCTACTTGTTAAATACAAATTCGGAATTATACATAAGCAAGCGAAATGCTTTTCATAATGAAAGTGTTGAAGATCAGGTCAAAAAAGTATTCGAAAAAAATAAGATTATTCAATATAAAGATGAATTAATTCAACAAGTCGATCCAATATATCGAGATCCTGATATAGAGGGATATTTCAATTTCAGATCTCACTTTTTTGCACCACGTAAATATTTTGCAGGAAAGTATCACGACACATACTGGTTTAATTTACTATTTATATGGGTTATTACTGCATTCTTTTATGTTACATTGTACTTTAATTTATTAAAAAAACTACTTGATTTACCCGAAAAGATTAAGTTAAAGAAATATTTTTCCTAAATATTGATTATTTTTATATCTTTATGAGATAAGATTAATTTGGGAAATAATTGAAACTCAAGATTATTGACTATGAATAAACAATTGATTTACATACTACTATCTTTATTATTTCTAACAGCTTGTGGCGGTTCGAATAAACCAAAAGATACAGATTTTTCTGATGAATTTAATATTCCTGATTCGGTAATATACGATGGAAACCTGCAAATTTCAGAAGAAGCAATGGATGATATTGTTCAAAACATATCATCGCCGGTTGAAATAGCTGCTCTCATAAAGGCTGTTGGAGTTCCTTATTCTAAGAATTATTTAGCTACAACCGACTATGTTGATAATTACAATACCAATTTTAAAAAAGCCATAGGATTAGGTGTTTTTGGTGCTGATTTGGGATACCAAAATATGTATAACAAAACAGGTTCGGTTATAGATTACATTTCTGCAATTAAAACATTAGCTGATGGTATTCGAGTTGGGCAATTTTTTGATTTTACAACCCTTAAAAGATTAGTTAGTAATAATCAAAACCTTGACTCCTTAATGTATATATCTGTTCAGAATTTTAACCAAATGGATCGATATTTGCGTGAGAACAATAGAAGTAATCTAAGTTCTTTAATTGTTACAGGTGTTTGGATTGAAAGTATGTATTTATTAGGAAAGACCATAAAAGAATCGGATTCAGTAAATGCAGAACTTTCAGAAAAAATTGGAGAACAACAAATTATCTTAGGTAATTTAATGCTTTTGCTAAAGAATTATGATAAAGATCCAAAATTTAGAAGTTTAATAGAAGATCTTACAGAAATTCAGGTTCTTTTTAGAGAAGTTACTATTACTTATGAGAAAGGTGAACCCGAAATGATTGAGGAAGATGGCATGCTAGTTTTTAAGCAAAACGACAAACAGTTTATCGATATTTCTAACGAAACTCTTTTTAAGATTGTTGATAAAACGATTGAAGTTCGCAATAAAATAATACAATTGTAAATATGAGAAAACTAAAAATATTATTCGTATTATTTGCAATCCTCTTAATTGGAAATAGCAATAAGCTTTTTGCACAGTCAGGGCAAGAACTTGTTGATATTTGCAATATGGTTGCAGGTGATGCAATGTATCTTAAAGACTTTCAAATTAAACTTGATGCAGCGAAACCAGGTGAAGAAGTTCCAATTCAAAGGTATTCGATTGTATTAAGTAAAAATACAGAATACTTATTTTCCATTTGTAACTCAAAAGATTTTCAAGGAGAAGCAATTTTTAAGCTTTATGACAATAATCGCTTAATTACTACAAATTATATTATTGCCACTGGAAAGTATTACCCAAAGGTTTCTTTCAAATGTTCAACAACCAGTGTTTATCACATGATGATCACATTTAAGGAAGGCCAGCAGGGCTTGGCAGTAGCTTTACTATCCTTTGTTCGAAAACTATAAAAAACACTTTACATACAAATAATAATAGCTCATATATTATGAGCTATTATTTGTATGTATACTAATGAACTAAAAAGAATTAATAATACAATATTAAAATATCGATTTCGTTTAATTGCATAAAAATAATCTGTTAAAAGAAAAGAAATTGGCATACCGATTATGAAAACGATTTCATATCCCACATTTTCAAAAAAAACAAATATTAAAATCGAAATAATAAATACATACCAATTTATTGCATAGAACTTTCGTATACGAATTTTTTTCTTTTGAAAATTCTTTACCATAGAAATGCTGGCTGCTGCTATTAGAAGAAACAATAAGCCATAGAATATATAATATGCATAATGAATCTGATTAAACTGCTTTATTAAATTAAAACTATTAAAAAAATTCGAACTCAATCTATCCAACTCATCACTACTTTTAAAAGAAAAGTAATACACAAAAACAAAGAAATAAGGTGTTAAAAACCCTAACAGACTAACTATCCATTCTCTGCCAATAAAAGGTCTAAGAATGATTAAAGAAAGGATTACAATAGAAAAGAATACAGCAAAAGGTGCCCAAAACATAGAAGCTATTGAAATAAAAAAACCTGCTATATATATTTTATCAATGGCAGAATCTGTTCTATATACACTAAGGATAAAGTAAATAGCTAAATATATGAAAAGTGTTCCAAATACCACAGGATTAAGCCTCTGAAGAGGAGTAAAACTACTAGCAATGATTAAATAAAAAAATGCAGGGAGATAAGTTCTAAAATTAATAACAATAAACTTTTTATTGAATTGAATTAATAATAAAGCTTGAACAAAAATCAAAACAAAAGTGAGTATGACGGCAAACAATGGATTTTTATTAATTCCATTTGTTAGAATTTCATAAAAAGGCATGTTCATGCAATCCGAAGGAATATTCATGCCGATTGGGGTCAAAAATGAACCAATCCATAAACCTAGTCCAATTAAAGTTGTTAAAATAAGCGCAGTGGGCTGATTGCTTTTAAGAATATTTGAAACCATAAAACTCTAATTTAGATCAAATCCGATATCTTTTCTATAATACTTACCTTTAAAATCTACTTTTAAGGCATTCTCATAACACATTTTTAATGCTTCCTTATGATCTACTCCATATGATGATATTGCAATCACTCTACCTCCATTGGTTTCAGTTCCATCATTACTTTCTTTTGTTCCCGCATGAAATAAAAACGATTTTTCGATCTTATCAAAACCTGTAATTAACATGCCCTTTTCGTACTCCTCAGGATACCCTCCTGAAACAAGCATCACCGTTGTGCACGATCTATCATCTATCTCAAAATGCACTTTGTCTAAAGTCTCATTACCAACGTGTATGAATAAGTCTAACAAATCAGATTTAATTCTTGGAATTACAACCTCCGTTTCGGGATCACCCATCCTTACGTTATATTCAATTACGTAAGGTTCATCATCAACCTTAATTAAACCCAAGAAAACAAATCCTTTATAATTTATTCCCTCTTTTCGGATTCCGTCTATAGTTGGTTGGATAACTTTCCTCTCCACTTTATCCATAAACGACTTATCAGCAAAAGGAACAGGTGAAACTGCTCCCATACCACCTGTATTTAAACCAGTATCGCCTTCTCCGATTCTTTTATAGTCTTTTGCTTCGGGTAGAATTTTATATGATTTTCCATCAGTAATTACAAAAACAGATAGTTCTATTCCATCTAAAAACTCTTCAATTACAACTTTTTCACTTGCCTCTCCAAACTGGCCACCAAGCATTTCTGCAAGTGAATTCTTAGCTTCGTTCAAATCAGTCAAAATTAAAACACCCTTCCCGGCAGCCAATCCATCTGCTTTTAGCACATAAGGAGTCGACAATGTCTCCAAGAATTTCTTTCCTTCATCTAAAGTGGCTTTTGTAAAAGACATATACTTTGCAGTAGGAATATTGTATTTAGACATAAATTCTTTTGCAAAATCTTTACTTCCCTCCAATAGCGCACCCGCTTTCACAGGACCAATTACAGGTATTTCTTTTATATCATCATTAGAAAGAAAATAGTCGGCAATTCCATCTACAAGAGGTTGTTCAGGACCCACAATCACCATTTCAACCTTATTTTCTAAAACAAATTCTTTTACACTACTAAAATTAGATATTTCTAGTTGAACATTTACTCCAACCTCTGAAGTACCCGCATTTCCAGGGGCAATAAATAATTTTCCGATCTTATTACTTTGACTCAATTTCCATGCTATTGCATGTTCTCTTCCGCCTGATCCTAACAGTAGTATATTCATGTTTATAAAATTAATGTTTGAAACAAAGATAATTATCTAAGACGTAGTCAACAAATTAAAGTATAAAACTATATTAACAAATAAAAAAAGCTCCTGATAGGAGCTTTAGTAAATTTCTTATTTTGTGACTATTGTATTATCAATTTCTCTTGATAACTTGTTTTACTATTGTAAATTTTAATGAAATAAAGCCCCTTTGGATAACTACTTATTTCAATTATCTCTTCCTTACTTTGTCCTGAATCCACTTGCTTATTGTATACAATTTGGCCAGAAATACTAATTAATTGTAATGTGTATACATCCTGTAATTCTAGGTTAAAATCAATATTTAAAACCGTTCTAACAGGATTTGGATAGATGTTTATTTTATCATCAATATTTATATTGTAAATAGAATTGGTCGATCCAACTGTGAGACTAGTTGAATTATACGGCCCACACACATTAAAATCAGAAACCTCAACTATATATTCTCCTGGGAATAAATCGTTAAATATACCGGACGAACTCACTTTCCCACCTGGATTTAAAGTAAACGTTAAAGGCGGAGTACCACCTGTAGCTTCTATTGTAATTGTTCCATCATTAGCATTATTGTCACTTGCATCTGTAGAAGATTCTGATAATATTGAAATTACAGGAGGATCAATAATCTCTGCACTATCATTATATATACATCCATTTGCATCGTCAACTCGAATGAAATACCATGCAGGACTTAACTCGCTTTGGTGCTTATTTGTAGGTATTAATCCAGAGCCATCTATTGTCGACCAGAAATACGAAAGAGGTAAAGTCCCACCAGTAACAGATAAAACAATAACCCCGTCTTTTGTTCCATTACAAAATGGTTGAAAAATCGATTTTTCAATATCCATTGATTCAGGTTCAGTAATTGAAAAACTCGTATTTGCTTCACACAAGTTATCATCTGTTACAGTTAAATTATAAGTACCTGTTCCAACGGCCATTTGATCCTCAACACCGTCAATAAGTCCTGAACCATCGCTTGTAGTCCAAACGTATACATAACTGCCCGTACCTCCTGTTATACTAATTTCGATACTACCATTATCAGTACCAAAACAATACGCATTTGTAATTAATTCTGTATTAATAGTTAAAATTTCGGGTTCAGTAATTACTAATGGGTTTGAACTTACTATACAGGTATTCTCATCTTCAACATCAATAGTATACGTTCCTGATCCAACATTAATAAAACTTCCGGTAGCATTTGTTTGAATTGCCCCAGGATTTAGAGTATATGTTAAAACACCTGTCCCTCCAGTTGCTGTAATATTAATTGATCCATTATCTACTCCAGTACACGATGTCCCATTTGTAGTTTCCTCTAAAGTAATTTCCAACAAAACAGGTTCCAATATTTTTACACTATCGTCGAAGGTGCAATTATTGTTATCAGTAATAGTAAAATAGTAATCACCAGCTGTTAATCCACTTTGATCTTTATCGGTAATATTTAAGCCCGTTCCGTTCGTTGTTGACCAAAAATATGAGAATGGTGAAGTTCCTCCAGAAACGGTTAACGATGCAAAACCATCCGAAGATGTATTACATGATTCGTCTGAAACAACTTTTAAAACACTAATTTCATCAGGCTCTGTTAAATTAATTCCCGAACTTGCGCTACAACTATTATTATCGGTAACAGTTACCGTATAAAAGCCAGCATCCAATCCATCAGCACTGCGTGTATTTTGAAATCCTGGATCATTCCATTGATAAGAATAAGGAATTGTTCCTCCTGATCTATCTACGGTTATTTCACCATCGAAATCACCATTACACGATGGTTCATTAACAATCTCGGCTGATATAGCTAAAGCTGTTGGTTGATTAATGACAAAGTTTACCTCTGAGAATTGACAACTATTATCGTCTGTAACTGTAACGCTATAAGAACCAACACTTACATCAGTTAAATCTTGGAGATTAGAACCTGTACTCCAATTGTATGTGATTGGCAAAGCTGTCCCTGATGTAATAGTAAGATCAACATAACCGTCTGCATCTCCAAAACAATTTAGTAAAGAGGTTCCAGACAAAGATCCTGTGAAATCATAAGTTAATTCATCAATATAAACACTATCTACTAATACAATATCAGGATCGTTTTCAACGTCCGTAACTGTAACATAATAATATCTTCCCGGCGCTAAATTGGTAGCCTGTGCAGTAGTTTGTCCACCTGCATTTCCATCCCATAAATAATCAATTCCAGTATGACTTGTGGGTGAATAGTAAGACACTGTTGCAGTACCATTAATTGTTCCTTTACATGCGTCTTTATACTCTTCAATGAAAATATAGAAAGCGTCCAGATTCGCTACATTAAATATAGTATCGAACTCACATGCATGAGCATCTGTAACTGTGACATTATAATTTCCTGTATTTAAATTAGAAATATCTTCGGTAGTTGCAGTTGCACCAGAAGGATATTCCCAGTCAAAGGTGAAAGAAACTCCGAACCCGCCTGAATATTGTAAATCTATAGCACCAAGTCCTAAAGATGATGAATCGGTTACAATTGAATTTGTAAACACAACAGGATCTGGTCCTGTAAGTATTATACTTGTATCAGCTATACATTGATTAACATCGGTAACACTAACATTATAAGTTCCGATTGTAAGTCCGCTCTGATCTTCTACATTAAAAACAGCTCCAAAACCACCATTTGTAGCTTGCCATTGATACTCAAAACCTCCATTCCCTCCTGACATATTAAGATCAATTGCACCTTCTAGGCTATAACTACAAGCGGTAATATTTGTAATACTCGGATTAAAATTAATTGGAGCAGGTTCAATTAGAGTATATGACACTTCATCCGTATCTGAATTAGCATCTGTAACTGTAACTGTATAAGCTCCTGCTGCAAGAGTTGATGCAACAGAATCGTTTAATGAACCATCATGACTCCACGAATACGTATATGGAGCAGTTCCAAAATAAGGTGTAACAGTTAATGAACCATCTGTTTCCCCATTACAAGAAATTTCTGTAATATCTGTATATATTGTAACTAATAAAGGTTTATTTTTTGCAAGAAATGCATCCTTACTTCCCACACTTGCATTTGAATAAATGTCTAAACCTATTTGAGCTGTCTCAGACTTGAAATAGCCAGCTACTGTAACTGTATTGTCATCATTGACAAGCACATCAGTGCCCGAATCATTATCTAAAGAACCTGACGTTATTATTTCATCTCCACCTAATACATTACCACTTAAATCTAAATAACCAATAAAAAAATCTAAATCGTTAATGTCAGAAGAAACTAAAGTATCTATTTCATAATTTATTGTATCTGAAAAATATCCAGTAAGAAATAAATAATCGTTTTTTTGTTCAATTGACCTTGCCCAATCACTACCCTTGCCACCAAAATTTTTTAACCAAATTAAGTCCCCTGATTTATTATATTTTGTAATATAAATATCAGTATTACCTTGGTTTGACAATACCACATTTGATTCAATATAAGATGTTGAATCAACATGAAAGTTAGAACTGTTGTAATACCCAGTATAATAAATATTACCATAATTATCTTGAGTAATTGTCCCTGTAAAATCATCACCATCACCATAGGATCTTCTTACCCAAACTCCATCAAAATCAAAATCTGTTTTATATAAAAAAACGTCCTTAGTACTACTATAACTTTTGATAGGACTAATGTCTAACAATAAACTATCTTTAAACTGACCATTAATATAATATCCATCAGAGAACGCCTTTATAGATGTAAACAAACTTGTTTCATTACTTATTACATTTTTTATATTCTTACGCACTCCATTCTGATCAACTTTAAATAAGATATTATTATATTTCCCCGTTCGTCCTGTAATTGTAGTGTCAATAAAAGTTGTAGAATTTCGATATCTGTAGGCTCCAATAATGTCGCCATTTTTATCAATATCAATACTTTGCGCATATTGCCTATCTAGATTTGAGCCTATATGTTTATTCCAAATGTGATTACCATTTTGGTCATATTTTACTAAAAAAACATCTATAAAGTCTGCAATTAATGAATCGTCTGGAGTAAATTTGCACGTTTGTAAAAATGTTCCAAGTACGTATATATTATCATTTTCATCAATAGAAATTACTGGATCAAAATCATAATGATCGCCTCCAATAACTTTAAACCACTTTTTATTATAATCACTATCAAATTTTGCAAGAAATATATCTATACTATTAGCAATAATAGTAGTATCTGTATCCGAATAAGTCCCTTTAAGCGTTCCTGCAATTACAATATCACCATTAAAATTCTTTCTTATATAGTCTATTGTGATATCATCATCAGATGAAAAAAATCTAGAATTAGTCCATTCTTGAGCAAAGGAACTGCTTACCAATAAAATATAAAATATTAACGAAGTCAGTTTAAAAAATTTCATAATAAATATTTTCACGAGTGAATATCAAACACAGTATCTTCATTAGTATCAGGATATTCTCCTCCTTCAGTTTTTCCTTTATCCAAACATAAAAGCTTAGGTGCTTCCCAATCTTTTTTAATTTGATTTTCTTCTTTTGGCAACTCTTTCTCTTTCATCTCTTTCTACGTTTCTTTCTAACTTATATGCAAAGTTAATAATATTGTGTAAACATCTCCTATTCAGCTATAAAAACCTACAACTTTAAATTTTGTTGCAAGATCTCCACCTGTAATATTATAATCTCCATTTCTAAGCCATGCATGCGCTTTTAGTTGTTTCTTTTCATTTATATCAACTCCTAAATAAAGAGTGGATTTTATTTCATATCTCTCTAGCACCTTTTTCGCTGTGATTGCTTCTTCAAAGCATTTTATTTTCCAAGGTAAAACCCTTTTAATACGTCTTATGCTTCTTTTTACTGAAGTAATCTTTATTAGATCAGTTGCTTCTAATTCTGTTCGTATCTCCTTTTTAAACACACCTAACAATGAACCAAACCATTTTAATGGAATAATTCTAACCAATATAAATGACATTAATAACCATGCGAATGTTCGATTCAATATTTTTCGCTCTTGTTTGTTTTGTCTAAAATATTTTTTTACTTGACTAAACATTTCATTAACACGCTTTTATTTAACGAAATAAAATACTATTTGGTTGCAATAACCAAGCCCTTTTCCACTAAATCATTTAAGAAAGGTAAAATATCTTTTAGGCACTGTTCTTTTTCAACCTTAAACTTTTCCAGAATCAGTTCTACTAAATAACCTATATTAATTGGATCTGAAATATTATCCCAAATAAAACTACCTGTCTGTCCTAAGCCATAATATTCTCCATGCTTAACACTCATCATAACTTTCTCCCCGTCAATGTCACTGGTCAAAGTATCGTTATTTCGTTGTATTGTTGTATCAACTGTAAGTTTCATATTTATCTAATTACAATGAGGTTGTCTAAAAAGCAAACATTCTTTCAATGATGTCATATTGAGCCTGTCGAAATATTTCATAATTAAATCTATAGATTCTTCGACAAGCTCAGAATGACAACTTTAAGATCTTTTTGGACAAGCTCAGTTTTATTAATAAATCAATTCATTATTACTATTTAAATAACCAAATTTCATCATAATTTCTTTATGATTATTTATTATTTCATTCTTCATTTTTTCATCTAAATGATTTCTCCAATCTCCAATTTTACCCTTCCTGAAAAACGCTGTTGATTTTATCATCTTCTCTCTGAAACCATCTTCCTTTTCTTGCTTTGCCAAAACCGAAAACTCACTTTTCTGTATTGCATCTTGTATTTGATTATCATCTTTATTTAGTCCAATAAAGTCCACCGCAGAACGAAAAGTTGAGAATGTATCGTTAATCATATCTTCGTAACGAACAACTTGAATTGGGATTTGTGTTTGCTGAGTCCAACTATTTATATGCTCAGACCAAGTTCCGAGTAATTGGCGTAATTGATTGTGTAAACGATTATTTTTATAGCAAAAAGCATACTTAGAATCATTTAAGACCTTAGTCATTTCATTAACTGGCTTAGAACTGTGGTAAGCAAACGACACTAAAACATCTAAAGGATTTCTCGCAAAATAAATAGCACATTTTGAAATCTCGGAAGGGAAAAGAGCTTTATCATCATCGACAAAATAGTATTTATCGTGAGCTTTCTTAAATAATAAATCTTTAGATTCTTCCGACTGCTTTTTATATACTTCAGGCCTTAATTTATCAATTTCTTCAGAAGTTAGATCTGAAGATGCAATCCCCGTATAATCATCAAACACTTTTCGTGAACTGGAAATAGATGATTCAGCTAAATCATTAATGTTTGCAGGTTTGTCTGAATCGCTTAATAGATTTGTTAAAAAAACCCGAAACCAAGTGTTGCCCGATTTTGGATAACTTGCTAGCCATATGACATTCTTTTTATACATCAATGTTCAATGTTTTAATTAGAAAATCGGCGAACTCTTTTAATTGAATTGACGACTGCGGACGTGAAACTCTATAAACCTTTATTTTAGGTATAAGTTTATTTAATATCACAAAATGATCTTGTTGCTTTTCCAAACCTTCTACAAATCGATATCGATACGTGTTATTTTTTACGGCATTAAACTTTTTGATTCCAGTTAGTTCTTCACACTCAAACTCTGGTGTGTTTTTAGATTGAATTATGATCATTCTTTCTAAACTAAGTGCTTGATTGCAAAAAACACTATTTATTGGTAAATGATATTTCTGAATGCTTGGTCGAATTTCAGATAGATTATTTATTTGCAATTCTAATTTTTTAGCAACATCGTGCCAAATCTTCATTTTAGGAAATCCAGGATTTAGTTTTAATTCAGAATCTATAACTGAAATATCGTCGTTTAAAACTTGAAATCCAATTTTTGAAAAATACGCTGCTATTGATGATTTACCTACACCACTTGGTCCTGAAAAAATAGTTGCTTTTTCCCCAATTTTAATTGCACTCCCATGAATTGGCAATAATCCGCGCTGAACAAACAACGCACCTAATGCAGAACCCAACAGGAACAAACGAATTTCTTTATCAATATCTTTATGTTTTGGTTCAACTATAATTTCTGTTCCTTTTTTCACATAAAAACGTGCAATATTGTCAATTTCCAAAAGAAATTCATCCTTAGTGGCTTGATAACTAACTCCACTTTTATTTGCATTTTTAAGCTCGGAAGGAACTCTCCCAATTCTAATGCTAACATCAGGTTGACTATTACCGCTTAGAAATTCTGGAATCTCAAACTCCGACTGGAAATTTAATCCAAATGCTGTATAGTTGTAAATAGAACTCATTCGTTTTTTAATATGCCCCACAAATTTATATGAAATTACAACAAAACGATGAATTATTAAGCATTTTAGCTCTAGATTAATCCTGACCAAATGTTTATCTTTGTTAAAACAGAAAACGATAATGAACTCTTTCTTTGGCAGGATAAATATTCATACAGATCTATTTGATGATGCTATTCAAAAAATCTCAGCCAAAAACAATTCTATAGAATCCAATATCTCTGACAACAATGGCTTTGTTCAAGTAAAATTAGGACTCCCCAAACCAAGTGTTTTTGAAACAGATTCATTTATAATATGTTCCGATTGTAGAATTGACAACAAAGAAGAGCTTAAAAAATCCTTAAGCATCAATGATTCGAACCCGAGTGATGATGAACTAATTCTTTCGGCATATAAAACTTGGGGCGATAAATGCACAGAGTTCCTATTAGGAGATTTTGCTTTTGCCATTTGGGATAAAAAAAATAAAAAACTGTTTTGCGGAAGAGATCATTTTGGACTAAAACCTTTTTTCTTTTATCACAAAGATGATACGTTTGTTTTTTCATCGGAAATATCGACAATTCTTTCTCAAACAGATTTAAAATTTACAATTGACGAACAATATATAGCTGATACAATTTCAATAGTTAAATCGGAGAAAAATAGAACCTCCTTTAGCGAAATAAAAAAACTCCTACCAGCCCATAATCTAATATTCCAAAATAATGCTATAAAGATTGAAGAATACTGGAAGCTTAAGCCGCAAGAAACTCTCACATTACCTGAAGATGAAATTATTGATCGTTTTAAATCTCTTATAATTGAATCAATTCGTTGTCGTTTAAATACTGATGAAATAATTGGAGCAGAACTAAGTGGTGGATTAGATTCTTCAACAATTGCAGCATGTGCAAATCAGTTTACTCAGCTCAAAACCTTTTCACATGTTTTGCCTGAGAATAAAATTGGGAAAATACATCCTTTCAAAGACGAAAAAGAACAAATTGGTTTAGTTTGTAATTTTGTTAAAATCAATAATGAATATATTTATTCTGAAGAAAATGGCATTCTTAATGCGTTAAAGAATAATCTATCTGATTTTGAATTTATTCCTCAACAAAATTTTGGTATTTTTTCAGATTCTCTTTATAAAAAAGCCAATCAAAAAGGAGTGTCTGTTTTACTTTCCGGCTTTGGTGGCGATGAAGTAATCACTTCTAAAGCTACGCTTTATTTGCAAGAACTTGCAAGCAATTCTAATTGGAAAGAATTAATTAAAGATCTTAAAAATCAAGACATTCCCTGGCATAAAGCTTATAAACGATTTGTAAAATACTTTATGCAAACTAAAATTCCTTTTTTGTATAAAGCATTTGCCCTAATAAATAAGCAAAAACCTTGGTGGTATGAAAAATATGATCAATTAGCTTTCGATAATACTTTTGGGGGTAAGATGAAAATTAAAGAACGTTACTTTTCAAGTTTTGAAAATAGTAAACCATCTTCTACTCAGGAACAAAATATTGAACGAATAACTCATGCACATGTATCGCAACGTTTAGAATATTGTAGTTTGGCAGCCAGAAAACAAGGAATAGAATATCGCTATCCGTTCTTTGACAAACGATTAATTGAATTTTATTTATCCATTCCTCCAAGATTAAAAGCACGAAATGGAATTAAAAGATACGCCATACGAAAAGCAATGGAAGGACTTCTTCCGACAGAAATACAATGGAGAGAAGATAAAAGTGGGGCAACAGTTCCGACTGTTTTTATGCGCACTTTAATGGATAAAGATGAAATCTTAGAGATTATTCGTCGGTCAAAATCAAATGCAAAAATTACTAAACACATCGATTTGGATAAATACGAAAACTGGTTTAATCAACTACTTACGAGATCGAAAAATAAAGATCGTGTTGTAAATCCCGGTGCATTTTATAATTATTTAAAACTCATTCTTTTTATTGAAAAACATCCCGATTATTTTAATGACTAAGCTAAATAAATATATAGATTCGTGTTTTTCGGATGAACTTAAATTGATCGTGTTTCTTTCGCAAGATGACGCATTAAACAATTTTAAAATTAATTTAAAAAATATATGTTGGGATTCATTTATCCAATTAATAAAAAAACATCGTTTAGTTTCTCATGTATTAAAAAATCAAAAAACAATAGATGTTATACCACATGAAATATTAAATACGATTAAGACAATACATCTCGAACAAATAAAAAAAAGCTTACTGTTTAATCGTGAATTATTAAAAATCCATAAAAAATTAACAGAACAAAACATTAAACATGTCTTTTTTAAAGGCTCATTATTATCTTACGAACTCTATAATGATATTGGGTTTAGAAATTATAGAGATATTGATCTTTTGGTTCAGAAGGAATCTATTGAAAAATCATTATCTATAATTAAAGAATTAGAATATGATTTACATGAACCTAAACAGGAGTTAACTAAGTTTCAAAGAAAAATAAACTATCGAATTAGTCATCATTATCACTTACAAAATAAATACTTAAAAACGGATGTTGAGTTACATTGGAATTTAAGCAATCCAAAGTCTTTTGTGTCAATCCCAACAAACACAGTAATTAACAACAGAAAAACGCTAAACATACATAGTTACGTTTTACCCTATATTTCTATGCCCGAGAATATAGTTTTTTTAGCGGCTCACGGTGCAATTCATCAATGGTACAGATTATTTTGGCTTAAAGATTTTTCTGTGCTAATCTCGAAAACAGAATCTAAAGATTTGCAAAAAGCTTTTGAACTCTCAAAAAAATTAAAGCTAAACAGATGTTTTTTGCAAGCATGTATTTTATCGGAATGCCTATATAATATAAAAATGCCAGTTTTTTTAAAGTCGGAATTAATCGGACAAAAGCTTCTTAAAATCCCTTTAAAATCTATTGCAACAACCGAATTAAAGCAAAGAAATATTTTCGGTAAATTTAAATATGTCTTTTATCGCTTAAAATTAAAACCTGACTTTAAATATTATTTTGATCTGGTTTACAGATTGAGAACTCATTTTTCGGATTGGGAGTTATTAAAACTTCCCAACAGTTTTTTCTTTCTATATTATCCACTCAGACCTTTTTTGATGATCTTTAAGATATTAAAACGAAATTGAATTAAAAACAAAACCCTGATCTGAATAGTATTCTAGCACTTTAGGTAAAGCGTAAAATAAATTGTTTTGTGATTTAATATTATCATGAAAAACAATTATTGACCCCGATTCGGCATAATCAGTAACATTATTGAAACATTGCTCATTCGTTGTTTTTGGATCGTAATCTTTACTTAGCACATCCCACATAACAATCTTAAAATCTTTCTTTAGTATTTTTAGTTGGTGCGGACGGATTCTTCCATAGGGCGGCCTGAACAACTTAGATTGTATAAATTCTTTGGCTTTATCGACATCGCTAACATAATTTTCACTAGCCGTTGTCCAACCTTTAATATGAGAATATGTGTGATTCCCAACCGAATGCCCTTCGGCTAGAATCTGATTGTACAAACTTGGATTTTTTTCTACTTTATTTCCAACACAAAAGAAAGTCGCTTTAGCATTATATTTCTTTAACTCCGAAAGAACCCAAGGTGTAATCTCAGGTTCTGGTCCATCGTCAAAAGTTAGAAACAATTCATTTTCCTTACCTGGGAAATGCCAAATAAGATCTCTAAATACGATTGCTCCCATATGCTCTATTTTTAACATTTATCTTCTATACATTTGCACGTATCGCATAAAATTCTCTTCTATTTCAGTGTTAATTGCCTGCTGATCAAATTCTCCCGTTATTCGATACAATTCCTGTAAGATAAACAAATTCAATTGAATTTCATTCGAGATGTCTCTTCTGCCATTGATATATTTAGTGTTCAGACTAAAATAATAGTCCAATTCTGAATACATTTTTCCAGATAATAAATGAACTAAAGACTCCGCTTTCTCAATTCCTCCTGCATGATAATATGCAGAAACTACCGACAACAAGGTATTATTAAAAGGTATCTTATGGTCAGGAAATAATTCCATACATCTATCTAAAACCGTTAAAGCAGAATCTACCTTACCTTCGTCAATTAGTTTCTCGGCTAAGCGCCCAAAGCTGCTTCGTAAATTCGAAAACATTCGAATATTATTTTCATCGAAATAAATATCACCCTCTTCTATACCACCCCACTTAAACTTGTGCATAATATTATTATACACCACATCTGTATCAACTTCGCCCGTATAACCCCTGCTATCTTCAGCTATAAAAGGAACAAGCTGATAGGTTAAACCATCTAATTTGAAATATTTTCCCAAATTAAAATATTTTGAACTCGTCACTGTTGATGCCCAATATATTGGTCGCTCCCAGTTATTTGTTGCCAATAAATCAAGTAACATAAGTCCATCCTTATATAAATAAGATTGACCAAAACTCCATTCTATAGAATTTACTATTCGATCGGCATATTTCTGATCTAGAATTCCCTTTTCGAGAATCTCATCTTTATTTATTGGTAAACTAAACTTTTTTGTTGGAATATAATTTACTGTCTCATTTTCAACAAAAGGTGAGTTAATCTTGGTCTTTTCATCATCGCTGGCAATAAAACTAACAACATCTTTAACATTAACCGCCTTACCAATCCGATCAATTATTGGCAGAACATCCCTATTCCCTTTATGGATTTTATCATGCGTTAAAGAAAAAGGCATTGGATCCGATTCATATGATTTTCTGCTCATTTGCTCAATATACCAAGACGCCCGCAAATAACTCAAATTACACACTTTAATATCTGTTCTAATTCCTTCAACTTCCTGAGCATACCACAAAGGGAATGTATCGTTATCTCCATTCGAAAATAAAATTGCATTCTCTTTACACGAATTCAAATAATTATAAGCTAAATCTCTTGCTGTATATCTTCCTGATCGATCGTGATCGTCCCAATTTTCTGCAGCCATGATCCCTGGGACAAGAACCAAACTTACAGTTGTAACAAGTATCGCTGAAACCGAACGATTTACTTTCTTACTCATCAACTCAGTTAACATAGCAACACCTAATCCAATCCAAATCGCGAAAGCATAAAACGAACCAGCAAATGCATAATCTCGTTCTCTTGGCTGCATTGGATATTGATTTAAATACACCACAATTGCTATTCCGGTTAATATAAATAGCATTAATACAATCGCAAAATCTTTCTTATTCCTTTTGTATTGATAAACTAATCCGAGTAAACCCAGAATAAAAGGTAGCATGTAATATTTATTTCTTCCAGGGTTATTTTTCAAATGATCGGGAACATCGTCTTGGTTTCCTAATCGGGCGTTATCAATAGCAGGAATACCACTTATCCAATTCCCTTTTAAAACACTCCCATGCCCTTGAATATCATTTTGCCGCCCAGCAAAATTCCACATAAAATACCTAAAGTACATATGTCCAAATTGATACTTTACAAAAAACGCAATATTGTCGGACAAAGAAGGCTTTATTCGTTTCTCTTTTTCCCCACGAGCGTTCGTAATTGTAATTTCATTATCCGACAAATCAACCCAGTTCTTATATTGAGCCACATGTCTTTGTTCCGGACTATACATTCGGGGAAAGATTGAAGTAAATCGAGGATCGAACTCTACTTCTATTTTGTGATCGGCTACAATATATTTACCATCTTTTTTTACATAAACTGGCTTCGTTTCCTTATTGCTAATCATTGGGGCGTCGAACGATTGTCCATAAAACAAAGGTCTATCGCCATACTGCTCTCTGTTTAAATAATATAGTAAATCAAATGCATTATCAGGATTGTTTTGATCCATAGGCGGATTAGCCGACGATCGAATTACAACCATTGCAAAAGAAGAATACCCAATTAAAATAACCGTAAATCCTATAATAATTGTGTTAAAAACGGTCTTGCCTTGTTTTTGAGTGTATTTTAATCCCCAAATAATAACTGCTATTAATAAAGCAATATAAAAAAGTACTCCTGAATTGTATGGTAATCCAAATCCATTAACAAATAATAGATCGAACCATGATGCAACTTTAATAACTCCTGGAATTAGAACATACATTATTACAGCTAATAATATTCCAGAAATAACAAAAGCGTAAAACACGCCTCTTCTTGTTACCGAATATTTTTTAAAATAATAAACAAATACAATTGCTGGAATTGCCAATAAGTTTAATAAATGCACTCCTATTGATAATCCCATTAGGTATGCAATAAAAATAATCCAACGGTTCGAATATTTTAAATCAGCTTCGTTTTCCCATTTTAAGATTGCCCAAAATACAATTGCCGTAAATAAAGAAGATGTGGCATAAACTTCAGCTTCGACTGCCGAAAACCAAAATGTATCAGAAAATGTATAAGCCAATGCGCCAACTAGACCTGTTCCAATAACTGTCAGGATTTTACCGGTAGTATAATTACCATCTTTAAGAATTATTTTTTTTGCAAAATGGGTAATAGTCCAAAATAAAAATAGAATCGTAAAAGCACTTGCTAATCCCGACATCATATTTACCATCTTGGCAGCATTTTCAACGTTCCCAGCAAACAAAGTAAAAAATCTACCAAGTATCATAAAAAAGGGTGCTCCCGGTGGATGTCCCACTTCTAATTTGAATGCCGAAGCAATAAATTCTCCACAATCCCAAAAACTTGCAGTTGGTTCTATTGTCAATAAATAAACAGTTGCTGCAATAATAAAGGTAATCCAACCAATAAGGTTGTTATAAAATCGGAAACTTTTCATTTTTAATTTGTCGTGTTAATTCTAAATAATGCTCTAAATTAAAACAATTAAGGTTAAATAGTAAATTGATATTAATAATTTGCATTAATATAAGGTGTATAAGAGTATATTAATTCATTTTTTGTTATTTTCGGAACACGAAAAAGTCGCTATGAAATGTAAATGTATAATCTTCTCCATTCTTCTTGTTTTAACATATGCCAATGAAGGTTTTGGTCAAACTTTCGATGGTCATCTTGTAAACGATTACAAAATATATGATTCTGATACGAACAAGCTTTTTCTAGATATTTATAACACAAACTATCTTAAAAATAATGAGTATTTTGGAAAAGTGATTGAAGGTTATACCCTATTTGGATTTAATTTTGCCCCAAAAGTAACTTACTCTCCTAATTCCAAAATTAAACTTAGTGCTGGTGCAAATCTGTTATCGTATTATAGCCGTAACGACGAAATAAAAATATCTATTCTGCTTTCGTTTCAATACAAATTACTTCCAAAATTGGATTTTGTTTTAGGGAATATTTATGGAACAGTTAACCATAATCTAATTGAGCCTCTATTTGATTACGAGCATTATTTAAATAATAACATTGAAAATGGAGTTCAATTTCTATGGAACGGGGAACGATTTACAGCCGATTTATGGCTCGATTGGCAAAAACAAATATTTTATGATGATCCATTTCAAGAAAAATTTAACGTTGGCCTATCTGCTAATTATTCACTATTCAAAAATGATAACTTCCAATTATCAATTCCATTTCAGAATTTAATAAGACACGAAGGAGGGCAAATTAATAGTAATAACGATAAACCTTTGAAAACGATTTATAACAATGCCATTGGCTTGTCATATCTAAAAAACTTTGAATCTAAATTCCTTCATGATTTGAGACTATCATCATATTGGGTTAATTACCAAGACCTTTCTCCAACAAAACAACAAATGTTTATTGATGGTAGTGGTTCGTATAGTACCTTAGAATTATTCAATAATTCCTTTGATTTTATGCTTGGATATTGGTATGGAGAACAATTTATTGCCCCTTCTGGAAATCCTCTATTTGAGTCATATTCACGAACAAATATTTTTGTTGAAGAACCTGTGCGACAACTCATCATGGGAAAAATAAGTTATCATAAAGATATATTAGAAGGTTTAAATCTTGGTTTCCGATTTGATTCCTATTACGACCTAGATGAAAGTGAGTTAGAATATTTTTGGAGTATATTAATTGTATTTAATGATAAATTCTTACTTCGCACTTTCTAGAATATACCTCCAAGGTTTATTTTTCCATATTTCTCCAGCGTAATCTATTCCTATTCTTGGAGTTGTTTTATATTTTACATTATTAAATCCTTCCTCAAGCCATAAGCTATCAGATTGATATAATTTTTCGCCATAAAATGATTTATCAATATTCAATGCCTTGGTAAGTTTTCCCGGCCCATCAAAACCTTCTATTCCTCGAATTAATACAGCTTGAGGAATTCCTTCTTTTTCAGTTACGAAATTCAACATCCAATACATACCATAAATAAGATATACGTAAATGCTTCCCCCTTCTTGAAACATTATATCTGTTCTCTGGGTTCTTCCTTTACTTGCATGACAAGCTAAATCGTCGCCTCCACGATAAGCTTCTACTTCTGTGATTAAATATTTTTGAATTTCTCCCTTTCCGAATTTTCTAACCAAAGTTTTACCTAATAAATCAGGTGCAACCTCTAAAACATCGCGTATAAAAAAACTATTGGGAAGCCTCGACATTAATATTCGATTTTATCTTCTTTGTTTTTCCATTTGTTGAATGCTGCCAAAGCTTCTTCTCGCATCATCTGCTTGGTAGGTATTTTTCTTTTTTCGATTGGCAAATCCAATTCCTCATATATAAATGAATCATCAAATTCAATCTCTTTTGCATCCTGTTTTGTGTTTGCAAAAAACAATTTATCTAAACGCGCCCAATAAATTGCACCTAAACACATCGGACATGGTTCGCATGATGAATAAATCTCACAACCACTTAAATCGAATGTTCCAAGAACTTTTGACGCTTCACGAATTGCATTAACTTCAGCATGAGCAGTAGGATCAATATTTGAGGTTACCCGATTCACACCCCTCGCTATAACTTTTCCATCTTTTACAATTACAGCTCCAAAAGGACCTCCATCGTTATCAATATTATTAATAGAAAGCTTAATAGCCTCATTCATATGTTCATCACAATTTTTACACATAATCTTTATTGTTTTTAAAAATCATTTTACTCCCAAATAAAAAAAGCGAATAAAAATAAGAAAAAAATGTGACACCCGTTTGTGTTTCTAAAGTATCTTCATTTATAAATGATAATAAGGCAATTGCCAGAAAAATAATAAATAAATAATTATGGAACCCTTTTCTTAAAAATATAGGATAAATCATCGAAAAGAATAAAATCATAAAACCAAATATCCCAAATGTTAACAAAAACGTGACATATTGATTATGGGCCCTATGCCTTCTGTTCTCTGGTAGTTTACTTTTTACAATTTCATATTCGGTGTTAAATGAATCCTGCACATCGCCAGTTCCCACTCCAAAAAACAAGTTTTTCGAAACAATTCCCTTAGCTGCCTTTAAAAACTCTATTCGCTGAGTAATTGAATTTCCAGCTGGATTGTTTCCTTTAAGATACACATCGATTTGCCATATTACTTTATAAATTAAAGGGTAAATTGAAAACTTATTCTCATAAATATAATTTGCCAATCCAGATTCTATATTTTTAATATCAATTTCAGTGCAACTTGCAATTCCTACCGAATCTTTTCGTAATCCCTTTGAGCTAAGGTATCGAATAATTGTAGTTCTAATTTTTTGATTTTTAGCATCTGTTGAGTTATAAGAATAATCGCTCCTCTCTTCCCACTCCTTCATTAATTCATTGTCACACACATAAATCCAAACATAGTTTCCATTTTCCACCTGAGTATTATTTATAAAATGCTTATATAAATTGCCCCTTACCGTTTTTGTCTCCAAGTTTGAAAAATCAACTTCTTCAATAGTGTAATATTTATTAACCGATCGAATCAAGAATGCAGCAACAAAAATAAAACTAAATACCAAAATACTCTGTAATAATATCTTATGTCGCTTTCTTTCGAGATTGAACGAAGTAAAGATTAAGGTAATAAATAATACAATAGAAAAAATAAGAATTCCGGTTAATGATTTTAAAAGAAATAGAAAAACTACAAGCCATAACGCAATCAGAAAATAAAAAATTCGCTCGATTTTTTTTGTTTTCATATTTCTCATAAAAACAAAATAGGCTAGTGAAAAAATGCTCACATTAATTAATAAGCTAAATCGAATATGAGAAATAAATGGGGAAATATCACGAATATCATTAACTTCAATATTAAAAGCACCAACTAAAATCCCAGTACTTATTAGCGATGAGACAACCACAGAAGCCGAAAACCACAATAAAATTATTTTTATTCTTTTCCTTGAAAACTTTTCGGATGTCCCTATTATAATAGGATATAAAATAAGTATCGCCTTATTTCCAATATCATGAAAAGCATACTTAAAATTCTGCGTATTGAAAAACCAGATTAGATGTATTAAAAATATAAGCGAAAAAATCAGGATTGATTTGTCATCTTTAAGAATTTGAAACTTTCTTTTAAAATCTAATTCAAGAATATAATTTACAATTAAAGAAATCATAGTAACGCTAAGTGCAAATTTTGATAGCGGCAAACAAATTGCAGTCAGAATTATGAGATAATAGTATATTTTTTTGTGATTAAATTTAATATGTAAAATATGCATGGGTTCAAATGTAATAAAAGAAATATTCTACAATTATAGTAAAAACTTTATGATCAATAGAATTATTACAAAAGCAAAAATTGCTCAATATCAATAAAATTGGATTCTTATACCTTTTCAAATTAAATAAAATAGTTATTTTTGCATCTCATTATTGGAATTGTAAATACGTAAAATACAACTATAATTTGGGAGTCAGGATATTAACAAATAAATTGTTAATAATTTTCTTGATTTATCAAAAATAATTGTACTTTTGCAATCCGTAAAATACAAGGGATAATAATGTATTTAGGTATTAATTAAAAAGTTAGGAGTCAAAAAAGTGGATACACTAAGTTACAAAACAGTATCAGCCAACAAGGCAACCGTTCAAAAAGAATGGATTCTTATCGACGCGCAAGATGAGGTATTAGGCCGACTAGCTTCAAAAGTTGCAATGGTATTGAGAGGGAAAACAAAACCTTCTTTTACTCCACATGTAGATTGTGGTGACAATGTTATTGTAATCAATGCTAGTCAAGTGAAATTAACTGGAAACAAAATGACTGAAAAACAGTATGTTAGTCATTCAGGTTATCCAGGTGGACAAAAAATGATTACACCAGAACAATTATTAGCAAAGAAACCAATCGCAGTTGTTGAAAAAGCTGTAAGAGGTATGTTGCCAAAAAATCGTTTAGGAAGAGAATTATTTAGAAACCTTTATGTTTATGAAGGTGCAGAGCATGCTCAAGAAGCACAAAAGCCAAAAAAAGTAGATTTAAACTCAATTAAATAATTTAGTATGGAAGTAATAAATACTTTAGGTAGAAGAAAGGCCGCTGTTGCACGGGTTTATTTAAGCGAAGGAAAAGGAAACTTTACAGTTAACAAACGTGACGTAAATGAATTTTTCCCTACAGAAACTCTTCAGTATGTAGTTAAGCAACCATTAACTTTATTAGAAGTTTTAGGTAATTACGATGTTAAAGTAAATATCTTTGGTGGTGGTATTAAAGGACAAGCTGAAGCATTACGTTTAGGATTATCAAGAGCATTAATCGAGGTAAATCCAGAATCAAGAGATGCTTTGAAAAAAGCTGGATTCTTGACACGTGATTCAAGAGTAGTAGAACGTAAAAAACCTGGTCAACCAAAAGCGCGCAAGAAGTTTCAATTTAGTAAACGATAGGATAATATTCCATTGGATAATATTCCGTTTAGTATCTAAATTGTTGAGACGTCCTGCAAGGAGCTACTCAGCAATTGGTTAGACAAAAGAATGTAAACGTTAAAAATTTAAGCAATGTCAAGAACAAATTTTAATGAGTTATTAGAAGCAGGTGTTCATTTTGGACACTTGAAGAGAAAATGGAATCCAGCAATGGCTCCATATATTTTCATGGAACGTAATGGTATACACATTATCGACCTACAAAAAACAGAAGCAAAGTTAGAAGAAGCTTGTAATGCAATTAAACAAATAGCAAAATCTGGTCGTAAGATTTTATTTGTTGCTACAAAAAAACAAGCTAAAGATATCGTTTCTGAAAAAGTTCAAACAACACAGATGCCATACGTTACAGAGCGTTGGCCTGGTGGAATGTTAACTAATTTCCCTACTATTAGAAGAGCTGTTAAAAAAATGACATCTATTGATAAAATGGAAGTTGATGGAACATTCAAAAACTTAGCAAAAAGAGAGAAATTACAAATTACTCGTCAAAGAGCTAAGCTTGAAAAAATGTTAGGAAGTATTTCTGATATGACTAGACTTCCTGCAGCAATGTTTATTGTTGATGTTTCAAAAGAACATATTGCGGTTAGAGAAGCACAAAGATTAAATATTCCTTTATTCGGTATTGTGGATACAAATTCAGATCCAGCACCAATCGATTTCCCTATTCCAGCAAATGATGATGCTTCAAAATCTATTTCTTTAATCCTTGATAAAATCACAGATGCTATTAAAGAAGGATTATCTGAAAGAAAAATGGAGAAGGAAAAAGATGCTTCATCAAAGGATAATAAGAAAAGTGCAAAAAACCCAGCTGAAGCTAAAAAGACAAGCGCTAGAAAACCAAAAGAAGAAGCTGCTACTGAAGAAGTAAAAGCTGAAGAGAAAAAAACCCCTGCTAAAAAGGAAGAGGTAAAGGAAGAAGCGAAAGAAGAAACAAAAGAATAAATAATTTAAAAATTAGAAAAAATGGCTCAAATTACTGCTGCTGAAGTAAATAAATTAAGAAAAATGACTGGTGCCGGAATGATGGATTGCAAAAAGGCATTGGTTGAAGCAGAAGGCGATTTCGATAAAGCAACACAGATTATTCGTGAAAAAGGAATGGCTCTTGCAAACAAACGTTCAGACAGAGAAACTTCTGAAGGAGTTGTTTTAGCTAAAACAAACGCAGACAACACTAAAGGAGCAATTATTGCTTTAAACTGTGAAACTGATTTTGTTGCTAAAAATGAAGATTTTGTAAAATTTGCAAATGGCATTTTAGATAAAGCGGTTAATGAATTACCTGCAGATCTTGATGCCTTAAAAAATGTAGATTACGAAGGAATTTCAATAGCAAATAAAATTATTGAACAAACAGGTGTTACTGGTGAAAAACTAGAATTAGCATTTTTTGGCAAGGTGGAAGCTGAACAAGTTGCGGCTTATATTCATAGTGATAAAAAACTTGCTACATTAGTAGGTTTAACAAAAAGTGGTATTGACGAACAGATTGGTAAAGATGTTGCAATGCAAATTGCTGCAATGGACCCTGTTGCTGTTAATCAAGATCATGTTTCTCCAGAAGTTATTGAAAAAGAACTTGAAATTGGAAGAAACCAAGCTATAGCAGAAGGTAAGCCAGAAAATTTAGTTGATAAAATTGCGCAAGGTAAATTAAATAAGTTCTTCAAAGAAAGCACTTTATTAAATCAAGCGTTTATTAAAGAAAACAAAATGTCTGTTCAACAATATCTACAAAATGCAGATAAAGATTTAACAGTTACTGAATTTAAAAGATTCTCAATTAAACAATAATCTTTTACTACGATAAAATCTAAGGGAGTTCAAAACTGAACTCCCTTTTTTATTTTTAATTTTATTGTCTAAACTTTTACTCAATGAAAATAACTTTATTAGAACCAATTGGTATAATGCCAGATGTTTTAACTCGAATTAAAACCGATCTTAAGGCAATCAATCATGATTTTATATCCTTTGATACCAGACCTTTAAATGAGGATGAGATTATAAAAAGAATTGCCGATTCGGAAGTTGTAATCATAAGTAATTTACCGCTTTCTGAGAAAATAATTAATTCTTGTGTAAACTTAAAAATGATATCAGTTGCTTTTGCTGGAGTTGATCATATTCCAATGAGCTTATGTAATCAAAAGCAAATTATTGTTTCAAATGCAGCAGGATATTCCAATCATGCCGTTGCCGAATTAACAATAGGAAGTATAATTAGTTTATACCGCAAATTAAATTGGTGCGACCAACAGACAAGAGAAGGACTAAGTCGAAATGGATTTCTTGGTTCTGAATTACATGGAAAAACATTTGGAATTATTGGTCTGGGAGAAATCGGACAACAAGTTGCTAAACTTGCTAATGCCTTTGGCTGCAAGGTTCTTGCCTACAATCGTTCAACTAAAGATTTAATAAATATTAAACAGGTTGCTCTAGAAACTTTACTTAAAGAAAGTGATATTGTTAGTCTTCATGTTCCGCTAACCGATAAAACCAAAAGCCTTATTGGTAAAGAAGAGTTAAGTTTAATGAAACCATCTTCTATACTTATTAATACTGCTCGCGGTCCTATAGTAAATCAAGTCGACTTAAAGCTTGCTTTGCAAGATGAAACAATTGCAGGAGCTGCAATCGATGTTTATGAAAAAGAACCTCCATTAGATGCTAATCACGTGCTATTTGATGCCCCAAATTCAATTTTGTTACCACATATTGGTTATGCAACAAAAGAGGCAATTAAACTACGTGGTGAAATTGTTATTGATAACATCAATAAATGGTTAGAGGGGAATCCTCAAAATATTATGAATTAATATTTCCTTTATGGACGAATTTGAATTATTAAAACAGGAAGTTAAAAATTGCACAAAATGTGATTTATGTAGAACAAGAACAAATGTTGTTTTTGGAGAAGGATTTAGAAACGCTGAAATAATGTGTATTGGCGAGGGGCCAGGTTATTATGAAGATCAACAAGGATGTCCATTTGTTGGGAAATCAGGGCAACTGCTTGATAAAATATTAAATGTTTGTGGTTTTACTCGTTCAGAACATGTATTTATCGGAAATATCGTAAAATGCAGGCCTCCGAACAATAGAGATCCTCTACCAGAGGAAAGAGAAGCATGCCTTCCCTATTTATACAAACAAATAGAACTAATTAATCCAAAAATAATTATTTTGTTAGGAGCCACAGCTTTAAAGGGATTAATCGATCCAAATGCAAGAATAACAAAAGTTCGCGGTGAATGGATGCAATGGAATAACAGATTGGTAATGCCAACTTTTCATCCATCAGCTTTATTGCGTAATGAGAAATTAAAAAAGCCTGCTTGGGAAGATTTTAAAAAAGTTGTCTCGAAATATCGAGAAATTGTGAATAAAGATCATTTTTCGGAACATTGTTAAATCAAAAAAGGCTTATCTGATTGATAAGCCTCTTTTGTATTTCACTAATATTTTTTTTATAATATTAACATCGCATCGCCATAGGTTCCAAATCGATATTTTTCCTTTATAGCTGTTTTGTAAGCATCCATCATAACATCGTATCCGCCAAACGCAGAAACCATCATTAACAATGTTGAGTATGGTAAATGGAAATTAGAGATCATCATGTTAGGTACTTTAACCTCATAAGGTGGGAAAATGAATTTATTCGTCCATCCATCGTATGGTTTAAGGTGTCCTATTGTTGATACAGACGACTCCAATGTTCTTAAAACAGTAGTTCCAACTGCTAATATATTGCTTTTAATATCTTTAGCATTATTAACAATCTTAACCGCCTCCTCGGAAATATGAATTTTTTCTGAATCCATTTTGTGCTTTGTAAGATCTTCTACATCAACAGTTCGGAAGTTACCTAGTCCAACATGAAGTGTAATTTCAGCGAAATCAATTCCTTTAATTTCCATTCGTTTCATCAACTCTCGGCTAAAATGCATTCCTGCTGTAGGTGCTACCACAGCTCCCTCATGTTTTGCATATATTGTTTGATAACGTTCGCGATCTTCTGGTTCAACTTCACGATTAATAAATCGTGGTAAAGGTGTTTCGCCTAAATCGTATAATGTCTTTTTAAATTCATCATACGAGCCATCGTATAAAAATCTTAAAGTACGACCTCTAGATGTTGTATTATCAATAACTTCTGCTACTAATGAATCATCTTCTCCAAAATACAGTTTATTACCGATTCTTATCTTTCGTGCTGGATCAACCAACACATCCCACAATCTTTGCTCACGATTTAATTCGCGTAATAAAAACACCTCAATCTTAGCTCCTGTTTTTTCCTTATTTCCATATAATCTTGCAGGAAACACTTTTGTATTGTTAAAAACCACAACGTCTTTATCGTTAAGATAATTAACAACATCTTTAAAAACCTTATGTTCAAATTTACCAGTATCTTTGTGAATTACTAATAAACGCGACTCATCTCTATTTGGTGTTGGAAATTTTGCAATTAAATCTTGAGGAAGATCAAACTTAAATTTAGATAACTTCATTTATTGAAACGATTTATAGGTTATACATTCGTGACCTGCTTATACGCAGCATTATTGAATTGGTTACAAAGTTGTTAAAATTTTCTCGATTTCTTGTATACTTAAAGCAGATTCTATCTTATAATCTCCTATACGTGTACGAATTAATTTTGTTAAATGCCCACCACACTCCAATTCTTTTCCTAAATCATGAGCCAAAGATCTTATATAGGTGCCCTTTCCGCAAACAATTCGAAGTACAATATTGGGTAAGCTAAATTCTAACAACTCAATTTCTGTAATTACAATTTTATTTGACTTTAATATTAATTCTTCTCCTTTTCGAGCATATTCATATGCCCTTTTCCCATTAACATTCTTTGCAGAGTAAACAGGTGGTATTTGGTTTTGTTCACCTATGAATTTTTCAAGCTTTTTTTCAACCTGCTCTTTTGTAATATGTTCATAAGGATATTCTTGATCGTACTCCGTTTCTAAATCATACGAAGGTGTTGTTTTTCCTAACTCAACAGTCGCAACATACTCTTTTTCATCCGCCATTAATTCATTAATCGTTTTTGTAGCTTTTCCTGTACAAACGATAAGCATTCCTTCTGCTAAAGGATCAAGAGTACCTGCGTGTCCAACTTTGAAGTTCTTTAGTTTAATCTCAATTGCCAGTTTTAATTTCTTTCCTATTAAATTTTTTACCTTTTTAACAACATCAAAAGATGTCCATTGATAAGGTTTATTAATTGGGATGATCTTACCGGTTTGAAATTCTTCTATACTTTTTACTTCAAAACTCATCTTCTAAATGGAATAAATAATTGCAATTGAACCAACTATCAAACAATAAGCTGCAAAATATATCAGTTTTCCTCGCTTTACTATTTTTATCATCCAGGTACATGCTAACAATCCTGTTACAAAAGCAGCAACGAATCCAATTATTAATGGAGTTATTGATATTGAGCTTTGTACACTCATATCCAGATCTAACAAATCTTTTATATTTGCCCCAATAATTGGAACTAATACCATTAAGAAGGAAAACCTAGCAATAAACTCCTTTTTATTTCCTAGATATAATCCTGTTGCAATTGTTGCGCCAGATCTTGAGATTCCTGGAATTACAGCCAAAGCCTGAGCAATTCCTATAATAAAAGAATCTTTAAAGGAAATGTCCTTTTCTCTTTCTTTTGCATAATATGTAAAAGCTAATAAGGCCGCAGTTATTAGTAACATTATTCCTACAAATAGAATGTTACCTGTAAATAAACTTTCAACTTCGTCTTTAAAAAACAATCCAACAATTAATACCGGAAGCATAGATAAAGCAATTTTTGCAATATATTTTGTTGATTCGTTCCATTGAAACTTAAACAATTCCTTAAATAGTTCAACTATTGTTTTCCAAAAAACAATTATTGTACTTAATACTGTTGCTCCGTGTACAATTACTGTAAAAGTAAGGTTTTCGGTATATTCTACTCCCAAAATATGTTTCCCTAACTCTAAATGTCCACTGCTACTAACAGGCAAAAACTCCGTAAGTCCTTGGATTATTCCAAGGATTAATGCTTCTAACCAATCCATTTAACGATTACTTTTGAGATTTTTATTCTTCGGTTTCTTTAGGCTTTTTCATTATTGCATAGATTTCAAAGATGAAACCAAATAATACAATAATTGGAGCTAATGTAATTCTTCTAAAACTAAATACAGCTTCGTTAAACTCTTCTGGAGAGTCTGCTTTCCCTCCTATCATTAATAGAAAACCTATAACTATAATTACAAATCCGATTAGTAAAAGCTTGTAATTTTCTCGACTAAGAGCAAATTCAACATTTTTTTCATTCGGGTTGTTACTTTTTGACATCAGATCAATATTTTTAATTAATAATATAATTTATCAACTTTCATTTTCAAATACTTTGACACTGCTAAGAAGGTAGATATCCAGTTAATTACAATTCCTATTAATAGCACACCTAGAAATAAAACACCTATTATTTCTACATCCTGAAAACTGATTATTTCTTTAAATTCTTGCTGTGCCAAATACAATACGCCTACTAAAAGTCCGATGGCTATTAGAGCTGCAAAAATTCCATTTCCTGCACTTTTATAAAGGAACGGCCTCCGAACAAAACCTCGAGTTGCTCCAACCAATTGCATTGTGTTAATAATAAACCTCTTCGAATATACTGACAATCTTATAGTTGAATTTATTAGTGTTATTGCCACAAGAAATAACAATCCACTAAATACCAAAATAATAAGACTTATTTTTTGGATATTTTCGTTAACTAAACTAACCAAAGATTTTTGGTAAAAGACCTCCTTAATTTGTTCGTATTGTTTGAAGTTTTGCTCAATAACCTTAATGCTATCAGTATTTGCATAACCAGCATATAACTTCACTTCTATAGACGCTAGTAAAGGATTAAATCCGAGGAACTCAACAAAATCTTCGCCTAAATCTTCTTGCAACTCTTCAGCAGCCTCTTCCTTTGTAATATATTTTGTTGATTTTACAAACTCTGATGCATCCAAGCTCTTCTGCAATAGAATAACATCAACTTCCTTCACATTTTCTTTAAGAATTACGGAGAAACCTATATTCTCCTTTACGTAATCGGAAAGTCTTTTTGCATTTAAAACCAATAAACCCAACATTCCTAATAGGAATAAAACCAATGAAATGCTGATGATTGAAGTAATATAAGAACTTCTTAATCTGCGTTTAGTAATGTTAGTTTCTTTTTTACTCATGTTTTTTTATAATCGTGCAAAGATACAAATTTATCTGATTTTATTTCTTAAGTATTTGGATAACGATTAGTTCTATTCTTTATTTTCTTTAAAATAAACATAAATCTCTTTTCCGAAAGCAAAAAACAAAAACAAAAGCAATATTACAGAACTTGCGTACGAAATTTTACTCCCTAAATAATACGACTTAGGTTCAAATTTAAACTCAATCGTATGATTCCCTTCTGGAATTACCAATGCTCTTAAAACGTAATTTGCTCTAAAATGATCAACAGGATTACCATCGATAAAAGCATTCCATCCTTTTGGGTAATATATCTCAGAAAACACTGCTAATTCCTCATGAGAACAATTAGCAATATAGGTTAAATGATTTGGTATATATGTTTCCAGTTTAATACTCGACACAGTATCTTTCATAAACTCTTTACCGGCTACAAAATCTTCGAATCTTTGGTCAATTATTGCTTCATTTCCTGGATTAAAATCATCTAAGGATGCCATTTCAGCATCTGCATTTGGAACTATTCTATATTCACTTACAAACCATGCATTCCCCAAGGCTTCAGGGTTATATTGAGCAACGGGTTGTCTGTTATTATCAGGGACAATAAAGTATTTTGTGTTGAGCATATTTAAAACCCCCATATTATTCTTGGAAATTTGATGCTCAATTAATTCTTGATACCTTCTCATTTTTGCTCCGTGATAACCACCAATAGATTTATGAAAGTATGATGTGCTAGAATTATTAAAAGGATCAACTGACACATTCAACACCCTGAAATCAGGATCTTTATCCTGAAGAATATATTTATCAGCTTGTGTCATTTGGAATGACTCTTTTGCTTTGCGTTTACTTACAAAATTATTGTCGTTTAAGTATCTTTTGTCAACAGACCACATATCTATTAAAACAAATATTAACAATAATCCTAAAGCATAATTTAGTTTCAGTTTTCCTTTTATAAATGCAAAAACAATACCTGCTGATAATAAAATAAACACTAATGATCTGAATGCGTCATTTCGCAACATCATCTTTCGATCTTCGCGAAGAGCATCAACAAAAGCTTGTCCACCCTGAGCGATATAACTTTGATCAGATTGAGCTGCAAAATCAAACAGAGCTCCAGGTAATATTGAAAAGAATAAAGCAATACCTCCAACAATGTATAAGGAATTTTTAAATGCCTTTTCCACTTTTTGTTTTTCAACAGATTCATCAAAAATTTTCTTTAAAGCCAAAATAGCCATTAAAGGAACTGTGAATTGTGCTATAACAAGAGTTGTTGAAACTACTCGGAATTTGTTATAACCAGGGAAGTAATCTAAAAACAAATCTGTTAAGAAATTAAAATTATGTCCCCATGCCAATGCCACAGATAATCCAGTTGTAATTAATAACCACCATTTCAATTTTGGATCAAGTATGAATATTCCTATTACGAAAAAGAAAATAACTATCGCACCAAAATAAAAAGGACCACTAGTAAATGGCATGCTACCCCAATACATTGGCATTTGTTTTATAACTTGCTTTGCATATTGTGGTCCTTGCATTTTTTTAAAAAAATCATATGATGCAGATTTTTCACTTAATGCTACTCCTGATGCCCCCCCTTTAAAATTTGGAATAAGAACAGTTAAAGTTTCGCTAATTCCATAACTCCAAGCTGTTGCATAATCTTTATCTAATCCTGAAGTTTTATTTCCCTGATCATTTGTAAGTTCTGATTTTCCTCGTATTGAATACTTCCCATATTCATAAGTGGACCACATTTTTCCAAAACTACTTGAAAATGCGATAATTGAAACTATTAATAGGATTCCTGTAGCTTTAAGAAAGCTATTATATTTTTTGCTCTTTATTGTAAAAATTAACTCTATAATACCAAAAACCAAAACAACTAACAATGTATAATACGTTATTTGTAAGTGATTTACATAAATCTGTAATGCGAGAAACATACCAGTTGCTGCAGCTCCTAATAAATAACGACCTTTAAATGTTGCATATATCCCTGCAATAATTGGAGCCATATAACCAATTGCAAAAGCTTTAGTATTATGCCCAGCAGCAATAATAATGAAATTATAAGATGAAAAAGCAAAGACAATTGCTCCTATTAAACTTAACCATGGATTGACACCAAATAATAATAAAGCAATATAAAACCCAACCAAGTATATAAATGTGAAGGCAACAGGTCGGTAATTATCAATAGTAAAAACTTTATGAATTTGCTTTACTAAAGAATTGTTAGCACTCTTAATTAAATACGCAGGCATGCCACCAAACATACTATTTGTCCATTGAGATTCAACCCCTTGTTCTTCAAAATCCATAATCTCCTTCGACATTCCCTGAAAATGAACATAATCACCTTGAATAAGCTTTTTACCTTCCAGCATTGGACTAAAGTATGCTATAGAAATTATTAAAAACACTATTATTGCTACTACGTGTGGTATAAAAGTTTTTATTAATTTATTTTTCATAATTTTGAGAGTTAAAATCTAAATAATTACCAAATATATTCAAAACTTAACATTAATGATAGTTTTGAATATATTTTAAACCTAAAATTTGTATGAAGATTTTAATGGTATTAGACCATAACTTTCCTCCAGATCATCGTGTTGAAAAGGAAATTGAGACCTTAACTCAAAATAATCACGAAGTGATAATTTCTTGTTATAGTTATAAAGAAAATAAAGAAATACTGGAGGAAAGAGATCATTATAAAATATATCGAAGAAAAATCTCAAAACTTACATACAAGTCAAGTGTTGCAGCTCTTAAACTACCTTTTTATTTTAGGTTTTGGAAAAGGTTTCTTACAGATATCCTTCAAAAAGAACAAATTGATGCTATTCACATACATGATCTACCTTTAGCAAAAGTTGGAGCATTTATTAAAAACAAATACAATATTCCTTTAGTTGTTGATTTACATGAAAATTGGCCAGCATCATTAGAGACTGCTATTCATACCAATACCTTTTTAGGAAAGATATTATCCTCAAATAAGCAATGGAGAAAATACGAACAATCAATATTGCAATATGCCAATTCTATTATTACGGTTGTAGATGAAATGAGAAATAGAATATCAAAATTATTAAACGAAGAGAAAAATATTTATGTAGTTTCTAATACGATAAGTTCTAAAGATTTCCCTTTATATAATGAAGAACCTAATCAAGATTTTACAACTCTTTTTTATGCTGGGGGAATAAATATACATAGGGGCTTGCAAGTTGTAATTAAAGCTTTACCACTTATTTTAAAAGAAAAAGGGAATGTTCGTTTGAAGATAATTGGAAAAGGAAGTTACCAGAGAATTCTAGAAGAACTTGTTAAAAACTTAAATCTAAATAAGCAGGTTGAATTTCTAGGGTGGAAAAATTTAGAAGAGATATCAAAAGAACTAGGTCAATCTGATATAGCTTTAATACCTCATTTAAAATCGGAGCAAACAGATTGTTCCTCTCCGAATAAGTTGTATCAATACATTTATGCAAAAAAACCAATCTTAACAAGCAATTGTGATTCTTTAGAAAGAATGATTAATGAAACAAAAAGTGGAATTTCTTATATCCACAATTCTCCTGAGGATTTTAAGAGAGCCTTTTTCGAATTACTAAAAAACAAAAACAATACTGTAGATTTGCAGTATGGATCAGGTCTTATAAAAACAAAATACAACTGGGGTGTTGACTCTCAGGAACTATTAAAACTATATGATGAAATAAATTAATAATATTTTAGTAAAAAATTACAACTGTTAATAATAAAAAGAATAAAACATGTACGAAAAAGCTCTCACACTGAGATATAATAAAACTTTGAACTTTTTGAATAATTGCGTTTCTAAAGAATATAACATCCTTGATTTAGGAACTAAAAACAGATTCTCAGAATTAATGCAAGAAAATAATTACAATATAACTAATACTAAAGGTGAAGATCTTGATATTAATTTTGACGTTGCCAAAGATGATCAATTTGACTTAGTAACTGCTTTTGAGATTTTTGAGCATATGTTCTGCCCTTTTAATATTCTAAAATCAATAAAAGCTAAAGAGCTAATTGCTTCTATTCCATTAAAACTATGGTTTGCTGGGGCGTATTGGGGAAAGGATGATTGGGATAAACATTTTCACGAATTTGAAGAAAAACAATTTAATTTGCTCCTTGATAAAACCGGATGGAAGATAATTAAAAGCGAAAAATGGACTAATCCAACAAACAAAATAGGCATTAGACCAATTTTAAGAAAATTCACAGCAAGATATTATATTGTTCATTGCGTTAGAAAATAAGTGCCAAAATATCTTGAAAATTGAAAGTGTTAACGTCCCTTTTTTAAAAAAGCTAAATGCTAAACAAGCTAAAAACTACTTTTAAGCATACATTTATATATAGCTTAGGAAATATAAGTTCTAAATTAATAGGATTTATACTTCTTCCTTTATATACCAATTTCCTAAGTACTGGAGAGTATGGTACTCTTGCCATACTTGAAATTACCAGTACTATTTTTGTAACCATTTTTAGTTTAAGTCTTTCAACAACCATGGTTCGTTGGTGTTCAGATGAAAAATCTAAATACAGAATAAAATCAATTGTTTTTACAACTTTAGTAAGTTCTTTTATTATAGTAATTTTTTTAAATCTCATTCTTTTCCCATTTTCAAAGTCTTTTTCAACACTATTCTTTAATTCTGCTCATTACACTTCTTATTTTCAAATTCTAATAGTATCTGCATCCTTCGAAATATTAAATCTAATTGCCTTAAATTTGATACGTTTTAAGGAAAAACCTAAGTTATATATATCCTTATCTATAATTAAGATTCTAACCGTTCTTTCTTTTAATATATATTTTATTAAATACCTTAATCTTGGTATTAAAGGAGTCTTATTAAGCATTCTTATTGGAAATGTCTTATTTACAATTCTAACAATTCCCACTCTTTTAAAAAATATAGTATGGCATTTCTACTTTAATGAATTAAAAGAAATGTTGAAGTACGGATTCCCCCTAATATTTTCAACTATGTCAATGATGTTGTTAACCATGGGAGATAGATACATAATAAAACACTTTTTAGATTATTCCAGTGTAGGGATATATTCTCTTGGTTATAAAATTGCTAGCGTTTTGAATGTATTTATTATTCAATCCTTTCAAACCGGATTTCTTCCAATAGCTTACAAAAATTTCGACAAACCTGATGCTCAGCGTTTCTTTTCAAAAACCTTGACTTATTATACTCTTATTTTAGTTATTACAGGACTTTCGATATCTCTATTTTCTGAAGAAATTATTACATTATTCTCAAAAAATGTAGAATATAATATTGCATATACAATAGTTCCTTTTATATCCCTTGCTTTTATTTTTAAAGGAATTCAGTATGTCTTTTCCCTAGGATTACACTTTGTGAAGAAAACAAAGTATAACGCAATAATCGTTTTACTTGCTGCTTTAATTAACTTGGCACTCAACTTTATCCTCATACCTCAAATGGGAATATATGGAGCGGCAATAGCCACCGTTTTTTCTTGGTTTATAATGACAATAGCCTTTTATAAATATTCCAATCGTTTGTATAAAGTGAAGTATGAAATTAAGAAACTAATCATTCTATTAGGTACTGGAATTGCATTATATTGTATATCGCTGTTGTTCTTCAATTTTAACTTTACATTAAAAGTCGCATTAAAACTAGGTCTACTTGTATTATTCCCATTTATACTTTTCCTTTTTAGATTTTATGAAAAAATCGAATTAGAAAGATTAAAAGAATTTAGAGATAAGTTATTAAGAAGGCTTTAAGAATTAATTCTACGCATGTAGAATTACTAGCAAATTTCATTTAGAATTTCAACAAGATCGCCAGTTAAGTTTCTTCTATTGTATTTTTCAATTCCTACGGTAGGTTTTATATCTGCTTGTGTTTTATATTTTTCAAATAAATCAACCAAGCTAGTTTTTATTCTATCAATATTTTCATATTCCAAAACATCACCAATATTTAGTTGACTTATTAATTTTGCGGTGTCTCCTTTCGAATTTCCTAGTGCTAAAATTGGACGCTCTGATGCTAGGTATTCAAAAACTTTCCCAGGAATCATTCCTGATGAACCATCAAACCTGCTTATAAGTAATAATAAAACTCTTGATTTTTTCATAAGAGAAGGGATTTCATTATGAGGAACATATGATATTCTTTCAACGTAAGAATCCAATCTATAATTTTTAATTTCTTCGAGTATAGAGAAATCTACTTTCCCAACAAGTCGAATTTTTAATTTTTGCTTAAAGTCCGGATTAATATCTAATAATTGACTTATAGCTTTCCATAAATTATTAGGATTTCTTTCTTTATGTATTGTTCCAATGTGTACAATACTAAATTCATCATCTATCCTTACCTTAAGGTTTTCAAAATCCTTTTTGTCATAACCATTTGTAATAAACTTAACGTTCCCTGCTCCTAATTCTTTCAAATCTTTTGCCCAAGATTCACTAACAGTTAAAACTAAATTTGCAGATGAAACAACCTCTTTTTCAAGCTTCCTATGTTTCTTATCAGCCCATTTTCCGATTTTTAAAAGATGATAATAATCTACTTTTGTCCATGGATCTCTAAAGTCTGCTACCCAAGGTATACCGAGTTTTTCTTTAAGCTGCATCCCGATCAAGTGCATACTATGTGGAGGTCCCGTTGTTATTATTGCATCAATTTTATTTTCTTTTAAATACTTACTTAGAAATCGAACTGATGGTTTAATCCAATATTTCCTAGCATCAGGAATAAATAGATTCCCTCTCATCCAAACTGAGATATTTTCTAATAAGCTTGTTTTCTTATGCTCAGAAATAAGTCCTTGATTAACTTTTTGACTTTGATTTTTCCAAGTAAATATTTTATAGATTGAATAAGGCTCAAATATCTTTCTCTTTATAACCTCAATATCTTCGGCAACATCATTTAATAAAGTAAAATCATCTACCGTGCTTTCTGGATTTGATGGAGTATAAATAATTGGATCGATACCAAATTCAGGAAGGTACTTAGCAAATTTCAGCCACCGCTGAACCCCTGCCCCTCCACTTGGAGGCCAATAATATGTAATTATTAGTACCTTTTTCTTTTGCTCCACAAGGGTATTATTAATATGTCTTTTTAAAAGATTTTCTTTAATAACTTCTTCATACTCACCTTATCTTCTAGAATACTAGCAAGTTCTGAAATTTGAACTCTTTCCTGAAGCATTGTATCTCTATCGCGAATTGTAACTGTATTGTCTTCTAATGTTTGATGATCGATAGTTATACAGTTCGGCGTTCCAATAGCATCTTGACGACGATACCGTTTTCCTATTGAGTCTTTTTCATCATACTGACAAGTGAAATCAAATTTTAATTCATCAATTATTTCACGAGCTTTTTCTGGCAAACCATCTTTTTTAACCAATGGTAAAACGGCCAATTTTATTGGTGCTAGAGCTGGAGGAATTTGCAATACTACTCGTGTATCTACATCTCCATTTTCCTTTTTGATTTCTTCATCTTTTAAACAAGCTGAAAGAATAGTTAAGAAAGTTCTATCTAAACCAAGGGATGTTTCTACAACATATGGCACGAAACTTTCACCTGATTCTGGGTCGAAATACTGAATTTTCTTCCCTGAAAATTTCTGATGTTGCGATAAATCAAAATCTGTTCTTGAATGAATTCCTTCTAATTCTTTAAATCCAAATGGGAATTCAAATTCAATATCAAAAGCTGCATTTGCGTAATGTGCTAGCTTATCGTGCTTATGAAAACGGTACTTTTCTTCTGGCAAACCCATTGCTTTGTGCCACCTTATTCTTAAATTTTTCCAGTGTTCAAACCATTCCATTTCTGTTCCTGGTTTCACAAAAAATTGCATCTCCATTTGCTCAAACTCACGCATACGGAAAATAAACTGGCGAGCAACAATCTCGTTGCGAAATGCCTTACCAATTTGGGCAATTCCAAAAGGCAATTTCATTCGACCAGTTTTCTGTACATTTAAATAGTTAACAAAAATACCTTGAGCAGTTTCCGGACGCAAATAAATTTTATTTGCACCTTCGGCTACAGATCCAAGTTTTGTATCAAACATTAAGTTAAACTGACGAACATCTGTCCAGTTTCTTGAACCTGAAACAGGACAAGCAATTTCGCAATCCACAATGATTTGTTTTATTTCATTCAAATCATCGGCTTCTAAAGCATTAACTAAACGACCTTGAATTTCATCAATCTTAGCTTTGTTTCTTAATACATTTGGGTTGGTTTCTAAGAATTGCTCTTTATCAAAATCATCGCCAAATTTCTTAATTCCTTTAGCAACATCTTTATTAATTTTTGACTGATATTTTTGAATGTGTTCTTCAATTAAATCATCGGCTCTATATCTCTTTTTCGAATCTTTATTATCTATCAATGGATCGTTAAAAGCACTAGTATGTCCAGATGCGTTCCAAATCTCAGGGTGCATAAATATTGCAGAATCAATTCCAACAATATTCTCATGCATTTTCACCATTGCATCCCACCAAAATTTTTTAATGTTGTTTTTTAATTCAACACCCATCTGACCATAATCATAAACAGCACTTAGTCCATCATAAATCTCACTCGATTGGAAAATAAAACCATATTCCTTTGCATGCGCTATCAGCTTCTTAAATAGATCGTCTTGAGCCATAATTTTTATATTGTTTATTGATTTTTGATTTAATCAGACAAAAATAATCGAAATAGTTTTTAAATCATAACATAATTAACTTATACAGTTGTAAAGGCATAAAACCCCTATTTTGTATATTTTCTCAATAACAATTTCTACCTTTGTTGCTCACATTTCAATTAAGTACTTCAATTTATTAAAGGTATGATCAAAGAGACAGATTTTTTGGTTATTGGATCCGGAATCGCTGGTTTAAGTTTTGCATTAAAAGTTGCCGAACATGGAAAAGTTGTTTTAATCAGCAAAACAAATCTGGAAGAATCAAACACAAAATATGCGCAAGGTGGAATTGCTGCTGTAACATATAAACCCGATAATTTTGAAAAGCATGTTCAGGATACGCTAATTGCTGGCGATGGATTGTGCAATAAAGAAGTTGTAGAGATGGTTGTGCGTGAAGCTCCTGCGCAAATTCAACAATTAATTGATTGGGGTGTAGATTTTGATCAGAATGAATCCGGAAAATACGACTTAGGAAAAGAAGGTGGCCATTCCGAAAACAGAGTTTTACATAGTAAAGATAAGACAGGAGAAGAAATCCAGCTCTCTTTGGTTGACAAGGTTAAAAATCATAAGAACATTGAAGTTCTGGAAAACCATTTTGCCGTTGATATTATTACTCAGCACCATCTAGGTAAACTTGTAAAACGAAGTCATAACAACACAGAGTGTTATGGTGCCTATGTTTTAGATCTAAAAACGGATAAAGTAAATACTTTTCTTGCCAAAACAACTTTAATTTCCACTGGAGGAACCGGGAATTTATACGATACCACAACAAATCCTAAAATTGCTACCGGTGACGGAATTGCAATGGTTTATCGTGCGAAAGGAATAATCGAAAATATGGAATTTATTCAATTCCATCCAACATCTCTTTATAACCCAGGAGAAAAACCTTCCTTCCTAATTACCGAAGCTTTACGTGGTTTTGGTGCTATTTTAAAAACTACAGATAGCTCTGAGTTTATGAAAAAATACGATAAACGAGGAAGCTTAGCTCCCAGAGATATCGTGGCCCGAGCAATTGATCACGAAATGAAAATTACTGGTAATGATCATGTTATTTTGGATTGTTCGCATTTAGATCCTGAAAAATTAAAAGATCATTTTCCAAATATCTCTGAAAAGTGTAAGTCTTTAGGAATTGATATAACGAAAGATCCTATTCCGGTTATTCCTGCAGCACATTACATGTGTGGTGGAATAAAGGTCGATGAAAATGGAGCAAGTACTATTAATCAATTATATGCTGTAGGGGAAGTCTCTTCAACGGGTTTGCACGGAGCAAACAGACTGGCATCCAATTCATTATCAGAAGCAGTAGTTTATGCTAATAGAGCTGCAAAAGATTCTATAAGAAGATTAAATCAAATAAGAATACACTCTCAAATTCCTGAATGGGATGCTCACGGAACAACTTATCCTGAGGAAATGATTATGATTACTCAGAATTATAAGGAAGTACAACAGATTATGAGTAATTATGTGGGTATTGTGCGCTCTAATTTGCGTTTAGAAAGAGCTCTTAAACGATTGGCAATAATCTATAAGGAAACTGAAGAATTGTACGAAAAATCGATTCTTTCACAAAAACTTTGTGAGCTTAGAAACTTAATTAATGTTGGTTACTTAATTATTAAAATGGCCAAAGATTTGCATGAAAGCCGAGGTTTACATTATACAATTGATTATCCTAAAAAGGGTTTGATTAGCGAATTTTAAATAAGAAAATTGTAATATATTATATTTCAACAAATTCGATACAATATCGTATTGAGTTTAACAATATAAAAAGCAAACAATATAGGGTACAAGACCGCTAAAAGAAGATTATCAATGGAAGTCAGGAATCTAGCAATAGTCCTTGTTGTTAATCAGTGTGGTGGTAATCCTGACCTGTTTTTTAAAACATAAAAAATGGTCGGAATTTCTTCCGACCACGAGTGCTATTTACAGCCCCCTTCTTTTTATTCTCTAATTATTATTTGATCGTATGTTTTAGTATCAATTTCCACTTTTAAAATATATGTTCCACTAGAATATGAAGTTAAGTCTATTTCAATTGGATTTCCCTTCGATAATTTTATCAATAGCTGTTTTCCACTAACATCATAAACTGATATTTTAGCTTTATTTAAAACTTCTCCCTCAAGTTTTATAATACCTGAAGTTGGATTTGGAAATATTTTTATTTGTTCCTTCTCAATTCCATCAATTGATGTATTAATGCTAAGTGTTACAATTTTATCCTGATCCTGATCAACAACATTGATACTTCCGTTGTTTTGATTGAATCCGGATGCTGTAACTGAGAAATTATAAGAAGTAGGCTCTAAGTCAAATACAGTTTCTCCAGAAGCATCAGTTATTTTTGTATCCTGACCAATAGTTACATCAGCTCCAGAAATTGGACTTGAACCATCGTTTACTGTAAAATTAACTTTATACTTTTCAAGCTCAAGTGCAACATTCTCGGTAATATCCTCATCAACAACATCAACTGTTCCCGATGAAGTAATATAACCATTGGATTGGGTCTCATAACTAATTCCATTCCCACGATATACATCTGTAAATAATGCATCCCCAGAATTATCAGTAACCTTGATCCCATATCCAGATAAACTAACACTTGCTCCAGATATTGGATCTGAACTATCATTTACATTAAAACGAACACTATACTTAATTGGTTCAAGAAATATATTTTTAGTTACATCCCCATCAATAACATTAATTGTTCCAGATGAAGTAATATAATCAGTTGATTGAACCTCATAACTAATTCCATTCCCACAATAAACATCTTCAAAAATTACATTTCCAGAAATATCTGTTACTTTCGTTCCGTAACCAGATAAACTAACACTTGCTCCTCCTAATGGGTTGGAGCCATCTTTTATAGTAAAACTTACATTATACTTCCCAAGTTCAAGTATTACATTTTCAGTTAAATTTCCATCAACAACATCAATTGTTCCAGATGAAGTAAAATAACCACTGGATTGAACGCTATAATTAATAGCATTCCCACTATATACAGTTTCAAACACTGCATTACCTGAGTCATCTGTTATCTTTGTTCCGTATCTGGCCATACTTACACCTGCTCCAACAACATTCTCAGAATTATGTTTAACATTGAAAATGACCTCATAACTATCCCCAACACCAATCACATTAATCATATAATCTTCCACTTCGCCATACTCAGAAATGCCACAAGCTTGCAATTCCTCATCGTAAACAAGTCGCACGCGCATTCTTGTACTACCATAATTCGCATGTCCTGGGACAGTGATATTTCCTGTACCGGTTCCTGATGAGTATGCAATATTAATTTTTTCATCCTCATCCTCAAAATCCTTATCCTGATTCCAATCTATCCAACAACCTATATTATCACCATCATAATTATGAGAATTTGTAATTTCAATATTATGAGATTGACCAACGCTTAAACTAGTAAACACATCTGTAAAATCTTCATACAAATTACACATTGAGGTATTATCAATTGTATTCAATTTTACTCGACTAATATATTCGTCACATTGAGCAGAAGTTGCATCGCAATACGTTGGGTCAGCAGCAGTAATAAAGTTTTCGTATCCTAAGCTATCTGTTCCTTGTGCATTTGTAGCTTTTAACGAAACTGTATACGAACCTACGGTACTAAAAACAACTGAAGGATTTTGATCACTTGATGTTTCGGGAGTTCCTCCTTCAAATGTCCAAGCCCATGACATAGGATGGTTCAATGAATTATCTGTAAACTGAACTGTTTCTCCAGGATAAACATTATTCTTGTCGGACACAAAAGCTGCTTTTGGAGGAAACTCACACGAACCAGTAATTGTTAAATATGCAATTATAGGTTTGTGATTCTCCTTTGAAATAGTAACTAATGCTGGCGAATCTGAATTTCCAGCGTAATCAAAACTTAAATTAGCAACACTACCAGAAATATTTTCTTTAGCAACAAGACTTCCGTTTACTACAAGTGTAACAAGTGCGTCATCAACATTACATCCAGAAATAGATAAGGAAGTGGCATCACAATTAATTGAAGACGGTATTGTTGCTGTAATTAAATTATTATTTGGATTCTCAGTCCAAATTTTCATAGCTGGATCGCCAAACCAATGAAAAAGCTCATGGGTATATTTACTATCTCCCCAGATTTGAATCATTCGAACTAAACCTTGATTAACAACATCTCCCATTGTTCTTGTATTATTTGCACTCGAAGCTACCGGGCTTGAAACACCTCCTGAACCAAATGTGGGAGTTAAACCAGGGTTAGACCATATTGCATCAATCATACCAGCAGAAAAACCATCATTCCAACCACTGTAACTATAATATGCTGCACCCACTACGCCAACAGCGCCCCCATTTTCTTTTCGCAAAAACTCTTCCGCAAAACAGTTGTCTAATAAAAACTCTCCTGTGTGACAATTAATGCTAAAAAGTACAGGCAATAAATTCCCATTTGATAGTTGAGCTACGTTGTTTGTTGCTCCATAAGTATTGTTAGAAATAAAACGTGGATGCGCCCAACCAATTCCTCCTGAGTATCCGTGGTCTCTATGAAAAACATAAAACTTACCGGCATTAATACTTGATAAAATATCTGTTGCTCCACCACTCCATGTATAACCATTTGCTCTTAATAATTCCGAAGGAACAGATTCATTATTCGAAAAATACCCATTATTAAAATTTGTTGGAGTATTAGCTTCATCTGTATAATATATTCTTTCAACAGCATATCCTTGTTCATCAACCATGTAATCACGAATATTTTCACTTGTATGACAGAATCGACGCGCTGCAATTCCATCAGGAGCTTCTTCATCTGCAACATCCTGAAATTGTGCACAGTTTAATCCATTTTCGTAATAACTTGCTTCGGTAACAGGTGTTCTTTCATAATTCACTATCTTTAAAACAACATTCATAGCTTCGGTTGCCGAAGAAACAGAAATACGACCATGTGCCATATCTGGATAATAATCGCCTACCCCATCCATACACGCATAATAAAGATCCGTTGCAAAATCATCACCATCCTGAGGATCCTGATGCACCTCTCCTGGCACTGCAAAATTTCCAGTATGATCTCCAATAATTAAAAAATAATCTGGCTTAGGAGAATAAGTCTGATATCTAGATTGAATAGCACTTTTTACAGTTTCTGCCGTCCAAACTGAATTAACAACAACCTCAACATTTTGCCCTAATTGACTTTTCCATTTAGCTAAAGTGTCGGCAGCAGCCTTATATTCGTTGTGAGTTACAATAATATAATTAGGCCTAGAATCACTTCCTTTTTGATCTGCTGGAGTGTAATTTATAGCAGAAGCATTTAACACATTGCTTTTTAGCATTGATATAGAATGTTTGCTATTGGTTAGTTTTGATTTTGAATCTGTATTCGTAGAATACTCTATTTTATATTTAATATTTGTATAAACTCGAATTGTTTTTGTTACCGGATTGTATTGAATTGGGCGTATTTGAGTAACTGCGATTGGTGTACCTCTATATTTATGAAGATTCTCAATTTCAATAATATTTTTTGGGAAAAATTCATCCTTCCCATAAATCTTTTCATCCTTTTCGAAAATAGAAGCTGGGGCACCTTCTGTATCTCTCTCTGGTTCTAAAGTTGGATGTATGTTAAATCCTTTTATTTCCTGAAAATCCGCCTTAAGAATAATAATTTGAGGTTTTTTCACCCCTGGCAATGCAATTAAATCGTTATGGGCGGGTAATGCTGGGGCACCAACCTGACTCATTTTAGAAAAACCTTCTATGTGTAAAAATTGGTATTCTGTATTCTTAACTGAAGTTCGTCCTATCCCCGCATTTTCAAATGAATAACTAACAATTATTTCATTGGATTTTTTTGAATCAATAACTCTAATTGGTAAGGTATTTAAATTACTACCAACAATTTTCTTGCTTTCAAAAGAAATGAATTCCTGTCCGAGTGTAATTTGGACAAGAAAAAGGCTAATAAATAAAAGTTTAAATCTCATAGTATAAATTTTGGTAAAAAGGATGAAGATAATAAAATACTTGGAATCTGAAATGACTTTTATTTATCTACACTCTTTTTATTACTTATTTATTATCATTCAATATATCATAAATATTCACGTTAATAATTAGTATTTTAGCACCGTATATTTTTAGAATAATTTATGAGTACTTTAAGAAAAATACTATCTCCAATTCTTTTCCCTATAAGCCTGATTTACGGATTTATAATATACATTAGAAATCGATTTTACGATTATAAGATTTTTAAATCAAATCAGTTTAATATTCCTCTTATTTCAGTTGGTAACATAACTGTTGGAGGAACAGGTAAAACTCCTCATATAGAATATCTTATTAAGATTTTAGAATCTGAGTTTAACATTGCAACATTAAGTCGTGGTTACAAAAGAAAAACAAAAGGATTTGTTTTATCTACTTCTGATTCCACAGATAGAGAAATTGGTGATGAACCTAGACAAATAAAACAGAAATTCCCAAATATAAATGTCGCTGTTGATGCCGATCGGACTAATGGAATTAATCAGCTTTTAAAAAAAACGAAAGATTTAGATATTATTTTATTAGATGATGCTTACCAGCACAGAAAAGTACATACAAATTTATCCATCTTATTAATTGACTATTCGCGACCAATCGACAAAGATTTTATTCTCCCGTTTGGAGATTTACGAGAGCAGGCTTTTGAGAAAAAAAGGGCAAACATTATAATAATTACAAAATCACCCAAAAATTTAAAACCCATAGAGCGAAGATTTATTTTTAACAAACTGGAATCTTATCCATTTCAGCATGTCTTTTTTACAACTTTTGATTATGGAGAATTATGTTCTGTTTATAATTTCGAAGAAAAGTCTAATAATCAAGACACTTACAGCGATTATGATATTTTATTAGTTACTGGAATTGCCAACCCCAAACCACTTAAAGAGCATATTTTAGAAAATATTTCTAAAAAAATTCACGAATTAGAATATTCCGATCATTACAACTTTAAAGAGTCTGATCTTAAAAGAATTGAGCAAAAATATAATTCTATTAATTCTGATAAGAAAATCATTATTACAACTGAAAAAGATGCAATGCGTTTGCAAAAATTTAGTAATATTGCTAATAATTTGAAAGATTCGTTTTTTTACATTCCTATACAGGTTGAATTTTTAAATGACAGAACGGATAATTTTAATCAGCAAATCATTGAATATGTTAGAAAAAATAAAAAGCACAGCTTCCTTTATCCAGGATAAAACAAAATTTTACCCAGAGGTTGGAATTATTTTAGGAACAGGATTAGGTGGATTGGTAAAAGAAATCAAGATTGAACATACTCTTGATTATGGAAATATCCCTAACTTTCCAGTTTCTACAGTTGAAGGACATCACGGAAGATTAATATTTGGTGAATTAGGCGGTAAGAAGATTGTGGCTATGCAAGGTCGTTTTCATTTTTATGAAGGTTACCCAATGGAAATGGTTACTTTCCCTGTTCGAGTATTGAAATTTCTTGGGATAAAAACTTTATTTGTTTCAAATGCAAGTGGTGGTGTTCATCCTGATTTTGAGATTGGTGATTTAATGATAATCAATGATCATATTAATCTAATTCCAAACCCATTAATTGGAAAACACATTCCTGAATTCGGAGCGCGTTTTCCAGATATGAGCGAACCTTACGATCATTCTTTAATTGCAAAAGCAAAAGAGATTGCTAAAAATAATAATTTAAAAGTTCAGGAAGGTTGTTATGTTGCAACTACGGGACCGACTTTTGAAACACCAAAAGAGTATCAATATTTTAGAATTATCGGTGGCGATACTGTAGGAATGTCAACAGTGCCGGAAGTAATTATTGCAAGGCAAATGGGAATCCCTTGTTTTGCAATATCAATTATAACGGATTTAGGAGTTCCAGGCAAAATTGTCGAAGTCACGCATGAAGATGTTCAGAAAGTCGCAGCTCAGGCAGAGACAAAAATGACACTCATAATGAAAGAATTAATTTCTAAATTATAAATCAGCCGGGTTTAGCCCGGCTTTTTTTTGCTTATTATATACCTGCAATTAATCTAATTTAAAAATAAGTTGTCAAAGCTTGAACTTACACAATATTAAATTGTAATTACACAATGGACAACAAGAAAAAATTTCAACTAAATAATGTAATCTTAATATCAATAGCACATTTCGTGCATGATACCTACTCTTCATTTTTAGCGCCTATTGTTCCATTGTTAAAAACTAAGCTTGGGATAAATAATACAATGGTTAGTTTATTATTTGTTGCTCAGCAAATTCCTTCATTATTAAATCCTTTTATAGGTATAATTGCCGATAAATTAAAAATTCGATATTTAGTAATTTTAGCTCCTGCTATAACAACCATTTGCATGAGTTTCTTAGGAGTTTCTCCTTATTATATTATCATTATTATCCTTCTTTTTGTTTCTGGACTGAGCAGTGCTATGTTTCATGTACCAACTCCTGTATTAATTAAAAAAATATCGGGTGATCGAATTGGTAAAGGAATGAGTTTTTATATGCTTGGTGGTGAAGCTGCAAGAACAGTCGGGCCGTTACTTATTGTAGCTGCTGTTGAAGTTTGGGGCTTAGAAGGAACATTTAAATTAATTCCATTTGGATTAGTTGCTTCACTAATTTTATACTTTAAATTACGAAATATTAATCTCTCTCAGGATATTCCTAAAAATAGATCCCTTGCAGGAATTAAAGCTACTTTTAAAAAGCATCTGCCCTTCTTTTTATTAATAGCAGGTATTATGTTTTTTCGTGGTTTTATGAAAACATCTATTTCAAGTTTCTTACCAACTTATTTAGATGAAAAAGGAGGTTCTCTTTGGATGGGAGGAGTTTCTCTTTCTATTTTTGAATTTGCTGGAGCCATTGGAGCATATTTAGCAGGAACCTTTTCCGATAAAATTGGTCGAATGAGAATGTTAACAATCATTATATTAGTTTCTCCGATTTTAATGTTATTGTTTATTTCTTCGGATGGACCTGCAATGTTTCCACTTTTACTTATGCTTGGGTTTTTTATTATTTCTTCGACACCAGTACTTTTAGCCCTAGTGATGGATTTTGATTCTGAGCACCAAGCTTTTTTAAGTGGCGTATTTATGTTTATTTCCTTTGTTTCATCCTCAATAACAAATCTATTTGTTGGAATTTTAAGCGATTTTATAGGATTAATCGATACGTATAAAGTATCGTCGATGCTTGCATTTTTGGCAATTCCGTTCGTCTTGATTTTAAGAAAACAAATTAAAAACGCTTAAACATAATTCGGGTTTTGTACTTTTCGCCTTCCATCTCAAAAAGCTATAATCCAATGTCTTTATAGGATATTCGTGAAAAACTGTAAGCTATAAACAATTTCAATATTTAGCGGCAACAACAACTGTTTCTTTATATTGTTTCACATTACCTTTTATATCAAAAAGCTCAATAAAAACAGCATATATTCCAACCGGTGCTTTTTGATTTTTTTCGTCTAAACCATCCCAAGAAATAACACCATTAATTCCCAAAAGCTGATTGTTAGATAAGTATCTTACCAATCGTCCTTTCGAATCAAATATTTTGATATTTACTACATAACCTGGTTCTTCAAGCAAGAAGTTTATATTGGCAAAATCTTCGAAACCATCGTTATCAGGTGAGAAAACTTCTGGTTCAATTTGGATCAACTCTTTAATATTTTCTGATTCTAAAAATTGTGAATTTTCATATGCTGGTGTTGCAAATCCAGATATTTCGGATGCTGAATGCCAATTGGTTTTATCGTTTGTTGGTCGATCAAAATTTATACGTTCCAAAGAAACACCTTCATTTGTAGCTAATAATGGATATTGCATATCTTCGTTATATTCAAAATCATCAATAATTGTCTGGATTTTATCAAACAAAATTACTCTTCCTGCATCATCGCTAAATGATGGTAAATCAGCAATTTTTAAAAATCCCTTTTCATTATTCGTATAATAATGTTCTTGAACTATCTCAGGGTTTTCTGTAACAACAACATATTCTTTAGGGAAAATTAGAAATCCTTCGGTTGATATTTGCTGAACGGTTTTATATTCTCCAGCATCGTAATCATAACTAGAGATAAATACATCCTTTAAATCAATGGTATTTTCTGATTTATTATAAATCTCTACAAAATCAAATCCGTCAGTTAAAGGATTGAATAAAACCTCATTTATAACTAGGTTGTTTTTTTTAACATCCGCAGGAATCGCAAACTGTGCGGTATTATTATTAATCTCATTTCCAGAACAATCGAAAATCCCATTTGTAATTTCAAGAGTGAAAATTGTATTCTTAGCAAATTCATTTTCAAATCCCAGAATTAAAGATGTATAATCTGTGCCTATTAAATCAATAGAGATTGGATCGCCAATTCCAGCATCGACATTATAAATATTGCTATTCATTGCTGATAAACTATCAATAGATTCGCTAAAATACAATTGAATTGATACGCTATCAATTACGGTAATACGCTTTAATTCTGGTGAATCTAAATCAGGATTATTCGCATTAACAGAATTTATTTGCCCAGGGGTTCCTCCTAAATTACTTTCCGAAGCAATCCAATTATTTTCTCCACCACAAGGATTCATTGGGTCTATTTGTTCCAAAGACCAACCTCCCTCAGATTTGTATTCGTCCTGATACCAAGAGTTATTATACGAAACTCTTGAGATTATTTGTTCCGATTTATCTCGAAGAACAATATTCCCTTCGGTATTTGGAATTGCAGGCAGACTTGAAACAGAAATAACTTTTCCAAACACCTCTAATGCTGATTCTGCATCTTCGTCGCAAATTATGATGTATTCGTTTGCGTTTATCTTTTCAAAAGGAAGGGTTTCTTCTAATTCTCCGATTAGCAATTTCCAATTGGATAAATCAATCTCAAATTCTGATGCATTGTAAATCTCAATATATTCAAATTCTGGAAGTTCGATTGAAGGCTCTGGATCTGCAAAAATCTCATTTATAACAATATCGTATGGATTTACTGCATAATATAAAAAGTCTAAATTTATAGTGCCAATTACATTTCCACATTCATCAGACAAATTATTTATAGAAAGTATCAAATTCTCTTTACTAGGGAACTGATTTAAGAATACTATATTTAATTCTGTGAAATTTTGGTTTGAAATAACCGAAGCGGGATTTCCGATGCCATTATTAACTGAATAATTTGTTTTTTCGAGCAAAGTAAGTTCTGTGACCGACTCGTTAAATATTAACTTAATTTGATTGCTAGAAACGATCTCAATAAATTCAACTTCAGGTGCTTGATTGTCAATGTTTGAAGCAAAAACAGAGTTTTGTGTTCCAGGTGTTCCTCCTTGAGGATCGATAGATGCAATCCAATTACTTACCGTTGAACATGTGTTTAAAGGATCTATCCTTTCTATTGTCCATCCACCATTTTCCTTTTCCGTATTGCCATACCAATCATCTGTAAAACTGATTGAATCAATAACAAGATTGTTTTGATCGAAGATAACAATCGAAGTTCCAGAATTAGTTAAAGAAGAAAACGAAGAAAACTCTAAAACACTTCCAAAATCGTCGAGAAACTCTCCTGCTGTTTCAGAGCAAAGAGTTACATATGAATCTGAAGTTAAAACATAATTAGGAAAATCCTTTTCCGAACCTCCTACTTTCAACTTCCAATCCGATAAATCGATATCAAATTCTGTTGTATTTTTTATCTCAATAAACTCATAATTTGGCAATCCTACTTCAGGAGTGGGGTCTGCCATTATTTCATTTATCACAACATCATATGTTTCGGGCGTATAGTAAAGAAATTGAACTATAGTATCTGAAATTATATTCGAATTTTGATCTTCAATATTTTGAATATCGATACTGTAATATGTTCCATTTACTAAATCTCCTGCTAAACTTAAATCAACTTGAGTTTTAGTTTCATTGGTTTTTACAGAAAGAGGATTTCCAACACCCTTATCTATAAAATAGTTTGAGATATTAACAGCAACTAATGAATCTATTTCCTCCGAATATTCTACGTTAATTGTTTTAGCATCGATAATATTTACATTGGTAATTTTAGGAGATTCGATATCCACTATTTCCGCGCCAATATAAATATCATCCATCCATATTTTTCTATCAGCACTAGAAGTATATGTATAATAAATTCCAAAGTAATCCGCAGTAGTATATGCAATGTCCGTTCCAGTTCCAATACTTGTAACATTATCGAAAATACCATCGGTACTATAAAGAACTTCCCAGTTTCCATCTTTACTTCGAGTAACCTCCAATGCAACAATATCCGAAGGATTTGTCCCGTCATCCCAATTTAAAGAAGTTGTTATTATCTCTGTTTCTAGTCCTGATGTAATTTTTAAGAGTTTCAAAATATCGTCTGAACCTGAAAAATTCACTCCAAGTGCATAAGCATTAACTGTTCCTCCCGGGACCATTTGATTGGCATCAACATCACTTACCAGAAACACTGTCCAATTATTTCCATCGGATGGATTATAATCGTATTGTATTTTAAATTGCCAAACAGTATTCTGAGCTGTCAAATCTAAGCTCGATAAAGACTTTGAAATTTGATCGTTCTCAGCTATTGTGTTATCAAAAACATGATGCAAAGAATAACTGCCATTTAAAGGCGTAATATCAGATGCTGACCATCGTCCAACATTGCTCTCTGTCCAATCAGAAATATTTCCATCTTCAAAATCATCTGTAATTTGAGCAATTAATGTTACAGGTAAAAACAAGCAAACAATTATTAGCCTTTTAAGCATAAGAATCTAGATTAAATATTTATTTTTGAAAGATACAAAAAATGATTTTGAGTATTTTCAAATCTATAGTAAAGAATCTTAAAAATTAATGAAATGAGAATAGCTGTTGTAGGAGCAACCGGATTGGTAGGATCGGTAATTTTGAAATCTTTAATTGAACGCAAATTTCCTATTACAGAAATACTAGTTGTAGCATCCGAAAAATCAATTGGAAAGAAAATTCGTTTTAACAATTCTGAAATTGAAATTATTGGAGTTAAACAAGCTATTTCATTAAAGCCGGATATTGCAATATTCTCTGCAGGTGGTTCAACTTCTTTAAAATGGGCTCCTGAATTTGCCAAAGTTGGAACAACGGTTATTGATAACTCTTCTGCTTGGAGAATGCACGAAAATATCAAATTAGTTGTGCCTGAGATAAATGCAAATCAGTTAACTAAAGCTGATAAAATCATAGCAAATCCAAATTGCTCGACCATACAAATGGTTGTTGCTTTAGCTCCTTTGCATACAAAATATAAAATAAAGCGTTTAGTTGTTTCAACTTATCAGTCGATTACAGGAACTGGAGTAAAGGCTGTTGAACAAATGAAAAATGAGCGACAAGGAATTAAAGGAGAAATGGCGTATCCACATCCAATTGACTTAAACTGTTTCCCTCATGGTGGCGATTTTGAAGAAAATGCATACACCTCCGAAGAAACCAAATTGATAAATGAAACACGCAAAATTCTTGGCGATCAATCTATAAATATTACCGCTACAGTAGTTCGAATTCCTGTAACTGGAGGGCATTCAGAAGCTATAAATATTGAATTTGAAAATGATTTTGACATTTCAGAAATTAGAGGCATCCTTGAAAAATCTGAAGGAATAACAATCCAAGATGATCCCAAAAACAATATTTATCCGATGCCAAAATATGCCGAAGGTAAAGATGATGTTTTTGTGGGAAGGATTCGTCGTGATATTTCTCAAGCAAATAGTCTTGATATGTGGGTTGTTTCAGATAATTTAAGAAAAGGGGCCGCTACAAATGCTATTCAAATTGCAGAATATCTTGTGAGTCATAAACTGATCGAATAAGAAAGTTCCGAAAGCATTTTCTCCTGAACAAAAATTTACCCTTTTAATAAAACTCATTAAAATTAAAAATCTATCTTTTAGTCCAAGATAATTAATTAGCTGATATTATTGTAAGCAGATTAAATTCTTTTTCAAGATCCCATAAAAAACCACACAAAAGAGTGTAGCCTTTAGTTAAATTTTACGTGTCCTTTTAAAATTTTGTAAATATGATACATATTGATTTCAATATTTTAATAATTATTAATGCAGGAATAAGCCTAATAATGGGATTTTATATGATTCTTTTGCACAAAAACTCACCTGGTGTAAAAGGAACATTTTATTGGTCAATTGGAAGTATAATTATTGGAGTTGGATTATTGTTAAGATTAACCGGAGCCCCCAATGACTTATTTGTATTAGTTGTTCCTCCATTATTTGTTACAGTTGGTTTGTATTCATATCTGGCAGGCATTTGGCATTTTAAACTAAAAAAGATAAACACCTCGATAATTATAGGAATTCCTACTATAGATATTCTTCAATCAGCAATCTTTTCTTTTATATTACCATCGCATAAAATAAGAATGGAAATTCATCTTGTAATCCTAATTATATATTGTCTGTTTGCTTTTTACGAGATGGTGCAGTTCAAATCTATTCGAAAATCTGTAAAAAATATCTTCATTTTAAATGCAATCTCTTTTTTTGTTTATTTGCTGATATTATTACTAAGTTTTGTTTCAATATTAATTAGTCCAAACTTTAATCCATCCTATATAAACCAAGTAGGAATTATTCTGTATGTTATCTCAGGCTTTATAATGATTGCCTTAACATTTGGATTTCTTTCAGCGGTTAACTTGCAATTATATTCAGATCTGGACAGTCAACTTAAATCTAAAACAAAGTTTTTCGCAATTATTGCCCATGATTTAAAAGGTCCCTTGGGAACAATTATGAATTTTTTGAATTACTTAAATAACAACTCAAAAATTACAAATGAAAAGAAAAATGAGTTTCTTGAGAAGATTGAGATGCTAAGTAAATCAACTTATCATTTATTACACAATCTATTGGATTGGGCAACAACTTCGACAAATATCGCTCAATTCGAAAATGAAAAAATTGATGTAAATGAACTTATTTTTTCAAATATATCTTTTCTTAAAACTTTAACCGATATAAAATCAATCGATCTAGAAATTAGTTCAGTCCAAGAAGCTTTTATTAATGGAAATACAAAGATGATTGAAGCTGTTGTTCGCAACCTTGTTTCAAATGCTATAAAATTTACCCCCAAAGGTGGAAAAATAACCATTTTAACAAAAAAGAAATTAAATCATATTCAAATTGTTATTTCCGACACAGGAACTGGAATTCCACAAGAGAAAATAAAAAATTTGTTCTCTTTTGAAAAAAGCACCACTACAAAAGGCACCGATGGGGAACCTGGGTCTGGCTTGGGATTAGTTCTTTGTAATGATTTTATTCACAAAAATAATGGGACACTTCAAATCAATAGTCAATTGAATATTGGCACTCACATAACAATAGAATTCCCTTTGTTAAGCCCGGCACCAAGCACTTAATGTTAGTTCGTACAAATAGTTATTGTGCGAATAACGAACCGCATGTATTTCTTTTACTTTATCGTAAAGCAATTCTTTGAACTTATCTACGTTTTCTTTTCGCTTTGCCGAAATAAAGATACAATACTCATTGTTTTTAGCCATCCATGTCTTTTTCAATTCTTCTAAACTATAGTTTTCTTTTGTTTCAAGAGTTAAATCGTCATCGTCCTCTTTTTCAAAACTAATATTGACCTATATTATAATTTGCAAACAAATATATAACTGTTACATTTATACAATTCTAATTTATTAACATATGAGAAAAGCATACCTAATCTTTGCTATTTTAATAGCGAGCCTGAGCATGAATGCTCAAATGACACTTGAATTTAATACCAATTTTTCTGATGGAACAACTATAACTCTACCACTATATGGAAGTGTTAATGTAACAGTTGATTGGGGCGATGGCAATATAGAATCATATACAACTACTGGAGATAAAGACCATACTTATACAACAAATGAAACATATACTGTTAGTATCTCAGGTACACTAACGCAGTTTGGAAATTCATGGATGGGATATGACAATTCAGATAAATTAATAAAAGTAACTAGTTTTGGAAATCTGGGACTTACAAATCTTTCGGGAGCTTTTAAATATGCTATAAACTTGATTGAGGTGCCTTCTCAAATACCTTCATCGGTAACTGATCTTTCGAATATATTTGAAAGTGCAGAAAATTTTGATTATAACATTAGTGGATGGGATGTACAAAATGTTACAGACATGTCAAGCATGCTTATGAATGCACTCTCATTTAACCAGGATATTGGATCATGGAACACTTCAAATGTTACAGACATGGCATATATGTTTTATTATGCTGTAAACTTTAATCAAAACATTGGGTCTTGGAACGCAAATAAAGTTACTTCCATGGAAGGAATGTTTAATGGAGCATCTTCTTTTAATCAGGATATTGGAAACTGGAATGTTAGTAATGTCAGTAATATGGAATGGATGTTTGGTAATGCAACTTCATTTGATCAAGATTTAGGTAATTGGAGTATTGGTAATGTTACAAATATGGATAATATGTTTATCTATATTAAATTATCAACTACTAACTACAATAATTTGTTAATTGGCTGGTCTGATTTAACACTAAATTCCAATATTACTTTCCATGCTGGTTATAGTAAATATTCGACAGGTGACGCTGAAACGGCAAGAAATATCCTCACTAATGCTCCTAATAATTGGACAATTACTGATGGAGGGATTTCTAATCTACCTTTAATAAAGACAGATTCTATTTCTCAAATTACACCAATTAGCGCCGTTTCTGGAGGAGAAATAACAAATAATGGAGGAAGTGCTATAATAAAAAGAGGTGTTGTTTGGGACACTTTACCTAATCCAACTATTAGTGATAATTTAGGTTTTTCAGAAAACGGAACTGGCACAGGTAGTTTTGAAAGTTATATAAACGGTTTGTCTCCTTTAAAAACATATTATGTAAGAGCATATGCTACAAATAATAATGGTACAGATTACGGACAACAACAAGTTTTTATTACGCCTGATGGTATGATTTTAGTTTTCGACACCAACTTATCTGTTGGTAAAACTATAACATTACCTTTATATGGACTTGTTTCTGTAAACGTTGATTGGGGAGATGGTGTTATTGAATCTTATTCAACAACTGGATATAAAACTCACACCTTTGCAACTGAAGGTATTTATACTGTTGGTATTTCAGGAACACTAACTCAATTTGGAAATTATTCAAATAATTATGACAATGCAGAAAAATTGATAAAAGTTACAAGTATTGATAATGTGGGTTTAAGAAGTCTTGCTGGAGCTTTTAACGGTGCTAAAAACTTAATTGAAGTACCTTCACAAATACCTTCAACTATTTATAGTTTAGAATATGCATTTTGTAATGCCGAGAATTTTAATTATGATATAGGTGTCTGGAATGTAAGTAATATTACCGACATGCGTTTCATGTTTGATGGAGCATCTACATTTACTCAAGATATAAGTAATTGGGATGTAAGTAAGGTAACTAACATGCGTGGGATGTTTAAAGGCGCTTCAAGTTTTAATCAACCTATTGAAAATTGGAATGTAAGTAAGGTTACTGATATGGGTTTTATGTTTAGTGGTGCATCCGATTTTAATCAACCTATAGGTAATTGGGATGTAGGCTATGTTACCGATATGCGTGCTATGTTTTATGATGCACCTGCTTTTAATCAGAATATAAATAATTGGAATGTAAGTAAGGTTTCAGAAATGGCATGGATGTTTAGCAATTCATCTTTTAATTCTAATATTGGAAATTGGAATGTAAGTAATGTTACAAGCATGGAATATATGTTTTATTATGCTAAATATTTTAATCAAAATATTGGATCATGGGATGTAAGTAAAGTAACTAATATGTCCAATATGTTTTATAGAGCATCTGCTTTTAATCAACCTATAGGTAATTGGGATGTGAGTAATGCTACTGATATGAAACGTATGTTTTATTATGCAACTAATTTTAATAACGATATTGAAAATTGGAATGTAGGTAATGTTACAAGCATGGAATCTATGTTTGAAAATGCATCTGCTTTTAATCAAAATATTGGAAGCTGGAATGTGAGTAATGTTAATAATATGAGGTTAATGTTTGCTGGTGTATTTGATTTTAATCAACCTATTGGAAATTGGAAAGTAGATAAAGTTACTGACATGGCAGGTATGTTTGCCAGAACTCCTTTTAATCAGGATATTGGAAATTGGAATGTAAGTAAGGTTATCAATATGAGCGCTATGTTTTCTAATGCATCTGATTTTAATAAAGATATTGGTAACTGGAATGTCAGCAATACAACTAATATGAGTTTCATGTTTTCTGAAGCATCTGCTTTTAATAAAGATATTAGTAATTGGGATGTGAGTAATGTTACTGATATGAATTCAATGTTTTCTAATGCATCTAAATATAATCAACCCATAGGTAATTGGAATGTGAGTGAGGTTACCAATATGAGATCTATGTTTTCTGATGCTTCAAGTTTTAATAAACCTATTGGAAATTGGAATGTGAGTAAGGTCACTAACATGTATGGAATGTTTTATGGTGCGACTTTATTTAATCAGAAGATTGATAATTGGAATGTAAGTAAGGTTACTGACATGTCATATATGTTTAGAGACGCTTCCAACTTTAATCAAAAAATTGAAAGTTGGGAAGTGAGCAATGTTATTTACATGGGTAATATGTTTGCTTATGCATCGGCATTTGATCAATTTATAGGAGATTGGAATGTGAGTAATGTTACTGATATGGATCATATGTTTATCTATGCTTCATCATTCAACCAGGATATAAGCAATTGGAACGTTAGAAATGTTACCAATATGGGATACTTGTTATTCAATTTTAAAATATCTACAGCATATTATAACAAGATCTTAATTAATTGGTCCTTATTACCATTAAAAAATAACGTAACTTTTCATGGTGGTCAAAGCAAATTTTCAACGGGAAATGCAGCAGATGCAAGACAATATATTATTGATACATATGGTTGGACAATAACTGATGGTGGAATGTCTAATCTTCCAGCAGTTATAACGGATTCCATTTCAGATATCGAATTTACAACTGCTACTTCGGGAGGAGAAGTAACAGATAGTGCAGGAAGTACTATAACAGAGCGTGGAATTGTATGGAACACAACACCAGATCCAACAACTATCGACAATCTTGGAATTTCAAGTGATGGTAGCGGAATAGGAACTTTCAGCAGTAACTTAACTTCACTTAATCCTGGAGAAGAATATTATGTAAGAGCATATGCTACCAATGGAAGTGGCACCGACTATGGAAATATACGACAGTTTATTCCTCAACAAGAATTAACTCTTAGCGGCGATTTCACAGCAAACAATAAAACTTATGATGGAGATTCAACTGCATCTGTTTTAATAAATAACCTTAGCCTTGGAAATATTGTTTCAGGACATGAAAATATAAATATTTCAGATCTGGATTTAAGCTTTGCAGGAAAAAATATTGGTTTAAATAAAACTGTTAAAATAAATGATGTTATACTTTCTGGAAGTGATTCATTAAAATATAATGTATTATTAACAGGTTCACCACTAGCAACAGCAAATATTACCACAAAAGAATTAACTGTTAACAGTGCTGTTGCTTCTAATAAAATTTATGACGGAAATATAAATGCAGAAATTACGGATGCCACTCTTGTTGGAATTGTATCAGGCGATGATCTAGATTTTGACGCTCTTATTGGCAATTTTAGTGATGAAAATGTGGGAACAAGTAAAACAGTTACTCCTGCTATTACCATTTCTGGTAATGATGCAATTAACTACTCACTTACGCAACCAACAGGGCTTAAGGCTGATATTACAACTAAGGAATTAACTATTAGTGGAGCAAACGCTTCTGATAAAATTTACGATGGAAATACTAATGCTCAAATTACGGGTGCTTCTCTTGTTGGAATTGTATCTGGTGATAATGTTGCTTTAAATGAAATCAATGCAAGCTTCAGTAATAAAAATGTTGGAACAAACAAAACCATAACTCCTGCGATTACTACTGCAGGAGCAGACGCAAGTAATTATTCTCTTTCCCTACCATCTGGACTTACTGCAGATATTACTGCCAAAGAATTAACTATTAGTGGTGCAAATGCTTCTAATAAAATTTATGACGGAAATACAGACGCCGAAATTACAGGTGCAACTCTCATTGGAACAGTTTCTGGTGACAATGTCGACTTTGACGCTCTTGTTGGCGATTTTAGTGATGAAAATGTGGGAGCTAGTAAAACGGTTACTCCTGCTATTACCATTTCTGGTAATGATGCAATTAACTACACACTTAATCAACCAACAGGTTTTACTGCCGATATTACTACCAAAGAATTAACTATTAGTGGTGCATCAGTTTCTGATAAAATTTATGATGGAACAACAGATGCTCAAATCACAGGAGTTTCTCTTATTGGAACTATTTCTGGTGATGATATATCTTTAGATAAACTAGTGGGTAATTTTAGTAATAAAAATGTAGAAACAAATAAATCAGTTAATGCTGCAATTACTATTGCAGGTACAAATACTGGAAACTATAACCTTACTCAACCATCAGGACTTACTGCCGATATTACTACCAAAGAACTAACTGTTAACAGTGCTTCTGCTTCTGATAAAATATATGATGGAACAACAGATGCTAAAATTACAGGAGTTTCGATTATTGGAACTCTTTCTGGTGATGATATTACTTTAGATGAGCCAGTGGGTAATTTTAGCGATAAAAATGTAGAAACAAATAAATCAGTAACTCCGGCAATTACTATAACCGGTTCTGATGCTGGAAATTATTTACTTACTCAACCAAATGGGCTTTCTGCAGATATAACAGAAAAAGAACTTGCAATTTCAGGTTCATTTACCGTATTGGATAAAGATTATGATGGAAATACGACAGCTACAATAGATAATAACGAGCTTACTCTAGTTGGAACAAGCGAAAATGATGATATTATATTAACTAATGAAGTTGCTGAATTTTCACAATCAAATATTGTAGTAAATATTGTAGTAAATATTACAAGTGCAAAACTAGATGGAACAGATAAGGAAAATTATAGTTTATCGCTTGAAGGCTCTCCTACAACAACTGCAAATATATTAGCTGTTACAAGTATCAATGAAATATCGGAATTTGATATAAAAATTTATCCAAATCCTTTTGTTGATTATATTAGTTTTGAGAGTAATCTAGATATTGTTAAAGTTATAATAACCAATTTAACTGGTCAGAAATTACTTGAGAAAAATATCAATGGAGAAGAAAATATAACAACAAGTCATCTTCCTAGTGGAGTTTACTTTTTAGTAATTGAAATAAATAACTCCGAAATTCAGACATTTAAGATAATAAAACAATAAGCAGAAGTTATTATATGAAAGAAAGGGATGCAAATAAACACATCCCTTTCTTTTTATTATTTTAAACATTCTTTCTCTTTGTTCTAATAAAGATAATTATTGTACGGATAACGAACCGCATGTATTTCTTTTACTTTATCGTAAAGCAATTCTTTGAACTTGTCTACGTTTTCTTTTCGCTTTGCCGAAATAAAAATACAATGCTCATTGTTTTTAGCCATCCAAGTCTTTTTCAATTCTTCTAAACTATAGTTTTCTTTTGTTTTAGGAGTTAAATCATCATCGTCCTTTTTTTCAAAAGTAAAAGCATCAATTTTATTAAAAACAATATATTGCAATGCATCAACTGTTCCGATTTCCTTAAGAGTTTCGTTTACAACCTGAATTTGATCTTCGAAGTTTGGGTGCGAAATATCAACAACATGTAATAATATATCAGATTCGCGAACCTCATCCAATGTTGATTTAAATGATTCAACCAAACCATGTGGAAGTTTACGAATAAAACCAACAGTATCAGACAATAAAAAAGGTAAATTCTCAATAACAACTTTACGAACTGTTGTATCTAAAGTGGCAAAAAGCTTATTTTCCGCAAACACATCAGACTTGCTTAACATATTCATTATTGTTGATTTGCCAACATTTGTATATCCAACTAATGCAACTCGAATCATCTTTCCACGATTTTTCCGCTGAGTTGCCATTTGCTTGTCAATTTTCTTAAGATGTTCTTTTAACAAAGCAATTTTATCACGAACAATACGACGGTCGGTTTCAATTTCTCGCTCTCCCGGACCACGCATTCCAATACCTCCACGCTGACGCTCTAAGTGAGTCCACATACCTGCCAAACGAGGTAATAAATATTCATACTGAGCCAACTCAACTTGTGTTTTTGCATGAGCTGTTTGTGCTCTTTTAGCGAAAATGTCTAGTATTAAATTCGTTCTGTCGACCAATTTACATTTAAGAACTTTCTCGATGTTTCGATGCTGTGTTGGTGTTAAATCATCATCAAAAACAACTAGATCAACGTCGTTATCTTTAACAAAATATTCTAATTCTTCGAGTTTACCTTCACCAATTAATGTTCTTGCATTAGGTATATTAACCTTTTGGGTGAATCGTTTAATTGGATTTGCACCAGCCGTTTTTACTAAAAAAGCCAGTTCGTCTAAATATTCTTGAACTTGTTTTGAGTCTTGCTCTTGATTTATAACTCCAACGAGCACTGCAACTTCAGGAATAGGAGCTGTATCTATATTTTTGGGCATTCTACGCTTATTAATGTTTCAAATTGAATGCACAAAGGTAATAAATTTGCAATAAGCATTTTAAACTTACTAAAATAAAAAACTGGTTGCGATATGAATCGCAACCAGCTGTACTTTCTATTATTTAATTTACTATAATAACTTAAATGATACAGGCATATTAAATCTCACCTTAACAAAGATCCCATTATTCATACCGGGTTCCCATTTAGGAGAACTCTTTATTGCCTCTAAAACTGCCTCATCAATTGCAGGATTTACACCTCTTAATATTTGAACTTCGGTTACATTTCCTGCTTTATCAATTACAAACGAAGCATAAACTGTTCCATGAATTCCATTAATCTGTGCTTCTTCTGGGAACTTTATATGCTTTGAAATATAGTTTCTAAAAAGCTGACTTTCTTTACCTTTAAATGTAGGCATAAATTCAGCTATCAAAACTGGTTCATCATCCACAACTTCATCAGGCTCAACAAAATCAATAATATTTACCTTATCTCCCTCATCAATTTCAGAAATGAGGATTGAAAGATCTTCAAAGTCGATTTCAGAATTATTATCAACAATGTTAATTTCAAATGATGGTGGTTTTACTGCTTGAATTTCAGGCTCGGGTCTTGGTATAAAAATGTATTCTTCGTTATCATTCCAATTAACTCGATCGGGAGCAATTTCTTCGATATTAACACTTGATTTCCATTCAAATGCACCTAAAATAAGAGTGAGAGTTAGGATCATTCCAACTTGAAGAAAAATTGTTCTGTAATTCTCCAAATTTGCTTTCTTTGATTTTTTTGGTTTCATGGTAATGAGGTTTTAAGGGTTAAACAATTCCTCTCCACAATTTCTCGCTAATGTGCCGGCTTCTATATTATTATACGTAAAATGCAGAGAAAGATTGTAGATTTAACGTTTCTTAACTTATTTTAAGATCTATTGTTAAATCTAATTAGCTTGCCTTTAAATCAAAAAACCCCGAAGCAATTAGATTGCTTCGGGGTTTATATAATATATATTTTATTTTATTCGATTGCCGAACTTATTTTTTTAGCTATTTCTTTAAACTCCTCTTCGGAAAATTTAAGCTTTGGTTTAGAAAAACTCGCATCTGATTCATTATTCAATGGGATAAGATGAATATGTGCATGCGGAACTTCCAATCCTAAAACAACCACTCCTACCCGTTTACATTCTATCGTTTTATCAATAGCCCTAGCGATTTTCTTTGCAAATAGATTCATCCCAGCTAAGATGTCATCATCAAGATCGAATAAATAATCAACCTCTTTTTTAGGTATAACAAGTGTGTGTCCTTTTGCAAGCGGAAAAATATCTAAGAAAGCATAATAATTCTCGTCTTCTGCTATTTTATAAGAAGGTATCTCACCATTGATTATTTTAGTAAATATAGAAGCCATAATTATAAGTCTTAAAGTGAAATTTCAATAATCTCAAACTCCATCTTACCATTAGGAACATCCACTTCAGTAACATCACCAACCTTTTTCCCTAACAAGCCTTTTGCAATTGGAGTATTAATAGACATTTTATGTTCTCTCAAATTAGCTTCGCTATCGGAAACAATCGTGTATTCCATTACTGCTCCGGTTTTGATATTTTTAATTTTAACTTTATTTAATATCTGAACAGTAGAAGTATCTAGCTTTGATTGATCTAATACTCTAGAATTTGCTAAAGAATCTTTTAGTTTGCTAATTTTTAATTCGAGCAATCCTTGTGCTTCTTTAGCTGCATCATATTCGGCATTCTCCGACAAATCTCCTTTATCTCTTGCTTCAGCAATCTCTTGAGAAATTTTTGGTCGTTCAATAGTCACTAATTGTTCTAATTCCTTCATTAATCTCTCTAAACCTTTTTCTGTAACGTAAGAAACTTTTGCCATTTCAATATCATTTTAAATTAATGCCTTAAGCATATATAATAAATAAAGAAGAATTCCAAAACAGTTCGGAACCCTTCTTATGTAAGTACAAATTTAAGAAAAAAAATTCATAAACTCACAAATAAAAATTCCGGTTAATAATATAACTATCTGTTAATAAGTAAGAAGAATTTAATATTCTTTTCGATTAATTATTTCTGAATAGATTATTGCATCTTGCAAATTAAAATCATCAAGAATAGATCCGTCTGAAGCATTTTCATTGGTTAAATCATTGTCTTGAATAGAACTGGACACTATTGCAGAGTCGTCATATTCAATACTATATGGAACATCTTCTTTATCGTCTAACATATACTTTGGAACAGAATCCAAAGCTTCTTCTACAGGTATTTCTTCTTCTATGATTTCCTCAGGTTCAGAATCTCTAACGTATTCTTGGTTATCTAATCCCAACTCATCCCTAATTAGTTTCTCTATGTTAAAACCATACGAAGAGTCTTTCGTTTCTGATTCATTGTTTTGTACAACCTTACTAGCTCTTTGTGCTTGCTTTTTCTTCTTTTTACCAAGTGCTGAAATTGCAAGCGCTGCAATAGTGATTACTATATACAATAGATTATCAAAAATATCTTCCATAATTATTTCCTCTTCTTCTTTTTTTCTGGCTTAAATATACGTTGAAATATATTTCTTTTTTTTCTATTCTTATTTTTTAATTGCTTTTTTGAATACAAACCTCCCTCAGGTTTGGGTTGTTGATCAAATTGCTTAAAGAATTTTTTTATCCGATAGCTTAAAGGTTTTTTGTGAAACTCTTTTTCTACCCATGCTTCTGACTTACTTTTATTTATATCCCAATTTTTCTTTGTGCTTTCGGCCTGATTATTATAATGTTTTTCGCGAGCCTTTAACCTTTTTGCGTTGTATTCTTCTCTCCTCTTTTTTTTCTCATCTGCTTTCTTCTTTTCAATTTTTTCGGGATTAGATTTGCCAAATTTACCAGCTATCTGCCCATTCTGACAAGAGTTAAAAATCAGCAAGCTTAAAATTAAAAACAGTGCGTGCTTTAATTTATAAAGCAATTGCTTATTTTTGTTATGTAAAAAATATTTAATATGAAGAAATTAAAATTCAAATCAAATTTAAGATTTTTTTTAATAATCGCCTTATTACTACTTGCTTTTGTTCGATGTGATGAAACTGATACCCGATTCCCATACGTATCGGTATATGTAAAATTATCTTTAGACACACAATTAGGAAACATGCCAGTTGGACAGTATAAAGAAATTTCGGGTTATGGATTGGGCGGATTAATTATTTATAGAAACGATTACAATGAATTCCAGGCTTTTGATAGAGCCTGCACTTATGAAGCCTCTAGCGAATGTAAGATAAAAGACGAAGTTAGTATTTTTACATGCCCTTGTTGTGAATCTCAATTTATTATGACTGGAGAAATTGCCGGAACTGTATTTCAAGGGCCAGCAAATCAAGCTTTAAGACAATACAATTGTTACTTTGACGGATTAAATACTATAACGGTTTCAAATTAATAAAGGATCACTTTATAAAGTTGTGGAGAGAAATAAAAAATAGATATTTGTAGTTATAATTACACAAATATTTATGACTAC
>JAEINU010000006.1 GCA_016342685.1 Bacteroidales bacterium | reverse complement strand
ATCAAATTCTTCCTATATCGAGTAGCTAAAATCTATGCATGAAAATTAATTACTCCACAGAAATATGAATTGATCCTCTAATATCGACCAACCTAGATAAAATTGTCAAATAATTAAAAAAAAGCATGGGAATAATTCCCATGCTTTTTTCTTATTACCCATGTATATTTGTTCTTTATAAATAAATTCCGAACCTAGTACTAAATAACAATAATGAAAGGATTTCTCTATTCTCACCTAGCAACTCTCCAGCAATCATTACCTTATGAGTTAAAACATAAAAAAACCAGAGCTTTTTAACTCTGGTTTTTACATTTTGCGGAGAGGGGGGGATTCGAACCCCCGGTACCCTAACCGGGTACGCCAGTTTAGCAAACTGGTGGATTAAGCCACTCTCCCACCTCTCCAAAATGTTGCACAAAAGTATAAAATTGATCTAGATTACCAAAAAAAACAGCGGAAAAGATTTGTAATAATTATGCTTTTCCTACTAAGTTATTGTTTTACTTGGAGTTTATTAATCATTTCTACTGCATTTGTATTGCCAGAATATAATTCTAGCGATTTTTTATAGCTCACAATAGCCGATTCATTTTCACCCAAAAGCATATAAACTTCTCCCAAACTATCCCAAGTATTAAAATCTTTTGGATGTTCGTTTGTATTTAATTGCATAATTATTTTTGCAATCTCAAGTTTATTTGCACTAATAAATTTATATCCAAGACCATTTAGTTGACCTGAGCGAAAATTATAAACTTTGTTTTGCTTTTTCAGGTCTGAATATAGATCTAAAGCTTTATCAATGCCATCAGATTCTATAACCGAATACAAGGTATCCACAATAGCTTTTTTTGGATTTGTTACATCTAATACTTCATAATCAAATATCAGGGTTGAATTTGGAGGAATTGCCCCTCTGTCCCTTTCTCCATAGGCAATTTCCGGCGGAAGAATAAAAATCCATCGATCTCCAACTCTCATTTTACTTACACCTTCTTCGACTCCTTTAATTACACTATTTGTTCCGGTAACAAAATGAAATGGAGAATTGCTTTTTCGGGTTTCCCAAAAAACTTCTCCATTTTCAAGTGTACCTATTCCATGCAAAGTAACTTCTTTTCCTTCCTGAACTTTTTCTCCACTTCCGCTATCTACAATGTAATATTTTAGACCACTATCAGTAGAAATTGTATCATTGTTTTGAGCACTTACACTCATCACATAAACCCAGAATAAAATAATAAAAAGAAGCTTCTTCATCGTATGTTATTTTTTATCTCTTTTTGGCTTTGCTATCGTATCACGCATTTTAGTATCAGCTTCAATATTCTTGAACTTATAATAATCCATGATACCCATATTCCCAGCTTTAAAGGCATCAGCCATGGCTAAAGGAATTTGAGCCTCTGCTTGAATTACATTCGCTCTCGCTTCTTGTGCTTTTGCAATCATTTCTTGCTCTTCTGCAACAGCCATTGCTCTTCGTTCTTCAGCTTTTGCTTGAGCAATATTCTTGTCTGCATTTGCTTGATCCATTTGCAGAACAGCTCCAATATTTTTTCCTATATCAATATCAGCTATATCAATAGATAAGATTTCAAATGCTGTACCTGCATCCAATCCTTTTTCTAAAACTACCCTTGAAATTGAATCAGGATTCTCTAAAACCGCTTTATGCGATACTGATGAACCAATTGATGAAACAATACCTTCACCAACACGAGCAAGAACAGTATCTTCACCTGCTCCACCAACTAATTGCTTAATGTTTGCACGAACAGTAACCCTTGCTTTACAAATAAGCTGAATACCATCTTTTGCAACAGCTGTTACTGGAGGCGTATCAATTACTTTTGGATTTACTGACATTTTAACTGCCTCCAAAACATCACGTCCTGCCAAGTCAATTGCTGTAGCCATGTTGAATGGAAGATCTATATTTGCCTTATCTGCAGATATTAATGCATTTACAACTGTAGGCACATTTCCTCTAGCAAGGTAATGGGCTTCTAATTCATCTCTATTCAATTTTAATCCAGCCTTTGACGAAGCAACAAGCGCATTAATCACAATTTGAGGCGGAACTTTTCTAATTCGCATAGCGATCAACTGTCCTATTGGAACATATACTTTAGAAAATACTGCAGAAAACCATAATCCTAATGGTACAAAATACATAAATAACCATAAAACAACTATTATGGCAATTACAATAAATAAAATTGGTCCTATTCCGTTCATAATTAATTAGTTTTAATAAATATTTTATTATCTTTTATTTTTCTTATAAATATTTCAGTATTTTGATCAACGAATACTCCGTCCGAATGAACTTCAACGATCTTATCCTTAAACATAGCTTTGCCACTAGGAGCTAGACGAGAAATAGTTTTACCTACATCACCAATATTAAGCTCAGAATCAATTAAATTTGCCTTCCCTTTAATTTCAGATGCCAATCCAATCCTTTTCCAGGTTTTTGTTCTAAGGGAATAAATAATAACAACTACATTTACTAGAAAAGTTATTAATAATATAATATTCCCTTGTTTAATTCCTAAAAACTTATACGAAAGTACAATTCCAGCTATCATACAAATAAAACCACCTATACCTGCTATTGAAACTCCAGGAATTGCAAGAATTTCGATAAGTAACAAAAAAATTCCAATAAGTATAATTATAATTATTGCAGTTAATGACATTCTATAATTGTTTTAATTTATTGATACTGTTAATTCTTTTTCAATCAGGCGATCATACATACTCTTAAGTTGATCGTACTTTCCTTTTTTCACATCGCAAGAGCCACGATAATGAACCAAATATGTACATTGTTCTGCCTGTACAGGTTCGTGATCACAAACATCGACCAATGATTCAATTACATATTCAAAATCATGCACATCGTCATTATGTAAAATTAATGAATAATCACTTCCATTTTCGGCAGATTTCTCTGCATTTGGATTCTCTTCAAAATCTCTCTTCCAATTCATAACTTCAATCCTAATATAATTTTAATGAAACGTCTAATATACAACATAATTAAATACAATAAAACGATTTTTTTATGTTATTGAGTAATTTTTCGTGCCTGATCTAATGGTATTTGATTTTCGGCAAAGTAAGCGTGAATCTCTATTTCAACATGAATGATTTGTTCAATTTTACTTTTAAGAATATTTGCTGCATCATATGAAATGAAAGATTTAATAATCAAGTTGTCGTTTGATTTTGAATCATCAAAATAAATTTCCTGATTATCGTTCAAAAATTCTTTCACTTCATTTATCATCTTTAGATCAGACTTATTTAACGTAGCTTTTATTACATATATTATTAATAAATTATTCGACTCCTGTTTTGCTACCTCAACTTTATTTTCAGCAAGTAAATAATTTTGATTCGCATTTTTTGTCTCCAATTTAACAGCCACATTTATAGGTGTGATTTTTCCTTTATTGAAAGCCACAATATATGCATCTTTAAATCCTTTTGACTTTACAATAGGTAAATTCTCCTCGGCATCTGATAACATTAAAAATTTGCCTGCATAATACTTATGAATTTTACTATTTTGTTTTTTTATACAGGTTATAGGTTCCATTCCCATAAATACAGAAGGGCTTTTCTCACTACTAAATGCTCCTAACTGTATTAAATAGACTATTCCTCCTGGAAGTTTTTCATTTGTTTTTATAGTATTCGTTGAGTTATAAAGTGAAGGAATTGTAACTCGAAGCCCCCAATCATTGCTATTTGCATTTAGTGATGTTTCAGGCTTAGGAGATTTCAGAATTACTTTATCAAAACTATTATCTAATGGCTCAACCACAACATTTTGAGATTCACTTTTTTGAACGAAAGGTTCTAATCTCTTTTTTTCTAGAGATTGAGATTGATTTTCATATGTAATGCTTTTAGACGCCAAATTGATCTGCTCTATCTTACGCACTTCCTCGTAACATTTATCGGCTTCCTTTTGCAAAGTATAAATTTCTCTTTCAAGTTTTACAATTTGATTACCAAACTGAGCGCGCTCATGTCCATCAGCAATATTGTCAAACTCAATTCTCTTATCATCAACAATCCATTTTACAGAATCTGCCTTTAACTGCAAACTAATTGCTCTATTTAACAAACTGTCATATTCCGATTTTCCAACAAACTGGTCGTCTTCTGTAATCTTTAGGATTGATCTTGATGTTTTATTTTTTTCGGGCTTCTTTTCTCTATTTACGATCTGATCTTCTTCTTTTGCATTTACAGTAAGTTCAGAAACCTGTCTTATTTGCTCATTCGTTTTATATTCGACATAAGCTCCTCCCAAATCTAATTTAACATCATAAATAGTATACTCGTGTTCCAATCGTTCACGATTGGAGGCAAAACATGCTCTTTTTTTATCTGGCGATGGGACAAACAAAACATCATCAAAAGGTGAATTTATTGGAAAATCTAGATTCTCTGGCTCAGTCCACTCCTGCCTTTCCCAATTCCACGAACTTTTATATAGATCGTATCCTCCCATGCTATAATGACCTTTAGATGCAAAATACAAAGTTGATCCATCGGAATGCATAAACGGGAAACCTTCATCGAATGGTGAATTAATTTTATCTCCAAGATTTTCAGCCTTACTCCACGACGTATCTGTAAGTCGAGTTATTCTATAAATATCATAATCTCCTCTACGCTTATTCTTTGCCGAGAAATATAGCACATCTTTATTTTCTAAATACATTGGAACAAAAAGAACATTTGGAGTAGTATTTGAATCTGCAACTTGATTAAAGTACTCAAACCTATCAACTAAATCACCTTCAAATTTGGATAGTTTGTAGTTTTTATAAAAAGCTCTGATTGGTGCTTTATCTTTAGAAAAAACCTGTTGCTCTTTAAAATACTTTATAAGATACAAACCATTTTGGGCCATCGATTTGTAATTGAAAACTTCCAAATCCCTTGCTTGCTTTTTACTTGCTTTTTTTTCGAACCATTTAAAATTTGCAATAGCTTCTTCGAACTCGTAATTCCACAAATAAGCTAAACCTAAATAAAAATACACATCGTCGGGCACATTTCTGGTCGATGCAAAACGAAGCTTCTCAATGGCCTTTTCAGAGTCACTCTCTAGATAAAGTAAACACCGCCCAAAAAAATAATTATAAGTTGGATCTTTCGGATAAGAATTTAACATCTTACGAAAGTATGGATAGGCTTCATTATATTTCCCTTCTTTTACATCGGCAAAAGCTTCTTTCAATTCATTCAAATCCGATTCCGATTGAGCAAATGTTGCCATCGAAAAACAAATTAAAAATCCAGTAAAAAATATTCGTTTTAATTGAATCATTCAACTGTTATATTATAAAGCAAATACAAATTTAATACTACTAAAACATTCGCGAAAGAAAATCTTCATTATCTTTTATATATTTTTAATATCCAGAAGATTAAAATAAGTTCCGATTTGTTGATAAAAGATTTATAAACAATACAAACAGATGACTGTCTTATCAATGATATTTTTTAATTTTACAAATCTTAATTTATACAATTATGACTATTTTAAAAGAAGGAGATAAAGCCCCAAGGTTTAAGGGATTAGATCAAAACGGCGATACCATATCATTAGAAGATTATAAAGGAAAAAAGGTGATACTTTATTTTTATCCAAAGGATAATACACCAGGATGCACAAATGAAGCTTGCGATTTAAGAGATAATTATAATAATTTGCTTACAAAAGGCATGGATGTTATTGGTGTTAGTCCTGATTCAGAAAAATCACATCAAAAATTTATTGGCAAATACGATTTACCTTTCAGATTAATATCTGATCCTGAAAAAGTTGTATTAAATTTATACAATGCTTGGGGTGAAAAGAAATTATATGGGAAAACTTACGATGGAGTTTTAAGAAAAACATTTATTATTGATGAAAATCAGAACATTGAAAAAATTATTGAAAAGGTAAAAACAAAAGATCATACAAATCAGATATACGGAGAATTAGAAATCTAAAAAAGCTAAAAATATAATCATGGAGAAAGAGAAAAAAGACAACAACGTTAACAAAGAAAAATTAAAAGCTCTGCAGCTTACCCTTGATAAGATTGACAAGGATTTTGGTAAAGGTGCCATTATGAAAATGGGAGATCAAGCGATCGTAGATATTCCATCAATATCTTCAGGATCTATTGCCTTAGACATGGCAATAGGAATCGGTGGATTTCCTCGTGGTCGTGTTATTGAAATTTACGGACCAGAATCTTCTGGTAAAACAACTTTAGCAATTCACGCAATTGCTGAAGCACAAAAAGCCGGCGGTATTGCAGCTATAATTGATGCAGAGCATGCTTTCGATCGATTTTATGCCGAAAACTTAGGAGTTGATGTTGAAAATCTTTTAATCTCTCAACCCGATAATGGTGAGCAGGCTTTAGAAATTGCTGATCATTTAATTCGTTCTGGGGCAATTGATATTGTTGTAATAGACTCTGTTGCTGCGCTTACTCCAAAAGCAGAAATTGAAGGCGATATGGGTGATTCTAGAATGGGATTACAAGCTCGCTTAATGTCACAAGCTTTACGTAAACTTACTGCAAATATTAACAGAACAAACACTTGTTGTGTTTTTATAAATCAGTTACGCGAAAAGATTGGTGTAATGTTTGGCAACCCAGAAACAACAACTGGTGGTAATGCTCTTAAATTTTATGCTTCTCTACGTATTGATATTAGAAGAATTGGTCAAATTAAGGATGGTGAAGAAATTAATGGTAATAGAACCAGAGTTAAGATTGTAAAAAATAAGTTAGCTCCACCATTTAAGAAGGCTGAATTTGATATTATGTATGGTCTTGGAATATCAAAAATTGGTGAAATAGTTGATTTAGGTGTTGAGCAAAATATTATTAAGAAAAGTGGTTCGTGGTTTAGTTATGGTGAAACAAAACTAGGGCAAGGTCGTGAAACAGTAAAACAATTATTGAAAGACAACCCTGAGCTAGCCGATGAACTAGAAACAAAAATTATTGATTCATATAAAAAAGAATAAGCATGAAAAAAACACAACTCATATTAAGTCTTGCAATTCTTTCAATTCTATTCTCTTGTAATACAGAAAAAGTAAAGAAAGGAGAAATTAACAATCCGGTTGATACAATTCAACTTACTTCTGATATTATGACTCCAGAAGTTTTATGGTCTTTTGGTCGTGTAAGTGGCGTTGAAATTTCACCTGACAATTCTTCGTTTCTTTTTGGAGTTTCATTCTACAATGTTGAAAAGAACGGAGGTAATCGTGAAATATTCATCATGTCTACAGAAGGTGGTGAAGCCAAAAACATTACAAATACTGAATCGGGTGAATATTCTGCAATTTGGAGACCAGATGGTGAAAAAATTGGATTTTTAAGCCCGGAAAGTGGCGATTTACAATTATGGGAAATGAATGCTGATGGTTCAGACCGTAATCAAATTTCAAATATCGAAGGTGGAGTTAATGGATTCAAATACTCCCCTGATCAGTCTAAAATAATTTACATTCAAGATGTAAAACTAGACAAATCTCCTGTTGATCTTCATCCAGATTTACCAAAAGCAGAAGTTCGAATTGAAACTGATTTGATGCATAGGCATTGGGACAAATGGCATGATTACAAATACAGTCATGTATTTATTGCGGATTATGATGGGAAATCATTAACGAATTCCATAGATATTATGGAAGGTGAAAGATTCGATAGTCCAATGAATCCTTTTGGAGGAATGGAACAGATCAATTGGAGCCCAGACAGCAAACAAATAGCTTATACCTGCAAAAAAATGAACGGTAGGGATTATGCAGTTTCAACAAACTCTGCTATTTATATTTACAATCTTGACTCGAAAGAAACTAAGAATATTACCGAGAATTTAAAAGGTTATGATGTTAGCCCTGTTTACTCTCCTGATGGAAAAATGATTGCTTGGGAAAGCATGGAACGTGATGGATACGAATCTGATCAAAATAGATTATTCATCATGAATTTAGAAACAGGAAATCAAGAAGATTATACTGCAAACTTTGATCAGGATGTACATGGATTATCTTGGACTGGAGATAGCAAATCGATCTATTTCACAAGTGATTGTCAAGCTAAATTTCAGATTTACAATTTAAATATTGAATCTAAAGAAATTAAACAAGTAACTAAAGGGAAACATAACTTTAGATCGGTTCATCCATTCGCAGATAAACTTATTGGAACAAAACAAAGTATGACAACCCCAACAGAAGTTTATGCGGTGAATCCAGAAACAGGAGAAGAAACACAACTTTCTTTTATCAATAAACATTTACACGATCAATTAACTTATGGTAAAGTTGAAGAACGTTGGGTAAAAACAACCGATAATAAAAATATGTTGGTATGGGTAATTTATCCACCAAACTTTGATCCTAACAAAAAATATCCTGCATTACTTTATTGCCAAGGAGGACCTCACGGTTCTGTAAGTCAGTTTTATTCTTTTAGATGGAACTTCCAAATGATGGCAGCTAATGATTATATTATAGTTGCTCCAAACCGAAGAGGATTACCATCGTTCGGAAAAGAATGGAATGATCAAATCTCTGGTGATTATGGCGGTCAAAATATGAAAGATTACTTAAGTGCTATTGATGCCGTTTCAAAAGAACCTTATGTTGATGAAAATAATTTAGGAGCAGTTGGTGCCAGCTACGGTGGATATTCTGTATACTGGTTAGCAGGTCATCATGAAAGCAGATTTGATGCTTTCATTGCTCACGATGGAATCTTCAATTTCGAAGCTATGTATCTTGAAACAGAAGAAATGTTCTTTGTAAATTGGGATATTGGTGGACCATATTGGGATAAAGCAAATAAAAAAACATATGCTAACTCACCACACAAATTTGTTGACAAATGGGACACTCCAATTATGGTTGTTCATGGAGAGAAAGATTATCGTATTGTTTATACTCAAGGAATGAGTGCATTTAATGCAGCTCAACTAAGAGGAATACCAAGCAAATATGTACATTTTCCTCATGAAAATCATTGGGTGTTAAGTCCGCAAAATGGAATCTTATGGCAACGTGAGTTCTTTAGTTGGCTTGATAAGTGGTTGAAAGACGGAGAATAAAATATTCATAATATAGAAAAAGGCCGAAACAGTAGTTTCGGCCTTTTTGCTTTTATAATTCAAATCAGTTAACTTTATCCACATAACTGATTAACTTTAAGTTATGAATGGTTCTTACAACACCTTTAATATTCTACAAATTATACTAGTTATTGTATTTCTTATAATATATATACTTGCCTTTGTTGTTGTAAAACCATTTCTTCTTAATCATAAACGACTGATATCTACACTTAGTTTAAAGATTACCTATCTCATCTATTTAGGAACCCTATTAGTCTGTATGTATTTATTTATGTTTTATGGACCTTCAGACATTGAATATCAAGTAAGTGAACTTGTTTTTTTCGGATCCCTAATTTGTTTTTTTATACCAAACTTAGGAATCTTATTCAGAAGACATTTTATAAAGTATCGTAATCATTACAATTACTTCTTCTCTGTTTTTAATCTTATTGTGACTATTTTTATAGTGCACAAACTAAATCAACAACACTGGTTTATTCTCTAAGATTTTTCTAAAAAAGAAAGTATTCGTTCTGTTTTTTCCCTCATTGGAGCATAACCATCGAGCCAATTAATCTTAAAACCCTTTTTCTCCATCCCCCTAAACCAAGTCATTTGACGTTTTGCAAACCGATGAATAGCGGTTTCAAGCTTAGTAAACATTTCCTGATAAGATAGTTCACCAATCAGGTGCATGGTAAGATATTTATACTCTAAGCCATAATAAATCAGATCTTCAGGAGATACTCCCGAATCAATAATTCTTTTAACCTCATCGAGCATTCCTTCATCTAAACGCTGTTTAAGACGTTGTGTGATTCTTTTCCTTCGAGAATCTCTATCATATTTCACTCCTATAATTAAAGAATTTATCTCCGGAAAATATTTATCTATTTCGGGGTTATTATTGTAATAAATTCCTATTTCGATAGCACGAATCATTCTTTTTCGAGTATCATCCGATTTATTATGAATGCTTTTACTTGAGCTCAAAATTTGTGTTAACTCCTCATCGGTTTTTAATTCTAGCTCTTTTCGTAAATCATCATTTACTGGTACATTAATCAACTTATAGCCTTTTAAAACAGCATCTAAATACATTCCAGATCCACCGCAGAATACAGGGAATCTTTTACGCTCTATAACATCAGCATAAGCTTTAATAAAATCTTGTTGGTATTCAAATACATTATATTTATACCCGGCATCAACTATGTCGATTAGATGATGAGGAATAACTTTTCCTTCAACAGTATAATCTTCTAAATCTTTTCCAGTCCCCAAATCCATTCCACGATAAACTTGTCTTGAATCGGCGCTTAGAATTTCTCCCTCCAAAATATACGCCATCCTTGTGGCTACAGAGGTCTTACCTCCTGCTGTAGGCCCAAGAATTGTTAACATATTATACTTTGATTCCATAAATCTTTCCTTATTTAGCAAAGTTAAAAATAAAGATATTTCTTTTCTAATAAATTCACATTCATACCAAATAATTATTATCTTAATCGCTCGTTATTTTAAAAGTTAATCTATTAAAAATGAAGATCAATATATTCAATTTAATTGTAGGATTCATTAAAAATCCGAAAGAAGCATGGGCAAATTGTAAAACTTTAGATTATAGCCCGAAAGATATTTTTTATAATTTTTTATTACCTATAATACTAATTAGTGCTTGCATAAAATTAGTTGGAAGATTTCTTAATTTAAAAGATTTTTCAGTAATTAACTCAAGCTTAACTTTTTTTGCCTTTATATTGATATCGATTTCAGTAATATTCATATCAAGCTGGATCATTAACAAACTATTACCTAAATTTAAACTTGAGAAAAATTTCAATTTAGTATTTAAAATAATAAGCTTTGCATCATTTCCGGCTATAATTGCAAATGCTTTATCAGATTTAAATCCATTCCTTTCTTTCATAAATTTTGCATCAATATATTCATTGGTTCTTTTTTGGATAGGCTCCATTAATCTTTTAAAAATCCCTAAAGAATACACAACTGGTTTTATTTTAATAAGTCTTATTATTATTGCAACAGTTTTAATGATTCTTAATTTTGTTACAATGTCTGTATTTCTTTCTATTTTCTTTAATATATAATTAAGCTTCTAAAAATTAATTGAATACCTTTGCAGCAAGCGATTAATCACGTTTATTTTTAATATGAATAACAATATCAACATAAGAAATAAGAAAGCCTCATATGAGTATACATTTATTGAGAGGTTTACCGCAGGAATTAAGTTAACTGGAACCGAGATTAAATCAATTCGTCTTGGGAAGGCCAGTGTAGCTGATGCATATTGCATTTTTTACAACAATGAGCTTTTTATTCGTGGATTAAATATTACAGAATATGCTTTTGGAACCCATTTTAATCACGAACCAAAACAAGACCGCAAATTACTTCTTACTAAAAAAGAACTTAGAAAACTTGAACGAAAATCAACAGAAAAAGGATTAACAATAGTTGCAACCAGGCTTTTTATAAACGAAAATGGTTGGGCAAAAGTTGATATAGCTTTAGCTAAAGGAAAACAAGAATTCGATAAACGAAATACAATTAAAACTAAAGATCTCAATCGAGAAATGGATCGTATAAGAAAATTTTAAAAATTAAATTGGATTCTTACTGAGCAAAGAAGAAATTATTAAGATCGTAAATATCCTCAGTTGTAAACTCAGAATCAAAATCAAAGAATTTACTAATAGCTTCTAAAAGTTCATCAAAGGAAATATAAGCATCACCATCTGAGTCGAGCTTTTTGTATTTTTCTGGAATTTCAACATTAGTCATTTCTGTGTATTTAGACCAACCCATTCCAATAGGCATCATATACATTTCTGTTCTTTTAACTGCATCTAATTCCTGATATAATGATTCTCTAATCTTATTAGGACTTAATTCTGCACCAAACTCATCAACAATAGCACCTTTCTCTGAAAACTGCTCCTTATCTATATAGTTTGGTATTCCATCACCATCGTCATCAAAAGGACAACCTGTTGTATCGTTTACAGCAACACCTGCTGGAGTTCCTGGACAATCATCACGCAAATCAAGAACTTGATCATTATCAGAATCTGCAATTAATGAATAATCGAAATCACCAGTAACATCGGCAAAATAACTTTCAATAATTTTGGTTTTAGCTTCTGAAAAAAGGTCAATATTTAAAGAAACATAAGAATACGAAAACATATCCTTTTTAGAATCTCCAATTCTTCCGGCTGTATTTTCACTACTTATACCATCTAAATCATCTGTCCAAGTATAATGAAGAGACGATGCTAATCTTAGAGCAACTCTATTACTAACTTTAAAATCTAATCCCAAATCTGCAACCAGAGCAAAGGTTGACTTTTCAAACTTATTATCGGTTCTTCCATAATATGATTCAAGATCCCTAAAGTTTGTTTCATATTCATAATCGCGAGTAACGATATCACCATTTACCCGAATCGTACCATCTGTCTGATAATTATATAGAATTCCATCGGCATCAAGAATATCTGATTTGGTATTTCCTAAATCAATATATTCAGCACCTAATGAAACAAATGGTCTAATCTTTCTTTCTCCCTGAAAAATATTACCAAAAGCATACTCCACATTAAATCCAATTGAGAACAAACTTGTTTGAAAGTTTGCATTTTTAGTTGTGTCGTTATAATTCCTTTCATAACCTACAATATTTCCTTCACCACCTAAATTGAACATTGTATTCGCATTAAGTTTCCAAGAATGTTTTTTATCAATATACTGAAAAAGGTTAATTCGGTAAGTAGGTTGCCCTTGAATTAATATCTTAAAATCGTTCTGCAATTCGCCATAATAATTTATATATCCAAACCCAATCCCTAAAACAGGCATATAAACGGGATTTTCCACTTCTACCTCTTCAAAAAGCAAATCTTCGTAACCGCCCTGAGCAAATGATGCCAAAGCTCCAAAACTTAAAAAGACTACTATAGCTAAAAATTTTAATACTCTCATTCAAAAAGAATAATTAGGTTAACGATACCACTCATGATTCGTAATCATAAGAGCTTCTTGTACCGTAATTCGGTTACCATCATTATATGCCGACACAAAAGCATCATCTATACTTGTTGTGTTCCAAATGTGCACTCTATAATCACGTGCTGCTTTATATACAAAGAATGAACCAACCGAATATTTTCTCCAGCCCTCATGAAATTCGGTTCTAACTTCTTTGTCTAAATTGTATTTTTTAAAATATCTACTCATATTAATAGGTCTGTGACCAGCAGCTATTTGAACCCTGTAATAAATCCCTGATTCAGGTTCCAGCATATTCGTTAATTTGGTATCACTTCGCATTGCTTTTAAGGCACTTTCTGCTATTTCAATTTTCACTTTACCCGAATAATCTTGTGGTTGAGCAATATTTACAGGCTCACTTACATCCTGATTACCAACAGACATTATTGCCATTAGATTCTCCTTTGATGTATTTGTAAGATTAATATCTTGTTCTGTTATATCTACGCTTAATGTATTGTCATTCTCAATATACGAAAAAGATCCGTTCAATATAGGTTTTTCGGAGGTACCTGCATCAGGAACAAGTTTATACGAAACAACAAAATAAGGATCTGCTGGTAAGTTCATCCATAGTAACTTTACTGTTTGATCTTTATAAGTAAAAATTGCATCTTTACTTTCTACTCCTATAGCAGAATATCCTTCAGGTATATTTTCCTGAATCTTAGCAAATTTTTCTTTGTTTCCTTTGTTTACCAACAGATTAACAATATATTCTCCACTTGCTTGTTCTGCAAGATAAGGCGTTTGTCTAATACACTTTACTTGATTTACATTAGGAACAGTTGTATTTATCGGAGCAACAAGGTTTTTAAAATCGTTAATATCAACAATTAGTTTCTCATCAATACTTGAGGAAGGAGTAATTGTTATATTTTGCGGAGAAACAGCAACAGATTTCCTTTCGTTATTTGCAATATAAGAAAATGTTCCATTCAGATTAAAATTCCCTTTTAATCGTTGATCCACCAATAACTTATAGGAAATATTAATTTTCTGTTCGTTTGGTAATTTTAACCAAATAAATTTTACTTTTTGATCTTTAAAACTAAAATCGGCATTTGCAGTATTCACAGGAACAGGCTTTAATCCGGCAGGAATCTCCTGCTGAAATCTAGCAAAACTATCAAAATCAGATTTATCCAATGAAATTTCGACTAAAATTTCATTCCCTGCTTCTACTTGCTCAGGAGCATTCATATTTATACTGATATCTGAAAATATAGTATTCAGAATAAACAATACAAACATATTGATAAGAAGCAATAAATATTTTACCATACTACTCAAGCATTAATTTACCAAGCTCAATAAAAATAGCTAATTACTACAATAATAACAAAATATCAACAGAAGTTATCAACAATTGTTAATAAGTTGCATTCTTTGTTGATAAAATGGTCTTTATAAACAAACTAAAAGTTAGGTGTTAATAAGTATTTCGAATAGAATTCGTTTATTTTTTCGATAGCTTCGTCGGCTGTATCAACAATCTGAATTAACTCAAGATCCTTTTCGTTAATGTTATTCTCCTCGGCCAACACAATATTTTTTATCCAATCTATGAGACCTTGCCAGTATGCTGATCCCACCAATATAATTGGGAAACGTCCAATTTTTTCAGTTTGAATCAAGGTAATCGCCTCGAACAATTCATCAAAAGTTCCGAAACCACCAGGTAATACAATAAATCCTTGAGCATATTTAACAAACATAACTTTTCGTACAAAAAAGTGCTCAAAGCTAATTAATTTATCAGGGTCGATAAAAATATTAGCAGATTGCTCAAACGGTAAGTCAATATTTAATCCAACAGATTTACCATTCCCTTTTTTCGCACCCATATTACCCGCTTCCATAATACCAGGACCACCACCTGTTATAACTCCATAACCACATTGAGTTAATTTATAGGCAATGTCTTCAGCTAATTGAAAGTACTTATTGTCAGGTTTTGTTCTTGCAGATCCAAAAATAGAAACACATGGTCCAATTCTTGAAAGCTTTGAAAAACCTTCAACGAATTCTGCCATTACTTTAAAAATTGTCCACGAGTTTGATGTTTGAGTCTCGTTCCAATTTTTCTTATCAAAAGCTTCCTTTATTAATTCTTCGTTCATATACTAAGTTTTTTTATTATCGATCTTATTTTTCACTAAAATAATCTTTTTTAATTATATTTTTAGTGAAGTTCTTCTTTTAAATAAAGCGCGGTGTAGCTATCCTCTTTTTTAATCATATCCTCGGGAACACCTTCGAATAAGATCTCTCCCCCTTTTGCTCCTCCTTCTTTACCAATATCAATTATATAATCGGCTACTTTTATCACATCCATATTATGCTCAATTACAATCACCGTATTGCCTTTATCAACCAAACTATTTAGAACATTTAGTAAAACTCTAATATCCTCAAAGTGCAATCCTGTGGTTGGTTCATCAAGAATATAAAGTGTATTACCTGTATTTCGTTTAGCTAATTCCGAAGCCAACTTAACTCTCTGAGATTCTCCCCCGGACAAAGTTGTAGATGGCTGACCTAAAGTAATATAACCGAGACCAACTCCTTGAATTGCCTTAAGTTTTTGTCTTATAGCCGGGATTTGATCAAAAAAGTCAACTGCCTGATTAATTGTCATATCCAAAACATTACTAATCGACTTTCCTTTATATTTTACGTCTAATGTTTCTCGATTATATCTCTTCCCATTACAGTCTTTACAATGAACATAAACATCTGGTAAAAAATTCATTTCAATAGTTTGCAATCCCGCACCCTGACACGTTTCGCACCTTCCACCTTTAACATTAAACGAAAAACGACCTGCCTTATACCCACGAATTTTTGCTTCAGGAGTTTGCTCAAAAAGTTTTCTTATATCTCCAAAAACTCCAGTATAAGTTACCGGATTTGATCGGGGGGTTCTACCTAAAGGAGATTGATCGACTTCGATTACTTTATCGATATGCTCAAGTCCTTCTATTTTTTTATACTCTAACGCTTGTTTAGTACTTCGATAAAAATGCTTGCTTAAAATTGGATGCAAAGTTTCATTTATTAAACTAGATTTTCCACTACCTGATACTCCGGTAACACAGATAAACATCCCCAACGGGAACTTTGCTGTAACATTCTTTAAATTATGTCCTTGTGCACCATGCAAAACAATCTCTTTGCCATTGCCCTTTCTTCGTTCAACAGGAATCTCTATTTTTTTATTGTGATTTAAATACTCAGCAGTAAGAGAACTTGATTTTAGAATAAACTCTGGAGAGCCTTCAACCACAACCTTACCTCCATAACGACCTGCCTTCGGCCCCATATCGATAACATGATCAGCAGACAGTATCATTTCTTTATCGTGCTCAACAACGATAATGGAGTTTCCACTATCTCTTAGCTGTTTTAGCGAGGATATTAATTTTAGATTATCGCGCTGATGCAATCCAATACTTGGTTCGTCGAGAATATATAAAACATTTACCAACCTAGAGCCAACTTGTGTAGCCAACCTAATTCGCTGACTTTCACCTCCTGACAAACTCCGAGCGGTTCTATTAAGCGACAAATAATTTAAACCTACATCTAATAAAAAAGATAATCGCTCACGTATTTCTTTTAGGATATCACGTGCTATTATATTCTGCTTATCGGAAAGCTTCTCTTCAATATTTTCAAACCATACCGATAATTCATCAACATCCATATTAGAAAGTTCAGCAATATTTTTCTCGGCAACTTTAAAATGAAGTGATTCCTTTTTTAATCTATCGCCATTACACTTTGGACATGTTACTTTTTTAACGAACTGGAAAGCACTTTTTTTACCGTTTTCTAAAGCCTTTTCTTGTTGAAAATTATTTACATAATTTATAATTCCCTCGAAACTCAAGAAATAATTAGATGATTTTCCTAATGGTGTATTTAGCAATTTAAACGATTCGTCGGAACCATAAAGAATTGTTTGCAGTGCCTTTTCAGGTATCTCTTTAATAGGTGTATCAAGCGTAAATTTGTATTTAGCGGCAATGGCCTCTAGCTGCCAAAAGATTAAGATATTTTTATATCTTCCTAAGGGTATAATACCTCCATTCTTGATACTAATAACTGAATTTGGAATGATTTTTTTAATATCAATCTCCTGAACGTATCCCAATCCATTGCATTTAGAACAAGCTCCTTGGGGTGAATTAAATGAAAAATTATAAGGGGCAGGTTCATTATATGAAATCCCACTTTGAGGACACATCAATTTTCTACTAAAATATTTTATTTCGCTAGTATCTTTTTCTAGAATCATTATAATTCCTTTTCCATGATCCATGGCTGTTTTAACGGTTCGCTTTAACCTTACAAGATCCTTCTCTGAAACTTTCAATTTATCGATTACTGTTTCGATATGATGCGTTTTATAACGATCCAGTTTTAATCCATGAACAAGTTCTGTAATCTTTCCATTAATTCTGGCATATAAATATCCCTTTTTACGAATCTGTTCAAACAGCTCTCGATAATGACCTTTTCTTCCTTGTACTAAAGGTGCAAGAATCATAATATTCTTATTATCGAACTGCTCAATTATTAATTGAATAATTTGATCATCGGAATACTTTACCATCTTCTCTCCGGTAACATAAGAATAAGCATCAGAAGCACGGGCATATAAAAGACGTAAGAAATCATAGATTTCTGTTATGGTACCTACCGTAGAGCGAGGGTTTTTATTGGTAGTTTTTTGCTCAATTGAAATAACCGGACTTAAACCTGTTATTTGGTCGACATCTGGACGCTCCATGTTTCCAAGAAATTGCCGAGCATATGCCGATAAGGTTTCCATGTATCTTCTTTGTCCTTCGGCGTAGATTGTATCAAATGCTAAAGATGATTTTCCGCTTCCGCTCAATCCAGTTATTACAGTTAATTTATTCCGAGGAATAGTTACATCAATATTTTTTAAATTATGTACACGTGCTCCTAATACCGTTAAGTTTGATGTCTTTTTTGTCGTTGTCATCTATTCGTAAATTAACCCTTGTATAGATATTTGTAATTTTACTATACAATCTAATCAGTAATAATAGTGTCTTGTCCCAAGGTATAATTTCTTGTCTCTTTGGGAATTCTAATATAATATTTTTTCCTTGTTTTATTGGTTAAGAAAGAATCTCTTAACCAAGGATTGAAGTATTTTAAAATCTTATAATTAGTTGAGTGTTTATGGGCGAAATCGGCAAAATCGGCGACTGCTGTATCTAATTCCACCTCATAGGTAGGAATCGTAGTGTATAAATCCTGTTCTCTTACATGAAAACCATACTCATCGGGATTTTCAAGCAGCAATTTAATTGCCAAGATCCTATAAACGTATCGTCCAGTTTCATCGTTTAATAATAGATTGTAATAACTATCTTGTTTTTGACGATTTATTTGTTTCATTAATCCCCTTCGACCCACATTATACGCAGCGGCAGCCATTGTCCAACTCCCAAATAGATCGTGAGCATCATTTAAAAATTTACAAGCAGCTTCTGTTGATTTTTCTAAATGATAACGCTCATCGACTTCGTCGTTAACTTCTAAGCCATAGTCTTTAGCAGTACCTTTAAGCAATTGCCAGACTCCAACCGCTCCAGATGGTGATACTGCATTTTTCAGTTCACTTTCTGCTAACACTAAATATTTAAAATCATCAGGAACATTATTTTTTGCCAAGATTTCCTCAATTTTCGGGAAATATTTATTTGCCCTTTTAATAAAAAGTAATGTTTGTGATTGCCAATATGTATTTACTAAAAGTTCTCGATCAAGAGATTCTTTTACATCAAAAAAATTGATTGGGACTTCTTCTCCTGCAAAATCTAACTTTTCGGGTAAAGAAATTGAAAAAATTGAATATTTGTTTTGAAAAACCTGCTCGTAATCATCGTTATTAACACCTTTTTCTGGTTGAGAATTTGTAAAAACAAATGCTATTGCGATTAAAGCAACTAACGCTATTGATGAATAATACTTTTTCATATTTACAATTTCCTTCTTTATTGAATTTAGTAGATTATTTTTATCACACTAAATTTATGATGAGACAACACACTAAAAAAAATCAAGATGGCTATAAATAGCAACTTGAATTACTTAATAAGTACAATTTAAAAACAATTATTTGCCTTAAATGTTACAAAATTAGACTTTTTTTCAGGTTTTATAAGCGAAAAATCAAAAAGTATAGTTAATCCCAGTATATATACCCAAGGAATATGGATGAGACTCAACTGAAGAATTTGTGTTAATAGAATTTAAATAATATTTAATAGACGGTTCTAATCTAATATTTAGGCGTTTCATTAACGGATATTCTATTCCAAATCCAATAGAACCATTATAGCTTACAGAATTTACACCTTTTGTTTCACCAATAACCTCCTTAGTGTTACCATAAACTAATAGAACATCGTTTCCAACTAGAAAATTTGCACCAACACCTCCGACAATATTAAGATCAACAATTTTATCAATTAATTTATATCTTAATATTACTGGCACCTCAATATATTGAAAGCTTTGTTGTATTTCTGCGTCTAAATTCTGAAATATTGGATCAGCAGTATTTATAAACCCCTTTTCGCTTGATAAATTATTAACTCTCCCTGCAATCTCATCAACAATAACATATGGCGTATTAAAGCTAATATTACCTGCCGAATTATTAAGTTCATACGAATTAATAAATCTATCTTTAAATTCATCAGAAACTAAATCGTACGCCTGGTTTGCATATACTGTCATGTAATCTAATGACTGGCCCATTGATGAATAATAAACACCTGCCTGAATTGTTAAACGATCCTTTGCTTTAAACTGCAAATTTAATCCTCCGGTATACGACATTACAGGACTTTCACCTTCGTTATAATATTCGGCATTATAATTACCTTCTGAATTTGTTATATGTCGATACGAATACAATGGAGTAAATTCGCCACCAAGTATCCATTTGTTTTTATCTTGATCTTCTTCTTCAATTAGCATATTATTAATAGCCAATAAAGAATTAATATCTGGGAAATTATTTTCTATTGTTTGTTTTGATTTTTTAAATTTGGCATTTGCTATCTCTGACTCAATCGTTTTAAAATTAAAACGAACAGGAACTGCATTTTGTCTTGCTATTCGTTCATTTCTATTCTCTTTTATTTCCTTATCCTCCTTAATAGAAAACTTTTTCTGATTGTTTTGAGCAATTAAATTATTATGAATAATATCTATTTTATAATTCTCGTTGCTTTTTGGAATTTGTTTCGTTTTAACTTCTATATCTTCTTCACTTCTATTGTACTCAATGACATTTTCTTGTTCAACTATTTTTTCTGCATCAACATTATTAGGAAGTGATTCATTCAATTTTGTTTCAGTATCGTTTTTAGCAATAATTGAGTTATTATTTAAATCATTATTCTTTGTCGAAAATAAATATAACGAACCAATCATAGCGATTGCTGCTATTGCAGCTGCAATTTTATATAACCACGCTATTCTTTTCCCACCTGAAACACTCAATTTTGCATCTATAGCATCCCATACATCGACAGGAGCTTCTGATTCAAAATCTGCAAACTTCTCTTTTAAGAGATCATCCATATTTTTAATATCTCTTCTCATTACATATAATTCACATTAATCATATAATGCTTTTTTATCTTTTCTTTTAATATATCTCTTGCCCTTGATAAATTAGATTTTGATGTTCCTTCTTTAATTTTCAGCATCTCACTAATTTCCTTGTGCGAATATCCTTCGATAGCATACAAATTAAAAACAGTTCTATACTGCGGCGACAACTCCTTAATTAGTTTTAAGATATCCTTTGCCGAAAGTTCACTTATAATATGGTCATATTCTTTTTCTCCGGTTTCGTAACCCATTTCCATATTTACGGCAAACAAATAGTTTTTATCCCTAAATCTTTCTAATGCAGTATTCACTATAATTCTTCTAATCCATCCTTCCAAAGAGCCTTTATTATTAAACTTATTCAAATTACTAAACACCTTAATAAAGCCATCTTGTAAAATATCTTTAGCTTCATCAGCATCATTAGCATAACGCAGACAAACCCCAAACATTTTATCAGAAAATAAATGATAAAATTCTTTTTGAGCCGCCCTATCTGCCTTCAAACAAGCTTTTATAATATCAGAATAATTATTCAAAAATAGATCCCAATTTTTGTATTGTACTTACAAATTTATGAATAATTCTACAAAAAGCTTGCTAAACTATTTTTTATTCATTCAATTATAGCTTAGATGCAATTTTACAGAATTTGGTTGCGTTAATTAAAAAAACAAACGCAACCTTTGAGACCATTTTTTCGTCTATGGTACGTAAACGGTATTTTGAGTTTTATATAGAACTTGAATATTGTTAAATAAAGGCAAAAAGAAATCAAAAAAATTAGAAATGAGCTCCAATAACAAAACAAACTCTGTAGTACAAAAGGATTTAAATCTTGGAGTTGTTATAATATTTTTAATAGTAACCGTACTATTTATTTATTCGTTGACAAAAAGTAATTATAGCAAAGACTTTTTTAGTCAAAAAACAGAGTTTAGAAAATAATTTCTTGTACATTTTTAAAAAATGTACAAAATAAAAAGTGGATGAAGTCAGGACTCATCCACTTTTTTATTTTATAAAATAGCTTAATCTACATATGTATAACCTCATCGTAAGCAGCAGCTGCTGCTTCCATAATTGCCTCCGACATTGTTGGATGTGGATGTATAGATTTTATTAATTCGTGTCCTGTAGTTTCTAATTTTTTAGCAACCACAAGTTCTGCAATCATCTCAGTTACATTTGCTCCAATAAGATGAGCTCCTAATAACTCTCCCGTCTTTTCTTCAAAAACAAGTTTAACAAAGCCATCTTTTTCACCAGCCGCGCTTGCTTTTCCTGAGGCAGTAAATGGAAATTTGCCAACTTTAATTTCGTGACCGGCTTCTTTTGCAGCTTCTTCCGTAATTCCCAACGAAGCAACTTCTGGAGAAGTATATGTGCAACCAGGAATATTTCCGTAGTCTACTTTATCTGGATTTAAACCTGAAATTTTTTCAACACAGGTAATTCCTTCTGCAGATGCTACGTGAGCTAATGCTGGTCCGTGAACAATATCACCAATAGCATAAACACCATCAATATTTGTTTTGTAATAATCGTCGACTTTTACTTTCCCTTTTTCAAGCTCAATGCCTAATTCTTCGATTCCAATATTTTCGAGATTCGGAGTTACTCCAACAGCTGATAACACAACTTCAGCTTCGTGATTTTCTTCTCCTTTTTTAGTTTTAATAACTACCTTGCAAAGATCTCCGCTTGTATCAACAGACTCAACTGCTGACCCAACCATAACTTTAATTCCAGCTTTCTTGAAAGATCGACCAAGTTGTTTTGAAACATCAATATCTTCATTAGGAACAACATTCGGTAAGAATTCCACTAATGTTACCTTAGTTCCAATTGCATTATAAAAATTTGCAAACTCACTACCTATTGCACCTGAACCCACAACAATCATAGATTCTGGCTGTTTTGGAAGTGTCATTGCTTCACGATATCCAATTATTTTCTTGCCATCTTGCTTTAAATTAGGCAATTCTTTTGAACGAGCACCAGTAGCAATAATTATATTCTTTGCTTCTACTTCTTGTACTTTACCTTCAGCATCAGTAACTTCAACTGTTTTATTATTCTTTAATTTTCCAAACCCTTGGATATGATCAATTTTATTCTTCTTAAATAAAAACTGAATTCCTTTACTCATTCCATCGGCCACCCCACGGCTACGCTCAACCATTTTCCCAAAATCAGCTTTAGCTTCACCATCAATTGTTACTCCATAGTCGGCAGCATGTTTTATGTAATTAAAAACCTGTCCACTTTTTAAAAGCGATTTTGTTGGAATACATCCCCAGTTTAAGCAAATACCGCCAAGTTCTGATTTCTCTACAACTCCAACTTTCATTCCTAATTGTGATGCTCTAATTGCAGCAACATAGCCACCCGGGCCACTACCTAATATAATTAAATCGTAATTCATTTGTTAATTTGTTAATTTGTTAATTTGTTAATTTGTTAATTTGTTTTATAATTTTTATCAAATATTAATTCAGCGAAATTAAATTTTAAATTTTACATAAAGTATATTTATAAACATCTACATCTTCTGATTCTTTAAATTGAAATATCTTTTAATTACTTGAAACGACTTAGCAATTAAAAAAATCATAACTAAAGAGAAAATTATTGATGCTCCAGAAGGTATATTTATTTTGTATGATATAACCAATCCTAAAAATGCACCAATAAGCCCTATAACAATCGAACCTATAATAATGTTTTTGAAATTTTTAGTGAATAAATTAGCTGTAGATTGTGGAATTGTTAACAAGGATATTACCAAAATAATTCCAACTACTTTTATATTTAAAACAATTGTAAGAGCAACTAATCCGATTAAAACATAGTTTACCAAACTCACTGCAATCTTATGTGTTCTGGCAAATTCCTGATCATATGAAACAAAAACAATTATTCTATAAAAGATACTAAAAACAAGAATTAATACAATACTTAACCCAGACATCAATAAAATATCTAAAGTTGAAACTGTAAGAATACTCCCGAATAAATAAGACATTAAATTAGGTGCGTATCCTGGAGTTAAAAATATAAACATTATACCTATAGCCATTCCAAAAGACCACAATATTCCTATTACTGAATCTTCTCGAATTGCCGATCTTTTTGATATAAACTCGATTCCGAAGGCTGATAGCACTCCAAAAATAGCTGCGGTAATTATTGGATTTAAGCCTAAATAATAACCAATTCCAATTCCCCCAAATGATGAGTGTGTAATTCCTCCACTCAAAAAAACCATTCTTCTAGTCACAATATAAGTACCTATAATTCCGCAACTTATACTGGCTAAAACACCTGCTAATAGGGAGTTTAATATAAATTTATATTGTAATAATTCTAAAATCATTAATGTTGGTGTTGTTTTAATACTGTATGTGGAACGTCTCCGTGAGTAATTAATTTTATTGGACAATTATAGATTGTTAATTGCTCTTCTGTTATTTTATTCGATTTATGATAATGCAAATTTCGATTTACACAAGCAATCGTTTTAATATAGCTTGATATAGTTCCAACATCGTGAGAAACTATAACAATAGCCATTTCTTTATTTAACTCTTTAAGAATTTCATAGAGTTCTCCTTCGAATTGATTATCAACAAAAGTATTGGGCTCATCGAGAATTAAAAGGCGTGGTGACGAAACAATTGCTCTGGCCAATAGAACTTTTTGCATTTGACCACCAGACAACTCACCAATTGTTGTATCCTTTATATCACAAATTCCTAATCGTTTTAAAGTATCTTCTGCTTTTTGTTTCTCAGTTTTCGAGTAACGTCCCAAAAATGCGGATCCATAAATCAAGCCTGAAAGAACAACCTCCTTTACTTTAATTGGAAATTTCTTATCTATTTTATTTTGTTGCGGCAGATATCCAACTTTGTTGTTGCGATCGGAACGAATGTCATCGAAGAAAACTACTGAACCTTTGTAAGGTTTTATTAATCCTAATATTACATTTAAAAGTGTTGTTTTTCCACCTCCATTAGGGCCTATAATTCCAATAAAATCGTCGTCGAAAATTTCAAACGAAATATCCTTTAATATAACTTCATCGTTATAACCTGCAAATACAGATTCTAATTCTAATATTTTACCCATTGATTTTAGTTAGAATACGAATTTACAATTTCATTCGCAATAAATTGAATACTTTCAAACCAATTATAATCTAATGGATCAATTTTAACAACTCTGCCATTAATTTCATTTGCAATAACTTCTGCATTGTGCGCACTAAATTGCTTTTGCACAAAAACTATTTTTATGTTTTCTTTTTTTGCAACATCAATTATTCGCTGAATATTCGCTGGTGTAGGTTCTTTCCCATCAATCTCGATGGAAATTTGTTCTAATCCATAATCGCGCGCAATATAACTCAGAGCTGGGTGAAAAATTAAGAATTTCCTATCCTTATATGGCTCTAAGGCCTGAGTTAAATAGTTATCTAAACTATCGATCTCTTTTATAAAAATATTATAATTGTTTTCAAATTCTTGATTCTGTTCAGGAGCCTCTTTTGCCAAAAAATTGTAAATCATTTTGGATTGTTTTTTCACTTCTTTTGGTGATGTCCATATGTGCGGATCAACACCATGATGATGATGTCCTTCGTGACTATGTGCATCATGATCATGTTCTGGTTCAATCAAATCAGCATTTTTTGAAAGATCAATAACTTCCATGTCAGGATTTACACTTACCAAATTTTTCATCCATGATTTCTCGAACTCAATATGTCCAATTCTAAAGTAAACAAAAGAATTCGTTAATTCCCTCATTTGCTTTGGTGTTGGTTCATAAGTTACAGGACTTGCGCCCGGAGGAATCATAACGCTAACATTATAATGATCACCTGCTATTTTTTCGACAAAGTATTTTTGGGGTAAAATACTTACCATTATAGTTTCCTTAGTACTTACCCTATTGTCTTGTGAGTTTCTACATGCACTCAAGAATAAGACCATGACAATTAAAAACTTAAGTAATTTCATCTCTGTTTTATTTAGATTTGTTTCAAATAACAAAAGTAAATGAAAAATATAATATCATTAAACATTTTTATAAAAAAAAGAGTGGTTAATAATTAACCACTCTTTTAATGTATGATATTAAATTTTCTTAATCTAAAAGCTCAGCTAATTTTGCTCCAAGTTCTTCACCACGAAGATCTTTTGCTATAATAATTCCATTTTTATCCAAAAGGATATTGTGAGGAATAGAGTTAAATGCATAAATTTCTCTAGCTGCTGAATCCCAAAATTTTAATTCAGAAACTTGAGGCCAAGTAATTCCATCTGTTTCAATTGCTTTTACCCAAGCCTCTCTTGTTTTATCCAAAGAAACACCAAAAATTTCAAATCCTTTTTCTTTATATTTTGCATAATTCTTAACTAAAACAGGGTTTTCTGCACGACATGGGTTACACCATCCAGCCCAGAAATCGATTAAAACATATTTATCCTTAACAACTGAAGATAATGCTAATGGGTTTCCGTCAACATCATTTAATGTAAAATCTGTATATGGTTGTCCAATTGCTACATTCTTTAGAGTTACAATTTTTTCGTTTATCTCAGCTAGATATTTAGATGCAGCAACTTTTTCACCAAAAACTGCAACTAATTCTTCTAATTCTTCTAAACTTAAGCGATTTGCTCTGTAGTTTAAAGCAATAAATGGAGTAAGCATACTTGTATCGTTATCATTGATAAAAGTCTCAATATAAACATTCGTTTGTTCTTCAGTATTGGTATATTCTTGTTCTATTTCTTTCAATCTTTCAGGGTTTTTTCCAGTCATATTAATTTGAACATATTCTTGGTATAAATCCCTCATCTTTGTATTAAAAGCAAGTAGCTCGCTATTAAATGTATTGAGAAGAGTCGTTAGTTCAGATCCTAATATTTTTACTTCCTGAATATTTTGAACATCTGCATTTATTTTGATTTCTACATTGTCAAGAAATACTTGAATACCCTCTAAAGTATCGCCTAAAGTAATAACGTAATATTCTGGCTGATCAACAGAACCTTCAAAAGCAAAAATTCCATTCTCAATAACAACAGAATCAACTGTCACTAACTTACCCTCAACAACATTTTTTAATGTTGCCTGCCCGGTCTCTATTCCTGTAATATTTCCTTCTATCTTATACTTTGGTTTCATCGTACAAGAAAACAGAAGTGTAATTGCTAATAAACTATAAATTATCTTTTTCATGATATTTTTTTAATGGTTAATTTAGGCAATAAACATACAAAAAAATCTACATAAATAGAATTTAATATATTTAAATAAATGTTATTTATGATCTTTTAGATATTCATTTATTAATATTTTCGAGGCCAAAAATGAGTTCATTTTTCCGCTGAGTACATTATCTTCAAAACGAGCCAACTTTTCTTTTATACCTTCTTGATTGTAAAAACTTTTTTTTATGGATTGATTTATAGACTCATACATCCAATACTTTGCTTGTTCTTTTCTTTTTTGATCAAAATAATTTGAATCTTTAGCGAGATTAATGAAATCTTCAACCGTATCCCACACCTCTTTTATACCTATTTTCTTTAAAGATGAGCAAGTAAGCACTTTTGGTATCCAACCAGATTCCGTAGGAGGAAATAAATGTAATGCATTCTGATATTCAACTTTGGCAATATCCGCTTTATAAATATTTTCACCATCTGCTTTTGTAATTGCAATAGCATCTGCCATCTCCATAATTCCTCGTTTTATTCCCTGCAACTCATCACCTGCTCCAGAAATCATTAAAAGAAGGAAAAAATCTACCATCGAGTGAACAGCTGTTTCACTTTGTCCAACCCCAACTGTCTCGATAAAAATTACATTAAACCCTGCAGCCTCACATAACAAAATTGTTTCTCTTGTTTTTCTGGCTACTCCACCAAGGGATCCTGCGGATGGTGATGGCCGTATAAATGCATTCGGATCTGTAGATAATTCTTCCATCCGAGTTTTATCACCAAGGATACTTCCTTTTGATCTTTCACTACTAGGATCAACAGCAAGCACAGCCAGCTTTCCACCTTGTTTAGTAATATAACGCCCCATAGATTCGATAAAAGTACTTTTACCAACTCCAGGAATTCCTGTTATACCAATACGTATAGAATTTCCCGATTTAGGTAAGCATTTCTCAATAATCTCCTGTGCTAAATTATTGTGTTCGGGCAACGAACTCTCAATTAAGGTTATTGCTTGACCTAATATTGTTCTGTTACCTTCTAATATTCCATTAACATATTCATCGACAGAATATTTTATCTTTTTTTTAAGTTTAAATCTTTTTAAGGCATTCGGATTTATAGAATCAGGTTGATCTACTCCATCTTGAACATGAAGTGCTGATTTGTAATCATCATGTATATTTTTATTTTCTGACATAAAGCAATCTCTTTTTTGCGAAATTATAATATATCGACCTAGAAATAAAAAAAAAGGAGATTTAAATTTAAATCTCCTTTAAAACTTTTTTAATCTTAAGTTATAATAATTGACCACTAAACATTACACGCACTGTAGGTTTACTAGGATCGTTACAAATAACATATATTGATTTTCGTTGCTTTCCAGTTCTGCTTCCTGGAGTAAATGTTGCTTTAAACGAGCTAGTTTCGCCGGGTTTAATAACGGTTTTTTGAGGAGCTATTGCAGTACAACCGCAAGTAGCACGAATTTTATGAATGATTAAATCTCTTTTACCTTCATTCTTGAATTTAAATACATGCTCAATCTTATTCTTCGATTTTGTTGATCCGAAATCGAAATTTGGATTTTCAAAAGTGATAATTGGTGCATCTCTTTTTTCCTTTTCGCTTAAATGAGAAAAGTCCTCTTCAATTTTTGCACTTATTGTCATAGAACCTATTTTCTGTTCATGATTTTTTACCACAACTTTTACTCGATCGGTAATAAAACCCCAATCATTAGCCTTGGCACCATCATACTCACCAACAATATATGCTTTTTCGCCAGGATTTAAAACTGAGGTAGACAATCTTAGACTTAAATACTTTGGAACATTTTCAAACGAAACTTCCATTCCTGAACTAGAGGCGTTATAAATCTTTAACGTATCTCTTTTTACCTCATTATTACCAACTTGCACAAATGCAAAATGATTTGTTTCTAATCTTAATTCACCGATTGTTTTTGGATAATAATCTTCAACAGTTTTTTCTCTTGGCGCAACTTCTCCGGTAATTCTTAAAACAACTCTAGATTTACTAGAATTTGATTCGACCATAATACTCTTATTAAATTTTCCCGGTCTATTTGAAGGATCGAAAACAGCACTTACAAAACCCTTTTGCCCTGGCATTACAGGTTTCTCTGTCCATGTTGGAGAAGTACAACCGCAAGAAGCCTTCACATTGGTTATAATTAATGGAGAATTTCCTGTATTTACGTACTCAAATTTATATTCAACTTTACCATTACTTTCCTTTATTTTTCCAAAATTATGAATTTCCTTTCCAAAAGAAATAAATGCGTCCTTCTGCTGTGCAAAAACAAAACTTGAGATTAGTACTAAAGAAATAATTCCTAAAACAATTTTTTTCATAGTTATATTTTTTATCAAATTACTTTAAAATAAAATACTCAAAACAAAAATAATAAATATCAATCGTTTGATATAGTCGTTAACAAACTTTAACTTTTAATATTATTGTGGTAAATTCATCCCGAAAATAAGTGTGTTTTTTAATAATTAAATATCTTTTGCACTGTTTTGAAGAAACTTCTATTATTAAGTTTATTTTTTTATTTTTTATTTTGCTCAGATTTGTTTGCCCAATTCTACAATGGGCATCAAATGGATTTTGGTAAAAACAGGGTGCAATACAACGACTTTTATTGGTCGTTTTATCGTTTTGACAAATTTGATACCTACTTTAATCAAGATGGAGAAGCTATTGCACGTTTTACAGGAGAAAATGCTGCTAAAAAAATTCAATCATTGGAAGAAAAATTAAATCACACATTAAATAAGAGATTGATTTTTTTAGTCTATAATAAGTATACTGATTTTAGGCAAAGTAATATTGGCTTACTTACTGGTAAGGAGGAATTTAACACCGGCGGAGTTACTAAAATCAGAAACAATAAAGTAAGTCTATTTTTTCAAGGAGATCATCAGCTTTATTTAAAAGAAATGAAATCGTCAATATCTGAAGTTATTGTTCTTGAAATGCTTTATGGCAGTAGACTAACAGACAATTTTGCCAGCTCGGCCATGTTAAATCTACCAGAATGGTATGTAAAGGGATTAACCTCATATTTATCGGAAGATTGGAGCATCGAAACAGAAAGCCATATTAAAGACGGAATAACTAACAAAAGATATACTAAATTCAATAGACTTTCTGGTAATGATGCAATTTACGCCGGACACTCCTTTTGGAAATACATTAATGATTACTATGGAAGCAACGCTATTACAGACATAATTTATTTAACGCGCGTAAATAAAAGTGCGAATAGTGCTCTTTATAATGTTCTTGGGATTCCGTTTAAAGAGGTTACAAAACAATGGTTAGAATTTTACGATAATTTTTTTGAGAAAGATAAAATAGAAACAGATTCAATAAAAGGAAAGGAAATCTTAAAAAAAGAAAAACATAATAATTACTATAAACAAGCCAGACTATCTCCTAACGGCGAAAAAATAGCCTATATAAGTAATGAATTAGGGCAATACAAAATATGGATTTATGACTCGAAAGAAAATAAATCAAAAAAAATATTAAAACATGGTTATAAAATAAAGCAAATTAACGATTTATCTTATCCGGTAATTAATTGGCATCCAACAGGTGAAATTCTTACAATCATTACTGAGAGAAAAGGTGGATTAAAACTTATTCAATACATATTAAAAGAAGACAAGTTTGTTGAACGAAACTTATTGTATTTTGATAAGATTTTGGATTTTTCATATTCAGATAATGGCTCAAGCATTGTTTTCTCTGCTGTTAAAAATAGCAAAACAGATATTTATGTATTCGACATTGCATCTTCTACCAACGAGCAAATTACCAACGATCTTGCCGACGACTTTAACCCACAATTTGCAAAGAACTCAAGTGAAATTATATTTTCATCTAATCGAATTAATGATACAATAATACCTGATTCAAAATCATTTAATAATCAGTTTGATTTATTTTCCTATGACTATTCTTTTAAAAGCAATGTATTAAAGCGATTGACAAATACAAATGATCAGAACGAAACAAGAGCGTTTCAGAATACAAATCATGAGTATTATTATTTAAATGATAAAAATGGAATAAGAAACTTGTATTATGGCAAATACGATAGTACAATAAGTTTTATTGATACAGCTATTCATTACAGATATTTTTTAAATCAGAGACCTCTTACAAATTATCAAACAAACATTTTGGAATATCATATTAATGATACTAAAAACAAATATGTATCGACCAATTTACAAAACTGCAGTTTTCAAATGCGAGAAATGGAATTGCAAAATTTTAATGCAGAACAATATAAAGAGCTTCAAAACACAAAATTTAAATCAGACTTAAATAAATTATCACAAAAAGAAGACAGTATAGCATTTCAAAATCAGGTAGACTATACGAATTCGGATTCACTAAAAATCTTTTCAAAAGAAGAAAATAATGTTGATGTAGATCACTATATATTTGAAATAGAGAAGCCATATTTTGATTACAAATATGCCAATACCAATGTAGATACTTCAAAATCTTTATTGCAGTTTCCAAAAATTAAAATTTATCAACGAACTTTTTATACAGATCATGTTGTAAGCCAAATAGATTTTAGCTTTTTAAATTCTACATACCAAGCATTCACAGGTGGTGCAGTTTACTTTAATCCAGGATTTAATGCATTATTAAAGATAGGTGCATTTGATTTGCTTGAAGATTACAAAATTGTTGCGGGTGTTCGATTTTCTGCCGACTTTAATAGTAATGAATATCTATTTAGTATAGAAAATCTGAAAAAGAAAATTGACGAACAATTTGTTTATCATCGACAAAGCTTTGAAAACACAACAGATGATTTTGTTTCGAAAACACAAACTAATAAATTAATATACTTACGCACATTGCCTTTTAATCAAATAAATGCAATTAAAGGAACTCTAACATTAAGACATGACAGACAAACTTATTTAGCCATAAATAGAAACACCTTAAAAGAAGGTGATGTACATAAGTTATGGGCAGGAATAAAATTCGACTATATTTTTGATAATACAATAAGTAAAGGCGTTAACTTGTACAATGGCACTCGGTATAAAATATTCGGAGAATATTACAATCAACTTAATAAAACAAAATCAGATTTATTTATAGTCGGCGCTGATTTTCGCCATTATCAGAGAATACATCGTGATCTAATTTTGGCCACTCGTTTTGCTGCAAGCACCTCTTTTGGACACAATAAACTAATATACTATTTAGGCGGTGTAGATAACTGGACTAACTTTTCACAAACAACACCGACATTTATTCCATTAAATGAAATACCAATAAACGATGAAGAATATGCCTACCAAGCTGTAGCAACAAACCTAAGGGGTTTTCCTCAGAACATACGAAACGGAAACAGTTTTGCCCTAATAAATACTGAGCTTAGACTGCCTGTTATAAAATATTTTTCTAATTACCCCATGAACTCTTCGTTTTGGGCTAATTTACAGCTTGTCGGTTTTTTTGATGTGGGAACTGCTTGGAGCGGATTGCATCCTTACTCAAATGAGAATGCTTATGACACGAGAGTTATTGATAACAAATCTATAATTACAACTTTGGATACAGAAAGAGATCCAATAGTAGCTGGTTACGGTTTTGGTTGTAGAGCAATGCTACTGGGATATTTTGCGCGTTTTGATTGGGCTTGGGGAATTGAAAATCAACAAGTAAATTCTGGAATATTTTATTTTTCGTTAAGTTTAGACTTTTAAATGAAACCAATGAGCATAAATGAGTTAATAATTTTAATCGTTATTGGATTCTTAGCTGGAATCGTAGGAGGATCGTTAGGGTTGGGCGGTGGAATTATAATTGTTCCGGCTCTGGTATTTATTCTCGGACTAACACAACATCAGGCTCAAGGAACCAGCCTTGCCGTTTTACTCTTCCCAATTGGGATTCTTGGTGTTATTAATTACACTAAAAACGGTTATGTAAATTTTAAATTTGCAATTGTGCTAATGATAGCTTTTATTTTAGGAAGTTACTTAGGGTCGATAATTTCGATTAATCTACCTGCAAAAACGTTAAGAAAGATATTTGGTATTTTTATGTTATTAATCTCACTAAAAATGATACTCGATAAATAATGGATTTGAAAACTACCATAAAACAGTTGTCTGAAAAATATTTTAACGAAGTAGTTAAAATTAGAAGACATTTACATCAACATCCCGAGTTATCATTTCAAGAATCTGAAACTGCCAAGTACATTATTTCCTTATTGGATAATTTGGGAATTAAATACAAATCAGGAATAGCGGGAAATGGTATTATTGCTTATTTGGAAGGCAAAAATCCAAGCGTAAAAACGATTGCATTAAGAGCTGACATGGATGCTCTACCTATTGAAGAACAAAATAATGTTACATATAAATCCCAGAATAAGGGAGTAATGCACGCATGTGGACATGATGCACATACAGCATCAATTTTTGGAACAATACTCATATTAAATGATTTAAAAGATCGATTCGAAGGTACAGTTAAAGTAATTTTTCAACCCGCGGAAGAAAAACTTCCAGGTGGTGCAAAGTTAATGATTGAAGAAGGAGCTCTTGAAAATCCACGCCCAGAATTCATTCTTGCACAACACGTTTATCCAGAACTAAATTCAGGTAAAGTAGCATTTAGATCTGGGGTATATATGGCATCGACAGATGAACTTCATTTTACCGTAAAAGGAAAAGGTGGACATGCAGCAATGCCTCATAAAATAACAAATACAGTTTTAACGGCTGCGCAAATCATTACAGAACTACAAAATGTCCCCTTAAAATCACCCGAAGGAGTTCCAACTGTATTAACAATTGGAAAGGTGATTGCAAATGGCGCAACCAATGTTGTTCCAAACGAAGTATTTATGGAAGGCACCTTTAGAACCATGAATGAGACATGGCGAAAAGATGCACACAAAATGATTACAGAAATTGTAAACCAAATAGCAAAAAATAATAAGGCAACAATAGAAATTAATATTAAAAATGGATACCCAGTTTTAGAAAATAACAAAGAAACTACACAAAAAGCTATTTCTTTTGCTCAGGAATTTCTTGGAAATGAAAATGTTGAAGAACTCGCTTTAAGAATGACTGCAGAAGACTTTGCATATTTTTCTCAAGAAATACCAGCAACATTTTATCGTCTAGGAACATCAAAAGCAAATCAAGAATATGTAGCCTTACATTCTTCTAATTTTAATATCGACGAAGATGCACTTAAAACAGGCATGGGAACAATGGCTTACATTGCTTTAAAATATATGTTGTAAACATCCTGTTAAATCACACATACATTCTATCAAACATTATTATTTAGACTGGTTCTAAATTAGGATGTGAGTTATTATTAATAGCCTTTTTATTTCTAATTTTAAATTAAGGGCATAATTTTGTACTTGAATTAATTATTTTTTATAACTAAAAAATCAAAAATCATGGCTTACGTAATAACTGACGATTGCACAGCATGCGGAACTTGCATTGACGAATGCCCAGTAGAAGCAATATCTGAAGGTGATATTTATAAAATTGATCCTGAAACTTGCACTGACTGTGGTGCTTGTGCTGATGTTTGTCCTGTTGAAGCAATTCACCCAGAATAAGCAAAAGTTAAAAAATTCAACCCGCATTTATTGCGGGTTTTTTTATGCTTTATTAAAAAATAAAAGGGGATTCTACATTAAGTATATCCCCTTTTGATTTAATGGTTTAGGTTAGATTTAATTACAATGCACCTTCATCATAAGCAACTTCACCATGAAGCGCTTGATCAATACCTAGCTCTTCTTCTTCTACCGTAGCCTTAACAGGCGATATTAAGTTTATAAGAACAAGCATTAAATAGGTAAATCCGAATGCATAAACTGCAGCAATAGCAACAGCAGCCACTTCTTTTAGAAAGAAACTAACATTACCTTCTAAAAGGCCGCTTTGTCCGTTAATATTAGAATATGCGAAAACACCTAGCAAAATTGTACCAAGGCATCCACCTACTCCGTGAACTCCCCATACATCTAAAGCATCGTCCCATCCTAATTTATTTTTCATTTGTACTGCTAAGAAACAAACTGCACCAGCCGAAATACCAATTAGCATAGCTGCCCATAATGGAACAAAGCCAGCAGCTGGAGTAATTGTTGCTAAACCAGCAACTGCACCAGTTAATAAACCTATAAATTTAGGTTTACCTTCTTTTACCCACTCGATAATTAACCAAGTAATAGCAGCAAATGAAGCAGCAACATCTGTATTTAAGAATGCAAGAGTCGAAATAGCATCTACATCTAATTCACTTCCAGCATTGAAACCATACCAACCGAACCATAATAAACCAGTACCAATAGCCACTAATGGAATACTATTTGGAGGAGAACTAGTATCTTGACGTTTACCAACATAAATTACAGAAGCTAAAGCTGCAAAACCAGCTGTTGCATGAACTACAACACCACCTGCGAAGTCTAAAACTCCCCATTCAGCCATGATTCCACCACCCCAAATCATATGTACGAATGGATAATAAACGAACAATTGCCATACTACTAAGAAAATTAAGTATGCTTTAAATGTTACACGATTAATAAATGCACCAGTAATTAAGGCTGGAGTAATAATCGCAAACATCATTTGATAAGCTACAAAAATATAAACAGGGTATTTACCATTATCAAAAGCCTGATCGAAAGCTATTCCTTTTAAAAATGCCCAATCAAGATTCCCAATAATGCCACCTTCGCCACCACTAAAACATAGTGAATATCCAACTGTCACCCACATAATTGTAGTAATACCTAAAGACACAAAAGTTTGTGCCATAATTCCTAAAATATTTCTTTTACTAGCTAACCCACCATAAAAGAATGCCAAACCTGGTGTCATTAACATCACCAAACTTGTACATAAAATCATAAAAGTTGTTGAACCACTATCAAACATAGTTGTAAGTTTTAATTATTATTAAAATGATTAGAATGATACTCCGAATACCATAAATATATTTTCAGCTTCTGGATTTGTAATTAACGATCCAAAAACCGGTAAAGAATAATTATCTGTGATTTTTAGTTCTTTTGCAAGAGAGAAACCTAGATTGATTATTCCTGCGGATCTTTGTCCGTAAAAACCTTCAGGTTCACCTTTTTCAATTTTAGGATTATCGAATGTCATACCTGCAAAAACATCAACAGCAACACCATCAACATCTGTAGAATACCCTAATTCGAGATATTTAGACATTACGATTTTATTTTCGGGAACCAATGTACCTGATACTTCTTTATATTTTTGGGAATCAGCACCCCACACATTCATTGCGAACATTAAAGTAACAGGTAGCTTTTCAGTTCCATTAAAACTAAAAGCAGCTTCAATAACATGAACTGTTTGCGCTTCTTCTCCACTATTTATTTTATCCCAATCCATGTTGTAATTGAAATACTTATTTCTTCCTGAAGTCTCGTCTGGAAAGAAATAGTCTGTTACTGTTAATGAAAACATTTCCTTAATTGTATATGACAAATAAAGATCTGCTTCCTGACCTGTTTGTGATCCACTTAATGAATAAGCTCCCCATGCTCCAATGGCAAAAGAATGATTGTCTGAGCCAAATCCATATTCCAAATAAGGCTGAATACTTGGTGATGATCCACCTAAGTTTACACCACGCCATATGTATCGACTAACAAAATCTGCTCCAATACTCCAAGGGGATTCCTCAACAACAGCATTTTCTTGTGCAAACAAACTACTTACCGATAATAGAACAGCAAATAGCACACTAAAAAGTTTTACTTTCTGATTCATAGTTATTTATTTAAATGTTAATTGTGACAAATAAAATGAGATGAAGCAATAAGCTTCAAAAAGGAATAATCCTGCAGGACTTCTATTGATAGAATAATTGCACATGCGACAAAACTATCGCATACGGTTCTAGTGAACAATCCGTAATAAAACTGAAATTTAAATAGGAAATATTTGGATTTTTTCTAGGTAAATTACCTAAGCATAAAGGATAGTTAGTACTTTTTATCCAATGTCGATGATATTATTTTTGAGTATATATTTTACCAACTCAACTGAAGATTTTAGGTTAAGTTTTTGCATCACATTGTTTTTATGAGAATCAACTGTTCTAATGCTGATAAATAATTTGTCGGCGATTTCTTTATTTGTTAATCCATCAACAACCAACTGAACAACTTCTTTTTCACGCTTGGTTAATTTTTCATTTTTTGAATTATTCTGATTGTTTTTTGATTTATCGATAATAGATTTTAGAATAGTATCGGAAATATTCTTATTGAAATAATTATCGCCTTTATAAATAGTGTTAATTGCATCAAGAAGTTCATTCATGCTTGTATCTTTCGGCAAATAACCATTTGCTCCAGAACTTAAAGCTTTTGTTATGAATTCTTCGTTGGTATGCATCGAAAGAATTAGGATTTTTATATCGGGATAGTTTTCAGAAACGTATTTTGTGACTTCTATTCCTGAAATTTCAGGCATGGAAATATCCGTAATAATAAGATCAGGTGTATTTGATTTTAAGAGTTCAAACAAATCATTACCGTTGCCAACCTCTCCAACTACTTCCATATTTTCTTCATCAGACAAGACAGACTTAACCCCATCTCGGAACATCTGATGATCATCTACTAATACGATTCTAATTTTTTTCATCATTGTATTATTTCGTGTGGAATAATAACCTTTATAATCGTTCCTTTTCCCTTCTTAGATTCAATATCTATTTTCCCATTCAACAAATTTACTCTTTCTTTCATATTCGATATTCCATTTCCACACATTTTTCGATCATCGATATAATTAAATCCATTCCCATTATCAGAAATCATTAAATAGATATTTCTTTCATCGCATTTTAGTTCAATCTGAGCATTTTTCGCATTGGAATGTTTAATAATATTATTCAGTGCTTCCTGCGAAATTCTATATAAATATGTATTTATTTTATCGTTTATTTCACAAGAATAATTTCTATGATTAAACCGAATTTCAATCTCGGTACTTTTAGTTACATCACGACATAAATTTGAAAGAGCATCAACTACACCAAACTCATTCAAGACCGCAGGCATTAAATCATTTGATATACTCCGAACTTCATTAATTATATTAACAAATAGCTCTTGAACTTCCTTCATTATTACTTTTGTTTTCTCAGGCGATGCTTTCGACATTCTTTCCAATCTCATTTTTATAGCTAAAATTGACTGTCCTAAACCATCGTGCAGTTCTCTTGACAACCTTTGCCTTTCTAACTCCTGACCATCTATCATTGAGCTTAAACGCATCGATCGTTCAAGTTCCAGATTCTCTGTTTGTTTTTTTATCATTAACGACATTTCGTTAAATGCCTCGATTAAACTTCCAATTTCATCATTACTTACAACATCCTCAACAAAGACATCGTAATTTCCTTTTGTAATCTTTTGAGCCGCATCTTTTAACTTAATAATTGGTAAACTAATTCGTTTTGCAATTATATATACGAAAGCAAATAACAACAAGGACATTAATAAACTCAAATAAAGAATATTATTACGAATTGAATCAATAGGAATCATAGCTTCTTTTTCGTCAATCTCAGCAAGTATAGCCCATTTTAAACCAGGAATTTCTACACTACTATAAGAACTCAAAACAGAAACACTCCGATAATCTGGAATCTCATCTGTTCCTGTTTCTCCATTTAGTGCTCTTTGAACTCCCAAAGTTTTCACTAAAGTTTTAAATACAGAATTATCATGAAATCGTGATGTACTTCTCATTAAAAAATCTTCACCAACCAAATAAGATTCCCCCGATTCTCCTAATCCATTGTGTGGATTATTCTTGAACATAATCGCGTTTATTGCCTCTATTTCAATTTCAATAGCAACCACTCCTATTAATTGATTACCATTAAACACGGGTGCTCCGATAAATATTACAGGCAAATTAGTTTTTTCATCAATCTTATAATCTTCGATTACAATTTTTTGCAACAAAATTACTTTCTGCTCTAAACTCGAAATCAATAATTTTTCAACCGAACTCATATTAAATAATACAGTGTCATTTTCCAATGTTTTTAACGAAATCGCATTTCCTTTTCGATCAACAACAAAAAACCGCTTATGATAATTACCAGAAAAATAATGTTTCCGCAAGAAATTCTCGTACTCTCTATAAATTAAATCATTAGACTGACTTGATTCTATCTTTTCCGCTTCAATTAAATTAATGATATTTTTAACATCTTCGGATTTTGAAACCAAATCGATGTCTGAAATACGATCAGCAAAAAATAGTTCCACTCTATATTTCTTTTCTATTCTAAGCGAGGTAAGCTGATCAAAAGTTCTTTCGACCAATGCGTCCTTTGCTCGATAATAAGAATATGATCCAACAACAATAACTGTAAAAATATTTAGCAGTAAAAAATATATGATCAATTTCTTAACAATCGAAGTATTTTGTTTCATTCAAAATTTATTTTTCGTTTTGGGCTTTAAGTAGATCTCTAATTTCTGTTAATAGTTCAATGTCCTTCGGTGTTGAAACAGTTTTATCTTTAGGATCATCAGCTTTTTGCCTAATAATATTTAGCAGTTTTATAAAAAAGAAAATTGTGAATGCAATAATGACAAAGTTCAATAACACCTGAATAAAATTTCCATAATTAAGACTTACTGCTTCACTAACAATTTTTCCCGCTTCATTTATTTCAGCTTCTTTCAGAACAATTTTTAAAGTAGCAAAATTGAACTTTCCTAAAAAATATCCAAAGGGTGGCATAATAACATCTTCGACTAAGGATGCAACAATACGACCAAATGCAGTTCCTATTACCACTCCAATTGCCATATCAATCATGTTTCCTTTAACGGCAAAGTTTTTAAATTCTTTAATAAGTTGCATAAGTAGCTTTTGATTTTCTACAAAGATAATGAATAATAAAATTTACAAATCACACCTCATTAATTGATATTCTTTAGTAAAGATCTAAACCCTTAACAATTATTTGAAGATTAAGTTTATGATTTGAAATTGATTTATCTTTACCCAATACATGTTAAAAATACTATTCTAAAAAATGAAAAAAATATCAAACAATAAAATCTTTACGCGAAGAACAAAAAGACATCTTGCTGAATTGGCACTAATTTTTACGAGTGTATTTTTAGCTTTTATATTAAACGAAGTTCGAAATAATTACAACGAAAATAAAAACCTTGCAATTAGTCTGGAATTTATTCAGGAAGAAATTACTCAAAACCATGTTTTTATTAAAGAAACAATAGAAATCCATAAGACTATGGTTCAAATAATTGATACATTATTAGAGAATGGAACATTTGAAACTGCTTACTCTGAAAAAAGTGGTTTTACACAGCAGAACTTTTACGAAGGGGACAGTTATTTTAGTCAACTTTTAAGCCATGACGCATGGAATATCGCTAATAATAATAAGATATTTGATAAAATGGATATACGTGACGTAGCAAATTTATCTCGTGCTTATGAGCAACAAATACATGTTATGAGAACTGCTTGGGATATTGGCGATTTTTTGCAAAGCGACGCTGTGTTTGATAAAAATCGAACAAAAATAAATTGTAAAATACTTCAAAAAAAATTCAACCTTTTAATTGGTCTTGAAATTCGACTTCTTAAAAATTATATAGCAGCAGAAGAGACATTATCTAAGTTGATAGATTAAAAAATTATACTAGTTTCAAAAATAAAAAAGAAGCTGTCCAAAAAGTCTTACTTGTCATCCCCAACTTGGTTGGGGATCTTATAATAATCAACTGATAAGAATAAGATCCCCTTTTTACTCGCTATACTCATGAGAAAAATTCAAGAAAATGACAGTTTTGGGATTTTTCGGACAGCCCCTTTTGCTTATGCAAAAGCAATTGTTTTAGAATAATCCAACTATATTTCCATTTTCATCGATATCAATTTTTTCTGCAGACGGTTTACTTGGCAGACCTGGCATTCTCATAATTGTTCCTGCAATTGGAACAATAAATCCAGCGCCAGAAGACAATTCTACTTCTCTTATTTTTACAGTAAAATCTCTTGGCCTTCCTTTTTTATGCATATCGTCTGATAATGATTTTTGTGTTTTTGCAATACAAACAGCTAAGTTTGACATTCCCAATTCATTTATCTTTTTAAGCTGATTTTTTGCTTTTATTGTATATTCAACATCTTTTGCTCCATACATTTTAGTAGCAATAGCATATATTTTATCTTCGAAGCTCCAATCTAATTCATACAATGGTTTAAAACAAGTCGGACAATCTGTTACAGCGCTTACTACTTTTTCTGCTAACTCAATTGCACCATCGCCACCTTGTGCCCATGCATCATTTAATGCTACTATAACTCCTTTTTGCTCGCAATGCTTTTTAAGCAAAGCAACTTCGGCATCCGTATCTGACGAGAATTTATTTATTGCAACAACTGGTTTAAAATTATAGTGTTCCATATTCTCGATGTGCTTATCCAGATTCTCAAAACCTTTTTCCAAAGCTTCAAGATTTTCGTTTGAAAGAACAGCTAATTTTTCACCACCATGATATTTCAGAGCTCTTATAGTTGCTACAATAACAACAGCATTAGGCATTAATTCGCCAAACTGAGATTTTATATTGAAAAATTTCTCTGCCCCTAATTCGCTAGCAAAACCAGCCTCTGTAACAACGTAATCACTTAACGACAATCCCATTTTAGTTGCAATAATTGTGTTTGTTCCTTGTGCAATATTTGCAAAAGGACCACCGTGAATAATTGCTGGATTACCTTCGAGCGTTTGAACTAAATTTGGTTTTATAGCATCTTTTAACAAAACTGTCATTGCACCTTGAGCTTTCAGGTCACGTGCAAATATTGGTTTATCATCATAAGTATAACCGATAAAAATATTTCCTAGTCTTTTCTTAAGATCTTGTAAATCTCGTGCCATACAAAGCGTGGCCATTACTTCCGATGCGGCAGTAATATTAAATCCTGTTTCTCTTGGAACACCTTGTTTAGGTCCTCCTAAACCAATAACAATATCTCGTAAAGCACGCTCATTCATATCCATCACACGTTTCCACTCAACAGTTCTTGGATCGATTCCTAAATTTCCTTCTTTAAGCTGAATATTATTATCGATTAGAGCAGCCAATAAATTATGCGCTTTTTCTACTGCCGATAAATCACCAGTAAAGTGCAGGTTAATATCCTCCATTGGAATAACCTGAGAATAACCACCACCAGCAGCACCCCCTTTTATACCGAAAACAGGACCTAACGAAGGTTCTCTTAAAACAACCGTTGTTTTCTTCCCAATTTTGTTTAATGCTTGTGTTAAACCGATAGAAGTTGTTGTTTTTCCTTCACCAGCTGGAGTTGGAGTAATTGCAGTTACAAGAATTAATTTGGATTTTTTTACTTTTTCTTCGTCGATTAATTTAAGCGGAAGTTTTGCTTTATACTTTCCGTATAATTCTAAATCATCTTCTTCTACACCTAATTGTTTTGCAATATTAACTACATGTTGGATTTTTGAGGCTTGAGCAATTTCTATGTCTGATTTCATTTTGATAAATATTTTGTTTAATTAATTTATACTGTTTGTCTCTTATAAAATTACGAAATTAACAGATACCGGAATTTATTTGTTAATTTTTTATATATGAACAGTTAACAAAATATTTTGTTCAACAATTTTACGAATCTATTAGATTAGAACACGTTAGAACTTAAACAAAATTTCAAAATTAAATCTCGATTATAAAAACACCTATGGTTCGTATCTCGATTCGGAGAGAATCTTCTGATAATTATCGTCAAGCATTAATTCCTTTATCGTAAGATTTGGGAATCGATTCATGTATGCAGATACTATTTTTTCTCCAAGCCATACAGAAGCTCTACCAGGAGATTCGTTTGGAAAACCAGTAGTAAAAGGAGCTGGATTTATTAGTTTATTAATCACCATATAATCAGTAGAAAATAATAATTTTTGATCGATAAGGTAATTCCACATTTGTTTTTCATTTTTTATGCACCAGCGAACATCATCTCCGCTAAATCCAAATTTTAACGAGTCGGCTTTATTGGGAAATGTTGCATTCAGAAAATACTGAATTTTACCTTGATAAATCATATTATTTACTACATTATCAATCGAATCATTATAATCAAATTCTGTTAATGCCCAAGACTTTACAGCATCAATTGAAATCATTTCAGGAATCATGTTTTGTTGCAAATAGTTTGCAATTCCTAATCGTTTGTAAAAAATACAATTGGAGCCTAAGTATTTATCGAGGCCTATACCCAACATACTATCCGTAACCACAATCGATTGATTAAATCCACCTATATATGTGTAAAATGCAGGAGTATTTTTTTCGGGAAAATAGTATTTAAACCGCTTAAAAGCTTCTTCGAGTTCAGTTTCTAAATCATTTAAATTCGGATAAACCTCTGTGGTTTTAGTATAAATTTTATTCATTGTATAATCCGTTACAAATCCCTTTAAAAGTTCTGGATATGATTTACTGTAAGGATTTCCCAACTTTATTATCATTGAATTATACAATTCAAAGAACTCACTATATTTATTAACTAATACATTTACATCTTTTTGCGTACTGTCTAAATCAATCTGAAAAACATCTTGATCAAGTCGTTTGATCTCAGCATCAACATTAATATCCGACAAATCAATATTAACTCTATTTCGAGTATTACAAGAGACTAAAATAATTGAAATTAGAACGACAAATATGAATTCTTTTTTTATCATACGAAATCCGTTTTTATAATCTTGATTTTTTAATAATTAAAAAGGTCTGATTTTTGATTACAAACAATAAAATCACTTTATTTAAAAGGATTTTTGTCTATTTTTGTAATAATAAATCAACGCCTAAAAGTATGAAAAAGTATTTATTTATTTTAGTATTAGCTTTAATCAGTTTTCGTTCGTTTTCCCAAGATATTCGATTTACCGTTTTTGTTGATCCCAAGTTGGCTTGGATGAAATCAGATTTAAATTCGGTTGAAAGTGATGGTTCAAAATTAGGAGTAAATATCGGATTAAATGTAGATAAGTTTTTTGCTAAGAACTATGCAATAATGACAGGTGTTTCAATTGACAATACCGGTGGAAATTTAAAATTTGATAATGCTAAAATTATTAAAACTGGCAGCGGAGATGAAGAACTTCTCGCAGGCAGTTCAATTAATTATAAGCTACAATATATAAATATTCCTTTAGGATTAAAGTTTAAAACGAATGAAATTGGTTATTGGACTTTTTATACACACTTAGGATTAAATGGAGGAATTAATATAAAAGCAGTAGGTGAAGTTGATGATTTGGAATTAGAAAACGAAAATATTAGCAAGTCTATAAGAACTTTTGACCTTGGTTATTTTATTGGTGCCGGAGCCGAATATTCTATAGGAGGAAATGCTGCTGTTGTATTAGGCTTAACTTATACTAATGGATTTGTGGACATTACAGACGACAGCGATGGCGTTAGTAAAGTTACATTAAGTAATCTTGCAATTCGAATTGGGATATTGTTTTAACAAAAAAAATCTTTTTCTATGAAAATCGCTTTAGCTCAGTTGAATTATCATATTGGCAACTTTGAAAAAAACACTTCAAAAATTATTGATCAAATCAATAAAGCCAAAAATGATGGTGTTGATTTATTGGTCTTCTCGGAACTTTCTGTGTGTGGATATCCACCGCAAGATTTACTTGAAAAGAAAACCTTTATCGAAAGAAACGAACAAGCCATAGAAGAAATAACGGCAAACTGCACCGGTATTGGTGTGATAATAGGTGCTCCTACTTTAAATCAGCATCAGAAAGGAAAAAGATTATATAACTCAGCCCTATTCTTGAATAATGGGAAGATTGAGTTTGTTCAAAATAAAACGCTCCTTCCAACTTACGATATTTTCGATGAGTATAGATATTTTGAGCCTAACGATAAATTCAATATTATTGAATTTAAAGGTGAAAAAATTGCCATTACTATTTGCGAAGATCTTTGGGATGTGCAACCCATAGATAATGATTTTGCAAGAAATCAGCTCTACAATGTTACTCCAATGGAAAAACTCATTGAGTTTAAACCCGATGTTATAATTAATATTGCGGCATCACCTTTTTCTTATACAAAGATCTGGGGTCGGAAGAATATCTTTATAAGAAATGCTAAAAAATACAAACTCCCTGTATTTAATATAAATCAGGTTGGTGCACAAACTGAACTTATTTTTGATGGCGGTTCATTAGTTGTTAATCCAGATGGAACTATTGCTGATGAAATGAACTTATTTTCTGAGGATTATCGCATTTATGATCTTGATAAAATAAAATCATGTGAACTAAAAAAATGTGTTGATGAAAATCCAAATGTAATTGCAAAAATTCATGACAGTCTTGTTCTTGGAGTACGTGATTATTTTCATAAAATGGGTTTTACAAAAGCTACTCTTGGTTTATCCGGAGGTATTGACTCTGCAGTTGCTGTTGTGATTACCGCTCGCGCATTAGGACCTGAAAATTTAAGGGTTTTATTGCTCCCTTCTAAATACTCATCGGATCATTCAATTAAAGATGCCGAAGACCTTGCAAACAACCTAGGTGTACAATTTGATATTGTAAAAATCCAAGAAGTAGTTGATAGCTTTAACAATTCGCTTAGTGGTATATTCTCTGATGTAGATGAAGATATTACCGAAGAAAATATTCAGGCTCGTGCTAGAGGTACTATCTTAATGGCTTTATCAAATAAGTTTGGACATATACTTTTAAACACTTCAAATAAAAGCGAAGCCGCTGTTGGTTATAGTACTCTTTATGGCGATATGAATGGTGGATTATCGGTACTTGGCGATGTGTATAAAACAGATGTATTTAAGCTTGCACAATACATAAACCGGGAATCTGAGGTAATTCCTGAAAACACAATTTCGAAACCACCTTCGGCTGAGTTGCGTCCAGATCAAAAGGATACAGACTCATTACCTGATTACGATACTCTTGACAAAATCTTATTCGCATATATAGAATTACAAAAGCCAATTGAAGAAATATTACAAGAAGGATTCGATAAAGCTTTAGTAGAAAGAATCATAAAATTAGTAAATAACAACGAATATAAACGTTATCAAGCTCCACCAATACTTCGAATTTCGTCGAAAGCGTTTGGTGCAGGAAGAAGAATACCGCTAGTTGCAAAATATAATTAGTATCAATTCATTACAAGGTTTAAACTATTCGATGTTATTTTCGTCAGAAAATAAATTAAATCCTTATTTTAAGGAAAAAGTTTTATAATTTTATACGAATTATATACATTTGTATGTTATTTAACATAAATGCAATAAATCCACGATAGATGAATATTGAATGTCACAACATTATTGATAATCAGATGTCTATTTTTAGTGTTCTTAATGATGATGAGAAAGAACAATTAAAAAAACATAGCACCTGCACTTATTACAAGAAAAACGATATTATTTACAAAGAAGGCGACAAGCCGAATGGTTTAATCTGTCTTTCGAAAGGTAAGGTGAAAATATTTAAAGAAGGCGTTGGTGGTCGAGAACAAATTGTTCGAATGGCTAAGCCTGTTGGTTTTATTGGATATAGAGCTTTATTTGCCGATCAAAATTATTTGGCTTCGGCAGAAGCAATCGAAGACAGTGTTATTTGTACCATAGAAAAAGAAACACTTTATAAATTACTTACATCAAATTCAGATTTATCGTTTAGCATTATACGATCGTTGGCTTCTGAACTTGGATTCTCAAACAATAGAACGGTTACCTTAACTCAAAAACATATTCGCGGTCGTTTATCCGAATCTCTGCTTTTCTTAAAGGACACCTACGGTTTAGAAGAAGATGCTGCAACAATAAAGGTTTATTTATCCAGAGAAGATATTGCAAACCTATCAAACATGACAACTTCGAATGCCATTAGAACACTTTCTACCTTTGCAAGCGAAAAGATTATTGCTCTTGATGGAAGAAAAATTAAAATTCTGGATCTAAAAGGATTAGAAAGAATTAGTGAATTAGGATAAAAAACATCTGAAATTAAATATACAAAATGCCTAATAATGAATTAGGCATTTTTTTGTAGTAGTTATTTCCTTAAAGATAAAGTTTCAAGAAAAACCTTATCGCTCATTGAACTTGTATCAAGCTCCCCACTCAAATACATCTCATTAAAAACAGCCAGTTGTTTTGCAGCAATAGGATTATTCGTATCATATAGTATCTGACTGGCCTTAGCAATTTTTAGTGTATCCAACTTTAAATTCTGACCAAGCGATTTCTTAAAATAAAATTCCAGAGCTCCTTCCATCCCATCATCAAGGATTGTAGCAATTACTTCATGTGTTAAATCATCGCTAACGGTACCGTCCAATATATTTTGAATTTCACGAATTATTGAATTATTAAGCGAAGTTGATGTGTGATTTAATACGATTATTGTATTTGTATCTTCGACATATCTTAAAATACTTGTTCTGAAACCATTCCATTTTCCGTGATGATAAGCAATTTTCTTATTGTTTCGAGTTTTAATTCTGAAACCAAAACCATAAGGAATTTCATATTTATTGCGAAGCTTAAATGTAGAAATTGCTTCATTAATTGTTTCTTCAGAAACCAATAGGTTATCGTAAAGAGCCTGATCCCACTTAAATAAATCTTCGGTGGTTGAATAAACCCCTTTATCGCCAACCGTACCATCGTTAATTGTTTCAGGAATCATCCTATATCTTCTTCCTCGATAATAATATCCAATTAAACGATCTTTATCCTTTTTATCAATAGAACGACTATACACAAAAGAATTATTCATTTTCAAAGGAGCAAATACATTTTCGTGCATAAAATCATCAAAATTCTTTCCCGAAATTCGTTCAGTAATTGAAGCCAATACAACATAACCAGTATTTGAATAATCCCAACGTCGACCAGGGGTAAAATATAGACCCAATTTATGTTTTGCCAACAACTTTATGACATCTTCATTTACCGGGGCTCCTTTCTTATTCCAATGATGCTCAACTAACCAATAATAATTTGGCAAACCCGATGTATGATTTAAGAGCATTCGAACGGTCACTCGTGGATAAGGAAATTCGGGAATATACTTTGTTACTGAATCATCGTAACTCAGTTTATTTTGCTCCTTTAACATCATTATAGACATTGCAGTAAATTGCTTACTTACTGATGCTAATTGAAAAATATCATCCTTCTTAAGATTCTTTCTTCGCTTTAAATCAGCATAACCAAACGATTCATTATAAATACAATTCCCTTTATAAGCAACCAACACATTGCCATTAAAATAAGATTTTGAGGATTTAATTTGCATTACAGAATCTATCGCTCGTGCTTTATCTTGAGAAAATATCTCCTCTATTTCCTTCTTAACATTGCTTGAAACGATTTCTTTTGGAACTTTAATCGCACCAAACAAATCGAGACGCACACTCACCGTAATAACAGTAATCACGAAAAGTAAAGTAAGAATGATATATATTTTTAGATATCGATATTCCATAAGAATCAGAACTTATAAAGCGTCTTTGAAATCAAGCGGCAAATTAAAACAAATTTTAACTTGAATCAAAGGACATATAACGCTTTACGAGCAAATCACGTAATTCAGCGCTATAGTTCGAACTAAAATCTAAATTAATAAACTACACAAAACTTTAGATATTAAAGGATTGCTGAGTTTTAAACAATCGAGATTCTAAATAAGTTCAACACATATCAAATTGTGGAAAAGTTATTCCTGAAAATATACTCTCTTTACTCTTGTAGAAATACTTGTAAAGATTTCGTAGGGTATGGTATTTAATAATTTTGCGAGCTCAAGTACAGATCTTTCTTTTCCGAAAATGATTACCTCGTCACCTTCATGAATATTACAATCAGTTATATCGACCATACACATGTCCATACACACATTCCCAATAATTGGAACATAGCAGCCATTAATGAAAAAATTACCATTTCCATTTCCTAGTCGTCTATCCAACCCATCAGCATATCCAATTGGAATAACTGCTATTGTAATATCAATATGAGCCTTAGCCTTTCTGCTATAACCCACCGTTTCGTCCTTATAAACCTGCTTAATTTGAATTACAGTACTTTTTAATGTACTGACTATTTCTAGTTGATTTTGATCAACCGTTGATATTCCATATAAGCCAATTCCCAAACGAACCATTTCGAATTGAGCATTGGGAAAACGTTCTATTCCTGCTGAATTTAAGATATGTCGTATAACCGGGTATTCTAATTCTTGAATAATTTTATTACTTGTACTTTCGAATAAGTTAATCTGCTCCCGTGTAAATGCATCATGTGTTTCTTCGTCGCTGGCTGCCAAATGCGAAAATATAGACGATACTCTTATTTTATTTGATTCTTTAAGTTCCGAAATTAATCGTTCTGTTTCATCGGGTACAAAACCTAAGCGATGCATTCCCGAATCAATCTTAATATGTATTGGATAATTGCTCAAGCTTTTACTTGAAACACTTAAAACAAATTGCTTTAAAACCTTAAAGTTATATATCTCAGGCTCCAAATTGTATTCAAGCATCGAATCAAAACTATTGCTTTCAGGATTCATTACTATAATCGGGGTTTTAATTCCCGCCTGTCTTAATGCAACGCCCTCATCGGCAAAAGCAACACCCAAATAATCGACCCCTTGATATTGCAAAATATTAGCAATTTCGTGTGTTCCAATGCCATAAGATAAAGCTTTAACCATTACCATTATTTTTGTTTTCGGTAAAAGCTTCGCTTTAAATTGATTTAAATTATGAACTAAAGCATTAAGATTAATTTCAAGAATTGTACGATGAACTTTCTCTTCAATAGCTTTTGATATTTTCTCGAAACAAAAACTTCTCGACCCCTTTAAAAGAATGGCTTCATCATAAAAATACTTTTCTGCTATATTTTCGAGAAACTCTTCTGTTGTTAAAAACAATTGCTTTTCTAACTTAAATAAATCAGATTGTTTCGAAATAGCTTCTCCAACTCCAATAAGCCTGTCGATCTTAAATTTAGAAAGCATTCCTGCTATTTCGGAGTATAATTCTTTATCGGACTTTCCACTTTGGAAGATATCCGATAAAACTAAGGTCTTCTTTTTATGCTGATTTTGCTGATTTAAATAGTTCAGAGCTATACTCAAAGAATTTAAATCAGAATTATAACTATCATTAATTAGTGTGCAATTATTAACTCCACTTTTAAGCTCCAACCGCATGGCAATTGAAGTTAAAGATTCAAATTGTTGAGCAAAATTAAGTGGATTTAAACCTAAGGCGCAAACTAAAGCCAAAACATGTATTGCGTCTTCGATAGAAGCCTGATCGACAAAAGGAATCTTAATAGTTGATTCCTGATTTTTATATTGATAGGTGACCAATGCGTTTTTCTCAGATATCTCCTTCGAAACTATTTTCAAATCGGCGTCTGTTTTTTCCGACCAGGTAAATAATTTCTTTTTTGAAATTATAGAATCACTCTGTATTTGATTGTGAATCAAATCATGATCCTTGCAATAAACAACGAATTTAGAATTGACAAACAATTTCAATTTTTCCTGAGTCTTTTGTGCTAAATCAGCAAAATTTTCTTGATGAGCAGTTCCAATATTTGTTATTAATCCAATATCTGGAGCAAGTATTTTTTCCAGATTCACCATTTCATCAGGCAATGAAATTCCTGCCTCGAAAATTCCTAAATCAAACGATTCACTCATTAACAAAACCGATAATGGCACTCCGATTTGAGAATTATAACTTTTAGGATTTCTTACAATTCTTTTTTCGGTTTGCAATAAATGATACAACCATTCTTTTACAATTGTTTTACCATTACTGCCAGTAATTCCAATAACTGGATAGGTAAATTTTCTGCGATGAAAACTTGCTAATCTTTGCAATGCTTTTAAAGAATCATCAACAACTAGAAAATTACAATCGCCTAATTCATTAAAATTTTTCGGCATATACTCCACTACAAAGTTGCGGATACCCTTTTTAAAAAGTTCTACTATGTAGTCATGACCATCGTGACGATCGCCATTGATGGCAAAGAAAATTGTTTTTTGGGTTGTAATTGCATTTCGGGAATCAATTAAAATATATTCTATATCACAATCTTCTTTTACATCTGATTGTGCATTAATAATTGTTGATATTTCCGAAATTTTGTAGATCATGAATTCGTCTCGCTCATTACTTTATTATAGCAAACTCTACATAAAGGTTCGTATTCATCGGTTTCTCCAAGCAATACCAATTTATCACTTTTAGCTATACGATGCGAATATTGAGCTAAGTTTCCACAGGTCATACAAATTGCATGAACCTTTGTTAGATATTCGGCTTCGGCCATTAATGCAGGAATCGGGCCAAAAGGTTTTCCTAAATAATCCATATCTAAACCTGCCACAATTACTCGAATTCCGCTATTTGCCAACTGATTGCAAACCTCAACTAAATTGTTATCAAAAAACTGTGCTTCGTCAATTCCTACAACATCAACATCGCCAGTTAATAGCAATATATTACCAGAAGACTCAACTGGCGTTGATCGAATTGTTGTTGAATCGTGCGATACAACATCTTCTTCGGAATATCGAGTATCAATTAATGGTTTAAATATTTCTACTTTTAATTTTGCGTATTCGGCTCTCTTTAATCTGCGAATTAATTCTTCTGTTTTACCAGAGAACATCGAGCCGCATATAACCTCAACCCAGCCTCTATTTTTACTCTTTTTATTTGTACCTTCGAAAAACATCTTATACCAAATTGTAAACTATTATCGTTATTTTTGCAAAATAAATATCGTAATGCCATGGACAAAAACGAAACAATCAACAATCTTAAAGAAGATATTCAAGATATATATTCAATCGTTAACCGATTTGAAAATACCAATAAATTTCATCAACTAGATATTGATCTTGCTCTTTCAAAAGTAAGAAATCTTTACGAGTTATTCTTAAAATTTAATTCGAAAGAAATCTACACGTCTGATAATCAGGAAAAAGAGATATCAACAATTACCAAACAAACTATTCAGCAACAAAAAAAAGTACTAAAGGAAGATATTCAAATAAAAGAAAAAGAAATATCGACACAAGATCCAAGTCAAGAAAATCAGGTTAAAAAAATTGAAAATCAATCTGAACAAGAAACAACTGAACCTGTAGCAGAACCCGAATTTATTATTGAAACTCCATCTAAGAAAGAAATAATAACAGAATCAAAATCGACGAATGGGTCATCAGAAATTGTTGCCGACAAGTTTCAAACAAAGAAATTTGTACATGATAATATTGCAAAAAATGGTTCAAAAAACGACATGTCAACAAAAATGAATTCAAAACCAATTAAAGATATTAATACTGCAATTGGATTGAACGACAAATTCATTTTTATTCGTGAGCTTTTTGATAACAACAAGGATCATTACAATGAAACGATTCAAGTATTAAATAACTTCGACACATTTGAAAATGCGATTGTCTTTCTAAACGAAAACTTCGATTGGGATGCAGAAGATGCAAACTTTATTCGATTGACAGAACTTGTGCGAAGAAAATACTTGTAAGCTATAGTAAAATGGCTATAAACAACTACAATTAGTTGTTAGCAAGTATATCAATTAACTTGTTACAACCACCATTTTTAATGAACTCGGAGTGTTCGTCTATAGTCTTAAAAAACATTCCACATATATCGTTGCATTCCATTTTATAATCGGTTTCTTGAAAGAAGTTTTGAATAATTTTCTCCGAATTAGGATCAGACATCGAGTATTTCCAGCTTTCTTTTTTAACTAGCTCCAGAATAGTTTTCCAGATAGAAGCGCTCAATGCCCCACATCCACTCCCACTTAAACCAAGCCCTCCAGCAAAACCGGCTACCATAACCATTTCTTCTTCACTTCCTCCCATTTTTCGAACAACCTCAGAAGCACAACTAATGGCTTGTTGGCTCGAATCATTTTGATCTAATTCCAATCCTTCATGGGCAGCTTTAATTGCTTCGGGAGCCCAATTTTCGGCAAGTTTATAACAAGATAAAAACTTTCCTGAAAACATATATTTGGCGAAACTCCATTTATTCTTGAAATCTGTTTTTGTAAAATCCTCGCATTCAATACACTTTGTTCTATCGTTAAAAGATTTCATAATGTGCTGTGTTGCTTTTATTGCAAGCCCAATTGCCTTACTAACATCTTTATGGCGGCGGAAAGACTCAGCCCCTACAGCCATTGATGCTCCCCATAGCATTCCACACTGGTATCCTTGCTGTAGTATTCCCCCAGCCAATGGATCAATAGCTCGTTCTTCGTGTGGTTTTGGATGTCCGAATTCTCTATTTAAAATATAAAAGAATGCATGAGAACAAGTGCCTTTTTTTAGAAATACTCTTTTAGCCCTAAGTTTTACTTTTTTAGTTTTAATCAAATCCATAACACCTCCTACTTTAATAAAAACACTTCTTAACAATACTATAAGCAACTAGAATAGCACACTTTACAAATTACAACATATTACCCGTTTAACAAATATTATTTACTACTGTTATGAATTGAAAAGCATGACATGTATCATATTTGGAATGGAAATAGAAATCTAAATAATACTTTCTCCACTCTTGCTTTTAGGGTAATTTTATATTAATCGATAAATCATTTAATAAAAAAGAATGACACCATACATTTCAATATTGCATGGCATTCATATTAATATCAAAAGATCATTAAAATGATAAATTAAAAAAATGTATAAAGATTTACAATTTAAAAATGTACATATTTCCCGAACGATTATGGCAAAATCAAGCAAACAAATACATTCTTTTGAACACAAATTAAAGCTTCGTGCGACCTTAATAAAGTGGAAAACATCTAATAAACTTCTAGAAATATCAGAAAACAATCAGATTTAAATTCTTTTTTAACTTAATTCCTGACAATACAAACACGAATTCTAAACAAATCAGACTGTAAGCTAACTCAATTTTTATACCTTTATCAAAAAAAATAATCAGGCTTTTTATGGGCAAATTATATATAGTACCAACACCAATTGGAAACCTTGAAGACATTACTTTAAGAGCAATTCGAATATTAAAAGAAGTAGATTTAATTCTGGCTGAAGATACGCGAAAAACGGGCATCTTGCTTAAACACTATGAGATTAACAAGCCAGTAATGCCTCATCATAAATTTAATGAACATAAATCCATTCCTTCTATCGTAAATAGAATCAAATCGGGAGAAACCATTGCTCTAGTTTCGGATGCAGGAACTCCTGCAATATCTGATCCTGGGTTTTTAATTGCTCGCGCATGTGCTGAAGAAGATGTCGAAATAGAATGTTTACCAGGAGCTACAGCATTTATTCCTGCGCTAGTAAACTCTGGCTTACCTAACGATCGTTTTACATTTGAGGGTTTCTTACCACAGAAAAAAGGAAGACAAAAAAGACTTGGAGAACTCGCTGAAGAACAAAAGACAATGATTTTTTATGAATCCCCACATCGACTTTTAAAAGCATTAAATCAGTTTGCAGAAGTTTTTGGTAGAGATAGAAAAGCTAGCGTTTCGCGTGAATTAACTAAAATTCATGAAGAAAATATTCGTGGTACACTCCAAGAAATAATTGAATATTATACAACTGCTACAATAAAAGGTGAAATTGTAATTGTTGTTGAAGGTTTGTCGAGTTTTAAAAAATCTAATTCTGATAAAGAAGAATGAAATAAGGTTTATGAACCATATTTATGATTATAAGCATTTTCAACAAGTTGCCTAAAATCTCCTAAAGTAGAATTCTTATTTAATCTTTTAGGAAAAATATTGATATTTAAGACCATCTCAACACGTGCAATTATTAAATCAAAAACATCTTGATTTAAATGCAAGTCTGAAAATAAAACTATATTATTATCTTGGCTTGAAATATTTTTGCAAAAACCATCAAAAGCCCCTTCCAAAACTAGATCTACCACTTTCTTCACAGCACCGGAAAATTTGAAGTTATTAAGAAAAAGGTCGGTCGAGGTACAAAATGAAAAACAAAAACTGAACTGAATTAAATTACCGAACCAAAAATAGAAATGTAGTAAAGATTAAGCTTTCTATTTGCACCTATGACCATACCTATAAATTAAAACCAAACGTTTGGTTTTATTATATTAAACTCATTATTTTAAAGAACTATTAAACTTAATTTCCAAACACTTGGTGTTATTTTAAACTAACATACCAAACGTTCGGTTCGTAAAAGTAGAATAAAGAATTAATATTTCCAACTCTTTTAAAAAATTATGACCACATATAAATAAAAAAAATCGCTAAAAGCAATGCTTTTAGCGATTTGAAATATAATTTTTTTAATATTTTAGTTATTCGATCTTCCTCTATTGTCAGATCTTCTTCTTGAGCTTCCACTTCCTGAAGAACTTCTACTTGAACTATCTCCACCAGAACTTCTTCGAGCACCTCCATCCGATCTTCTACCACCTGATGATCTTCCATCACTACGGCCACCAGAACTTCTTCCTCCAGAACTTCTTCCTCCTGAAGACCTTCTTTCATCACTACGTCCACCGCCAGATCCTGATCTTTTTCTATCATCGCGTCTTCCGCCACGATCAGAACCACCGCGATCAGAACCTCCAGATTGTTTTTCATTAGCTACTTCAGTATTTACCGCCATACCTTCAAATTCAGCACTATTTAAACCATCCATAACTTTATCGGTATATTGCTTATCAATCTCGAAAAACGAAAATGATTTCATAACATCGATTCTTCCAATAGGAATATTTTGATCCTTCGTAGCTTCATTTACAAGCCCCATTAAACGCTGTGGATTTAAACCATGGTTCTTACCAATGTTAATAAACAAGCGCTTAAAATTCTTATCCTGAGCCCCTCTACGGCCTCCTCTATCTCTACCTCCAGAATCTCTGTCATCAGACACATTTAAATCGGGAGCATTCTTATAATATTCTAGAAAACGATTAAACTCCAAGGAAACAACACGCTTTATTAAATCTTCTTTTTCTACTCCTTCAAGTTTTTTATAAATTTCAGGTAAAAAATCATTAATCTGCTCATGATTTACTTCTACTTTTTCAATTTTATCAATTAAGTGAAATAATTGTGTGGCACAAACCTCTTTACCTGTAGGAATAGTAGCTTTCTCGAAAGTTTTACTTATTTTTTTCTCTATTTCTTTGATTCGATATTTCTCTCTTAAATGAATAATAGCGATAGAGACTCCTGTTTTTCCAGCTCTACCAGTACGTCCACTTCGGTGAGTATATGCTTCAATATCGTCTGGTAAATTATAGTTAATTACATGAGTAAGATCATTTACATCTAAACCACGTGCTGCAACATCAGTAGCAACAAGCATCTGCAAACTCTTTGATCTAAATCTACTCATTACATGATCACGCTGAGGTTGAGATAAATCTCCATGTAAAGCATCTGCAGGATATCCATCCCTAATTAACCATTCGGCAACCTCTTTTGTTTCCATTCGCGTACGACAGAAAACAATTGCATAAACATTTGGATTCAAATCAGCTATTCTCTTCAATGCAGAATATCGATCTCTGGCTTGAACTAGATAATACATGTGTTTCACACTTTCTGCACCTGAATTTTTTCTACCTATAGTGATTTCTTCAGGATTAGACATATATTTTCTTGCAATAGCTGCTACTTCCTTTGGCATAGTAGCTGAAAAAAGCAATGTTCTTCGATCGTTTGGAACCGACTCCAATATCTCATTTAAATCGTCACGAAAACCCATATTTAGCATTTCGTCTGATTCATCAAGAACAACCGTTTGTACATTTGATATATCAGCTCTCTTTCGTCCAATAAGATCAAGCATACGACCAGGAGTTGCAACTATGATATGCGTTCCCATTTTTAAACCACGAATTTGCGCATCGATATTTGCACCGCCATAAATTGGCAAAACCTTTAATCCGCTAACATATTTAGAATATGCCATCAAATCTTTTGCAATTTGAACACACAATTCTCTTGTTGGCGATAAAATAAGTGCTTGTGGATATTTTTTTGAAACATCTATTTGCTCTACAATTGGCAAACCGAATGCTGCTGTTTTTCCTGTTCCTGTTTGCGCTAAGGCTACGATATCACTTTTTGATTCAAGTACAACAGGTATTACTTCTGCTTGAACTGGCATTGCTTCTTCAAAACCAAGCTCACTAATTCCTTTTAGTATCTCTTCTTTGAGACCTAAATCGGTAAATTTTGTCATTTTTATTTTCCTCCTGTGCTTTTGGATTCCTAATCAACTTGCCAAAAGCCAGTTAGATACCTAAAAACACCATTAATTAATTTAAGGGCGCAAAGGTATGATAATTATTTGATTTTCAATATTTTTTTGCGCTTATTTTAAAAAAAAGCAGTTGCCCCAACTATAAGAAACACAAATATTGCCAAAATATATAATCCAATTATTGATATTGTTAGAATACCCATATATTTAAAATGCGATTTTAAATTTTGAAAAGCAATTGCCAAATTATTCTGATCTGCTGTTTCAACAGCACTTTTAATTTTTGTTGAGAACCTCATCAAATATAGCACTGGAAATACATATAACCCTGCCATTGCCAGATAAACAATTGATATAACACCTAAGACCCAAGTCTCCTGCATTCCTCCAAACGCTCCTCCAATAGACGAAACAATTCCCATAAAAAAGGCTCCTAAAACCATAAATCCAATTCCAACAAATCCCAAAATAGCAAAAAACATAGTCCACTTTCGGGTTTCAGATAAATAATTTAAACTTTCTGCATTTAATGTCAGATTTTCATTTTCACTTTGTAAATTTTGTCGATTTTCCATGATTCTATTTTTAAATGATCCATGAATATAACATTACGATTTGTTTTATCAAAATCACATTTAGATTTTACAATTGTCGACCCATTTATTAAAACATCTATTTCACTCATTATATGGACTTTTAATTAAATTAAAATCACAAACATTATTAAAAGTCGATATTATAATTCTTAAAATCTACATAATTCCTACCATTTCTAATCACGTTCTTTGAAAAAATTGAAAAGAAACAAACATGAAAGAAGTAGTTATAGTATCTGCTGTTAGAACAGCAATAGGTAATTTTGGAGGAGGCCTATCCAAATTCTCCGCAGTAGATTTAGGAGTAATTGCAGCCAAAGAAGCAATAAAAAGAGCTGGAATAAGTCCTTCAGAAATTAACGAATGTATCATAGGTAATATCCTTTCTGCAGGTGAAGGTCAAAATATTGCGCGTCAAATTTCAATTCATGCAGGCATTCCTGAAACCAGCCCAGCAATGACAATCAATAAACTATGCGGCTCTGGCCTTAGAGCTGTAAGTATGGCTGCACAATTTATTATGCTTGGCGATGCCGATGTTGTATTAGCCGGCGGAACTGAAAGTATGTCGAATGCTCCTTACCTTTTGAAGAAAGCACGTTTTGGTTATAAAATGGGTCATAATGAAATTATTGACAGTATGATTCAGGATGGATTAACCGACGCTTTCAATAATTACCATATGGGAATTACAGCAGAAAATATCGCTGAGCAATGGGAATTAAGTCGCGAAGAGCAAGACGAGTTTGCTTTAAGCAGTCAGTTAAAAACAGAAAAAGCTCAAAAAGAAGGAAAATTCAACGACGAAATAGTTCCGATTGAGATTCCTCAAAGAAAAGGTGATCCAATCATTTTTGATACGGACGAATTCCCAAAATCAGGATTAAGTATTGAAAAATTAGCGAAACTTCGCCCAGCTTTCAAAAAAGATGGAACTGTAACAGCTGCAAATGCATCGGGCATAAATGATGGAGCTTCAATGCTTATCATTATGTCGAAAGACAAAGCAGATGAATTAGGCTTAAAACCTCTTGCTAGAATAGTATCTTATGCTAGTGCTGCACTCGATCCAAAAATCATGGGCTATGGACCAGTTCCAGCAACTAAAGCTGCATTACTAAAAGCTAAACTAGAAATTGATGACATTGATTTAGTTGAAGCAAATGAAGCTTTTGCATCTCAGTCATTATCTGTTTTGCGGGATTTAAAACTAGATCCTTCTAAGGTTAATGTAAATGGTGGAGCCATTGCTCTTGGACACCCAATTGGAGCATCTGGGGCAAGAATCCTAACAACTTTACTATATGAAATGAAACGTACCGATGCAAAAACAGGCCTTGCAACCTTATGCATAGGCGGTGGACAAGGGACATCAATAATTGTAGAAAAAATATAAAATATTACCAATTAAATAAATTAACGATGAAAAGATTAGAAAATAAAATAGCTATTATAACTGGTGGTGCTGATGGTATTGGAAAAGCTGGTGCATTAAAATTTGCTCAAGAAGGTGCAATTGTTTTAATATGGGACATGAATGAAGAGAAAGGTGAAGAAACTGTTAAAGAAATCATTAACAACTCAGGAAAAGCTGAATTTATAAAAGTAAATACCGCTATATATTCTGATGTAGAGAACGCAACAAACGATGCAATTGATGCTTATGGCAGAATAGACATCTTAGTTAACAATGCTGGTATTACAAGAGATTCATCATTAAAGAAAATGACTCCTGAACAATGGCAACAGGTAATTGATGTAAATTTAACCGGTGTTTTTAATTGCTCAAAACAAGTTAGTCAGTACATGACTGAAAAAAAATACGGAAGAATTATAAACACTTCTTCGGTAGTTGCTTTGTACGGTAATTTTGGACAAACAAACTATGTTGCCACAAAAGCAGGCTTAATAGGAATGACAAAAACTTTAGCAAAAGAACTTGGTAGAAAGGGTGTTACTGTTAATGCAGTAGCTCCCGGGTTCATATTAACAGATATGGTTCGCCAAATGCCAGAAAATGTTTTAAAAGCAATGGAAGAAAAGGTGCCCATTGGACGTTTGGGTAATCCTGAAGAAATTGCTTCGGCATATTTATTTTTGGCAAGCGACGAAGCAGCCTACATTAATGGTACAGTTTTAAGTGTTGATGGAGGAATGACAATTTAGTAGATTAAAAACGGGGGTCTCTATTTTGGGATTCCTGTTTTTTATTTTAATTTAAACGAATATTCTTAAATAATACAATATGGCTACATCCCAACAAATTATTGGAACTTGGTTTCTAATTATTTTTTATGCTATTCTAATACTCTATTTTGTAATCAAAGGCGCTTTAAAAACGAAAAGCTTAAGTGATTATGCGGTAGGAAATGTAAACTTCTCACCTTCTTTTGTAGGTTTATCCCTTGCTGTTTCAATGACAAGTGCTGCAACATTCATAGTTAATCCTGGATTAATTGCAGTTTACGGATTTAGCGGAGTATTATCTTTTGGAATATTCTTCCCTCTCGCCACCATTATTTCTTTAGTTGTATTAACTAAAAGTTTCAGAAAACATGGGCAATCACTTAAGGCTGTAACGTTGGCACAATGGATTGGAAAAAGATACAATAGCAAATACTACGCTCTGTTTATGGGTTTTCTATCCTTTCTCTTGATCACATTTATTGTTCTTATTCTTGTAGCACTTACAAAAGTTTTATCAAAAGCTTTAAACGCAAACGAAATTGCAATTCTTGCTGTAATTATTGTGTTTGTTTTTGGATATATGATGTTTGGTGGAGCCAACTCATTGGTTTACACAAATACTATTCAAGCAATCGTAATGTTAGTTGTCGCTTTTGTTTTACTCTTTTCAGGATACGAACATTTTAAAGAAGGTATTGATGGTTTCTTCCAAAAACTAGCAGCTATTGATCCTGTACTAATCAAATCGACAAATCCAAAGAGTGTATTATTTCGTGATTTTTTCGAGATAATAATTGTTCAAACAATTGTTGGAGCTGCTGTTGTTTGTCAACCACATATTATTACAAAATCTCTTTTCCTAAAAGATGAAAAAGACGTAAATAGATTCCTTACAACAGCAGTAATTGCAGAAATAATATTCTTTTCTGTTGTATTTGTTGGTTTATATGCACGTATAACTTTTCCAGATTTAACAGTAAATGGAGAAGCATTAAAAACAGACGGAATTATATCTGCTTTTGTAATAAAAACTTTTTCGAATGGCGCACTGTCAGTAATAATAGGCTTAGTTGTTATTCTTGGATTAATAAGCGCAGGATTATCAACTCTCGAAGGCTTAATTCAATCCTTATCGACAACAATAACTTCCGATATTATAAAACCATTATTTGGCAGCAAAATAAAGACTGACAAAGCATACATCCGCATAAATAAGATTGCAATTATATTTTTAGCTATTATCTCGTTTATCATCTCGATTGATCAATTATTAAATCCAAAATTAAGTGTAGCTATTTTAGCACAAAACGGAGTTTATGCCTATTTTTCAGTAGCCTTTATTCCAATTGTATTCGGTATTTTTATTAAAAACATCAACATTAAAGCTCCTGTTGTAGCCTCGATTACAGCCTTTGTTACTCATTTTACAATTTATTATGGGTTACCTTATTTAGTTAACAATTTTAGTGTTGATTTTGGATACATCAATAAATATCTTTCCGGCCCAGTCAGAAATCCGGCAATAGCATCAGCTTCTGCAATTATTATTTCAACAATCGTAGGAATTATAATGCATCAACTAACTAAGAAAAAAATATCTCATTCAAATGATTAATTACCAAGATATATACAAAAGCAAAATTGTTTCGATTGAAGAAGCCGTTTCGCATATAAAAAGTGACACCGATGTGATTGTTGCACAGTGTGCTTCAGAACCACAGGGTTGCATGTCTAAATTTCATCTTGCAAAAGACAAAGTTCAAAATGTAAAGGTATTCTCAGTTTTAACTTTAAAGGCATATGATTTTTACATAAACCCAGAAATGAAAGGTCATTTCGAACTATGTAGTTGGTTTCATGCTCCAGGATCACGGCAAGCCATAAAAGAAGGAGCAGGAACGGTTACCTATGTTCCAAATATGTTACACCGATCGGCTACAGATCGTTTAAAAGTTAAGAAACCTCATATATTTTTTGGAACTTGTACCCCACCAGACAATAAAGGTTTTGTTTCTTTATCCTTAGGAATTACTTACGAAAAAGAAATTATTGAAGCTGCTGATATTGTTATCCTTGAAGTTAATGATCAGCTACCAAGAACTTTTGGCGATACACATCTTAACGTTCAGGATGTAAATTATTTTGTGGAATATTCGCAAGCTCCTCCCACTTTACCAGAGCCTAAGCCCGATGAAATAGCTTTAAAAATCGGAAATAATATTGCCAAACTTGTTGATAATGGATCAACCATACAATTGGGGATTGGTGATATTCCAAATGCTGCTGCTTTATCATTACGAGATAAAAAAGATTTAGGTGTACACACCGAAATGATGGTTGATTCGATGATGGAATTATACAATATGGGTGTAATTACCAATAAGAAAAAGGCTTTTTACAAAGACAAATTTGTTTGCACATTCGCAATGGGATCAAAAAAACTATATGAATGGTTAGATAACAATCCAGCGGTTGAATTTTTACGAGGAAAATATGTGAATGATCCATGTATTGTAAAACAAAACTCACAAATGGTTTCGATCAACACGTGCATTATGGTTGATTTTACGGGTCAGGTAGCCAGCGAATCCATTGGTATTAATCAATACTCTGGAACTGGAGGACAAACAGATACCGCAGTTGGCGCAATTGAAGGCTTTGATGGAAAAGGAAAATCGATAATTGCTTGCCGATCTACAGCTAAAGCCGATAAAATATCAACAATTGTTCCAGTACTGCCAGAAGGAACAGCAGTTACCTTGCATCGTAGCAATACAGATTATATTGTAACGGAATTTGGAATTGCTCGACTAACCGGTTTAACCACAAAAGAAAGAACACTAGCTTTAATTGAAATTGCGCATCCAAAATTTAAAGACGAGCTAACGCAAAAAGCTAAAAACATGGGTTATTTATAAATCAACAAACAAAAGAAATGCTACCAATAAAAATATTAGGAACAGGAATATATGCCCCTGGAAATCCAATCAACAATGAGGAATTAAAAGAATTGGCAAACATAGATTTTGATTCTGAAAAAACAGAAAAAGGTCTTGGTATAGCTCAACGACATATTGCACATTTACGAGGAATTGAAGAAACAACAGCAGATTTTGCAACAAAAGCAGCTTTAAATGCTATTAAAGATGCAGGAATTGGTATCGATGATGTAAACCTTTTTATTGTAGCCACTGATACTCCCGAATACATCTCTCCTGCAACATCCTTAATTGTTCAAGGTAGAGTTCAGGGGAAAGAATCGTGGGCATCGAGTTTTGATATAAGCGCCTCATGTGCAAGTTTTACCATTGCTCTCGACAATGCAGTAAGAGTAATGGCAACTGATGAAAGTATAAAACATGCTGTAGTAATTGGCGTATACAATATGCCTGCCTATGTTCGCAAAGGGGATGCTTTCGGATATTCCATTTTTGCTGATGGCGCAGGCGCATTTGTTTTAACCAGAGAAGAAAACAGCAACTCGAAATATATTAATGGGCAACTACTTACCGACGGAACACAATGGGATTATGTTGGAGTTTATACAGGAGGAACAAAAAATCCGGTAACGGAGAAAGTTTTAAAAGAGAAAACTCAGGGATTATTAAACAATAAACCTATCCCAAGCGATAGAAATGTTCGCTTATGGCCAATGGTAATTGAAAAACTTTTATCAAAATCAAAAGCTGAAATAAAGGACGTTGATCATTATATTTTTACTCAAATAAATCGTTCTGTAATTAAAAAAGTAATGGCAGCAATAGATCAACCATTAGAAAAAACAAGTTTTGTAATGGATCGATACGGTTATACCGGATCTGGCTGTGTTCCAATGGCTTTTCATCATGCAATAAAAGAAGGAAAAGTAAAGCGAGGTAATAAAATTGTATTTGTTGCATCAGGTGCCGGTTTAGCTGTAGGAAGTAATTTTTTCATCTATTAAAATTCTATTTATGACGGAAATAAATGTAGGAATTGTAGGCACCGGAATATACATCCCGAAAGGAAGAATGACAGCCAAACATATATCTGAAGCGACTAATGGAGCTTGGACAGAAGAGGCTGTGATAGAAAAATTAGGAATTATTGAAAAACCTGTTCCTGGAGAAAATGATGGAACACAAGAAATGGGCGTTAAAGCAGGTTTGGATTGTCTTAAAAATACAAATATTGATCCTAAAGAAATTGATCTGATTCTTTGCATTGGAGAAGAATGGAAAGAATATCCACTTACAACATCCGGAATATATATTCAGGAAAAAATTGGAGCGACAAATGCCTGGGCAATCGATTTACAACAAAGATGTGGAACCACCGTTGCCGCAATGAAAATTGCTAAAGACATGATGATTGCCGATGAAGAGATAGAAACTGTTATGATTGTTGGTGGTTACAGGAATGGCGATTTTATCGATTTTACAGATAACTCCGTTTCTTTTATGTTTAATTTATCGGCTGGAGCCGGTGCTTTAATTCTGAAAAGAAACTATGGAAAAAATCTTTTGTTAGGAAGCCATATTATTACCGATGGGAGTTTAGCAAGAGATGCTGGGGTTGAATTTGGAGGAACCGAAAATCCCATAACAAAAGAAAATGCTGACAAAGCCTATAAATCGCTCCGTGTTTTTAACGAAAAACATATGAAAGATCGATTAAACGACATTTCGTTAAACAACTGGTTTTATTGCATAAAACGAGCTTTCGAAAAATCCAACATCTTACAAAAAGACCTAGGATATCTAGCTGTTCTACATTTTAAAAAATCGATGTATGAATTTATGCTTGAATCTCTTGAATTAGAGAAAGATCAAAGTATCTATTTAAATAACTACGGTCATATTGGTCAAATAGATCAAATACTCTCTCTGCACTTAGCTTTGGAAACTGGTAAGGTAAAAAAAGGAACTGTAGTATCAATGATTGCTGCGGGAATAGGATATGCTTGGGGTGCAAACGTAATCAAATGGGGATAATTCAAAATATGGTCTCACCAACTTAAAACACATTTAATATACTCACATACTGATTATTAAAATTTATAGCAATAAAAAACAAGCAATAGTCAACCCATACTTTAAATAAATCGAAGTGAGTTTCTTATTGCATATAGATAATTTTAAACAAATATTAAAACTAATAATACTATGAAAAACAAAAGTTTAATTTGGATCGCAATTATGTTAATTAGCGCAATTGGTTTTAGCTCATGTAGCGATGATACTGAAAACAAAAGCCCAATTTTTGAAAACATTTCTCTCTCTACCAATAACGAAACTGTAACAATTACCTTTAGCGAAGCTGTTTACGCCAATGCTGACGAAACAGGAAATCTTGAAGCTAGTGACTTTATAGTAACAATTACAGGTGTTGATTTTACTTATGATGTTGTGCATACAGCTGGTTCTGAGACTATGACTATTAATCTTGTTATTACATCTATTACAGATGGAACAGAAACCGTAACTGTTAAGCCAGCTTCTGCAATGAGCGTATATGACAATAAGGGCAAAGCAATGGATGAATTAGAAATGATTACATCAGAGAGTGTAGCTAAAGACCTTGGTATAATCGGAAACTGGTATTCTTCTGGTGATAACGTAGCTCCATTATTAGTCACGTATTTTACAGTTGACTCTATCTATGCTGAATTTAAAGCAGACAATACGTATGAGGTTGAACAATACAATATCGGAAATACAAGCGGCACACCAGATCTAATTTTCACAGGAACTTTCACAATTGAAAAATCATTAACAGGTGAAATTTGGACTATTGATATTACTCAAGAATTACCATATGCTGCAACATCGGGTGGTATATTTGAAATAAAAACTTCACCAGAAGTATTATGGTACGAAGTAGTTCAAATATCAGGAACGCAAAATACTCCTCCAACTCCAGAAGATGGATTTGGAAGCTCTACAGGTGGTGCATTTGGAGATACTAATATTCAGAAGTTTATTCGCATAGCAGAATAACCAAACCTAAATTATAGCGGATAGATCCGTTTTGTAAAGTCGAATTAAATCTATTAAATTCGACTTTACTTTTACATAAGCGTTCATTTTTAATTTTTTACACATCATGAAAAAGATATCAGTAATTATTCTCTTTTTTCTTTTGATAAAATGGGTTCCCACTTATGCTCAAAACGAAGAAGAAGAAACTCCAACTGAAAGCACTACTTTAAATTATTTTAGAAACGACTTACCTTACACTGCAAAAGCAAATAAAGAATTTCAGTTTCTAGCATTCTTTATAACTCAGGGAGTTAGTTCAAATTTTTATCCTGAGAGTAGCTTATTTAATGGTCAGCTTGTTGGCCGATTATTCGGACAAAATTCTTCAACAACATCCGACACAGTTACGGCATATTATATTGAGCAAAGAATTATTCCATTCTTTATTTACCAACCAAAATTATTCAACGGCAAAGCGATTCTTCGTGCTTCGTTTGAAATAGACTGGACATGGGGGGATCAAGCATATGGTTTAAGTGGAAATAAAGGTTCAGCAATTTCGGCAGATCAGGTTAATATCCAAACTCAAAACCTTGAGTTAGAATTAATCCCACTTAAAAACTGGACAATAAACATTGGCTTACAAAGACTTTACGACACCCCATTTAATCCGTATCGTACCTTCTTCGATAAAATGACAACAACCGGATATCGTCTTGCTTATTGGGGAACAGATGCTGTTGGTATTAGCACACGATATTCAAGAGATTATTCACAAATAAAAGCAGGTTTTTATAAATTATATGAGAACAATGCCGAAGACAAAGATGATGTAACCCTTTTAGAATTGGTTTACAGAAAGAAACTAACAACCATGTGGAATCTGGGAGGATCGGTGTATCATTTGATGGATCGAGGTAAGGGTTTAGGTGGAGTTTCAGTATTTGGACAAGGCTTAAACAGTACACTTGTGAATTACAACGGAGCTTTTAACTTTAACCTTGGAACCAACGAATACAAAACAGATATTACCTGGATAGGTGCATTTTTTAGTCGAAATCCTGATTTTTGGTTAGATCGATACTTAGTTACTGGGTTTGCAAACTATAACCTTGGTACAGTAGAAACAAAGGAAACCAATGGATGGCAGAAAAAAGCTGACATTGGTGGTATGGCAGCAAACCTAAGGGCAGCATACAGATATGGTCAAACCTTAAACGATTATTTCTCTGTTGATTTAATTTATACAACCGGCGATGGCGATGGTCTTGACAATGATGAATATTCTGGTGTAATTACTGGTAATACATGGGGAATGCCTGCATCCGTATTTATTAGCAGTGGTGCTTACATTTTATTTCCACATGCCAATGTCGTAAATCGATTTACACCTGTAGTTTCCGACATCTCAAATATGGGTTACGGACTTACTGGTGGAACTGCTAATTTCCACCGAGATCTTATCCCTCATAAATTAAATGCTAAAATTGGCGGAGCAATTGCATATAGTTCTGTTGAACCTCAAGATGCAGGAAGCTTTATGGGTACAGAACTAAATGCAGCTTTAAAATACTCTTTTGGACCCTTCATGAGTATTGAACTACATGGAGCACATATGTGGCTTGGAGATTTTTTCGACAGCAACGATACTAGTCACGGAACCGACATTAACGGAATTTATAACACAGAACGCCCAACCGATCCATGGACAGTATTTTTGGTTTACAAATGGTTAATGTTTTAATTTATAAATTATGAAAACAATGAAAACAAGAACAATTATAACAATCATATTTTCAGCATTAATCGTAGCCTGCTCGCCATATAAGAATTTAACAAATATGAAATCGATGAAAGATATGGACTATGGTTTTAAGGTAAATCATGTTGAATTATCAAATGAAATAAACATTGCTTATGTTGATGAAGGGACTGGTAACGAAACCATTATTTTGATTCATGGTTTAGGAAGTTATATTCCTGCATGGAAAAAGAACATTACGGAATTAAGCAAAAAATATAGATGCATTGCAATTGATTTACCCGGTTATGGAAAATCTTCGAAAAATCCACACAGTGGTTTAATGACATTTTACGCTGGAGTAGTTAACGAATTTATTGATAAACTAGGATTGGAAAACGTAACATTAGCCGGGCATTCTATGGGAGGTCAAATTTCTATGGTTGCTGCAATACATTACCCAGAAAAAGTTAAGAACTTAATCTTAGTTGATCCTGCCGGATTTGAAAATTTCCATCCAGGACAGAGATTATGGTTTAAAGATGTTATGTCGCCTAACTTGGTTCGCCTAACAAGTGTAGAATCTATCGAGGTTAATTTGGCTTCAAATTTCTATAACATGCCCAAAGATGCCATGTTTATGATCGAAGATAGAATAGCAATGAGAACAGCCGATGATTTTGAAAATTATTGTTATGCTGTTAGTCAATCGGTTGGAGGAATGGTAGACGAACCGGTTCTCAATAAATTAAAATATATAAAACAACCTACTTTGATCTTTTTTGGTGAGAATGATAATCTGATTCCGAACCGATATCTAAATCCTGGAAAAACAGAGCCAATAGCAAAATTTGGAGCAAGCAAAATTCAAAATAGTAAATTGATAATGGTTCCTAAATGTGGACATTTTATGATGTTTGAGAAACCTGAAACATTTAATTTCGAAGTTGCTAATTTTCTAAAATAAATACGTATTGGAGTTGTCCAAAAAGCCCTAAAACTGTCATTCCCTAGAATTTTTCTCATAAGCATAGCGAGTAAAAAGGGAATCATATACTCAGCAGTCAACCTAACTGTTATAAGATCCCCAATCAAGTTGAGGATGACAAAATAAGACTTTTTGGATCGCCCCAATTATTTTTCTTAGGCAGTTATGAATAAAAAAATCCTTTTCGATCAAGATTATTGTAAAATCTATTTTGTTCCATCGCACAATTGCATTTTAATTAAATGGTTTGAATTTCCACATAGCAGTGATTTTCGCTTTGCATGCAATTTTGTAATTGAACTAATGATTAGATACAATACAGGAAAACTCTTCACAGACAATACGGATGCTAAAGTTTTTTCCGTTGCTGATCAAAAATGGCTAAACTCAGAATGGCTCCCAAAAGCGATAGAAGCTGGCTATTCTTGTTCTGCTACAGTAATGAATGATGATATTTTTATTAAAACGGCAATAAATAAAATAGCGAATAATAGAGACTCAAATTCAATTAAAACAAAAGTTTTCACAAATGAAGTAGAAGCTTTGAGTTGGCTAGATTCAATTTAGATTTTATCTTTCTTCCTGTTTTATTCACATATTTTTTATACCTTTTCTTCAAATTATTATCTTGTTAGAATGAAACAGAAACTTAATAAATTTAGCGATTTTGCAAATTCACTATACCCTCACGAGATTGACTATTTGCTTTCTGTTCAACATTTTGCTACCGAAGAAAATTTAAAAATCCTTAACTTAATAAATTACAATAGCAAGAACCCTCTTAACCTTCTTCCTTACGATGGAAGCTTAGATAAAAGAAAATACTCCTACATAAAAAATTGGATTGAGAAAAATCTGAATAATATAGATGTTGATTATTATTACGAATGGCTTATTGGGATTGAGAAACGAGTAATGACGGATTCTATTTTACCTGATGAAGAAAAGGATCTGCTTGAGCAAACAAAATCAACAACAAATACGCATTATTATTTTATTCGGTTTTACGAATTACTTCAGCATTACCGCGATTATCTTTTAATTCGTGTTCGAAACCAATATTATGAACCAATCTCCGAATATCTTGAAAAATATCAGGCACAATATCAGGCATCAACAGAACGTAATAAGCAACTTAATAGCGCTACAATTGATATCGTAAAACAACATTCGACAACCAGCACAGAATCTAAACAATGGGGAAACTTTTTACAAAGTACTTTCTTGAATGATGATCTAGATGGTTATACAAGATATAGAGCTGTTGTTCGATTAACATTTCTATATTACAACTATCGAGAGTTCGACAAACTTAAATCGATATACGATACCCTTGATAAAATGTTTAAAGCCGACATTTTTTATTCGAAAAGGATACTTGCAAATTACTACGCCAATCGAGCCATGATGCACTCGAAATTAAACGAATTAGATGACGCTGAAAAATATGGTTATTTATCTATCAGACAACATAATAGCGACTATCTTTTCTATTTACTAAACTTATGTGGGGTTCTTCTAAAAAGCAAAAAAAACAAAGAAGCCTACTCACTAATGACAGAATCGATTCCGGAACTAAAAAAAACAAATAGTTATTACTATAAAATCGGATTTGTATCGTTTTATATAAAAACCTTATTGGCAAATAAGAACATTGATAAAGCCGTGAGTTATGCCGATAGCTTTTTTGAAGGATATAAAAAAGAAATCTTAAAATATCGCTGGCATCTGTTCTTTTGCTCGTACATCAGAGCTCTTTTCCAAGCAGAAAAGTACTCTAAAATACTAACAATAAGCAAACGATATAATTTAATAAATAAGGAAAAACAATTTATCGGACGAGCAAAATATCTACCTATCATATTCTGGCACAGTACTGTTGCAAATTATTTTGAGGGTGGAATCTCAGAAGAAAAACTTGAAAGCACAATCATAAAATCGGGCCAATCGTTAATACAACATAAATACAAGTCGATAAAAATTAACGAATTGCTAAACGAATTATCAGAATCTAATCCTAAGATCTTTAAAAAGATAAAGAAGGAAATCAACTTATAGCTTTTACAACGCGTTTTTTTTTAGGATTATTAAACCATAGTACATTCTATTAGTCAATAAATTAAACTATTTGTATTATGAGAAAACTACATTTTTTATTGATTAGCATCATTTGCTTAACGTGCACACAAAACAAAATTTATCAGAAAATTGACCTTCATCAGGAATTAAATACAGAAACCTTCATTCAATCTTTTTCCAATGCAAATATGGCGATGGAAGACTCTGACTCTAAAGCTTATCTGGATGCATGTGCAAAAATCCACAAGTTCTCTCCTTCCGATCCCGCATTAAGTTTATATTATGCCGATGCTTTATGGAAAAATAACGATAAAGAAAAGGCAGAAGAACAATTACGTAAACTAAGCCTTTCTGAGGATCCGCAAATAAATGTCTGGTTAAAGGATAATGAGTATGCCCATTTTCAAGAACTCGATATTTATGCAGATCTTTTAACAAAATCAGAATTAAAAACAAAACCGGTAAACACAAGTAAAATTGCTTTTGTACTACCAGAAAAAGATTTAATTCCTGAAGGCGTTGCTTACGATAAGCTTAATAAAACCCTTTTTATTAGTTCCATTTACAAAAGAAAAATTCTTGCCATAGACGCTGCTGGAAATATAAGCGATTTTATTGAAACAGGCGAAAGTGGAATCTCAAGTGTTATAGGAATGGAGGTAGATTCTAAAAAACGCGAACTATGGGCGTGCTCGGCTTTCGATGAGAACACAATAGATACCACAAAGATGGATAAATCTTCGGGGGTTTATAAATTTGATTTAGAAACAGGTAAACTGATTAAGAAGTATTTATTAAAAGATACCACAGAATGCTTAATAAACGACATTACAATTCATCCAAATGGTACAGCATTTATAACTGAATCGAACAATGGAAAAGTATACATGATTCAACCAGAAAAAGATCGTTTAGAGTTATTTATCGATTCTGATTATTATTGCTATGCCAATGGAATTACATTATCCGATGATGGTAAGTATTTATTTGTAGGATACTATTCGGGCATAGACAGAATAAACCTGTTAACATCGAAAGTTGAAAAGATTAAATATCCAGAGGGTATTTTTATTGGAAAAATTGATGGTCTGGCATTTTATAAAAATACCCTTATTGCAAATCACCCAACAAGTTTAAATGGTATTTATCAATATAAACTTAACAAAGAACAAGATAGTATATTGAATTATAAAGTAATCGAAAAAAACAATCCTTTATTTGAATTCCCAACTACAGGAGAAATTGTCGGCGACGAGTTTTATTATATAGCAAACGCTCAGCTTAGGCGCTTTAATGAGAATGGAAAAATATTTCCAATAGAAAAACTGGATAGTGTTTATATTTTAAAAGCAAGTATTCAAGAATAATCCCCAAAAGCCTAACCCTTGTCTAAATTTTGTTTTTACATTTGTCGCATTATTTTTAATGCTGGAAAATGAAAAAAACCATAGCAAATCAAAAGAACATTAGCAATACCCAACGACTAGCTAATTGTATTAAAGAAGCTGTTCCGCAAGGAATAAAAACCGCTATATGGTTGCTTAAAATAACTATTCCTGTTTCGTTTGCTGTTATGTTGCTAGATTATTTTGGAGGATTGGAATTTATTGCTCAATACACATCCCCTATTTTTAAATTAATTGGATTACCCGGCGTTGCTGCCATTGTCATTATTACGAGCATTTTTACAAATATTTACTCGGTAATTGCAGTATTAACCGCATTGGCTTTGCCTGTTCGGGATGGAACCATTATTGCGATTATGTGTTTAGTGTCGCATGGATTTATTATTGAAACAGCAGTTCTTAAAAAGACGGGATCATCAGCATTTAGAATGATTTTGCTTCGATTAATATCAAGCTTTTTGGTTGGATGGGGATTAAACTTAATAATGCCAGGAGATTCTTCCATAAGTGAATTTGCTGCAGCAAACAAACAACTTATATTTTCAGATGTCCTTATCGATTGGTTTTTCTTAATTAGCAAAACAGTATTAAAAATATTAATCTTAGTAAACCTATTATTGATTCTTCAAAAGATTCTGGAAGAATTTAAGATTATAAAATGGCTCGAAAAACCATTGAAACCTCTAATGATTATTTTTGGTTTACCAAAACAAACTTCATTCTCTTGGATTGTTGCTAACACCCTAGGTTTAGCTTACGGTTCGGCTGTTATGATAAATCAGGTGAAAGAAGGTAAAATGACTAAAAAACAGGCCGATTTATTAAATCATCATATTGCTTTATCGCACTCACAATTGGAAGATCCTTTACTTTTTCTAACACTTGGTTACAGCTTGTTTTGGCTAATAATACCTAGAGTAATTATCGCCATTATCGCGGTATGGATTAGGAAAATCGAAATCCATTTAAGATCATTTTAATAAAAAAAGGGATTACATTGATTGCAATCCCTTAAAAAAACATAATACCCTAAACCGCAACACCAATAAGTTCAATTTTATAAGCTACTACTTCAGTAACATACTTCTCATTCCCGCTTTTATCGTTGTATTTTCTGGTATTCAATTTTCCGGTAACAGAAATTAACTCTCCTTTTTTAAGAAAATCAAGGTTTTCATCTTTCTTATTTTTCCAATACGCAACATTGTGCCAGGTTGTAGATTTTATCCATTCATCATTTTTATCCTTATAGCTTTCATTTGTTGCTATATTCATGTTTATAAGCGTACGCCCACTTTCAAAAGTTTTTACATCTGCATCTTGTCCTAAAAATCCTTGAATTTCTACTTTGTTAATTGTTTTCATGTTTTTGGTTTTTAAAGTTTAACAATAATTATTGATACAAAGAAAAGGTGCAATTCAAATGCGATTCGGTTATTAATTGAGTATAACTGATTAACATTCGTTTGCTGTCGTTTGTAATTGCCTGTAAATTATTTTACATTTGATTTTAAGCAATTTAACTTTTGAGAAAAATGATTGAGAAAAACAAAAAGAAATGTCCCGAATGCGGAGATTTAATTATAGGTAGAGCCGATAAAAAATTTTGTTCTGATCAATGCCGTAATAGTTTTAACAACCACTTAAATAGTGATGCCAGTAATTTTGTAAGAAACATTAATAATATTTTACGGAAAAACAGAAGAATACTGCAAGGACAGAATAAGCAAAGCGGGAAAACAATGATAACTAAAGACTCCTTACTTTCAAAAGGATTTAATTTTACCTATCACACGCACACGTATAAAACTAAAAAAGGAGATACTTACAAGTTTTGTTACGAACAAGGCTATTTATTCTTAGAAGATAAAGAGCTTTTTTTGTTGGTAGAGAATAAAAACGAAGAGTAAAGCTCAATTGATTAAAGAAATTATACAAAATAGATTCCTGCCTTCGCAGGAATGACAAATACACCAGTCCAATCTACATTACGATAGTCCAAGGTGATCGTTCATATAATAAAAAAGGGATTGCGGTTAACCACAATCCCTTTTTATATATATATTATTCGTTTTAGATCTTTCCTGCTTCTTTTAAAGCAACTTCTAATTGATCAACTAACTCTTCCATTCTTTTAACAACAGCTAAATAAGGATCTTTTGTTGTTAAATCTACACCTGCTTTTTTCAATAGTTCAACAGGATAATCATTTCCTCCTGATTTTAATAACTGAAGGTATATTTCTTGCGCTTTTTTAGCTTCTTTTTTAGAATCTGCTTGCTTTATTTGATTAAACAGACTACTTGAACATGAAAAAGAAACAGCATAATTATATACATAATAATTATAGTTATAAAAATGATGAACTCTTGGCCAGCTGTAAGCATAATTCTCTGATCTTTCCATGATGTCACCATTATACTTTTTATCAATATCGGCATAAAGATTTGCCATAATATCAGCATTTAATGGTTCATCTTTTTCGATTTTTGAATAAAGATTGTATTCGAACTCTGCAAATTGTGCCTGACGATAGAATGTTCCTGAAATATTATCAATTGCTTGAACTAAAAGCGTAATTCTTTCTTCAGGACTCTTCGAATTCTTGATTAAATAATCAAGTAACATTTTTTCGTTGAAAGTTGAAGCAGTTTCAGCAACCATACTAGCATAATTAGTATAAGTATAAGGTTGATATTTACCTGTTAACATACTATGAATTGAATGACCAAATTCGTGAGCTAAAGTAAATACATGATCACGAGTTCCATTCCAGTTCATTAAAATATATGGATGAACACCATAAACAGACCAGCTATATGCTCCACCTCTTTTACCAGGTTTTTCGTTCACATCAACCCAACCCGCTTGAGTCGCATTCGCTAATAATTCGTTATACTCATCACCCATTGGCTTTAAGCATTCCTTAACCATTCCAATAGCCTCATCATAAGTATATGATTTTTCAAAATCTACTAATTCTAACGATCCATCAGAACCATAATATTTTTCTAATCCAAGTGCTTTTTTTCTAAGCTCACGATATTTTAACAATGCAGCAGTGTTATTACTTGCAACATCAATTAAGTTCATATAAACATCATTTGGAATATTATTCGATTCCAAAACTGCATCTAAACAAGATTCATATCCACGTAATTGAGCACTAGCCCAACGACTTTGATATAATCCAATAAGAATTTCGGCATAGGTATTCTTATTTTTAGCATAAGCCTCAGCCATTGCCTCAGATACTGCTTTTCTATCATCCTGATTTTTGTTAGTAGCATATGTTTTTGAAGCATTTGCAGGGCTTGCAACTATTTCTTTACCATCAGCTAAAGTAACTTTATGAAACTCCATATCGGCAGTTGATAAAGAACCATAAATATTTGAAGTTGCACCCAAAGCTTTACTATAATACGTAGATATACGCTGAGTTTCTTCATCCATAATATGAGCTAACTGACGATAAAAACTGTCAAAATCGTGCTTATAAATAGATAATTCTTTGTTTTCTTTTAACCAACGATCCATAGTTTCTTTTGGAATGCTTGCTAATTCTGATTGAACCCAAGTAGTATTTCTACCCAAAGCAACTCCTAATGTTTGAATCTGCTGTAGTTTGGTTACATACATTGGATTTTTACCATCAATATCCTGACTTAATGAAGCATAAACATAAAGTCTTGACATGATTTGAGAATTCTTTTCAGAAAATTTATTGAAAGCTAATAAGCTCTCTGCACTTTCGGTAAGCGTTCCTTTAAAATCAAGATACATTGGAACTTGAGAATTTAAAAAATCTAGATCCTTTTGCCAAGCGTCCCAATTTTCATAAATATCCGTTAATTTCCAATTGTACTTATAATAATCCTTGTCCTTTGCTTCGTCTTGAGCAAAAGAGAAAATATTCAATGCGAATATTGTTAATAATAGTAGCGTTAATCTTTTCATTTTGTAAAATTTAATCTTTCGTTAATAATTTGCATTCAAAATTACATTCTTTTAATTAATTTAAAAATATATTATTTAATGATAATCTTCTTAATATCATTAAAATACTCACCTAAAAAAAAGGGCTATTAATTATGGAATCCCTAACAGCCCCATTTACATTTTTCACAATTTCTTGAAGTTTAGATTTTAATAAGTAAAAATGGTTTAAATTCGAATTCATATTTATTAATCTTAGTTAAAATATTACAAGTATGTTTACAAAAGCAATTGTTCGAAAACCAGCCTCCACTTACGCTAATGGTATTACTACATCAGATCTTGGAAAACCGGATATTAACTTAGCTTTAAAACAACACGAAGCTTATTGCGAAGCTCTTATAAAATGTGGATTAGAATTAATAATTTTAGATGCAGATCCTAATTTTCCAGATTCTTGCTTTGTAGAAGATACGGCTGTTGTTACAAAAGATTTTGGCATTATTACCAGACCAGGTGATAAAAGAAGACTTGGGGAAGAAATTGAAATAAAAAAAGTTTTAGAACCTTTATTAAAACTACATTATATTGAAGAACCTGGCACCCTCGATGGTGGAGATATAATGCAGGCCGATAATAAATTCTACATTGGAATTTCAGACCGAACAAACAATGAAGGATCAAGGCAACTTTCAAATATATTATCGAAATACAATTACGAAGCTATTTCGATTACTGTAAAAGACATTTTGCATTTTAAAACAGGAATAAACTATCTTGGAGAAAATAATCTTTTGGTTCAAAAATCATTTTTTGATTTGCCGGATTTAAAAAATTATAACAAAACGATTGTTAAAAGCACAGAAAATTATGCAGCAAATTCTTTAAGAATAAATAATTGTGTTATTGTTCCAAAAGGATTTCCCGAAACAAAATCAAATATTGAAAAACTAGGTTATAAGATTATTGAATTAGAAATGTCGGAATTTCAAAAAATGGATGGTGGATTGAGCTGCTTATCGCTAAGATTTTAATTAAAAGCTGTCCCGAAAATTAGAAAATTGTTTATACTTCGACAAGTTCAGCATGACAATTTTCTATTAATCAGTTTGTCACATTGTACTTATAATTATCTAGATCGAGTATTTTTGCTATATGGCAAACTTTATTAATAGCCCTTTTTCAGTTTATCTGTTATTGATTTAAATCATCCAATTTATCAATAATCATAAATTTATTAAAATTGGAAGTTTTATAAAGTGTAAAACTTTCCGATTTTCTTTTTTCAACTTTATCTACAAAGTAAAACTCATTGTTTACTATTTTAGCATCGAAAAAATTACCTTTTAAACTGTGTAAAACAATTAAATTGCCTCCTGATAATTTATAAATCAATTTCTTAGTAAAGACCAAAATATCATCATTGTAAACCACAAACTGATTCGGATAATCTTCAATTAAAATCCTAGATCCTTTGTAAATTATCTCCTTTTTTTTCGAATCGTAATAAATCAAGTCATTTCCAAGGAAAGTGTATACGAACGATCCTGATAAAGTATCAATTTCATAGTTTGATAAATTAATATCGATTATGTTTTCGGTATTGTAAAAAGCCAATTGCATTCCGTTTTCCGACAATTTAAGATTTATTATTCGATCGGAAAGAATCGTTGCCAAAAGCTTACCGTCAGTATTATAATGCTTTATGTAATCTTGCTCATCATCGACAGATTCTAGACTTGTAATAAAACCTTCAGTAGTACTATAATAGGAATTCCCTACGAAAATAAATGAATCTTTAAATACCTTATAAACTCCATCAATTTTACGAACTTGAAACTCTGGTGCTGTTGGCAATTCCTCCAAATCGATTTTTCCTAATTTATTTAGTTTTTGAGAAATTCCCGTTAACGAAAATAAAACTAAGAAAATAAAAAGGGTGATGTGCTTCATTGTGCAGATTCTAATTTCGCACAATTATACTTAATTAAGTTTAAAAATAAGAATCTTGATCAAACCGATTTTTTGAAAGGAAAACTGAATGGAGGTTTTTAAAACGCCCAATCCATATTTAACGCTTCGGCTAAAATTTATAGATGATGAATCGTTTGCGTATTTCGTAGGACAAGATATTTCGGCTATTTCGAATCCAGCATAATGTATTTGAGCAATAACCTGATTATCGAAAACAAAATCGTTGGAATTTTCTTCGTAATTAATTCTTTTAAGAACATTTCTTGAATAAGCTCTAAAACCTGTATGATATTCTGATAATCGTGCTCCCATTAATACATTCTGAATAAGAGTTAGAATACGATTAAAAAAGAATTTATAAAAAGGCATGCCCCCCTTCTTAGCCCCCTTTCCTAAAATGCGCGAACCTAACACAACTGGATAAACCTCGTTAGCAATCAGATAAGTCATTGAATGAATCAACTTTGGAGTATACTGATAATCGGGATGAAGCATAACAACAATGTCGGCACCCAGTTTTAGCGCCTCATTGTAGCAGGTTTTTTGATTTGCACCATAACCTTGATTTTCATCGTGTAAAACAATCTGTGTAATACCTAGCTTCTTTGCTTTTGCAACCGTTTTATCATTGCTTTTATCGTCGACCAAAATAACCTCATCGACAATATCGAATGGAATCTCATTATAAGTATTTTCTAATGTTTTTTCGGCATTAAATGCAGGTAAAACAACTATGATTTTTTTATCTCTAATCATTTTTAAATAAGTCGGGATTTAAACTTTGAGCTTGAGCAAAACATTCCTGTGATTTTTCATTTTTCCCCATATTTCGATACAGATACGCTAAGTTAATCAATATTTTCGCATCTGCCTTTTCAATATCCATTGATTTTATCTCATTCATCCATTTTAAAGCATTGTTAAAATCCTTTAAATTCGCGTATGTCATTGCTAAATTCAGCTTTAAAACCGGATCGAAACTATCAAGTTCAACTGCACGAGTTAAAGCTATAGCCGATTTTTTGAACTCCTTTGTTAATCCATAAGCTACTCCCAAATCTTTAAAAACAGCAACATCGTTTGGATTAATCTTGGCAGCTCTTTCTAAATAGAACTTTGATGTATTTAAATCATTCAAGAAACGGCCATAAATCTTACCCAAATAGTAATTAAGCTTAAAATGATTTGGGTTGTATTTTTCGAGCTGATGAAGAATTGCAATATTCGATTTTGCAATATTACCATCTTCAAAAACTAAATTTATTTTGGAGTCAAAAATATTTGAATAAACCTGATTAAATAATAGATTTCGTTTTAAGATATGATTATAATATTTAAAAACGCTGTCTAAATTATGATTTAGCTCCCACTGTGCATTTCCCATTAACAAATAAGCATCGTTGTATGTTGGATGTATTTTTATTGCCCTACCTAAATAGAATATAGATTTTTGAAGATATTCGTTTCTTAATTCTTTATTCTCAGGTTTTACAGCCTCTTCAATTAACTTTCCTCCAGCCGAAGTATTACTTTTTGCGCTGTTTTCTGAAATTTCTACATCATGAGTAAATAAAGTAAAATCGTTTTCCCAAACTCTATTTCTGCTAATTGTTTTAATTGAGTAAAGACTCAAAAAGCTTAGAAATAAAACAATAATTATTTTCTGATTTTGTAATAACTGAGGTAATTTAACCACAATTAAATATGCCACAATTAGAATAATTCCTATTGATGATGCATAAACAAATCGCTCGTTCATAAAAACACCTATCGGAAATAAAACATTTGATGTTGGAGATAATGTGATCAGATAAAAAAGTATCCCGAAAGAAATCAAATTTTTCTTCTTGAGTCCTATGATTGCATACACTCCCATTCCAACGTAAATCAATACGGATAAAATCGGGGTAATATTCTTCCAAGTCATTATCGAAATATGATACGGGTAATAATCATAAGTTAATGGATGTGGAAAAATCAATAGCTTAAGATACAATAATAAAGTATGGAAAATTGTCGCATACCTTTCCGAGAATGTCATTCCAAGAAATGAATTATTCATTAATTCAAGACTCGGTTCCAAGGCAATTTCGCCAACTGCAATATTTCGCGCTATAAAATATATTACTGATACCAAAACCAACGGTATTAAAGAAATCAGAATATCTTTAAGTTTATTTTCTGATTTCTTATAAAAATAAATACTCAAAGGGGTAATTACCAGGAATGTTACAGCTACTTCCTTGGAGAATAGTGCAAGTGCAAAACATACAAATGCCCAAAGCAAATTAATAATCTTTCTAGAATCGATATAATTCAACATAAACAGCATGGAGGATAATGCTCCAAGCAACGATAGAATCTCGTCGCGCCCTTTAATATTTGCAAGCACTTCGGTATGTATTGGATGAACCAAGAATGTAAGAACCGCAACAAAAGATATAGATGTATACCAAACAGTTTCTTTGGATGGAAATAGTCGTTCCAATAAAATCAATAAAACAAGACATGTAATTACAAAAAGCAAAACATTTATAAAATGACTCACAAACAATAAAATCTTTCGATTCTTCTGCATCTTTTTAAGATTAGATAAGATCTTTATTTTTTCTTGTTGTGTTAATATGTTGGTTTTATTCAGCCTATTTTCTTGTTGTTTAATCCGTAAACTTCGATTCTCGTTATGAATTGTTACTGATAAATCTTTTAACAGTTTATTAGAAGGAAGAATGTAATTCGGATTTGCATTCTTATTCATTCTTTTCTGAATACTCAAATTATTTAACCCATCGAAAGGAGAACCCATAATTAATTCCCACTCAATTGCAAAAGTCACTAATGATAATGGACGATAACGCCCCCCAGCCACCAACTTTTTCCCTTTTTGATCGAAAAATCCGCTAAAAAGATCCTCAGAAAGGATATGTTTTATTCCTTGAAATCCCTGTAAAGTATACTCATTATCTGTTATTACAATTGCATCGTCTAATGCATAATCGTGAAATAAGGTATTTCCGTACACTATAAAAGTTAAGAGAACTATAAGGATATATTTGTACTTGCGTTTCATTAATGATTTTTTTTGAAGCATAAATATATTACTTTAATTTTTTCCTTGAAAATGATTTAGAACCCTTACGGCTCGAAGTGTATTCCATCTGCTTGCTCCACCTGCTTTTTCCATATTAAAATGTACCTGTCCCGGGTAATTTGCATTAAGTTTCCAAAATCCTTCTTTGGTTCTTTTGGAAATTAATACATCAACTGCATCTTGCATTCTATCATCATAATTTACATTTGCTTTCTGAAAATAATCTAAGACTCTTAAAATATCGTATCTCCATCGCGAAGGATATGGCAATCTGGTAAATCGTTTATCAATAATTTCTCCTGTTTTATCAGATTTAAACAAACGATGCTGAAGAATAAACTCCTGAGCTTCTTTTTCAACCTTAACAAGTTCATTTAAACGATAAGTGTATTTGTTGGTTTTATATTCCAGAACACCTTCTAAAACTGAGATTGTTGTGTGCAACGAACTATGTTTTGCTCCAGAACGATTTAGTCTGCAATTAAAACCGCCATCTTTTAATTGCTGATCAATAATTATATCAATAATCGATTTTAAATGATTTTGATTTGTATTAAAATAACTAAAATAATTCAGGCACATCCCGTTTATACACATATCGCTTCTTTGCATTTCTCCAACGGGAAGTATTCCGCCATCGGGAGATTTGTTTTCGCTCAGAATTATATCAATTGTTTCCAGAATTGGCTTGCAATTTTTCGAAATAGAAAGATTCTTTAAATCAATTAAGGTATAATGTGTTGATGTCCATTTTGGTTGATAGAACCGCAATCCCCAATGCCCATTTTCATTTCTTTTGGAAAGGAATTGTTTTCCCCAACCTTCGATTTCAATTCGTGCTCGTAAGTCATTATTTTCATTACCCAATAAATCGCGATAGGTCTGATATTGTATTGAAATATCACCTTGCAGAAGCCATTGGATTATTTCTTGAAAGTTCATTTTGAAAGTGTTAAGAAACTAAAATACAATATTTATTAAAATTAAACATTTCTATATTCATAATCCATTTTTAACAAACCACAACTTATTCTTTCTGTTTCATTTCTTAAAGAGAATACAACTTCATTATAATCTTTTCCAATCATCTTTTTTTATAAAAAAACACAAGCTAAACACGATCAAACACAAATGAAAAATATTTTTTCAAAAACTCTGTAAATAAGCAACTATAATATATTCACATTCTATATTTTCTATTTGGAATGCAAAATCAGTTTAAATTAATATGTATTTTAGCTAAAAATTTTATCCTAAATAAACTACTCTAATATTATGAAAAAAACATTATCCCTTGTGGCTCTAATTTTACTATCAGTGACAATTCTACTTTCGCAAGAAAACAATAATGGACGAGAAAAAAGTCTAAAGTCAAAAAACATAGTTTCTGAGAAAGAAATTGAAAAACCTATTTCAAAAAGTGAAGTTCAAGAACCTTCAACAAAGCAGCTTGTTGGAGAAAACATGTATATAAAAGGAAAGTTGGGATTAGGAACTGACATCGAAGATTTGCAAGATCTTGCTGGTTATACAATGGTACTAAAAGAAAATGATATCCGAATATTGTTTGATGATAACAGTACTGATGCAGGTTTTGCTTCCAATGACTGGTTGATGGAAATTAATTCTAAAGAAATTGATGGTACAAATCATTTTGCCATTCAGGATGTTACAAACGACAAATATCCTTTCAAAATAATTTCAGGAGCACCAAACAATTCACTATTTATTAATAATTTGGGTAATCTGGGAATTGGTTCTGGCGATCCCAAACTAAAGCTGCAATTAACAAAAGGAGATACTCCAGGACTTAGATTAGAACAAGATGGCACATCTGGATGGGGTACCTATACTTGGGACATTGCTGCAAATGAAACTAACTTTTTTGTTCGTGATTTTACAAACGGATCGACTCTTCCTTTTAGAATAATGGCTGGCGCACCATCTTTGTCTATGAAAATAGATAAAAAAGGTTATACTAGTCTTGGAAAGAGCAATGCTTCTGAGCGACTTGACATTGCAGGAAACATTCACTTAGACAGCATCTTAAGAATAACTCCACTTTTAGAAAATAATATTGAAGCTCAAGAAGGAGATTTATATATGGACGGAAACGATCATATTTTAAAGCTTTACACTGGCGAAAAATGGGTTACTTTATCGCAAGAACGAACCATCTTTTTATCTGATGATTATTTAATCAGAGGTTCCGACACTCTTGCCGATTTTTCGAATTATATACATAATACTGATGAGCAGATTTTATCTCTTATAGGAACTAATTTAACAATCTCTAATGGAAACGAACTAGATGTATCTGCTTTAATGGATAATAAGGATGAGCAAACTTTATCACTTACTGGAAATGCTTTAGAAATCTCCAATGGAAATCAAATTGATTTATCTTCACTTTTAATAAATCAACAAGAACAAATCGACGAGCTAAAGAAAGCTGTTATGGAACTTCAGGAACTTGTTTCAACTTTAACCGATAATGGCTCTGATTTAAGTGCCATTCCAAACCAATCGCTTGTAAAACAAAACAATCCGAATCCCTTTACTTTTACAACAGAAATTCCGTATTATATTGATCCTGAAGTTAAAGATGCATTTATTGTAATTTATACCGACCAAGGAAGTGTTATTGAGAAAGTAAGCATTTCGGAAAGAAGATCGGGAACATATAAATTTGTTAGCGAAAAATCATCGTCTAAAATCTATTTCTATTCGCTTATTGTAGATGGTGTAAAAATGAACACTAAAAAAATGATAGCACTCTAATAAAAATATAATCTAACTAGATATTTTGTAGTCTCCGCTTAAATAAAAGCGGAGACTTTTTTGTATAAATCAGTATCATATAATGTTCATTTTAATTAACAGAATTCTGATAATGATTAGTTATGATTTGAACACTATTCTTCAAATATTTTATTGAAGGATGTAATTATTTCTTTTGAATTCTGAAGAGAACCACCTCCATCAATAAGTTTGTATATGTAATCGATATACTTTGAGTTATTTTTTGTTTCACTATCGACACGGGTATAGCAATTTATTTTTGTATCTCGAACGGGTCCATAAAATTGCAAGTTAATCTCTTTAGATTGCCATCCTTTTATAAATTCAAACCCAAGTTCATCGCCATCATGTTTTTCATAAACATTTATTACCCAACCATTATAATGAAATTCACCTTGAGGCATATATCGTATTAGTTCTATTAATCCGGTAAAGAATATTTTATTATCATCGTTGTATGGACGATAACAGTCAATCTTATTTATTAGTTCTGATAAAGCTTGAGCACTGGCACGAAACTTTAAAACTTTATAATCTTCCAATAAATTTAAATCCAAAAATAGAGAAGGATAAGGCAGGTTGATTTCTCCAATACCAATTGCATTAATAGTATCAACATCTTCTATTAATAATTTAATCTTTTCTTTCTGTGCATTTATAAATTCAACTTGTGCTTCCTTCGAATAAAAATCCGAAACTTCATTTTTAAATGTTTCATTTTCTAACTTATACCAACTATCATTATACTTAACCCAATATTCGCTAATACACTTATAAACTATCACTTGCGAGTATTCAGTTTTAAATGATTGTGCAATATTTATTGGTATATTAATCTTGCAGGTTAAACCCTTAAATACAACATTAAAAAACTCATCCTCACTATTATATTTTTGTATTTGAGTTAATCGTTCGTCTATTGTATTTTCAATACTTAATTTATCAAAAATTGATTTGAAGTAAACGTATGGAAAATACGCCTCCATACTTGAATAAACTTTACCTGCTATAAGAGAACCCTCCTCGCCTAACTCTGCTTGCTCGCGTTCTATTTTCGCAAGCTCTTGTTCTTTAGATTTAACTCTATAGTTGTAATCTGATTCTTTCTCAAATTCTCCTTTGGGTTCTATTACCCTTGCTTCAACAGTTTCATAACTAATTTGCGCTTCGTCAGCCTCTTTATATATCTCTAATAATTTATTAAAATTATCAACGTAATCTCCTGTAGTAATAACAATATTATACTGCATATCAGCCGCTTGTTTTTTGTTATGTTCATAGGGACTTTCAGAATTCTGTGAAAATGTCGAAAATGTTATCGAAAAGGATAGTAACATTACAAATAAGCATCTCAACATTTGAAAATTATTATTTCTCATTATATTTTATTTTTAATTAAATATTTATTCTAATTATCTTGAAAACTAATCAGGTTACGCTTAGATAAACTCCTTAGTTTCGAATTTTTTACCTCTAAAAGCAACTTTAACCCACCAACGAATCAACTAGTTCATTTTTAGATAAATAAAATTGTCCAGTTTGATGAATTCGGACATCTTACACAAAAAAACATATTCAATTTTGAAAAAGAAATGAACCTTCCTAGGCATTACTTTTTATAAACTGTGATGGAGTTAAGTTTGTGAGTTTCTTAAAAACCTCGTTAAAAGTAGACTTTGAATTGAAACCACATTTCTCACTTATAGCAGAAATTGTAAGGTGTGTATTTTTTATCGATAATAATTCCTCTTTTGCATAGCCAATACGATATTCATTCACAAATTCGGTAAAACTCTTATCATATTTTTTATTTATTAATTGTGAGAGATATTTTGAATTAATATCGACCTTCTCTGCTAACTCATTTAATGTTAATTTCGATTTTAAAAATAATTTATCCTCTTCCATACATTTCTTCAGTTTCTGAATAAAAATCTTTGAATCTTTTTCAGGCAAGGAATAAGAAACTACTTCTGTAGGTAATAATGCATCAGGTCTAATTTTATTCGTTTGTATAAATCCCCTGTATATTATCCAGTATAAAATAAATACCATCCATAAATACACCGGATAATAAAAGCTATAGTTTTTTGTATAATCGTAAATGAAAAAATCAACACTGGAAGTTAATGCCCAAAATACAAGCATAGAGTATGAAAAGATAATAAAATGATTAATCCACTTATAAAGATTTTTCTTCGATGTTACGGATTTTATACTTTGATTTGCTAACTGATACTTTTTTATAATTCTAAAGGATAAAACATAATAAATGCTTAAACCTAATATTCCTAATACATCCTCAATGGGCAGGTAAGTAAATAAATATTCGTTTTGAAAATAACTTAAACGCTCGGGAATAGGTTTTAGAAAGTTTATAGTATGATATATAAACTGTAATAAAGGCAATACAAAATGCAATAATTCGACTTGCTTAAACTTATAATCTTTTTTAATTAAGCATTTTATGTACAAGTAAAATACGGGACCAATTCCTAAAGAAAAATAAACTGGAAAGAAAATGAGATCTGAAAATTTCAAATAAAGACCAGATCCAATATACCATCCTTTTACAAGAACAAGAGAAAAAAACAAAATAAATAATGCCAACCAAAGATTTTGCTTCGACTTATCTTTATTAAGTTTAACTAATAATAAAAAAGTAAATATTAACCCCTGTAATCCTCCGGTAATTATAAGTAGTTCGGCAATACTTATGTTTGGCATAAATCTTTGGCTTTACAAATTTGAGTATTTTTGTTGGGTTCTCAAATATATGCCATATTAAAAGCTCTTTTAGATTTTATTTACGAATCTCACCAAAATTTACACGAACGTTAAAGAATAAAGTTTAAAATTAATTCTTGTTATTTTTTTCAATTTGTTCAACACAACGATAAGTTGCTTCACGAAGAGCCACCTCTCTAGGATCATTTACTAAATACAAGCCCATTTTTGACATAACATAAGCAAAACCAATTTCATTTTCGGGGTCGGCAAAACCGTAAGAACCTCCAGCTCCTGGAGTTCCAAAAACTTGTTGATTATTTCCATACAATAAATTGGGGCCCGGTTTCAGAAATCCATAAGCAAAATATGTATCTAATCCCATAATAATATCGAATGAGCCCTTTGGTGGAATAGTTGCCGATTGCTTTAACATAGCGTAAGTATCGTTTTTAAAATTAAACTCTTTTGCTCCGTGAGCAAATACACTGTATACTTTTGCTATTGATCGTGCGTCGCCGATTCCATTACCTGATGGCATTTCAACACTCTGACTCAAGCGTTTATTAGGACTAAACTTCTCGGGAATTTTAAATGATTGATACAATATGGATTCTTTGTTTCTAAAATCTTTCCTCATTTTTTTAGGCATTTTATTCATATTAAAAATAAACTGCGCTATCGAAGGGTAGTATACTTTTGCCAGCTCACGCTCAGGAACTGAATCGGGCAAACCAATATAAAAATCTAGATTTAATGGCTCGGCTAATTCTTCCGAAAAAAATTGGCCTATACTTCTTCTCTGGGGATCAACTCGGCGCATAAGCTCGTTCATGTACATTCCCATGGTTGATAAATGATACCCATGTTGAGTTCCTGGTTCCCACAATGGTCTCTGCCGTGCCATTATCTCTGCTATATAATCAAAGTTAGCTAAATCGCCAATCTCAAAAACCTCATCAACCAAACACAAACCTGCCTCGTGAGCAAGCAATTGACGGACTGTGATATTTTCTTTTCCATTTTGAGCAAACTCCGGCCAATAATAAGAGACCTTTTCTTCATAATCGAACCATCCTTTAGAATGCGCCATAGCCAAACATAAAGCAGCTAAACCTTTTGTTGTTGAAAATACAATTACTTTAGTGTTTTCTTCCCATGGCTTTTTGGTTAATGCATCTTTATAACCTCCCCATAAATCAACAACCTTTTCTCCCTTATAATAAACAGCGCAGGCTGCACCACTTTCATTTCGTTTAATAAAATTTCTTGTAAATTCTTGCTTAACCTCTTCGAAACCCGGCTTAACATATCCATGGATAACTTTTTCGGGATGTTTTTTTGCAATATATGAAATACTGCAATTGCATAATAACAGAACTAAGAATGTTAAAAGCGCAACTAGAGTAAGATGGTAACTTTTCATAAAATGAGATTTATTTAAAACTAAATTATGTATTTAAAGTAAACTTTCAAACTATTAATACGGATCTTTCACTTGAACGTCCTATAAGCCCTAAGTTTGGTAGAAAGGTGATCTATATCACCTTTCTTATCATCTTGAACCATTGAGTGTTAATCATTTTACTGAATCTTATTTACATAATTATCCTGTTTATCAAATTGCGTTAGTTGTTCGTCTAAAAAAAGAAAATTTAGTACAGATTCTGCGTATATGAAAATAAACATAATTGATAAAGATGTTAAAAAACGAAACTTTATTGGAACTTGATTATTCTGTATCAAAAAAAGTAAGAAGGCTTCTTTTTCTCTCTACTCTATTTTTTTCTTTATTATTGTCTATTACTGTTTTTACAAGCTATCAGAATCCTTCAAGACTGGATGTAAACAATGTTAAGCTTAATGATTTAATTAAAATCCAAATAAGCTCTATTGAGGATCTTAACAATGCAGATACATCTCAAAATATAAATGATCAGGTAAACGAACTTCTTGTAAAATTTTACAAAAATCGTAATTACAATACGGCTTGGATCCAAAGCTACAATACAAACAAACAGTTTAACGATTATTTAAATTTATTGGATAGCGCTAAATATTATGGTTTCCCATTTGATTATTTTAGCTGTGAGAAAATCAAAAATTTAAAATCAGACCTAGACATTGGAGATCGTAAAAATCATTTAAACACATTAATTAATCTTGAATTGACCACTACTTATTCAAGCCTTAAATACCTTATTTACTTAAATCAAGGAATTATTGAAAAAGATACAACATCTATTTTTCGGGCCTATATAAACTCGTTACCTAATTATTTAAATGAAATCATTACTACAGATCAGATTTCAAAAGGCATATCGGCTGTACAGCCAGATCTTATAGAGCATGATAAGCTTATAAGATCATTATCTTACTTTATCGATTTAAATTTATCGATTAAATATACGTCTCCAGCTTTTATAAATGATAAACTCCTTGCAAAAAGCTTATACTATTCAGGAATAAGTTCTACAATTGAATTTGATTCGACCAATACTAAATCTTCGGCTCTATTCAATTTACAAGAGCAATTTCATCTATCAAAAGATTCATTGTTAAACGATTCTACCCACAATATACTAGTAGAACAATTGCAGAAAAGATATTATCAAGCTTGTTTAAATTTGCATCGATTAAGAAAATTAAATCACACCAGTAAAAACTATTTATTTGTTAATATTCCTGAATTCAAATTACATGTGATTGAATCAAATCAAATAAAAGATGTTTTTAATGTAATTGTTGGAAAAAAGAAAACACCAACTCCAACTCTTACAAGTACCATTGAAAAAGTTATTGCAAATCCCTACTGGACAGTACCTCGAAGTATTTTAACAAATGAAATGGTTCATAAAATCAGGAAAGATTCTACTTATCTTACACGAAACGGATATTATGTAATTGATAATTATGAGGAAACTGTAAACGACTCTGTAATTAATTGGAATCAGAACGACCCATTAGGAAAGAAATATTGGTTACGACAAATTAACAGCAGAAATAATGCATTGGGTCAGGTAAAGTTTATTTTCCCTAACGATTTTAGTGTTTATTTACACGACACTCCTTCGAAGAGATTGTTTAGAAATACAAATAGAACATATTCCCATGGATGCATCCGATTGGAAAATCCTGATAAGTTAGCTCAATACCTATCTGATCATTATTACAAAGACAAAGAGCTAAATATTAAGAGCTTGATCTCTAAAAGAAAAAGACAAGAAATTAAGCTATCAGAAAAAATAAACATTCACATACAATACATTACATGTTCTGGAAATGAAAACAACGACATGGTATTTTATAATGATATCTATAATTTGGATAAGGATGAAATTAAGGCAGTTTTTCCAAATCAGCCTGAGAAATTGGAATCAATATAGGGTGGTAAATATACAAGCAGGTTCCGTTTTTAATTAACTCAATTATTTCTTTAGTTTGATTAATCGGGAGGGCAGGACAACCAAAACTACGTCCTATTCTCCCGTTTTTTTGTATAAAACTTTCACTAACATAATCGGCTCCATGAATAACGATAGCTCTTTTTCGTGCATTGTCGTTTAAACCAACACTCATTCCATCTATTCGCAATGAATATCCGTGTTTTCCTGAATAAGTTTCTTTTGTTATAAATAAACCCAAGCTACTTTTATACGATAATCGTTTATTAGAAAATGATTGGGCTAATTCAACTCCGGAATTCATTCCATGAGCAACCAGTGTATTTTTTACAATTCGTTCATTTTTCAAATCCAAAATAAACAAGCGCCTACTTTCAGAAGATTTACTAAAATCAATAATTGTTAGTAAAGAATCATTATTAAGAAGATTCTTCATTTTTAGTTCGTAAAACCCATTTAAAGCCAAATTAAATGCAGGACTAGGTATTCCAATAGAATCAATATTTTCGAGCCAAAAATTGTAGGTACTATCGTGCACACTAACATTTTCCTGCTCAGCATCTGTGTATAGTTGCATACCGTGCAAATACATTCCACCAGTAATAAGAATTAATAGGATAAAAAGAATTAATCTATTCATTATTGTCAGTGTTTCAACGGCGAGATTATAAAATATTTATTAGAATTCAAAACAACAAAATAATTATTTACTAATCAGATAGTTAGCTAATTAATTTATTCTTCGAATAAATCTTCAGGCAATTCTTTTTCTGTTTTCGCGCCTAACTTTTTAATTCGCTCTACTTTACTTACCAAATTGTCTTTACCTGTTGATAGTTTTTTCATTGCATTTTGATGAGCTGTTTTTGCCCCATCTAATTTCTTATCAATTTCTTTTAAATCATTAACAAACCCTAGAAATTTTTCATACAATGCACCACTCTGTCTAGCAATTTCCATTACATTTCGATTTTGCCTTTCGTTATTCCAAAAATTAGAAACCATTTTTAAAACAGCAATTAAATTAGTAGGACTAATTAACAAAATACCTTTCTCGTAAGCAAAGTTCCATAAGTCTGGCTCTTTTTGAATAGCAATTAAAAAAGCAGGTTCAATTGGTAAAAACATCATTACAAAATCGAGTGATTTTATATCAACTAAATCTTGATATTTCTTTTCACTTAATTCTTTTATATGCTTTTTAACTGATCCAATATGTTCATTTAATGCCTTTTCTTGATCTTCTTCGTTTTCCGATGAAGTAAATCGTTCATAAGCAGTTAATGATACTTTTGAATCTATTATAATAGTTCTTTCGTCGGGAAACTTAACAACTACATCTGGCTGAAAACGACTTCCCATATCATCTTTAAAAGATTGCTGAACAAAATATTCACGATCTTTAACTAATCCAGATTTTTCTAATATACTCTCGAGGATTAATTCACCCCAATTTCCTTGAGTTTTTGAATCTCCTTTTAAAGCTTTGGTAAGGTTCTTTGCGTCTTCGCTTATCTGATTGCTTGTTTGTACAAGGTTTCTAATTCTTTCTTGAATAGAAGCTCTATCTTCAATATCTTTTTTATGTGTTTCGTCGACCTTCTTTTCAAACTGCTGAATTTTATCTTTTAACGGATTTAAAATTGCCTCTAGATTTGTTTTATTCTGCTCGGTAAATTTCCCTGTCTTTTCTTCTAGGATTTTATTAGCCAAATTTTCGAATTGAATTTTAAATTTTTCTTGCAATTCATTTACTTCCTTCTTGTTTTCGACCAAACGCTCATTTAAATGACGCAAATCAGAATCTTTACCAGCAACATTTCTTTCTAAGTTACTTATAATGTTTTCCTTTTGATTTAATTCTTCTTTAATCGATTTCAAGTTTTCATTTACCCCATTTAACCTATCATCCTTTACTTTAATATCCGATGATAAATTAAATAAATCCTGTTTTAAATTTTCAACAATATTTGCAGTATCATTTTGATTTAAATATTTTGCTTTTGCAATAAACCAAGCCAAAGCAAATCCTATAAGTAATCCTATTATTAAAAAAACTATTTCAATCATTCCTCTAATTAATTTTGTTCAACCATTCTTTCTAAAGCAATCTTGTACTCTTCCAAAACAACTTTAGTCTTCTTATTTCGCTCTGTCTTTATTGCAGTCTCAAAATCATCTATTGCCATTGTATATTCATTATCGACAAAGAATTTTGCAGCTCTTAACTTAAGCTCATCGTTTCTTCCAATTAAAAAAGGAAGTAAATTCTCGGCTAATGACCAAGGGTCATAATTATTTAATTCATCAATAGCTTTTAAAATTTCCTTTTTAGATCCTTCTGCAAGCACTTTTTTTATTCTTTCTATTTTTGGATTCGTCTCAGCATTTACAATAACTTCATCTGTATATAAATCCGGACGAACAATATTACTCCCATAACTTCCATTTGGGCTACCGTGCACATATCGAAGCATTCTTGGAATCATCCATCGCATTCCGGGTGTTGCTTCAAACTGCGCTGAAATAAAAAGAACTTTTCCTTTACCACATTCCGTTTCAATAACTATAGGAGTTTTAGACTCTCCCTGTTCAACTTGCGCTATTACTTTTTGTTTTTCAGAATCTTCTACGAATTCAAATTCAGAATATCCATTATAGTAGGTGAATAAATCATTAAAACCTATTAATTCTGGAAACAGACTCTCCCCTTTACTTGTAATGTTAAAATTAATTAATCCTGCATTAAGATTTCTTTCAGAAACATATTTAATATCTACTAAATTTAAAGATTTGTTCTTTGAACATCCTACCATTTTTCCACCATCTCCGAACGCAAGAATTCCTTTACCTGGAGTAATCACAAAATTTCGTATAACATCCGTCAATTCATTATCAATATCACCACTTTCATTAAAAGATTTCACATCTGGGATTATAAGAATATCAATATTTTCCAGTTTCGTTTTCAAAATATCGGCATCGCTCAATTTCACAAAAACCATTCCTGCATCAATCTTAATAGCTTCTGCTATATATTCTATATTAACAGATTCTAATTCCTTAGATTTATAAATTCCAACAGCTATGGTCTCGCTTTTAAGTTGCACCTTTTTAAAATATTCTTCGTTTGTTTTTTCACTCTTACATGAATAAAAACTAAAAAAGAAACATACAATTATGATTATACTTAATGGCTTAATATTTTTCATATCATAGTGTAATTTATTGGATATTTGAGATATACATACTCATACCAAGCAAATTTAAAACATAAAAAAACAGCAATTAAAATTATACAATTAAATCTAATTTATAACACTAAAATTTTAATTACTTAACTGGAATATTTTGTATTTCCCTAAATTCATTCATCTGTTCATTTGGCAATGTTAGCGCCAAATTATACTGTTTTATTTTCCACTGACTTTCTGATTTTATTAAAACACCCGAACCTCTGCAAATTCCCATATGGGTTTCAAGCAATTCATCGAACCATGCAATTTTACAATCATCTGAAAATTCCCAAAACCTATTGTAAGGTTTAAAAATCCAAGCTGTGTCTCTTTGAAAATATTTCATTCCCCATTCCATAAACTCCTCTTTTTTCCATCTCTCTCCAGGATCTGTGCCTAAATAAATTGCTGTTGAATCCATAGATCCAAAGAAAAAATCTTCATCCGCAACTGCCGCCGACCTATGCCAATCATCTAAGAAGGTATTTAATTCGACTTTTAAACCATTTTCATCTTCTTTTTGATTATTACACGCCAAAAGGACTAACAATGATGTTATTATAATAAAAAGGTATTTCATAATTATTAAATTAAAGAATTCACAAGTTACGGAAATGCAATGATTTTTCGGATCGATTAAATAATTTAAAACATATTTTTCGTCATATTTTGTTTTAACAAATAATTTAACTTTGCCAATCTAAAATCACATTAATTAATTGGAATGGCTCAAAACGGCAAACAATATAAACACATTTATTTCGACTTAGATAGAACTATTTGGGATTTTGATCAGAATGCCCAAGATACTTTTCATGATATTTACGATAAATATGAGCTAGAAAGTATCTTCTCTAATTATGATAATTTTTACAATACATATGTTCATCATAACGAGATTTTATGGAAAATGTATCGAGATGGGAAGATTGAAAAGAAACTTCTTAGTTATAAACGATTTGCTATTACACTTGAGGAATTTGGAGTTAATGATGAAAAACTAGCAAAAAGAATTGCGCAGGATTATATAACTATCAGTCCAACTAAAAAACGATTATTCCCTTTTGCTCACGAGACTTTAGATTATCTCCAAAAGAAATACAAGCTTTATATTATAACGAATGGATTTAACGAAGTTCAATTTACCAAACTTAAAAACAGTAAGTTAGATCAATATTTCTCGAAGGTATTCACTTCTGAAGATGCCGGTGCTCAAAAACCTAATTCAATAATTTTTGAAAATGCTTTAAATACGGTAAATGCTATTAAAGAAGAAAGTGTTATGATTGGCGACGATTTGGAAGCCGATATTCTTGGAGCTCGTAATTTTGGTTTAGATCAAATATTCTTTAATCCATTTAAAAAAGTTCACAACGAAGAAATTACGCACGAAATAGAAACACTTAAAGATTTACAAGAGATTTTATAAAAAAAAGCTCCTAAAAAGGAGCTTCAGTATCAAAGTTTCTATTACTTCCTAAATCAAACATATCGTCATCGGATTTTCCGCTTTTTTTCTTCTCTTCGTTCATTTTTGAACCAAAAGTAAGAGCTCCACCATCGCCTCCTCCTTCATCGGGGAACGAACCTGAAAAATCTTCTTCGTAATCTTCGAACTTAGCCATTTCTGCTCTAAATCGTAATCGAATATCAGCTAAAGCACCATTCCTGTGTTTTGCCAAAATAAGCTCAGCTAAACCTAGCAATGATTTTCCATCTTCATCTTCTAAAAAACCATACTTCTCGGGACGGTGAATGAACAGCACCATATCGGCATCCTGCTCAATCGCACCCGATTCACGTAAATCAGAAAGCTGTGGCCGCTTTGTTCCCGAACGCATCTCAACAGAACGATTTAGCTGTGAAAGTGCAATAATCGGAACACTTAATTCTTTTGCAATACCTTTTAAAGATCGTGAAATCATACTTACTTCCTGCTCTCTATTTCCCTTAGTTTCAGGAGGACCAGTCATAAGTTGTAAATAATCAATAATAATTATATCGACTTGATGTTGACTTGATAATCGACGACATTTTGCTCTTAATTCAAATACTGAAATACCAGGTGTATCATCAATAAAAATTGGGGCGTCAACTAGTTTTTTAATCTTATATTCAAGCTGTTCCCATTCAAAAGGTTCCAACTTTCCATTTCTAATTTTATCGGAAGATAATTCTGTTTCTGCTACAATTAAACGATTAACTAACTGAACAGATGCCATCTCTAAAGAAAAAATGGCTACTCCTTGTTTATGTTCAACAGCCATATTTCTTGTCATGGATAGCACGAAAGCTGTTTTACCCATTGATGGACGAGCTGCTATAATTACTAAATCAGATCGTTGCCAACCCGAAGTTATTCTATCTAATTTTGTATATCCAGAAGGAACACCACTTAAACCATCGGCACGTTTTCCTGCTTCTTCAATTAAACTTAAAGATTCCTGAATAATTAAATCAATCTTTGTGGTTTCCTTTTTAATATTTCCTTCGGCAACCTTAAATAATTCCGACTCCGAAAAATCAATTAAATCATTTACATCAATCGTATCATCGTATGCACGCCCCTGAATTTCTGTAGAAACACGAATCAACTCTCTCTGTATGTGCTTTTGGGCTACAATACGAGCATGATATTCTATATGCGCTGCTGATGAAACTTTACTGGCTAACTGAGTAATATAAAAAGGTCCTCCAACGCCATCCAACTGATCTCTTTTACGCAACTCTTCTGTTACAGTTAGGATATCAATTGGCTGAAGTTCTTGTGATAAATCCAGAACGGCTTTAAATATTTTCTGATGAGCATCTTTATAAAAACTTTCCGAACGAATAATATCCATTACAGCAATAATTGCATCTTTTTCAATCATTATTGCACCTAACACAGCTTCTTCAAGATCAAGGGCTTGAGGTGGAATTTTTCCATAATCCAAGGCTTGATCAATGTTTGTTTTCTTGGGAAAGTTTTTATTATTACCGGCCATCTTTTTGGTTTAATTTTGGGAAACCAAAGGTAATAATACAAGCATCATTATCACATTAATATTTGGATTCTTTTCAGTCTTTTTTTGAACGAAAGTTATTAACAATTGTTAATTAATCTTTGAACTTTTGATTTATCTAGATTATGTTAAATTTGTTACTTCCAATTCTAAATATTTATATTTAATGATTAATTTCCCTAATGCCAAAATAAATATAGGTCTGAATATTACAGAGAAGAGACCCGATGGATTTCATAATATTGAAACTATTTTTTATCCAATTGGCTTATCAGACATCTTGGAAATAAATCACTCTACGAATGGATTTCAATATTTAAATTCGGGATTAACCGTTGAAGATGGTAAATTAAAAAATAATCTTTGTTATAAAGCTTTCGAGATTCTTAAAAAGGACTTCCCTATCCCAGATATTAATCTGCATCTTCACAAAATAATTCCATTTGGTTCAGGTCTAGGTGGCGGATCATCGGATGCTTCCTTCACTTTAAAAATGCTTAACTTATTATTTAAGTTAAACTTAACGAATTCTGATTTAGTAAAGTACGCAGAACAAATTGGAAGCGATTGTGCAATATTTATTGAAAACAAAACTGCTTTTGCCACCGAACGTGGAAATATTCTAAATCCACTAAACATTAACTTATCTGGAATGACATTCGTTTTGATTCACCCTGGAATACATGTCAACACGGGGCTAGCTTATTCGAAATCAAACCCAAGAATTCCGAAAAAGAAACTTACCGAATTAATAAAAGAGCCAATTGAAAACTGGAAATCAACAATTTTTAATGATTTTGAAGAGATTATTTTTCATGATCATCCTGAAATTAAGGAAATTAAAGATCAATTATACAATTTAGGTGCGGTTTATGCTTCTATGTCTGGAAGCGGATCTTCAGTTTATGGATTGTTCAAAAACAATATCGATATAAATAATGTATTTGATACTTATTATACTTGGAAAGAGATTTTATAAAAAAATCCGAAACTTTCGCTTCGGATTTTTACTGTATTATTTTAATTCAACCATCAAATGTCCCTTCGGAATTCTCTCGTTTTCATTAACATAGATTTTCTTTACGATTCCATTATCCAAAAAATAAATTCTATTTTTCATTTTCATTGATTCCAGAATCATCATTAACTCACCTTCTTTAACCTCTTGCCCTTCTTCAACATAAACCTTAATAACAGTACCTGGAATTTGAGAGTAGAATTTTTTAGGATCTGGCTCTTGCCATTTCTTTCTATTCTTATATTTCTCTGTTAAAAAAGTCTTATAATTCTCACCATGGACAGTAGAAATTGTACTTAAACGTGGTTTTGTCTCCTCAATAATTTTTGGAGTTGAAGCCTTCTTCACTTTTAATTTTTTTGTTGCCATGAGCTTTCAGTTTAAAATGGAGGAATTCCATGTTTTTTGTTTGGTTTTGCGTCAACCTTATTCATAGAAACTTCTATTGCATGAAGCAATAACTTCCTTGTCTCTTCTGGTTCAATTACAGAATCAACATAACCTTTAGCCGCAGCAACATATGGATTTGCAAATTTCTCCTTATATTCCTTCACTTTTTGCTTACGCATTTTTTCTGGATCTTCTGCCTCCATAATTTCCTTACGGAAAATAATATTAGCAGCACCTTCAGGTCCCATTACAGCAATCTCAGCTCCTGGCCATGCAAAAACAAAATCTGCATTTAAGTGACGTGAGTTCATTGCAATATATCCACCACCATATGCTTTACGAAGAATTACAGTAATTTTTGGAACTGTAGCTTCTGAGTATGCATAAAGAATTTTTGCGCCATGACGAATAACTCCTGCATGCTCCTGATCAACACCTGGCAAGTATCCAGGTAAATCAACAAGTGTAACAAGAGGGATATCGAAAGCATCGCAATAACGAATAAATCGAGCAGCTTTGTCAGATGAATCTACATCAAGAACACCAGCTAACACAAGTGGTTGATTACAAACAAAGCCAACAGTTTGTCCATCTAAACGACCAAATCCAATTACAATGTTTGCAGCCCACAATTCTTGAATTTCGAAGAAATCCGAATCGTCAGTTATTGCTCTCACTACATCACGAACATCATATGGTTCTTTTGGATTTCCGGGAACAATCTCATCAATCTTATATTGATCAATTTTTGGAGCTTTAACCTCAAATGGCAATGCTTTCTTACTGTTATTCCATGGAATATATGTAATGAGTTTCTTAATTTGATCGAAACATTCTATTTCGCTTTCTGCAAAGAAATGAGCATTACCAGTTTTTTCGCTATGTACTCTAGCACCACCTAATGCTTCCATAGAGATTTCTTCACCAAGAACAGTTTTTATTACCTCAGGACCAGTAATAAACATCTTAGAAATTTTATCTACAACAAAAACAAAATCGGTTAATGCAGGTGAATAAACAGCACCACCAGCACAAGGGCCTAATATTACCGAAATCTGCGGAATAACCCCCGAAGCAGTAGTATTGCGATAAAAAATCTCGCCATAACCAGCTAATGAATTTACACCTTCTTGGATACGAGCACCACCTGAATCGTTAATTCCAATAATTGGAACTCTCATTTTCATAGCATGATCCATTATTTTGGTAATCTTTCTAGCGTGCATTAAGCCTAGAGATCCACCAGCAACAGTAAAATCCTGAGCATAAATACAGATAGGAGCACCATAAATAGTTCCTGTACCAATAATTACACCATCTCCATGAAGAGTTTTCTTATCCATGTTAAAGTCACGTGCTTCGTGCTCTACAAATAAGTCATACTCATGGAAAGAATCTTCATCCAATAATGTAATAATTCTTTCACGAGCAGTTAGTTTCCCCATGGCAACTTGCTTTTCAATAGCTTTTTCTCCGCCACCTTGGAGAACCTTTTCGCGCTTCTTTTGAAGTTCAAGAATTTTTCTTTTCAAAGACATATCTTGTACATTTAGTTAATATTTACCTATGATTAAAATCTAAAATCAAGGCAGTTTTATAAAAAATAAGTGCAACGTTACGAAATCAATCTTATTTATGAAAATTAATTAGCATTATAAATCTTTCATAAAAAGACAATAAGCTCTAAACCAAACTAATAATTTGATTAAACTTTATTAAGATAAAAGAGACAAAGTTAAGAAATTTACATCTAAAATGCTTTTTATTTTGGTGCAATTCGATATAAAAATATACTTATTATGGCGTAAACTAAATTAGGCAACCAAACTGCAAATAAAGGATTTAGACTCCCACTAATTGCAAACATTGTAGAAAATTGCATAAAAAGTATGTAAGAGAAACTCAGCATCAACCCAAATCCAATATGCATACCAATTCCTCCCCTTACCTTTCTAGAAGATAAGGCAACTCCGATTAATGTTAATATAAAAGTAGAAAATGGGTAAGCAACTCTCTGATATTTATCAACTAACAACTCAACAACATTATCGGCCCCTTGCATTTTTTGTTGGTCAATAAATTTATTTAATTGAGGTAGTGTCATTGTTTCGGTAAATTTTGACATTCTTTTAAACTCCTCAGGCCGCAAATTCAAAGTAGTATCAATGAATGCTCCCTTAGAGATCACCTCAGTTATTCCATCAATGTCACGAATGTAATAATTTTTCACACTCCACTTTGCCTTCGTTGAATCCCACTTTGCATAATCAGATATCAATTTTGATTTCAATATCCCATCTTCAAATTTCTCGATCGAAAATTTATAGCCTATATCGTTTGTAACATTATACCTCTGCATATAAATAAAAACACCTGGTTCTATTTGCCGGTGTATATTTTTCTCATCGTTTCGCACAGGATTCTTTATGAATTTATATGTAAAATCTAATCGGGTTTGATTTGCAGGGGGAATTATATAAGCCATTAACAAGAACGACAACAAGCCAATAATAAATGCAGAAACAAAGTAGGGATACATCATTCGCTTAAAACTCACACCACTGCTTAAAATAGCAATTATTTCAGTATTGTACGCCATTTTCGACGTAAAGAAAATTACTGCAACGAATGTAAAAAGAGAACTGAATAAATTGGCAAAATAAGGTATGAAATTTAAATAATAATCAAGAACAATCGCTTTAAAAGGTGCCGATTTTTCAATAAAATCCTCAACTTTTTCCGAAACATCAAAAACTACGGCTATACTGATAATAATAACTATAGCAAAAAAATAAGTTCCAAGAAACTTCTTTATAATATAAAAATCAATCTTTTTTAATCCTAAAATGCTCATAATCGATTTGCAAGTTTTTGAACCATTTTATTCTTCCATTCTGCAAAAGTTCCATCCAGAATTCTTTCACGTGCTTCGGTAACCAACCAAAGATAAAAACTTAAATTATGTAAACTAGCAATCTGTGCTCCTAAAATCTCCTTGGAGCGAATTAAGTGTCTTAAATAAGCTTTTGAAAATTTGGTATCTACAAACGACGCTCCATTTTCTTCAATCGCCGAAAAATCATTTTTCCACTTTATATTTCTTATATTGATTATACCTTCACGTGTAAATAACATTCCATTTCGTCCGTTCCTAGTTGGCATAACACAATCGAACATATCAACACCACGCGCTATTCCCTCTAATATATTTACAGGTGTTCCAACACCCATCAAATAACGTGGCTTTTCTTGTGGAAGTATTTCATTTACCACATCAATCATATCATACATGTCCTCAACGGGCTCTCCTACGGACAAACCTCCAATTGCATAACCATCTCTTTCGTGCGATGCTATTGTTTTTGCCGATTCAATTCTTAAATCTTTAAAAACACTCCCCTGTACAATTGGGAAAAATGTTTGTTTATGCCCATACAAAGGGTCGGTTTCGTCAAAACGTTTTAAACCTCTCCCCAACCAACGATGCGTAAGCTCCATAGATTTTTTAGCATAATCGTAATCACAAGGATATGGAGTACACTCATCAAAAGCCATTATAATATCGGCCCCAATTTGTCTTTGTATATCTACAATATTTTCAGGAGTAAATATGTGCTTAGAACCATCAATGTGAGATCTAAAGTGTGCACCATCTTCTTTTAATTTTCTATTGTCAGATAACGAAAAGACCTGATAACCGCCACTATCTGTTAATAAGGGTCGATCCCAATTAATAAATTTATGCAATCCACCAGCCATTTGCATTGTTTCCATTCCCGGACGCAAATACAAATGATACGTATTACCAAGTATTATTTGAGCCTTAACATCTTCAACCAAATCTTTTTGGTTAACTCCCTTTACACTCCCAACTGTTCCAACAGGCATAAAAATCGGGGTCTGAATTTTACCATGATCAGTTGTTAATTCTCCAGCTCTTGCCTTTGTTTTGTGGTCTTTTGCAAATATTTCGAATTCCATAAATATCTATTTTCGGCGCAAAGATAACTAAATGTGAATAAATAATTCATTTCTTAGATTCACAATTCTTGTATAACCGGAAAATGTTTAATAAAATTGCCAATTAACACTTTAAGAATAAAAACTGTGGACATTATCAACTTCTTACTTGAAAATCCAATATTCTTCTTATTAATTGCTTTTGGGTTGGCCTTTCTCATTCAAATATTCTTTTATACATTCTATTATTTAAGAATCGTTTTTTATAAAAATAGAAAAAATAGAAAAACTGAAAAAGAAGGCGTTTCGGTAATTATCTGCGCAAAAAACGAGGAGGAAAACCTCGAAAAATACTTACCTTCTATTTTAGAGCAAGAATATCCTAACTATGAAGTTATTGTCGTTAATGATTGTTCTGAAGATGAAACTGAATTTGTTCTACAAAAATTGCAAGCTAAATACAAACACCTTAAAACTACCACAATAAAACAAGATGATAAATTTTATCATAGCAAGAAACTTGCTTTAACTGTTGGAATTAAAGCTGCAACAAATGACTTTCTTTTATTAACTGATGCTGATTGTAAAGCAGACAGTCCTAAGTGGATTGAGAAAATGCAAGAAAAATTTGTTAATAAAGCGGAAATCATTTTGGCTTACGGAGGGTATTTTAGAGAAAAAAAATTAATTAACAATTTAATTCGATTCGACACTTTATTTATAGCAATCCAATACCTTACTTTTGCTATGGCAAAAAAAACATATATGGGTGTAGGGAGAAATCTTGCATATACAAAGAATCTCTTTTTTAAAAATAAGGGTTTTGCAAGTCACTACCATATCGAATCTGGAGATGATGATTTATTTATTAGTCAAGTTGCAAATAAAAAAAATGTATCTGTTGAAATTTCAAAAGAATCGATTACCAGATCTAAGGCTGAATCAAGTTTCTCTGATTGGTATAAGCAGAAAAAAAGACATCTCACTACGGGAAAATATTATCGCTTTAAAACAAAATGGCGTTTATTTTGTGAAAACACAAGCCGAGTTGCTTTTTATACTTTGTTTATTTTATCGTTAATTTACTTAAATGAGTATTATATATACATTCTTGGAGCATTTGCTTTCAGAATGATTTTACAACTGACTATTTATAAAGTTGCTATGAAGCGTTTGAATGAAAAATATTTATTATTACCTTCGCTGCTTTATGATATTGTAATGCCGTTTTTAAATTTATCATTTACTTTGGTTAACAATTTATCAAGAAAAAGGAATCAATGGAAGTAAACCCGAATCTCTCAGAAAAAGCCAGACACGATTACAAACTGGTACAACTTGCCGCAAATGGAGACGAAAAAGCTTATGCCGAGCTACTAGATAGATATAGGGATGCTATTTACTACATGCTTTTAAAAATGGTAAATAACAAAAGTGATGCGGAAGATTTAACTATTGAAGCATTTGGAAAAGCATTTAAAAACATCACACAATACACTCCTAATTATGCTTTTAGCACATGGTTATTTAAAATAGCGACCAATAATTGTATTGATTTTATTCGTAAAAAGAAAGGCAATATGATTTCTCTTGATCAAACTGCCGACGATCAGGAAAGTGCTGGAACTCCCCTACAATCGAATACTCTGGACCCTGAAGAAAACATGATAAAAAGTCAAAGGGTTATTTTAATGCGTAATGTTGTAAAAAATTTAAAACCTCGTTATAGAGCGCTTGTAGAGCTTCGGTATTTTAAAGAATATTCTTACGAAGAAATTGCTACAGAACTTAATTTACCTATAGGAACAGTAAAGGCTCAACTATTTAGAGCTCGCGAATTACTTTATAACATATTAAAGAATAGCAAGCCGAATATCAAATAAACTCTTAAATGAAGATTATACAAAAATACTTTCCCGAATTAACGGAAAAGCAATATGAGCAATTTACCTCACTGAAGGAACTATATAGAGAATGGAATGAAAAAATCAATGTTATATCCAGAAAAGACATTGAGGAACTATACGAACGCCATATATTACATTCTTTAGCCATCGCAAAAATTATTCAGTTTAAAGACAATACGACAATTTTAGATGTTGGCACAGGTGGGGGATTTCCAGGAATACCGTTAGCTATACTTTTTCCTAATTGCAAATTTCATTTAGTGGATTCTATAGGAAAAAAAATAAGCGTAGTAAAAGAAATTGCAAAAGCCATTGACTTAACAAATGTAGAGGCAGAACAAAATAGAGCTGAAAAGATTAAAGACAACTACGATTTTATTGTTAGTAGAGCGGTAACTGCATTTCCAACATTTTACAATTGGGTGAGAAACAAAGTCAACAAAAATTCATTTAACGACCTAAATAATGGAATTCTTTATTTAAAAGGCGGAGATTTAAGCGATGAATTGCAAAAATTTAAATCAAGGATTACAAGTTATAATATATCGGAATACTATACAGAATCATTTTTTGAAACAAAGAAAGTAATTTATCTTCCGATTTAATTTGATAATAAATGTGAAAACTTTTTGCAGGAAAGAAAAAAATACTATTTTTGCAGTTCCAAAAGAAAAAAGTAGAAACAATCTAAAAATATTTTGAGATGAAAAGAACATTTCAACCTTCGAACAGAAAGAGAAAAAACAAGCACGGATTCAGAGAGAGAATGTCGTCGGTAAACGGAAGAAAAGTAATAGCTTCACGTAGAGCAAAAGGAAGAAAAAAATTAACTGTTTCTGACGAATTTAATTCGAGGAAATAATTAAATAAACTTTTTAATAAAAAAAGTAAAGAATATTCATTTATTCTTTACTTTTTTTATTTTATATACCCCACATTAAACAATTCTTCTAATTTATCGGTTTCTTATTCTTTAGAAAGTAAATTTCTTTTACTTTTGTTTCAACTTAAATAAAATCGTTTTGAATAAAGAAATATTAGCACTAAATAAGTTTAGTGCAAACCAGAAGAGCATAATCGATAAAATCACAAATCAAAAAAGGTTAAGTCCAAACGAAGGAATCGAATTATTTAACTTCGATTTAGGCGTTTTAGGAATTTTAGCGAATCACATAAATCAGCAAAAAAACTTCGATAAGGTATATTTTAATAAAAATATTCATATCGAACCTACAAATATTTGTATTTACGATTGTAAATTTTGTTCTTATCACCGAAAGGTAAATCAAGAAGGTAGTTGGGAATATTCTATTGAAGATATAATCAAGAAAGTTTCTGAATATAAGAATACCAATTTAACAGAAATTCATATTGTTGGAGGAGTTCATCCGAAAAGGGATTTACATTATTATGGTAAAATGATTCAGGAAATAAAAAAAGTTCTTCCTGATGTGCATATTAAAGCCTTTACAGCTGTTGAACTTGATTTTATGATTAAGAAAGCTCATGTGTCACTAAAAGAAGGCTTAATCCAATTAAAAGAATATGGTTTAGATAGTATTCCTGGTGGAGGAGCAGAAATTTTCGAACCCGAAATAAGAAAACAGGTTTGCCACGACAAATCAACTGCTGATCAATGGCTAACAATTCACGAAACAGCTCACAATGTAGAATTACCTTCGAATGCAACCATTTTATACGGACATATTGAAAATATCCAGCATCGTATTGGTCATTTGGATCAGCTTAGAACTCTGCAAGATAAAACAAAAGGATTCAATACATTTATTCCATTAAAATTTAAACAAGCAAACAACTCTTTATCATATATTGGCGAAGTAAACACTCTAGAAGTTTTAAAAATGTTTGCAATTTCAAGAATATATCTTGATAATTTCGATCATATTAAAGCCTATTGGCCAATGTTAGGAAAAGACACCTCACAAATATCGCTTTCATTTGGAGTTGATGATATTGATGGTACGATAGATGATTCAACAAAAATATACTCAATGGCTGGAGCCAAAGACCAAAAGCCATCTATGTCGACAATTGATCTGGTTGAATTAATCAAAGATGCTGGTAAAAAACCAGTAGAAAGAGATACCGTTTACAATGTAATTAAAGAATATTAAATTATTTTTTGCACTTAAAATTTACCAAAAAGGTATCTTGAATTATAGATTACAATTAAGTATTAATTAATTTTAGATTATGCTTACATAATTTTATATTTGTCTCAACGTTAATTATATTGATTATTTTATAGTTTAGCCACAATGACTTTTTTACAATTTATTAAATCCAAAGCTTTTTTTAAAAACCTATTGTATGCAATAGGTATTTTAATTGGAATCTTAATTCTTACATTCTTAACATTAAGATTTTACACCCATCACGGACAAAAACTTTCGGTTCCTGATTTTACAGGACTAACACTTGAAGAAGTTCATAGTAAAGCTAAAAAAAGCAAATTAAGAATTGAGGTTGCAGACTCAGTTTTCAATAATAACTTACCAAGAGGAACTGTTATCAAACAAAATCCTGTTGAAGGTTTTAATGTTAAGAAAAACCGAAGGATCTTTATTACATTAAATGCTATTAATCCTGAAAAAGTTGAAATGCCCAATATAGTTGGAGTATCTCACCGACAAGCAGAATCAATTTTAAAAAATGTAGGACTGGAAATAGGTCGTTTAATTCACATTCCAGATATCGCAATTAATAATGTATTAAAGCAAAAATACAATGGCGAAGAAATCTCTGAAGGCACTTTAATTCCAAAAGGATCTAAAGTAGATTTGGTTTTAGGAATGGGTTTAAGTAATCAAAAAACACAGGTCCCAAATCTAGATCATTATACTTTAACCGATGCTAAAAATAAAATCCTTAGAGCTGCGTTAAATATAGGAGCAGTTATTTATGATGAATCAATTCTTGATGACGCCGATTCTTTAGATGCCAAGGTTTGGAGACAATATCCTGCATTTAAAGAAAATAAAACAATACGATTAGGCTCAACAATTGATTTATGGATAACAGTTGATTCTACAATTCTTTATCCTGAGTTATTTATTGAGGATTCAACCTTAGTTTCTGACTCCTTAACCATAATTGATTAAAAATCTTGAGAAAAAAACTAACATACATCGTCTTTGCGTTCGCACTATTCTTTGCAAATAATCTATTTGCACAAGAAACATTAAGCGGACTTCAAACAAATCCTGAAATTAAAGGACTACATCAAACAAGGCTTAATCAGAAAAACACTACAAAATCAAAAGCTTCTATTTCGCTTCCTTTTATTGATGATTTTGCCAAGTCGGTAGGTTTACCAGACTCATCGCTTTGGTTAGATGATATGGCATTTATTAATGTAAGTTACGCAGATAGTGTACCAAGTATTGGAGTTGCAACTTTGGATGCAATAAATAGTTTAGGTTTGATTCACGAAAATGCAAGCAGCTTGCCGTTTAGTGCTGACACACTTACTTCGAAGCAAATAAATTTAAATTACCCTAATGACAATACCATTTTCTTAAGTTTTTATTACGAACCGGGCGGCTTGGGTGATTCTCCAGATCCAAAAGACACTTTAATTCTTGAATATTACTCAATTGATTCAACCAGATGGGATAAGGTTTGGTATGTAAACTTCAATGAAACTGATTCAATGCTAATTGAGAATAACGTTTTAGAAAGTATTACTGATACTATCTATGGTGATACAATAACAAATCTAAAACACAAATTTCAACAAGTATTAATTCCTGTAAATCACAATCAATACCGTAAAGATAATTTTCAATTCAGATTCAGGAACTATGCTAGTCTTTCATCAACAGAAAGCAACGAAAGTAGAGCAAGTAACTCCGATCATTGGCACATCGATTTTATTATATTAAATAAAGATCGAAGTATTATAGATACAGCAATAAACGACATTTCAATAATTGAACCAATTACTTCATTATTTAAAAGTTACGAAGCTATTCCTTATAGGCATTATCCAAGTGTTATGAACACTGAAATAAAGGAAACATATTCTATATTAAATAGAAACTTAGGGAATTCTACACCAAATCCAGTACGAAAATTCGTTATATATAATTTATCAGGATTAGGCGAACCTGAAGAATTTGGTGAAGGAGAACTAAACGATATGACTGCTTTTTCAACTCAGAAATACACCACTCCACTTTATTATGCTTTTCCTTTCATTCCAAATATAGATTCTATTTCATTTGAAATTCAAGGAATTACTGATGCTAATCTTACAACTTCTGAACCAGAAGAATATAAATGGAACGATACAACTCGTTTTATTCAAAAGCTTTACAATTATTATGCATACGACGATGGGACATCGGAAAATGGATATGGCTTAATTGGCGAAGGTACCGAAAAAGCAATGGTTGCTATGCGTTTTAATTCTTTTGAAGAAGATACTTTAACTGGCATTCAGATTTACTTTAACCAGACTCTTAAAAATGCAAATCAAATAGATTATAAGATTCATGTTTGGGATGAACTTAATGGAATACCTAATTCAATTATTTACACGCTAGATGGACTAGATACCACAAATACAAACAATCTTAATGAATTTATTATAATACCTTTCGAAGAAAAAAAACTTATTAGTGGAACTTTTTATATTGGATGGCAAAAAGAATATTCTCGCGAGATGTTAAATGTTGGCTTCGACGTTAATCGTATAAATAACGACAAGCTTTTCTACAATTATAGTGGTGAATGGAAACAATCTCAATACGAGGGAACCGTAATGATTCGACCTATGTTTGGTCGTAAAGTAGAAGTTATTACGGGACAAGATAAAAAACCAACTCTAGAAAAACTTGAGTTTAATATTTATCCAAACCCTGCTCAGGATAAATTAAATATTGATCTGAATAATAATTTTGAAATGTATACTTATTCTATTTTTGATTCTTATGGAAGGATTGTTTCTAACAAAAGCACTTACGAATCGTCAATAGATATTTCAAATATTACTCCCGGCATTTATTTTATTAGAATTACAAATTCAGATAATGCTACTACAACAAAGAAATTTATTATTATCCGTTAAAGTTTAAAGTGCAGAATGAAAGAAGAAGAGAGAATTGAAACCGAAGACAGAGAATTATTTGAACATTTTAGAATTGAAGTTGACCCTGGTCAAAAACCTCTGCGTATAGATAAATTTCTGGTAAACAGACTCGAAAATGCATCGCGAAGTAAAATTCAAAGTGCTGCAGATGCCGATAATATTCTTGTAAACGACAATGCTGTAAAATCAAATTATAAGGTAAAGCCAAAAGATAGTATTTCTATTGTTATGGCTTATCCACCAAGAGAAATTGAATTAATTTCTGAAGATATACCTGTTAATATTGTATATGAAGATGATCAGTTTGTAATTGTTAATAAAGAATCAGGAATGGTTGTTCATCCTTCTTACGGACATTACAATGGTACATTAGTAAACGCCATGATGCATCACCTAAAAGATTTACCTTTGTTTAATTCTGGCGAAATGCGTCCAGGCCTTGTTCATCGAATTGACAAAAATACCACAGGTCTTTTAGTAATTGCTAAAACAGAATTAGCTCTTAATAGACTAGCCAAACAATTTTTTGAAAAAACTTCGGAGCGTAAATACACTGCTATTGTCTGGGGAACATTTGAAGAAAAAGAAGGCACAATTACAGGACATATTGGAAGAAATATAAAAAATCGTAAAATAATGCAGGTTTTTCCTGATGGAGATCAAGGAAAACATGCAGTTACTCATTATAAGGTACTCGAAGAATTGGGATATGTAACTGTAGTGGAGTGTCAGCTTGAAACTGGAAGGACGCATCAAATTAGAGCTCATTTTCAACATATTGGCCATCCCCTATTTAACGATCCCGAATACGGTGGAAATCAAATATTAAAGGGAACTACTTTTACAAAATACAAACAGTTTGTTTTAAACTGCTTTTCTATTTTACCTCGACAAGCACTACATGCAAAAACACTAGGAGTTAAACATCCAGAAAGTGGTGAATTTATGCGATTTAACTCAGAAATACCTAATGATATGACTGAGGTTATGGAAAGGTGGAGACGATATTTATCGGGTAGAGAATCCAATCAATAAATCACATAACTTTTTCATCTCAAAATCGTAAGATTTACAAAATTTATGAGAGATGAAAAAAATTACATTTATTCTATTTGCATTATTTTTAATAACGGTATCTAATAAAACGTTTTCCCAAACCACAGGACCAGAATCAGGAAGCTTATTAATTATTGGCGGCGCAGCAAACGACAATATTTTTATTCCTATTTTTAAAGATCTGGCTGGAAGAGACAATGCTGAAATTGTTATAATTCCAACAGCCAGAGACGACCAAAGTATTTCCGAAGATCCCGATTACAGTAAGTTAATTAGTCGATTCAAAAAATATAACTTCAAAAAAATTACCGTATTGCACACTCGAAATCAACAAGAGGCTAATAATCCTGAATTTGTAAAGGCTCTTAATACTGCTACAGGTGTGTGGTTTCAAGGAGGCAGACAGTGGCGATTAGCTGATTCTTATTTAAATACTTTAGCCCATTTGGAATTATTTGGAATTTTGCATAGAAAAGGTGTTATTGCTGGAACATCGGCAGGCGCAACTATACAGGGCTCCTATTTAGCTCGTGGCGACACAAAATTAAATACCATTATGATGGGAGATCATGAAGAAGGTTTGTCATTTATTAAAAATATTGCAATTGATCAACATCTACTAGCACGAAACAGGCAATTTGATCTATTCGAGATACTTGATTCGAAACCAGAATTATTAGGAATTGGCCTTGACGAAAATACAGGAATAATAGTTACAGGTAACGAATTTGAAGTAGTTGGAGAACACTACATTGCAATATTCGATGGAACAAGATGGTCTAAAGAACGTAACTCAACAATTCAGTTAAAAACCGGACAACAACAATTTTACTTTCTAAAAGCTGGAAGCAAATATAATATGAAGCAACGGAAAATTATAAAATAAGATTCTATATCGAGCAAAACAAAGTAAATTATTCTGTTGTATTATGAGTTAAGTTCCCTAACACACAATAGAATTAATATCCTCTAAATATTCATTAATCATCAAAAAAAATGCATTCGTCATAACGTTCAAACCATTTCAAAATTCTTCCGTAATCAGGGATACAGGCAAATAGTTAGAACATTTATTTTAAGTATAAATAAAATGACAGAGCGCAACCTTAGAAAGATTGAAGATGAGATTTGGAAGGAAGTTCCAATTGCGGATAAAAGATACGAAGTAAGTAGCTACGGTCGTGTAAAAAGTTATTGTTATGATAAAGTTAAGGGTAAAATATTAAAACCAGGATTAACCAAAGGATTTCATACAGTTACTTTTAAAACAAATGGCAACAAAAAAACATTTTTAGTTCATAAACTGGTAGCCATGGTTTTTGTGCCAAAAGAAAACGAGAATCAAACTATTGTAATTCATCTTGATTGGATTAAACGAAACAATCACTACAAGAACTTACAGTGGGTAACAAAAGAAGCTGCATACGAGCGAATCATGCCTCGTTTACAAGAAATCAATAAAATAAAAAACAAGGGAATTATTCGTAATTCTAAACTTAAAGCAGACGATGTAAAAGTCTTAAAAGGGATGTTAGAAAAGGGTGTAAAACAGAATGTTATTGCAAAGCTATTCTCAATTAGCGAAATGCAAGTCACAAGAATTAAGAGAGGGGAAAATTGGGCAAAGATCAAACCCGCTGTGCAAGAGTAAAACAACGCATTCTTCAAAAAACGCTACATTCCCAATGTGGCGTTTTTTGTTTTATATAAATAATACTTCACAAAAATTATTTTGGCAAACTATTTGTATAATCTCCTTCGTATTTAAAATCTATAAATTATGAAAAAGACATTTCTATTTTTAATACTCGTGTTATCGATAATAACAATTCAAGCACAAGAGGGAGAAAAAGATAATATTGAAACTATATTTAAAAAGCCAACAAAAATTCGAGGGTACATTGTATCTATAACAAGCCTTACACCTTTAAATGGAGAAAATGCTTATATGAGTGGTGTACAAGTTGGAGGAATTTTTAACGATCAATTTATACTAGGATTTTATCAGGTACATATTGAAAACAATATTTTTGAAGATGATAATAGTTTTATTAATTCTGATCTAGATTTTGATCATAAAGGTTTATTGTTAGGATATATATTTATGCCTAAACGAATTATCCATTTTAACACCAATGTTCAACTAGGAAAAGGAGATTTAGATATTTATAACCACGATATAAATAGATGGACCTACGACGATTTTATTTTTGTTGTTTCACCAAGTGTTGAGATGGAATTCAACGTAGCTAAATTCTTTAGAGTTGGTATTGGAGCAAATTATCGATTTGCTTTTGATGTTGATCAAATTGAAAATTACAACAACGAAGATTTTTCGGATTTTGGAGCTTTTGTTAGTTTAAAATTCGGATGGTTTAAATAGTATTTTTGCTAAAATCAAATATAATAAATCCATATTTAATTGGGGAGCTACATGGCTCTCCTTTTTTTGTGCAAATATTTTTATAAAGATTATTTATCCTTATTACTTTATACCTTATTTTTGATAAAGATTTAAATATGAAACCGCATGAAAAAAAACATAGCCATAGTTGCAGGTGGAGACTCTTCCGAATACATAGTTTCAATTGGCAGTGCTGAAATGATTTCTAACATTCTGGATACATCTACATACAATATTTTTACTGTAATTGTAAAAGGAACCGAATGGATTGTTAAGAGTGATAACTTTTGCGATGTTATTGTTAACAAAGATGATTTTAGTTTTACTTTAAACAATCAAAAAACAAAATTTGATTGTGCTCTAATTATTATACATGGCACTCCTGGTGAAAATGGTATCTTGCAAGGTTATTTCGACACTTTAAGAATTCCATACACAACGCCAAGTACTTTAGCCTCTGCTCTTACATTCAATAAAGTTTTTAGCAAAAATTATTTAAAACCATTCAATATACCATTAGCAAAATTTGTATCAATAAAAAAAGGAGATACGATTGATGTCGATCAGATTATAAATACAACTGGATTACCATGTTTTGTAAAACCTAATTGCGGTGGATCAAGTTTTGGGATATCTAAAGTAAAACAAAAAGAAGAATTTCATAATGCTATTGATGAAGCTTTCAAAGAGGATACGGAAGTTTTAATTGAAGAATTCCTTGAAGGAAGAGAATTAACGTGCGGATTGATAAAAACTAAAAATCAAACCTTAATTTTCCCTCCAACCGAAATTATTAGTAAAAATGAATTTTTCGATTACGAAGCAAAATACACCAAAGGATTAGCTGAAGAAATTACGCCAGCTGATATTTCCGATGAACTAACTAAAGAAATTCAAAATATATCATCTCAGATTTATGATATATTTGATTTAAATGGGATTGTACGTGTAGATTACATTTATGCAAACAACACTATTTACTTTATGGAAGTGAATACCGTTCCTGGAATGAGCACTGCTAGCATTGTTCCTCAGCAGATTGAAGCCGCTGGTTTAGAATTAAAAGATGTATTTACCTTGGTAATTGAAGATGCTATAGAACGAAAAAAAGAATAATAATGAAAGCACGAAACACTGCTTGTCCCAGAAATTGCTACAGTACCTGCTCGTTTAAAGTATGGACAGATGATGGAAAAGTTATTAAAATCGATCCTCAACCATTAAACAAAGCTACACCAGAAGGAATTTGTTTAAAAGGATTAAGTTATGTTGAACGTGTAAACTCTCCAAAAAGAATCTTACATCCTTTAAAAAAAATAAATGGAGAGTTTAAAAAAATACCCTGGGATGATGCTCTAAGTGAAATCTCCGGTAAGCTTAAATATTTCAAATCAAATTTTGGAGCACATTCTGTTCTTTTCTATTTTGCAAGCGGAATGTCGGGATTATTAAATTCTGTTAGTACAAACTTTTGGAAAATGTATGGTGGTGCAACAACTGTTTATGGAAACTTATGTTGGCCCGCGGGGTTAGAAGCTACTCGACTTACTTTAGGAGAAAATAAGCACAATGTACCTTGGGATTTAGAAAATTCAAAACTGATTGTTGTATGGGGTAAAAATCCTGCTGAATCGAATATTCAGCAAATGATTCCCATTGAAAAAGCTCAGCAAAAAAGTGCAAAATTAGTATACGTCGATCCAAGAAGAACAGCCTCATCTGAAAGAGCTGATTTATTACTGCAACCCATTCCTGGGACGGATGGGATTCTTGCTTTAGCCATTGCAAAGATTCTAATTGAGAACGATCAAATCGATCATGCTTTTATAGAAAAATATGTTTTAGGATTTGATGAATTTAAAAAGTCAGTTCTAAAAATTGATCTTAATGAGGCAAGTAAAGAATGTGGTGTTTCTATCGAATTTATTAAGAAATTAGCAAACCTTATTGGGACAATAAACCCTATGACATTAATTCCTGGTTATGGAATGCAACGATACACCAATGGTGGACAAACTACACGTTGCTTATTATCATTATCTATTATTACAGGAAATATTGGCAAACCCGGTGCTTGTTGGCATTATGCCGATTTGCAAGGAGATATTTTTAGCGAAATTAAAGAGCCATTAAATTATTTTCCTCCCAAAAAACCAGATGGAATTTTTCGAAGAGAAATAGCTACAGCTCGATTAGGTGAAGATATGATTAAACTGGCGAATCCAGAACTCAAAATGGCGTGGGTTGAACGAGGAAACCCTCTATCTCAGAATCCTGATAGCAATAAAATAAAAGAAGCTTTTGACAAGCTAGAATATAAAGTTGTAGTTGAGCAATTCTTAACCGATACAGCCAAAGAAGCAGATATTGTATTACCTGCAAAAACGATGTTCGAACAATCGGATATTATTTCATCGTATTGGAATCCATATGTACAATTAAGGCAAAAAGTAATAGACCCAATTGGTGAAGTAAAACCTGAAACTGAAATTTATTATCATTTGGCTAAAAAGATGGAGTTTTCTAATTCTGAAATCGAAAAAAACATTCCTTTCCCATCAGATGAAACAACAGAGCATTGGCTTGATAAACAACTTGAACCTTTCGAAAATTTATCAATTGAAAAGCTAAAAGAAGGTCCAATTCTAGCTCCCGGATTGCAAGAAATTGCATTTTCAGATTATAAATTTAATACTCCATCTGGAAAAATTGAATTGTATTCAAAAGCAGCAGAAAACGATTGGAATGCTAATCCATTGCCAACATACGAAAAAACAAAAGAGAATAAACAAACCAATATTTCTAAATTTCCTTTTAATCTAATGTCTCCAAATACAAAGAATAGGATTCATTCACAATTTGGCAATTTAGAAAGCATAAAAGCTGTTGATCCTGAGCCATTCGCTACTATAAATTTAGGTGACGCACAAAAGAAAGGAATCAATAATAATGATCTTATTCGAGTTTTTAATGATCGTGGTGAACTAACAATAAAAGCTAAAATTGATGCAAGTTTACGACCGGGAAATATTGTTATTGTAAATGGCTATTGGCACGAAGAAGGTGCTTGCCCGAATATTTTATCGAAAGGTCGCGAAACCGATATGGGTCACGGAACTGCATTTCATGATAACATGGTAAATTTCGAGAAAACTAATTAAAAATATGCAGAAGAATATTTTCATATTTGATCAGAATAAATGTGTTGGATGCCACGCTTGTGTTGTTGCGTGCATAAACGAAAATGGTTTTCAAGCACCAGATCAATGGAGAAATATTCATTCTTCGCAAGAAACTCATTTTCCTGAATTGCCTTTGTTTTATTTGTCGCTAGCTTGCAATCATTGCGACGATGCACCTTGTTTAAAGAACTGCCCTGCCCTTGCCTATTCTCGCGATGAAAAAACTGGTGCTATTATTCATCATCCTGAAAAATGTATTGGTTGTAAATATTGCACTTGGGCATGCCCATATGATGCTCCAAAATACAATCCTAAAACAAGAATAATTGAAAAATGCACCTTCTGTAATCATCGAATTGAAGATGGCTTAAAACCTGCTTGTGCTAATTTATGCCCTACAGGAGCTTTAGAATTTGATAACATTGAGTTTAGTAGAGAAGAATCAATAGAATCAAGTCCAGTTGCCATTAATGTTGGATCAAAAATAAAAATCGAGAAACTTCGAAAAAAATGTGGTCCTGAGATCGATCTTTATTTGTTTGAAGATCAAGAAAATGAATTATTTAAGGCTTCTAAAAAAAATAAGATCTCAGCACTAAAAGAATGGCCTCTTATTATTTTCACTTTATTATCAAGTATTTTGGTAAGTTTATTCTTATCAGAAAAAACGAGTTCTTTTACCTTAAATCAAAAGCATTTATTTATTGCAACGGGAATATTTACTGCGGTTTTTAGCATGTTGCATTTGGGTAAAAAATTTAAAGCATGGAGGTCGATAATCAATTTTAAAGATTCGTGGTTAAGTAGAGAAATTATCCTATTCTCAATGTTTTTCGCTTGTGTATTTTTTGATTTTTATATTATTAAAATGCCTTTACTCATAGCATATACGATAGGAATTCTATTTTTATTTTCCATCGATATGCTTTATAAAATAGCAACTTGGAAATGGCCTTTAAAAATACACTCTGCTCAAACACTTTTTATTGGAATAACATTTTTTGCTTATTTTAATGAATGGTACTATTTGCTAGTATTTATTGCTTCGTGCAGAATGACAATCTATATATACAGAAAATATAAACTTCAAAAACAAAACATTTTACTCTCTATACTTAGAGTTAGTAGTTTTATTACTGCATTAATTCTTATTGCGAATTCAACAATTTCCATAATAATTGTATTTGTATTACTATTAAGTGAAATTATTGATCGTGTAGAGTTTTACAACGAACTTAATGTCCCGAATCCTACCAATGAATTTAGTTATTAATATGAGTCACCGAAAGAAATTTCAACCATATATAAAATTTGTTTTTATTGTATTAATTGTACTTCTTTTACTGCGACTAACAGAATTGTTTCTTATATCAAAATATCATGGATTTTCATTCGAGTTTCTAAAGTATGAATGTAAGGGATTCTTTTTCGATTTAATCAGACTTTCTCCAATTTTAGTTGTACTTCACATTATTTTCTACTTATTTCCAAATAGAAAAATAGTATCAGTTAGTGTTGTGATTTTATTAATTCTTTCAACACTGCATATCCTAATTATTAAATATTTCTCTTATCAGCTGGAACTTCTAGATATCTTTTTATTCAAATATTCATTTCAAGAAATAAATTATACAATAAATACATCAGGAATAAATTATTTTGAGATTATTTGGATTTCAATAATATTAATTAGTTCTATTTTAATATTGAATAGAGTAATATTCCAATATCTTCCTTCCAGAAAATTAATTTATATTACTTTTTCTATTCTTATTTTATTAATGTCCGCGAATTCCATCCCAACTTTTATTAATACCCTAAAAAACAATAAGTTTACGACAAATAAATCAATCTATTTTTACTCTAAAACATTACAAAGAATTCTGAAGAAAAACATTACTTCTTATGATAAAACAAATTCTGAAGAATTCCAGAATCTCTACAATTCAAAAAAATATATTAACCTTGACTATCCTTTAGTACATAAATTTGATAAAAGGGATGTACTAGGTCCGCTATTTACTATTTCTGATACATCACCCAATATCGTAATTTTAATTGTAGAAGGTTTAAACAACGACTTCCTGAATACATATAAAGGCTTAAATCTAATGCCTTTCTTAAATAATTTAAGTAAAGAAAGTTTATATTGGGATAAGTGCTTTACCCTTGGAGAACGGTCCTTTGCAGCTGTACCATCAATTATAGGTGGATTACCTTATGGAGAAAAAGGATTTACAATATTAAATAAATACCCATACCACCATTCTCTTATTTCAGTTTTAAATTCAAACAATTATTATACTTCATTTTTCTACGGTCAAGGAAGTTGGTTTCATAACAAAGAAGCATTCTTTAATTATAACAATATTGATTTGATCTTTGATAAAAGAAAATTCTCTCCTAATTATGATAAAATAATAGTTAATGAATTTTTCTGGGGCTATAACGACAAAGATTTATTTAATCAAGCATTTGAAGTTATAGACACACTCCCTAAATCAAATAGGTTTGATCTTTATTTTACAGGAACAAGTCATTCTCCATACGAAATACCAAACAAAGAACAGTATAACAAACGCTTTAATCTACTTATAAAAAACATTGATGATAAAATATTTTTTAATACTTATAAGAAATTTATTAAAAGCATTTTATTTGTTGATGATGCCTTAAAAGACTTTTTTGAAGAATATAGAAATAGACCAGAATTTAAAAATACAATCTTTATTATTACGGGAGATCATCCTATGACAGAAATTCCTATACAAAATTCCATAAAAAGGTACCATGTTCCTTTATTAATATATTCTCCATTGTTAAAACAGCCAAAATCATATCATAGTATTGTAAGTCATTTGGATATATATGAAACTATACTCGCTTTCTTTAAAACAAATTACAAGATTAAAATTCCAGAACTTAGTAGCTCTTTAGGCAGCAAATTAGATACTACAAATTCTAATAATTCTAAGAAACTTGCATTTATGAATGATAATCGAGACATTGTTGATTTTTATTCGAATGGGCATTTTATATCAAATCAAGACCTTTATATTGTTAACAATGACCTCAGTCTATCTCAGATAAAAAATGACTCTTTATTTAATGATATTCAAAGAAATATGGATATTTTCAAGAAGACGAGTTTATATGTTTGTTCAAAAAACAAATTAATTTCTGATACTTTTTATTGCAAATATTTAGACTATAAAATGATTTATTCAGACAAGAAACAAAAACCAGAGAAATTTAATTCTGAATATCACAATATTATTGAAAAAACACCAATCGAAAACAAAAACTATTTTTATGAAATTTCGTTTTCAACAAAAGAAATTTCTAAGAAAAATACAAGTCTAGTTTATCAAGTTACAAATTCAAACGATAGTATTTTATTTTGGGGAAATACAAGCTTAAATAAAAAATCTAACAATTTCCAGATAAGAACAAAAATACCAATCCAAATAACCAATGATTCAATCTTGTTTTTTCAATCTTATTTTTGGAATAGAAAAAAAGAAACTATAACATACTCAGATTTAAACTCTCTGATTTACTCTAGAAATAATTTAGGTCTTAAATAAATGGAATTATAGTTTAAGCAATCCAACTCTCCTGATTACAATTTTGCTCTACGGCTATATTATATTTCTCAATTGAAGTTGCCTTTTTGACTCTTTTATATACCTTGTGACTATTGGAAAAAGACAGGGCAAAATACTCCCAATAAACACGCATTTTACTTAATAAATGTGATGGACCTGATAATTTATTCAGATATTGTTGAACTAATTCATTATGAAACTTCTTAAAAACTTCAATTTTGTTTTCTTGAATTTCTTCTCCCTTTATTTGGGCCGCAAGAAATGGATTCGACACTAAACCTCTACCCAACATCCAGGAATCTACCGAATTGAATCTAGTTTTTAATAAATCATATCGATCCAAATTATTAATATCTCCATTGTAACAAATTTTATGATCTGTCAAACTCAAACATTCACCGAAAATATCTGTATTGATATGACCTTTATACATTTGTTTTCCAGTACGCGGATGAATAATAATCTCAGAGATTGGATATTTATTTAAGATTGGTAAGATTTTAAAAATTTCCATATCATCTTCTAATCCCAAACGCATTTTAATCGAAACTTTAACTGAATTTTTTGATAATGATTCTTCCAATATCTCATTAATTCTTTCAGGATACGGCAACAACCCCGAGCCCAATTGTTTATTAGTTACCATTGGAAACGGACAACCTAAATTCCAATTTATATGATCATAACCCTGTTCAGAAAGAAACTTACTTAAGAAAATAAACCCTTCCGAATTATTTGTCATTATTTGAGGAATCAGATTTACACCTTCATTATTCTCTTTGAGAACATCTTTAATTTTGGAATTTTTTAATTGCATATCCTTATCTAATCTCAAATAAGGAGAATATAAATAATCAACTCCACCAAAATACTTTTGGAAGGTATTTCTAAAAATAGAATCGGTAACTCCCTGAATGGGTGCTAAAAGAATTTCTTGAGACATAATTTACTTTGATTTTATCCTATTATACTCACGCTCCATTGTAAAACAATCATTTATGTTCTATTGAGCGAATGCAAAAAAACCAACACAGATAAAAAGTACAGAAATAAAAGCACCTTTCATCTTCAATTACTTTGGCAATTAATTTTTATCAAAACTAAAGATAATACTATTAATAAATAGTAACTTCATGCTAAAATTTCAAAAATGCAATAAAACAACTTAAAGTGGATTCCGAAAAACTTAAGAGTAGGATTTATAATAAAAAAAAGATTATGAGAAAAACTATTATTTTAATTGTAAGTATTTTATTTTTTAATTCATTTGTGCTTGACGCTCAAACAGACAGAGGAAGAATTGTAGTTGGAGGAACCTCTACATTTGGATTAATGGGCACAGGAAATGATGTAATGAGCATTGGAGTATCAACTATAAAATTCAAAAGTGATATTGACGGGTTTGAAGAAGATGAAGCCGATAAAGTAACAAGTATAAATTTTATTCCTAAACTTGGTGTTTTCGCCGCTAATAATTTATTAATCGGATTAGATATTAGCTTAGCATACCAGAAAAATACTAATGGAGGTAATTCTGATGACACATATTCTAGAAGACTAATTAGTGCGGGTCCATTTGTAAGATACTATTTTCCAACAAATTCAATTAAACCATTTATAGAAGCAACCAGCTCTTTTGGTTCAATAAAATCAAAAAGTGAAGATGAGGATTACTCTGATGAATCAACAGATCGATTGACTGCGTTTGGTGGGGGTTTAGGAGTAGCTATCCCAATAGGAGATAAAGTATCCTTTGATATTCTTGCACATTATACTTCATTCACTACCAAAGATAAAGAAGATAATGACAATAACAATAGAGTAGTTGTAGGCACTTTAGGCTTAAAGCTTGGGTTTGTTGTTTTCTTAGGAAATTAAAAAAAAATCCCGGAATGTCTTATTCCGGGATTTTCTTCTATTCTATATATTTACTTAACTGGTTCGAAAGTAAACTCCCCATCGCGATATTCATCGATTGGAGCACAAGAACAAATTAAGTTTCTATCGCCATAACCATCATCGATACGACTAACCATTGGCCAGAATTTATTTTCACGAACCCACTGTAATGGGAAAGCTGCTTTTTCTCTACCATAAGATCTATTCCAAGCATCGCCAACAACTACTTCTTGTGTATGTGGTGAATTTCTAAGCACGTTATCTTCAGCGTCTGCCTTACCATCTTTAATTTCGATAATTTCGTTGTGAATTGAAATTAAAGCTTCCACAAAACGATCTAATTCTTGTAAAGATTCGCTTTCTGTTGGCTCAACCATTAAAGTTCCGTGAACCGGGAACGACAATGTTGGAGCATGGAAACCATAATCCATTAAACGTTTAGCAATATCTGCTTCGGTAATATTCGCCATTGCCTTAAAGTTGCGGCACTCAACAATCATTTCGTGACCCACAAATCCAGTTTCTCCCGTATAAAGAATGTCATAATAACCTTTTAAAGATGCTGCGATGTAGTTAGCACCTAAAATAGCCATTTTACCAGAATCTGTTATTCCTTGGCTACCCATCATTTTAATGTAAGCATGAGGAATTGTAAGTATACTAGCACTACCCCAAGGAGCACCAGACACAGCCGAAATTCCTTTTTCACCACCAGTTTTAACAACAGAGTGACTTGGTAATAATGGAGTTAAATGTTTAGCAACTCCAATTGGTCCAACACCAGGACCACCCCCACCGTGTGGTATTGCAAATGTTTTATGTAGATTTAAGTGACAAACATCGGCTCCAATAAAACCAGGACTTGTTAATCCTAACTGAGCATTCATGTTTGCACCATCCATATATACTTGTCCACCATATTGATGAGTAATATCCATCATTTCTCGAATTTTACTTTCAAAAACACCGTGAGTAGATGGGTAAGTTACTATAAATACCGCAAGATCATCTTTGTGCTCCTCTGCCTTTTTCTTTAAATCTTCGATATCAATATTTCCATTATCGTCGCATTCAATAATAACAATCTTCATTCCTGCCATTACAGCACTTGCTGGATTTGTTCCATGAGCAGATGATGGTATAAGAGCAACATTTCTGTGTCCCTGTCCATTATTCTTATGGTATTCACGAATTACCATTAGTCCTGTATATTCGCCTGCAGCACCTGAATTTGGCTGAAACGATACAGCATCAAATCCTGTAATTACTTTTAAATCCTCTTCCAATTCATGAATTAATTGTGCATAACCTTCAGCTTGATTTGCTGGAACAAATGGATGCAATCCACCAAATTCTGGCCAGCTCAATGAAAACATCTCTGTTGATGCATTTAATTTCATGGTACAAGAACCTAAAGAAATCATTGAGTGAGTTAAAGAAAAATCTTTTCTCTCCAATTTCTTAATATAACGCATCATTTCTGTTTCACTTCTGTATCTGTTAAATACTTCAAGCGTTAAGAATTCTGATGAACGTTTAAATTTATTATCAAATTCTATTTCGTTATTGATATGACAAATGGCTTCTGTTTTTTTACCAGCTACTTCAGCAAAAATCTCAACAACATTGTTAATATCTTGAATTAATGTTGTTTCATCGGTACTAATACCAATTGTTTTGTCATCAATATAATTAAAGTTAATCTCACGTTGTAAAGCAAGCTTCTCAATATCTGAAGCTTTAACGTTTCCTAGATTTATTTTTAATGTGTCGAAAAAATCTTTATTTTCTTGCTCATAACCTAAAGCTTGTAACTTTTCATTTAAAGTTACTGCCATGTTATGAATATGCATAGCAATACGAGTTAAACCTTCGGCACCATGATATACAGCATACATACCAGCCATAGTAGCTAACAATGCTTGTGCAGTACAAATATTTGATGTTGCTCGCTCACGTTTAATATGCTGCTCGCGAGTTTGAAGAGCCATACGTAAAGCCAATTTATTTTGTGCATCTTTTGATACACCAATAATACGACCTGGAATATTTCTCTTGTATTTTTCAGATGTTGCAAAATAACCTGCGTGTGGTCCACCATATCCCATTGGAACTCCTAAACGTTGTGTTGAACCAACAACAACATCAGCACCCCATTCACCTGGAGGTGTTAATAAAACCAAACTCATAATATCAGCAGCTACTGTAACAGCAGTTCCATTCTCGTGAGCTTTTTCTACAAATTCTTTATAATCTTCGATTTTACCATCAGCAGCAGGATACTGAATAATTGCACCAAAGATTTTGTCATTTAATGCATAATCTTTAAAGTTACCTTTAACAACTTCAATTCCTAGAGGAGTTGCACGTGTTTTAATAACATCAATAGTTTGTGAAAACATGTTTTCATCAACAAAGAAAACATTTGCACCAGCTTTTGCTTGAGCTCTAGGACGACCATGATAAAGCATAATCATTGCTTCTGAAGCAGAAGTTGATTCATCAAGTAATGATGCGTTAGCCAACTCCATTCCGGTAAGATCCATAATAACCGTTTGGAAGTTCAGCAAAGCTTCTAATCTACCTTGTGAAATCTCAGCTTGATAAGGTGTATATGATGTATACCAACTTGGATTTTCTAAAATATTACGCTGAACTACAGCTGGTAAAATTGTATCGTAATAGCCCATTCCAATGAATGTCTTGTACAATTTATTCTTAGCCGCAATTTTTCTAAGTTTAGTTGTGTATTCATATTCACTCATGCCTTTTCCTATAGGCAATGGTTTGTCTAATCGAATAGACGAAGGAACTGTTTTGTTAATTAGTTCATCCAAACTGGAAACGCCAATTTTTTCAACCATTTTACTGATTTCATGATCTCTTGGACCAATGTGACGTTGAATGAAATTATCTAGAGCCATATTCTAATTTATTTAATATATTATGAATTTGTTTAATTATATACGTCCAAAATTAAAAATAAGATCAATGAATAAAGCTATAAATTATCATATTATTCATTCATCAAGATATGTTATACAACAATAATTATTTTCTAATGTTCATCACTAAATTTCAGGCATTTAAAAGAATGGATTTGAACCCATTTCCTGTCCAATTGTGGTACTTTCACCATGTCCTGGATATGCTACCACATCACTATTTAATGTAAAAAGCTTTTCTTTAATACTTGTAATCAAAGTATCATAATCTCCCCCAGGCAAATCAGTTCTTCCAATACCCCCAGCAAATAAAACATCACCAACTATAACAAACTTTTCAGCTTCATTATATAAAGCAATACTGCCTGGCGAATGTCCGGGAACATGTTTAACAATAAATACAGTATTTCCAAACTTAATTTCGTCGCCATCATTTACAAACTGATTTGGAATTGGCGGTTCTTGTACATCAAATCCAAATGCTGCCGCCATATCTTTTGATCGTTCTATTAATGGCAAATCCTCTTTATGTGCAATTGATTGAACTTTGTATTTATTTATTAAATATGCATTCCCCAAAATGTGATCGATATGACAATGTGTATTTATTATTGATTTTAAAACCAAATTATTTTCTTTTATAAATTCATCAACTTGATTGTATTCATTTTCATCGTTACACCCTGCATCAATTATCACACATTCTTTTGTTTCATCAAATAATAAAAATGTATTTTCTTGAAACGCATTAAAAACAAATGTCTTTATATTAATCATATCTAATTTATTTATTGTCGCCCTTTAAGCATAGGAACAAAAGAAAAGTGCCCATGTTCAGATTCTTTAAATTCATCTTCACTAATTCTATCGATGGCAATCATTACTTGACCATTAGATCCTCCGACAGGAACCACCATTCGACCGCCAATTTTTAATTGCTTGAGCAAATCTCTTGGAATATCAGGAGCTCCAGCAGTAATTAAAATTTTATCGAATGGAGCATGATTCGGTTGCCCTGCATATCCATCGCCATAAAAAAAATAAGGTTTGTACCCCATTTGAGTCATCAATGCTCTCGATTTTAAATACAAATCACGATGACGCTCAATAGTATATACTTTTGCGCCAAGTTCCAAAAGAACTGCACACTGATAACCAGAACCTGTTCCAACTTCCAAAATCTTATCATGTTTCTTGGCACCTAACAGTTCAGTTTGAAAAGCAACCGTATATGGTTGTGAAATAGTTTGCCCAGAACCGATTGGAAAAGCTTGATCTCGATATGCAAATTCAATAAACCCGCTATCCATAAAAAAATGACGAGGGATTTTACCAATAACTTCAAGAATTGAGTTACTTGTAATTCCTTTCTCTATTAATTGCTCAACGAGTTTTTTTCGTAATCCTTTATGTCTGTATGTATCGATCATTTAGCTGCTCTGAGAATAATCACAGGCAAATATAAAGGAACAATCGTGAATAATCAAAAAACGATTCTGAAATCATGTAATCTTATAATTCTAGAATTATTTAATTCCTAGCAAATGCACGATTATCTTAGCTTAATAATTATGTTATTAACATAATTTAGTTAATAAATAGATAATGCAAACAAGTTCTATATTTTACAAATAATTTAAGTTTGTATAACCATTATACGATAATATGAAAATAGGACTAATTGGAATAGACACATTATCTGAAGAACAACATTTTTTAAATATCTCAACGGCTGTAAATAATAAAATTTATGGCATTTTCTCTCCAAAGTCTGATGATATTTTACCGTTTAGCAAGAATGTAAATGCAAAACTTTTTTCGTCGGCAAGTGATTTATTCTCGTCTGTAGATATTATTTACATAGCGAACTCAATAAAACCAAACTTCGATTTTGCCATTGATGCAATTAAAAAATCATGTCATTTATTTATTGAGAATATTTCTCAGCTAAATATTAATGAAATAAAACAATTGATTGCACTTGCATTAGAGGCAGGAGTTAAAATTCACATCAAACATTCAAAATTATTTTATTCTGAATATCTAGAATTATCTGATTATTTTGAAAACCCTAAATTGATTGAAATAAACACTTCTTTTACAAGCTTGCTTAGAAAACAAGATTATTTTAACGAGATATTTAATAATTTATATCTTGCAGATTCAATAATAAAATCGACAATTAAAAAAACATCAACAATTGCTACACCAATTAATTCAAGTCATTTTAGCTTAATTCATATTAGAGTTGATTACGACAATGGTACTTCCGCAAACATTAAATTAAATAACTTATCGTCAGTTTCTTCAGATAATTTGACAATCTATCAAAAGAATGAGATTGTTGATATTAGTTTCATTGATCATTTTGGGATCATGCATAAATTCGAAAATGGGAAAACGTTAAGAAAAGAATTTAATGTAGAAAATACGAATGCATTCAACAATGAGATTTCGTATTTTATGAATATATGCTGTAAGGATAAATTCGAAAATTTATCGGAATCTCCATCAGTCTTAAATTCTATTCGAAATACATTCGAAATAATGAATCTTTTAGATAAAGTTTTACTCAACTCATAAAATCTTAAATTCTTAAGTAATGTGTATTTTGTTTTTTTATTAACAACAATTTTATTTTTTTTACGTTGTTATTCAACAATTCAAAAACACTTTTGATTTAAAACCCTATGAATAAACGCTTACACAATCTTAAGTACTTATTCTTCGATTTATTTACTGCTGTTATCAGCTGGAGTCTTTTCTATATGTACAGAAAAGCATTTATTGAATCTGTTAATCAGATATCGTTTTCTAATATTGAATTTACTGCAAAATACTTTTATGGAATTGTTCTTATTCCAATTTTTTGGATCTTTTTATATTTTTTAAGTGGATACTATAAGGACATCTATCGAAAATCTCGTTTAAAAGAATTAGCCCAAACATTTTTTACAATTCTATTTGGATCAATAATAATCTTTTTTACATCTTTACTTGATGATGTTGTGAATCATTATCAAAACTACTATAAACTATTCATCACCTTATTCTCGCTTCAGTTCTTTATCACCTATATTCCAAGATTAATTTTAACATCAATAACAAATCATAAAATCCATAAAAGAAAAATAGGTTTTAATACTATAATTATTGGTGATGATATTAAAGCTTTGGAGATTTTTGAGAAAATTGAGAATCAACAACGATCAGTAGGAAACAAATTTATTGGATTTGTATCTATTGCAGATAAAGAAGATTTTCTGATTGAGAAATATTTAAAAAACTTAGGGAGCTTAAAGAATGTAAGGGAAGTTATTGATTCACATCAGATTGAAGAAGTTATTATTGCTCTTGAACACACAGAGCATAAAGAAATTGAAAATATCATTAATTATCTTGACGATAAAAATGTTGTGATTAAAGTAATTGCTAGCATGTACGACATCCTAACAGGCAAAGTAAATATGTCGCACATATACAGTACTCCTCTAATTCAGATTTCGCATAGTTTAATGCCTACATGGCAAATACAATTTAAACAAGTGATTGATTTTTGCGCATCGCTTGTTGCTCTTATCATATTATCGCCAATAATAATTTCATTAGCCATAGGAATACGAATGACATCAAAAGGACCAATTATGTATAGCCATGAGCGAATTGGAAGGTTTGGAAAACCTTTTACACTATACAAATTTAGATCGATGTATATTGATGCTGAAAAAAATGGCCCCTCATTATCTTCTAAAGATGATAATAGAATAACTCCTTTTGGAAAATTTATGAGGAAATCTAAACTCGATGAGCTACCTAATTTCTGGAATGTTCTTAAAGGTGATATGAGTTTAGTCGGACCTCGACCAGAAAGAAAATTTTATATTGATCAGATAGTTGAAAAGGCACCTCATTATTTGCATTTACAGAAAGTAAAACCAGGAATTACATCATGGGGACAAACTAAATATGGCTATGCCGAGAATATCGATCAAATGATTGAAAGACTGAAATACGACATTCTTTACATCGAAAACATGTCTCTTTATGTTGATTTTAAAATTATTATATACACAATCCTCACAATCTTAAAAGGTCGAAATATTTAGGAAAGTTGAAACTTATCAATCTCCTTATAAATTGCACCTTTTGATGTTAAAATACTTTCGTAAAATATTATTTCCTTTATCTGAAATTCATCAATTTTCAAATTTTCAAAATCCAACATTAATGCTTTCAACTTGTCTTTATCTTTAATATCCTTTGTTCTCCCAATAGTTAAATGAGGTTTAAAAGCTCTCTCCTCATTAAAATCACCTAGTTCTTTTAAACTACGATCAATTACTGTTTTTAAGATTTGTAATTTTACTGAATCTTTAAATCCAAACCAGATCGCTCTGGGACAGTAAATATTTCTAAAAACACCTAAACTTTCACAGTTTAAGTTAAAACCTTCAATATTACTTAAATTCGCTCGCAAACTCTTTCTTACTTTATGAATTAAATCTTCGCTCGTATCGCCAATAAAAAACAAGGTTAAATGCAAATTTTTAAAATCAACCCATCTAATTTTCTCATCTTTTAGTTCTTCTTTAATCTTATTTATCAAAATCTCCATTTTATCGAAAACCTCAATTTTAATAGCAACGAATGTCCTTTTCATAGTATCTTACACTTGAATTCAATACAAAATAGATTTATATTTACAATTACTCAAATAATAATGTACTAAACTTATAAATTATGAAGAAAATAGCTGTTGTATTATCGGGAAATGGTGTTTTCGACGGAACCGAAATTCATGAGGCAACTCTTACTTTATACTCTATAATTAAGAATGGTGCTACTTATGAAATTTTTGCTCCGAACATAGATCAACATCATGTAATAAACCATATTACAGGTGAAGAAATGCCTGAGAAAAGAAATGTATTGGTTGAGTCTGCAAGAGTTGCCCGAGGTAAAATAACTGATCTAGCAGATTTTAAGGCAAAAAATTATGATGGCATTATTTTTCCGGGAGGATTTGGAGTTGCAAAAAACCTAAGCTCATTTGCTTTTGATGGCACTGACTGTACAATTAATTTTGATGTTGAAAAAGCCATACGTAATATGGTTGAGCAAAAAAAACCGATTGGCGCTTTATGTATTGCTCCTGTTTTATTTGCTAAATTATTAGAAAACATTGATGTTACAATTGGACAAGATAAAGATACGAGCGAAGCAATAAATGCGATGGGTGCAAATCATAAAGAAACAACACATGGAGAAGTCGTTATTGATAAAAAATACAATGCCGTAACAACTCCCTGCTACATGCTTGATGCAAATATAGGGCAGATCGGTGATGGAGCAAACAATGTGGTAAAAGCTTTATTAAATCTGATTTAAAATAGTGTGATTTATTATAAAAGTGCCAATTTGAAGTATCAGAATGGCACTTTTAATCTTTCTAATATTTTCTTATCTAGCTGTATTTGATTTGTTTCTATTAATCGAACAACTCTTTCAATTAGGTAATCATTACCTTTTGGATCGTACCGAGACTTTAAATCAGAACCAAATAATCGAGCAATAGCCTGCCAAAACACTGCAGATACCCCACCTCTTAATTCCTTAAGTAATTCATATGAAGTGTCGCCAGTTTCTCTATCAATAAGTTTAAGAAGAATTCGGCCTTGGGTAATTGTCAGTTTTTTAAGCTCCGATCCAAATTCCCCCATTAACTCTTTTTCGATGGTTTTTACGTACTTTTTCCTTTCTTTCTCGGTTGTAAGCTTATTAAACTCAGACTCCATCTCATCCAACTTCATTTTTGCATATTGCGCATATGGATAAGCCTTTCGAACATCACGAATTAATTTTCGATAACGTCTTGATTGTCTTTCGTTTTTAAAAACAAGTTTTGGAAATACTACCACCTCTTCTATACTCACATTTGGAATTGTATCTCCATCAACAATTACGGTTTTTGTAACATAAAATGTGTCTTCTGGGGCAGTTTCCTGAGTCAATCCAACAAACGAAACTAAAGTAAAAGCAAATAATATAAAAGCAATTTTCATTCTCATATTCCCTGTAATATTCAACAATAATACGAATCATAAATTAAATTGTTGTATTGAATTCTAAATAAAGATTAAAATAGATAATATTGTATAAACAATTATTGTTTACTATATTAGCAACTGCCTTAAACCGCATTACGTTACATGACATACAATTTAATAAATCAGGTTTGCACCGCAACTGATTTAATTGAAGGGAATTTTGAAAATTCTTTTCACGTTAAAGATATTTTATTAGATAATGATTTTGGACTTGGTACATTTAATCATTTGAATGGCGAGATGATCATTTATGATGGTAAAATATATCGATCTAAATATAACGGAGAAATTGAAGAAATACTTCATGATAGATCTCCATTTATTATTGCCACTAAGTTTAAACAAGAAAAACCTATTCTGGTTTATGATTTAAATGATGAGCAAATCAAAAATAAAATCAAGCTAGAGATCAACCAAAAATTAATTTATGCTGTAAAGATTGAAGGCTTATTTTCCATTGTCAATTTGAGAAGTTCGGCTCCAATCAAAAAACCATATCCAAACTTTACGGAAATTCTAAAGGAATCTAATAATTATAAAGTTGTGGATATTGAAGGTGTTATTGTTGGATTTTATTTTCCCTTGTCGTTTGAAAAAATATCAACATCGGGCTTTCATTTTCATTTTATTGATAATAAAAGAAAGATCGGTGGACACGTTGTTGATTTTAAAATCAAAAAAGCCCAAATATTTTTAGATAAAAAAACACATTTTAATTTAAGCTTACCTACGCTTGGCAGTTAAACTATCGAAATAATCTTTCAATCAACCTAACTTAAATTATGGAAATTAGAATAACAAAGGAGGTAATAAAAGAAAAAATATCGAAAATCATTCTCAGCTTCTTAAAAAAAGAAAAGGTAAATTACATCTTTGGAATGCAAGGTGGATATACTGTAGGTTTCGGCGATGAAATACTTAATTTTCCTGAAATGCATTTTATACGCTGTCAGCATGAAGAAGGCGGTGCATTTATGGCTGATGGATATGCACGCACATCGGGTAAATTTGGTGTATTGCTTACTACTGCAGGTCCTGGATTATCAAATACATTCACAGGTATTATTTCTGCATATGCCGATGGAATTCCATTGCTATTAATCTCTGGAGCTATACCAAAGGATAAAGCCTTTATGGGTGCCATTCAAGATACCGAATCGTTTAAAATGAATATTGCGTTATCAATTAGAGAAGCAACTCGATTTCATGCAGACATTTTTCAATCAGATTCTTTCCTTCAATATTTTAGAAACTCAATACGGTATTTATTTAAAGGTAGAAAAGGACCTGTATTCTTAAATATTGGAGCCGATCTTTTTTCCAAAGAAATAGAACATACACAAGAATATTTTCGACATTACAACGATCAGTTTATTGATCAATCAGCAGCAGATAATATAATCGAAGAAATTAAAAGCTCAAGATCAATATTAATAATTGCCGGACATGGTGTTATCCAATCAAACGCTCGTGAAGAATTATTGCATTTAGTAGAGCTCTTAAAAGTTCCTGTTATGGTAACACCAAAAGGAAAATCTGCTTTTAATAACGAATCACCTTATTTTTTAGGGGTTTTTGGTGCTGGCTCTAATATTATACCCGAAGAATACATTAAAAATGAAACCATTGAAACAATTCTGGCAATTGGGACATCTTTCAATGAGTTTTCTTCAAATTCGTGGAGCTCTTATTTGGCAAAAACAGAAAAAATTATCCAAATAGATATTAATCCATATGTAATTGGACGCTCCTTTCCAAACACTTATGGACTAGTCGGAAATGCCCTAACAGCAATCAACTACATTTATAATAAAATACACAACAATGGATTTAATAGTTTTATGCACTTAAACTCCGAAAGTATAATTAAAAAATATCAAGAAAAATATTCCAACATTCTTAATCCTGAACTCTACACTTCGGAAAACACACCAATAAAAACACCACGATTATTTAAAGATATTTACGATAGTTTTTATGACTATAATTTAAATATATTCAACGACAATGGTTCTTGTATTTTCTGGGCTGGACACTATTTGAAACTTAAAAAAGATTGGAATTACCATATTGCACTAGGCTTTTCTTCAATGGGTTACGCAATACCCGCATCAATTGGAGGAGCCATTGGAGCGCCGCATAAAGTTACTATTGCAATTGCAGGAGATGGAGCTGCCATTATGAACGGAAATGAATTAAAAACAGCATCGGAATATAATGTACCTGTATTCTTTTTTGTGCTTAACGATGGCAGATTAGGCATTGTGCATCATTCAACAAATATAATATATGGACGATCAACTCCTGGCGTGAATTACAATCAAGCCTTAGATTTTGTAAAGTTTGCAGAAAGCTTAGGTGTTGAAGCTTATAAAATTGAAAAACCAGGAGATATAAATCCAGAATTTATTCGTAACTTAGTTAAAAAGAAAAAGCCAATACTATTTGATTGTTTAATTGATCCTGAAGATATTGCCCCTATAGGAAACAGGATAAAAGAAGTGAAAAAATAGAAATAAAATTATTATCTTGTTTGCATGAAAAAACAACAGAATCTGGTTTTCTCAGAACTAATTATTGAGAATGATATAGAGTCTATATATAGAGCAATTAATAAAGAAAACAACACTACATTCATCCTAAAGAAACTCAAATCTGATTATAAAACTTTACACTACACTGAAAGACTTGAGAACGAATTAATAATTGGCAAAGAGGTTAATAGTGAATTCATTTTAAAGCCCATTGAAATAATAAATGAAAAAGATTCGATTTATTTAATAGCAGAAAATGCTGAAGGATCAATTTTATCATCATTACATAAAAATAGAAAAGCAAATATTGCCAATATACTTGAAATTGCAATTAGCTTAAGCACTGCTATTTCGGACTTACATAAAAAAAGAATTATTCATAAAAATTTGCATCCCGATAAAATTCTTTATAATTCGTCCAGTAAAGAACTTAAAATTATCAATCTAAGATTTGCATCTGTATATAAAGATTCTGGAGTAATACATACAAGTCAGAATTTAAATGGAATAGATCTAAAATATATATCGCCCGAGCAAACAGGCAGAATGAATCGCTCGACAGATCACAGAACCGATTTATACTCAACTGGAATAATTATTTATGAACTCTTAACTGGATTTACCCCATTTAGGGATAAAGATCCTTTAGAAATTATTTATAAGCATATTGCACGAAATCCGGAACCTCCAGAAAATCTCAACAAAGAAATACCTGATGTTCTTTCTAAAATCATTCTTAAACTCCTTGAAAAGAATCCTGAGAAACGATACCAAAATGCACTTACTCTAAAATCCGACTTAGAAAGATGTTTAAATGACATTAAGAAAAAAGAGACTATTTCAGATTTTAGTATTGCGCAAAACGATATTTCTTCAAACTTTACCATTTCTCAAAAGCTTTATGGAAGAGAAACGGAAAAACAAAAATTATTTGAATCATTTAATAATGTGTGTATTGATAGAAAAGAATTAACTATTCTTACCGGCACTTCAGGAACTGGAAAAACTTCTGTGGTGCGAGAGATACATCATCAAATTATTCGAAAAAGAGGATTTTACACCGAGGGGAAGTTTAATAAATTTTCAGTTAATAGTCCGTACAGTGGAATAATAGAAGCCTTACACTCTTTAACTCAGCAATTGTTAACAGAAAATAAAGAAAAACTTGAAGAATTTGGAAAACAAATCATAGAACACCTTCCCACAAGTGGACAAATCATGGTCGATTTTATTCCTGAAATTGAACATATTATTGGAAAACAAGCCCCACTCGAAAATATTAGTGCCGAAGAAAGACTTAATCGATTTAGCTTAAGCTTTGTAAAATTTATACAGGCAATTACTTCCAAACAACATCCTTTAGTTATTTTTCTTGATGATATTCAATGGGTTGACAAATCATCCTTAAATCTATTAGAAAGTTTACTAGCAAATAATTCAACTAAAAATCTATTCATAATATTAGCATACAGAAACAACGAAATTAAAGAGGATCATTCCATAAACGATTTTATACTTAAATTAGAAAAAAGTAATCAGATTAATATTAACAAGTATAACATTGAACCGATTGAACTTGAAGATACCGCTGAATTATTAAAGGATACCCTAAGTTTAAACTTTAAAGAAATATACAATCTTTCGAAAAGCGTTCATTTAAAAACAAAAGGAAACCCATTTTACATTAAACAATTTCTTAAAAACCTGCATAATAACGAATTGATTTATTTTGATTTTGATAAAACCAAATGGTCATGGGATATTAAGAAAATTGATGCAATGAATTATACCGACAATACAGCACATTATATTGTTGAGATAATTCAGAAACTACCTCCTAAAATTTTAGAAATTCTTAAAAATGCAGCTTGTATTGGATTAAAATTCGATTTAAAAACACTTGCTCTTATTAATAAAATGGAATTACGTTCCACAGCAATCCATTTAAATTTTGCTATTCGCGAAGGATTAATTACCCCCATTAACGAGGCAACGGGATTCAATAAAGAAACATTTGATGATTTAAATTTCACCTATAAATTTTTACACGACAATATACATTTAGCCATTTACTCCTTACTTTCTGACACGGAAAAAACTGAATGCCATTTCAATATTGGACAAACAATAGAAGCAAATTGCAACAACCAACAACTTAACGAACAATTATTTAACATTGTAAACCAGAAGAATTTGGGTTCAAATATAATCTCAAATAAAGATCAATTTTTAGATTTAGCTACCAAAAACCTAAAAGCAGGTGTAAAAGCTAAAGAATCAGCAGCCTATAACTCTGCCTTAAAATATTTACAAACAGGAATAGATTACTTACATGATTTTTCGTGGAAAAACACTCATGATCTAAAATTTAATATCTGGATTGAAGCAGCCGAAGCATCGTATCTTACTGGAAATCTTGAAAAAACAAACCTACTTGTCAATGAAATTTTAATTAACACAAATGATTTACAAAAAAAATCACGTGCTTATATTATTAGAATTCAAGCTTACAAGGCAATGAACCAAATGCTGGAATCATTGCAATCGGGAATTGAGGCCTTAAAAATACTTGGATATAAATTCCCGAAAAAACCTAAAAACCCAGATATATTAAAAGCTCTTATTAAACTTAAACTTACCATAGGAAAGAAAACAACTGAAGATTTATTGAATCTTAATCAGATGAAGGATAAAAAACATCTTTCTACAATGCAAATTATTTCAAGTATTCTTCCTGCTGCTTATATAGCATGTCCAGATATGTTACCAATTCTAACATTTAAACAAGTTCAACTTACGGTAAAATATGGAAATGCTCCATCATCTGCCTATGCATATGCTGTTTATGGATTATTATTGGCACACGCACTTGGAAACTTTGATGAAGGTTATAAATATGGAAATCTGGCCCTACAAACTCTCATTAAATGTAAACATATAAACCAAAAAGCAAAAGTTTATTTTGTATATAACCTCACACTTCGTCATTTAAAATCTCACATGTCTGAATCTATTAATCCATTCTACAAAGCATATTTAAATGGATTAGAATATGGAGATTTAGAATATGCAGGAAATACAATTGGAATGCACTTAACCTATTCGTTTTTCTCCTGTAAAAAACTTAACGAATTAGAGCATGAATTTAATTACTACCACGAAAATCTTCAGGAGTTAAATCAAAATGCAAATCTTTGTTATATAAAAACCATTCAAAACACAATTAACATCTTTACAAATCCCGATGGAATTGAACTGTTTAACGAAGACGAGATTTTTAATTTTCATAAAGAAGGATCTGATGCTTTAGGTATGTTCATGGTTCATTCCAATAAAGCAATTCGAGAGTATATTTTTAATGATTTAGAATCGGCACTCGATAGCTCAAACAAAGCCCACCAATATATTAATGGTGCTTTAGGTATAATCTATATACCAATATATTATTTCTTCGATTCGCTAATAAAACTAGCTCTAATAAAAGACAATATTGAACATAAAGAAGAAAGGAAATGGCTAAAATCAATTCGCTCAAATCAAAAATATTTAAAAAAATTATCAAAAAGTGCTCCATCAAATTATCTTAATAAATACTTGCTTATTGAGGCCGAACTTAATTCAACATTTGGTGAAAACGATAAATCCACTAATTTATATAAAGAGGCTATACAATATTCAAAAGAAAATAAATTCTTACTTGAAGAGGCCATTGCAAATATTTTATTAGCTGAGCTTTTACGTTCCAAAGATCCCGACGAAGCAGCACAATGCATATTAAACGCATACAATTGTTATATTAAGTGGGGTGCCCAGACCTTAGCAAATAACTTGGAAATAAAATATAAAGATCAATTAATAAAAATTAGCAACTCAACCAACGAATCGGGAAATACTTTACTAAAACCTTTATCATCGGAAAACATCGACTTAAGCACAATAATAGAAGCATCGCAAGCTATTTCTGAAGAAATTCATTTAGATGTTTTATTAAAAAAATTGATGTCGATTACCATAAAAAACTTAGGCGCTAGCAAGGGAATTGCAATGCTTATAGAGGATAATGAATTAAATATTAAAGCAATTCAAACCGAAACAATGGAGTCGCCATTGCAGTTTGACTCAATGCCTTATGCCAATTCAAAAGATCTATCACACGAAATAATAAATTATGTACATCGAACGAAAGAATCTGTTGTACTTAATAATGCAGGGAAGGATAATGAATTCTCCAACTCCATTTATATTCTTCGTAAGAAACCTAAATCTATTTTGTGTCATCCAATTATTTATCAAAAAGATTTTAAAGGGATTTTTTACTTCGAGAATAATTTATCAACAAATGCCTTCACTCCATCGAAGCTTGAAATTCTAGATTTATTAAATGGTCATATCTCAATTGCAATCGAGAATGCATTGTTTTATACAAATATGGAATACAAGGTTAGAGAAAGAACCTCTGAAATTGAGCAACAAAATGAAGAAATACTTGTACAAACCGAGCATTTAAAATTGATAAACAGTGATTTAGAAGATAAAAACACAAAAATAAATCAACAAAAAAAGGAGATCATGGAACAAGCCATGCTCCTTGAACAAAAAAATCAAGAACTTGAAAAGCTCCTTATTACAGCACAAAAAACAGATAACGCAATTGTAATTGCCGATGCTGAAGGTGAAATTGAATGGGTTAACGATGGTTTTACCAGAAAATATGGATATAATTTGCATGATTTTAAATCAGAAATTAGCACAAATTTGGTTTCGGCAAGTACCTATCCAGAAATTGAAGAGACAATCGACAATATTATAAAAACAAAAAAATCGATAAGTTATAACTCTCGCGGAGTAACTAAGGTTAACGAGGATCTTTGGATGCGGACTACAGTAACTCCTATTCTTGATGATAATGGAAATATTTCAAAATTAGTAGCTATAGATTCAGATATTACTAAACTTATCGAGGCTGAAAATGAAATATTAAAACAAAAAGAAGAAATTGAAGCTCAAAGAGACTTAGCAAACGAACAAAAAAAACAAATTCAAAAACAGAATAAAGAACTAGAAAAACACCAAAACCAGCTCGAAAAACTTGTTGAAGAAAGAACCTCTGAGCTAAAAATTGCCAAAGAAAAAGCAGAAGAATCAGATCGCTTAAAATCTTCTTTCCTAGCAAATATGTCGCATGAAATTCGCACTCCAATGAATGCTATTATTGGATTCTCTGAATTAATATCCGATTCTGATTTAGAAACTACTCAACGTAAAGAGCTAACAAAACACTTAAATAGCAATTGCAATGCATTGCTCCATTTAATTGATGATATTATTGATATAGCACGTATCGAAGCTGGCGAATTACGTATTTTCAAACAAGATTGTTTAATAAACCAAAGTATTATTGAGCTTTACGAATCCTTTAATGAAACCGAACTAAAAGATAAAAAAGAAGTTGAGCTTTTGGTTAACATTGAAAATGCCGATGAGAACTTATCTATAATTAGCGATCCATATCGGTTTAGGCAAATCTTAATAAACTTAATTGGTAATTCAATAAAATTCACAGAAAAAGGCCACATTAAATTTGGGTATAACATTGAACCAGATGGACATAGTGGGTTTATTCGTTTTTTTGTTGAAGATACCGGAATTGGACTTACAGAAAAAGAAAAAACAGAGATTTTTAAACAGTTTCGAAAAGCACACACCGACGATAAAGAAAAATTATATCGTGGAGCTGGATTAGGTTTAGCCATTTCTAAAACCTTAATAAATAAGCTTGGAGGAGATATTTGGGTTGAATCTAAAAAAGGAAAAGGATCAACATTCTATTTTACCCTACCTTATGAAAAAACTGAAAAAAAATATCAAATCATACAAAAAGAAATCGCATCGTACAACTGGGAAAATAAAAACATACTTATAGCTGAAGATGAAGACAGTAATATTAAAATGATTAATTTAATATTACGTAAAACAAATGTAAATTTAATTCATGCATCGAATGGTGAGCAGGCAATTAAACAATGTAAGGATAATAAAATCGATTTGATTTTAATGGATATAAAGATGCCTATTAAAAATGGCCTTGAAGCAACAAAAGAAATTAGACTGTTTAACGATAATATACCAATTATTGCATTTACAGCCTATGCCATGCCTTCAGATCAACAAAATGCAGAAAATGCCGGATGCACAGATTTTATTGCAAAACCTGTAAAAAAAGATTATTTGCTTAAAACCATAAATCATTATCTAAGAAATTAGAAAACAATAAGCCATATTTATTGTATGTAATGAATATTCGATAAATTTATACTCAAATAATGGACAAAAACGATAGAGATTATACAAACGGTGAAATAACTGTACATTGGAAACCATCGGCCTGTGTACATTCAACTATATGTTACAATAGATTACGTTCGGTATTTGATCCCGTAAAACGACCTTGGGTAAATATGGATGGTGCACCAACAGATAAAATAATTGACATTGTTAATCAATGTCCAACCGATGCACTAACATTTACAAGAAATGATGCAACTGAATTAGAAAAAAATACTGAAGATAAAACAGAATCTGTAACTGAAGAATCAGCCACCAAAATTCAAATTATGGAAAATGGCCCAGCAATAGTTTCTGGTAGTTTTTTGATTACTGATATTGACGGAAACAGCTTGGCAAAAGCAGATACACTTGCATTATGCCGATGCGGACATTCTTCGAGCATGCCATTTTGTGATGGTACACATAATAATATTGGATTTAAAGAAAAGAGAGATAAGTGAGTCGGGAAATAAAACAAGCTTCCAATAAATTAACAAAATACATTCTTGCAATACTCGGACTTATATCTTTAGGTTTAGGTATTCTGGGAATATTCATTCCATTACTTCCAACAACCCCTTTCCTACTATTATCGGCAGCACTATTTATGAAGAGCTCTAAACGATTGTACGACTGGCTAATGAATCATAAGTATTTGGGAGTGTATCTGCAAAATTACATCCACCACAAAACAATATCTAAAAGATCAAAAATTTCATCTTTATCATTATTATGGATTACGATCATACTATCGGTTCTATTCATTGTCGATAAATTGATTTTTAAAATTGTACTTTTGGCAATAGCTAGTGCAGTTACAATTCATATTTTATCATTTAAATCAAAGAATATAAAATGATTACTGTTTTACTTTTAATGACCGCCGGTACTGTTCTAGGATGGTTTATACATAAAAGAAAAAAAATTCTGAAGGTAAGCTCTGAATTAACAAACTGGGCCATCTATTTATTATTATTCTTACTTGGAGTTTCGGTTGGAACAAATGAAAAAATCTTAAACAATTTTAGTCAAATTGGGTGGCAAGCAATTTCAATCACATTATTTGCTGTAGCAGGAAGTATACTAACATCATGGTTAACATACATCATATTTTTTAAGAAGAATGAAGGGTAGCTTAATAATATTATCGTTTTTTGCAGGCGGTTTATTACTTGGAATGTACAAATTAATTCCAAGTCAATTTATCGAGACAGACTATAGCATGTATGCATTATACATATTGATGTTTCTTGTTGGAATAGGCATAGGAAGTAACAAAAAATCTCTTGAAATAATTAAATCAATAAATTTTAAAATAGCATTAGTCCCTTTGTCTGTTATTGTAGGGACATACATTGGAGTTTCAATATTTGCATTAATTCAAGATAATATAGGTTTTATTGATGCCATTGCAATTGGTTCCGGATTTGGTTATTATAGTCTTTCGAGCGTATTAATTTCGGAACTTTCTGGAGAAACTCTTGGTGTTATTGCTCTACTATCAAATATAGCGCGAGAAATAATAACGCTTTTATTTACACCGATATTTGCACGATATTTTGGTAAACTAGCTCCTATTGCATCTGGGGGTGCTACATCCATGGATACTACCCTTCCAATTATTACAAAATATATTGGTTCCGACTATGCAATTATATCTGTTTTTAGTGGAGTCGTATTAACTATTCTAATTCCATTTTTAATAGCAATTATACTATAAATGCTTAATAACATTTAGGTGATAAATAGTTACAATTATTTATTTAATTGGATAACTATTTATAATTTTACACGCTCGAAACAGGGAATATACTGTTAAACAAAATATTACAAAAATATGGCCGGAAAACTTAATATAAACGTTCACTCAGAAGTAGGTGAATTAGAGGGTGTTATTCTTCATACTCCAGGTAGAGAAGTTGAAAATATGACCCCAAAAAATGCGGAAAGAGCATTGTATAGCGATATATTAAACCTTTCTGTTGCTCAAAAAGAATACGCTCAGTTAAGAGGCGTTTTAGAGAAAGTAACTAAAACTTTTCAGGTTAAAGATTTATTAGCTGATGTACTAAAAAATGAAAAAGTAAAAGATAACCTATTACTTAAGATCTGCGAAAGAGAAGAAAAATGCAATATAATTAAACATCTCAACTCATTAGATACTCCTGAGTTATCAAGACAGCTAATTGAAGGGGTTGTTGAACAAAAAAATACCTTAACAAAATATCTTAATAAGGAAAGATATTCCTTAAGACCATTACATAACTTTTTCTTTACACGCGATGCTTCCATGTCAGTTCTTGATGATGTTTTAATTGGAAGAATGGCAAACAAAGTACGAGATCGTGAAGCTATGATTATGGAAACAATTTTTGATTTCCACGAAGGGTTTGTAACTAAGACAGTTAATCCGATCAACAGTCCGAAATTCAACCAAAATGTTTCGATTGAAGGTGGCGATGTACTAATTGCACGTGACGATATTTTATGCATTGGGAATGGCACCAGAACAACTTCACAAGGGATTGACTTTATACTTGAAAGGTTGTTAGCTCAGAAAGAAAAAAGACGTCATATTTTAATTCAAGAATTACCACATAAGCCCGAATCATTTATTCACTTAGACATGGTATTTACTTTTCTTGATGTTGATAAATGTATGGTTTACGAGCCTCTAATTTTACAAACGAATCGTTATCAAACCATTCATATTACAATTGAAGATGGTAAAGTAATTTCTATTAAGGAAGAAGAAAATTTATTAAAATCATTACAGGATTTAGGAATGGATCTTAAACCTATATTTTGTGGTGGAACAAAAGATTCTTGGATTCAAGAAAGAGAACAATGGCATAGTGGAGCTAACTTCTTTGCTGTTGGTCCTGGTAAAGTTATCGGATATGGAAGAAATACTTACACCATGGACGAAATGAATAAGAATGGGTTTGACATTCTAAAAGCAAAAGATGTTATTAGTGGAAAAGTTGACCCTAAAACCTTCAAAAAATATGTTATTGCACTAGAAGGATCCGAACTTCCTCGCGGAGGTGGTGGAGCCAGATGCATGACAATGCCAATACGAAGAAAACAAATTAAATGGTAATAAAAACAAAAGGATGTCTAACTAAAGACATCCTTTTTTATTACTATAAATTATTTTAGATTTAAACTAAGTCCTTCACCAAATCAGCAGCTTCTTGCAAGGTAATTGCAGAATATACTTTTAAACCCGATTTATCAATAATCACTTTCCCTTCTTCAGCATTTGTGCCTTGCAAACGAACTATAACGGGAATTTTTATTAATCCAATTGCTTTATAAGCATCAACAACCCCTTGAGCAACTCTATCGCAACGAACAATTCCACCAAAAATATTAATTAAGATTGCTTTAACATTTGGATCTTTTAAGATGATTCTAAACCCGGCTTCAACAGTTTCTGCATTTGCCGTTCCTCCAACATCAAGAAAATTTGCAGGATCACCACCAGCCAACTTAATAATATCCATAGTCGCCATTGCAAGTCCAGCACCATTAACCATACAACCTACATTACCATCTAATTTTACAAAGTTTAAGTTATGTTTTCCAGCCTCCAATTCTGTTGGATCTTCTTCCGAAATATCACGCATTGCTTCATAATCTTTATGTCGATACAAAGCATTATCATCAATATTTACTTTTGCATCTGCAGCAAAAATTTTATTATCAGAAGTCTTAAAAACAGGGTTTATCTCAAATAACGATGCATCACTTCGTTCATAAGCAGTATATAACGAAATAACAAACTTAATCATATCCTTTAATGCATTTCCACTTAAACCCAAATTAAACGCTACTTTTCGGGCTTGATATGCCTGAATTCCGAGCGTTGGATCAACCTCCTCTTTATAAATTAAATGAGGTGTTTTTTCAGCAACAGTTTCAATATCCATTCCACCTTCAGTAGAATACATAATTATATTTCTACCTGTTGATCTATTTAATAGAACACTCATATAAAATTCCTGAACCTCGCTCTCTCCTGGATAGTATATTCCTTGTTCAATCAATACTTTGTGAACTTTTTTACCTTTCGGTCCGGTTTGGTGAGTAACCAAATTCATTCCTAGAATATCACTAGCAAATTTTTTGGCATCATCTAGTGATTTTGCAATTTTTACACCTCCACCTTTTCCTCTTCCTCCTGCATGAATTTGAGCTTTTACTGCCCATGTATCCATTCCTGTTCTTTGTTGAATAGTTTTTGCTGCTTCAATTGCTTGATTAGCATCTTCGATAACAATTCCTTCTGGAACAGCTACACCAAATTCTTTTAGAATGCTTTTTGCTTGATATTCGTGAATATTCATATTAAAGAATTTTTCTGTTAGGTTTTATAAGTACTAAAATATTGTTTTTTTATACATTTAACCAATTTTTCGAAAATAAATTAAATTTGAAATTGATTATGCGAAAACTAAAGAATATTGAATTAAACAGATTAAGCGTTAAAGAGTTCAAAGTTTCTACAAAAACTCCCATAATTGTAATTCTTGATAACATTAGAAGCCTGAATAATATTGGTAGCGTATTTAGAACATCGGATGCTTTTCTAATTGAGAAAATATTTCTTTGTGGTATAACTGCTACACCTCCGAACAAGGATATCCATAAAACTGCTTTAGGAGCGACAGATTCTGTTGACTGGGAATATAAAAAGGATACATCTGAAATAGTTCAAGAACTTAAAGAAAACGGTTACAAAATCATTTCTATTGAGCAGGCAGAGAACGCAACGATGCTTCAAGATTTCAACTTGAAAGAAAATGAGAAGTATGCTGTAATTTTTGGAAATGAGGTGAAAGGGGTCCAACAAGAGATTGTTGATTTGAGTAATCACTGCATTGAGATTCCTCAGTTTGGAACTAAACACTCATTAAACATTTCGGTAAGTGCAGGAGTCGTGCTTTGGGAGTTATTTAGAAAATTTAAATCTTTATAAAAAATTAATAAAAAAAAGCGGTTCAAAAATGAACCGCTTTTTTAATCAATATATCTTTAAATTACTCAACGATAGTTTTGAATGTTTCGTTTTCAAAGTAATTTCTGAATTCTAAATCAGTTTTTGCCATTTGCTTAAGTTCAGCGTCTTTCTCAACTGCAGTTCTTAAGTTATTCATAACAGCACCTTCGTCACCAATTCTTGCATTGATAACAGCTTTTAGATAGTAATTCTTAGGGCTTTCTTTTTCAACTACATCAATAGTTTTGTTAGCTGAATCATTTTTACCAGCTAATAACATTGCTAAAGCAGTATTGAATGATTTATGATTTTGGAAGTAGTTAACTGCCGCTTCATATTCACCATCCATAATTTTAACAATGCCTAAGTTATAATCTACTGAATTACCAGCATCTGTTGAATTTAAGAAATTAGCTTGAGCAGTTTCTTTATCACCTTCCATAAGTGCAATAACACCTAAGTTGTTAGTAATAATCGCTTCACCTTCTTTTAATTCATTTGCTTTAACTAGAGCAACCTTAGCATCAGCTAAATTACCCATTAAAATATTTACAAAACCTAAGTTATTGAAAGCTCTGAAACAAGTTTCAAATTTTTCAGTTGCTGTTTTGTAAATAGCAGCTTTAGCTTCTAAAGTTTCAGCTAATTTTGCAGCATATAATAATTCTTCGATATTTAATGTATCAGGATTGTTAACAGCAAAGTCAGCTATTTCTTCATCAGAAAAACCAATTTTGTCAACTTTAATCATAATCTCAGATCTTCTTAATTGAGGTAAGATATCATCAGCTAATGTTTTGTAAGTAGCAGCAATATTCTTGATTTCTTTTTCACGTACAACAGGATCTGAGTACATAGAAAGAACTCTTAAGATAAGATCTTTATCTTCGATAGTAGAACCTTCAACTAAACCTTTAAAACCATCCCAATCTTCCGCAGTTGATTTTAAGCTATATAAAGTTTCAGCATCATCTTTGCTAACTTTAGCTTTACCAATAACTTTAGCTAAATACTTGTCAGCAGATTTTTTTCTTTGTTCTGACAATCTATCATTTAATTTTTCTGGTCCATCAGGAGAAGCATAAGCAGAAATCTCAATTCCTTTGAATTCTTTATTCGCTTCTTCGTTTGTCATTTTTACAAACTCTTCAAGAGCAGTAATATCTTCAGCTTTTAATTCCGATTTGCGAACTTTAGACTGTTGAATTACATAATGAATGTCTGCTTCTTTTGTTTCAGAAATAACTCTTTGGAAGTTATCGCCATAAGCAACTGGCATAGGATCTACCATAACTAATAATGGAGTTGAAATAACACCATCAGCTAATTTGTAAGCAACTAAATCCAACTGCTTGTCTTTAATTGTAGCTAGCCCTCTAATTTCAAGTTCGCCAACTCTCATTGCTTCATTATAATCGAATTCACCTGCAAATTCAATAGAACCACCAGTTTCAAAAGCGATTACTTTATTATTTGCTTCAACACTTTCACCTTGCAATGTTTTTGATTCTAAAACTTCTTCTCCACCTTCATATTTGTAAACTGGAGTAAATTCAACAATAGCTTTTTTGTTGAACCATTCAGCAGGAATATCTCCTTTTATTTCATACTTTACTTTGCCAGCATGCATTTCAAGAACTTTAGGAGTAACACTGTACTGAAGATTAGAAGCTTCTTCTTTCATTTTCTCTAATCCACCGCAACTACTTAATAAGAGTGCAGCAAATAAGAAAGATGCTAAATAGTTGATTCTTTTCATAGTTTGATTAATTATTTGTTTTTAAAATACTAGTTCGAATTTTTTCCACTAAAATACAAACTTAATAATGTTTTGGTTAAAAAAAAAAAAAAAGCCGTAAATTATGTATTACATAAGGGATTAAATAGTTATTCGCGTAATTCCCTTTTCGTATTTCTTGTTGAATATTAAATCTTTTATTATTTGATAATCGTTCTGATTACCAACAAAATCCATATTAGTTGTATCAATTACCAAATAAGAAATATCGTTTTGCTGCTTAAAGAAGTCGAAATATCCATCTTGAATTTTAGATAAATACTCTGGACTAATTCCCTGTTCATAATCCCTTCCTCGCTTTAAAATATTACTTTTCAATTTCTGAACGCCCACATGCAAGTATACATACAAATCCGGCCTTGGAATCGATTTGTATATTATATTAAATATTTGACGATACAGATTATACTCATCAACAGAAAGTGTAGCTTTAGCAAAAATAAGTGATTTCATGAAATAATAATCTGCAACCGTAAAAGGTTTAAAAAGATCTCTTGAAGTAAGATCCTGATTTAATTGCTGATAACGCTCGGCTAAAAATGACAATTCCAGCTGAAATGAATATTTCTCCGGATCATTATAAAACTTAGGTAAAAATGGATTATCTGCAAATTGCTCTAAAATCAATTTTGCATTGTATTCTTGCGCAATCATTTTACATAAGGTTGTCTTTCCTGCGCCTATATTACCTTCTATTACAATATAATTTAAATCCACTAATTCTAATAAATTGTTAAAAAAACTGCTTCAAAGATAAACTCCAAAGCAGTTTGTATTATGTTTTTTTTTGATTTTTTATAAACAATTTAAAACTCAATCTTTATTAACTGTCTTTATTCCCATGTTATGAAATGCAAAAGCCCATTTATCTGCAGCCTCATTAATTTTCATACTTACTGGTTTTCCAGCACTATGACCTGCATTTGTTTGAATTCTTATCATAACGGGGTTATTTCCTTTATATGTATTTTGCAAAGTGGCAATATATTTAAACGAATGTGCGGGCACAACTCGATCGTCATGATCTGCGGTCACAACCATTACGGCAGGATAGTCAACATTTCCCTGAATATTATGCAATGGTGAATAATTATATAAATTCTCAAACTGCACAGAATCATCGCTGGAACCGTACTCGTTTACCCATGCCCATCCAATTGTAAAGTTCTGGTATCTTAACATGTCTAATACACCAACTTCGGGGAAAGCCACAGAAAATAAATCTGGTCGTTGATTTATAACAGCACCTATCAAAAGCCCTCCATTTGATCCACCGCGAATTGCTAATTTATCTGGAGATGTATACGACTCATTTATTAAATATTCGGACGCTGCAATAAAATCGTCAAAAACATTTTGCTTATTAAGTCTTGTTCCTGCTTTATGCCAATTTTCTCCATACTCACCTCCGCCACGTATATTTGGCATTGCAAAAACACCATTATTTTCTAACCAGACTAATCTCTCTACTTTAAAGGAAGGCAGCAAACTAACATTAAAACCTCCGTAACCATAAAGCAATGTTGGGTTATTTCCATCTAATTTCAATCCTTTTTTATGAACTATAAACATCGGTATTTTAATACCATCTTTTGATTCATAAAACACCTGTTTTGTTTCATATTCAGAAGCATCAAAATTTAATTCAGGCTTAAAAAAGATTTCTGAAACATTCTTTTTTGTATCATATTTATATACAGTTGGTGCTATAGTAAATGATTTAAATGTAAAAAACACTTCATTACTCGTCGAAGAGGCATGCAGATCCTTAACACTACCAATTGCAGGCAATTCGATATCGTATAGATAATCTCCTTTTGAAGTATACACCTCTAGTTTGGATTGTGCATCTTTCATATATGAAGCAATGATTTTATCTCCTGCTAATACACATTTCTTTAATACATAATTCTTATCAGGAATAACATCTACCCAATTTCCAACATTTAGAGTATTAACATTAATTCTAACCAACTTATATCTAGGAGCATGAAAATTAGTGAGAACAATGAAATTATCTCCAATCTGATCAACAACTTTATAATCAAAATTAAATCCTGTAGTTAATTTTGTAAACTCATCTTTACTTTTCAGATTTCTAACATATAAATTATTACCACTCGTAGACTCTGTTTCATTAATAAAAATGTACTTTTCATCTCCAGAAACTTCTGCCGTGTAATTTCTCAATGGAAATTCCTTATTCTCAAATACAACCTCGTCATTGCTAGCCGAAGTTCCAATTTTGTGGTAATATATTTTTTGGAATTCGTTTACCCCTGACAATTCATCATTTTCACCAGGTGCTGGATATTTACTATAGAAAAACCCATTTTTATACCATGCTATTTCCGAAAACTTGACCCACTCGATATGATCTTCCAAATCTTTACCGCTTTCTATTTCCTTAACGTAAATTTCGTGCCAATCGGAGCCTCCTCTTGAGATTTGATAAGCAATATATTTTCCATCTTTAGAAATAGAAACTTCCTCATCCATTGCTATTGTTCCATCTTCTGATAAATTATTAGGATCAATTAACACCTTAGCTTCCTCATTAATAGAATTTTGAACATACAAAACATTTTGATTTTGCAATCCGCTATTTTTATAGAAAAAGTATTTATCTCCTTTTTTAAATGGTGATTTCACGGTTTCAAAATTCCATAAGTTTTCCAAACGAGTTTTAAACTGATCTCGAATTGGAATTTGAGCCAAATAATCAAATGTTATTTTGTTTTGTGCAACAACCCATTCTTCAGTTTCCGCCGATCGATCATTTTCTAACCATCTATAAGAGTCTTCAACTTCAACACCAAAGTATGAATCAACCTGATCAACCGTTTTTGTTTTTGGATAATCAAATTTCTGATTTGTACAGGTTACTGTTAATATAGATAACAATATAACTACGAATAATAAAAATCGTTTCATAAGTATTAGTTTAATATATTTCTTTACAAAGCTTTAATTAATACGATCTTAGAAAGATGCAATAAGATGCTTTACCCAATTTAGCAATTAGGTAAATTTATAAAAGAAATCAATGTTATCAAAATTAAAGAGGGGGGCTTACTTCGGAATGAGGCTAAAATAAAAAAGCAGAGATAAATCTCTGCTTTTTCTAATATTATTTTTCTTCTTCTTTTTTCTTTTCTGGTCTTGGCAGCAAAGCTTTCCTTGACAACTTCAACTTTCCGTTTCGTTTATCAATTTCAATTGCTTTTACTTCGATTTCGTCACCTTCTTTTAGAACTTCTTCAACTTTTTCAAGTCTTCTCCATTCTATTTCGGAAATATGTAACAATCCTTCTTTACCTGGTAATATCTCTACAAACGCTCCAAATGCAACGATTGATTTTACTTTACCTTGGTACACTTTACCAACTTCTGGAACTTCTGTAATTCCATTAATTCTTTTAAGTGCTGCATCAATTACATCTTTATCCTCTGCGAATATATCAACAATTCCTGTATCACCTTCTTGAGTTATAGTAACAGTTGCTCCTGTTTTTTCCTGAATATCCTGAATGATTTTTCCTCCTGGTCCAATAACTGCACCAATCATATCTTTAGGGATAGTTATTTGAACTATTCTTGGAGTATGAGGTTTAAATTCAGCTCTTGGCTCTGAAATAGTCTTAAGCATCTCTCCTAAAATATGCATTCTTCCTTGATTTGCTTGTTCTAATGCATTTTCTAATATTTCGTAAGATAATCCTTCAACCTTAATATCCATTTGGCAAGCTGTTATTCCATCAACAGTACCAGTTACTTTAAAGTCCATATCTCCTAAATGATCTTCATCACCCAAAATATCTGACAATACAGCATATTTACCTGTACTTACATCAGTAATTAAACCCATCGCAATACCAGAAACTGGTTTTGTAATTTTAATACCAGCATCCATTAAAGCAAGAGTACCTGCACAAACTGTAGCCATTGATGAAGAACCATTAGATTCTAAAATATCAGAAACTACACGAATTGCATAAGGATTTGCTTCACCTTTTGGGATCATTCCTTTTAAAGCTCTGTAAGCTAAGTTTCCATGCCCTACTTCACGACGACCAACACCTCTATAAGGACGTGCATCTCCAGTCGAAAATGGCAAGAAGTTATAATGCAATACAAATTTCTCTTTTCCTTGAGTTAAAACCTGATCAATAACTTTCTCATCAAGTTTTGTTCCTAAAGTTACTGTAGTTAACGACTGTGTCTCACCACGAGTAAATATTGCTGAACCATGTGCAGCAGGCAAATAGTCAACTTCACTCCAAATAGGACGTATCTCATTTGTTTTACGACCATCTAATCGAGCACCTTCGTCTAAAATTAGATTACGAACAGCCTTTTTCTCTACATCGTGAAAGTATTTTGCTACTAATTTAGTATTTACTTCCTCTTCTACATTTTCTGCTTGTAATTTCTCAACATAAGCATCTCTCGCAGCTGTAAATGCATCTGATCTTTCGTGCTTAGCCTTTTTAGATTTAGCAATTTCGTAAACCTGATCGTATAAATCTGTATGAATTCTTTTGCTTAATTCTTCGTCGTTAGTTTCGTGATTATATTCTCTCTTAACAACTTTTAATTCTTCTGCTAATTCCAATTGAGCTACACATTGCATTTTAATCGCTTCGTGCGCCAATTTAATAGCTTGCAACATTTCTTGTTCAGAAACCTCTTCCATTTCACCTTCAACCATCATCACATTGTCGATAGTTGCAGCAACCATAATATCTATATCTGCTGTTTCTAATTGTGTGAATGTTGGATTAACCACAAAATGACCATCTACACGTGCGACACGCACTTCGGAGATAGGTCCATGAAAAGGAATATCAGAAATGCTTAATGCGGCTGATGCAGCTAAACCTGCTAAAGCATCAGGCATAATATCTTTATCTGCAGAAATTAATTGAACATTAACAAATGTTTCTGCGTGAAAATCATCTGGGAATAATGGACGTAAAGCTCTATCAACTAAACGTGATACTAATATTTCGTAATCATTCGCTCTTCCTTCACGTTTTAAAAATCCGCCAGGATAACGACCAAATGATGCATATTTCTCTTTGTACTCTACCGACAAGGGCATAAAATCAACGTCTTCTCTTGCTTCTTTAGCTGACACCACTGTAGCTAAAAGCATTGTACGCCCCATTTTAACAACAACTGATCCATCGGCTTGTTTTGCCAACTTTCCTGTTTCTATAGTAATTTCTCTTCCCTCACCAAGATCAATTGTTTTTTGTATTAATTTATACATATTAAATTCTTTAGTTAAATAATATTCTAAAATTATATTAAAAAAGGCAATTATCAAATTGCCTTTTTTTATTATTTACGTATATTCAGTTCTTTAATTAAAGTTCGATACTTACCAATATCTCTATCCTTTAGGTAATCTAGCAGTCGTCGTCTTTTACCAACAAGTCTTAATAGCGCTCTTTGAGTACTATAATCTTTTCTATTTGTTTTAAGATGACCTGTTAAATGACTAATACGATGCGTAAAAAGAGCGATTTGACCCTCTGTAGAACCAGTATTAGTTTCAGACTCACCAAATTTTGTAAAAATTTCTTGCTTTTTCTCTGCTGTTAAATAGCTCATACTATACGATTTATTTTGTTATTCTATTACATACACTTTAAGACGTGCAAAAGTATTTATTTTTTTTCATATTACAACACAATTGAGTAAAAAAATTGCACTTTTTCAAAATCATTAATCCCATAACTCTATATTAATATAAAGTGAAAAGATATCTTTTATTCTATCACAAACCATAAGACATTTTATACACCCCTAATAAATAAACAAAAAAAACAATGAATGAAATTGCCCCATAAAAACACAATACAACTACACTGCTATCTTTAAGATTAATTTTAACAAATTTCTTAATTAATATTATTAACAGCCCCCAATATAAAACATTGAATACATTAATCGAACTCATTAGCTTATAGCTAGAACTGGATATGCTTTCATAATTTATTAAGTTGACAATTGATAAAGGATTAAAATAATCGACATCAGCCATCGAATAATCTGTTTTAATGAATGTAAACCATATCAACTCTAATAAATCAGGAATTAACAAAACAAGTTGTGCCAATAAAACAATATAAAAAAAGCCCCAAAACTGAGCATCTAACTTTTTTACAATTCTTACAGCTTGATAAATTAAAAAGCTTATTATAAGAATTTTAACAAAAGTGTAAAAAGGCGATAAGAAGTAAATTACCGTCCAAACTCTATGAAATAATTGTACACTTTTCATGTTTCCCCCCGTAAAATATTGCGGGTTGGTAATAAGAATATCGTGTATGTAATACAATAGTAGGGTATTGACTAAAGCATATAAAAAGAAATATTTAAGAATTGTTTTTTTTCGGTAATAATTTCGAACTTATTTCCCATTTTCGATAAATTGTTCTTCAAGTGTTTTTTCATCTTCTAAATCTTCTTTTACTTGCTTAAAGATTGGATTTATTTGTAAAATATTATAGTGCTCCCAAAATTCAGGATGATATTTATACTCCTGATTGTATAGATCTAAATCCTTGGGGCTTGATATTTTTTGCTTTACCTTTTCGTATTTTGAGCGTTTTGTTAATATATTATTAATTAACAAGGTTGACTTCATATATTGCTTACCCTCTCCAGTTTCTTCATTTGCGTGTTTTGCAATAATAAGATTTGTACTTTCGAACAAATATGGATAATACTTCTCCTCATATTCTTTATAGTAAACTGTATGTTTATCTATACAATTGTCTTCAAAGTTAACTATCTCACTCTTATCAAATTCTTTTACTATTTGAAGTTTGGATACATATTTTAATACAGCAAAATTATTTTCTCTAACTGAAATCCAATGATTTAACATTACAGAAAAATCACTTCTCCCTTCTTCATAATATTTCTTATGGCAAAACCTGATTTCAAATATTCTTACAGAATCAATCATTGATACATTCTCAAGAACAAAATCATAGTTTTTAATAAAATCATTCTTAAACACCTCTTTGGTTGAATAAGATCTTTTTTTATTGGTTACAATATCTTTTCCAAGAATTCCCAGCAGGTAATTTTCTTCTCCCACAATTTTTCCCATTAAGATCGATTTCCAATCGTAATCAATATAACTATTACTCTTTCTTAGTTCATTAACTCTTACCAGATCTCCAGATTCACTATTAAAACCAGGTTTCTGCACATCAACAGCGGCTTCAATTAAACGAGTATACGAGTTGTCTTTTAATACAAGTTCTCTGTAAAACCCATTTAACATATATCTATGATTTGGGCAATTCTTTTTTAAATTCTTTGTAACATTCCTAATTATCCCTTTCAACTGATCTTCTGGAAATACAACAACATTCTCTAGTTCATAAATCTGTTCTTCGAGTTGTATTATAAGGCTATCATTATTATTTAGTTCACCTATTGCACATTCATAAGTACTATATCCTATTGCCGAAACCAACAATGTATCATTGTAGTAATTATGAGGAATATGGAAACTAAACTCCCCTATTTCATTTGTAGAAACTCCAACAGGATATCCTTTTATGGATACATTAGCATACATTACTGGAGTTTTTGTGGAATTTTTTAAAACATGCCCTGTTAGAGTTATATTTTGCGCAAAACTATTTTGAACAAAAACGAGCAGAACTAAATAAGTCAATACATTTTTCATACTTAAAAATCAATTCTAAAGTGATTATCCAGAAGCACTTTAATTATGTTCAGTTTTAGCTAAACTTTTAAACATTCCACTATCTACAAGACAACTTGACTTTGAAAAAAAACACTTAATATATTTTCTCAACCCAAGTCGAATTTACTATGCAATAAAACAAATTATTCTTAATTTACTAGCTCTTTCCAGAAAGAACTATATAAATTTTCCGACTCCATTAATTCACTATGTGAACCAACAAATTGCACTTTCCCATTTTCAATAATATAGGTCCTATCGCTTATATCTTTCAACACATGCAAACGATGAGAAATATATAACACAGCAATATTCTTTTTAAGTTTATTTAATAGGTCTAATGTAAAACGCTCTATTTTACGATCCATAGCAGCTGTTGCTTCATCTAAAATAAGTATTTGAGGTTTTTTATATAAAGCCCGCGCTAAGGCAATCATTTGTTTTTGTCCTCCAGATAAATTAATTCCTTCTTCGCCAACTAAGGTTAAAGAACCTTGTGGTAATTCATTTATAAATTGATCAAAACCATATTCATTCAAAAATTCCAATACTTTTTCTACATTTTCGTTTACATTATCCAAACAGATATTTTCAACAATGGTTCCATTAAAAATATGAATATCTTGAGGTACTACACCTAAAATATTACGCCAGTTATTTGTATCAATATCTTCTAATGCAAGCTTATTGTTTATTATTATTTTACCACTTTCATAAGAATAAAACTTCTGCATAATATTTGCTAAAGTACTTTTACCACAACCACTTTCTCCAACTACAGAAATTAGCTCTCCTTTTTTCAATAAAATTGTAACATCTTCCAAAATTCTTCTACGCCCAGTAAACCTAAATCCAATATTTTTTATCATTATTTCATTAAAATCTATCGAACTAATATTTTCACACACTAGAGTTTCTGGTTCAAGTCCTGCAAATTCGTGCATTCTATTAAAAGCAACTTTTGCTTCATTTAAAGGAATTGCAATTAAAGCAAGATTACCAATAGATGGTAACAATGTAGATGAAATACCAAAAACAGCCATTAATCCACCAATTAGCATTTTATCTGTATATACCAAATAAGAATTAAAAACAAGTACCGTACTTAAAAACAACACACCTATTAATCCCGCAATAAAACCTATTCGAATATTCACTTTTCCTAATTCAAATATTTTATTCTGAAAAGTTCCATAAATAAGTTTATTCAACTGAGCAAAGAATGATTGCTTATTGAAATTCTTTATTTCTGCTACACCTGATAATGTACTAATATAATTACTTTCGCTATGAGCATAGCTTACCATTACCTTTTTTTGAGCAGATATAATTCTTTTATTGTATTTAAATAATATAATAAAATAAAATGGCATACTAAACACTGCAATAAGTCCAGTTTGCCATGAATAAATAAATAAAAATATTATTGATGTAATAGCGATTAAGCTATCAATAATATAATTGCCAGCTAATTGTGTAATAACTTTCTGAATTCTTACTGTATCATTTAAACGTGCTACCAAATCTCCTTTTTTACGAGTATCAAAAAAAGATTTTGGCAGATGAAGTAATGCATTATAAAACACCTCAATAATTCGATTGTTAAATTGTTTCCCCTGTGTTAGCAACAAAAACTTTCGAACAGCAACAAAACCAATTCTTACCACTAAAAGTATAGAAACCAAAATTATACTTAGCATTAACTTTTGAAAATCTTTTGATGGTAATATGTCATCAATTAATTTCTGTGAAAAAACAGCCATAACCATTCCAAGAACTGAAATTATGAATCCAACAAAAACACTTACTAAAAGAATGTCTTTATCTTCACGAAGTAAGTTCAAGAACCATTTCTTTTTAGTTTGCTTTATATTTTCTTTTCTCTTAAAAGTTGAATTTGTTTCTAATGTTAAACATGCTTTTGACAACCATCTTCTTTCTAACTCCTCTTTGTTATAACTTACAATTCCTTTTGCCGGATCACCGATTACAAATTTGCCATTTTCGAATGCGTAACAAACTACAAAATGTTGCAGTTTATTTTCTAAGGTTAGATGCAAAATAAGAGGTTTCTTATGACTTATTAAAGCCTTCATATCCGCCTCACAACCTTCTGCATCAAATCCAATTTGATTGGCTACCTGATATAAACCGAGCAAAGTAGTACCCTGTTTTGAGGTTCCACTTAATTCCCTTAAATTTTCAATTGTATTATTTCCACCATAAAATCTTATTAGAGATAATAAACAAGCAACACCACAATCTGATTGATCGTGTTGAAGCACAAAAGATTTTACAATTTTTGATTTAGACACATTCTTATTTTTAGATTTAATTTTTCGACTTTCATTTCACCCACAAACTCTCTAAGAAAGATCCCATTAGAATCAAATACTAAAGTTGAAGGAAATCCTTTAATATTGAATTTATCTACAATCTCATATCCTACTGAAGTTAACTTATATCCTTCACCCATCTTAAGTTTTGTTTTTGCTAAGAACGTTTCGAGTGAATCGTGCTGTTCAACAACAACAATGTGGTTTACATTTTTATACAAGTTAGAATGCTCGAAAATATCCTGTGCCTGAAACTTACAATGATTACATTCTACAGATATAAATGATAATACAATTGGCTTGTTGTAGTCTAATTCCTTTTCCAATATAACATTGGATGTATTAATTCCTTTTAAACTAACTCTGGGTAAAAAAACATCCTCTTTAATTGAAGTATCGTTATTAATTTTAACTATTATTATAGATACTAAGAATAAAAATACAACACCAAAAAGCAATGGTAGAATTCTTTTGTGCATATCTTAACTTATTAAAACCAATATAAACATTGAAAGTAAAATCCATAAAATCAACCCAGCTCCAAAGGCTTGAGTTGTTATCTTTAAACTCATAGGGTATTTCATTCGTTGACATCTCCTTAAACAGTAAGCTAAGGCAAATACATAAAATACTGTGAAAAGATTAACCGTATTTAATGGCAACCTAAAATAAACCTCCAATTTAGAAATATCCACCCAAGCTCCTATTGAATCCCAATTAAAATGATAAAACTCTTTTAATGTGAAATCATTCTGTATTAATCCAAACCAAAATAATTTAATTACTTGTTTAATTACATAAACATATTCTGCCAATATTGTAACAAATAGTATTTTACTGTAATTAAACTTGATATTATAAAAGAAAAGTGCAGCGGAAAGAAAGCCAGCAATTATTGCAAATCGTAAGATATAAAAGATAACAGGTACAATTATTTGTAAAAAACTAACCTTCTTATAATTTTCAATTTTATCTACAACACTCGAATCAGAAAAATCCTCTGATAGGTGCTCGTATAATAAACTCTCCGATATAAAAAATTGCTTTATTATAAGCTGTATTGAAAAGAAGACTATAATAAATAATATAAAATGAAAAACAACGCGTTTGTAAAAATTCATATTAAAAACCAAAAAAAGTGGAGTTAAGGATAAGTTTTACCAACATAATTCCTACAATCAAAAAACCATATGTTCTAAAAACTATCCAGAAAGCTTTTTTTCTTGTAGTATTAAAAAGTTGAGCTATCCCTAATGATAATATAATCCAATACAATAGTTCAAAAACATTTGCGAATTTTAAAGGATAGTAATATGTTGTCGTTATATTCTTTCTTTCAAACAAATTAAGCAAAGAAAGTGGAGTAAAATGTTTCCTATCGTGCATTTGCAAATCCGTTTGCACGAATAAAAGCCAAACTGCTTTTACCACATCAGCCAGAAGCATGCTAAACTGAGATGTAAGTACAATAAGAAATATAACTTTTGCATCCGACTTAATTTTCAATATATTATCGATCCCTTTTTGAATTATTTTAGCCAGTAAATAAATCTTAAGATATTCGTAAAAAGGGGAAATAAAGTATATAACTGTTGTAAAAACATTATAGAACTTTATTGTTTTGGGACTATCTCCAACATAAGCTATTGGGTCTGCAATTACACCATATAATAAAAACAGGAATAAACCATTTAATAGGGCATAAAGTAAAAAGTATTCTTTAAAATTGATTGTCTCTAGTTTTACAAAAATGTTTTTCATTTGCTATTTTCGATAAATTGATTTTTAATTGCCTGCTCCTTCCTTAAGTCTTGTTTGGCTTTAGTAACTTCCTCCTGCGTGTACAAAACATTAAAACTTTTCCAGAATGCTTCATTGTATGCAAACTCCCTGTTGTAAAGCAAATCATTTTCATCTTCTTTTTCGCGCCATTTTATTCGTTTATAATCTTTACTTTTTGGTATTATTTCGTTCATCATAATAAAACTGTGGCGAATATAATGTTCTGTTTTACTAAAAGTATATCCCTGATCTTTCATCCCTGCTAGATATTCTATCAAGTATGGATAATATTTATTTTCTATTGATTTATAATATTTTATTTTTCTTCGACAGGCAGAATTATTCGTTCCTAATATTTTTTGAAGTTCTTTTGTTAAAGTTTTATTGAAATCTTCTTTAATAATTGCATAATCCTTGGTATTAATGTATACCTTACAATCATATACAAAACCCGATCGCTTCGTATTGGGTGTAAACCTTATTACATAAACTGGCATAGTGTCTAAAAACTCAATACTTTCAAGTGAAACTACATTTTCTTCGAGGAAGGTTTTTAGGTAGTCCTTTTTACTTAAGTCACATTCATTATACATTTCCAATACAGGATTTTGCAAACCCCCAAACCCCAGACGAAGCACCCATTCCATCTTTTTATTAGTTTTAATATAATTTTATGAATTTCGCAATTCATCAACCCGAAATTTTACTTCCTTGGTTGTTTGTACACCAAACTCCTGCATGGTAATCGCAGCCTCGGTAATGCGAGCAATATCTTGCTTGGCTTCAATAGCATAATTATATACGATATCCTGAAAAAAAGCTTTTGCCTGGTAACCGCTACGGGGGTAGTTCTTACCATAATTTCTTAGAACATGTTTTATTATTTTATCGACACTTGGAGCATTGTTAATAATTACCGCTGCTTTTAGTTCATAATTTGCAGGCTCAAGATAAAAAACACTATCTTTAATACTTAAACTTTCGATGGTAAACGAATAATTTATATAACCAATACTGGAAATAATAATAGTATCCTTCTCACATGCAGAATCTATTACAAACTTAAAATATCCTCTTTCATTGGCACACGCACCTATGGCTTTGTTTTTTATTGAAACATTTGCAAAAGATATAACGGAGGTATCTGTCGAACAAGCAATTCCCTCTATACTTATTTGAGAGTAACCCTTTAATTGAATACAAACTAATAAAATAATTATGATCCCATTTTTCATATACAAACTATTTTTTAAAAATAACAGTTGTAATTAAACAACTACAACTGTTATAAATAATCCAATTAGCTTAACAATGCATTCCATAAAGGCCACCTACAAAATCTCTCATTTGTGCGTCAAGAGAATTAACATAAGCCATTCCCCCTAACCCATCAATAGCGTCGCATCAAGCTTGAGTATCTTGGCTTTTTCCACCTTGCAATTTTTCCATTTGATTTAATTCTAATTTTTTCATAATCTTTAATTTTTTAATTAATATAAAAAGTTATCATATCAAAGTTTACAATAACCTTTTACAAGTTAAAGCAAAAATGGATTTACTTTATTAAGCCATGGAAAACTCAAGTAAAACATGTCTTTCTATGAATAAACACAGAATTTTTCCTTTAACAATTTCATTCTAGGAGGACTTACAGGAAGTACTTCTTCGCTTGACAATAACACTTTGGGTTTATCTCCAGTTTGAATTTCAATACAGTGATCAAGATTTACTAAATAGGATTTATTGATTCTAAAAAAATTATAGTCCTTCAATAGAGCTTCAATATCTTTTAATAATTTAGAAGCAACAAAGCTTTTATTGTCACTTAAAAACAACTCTGCATAAGCACCATCAGCTTTGCAATAAAGAATTTCGTCTACAAAAATCTTTTTATACTTTCTCTCCGTTTTTATAACAATGGGTCTCGTGCTAAAATAGGTTGACTATTTTTCGCCATTATTTTTTAAAGATAATTTATTTTTTTGTTTTCTTTT
>JAEINU010000054.1 GCA_016342685.1 Bacteroidales bacterium | reverse complement strand
AATTCTTTACTTTTCAAGCAGTTTCCAAACGAAAAGTTTGCGGGAAGTGTTCCGGATTTAATGCGGGAATCAACAACTGTACTGACCTCTCAAGTCCGACATAACTGACCGAAACAGTTCTGTATACTGAATAATCCAATCCATCTGAATCTGTAATAGAATAATTCAATACTGAATTATTCGCATAAGAGGTATCAACACTTCCAGTAACAATTACTGAGGATGTCAGATCCCCGTCTTCCACATCGTCTGCAATAAAGCCCGGTTCTATAAAATCTTCACCTATTGGAATATTAATTGAACTACCGCCGATTAGACTAATAGAAGGAGGAGAACCTGTAAATGAAAGAGGTTCTACATAGGGGTCTTCTGTTAATTCATTGCAGGATAAAATTATTAATGAAGTGAGCAAAAACAAGAATCCTTTCAAAGTTCTTATTATAAATTTCCACCTAAAACATTTAATAGGACTCATATAGTTTCTCCATGTACCTTTGTTATTTAAATATCTCCAATCTCATATTGCAATGCATAGTTGAGCAAAAGACGTTTATCTAAACATAACAAAATGAGTAGAATACAAGATATAAAAAACCATTAATAATTTAAATCCTACTATTTATAACGGATTTAAAATTCCCTATAAAAATTACAATTTAATTCTATTATAATTAATCATGATAAGGCGGTATATCTCATTTGTCAACTGTGATCAAAGAAATTATAGCATTACAGTTTTGAAATCAGCATTGAGTATTTCTCTGAAAGGATTTTATTTTAATGCGGAAAAGAATAAAGGATTGTTCTATTTTTACTGTACTTTGGGGTTCATCATTGAGATTGTTAATCAATATTTACTGTAGTTATTGTTATGATTGATGTTTTATATAATTTTCTGGATAATTCAGATGTGAAAATTTTCTCTGCCTTTGTGCTAGGGATATTGAATGCAATAAGTCCGTGTCCGCTTATAACAAATATATCAGCAATAGGCTTTCTTAGTAAAGATATTAAGGAGAAAAAATTAGTTTTTTCAAAAAGCATTTTATTTTTATTAGGTAGAGCTATTGTATATATTGGTATTGCTCAACTAATATATCTAGTTCTAGATAAAATTGAAATCACTTCTTTTTTGAATAAGCAAACGACATACTTTATTGGGTCCGTATTTTTAATAATAGGTATTTTATTATTTAAACTACCTGCTATTAAAAAGGTTCCCAAATTTATTAATATTAACTCTTTTAATAAGATAAAACTTGAAAAGTTAAATTCTTTTCTATTAGGAATGTTTTATTCTTTAATATTTTGCCCGTCAAGTGCCTTTTTGAAATGACTTACACGGTCATATCCAATAATTTTCTTGCAATAATTTGCAATTGTGTTTGTCAGTTCTCCACTTCCGCATCCAATATCAAGTACTACATCATCTTTTGTTAATTCTGATTGTAGTATTTTAAAATAAGCATCTTCTCCATGATTCTGTGGTAATACAGACTTCCATGGATAATAATATGAGCTCTGTGTTTCAGCCATTTTATCATACCATTCATTTGAATGTGCCTGCAATTTATTTTTCTCCATTTTTTTGAATTGAATAAAACATCTTTTTGTCCGTATAACATCTAAATCAGCTGCGCTTTGGTTCCGGCGCAGCCGGAATTGGCGTGGTCTTTGCATACCCCATATTTTAACCCGATTTTATTGCAAAGAACATGACAAAAAAGCGTCAGTTGCATTTTAAGGTTATATCAGCCACGCTTACAACTTTCTAATTCTCCGTGAAAAACTACTGGCCGCATTCACAACAAATATAGATTTCTAAATTTATCATGCAGACGATAAACAATCACGAAAAATTGCGCGGCAAAGTGTAGGCCATAACCGCGTTCAGCGAAAATTGCGCGGCTGCGCGGACTTTGCACGTTAAAAAACCTTTGCACATTCATTTCAGATTTTGAGTTTAATAATGGAATTTACAGGATGCAATAAAAATTGTGTCTTTTTCGACTTTATAAACGAGTCTATGTTCTTGAGTTATT